>CAVROK010000007.1:0-325450 GCA_963722835.1 uncultured Actinomycetota bacterium
CGTGATGTCGTCGGCCGAGGCCACACCACCGGTGTGGAAGGTACGCATCGTCAGCTGCGTGCCGGGCTCACCGATGGACTGCGCGGCGATGATGCCGACCGCCTCACCGATGTCGACCAGCTTGCCGGTGGCCAGCGAACGGCCGTAGCACTTGGCGCAGGTGCCGGTCTTGGCGTCGCAGGTCAGCACGGAGCGGACCTTGACCTCCTCCAGGCCGGCAGCGACGAGCTCCTCGATCTTGATGTCACCGAGGTCGTCACCGGCACCGGCGAGCACCTCGCCGCTGTCCGGGTGGACGATGTCGACCGCCGCCGTGCGGGCGTACGCCGAGGTCTCGGCGTTCTCGTCCTTGCGGACCACGCCGTCCTCGCCACGCACACCGATGACCTTCGGCATGCCGCGCTCGGTGCCGCAGTCGTCCTCGCGGATGATCACGTCCTGCGACACGTCCACCAGACGACGGGTCAGGTAACCCGAGTCAGCGGTACGCAGCGCGGTGTCGGCGAGACCCTTGCGGGCACCGTGGGTGGAGATGAAGTACTCCAGGACCGAGAGGCCCTCACGGAAGTTCGCCTTGATCGGACGCGGGATGATGTCGCCCTTCGGGTTGGCCACCAGACCACGCATGGCCGCCACCTGACGCATCTGCATCATGTTTCCGGAGGCACCCGAGTCCACCATCATGTAGATCGGGTTGTTCTTGTCGAAGTTGGCCTCCATGGCCTTGGCGACCTCGTTGGACGCCTGGGTCCAGATCTCGATGAGCTCCTGACGGCGCTCGTCGTCGGTGATCAGGCCGAGCTCGGCCTGCGACTGGACCTTGGCTGCCTTCTCGTCGTACTTGGCGAGGATCTCCGGCTTGTTGGCCGGGGTCACGACGTCCTCGATGGAGACCGTGACACCCGAGCGCGTGGCCCAGGCGAAACCGGCGTCCTTGAGGGCGTCCAGGCTGTGCGCCACCTCGACCTTGCTGTAGCGCTCGGCGAGGTTGTTGACGATCCGGCCCAGCTCGCGCTTGCCGACGTTGAACTCGACGTACTCGTAGTTCCACGGCAGCGTCTCGTTGAACAGCGCGCGGCCCAGGGTGGTGTCCAGGGTGACGGCGTCGCCCTGCTCCCAGCCCTCGGGCAGCTCGAAGTCCGCCGGCGGCACGACACCCTCGAGACGGATCCGGACCTTCGACTGGAGCGAGATCTCGCCCTTGTCGAGGGCCATGATCGCCTCACCGATCGAGGAGAACGCCCGGCCCTCGCCGATCGCACCCTCGTCGGCGCGGGTCAGGAAGAAGATGCCGATGATCATGTCCTGGGTCGGCATGGTCACGGGGCGACCGTCCGACGGCTTCAGGATGTTGTTCGTCGACAGCATCAGGATCCGGGCCTCGGCCTGCGCCTCCGCGGAGAGCGGCAGGTGCACGGCCATCTGGTCGCCGTCGAAGTCGGCGTTGAACGCCGAGCAGACGAGCGGGTGGATCTGGATGGCCTTGCCCTCGATCAGCTGCGGCTCGAAGGCCTGGATGCCGAGGCGGTGCAGCGTGGGTGCACGGTTCAGCAGCACCGGGTGCTCGGCGATGACCTCCTCCAGCACGTCCCAGACCTCGGGGCGTACGGCGCGCTCGACCATCCGCTTGGCGGACTTGATGTTCTGCGCGTGCGACAGGTCGACGAGGCGCTTCATCACGAACGGCTTGAACAGCTCGATCGCCATGTACTTCGGCAGACCGCACTGGTGCAGCTTCAGCTGCGGACCCGACACGATGACCGAACGGCCCGAGTAGTCCACGCGCTTGCCGAGCAGGTTCTGGCGGAAACGACCCTGCTTGCCCTTGAGCATGTCGGAGAGCGACTTCAGCGGCCGGTTGCCCGGGCCGGTGACGGGACGACCACGACGACCGTTGTCGAACAGCGAGTCGACGGCCTCCTGGAGCATCCGCTTCTCGTTGTTGACGATGATCTCGGGCGCGCCCAGGTCGAGCAGCCGCTTGAGCCGGTTGTTCCGGTTGATCACGCGGCGGTACAGGTCGTTGAGGTCGGAGGTCGCGAAGCGGCCACCGTCGAGCTGCACCATCGGACGCAGGTCCGGCGGGATCACGGGAACGGCGTCGAGCACCATGCCCATCGGGCTGTTGCCGGTCTTGCGGAACGCGTCGACGACCTTGAGCCGCTTCAGCGCGCGGACCTTCTTCTGACCCTTGCCGTTGGCGATCGTGTCGCGCAGCGACGCGACCTCGTCGGCGATGTCGAAGGTCTCGAGGCGCTTCTGGATCGCCGTGGCGCCCATGTGGCCCTCGAAGTACTTGCCGAACCAGTTCTTCATCTCGCGGTAGAGCAGCTCGTCACCCATCAGGTCCTGGACCTTGAGGTTCTTGAAGGTGTTCCACACCTCCTCGAGACGGGCGAGCTCCGCGTCGGAGCGCTTGCGGACCGCAGCCATCTCGCGCTCGGCGCCGTCCTTGACCTTGCGCTTGGCGTCGGCCTTCGCGCCCTCCTCCTCGAGGGCGGCCAGGTCGGTCTCGAGCTTCTGGGCCCGCTCCTCGATCTGGGTGTCGCGGCGGTTCTCCAGGCTCTTGCGCTGCAGGCCGATCTTGCCCTCGAGGTCCGAGAGGTCCTTGTGGCGGGCGTCGTCGTCGACCTTGGTGATCATGTACGCCGCGAAGTAGATGACCTTCTCGAGGTCCTTCGGCGCCAGGTCGAGCAGGTAGCCCAGCCGGCTCGGCACACCCTTGAAGTACCAGATGTGCGTGACCGGAGCGGCGAGCTCGATGTGGCCCATGCGCTCACGACGCACCTTGGAGCGGGTCACCTCGACGCCGCAGCGCTCGCAGATGATGCCCTTGAAGCGCACGCGCTTGTACTTGCCGCAGTAGCACTCCCAGTCCCGGGTGGGACCGAAGATCTTCTCGCAGAAGAGACCGTCGCGCTCGGGCTTGAGCGTGCGGTAGTTGATGGTTTCCGGCTTCTTGACCTCGCCGTGGCTCCAGGCGCGGATCTCGTCCGCGGTGGCCAGGCCGATCTTCAGCTGGTCGAAGAAATTCACATCGAGCACGGTGGCTGCTTCCCTCTAAGAAATCGTGTGGTGGCTGTGGGTGGGGGCTGTGGCGGGGCGGTACGCCGTCTCCGGCGTACCGCCTCCGACCTCAGACCTCTTCAACCGAGCTGGGCTCGCGGCGGGACAGGTCGATGCCGAGCTCCTCGGCGGCGCGGAAGACGTCTTCCTCCGCGTCGCGCATCTCGATCGCGGTGCCGTCCTGGGACAGCACCTCGACGTTGAGGCAGAGCGACTGCATCTCCTTGACGAGAACCTTGAACGACTCGGGGATGCCGGAGTCGGGGATGTTCTCGCCCTTCACGATGGCCTCGTAGACCTTGACGCGACCAGGCACGTCGTCGGACTTGATGGTGAGCAGCTCCTGCAGGGCGTAGGCGGCGCCGTACGCCTCCATCGCCCAGACCTCCATCTCACCGAAGCGCTGGCCACCGAACTGGGCCTTACCGCCGAGCGGCTGCTGGGTGATCATGGAGTACGGACCCGTCGAGCGCGCGTGGATCTTGTCGTCGACGAGGTGGTGGAGCTTGAGGATGTACATGTAGCCCATCGCCACCGGCTCCGGGAACGGCTCGCCCGAGCGACCGTCGTACAGGCTCGCCTTGCCGTTCTCCCCGACGATGCGGACACCGTCACGGTTGGGGAGGCTGGAACCGAGCAGTCCGACGATCTCGTCCTCGCGGGCACCGTCGAAGACCGGGGTCGCGACGTTGGTGTCCGGCTCCGCCGTGTCGGCGTGGATCTTGATCAGGCGCTGCTTCCAGTCGGCGTCGGCCTTGTCCTCGTGGAGGTTGAGGTCCCAGCCCTGCTTGGCCAGCCACCCCAGGTGGAGCTCGAGGATCTGGCCGATGTTCATCCGGCGCGGGACACCGAGCGGGTTCAGGATCACGTCGACCGGGGTGCCGTCCTCGGTGAACGGCATGTCCTCGATCGGCAGGATCTTCGCGATGACGCCCTTGTTGCCGTGACGCCCGGCGAGCTTGTCGCCCACCGAGATCTTCCGCTTCTGGGCGACGTAGACCCGGACCAGCTGGTTCACACCCGGGGGCAGCTCGTCGCCGTCCTCGCGGTTGAACTCGCGTACGCCGATGACCGTGCCCGACTCACCGTGGGGCACCTTCATCGAGGTGTCGCGGACCTCGCGCGCCTTCTCACCGAAGATCGCGCGGAGCAGCCGCTCCTCGGGGGTCAGCTCGGTCTCACCCTTGGGGGTCACCTTGCCGACGAGGATGTCACCGGTGGTGACCTCCGCCCCGACGCGGATGATCCCGCGCTCGTCGAGGTCGGCGAGCAGGTCGTCGCTGACGTTGGGGATGTCGCGGGTGATCTCCTCGGGACCCAGCTTGGTGTCCCGGGCGTCGACCTCGTGCTCCTCGATGTGGATCGAGGTGAGCACGTCCTCCTGCACCAGGCGCTGGCTCAGGATGATCGCGTCCTCGTAGTTGTGACCCTGCCAGGGCATGAAGGCGACGAGCAGGTTGGTGCCCAGCGCCATCTCGCCCTCGTCGGTGCACGGCCCGTCGGCGATCGGCGAGCCGACCTCGATCCGGTCACCCTCACTGACCAGCGGGCGCTGGTTGATGCAGGTGCCCTGGTTGGAGCGCGTGAACTTCAGCAGCCGGTGCGACTTGTCGCCGCCCTCGTCGGTCATGATCACGACCTCGTCGGCCGAGACGCTCTTGACCACGCCGGCCACGTCGGAGGTGACCACGTCGCCGGCGTCGACCGCGGCGCGGTACTCCATGCCGGTGCCGACCAGCGGGGCGTCGCTCTTGATCAGCGGCACCGCCTGACGCTGCATGTTGGCACCCATCAGGGCCCGGTTGGCGTCGTCGTGCTCGAGGAACGGGATCAGCGCGGTCGCGACCGACACCATCTGGCGCGGCGAGACGTCCATGTACTCGACCTCGTCGCGCGGGATGTCGACGGCCTCGCCACCACGGGTGCGGACCAGGACGCGCTCGTCGATCAGGTTGTCCTTGTCGTCGAGCCGCGCGTTGGCCTGCGCGATGACCTTCGAGTCCTCCTCGTCAGCGGTGAGGTGGTGGATCTCGTTGGTGACCTTGCCCTTCTTGACGACCCGGTAGGGGGTCTCCACGAAGCCGAACGGGTTGATCCGGCCGTAGGAGGCCAGCGACCCGATCAGACCGATGTTCGGACCCTCAGGAGTCTCGATCGGGCACATGCGGCCGTAGTGCGAGGGGTGCACGTCGCGCACGTCCATCTGCGCGCGGTCACGGGAGATACCGCCCGGGCCGAGCGCGGAGAGACGACGCTTGTGGGTCAGACCGGCGATCGGGTTGGTCTGGTCCATGAACTGCGAGAGCTGGGAGGTGCCGAAGAACTCCTTCAGCGCCGCCACCACGGGACGGATGTTGATCAGTGACTGCGGCGTGATCGCCTCGACGTCCTGGGTCGTCATCCGCTCGCGGACCACCCGCTCCATCCGGGCCAGACCCGTGCGGAGCTGGTTCTGGATGAGCTCGCCGACCGTGCGCATGCGCCGGTTGCCGAAGTGGTCGATGTCGTCGGCCCGAACCTCGATCGCGTCGCCGTGGGCGTCCTTGATCTCCTTGTTCTTGGCGTCGACCAGGTGCTCCTTGTTGGCGTGCAGCTGCACGATGAAGCGGATGGTCGCGACGATGTCGTCGATGGTCAGCGTCTGCTGGTTGAAGGCCTCGTGCGTGCCGAGCTTCTTGTTGATCTTGTAGCGACCGACCTTGGCGAGGTCGTAGCGCTTGGGGTTGAAGTAGTAGTTCTGCAGCAGCGTCTGCGCAGCCTCACGCGTCGGGGGCTCCCCCGGGCGCAGCTTGCGGTAGATGTCGAGCAGCGCGTCGTCCTGGCCCTCGGTGTGGTCCTTCTCGAGGGTCAGCATCATCGACTCGTACTCGCCGAACTCCTCGCGGATCTGCTCGTTGGTCCAGCCGAGGGCCTTGAGCAGCACCGTGACGTTCTGCTTGCGCTTGCGGTCGAGGCGTACGCCGACCATGTCGCGCTTGTCGATCTCGAACTCCAGCCAGGCGCCCCGCGACGGGATCACCTTGGCGGTGAAGATGTCCTTGTCGGAGGTCTTGTCGGCCGAGCGCTCGAAGTAGACACCGGGCGAGCGGACGAGCTGGGAGACCACGACACGCTCGGTGCCGTTGATGATGAAGGTGCCCTTGCGGGTCATCATCGGGAAGTCGCCCATGAAGACCGTCTGGCCCTTGATCTCCCCGGTCTCACCGTTGGTGAACTCCGCGGAGACGTAGAGGGGGCGGGAGTAGGTGAAGTCCTTCTCCTTGCACTCCTCCTCGGTGTACTTCGGGTCGAGGAAGACGGGGTTCTCGAACGAGAGCGACATCGTCTCGGAGAAGTCCTCGATCGGGGAGATCTCCTCGAAGATCTCCTTCAGCCCCGAGTCGTCAGAGACGTCCTCGCCCGCGGCGCGACGCTTCGCGACCTGCTGGTCCCACTTCTCGCCACCGACCAGCCACTCGAAGCTGTCGGTCTGGAGGGCAAGAAGCTGCGGAACCTCGAGGGGCTCGGAGATCTTGGCGAAGGAAATGCGGCGGGGACTGTTGTTGGTGCTGTTCTTGCTGCGCGAGGCGGCCAAGAGTGGTCCTTCCGAGGCTCACATGTGTGGCGGCGCCCAGTCCCACCACAAATCCAGCCACCGGGCAGGCAGGAAGCATTTGAGGGAGGGCGCAAAGAGTCAGACTACAGCATGCGCCTAGAGCCGGACAACCCGGGTCGCGAACGACCACACGAACGGTCCGTTCCGAGGACTGTACCCCCTCCGGGCGGTGTTCAGTAGCTCTTCACGTCGTTGACCAGCCATTTGCCGTCCCGCTTCTTCATCGTCATCGCCACCCGGTTCTGGAAGACACGGGGGTCGGTCCCCGCCTTCCGGGACGTCTGGTTGACGAAGACGAGCACCCGCACGGTGTCGGCCTCGGCGTCGACGACGCCCGAACCGGCCACGCTGGCGGTGACGACGGCCTTGGTCTGCACGGCTGCGCCGGGCGAGCCGTCCTGGTTCTCCTTGAGCAGCGCGAACGTCTTCTCGAACTCCTTGGCGTAGGAGGGGGTCAGGTAGTCCTTGGCCCTCTCCTGGTCGGCGTCGAGCCGGCGATAGTCGTAGGAGAGCACGGCCTTGGCCGCGCGCTCGGCCGTGGCCGGGGCGGCAGCGCGGGCCTCGGCCACCTCGCTGTTCCGGCGCACCTCGCGGCCGTAGAAGGCGGCGACCCCCACGGCCACCACCAGCAGGACGGCGAGCCCGACCGCCACGAGCACCTGCAGGCGTGAGGGCCTCTCGACCGGCCGGACATCGTCGCGCTGGGCCTTGGCCTCGCGCCGCAGCTCGCGCCTTCGCTGCCGGGCCGACCGGTCGTCAGCCGGGTCGTGCTTCTCCAGGGTGACGCCAGCTGCCGGGACCTCGGGCGGCGGAGGCGTCGCCTCCGGCTCCGGACTGGGCTCGGGCTCACCCAGGCCCCGGTCGTACGCCGCCCGTCGCGCCGGGTCGAGCAGCACCTCGGCCGCCTGGTTGTACATCCGGAACTGACCCGAGGACGTGCCAGGGCCGAACCGGTCCGTGGCATTGCGCCACGCCTCGCGGATCTGCTCGTCGGAGGCGTCGCGGGGCACGTCCAGGACGTCGTACCAGGTGGGGTCGGGAGTCTCGGTCATCGCCGTCGCCTCATCCCACCGGGTTGAAGTCGTCGACGAGCCATTCGCCCTTGACCTTCACCAGGTTCACCGACCACCGGTAGTGGTGCTGGATCTTGCCCTGGGTGGTGGTGACGTCGGCGTCGTGCACCACGAGGATGCTGGCCGAGTCGTCGTCGAGGTCACCCACGCCGGTCAGGAGCACCTGCCCGGAGCCCTGGACCTTCGCAGCCTGGTAGGTCTGCTTCATCGCGTCGAAGACCTTCTGGTTCTCGGCGCGGGCCTTGGTGGTGAGCAGCTCGTTGACTCCCTTGATGTAGCCGTCGAAGTCCGTCGCGTTGACCTTGTCCATCCGCAGGGCGAACTGGGTGGCGGTGTTGGTGGCGGCGGCCCGCTCCTGGGCCAGGTCGTCCCCGGCGAAGGACTTCCGGGCGAGCACGACGGCCACGACCACCGCCGCGACGAGCAGGACGGCGAGGACGGCGGAGATGATGCGCAGCGTCCTGGCCCCGATCCGTGGGGCAGGGCGTTCGTCAGCGCCGGGACTTTCCGTCCCGGCGGTCGGTGCATGCGTCAAGAACTACTCCTGGTCGTCCGCGAGCGACGGTTGGAGCAGCATCCACTTCCATGAGTCGTCGCCGAACAGTTGGGCGGCACCGCCGTCGTAGGCGATGTTGTCGGCGCGGCTCTGGCCGGACCAGGTCACCTTGCCGGTCGTGCCATCGTACGTGGCCACCGGAGCCCGGTAGGCCGTGCCGGCGCGACCGGGAGCCTTCTCGGCTCCGCGCTGGTTGAGGCCGCCGTCGCGACAGCCGGCCTCGGTGTTCATGGGCTTGTCGCCCCGGTCCTGGGGGGCGCGCACCTCGGACTGGTCGTAGCCCGCCTTGCAGATGTGCGGCTCGGAGGTCAGGACGAGTCCGAACTGGGCGTCGAACCTGCCCTGCTGGTTCTTCTTGGCCACCGTGTAACCGCCGGCCACGACGTAGGGGTAGACGACCAGCATCTGGCGGATCCCCTTGAGGTACTTCACGGTGACCTCGTTGGTGGTGACCAGGTTGTTGATCAGCCCGCCGAGGTTGACGCGGTTCTGCTCGAGGAAGGTGCGGAGCTCGTTGGCGGTGGCGGAGCCGTTCTCGATCAGGGACCGCAGGTACTTGTCGTTGTCGGCCACGGTGCCGCTGAACAGCTGGAGGTCGCGGGCGAACGACCGGATCGCCGAGCCCTTGTCGACCTGGGTCTGCAGCACCACGCGCGAGTCGCGGATCAGGGCAGTGGTGACGTCGAAGTTGGCTTCTGCCGTCTCGATGAACGAGCTCGAGGTGTCGATGATCTGCCCGATGCTCGGGCCGGCGTCCTTGAAGGCCGCCCCGGACTCCGCCACCACGGTGCGCAGGTCGGCCTGGGGGACCGACTGCACCAGGTTGTCGAGGTTGGTGAGGATCTCCGTCGTCGAGACCGGCACCTCGGTGTCGGGGGTCTCGATCTCGGACCCGTTCTTCAGGTAGGGGCCGTCGTCGGTCTGTGGCTGCAGCTCGACGTACTGCTCACCCACGGCGGACTTGTTGCCGACCAGCGCCACGACGTCCTTGGGGATCTTGTCGTAGCCCTTGTCGATCGAGAGCAGGACGTCGACGCCGTCCTCGGTGAGCTTCATCTCGGACACCCGGCCGACCCCGACGCCGCGGTAGGTGACCTCGGCCGAGGTGAAGATGCCGCCGGACTGCGAGTAGTGCGCGCTCACGGTGTACGACGAGTCGTAGAACAGGCGTCCGAGCTTGGCGTAGCGGGCGCCCACGAACGAGACGCCCACCAGCGTGATGATGACGAAGGCGATCAGCTGCTTCTTGGTGCGTGAGGTGATCATCTGGCCTCAGCCACCCCCTGGAGGAGCAACGTGCCGATGCCCGGGTCGATGCCCCGCCGGGCGAGGCCGAACGGGTCGATGGGCTGCGGCGACTTGTACCCGCTGCCGAGGTCGGACCGCGGCAGCCCCGGAACGGCCGGAAGGCTGCCGGTCAGTCCACCGGTGGCTCCACCGAGGATGTCGTCGACGATGCCACCGAGGTCGGGGAGGGGAAGGTCGTCCAGACCGAGCAGCTCCAGCACCGCGTCGAGCATCTCCTCCGTGACCGCCCGGACGAGGTCCTGCACGTTCGGTGCGCGGCACTGCTCCTCGAACTGAGCAACCAGCTCCCCCACGATCCGCTCCCGGATGTTGTTCCGGTCGTCCTCCGTGAACGGGGGCGTCGGGAACGTCTGCGGCGTGACGATCTGGTCCGCGGCCTGGTTGGCGCGCTCCCGGAGCACGGCGATCGCGTCACAGACCGGTCCGGTGGGCAACGTGGGCAGGTTCGCCACGTCGATGTTCAGGTCGATCGAGAGGTTGGTGTAGTCGCCCATGTGCAGGTTGCGGGCCACCTGGGGGTCGCGACCGACGGCCTCGTCGACGAACGGGTAGGTGAGGAAGACCTGGAAGGCCTTGGGGAAGTTCTGGCCCGCCTTGGCGAAGCCCTCGAGCACGGGCCCCAGGTCGCGCAGGCTGTTGATGGTCGACTCCTTGGACGCCTGGATCACGCGGGTGCCCACGCCGCTGAGGCGGTTCAGCGCCTCGAGCAGCTTGACCAGGTCGTCGCGCTGACGGTTGACCGAGCGCAGCGCGTCGGGGATGTCGTCCAGGGCCTGGCGGACGGTGCCGTCCTGCTTCCTGATCTGGGACGCCAGACGGTTGGTGTTCTCCAGGGCGGCGACGATCGACTCCTTGTTCGCGTCGAGCTGCCCCATGAACTCCCGGATCTGGGTGAGCACCGAACGCACCTCGTCGGTCCGCCCGTCGAAGGCGATGTTGAGCTCACTCGCGATCGTCTTGAGCTGGCCGACACCACCACCGTTGAGCAGCAGGGCGAGGGCGCCGAAGACTTCCTCGACCTCGGGGTTGCGACCGGTGCGGTCGAGCCCGATGACGTCGTTGGTGGACAGCTTGCCGCTGCCGGGCTCCGACGGTGCCGCCAACGAGATGAACTTCTCGCCGAGCAGGCTGGTCTGCCGGATCTGGGCGGTGGCGTTGTCCGGCAGGTCGACGTCCTTGGGGATCTCGACGTCCACCTCGGCGACGTAGCCCTTGAGCTTGATCGCCTTGACCTTGCCGACCGTGACGTCGTTGACCTTGACCGTGGACTGCGGCACGAGGTCGAGGACGTCGCGGAACATGATCTTCACCTTCATCGGGTTGTCACCCGTGTCCGCGCCACCAGGCAGCGGGATGTCGTAGACCGAGCATCCCGACAGGGCGAGGACGCCGGCCAGCACGCCGGCGACGAGGGAGGCCGTACGACGTCGGAGGCCGTTCATCGGGTCACCTCCACGAGTCCGCCGAGCGAGCGGTCGATCGGCTCGTAGACGTGGGGCGCGCTGGCAGCGTCGCCCGAGAACGGGCTCGTGCGTCCCGCAGCCCGCGCCGGGAGGGCGCCCTTGATGATGTCGCAGGCGGCCTCCTCGCCGACCAGCCCACACAACAGTGCGGCGGGGTTCGTCTCCAGCTGCGCGAGGACCTCGGTGAGGTTGTCGCGGGTGTCCAGGGTTCCCTGCTCGACGTTGCCGGCGAGGTAGAGGTTGTTCAGTGCCGCCGGGGCGACTCGAGGATCTCGTCGAGAGCGGAGCGGCGCTTCACCAGGATCTTGGAGACCTTGTTCAGCCCACTGATGTTGCGGGTCAGCGACGAGCGGTTCTCCCGGACGAACGAGCGCACCTGCGTCATCGCGATGCTGAGGTTCTTCAGCACAGCGGCGAGCTCCTGCCGCTCGTCGGCCAGCAGGTCGGCGCCCTGGGCGAGCGAGTCGTTGAAGCTGCGCACGGTCTGGTCGTTGCGGGCCAGGGTGCGGGTGAAGTTCTCGACCTGCTTCAGGGTGCCGAAGAACTCCTCCTTGTTGTCCGCGAGCGTCTTGGTGAGCGCACCGAAGTTCTTCAGCGTCTTGTTGAACTCCACGCCCTGGCCGCCGAAGTTGCGGGCGGTCGAGTCCAGCAGCCGGGTCAGCGGGCCGACGCCGTTCTCGACGACCGTCTTGTTGGCACCGTCGGGCCCCAACGCGATGTTCAGGTCGTTGAGACTGCGGAAGATCTCGTCGAGCTCGAGCGGCGTGGCCGTGCGGTCGAGGCCGAGACGCGCGTCGGGCTGCAGGACCTCACCACCGCTGTACGCCGGCGTGAGCTGCACGAAGCGGTCGCCGACGATCGAGGGCGAGATCACGGCCGCCTTCGCGTTGGCCGGCACCTTGGTGTCACCGTCGTAGGACAGCTTGACCTTGACCCGCGTGCCGGAGGGCACCACGGACTCGACCTTGCCGACTGCCACGCCGAGGATCTTCACGTCCGAGCCCTCGTAGAGGGAGACGGTGCGCGGGAAGTCGGCGTAGATGTACTTCGGCTTCGTACCCGGCCAGAACACGATGACCAGGGTGGCCACCACGGCGAGGACCGCGACGATGGCGACGAGCGGGTGGATTCTGCGCATCACTGACCCACCCCTGCCGTCGGGGAGATCCCGGGTGGGACGTTCTGGATCCAGGTGTCGAACCAGGGCCCGGAGCCCAGCGTGTTGGCGAAGACCCGGTAGAAGGGCGCCATCAGCCGCAGGCTCTCGTCGAGGTTGTTCTGGTTCTTCAACAGGAGGTCCACCACGCCCTGGAGGTTCTGGAGCGCGGGCTTGAGGTCGGCGCGCGACTGCTTGACCAGCAGGGTCAGCTCCGAGGAGAACCGGCTGGTCGAGACGAGCAGCTCGTGCACGGCGGCCCGGCGCGCGACCAGCGCACGCAGCAGGACGTCGCTGTCCTTCATCAGGGCGACGATGTCCTCGTCGCGGGTGGCGAGGACGCCGGAGACGGTGTCGAGGTTCTGCAGGAGCTCGCCGATCTGTTGGTCGCGGCTCGCGACGGTCTGGGAGAGCCGCGAGAGACCGCGCAGCGTGCCCTGGAAGGCGGCCGGCGTGTCCTTGGTGAGGTCGGCCAGCGTGTTCAGGGACTCGGCGAGCTGGTCGGTGTCGATGCGCTCGGCCCGGTCGGCCAGCCCCGAGAAGGCGTCGACGACGTCGTACGCCGACCGCGTGCGCGACAGCGGGATCGTCGCGTCCTCCTTGAGCTCACCCGAGCCCTCCGGGATCAGCGCGAGGTACATGTCGCCGAGGAGGGTCTTGACCTTGATCTCGGCACCGGTCTCGCTGCCGAACTTCGAGGGGGTGTTGACCTTGAACGTCACGTCGACCTTGTCCCCGGCGAGCTCGACGCCGGTGACCTTGCCGACGCGCACGCCGGCGATCCTGACCTCGTCGCTCGGCTTGATCCCGCTCGACTCGCTGAAGGAGGCGTGGTAGGTGTCACCGCCCCCGATGAGGGGCATGTCCTGTGCCTTGAAGGCCACGATCAGCAGGGCCAGCAGCACGAGGAGGCTGGCGGCTCCCACCTTGACGGGGTTGCGCTCACGGAACGGTGTGCTCACTGGAGATCACACCTCTCCGCGACCTTGAGCCCGCCGGGCGGGTAGTCGATCGGGAGGGTCTGCCCACCGACCGTCACGTTGCCCTGGAAGTGGCAGAGGTAGAAGTTGAAGTAGGAGCCGTAGATCGCCGTGCGACCGATCAGTCGGAGCTTGATCGGGAGGATCTGGAGGGCGCGGTCGATCTCGCCACGGCCCTTGTTCAGGTTGCTGGCGACCTGCCGCAGGCCCTTGACGTCCCGCACGAACGACGGACGGATGCCCACGACGAGGTCGGAGGTCTCGTTGGCCAGGCCGGAGATCGACTCCAGCGAGCCGAGGATGGCGTCACGGTCCTTCGCCAGACCGGCCATGAACGTCCGGAAGTCGACGATCAGCTCGCTGAGCTCCTTGTCCCTGTCCGCCAGGGTGCCCAGGACCGAGTTGAGGTTGTCGATGAGGTCCCCGATCACCTGGTCGCGATCGGCCAGGGTGTTGGTCAGCGACGCGGTGTTCTGGAGCAGGGCGTTGAAGTTCCCGCCCTCGCCCTGGAACACCTGGATCACCTGGGCGGACAGCTTGTTGATGTCGGCCGGCGAGAGCGCCTTGAACAGGGGCTTGAAACCGTTGAACAGCACAGTGAGGTCCAGCGCCGGCTCGGTGCGGTCCATCGGGATCGTGGAGTCCTCCGCCATCCGGTCGAGGTCACCGACCCCCTGGGTGAGCTGGATGTAGCGCTGGCCGACCAGGTTGCGGTAGCGGATCGTGGCCGTGGAGCTCTTGGTCACGATCGAGTTCTCGGCGACGTCGAAGGAGACCAGCGCCCGGGTGCGGTCGATGACGTCCACGGACTTCACGCTGCCGACCTTCACACCGGCGATGCGGATGTCGTCACCCTTGACCACGCCGGTCGCATCGGAGAAGACCGCCTTGTAGTCGCGCGCCGACTGGAAGGTCAGGTTGCCGATCAGCACGACGAGCACGCCCGTCGCCAGGGTGGTCGTGACGATGAAGATCACCAGCTTGACCGCGGCGGCCGAGGTCTTCTTGTCCAGGACGCTCATCGCACGCTCACCTCCGTGTCGGCGATGGCCGGCGAGTAGAGGAGGGCTCCGAGGTCGGGCATCTGGTCTGCCGTGATGCCGAGCGCGGGTCCGATCAGCGAGTTGATGACGCCCTTCTGGGCGGCGGTCCCGGAGACGCCTGCGCTCAGGCCGGAGCCCCGCTGGGCGAACTGCGGTGCGACCCGGCCGTTCTTGCCCAGGCTCTTGTCGTTGACCCCGTCGTTGAGGTCCGGGAGGTTGCGGGAGGGGAAGTACGGGATCGGCGGGTTGGGCAGGCCGGCACAGTTCGGCGCGTTGTCGGCCCCGAACACCTGACGATCACCCGCCCCGTAGCCGCGCGGCTGGTACGGGATGAGCCTCAGGTTGATGTGGAAGATGAACCCACGGAAGGTGTCGGCGAGCATGGGAGCCTGCCCCACGATGCCCTCGAGCAGGCACGGGAAGGTGCCGGAGTAGCGGCGCAGGAGTGCCAGGATCGGCTCGCTCAGCTGGCCCAGGCGGACGATGTTGTCGCCGTTGTCGTCGAGGAACGCCTTGGTGGTGTTGGAGAAGGCCGTCAGGTCGTTGAGGAAGGCCTTCAGCTTCTGCTCCCGCGACACGAGCGTGTTGCCGGTCTTCACCGTGTTGCGCAGGGTGTCCGCGAGCTGCGGGAACACGTCGGCGTAGGTGTCGGTGACCGTGGCGAGGAGCTTGATGTCCTCGATCAGTGCAGGGATCTGGGGGTTCAGCCGCTTCAGGTAGCCGTCGAGCGTCACGAAGCTCTCGCCGATCTTCTCGCCTCGTCCCTCGAGCGCGTTCGCGAGCGCGTTCAGGGTGTAGTTGAGCTCGGCGGGCTGGACGGTGCGCAGCAACGGGTAGAGGTCGTTGAGGACCTTCTCCACCTCGATGGGCAGCTTCGTCTGGTCGATCTTGTCGCCGTCCTTCAGCGGCTCGGACGCGGGGTCCTGCGGGATGTTCAGCTCGATGTACTTCTCACCGAACAGCGTCTTGGGGAGGATCGCCGCGCTCACGTTGGCGGGGATCGCCTGGATCTTGTCAGGCTTGATGCCGAGCTCCAGGGCAGCGCCCTCGCCCTCGGCCTCGACCTTCATCACCTGGCCGACGATCACGCCGCGCACCTTGACGTCGGCCTTCTCCGGCAGGTTGAGACCGGCGGTGTTGGTCGCCAGCGCCACCCGGTCGAAGTCGATGAACTTCTGGGTGAAGACCGCGTTGACCAGCCAGACGCCGAGGACGAGGAGGCCGATGAACACCACACCGAGGAAGCGGTGGTTCATGAGGTACTTGGACATCGCTAACCCGCCAACCTGACCGTGGTCGAGGAGCCCCAGATGGCCATGGACAGGAACAGGTCGATGACGTTGACCGCGACGATCGAGGTCCGCACGGCACGACCCACCGCGACGCCCACGCCCGCGGGGCCGCCGCCGGCGGTGTAGCCGTGGTAGCAGTGGATCAGGATCACCACGATCGAGAACACCAGGACCTTGCCGAACGACCAGAGCACGTCTCCCGGTGGCAGGAACTGGTTGAAGTAGTGGTCGTAGGTGCCCGGACTCTGCCCGTAGAACAGGGTGACCGTGAGTCTGGTGGCGAAGTACGACGAGAGCAGGCCGACGACGTACAGCGGAACGATCGCGATCAGGCCCGCCACGATGCGGGTGGTGACCAGGAAGGGCATCGAGGGGATCGCCATCACCTCGAGGGCGTCGACCTCCTCGGAGATGCGCATGGCACCGAGCTGGGCGGTGAAGCCACACCCCACGGTGGCAGCCAGCGCGATGCCGGCGACGAGCGGTGCGATCTCGCGGGTGTTGAAGTAGGCGGAGACGAACCCCGCGAACGCGGCGGTGCCGATCTGGTCGAGAGCGGCGTACCCGGAGAGGCCCACCTGGGCGCCGGTGAAGAAGGTCATCGCGGTGATGACGCCGACGGTGCCGCCGATGACCGCCAGCGCGCCGGAGCCCAGGGTCACCTCGGCCAGCAGGCGGAGGATCTCCTTGGGGTAGCGGGTGACCGACCGCGGCGTCGCCCGGAGCGCGCGGAGGTAGAACGCGAGCTCCTCCCCCATCCGGTCGAGGGTGGACAACGGCTTCTCGTAGACCTGCTTCAGGTTCGCCATGTCGTCAGCCCGTCTTCGGCGGGATGAGTTGCAGGTAGATCGCGCTGATCACGAAGTTGACGATGAAGAGCAGCACGAACGTGATGACGACCGACTCGTTCACGGCGTCGCCGACGCCCTTCGGACCGCCACCGGCGCTCATGCCCTTGTACGCCGCGACGATCGCCGCGAGCATGCCGAAGACCAGGGCCTTGATCATGCCGACCCACAGGTCGGGAAGCTGCGCGAGCGCGGTGAAGCTGGCCAGGTAGGCGCCGGGGGTGCCGTCCTGCAGGATGACGTTGAAGACGTAGCCGCCGGCCACGCCCACGACGGTCACCATCCCGTTGAGGAAGACGGCGACCATCATGCAGCCGAGCACGCGAGGGACGACGAGGCGCTGGATCGGGTCGATACCGAGGACCATCATCGCGTCGAGCTCTTCGCGGATCTTGCGGGCGCCGAGGTCCGCGGCGATGGCCGAGCCACCCGCGCCGGCGATCAGCAGCGCCGTGCCGATGGGCGCCGCCTGCTGCACCACGGCCAGCACCGAGGCCGACCCGGTGAACGACTGCGCGCCGAACTGCTTGATCAGGCTGCCCACCTGCAGCGCGATGACAGCGCCGAAGGGGATGGCGACCAGGGCTGTCGGGATGATCGTCACGGAGGCGATGAACCACGCCTGCTGCAGGAACTCCCGAGTCTGGAACGGCCGCTTGAAGAGGTTGCGCGCGACGTCGATGCCGAAGGCGAACAGCTTCCCGGAGGCCCCGACAGGAGCGAGCACGCGGTTGGCCACGGTTGAGGCCATCAGCGAGTCACGCCCCAGTGGTCATGGTCATGTTCTCCTCGAAGGAGCCCGGGGGCGGCTCGATGCCGTTCTCCTTGCACCAGGCGCCGGGGTCGCGCTGGCTGCGTCGGGGCTGTCCGTTCGAGGGCTCGAGCTGGAGCGGGATGGGCGGCAGCGGAGGCAGCTCCATGTCCTTCTCGGCCTCGAGGTCGTCGGCGTCCTTCTCCTCGGACATGCCGATGGGGCCGACCACCTGGGCATTGAGGAACTGGCGCACGACCGGCTCCTCGGAGGACAGCAGCATCTCGCGCGGGCCGAACATGGCCAGGTGCTTGTGGTAGAGCAGGCCGATGTTGTCCGGCACCGTGCGCGCGGTGTTGATGTCGTGGGTGACGATCAGGAACGTCGCGTCGATCTGGGCGTTCAGGTCGACGATCAGCTGGTTGAGGAACGAGGTGCGGACCGGGTCGAGGCCGGAGTCCGGCTCGTCGAAGAGCACGATCTCGGGGTCGAGCACCAGGGCGCGGGCCAGGCCGGCGCGCTTGCGCATACCGCCGGAGATCTCGCCGGGGAGCTTGTCCTCGGTGCCGAGGAGACCGGTGAGGTCGAGCTTCTCCATCACGATCTCGCGGATCTCGGACTCGGACTTCTTGGTGTGCTCACGCAGCGGGAAGGCGATGTTGTCGTAGAGGTTCATCGAGCCGAACATCGCGCCGTCCTGGAACAGCACGCCGAACAGCTTGCGGATCTCGTAGAGCTCCTTCTCGGGGCACGAGGCGATGTCGACGCCCTCGATCACCACGCTGCCCTTGTCGGGCTTGAGCAGGCCGATGATGGTCTTGAGGAGGACGGACTTGCCGGTGCCGGAGGGGCCGAGCATCACGCAGATCTCACCAGCGGGAACGGTGAGGGTGACGTCACCCCAGATCAGCTGCTTGCCGAAGCTCTTCGTCAAGTCGTTGATCTCGATCTCGACACCCATCAGGGCCTCCCTCTCACCATTTCGTCGGTCTCGGGCCAAGGACAGCGACGTACGCGCGGATCTCCCCACCCACGCGTACCAACGAGTAGCCGACGGCTAAGTTACGCACACATTGTCCTGCTCGTCACCCTTGGTGTCCTACGTCTCACGAAATCGCCCCCCAACCGGCGAAATCGGTCCGCGGACGTGCGAAGGCCGCCCCGGACACGAGGGTCCGGGGCGGCCGTCTGCTGTGCTGAAGAGGCGCTACGTCACTTCAGGGTGACGGAGGCGCCGGCGCCCTCGAGGGACTCCTTCGCCTTCTCAGCGGCCTCCTTGGTGACCTTCTCGAGGACGGCCTTGGGGGCGGCCTCGACGAGGTCCTTGGCCTCCTTCAGGCCGAGGCTCGTCAGGGCGCGGACCTCCTTGATGACGTTGATCTTCTTGTCACCAGCGGCCTCGAGGACGACGTCGAACTCGTCCTGCTCGGCGACCTCTTCGGCGCCGGCACCCGCGCCGCCGGCGGCGGGGGCGGCGGCGACGGCGACCGGAGCGGCCGCGGTCACGCCGAAGGTCTCTTCGAACTGCTTCACGAACTCGCTGAGCTCCAGGAGGGTCATCTCCTTGAAAGCGTCGAGCAGCTCGTCGGTGCTGAGCTTCGCCATGGTGGCGTTCCTTTCAGTTGGTGCCAGGTCCCGTCCGGGACGCAAGCGGGATGTCAGGCCTCGGTGCTCTCGGAGCTGTCTTCTGCGGCCTCGCTGGTCTCCTCCGACGCGGGCGCGTCGTCGGCCGCGGCGTCGGCGACAGGCGCCTCGTCCGCGGTGGGCTCCTCGGTGGTAGCCTCGGCAGCAGCGGCCTCAGGGGCCTCCGTCGCCTCGGCAGCCGGCTCGCCGGCTCCACCCTTGAGGATCGTGGGGTCCTGCTCCGCCTTGGCCTGCAGGGCGCCGGCGAGCCGGGCAGCCTGCGAGATCGGGGCGTTGAGCAGGTAGACGGCCTGGCTGAGCGAAGCGAGCATGGCGCCCGCCAGCTTGCCCAGGAGAACCTCGCGGGACTCGAGATCGGCCAGCTTGGCGATCTCCTTGGCGTCCATCGGGGCACCGTCGACAAAGCCACCCTTGATGACAAGGGCGGGGTTCGCCTTGGCAAAGTCACGCAGACCCTTCGCCGCCTCGACCAGGTCGCCGTTGATGAAGGCGATGGCGGTCGGACCGGTGAGCAGGTCGTCGAAGCCTTCGACGCCCGCCTCCTTGGCGGCGATCTTGGTCAGCGTGTTCTTGACCACGGCGTAGTTGGCGTTCTCGCCGAGGGCTCGCCGCAGGTCCTGCAGCTGCTTCACGGTGAGACCGCGGTACTCGGTCAGCACAGCACCCGTGGAGTCGTTGAACGAGTCGACGATCTCCGCGACGGCTGCTGCCTTGTCTGGCCGCGCCATGGGTCTCCTTCCAACCTGGTGGAACGGCACCCGGCTGGGTGTCGTCCGAGCCTCGGACCTGGGAAGGACCCACATGCAAAACGCCCCGTGCAGGTGCACAGGGCGGTGACGTCACTGACGTCTCACTCGGTGTCACCTGCGCAGGTCGCCCGCTGTGCGGACCTTCGGGTCATCCGATCCGGAGAACGGTTGACCGACCGGCGGTCTTTGGCTTCGAGCGGCAACGATACGGGCACGGCCGACGTACGACCAAATCGTCCCGGGACGCATCGAGGCCCGGCACCTGTCGGCGCCGGGCCTCGACCGAGGTCAGCTCGGGTCAGTCGTCTTCCGAGGCCACGTTCTTGATGCGGTTGGGGTCGACCTGGACCCCGGGGCCCATCGTCGTGGAGACGGTGATCTTCTTGATGTAGCGGCCCTTGGAGCTGGCGGGCTTGAGCCGCAGCACCTCCTCGAGGGCGGCGGCGTAGTTCTCCGCGAGCTGGACCTCGGAGAAGGACGACTTGCCGATGATGAAGTGCAGGTTGGCGTGCCGGTCGACGCGGAACTCGATCTTGCCGCCCTTGATGTCCGAGACGGCCTTGGCGACGTCGGGGGTCACCGTGCCGGTCTTGGGGTTGGGCATCAGGCCACGGGGACCGAGGACGCGGCCGAGGCGGCCGACCTTGCCCATCATGTCCGGGGTCGCGACGACGGCGTCGAAGTCGATCCAGCCGCCGTTGACCTTCTCGATCAGCTCGTCGCCACCGACGATGTCGGCGCCGGCCTCGCGGGCGGCGTCGGCCTTCTCGGCGTTGGCGAACACGAGCACGCGGGCGGTCTTGCCGGTGCCGTGCGGCAGGTTGACGGTGCCACGGACCATCTGGTCGGCCTTGCGCGGGTCGACACCCAGGCGCATCGCGACGTCGACGGTCTCGTCGAACTTCTTCTTGGCGCCGCCCTTGGCGATCTTGATGGCGGCCAGCGGTGCGTGGAGCTCGTCCTGGTCGAACGTCTCCGCGACCGCGCGGTAGGTCTTGCTGCGCTGCATGTCTTTCCTCTGTTCCTTCGAAAGTTTGTGGTCTACGTGAGCCAGCGCGGCTCTGCCACGGGGTGTGTCAGGTGGGTCAGTCGGTGGTGATGCCCATGGAGCGGGCGGTGCCCTCGACGATCTTCATCGCGGCCTCGATGTCGTTGGCGTTGAGGTCCGGCAGCTTGGTGGTCGCGATCTCGCGCACCTGGTCCTTGGTCAGCTTGCCGACCTTGTCCTTCTGCGGGACACCCGAGCCCTTGGCGACTCCGGCTGCCTTCTTGATCAGCTCGGCGGCCGGCGGGGTCTTCGTGATGAAGGTGAACGACCGGTCCTCGTAGATGGTGATCTCGACGGGGATGACGTTGCCGCGCATGGCTTCGGTCTGGGCGTTGTACGCCTTGCAGAAGTCCATGATGTTGACGCCGTGGGGACCGAGAGCGGTACCGACGGGCGGCGCCGGCGTCGCGGCTCCGGCCTGGAGCTGCACCTTGACGAGCGCAGCGATCTTCTTCTTGGGAGGCATTTCTCTGTGCGTCCTTCTGTTGTTTCCTCGTGGTCTTCACGAGCACGCCTGGTGCGTGCTCTGCCACCTGTTGTTGCTGCTTCTCTCAGACCTTCTGGATCTGGGTGAAGCTCAGCTCGACCGGGGTCTCCCGGCCGAAGATCTCGACGAGGGCCTTGACCCTCTGTGCCTCGGCGTTGATCTCGGTGATCGTCGCGTGCAGCGTGGCGAACGGACCGTCGACCACCATGACCGAGTCGGAGACGTCGAAGTCGGCGACGGCGACCTGCTGGCGCGAGGCGGTCTTGGCGGGCGCTCCACCCTCGCTCTCCGGCGCGGCGGCGGCCTCGGCCTCGGCCTGGATGGCGGGGGCGAGCATGTTCTCGACCTCCTCCAGGCTCAGCGGCACCGGCTGGTGGCTGTGGCCCACGAAGCCGGTCACCGACGGCGTGTGGCGTACGGCGGACCAGGACTCGTCCGTCAGGTCCATCCGGACCAGCACGTAGCCGGGGAGGACGGTGCGCTTGACCAGCTTGCGCTGGCCGTTCTTGATCTCCGCGACCTCCTCGGTGGGCACGATCACCTCGTGGATGAAGTGCTCCATGTTCAGCGAGGTGATGCGGTTCTCGAGGTTGGCCTTCACCCGGTTCTCCATGCCGGAGTAGGTGTGGACGACGAACCAGTCGCCCTCCTTCTCGCGCAGCGCGGCCCGGAACTCCTCGAGCGGGTCACCGGCAGGGGTGGCGACCGGCTCGTCAGCAGGCTCCTCCGCCTCGGCGTCGGCGTCGCCGTCGTCGGCACCTCGGCCTCGGGCTCGTCGACGGCAGTCTCCTCGGCGACGGGCTCCTCGACCGCGGGCGCCTCGGCGGCGACGGCCTCGTCGGCGGGCTCGGACGGGTCGCTCAGGTCGTCGATGTCCTCCGAGAGCTCCACGGACTCCCCCGCCACGGGCTCGCCACGGTCTCGCCGGTCTCCGGGTCGGTGAGGACCTCGTCGGTCACACCGGCCGGCTCGTCGACAGGCTGGTCTGCCCGCCTCGTCGACCGGCTGCTCGTCGTACTGCTCAGACACTGTCACTCCGTCATCTCGTCATGCTCAAAGGGTGGTCGCGCCCGCTGTCGGGCGCCGGGGGGTGCGCGACTACTCGCCGCCGAAGAGCGCGAACACGGCCTTGCCGAAGGCCAGGTCGAGCACCGACACGTAGGCGATCATCGCGAGGACGAACACCAGCACCACGATCAGGTAGGTGACCAGCTGCTGCTGCGTCGGCCAGACCACCTTGCGCAGCTCGGCGACGACCTGGCGGTAGAACGTGACCGGGCTGGTGCGATCGCGACCCTTGTCCGAGCGGGTCGGTGAACTCTCCGACACGGTGCTCCGCCTTCCGGTTGCCTGCTGATGGGTGGTGCGTGGTGACTTCTTCTCTCGCAGGGCACGAGGGACTTGAACCCCCAACCTTCGGTTTTGGAGACCGATGCTCTGCCAGTTGAGCTAGTGCCCTACGGCGCATTCCGGGCACGCAAAAACAATGGCCGGAAACACCAGACCGAGAGTCTACGGGGGCGGTCGCGCGCAAAGTCGAACCGGCGCCCGGGGACGGCTGCCGGGCCTGAACAGGGTGATGGGAGCATGGTCGGCGTGAGCGAGCAGACCCAGCAGACCCGACCCCTGGCCGACCGCTCCCCCGAGGAGATCGAGGCCTTCCTGGCCGACCAGCAGGAGGCCTACCGGACCCTGAAGGAACGCGGCCTGAAGCTCGACCTCACCCGCGGCAAGCCGTCGACGGCCCAGCTCGACCTCTCCGACGAGCTGCTCGACGCTGCCCAAGGGCGTCACCGACGACGCCGGGGTGGACGTGCGCAACTACGGCGGCCTCGAGGGCATCCGCGAGCTGCGCGAGATGTTCGCCGACCTGCTCTGGGTCGAGCCCGAGCAGGTCGTCGCCGGCGGCAACTCCAGCCTGGTGATGATGCGCGAGGTGCTGGTCGACCTGTGGCTCCACGGAGGCGTCGACAGCGAGCGGCCGTGGGGGCAGGAGGAGAAGGTCACCTTCATCTGCCCGGTGCCGGGCTACGACCGGCACTTCACGCTGCTCGAGCTGGTTCGGGATCGAGATGGTCACCGTCCCGATGAACGACGACGGGCCCGACCCCGAGGCGGTGGCCCAGCTGGCGGCGACCGACCCGAGCATCAAGGGCATCTGGGTGGTGCCGACGTACGCCAACCCCAGCGGTTCCGTGGTCTCCCAGGAGGTCGCCGCGCGGCTCACCTCGATGGAGACCGCGGCGCCGGACTTCAAGATCTTCTGGGACAACGCCTACGCGTTCCACCACCTGACCGAGGACGAGGCCAAGAGCGCCGACGTGCTCACCCTGGCCGCCGCCGCCGGGCACCCGCACCGGCCGATCATGTTCGCCTCGACCTCCAAGATCACCTACGCCGGCGCCGGGGTGGCCTTCCTGGCCGGGTCGGTCGAGACGGTGAAGTGGTACATCAGCAACCTCGGCAAGGGCGCCATCGGGCCGGACAAGCTCAACCAGCTCCGGCACGCGCAGTTCTTCGGCTCCCCGCAGGGCGTGCGCGACCACATGACCCGGCACCGCGAGATCATCGCGCCGAAGTTCGCCGAGGTGGAGCGCATCCTCACCGAGCGCCTCGGCGGTCTGGAGATCGCCGAGTGGACCCACCCGACCGGTGGCTACTTCGTCAGCCTCGACGTGCTCGACGGCACCGCCTCACGGGTGGTCTCGCTCGCCAAGGAGGCCGGCATCGCGCTGACGCCGGCGGGCTCGTCCTTCCCCAACGGCGACGACCCGCGCGACCGCAACATCCGGCTGGCGCCGACCTTCCCCGAGCCTGCGGAGGTCAGCTCGGCGATGGAGGCCGTCGCCACCTGCGTGCTGCTGGCCGCCGCGGAGAAGGTGAGCGGCTGACGCCGGCTCGACCATGCGAGTGCGCTCGGCTCGACGGAGCTGCCGAAGGCCCATCTGCACCTTCACTTCACCGGCTCCATGCGGCACGCCACGCTGCTCGAGCTCGCCGAGCGCGACGGACACCACCTCCCCGACGCCCTGGTCGAGGACTGGCCGCCGACCCTCTCGGCGGCCGACGAGAAGGGCTGGTTCCGGTTCCAGCGGCTCTACGACGTGGCCCGGTCGGTGCTGCGGACCGAGGACGACGTACGCCGCCTCGTGCGTGAGGCCGCCGAGGACGACAAGCGTGACGGCGGCCGGTGGCTGGAGATCCAGGTCGACCCGAGCGGCTACGCGGCCAAGTTCGGCGGCATCACCCAGTTCACCGACCTCGTCCTCGACGCGGTGCGCGAGTCCTCCCGCGAGGTCGGCATCGGGATGGCCGTCGTCATCGCCGCCAACCGCACCCGCCACCCGCTGGACGCGCGCACCCTGGCCCGGCTCGCCGCGCAGTACGCCGGCCACGGGGTGGTCGGGTTCGGGCTCTCCAACGACGAGCGGCGCGGGTCGACCCGTGACTTCGCCCCGGCGTTCCAGATCGCCGAGCGGGCCGGGCTGCTGCTCGACCCGCACGGCGGCGAGCTGCTCGGCCCCGAGTCGGTGCGCGTGTGCGTGGAGGAGCTGCACGCCAACCGCCTCGGCCACGGCATCCGCGCCGCGGAGGACCCCGACCTGCTCGACCTGATCGTCTCGCGCGGCATCGCCCTCGAGGTGTGCCCGGTCTCCAACGTCGCGCTCGGCGTCTACACCGACCTCAGCTCGGTGCCGCTGCCGGACCTGATGGCAGCCGGGGCGGAGATCGCGCTCGGCGCCGACGACCCCCTGCTGTTCGGATCGCAGCTGGCCAGCCAGTACGCCACCATGCGCGCTGCCCACGACCTCACCGACGCCCAGCTGGCCGACCTGGCCCGGTCGTCGTTCCGCGCCTCCGCGGCGTCGGAGGAGGACAAGCGCCGCTGGCTCGGCGAGATCGACGACTGGGAGACAATGACGCCATGAGCACCTATCCGGGGGAGAACCCGCAGTCGCCCGAGGGCCAGTCGCCGGACGACCAGTCGCCCGAGGACGCAGTCGCCCGAGGGCCAGTCGCAGGCGGCGGAGCCTCCGGCACCACCGGCCGAGGACCTCGCGCCCGAGCCCGGCACCGAGCCGACCCAGCCGGTCGGCTACTGGGAGCGGCAGGCCGCGGAGCAGGCACGCCAGCAGCGTCAGCAGGGCGACCCGGACCCCTCGGCGTCACAGGGCGCGGTGCTCAACCCGACGAGTGCGCAACCCCCGGCGGGCTGGGACCAGGGCGGCACCCGGCCCTACGAGCAGGACCCCTACGGCCCGCCGCCCGGATACGTCGCGCCACCGCCCTACGGCCAGCAGGGATACGGCCAGCCCGGATACGGACAGCCGCCCTACGCCCCACCGCCGTACGGCCAGCCCGCACCCGGACAGCCGGGCTACGGCTACCCGCCTCCCGGCGGTCAGTCCGGTCCCCCTCCGGGTGCGCCGCCCGGATACCCGCCGTACGCCGGTTTCTCGCCGCCGCGACCCGACCACCCGCAGTCCAACCTCGCGCTCATCCTCGGCATCGCCGGCCTGCTGCTCGGCTTCACCTGCGGCGTGGGCTTCCTCGCGTCGCCGTTCGCCTGGGCCCTGGGCCGCAACGCGGTCAAGGACATCCAGGCCTCGCGCGGCCAGCTCGGCGGCGAGGGCAGTGCGAAGGCCGGGATGATCCTCGGCATCATCGGGACCATCGTCCTGATCCTCGTGGTGCTGCTGCTGATCCTCTTCGCCGTGCTGGTGGCCATCAGCGAGACGACGACCACCAGCAACGTCTGAGGCCGGCTAGAGGCTGCAGCCCACGAGCACGGGTTCGTTGACCAGCTCGATGCCGAAGCGGTGCCGGACGCCGTCGCGGATCTCGCGCGCGAGCTCCAGCACGTCGGAGGTGCGGGCCGAGCCGCGGTTGGTCAGGGCGAGCGTGTGCTTGGAGGAGAGGCGCACCCGGTCGTTGCCGTAGCCCTTGGCGAAGCCCGCGTGCTCGATCAGCCACGCGGCGCTCGTCTTGACGAGGTCGTCGCCCTGTGGCCACGTCGGAGCGCCGTCGGGCACCTCCCCCGCGGGCACGACCGGGTTGGTGAAGAACGACCCCGTGCTCCACGTGTCGTGGTCGTCCGCGTCGAGCACCATCCCCTTGCGGCGGCGCAGGTCGAGCACGGCGTCGCGCACGTCGGCCGCGGGAGCGCGGTCACCGATGCCGATGCCGAGGGCGCCGGCCAGCTCGGCGTACCGGACAGGGGCGCCGAGGTCGCCGAGGGTGAGCTGGAAGGTCACGCTGAGCACGACGTGGCGGCCGGGGTCCTGCTTGAACCGGCTGGTGCGGTAGCCGAAGCCGCAGTCGGCGGCGGCGAAGGTGCGCACCCCCTTGAACAGCCGGTCCCAGGTCTTCACCCGCGCGAGGGTCTGGCTGACCTCCTGGCCGTAGGCGCCGACGTTCTGGATCGGGGTCGCTCCCGTCGTGCCGGGGATCCCGGAGAGCGCCTCGATGCCGACCCAGCCGCGCTCGACCGCCGTGGCGACGACCTCGTCCCAGTCGTGACCGGCCCCGATCTCGACGTACGCCCCGCCGCAGGTGTCGCCCTCGCTGCGCAGCCCGGTGTTGCGTACGACGACCACGCGTCCGGCGTACCCCTCGTCGGCGACGACCAGGTTGCTGCCACCACCGACCACCAGCACCGGCGTACCGCTCTCGTCGGCCGACCGCACGGCCTCGACCAAGGACTCCTCGTCGTGGGCCTCGACGAGCTCGGCCGCCGGGCCACCGAGGCGCAGCGTCGTGAGGTCGGCGAGGTCAGGCACGGCCACGACGCTAGCGGAGGAAGCAGAAGCGGCCCCCGGCAGAGCCGGGCGCCGCTTCGTGGGTGTCGGGGACCGCGGTCAGCGGGTCTCGCGGTGCTCGGTGTGCTTGCGGCAACGCGGGCAGAACTTCTTCAGCTCCATGCGGTCCGGGTCGTTGCGACGGTTCTTCTTGGTGATGTAGTTGCGTTCCTTGCAGTCCACGCACGCCAAGGTGATCTTGGGGCGGACATCAGAGCTTTTGCTGGCCACGTTCGTGCCTCTTCCTAGCCTCGTGAGGTGGTGCGGGGTGGTGCCGGGTGCTGCTGGTGGTCGTGCTGAGTAGCGGGGGCGGGACTCGAACCCGCGACACCACGATTATGAGCCGTGTGCTCTAACCACCTGAGCTACCCCGCCACTGGGAACGCGCCGCGACACCCTGACATTCCGGGGTGACATCGCGAGACTTCCCAGAGCCCCTTTACGGAATCGAACCGTAGACCTTCTCCTTACCATGGAGACGCTCTGCCGACTGAGCTAAAGGGGCGCGGCCCAGATCGTGCTCCGTGGGCCAGCGAGCAGAATACACAGGGCCGGGGTGATACCCGAAATCGGTTGGAGGGGCCGGTTGGTCCGCTCTCCGGCCGGTTCGCGATGATCCTCTGGTGAGCCCCTCCGCCGCCTCCTTCTACGAGCCCCTGACCGGTGATGCCGTCGCTTCGACGGCGGCGACAGCCGGGCCGTGGAGCCCCCAGGCCCAGCACGGCGGACCTCCCGCGGCGCTGCTCGGGCGCGCCCTCGAGGGCATCGACGAGGGCAGCCCGCGGACGCTCGGCCGGTTCACGATGGACCTCCTCGGACCGGTCCCGGTGGGTCCGCTGCACGTCTCGACGTCGGTGCCGCGGCCCGGCCGGACGGTGTCGCTGCGCCAGGCCGAGCTCAGTGACGAGTCCGGTCGCGTGCTGGCCCGTGCCCAGGCCTGGGCGTTCCCGGTGGCGGACGACGGGCCGGTCGACGGGTCCGGCGTACCTCTCGAGCACGGGCCGGCCGACGGGCACCTCGAGGACCCGCCGGCCTCCTGGCACCGCGGCTACCTCGACGCCGTGGAGTGGCAGTGGATCGAGGGAGCCGTGACGCGACCCGGCCGGGCCGTGGTGTGGATGCGCCCGCTGGTCCCGCTGCTGCCCGGCGAGGAGATGTCGCCACTGCAACGGCTGCTGACCTGCGTCGACTCGGCCTCCGGTGCGTCCGCGGCCCTCGACCCGGCGGAGTGGAACTTCATGAACACCGAGCTGACCGTGCACGTCGTACGCCCGCCCGTCGGGGAGTGGGTCTGCCTCGACGCGCGCACGACCCTCGGCGGCGGCGCGGTCGGCCTCGCGGCGTCGGAGGTGTACGACGAGCGCGGGCTCGTCGCGCGGTCGGCCCAGTCACTGCTCGTGACGCCGAGGAACCCCTCGTGAGCCGGCTCGCCTAGTCCTGGATACGGGCGAACGGCTGGGCTTCCTCGAGCTCGAAGGCCACCTCGAGGAGGCGGCGGTCGTAGCCCTGCGCCGCCGAGAGCTGTACGCCGATCGGGAGACCCTTCGAGCTCATCCCCATCGGCAGCGAGATCGCCGGGTCACCGGTGGCGTTCTGCAGCGGGGTGAAGGAGACCCACTCCAGGATCCGGCCCATCACGGTCTCGTAGGACTGCGACGGGTCGAGCCAGCCGAGCTCGGGCGTGGTCAGCGACAGCGTCGGGGTCAGCACCACGTCGTGCCGCGCGAAGAACTCCTTGCTGATCCGGCTGGACCGACGGAGACGCGCGATCGCCAGCGGCACCCGCCAGGCGTTCTTCGCTGCGTGCCGGGCGAGCCCCTTGGTCAGGTTGTCGTTCTTGCTGCGGTCGTAGGTGCGGTTGAACTGGTGCTTGCCGCCGGCGCTGAGGGCGAGCGCGAGGGTGGCCCAGTAGAGGAGGAAGTCGTCCTCGAAGGAGTCCGGCACCGGGGCCTCGAGCAGCTCGATCTCGTGGCCGAGCTCCTCCAGCAGGGCCGCGGTCTTCTCGACGGTCTGGGTGGTCTCGTCGTCGGTCGTCCGGCCACCGATCGAGTTCGTCACCAGCGCGATCCGGACCCGTGGCTTGCCGGGATGCGTGACGTCGCCGACCGGCGCGAGCTTGAGGTTGCGGTAGACGCGCTCCGACTCGCGGACGAACGCCGCGGTGTCACGCACGGACCGCGTGACCACGCCGTCGTGCACGATCTGCACGGGCATCTCGCGGTTGAGCTTGTCGCTCGGGATCCGGCCGCGGGTCGCCTTGAGCCCGACCAGTCCGTTGCACGCGGCCGGGATCCGGATCGAGCCGCCGCCGTCGTTGGCGTGGGCCATCGGCACGGCGCCGGCAGCGACGAGCGCCGCCGAGCCGGCTGACGAGGCGCCGGAGCTGTGGGCGGTGTGCCAGGGGTTGCGCACGGGGACGTCGTGCATGAACTCGGCGCTCGGGCTGAAGCCGTACTCCGAGAGCCGGGTCTTCCCGAGCACGGTGGCGCCGACCAGGCCGAGCATCCGGGCGAAGTCACCATCGGCAGCGGCGGGTTCGGCGACGTACGCGCGCGTGCCCTGCTGGGTCGGGAGTCCGGCGACGTCGCTGTTGTCCTTGACGAACGCGGGCAGCCCCGCGAAGAACCCGTCGGCGGGGGTGCCCGACTCGGCCGAGGCCTCGGCGAACCGGTCGGCGGCCAGCGCGTCGAGCTGCTCGTCGACCAGGCGGGTGCGGGCGATCGCGGCATCCACCGCCTCGCGCCGCGAGACCCGCCCGGCACGGATCTCCTCGGCCAGACCGACCGCGTCGTGGTCGCCGAGGGCGTCGTCGCCGAAGGCGTGGACTCGCGTGGCTGCGGTCGTCATGGCGGTCAACCTATCCGCGGCACCGGGCGCACCGACATGTGATCCGCGTCAAACGAGATGTGGATACTTGAAATCGTCAACTAACGTGGCTCCTTGTGGCCACCACCTCTGCAGCCCGGCCGGGCGAACAGCAGGTCGAGCCGGGCGCCGACTCGGGTGAGTACACGCACGCCCAGATCCTGACCATCCTCTCCGGCCTGCTGCTCGGCATGTTCCTCGCGGCGCTCGACCAGTCCATCGTCGGTACGGCGATCCGCACCATCGCCGACGACCTCAACGGGCTCTCGGTCCAGGCCTGGGTGACCACGGCGTACCTGATCACCTCGACGATCACGACGCCGATCTACGGCAAGCTCGGCGACCTCTACGGCCGCAAGAAGCTGTTCCTGTTCGCGATCACGCTGTTCATCATCGGCTCGGCGGCGTGCTCGTTCGCCAACTCGATGTACACGCTGGCCGCGCTCCGCGCGGTGCAGGGACTCGGAGCCGGCGGGTTGTTCACGCTCGTGCTCGCGATCATCGGCGACATCGTGTCGCCGCGTGAGCGCGCGAAGTACACCGGCTACTTCATGTCGGTCTTCGCCACCTCGAGCGTGCTCGGCCCGGTGGCGGGCGGCCTGTTCGCCGGGCAGGAGTCCATCCTCGGCATCACCGGCTGGCGCTGGGTGTTCCTGGTGAACGTGCCGATCGGCATCGCGGCCCTGTTCGTGGTCAACCGGAACCTCCACCTGCACCACGTCCGGCGCGAGGCCCGGATCGACTGGTGGGGTGCGATGTCGCTCGTCGTCGCGCTGGTGCCGCTGCTCACCGTGGCCGAGCAGGGCCGGCAGTGGGGCTGGGACGACCCGCGCTCGCTGGCCTGCTACGCCATCGGCGCGGTCGGGGTGCTGGCCTTCGTGTACGCCGAGCACCGGATGGGCGACGACGCACTGATCCCGCTGCGGATCTTCAAGATCCGCACCGTCGCGGTCGTGATCGGCGCGAGCGTGATCGTGGGTGCCGCCATGTTCGGGGCGATCACCGTGCTGCCGCAGTACATGCAGATCGTGCACGGGGCCTCCCCCACCAAGGCCGGGCTGATGATGCTGCCGATGGTCGTCGGCATGATGAGCGCCGGCATCGGGGTCGGCCAGATCACCTCGCGCACCGGCAAGATCCGGATCTTCCCGATCTTCGGCTCCGCCCTCGCAGGTGCCTCGATGATCGCGCTGTCCTTCGTCGGCGCGGACACCAGCCTGCTGCTGATGATGGTCGGGATGCTGTTCCTCGGGCTCGGCATCGGCCAGTGCATGCAGCCGCTCACGATCATCGTGCAGAACGCCGTACCCCCCAGCGAGATCGGCGTCGCCACCAGCTCGGCGACCTTCTTCCGCCAGCTGGGCGGAACCCTCGGTGTCGCCGTCTTCCTCTCGCTGCTGTTCAGCACCCTCGGCGACAACATCAAGGACGCGTTCAAGAGCGCGGCCCCGGGCATCCAGCAGGCCGCCGCGGCCGGCCAGATCCCGCACACGGCTGTCAACGACCAGGTCCTGGCGGGGCTCCAGAACACCGGCCAGGGCGGCGTGTTCGCCTCCGTGCAGGACGACTCCTCGATCATCGGGCAGATGAACGACGTGCTCGCGCACCCGTTCCAGGTCGGCTTCGCCGACTCGATGGGCCTGGTGCTCCTGTCGGGCGGGCTGATCATGCTGCTCGCGTTCGCGATCATGCTGCTGCTGCCGCCGATCGAGCTCCGGACCACCTCGGCCAGCGCCGCCGCCCGGGCGGAGCACAACGCCGCGCAGGCAGCAGCCGCGGCTGACTCGGCCGCTGGCGGCCGGCTCGCACCGGGCCCCGGTGGAGACCGAGGTCGGCGAGGACCCGGAGGCCGAGCCGCCGGAGGGCAAGCACGCTGCCGCCACCCCGGTCGACGAGGTGGAGGACCCCCGCTAGCGCGCCACCCCGCGCCGGTGGCAGCCGAGCAGGTGGGTGTCGACGAGGCCGGTGGCCTCCATCAGGGCGTGCATGGTGGTCGGGCCGACGAAGCCGAAGCCTCGCTTGCGCAAGGCCTTCGACAGGGCGATCGACTCCGGGGAGGTCGTGGGGACCTCGGCGGGTGCCCGTGGCTCCGGGTCGGCGGCGGGGCGGAACTGCTCGATGAACGCCTCGAGCCCGCCGTCCTCGCGCAGGGCGATGGTCGCCAGTGCGTTCTTGCGGGTGGCCTCCACCTTGGCCCGGTTGCGGACGATGCCGGTGTCGGTGAGCAGCCGCTCGACGTCGGCGTCGGTCATCGCCGCGACCCGGTCGACGTCGAAGCCGTGGAAGACCTCGCGGAACCGGTCACGCTTGTTCAGGATCGTCGACCAGGACAGCCCGGCCTGGAAGCCCTCGAGGGACATCCGCTCGAAGAGTCCCTGCTCGCCGCGGACGGGCACGCCCCACTCGGTGTCGTGGTAGTCGCGCATCGTCCCCGGCGGGCCGGCCCACGGGCAGCGCGCGACGCCGTCCTCCCCGACGACGGCCCCGTCGACGACGTCGACGGTCATGCCAGGGCGTGGCTGATCGCGTGCACGTGCTCGGGGGTCGAGCCGCAGCAGGCACCGATCAGGTCGATGCCGAGGTCGCGGAGGCGCACGGCGTGGGCGGCCATGTCGGCGGGCGTCGCGTCGTACTCGAAGTGGTCACCGACGACCTGGGGCAGCCCCGCGTTGGACTGGGCCACCAGCAGCAGGCCCTCGGGGCGCGCGGCGGCGAGCTCGGCAGCGATCTGCTCCATCTCCCCCGGGCCGCGACCGCAGTTGGCACCGACGGCGTCGACGCCGAGCGCGGCCAGGGCCGTGACGGCGTCGCCGGGACGCACGCCCATCATCGAGCGCAGGTTGGTGTCGAAGCTGAGCGTCGCCATGATCGGCAGGTCGGGCGTGACCTCGCGGGCGGCGGCCACGGCCGCCTCGACCTCGGCGAGGTCGCTCATCGTCTCGATCAGCACCAGGTCGATGCCGCCGTCACGGAGCCCGGCGAGCTGCTCGGCGAAGATCGCCTGCGCGGCCGCGGCGTCCATCGTGCCCAGCGGCGCCATCAGCTCACCGGTCGGGCCGAGGTCGCCGGCCACGAGGGCGCCGTGCTCGGTGGCGACCTCGCGGGCCAGCCGGGCCGCGGCCTCGTTGAGCTCGTGGACCCGGTCGCCGAGCCCGTGCATGTCGAGGCGCGGACGGCTGCCGCCGAAGGTGTTGGTGGTCAGGATGCGCGCGCCCGCCTCGGCATAGGCCCGATGGGCGTCGCGGACGACGTCGGGACGGTCGACGTTCCAGAGCTCGCCGGAGCCGCCGTCGTCGAGTCCCTGGTCCTGGAGGAGGGTGCCCATGCCGCCGTCGACGAGCACGATGCCGTCGGAGGCGAGGTCGGTGAGGGTGGTGCGGGGGTGGGTCTGTTGCGAGGTCACCAGGAGAGCCTAGGCGGTGGGGGTGACAGCTAGGGACCGCGCTTGACCATCCGGGCGTTCGGCAGGGGCGGGGCGTGCAGGGCCTCGAGCGGGTCGCCCTCGGGAAGGTCGAAGCGGGAGTGGTCGTCCTCGGCCAGCAGGGCCTCCCACTGCGCGCGGTAGCCGACCACCTCGTCGTGCTCGCGGCCGATGAAGTTCCACCACATGACGATCTGTTCGCCGAACGGTGGCCCACCGAGCACGAGCAGCCGCGTCTCCTCCTCGGCCGTGAGCTCGAGGGCCTCGGCACCGGGCTCGACGAACCCGAGCTCGTGGGCCGCCAGCGGCTTGCCGTCGACGCGGACGGCTCCGGTGTCGACCAGCACGCCGAGCTCGTACGACGACTCGACGGGCACCTGCAGCGTCGTACCCGCCGACAGCGTGAGCTCGGCTCCCAGCAGCGGGCTGTACGTCGTCACGGGTGACGTCGAGCCGAGCAGCGAGCCGATGAAGACCCGGGCCTCCCAGCCGTCCCCGACCACTGGGTCGGGGGCGAAGTGCTCGAAGGTCGGCTCGACCTGGCGATCGCCGTCGGGCAGCGCGAGCCAGAGCTGGGCGCCGTGGAGCGTGGTGGTGTCCGGCGTGGAGTACTCGCTGTGGCTGATCCCGCGGCCCGCGGTCATCAGGTTGAGCTCGCCGGGTCGCACGAAGGCATGGTGACCGGCGGAGTCGCGGTGCTCGATCTCGCCGGTGAACAGCCAGCTCACCGTCTGCAGCCCGGTGTGCGGGTGCGGCGGGACGACCATGCCCTCGGTCCGGTCGACCTCGTCCGGGCCGTAGTGGTCGAGGAAGCACCACGCGCCGATCAGGGAGCGCTGGCGCTGCGGGAGCGTACGACGCACGGTCATCGCCCGCAGGCCACCGAGCGGCACGTCACGCGGAGTCAGGACCTCCATGCCGACAAGCCTGCCACGCGCCCGGCAGCCGGGTCGGGCTCAGCGGCCGCGACGACCGCTGAACGACGCCGCGCTGTGGCCGCCGCCCGAGGAGCCTGCGGCACCCGAGCCTCCGCGACCACGCGAGCGACCCTGCCCGCCGGAGCGGGACTGGCCACCGGAACGACCCTGGCCCTGCGGTCGGCCGGAGCCGCCGGAGCCGCGCCGTCCACCCCGCCGCCACCGCCGCTGCGACGACGTCCGCCGCCCCCGCCACTGTTCTGCGGGCGCTGGGGACGGTCGTCCACGAGGCCACCAGCGACCAGCACGCGCTCGCCCGGGGCGAGCTGCTGGAGCATCGGGTGGTTCGGTCCGGAGACCTTCGTCGTGGTGGGAGAGATCTTGGCGGCGCGGGTCAGGTCGCGGACGTCCTTGACCTGCTGGTCGGTCATCAGCGTGATGACCGTGCCGGCGGCACCGGCACGAGCCGTCCGCCCGGAACGGTGCAGGTAGGCCTTGTGCTCGGCCGGCGGGTCCGCGTGGATGACCAGCGCGACGTCGTCGACGTGGATGCCACGCGCGGCGATGTCGGTGGCGACGAGGGTGCTCGCCTTGCCCGAGTGGAAGGCCTCCATGTTCCTCGTGCGGGCGTTCTGCGCGAGGTTGCCGTGGAGCTCGACGGTCGGCACGCCGCGCGAGTTCAGCTGGCGGGCGAGGTTCTTGGCACCGTGCTTGGTGCGGGTGAACACGACCGTGCGGCCGGGTGCGCTGGCCAGGTCGGCCAGCACGGAGACGCGGTGGTCGCGGTGCACGTGCAGGACGTGGTGGTCCATCGTCGAGATCGGCGACTGGGCCGAGTCGGCCTCGTGGGTCGCCGGCTTGTCGAGGAAGCGCTTGACCAGGACGTTGACGCCCGAGTCGAGGGTGGCGGAGAACAGCATCCGCTGCCCGCCGCGCGGGGTCTGCTCGAGGATGCGGCGCACGGCCGGGAGGAAGCCGAGGTCGGCCATGTGGTCGGCCTCGTCGAGCACCGTCACCTCGACCTGGCCGAGGTCGACGTGACCCTGCTGGATCAGGTCCTCGAGGCGACCGGGGCACGCGAGCACGATGTCGACGCCCTGGCGGATCGCCTGCACCTGCGGGTTCTGGCCGACGCCGCCGAAGACGGTGCGGGTCCGGAGCCCGTGGATCGCGGCGAGCGGCGCCAGTGCGGCGTCGATCTGGGCGACCAGCTCACGGGTCGGAGCGAGGATCAGGGCACGGGGGCGCTTCGCCGTACGACGGGAGCGGGAGGCGTCCAGCCGGGCGACGAGAGGCAGCAGGAACGCGAGCGTCTTGCCGGAGCCGGTGCGGCCACGGCCGAGGACGTCGCGTCCGCCGAGGGAGTCAGGCAGCGTGGCCGCCTGGATGGGAGTGGGTTCGGTGATGCCGGCAGCAGCCAGCACGTCGGAGAGCTCTGCGGGGACGCCGAGCTCGGCAAAGGAGGATGACAAGGGAAGGTTCGCTAACTGTGTGAGTGTCTCGCCACAGTGACGGCGACTGTGTGTCGCCGAGAAGAATCAGGCGTCGTGGAGCACTGCTTCTGAGTGAGCGGCCCCGTGAGGGACGAGTGCTGCAACACGCATCAGGACCGAGGCAAGACTGAACGATCCTTGTGACTCCAGCGTAGGGCACTCGGGGCAAAACCCTCGCATCTTGACGGCCGGGCGGCCCTGTGACGTGCTCGACTCCTAGCGGAAGGCGTCCTCGCCCGTGAGCGCCTTGCCCAGCACCAGCTGGTGGACCTCCGAGGTGCCTTCGTAGGTGAGCACCGACTCGAGGTTGTTGGCGTGGCGCATCATCGGCCACTCCAGGGTGATCCCGGCGGCGCCCATGATCGTGCGGCACTCACGCGCGATCGCCAGCGCCTCGCGGATGTTGTTGAGCTTGCCGAAGCTCACCTGCTCGGCGGTGATCCGGCCCTCGTCCTTGAGCCGGCCGAGGTGCAGCGCCAGCAGCATCGACTTGCCGAGCTCGACGGTCATGTCGGCCAGCTTGGCCTGGGTGATCTGGAAGCCGCCGAGCGGCTTGTCGAAGATGTCGCGCTCGGCGGCGTAGCGCAGCGTCGCCTCGAGGCAGTCCCGGGCCGCACCGATGGAGCCGAAGATGATCCCGAACCGCGCCTCGGTCAGGCAGCTCAGCGGACCGCGGAGACCCTTCACGTTGGGCAGCATCGCGTCGGCCGGCAGCCGGACACCGTCGAGCACGAGCTCACTGGTGACGGACGCACGCATGGACATCTTCTTCTTGATGTCCGGGGCGGAGAAGCCCTCGGTCTCGGTGGGTACGACGAACCCGCGGATCCCGTCGTCCGTCTGGGCCCACACGACTGCCACGTCGGCGACCGAGCCGTTCGTGATCCACATCTTCGACCCGTCGAGCACCCAGTCCGACCCGTCCTGCTTCGCCCGCGTGCGCATGCCGGCCGGGTTGGAGCCGAAGTCGGGTTCGGTCAGCCCGAAGCAGCCGACCTTCTCCCCCTTCGCCATCTCCGGCAGCCACTGCTCCTTCTGCTCCTCGGAGCCGTGGGCGTGGATCGCGAACATCGCCAGGCTGCCCTGCACCGACATCAGCGACCGGATGCCCGAGTCGCCGGCCTCCACCTCCAGGCAGGCCAGCCCGTAGGCCGTCGTGCTCGTGCCCGCGCAGCCGTAGCCCTCGAGGTGCATGCCGAGTGCGCCGAGCTGGCCCATCTCGCGGGCGATGTCGCGGACCGGCGTACTGCCGTCCTCGTACCACTCCGCGATGTTCGGGCGGATCCGCTCGTCGACCCACTTGCGCACCGTCTGCTGCATCGCGCGGTCCTCCTCGCCGATCAGCGAGTCGGTGTCGAGCAGTCCCAGCGGTGAGCGATCGGCCATGGGCCCAATCTAGGCCCGGCGACCCTCACGCTTGAACGCGCGCAGCGGGATCGGGTGCATCCGGTAGCGGCCCGGCAGCCGGCCGTAGAGGCCGTTCAGTGCGCGGCTCACCGCCGCGAACCGCTGGTAGCGACGCTCCCTCGCGTCGTCCCAGGGGAGGCCGAGGATCTCCCGCCCCTTCGGAGGCATCCCGCCGATGGTGATCGACGAGCTGACCGCGTTGACGGGCCGTTTCACCAACCACCACAGGGGTTTCGGCACCTGCTTCGGGCGGGGCCATCCCTTGGTCGCGTAGCCCACGCCGTACGACGCCGTCCGGTGCGCGACCAGTCGTTCTTCGAGGGTGTGCTCGAAGTAGGCGACGAACTCCGCGTAGGTCTGCGGTGTCCCGCGCGAGCTCACGCCGTACCGCTCGAACCAGGTGATCGACTCCCGGAAGACCTGCTCCTTCTCGTCCTCGCTCAGGCGGCGGATGAACGTGTCGGTCGCCGTGATCAGGTGCTCGACGAAGCACGCGTGCGCCCAGTAGTAGGTGTCCGGGTTGAGCGCGCTGTACGGCGACCCGTCGGGCAGCCTGCCCTTGATCGGCCGGTGGAAGTCGCGGACCTCGTGGCCGCTGGACTCGGGGTCGCCGCCGTAGACCGTGTTGAAGATCGGCGGGATGCTGCGCTGCAGCCGGGCGAGCGTCTCGGCGAACCAGACCGAGTGGTCCTCCACCCCCTGGCCGAGCGCAGGCAGCATGTTCTGGAGCACCGCCGCACGGGGCCCGAGCAGGGCCATCCGGTTGTCGCCGAAGTAGCGCCAGGTCAGCGAGTCGGGGCCGAGCGGCAGCCCTCGGTCGCTCGTCTCGGGCTCTCGCTGCACGGTCGTCATGGTGATACATTGAAACAGATTTGTCTCACCATGTCAGCGGTGGAGGACGCCAGATGACCGTGACGCTCCCGGCCGGGCTGAAGGAGGCGCGGGGCCCGTTGCTCGGGATCCCGCACCTGCTGCAGCTGCGCTACCACCCGATCGACCACAACGTCTGGTTGCGCGAGAACTACGGACAGGTCTACCGGCTCAACGTGTTCGGCATCCGGATGTACGTCACCGCCGGCGCCGACATGGCCGAGCAGGTGCTGGTCAACCGCGACCGCACCTTCGCCAACGGTCCGGCGTGGTCGCACTTCATCGGCCCGTTCTTCCACCGCGGCATCATGCTGCTCGACTTCGACGAGCACCTGCACCACCGCCGGATCCTCCAGCACGCGTTCACCAACGACGCGCTGCGCCGCTACCACGCCGTGATGGCCCCGCACATCCGCAGCAACCTGGAGGAGTGGCAGTCGGCCGAGCAGCCGGTGCGGATGCACCACATGTTCAAGGCCCTCACCCTCGACCTGGCGCTCGAGACCTTCGTCGGCGTCGAGCTCAGCCGCGAGGAGCAGGAGCAGGTCAACAAGGCGTTCATCGCCGCCGTGCGGGCCGGCACCTCGATCCTGCGCAAGCCGGTGCCGGGCACGCCGTGGAAGAAGGGGTTGAAGGCGCGGGCGTTCCTCGAGGACTTCTTCCGCTCCCACATCCCCGCGAAGCGTCGCGACGGCGGCGACGACCTGTTCGCCCAGCTGTGTCGGGCGGAGAGCGAGGACGGCGACGGGTTCAGCGACGACGACATCGTCAACCACATGATCTTCCTGCTGATGGCCGCGCACGACACGACCACGATCACGATGAGCTCGATGGCCTACCACCTGGCCAAGAACCCGGAGTGGCAGGAGAAGGCGCGCGCCGAGTGCCTGGCCGCCGGCGAGCTCGACTACGACGGCGTGCTCGGCCTCGAGGTGCTCGACCGGGTGATGAAGGAGTCGATGCGGCTGTGCTCGCCGGTGCCGTCGCTGCCCCGGGTGGCGGTCCGGGACACGGAGATCTCGGGGTACCACATCCCGGCCGGCTCGTTCGTGACCGTGTCGCCGTACATGAACCACTACCTGCCGGAGCTCTGGCCCGACCCGACGCGCTTCGACCCCGACCGGTTCGCGCCCGACCGTCGCGAGGACCGCTCGCACCGGATGGCGTTCGAGCCCTTCGGCGGCGGCGTGCACAAGTGCATCGGGATGCACTTCGCCGGGATGCAGGTGCGCGCGATCTTCTCCGAGCTGCTGCGCAGCTACCGCTGGTCGGTGCCCGACGACTACGTCTGGCCGATCGACCTGACCGCGCTGCCGTTCCCGCGCGACGGCGTACCGGTGACGCTGGAAAAGCTGTGAGCGTCGCGATGCTCGAGGCCGCGCGCCACGTCTTCGAGCAGTACGGCGTGCGCCGGGCCAACGTCGAGGACGTCGCCCGTCGTGCCGGGGTCAGCCGGAGCACGCTCTACCGCGCCTACCCCAACAAGGACATGCTGCTCGAGGCCGTGCTGCTCCAGCAGTTCGACGACTTCCTCACCGAGCTCGACCGGGTCGCCGCCGACCTGCCGCCGCGCGACGCGGTCGTCGAGTGCTTCACCCAGGGACTGCGGCTGACCCGCGAGATCCCGCTGCTCGCCCGGCTCGCCGAGACCGAGCCCGACCTGATCACCGCCGCGGGCGCCGCCTCGCACAGCTCGCTCGTCCTCGGCTCCGCCGACCGGGTCGCCGGCACGCTGCGCCGGGCCGGCGCCACCATGCCCGACGACGAGCTGCGCACCGTGGCCGAGCTGATGCTCCGGGTGGCGTGGACCTATCTGCTCAACCCCCGCGGCGGCCTCGACGTCGAGGACGAGGACGCCGTCCGCGCCTACGCCCGCCGCTACCTCGCGCCGCTGGTGTCCTGACCGCCTTCGGATAGTTCGGACCAGTTCGCAGGTCCGTTGGCCCGAAAACCCTGCGGAACGGTCCGAACTATCCGGTCATCCGGCTGAGCTCCTGGGCGACCCGGGCGGCGACGGCGGTGCCGAGGGACTCGGGGCCGTCGTCGGCCTCTTCGGGTACGACGCGGTGCACGATGCCGGCCTCGAGCAGGGCGGCAGCGCCGATGCCCTGGGCCTCGGCCATCTCGGCGGCGTGCGAGACGTCGCCGTGGCGGATGACGCTCGCGCCCTCGGGCGGGAGCGGGGAGAGCCAGGCGTTCTGGGTGGCGACGACGACGTCGGCGGGGAGCAGGGCGAGCGCCCCTCCCCCGCAGCCCTGGCCGAGGATCACCGAGACGGTCGGCACGGTCATCGTCGCGAGGGTGGCGATGCAGCGGGCGATCTCGCCGGCGATGGCGCCCTCCTCGGCCTCGGGCGACAGCTCGGCGCCCGGGGTGTCGATCACGGTGACCAGCGGCAGGCCGAGCTCCTCGGCGAGACGCATGCCGCGCCGGGCCTCACGCAGCGCGGCCGCGCCGAGCGGGGTCGCGCGGGTCTGCTTGACCCGGTCCTGGCCGACCAGCACGCACGGCTGTCCGTCGAGCCGGGTGAGCGTGACCAGCAGGGTGGCGTCCTGCTCGCCCTCCTCGGTGCCGTTGAGCGCGAGGGTGCCGTGGGCGCCGTACCTCAACACGTCGCGTACGCCGAGCCGCGAGCTCGACCGGGTCAGCTCCACCGACTCCCACACCGGCCGGCTCGACCACGCGCGATCGTCCCGCACGGGCAGGGTCGGTTCGGTCGGCGGGTCGACGAGCACCGCGAGCATCTTGTCGATCAGGACGGGCAGGTCCTCGGTCGACACCACGGCGTCGATCACGCCCTTCTCGGCGAGGTTCTCGGCCTGCTGCACGCCCTTCGGGAACGGCTTGCCCTCGAGCGCCTCGTAGACCTTCGGGCCGAGGAAGCCCACCAGCGCTCCGGGTTCGGCGACCGTCACGTGGCCGAGCGACCCCCACGAGGCGTAGACCCCGCCGGTCGTCGGGTGGCGCAGGTGCACCAGGTAGGGCAGCCCGGCCGCCCGGTGCGCCATCACCGCCCGCGAGATCGCCACCATCTCGACGAAGGCCGGCGTCCCCTCCTGCATCCGGGTGCCGCCCGAGGCGGTGGTCGCCAGCAGCGGCAGCCCTTCGGCCGTCGCTCGCTCGATGCACGCGACGATGCGTTCACCGGCGGCCCGGCCGATCGAGCCGCCCAGGAACGCGAACTCGTTGACCACCGCGGCCACCGCGCGCCCCTTGACCAGCGCGCGACCGGTGAGCACGGACTCGTCGGTGCCGGCCCGCTCGGCCGCGGCACGCAGCTCCTCCTGGTAGCCCTCCGGATGGCCGCCGATGTCGATCGGCTGGTCCCACGACTCCCAGGACCCGGGGTCGACGACCAGGTCGATCAGCTCGTGCGCCGACCAGCGGTGGGTCACGACGAGGATCCCCGCAGCCACGCCCGCACCGCGTCACCGTGCTGGTCGAGCGCCGGCGGCGCGGCGTGCTCGCGGTGGGTGACCTCGGTGCCGTCGGCCTCGAAGAACCGCAACGGCGGGCCGGGCAGCGCGACCTTGCCGAGCACCTCGTGCTCCACGTCGATGAGCAGGCCCTGGCTGGCGGTCTGCTCCCAGCTCGTAGACCTCGTCGATGCTGCGCACCTTGCCTGCGGGGATGCCCACCTCGGCGAGCCGGGCGAGCAGCGGCTCGGCGTCCCAGTCGGCGAAGACCTGCTCGACGAGCTCGATCGTCCGCTCCCGGTTGGCCACCCGCTCGGGGTTGCTGGCGAGCCCGTCGGTCGTCGCGTCCACGCCGAAACCCTCGCAGAAACGTCGCCACAGACCCTCGCTGCCGACTGCGATCTGGACACTGCCGTCGCGGCAGTGGAACAACCCGTAGGGCGAGATCGAGGGGTGGTGGTTGCCCTGGGCCTCGCCGACCTCACCTGCGACGGTCCACTTGGTGCCCTGGAAGGCGTGCACCCCCACGGTCGCAGCGAGCAATGACGTGCGGACGACGGTCCCCTCGCCGGTGCGGTCCCGCTCGTGGAGCGCGGCGAGGACGCCGTACGCGCCGTACATGCCGGCGAGGAGGTCCGCGATCGGTACGCCGACCCGCTGCGGGTCGTCCGGGCCGGAGCCGGTCAGCGACATCAGCCCCGCCTCGCCCTGGGCGATCTGGTCGTAGCCGGCGCGTCCGCCCTCCGGCCCGTCGTGGCCGAAGCCGGTGACGGACAGCACGACCAGCCGCGGGTTGCGCTCGTGCAGCGCCTCGAACCCGAGCCCGAGCCGCTCGAGCACGCCGGTGCGGAAGTTCTCGACCAGCACGTCGGCCCGGTCGACCAGCTCCAGCAGGACCTCCTTGTCGTCGGCGTCCTTGAGGTCGAGGGTGATCGACTCCTTGTTGCGGTTGGCCGAGAGGAAGTACGTCGACTGCCGGTCGTCCTCCGGTCCGACGAACGGCGGACCCCAGCCACGGGTGTCGTCGCCGTGCCCGGGCGCCTCGACCTTGATCACGCGGGCACCCAGGTCGCCGAGCATCATCGTGGCCTGCGGGCCGGCCAGTGCGCGGGACAGGTCGACGACGAGGACGTCGGAGAGCGGTGCACTCACGGCCGTCACCAACCCGGCAGCACGAGCGCTGCCCAGACGAGGAGCGGGCCGACCAGGGTCACGATGACGGCGTAGGTGAGGATCTGCTTGTAGTAGACCGGCTCCTCGATCGTGTCCGGCTTGTTCGCCAGCATCAGCGCACCGTTGGTCGAGAACGGGCTGACGTCGACGATCGTCGAGGAGACCGCCAGCGCGGCAACGAACATCGCAGCGTTGATGCCGCCGTCGGCGATCAGTGGCACCGCGATCGGGATGATCACCGGCAGCAGGGCCGTCGACGAGGCGAACGCCGAGACGATGCCACCGACGTAGCAGAGGACGAGCGCACCGATCACGGCGGCGCCGAGGCCGGCGGCCCAGCCACCGATGAACTCGGGAGCCTTCGCCGTCGTGAGGATGGTCGCGTAGGTGCTCACGCCGGCCACCAGCAGGACCGTCGGCCAGGCGATCTGCTTGACGGCGTCCTTGTGCTCGCTCGGGGAGAGCATCGCCAGGATCACGGCGGCGGTGATCGCGACGAAGCCGATGTTCTTGTCGAAGGCCAGGGCGATCAGCGCCACGCCGGCAAAGGCGACCAGGGTCAGCACCTGGTCGCGTCGTACGCCGAGCGCCGCGGTGTGGGTCTGGGTGGACGTGCCCGTGCCGCGGGCCGGGATGCTGGCACCGCCACGGTGCAGGTCCTCGGAGAGGGTGTCGGGGTCGTCCGGGTCGAGCCGCTGGCTCATCAGGGCGCGGCCGCCGAGTGCGAGGAAGAGGATCAGCGCCAGCACGAAGTTGACGACCATGCTGGCCAGGAACACCGCGATCTCGCTGGAGGGCAGCCCGGCGTCCTTCATCACCGAGTTGGTGATGGTGCCGTAGATGCTGATCGGCGAGAAGCCCCCGGCCTGGGCGCCGTGGACGACCATCATGCCCATCATCAGCGCGCTGATCTTGTAACGGCCGGCGAACCCGAGCGCGATCGGGCCGATGATGGCGCACGCGGCGGGGCTGACGGCCCCGATCGCGGTGAGCGCCGCGGTGACGAAGAACATCACCCACGGGATCAGCGCCACCCGGCCGCCGACCGCCTTCACCGCACTTCGCACGATCAGGTCGACGGTGCCGTTGTTCTTCGCGATCGCGAACAGATAGGTGACCCCGATCAGGGTGAGGATGAGGTCACCGCTGACCCCGGCGAGGATCTCCTTCTCGTCCAGGTCGAGGGCGTACATGCCGACCAGCCAGGCCGCGACGTACGCCAGCGCCCCCATGTTGATCGGCAGCAGGGTGCCGATGACGAAGAGCGCCACCAGCGCGAGGATCGATACCCATTCCGGTCCCATGGCTGTCCTTCCGGTTCCGGTGCCAGGGAGTCGGGCTCGTGTGACCCCGCTCACCTCACTGGCTCAGTGGCCTAGCCAATAGTCCAACGAGCCAAAAGTCAATAGACTCCGCGCCATGAGCGAGATTCCTGCCTTCCCCGGCCGGCTCGTGCGCAGCCGTCTCTACGAGCAGGTGGCCGAGCAGATCACCACCTGGATCTCCGAGAACGGGCTCCAGCCCGGCGACCGGATCCCGCCCGAGCGCGAGCTCGCCCAGCGCCTCGGTGTCAGCCGGGCCACGCTGAGCCAGGCACTGGTGGCCCTCGAGGTGATCGGCGTGGTCGCCGTACGCCACGGGGACGGGACCGTCGTCACGCAGCAGCGCAGCCGCCGCATCGTCGAGGCGATCCGCGCCCACGCCGACCGGATCCCCGAGATCATCGACACCCGCGACGCCCTCGAGACGAAGATCGCCGCGCTCGCGGCCGCGCGACGTACCGACGACGACCTGGCGCGCATCGACGAGGCCCTCGACGCGATGGAGGCCGACATCGAGGCGGGCGGGCGCGGGGTGGAGGGCGACGAGCGGTTCCACGGAGCCGTCACGACGGCCGCGCACTCGTTGCTCCTCGCCCGGCTGATGGACGAGATCGGCGACCTGATTCGGGAGACCCGGATCGAGTCGCTCTCGCAGCCCGACCGCCCCCGGTCCTCGCTCGCCGGGCACCGCGCGATCGCCGAGGCGATCCGCGCGCAGCAGCCCGAGGCGGCCTCCGAGGCGATGCACGCGCACGTCTCCATGGTCAGCGACGTGGCCCTGCTGCGCGAGCCTCCTCCCACCACGTGACCGGCTGGGAGGAGATCGCCGTCCTCGCTGCCGGGTTCGGCGCCGGCATCCTCACCTCGACCGTCGGGGTCGCGTCCCTGCTCAGCTTCCCGGTGCTGCTGGCGGTCGGCCTGCCGCCGGTCGTCGCCAACGCGTCCAACACGGTGGGGATGACGCCGGCCGGGCTGAGCGGGTCCTTCGGCTACCGGCACGAGCTCCGCGAGCATCCCGTGGTCACGACCGCGGTCCTGACCACCTGTGCGCTGGGCTCGGTCGTGGGCGCGCTGCTGCTGCTCGCGCTGCCGCCCGGCGTCTTCGAGGCCGTCGTCCCGTGGCTGATCCTGGTCACCACCGTGCTGGTCGGGCTGCAGCCGGTGATCAACCGACGGGTCCGCGCGCGCCGCGGCCACGACGCCCCCGACCGGGTGCGGCTGTCGCCGATGACGACCTTCTGGGCGACGCTGACCGGGGTGTACGGCGGCTACTTCGGGGCCGGGTCCGGCGTGATGATGATGGCCGTGCTCGGCTTCGGGCTCGACATCGACCTGCGCATCGTCAACGCGCTGAAGACCCTGGCCGTGATGGCGGCCAACGTCGTGGCGACGCTGATCTTCCTCGTCCTGGCCGACCTCGACTGGCTGGCGATCGGGCTGCTGGCCGCCGGCTCGGTGGTGGGCGGGTACGTCGGCGCGCACATCGGCCGCCGCCTGTCCTCGACCGTCCTCCGCTCCCTCGTCGTACTGGCCGGGCTGACGGCGTTCGTGCTGCTCTTGCTCCGTGGGTGAGACTGGGGCAGACGAGCATCCGGGAGGCCCCATGAGCGAGAACGCCCTCGACGGCATCGACGCCGACGTACCTCCCAGCGGGAGCGGCTGCGCCGACTGCGACGCCGCCGACCCGCCCGGCTGGTGGGTGCACCTGCGCAGGTGCGCCGCGTGCGGCCACATCGGCTGCTGCGACACCTCCCCCGAGCAGCACGCGACCAAGCACTCCGAGCTCACCGGCCACCCGGTGATCCGGAGCTTCGAGCCCGGGGAGGACTGGTTCTACGACTACGAGACCGGTCAGCCCTTCGACGGACCCGCCCTCGCGCCTCCGGAGTGCCGGCCCGAGGACGAGACGGCTCCCGGCCCTCGCGGCCGCGTCCCCCGGGACTGGATGGAGCACATCCACCGCTGACCGGGGCTCCGCCGCGACTCAGGGCTTGATGCCGACGTACTTCACCGAGAGGTACTCCTCGATGCCCTCGGGGCCGCCCTCGCGGCCGAAGCCGGACTGCTTGACCCCGCCGAACGGGGCGGCCGGGTTGGACACGATCCCCTGGTTGATGCCGACCATCCCGAACTCCAGGCCCTCGCTGACCCGGATCATCCGTCCGAGGTCGGTGGTGAACGCGTAGGCCACCAGGCCGTACTCGGTGCTGTTGGCCATCTCCACGGCCTTCTCGTCCTCGGAGAAGGTGGTGATCGGCGCGACCGGGCCGAAGATCTCCTCGCGGAACAGGTCGGCGTCGGGCGAGACGTCGGTGAGCACGGTCGGCTCGAAGAAGTAGCCCGCGTCGCCCGTGGTGGAGCCACCCGTGACGACCGAGGCGCCGCGGCTGGTGGCGTCGTCGACGAGCTCGGCGACCTTGTCGCGCTGCTTGGCGTCGATCAGCGGACCCACGGTGACGCCGTCCTCGGTGCCGCGGCCGACCTTCTCCGCGGCCATCTTCTCCGCGAACTTGCGCGAGAAGTCGTCGGCGACGGACTCGTGCACCAGGAACCGGTTGGCCGCCGTGCAGGCCTCGCCCATGTTGCGCATCTTGGCCAGCATCGCGCCCTCGACGGCCGCGTCGATGTCGGCGTCGGCGAAGACCAGGAAGGGAGCGTTGCCACCGAGCTCCATGGAGACCCGGAGCAGCTGGTCGGCGGACTGCTTGACCAGCATCTTGCCCACGGGCGTCGAGCCGGTGAAGGTCAGCTTGCGCAGCCGGTCGTCACCGATCAGCGGCTCCATCACGTCGCCCGTGTCGTGGGTGGAGATCACGTTGAGCACACCGGCCGGCAGGCCGACCTCGGCCATCAGGTCGGCGAGCGCGAGCATCGTCAGCGGGGTCTGCTGGGCCGGCTTGACCACCATCGTGCAACCGGCCGCGATGGCCGGGCCGATCTTGCGGGTGCCCATCGCCAGCGGGAAGTTCCACGGCGTGATCATCAGCGTCGGCCCCACCGGCTGCTTCATCGTCATCAGCCGGGTGGCCCCGTCCGGTGACGTGGCCCAGCGGCCCGCGATCCGCACGACCTCCTCGGAGAACCAGCGGAAGAACTCCGACCCGTAGGTGACCTCACCCTTCGACTGGGCGAGCGGCTTGCCCATCTCCAGGGTCATCAGCATCGCGAAGTGGTCCGCGCGCTCGGTGATCAGCTCGAACGCCGATCGCAGGATCTCCGCGCGCTCGCGCGGCGCCGTACGTGCCCAGTCGTGCTGCGCTGCCACCGCGGCATCCAGCGCCGCCTTGCCGTCCTCGGCCGTGGCCGACGCGACCGTCGCCAGCGTCTTCCCGGTGGCCGGATCCTCCACGTCGGTCGTCGAACCGTCCGAGGACTCACGCCACTCACCACCGATGAACAGGCCGGTGGGCACCTTCTCCAGGGTCTCGCTCTCGCTCATGGGGCCAACCTAGTCCGCCGATCAGAACTCCTGACAGGCCCTAGGCTCCTGACAGAACCGGAAGGGAGCCGGAGTTGACCGACCACTCAGCAGCGCTCGACGCGGTCGAGTGCCTCCGCGGTCGCCCGCGCGAGGTCGAGGAGCTCCCGGGAGGCCTCACCAACGTCAACCTCAAGGTGACCACCGCCGAGCAGACCGTCGTCGTACGCATCGCACAGTCGGGCAGCGAGCTGCTCGCCATCAACCGCGAGTCCGAGCACCTCAACTCCGTGGCCGCAGCAGAGGCGGGCGTCGGCGCTCCCGTGCTCGAGTACGTCCCCGACCCCGGGCTGCTCGTGGTCGGCTTCATCGAGGGGCACACCTTCACCGACGACGACCTCCGCACCGGCGGCCATCTCGGACGGGTCGCGGCCGCCTGCAAGCAGCTCCACGCGGGTCCCCGCTTCGTCAACGACTTCGACATGTTCGACATCCGCCGCGGCTACCTCCGCATCGTCCGCGACGAGGGCTACCGCCTCCCCGACCGCTACGACGAGTTCGAGGACAAGGCCGAGCAGATCCGGCGCGCATTCGCGGTCAGGCCGACGCCGACGGTCCCGTGCAACAACGACCTGCTCGCCGGCAACTTCATCGACGACGGCGAGAAGCTCTGGCTGATCGACTACGAGTACGGCGGCAACAACGACCCCTGCTTCGAGCTCGGCAACCTCTGGAGCGAGCCCAACCTGTCGAGCGAGCAGCTCGAGGAGCTGATGGAGGCGTACGACGGACAGCTGCTCCGCCATCGCGTCGCCCGGGCCCGCCTGTGGGCGTTGATGTCGAAGTACGGCTGGACCCTCTGGGGATCGATCCAGAGCTCCGTCAGCACGATCGACTTCGACTTCTGGGAGTGGGCGATGGAGAAGTACGACCGTGCGGTCGCCGAGTTCGACGGTCCCGACTTCGACCGCCTGCTCGAGCAGGCCGCCGGGGACGACTGAGGGGTTCCGATGGCCAAGGAGCTCCCGTCCCGCGCGCAGGTCGTCGTCATCGGCGGCGGCGTGATCGGCACGAGCGTCGCCTACCACCTCACCGAGCTCGGCTGGACCGACGTCGTGCTGCTGGAGCAGGGCGAGCTCTCGTCGGGTACGACGTGGCACGCGGCCGGGTTGGTCGGGCAGCTGCGGGCCAACCAGAGCGGCACCCGGCTGGTGCAGTACTCCACCGAGCTCTACGCCCGGCTCGAGGACGAGGTGGGTCTCTCGACCGGCTACCGGCAGTGCGGCGGCGTGACGGTCGCGCGCACCGAGGACCGGATGACCCAGCTGCGGCGTACGGCGGCGACGGCGGCCGCCTTCGACCTCGAGTGCGAGCTGCTCAGCCCCGAGGAGGCCCAGGAGCGCTACCCGATCCTGCGCGTCGACGACCTCGTCGGCGCGATCTGGCTGCCCGGCGACGGCAAGGCCAACCCGACCGACCTGACGGCCGCGCTCGCCCGGGGGGCTCGCCAGCGCGGCGCCCAGGTCTTCGAGAAGACGCGCGTGCTCGACGTCGTCGTCCAGGACGGGCGCGTGACCGGCGTGCACACCGACGCCGGCGACATCGAGGCCGAGGTGGTCGTCAACTGCGCCGGCCAGTGGGCCAAGGCGGTCGGCGCGCTCGCCGGGGTCAACGTGCCGCTGCACTCGGCCGAGCACTTCTACGTCGTCACCGACCCGTTCGAGGGAGTCCACCCCGACCTGCCGGTGCTGCGCGACCCCGACGGCTACACCTACTTCAAGGAGGAGGTGGGCGGCCTCGTCGTCGGCGGCTTCGAGCCGGACGCCAAGCCGTGGGTCCCGCCCGACCAGATCCCCTACCCGTTCGAGTTCTCCCTGCTCGAGGAGGACTGGGAGCACTTCGCGCCGCTGATGGAGAACGCCGTGCACCGCGTCCCCGCGCTCGAGGAGACCGGGATCCGCAAGTTCTACAACGGCCCCGAGAGCTTCACCCCGGACAACCAGTTCATCCTCGGCGAGGCACCCGAGGTGCAGGGCTTCTTCGTCGGCGCCGGCTTCAACTCGGTCGGCATCGCCACCGCGGGTGGGTCCGGGCGGGCGCTGGCGGAGTGGATCGTGGAGGGTGAGCCGACGCTCGACCTGACCAGTGTCGACGTACGCCGGTTCGCGGGCTTCAACGGCAACCACCGGTGGCTGCACGACCGCGTCGCCGAGGTGCTCGGCCTGCACTACGAGGTGCCGTGGCCCAACCGCGAGATGCGCACGGCCCGGCCGTTCCGTCGCTCACCGCTGTACGCCCACCTGGTGGAGGCGAACGCCAACTTCGGCAGCAAGATGGGCTGGGAGCGCGCCAACTTCTTCGCGCCGGACGGGGAGTCGCCCGACATCGAGTACTCCTGGGGCAAGCAGAACTGGCTGCCCTGGACGGCGGCCGAGCACACGAACACCCGGGAGAACGTCACCGTCTTCGACCAGACCTCGTTCTCGAAGTACCGCCTGGTCGGTCCCGACGCCGAGTCGGCCCTCCAGTGGCTGTGCACCGCCGACGTCGCCGTGCCCGTGGGCCGCACCGTCTACACCGGGATGCTCAACGAGCGCGGCACCTACGAGTCAGACGTGACCCTGACCCGGGTCGCCGACGACGAGTACCTCATCGTCAGCAGCGCCGCCACGACCGAGCGCGACCAGGACCACATCCGGCGCCACGTCGGTGACCGCCGCGTCACGCTGATCGACGTCACCTCGCAGTACGCCGTCCTCGGCGTGATGGGGCCGAAGTCACGCGAGCTGCTCTCCGGCCTGACCGACGCGGACCTGTCGCACGAGGCGTTCCCGTTCGGCACCAGCCGGGAGATCAGCCTGGGCTACTCGACGGTGCGCGCCACCCGGATCACCTACGTCGGCGAGCTCGGCTGGGAGCTCTACGTGCCGGTCGACTTCGCCGTCGGCGTCTACGAGGACCTCGTCGAGCACGGCGCCGCGCTCGGGCTCGTCAACGGCGGCTACTACACGATCGACCAGATGCGGCTGGAGAAGGGCTTCCGCGCGTTCGGCCGCGAGCTCACCCCCGACTACGGACCGCTCGAGGCCGGGCTGACGTTCACCTGCAAGCTCAGGACGGACATCCCCTTCCTCGGCCGGGAGGCGGTGGAGAAGGCGAAGCAGGAGGGACCCCGTCGCCGCCTGGTCTCCTTCGTCGTGGACAGCGACGAGCCGATGCTCTGGGGCGGTGAGCTGGTGCTGCGCGACGGCGCGACGGCAGGCCAGGTGATGTCGTCCGCGTGGGGCGAGACCCTCGGCGCCTGCGTCGGGCTGGCCTACGTCTGGGACGGCGACGGCGCGGTCATCGACCGTGACTGGGTGGGCCAGGGAGGTTTCGAGGTCGACGTCGGCGGCTCCCGCTGGCCCGTGACGGTCTCCCTGCGTGCGCCGTACGACGCGGACGGGGAGAAGATCCACCGCTAGGGCCTGACCTTCTCCAGCCGGGTGATCTTGAAGTCCTGGTGGCCCGACAGGCCGGGGGCGGTGTTGTGGTCGTCCTGGCAGACGAAGGCGCCGTTGGGGAACTGCGGGCCGAGCGACTCGGCGGTCGCGGCGATCCCGTCGGTGTGCGAGCACCCGTCGGCGTTCGGTCCGTCGACGATCCGGAACCTCGAGCGGTAGTCGTTGCTGCGCCGGTCGTAGACGGTGAAGTAGGACTTCTCCTCGACCTGCCCCTGGGAGGAGGAGAAGATCAGGCCGTTGCCCGCACCGTCGTCGATCATGGTGATGCCCTCGACATCGGGGAGCTGGTGTCCCTTCGAGACGATGCCGTCCACCAGGGTGCGCTTCGCCCCGGCGCCGACGCCGGCGTCGTACCGCCAGGTGCCGGTGTTCTCCTCGTTGATGTAGAGCGCGCGGTTGTGGTCGTCGACCACGCACCCCTCGGCCTCGGAGCCGACCTTGAACGAGCGCACGCCGTCGGCCGAGAGGTGGCCGAGGCCGTCCCCCTCGAGCAGGAACTGCTTGACGTTGCCCGAGATGAAGACCATGAAGACGGCCAGGTTCCCGTCGGGGCTGTTGAACAGGCACACGCCCTCGCCGCCGGTGGTGTCGAGCGGCCCGCCGTCGACGGTGATCGGCTCGAGCAGCCGCGTCTCCCGGTTGACGGCGTAGAGGCGCAACCCGGCGTTCGCGGCCGCGACGATGTCGGCCGTGCCGGCACCGAGGTTCACCGCCTGGCGCACGTCGACGTTGCCCCAGAACTTCGTCGCAGCCTCGATCCGCTGCACCAGCCGGCCGTCGAGGTCGTAGGTCTCGAGGGCGCCCTGCTTGTCGTTGCCGATGATGAGGGACTTCGCCGGGTCCTGGCGGTTCACCCAGATGGCCGGGTCGTCGGCGGAGTCGCCGTCGTGCTCCGTCGGCTGTGTCTCGCCGTCGGCCGGGACCTCGACCACGCCCGTCTGGTCGGCCCGCGGTGAGGACGGGTCCCCCGAGCCCGAGGAACCACATCCGGCCATGACCAGAGCGACTGTCGCCAGGGCCACGATCGCGGCGCGCGGGTGTCGCATCGTGCCCTCCTTCGGCAGCCCGATCTGTTCCGGAGCGTGAGTCGCTCGCGACCAGTGTGCCCGGCCGGATCGGCGTACGTCGGGACCATCACGGCCGCGTCGTGGGGCAGGAGAGATCATGTCGTGACATGGCGCACTAGACCGCGACACGCGGCTGCTCGCTTCGTGCCCCTCGGTGCTAGAGGGTTCTCCCAACGTCGAGGTTTTCCGAGACGTGGAAAACGGGGGGCCAGGCCGCTCGCCGGTGCGGGGGGTGCACGGGTTGGCCTGATCTCACACCCACTGACGGCATGCTTCCGGGCATGCCGTCCCAGGGGCCTGCTCAGGCTGTCCAGCTGAGCTACGTAACGCCGCTGGCGCCTCGTGCACCCCCCGCGCGGGGCGCCAGCGGTCTACCGAGACCGGTGGTTGCCCGTCCGGGACAATCTCCCCATGGCCCGCACCCTCCGAGTCCGCGGACTCGACCTCACCGACCACGTGCTCTCCGTGCCGCTCGACGCCGACCGGTCCGACGGGCCGCAGCTCGAGGTGTTCGCGCGCGAGGTCGCGGCACCGGACAGCGGCGACCTGCCGTACCTCGTCTTCCTCCAGGGCGGCCCCGGACAGGAGGCACCCCGCCCGACCGGGCTCCCGTCCTCCCCGGCCTGGCTCGATCGCGCGTTGCGGGACTACCGGGTGCTGATGCTCGACCAGCGCGGCACCGGCAACTCCACCCCGTACGGCGCACCCGGAGCCGACCCGGCGTACCTCACGCACCTGCGCGCTGACGGCATCGTCCGTGATGCCGAGGCCTTCCGCGAGCACCTCGGCGTACGCCGCTGGAGCGTGCTCGGCCAGTCCTTCGGCGGCTTCTGTGCGCTCCACTACCTCTCGTCCGCGCCGGACAGCCTGCGCGAGGCCTACTTCACCGGGGGCCTCCCGCCGGTGGGCCAGGGACCCGACGACGTCTACCCGCGGACCTACGACACCGTCCGCCGGCTCAACCTCGAGCACCACCAGCGATTCCCCGACGACCTCGACCGGCTCCGTCGGATCCTCGACCTGTGCGACGACGGCGAGGTGCGGTTCACCTCCGGCGCCCCGGTGTCGCGGCGTCTCTTCCGCACCCTCGGCAACCAGCTCGGGATGGACGGTGGCTCCGAGCTGCTGCACTACCTGCTCGAGCGCGACCCACGGTCACCCGCCTTCGTCCACGACCTCGAGACGATGCTGCCGTTCAACGCGCGCAACCCGCTCTACGCGGTCGTCCACGAGTCGAGCTACGCCGACGGCGGGACGACCAGGTGGGCCGCCGCACGGACGTTGCCCGACGACTTCACCGGCGACTCGACGCTGCTCACCGGCGAGCACCTCTACCCCTGGCACTTCCAGGACGATCCCGGGCTCGCGCCGTACGCCGAGGTCGCCACTGCGCTCGCCGACCACCACTGGCCCCGGCTGTACGACGCCGAGGTGCTCGCCTCGGTCGACGTACCTGCCGCTGCCGCGGTCTACGTCCACGACGCGTTCGTCGACCGCGAGCTCTCCGAGGAGACCGCCGCAATGATCCCGAGCCTGCGCACCTGGGTCACCGACGAGCTCCACCACAACGGGCTGCGCACCAGCGGTGAGCGGGTGCTGGACCGCCTGTTCGCCCTGGCCCGGGGAGACGCCTGACGACCTGCGAGGTCCAGCCGACCCGACTCGACTGTTTCGGAACGCGCCAACGCGGGGAGACTCGGAAATGTCGCACGGGTAGCGGCAACCGCTCGCGTCTCTTGCTGCGTCCTCCGACGCCGCACTCCCCCCACGAGAGGCGCGAGCGGTCCCCTGCCGCCACCGCATCACCTTCGACCCCGGCGGGTACTCGACGTGTCATGAGCCAGACACCTGACGAACCCATCAGCGACGGCGACGCACCGACCGGCGACCCCGACCTGGCGCCGGGCGAGCAGCCGGATCCCGCCACCGAGCCGAAGGTCTCCCCGGACCAGGAGTCGGAGCAGGACAGCGAGCCCCACCTGGATGCCGACGAAGGCGACCCGGACCTGGACTCCTACCCCGGCTGAATCCGGGTACTGCATCGGCATGACCACCACACCGAACGAACCCGTCCAGGAGCCGATCGCCGCTCCCTCCGGCGACCCCAGCCCGGAGCAGACCGAGCCCGAGACACCGGGTGAAGCACCCGACGATCCCGCAGGTGATCCCGAGAAGCCGCACGGTGATCCGCTGATCGACCCCCAGGAGTCGGATGCCGAGCCCGGCCAGATGCCGGAGTCCAGCAACACCGAGGTCGGCGCCTGAGAACAGGCGTCCGTTCCCGCCTGCGCTTCATGAAGCCCGCTGTCGAGATGGGACTGAGGTCCCAGCTCGGCACTCAGCCCTACGCGGATGAGCACACCCTCGGCTGGTTGAACATGTACTCCACCAGCGTCGACACCATCGACCCCCACGTCGAGCACCTGGCCGAGCTGTTCGCCCAGCACGCCTCCATCGCGCTGGGCCGGGCGCAGCGTGAGGAGCACCTGCACGACGCGCATCCGCGTCTCCTCGCACAGCAACATCGAGATGCGCGACGTGGCTCAGGAGCTGATCGACCAGGCCGACCGCCGCTCTTGAGTGTGGTGCACCGCACGCCGCGGGGGCCGGTGGCGACGGCATGCGGGGCCGGGCGGCGGGTACGGCAGGCCGGAAGATCCTTCACCAGCTGCATGGGAGGCAGCTCATGCAACGGATGAACACCCGGAATGGCTTGGTCCTGGTCCTGCTCGGGGCGATCTTCGCTGTGCTGCTCGTCTTCTTGGTCATCACGCTCGTCAAGGGAGACGACAGTGCCAAGGGGGGCGCCGGGGTGGAGCTCATCGTCCCCGCGCGGCTGTGGACCGGCCTGAGCTGAGCACGACACCACAGGAGACACATGCGACTGCGCTCTCGCGACGAACGCCTCAACTCCCAGACCGTGCCGGGCCTCGCTCGGCTCGCCCCCGAGTCGGTCAAGCGCCTGCTGGACGTGGGTCGAGTAGTGCACATCCCCGAGGGGTGGACACCGATGCGTGCGAACGAGCCGTCCGACCAGGCCTACCTGCTGCTCGAGGGCTGCGTGGAGGTCGTCGACGGCGAGGACACCGTGGCCGACGTGTGCCGCGGAGAGTTCGTCGGCGAGATGGGACTGGTGGACCTCTCCCTGCGCAACGCCCGAGTCACCGTCGTGCACCCTGTCCTCGCCCTCGCATGGCCACGCGACGACTTCCAGCAGCTCCGCGCCGACCTCCCCGACTTCGACGAGCTCGTCCGCGAGACGACAGCCGAGCGGACGAAGCAGAACGAAGAACGCGCGTAGCGCCCATGCATGTCCCTTCGACAACTGGGTAAGACGCAGCGCATGAGCGATCGGCGGAACGCGGGTGACTTCTGGCCGGTGCCCGAGACTCAGGAGGCGTTCGACTGGCTCGGCGTCTTCAGCGGGGGCAGCGTCGAGGAGTCCTTGATGCGCATGTCGCGAGAGGTGCGGGAGATCGCGCCCGACTGCGTGGCCATGAGCCTGTCGGTGGTCGACGGTGATCTCACCTTCACCGTCCAGGCCGACCGGCCGGGGGCCTCGCTTCTCGACGCCGTGCAGTACCTGGACGGGGGGCCGTGCGTCGACGCGGTGGACACCGGTTCGGCCGGCCAGACCGCCGACCTGCCCCTGGACGAGGGCCGTTGGCAGATGTTTGCCAGGGCGGAGGCACTGGCGGGCATCTCGAGCACGTTGTCGCTCCCGATCCTCGGCGACCATCATGTGGTCGGCGGGGTCAACCTCTACGGCGCCACCTCGGACGCCTTCGACGGACGGCACGAGGCGCTGGCGGACGCGTGCGGGGCCTGGGCGGCCGGCGCCATCACGAATGCCGACCTGCGGTTCAACAGCCGCCTCCGGGCAGCCGCAACGCCCGGACGCTTGTCGGACAGTGGCGACGTGAACCTCGCCAAGGGCCTGGTCGCGGAGGTGAGCGACGTCAGCCCCGAGGAGGCCGGCCGGAGGATCAGCGCGGCCGCTGTCCAGGCGGGTGTCTCCGAGCCGGAGTTCGCGCGGTTCCTCCTGCAGGCCCATGTCGAGGATGTCGAACGCCGACGCGACTCCGGCGACTCCGCCAACCAGGGCTGAGTCTCGGGCTGGCCGGGAGCGGTTCAGGACCGCGTGTCCGTGACGGAGGCTCAGCCCTCGATGCCCGTGCTCGTGTGCGGAGAGCCGACCGCGCACCCGGTGCCACCGCAGCCGCTCACGCCGGTCGATCGCCCTGGGCGGACCGATTGACGTCGCCCGACACGGGTACCAATTCTCAGTCGACCCCAAGGGTTCAACCGACCAAGGAGATGGCATGCGAGCAGTGACGTGGCACGGGCGACGAGACGTCCGCGTCGAGGAAGTCCCGGACCCGAAGATCGAGCAGCCGAACGATGCGATCATCGCGATCACGTCGAGCGGGCTGTGCGGCTCCGACCTCCACCTCTACGAGACGCTCGGCCCGTTCATGGGTGAGGGCGACATCCTCGGCCACGAGCCCATGGGCATCGTGCAGGAGGTCGGCCCCGAGGCGAGTGGCCTGAGCGTCGGGGACCGGGTCGTGCTGCCGTTCCAGATCTGCTGCGGCCACTGCTGGATGTGCACCCAGGGACTGCAGACCCAGTGTGAGACCACGCAGGTGCGCGACCAGGGAATGGGTGCGGCGCTGTTCGGCTTCAGCAAGCTGTACGGCGAGGTGCCCGGCGCGCAGGCGGAGTACCTCCGGGTGCCGCAGGCCCAGTACATGCCGATCAAGGTGCCCGAGGGGCCTCCGGACGAGCGCTTCCTGTTCCTCTCGGACGTGCTGCCCACCGCGTGGCAGTCCGTGATGTACGCCGACGTACCCAAGGACGGCACCCTCCTGGTCCTCGGGCTCGGCCCGATCGGCGACATGGCGACCCGGATCGCGATCCACCAGGGTCGCCGGGTGATCGCGGTCGACCGGGTGACCGAGCGCCTGGCCCGTGCAACAGCGCGTGGGGCCGAGGTGATCAACCTCGACGAGGTCGACGACGTGGGTGAGGAGGTCCGTTCGCGCACCGCCGGCCGCGGGGCCGACGCCGTCGTCGACGCCGTGGGCATGGAGGCGCACGGCTCACCCGTCGCCGAGGTCGGCCAGCGGCTGTTCAACGTGCTCCCCAAGCGGCTGACGGCACCCCTGATGAGCAAGGTCGGCCTCGACCGGATGGCCGCCATCTACACCGCGATCGACGCCGTACGCCGCGGCGGGACCGTCTCGCTGATCGGGGTGTACGGCGGGCAGAGCGACCCGATGCCGATGCTCACCATGTTCGACAAGCAGCTCCAGTTCCGGATGGGGCAGGCCAACATCAAGCACTGGGTGGACGACATCATGCCGCTGCTGGTCGACGACTCGGACCCGCTCGGCACCGAGGACTTCGCGACCCACCAGCTGCCGCTGAGCGAGGCGCCGGCGGCGTACGAGAACTTCCAGAAGAAGACGGACGGCACGGTCAAGGTGGTGTTCAAGCCGGGCACCGCCACCGAGACGACCGGGCCGTGACCGGAGATCGACTCGTCGCGGACCTGATGGTCGAACGGCTGCAGGCCTGGGGCGTCCATCGGATCTTCGGCTACTCCGGGGACGGGATCAACGCGTTCATGGGTGCGCTGCGGCGCGCCGGCGACCCCTTGCTCGTCCAGGCGCGGCACGAGGAGAGCGCCGCCCTGATGGCGGTCGGGCACGCGAAGTACACGGGCGAGGTCGGGGTGATGACCAGCACCCAGGGACCCGGAGCCGTGCACCTCCTCAACGGCCTGTACGACGCGAAGCTCGACCACCAGCCGGTGGTGGCACTCGTCGGCCAGCAGCAGACCACCGTGCTCGGCTCGGAGTACCAGCAGGAGATCGACCTGCAGAGCCTCTTCAAGGACGTGGCCGCACAGTTCGTCCAGGTCGTGCTCGCCCCGGAGCAGGCGCCGATGCTGATGGACCGCGCGTTCCGCACCGCTCTGGCGACGCGTTCCCCGTGCGTCGTGATCGTGCCGCACGACCTGCAGAAGGCTCCGGCCCCGGACGAGGACGAGCAGGAGCACGGCGTCGTGGTCACCACCCCGGGCTGGCGCCCTCCGCACGTGACGCCGCATGCCGAGGACCTCGCCCGTGCTGCAGAGGTGCTCAACGCCGGGGAGCGGGTGGCGCTGCTCGTCGGCCAGGGCACGAAGGGCGCGCAGGACCTGGTCCGTGCCGTCGCCGAGCGCCTGGGCGCCGGTGTCACGACCAGCCTGCTGGGCAAGCCGTGGTGGGACGAGACGCTCCCCTACAGCTGCGGCGTGATGGGACACCTCGGCACCACCGCGTCCGGCCAGCTGATGGAGCACTGCGACACGTTGCTGATGCTGGGGACCAACGACCCCTGGACCGAGTACTACCCGGCTCCTGGACAGGCCCGTGCGGTGCAGGTGGACATCGACGGCCGGCACCTCGGCAACCGCTACCCCATCGAGGTCGGGCTGACCGGCGACACGACCGACACCCTCGAGGCACTGCTGCCGCTCCTCGACCAGCGAGATCGCACGTCCTGGCTCGACCGGGTCGAGGTCTGGGTCTCCCAGTGGCACGAGCTGGCCGAGGAACGCGCCCGGATGAAGGCCGACCCGGTCAGTCCGGAGCAGGTGTTCCGCTCGCTCAGCGCACGCCTCCCCGAGGACGCCCAGGTCAGCGTGGACGTGGGCTCCACGACGTACTGGTACGCCCGGCACCTGACGCTCCCTCCGCGCACCCAGGCGCACCTCTCCTCGACACTGGCCAGCATGGGATCCGCGCTGCCCTACGGGATCGCCGCCAAGCTGCACCACCCCGACCGGCCGCTGGTGGCGTTGAGCGGCGACGGCGCGATGCAGATGAACGGCATCGCCGAGCTGGTCACCGTGCTCCCGGATGTGGCCGAGCTGGGACGACCCGCGGTTCGTCGTCCTCGTCCTGCACAACCGCGACCTCGCCGAGGTCACCTGGGAGCAGCGCGAGATGGAGGGCGAGCCCCGCTTCGACGACAGCCAGTCCCTGCCGGAGTTCCCGTACGCCGCCTATGCCGAGCTCCTCGGCCTCCGCGGCATCAAGGTGGAGCGGCCCGAGGACGTCGACGAGGCGTGGGACCAGGCCCTGCGCGCGGATCGGCCGGTCGTCATCGAGGTGATCAGCGACCCCGACGTACCCCTGCTGCCGCCGTTCCCGGCGGGTGAGCAGAAGCTCGAGAGCTTCCGGCGCGGGCTGGACAGCGAACCGGACAGCGGACATGCTCGGGCGTTGCTCGACGAGCAGGCCCGCCAGGAGTCTGCGCGACGTGACGACTGAGAGGTGCAGCCGACGGCGTACCCGGCGGCACCTGGTCGAGCTCCTCCGCTCCCGGGGCTGAGACTCGGTTCGAGCGGTGCTGAGCCTCTGGGGACCCACGCGGAACAGCAGCACGTCAACCACGCGAGCGGACCTGTTCCTCGTGGGTCTGGACCATGCTCGCGGCAATGTCCCGCACCTTGGTGTTCGAGTGCGAGGACGTCCGCACGAGGAATCCGAAGGCACCGTCGGTGTCGAGGTCGTACTTCTGCATCAGCAATCCGACGGCCTGCCCGATGACCTCGCGCGTGCGAAGCGCCTGGTGCAGGTCGTCCAGCTTCAACGCCTTGCCGAGAGCCAGCGCCGCGTGGGTGGCGAAGAGGTCAGCGATACCGGGTGCCTGGGGGTCGATCTCCTCGGAGACGGTGGAGTACATGTTGAGCCCCCCGACCGTGCCCTCTGCGTCGAGATGGAGCTTCACGGCGAGCTGCGCCTTCAGGCCGAGCTGGACCGCTGCCGGCACATAGCGGGGCCACCGTTCGTCGCAGCGGATGTGGGGCGCCGCCACCACGTTCTCGCCTCGGAGAATGTCCACGCACGGGCCCTCGTCCAGTGAGTACTGCAGCCGGTCCAGCTCGATCACCAGCTCGCTGGTCGCGGCCTTCGTCTCGGGGTGGCCGTTGCGGTCGAGGACGGAAACGCCCACGTGCTCGACGCTCGGGATGGAGAGGAGCGCAGTCTCCGCAATGGTCTGCAGGGTCTCCTCAGGCGTGCGCGCCTGGTTGATCGTGCGCGCCGCATGGATCAGGGCAGCCGTGAAGGGGAGGTCTTCCACGAGGTCACCTCGGACAGGCCGTGCATCGGTGGAAGGCGCACAGAGGCGTTCGCTGGACAGACGCTGCAGACCCGCCGGAGAGAGCCACCCGGTAGGACGCTCTCAAGTGAGTTTCACGCTACACCCGGGGTGCCTTGGGTGGCCCCGGGCCGCCTCTTTTCGACGTCCGGGGCCACCCGCTAGGCGACGCTCGTCGGGAACCGCTCCCACACGCGGTGCGCGGACATCAGCTCCTGGACCTCGGCGAACACGGCTGCGGCACTGTCACCGGTGACCACCCCCACTGCGTCGGCGGCTCCTGCCTGGGCGAGGGCTGAGACCCCGCCGCCCCACGCACCGATCACCTTGCAGTGCCGCCAGCACTCCTCGACCATGAGCACGACCCGCGGGTCAATGGCCGGGGAGCTCGAGGCACCGGCCTCGGCCTCGCGGGACGGCAGGGCGTCCGGCGCGGGAGGCGGAGAACCGGCGAGCAGCAGGACGTCGTACTCGACCGAGCGGCCAGTGCTGAACGTCCGCTGCACCGGAAGGTCCTCGATCATGCCTCCGTGCGGACCGATCAGCAGAGGGACCATGCCTGCCGAGAAGATCGTCTCGCGCAGCTCGCGAACACCGGAGAGGTCGCCGTCAGGGTCGACGACGATGCCGACCATCCGGCCGTCCGGTGGCCACTCGCCGCCGACCTGGGACAGCGCCGGGCTCGGTTCGACCTCGACCGGCGTCTCGGTGGGGTCCGGCGCCGGCAGGCCGAGACCGGTCGCCACCTCGGAGCACAGCACCGGGTCGATGTTGGCCAGGGCCTGGAGCTGGCGCTCCTTGATCGCCTGCTCGTAGCACTTGCCGAGCTCGAAGGTGTAGGCCCGGATGAGGTGCTCCTTCTCGACGGGGCTCATGCTGTCCCAGAACAGCCGCACCTGGCTGTAGTGGTCGTCGAACGACGCCGGGTTCGCCCGCACCTTGGTCGCCTGCGCCACCGTGACCGGTACGTCGACGAAGGCGTCGTCGTCCGCTCCGGCGAAGAACGGGCAGCCACCGTCCAGCGAGTTCGGCTTGTACGGCGCCACGCCACTGTGCACGGCGTGCTGGTGGAACCCGTCGCGCAGCATGTCGTTGACCGGTGCGTGCGGACGGTTCACCGGGATCTGCACGTAGTTCGGCCCGCCCAGCCGGGTGAGCTGGGTGTCGACGTAGGAGAACAGCCGCGTCTGCAGCAGGGGGTCGTTGGTCACGTCGATGCCCGGGGGCAGGTGTCCGACGTGGAAGGCCACCTGCTCGGTCTCGGCGAAGAAGTTCGAGGGCACCCGGTTCAACGTCAGCTTGCCGATCGGCTGCACCGGCGCGAGCTCCTCGGGCACGATCTTGGTCGGGTCGAGCAGGTCGATGCCCTCGAAGGTCTCGTCGGGGGTGTCCGGCATCACCTGGATGCCCAGCTCCCACTCCGGGAACGCGCCGGACTCGATGGCGTCGTACAGGTCGCGCCGGTGGAAGTCCGGGTCGAGCCCGCCGATCAGCTGCGCCTCCTCCCAGGTCAGGGAGTGCACGCCGAGCTTCGGCTTCCAGTGGAACTTCACCAGCACCGTCTCTCCGGCCTCGTTGACCAGCCGGAAGGTGTGCACGCCGAAGCCCTCCATCATCCGGTAGGAGCGCGGGATGCCCCGGTCGGACATGTTCCAGATCGTGTGGTGCTGGGCCTCGGTGTGGAGCGAGACGAAGTCCCAGAAGGTGTCGTGCGCGCTCTGGGCCTGCGGGATCTCCCGGTCCGGGTGCGGCTTTCCGGCGTGGATGACGTCGGGGAACTTGATGCCGTCCTGGATGAAGAACACCGGGATGTTGTTGCCGACCAGGTCGAAGGTCCCCTCGTCGGTGTAGAACTTGGTCGCGAAACCGCGGGTGTCGCGCACCGTGTCGGCGGAGCCACGGCTGCCGAGCACGGTGGAGAACCGCACGAAGACATCTGTCTGCTTTCCCTTCGCCAGGAAGCCCGCCAGGCAGACGTCCTCCGCGGTGCCGTAGCCCTCGAAGACGCCGTGCGCACCGGCGCCCCTGGCGTGGACGACGCGCTCGGGGATCCGCTCGTGGTCGAAGTGGGTGATCTTCTCCCGCAGGTGGTGGTCCTGCAGGAGCGTCGGCCCCCGCTCGCCTGCCTTCAGGGAGTGGTCGCTGTCCCGCAGGCGGGTGCCGTTGGCGGTGGTGAGGAACGCGCCGTGCTGCGCGGCTGCGGTCCTCGAGGCTCCGGTCTGCTCCCCGGTTGCCGTGCGGGTGTCGGGAGTGCCGTGCTCCTTCTTGGGGGGCAGCGGGTCGTGGGGCTCGGTCGGCTCCTCCACGGTGGGCGGAGCGCTGCCGGGTGCTCCCGGGATGGTGTCGCTGCTCGACGCGATGACGTCCTTGGCGGTGTCGACGACCTTCTCGACGGTCTCTTCGACGGCACGGGCGGGATTTTCGGGGCTCATGGTCGAGGCCTCTCTCACGGTGGGGAGCCGCCGTACCCTCCCCGCTCGCGCCTCATGCCGCTCGACCGCACAGCTTGTCGATTTTCTGGGTGCGCGCCACTACCCGCTCGATCTCGGTGGCAGGTGCAGGATTCGAACCTGCGAAGGCATACGCCGACGGATTTACAGTCCGCTTCCATTGGCCGCTCGGACAACCTGCCGTGCTCGCGGACCACGTAGTGTGGCCCCGCAGCGCAAGCGAGGATAGCGCAGCACCGACACGGAACTTAAATCGGATGGAGGACCCCGCAGCCATGGCCGACTCGTCGTTCGACATCGTCAGCAAGCTCGACCACCAGGAGGTCGACAACGCCCTCTCCCAGGCCGCTCGCGAGATCGCGCAGCGCTACGACTTCAAGGGCACCGGCGCCGAGATCAAGTGGGCCGGCGAGAACGGCATCGAGATCTCCGCGAGCGCCGACGACCGGGCCACCGCCGTGCTCGACGTGTTCAAGGAGAAGCTGGTCAAGCGCCAGCAGTCGCTGAAGATCCTCGACGCCTCCGAGCCGCGCCAGTCCGGCCGGGAGTCCAAGATCAGCATCGCGCTCAAGGAGGGCATCACCTCCGAGGACGCGAAGAAGATCGGCAAGCTGATCCGCGACGAGGGCCCCAAGGGCGTCAAGGTGCAGGTGCAGGGCGACGAGCTGCGCGTCAGCAGCAAGAAGCGCGACGACCTCCAGGCGGTCCAGCAGCTGGTCAAGGGCCAGGACTACGAGTTCGCGGTCCAGTTCACCAACTACCGCTGATGACCAACCCCGCTGCGTCGATCGCCATCGACGCGCCGATCGAGCGCGTGTGGGCCACGATGGTCGACACTCCGTCGTACGGCGAGTGGAACCCGTTCGTGGAGAAGGCCGAGTGCCGCTTCCCGGCCCAGGTCGGTGACCCGATCGTGCTGCACGTGCGCTGGGCCAACGGGAAGTCCACGAAGAGCCCGGAGCGGATCACCGTCATCGACCCGCCCCACGAGGAGGGCGGCGTACGACGACGCGACGCTCGCCTACGTCTACGAGGGACTCCCGTCGAAGCTCCGCCTCGTGCGAGGCGTTCGCTACCAGCGGCTCTCACAGAGTCCCGGCGGCCCGACCCACTACGACACCGTCGAGGAGTTCTCCGGGCCCTTGGTCAAGCTGGCCGGTCCCCAGCGGGTGGAGGACGGCTTCCGCCGGCACGCCGAGGCACTGAAGCGACGCTGCGAGAGCTGAGCGACGCGCCTCCCTCACTTCGGACTCGACGCCATCCCGCCCTCGACCTTGACGGGCGGCCGGCCGATCTCGCTGCCGAGCTCGGCATCGAGGGTGACCGAGATCGCCGGCTCCGGGTCGCAGGTGGCCTCCCGGATCGTGATGCGTCCGCGCGACTTCTCCAGTGCCCCGTTGAGCTCGTTCCTCCGCCTCGGGTCGGCCACGAACAGCGTGACGTCGGGCGGACCCGCTGCCCAGTCCCGCTCCTCCAGCGGCAGCCGGTAGCTCCCGACCGTGCCCGGGACGACCTCGACCATGAACATGCCGTGGCTGCGGTCGCCACTGGTCACCGACGCCGGCGCGGTCAGTCGCAGCACCTCCAGGTCGGGCTTCTGCTCGGCGGCGTAGCAGGAGGCCACCGCGTCCTCGAGCTCGTACGACGATCCGTCGGCCCTCGTGACCACGAGTCCCTCGGCCGCCCGCTCCGGGTTCTCCGGCTCGACGGTCGCGAAGCTGCCCCCGCACCCCGACAGGAGGACGAGCGGGACGATCAGCAGCCCGAGGAGCCGCACGGCTCAGACGAGGTGCTGCCGGGTGCTCGCGGGGACTCCACCGCCCTGGTAGATGTCCTCGGCCAGCTCCTGCAACGCCGTCAGCGCCACCCGCAGCGGTTGTGGCCCGTAGGAGATGCGAGCGACGCCGAGCTCCGCGAGCCGGTCGAGCGGGGTGCTCCCGGGGAAGCCGATGACCGTGAGGCGCTGCGGCCCGAAGGCGTCGACGAGAGTGGTGATCTGCTCCTCGCTCAGCAGGCCGGGGACGAACACCGTGGGAGCACCCGCCTCGAGGTAGGCCTTGCCCCGCTGCGACCGCGTCCGCGAGCACGTCGTCCTGGTCGCGCTTGCGACCGAAGACGAAGGCGTCCGTGCGGGCGTTGAGCACGAAGTCGGGCACGCCCTCACTGATCGCCGCGTCCATGATCGCCGCGACCTGCTGGGTCGCCTCGTCGAGCGGCTTCATCTGGTCCTCGATGTTGGCGCCGACCACGCCGACGCCGATGGCCTTCCGGATGGTGCCGGCCGCGTCGCCGTACCCGCCCTCGAGGTCGGCGGTGACCGGCAGCGTGGTCGCCTCGACGATGCGGCCCACGGCCTCGATCATCAGGTCCACGGGGATCTGCTCCCCGTCGGGGTAGCCGAAGGCAGCCGCGATCGAGTGGCTCGCCGTCGCGATGGCCGTCGTGCCGGGGGTGTCGGCGACGACCTTGGCGCTGATCGGGTCCCACACGTTCACCACGGTGAGCAGGGTGGGGTCCTGGTGCAGCCGCAACAGCTCGGCGGCCTTGTTCTCCAGGCTGTCCCCTGCGCTCTGCTGCTCACTCATGCGGCCACTCCTCGATCGACGACGTCCTAGCGAGGTTAGACCGCCCGGATCGACGAGGGCGAACGGGCGTCGTTGGTGTGCGCGAGCCAGACGTGCTGGTTCTCCTCGAGGCCCAGGTGACGCTGCGTCGCGCGGGTGACCGTGACCTCCACCTCCGGGTGGTCGGCCCGCTCGAGGGCCACCGTCAGGCGCACCTCGAAGCCGACCCGCAGCACCTTGACGATCTTGCCGGGGATCGCCCGCGGGTCCTCGTTGGTCGTGTAGACCTCGATGTCGTGCGGCCGGACCAGCTTGCCGTCGAGAGTCGTGACCGGGCCGAGGAAGCTCATCACGAAGTCGTTGGCCGGAGCGTCGTACAGCTCGTCCGGGGTGCCGACCTGCTCGATGCGTCCGTTGTTGATGACCACGATCTCGTCGGCGACCTCGAGGGCCTCCTCCTGGTCGTGCGTCACGAAGACGGTGGTGACGTGCACCTCGTCGTGCAGCCGACGCAGCCACTCGCGCAGCTCCTTGCGGACCTTGGCGTCCAGCGCACCGAACGGCTCGTCGAGCAGCAGGACCGTGGGCTCCACGGCCAGGGCACGCGCGAGCGCCATCCGCTGGCGCTGGCCACCGGAGAGCTGTGCGGGCAGCCGGTGGGCGAACTGCGAGAGGTGCACCAGCTCGAGCAGCTCCGCGACCCGCTTCTCGGTCTCGCTCTTGGACCGCTTGCGGATCTCGAGGCCGAAGGCGACGTTCTTGGCCACGCTCATGTGCTTGAACGCGGCGTAGTGCTGGAACACGAAGCCCACGTTGCGCTTCTGCGGCGGCAGGTGGGTGGCCTCGTTGCCCTCGATGGTCACGGTGCCGCTGTCGGCGTCCTCGAGGCCGGCGACGATCCGGAGCAACGTGGACTTGCCGCCACCACTGGGACCGAGCAGCGCGGTCAGCTGGCCGGTCGGCAGGTCGACGGTGACGTCGTCGAGGGCGACGAAGTCACCGAACAACTTGTTGATGCCGCTGATGTTGATGCTCATTGTTCTTCATCCTTGGGGCGAAGGAGGGACACGACGACGAGGCACGCCATCGCGGCGAACGCCAGCACGGCGGCCAGCGCGTAGGACGTGCCCTGCTCGAAGTTCTGGTAGGTCTCCTCGACGGAGAGGGTGGCGGTCTGGGACAGGCCGGCGATGTTCCCCGAGACGATCTTGACCGCGCCGAACTCGCCGAGCGACCGGGCAAGGCTGAGCACGACGCCGTACACGACGGCCCACTTGATGGCGGGCAGCGTGATCCGGCGCAGTGTCTGCATCGCGTTGGCGCCCAGGCTGCGAGCGGCCTGTTCCTGGTCGTCGCCGAGCTCCTCGAGCACGGGCACGACCTCACGGATCATCAGCGGCAGCGCGACGAAGACGGTGGCCATGATCATGCCGGGCGAGGAGAAGATCACCTGGAACCCTGCCCGCTCGAGACCTGGTCCGAACCAGCCGTCGCGGCCGTTGTAGACGAGCACGAGTGCCAGGCCGACGACCACGGGCGAGACCGACAGCGGTACGTCGAGCAGGGCCGAGAGCAGCCGCTTGCCCGGGAAGTCGTAGCGGACGAGCAGGATCGAGATCGTCAGGCCGAAGAGCAGGTTGATGATGACCGCGATCGTCGCGACGTACGCCGTCAGGTAGAGCGCGTGCGCGATCTCGGGGTGCGTGAGCGACTCGAACATCGCGCCCACCCCGTCAGCGAGGGCGTTCTTGAACACCAGCGCCGTCGGCCAGGCCACGAGCAGCACCACATAGCCAATAGTGAGTATCCGCAGCCCCCACCGGACCGGGGCGGGGTCGGGTGCGCGTCTAGTCGCCACGGCGGGCCAACCTCCTCTGGATGATGTCGAGCACGACGATGACGAGCAGCGCGACCAGCAGCAGGATCGCTGCGACGGCCGATGCGGCCTCACGGTTGCCGTTCTCGATGTAGGTCAGCACGCGCACCGAGGCCACCTCGGTCTGGCCGGGCAGGTTGCCGGAGAGCAGCACCAGCGAGCCGTACTCACTGATCCCCCGGGCGAAGGACAGCGCCGCCCCCGCGGCGATCGCCGGGATCAGCGACGGCAGGATCACCCGACGGAAGGTGGTGAACCGGCCGGCGCCGAGCGAGGCCGCGGCCTCCTCGACGTCGCGTTCCAGCGACTCGAGCACCGGTTGCACCGTGCGCACGACGAACGGCAGCGTCACGAACGCCAGTGCGAGGAACACCGCGATCCGGGTGTTCGCCACGTTCACACCGAGCGGGGACTGCGGGCCGTAGAGGGACAGCAGCACCAGGCCGGCGACGATCGTCGGGAGCGCGAACGGCACGTCGATGACGATGTCGATCAGGCGCTTGCCCCAGAACCGGTCGCGGACGAGCACCCAGGCCAGCGCCGTACCCATCACGACGTTGATGGCCGTGACGATCAGGGACTCGACGACCGTCAGCCGTAGAGCCGCTGCCGTCTGCGGCTGGGTGATGACGTCCCAGAACCCGCCGAACCCGAGGCCCGCGGCGGAGAAGAGCACCGCGACGAGCGGGATGAGGACGAGCAGGCTGAACCACAGCATCGTGATGCCGAGCGCGAGACCTGCTCCGCCGGTGAGGGAGCGACGGCTCCGGGAACGACGCTTGCGCGCCGCCCCCGGAGCCGTCGTGATTCCAATGGTGGCCATTACGACTTGCCGGAGTCAGCGATCAGCTTCGTGACGATGCCGTTCTCCTCGTCGAAGTACTTCGAGTTGGCGTCGGCCCACCCACCGAAGTTGTCGTCGACGGTCAGCAGCGTCGTCGGCGTCGGGAACGCGTCGGCCGGGTCGTTGGCACCCTTCACCTCGACCGAGATGCTGTCGTCGAGCGGGCGGAAGCCCTGCTTGGCGTAGTCGGTCTGGCCTTCCTTGCTCAGCTGGTAGTCCAGGAAGTCCGCGGCCGCGTCGCTGGCCTCCGTGGTGAGCGCGGCGGGGTTCTGGATGAGCAGGGTCGTGTCCGGGATGACGTAGTCGAAGTCCGAGCCGGCAGCGCGGGCCTGGATGGCCTCGTTCTCGTAGGACAGCAGCACGTCGCCGGTGCCGCTCTCGAACGCGGTGGTCGCGTCCTTGGCGCTGCCCGGCAGGGCCGCGACGTTGCCGAGGAACTTCTTCAGGTAGGCCTGAGCCGCGGCCTCGTCACCGCCACCGGCGATGACCTGGCCGTACGCCGCGAGGATGTTCCACTTCGCCGAACCGGACGAGCCCGGGTTGGGGGTCACGATCTTGACGCCGGACTTGGTCAGGTCGTCCCAGCCCTGGATGTTCTTGGGGTTGCCCTTGCGGACCACGATCGCCACGACGGACTGGGTGAGGATGCCCTTGTTCTCGCCGCTCTTCCAGTCGTCGGCCACGAGGCCCTCGTCGGTGAGCTTGGTCATGTCGGGCTCGAGGGAGAGGTGCACCTCGTCGGCCTTCAGGCCGGCGATGACCGCACGCGCCTGGTCGCCGGAGGCGCCGTACGACTCCTTGAACTCGACGTCCTTGCCGGCGTCCGTCTTCTGGAAGTCGGCGACGAGCTGCTTGTTGGCGGTCTTCAGGATCGAGAAGCCGACGACGTTGACCTCCTGCTTGTCGCCACCGCCACTCCCGCTGGCGGGGTCGGCGCAGGCGCTGGTGCTGGCCAGCAGGGAAAGCGAGAGGGCGGCTGCGCCGAACCACTTCAGTGGCGTGGTGCGAGTCATGGGGAGGGCCTTTCGTTCGGGTGGGCACACACGTCGTGCGTTAGTGGCGTAACTTACTACAGTTTATTAATCTGACCGTCTTTTGAGACGGTGAGTCGGATCACCTGTCCAGACCAGGTCGACCGGCTGTCGGGACGGCCCCGTGTGACCCGTTCGATCGTGAGATGGCGTGCCCGGCGAGGCGCGGCCGGATATCGTGGCTCCTTGTGTCGGGCTCCGTCTCGGCCGCGCACGGATCAGCCGGGGGGCGGGTGTAGAACCTGTTCTAGTTTTCGGCGTACAATCGCCGCGTACCATCGGTATGTGAGCGGTGTGACGGGGCCAGCCGACGTCGAGGAGAGAAGGACAAGTCACTGTGGCCAAGCAGGTCAAGCAGCTCGATCGGGTGATCATCCGGTTCGCCGGCGACTCCGGCGACGGGATGCAGCTCACGGGTGACCGGTTCACCCAGGAGTCGGCCGCCTTCGGCAACGACTTGATGACGCTGCCCAACTTCCCCGCCGAGATCCGCGCGCCGCAGGGGACCCTGCCCGGCGTCTCGTCGTTCCAGGTGCACTTCGCCGACCACGACATCCTCACCGCGGGCGACAGCCCCGACGTGCTGGTGGCGATGAACCCGGCCGCGCTCAAGGCCAACCTGCCCGACATGAAGCCGGGCACCACCCTGATCGTGGACAGCCATGACTTCACCGGCCGCAACCTGACCAAGGCGGGGTACGCCGACAACCCGCTCGAGGACAGCTCGCTGAACGACTACACCCTCAACGTCGTCGACCTGACCGGGATGACCGTCGAGGCGGTCAAGGAGTTCGGCCTGTCCCGCAAGGACGCCGCGCGCGCGAAGAACATGTTCGCCCTCGGCCTGCTGTCCTGGATGTACGGCCGCCCGGTCGAGACGACCATCTCGTTCCTGGAGAAGCGGTTCGCCAAGGCACCCGACATCCGTGACGCCAACATCACCGCGTTCAAGTCCGGCTGGAACTTCGGCGAGACCACCGAGACGTTCGCGGTGCAGTACGAGATCAAGCCAGCGCCGATGTCGGCCGGCATCTACCGCAACATCACCGGCAACCTGGCGCTCGCCTACGGGCTGGTCGCCGGCGGCGTCCAGTCGGGACTGTCGATCTTCCTGGGCACCTACCCGATCACCCCGGCCTCGGACATCCTCCACGAGCTCAGCAAGCACAAGCGGTTCGGGATCACGACCTTCCAGGCCGAGGACGAGATCGCCGGCATCGGTGCCGCCCTCGGCGCCTCGTTCGCCGGCTCGCTCGGCGTCACCAGCACCTCGGGCCCCGGCATCGCGCTGAAGTCCGAGACGATCGGCCTCGCGGTGATGACCGAGCTGCCGCTGCTGGTCATCGACGTGCAGCGCGGTGGTCCGTCCACCGGGCTGCCCACGAAGACGGAGCAGGCCGACCTGCTTCAGGCGATGTTCGGCCGCAACGGCGAGGCGCCGGTCCCGATCGTGGCCCCCCAGTCACCCGGCGACTGCTTCGACGCGGCCGTCGAGGCGATCCGGATCGCGGTCACCTACCGCACGCCGGTGATGCTGCTCTCCGACGGCTACCTCGCCAACGGCTCGGAGCCGTGGCGGATCCCCGAGCTCGACGAGCTGCCGGCCATCGACCCGGCGTTCGCGACCGGCCCCAACCACGAGTCTGCCAACCCCAAGGACCCGGAGGCCGAGCCCAAGCCCGACTTCTGGCCCTACCTGCGCGACGAGGAGACCCTCGCGCGGCCGTGGGCGATCCCCGGCACTCCCGGACTCGAGCACCGCATCGGCGGCCTCGAGAAGGGCGACGGGCACGGCAACATCTCCTACGACCCGGGCAACCACGACTACATGGTCCGCATCCGCCAGGCCAAGGTGGACCGGATCGCCGACTCGTTGCCGCCGCTGGAGGTCGATGACCCCTCCGGCCCCGCTGGAAGGCGCGAAGGTCCTCGTGCTCGGCTGGGGCTCGACGTACGGCCCGATCGGCGCGGCCTGCCGCCGCGTCCGCAAGGCCGGGCACGACGTGGCCCAGGTCCACCTGCGGCACCTCAACCCGTTCCCCAACGACCTCGGCGAGATCCTCAAGGGGTACGACGCCGTGATGGTCCCCGAGATGAACCTCGGCCAGCTCTCGATGCTGGTCCGCGCGAAGTACCTCGTCGACGTCGTCGGCTACAACCACGTGCGCGGGCTGCCGCTGAAGGCCGCCGAGCTCGCCGAGGCGATCACCGACCTGATCACCACCACGACCGGTGAGGCCACCGCGGCCGACGCCGGCACGACGGACAAGGAGACGGTCCAGTGAGCACCACCGAGCTCCCCTTCCCCGGCCTCAAGGGCGTCCCCACCCTCGCCGAGGGCGAGGACAAGCTGACCGGCAAGGACTACACCTCCGACCAGGAGGTCCGCTGGTGCCCCGGCTGCGGTGACTACGCCGTGCTCAAGGCCGTGCAGAGCTTCCTGCCCGACCTCGGGCTGCGCCGCGAGAACATCGTGTTCGTCTCGGGCATCGGCTGCTCCTCGCGCTTTCCCTACTACCTCGAGACCTACGGGATGCACTCCATCCACGGTCGTGCTCCCGCGATCGCGACCGGCATGGCGACCAGCCGCGAGGACCTCTCGGTCTGGGTCGTCACCGGCGACGGCGACGCGCTGTCGATCGGCGGCAACCACCTGATCCACGCGATGCGCCGCAACGTGAACATGAAGATCCTGCTGTTCAACAACCGGATCTACGGCCTCACCAAGGGGCAGTACTCCCCCACCTCCGAGCCCGGCAAGGTCACCAAGTCCACGCCGGCCGGGTCGGTGGACCACCCGTTCAACCCGGTCTCGCTCGCCCTGGGTGCCGAGGGCACCTTCGTGGCCCGCACCGTCGACTCCGACCGCAAGCACCTCACCTCGGTGCTCTCGGCCGCGGCGGCGCACCGCGGCACGGCGTTGGTGGAGATCTACCAGAACTGCCCGATCTTCAACGACGGTGCGTTCGACGCGATCAAGCAGCCCGACACCAAGGCCGACGCGATCATCCCGCTCGTCCAGGGCGAGCCGATCCGGTTCGGCGTCGACGGCGTCCAAGGGCATCGTCCGGTCGGCCTCCGGTGGGGTCGAGGTCGTGCAGACCGCGGACGTCGACGAGGCCGACCTGCTCGTGCACGACGCCCACGCCGACGACCCGTCGACCGCGTTCGCGCTCTCCCGGCTGACCGATGCCGGAGTGCTGCACCAGTCCCCGATCGGGATCTTCCGCCAGGTGGAGCGCCCGACGTACGACGACCAGGCGCGCGACCAGATCGCCACCGCCTCGGCCGGTCAGGGCGACCAGCGCGAGGCCCTGGCCAGCCTGATCAGCGGCGGCGACACCTGGACCGTCGTCTAGCAGCTCCTCCGGTGGTCTGAAGTCCTGACCTCGCGGGCTCCGTCGGACGTCATACGAAGTGGCTGCCCGGGCGACCAGTTCGTATGACGTTACGCGGGAGGTCATTCGAATCGGCTGCTATCGCGACCAGTTGGTATGACGTCCGGGGCGGTGGGCGGAGTTCCCTCCTCCACCTCGTTCTCAGGTCCAGGTCCAGACGACGTAGGTGAGCATCAGGGCGCCGATCGCGAGGTCGGAGACCATCGCGACGTTCTCCTCGGTGGTGCGGTGGCCGCGGGAGACGTGCAGCGAGCCGGCCAGGGCGAGGAAGAGCCCGCCGACGGGCGCGGGAACCGACACTCTGTGGTGGTTCGCACGCACCTGGTGCATGGAATCAACCACAGAGCCGCTCGACGGGTTTCGACAGGCTCAACCAGCGGTGGTCGACCGCCCGCCTGCGTCAGGCGGGCTCCTCGGCGACGGCCTTGAGGCGGGCCAGGCCCTTCTCGAAGTCGGGGCCGATCATCTTGTCCATGTTCATGAACTTGCCGAAGATCGCCATCATCCCCTTCTGCTCCCCCGTCATCACCCAGCGCACCTGGGTGCCCGCGCCGCTGGGCTCGAAGGACAGGGTGGTGTCGTTGGTGGCCTTGAAGGGCTTGAGGAAGTGGACCGTGATGTCGACGGCCTCGGGCGTCGACCCGGTGATCTCCATGCTGCCGCTGCCCGCCTTGCGGTTCCCGGACCACGAGTACTCGGAGCCGACACCCCGGTCGGCGCCGGTGTAGGTGCGGTTCAGCTCCGGGTCGAGGTCTTCCCACGGGGACCACTTGGTCCACTCGCGGAAGTCGTCGACCAGCCCGTGCACCCGCGGTGCCGGTGCGTTGACGGTGATGCTGCGTTCCACTGTGAAGCTACCCATGCCGACACCCTAGGAGTGAAGGCGGACACCCGCGAGGTGTCAGGAGTGTCCTGCCACTACGGTAGTGACGTGACCGAGCACCGCCGTGGCTTCCTGCTGGGCGTCGCGGCGTACGCGATGTGGGGGCTGTTCCCGCTCTACTGGCCGTTGCTGGAGCCGGCCGGTGCCGTCGAGATCCTCGCCCACCGGATCTGCTGGTCGCTGGTGACGATGGTGGTGCTGACCGTCGTGCTGCGCCGGACGACGCAGCTGCGGGCGATCCTGCGCGACCGGCGCGTGGTCGTGCTGCTCGCGGTCGCGTCGGTCGTCATCGGGTTCAACTGGGGCGGGTTCATCTACGGCGTCAACAGCGGCCGGGTCGTCGAGGTGTCGCTCGGCTACTTCATCAACCCCCTCGTCACCGTGCTGCTCGGGGTGCTCGTCCTGGGAGAGAAGCTGCGCACCCTGCAGTGGTGCGCGATCGGCATCGCCGGGCTGGCCGTGGTCATCCTGACGGTCGACTACGGCCACCCGCCCTGGATCGCACTGCTGCTCGCGGGCTCCTTCGGGACCTACGGGCTGGCCAAGAAGAAGGCCGGCGTCGAGGCGGTCGAGAGCCTCACCTTCGAGACCGCGCTGCTCGCACCACTGGCGCTGGCCTACCTGCTCTGGCTGGCGGGCAACGGCGACGGCAACTTCGGTGCCCACGGCGCGGGCCACGCCCTGATGCTCACCACCACCGGGCTGGTCACGGCGGTCCCGCTCATCTGCTTCGGTGCGGCGGCGATCCGGATCCCGATGACCACGATCGGCCTCCTGCAGTACCTCGCGCCGACCCTGCAGTTCATCCTCGGTCTGGTCGTCTTCGACGAGGCGATGACGGCCGTCAAGTGGGTCGGGTTCACCCTGGTCTGGCTGGCCCTGGCGATCTTCACCGTCGAGGCGCTGCGTCACCGCCGGCGCCAGCTCGTGCTGGTCGCCGAGGCCAGCGCCGTCTAGCCCGCGTGGACAACGAGGACGCTCCACTCCCGGCGTGGGATTCGACGGCAGGGAGTTCCCGGGTCCACGATGCACCCGTGCCAGATCGACACCACCTGCCCCTCGACGTCACTGGACTTCCGGTCGAGCCCATCCGACCTCCCGACCGGGCTCCCAACGTGGTCGTGGTCGTGATCGACGACATGGGCTTCGGCGCACCCAGCCCGTTCGGCGGTCCGTGCCACCTGCCGACCGCAGATCGGCTCGCGCGCCAGGGACTGCGCTACAGCCGCTTCCACGTCACCGCCCTGTGCTCCCCCACGCGCCAGGCGCTGATGACCGGCCGCAACCACCACTCGGTCGGCATGGGCGTCACCTCCGAGATGGCGACGAGCCACCCCGGCTACTCCGGGTTCCGGCCCGCGAGCGCGGCGACGCTGGCGCAGATCCTGCACGGCAACGGGTGGAGCACGGCCGCCTTCGGCAAGTGGCACCAGACCCCTCCGGTCGAGGTCACCGCGGCCGGTCCGTTCACCAGGTGGCCGACCGGCGAGGGCTTCGACACCTTCTACGGCTTCATGGGCGCGGAGATGAACCACTGGTACCCGCAGCTGTACTCCGGCACCACGCCCGTCGAGCCGGAGCGGCTTCCGGAGGAGGGCTACCACCTGACCGAGGACCTGGTCGACCACGCGGTCGACTGGGTGCGCACCCAGCAGTCACTGACCCCCTACCGGCCGTTCTTCACCTACCTCGCGCTCGGCGCCACCCACGCGCCGTTCCACGTGGCGGAGGAGTGGATCCAGCGCTACGAGGGCAGCTTCGACCAGGGCTGGGACGTGATGCGCGAGCAGATCCTGGCGCGACAGAAGGAGCTCGGCATCGTCCCGCCCGACGCCGAGCTGGCCCCGTGGGCCGACGGGGTGCCGCACTGGGACGAGCTCGACGACGCCGCCAAGCGTGTGGCCGTCCGGCTGATGGAGACCTACGCAGGCTTCGCCGAGCACGCGGACCAACAGGTCGGCCGGTTGGTCCATGCCCTCGACGAGCTCGAGGTGCTCGACAACACCCTGTTCGTCTACCTGCTCGGCGACAACGGCGCCTCCGGCGAGGGCGGCATCGAGGGCACGATCCGCGAGCACCTGGTCGGGCACGGCATCGCCGACGACGTGGCGGAGATGGACGCGCGGATCGACGAGATCGGCGGGCCGTCGACGTACGCCATGTATCCCGTGGGGTGGGCGCTCGCCATGAACACGCCGTACCAGTGGACGAAGCAGGTCGCCTCGCACTTCGGCGGCACCCGCGACGGCCTGGTGGTGCACTGGCCTGCCGGCATGAGCGCCCGGGGCGAGATCCGGCACCAGTTCCACCACGTCATCGACGTGCTGCCCACCGTGCTCGACGCCGCCGGGCTGCCGTTGCCCGAGACCTTCGGCGGCGTGGACCAGCAGCGCGTCGAGGGCACCTCGATGCGCTACAGCTTCGACGACCCGGACGCCGAGGACCGGCGACGGACGCAGTACTTCGAGATGGTGGGCAACCGCGGGATCTACCACGAGGGCTGGACGGCGGTCACCCGCCACGGGCTCCCCTGGAAGATGACCGAGGAGCCGCGGCCGTTCGACCGCGACACCTGGGAGCTGTACGACGTCGGAACGGACTGGTCGCAGGCCCGGGACCTCGCGGCGGACGATCCCGAACGACTGCTCCGCCTGCAGGCGCTCTTCGACGAGGAGGCCGACAAGCACCACGTCTTCCCGCTCGACGACCGGGTCACCGAGCGCGAGAACCCCGAGCTCGCCGGCCGCTACGACCTGCACTACGGCCGGCACCAGATGGTGCTCGGTCGGCACACCGGCCGGCTGTCGGAGGAGGCGGCCCCCAACGTCAAGAACCGCTCGCACCGGATCGCGGTCGACCTCGACATCCCGGCCGACCACCCGCCGCAGTCGACCAACGGGGTGCTGGTCGCCCAGGGTGGCCGCTTCGGCGGTTGGTCGCTCTACGTCGTCGCCGGGCGTCCCCACTACGCCTACAACCGGTACGGCAAGGACCTCACCGTGGTGGCGGCCAGCTCGGTGCTGTGGCCGGGCGAGCACGAGGTGGTGCTGGACTTCGACTACGACGGCGGGCCACCGGGCAGCGGCGGGCTGGCGACGATCCTGATCGACGGCGTCGTCGCGGGCACGGAGTGGATCCCGGAGACCACGGCGTACTACTTCGCCTTCGACGAGACCTTCAACGTCGGCATCGACCGCGGCAGTCCGGTCGTCGACGACTACCCCCGGTGCGCAACGCGTTCACCGGCGAGATCCACCGCGTGGTCGTCGACCTGGACGAGGGCACCGTGCTGGACGACGAGGAGAACCTGCGTCTGGCCAGCCGCGCCTACGACTGACCGTCAGCGTGGGGCGATCTGCTGGGCGGCTGCGACGGCGATCGCACCCAGCGCCGGGAAGCGCTCCGGCGTCACGCGCGGGGGCGGACCCCAGATGCTGAGCACCGCGAGCAGCCTGCCGGTCCGGTCGAGGACCGGCGTCGAGACCCCCCAGGCGGAAGCGTCGAACTCACCGTGGCAGGTCGCGTAGCCCCGCTCCCGGGTGAGGTCCAGGTCGGCGCGCAGCTCGGCGCGCTCGGAGATGGTCGTGTCGGTGAACCGCTTCAGGCGCCGAGGCATCAGCCGGGTCAGCTCTTCCGGAGTCGACCACGCCAGCAACACCTTCCCGTCGAGGTCGCGTGCAGGCTGACCGGCTGACCCGACCAGCTCACCGACACGAGTGCCGAGGGAGCCACCTCGTCGACGTAGGTCAGGCCGCCCTCGCGCAGCAGTGCCAGCGCCGCCGTCTCGCCGGTCTGGAGGGCGACCCGTTCCAGCACGTCTCGTACGTCGCGCAGCACCACGTCGGAACCCGCCGACCGGGCGATGTCGACGAGCCCGGGCCCGAGGATCCAGTGGCCTGCCGGTCGGTCGCTGACCACGAGACCGTGGGCCTCGAGCGTCGAGAGGATCCGCCACGCGGTGGCGCGGTTCAGGCCGCAGGCCTCCCCCAGCACCACGGTCGCGGCACCACCGGAACCGGCGTCCGCGACGGCCCGGAGCAGGCGAACCGCCCTGTCTACCGACTGCACCCGCGAGGGGGAAACTGGCGCGCCCGAGTTGTCTGGACCAGCTGGCCGATCCGTCGGCTTCTTGGCCGACACGTGTGCCTTCACGGCCTCACTCCTTGACGTGGCATGTGCGCCGCTTTACGTTCGCATCCTAAACGGAGGTGTTCGGATGGCGAACGACAATGGCTCCACCCCCGGAGAGACGCGCTTCTCGCGTCGCCAGGTCTTCCAGTACAGCGGCCTCGCCGCAGCGGCCGTCGGTGGCTCCTCGCTCCTGGCGGGCTGCGGCTCCGACGACGACGGTGGCGGAGGCGGCGGCTCCGGCGGCCGGCTGGTCCACGGCGCCACGGGCGGCAGCAGCAAGGACACGCTGGACGCCCACGGCCCGGTCACCAACCCCGACATCGCCCGGGTGAGCAACCTCTTCGAGCCGCTGCTCTTCTGGGACAGCGACTACCAGGTCTCGCCGGGTCTGGCCGAGCAGGTCGTGCCGTCGGCCGACGCGATGACCTGGACGGTGACGCTCCGCGACGGCGTCACCTTCCACAACGGCAAGGACCTGACCGCCTGACGACGTGCGTCGCGACGATCAAGCGAGTCGCCGACCCCAAGGCACCGACGTCCGCCGGCGTGGCGCTCGCGCCGATCATCGACCTCGCCGCGACCAAGAAGGTCGACGACAAGACCATCGAGATCAAGCTGAAGTCGCCGTACGCCGTGCTCGACTACCTGCTCGCGGAGTACACCTTCGGCATCGTCCCCGCCGACTACGACCCGAAGGACCCGGTCGGCACCGGCGCCTTCAAGTACCAGTCGTTCACGCCCGGCAAGGACAGCGTCTTCGTCAAGTACGACGACTACTGGGGCGACAAGGCGCTCGTCGACGAGCTCCACATCCAGGACTTCGCCGACCCCAACGCCCAGGTCAACGCCCTCCAGGCCGGCCAGATCCAGACGATCGACAACCTGCCCTACAACCTGATCGACACCCTCAAGGGCCAGGGCGGCAAGATCCTGGAGTCCAACACCGGCGCCTGGGTCCCGTTCACGATGCGCGTCGACGCCAAGCCGTTCTCCGACGTACGCGTGCGGCAGGCCATGCGGCTGATCGCCGACCGCCAGCAGATGATCGACCAGGCGCTCAGCGGCTACGGCGTGCTCGGCAACGACATGTACGCGCCGTTCGACCCCGCCTTCGCCAAGGACCTGCCGCAGCGCGAGCAGGACATCGACCAGGCCAAGTCGCTGCTCAAGCAGGCCGGCCAGGAGGGCCTCCAGGTCCAGCTGTTCACCGGCGACGACATCGGCTCGGTGGCCCCGGCGACCGCCAACCTGTTCGCTGAGCAGGCCAAGGCAGCGGGGGTGGACGTCAAGATCGTCAAGAAGAACCCCTTCTACGGCGACGACTACCTCTCCTACCCGTTCGCCCAGGACTTCTGGAACACGCGCAACTACCTCCCGCAGGCGGCGGTGTGCGCGCTCAAGAGCGGCACCTACAACGAGACGCACTTCGACAACCCGAAGTTCGCCGGCCTGATCGCCTCGGCCCAGCGGGAGACCGACGAGGCCAAGCGGACGGCGCTCCTGCAGGACGCCCAGGAGATCGAGTACAACGAGGGCGGCTACATCATCTGGGGCTTCCGTCGTCAGGTCGACGGCTACTCCAGCAAGGTCTCCGGGATCAAGCCGAGTCGCTACCTGCCGCTCGGGTCCTACAAGTTCCAGTACGCCTCAGTCTCGGCCTGAGTCATGAGCGCCGACACCTCGGCCCTGCCCGACGCACTGGCCGAGGTCGCACCGCCGAAGGGCCGCCACGGCGCCGCTGCATGGGCGTCGTGGCTGGCCCGACGGCTCGGCCTCGCGGTCCTGACGCTGTGGCTGGTGTCGATCCTCGTCTTCCTCGCCACCACCTCGCTCGGCGACCCCGTCCGGGCGATCCTCGGGCGGGAGTACAACTCCAACCCGGCCCGGGTCGAGCAGCTCACCGAGCAGCTGAACCTCGACCAGTCGGTCGTCTCCCGCTACTTCGACTGGCTGGGCGGACTGCTCACCGGCGACCTGGGCACCTCCATCGCCAGCCTCCAGCCCGTCAGCGAGCTGATCAGCACCAACGTCGTCAACACGGCGGTGCTGGTGTTCCTCTCGGCCGTGGTGATGATCCCGGTCGCGTTCGGCATCGCGATGATCTCGGCCAACTACCGTCGCAAGCGTCCCGACACCGATCATCCAGACCATCCTGCTCGCCCTCGCCGCGTTGCCGGAGTTCGTCATCGGCATCCTGCTGGTGGCGCTCTTCTCGACCTCGGTGTTCCACATCCTCCCGGCGGTGACGATCAGCGGCTCCACCGGACACCCGTGGGACGAGCCGAAGGGGATGATCCTGCCGGTCCTGACCCTCGTGCTCGCGGTGGCGCCGTACGTCTCCCGCATCGTGAGGTCGACGCTCCTCGAGGTGCTCGACAGCGACTACGTCGAGCTGGCGCGGCTCAAGGGCATCCCGGAGCGAGTGGTGATGCGCAAGCACGCACTGCTCAACGCGATCGTGCCCGGCATCCAGGTGATCGCCCTCCAGCTGGCCTGGCTCGCCGGCGGCGTCGTCCTCGTGGAGACGCTGTTCAACTACCCGGGCGTCGGCTTCCAGCTCGTCGACGCGGTGCGCAACCACGACGTCCCGGTGGTGCAGGCCCTCAGCATGATCATCGCCGGCTTCTACGTGCTGGTGAACCTGATCGCCGACCTCCTCTCGATCCTGCTCACTCCCCGCGCACGGACGGCGATCTCCTCATGAGCACCACCGCAGACGCACCCACCCCCGCTCCCGCCCCGGCCGAGCCCAACACCTTCCAGAAGGCGCTGCGGCAGAAGCGGTTCGTCTTCGGCGGCTTCCTCACGCTCGGCGTCGCGCTGTTCGCGATCTTCGCGCCGTTCTTCGCCCCTTACGGTGAGAACGAGGTCGTCGGACCGCCGTACTCCAAGGAGGGGCTCCTCGGCACCGACTACCTCGGCCAGGACGTGCTCACCCGGCTGATGCACGGGGGCACCCTGATCCTGGTCATCGCGGTCACCGGCGCGGTGATCAGCATGGTGCTCGGCACCCTGATCGGGGTCATCGCGGCCTACTCCGGCGGCTGGTGGGACGAGGTGATCATGCGTCTCAACGACGTGATGCTCGCCTTCCCCCAGATCCTGCTCGCGCTGGTCGTGCTGACGGCCGTCAACCAGCCCAAGGCGTGGATGATCATCGCCCTGGTCGGCATCTCGAACGCTCCCCGCACTGCCCGCATCGCGCGCGGCGTGGCGCTCGGCATCGTCTCGCGCGACTTCGTCCACTCCGCCGAGGCCCTGGGCGAGAAGCGCAGCCGGGTGATCGTGGCCGAGGTGCTGCCCAACATGAACGCACCGCTGCTGGCCGAGGCCGGCCTGCGCCTGACCTTCTCGATCACCCTGGTGGCGTCGCTGGGCTTCCTCGGTTTCACGACCGACCCCGGCGGCGCCGACTGGGGCTACATGATCTTCGAGAACCGGCTCGGCCTGGCCACGCAGCCCTGGGGCGTGCTGGCACCCGTCCTGGTCATCGGCCTGTTCACGATCGGCACCAACCTGATGGCCGACGGCATCGCCCAGCTCTCCCAGCGAGGAGGGGACGACTGACATGAGCGCCCCAGCACAGGAGCCGACCACCACCCGCACGACGAGCGGGATCTCGATCGAGGATCTCCGCATCGGTCTCACCGCGCGTCCCGGCGTCGACGTCGTCGACGACATCGACCTCGTCCTCCGTCCCGGCGAGGTGGTCGGCCTCGTCGGCGAGTCCGGCAGCGGCAAGACCACCGTCGGCACCGCCCTGCTCGGCTACACGCGGGCCGGCGCCCTGATCGAGCGCGGCAAGGTGCTCTTCGAGGACAAGGACGTGCTGGGCCTTCCGTGGCAGCAGGTGCGCGACCTGCGGGGAGAGGAGATCGCCTACGTCCCGCAGGACCCGGCCTCCGCGCTCAACCCCAGCATCCGCATCGGCAAGCAGATCGTCGAGCTGATGGAGCTCCGCAGTCTGGGCACGTCCGAGAGCCGGCTGCAGGGTGCCCGCGACGGGCTGGCCGAGGTCGGGCTGCCCAACGACGACGAGTTCCTCAGCCGGTACTCCCACCAGCTCTCCGGCGGACAGGTCCAGCGCGTCGCGCTGGCGATGGCGTTCCTGCCCAAGCCCAAGGTGCTGGTGCTCGACGAGCCCACGACCGGCCTCGACGTCACCACCCAGGGGATGGTGCTGAGGACGATGGGCGAGCTGTGCCGCACCCACGGCGTCGCCGCGCTCTACGTCACCCACGACCTGGCGGTGATCGCCAACATCGCCGACCGCGTCGCGGTGATGTATGCCGGACAGATCGCGGAGCTGGGTCACCGCGACACGATCTTCGCCCACCCGTCGCACCCGTACACCCGCGCGCTGCTGGACTCCATCCCGCACATGAGCCAGGCCCGCGCGCTCAGCGGCATCCCGGGACGGACGCCCGCTCCGGGAGCACGCCCGTCGGGCTGCCGCTTCAACGACCGGTGCGAGTACGCCATCGACGAGTGCCGTCACGGGGTCCCCGAGCTCCGCGAGATCGCGCCCGACCACGCGGTGCGCTGCATCCGGGTCGGTGACATCGGCACCTGGGACATCTCCCGCGGCACCGTGCCCGACACCGACCCGAACAAGAAGCGCGACGTCATCCTCGGCATCAAGGACCTCGGCGTCTTCTACGGCCACAAGCAGGTCGTCTTCGACGTGACCTTCGACCTCGGCAAGGCAGAGGTCGTCGCGCTCGTGGGTGAGTCCGGCTCCGGCAAGACCACGATCTCGCGCTGCGTCGGCGGGCTGCACAAGGAGTGGACCGGCGACATCGCCTTCGAGGGCAACCAGCTCGGCCACGGGTCGCGGAAGCGCAGCGCGGTCGACCGCAAGCGGATCCAGTACATCTTCCAGAACCCCTACCTCTCGCTGAACCCGCGGCTGACCATCGAGCAGATCGTGAAGCGGCCGATGGAGCTGTTCGGCATCGCCTCGGGCAAGGCCGCCACCGAACGCGTCGTCGAGCTGCTCGACCAGGTCGCGCTCGGCCCGGCCGTCCTGAAGTACCAGGCGAGCCGTCTCTCCGGTGGCGAGCGCCAGCGCGTGGCCATCGCGCGCGCGCTCGCGGCCGAGCCCGACGTGCTCGTCTGCGACGAGATCACCTCGGCACTCGACGTGTCCGTGCAGGGCTCGATCGTCGCCCTGCTGGAGTCGCTGCGGGAGTCGCGGGGCATCAGCATGCTGTTCGTCACGCACAACCTGGCGCTGGTGCGCTCGATCGCCGACCGGGTGCAGATCCTCAACGCCGGTCGCGTCGTCGAGGCCGGCTCCGTCGTCGAAGTGATGGACTCCCCGAAGGAGGAGTACACCCGGCGCCTGCTCGCGAACAGTCCGCGAATCGACTAGCCCATGTCCCCCACCCAGCACGACCTGGAGACGGGACGGCCGGGACTCTCGACACTGGCCTTCATCGATCCCCAGGACGACCCCGGCCGGCGTCACGTCGCCGTACGCGCGTCCGAGCCGCGGCCGTTGCCGCGCTCCCTGCGTCCGCTGAAGGCGCAGATCCCCGGCGCCGGGCGCGTGCGCGACCTCGACGCCTGGGTGACGGAGACCCACACCACCGCGCTGCTCGCGCTCGACGGTCCGGTGGGTCAGGGCGACGTCGTGCACGAGTGGTACGCCGACGGGGTCACCGCCGAGTCCCTCCTCCTCGGTGCCTCGATGACCAAGTCGGTGCTGGCACACCTGGTCGGCAACGCGATCGCCTCCGGGCAGCTGAGCCTCGAGGACGCCGTGACCCAGCACGTGCCCGAGCTCGCCGGTTCCGGGTACGCCGACTGCACGGTCGAGCACGTGGTGACCATGACGTCCGGCACCGCCTGGGTCGAGGACCATCGCGACCCGAACGGTCCCGCCACCCGGCTGCTCGCCTGCTTCGTCGGTGAGGGCGGCAGCTCGCGCGACCTGCTCGCCGCGATCGCGCCGAAGGACCCGCCCGGCACGAGGTGGGAGTACAACACCGCCGACTCGCAGGTGCTCGACTGGGTCCGCGAGCGGGCCACCGGCACGACGTACGCCGACGCGCTGACCCAGCTGTGGGGCACGCTCGGCTGCGTGCGCGACGCGGTGGTCGGCGTCGACACGGACGGTGTCGCCCTGGCCGGCGGAGGGCTGGCGGCGTGCGCGGAGGACTGGCTGCGGCTGGCGGCGCTCCAGCTCACCGGGACGGCGTACGACGCCCGCGTGCTCAGCACCGACTGGGTCCAGCGCTCCTCGACTCCCCCGTCACCGTGGATGGCGCCCGGTCGGCTGCCCAGCTCGATCACCACGCACGCGGGCTTCGGCTACCACTGGTGGCCGCTCAGCCGCGACGGCGTACACGTCACGTCCGACGGCAGCCGCGGCCAGTTCGGCTACGTCGACCGCGAGCTCGGCGTCGCGGTGCTCAAGTGCTCGTTGTGGCCGTACGACGACTTCCTCGTCGACCGGCAGCAGCGCGATCTGTCCTACCTGGGCCTCCCCCTCGTCGCAGCCGCGGCGCGGCGGGCCCCTGACACCACGGAGGTGAACCCATGAGAACCACGATGAACCGGAAGGTCATCATCACCTGTGCCCTCACCGGCGCCGGCGACACTGTCGGGAGGTCCGAGCACGTGCCCGTGACTCCCGAGCAGATCGCCGAGTCGGGGATCGCTGCCGCGCGAGCGGGCGCGACCGTGGTCCACGTCCATGTGCGCGAACCCTCGACCGGCAAGGGCTCGCGCGAGGTCTCCTACTACGCCGAGGCCGTGGAACGCATCCGCGCGAGCGGCGTCGACGTCATCATCAACACCACCGCCGGCATGGGCGGCGACCTGATGCTCGACCCGCAGGACCCCACGACGTTCGTCGACGGCACCGACCTCGTCACCGGCCTCGAGCGCCTCAAGCACGTCGAGGAGGTCATGCCCGACATCTGCACGCTCGACTGCGGCAGCCTCAACTTCGGCGAGGGCAGCCTCGTCTACGTGAGCACGCCCGACATGCTGCGCGAGGGCGCCAAGCGCATCCAGGAGCTCGGGGTCCGCTGCGAGATGGAGATCTTCGACACCGGCCACCTGTGGTTCGGCCGTCAGCTGGTCGAGGAGGGCCTGATCGACGACCCGCCGCTGTTCCAGCTCTGCATGGACATCCCGTACGGCGCTCCGGCCGACCCCTCGCTCCTGGCCGCGATGGTCCAGCAGCTTCCCGAGGGGTCGCAGTGGGCCTCGTTCGCGCTGGGTCGGATGCAGATGCCGTGGGTGGCGCAGTCGGTGCTGCTCGGTGGTCACGTCCGTGTCGGTCTCGAGGACAACCTCTACCTGAGCAAGGGAGTCCTCGCGACGAACGCCCAGCTCGTCGAGAAGGCGCGCACCATCATCGAGGCGATGGGCGCCAGTGTCGCGACGCCCGACGAGGCGCGGGAGATGCTCAACCTGAAGCCGAGGTCTTGATGGCCGCCGTGCCCGTCGCCGTCGGCGACGTCCGCACCGTCTGCTGCGCCGGCACCGGCGTCATCGGCGGTGGCTGGGTGGCCTACTTCCTGGCCCACGGCTACGACGTCGTGGCCTGGGACCCGGCGCCCGCCGCGGAGGAGCGCCTGCGCCACCTCGTCGACGCCGCCTGGCCGGCGCTGACGGAGCTCGGGCTCTCCGAGGGCGCCGACCGCTCCCGGCTCACCTTCGAGCCCGACCTCGCGACGGCCCTGGCCGGCGCGCAGTTCGTGCAGGAGAGCGCGCCCGAGGATCTCGACCTGAAGCGGAGGCTGCTCGCCGACATCGACGCCGCGGCACCGGAGGGCATCGTCATCTCGTCCTCGACGTCGGGCTACGGGATGAGCGAGATGTACACCTCGTGCGAGAACCCCGAGCGTCTCGTCGTCGGACATCCCTTCAACCCGCCGTACCTGATCCCCCTCGTCGAGGTCGTCGGTGGCGAGAAGACCTCCGACGACGTGGTCGCGTGGACCTCCGACTTCTTCCGCCACGTCGGCAAGTCGGTGATCACCATGGAGCGCGAGGTGCCGGGGTTCATCGCCAACCGGCTGCAGGAGGCGCTGTGGCGCGAGGCGCTGCACATGGTCGCCGCGGGTGAGGCGACGGTCGAGCAGATCGACCTGTCGATCACCGACGGACCGGGCCTGCGCTGGCCGGTGCAGGGCCCGATGCTGACCTTCCACCTCGCCGGCGGCCAGGGCGGCATGGCGCACATGCTCGACCACTTCGGTCCGTCGTTGCTGTCGCCCTGGACCCGCCTGGTCGCGGCCGACCTCACGCCCGAGCTGCGCGACGCCGTCGTCGACGGCTGCGAGCGCGAGGCCGACGGGCGCAGCATCGACGACCTCGTGGCCGAGCGTGACGCCGGCGTGATCGCGGTCCTGAGGGCGCTCGGGCGCACATGACCGACACGCCACCCCCGCTCTGCACCTGGACCGAGCCGGTGCTCGACGAGTGGATCGACTACAACGGCCACCTCTCCGAGCCCTACTACGTGCTCGTCCTCGGGCACGCGACCGACGAGGTGATGGACACGGTCGGGCTCGGGCCGGCGTACCGCGAGAGCACCGGCGCCTCGCTGTACACCGTCGAGGCGCACATCCGCTACCTCGACCAGGTCGGCCCGGGCGAGCAGCTCGAGGCGCGCTCCTGGGTGGTGGGGGCCACCGCCAAGCTGCTCTGGATCTGGCACGAGCTCTGGGTCGACGGCCGGCTGCGGGCGACCGAGGAGATCCTCGGCCTGCACGTCGACACCGGCTCCGTCAGCGGCACCGCGGCCAGCACTCCCTTCCCGGACGACGTCGCCGCCCGGATCCAGGACCGCGCTGGTCGAGCCCGGGCCGGAGGCCTCCCGCTCGATCCGGGTGGGCCGATGAGCTCCTGCTGCTCGCCCGGGGCGGAGTCCCGCTCGACGACCACACCGGCTGCCGCGCCGACGACCACCTCCTCCAGCACCTGGTCACCCGATGCCGGGCTGAGCCTGGTCCCGTTGCGCGGTGGCACCTTCGCGATGGGCTCGGAGAGCGACGAGGCGGTTCTCGGCGACGGGGAAGGTCCGGTCCGCGACGCGGTGGTGGCGCCGTACGCCATCGATGCGCACTGCGTGAGCAACGAGCGCTTCGCCGCGTTCGTCGACGCCACCGGCCATGTCACCGACGCCGAGCGCTACGGCTGGTCGTTCGTCTTCGAGGGCTTCCTGCCGGCACCACTCCGCGACTGCGACCGCGCGGCGGGAGCACCGTGGTGGGCCGCCGTCCCCGACACGTCGTGGCGTTGCCCGGAGGGACCCGGGAGTGACGTGACCGACCGCGCGGACCATCCGGTGGTCCACGTCTCCTGGCAGGACGCCGTCGCGTACTGCGCCTGGGCGCAGGTCCGCCTGCCCACCGAGGTCGAGTGGGAGTACGCCGCCCGCGGCGGCCTGCACCAGGCCCGCTACGCGTGGGGCGACGACCTGATGCCCGAGGGCCGGCACGCCTGCAACATCTGGCAGGGCAGCTTCCCGGCCACCAACACGGTGGACGACGGATGGTTCGGCACCGCCCCGGTCGACGCCTTCGAGCCCAACGGCCACGGCCTGTTCAACGTCGCCGGCAACGTGTGGGAGTGGACGAGCGACCCGTGGGCCGTCGGCGATGCCGTCGACCCCGGCGCCCGGGTGATCCGCGGCGGCTCCTACCTGTGCCACGAGTCGTACTGCAACCGCTACCGCGTCTCCGCCCGCACGCTCAGCACGCCCGACTCCTCGACTGGACACCAGGGCTTCCGGGTTGCACTCTGACCCGATGGACCGAGGCCCGGAGTTCGACGGCATCCGTATCGGCCGACCCGCGACAGGTGCCCTGATCGACGCCGGCTTCACCAGCCTCGAGGACCTGCCGGAAGACCTGGCTGAGCTCAGCGGCCTCCACGGCGTCGGCCCCAAGGCGATCCGGCTCCTGGGCGAGGAACGACGCGCGCGACGCGGCTGACGGTGCCGGGCAGGTCTGCTGCGTGCTCCCGAGATGAACGGATACTCCGATGCATACGGACCCCGACCGGGCCTCCGACGCGGTCCATCTGCATCGCACTATCGAGTCGGGCTGGATAGTCCCGATCAGAAGGACCTCCGAAACGTTCTCCGAAGGGTCCGTTCACACGGGACTGTGCGAGCCGCCGGGTAGTTCGGACCAGCCAGCGTGATCGGCGGCCCGGCGGCATTGCGGCGACTACCCGGCCATCAGCAGCTCCGGATAGTCCGATGCACTCGGACCCGGTCAGCCCCGCAGGGGTCCGTTTGCATCGGACGTATCCCCGCGGCGGAGCGACATCACGACGTCCGACGCCCCGGCCACCTGCGTGAGGTGACCGGGGCGTCGGAAGCTGTGGCTAGGAGAGGTTGGCGTAGGGGTTGTTGCCCGTGGCGAACAGTACGCCCGTCACGACCAGCAGGACGCAGGCGATGATGCCGAGGATGAACCCGGCGGTCGCCATGCCTCGACCGGTCTGCATGCCGCCCGAGGTGTCGATCTCCTTCTGCGCCTGCTTGCCCAGGATGAGCGCCGGGATCCCGAGGATGCCGCAGCAGAGCAGGCCCAGGATGCCGAGCACGAGGGCCCAGATGGCCTTCTTGTTGGTGCCGGGCGGTTGGCCGCCGTAGCCGGGACCCTGCCCGTAGCCCGGGGGCGGAGGTGGCGCGGGCTCGTACCCGCCGCCGGAACCGTACCCGCCGCCGGGTGGCGGCGGTGGCGGTGGCGTTCCTTCGGACATCGCCATCGCTCCCTTCACTGGTGCGCGCATCCCAATCTGCGTGCGGGTGTCGGCACAGTACCGAAGGGAAGGGGCCGGTCCCCGGCATTTGAGGGGGCGCGGGGTGAACGGGAGTCAGCTCGAGCGGGTGGCGACCGCGTCGGCGAAGGCCTCCAGAGCGGTGCGTACGCCGCCTTCGGGCAGCACCTTGAGCAGCTCCTTCGCCTCGGCAGCGAGACTCACGACGTAGGCGCGCGCCTCGGCCATCGCCGGGTGTGCGCGCAGCAGGGCGAGCGCCTCGGCGTGCGGCTCGTCCTCGGAGAGGTCGGAGCCGAGCAGCTCGAGCAGGCGCGCGTCGCCCGGGTCGGTCGACCGCTGCGCGATCAGCACGGGCAGCGTCGGCACCCCCTCGCGGAGGTCGGTGCCCGGGGTCTTGCCGGACTCCTCGGTCTCCGAGGCGATGTCGAGGATGTCGTCGGAGAGCTGGAAGGCGACGCCGACCTTCTCGCCGTACTCCGTCAGCGCCTCGACCACGTCGACCGGGGCGCCGGCGAACATCGCGCCGTAGCGGGCCGAGGTCGCGATCAGTGATCCGGTCTTGCCGGCCACCACGCGCAGGTAGTGCTCGAGCGGGTCCTGGTCGCCGGTGGGTCCGAGGGTCTCGAGGATCTGCCCCTCGACGAGACGGGTGAAGGTCTGCGCCTGGATGCGCACGGCGTCGGGGCCCAGACCTGCGGTGAGCTCGGAGGACTTCGAGAACAGGAAGTCGCCGGTGAGGATCGCGACGTGGTTGTCCCAGCGCGCGTTCGCCGACTCGGCGCCGCGCCTCAGGTCGGCCTCGTCCATCACGTCGTCGTGGTACAGCGACGCGAGGTGGGTCAGCTCGATCACGCAGGCCGAGGTGAGCACTCCCTCGGCCTCGGGGTCACCGGTCTCGGCGGCCAGGAACACGAGCAGCGGACGGAACCGCTTCCCGCCGGCCTCCATCAGGTGCCGAGCCGCCTCGGTGACGAACCCGGCCTCGCTCTGCACGTGCTCGTGCAGCGCTTCCTCGACCTCGTCCATCCGCGTGCGCAGCCGTGCTTCCAGCTCCGCGTCGGGGATCGGCAGGGCCAAACTGTGACTCACCTGATGAATACTCCCACGCGACCGAGCAGGTCGACGAGTGCGCCCGGGACGATGCCCAGCAGCAGCGTGACGGCCACGCCGACCGCGATGACCGTGCCGGTCAGCACGCTCGGGTTGGTGACGCTCGGGCCCTCACCGATGGGCTCGGCGAAGAACATCAGCACGATCACCCGGACGTAGAAGTACGCCGCGACGGCCGACATCAGCACCGCGACGATGACCACCGGCCATGCGCCGGCGGAGAGCGCGGCGGCGAAGACCGCCCACTTGCCGGTGAAGCCGCTCGTCAGCGGGATGCCCGCCATGGCCAGCAGCAGGAAGGCGAACAGCCCGGCCACGAGCGGGGACTCCTTGCCGAGACCCTGCCAGCGGGACAGGTGCGTGGTCTCCCCGCCCGCGTCGCGTACGACGGTCACCAGCGCGAACGCCGCCAGCGTCGTGAACCCGTAGGTGGTCAGGTAGAAGAGCACCGCGGAGACACCGGTCAGGCTGCCGTCGGCGACATCGGCCAGCGAGCGGATGCCGAGGAAGCCGGTGAGGATGAACCCGGCGTGCGCGATCGAGGAGTAGGCGAGCAGCCGCTTGATGTCGGTCTGCGTGATCGCCAGCACCGAGCCGATCACCATCGTCAGGATCGCGACGATCCAGATCATCGGCGTCCAGTCCGTGCGGTCACCGCCGAACGCGACGTAGAACAGCCGGAGCAGCGCACCGAAGGCCGCCACCTTGGTGGCCGCCGCCATGAACGCCGTGACCGCGGTCGGGGCGCCCTGGTAGACGTCGGGCGTCCAGGAGTGGAACGGCGCGGCGCCGACCTTGAAGAGCAGGCCGACGGCGATCAGGCCGATGCCGCCGAGCAGGAGCGCCTCGCTGCCGGACTGGCTGGCCACGGCCTCCGCGATCTGGGCGAAGCCCATCGAGCCGGCGTACCCGTAGACCAGCGCGATGCCGTAGACCAGGAACCCGGAGCTGAAGGCACCGAGCAGGAAGTACTTCATCGCGGCTTCCTGGCTCAGCAGCCGCCGGCGACGGGCGAGACCGCACAGCAGGTACAGCGGGAGCGAGAGCACCTCGAGCGCCACGAACATCGTGAGCAGGTCGTTGGCGGCCGGGAACATCAGCATGCCCGCGACCGCGAACATCATCAGCGGGAAGACCTCGGTGTGCTCCAGGCCCTTGGTCGACGCCTCGCGCTCGGCCTCGGTGCCGGGAAGCGCAGCGGCCTGCCCGGCGAAGGAGAGTACGCCGCCTTCGAGGTGCCGCTCGGCGAAGAGCAGCACGCTCAGCACGGCGAGGGCGAGCACGAGCAGCCAGCAGAACAAGGCGGGACCGTCGACGGCCAGGGCACCCATCGCGACGACGTCGCCGGTCTTCGGTGAGTCGGAGCCGGGGTTCAGGTCGCTGAACACCATCACCGTGGTGACGATGGCGGCGACCAGGCCGAGCAGCGCGAGGACCACCTGGACCACGTAGCGGCGGCTCCGCGGGACGAAGGCCTCGACGAGCACGCCCAGCACCGCCACGCCGACCACGATCAGGATCGGCGAGACCGTGAAGTACTCGATCTTCGGGGCGTCGAAGCCGTTCATTCGCTGGGCCTCCCCTTCGGTCACGGCGGGCTGGGGGTCCTCTTGGCCGACCTGCGTCATGGTGTGCTCGACCGCCGGGTTGATCACGTCGAGCAGCGGCTTCGGGTAGAAGCCGAGCACCACGATCAGGATCAGCAGCGGAGCGAGCGCAGAGATCTCGCGCACGTTCAGGTCGGGCATCCCGACGACGCCCTCACGCACCGGTCCGGTCATCGTGCGCTGGTACATCCACAGCACGTAGATGGCGACCAGCACGATGCCGAGCACGGCGAACGCCGCGGCCCACGGCGAGTGCACGAACGCGCCCACCATCACGAGCAGCTCGGAGACGAACGGCGAGAGGCCGGGCAGCGAGAGCGCGGACAGGCCCGAGACCAGGAACAGGCCGGCCAGCACCGGCGCGACCTTCTCGACGCCGCCGTAGTCGCCGATCATCGCCGAGCCGCGGCGCTTGATCAGGTAGCCCGTGACCAGGAACAGCGCGGCCGTGGAGAGGCCGTGGTTGAACATGTAGAGGTTCGCGCCCGAGAGCCCCTGGCTGTTCATCACGAAGATGCCCAGGACGATGAAGCCGAAGTGGCTCACCGAGGAGTAGGCGATCAGGCGCGGGATGTTCTGCGAGCCGATCGCCATGAACGCGCCGTACAGGATGCTGACGATGGCGAGTACGACGACCACCGGCGTGGCCCACCGCGACGCCTCCGGGAACAGCTCGAGGCAGAACCGGATCATCCCGAAGGTGCCGATCTTGTCGAGCACGCTGACCAGGAGCACCGAGGTGCCCGGGGTCGCGCTCGCCGTGGTGTCCGGCAGCCAGGTGTGCACCGGGAACATCGGCGCCTTGATCGCGAAGGCGATGAAGAAGCCGAGGAACAGCCAGCGGCCGATGTCGGTGCCGAAGTCGATCTGGGACAGCTCCGAGACGAGGTACGTCGGACCGCCCTCCGTCTTGGCGGACTCGACGTAGAGGCCGATCACCGAGGCGAGCATGACCAGCCCGCCGAACAGCGAGTAGAGCAGGAACTTCACCGCCGCCTTGACGCGCTGCGGCCCGCCGTACCCGGCGACCAGGAAGTAGACCGGGATCAGCGTGGCCTCGAAGAAGACGTAGAACAGGAACACGTCGGTGGCGGCGAAGACACCGATCGAGAGCCCCTCGAGGGCGAGGATCCAGGCGAAGAAGCCCTTGGCGCCCCAGGAGCCGGTGTCGCCGTCGTTCCACGACGCCAGCATCACGACCGGCGTCAGGATCACGGTCAGCAGCACCAGCGCGAGGCCCACGCCGTCGAGGCCGAGGGCGTAGTGGGCGCCGAACAGCTTGATCCAGACGACGTCCTCCTCGTACTGGAAGCCGCCGCCCGGGTCGTAGCCGATGGCGAGGGCGACGCCGAGGGCGAGCGTCAGCAGGGAGAAGCCCAAGGCGATCTGCTTGGGCAGCGCCGAGGACTCCCGGGCAGGCAGCAGCACCAGGACCACCGATCCGAGGATCGGCAGCAGCAGCAGGATGGTCAGCCAGGGAAGAGTCATCCGAGATTCACCACCACGAGCGCGAGGAGGACGAGGGCGGCCCCGGCCAGGAGGGCGAGGGCGTAGGACCTCACGAAGCCGTTCTGCGCGAGCCGCAACCGGCTGGAGATCCCGCCGAACGCGGCGGCCGTGCCCATCGCACCGCCGTCCACGACGCCGGAGTCGAAGGCGGCCAGCCCGTGGGTGAACCGCTTGCCGGGCTCGACGATGACGGCGTCGTTGAACGCGTCGCCGTAGAGCTCGTTGCGGCCGGCGGTGGTGAACACCGAGACCTTGGACGGCGCCACGCGCGGCACGTCACGCTTCCCGAACAGCACCCAGGCGAGGCCGACCCCGATCGCGACCACGGCGACGATGATCATCGTGATCACGATGGCCGGCAGCGGTGGCTCCTCGTGGACCGCGTGCCCGGTCACCGGCTCCAGGAAGTCGACGATCCAGTCGTTGAGGAGGAGCAGCCCGCCGAGGACCGACAGCGCGGCGAGCACGATCAGCGGCACGGTCATCACCTTCGGCGACTCGTGCGGGTGGACCCCCTCCTCCCAGCGCTTCTCGGTGAAGAAGGTCATCAGCATCAGGCGCGTCATGTAGAAGCCGGTGATGCCGGCACCGAGCAGGGCGCAGAGACCGAGCCAGACGTTCTGCGCGAGCGCGGTCTCGATGATCTTGTCCTTGGACCAGAAGCCGGCGAAGCCGGGGAACCCGATGATCGCGAGGTAGCCCATCGCGAAGGTCAGGAACGTGACCGGCATCAGCTTGCGCAGCCCGCCGTAGTGGCGCATGTCGACGTCGTCGTTGGTGCCGTGCATCACCGAGCCGGCGCCGAGGAACATGTTGGCCTTGAAGAAGCCGTGGGTCAGCAGGTGGAAGATCGCGAACGCGTAGCCGGCGACCCCGAGCCCGGCGGCCAGCATCATGTAGCCGATCTGGCTCATCGTGGAGCCGGCCAGGACCTTCTTGATGTCGTCCTTGGCGCACCCGATCCAGGCACCCATCAGCAGCGTGATCGTGCCGACCACGGCGACGGCGAGACGGGCGTCCGCGGTGTACTCGAAGATGAACTGCGAGCGCACGATCAGGTAGACACCGGCCGTGACCATCGTCGCGGCGTGGATGAGGGCCGACACCGGGGTGGGGCCCTCCATCGCGTCGAGCAGCCAGGTCTGCAGGGGGAACTGGGCCGACTTGCCGCAGGCGGCGAGGAGCAGGAGCAGCCCGATCGCGGTCATCACGCCCTCGGAGGCGCCGCTGGTCAGCTCGGAGACCTCGTCGAACGAGGTGGTGCCGAAGGTGGCGAAGATCAGGCCGACGCCGAGCGAGAGCCCGATGTCACCGACCCGGTTGATCACGAAGGCCTTCTTCGCGGCTGCCGCGGCGGAGGGCTTGTACTGCCAGAACCCGATCAGCAGGTACGACGCCAGGCCCACGCCCTCCCAACCGAGGAAGACACCCACGAAGTCGGAGGCGAGCACCAGCATCAGCATCGAGGCGACGAAGAGGTTCAGGTAGCCGAAGAAGCGACGACGCCGCTCGTCGTGCTCCATGTAGCCGATCGAGTAGACGTGGATCAGCGAGCCGACACCGGTGATCAGCAGCAGGAACAGGGCGGACAACGGGTCGTAGAGCAGGCCGAGCTGCACGGTCCAGTCGCCGGCGCTGAACCAGGTCCAGAGGGTGTGGCTGATCTGACGGTCGTCGGCATTGCGCCCGAGGATCGCGACGAACAGCACCAGCGAGGCGACGAACGAGCCGATCACCGTCGCGCAGCCGAGCAGGTGGCCCCATCGGTCGGTGCGCCGTCCACCGAGCAGCAGCACGGCGGCACCGAACGCCGGCAGCGCGAGCACGAGCACCAGCGGCAGTGCCAGCGAGCCCGCCGAGGAGGGGTCGACCACAGGGATGTGGTGACCTTCCTCGGCGAGTGAGGTCAGGGCAGGGAGGTTCAAGGGTCGCCTCTCAGTACTTCAGCAGGCTGGCGTCGTCGACCGAGGCCGAGCGTCGGGTGCGGAAGATGGTCATGATGATCGCGAGCCCGACGACGACCTCGGCGGCGGCCACGACCATCACGAAGAACGCGGCGATCTGGCCCTCGAGGTTGCCGTTGACCTTGGAGAACGTGATGAGCGCGAGGTTGCTCGCGTTGAGCATCAGCTCGACGCACATGAACACCACGATCGCGTTGCGCCGGGTCAGCACCCCGACGGCACCGATGGTGAACAGGATGGCGGAGAGCACGATGAACGGCTCGGGGTTCATCGACCGGCACCTCCCTGGGAGGAGTCGTCACGCGGCGGGACACTCTCGTCGCCACCGCCGATCCGCTCCACCTCGGTGGCGCTGCCCGGGGACCGCTTGACCGAGCCGCGGGCAGCCAGCACCCGGGAGATCGATGCCTCCGAGGGCGTGCCGTCGGGGAGCAGGGCCGGGGTGTCGACCGCGTTGTGGCGAGCGAAGACGCCGGGTGGGGGCAGCGGGCCGAGGTGCTTGCCGTGGTCGGCGTAGTCCTGCATCCGCTGGGCAGCGGCAGCGCGCTGGGTCTGCTTCGGGGTGAGCCGCTCCCGGTGGGCGAGCACCATCGCGCCCAGGGCCGCGGTGATGAGCAGCGCGGAGGTGACCTCGAAGGCGAAGACGTACTTGGTGAACAGCACCTGGGCGATCCCCGGGACGTTGCCGTCCTCGTTGGCCTGGTCGAGGCCGACGACGGCGCCCACCGAGACCTGGGCGACGCCGAGCACGAGGGTCACCCCGAAGACCAGCCCGACGAGCGCCGCCAGGAGACGCTGGCCGCGGATGGTCTCGACGACCGAGTCGGAGGCGTCGACGCCCACGAGCATCAGCACGAACAGGAACAGCATCAGGATCGCGCCGGTGTAGACGATGATCTGCACCGCGAACAGGAACGGCGCGTCCAGGACGGCGTACAGCACCGCCAGGCTGATCATCACGACCGCCAGCAGCATCGCGCAGTGCACCGCCTTGCGGGCGAACAGCAGGCCGAGGGCGCAGATCACCATCACCGGGGCGAGGATCCAGAAGGCGATCATGCAGGTGCCTCCTCGGGCGGCACGTCGTCCTGACGACGCAGCGTGCCGCGGTAGTAGTCGCCCTCGTCCTCGCCGAGCCGCATCGGGTGCGGCGGCTGCTCCATGCCGGGCAGCAGCGGGGCCAGCAGGTCCTGCTTCTCGTAGATCAGGTCGGCGCGGTTGTTGTCGGCCAGCTCGTACTCGTTCGTCATCGTCAGCGCGCGCGTCGGGCACGCCTCGATGCACAGGCCGCACAGGATGCAGCGCAGGTAGTTGATCTGGTAGACGCGGCCGTAGCGCTCGCCGGGGCTGAACCGCCCGGACCCGTCATCCACATCGGAGTTGGAGGCCCCTTCGACGTAGATGGCGTCCGCCGGGCATGCCCAGGCGCACAGCTCACAGCCGATGCACTTCTCCAGCCCGTCGGGCCAGCGGTTGAGCTGGTGCCGGCCGTGGAACCGCGGCGCGGTGGGGGACTTCTCGAACGGGTACTGCTCCGTCACGACCTTGCGGAACATCGTGCGGAACGTGACCCCGAACCCGGCGACCGGGTCCCAGAGCTGTTCCTTCAGGGACGCCATCAGTCCCGCCCTCCTTGGTAGTCGGAGTCGACCGTGCTCGGCATCGGCGGCACCGGGTAGCCGCCGGCGAACGCGTCGAACTCCTCGTCCTCGGTCTCCTCCGCGGCCGGTTGGCGCTCGGGGATCAGCATCAGGACCAGCAGCAGTACGGCGAAGACGGCCGCCCCGCCGAACAGCACGCCGCGGTCGATGCCACCGCGCAGGTCGATCACCCGGATCGTCGCGACCGCGACGATCCACACGATCGAGCCCGGGATGAGGATCTTCCAGCCGAACGCCATGAACTGGTCGTAGCGCAGCCGCGGCAGCGAACCGCGCAGCCAGATGAAGATGAAGATGAAGAACAGGACCTTGAGCATGAACCAGACGAACGGCCAGTAGCCCTCGTTGGCGCCGTCCCAGATCGAGATCGGCCAGGGCGCTCGCCAGCCGCCCAGGAACAGCGTGGTGGCCAGCGCCGAGACGGTGGCCATGTTGATGTACTCGGCGAGGAAGAACAGCGCGAACTTCAGCGAGGAGTACTCGGTGTGGAAGCCGCCGACGAGCTCGCCCTCGGCCTCGGGCAGGTCGAACGGCGCGCGGTTCGTCTCACCGATCATGGCGATCACGTAGATGATGAACGACGGGATCAGCGTGAACGCGAACCAGACGTCCTTCTGCGACTCGACGATCTCCGAGGTCGACATCGACCCGGCGTGCAGGAACACCGCCACCAGCGCGAGCCCCATCGCGACCTCGTAGGAGATCATCTGGGCGCTCGAGCGCAGCCCGCCCAGCAGGGAGTACGTCGACCCGCTGGACCAGCCGCCGAGCACGATGCCGTAGATGCCGATCGAGGCGATCGCCATCACGAAGATGACCGCCACCGGCATGTCGGTGAGCTGGAGCGGGGTGGTGATGTCGGTGAACGGCACCTCCACCTCGGGCCCGAACGGGATCACCGCGAAAGTCACGAAGGCCGGGACCGTCGCGATCACCGGGGCCAGGATGAAGACGAGCTTGTCGGCCGCCTTCGGGATGATGTCTTCCTTCAGCGCGAGCTTCACGCCGTCGGCCAGGCTCTGGAGCAGTCCGAACGGACCGTTGACGTTGGGGCCGATGCGGTGCTGCATCCGGGCCACCACGCGGCGCTCCCACCAGATGTTGAACAGCGTGAGCAGCACGAGGATCACGAAGATCAGCACCGACTTGAGGATGACCAGCCAGACCGGGTCCTGGCCGAAGGCGCCCAGGCTCTCGCCGGTCGCCAGCGGGGTCAGCAGAGGACTCACTGCTCGCCTCCCACGATCGTGGTGATCGACACCGAGGAGCCGGCCGGCCCGACGAGGTGTCGCACCGACGCGCCCGGCGCACTGGCCGGGGCCCAGACGGTGCCCTCCGCGAGGTCGCCGACGCCGATCGGCAGGTCCACCGAGCCGAGCGGACCGGTCAGCGTGACCCGGTCACCGACGGCGACACCGAGGGCTTCGAGCGTGGCGGCACCGACCTTCAGGACCGGCTTGCGGGCCGTGGCACGCATCGCGTCGTCGCCGTCCTGCATCCGGCCGTCGTCGATCGACTGCTTCCACGACGCACAGGGTCAACGTCACCCGGTCAGGTCGACGCTGGTTGAGCCTGTCGAAACCTCACCGGCGTCGACCGACACCGGCCGCTCGCCGTCCCACGGCCCCACCTGGGTCATCTCCTCCCACACCTGCTCGGAGGTGCGGAAGCCGAGCGAGCTGCCCAGCTCCTCGGCGATGCCGGCCAGCACCCGCAGGTCGGGCAGCGAGGAGGGGTTGTGCAGGACCTTGCCGAACCGGCGGACCCGCCCTTCCCAGTTGACGAAGGTGCCGGACCGGTCGGTCACCGGTGCGACCGGGAAGACCACGTCCGCGACACGCGTGACGTCGGACTCGCGCAGCTCGAGGGCCACGACGAAGCCGGCCCGGTCGATCGCCTCACGAGCAAGAGCCGGGTCCGGGAGGTCGGCCGGGTCCACGCCGCCGACGACCAGGCCGCCGAGCTCACCGGCCGCGGCCGCAGCCACGATGGCGTCCCCGTCGCGTCCCGCGGTCTCGGGCAGGTGCTCCACACCCCACGCGGTGGCGAGGTCGACGCGAGCCGAAGCGTCGCCGACCGGACGACCGCCGGGCAGCAGGGTGGGCAGCGCGCCGGCCTCGACCGCACCGCGGTCACCGGCCCGGCGCGGGATCCACGCGACGCGGGCGCCCGTGGTCATCGCCAGCTTCGAGACGGCCGAGAGGGCGCCGGGCACAGCGGCCATCCGCTCGCCGACCAGGATCAGACCGCCGCTGTCGAGGGCGACCGTGCCGTCGTGGGCGAGCGCCTCGATCGCCGCGGGCTCGTCACCGGGACGGGTCGGGATCAGGGTGCCGGACATCTTGTGCAGGCCACGCGAGGTGTACGGCGCGATCGAGTAGATCGGCAGCAGCCGGCCCCGGGCGGACTTGCGCAGCCGCAGGAAGACCGTGCCGGCCTCGTCCTCCGGCTCGAGGCCGACGAGCACGACCGACCGGGCGGACTCGAGGTCGGCGTACGTCACGGCGCCGGCGTCCGGGCCGGTCAGCGCCACGTGGGCCGCGAGGAACTCCGCCTCCTCGGCCGAGTGGGCCCGGGCGCGGAAGTCGATGTCGTTGGTGCCCAGCGCGACGCGGGCGAACTTCGAGTAGGCGTAGGCGTCCTCGGCCGGCATCCGGCCGCCGGTGAGCACACCGACTCCCCCGGCCTCACGCGCTGCCGCGAGACCACGCGCGGCGACGACGAACGCCTCCGGCCAGCTCGCGGGACGCAGCTCACCGGTCTCCTCGTCGCGCACCTGCGGGTAGGTCAGACGGTCGTCGAGCTCGGCGTAGCGGTGCGAGAAGCGGTCCTTGTCGGTGATCCACTCCTCGTTGACCTCGGGGTCGTCACCGGAGAGCCGGCGCATCACCTTGCCGCGGCGGTGGTCGACGCGGATCGCCGAGCCGCACGCGTCGATCTCGGCGACCGACGGGGTGGAGACCAGGTCGAACGGCCGCGAGCGGAAGCGGTACGCCGAGGAGGTGAGCGCCCCGACCGGGCAGATCTGGATCGTGTTGCCGGAGAAGTAGCTCTCGAAGGGCTCCTTCTCGTAGATGCCGACCTGCTGGAGCGCACCGCGCTCGATCAGCGCGATGAACGGGTCGCCGGCGATCTGCTCGGAGAAGCGGGTGCACCGCGCGCAGAGCACGCAGCGCTCGCGGTCGAGCAGCACCTGCGCGGAGATGTTGATCGGCTTGGGGTAGAGACGCTTGTGCTCGGTGAAGCGGGTCTCGCCGCGACCGTTGCTCATCGCCTGGTTCTGCAGCGGGCACTCGCCGCCCTTGTCGCAGACCGGGCAGTCGAGCGGGTGGTTGATCAGCAGGAACTCCATCTGGCCCTGCTGCGCCTTGTCGGCCACCGGGGAGGTCGCCTGGGTGTTGACCACCATGCCCTCGGCCACGGTGATGGTGCACGAGGCCTGCGGCTTCGGCATCCCCCGGCCGTTGCCGGCGTCGGGGATCTCGACCAGGCACTGGCGGCAGGCGCCGACCGGAGCGAGCAGCGGGTGGTCGCAGAACCGCGGGATCTGGACGCCGATGTCCTCGGCGGCCCGGATCACCAGCGTGTTCTTCGGCACCGACACCTCGATGCCGTCGATGGTCAGCGTGACCTGGTCGGACTTCTCCGGCGCGGTCTCCTTGGACTTCTCGGGGGTGGTGGTCATGCGTTCGCCTCCACGCGCTCGAAGATCGCCGAGGCGTTGCGGTCGAAGGGACAGCCGCCCTGCTCGAGGTGGGCGAGGTATTCAGCGCGGAAGTACTGGATCGACGACGTGATCGGGCTGACCGCACCGTCGGCCAGGGCGCAGAACGACCGGCCGAAGATGTTGTCGCAGACGTCGTCGAGCAGGTCGATGTCGGACTCGGCGCCACGACCCTGCTCGAGGTTCGCCAGCGTCTGCGCGAGCCACCAGGTGCCCTCGCGGCACGGCGTGCACTTGCCGCACGACTCGTGCTTGTAGAACTCCGTCCACCGCAGCACCGCGCGGACCACGCAGGTGGTCTCGTCGAAGATCTGCAGGGCACGGGTGCCGAGCATCGAGCCGACCCCGGCGATGCCCTCGAAGTCGAGCGGCACGTCGAGGTGCTCGCCGGTCAGCAGCGGGGTGCTGGAACCGCCGGGGGTCCAGAACTTCAGCTCGTGGCCCTCGCGCATCCCGCCGGCGAGGTCGATCAGCTCCCGCAGCGTGATGCCCAGCGGTGCCTCGAACTGGCCGGGGTTGGTCACGTGGCCGGAGAGCGAGAAGATCCCGTAGCCCTTGGACTTCTCGGTGCCCATCGAGGCGAACCACTCGGCACCGCGGTCGATGATGCTCGGCACCGACGCGATCGACTCGACGTTGTTGATCACCGTCGGGCTGGCGTAGAGGCCGGCGACTGCCGGGAACGGCGGGCGGAGCCGCGGTTGCCCGCGACGACCCTCGAGCGAGTCGAGCAGCGCGGTCTCCTCGCCACAGATGTAGGCACCGGCACCCGCGTGCACGACCAGGTCGAGGTCGTAGCCGGAGCCGTGGATGTCCTTGCCGAGATGGCCGGCCAGGTAGGCCTCCTGCACGGCCCGCTGGAGGCGGCGTACGACGTGGAGCACCTCGCCGCGCACGTAGATGAACGCGTGGTTGGCCCGGATCGCGTAGGAGCTGATGATCACGCCCTCGACCAGCGTGTGCGGGCTGGCCATCATCAGCGGGATGTCCTTGCAGGTGCCCGGCTCGGACTCGTCGGCGTTGACGACGAGGTACTTCGGGTTCGGGTTGTCCTGCGGGATGAAGCCCCACTTCATGCCGGTGGGGAAGCCCGCTCCGCCGCGACCGCGCAGGTTGGAGGCCTTGACCGCCTCGATGATCTCGTCCTGCGGCATCGCGAGCGCCTTGGTCAGCGCGGCGTACCCGCCCTGGTCCTCGTAGGCGGACAGCGTCCACGAACGGTCGGCGCCCCAGTTGTCGGTGAGGACGGGGGTCAGGGTGTCGGTCACTTGTCATCACCACCCGGGTTGGCGGGGTTGTCCTCGTGCTTGGCGTCGGCGCCGGACTCCTCGACGCGGGCGTCGGACTCCTTGCGCTCGGCCTCGGGGCTGCCTTCGGCCTTGTCGGTCATGGTGTCGCCCTCGGCCGCGTCGGCCTCGTGCGACGACTCCTGCGCCTGCTTCACGGACGGGGCGGTCCAGCCGCGCTCGCGGGCGATGTTGAGCCCGATCAGGGACGCCGGTCCGGCCGAGGGGCCCTCGTCGGCGAGGCCGTCGGGGAACCCGGCGAGCACGCGCTCGGCCTCGCGCCAGGTGACCAGCCGCGGGCCACGCGTGGAGTGGACCTCGGTGCCCGCACGCAGGTCGTCGACCAGCTGCGTGGCCGACTCGGGCGTCATGTTGTCCATGAACTCCCAGTTGACCGTCATCACCGGCGCGTAGTCGCAGGCGGCGTTGCACTCGACGTGCTCGAGGGTGACCTTGCCGTCGTCGGTGGTCTCGTCGTTGCCGATGTCGAGGTGGTCCTTGAGGCGCTCGAAGATCAGGTCGCCGCCCATGACCGCGCAGAGCGTGTTGGTGCAGACGCCGACGTGGTAGTCGCCGACGGGGCGGCGCTTGTACATCGTGTAGAAGGTCGCGACCCCGCTCACCTCGGCAGCGCTGATGCCGAGGATCTCGGCGCACACCTCGATGCCGCGCGAGGTCACCCGGCCCTCGACGCTCTGCACCAGGTGCAGCATCGGCAGCAGGCCGGAGCGCGCCTGCGGGTAGCGGGCGGCGATCTCCTCGAGCTCGGCGTAGATCGCCGGGTCGAACGGCGCCTCGGCCTCCACCTGTGTCGTCGAGACGGCCGAGGCGTTGGTGCCGTCGTCGATGCCCGGGATGTTGTTGATGCTCATCGGTCGACTCCTCCCATGACCGGGTCGATGGAGGCGATGGCGACGATGACGTCGGCGACCATGCCGCCCTCGCTCATCACCGAGGTGGCCTGGAGGTTGGTGAACGACGGGTCGCGGAAGTGCGCGCGGAACGGTCGGGTGCCACCGTCGCTGACGACGTGGGCGCCGAGCTCGCCGCGCGGGGACTCGATCGGCACGTAGGCCTGGCCGGCGGGCACGCGGAAGCCCTCGGTGACCAGCTTGAAGTGGTGGATCAGGGCCTCCATCGACTCGCCCATGATGTGCTTGATGTGGTCGAGGCTGTTGCCCATGCCGTCGCTGCCGATGGCGAGCTGGCTGGGCCAGGCGATCTTCTTGTCGCCGATCATCACCGGCGCCCCCTCGAGGCCGGCGAGCCGCTCGACGGCCTGCTCGACGATGCGCAGGGACTCCCACATCTCGTCGAGCCGGATGCGGAACCGGCCGTAGGCGTCGGCCGTGTCCCGGGTCGGTACGTCGAACTCGTAGTCCTCGTAGCCGGAGTACGGCTGGCTCTTGCGGAGGTCCCAGGGATAGCCGGTCGACCGCAGCGGCGGGCCGGAGATGCCGAGGGCCAGGCAGCCGGCGAGGTCGAGGTGTCCGACTCCCTCGAGGCGGGCCTTGAAGATCGGGTTGGCGTTGCAGAGGGCGGCGTACTCGGGCAGCCGCTTCTTCATCAGCTTGATGAAGTCGCGGATCTGGTCGAGCGCGCCGGGCGGCATGTCCTGGGCGACCCCGCCGGGGCGGATGAACGCGTGGTTCATCCGCAGGCCGGTGATCAGCTCGAACAGGTCGAGGACGAGCTCACGCTCGCGGAACCCGATCGTCATCACGGTCAGCGCGCCGATCTCCATGCCACCGGTGGCGATGCAGACCAGGTGGGAGGAGATCCGGTTGAGCTCCATCAGGAGGACGCGCATGACCTGCGCCTTCTCCGGGATGTCGTCCTCGACGTCGAGCAGCCGCTCCACCCCGAGCACGTAGGTCATCTCGTTGTAGAACGGGCTCAGGTAGTCCATCCGGGTGCAGAAGGTGACGCCCTGCACCCAGGTGCGGAACTCCATGTTCTTCTCGATGCCGGTGTGCAGGTAGCCGATGCCGCAGCGGGCCTCGGTGACCGTCTCGCCCTCGAGCTCGAGGATCAGCCGGAGCACGCCGTGGGTCGACGGGTGCTGCGGGCCCATGTTCACGACGACCTTGTTGTCGTGCTCGTCGGAGATGGCGTCGGTGATCGAGTCCCAGTCCTGGCCGGTGACGGTGAAGACCCGTCCCTGGCTGGTCTCGGACTGCGGGGCGTAGGCGTCCTGGTCCGTGGTCATGAGTAAGACCTCCGCTGGTCGGGCGGTGGGATCGTTCCGCCCTTGTACTCCACAGGGATTCCGCCGAGCGGGTAGTCCTTGCGCTGGGGGTGGCCCGGCCAGTCGTCGGGCATCTGGATGCGGGTGAGCGCGGGGTGGCCGTCGAAGACGATGCCGAAGAAGTCGAACGTCTCGCGCTCGTGCCAGTCGTTGGTCGGGTACGTCGCGACCACGCTGGGGATGTGCGGGTCGGCGTCGGGGCAGGTGACCTCGACCCGGATCCGGCGGTTGTGGGTCATCGAGAGCAGGTGGTAGACCGCGTGCAGCTCGCGGCCGACGTCGTCGGGGTAGTGCACGCCGCTGACGCCCGAGCAGAACTCGAAGCGCAGCTTCTCGTCGTCACGCAGGAGCTGCGCCGTGGCGGCCAGGTCCTCGCGGCGGACGAAGAAGGTGATCTCGCCGCGGTGGACGACGACCTTCTCGACGGCGCTCTCCAGCCCACCGGAACGGGTGGCCTCGGCCAGCGCGGTGGCCACGTCGTCCATCCAGCCGCCGTACGGCGGTTCGGTGGCGCCGGGCATCTCGACGGTGCGGACGAGGCCGCCGTAGCCAGACGTGTCGCCGCTGCCGCGGACGCCGAACATGCCCTCGCGTCGGGCGACGACCTCGTCGGAGGTCTCCCGCACCGTGTCCAGCGAGGCGTCCTGGGTGCCGGCGATGACGTCCTTGCTCTCGGCCGGCTCGTCGGGCCGGGTGCCGCTGTCGTCCTGGTCCGCCATCAGCCCATCAGGCCCTTCATCTGGCTGGTCGGCAGCGCGTTGAGGCCGGCCTCCTCGAGCTCCTCGATCTGCGCACGACGGTTGGCACCGAGCTTGGTGTGCTGGACCTGGTCGTGCAGCTTGAGGATCGCGTCGATCAGCATCTCCGGTCGCGGCGGACAGCCGGGGAGGTACATGTCGACGGGCACGATGTGGTCGACGCCCTGGACGACGGCGTAGTTGTTGAACATCCCGCCGGAGCTGGCGCACACGCCCATCGCCAGCACCCACTTGGGCTCGGCCATCTGGTCGTAGATCTGTCGCAGGACCGGCGCCATCTTCTGGCTGACCCGGCCGGCCACGATCATCAGGTCGGCCTGGCGCGGGCTGGCCCGGAAGACCTCCATGCCGAAGCGGGCGAGGTCGTACTTCGGGCCACCGCTGGTCATCATCTCGATCGCGCAGCAGGCGAGGCCGAAGGTGGCGGGCCAGAACGAGGCCTTGCGCATGTAGCCGGCGACACCCTCGACGGTCGTCAGGAGTACGCCGCTGGGGAGCTTCTCCTCGAGTCCCATGTTGCTCCAGTCAGTGGGTCAGTTGCTCAGGTCTTGGGGGCAGTGGCGCACGCGGTCGCTCAGTCCCACTCCAGGCCGCCGCGGCGCCAGACGTACACGTAGGCGACGAAGACGGGGACGATGAAGAGGACCATCTCGATGAGCCCGAAGAGCTCCATCTGGTCGAAGGCGACCGCGATCGGGTAGAGGAACACGATCTCGATGTCGAAGACGATGAACATCATCGCGGTGATGTAGTAGCGGACCGGGAACCGGCCGCCACCCACCGGCTGGGGTGTGGGTTCGATGCCGCACTCGTAGGAGTCGAGCTTCGCGCGGTTGTACCGCTTCGGCCCGATCCCGGCGCTCATCAGGACCGAGAAGATCGCGAACCCTGCCGCGAGGATCATCAAGGCCAGAACGGGCGTGTAGAGCTCCATGATCCTCCTCGTCCGGCACCGCATTCGTGAACATGTGAATGTCTTCACGAACTCGTGACGACGCTCAGCATAGAGGGCTGGATCACATCGCGCGAACCCTCCCCCGACCACCCCAATTCCGGCTCTGACCAGCGCATTTAGCCAACAGAAGCGTTGCCTTAATCGAGATCGGCAGGAAGCCGCGGCATTCGTCCCTTGCCCCCTCCACCGGCCTGACAGAGGGTGGAAATCGGGCCCGAGCGGGTCCTACGCGGTGGCGCGGTGCAGCGCCACGATGCCGCCGGAGAGGTTGCGCCACTCGGCGTCTTGCCAGCCGGCCTGGCCGATACGCTCGGCCAGGCCCGGCTGGTCCGGCCAGGCCCGGATCGACTCGGCGAGGTAGACGTAGGCGTCCGGGCTCGAGGAGACCGCGCGGGCGACGGTCGGCAGGGCCTTCATCAGGTACTCGATGTAGACGGTGCGGAAGGGCGCGAACGTCGGCGAGCTGAACTCGCACACGACGAGTCGGCCGCCCGGGACGCGTCACCCGGAGCATCTCGCGCAGCCCGGCGTCGGGGTCGACGATGTTCCGCAGCCCGAAGGAGATCGTGACCGCGTCGAAGGTGTCGTCGGCGAACGGCAGCCGGGTCCCGTCGCCGGCGGTGAACGGCAGGTGCGGTCGGTGCTTCTTGCCCTCGCGCAGCATCCCGACCGAGAAGTCGCACGGCACGACGGTGGCGCCGCGGTCGAGGAACGGCTGCGACGACGTCCCGGTGCCCGCGGCGAGGTCGAGCACCAGCTCCCCCTGCTGGGGGTCGACGGCCTTGACGACCTGGTGCCGCCAGCGACGGTCCTGGCCCATCGAGAGGACGTCGTTGGTCAGGTCGTAGCGCTTCGCCACGTCGTCGAACATCGCCTGCACCTCGGCAGGCTTCTTGTCCAGGCTCGGCGCGCGTCACGGCGACACCCTATGCAGCGTGACCCTCGGTGCGTCGCGCGGTCGGATCGCACCCGCGGATCCACAATGTCCGTCATGGGTGCTGGAGTGAACAGAGTGGCCAGTGTGGCCATGATGTCCGGCGTGCTCGCGGGCACGTGCGCCCTCGGGTACGGCGTCAGCCGCGCCACCGGGGGTGCCGGCTCGACCGACACCGCCGCGCCCGCGGTCGTCGTCAGCACTCCGACGGCGAGCCCGTCGGCGGAGCCGCGTCCGGCTCCGCCCCGACAGGTGACCGCGCCGCTCGTCCCGCGCGCCGGCGCCGTGCCGCCGCCCGGACCTCGGCTGCTCGGCCAGGGCGACCGGGGTCCGAAGGTCAGGGACCTGCAGTCCCGGCTGCGCCAGATCGCGTGGTACTTCGGCGACGTGAGCGACCGTTGGGACAAGCAGACGACCGCCGCCCTCAAGGGGTTCCAGAAGAAGCGCGAGATCGCCGTGACCGGGGTGGTCGACCAGCGCACGCTGAACCGGCTGCACGAGATGACCCGGACGCCGACCAGGGACGAGCTGGCCAACCGGTTGCCCGGCGACCTGGACACCGACGCGCCGCTCGATCCCCGGTGCGTCACCGGGCACGCGATGTGCGTCGACAAGACGAGCAGCACGATCCGGTGGGTGGTCGACGGCAAGGTGCTCCGGACGATGGCGGTGCGCTTCGGTTCGTCGTACACCCCGACGCGCGAGGGGTTGTTCAACGTGGGCTGGAAGTCGCGCGACCACGTGTCGAAGCTCTACGACACCGCGATGCCGTTCGCGATGTTCTTCTCGGGAGGACAGGCGGTGCACTACTCCTCGGACTTCGCGGCGAGCGGGTACGCCGGCGCCTCGCACGGCTGCGTCAACGTGCGCGACTACGCGGGGATCCAGTGGCTCTTCGACCAGGTGAACCTCGGGGACAAGGTCGTCATCTACTGGTCATAGGCCACCGCGTAGGCTCCTTGGTCGTGACCAGCCCGCCCGCGACCGACGCGCCTGCCGGACGTCTGGTCGCGCGCACCGTCGAGCTGGTCGCACCCGACTCGCTCCCTGCGTCGCTGATCGAGCTGCTGCCCGGCCACGAGCCGATGGCCTGGCTGCGCCGCGGCGAGGGCATGGTGGCCTGGGGCGTCGCCGCCCGCTGCCGCACCTCCGGCCCGGACCGGTTCGCCGACGCGGCCGACTGGTGGCAGCAGGTGGCCCGCTCGGCCGTCGTCCGCGACGAGGTGGCGACACCCGGCACGGGGCTGATCAGCTTCGGCAGCTTCGGCTTCGCCGACGACCCCGGCGACAGCGTCATGGTGGTGCCGCGGTTCGTGGTCGGCACCCGGCGGGGACGCGCCTGGATCACCGTCATCGGCCAGGACGAGCTGACCGCGATCCCCGACCTCGAGCCACAGCCGGCACCTCCGGCCCCGCGCAACGTCACCTTCGCCGACGGCGCGATGAGCGGCACCGCCTGGGAGTCCGTCGTCGCGGACGCCGTCGCGCGGATCGGCTCCGGAGAGCTGGAGAAGGTCGTGCTGGCGCGCGACCTCGTCGCCACCGCCGACGCCGACATCGACGTGCGCTGGCCGCTGCGCGAGCTGGCCGAGACCTACGACATGTGCTGGACCTTCCACGTCGACCGGCTCTTCGGCGCGACTCCCGAGCTGCTCGTCCGTCGTGAGCGCGGACTGGTGACCTCGCGGGTGCTGGCCGGCACGATCCGTCGTACGGGTGACGACGAGCGCGACGCCGGGCTCGCCGGACAGCTCGCGCGGTCGTCCAAGGACCTCGAGGAGCACGAGTACGCCGTCCGCTCGGTCGCCGACTCGCTGGCGCCGTACTGCTCCTCGACGAACGTGCCCGAGGTCCCCTTCGTGCTGCACCTGCCCAACGTGATGCACCTGGCCACCGACGTGACCGGCGTGGTCCACGACTCCGACGGCGCCGGAGTGCTCGAGCTCGCCGCCGCGCTGCACCCGTCGGCCGCGGTCGGGGGCACCCCGACCAAGGTCGCCGTCGAGCTGATCGCCGAGCTCGAGGGGATGAACCGCGGCCGCTACGCCGGTCCGGTCGGCTGGATCGACGCCGACGGCGACGGCGAGTTCGGCATCGCGCTGCGCTCGGCCGAGATCGAGGGCCACCAGGTCAGGCTCTTCGCCGGCTGCGGCATCGTCGCCGACTCCGACCCCGAGGCCGAGCTGGCCGAGGCGCAGGCGAAGTTCCTGCCCGTGCGGGACGCGCTGACCGACTAGGGCCGCGCTGACCGACCAGGGCCAGCGCCAGGCGTCGTACTCTCGCGAGATGCGCCCCCTCCGGTACTCCATCAACGTCACCCTGGACGGGTGCTGCGACCACACGGCGATCCCGGCGGACGAGGAGCTGCACCGGCACGCGGCCGAGATCCTCGCCGGAGCCGATGCGCTGCTCTTCGGCCGGGTGACCTATCGAGCTGATGGAGGCAGGCTTTCGCTCACCCCTGCCGCGAGGGAGCCGGCCCCGACTCGATGGACCCCTTCGCCGAGACGATCAACGCGGCGAAGAAGTACGTCGTCTCCAGCACCCTGGAAGACCCCGACTGGAACGCGGAGCTCGTGCGCGGCGACCTGGGCGAGGCCGTCCAGCGACTCAAGGAGGAGCCGGGCAACGGGCTGTACGTCGGCGGCGTGATGCTCCCCAGGGCCTTGGCGGAGCTGGGCCTGATCGACGAGTACGAGTTCGTGGTGCACCCCCGGATCGCGGGCCACGGCCCGACGCTGTTCGCGGGCCTCACCGAGCACGTCGCCCTGAAGCTCGTCGACCGGATGGAGCTCGGCTCGGGGGCCGTGGCCTTGCGGTACGAGCCGCGGAGGTAGGGCGCTGAGTCACGCGCCGAGCACCGCCTCTCGTGAGTCCTACGTAGATGAGCCCACGTGTGCTCGTCTACGTAGGGCCGCGTGACAGGGTGGTGAGACAGGCTCCTCCCCGCGTCCGACTAGTTGTGCCGAGAACAGGGCCCCGGCATGCGGCCGACCGGTTGGGGACTTCAATCGTTTCGGTTGCTCCCTGGCCGGCGCCCCGGGCGGCGCCACCGCATGGCGCGGAGCTCGCCCTCGCGGTACTGCTTGGCGAACGTGACGGTGTGGGTGCCCATCGTGGCGAACGTGGTGTGCATGGGGTTCTCCTTCGGACGCGGACCAGCGGTGCTGACACGTCCGAACCTGTCGCTAAGGCGCGGCACGCCACATCGGGAGAACTCCCGAGCCCGGGAAACTGCTACCTCACCCGGCGCCGGCCGCTCATCGGGGAGATGTCGGGCGGGGTGACGGGCGTCGGGGGCGGGGGCGCCTTGCCGGGCTCGTGCTCGCGGACCGCCTGCTTGATCTGCTGGAGGTTGTTGCGGATCAGGTCGGAGATGAGCTCGTCCATCCGCGGGTCGCCGAGCATCTCGATCAGCACGCGCAGGGTCGTCTCGCTGACCTGGTGCACGACGGTGTCGTATCCGGGCAGGTGCGAGACCACGCGCGTCGCCGGGTCGTTGCGCACCTTCTCCGCGACCAGGGCGACCAGCTCGTCGTGGTTCTCCACGAGCGCCTCGGAGATGTTCTTCGTGTAGTGACCCGACTGCAGCACCTCGCTCACCTCGTCGAGCACAGCGACGGTGATCGGGCGCTTGATCAGGTCGACCACCCAGATCGTCACGCGGTTCATCCGGCGTACGGCCCACGGAGTGCGCAGGCCACGCCGGACGAGGATCCAGGTCACCAGCGCCGAGACGAGCGCCAGGACGAAGAACACGCCGATCACCAGCAGCACGAACTGCGCGGGGTTGAGGGTCCGCAGCCAGTCGATCACAGGGTCATCCTGCCCTGTTCGGGCAGGATCGGATCGTCCGTAGCAGGTGAGTCAGTCGAGCGGGTGCGCCAGCTCGTCGGCCGGCAGCTTGGCCCACACGATCGCCACGACCGCGAACACCAGGGGCGTGATGCCGGCGACGTAGAAGGTGTTGGCGATGCCGATCGCGTCCGAGACGGGGCCCGCCAGCGCCATCGAGACCGGCATCAGGCTGACCGACACGAAGAAGTCGAGGGAGGCCACGCGACCCAGCAGGTGCGCGGGCACGCGACGCTGGAGCAGCGTCCCCCAGATGACCATCGGCGCCGCGAACAGCACGCCGAGGACGAACGACGCGGCGACGAGCACCCACACCGACGGGGCGATCCCCATCACCACCATCGGCAGGCAGCCCGCGCCGAACATCACGTTCATCAGCGTCAGGTAGCGCCGCGGCATCCGGAACGAGGCCATCGCCATCGACCCGACCGCGCCACCGATGCCGAACGCGGCCAGCACCATCGCGTGGTCACCCGCGTCCCCGCCGAGCTGGTCCTTGATCACGAACGGGATCAGCACCTCGAACGGACCCATCGTGGCGAGCACCATCAGCGAGGCGAACAGCAGCGTCGCGAGCAGCCACGGCGTACGGAACATGTAGACGACGCCCTCCCGCATGTCGGCCAGGGCACCGCGCACCGGGTGCCGGTTCACCTCCGACAGGTCGCGGCGCACCGGCGTGCGCGGCAGCCGGATCTGGACGAGGACGCCGAGCGTCGCGACGACGGCGGCGACCAGGCAGGCCCAGCCCGGGCGCGGCGATCCCGACCACCAGGCCGGCGACCCCGGGACCGATGGCCTGGGCGACCAGCGGCCGCACCATGCCCTCGAAGCCGTTCACCGCCAGCAGGTCCGACGCGGGCACGAGCGCGGGCAGCCAGGCGGAGTACGCCGCGTAGTAGAACGCCATCCCGACGCCGATCAGCAGCGAGATCACGGCCAGGTGCCACAGCTGCGCGACGTCGGTGAGCGACAGCACCGTGATGACGGTGTAGCTGAGCGCCTCGACCGTGGCGACCGTCATCACGATGAGCTTCTGCGGGATCCGGTCGGCGACCACCCCGGCGAGCAGGGCAGGCAGGAGGACGCCGGCGGCGCCGGCGGTGGAGACGATCGAGAGCTGGGCGGGTCCGCCACCGAGGCGGATGACTTCCCAGACCAGGGCCACCGTCCACACGCCGTACGCGAAGGCGCCGCAGGACAGCGCGACGGCCATCCGGCGGTAGGCAGGGATCGCGAACGGTGTGAGCATCCGCGGCAGCTGCCGGACTCCGGGTGTCTCCCGGGTCTGCTCTTCCTCGTTCGTGACCAGTGGCTCGATCATGACTCCTCCTCTCGCCGACCAGTCTGGGGCTGAGGTAGGAAGGCGGGCCACTGGATATCCCTCAGACGTGCCCACCCGCGAGAGGATGTGACGGTGCGAGGAGACGAGGTCACGTGAGGGCGGTCGTGCAGAGCCGGTACGGCGCTCCGGAGGACCTCGAGGTCCGGGAGCTGCCGGCGCCCGAGCCCGCGGACGACGAGGTGCTGGTCCGCGTGCTGGCCGCCTCGGTCCACCCGGACGTCTGGCACGTCGTCGCCGGCCGGCCCTATCTGCTGCGGCTGATGGGCTCCGGGCTGCGTCGACCGAAGGTGCAGGTGCCCGGCACCGACCTCGCCGGGACGGTCGAGAAGGTCGGGACCGCCGTCACCCGGTTCCGTCCGGGCGACGAGGTCTTCGGCGAGGCGATCCGGGGCGTGCAGTGGGTCAACGGGGCGACGTACGCCGAGCTCGCGACCGCACCCGAGGCCGGGCTCGCCCTCAAGCCGGCCACCGCCTCGTTCGAGGAGGCCGCCGCCGTGCCCACCGCCGGACTGATCGCCCTCCAGAACCTCGCGACCGTGGGTGGCGTCCAGTCCGGACAGCGGGTGCTCGTCAACGGTGCGGCCGGCGGTGTGGGCGGTCTCGCCGTACAGCTCGCCGCTGCGGCCGGGGCCACCGTCACCGCCGTCGACAGCGCGCCGAAGGAGGAGGTCGTACGCCGCCTCGGAGCCGACCGCTTCCTCGACTTCACCACCGTCGACTTCACCCGGGAGCCGGACCGCTACGACCTCGTCTTCGACATCCCCGGCAACCACCCGTTGCGGGCCGTCCGACGGGTGCTCGCGCCGGGCGGCCGCTACGTGCTGATCGGCCACGACGCCTTCGGCACGGCCGGTCGGCGCTGGCTGGGCAGCATCCCGCGCTTCGTGCGGCTGATGGCGATGAGCTTCTTCGTGCCGGAGCTGCCTCGGCCCGACTTCAAGGCGCAGGACAAGACCGTCGCGATGGCTCGGCTCGCGGACCTGCTGGCCGAGGGGAAGCTGACCGCGGTGATCGACCGCGCCTTCCCGCTCGAGCAGGCGGCCGAGGCGCTGGCCTACCTGGCGTCGGGACAGGCCTGCGGGCGCGTGGTGCTCACCGTCAGCTGAGGTCGGTGCCGGGCTCGAGCCGGACGTAGTCCACGTCGCGCTCCCCGAGGAAGCGCTTCAGGTGCCCGTCGATGACGCCCAGGCCGAGCTCGCTGTAGATCATGTCGTGGATCGCCACCGCCTTCGCCGCACCCACGTCGCGACCGAAGTCGATGCACTCGCTGACCTTGAGCCACGGGGCGCTGACCGGGAGCAGCAGCACGTCGACCTCGCCCGGCGGCGGGGTCAGCGAGTCGCCCGGGTGGTAGACCCGCTGCCCGTCGGCCTCGAGCAGGTAGCCGCTGTTGTCGAAGTGCGGCAGCTCGGGGTGGATCACCGCGTGCTTCTCGCCCACCACCTCGGTGCGTACGCCGGCCACCTCGATCTGCTCGCCCGGCCGGACCACGGTCACGCGCTCGGCGACGTCGGGCGCCTCCTCGCGGATCTTCGCGGCGACCGCCTCGATCGTGAACACCGGTGCGTCGGTGCGACGCAGGTGGTCGGCCGCGTAGTGGTCGGGATGCTCGTGGGTGATCAGGACCGCAGCGGCACCGTCCACCGCCTCGGGCTCGGTGAATCCCCCGGGATCCAGGACCACCACCTGCCCGCCGGCCTCGAGTCTCACGCACGCATGCCCGAACTTCGTGATCCGCATGCGATCAGCGTATGGTGCCGCTATTGAACGTGGTTCAAGAAAGGGACTGGTGTCATGGCAGACCACGAGGTGACCATCGTCGGGGCCGGTTTCGGCGGCATGGGCGCGGCGATCAGCCTGAAGCGACTGGGGTACGGCGCCGCCGACCACGACCTGCTGATCCTCGAGCGCGAGGACGACCTCGGCGGCACCTGGCACGTCAACCACTACCCCGGCCTGGCCGTCGACATCGCCAGCGTCACCTACTCCTACTCCTTCGAGCCCAACCCGCACTGGCAGCACTGGTTCGCCCGCGGGCCCGAGCTCAAGCAGTACGCCGAGCACGTGGCCGACACCTACGACCTGCGCCGACACATGCGCTTCGGCGTCTCCGTCGAGGGAGCCCGCTGGGACGAGGACGAGCAGCACTGGGTCGTGTCGACCTCTTCGGTGGTTGAGGAGGGCGAGGAACGAGCCCGTCTCGAAACCACGACTCACACCACCCGCTTCCTGATGACCGCCACCGGCTTCCTCTCCCAGCCCCGCCTGCCCGACATCGAGGGCGTGCACGACTTCGCCGGCGAAGTCATCCACACCGCGAAGTGGGACGACAGCGCCTCGCTCGAGGGCAAGCGCGTCGCCGTGATCGGCACCGGCGCGACGGCGGTGCAGCTGATCCCCCAGATCGCGCGGCAGGCCTCGGCGCTCACGGTCTTCCAGCGCACGCCGATCTGGGTCACCCCGAAGACCGACTTCGCCATCCCGCGCGCACTGCAGCGCGTGTTCGCCGCATTGCCGTGGACCCAGCGGGTCGCTCGTCAGGCCAACTCCGCGTGGCTCGAGGGGATGATGGTCACCGCCGTACTCCACTACCGGCAGGCGCGGTTCTTCAACCAGGCCGCCGCGGCGGTCTCGAAGCGGCACCTGCGCAAGCAGGTCGCCGACCCGGAGCTGCGGGAGAAGCTGACGCCGGACTACAGCTTCGGCTGCAAGCGGCCGACGTTCTCCAACGACTACTTCCCGACGTTCACGAAGGACCACGTCTCGCTCGAGACCACGCCGATCTCGCGGATCACCGCGGGCGGGGTCGTCACCGTCGGACGGCGTCGAGCACGAGATCGACACCCTGGTGCTCGCGACCGGCTTCAACCTGTGGGACGCGAACTTCCCGGCGATCGAGGTGATCGGTCGGGAGGGTCGCAACCTCGGCAAGTGGTGGCGCGAGCAGGGGTACCAGGCCTACGAGGGCGTCTCGGTGCCGCAGTTCCCGAACTTCATCACGCTGAACTCGCCGTACTCCTACTCCGGGCTGTCGTACTTCATGACCATCGAGGTCCAGATGCGCCACCTCGAGCGGCTGTTCGGAGAGCTGCGCACGCGCGACGCCGACACCTTCGAGATCAGCCAGCGCGCCAACGACGAGTTCCTCGGCCGGATGCTCGAGCGGATGGACGACACCGTCTTCAACCTCGGCTCGTGCGCCACCTCGCGCAGCTACTACTTCACCAACGAGGGCGACGCCGTCATCCTCCGCCCGACCTCCTCCCGCTCCGCCCGCAAGGCGGTCGAGTCCTTCCCGATCGGTGACTACGAGTTCGCCTGAGCCGGATAGTGGGCCCCTCGCGGGCGGGATCCCCGGACCTGCGATCGGGATAGTGCGATGCATTCGGACCCTGATCCGGGGCTCAGAAGGGTCCATCCGCATCGCACTATCGAGCTGGGGGTACGACGCTCAGCCGGTCAGCTGGTCGACGAAGCACCAGCGCCAGTCCTCGCCGGGCTCGGCGGAGCGCATCACCTCGTGGCCGCTGTCCGTCGTGGTGGGCGCTGGCGTGCCGCTCGGGCGAGGAGTCGCAGCAGGCGATGTGGCCGCAGATGACGCACATCCGCAGGTGCACCCAGCTGGTGCCGTCACGCAGGCAGTCGCCGCACTCGCCGGGGGTGTCCGGGTCGACGGGCGGGCGCGGCTCCTGGAGGTGCTCGCAGTCGCCCTCGAGGGCGAGCGTGACGGCGCTGGTGCGGGTGCGATTCCGCTCCTCCGCGGAGTAGTCGAGCATCGACTCCTCGATGTCGAGCATGGACAGCACGTCGTCGATGACCTCGTGCGCGACCTCGCCCATGTCGCGGATCTCCACCACGCGTTCGCGCTCGACGTCGATCATCTGCTTGCGCCACCGCGCGTAGAGATCGCTCGGGGTGTCCCCGCTCGAGCCGAGCCGCTCCCAGGCCGCGTTGTCGCGCTTCAGCATCCGGGCACGGATCTGCTCGCCGACGCCGTTCGGGTCGTCTCCCTCGAGCCGGTCGAGCTCCGCGAGCCCGGCCTGCCCTGCCTGGTGCAACAGGTTCGCCCGGGCGAGCGCGTCAGCGACCGGGTCGGGTGAGGGCACCTTCAGCCGCCGCGCCAGCCAGGGCAGGGACAGCCCCTGGATGAAGAGGGTGCCGGCGGTGACGGTGAACGCGATCAGCAGGAGTACGTCGCGGTGCGGCGTGTCCTCCGGGATGACGAAGGCGGCCGCCAGCGTGACGACGCCGCGCATGCCCGCCCAGCCGACGAGGAACGTGTACGTCCACGGCGGGCGTCCGACACCCGCACCGGGGCGAGGCCGCACCAGGAAGTAGCGGGACAGGAAGACCCACACCAGGCGGATCACGATCACGCCGACGAGGGTGGAGCTGCACACGACGGCGATCGTGGCCGTGGTCACCTCGCCACCGAACGCGTCCGCGATGATCGTGCGCGCCTGGAGGCCGATCAGCAGGAACACCGAGCTCTCCAGCAGGAACGCGACGCTGCGCCAGTTCATCCGCTCGGCGATCCGCGACTGTGCGGTCTGCAGGATCGGCGACTTGTGTGCGAGCAGCAGTCCCGCGACGACGACGCTCACGACGCCGGAGGCGTGGATCTCCTCCGCGGTGACGTACGCCGCGAACGGGGTCAGGAAGCTCAGGGCACTGTCGATCACCGGATCGGTCACGTGCTTGCGGATGAAGCCGATCACGAAGAAGAAGACCAGCCCGACGAGCACGCCACCCCCGGCTGCGACGAGGAAGTCACGGGCCACGATGTTCCAGGCCACTGCCACCGTGGCCGCGCCGATGGCGGTGTTCAGCGCGACCAGCGCGGTGGCGTCGTTGAGCAGCGACTCGCCCTCGAGGATCGTGACGATGCGCCGTGGCAGCCCGATCCGCCGGCCGATGGCGGTCGCGGCGACGGCGTCCGGTGGCGCCACGACCGCGCCGATGGCGAAGGCCGGCCACCAGCCGAGGTCGGGCAGCAGCGCGTGCACGAGTACGGCGACACCGACGGTGGTGAACGCGACCAGGCCGACCGAGAGCAGGAAGATCGCGCGCCGGTGGGCGTTGAAGTCGACCAGGCTGGTCTGGATGGCGGCGGCGTACAGCAGCGGTGGGAGCAGCCCGAACAGCACCACCTCGGGTTCCAGGGCGACGTCGGGCACGAACGGCAGGTAGGAGCCGATCACCCCGACCACGATCAGGACCAGCGGCGAGGGCAGGTCGAGCTTGGAGCAGATGCCGGCGACGACGATGACGGTCGCGACGATCCCGACGAGCGTGAGGACGACGTGCATGCCCTCATCATCGCGAACGGGACGCCGTGCATTCCCGCCAGCACGGGTGGGTCAGTCGGCGAGTGCCCTGATCGCCTCGTCGAGCTCGCGCCGGTTGTCGCGGCGGATCACGGCCTCGACGACCTCGATGCCGCCGTTGGGCTGGGCGAGCGCGTGCTCGAGCTCGGCCCGCTCGGTGACCCGCCAGTGCGGAGTGCGGGTGGCCGCACACAGGGCGGCGAGGTCGACGCCGTGCGGCGTACCGAACAGGCGGTCGTACGACGCCGCGTGCTCCGGCGCCCCCTGCTCGAGAGTCGCGAAGATCGAGCCGCCGTCGTCGTTGGCGACCACGATCGTCAGGTCGGGACGGGGCTCGTCGGGTCCGAGCACCAGGGCGGTCGCGTCGTGCAGGAAGGTCACGTCGCCGACGTACGCGATCGCCCGGCTGCTGCGCGGCCGGCCCAGCGCCGCACCGATCGCGCTCGAGACAGTGCCGTCGATGCCGGACAGCCCGCGGTTGGCCAGCACCATCCGGTGCTGGCCGACGGGGTGCGACGTCGCCATCAGGTCGAGGTCGCGGATCGGGTTGCTCGCGCCGAGGAAGAGCAGTCCGCCCGGCGGGTTCGCGGCGTTGACGACCGCGGCGACGTCGTACGGCGTGAGGCCGGGCTGCTCGCCGACGAAGGTGTCGATCCGCCGCAGCCAGCGACCGGTCGGCCTCGCGCCACTCCTCCAGCCAGGCCGGGTCGTCGGCCGTCGCGGTGACCGCGTCGTGCTCGGAGGTGACCGGCGACGGACGGTCGGGCCAGCGCCCCTGCGTGCGCACCGAGACGACCTCGACGTCGTCGCGCGCGAGCAGCCGCATCACCGGCCGGGACAGCGTCGGGTGCCCGAACACGACGACCCGCTCGATGCGCGCGCCGAGGTCGGTGCCGAGCAGCAGCCGGTAGGTGCGGATCGGGTTCGCCCCCGTCCTCGACCCGCTGCTCGGCTCGGCGAGGAGCGGCCAGTTCGCCTGCTCGGCCAGCGTCCGCGCGGGCGGCCCGGCGTCGTCCCCCGCCACCACCACCGTCCGTGGCCCCAGCGGCAGCTCGTCCTTGTCCGCCTCGTCCCGCCACCACGGATAGTCCGATGCATTCGGACCCTCCGGTACGGCGTGTCCAGGGTCCGAATGCATCGCACTATCCGGCTTGGGGACCAGCGGATCGTCGAACTGGCAGTTGAGGTGGATCGGGCCGCCGGGGAGCCAGGCGGCGTCGAGGGGGTCGGGGGTGGGGGTGGTGAGGTCGGCGAAGCTGGCGGCGTCGCCGAACAGGCGCACCTGGTCGGTGGTCTGGTTGGCGCCGGTGCCGCGGAGGCGGGCGGGGCGGTCGGCGGTGACGGCGACGAGGGGTACGCCGGCGTGCGCGGCCTCCAGGACGGCCGGGTGCAGGTTGGCCGCCGCGGTCCCCGACGTGGTGACCACCGCGACGGGGCGGCGCGAGGCCCGGGCCAGCCCGAGGGCGACGAAGCCGGCGGTGCGCTCGTCGATGCGGGTGTGCAGCCGGACCCGCTCGTCGGCGGCCAGCGCGAAGGACAGCGGGGCGTTGCGCGAGCCGGGGCTCAGCACGGCATCGGTCATCCCGCGCGACACCAGCTCGTCGACGAGCCAGGTGGCCAGGGCGGTCGAGTCGGTCACGAGCGACGATCCTGCCGCACGGCCTCGACCTCGGCCATCCGGCGTCGCCAGTGCTCGACCCGGTCGGGCGGTGCGGCCACCCGCTCCAGGGAGGCCGGCGAGACGATCGGTCGGCGTACCGGCAGGGCCCCGTCGACCGGCAGCAGCGGCGTATCGACGACGTCACCGGTGAGCAGCTGCACGGTGGCGAGCCCGCACGCGTAGGGCAGCTCGGGCAGCGCCGCCGCCAACGCCACCCCAGCAGCAATGCCGATGCTCGACTCGACGGCGCTGGAGACCACGACCGGCAGACCGATGTCCTCGGCGATCCGCAGGCAGGCGCGTACGCCGCCCAGCGGCTGCACCTTGAGTACGGCGACATCGGCGGCCTCGAGGTCACGCACCCGATAGGGGTCGGCCGCCCGGCGGATCGACTCGTCCGCCGCGATCGGCACGGACACCCGCCGGCGCACGAGCGCGAGGTCCTCGACCGAGGCGACCGGCTGCTCGACGTACTCCAACCCGCCGGCAGCCCGCTCCAGCACCGGGATCCGCGCCACGGCCTCGTCGACCGACCAGCCGCCGTTGACGTCGATCCGCACCTGCCCGTCGGCACCGAGCGCGTCGCGGACCGCCTCGAGGCGCGCCTCGTCCTCGCCCGGCGACTGCCCGGCCTCGGCCACCTTCACCTTCGCGGTCCGGCACCCCGAGGAGGCCAGCACGATCGACCGCGCCTGCTCCGGCGAGCACGCGGGCACGGTCACGTTGACCGGCACCGACGAGCGGACCGGCTCCGGCCAGCCGTCGAAGGCGGCCTCGTGCGCGCAGTCCAGCCAGGGGGCGCAGGTCGCGGCGTCGTACTCGAGGAAGGGGCTGAACTCTCCCCACCCCGCCGGCCCCTCGACGAGCACGCCCTCGCGCACGGTGATGCCACGGAAGCGGGTGGTCAGCGGGATCGAGAAGACCTTCATGCGAGCTCCCGCAGGGCGAGCCGGTCGACCTTGCCGTTGGGCAGCAGCGGGATCTCCTCGACCAGCACCAGCTGCCGCGGCGCCCAGGCGCGCGGCTCGACGTGGTCCCGCGCTCGCTCCAGGTCGAGGTCACCGACGACGAAGGCGACCACGCGTTCGCCCCACTCGGCGTCGGGCACGCCGACCACCTCGACGGCGAACGCGTCCGGCTCGACAGCGATCATCTCCGCGACGGCCCGGGCCGGCACCTTCACCCCACCGCTGATGATCACGTCGTCGGCCCGCCCGGTGACCCAGAGCCGACCGTCGTCGTCCAGACGTCCGAGGTCGTTCGTCCGGAACCAGCCGTCCTGCATCACGGCCGCGGTCCGCTCGGGGTCGTCCTCGTAGCCGTCGAACAGCATCGGCCCGCGCAGCTGCACCTCGCCGTCGTCGATCCGCACCTCGACACCGTCGAGCGGCCGACCGTCGTACACGCAGCCGCCGCAGGTCTCGCTCATCCCGTAGGTCTGCACGATCGTCACGCCGCGTGCCTCCGCCCGCTCGCGCACCAAAGGGTTCAGCGGTCCCCCACCGACCAGCACGACATCCAGCCGCCGCAGCAGATCCACATCGCCGTCGAGGGCCCGGACCAGCTGCGTCGGCACCAACGAGAGGTAGCAACGGTCGCCGGTCAGCTCCCCGATCTCCGTCACCGGCGAGGTCCCCGCGACCACCGACCGGTAGAGCACCTGCACTCCGGCGACATAGGTCGGCGGCAGGTTGAGCACCCACTGCCCCGGTCCACCCAGCCGTTCCTGGGTGGCCAGCGCCGAGGCCCGCATCGCGTCGCGGGAGAGCACCACTCGCTTGGGGCGCCCGGTCGAGCCCGACGTGGCGATCACGAGCGGGTCCGGCGAAGCCGCGGCATCCCACTCACGCAGCAGCGCGAGGATCTCCTCGGCGCTGCCGGAGACGGGGCGCAGGCTGCTCACGACGGCCATTGTGGCCCTGACACAATCCCGGCCATGGCCACCCCCGCCCAATGGCTCGCCGGCGCGCGCCCACGCACGCTGCCCGCCGCCGTCGCCCCGGTGCTCGCCGGGACCGGCGTGGCCGTGTGGCTGGAGGAGGCCGTCTGGTGGAAGGCGCTGCTGGCCCTGGCGGTGGCACTGCTGCTCCAGGTCGGCGTGAACTACGCCAACGACTACTCCGACGGCGTGCGCGGCACCGACGACTCGCGGGTCGGACCCCTCCGCCTGGTCGGCAGCAAGGTCGCGACGCCTCGGGCGGTCAAGACGGCCGCGTTCCTCGCGCTCGGGAGCGCCGCGGTCGTCGGCCTGGTGCTCGCCGCGACCACGGCCTGGTGGCTGGTCGGCGTCGGGCTGCTGTGCATCCTCGCCGCGTGGTTCTACACCGGCGGCTCGCGGCCCTACGGCTACCTCGGCCTCGGCGAGGTGATGGTCTTCGTCTTCTTCGGGCTGGTCGCGGTGGTCGGCACGACGTACGTCCAGACCGAGACCTTCGAGCTCTCCGCCCTGTACGCCGGCATCGGCGTCGGCGCCCTGGCCTGCGCGATCCTGGTCGCCAACAACCTGCGCGACATCCCGACCGACAAGGTCGCGGGCAAGCGCACCCTCGCGGTGGTGCTCGGCGACGAGCGCACCCGCCACCTCTACGGCCTGCTCGTCGACGCCGCGGTCGTCGCCCTGGTCGCCGTGGCGCTGGCCTCCACCTGGTGGGTGCTCCTCGCCCTCGTCGCGGCACCGGTCGCGTTGCGCGCGCTCAACACGGTGCTCGGCGACAAGGCCACCGGACCGGCACTCGTCCCGGTCCTCCAGCAGACCGGGGTCACCGAGCTGCTCTACGCCACCGGGCTGTTCGTCGGGCTGACCATCGACGTGGTCCTGCGCACGGTTTAGCCCCACCACCCCGGTGACACACTGGGCACATGTGGTTCCTCATCCTGCTGGCCATCATCGCGGTCTGCGCGGTCGCCTACGTCAACCGCGTGACGCTGCTGTCGAAGATGCTCGGCCAGTCCGAGACCCGCATCGCGCGCCAGCTCAAGCGCAAGCCGCGCGGCTAGGCCCCAGGCACACACGGCGTCAGGCCGCCGCCTCCCACGCGGCGCGCAGCCGCTGGGCCGCGCTGCGCAGGATGCGGGAGACCTGCATCTGCGACAGCCCTTCGCGCTCGCCGATCCTTCGCTGGCTCAGCCCCTCGAGGTAGTGCAGCACCAGGATGCGGCGGGACCGTTCGTCGAGCTCGTGCAGGACGGGCGCACAGCTCACCCGTACCTCCACGTCGACGAAGTCGGCGCCCGCCCGCTCGCAGGGCAACCACTCGCTCAAGGACACCGTCGTCGTCTCGTCGTGCGGCTGGTCGAGCGAGGCCGGGGTGAAGCAGCCGTGGGCGGTGAGCGCCTCGTTGACGTGCTCGAGAGGTACGTCGAGCAGGTCGGCCAGCTCGCGCGGGCTGGGCCATCGACCTCGCTGCGTCGCGAAGGTCGTGGTCGTGTGCTGGAGGCGCGCCTGCAGGTCCTGCACCCGGCGGAGCGGCCGCACCATCCACCCGTGGTCGCGGAAGTAGCGGCGGATCTCACCCCGGATGGTGGGCACCGCGAAGGCCAGCAGCGAGCCGTGGCCGTCCTCGGTGGCCCGCGGGTCGAAGCGGTGCGCCGCCTTGGTGAGGCCCTCGAACGCGACCTGCTCGAGGTCCTCGAACGCGACGCCACGACCGCGGTACCGGCCCGCGATGGTCCGCGCCACCGGCATGTACAGCTCGATCACCTCGTCGAGCAGCCGACTCCGCTCAGCAGGGTCCGCGGCGGTGCAGGCCCGGGTCAGGAGGACCTGCGCCGTCGCCTCGAGCCGACGGTCCCTCATCGGCCGAGACCGGATCGCCGGCCGAGGGCGCGCCGCAGCACGCTCACCAGCAGGGTCGAGGCCCCGGCCACGAGGAGAGCGACCAGCGCCGCCGTCGAGCGCGTGACCTCCTGGCGGGGTGTGAGCGATCGGCCGGGTCGGTGGGTGCGGGTCACGTGGGGTTCTCCGTCCGGAGGCGGAGGTCGCCTCGCGAGACGAGCAGTACCCCTGAGACTTACAACGTAAACGCGGAAATCTTACGCCGTAAGCCGGGCGGTGCTCAGGACGAGGAGGAGTTCTCCATCAGCATCCGCGCGATGCGGTTGAGCAGCTCCTCGAGGGACTCCTCGAACTCGACGGCGGCGTGGTCCTGGGAGAGGTCGCGACGGAGCCGGTCGACCGTGGGGTACTCCTCGAGACCCTCCTTGCTCGGCTCCTCCTCGTCCTCCAGGACGTCGAGAGGCCCCACGTCCGCGCCGTGGGTCGCGACTTCCAGCAGCAGGTGCCCGAGCAGGAAGCTGGTGAAGGCCCGGTAGGCCCCCACGGCGCTCTCGTCGTCGAAGCCCTCCTCCTCCAGGCCGTGCAGGAAGGTCTCCACCCACGACAGGCTGCGCAGCGGAGGTCGCAGCCACGGCGCCTCGGGGGGCCGCGAGGCCACGAGGGGAAAGGCCTTCGGGTGGGCCAGCGCGACCCGGCGTACGCCGTGGGCGATCCGCTGGAGGAAGTCCTGCCACCCGGCCTCCGGGGTGTCCAGCACGTCGTCGTCCTCGTGCATCTCGTCGATGATGACCTGGACCACCCGGTCCAGCAGCACCTCGCGGCCGGGGACGTAGCGGTAGAGCGACATCGCCTCGACACCGAGCTTCTCCCCGAGGCGACGCATGGTCAGGCCGGCCAGCCCGTGGTCGTCGACGAACTCCAGTGCGGCCGCGACGATGCGCTCCTCACTGAGCGCCACGCGGCTGGAGGGCGGTGGCTCACCGGCCACGATCTCCGAGTCGGCGTCGACGTAGTCCTCGGGCACATTCACCTCCACCTGTGGTCCGGCCATGATGGCTCAGTACCCACCAGCCCGCGAAGCCGCGCCAGCCGTCAGTCCTGGTCCTCCTTGGACCGCATCTCGTCGAAGCGCGACGACGCCCGCTCCGCCCTGCCTTGTACGACGGCCGCGAACCGTTCGCGCTGGGGGGCCAGGAACTTCCAGGACAGCAGCGAGGACACCAGCAGCGCCCCGAGGAACGGCCACAGGAGCACCCCGGTCTGCCCGAACAGCCCCACGTAGACCCAGCCCAGGACGGCGTAGCAGACCACGAAGAGGCCCAGCCGCAGGGCGGTGTAGATGACGAACGCCTTCACGGCCCCGACCCTACGTCGCGCGCCTGTCGTGGCCCGGATCGGGGGACACCGGCGTCACCGGTCACCATCTACTCTGGACGCATGCTCCGCTTCGTCGTCTTCCTCGCCCTCCTGGCGGCGGTGGTCTACGCGTTCTTCTGGCTGCTCGACCGGCGCAAGCGCGGTGGCGGCGGCAACGGCGGGGGCAAGCCGGCGCCGCGTCGGCCCCTCGGACCCGACGACGACGACGCGTTCCTGCGCGAGCTCGACTGGAAGCAGCGACACCCGCGCCGCACCGGCGAGGAAGAGACGCCGTAGCCGGGATCACTCGATCGAGCGGACCACCGCGGTCGGCTCGGGCGCGGCGTAGGAGTGCTGGCTCCCGCTGCCGAAGAAGAAGTTGATCCCGATGAAGTTGAACCACAGCGTCGCCAGGCCGACCAGCGCGACGATCGCGGCCGAGCGGCCCTTCCACCCCGACGTGGCACGCGCGTGCAGGTACGCGGCGTACACGACCCAGGTGATGAACGCCCAGACCTCCTTGGGGTCCCAGCCCCAGTAGCGGCCCCACGCGTAGTGCGCCCAGATCGGGCCGGCGATCAGCGCGGCGAAGGTCCAGATCGGGAAGGCGAACGCGTGCGTGCGGTAGGCGATCCGGTCCAGCACCTCGAGGCGCGGGAGCCGGGCGAGGTAGCCGCCGGAGCGGCCCGACGTGGCCGCCTTCTCCTCCCACCGCGCCTTGACGAGGTAGAGCGCCGAGCACATCCCGCCGAGCGTGAACGCGCCGGTCGCGATGATCGCCGCGACCACGTGGATGACCAGCCAGGGCGACTGCAGCGCGTCGCGCAGCGGGACGACCGGCGTGTAGAGCACGAGCACGTTGACCATCAGCGTGATCAGCACGAAGCTCGTCACGATCGGCGCGAGCCAGGACAGCGAGAACCGCTTGTAGAGCAGCAGGTAGCCCATCACGACGACCCAGGTGCCGGTCAGCGTGAACTCGTACATGTTTCCCCAGGGCACGCGCACCGGGTCGGCCGCGAGACCGCGGGAGACGATCGCGATGAACTGCAGGAAGGCCGCCACCACCGTGAGCGCGACGCCGATCCGGCCGAAGAGCTGCATCCGCTCGGGCTCCTCGGCGACCTCAGTCGCGGGTGCCTCCACCGGCGTCGCGGCACCGCCGCCGACGCTGACGGTCTCGGAGACCGGCTCCTCGACGTTGCGCCCGGCCGCCCACTGCGCCAGGTGCGCGAGCACGGCGAGGAAGTAGACGACCGCGCACGCCGCGACGGCCTGGTTGCTGAGCACCTCGTACTGCTCGTGGGTCACGTCGACTCCCCATTCGTCGGCTCGGTGGTCGTCCGCGCCGGGTCCGGGTGCAGGGCGGCGACCAGTCCCTCGATCTCGCCGGAGAGGTCACCGCCGGCGCTCCGGTCGAGCCCGGCGACCTCGACGAGCGTACGCCCGCCCTCGGTCCTGGTCCGGACCCAGATCCGCCGTGGACGGATGAACAGCGACGCCAGCAGTCCGATGAGGGCCAGGACGACACCGCCGAGCGCCACCAGCTGTCCCGGGGTGTGGCTCACCTGGAGCTTGACGTAGCGGCTGAGCCCGTCGAAGGTCACCGTCCCCAGCCCGTCCGGCAGCGTCGCGCTCCGGCCCATCGCGAGGTCGATGCGCAGCGGCTTGCCCTCGGCGTTGCGCAGCGGCTTCAGGTCCTTCTTCTGCAGCGAGTAGACCGACTGCGGCTCGCCGCTGTCGAGGCCGAGGTCGCCGGTGTAGGCGAGCATCGAGATCGCCGGGTTGCGGTCGTCGGGGAACGCGGAGAACGGCCCGCTGGCCTTGGTGAACGCGTACGTCGGGTAGAACTCGCCCTCGAGCCCGACCTGGGTCGGCTGCTTCGACTCAGTCGTCTTCTGGGCGTCGGGCACCTTGACCACGCCGAAGGAACGGAAGGTGCTGTCCTCCGGCAGGAACACCACCGGCCCGGAGAACGCCACCGACTGGTCGGCGTTGCGGACCGTGATGTGCGGGGCGTAGCCGTGGCTGATCAGGAACACGTCGGTGTTGTCGATGTCGAGCGGGTGGTTCACCGAGATCTGCCGGCTCCGGTCGGCGGCTCCGGGCTCGGGGCGATAGGTGAGGTCGGCGGCGAACTTGTGCGCCATCCCGGCCTCACGCCCCTCGCGGATGAAGGTCACGTCGAAGTCGTCGACGGTGAAGTCGAACGGCTCGAGGTCGGCGGGGTCGAAGAACGCGCCGGCGCGGAAGTCGTCGTACTGGCTCAGGGTGTTGGCGAAGCCGTCCTTGGTCACCACGATCACGCCGCCCTTGAACCCCCACAGCGAGCCGACGGCAAACCCGACCAGCACGATCAGCACGGAGAGGTGGAACAGCAGGTTGCCCGCCTCGCGCAGGTAGCCCCGCTCGGCCGACACCACCCCTTCTCCGGTGGTTGAGCTTGTCGAAACCACGACGCGGTAGCGCTTCTTCCTCAACCACGCCCGCGCCGTCTCGAGCGTCTCCTTGTCGCTGGTTGAGCTTGTCGAAACCACCTCCCGGTGCTGCGGCAACCGGGAGAGGTTCTTCGGCGCCTTCGGCGGCTGCGCACGTACGCCGCGCCAGTACACCCGCATCCGGGGGAGGAAGCAGCCGACCAGCGAGACCATCAGCAGGATGTAGATCGCCGAGAACCACACCGAGTCGTAGACCGAGAACAGCCCGAGCTTCTCGTAGATCGGGGTGAGCTGCGGGTGCTGGTCGCGCCACTGGGAGGCGCGCACCGAGTCGACGTCCTCCTGCGGCACGACCGAGCCCGGGATCGAGGCGAGCGCGAGCAGGAACAGCAGGATCAGCGCCGTCCGCATCGAGGTGAGCTGTCGCCAGGACCAACGGGCGAGCTCGCGGGGGCGCATGGCAGGTGCCGGCTCGTAGCCGGTGGCGGGTCCGGTGGGGCGCTCGGTCACTAGACGCCCGCCTCGAAGCCGGGGAAGAACCAGGTGCGGATCCAGTCGACCATCACGTCCCACCAGCCGGTGACCAGCAGCAGCCCGACGACGATCAGCATCACGCCGCCGATCGCGGTGACCCACTGCTGGTGCTGGCGGACCCAGCGCACCGTGCCGAGCATCCGGCGGTAGGCCAGCGCGGCGAAGATGAACGGCAGCCCGAGGCCGAGGCAGTAGACGAAGCTGAGCAACGCACCCCGGCCGGCACTGCCCTCGTTGAGCGCGAGCGCGGTCACTGCGGTCAGCGTCGGCCCGATGCACGGCGCCCAGCCGAGGCCGAACAGGATGCCGAGCAGCGGCGCGGCCGCGAGTCCGACGGCGGGGACCTGGTGGATCCGCCAGTCGCGCTGCATCCACGGCACCACCCCGAGGAAGACGAGACCGAGCAGGATCGTCAGCACGCCGAGCACGACGGTGATCTGGCGCTCGTAGGTGAACAGCCACTCCCCGACCGCACCGATCAGTGCGCCGTAGGAGACGAAGACGAACGAGAAGCCGACCACGAACAGCAGCGAGCCGGCGAGCATCCGGCCACGCTTGGCGTCGACGAGGTCGGCTCCGGATAGGCCGGTCGTGTAGGAGAGGTAGCCGGGGAGCAGCGGCACCACGCACGGGGAGAAGAAGGAGACCAGCCCGGCGACCAGGGCGACCGGGATCGCGAGGACGAGCGAACCGCTGTAGGCCTGGTCGGCGAACCAGTCGCCCAGGTCGAGAGGGATCACGAGGACGTCCCGTCGGCGACGTCGTTCACCAGGTCGACCAGGGTGCGTCGGCTCGGCACGTCACCGAGGATGCTGGCGGCCACCCGACCCTCGCGGTCGATCACCACCGTGCTCGGGATGGCGCTCGGGTTGAGCGTGCCGTAGAAGGCGAGCAGGTTGCGGCCGGAGGGGTCGAACAGCGAGTCGTAGGTGACGTCGTAGCGGCGCTCGAAGGCGAGGCCGAGGTCGCGGCTGGAGTCCTTGGTGTTGATCCCGAGGAAGACGACGTCGTCCTTCGCGAGCTCGCGCGCGGCCTCGACGAGGGTCGGCGCCTCCTTGCGGCAGGGCGGGCACCAGGACCCCCAGACGTTGATGACGACGACCTTGCCGGCGTACTGGTCGAGGGAGACCTTCTTCCCGTCGAGGGTCTCGCCGGAGACCTCGCCGGGCTTCTTGCGCTCGTCGGCGTCGAGGCGGGTGATGATGCCGGTGCCACCGATGTAGCCCTTGTCGCCCGTCTCGGGGGCGTCGCCGCAGCCAGACGTCACCGCACCCACGAGGAGCGCAGCGAGCAGGAGCCGGACCGGGGATCCCACCGGTTACGGTGCCGGTCCGACGACCGGAGGCGCGTCGTCGTCGGCCCCGCCCGCGGAGAACGGCGCGTTGCGGTCGGCGAGCGGGATCAGGTCACCGGCGGGCTCGGAGTAGCCGACGCTGACCAGCCGCTCGTCGTCGAAGGTGAACGACGTGAGGCTGCACAGCGTGCAGTGCCGCTTGCGCGGGTCGTGCAGGAAGCGACGGCCCTCGGCCTGGAGCCGGGTGACCCAGATCGGGAGCTGGTGGGAGACCACGACCGCCTCGTGCCCCGCCGCCCGCTCCCGGGCGTCCATCACGGCCGGCCACATCCGGGCGACGACCTGCTTGTAGGGCTCGCCCCACGAGGGCGTGAGCGGGTTGCGCAGGGCCCACCAGATGCGGGGCTGGGTCAGGATCGAGTCGCGGAGGTCGAAGGGCTTGCCCTCGAAGATGTTGCCGGACTCGATCACCCGGTCGTCGAGCTCGACCGAGAGCCCGCGGACCGCCGCGAGCGGCATCGCCGTCTCCTGCGCGCGCTCGAGCGGTGAGCTGACGATGTGGGTGATGTCGCGCTCCCCGATGCGGTCGGCGACCCGGTCGGCCATCGCGCGGCCGCGCTCGGAGAGGTGGAAGCCCGTGGAGCGGCCGTAGAGGATCCCCGTGGGGTTGTGCACCTCGCCGTGGCGAAGCAGGTGGACGATGGTCTTCACGACACCTCGCTGGTTGAGCTCGTCGAAACCTTCGCGGCCGCTGCCGCTGCGGCGGGCAGCGCGTCGAGCACGTGCTGGAGCGCCCGGTCGTCGTGCGCCGCGGAGACGAACCACGCCTCGAACGCGCTCGGCGGGAGGTAGACCCCCTGGTCGAGCATCGCGTGGAAGAAGGCCTTGAACACCGCGGTGTCCTGGGCCGCGGCGCCGGCGTAGTCACGCACGGGCTCGCCACCCGCGGTGAAGAAGACGCTGAACATGGTGCCGCCGCGCTGCACGACGTGGGGTACGCCGGCCCGGGTCAGCTCCTCGCCGACCGCCGAGGAGATCGTGTCCGCCGCGGAGTCGAGGTGCGCGTAGACCTCGTCGGTCGCCAGCCGGAGCGTGGCCAGTCCGGCGGTCGTCGCGACGGGGTTACCGGCGAGCGTGCCGGCCTGGTAGACGGGTCCGTCCGGGGAGAGCATCGACATCACGTCGGCCCGACCACCGAACGCCGCGGCCGGGAACCCGCCGCCCATCACCTTGCCGAACGTGACCAGGTCCGGGCGCCACCCCTCACGGGCGCCGTCGAGACCCCACTGTCCCTGGCGGGAGACGCGGAAGCCGGTCATCACCTCGTCGGAGACGAACAGGGCGCCGTGCCGGGCGCAGGTCTCGGCGAGGAACTGGTTGAACCCGGGCTCGGGCGGGACGACGCCCATGTTGCCGGGCGAGGCCTCGGTGACCAGGCAGGCGATCTCGGAGCCGCGCTCGGCGAAGGCAGCCTCGACGGCCTCCCGGTCGTTGTAGGGCAGCACCAGCGTCGCCGCGGTCGTGGCCGCAGGAACGCCCGGGCTACCGGGGACAGCGCCCTCGATGCGGTGAGTGGCCAGACCGGAGCCGGCCTCGGCGAGCAGGGAGTCGACGTGGCCGTGGTAGCAGCCGGCGAACTTCACCACGACGTCACGACCGGTGAACCCGCGGGCCAGCCGGATCGCCGACATGGTGGCCTCGGTGCCCGAGGAGACCAGGCGCACCTTCTCGACCGGCGTACGCTCCACGATCGCCTCGGCCAGCTCGACCTCGCTGCGCGTCGGGGTGCCGTACGACGTGCCGCGGCTGACCGCCTCGAGCACGGCCGCCTGGACCTCGGGGTGCGCGTGGCCCAGCAGCAACGGCCCCCACGAGCAGACCAGGTCGACGTAGTCGTTGCCGTCGACGTCGCGCAGCCACGCCCCCTGGCCGGAGGCCATGAACCGCGGAGTGCCGCCGACGGCGTTGAACGCCCGGACCGGGGAGTTCACGCCACCCGGCGTGACCCGGTGGGCGCGCTCGAACCACTCGGCCGAGGCGGTCGTGGCCTCGGAGGTGGGAGGGGCTTGTGGGGCTGCTGAGGCAGCCGGGGTCGTGCGCGCAGAACCTGACACACCGGCATTCTCCCCGACCGTGGAAACCCGCCGCCAACCGCCCGGGGGTGGGCGGAGCGGGCCGATCTTAAATGTTGATAAACACGTTCAACTTCGACCACATGAGGCATAACCTGATGGATGCCGCGCCCTCGGGGAGCTCGGGCGAACGGCATCTCGTGTGGCACGGGTCACAGGCTTGGGCAGCGTTTGTGCGTGACCCGTGGAGGGAAGAGTCGTTGATGACGTGTCGGTAGCTTCGGGGGGCCGCCGACACCGTGGACTTAAAGGGGAGAGAGCTCACAGATGACCACCAGGCCCGTTCGGACCTTGTCACGTCGCTCCAAGGCAGTCGTCTTGGTGCCCCTCGCGCTGATGTCAGGCGTGTGGACCGCCAGCCTGGTCAGCGCCAGCGCGACCGCCTCCGACACCACGGACGGCAACGGCGCGCTGCCCGACGGCACCCAGGTGCCGACCAGCGCCATCGAGGCACCGGCCAGCGTCCCGGTCCCCGGCGTGATCGCCCCGGCCGTCCCCGAGGGCTCCGCCGACTCGGTCGTCTCCGGCGCCTCCTCCAACGGCATCCCGGCCCCGGCCCTGGCCGCCTACCAGCGCGGCGCGCAGATCATCAACGCCGCCGACAAGTCCTGCAACATCCCCTGGGAGCTCATCGCCGCGATCGGCCGGGTCGAGTCCGACCACGGTCGCTACGGCGGCAACGCACTCACCGACAGCGGCGTCTCCAAGCCCGGCATCTACGGCATCGCCCTGAACGGCAAGAACGGCACCCAGGCGATCAACGACACCGACGGCGGCCAGCTCGACAAGGACACCGTCTACGACCGTGCGGTCGGCCCGATGCAGTTCATCCCGTCGACCTGGCAGGTCGTGAAGGTCGACGCCGACGGCGACGACCAGCGCAACCCGCAGGACATCGACGACGCGGGCCTCGCGACCGCCGTCTACCTCTGCTCCGGCAAGGACAACCTCTCCGCCCGCACCGGCCAGGAGGCGGCTGTCTACCGCTACAACCACAGCCAGGACTACGTGAACCTCGTGCTGCGGATCATGGAGGCCTACTCCTCCGGTGACTACACCGCGGTCCCGTCCGGCACCTACGGCGGCACCTCGTTCTCCCCGTCCTACTCCTCCGCGATCGACAAGTCCTACAAGGTCGCCAAGGAGCGCAAGGCCAAGGAGAAGAAGATCCGGCAGCAGCAGGCCGCCAACGGCGGTTCGGGCTCCGGCTCGGGCGGCTCCGGTGGCACCGGCGGCTCCGGTGGCACCGGCTCCCTGCCCGGCAGCGACGGCGGCTCCGACGGCGGCAGCGGCGTCGGCTGGCGGCTCCGGCGGCTCCGGCGGCGGCTCCAACCCGGTCGAGGACGTCGTGAACGGCGTCGGCGAACAGTCGGCGGCGTTGTCGGCGGCGTGACCGGCGGCGGCTCCGGCGGCGGCTCCGGCGGCGGCACCGGCGGCGGCGGCGGTCGGCGGCGGTGGCGGCGGCGGCTGGCCGTCGGCGGCGGTGGCGGCGGCGTCGTCGGGCCCCTCTGCAGCACACTCGGCTGCTCGGCAGTGCCGATCCCCGGCGTCAACTGCCAGCAACTGACATCTGACGACACACAGAACCCCCGGCCACCGGCCGGGGGTTCTGTCGTTTCCGCCGTGCACGTGCGACTAGTCCGGACCCCCCGACCGGGCCGGCTCGCGGGGTGTCGTGGGAGCTGCCGGGATCGGCACGGTGTGCGCGTGCGCGGCAGCAGCGGCGCCGATGTCCGCACCGCTCGTCCCGGCAGGACGGTAGCGGCGAGCCCACCGGGCCAGCAGGATGCCGAGCACGCAGGTGATCGCCAACGCGATCGAGGCGCGGGAGAGACCGGCCGCGAGCGCGTCCCCGCCGGAGGCCCCCTCCTCCTGGCGCCCGCTGGTGACCGAGCCGGAGATGGTGGCGGCCAGCGCCGTGAACACGGCGGCGCCGACGTAGCGGGCCATGTTGGAGATGCCCGACGCGGCCCCGACCTGTTCGGTCGAGACGGCCGCCGTCGAGGCCGACGACGCCGGCCCGTTGGCCATCCCCATCCCGACCGCGAGGATCACCAGCGGCAGCACGAAGGCGGCGTACTTCCACGAGGCGTCCACCAGGCCGAACCAGCCGAACCCGAGCGTCATCAGGATGAAGCCGAGCGCGATCACCTTGCGGCCACCGAACCGCGCGGCGAGACGGGGGATCATCGGGGTCAGCACCACGAGGCCGACGGTGGCGGGCAGGGTGGCCACACCTGCCTGGAGCGGGGTGAAGGCCAGGGTGTCGGGGTTCTGGAAGTACAACGCCAGGAGATACATCAGCGCGTTGATCGCGCCCGAGCAGATCAGGATCGCGACCGTCGTGGCCACCAGGATCATGTTGCGCAGCAGGCTGAGGTCGAGCAGCGGTGCGGTGACGCGGCGCTCGACCGCGACGAACGCGAAGCCGGCCACGACGGAGATCCCCATGCAGCCCAGGAACGCTGGCGACCCCCAGCCCCAGTCGCCGGCCTCGCTGAGACCGAGCACGAGCGGCACCAGCACGGCGGCGATCAGCAGCGTGCCGGCGATGTCGATGGAGCGCGGACGGCTCGGGTCGCGCGACTCGGTGATGGTGGCCAGCCCGATGAAGACGCAGACCGCGGCGATCGCGGCATCGAGCCAGAACAGCCCCTGCCACCCGGTGGTGTCGACGAGCAGACCGCCGATCAGCGGTCCGGCCGCGGCGCCGACGGCCGAGGCCCCGCCCCAGATGGACACCGCTCTGAGCTGCGCCTGCCCGGTGTTGGCCACCGACAGCAGGCTCAGGCCGCAGGCGAGCAGCGTCGCGCCGGCGGCTCCCTGGATCATCCGCCCGGCGATGACGGCGGCTCCGCTGCTGGACAGCGCCAGCAGCACGCACGAGCCGATGAAGAGGAACAGGCCGGCGAGGAACACCTTCTTGCGGCCGTAGACGTCGCCCAGCGACCCCGAGGTGACGATCACGGCCGCCCCGACCAGGGAGTAGCCGGTGACCGCCCACTGCAGGGTGTCCACCGAGGTGCCGACGTCCTTGCTGATCGAGGGCAGCAGGATGCTCACCGCCGAGGTGTTCGCGTTGACCACGAGGGTGGCGAGGCTGGTCGCGACGAGCACGCCCCCGGCCTTGGCGGGGGCACTGGTCACGGACGCAGCGGTCACGGTGGACACCTCTCTCGAGCGCGTGTCGACGCTATTTGACGCCCGGTCCGCGCGGACTCACCCGAAACGAATGAGCGTCGGCTCGGTACATTCCTCGGGTGAGCGAGCCCTTCGTGCACCGGCTGCGGGTGCGCTACCACGAGTGCGACATGCAGGGCATCGTGTTCAACAGCCACTACTACACCTGGATCGACGACGCCCACACCGAGTGGATCCGCGCGCTGCTGGGGCCGGTGTCCGTGCTCCGCTCCCACGGGGTCGAGGTGATGGTCGCGGAGTCCTCGGCGCGCTACTGGGCCTCGGCGCGCTTCGACCAGGAGATCGACATCGAGGTCCGCCTCGACAGCCTCACCACGACCTCGATGACCACCGTGCACACCTTCCGCCATGGTGACGAGCTGCTCGCCGAGGGCCGGATCCGGCACGTCTGCGTCGACACCGAGTCGTGGGCCAAGACGCCCGTGGCCGGACGCCGTACGCGCCGCCTTCTCCCCCGCGCTCGACCCCGGGTGACCTGCGCAGTCACCCGCAAGGGAACGCCCCGTCATTCCGGCGGGTGCCTCGGCCTCCTCATCGTCGAGGCACGGCCACCTGGTCATTGCTCGCGGCCTCGAAGAAGAAGTCGAGCATGGCCGTCAGCGGCCCGGCATCGCCCTTCAACCTGCTCCTGAGGGCGGCCCCTTCCCAGCAGTCCGCCAACAAGCTCGCCATCGCCTGCGTGTCCGTCTCGGGCGGGAGGTCACCGCGTTCTCGAGCCAGCTCCAGGCAGGCAGCGAGGCGTACGGCGATGTCGGACAGGCAACCCTCGATCCGCAGCCGAAACACCTCGCTGATGCCGGAGAGCTCCTGCCCGAGTCCGCCGAGGAGACAACCCAGGTATCCCTCGTTCTGGTAGCTCTGCTGCACCGTCTCGAAGAACAGACGCACCCGTCGAAGTGGCACGAGAGACTCCTCGTGCAGGCACACGTCGAGAGTCTCGTGGACACCATCCATGTACTGGTCGATGGCCTGGAGTGCGAAGTCCTGCTTGTCCTTGAAGTGGTGGTAGAAGGAACCGCGTGGCGTCCCGGTCTCCTCCAGAAGTGCCTGGATGCCCAGGTCGTTGTATCCACTGCGCAGGAGCATCGCCATCCCGGTATCGAGAAGACGCTGCTTGGTGGGGTGGTTCCTTCGTGTTGCGTGGGTGTCGTCAGGCACTGACCTTCGCAATCATGTGGTCGATGACGTGGCTGTGCGGCTCCTGTGGGCTGAACATGATGATCTCGGCGTCGGCGTCCACCTTGACGTTGTGCCCCGCCGGCCAGTGGAAGAGGTCGTTCGCCTGCACCGTCTCCTGGCGGCCCTCAGCGTCGGTCGTGGTCAATTGACCTTCGATGACGAAGCCCCAGTGCGGACACTGGCACAGATCACCGTCCAGACCCTCGAACAGCGGGGCGGTGTCCACCCCTTGCGCGAGGGTGAAGTACTCGCCACTGATCGTGGCGAATCCGCTCGCGTCCCCGAACCCCGCACGCTGCCGGATCACCGCACCCGGGATTTCCATCCTGACGTCCACATCGTCCTTCGTCACCTTCATGGTCATCTCCTGACCTAGTTTCGACTAGACCGATCGGTCGGTCTAGTCTGATCATAAGTGCTGCGGCTTCCGCGTCAAGGCCGGGCGGCCCGGATGCCAGGGTCGATCCAGACCCCACCTCTTCGACGGGCTTGACCTTGACGCTGCGTCAGGGTCCCACCATGGCGGCATGACCGCTACGAGACCCGCCATCGAGGTCGCCGGCCTCACCAAGGCCTACGGCGACCACACCGTGCTGGACGGCGTCGACCTGAACGTCCCGGAGGGCACCGTCTACGCACTCCTCGGACCCAACGGCGCCGGCAAGACGACCATCGTCAACATCCTCTCCACGTTGCTGACCCCGGACGAGGGCGAGATCCGCGTCGCCGGCTTCGACGTACGACGTGAGCACGCCGGGGTGCGCGCCGCGATCGGCGTCACCGGGCAGTTCTCGGCCATCGACGAGCTGCTCACCGGCCGCGAGAACCTGCGGCTGATGGCCGACCTGGCGCACCTCGACCGGACGACCGCGGGCGCCACCGTGACCGAGATGCTGGAGCGCTTCGACCTCCTCGACGCCGCGGACCGGCGGGCGCAGACCTACTCGGGCGGCATGAAGCGGCGACTGGACCTGGCGATGACGCTGATCGCCCGTCCCCGGTTGATCTTCCTGGACGAGCCGACGACCGGCCTCGACCCGCGCAGCCGGCGCGAGCTGTGGGCCATCGTGCGCGAGCAGGTCGCCGACGGCGTGACCGTGCTGCTGACGACGCAGTACCTCGACGAGGCCGACCACCTCGCCGACCGGATCGGGGTCCTCGACGGTGGCCGCCTGGTCGCCGAGGGCACGGCAGCGGAGCTGAAGCGCCGGGTGCCCGGCGGGCGGGTGTCGGTGCAGTTCACCGACGCGGCGGGACTGTCCGCGGCCGCGGCGGCGCACCCGGAGGCCACGCTCGACCAGGAGGCGCTCACCCTGCACGTGCCCAACGACGGCACCGTCGCCGGGCTGCGCCGCGTGCTCGACGGCCTCGACGACGACGACGTGGCCGGCCTGACGGTCGAGTCCGCCGACCTCGACGACGTGTTCCTCGCGCTCACCGGCCACGCGGCCGAGGCGCCCCTCGATGAGGAGATCCCCGCATGAGCACCACGACCACCTACACCGTCCGTGACTCGGCGACGATGCTGCGGCGCAACCTGCTGCACATCCGCCGCTATCCCTCGCTGTCGATCATGCTGGTCGCCCAGCCGATCCTGTTCCTGCTGCTGTTCGTCTACGTCTTCGGCGGGACCCTGGGCGCCGGCCTGCCCGGGCAGGAGGGCGGCGGGAACCGCAGCGACTACCTCGTCTACATCGCGCCGGGCATCCTGATCATGACCGTCGCGAGCGTCGCGCTCGGCACCGCGATCTCGACCGCGACCGACATGACCACCGGGATCATCGCCCGGTTCCGCACGATGGACATCGCCCGGGTGTCGGTGCTCACCGGCCACGTGCTGGGCGCCGTCATCAAGACCGCGTTCGCCGTGGTGGTCGTGACGGCGTTCGTGTTCCTGCTCGGGTTCCGCTCCGATGCGGGGATGCTCGGCTGGCTCGGCGCGATCGGGCTGCTGCTCCTCACCGCCTTCGCGCTCACCTGGCTGACCGTCGGGATGGGCCTCGCGGCGGACAGCGTCGAGACGGCCAGCAACACACCGATGTTCCTGATGATCCTGCCGTTCATCAGCAGCGCCTTCGTGCCGACCGATGCCATGCCGGCGGGGGTCCGCTTCTTCGCCGAGCACCAGCCGTTCACGCCGATCATCGACACCCTCCGCGCCCTGCTCACCGGCGCGCCGACGGGTTCCGACCTGTGGCTGGCGATCGGCTGGTGCGTGCTGATCTCGGTGCTCGGCTTCCTCTGGTCGCGACGGTTGTTCCTCCGCGTGCCCGCGAAGTAGGAGACTGGCGCGATGCTCACGATCGGCCAGCTGGCGTCGTACGCCGGAGTCACCGTGCGCGCGGTGCGGCACTACCACGCCAAGGGACTGCTGCCGGAGCCGGAGCGCGACCACTCCGGCTACCGGCGCTACGACGCCCACGCGGTCGTCGAGCTCGTCAGGATCCGCACGCTCGCCGACGCCGGCGTGCCGCTCGCCCGCGTCCACGAGCTGCTGGGCGCGAGCGAGACCGAGTTCAACGCCGCCGTCGCCGAGATCGACGTGCGGCTCCGCGCGGAGATCAGGGAGCGGCAGCGACACCGCGAGCGGATCGCCCAGCTGGCAGCCGGGGACAGCCTGGCGCTGCCGCCGGAGGCGGTGGCCTACCTCGACCGGCTGCGCTCGCTCGGGCTGCCGGAGCTCCTGGTCGAGGGCGAGCGCGACGCCTGGATCCTGGTGGCCGCCGAGCTCCCGGACCAGATGCCGTTCTACATGACGATGAAGCAGCAGCAGCTCGACGACCCGGCGACCGTCGAGTTCTACCGCGACCTCGCGGACGCGATCACCTGGGAGGCCGACGACCCACGGCTGGTGGCCGTGTGCGAGCGACTCGTCGGCCTGATCGACGCGTCCGCGCCCGAGGAGTGGGAGCACCAGGAGGACGGGATGAGCGACGAGCTCGCCGAGCTGCTCGACTCGGTCTTCCTCGACTCCGTCCCGGTCGCGCCTCGGCTGCTGGAGATGCTCGAGGAGCGTGGCTGGCGCGGCTGGACCAAGCTCGAGCGGATCCGGGATGGGGGGCCGAGGCGTGGCACGCGTCGATGCGCGTCCGGGCCGAACGTCTCGGACTACCCCGCTGGGCCGACCATTCAGCGGTTGGCGTCGGACCTGAGCAGCCGCCACCCGCCGGCCACCAGGGCCGCGCCGGCCCACACGCCGAGGGTGACCCGCGACGACGCGACCGTCATGTCCGCGGTCGGCCCCTCCCCGAAGATCAGGAACAGCGCCGCCGAGCCCGGCATCCGGGCGGAGAGCTCGACCGACCACTCGTAGGGGAGCTGGGCCAGCAGGAACGGGAGGACGAGCACCAGCCCGATGACGGTGACCAGTCCGCCGGCCGTGCTGCGCAGGGCGAGCCCGGTGCCGACCGCGAGCAGCCCGCCCGTGGCGAAGATGTAGGCGAGCCCGCCGAGCTCGTGCAGTCCGTCACCCAGCGGGAGCGGGAGCTCGGGCACGGACGCGCGCACCGCGAGGCTCGCTGCGGCCACCAGCAGCACGCCCAGCGCGGTGGCCGTCGCGATGATCACGCCGACGCGAGCCGCGAGCAGCACACCCCGCCGAGGCGTCCACTGCAGCGTCGGCACGATGCCTCCGGTGCCGTGGTCGGCGGTGGCGGTGACCACCGCCAGCGCGAGGACGCCGAAGAGGGCGAACATCCCGGTGGGCTGCCCCCCGTCCCAGGCGCTCGCATCCGCCGGCGGGCTCTGCGGGCCGTTGGCGATGTCGATCCCGATGATCGTGCCGATGCCGACCACGGCCAGGGCGGTCACCCCGGCCAGGACCCAGCTGGAGCGGACGCTCCAGATCCGGGCCCACTCGGCCCGGCAGGTGTGGGAGAGGACGGTGGTGGTGCTCATCGGGTGGCTCCGTTCGCGATCGCCTCAGGGGTGTGGCCGTGGTAGTCGACGCTGCCCTCGGTCAGCGAGAGGTAGGCGTGCTCGAGGGACTGCTCGACCTCGGCCAGGTGGTGCACGGGTACGCCGACCTCGTGGGCCAGGTCGCCGATCTCGGCGGCGGGCACACCGGTGACCTCGAGCTCGCCGGGGCCGGTGGACTCGACGGGGGCCCGCTCGGCGAGGACGCGGTGCAGCTCGTCGGGCTGCGGCGTACGGACCCGCACCCGCTGTCCGCCGAGGCCGCGCAGCACCTCGTCGACCTCGGCGTCGGCGATGAGCCGCCCCCGACCGATGATCACGACGCGGTCGGCGATCAGCTGCATCTCGCTCATCAGGTGGCTGGAGACCAGGATCGTGCGGCCCTCGTCGGCGAAGCCCCGCAGCAGCGCCCGGATCCAGCGCACCCCGTCGAGGTCGAGGCCGTTGACCGGCTCGTCGAAGAGAAGGACGTCCGGGTCGCCGAGCAGCGCCGCCGCGATGCCCAGTCGTTGGCGCATGCCGAGCGAGTAGCCCTTGATCCGCCGACCGGCCGCCGAGCCGAGCCCGACCTCGTCGATGACCTCCTCGACGCGGGAGGTCGGGATGCCGTTGGTGTAGGCCCCGATGCGCAGGTGGGCCCGGCCGGTGCGACCGGGGTGCATCGCCCCGGCGTCGAGCAGGGCACCGACCTCGCGCAGGGGCGGAGTGAGGTCGACGTACCGCTTCCCGTTGACCGTCGCGGTGCCGGCGGTGGGGCGGTCGAGCCCCATCACCATCCGCATCGTGGTCGACTTGCCGGCCCCGTTGGGTCCCAGGAAGCCGGTGACCTTGCCGGCCTCGACCTCGAAGCTCAGGTCGTCGACGGCACGCACGCCGCCGTACTGCTTGGTGAGTCCTCGCACGCTGATCATGCGCCGAACGCTAGGAGCGCGACTGGTCAGAAGGCGCGGAGAAGGTGTGGAAGTTCTGTGCAGATCGGGATACTCGGTCCGTGAGCGGCATGGACTTCGACTTCGAGGGGCCTGTCATCGAGTGGCGCGGCCCGGCACCGTTCTACTTCCTGCGCATCCCGGACGAGGAGAGCGAGGACATCAAGTTCGCCTCGAAGGGGATCGAGTACTGGGGCCAGGTGCCGGTGGTGGTGTGCATCGACGACACCGAGTTCACGACCGCGCTGTTCCCCAAGGACGGCCACTACCTGGTGCCGCTGAAGGACGCCGTCCGCAAGCCGCTGGGCATCGAGGTCGACCAGGTGGTGGCGGTGACGCTGCGCGTCGGCCGCGACTAGGGATCGTCGGACCGACCGAAGGTCGCCACGCCGCCGTCAGCCCCGGTCGAACAGGCGGGCAGCCTCGAGCGCCCAGTACGTCAGCACGACGTCGGCGCCGGCGCGGCGGATCGAGGTGAGCACCTCGACGATCGCGGTGTCGCGGTCGATCCAGCCGTTGGCGGCGGCGGCCTCGACCATGGCGTACTCGCCGCTGACGTTGTACGCCGCGACGGGCACGTCGACCGCGGCACGGACGGCAGCCACCACGTCGAGGTAGGAGATCGCCGGCTTGACCATCACGATGTCGGCGCCCTCCGACACGTCGAGCAGGGCCTCGCGGACGCCCTCGGACCGGTTGGCGGGGTCCTGCTGGTAGGTCTTGCGGTCACCCTTCAGCGAGGAGTTCACCGCCTCGCGGAACGGGCCGAAGAACGCGGAGGAGTACTTCGCGGAGTAGGCCATGATGCCGACGCCGGAGTGCTCCTCGGCGTCCAGCGCCCGGCGGATGACGCCGACCTGGCCGTCCATCATCCCGCTGGGCGCGACGAGGTCGACGCCGGCCGCGGCGTGCGCGAGCGCCATCTGGCCGTAGATCTCCAGGGTGCGGTCGTTGTCGACCCACCCGTCGGGGTCGAGCACCCCGCAGTGGCCGTGGTCGGTGAACTCGTCGAGGCACAGGTCGGACATCACCGTGAGCTGGTCGCCGACCTCGCCGACGACGTCGTTGATCGCGACGTTGAGGATCCCGTTGGGGTCGATCGCCCCGGACCCGATGGCGTCCTTCTCCGCGGGCAGCCCGAACAGCATCACGCCGCCGAGCCCCGCCTCGACCGCCTCGTTGGCGGCCTTCTTCAGCGAGTCACGGGTGTGCTGGACGACGCCGGGCATCGCCTTGATCTCCCGCGGCTCGGTCGCGTCCTCGGCGACGAACATCGGCAGCACCAGCTGGCTCGGCCGGACGGTGGTCTCGGCCACGAGCCGGCGCAGGGCCGGCGTACGCCGCAACCGGCGGGGACGGATCTCCGGGAAGCCGGCCATGGCCCTACTTCGAGCCGGTGCGACGCCGGCTCGACGGGCGACGCTCGGACGGACGGGTGACCGGCTGACCGGACTCGAGCAGCGAGGCACGACGGGTCGCACCGAAGTCGGCCAGCGCGTCCACGACCGCCTCGACCGACGGCTCGGGCGCCAGCACGTCGACGCGCAGGCCGTGCTCCTCGGCCGTCTTGGCCGTGGCCGGGCCGATCACCGCGATGATCGTCGAGGTGTGCGGCTTGCCGGCGATGCCGACCAGGTTGCGCACCGTCGAGGACGAGGTGAACACGACCGCGTCGAACTTGCCGGTCTTGATCGCCTCACGGGTCGCGGCCGGCGGCGGGGCCGCGCGCACGGTGCGGTAGGCCGTCACGTCGTCGACCTCCCAGCCCAGGTCGACCAGGCCGGCCACCAGGGTCTCGGTGGCGATGTCGGCACGCGGGAGGAAGACCCGGTTGATCGGGTCGAGCACGTCGTCGTACGGCGGCCAGTCCTCGAGCAGCCCGCGCGCGGACTGCTCGCCGGAGGGCACCAGGTCGGAGTTCAGGCCCCAGTGCGCGAGCGCGGCAGCCGTCTTGTCGCCGACGGCCGCGATCTTCAGGCCGGAGAAGGCGCGGGCGTCGAGGCCGTACTCCTCGAACTTCTCGCGTACGGCGCGCACCGCGTTGACCGAGGTGAACGCGATCCACTCGTAGCGACCCTCGACCAGGCCACGGACCGCCTTGTCCATCTGCTGCGGGTTGCGGGGCGGCTCGACGGAGATCGTGGGGACCTCCTCGGGCACCGCGCCGAAGCCACGCAGCCGCGAGGACAGCACGCCGGCCTGCTCCTTGGTGCGCGGCACCAGGACGCGCCAGCCGAACAGCGGCTTGGTCTCGAACCACGACAGCGTCTCGCGCAGGTCGACGACCGGACCGACGACGATGATCGCCGGCGGCTTCATGCCGGCAGCGCGGGCGTCGGCGTCGATGTTGGCGAGCGTGGAGACGATGGTCTCCTGGGTGGTCAGCGTGCCGGTGCGGGTCATCGACACCGGGGTGTCGGCGCCACGGCCGGCCTCGATCAGCTGGGCGGCGATGTCGCCGATGGAGCCGACCGCGGAGAGCAGCACGAGCGTCGGGTGACCGGCGTAGGACTCCCAGTCGATCTTGGTCTCGTTGCAGGTCACCACGGCCACCTCGCGGTGGGTCTTGGTGGTCAGCGGGATGCCGGCGTACGCCGGGACGGCGGTGACCGACGAGACGCCCGGGACGATCTCGAAGCCGATGCCGGCCTTGGTGCAGGCCTGCGCCTCCTCGGGACCGGAGGCGTAGAGGAACGGGTCGCCGGCCATCAGGCGGACGACGCGCTTGCCGGTCTTGGCCTGCCGCACGATCACCTTGGCGCGCGAGGCGTGGGTCAGCTGCTGGCCGTCCTCACCGAAGCCGCCGTCGACGAACACCGGGCCGACCTGCTCGACCGGCTCGTCGCCGGTCGCGTCCTCCTCGGCGACCGGGGCGGGCAGGCCGAGGAGGGTGCGCACGAGCGGCTCGTGGTCGGGCACCTCGGTGATCACGATCTCGGCCTCGCGCAACAGCTCGACGGCACGGAGCGTGAGCAGGCCGGGGTCGCCCGGGCCACTTCCCACGAACGAGACCCACTTCACGGGCCGCGCTCCGCCGGTTGCCCCAGGGGTGGAGGGGGTGCTGGAGGTCTTCTGCTTGGTCACAATCGCCTTCTCGTCACTTCGGTGGTTCGTTGATCAGTTCTGCTGCGCCCTCGGAGAGCATCTCCGCTGCCAGCTTCTGGCCGAGCTCGATCGGATGGTCGAGCGGACCGGACGCGGACCGGCGTACGGAGAGCGCGCCATCGGGCGAGAGCGCGACTGCACGGACCCACAGTTCGTCACCGAGGTCCCCTTCCGCAACTTCAGCCAGCGCGCCGACCGGTGCCGAGCACCCCGCCTCGAGGTCCGCGAGCAGTGCTCGCTCCGCCTCCACGCATGCGCGGGAGGGGGTGTGGTCGATCGCGTTGTGGACTACGTCACGCAGCTCGTCGTCGGCCCGGCACTCGACCGCGAGGGCACCCTGGCCCGGCGCCGGCAGCACCTGGAGCGGGTCGAGGACCTCGGTGGCCTCGTCGACCCGGCCGAGACGGGCCAGTCCGGCGCGGGCCAGGACGACCGCGTCGAGCTCGCCCGCGGCGACCTTGCCGATGCGGGTGTCCACGTTGCCGCGGACCCCGACCAGCTCGATGCCGAGGCCGAGCGCGGCCAGCTGGGCGACCCGGCGCGGGGCACCGGTGCCGACGGTGGCTCCGACGGGCAGCTCGCCGAGCGTCAGCCCGTCACGGGCGACCACGACGTCGCGCGGGTCCTCGCGCACGGGCACGGCGGCCAGCGCGATGCCCTCGGGCGGAGCAGTGGGGAGGTCCTTGAGGGAGTGCACCGCGAGGTCGACCTCGCCGCGCAGCAGCGCCTCGCGCAGCGCGCTGACGAACACGCCCGTGCCGCCGATCTGGGCGAGCGGTGCGGGTGAGGTGTCGCCCTCGGTGCGGATCGGGACCAGCTCGGTCTGCAGCCCGGTCGCCGCGGTCAGGGCGTCGGCCACGATCTGGCTCTGGGTGCGGGCCAGCGCGGAGGCGCGGGTGCCGATGCGGACGGTCTTCTGGTCAGTCACGTGACCCCCTCGACACGGGTCACGGCCTCGACGGCCTCGGGGTCGAGGGCGAACAGCTCGGCGAGGGCAGCGGCGTAGGAGACCGCGCCGGAGTCGTTGGCGAGCTCCTTGACCCGGACGGTGGGCTGGTGGAGCAGCTTCTCGGCGACCCGGCGCAGGGTCTTCTCGACCTCGGCGCGCTCGGCGTCGTCGAGGTCGGGCATCCGGGAGAGCAGCCGGGCCAGCTCGGACTCCACGACGCCGGTCGCCATCGTGCGGAGCGCGACCACGGTCGGCGTGACGCTCTGGCTGCGACGTGCGGTGAGGAACGCGGAGAGCTCCTGCGCGACGATCGTGCGGACGCCCTCGACGTCGGTGCCTCCGGGGGTGTCCTCGAGCTCGGCGGCGAGCGTGTCGAGCGCGATCAGGCGCACCCCGGTGAGGTGGGCGACGTCGGGGTCGACGTCGCGGGGCAGGGCGAGGTCGATCACGGCGAGCGGGTGGTCGGTGCGGCGGCGCGAGGAGACCGCGTCGAAGTCGATGACCACTCCGGTCGCGCCGGTGCACGAGACGAGCACGTCCACCGGTCCGTCGTACGTGGCCAGGGCGGAGAGCGGGATCGCGCGGGCGTCGTACTGCGCAGCGAGGCGGGCCGCCCGCTCGGGCGTCCGGTTGGCCACCACGATCGAGCCGGCACCGGCCCGGCTGGCGGTGGCGGCGGTCAGGCTGGCCATCGACCCGGCGCCGACGATGACGACGTGCTTGCCGGTCAGGTCGCCGACGTGCTCGGTGGCACGCGAGAGTGCGCTGGCCACCAGGCTCGGGGCCACGCGGTCGATGTCGGTCTCGGCGTGCGAGCGCTTGCCGACGCGGAGCGCCTGCTGGAACAGCACGTTGAGCGCGGGGCCGACGGAGCCGTGCTCCTGGCCCATCCGCAGCGCGTCGCGGGTCTGGCCGAGGATCTGGCTCTCGCCGGGCACCATCGAGTCGAGGCCCGCGGCCACGTGGAAGAGGTGCGAGACGGCGCCGTCGTCGTAGTGGACGTAGAGGTGGCCCAGCACGTCCTCCGGCGACTGGCCGGCCAGCTCGCCGAGCATCCGCGAGATCGACTCGACGCTGCCGTGGAACCGGTCGACGTCGGTGTAGATCTCGGTGCGGTTGCAGGTGGACAGCACGGTGGCCTCGGTGACGTGCTCGAGGTCGGAGACGTCGCGGAGCAGCTTGGCGGCCCCCTCGCCGTCGAGCGCGACCCGCTCGAGGACGGACACGGGGGCGGTCTTGTGGGAGATGCCCACGACCAGGACGCTCATCCGGCTGCCTCCTCGATCTTGGCGGCCAGCGCTCCGTCGGCGTTCTTGCGCTGCTCGTGGTAGGCGAGGATCTGCAGCTCGCTGGAGAGGTCGACGCGGCGTACGTCGACGCCCTCGGGCACCGAGAGGATCGTCGGCGCGAAGTTGAGGATGCTGCGGATGCCGACCTCGACCATCCGGTCGGCCACGGCCTGCGCGGCGATCGCCGGGGTCGCGATGACGCCGATGCCGACCCCGTGCTCGGCGACGACCTGCGCGAGGTCCTCGAAGGGGCGGATCTCCAGCCCGGCGACGAGCTCGCCCTGCCGGGTGCCGTCGGCGTCGAGCAGCGCCACGGTGCGGAAGCCGCGCGAGGAGAACCCCGAGTAGTTGGCCAGCGCGTGCCCCAGGTTGCCGATCCCGACCACGACGACCGGCCAGTCCTGGGTCAGCCCGATCTCGCGGGAGATCTGGTAGCGCAGGTAGGCGACGTCGTACCCGACGCCGCGGGTGCCGTAGGAGCCGAGGTGGGACAGGTCCTTGCGCAGCTTGGCGCTGTTGACCCCGGCCGCGGTCGCCAGCTCGAGGCTGGAACACGTCGTGGTGCCCGCGTCGCTCATCGAGTTGAGGGCCCGCAGGTACACCGGAAGACGAGCCACCGTTGCCTCGGGGATGCGGGAACTGCTCACTGCTCTGACACTCTCCACAGGTGGGGAACCTTGGTCACTGTAAGAGTTTGTGAACTCGGGAACAAATACAGTCCAGTCGATGGCCTAGCACATGTGAGATGTCCCACTGGGGGGGGTTCCAGCGGCCGCGGTTTAACTACCCCGGTTGTGAAACTGGCACGTTGTGCCCGAAGTTTTCCGAACATCGTGTCAGTTTCACAACACCGGTTGTTAAACCGTCACGCCAGCGCCTTCCGCAGCCGATCCGGGTCGACCCGCCAGAAGTCGTGCTGGCGGCCGTCGACGAAGGTGACCGGGATCTGCTCGCCGTAGGCCTCCATCAGCTCCGGGGAGGTGGTGATGTCGACCTCGTCGTACGACGTGCCGAGCTCGCCGCAGACCTGCTCGATGACGGTCCGGGCGTCGTCGCACAGGTGGCAGCCCGGCTTGCTGTAGAGGGTGATGCGCGCGGTCATCTCACTCCAGCAGCCCGAGGGCGCGGCGGCGCTCGGTGGCGCGGAGCCGGCCCTTCTGGACCTTGCCGGTGATCGTGTAGGGCAGCTCGTCGACCACGTTGATCCGGCTGGGCTGCTTGAACCTGGCGAGGCGCTGCTCGCAGTGCCGGCGTACGACGTCGACGAGGGCGTCGCTCGCTCCGGCGGCCGTCGGCTTCACGTAGGCGACCACCGCCTCGCCGGTCTCCTCGTCCTCGACGCCGATCACGGCCGCCTCCGCCACCTCGGGCAGCTCGGCGATCACGTCCTCGACCTCGCTCGGGTAGACGTTGAAGCCCGAGACGATCACCAGCTCCTTGATCCGGTCGACGAGGTAGAGGTCGCCGGTGGGGTCGAGGTAGCCGACGTCGCCGGTCGCCCACCAGCCCTCGCCGTCCGGGCCGTCGGCGCCGTCGGGCCAGTAGCCGGAGAAGAGGTTCTCGCCGCGGATGTGGATCTCGCCGCCGTCCTCGTTGATGGGCTCGCGCCCGGACTCGTCGACGAGCCGGATCTCGATCCCGGGAAGCGCCGCGCCCACGGAGCGCGGGTTCGGGTCCTTGCTGCACAGCGTCGAGGTCACGACCGGGGCGGCCTCGGTCAGGCCGTAGCCCTGGTGGATGTCGACGTGGGTGCGGCCGGTGAACGCCTCGGTGAGCTCGGGGGACAGCGGCGCCGAGCCGCTGAGCACGAGCCGGACCGGGCCGAGCCGCTCCTCGAGGCCGGGCACGCCCATCCAGTAGGCGAAGACCGGCGGCGCCACCGGCACCACCGAGATGGCCTCGTCCTCGATGATGTCGAGCGAGCCCTCGGGCTCGAACCCGTCGACGAGGACGAGCCGTGCCTGCTGGCGCAGCACCTGGCCGAGCACCGCGTTGAGCCCGTAGACGTGGAAGAGCGGCAGCACCCCGAGCACGACGTCGCGGCCGGTGATCATCGGCGGCTCGACCTGGGCGACCTGGTCGATGTTGGCGAGCAGGGCCCGGTGGGAGAGCATCGCGGCGCGCGGCCGACCGGAGGTGCCGCTCGTGTAGAGGAGGACGGCGAGCGACTCGGGGTCGACGCGGAGCGGCCCGGGACGACCCTTCGAGGCGACCAGCTGGTCCCAGCCCCGTTCGCCCGGGGCAAGAGTGGTGCCGACGGTGACGATCCGGGGGCGGGCGGCGGGCTCCATGCCCACCGACTCGAGCGCCTCGTTGAGGCCGCCGACGGCCTCACGGACGGTCGTGACGGTGCCGCCGTCGGCGATCACCATCCGCGACCCGGAGTCCACGATCGTCCGCATCAGCTCGCCGGTCGCGCTCCGCGGGTTGACGGGTACGACGACCATCCCGGCCCGCAGCGCCCCGAGGTACGCCGCCACGAACTCGATGCTGTTGCCGACCGCGACCATCACGCGGTAGCCGGCCACCATGCCGGCGTCGGAGAACCCCTGCACCACCCGGTCGACCAGGTCGTCGAGACCGCTCCAGGTGATGGTCCGTCCCGACGTCGCCTCCGAGAGGGCTGTCTTGTCCGGCTCCAGCTCGGCCGCCCGGCTCAGCAGCTCGGCGACGTTGGAGTCCATCGGCGAAGTCTGTCACACCGAACAGCGCGCTCGGCATGGCTGTTCGACGCCCTAGGCTGGCCCCGTGACACCGCCTCCGTCGAGCAACAAGTCGGGCCATCGGTCCGGCCGGAAGCCTGCTCGCCCACCGCGGAACCTGCAGCGTCGCTCGCAGCTCGCGGGCGAGGCCGCGGCCGCCATCGCCGAGGTCGAGAGCGCCCTCAGCGTCGAGACCGACTCCACTGCCGCGGCCTTCTTCGACGTCGACAACACCGTCATGCAAGGGGCGTCGATCTTCCACCTCGCACGCGGCCTGCACCGCCGCGAGTTCTTCACCACCAAGGACATCCTGGGCGCGGCCTGGAAGCAGGCCTACTTCCGCGTGGTCGGCGTCGAGGACCCCGAGCACGTCGCCGACGCGCGCGCCTCCGCCCTGTCGTTCATCGCCGGGCACACCGTCAGCGAGCTGGAGCAGCTCGGTGAGGAGATCTTCGACGAGCGGATGGCGCACCGCATCTGGCCCGGCACGCGAGCGCTCGCGCAGCTCCACCTCGACCAGGGCCAGCGGGTCTGGCTGGTCACCGCGGCACCCATCGAGATCGCCACGATCATCGCCAGACGTCTGGGCCTCACCGGTGCGCTCGGGACCGTGGCCGAGCACGTCGACGGCGTCTACACCGGCGAGCTCGTCGGCGAGATGCTGCACGGGTCGGCCAAGGGGGTCGCGGTGCAGGAGCTCGCCGAGAGGTTCGGGCTCGACCTGGAGCGCTGCTCGGCGTACTCCGACTCCTACAACGACCTGCCGATGCTCAGCGCCGTCGGCGACCCGGTCGCGATCAACCCCGACCACCGGCTGCGCGAGCACGCGCGGGCGAACGGCTGGCGGATCCGCGACTACCGCACCGGTCGCAAGGCGGCCCGTGCCGGAGTCTTCACCGCGGCCGTCGCCGGAGCCGTGGCCGGCACCATCGCGGCCGGTGCCGCGATCCGTCGCAAGGTCAGCTGAGCCGTCCGGCCAGTCGGCCGAGCAACGGAGCCGCGGCCATCAGCTGCTCGAGCTCGCGGCGCGTGAACCCCGAGGAGAGCCCTGCGGCAAGCTGCTCGACCTGTCCGGTCTGCCGCTGGCCGGCGGCGGCACGCCCTGCCCGTGTCACGGTGAGCAGCACCCGCCGTGCGTCGACCCGGTCCTGGTGCCGCTTGACCAGCCCTTGTGCCTCCAGGGAGCCCACGACCGCGCCCATCGACTGCGGCCGCACCCCCTCGGCCCGGGCGAGGTCGGCGACGGTCAGCTGGGGCCGCCCGGCGAGGTGACCGAGGACGGCCCGCTCGGTCTGGTTGAGGCCGCCCGCGGGGCGCTGTCGCAGCCGCCTGACGAGGCGCTCGACGTTCTCGAGCAGGTCCTCCGCGGTGCGGTCGACGAGCAGGTCAGGAGCCATTCCAGCAGGCTAACTGATCAGGCTGCCTTCTAATGTTTTTCCACCCAAACCAGCACGAAGGCGTGGCATGCCTCACGAACCGGTTCCCAACTGCACTACCGGCGCGTAGCATCGAACGTTGTCAGGAGGGGCCTGTCGACGTGCCCGGTCGGCGGGGGATTCAGCGGATGAGTGTTCACGACGTACAACGCGGTCTCAACGCGCTGCGTCGTGCCCTGGCCGAGATCCTCGAGACCGGCCTGGACCTCCCCCAGCCAGTCCCCGTCACTCCGTACGACGGGCCGCTGCGCCGCCCCGACCGCTGCGCCGACGCCCACTGGCTGCTGACCGCGACCAGCCAGCAGCCGGCCGCGGCTGCGACCACGGCTGACGGTGCTCGCGACGACTCCGCCTTCGCCACCTCCTCGCTGCCGGACGAGGCGGAAGGCAGTCGGCTGATCGCGCTCGTCGAGCTCGCCCGCAAAGGCGACTCCGAGGCCTTCGGCCAGCTCTACGACCACTACCACTCGAGCGTCTACCGCTTCCTCTACTACCGGGTCGGCTCGGTCCCGCTGGCCGAGGACCTGACCGCCGAGACCTTCTTCCGCGCGCTGCGCTCGATGAGCTCCTTCCGCTGGCAGGGCAAGGACTTCGGCGCCTGGCTGATGACCATCGCGCGCAACCTGACCACCGACCACTTCAAGGCGGGCCGCACCCGCCTGGAGTCGACCACCGAGGACATGAGCACCCTCGACAGCAGCACCGAGGGCCCGGAGGGTGCCGTCCTCGCGTCCCTGACCAACGAGGCCCTGCTCGAGGCGCTCAGCCAGCTGCCCACCGAGCAGCGCGAGTGCCTGGTGATGCGGTTCCTCCAGGGACTCTCGATCGCGGAGACCGCCGACGTGCTCGGACGCAGCTCCGGAGCGGTCAAGCAGCTGCAGCTGCGCGGCGTGCGCAACCTCGCCAAGATCCTGCCCGAGGGGATGCGATGAACCACCCCACGAAACCGCTCGCTGCGCTCACGCTCCCGCGGGGACCCCGAATGACGAGCACCGCAGTGAGCGTCCGAATTGTCAGTATGCGAGATGGTGTAGACCAGAGCGTGGACAGGGTCGTCACCCCCATAACCTCCGCGCGGAACGCCTCGTTGGGCCGGGTGTCAGAGTGCACGCCCCTCAGCGAAGCAACCGCTGATCGACACGACACGAACTCCCACATCTCAGGAACGCACCCATGACACCCCTCTTCCCCGCGCAGCGAGCGGCTGAGGAGTTCGACCAGGTCCTCACCGGCACTGCCGACACGGCAGTAGCCGACCGATACGCCGAGCTCTTCGACGCCGTCGAGCAGCTGCGTGCGATTCCCGAGGTCACCCCCCGCGCCGAGTTCGTCGGCGACCTCCGCGCGCGACTGATGACTGCTGCCGAGTCCGAACTGGTGGTCGTCCCGGCCGCCGTCCGATCCCTGCCCGAGGAGCGCACGCGTCGCCGCAACCGCCGGCTCGGCACGCTGGCTGCCTCGCTCGTCGTCGTCGGCGGCACCGCCGGCATGGCCGCGGCCGCCAACGGGTCGCTCCCCGGCGAGACGCTCTACCCGATCAAGCGCGGCATCGAGCAGGTCACTGCTGCTGCCCGCTTCGACGACGCCAGCCAGGGCAAGGCCCTGCTCGGCCAGGCCACCACCCGGCTCGAAGAGGTCCGCGCACTGCAGGCCCAAGGCACGGCCGACCCCGACCTCGTCGCCGAGACCGTGGACGCCTTCAACCGGGCCGCCGACGAGGGCTCCGCCAAGCTCTTCACCAGCTACCAGGCCGGCGGCGACCAGGCCGACATCAACGCCGTGCGTGACTTCACCGCGACCCAGATGGCCGACGTGGACGACCTCTCCGCCAGTGCCGACACCGTGACCGACGACCTCCTGCTGGGGGCCGCCGACACGCTGGCCGACATCGACCAGCAGGCACGCGCGCTGTGCGGCGTCTGCGGTCCGGGCGAGGCGCTCGCGCCGCCGGAGGCGCTGAGCTCCGGTGCCGGGGCGGCGACCATGGCCACCCTGATCGCCCGTCCTGTCTCGCAGGCGCAGAGCGACATCGACGCCGCCACGGCTGCGAAGCTGCGCAAGCTGAAGGGCCAGGCCGAGACCAAGGCCGGCGACATCCCGATCGTGCTCCCGGGCAGCGGCGGCACCACGACCCCGGGTCTGCCGGGCACGACGGGCGACCCCGGCGAGCCGCTGAAGAGCATCGTGACCCCCGACGGGCAGCTCCTTCCCACCATCAAGAGCGGGGCCGCGGTCGACGACCTCGTCGACGGCGTGACCAAGACGCTCGACGAGGTCACTGGTGGGACGGGCGCGACCGCGCCGCTCACCGACCCGCTGGGCAAGGTGGTCAAGGACCTCGGCAAGGCCGTCGGCGGGGCCACCGGCTCGATCCTGCCCTGACCTGACGCGTCAGTCGTCGGGTCCGGTCCGCGTGCCCGCGGGCCGATTTCGTGCGTCCGGCCGTGGTCTCGGTCGCGGTTCTATCGGGCCGGTCGCGTCAGGAGAAGACCGACGAGCGCTTCATCAGCAGCGAGTAGAGCGTCTGCTGGATCGACTCGCGCACCTGGTCGGTCACGTTGAACACCAGCATCGGGTCGTCGGCCGCGCTGCCGTCGTAGTCGTCGGTGCGGATCGGCTCACCGAACTCGATCAGCCACTTCGAGGGCAGCGGGATCAGTCCCAGCGGGCCCAGCAGCGGGAACAGCGGCGTGATCGGCAGGTAGGGGATGCCGAGCAGGCGTGCCAGCGACGGGATGTTGCCGACGAGCGGGTAGATCTCCTCGGCGCCCACGACGGACGTCGGGATGATGGGTACGCCGGTGCGGATCGCCGCCGAGACGAAGCCACCGCGCCCGAAGCGCTGGAGCTTGTAGCGCTCGCTGAACGGCTTGCCGATGCCCTTGAAGCCCTCGGGCCACACCCCGACCAGCTCGCCTCCGCGCAGCATCCGTTCGGCGTCCTCGTTGCAGGCGAGCGTCGCGCCGCCCTTGCGGGCGAGGTCGCTGATGACGGGCAGCCGGAAGACGAGGTCGGCACCGAGGGGGCGCAGGTAGCGGCCGGTGTGGTCGCGGATGCTGACGGCGGTCATCAGGCCGTCGACCGGGACGGTGCCGGAGTGGTTGGAGACGACCAGGGCGCCGCCCTCGGCCGGGATGTTCTCGGCGCCGCGCACCTCGATGCGGAACCACTTCTGCGCGATCGGGCGCAGCGCGGTGACCATGAAGCGCTCGGTGACCTCCTGGTCGAACCCGTAGGCGTCGACGGTGTAGTCACCGGTCAGCCGGCGTCGCAGGAACGCGAGGAACTCCGCCAGGCGCGGCTCCCAGTTGGCGCCGAACAGCTCCTTGGAGGCCGAGGTCAGCGCGGCCAGCCACTCCAGCGGCGGGATGCCGGGAACGGGGTGCCGGTGGTCGGTCGTCGCCGGAGCACGAGAAGTCGTGGCGTCGTCACCCGGCGTCACGGCGTCGGCCGTCTTTTCCTTGGGGGATGCGGCTCGCGACTTCTTCTGGGCGGGCACCCGGACATCGTCGGGGCCGGGCTCCGAGGTCGCGGCGGCGGTCTCCGGTGCGGTGGGCCGACGAGCTGGGGACTTGGCGGCCAGGCTGCGGCTGTTGGCCGACGGCTTGGCGTCGCCGGTGCCGCGACCGGGCTTGCCCCGTGTCCCGATCGGAATGATCTCGGCGTCACCCACGACTGTCCTTCCCCGAGCTGAGCGCGCCCACCAGGGCTGACTCGGTGGCGCGCACCCGCTCGGGGCCGAAGATACCCGGGGAGACGGAGCTGGCGAAGTCGTCGAACGCCTCAGCCGTGGTGAACGCGGGCTCGAAGCCGAACATCGAGCGCATCCGCGTCGTGTCGAGCCCACGGCCGTGGGTCAGGAAGGCCACCTGCTCGTGGGAGAAGTCGGCGCGCAGGGTCTGGCGCATCACCGAGCCGAAGGACGGGAAGGCGGCCCCCGGGAGCGGCAGCGAGGGCCGCCCGAGGCGGCGTACGGCCTGGGAGAGGGTGAGGATCCCGTCGCCGGCGACGTTGAAGGTGCCGGTCACCTCGGAGACGGTGGCGTGCTCGAGCGCGTCGAGGGCGTCCTGCTCGTGCAGGAACTGCAGCCGCGGGTTGAAGCCGAGGATCGTCGGGATCACCGGGAGCCGGAAGTAGCCGGTCATCCCCGAGGTGATCCGCGGACCGATCACGTTGGCGATCCGCAACGTCGTCACGGCGACGTCGGGGCGGCGGCGGGCGAAGCCGCGGGTGTAGGACTCCACCTCGGTGATGTCCTTGGCGAAGCCGCTCGTGGCCAGCCGCTTGGCGTCCATGCCCTCGGTGAACATGGCGGGGTCGCGGTTGGAGGCGCCGTACACGGCGGCGCTGGACTTGAGCACCAGCTTGCGTACGTCGGGCGCCTGCTGGCACGCCGCGAGGAGCTGCATCGTCCCGATGACGTTGAGCTCCTTCATCGACACCCGGCCACCGGCGGCAGCCGGGGTGGCGTTGACGCTCGTGTGCACGACGGTGTCGACCCGCTCGCGGACGATGACCTTGGCGATCACCGGGTTGCGGATGTCCGCCCGGACGAAGTCGGCCTTGCCGAGGTCTCCCCGGGGCGGCACGGTGTCGATGCCGATGACGCGCTCGACCGCCGGTGACTTCGAGAGCTGCGCTGCGAAGCGCCGCCCGAGGTCTCCGGCGACACCGGTGACGAGGACAACCTGGCCCATGATTGTCGGAGGAGCTGCCTACTTGCCGAGGCGGCGACGCTGGACGCGCGTCTTCTTCAGCAGCTTGCGGTGCTTCTTCTTCGCCATGCGCTTGCGACGCTTCTTGATGACAGAACCCACGTTGACCTATCCGTTCGAAGTGCTGAGTTGATGTGCGCAGGCAGGCCGTGTGCACGCCCTGCTCGAAGGGCACAGCCTATCCGCAGGCAGCAGCTGTCAACGAATCGGTCCGAGGGTGGTGACGCAGGCGGGCGAGAGGGGCTCAGCCGGCGTCGAAGAAGCTGCTCTTGAGGTACTCGTTGACGTCGTCCTCGCTGACGCGGAACGACCGTCCCACCCGCACTGCGGGGAGCTCGCCGTTGTGCACGAGCCGATAGACCGTCATCTTGGAGACGCGCATGACGGCCGCCACCTCGGCGACGGTCAGGAACTTCACGTCGGAGATGTCTCCGGGAATGTTCGTGGGCATGGCGCACCGCGCTTTCTCATCGCACGCCCCACAGCTTCCCCGCTGCGGACCACACGTGCGGTCTGGAAGAAATATAGGGCCAGATGTGACCAATGTGCCAGAGATTCCCCAAAGTGACCGGTGAGGCTTCGGCGTGTCCGCTTGCGTCACATCCGTCCCGTGGTCCCGAAAACCGTCTCACATGAGCGGATCGAGGCCGTTGAAGGGGAACACGGCGTCGCGGGTGGCCTGGACGGCGCGATCCAGCCAGGTGTCGGGGTCGTAGCCCTCGGCCCAGTCACGATAGGCCGCCGAACGACCGTCCGTCATCCGCGAGGGCGCGCGTACGCCGAGCCGGCCGGCCACCTCGTCGCGCCAGGAGACGGGGGTCTCGCGGTCGGTGCCCAGCGGCTGCCCCGCCACCACGGCGAGCAGGTGGGTCCAGGAGCGCGGGACGACGTCGACCACGGAGTAGCCACCTCCGCCGAAGGCCACCCAGCGACCGTTGGCCGTCTCGTGGGCCAGGTCGTGCAGGGCGAGGTAGCTCGCCCGCTGGCCGTCGACGCTGAGCGCGAGGTGCGCCAGCGGGTCGTCGCGGTGGCTGTCGCACCCCTGCTGGGTGACCAGCACGTCCGGAGCGAACTCGCGCAGCAGCGGCGGCACCACCGCGTGGAACGCCCGCAGCCAGCCCGCGTCGGAGGTGCCCGGCGGGAGTGCCACGTTGGCTGCCGAGCCCTGCGCCTCGGGGCCGCCGAGGTCGGCGGGGAAGCCGGTGCCCGGGAAGAGCATCTGGCCGGTCTCGTGCAGGGAGATGGTCAGCACGCGAGGGTCGTCGTAGAAGATCCGCTCGACGCCGTCGCCGTGGTGCACGTCGACGTCGACGTAGGCGACCTTCTTCGCGCCGTGGTCCAGCAGCCACCGGATCGCGACCGCCACGTCGTTGTAGACGCAGAACCCGCTGGCGCGGTCGGGCATCGCGTGGTGCAGCCCACCGGCGATGTTGGCCGCGTGGTCGACCTGTCCGCTCCACACCTGCCGCGCGGCCTCGATGCTGGCCCCGACCACGTGCCGGGAGGCCTCGTGCATCCGCGGGAAGGTGGGGTCGTCGTCGGTGCCGAGTCCCCGGGCCAGGTCGTGCCGGGTCGGGTCCTTGCCGGCGGTCATCACGGCCTCGATGAGCTCGGGCGTCGTGGACGGTGGCGAGGTCGTCCTCGGTCGCGTCGGGCGCGGGGACCTGCGGCAGCCCGTGGAGTACGCCGAGATGGCTGGCCAGCGCGACGGTCAGGTCGACCCGGATCGGGTTCATCGGGTGGGCCGGCCCGAAGTCGTAGGCGGTGAGCGACTCGTCGTACACCAGACAGGCGCGGCAGGTCGGGTCGTCCATGCGCGGGACGCTACTCCGTCGCTCGTCGGGCCACGATGACCCCGTCGGCGTCCCCGACGATCTGGAATGCGCCGCTCTCGATCAGCTCCCCGAAGCCCCGCCAGGCCGGCACCGGTGCCGGGGCGACCCGGGTGTCGACGGCGATCCACTCGATCTCGTCGAACTCCGACGGCGGCAGCGGCGGACCGTCCGGGCCGATCGTGTCGCCGATCAGGTAGAGCTCGGTGCGCAGCCCGATCCGGCTGCCGAGGGTGTCCGACGCGGCGACCCGGCTGTCGTCGGGGATCTTGTCGAGCAGCTCGGTCGACGGCGGCGGTGCGGGCCGGCGTACGCCAGAAGTCGCCGTCCCAGACCTGCTTGAACGACTGCTGCGGCAGGAGCAGCAGCGTGGCGATCACGGCCGCGGCGAGGCCCAGCTCGCGGACCGGTCGCCGCAGGAGTCGCGCTCCCTCGATCATCGCGGCGACGGCGATCGGGACGAGCACGGCGTCGTACTGGTACCAGGGGTCCCAGTAGGTGTAGCGGTCGGAGAGGAACCGCCAGCCGAACGTGGGCAGCGTGACGATCAGCAGCATCGGCGAGCGCAGGGCCAGCAGCCCGGTCGGCAGCAGCAGGAACAGCACCGTCTTCACCTTGTTGCGGGCACCCTCGCCGAGGACCTGCCAGGCCTCGCCGAGACTGCCCGGTGCGTAGCTCTCGGCGAAGCCGCCGGCCCCGGTCTGCGGCAGCCACACGGCCGTGACGAGGAACGCGACCGCCCCGAACGCCATCGCGAAGGCGCCCCAGCGTCGCGAGCCGCGCAGCAGGACGACCAGCCCGAGGGCGGCCACCGTGAGGCCGAGGTCTTCCTTGACGAGGACCAGCGGCAACGCCCAGAGCACCGCCGACCGGTGCTCGCGCCGCACCATCGCCGCCATGCTCATCGCGAGCAGCGGCACCGCGAGGGCGACCTCGTGGAAGTCGAAGCCGAAGAGCGCGGCGAAGCCCGGGGCCAGTCCGTAGCTCACGGCCACCGCCCAGGCCATCAGGCCGGGCGCCGCCGCCCGCATCAGCGGCACGACGCCGAGCGCGACCGCGACCGCCTGCGCGGCGAGGAGCGCGATCGGGGAGGGCCACACGATCACCAGCGGCGCGAGCACCGCCAGCGCCGGGCTGAAGTGCAGCGAGGCGACGGTGCTGTCCGTCAGCGGGAGCTCCGGCAGGTGTCCGTGCGCGTAGTCGCGGATGACCGACTCGAAGAACCCCAGGTCGAAGACGAAGGAGTCCATCCGGTTGTACTGCTGGATCGACACCGCGGCGTACAGCCCGGCGAGCAGCGCGCACACCAGCCAGGCCTGCCACAGCGGCGTGCGCCTCGACCGTTGACCGACCGGAGGGTCGGCCACGGCCGGTTCAGTCATCGGTGGCAGCGAGGGCGACCGACCGGTCGCGAGCGGCCTCCATGGCCGTGATGAACGCCGCGCGCACCTTGTGGTCCTCGAGCTCGCGGATGGCGGCCGCGGTGGTGCCGCCCGGCGAGGTCACCTGCTCGCGCAGCACGGTGGGGTGCGTGCCGGTCTCGCGCAGCAGCTTGGCCGAGCCGACGACGGTCTGGACGACGAGCTCGGTCGCGGTGCTCCGCGGCAGCCCGAGGTGTACGCCGGCCTCGATCATCGCCTCGACCACGAAGAAGAGGTACGCCGGACCGGAACCGGAGATCGCCGTGACCGCGTCCTGCTGCTTCTCCGGCACGCGGACGACTCGTCCCGTCACGGAGAGCATGCCCTCGGCGAGTGTGAGGTGCTCCTCGTCGCAGTGGGTGCCCGCCGAGATCGCGAACATCCCCTCGTCGACCAGCGCCGGGGTGTTGGGCATCACCCGGACGACCGCGATGCCGTCGGGGATGTGCTTCTCGATGTACTCGGTCCTGATGCCGGCAGCGAGGCTGATCACGACCTGGCCGGCACGCAGGTGGGGCGCGATCTCGGTGAGGACCTCGCCCATGTCCTGCGGCTTGACGACCAGGGCGACCGTGTCCGCGGCGGCAGCTGCCTCGGTGTTGGCGACCACCTGGACGCCGTACTTCTCGCGGAGCTCGACGGCGCGCTCGGGTCGCTTCTCCCCCACGGTCAGGTCGGCGACGTCGTGACCTCCGCGGATCAGTCCCGAGAGCAGGGTCTCGCCCATCACGCCGGCGCCGATGATTGCGACGGTCATGGTGCTCCCTCCCTGCTACTTCTGCGAGATCAGCGAACGCAGGAAGAATGTCAGGTTCTGCGGGCGCTCGGCGAGCCTTCTCATCAGGTAGCCGTACCACTCCTCGCCGTACGGCACGTAGACGCGCATCTTCTCGCCGGCCTGCGCGAGGCGCTTCTGCTCCTCGGTGCGGATGCCGTAGAGCATCTGGAACTCGTAGGTGCCGGGCATCCGGCTGTTGCGCGTCGCGAGCGCCGAGGCGATCTTGACCAGGCGCGGGTCGTGCGTCGCGACCATCGGGTAGCCCTCGCCGGCCATCAGGACCTTCAGGCAGCGCACGTAGGACTTGTCGACGTCGTGCCGGTCCTGCCAGGCGACCGTCTCGGGCTCGTTGTAGGCGCCCTTGCACAGCCGCACCCGGCTGCCTTCGTAGGCCAGCGCGCGGCAGTCGTCCTCGGTGCGGTGCAGGTAGGCCTGCACGACGGCACCGGTCTCCGGGAAGTCCTTGCGCAGCTCGCGCAGGGCACCGAGCGTGCCGTCGATGGTGGTGTGGTCCTCGGCGTCGAGCGTGACCGTGGTGCCGGCGCTGCGGGCGGCGCGACAGATGCGGCGGGCGTTCTCGAGCGCCAGCTTGTGGCCGATCTCCGGCAGTGCCTGCCCGATCGCGGAGAGCTTGACGCTGACCTCGGCGTTGCGGGCGAGCCCGGCCTCGGAGAGCGCCTCGAGCAGCTGGAGGTAGTGGTTGACCGTGTGCTCGGCCTGCGCCTCGTCGAGGGTGTCCTCGCCGAGGAAGTCGAGCGAGACGTGCAGCCCGTCCTCGATCAGCTCCCGCGTCGCCCGGACCGCGTCGCCCGTCCCCTCGCCCGGCACGTGGTGGGCGACGATCCCGCTGCTCACCGGCATGCGGGTGACGATCTCCTTGATGCGGTGGCTCCGGGCCAGCAGCAGTAGTGCTTGTCGCAGCACAGGGGTTCCTCCAGGACGCGGATTCGGGTCCCCGCCACGCTACCTCCGGGCCGGGTTCGCCCCGAAATCTGCGTGGTTGCTGGGCCCGGGGAGCCGGATAGTCGATCGCGTACGACGTCCGGACGCTCGGACAGTTCGCGGCTCAGAAGCGGCCAGGCCGGGGATGCGCAACCCGCCCAGCGGTAGGCGGTCTCCTCGTTAACGTACGCGTAGGCCGTGTGATGGGTGCGCTTCCAACTGACCGGCGGTCCAGACGTAGCGGTCGATGGTTCCCTCGAACTCGTCGTCGTCATCGCATCCAGCGGTCGGCAACCCGGTCGCAGCAAGGTCCCTGCCGGGGTGCCGGCGCGGATGGAGGTAGCCGGCATTGATCGACCAGGCCCCGTCGATGTACCAGTCCAGGCCACCGTCCGGGGCGCGCAGATCGACGAGTCGGCCGTTCCGCCACGTGAGCACGCGGAACAGAACGTGCGTGCGCACCCGGCGGTGTGGCCGACCACGAGCTCGCGCCCCTTGCGGCCGTCGAGAACGGCGGAGCCCTGCCAGACGGGTCCGTACCAGTACGTCAGCTTGCGTCGGACCTTCACGATGCGATGCGCACCCACCTTGACCCGCACCACCAGCGATCCGTTGGGTCCGCCGTTCTTGCCGAAGCGCGAGAGCGCCACCGGATCGCGCGTGCCGTTGCCGTCCACGTCCACGCGGGCCACGACCCGACACGTGCTGACGCCCGCGCACACGCCTGGGCCGGCGGCGCTGGCGGGACCCGGGGCGACGAGCACGACGGTGCCCGCACAGACGAGCGCGAGGAGAGCGCGAGCGGCCGCGCGCAGCGGAAGGTGTGGCATGAGGGCTCCCGAGGTGCCGAGGTGTGGTGGCAGCACCGTGTCATCGATTCGGCGAAGCGCGGCGCGTTTCCCGACATCCGCCGGCCAGTCGTCCAGACCAGTGCGCGCGTCCGGACAGGTCCTGGGCCAGCTGGGTACCGGTCAAGGAGATAGTCCGATGCAGACGGACCCTGTGCGCCGCCTCGCTGGGGGCCGAATGCATCGGACTATCGCTTCCGTCCCGGGCTCCGGATAGTTCGGACCAGTCCGCAGGTCCCGACGTACGCCGACGGTGCCGCGCGGTCCGAACTATCCGGCCCTCAGGCGGTCTGCCGACGCAGGGTCAGCGCGCCGAGGGCGAGGCCGGCGACGGCGAACGCGGCGACGATGAGTACGTCGCCCCACACGTCGGCGCTCTCCGTCGACGTGGCGACCGTCTGCATCGCGTCGACCGCGTAGGACAGCGGGAGCACGTCGGAGATCAGCTCGAGGGCGCGGGGCAGCTGGTCGCGGGGGACGAACAGCCCGCACAGCAGGATCTGCGGGATCACCAGGGCGGGCATGAACTGGACCGCCTGGAACTCCGTGCGGGCGAAGGCCGAGACGAACAGGCCGAGGGCGGTGCCGAGCACGGCGTCGACGACGGCCACGACCATCAGCAGCCAGGCCGAGCCGGCGATCGACAGGTCGAGCAGCCACACGCAGACCCCGACCGCGAGCGCCGACTGGGCCGCCGCCACCAGCCCGAACGCGAGCGCGTAGCCGAGCAGGAAGTCGAGCTTGCCCATCGGCATCGCGAGCAGCCGCTCGAGGGTGCCCGACGTCCGCTCGCGCAGGGTGGTCACGGAGGTGACCAGGAACATGATGATGAACGGGATCAGCGCGAGCAGGGCCGGGCCGATGCTGGAGAAGCCGTCGCCCGGCATGCTGTCGAACATCCACCACAGCAGCGTCATCAGCGCGCACGGGAGCACGAGCAGCATCGCGAGGGTGCGGTGGTCGCGACGCAGCTGCGTCAGGACGCGCGTCGCGACGGCGCCGGTGGAACGGGCGCTCAGGACGGTGGCGGTGCTCATGCCGATGCCTCCGCGTGACGGACGATCGAGAGGAACGCGTGCTCGATGTCCTCGGACGACGTGCTGGCGAGCAGCCCCGCCGGGGTGTCGTCGGCGATGAGTCGGCCCTCGCGCATCAGCAGCAGCCGGTCGCAGCGGGAGGCCTCGTCCATCACGTGGCTCGAGACGAGTACGCCGGCACCGGCTGCGGCGAGGCGGTGGAAGGTCTCCCACAGCTCGACGCGGAGCACGGGGTCGAGTCCGACGGTGGGCTCGTCGAGCACCAGCAGGGACGGCTCGCCGAGCAGGGCCACGGCGAGCGAGACCCGGGAGCGCTGGCCGCCCGAGAGCCGGCTGACGATCCGGTCGCGGTAGTCACCGAGCGCCACGGTCTCGATGCACTCCTCGACACGGGTCGAGGCCACCCCGAGGATGCGGGCGAAGAAGCGGAGGTTCTCGGCGACGGTGAGGTCGTCGTACACGCTGGGCTGCTGGGTGACGTAGCCGATCCGGTCCCGCAGCGACGCGTCACCGGCGGGCGACCCGAACACCTCGACAGCACCGCTGGTGATCCGCTGCACACCGACGATCGACCGCATCAGCGTGGTCTTGCCGCAGCCGGACGGGCCGAGCAGGCCGGTGACCTGCCCGGACTTGACGAAGAAGTCGAGGTCGCGCAGGACCTCGTTGCCTCCGCGGGTGACGCTGAGGCTGCGTACCGAGACGGCGTTATTCATCATGTGTTGAATTAAGCCACTCGGACCCGCGGTTCGTCAAGGGGTAAACGGCAGCTCACCGGTCAGGTAGCGCTGGATCGTCGGGGCGTACGTCGCCACCAGGGCCTCCGGGTCCATCGAGGCCAGCGGCTCGAGCTTGAGGACGTAGCGGCACATGATCAGCCCGATCATCTGGCTGGCGACCAGCGGCATCCGCGCCTCCGGGTGGTCGATGCCGAGCGCCTGCCCGACCGGCCCGAGCACCACCGGCACGAACCCCTGGCTGAGCAGCCGCTCGCCGGGCGGGTCGAGCACGCTGCGGAACATGCTGAGGAAGGCGAGCTGGTTGTCGGTGTCGTCCCACACCCGGAGGAAGGTGCGCAGGAGCCCCTCACCGGCCTGGTCGGCCCCCGCTGCGATCACCGGCCCGAGCTCCTCACGCGGGTCCACGGGCAGCTCGAGCGCGGCCATGAACAGGTCGTCCTTGGACCCGAAGTAGTGGTGCACCAGCGCGGCGTCGACGCCGGCCTCGGAGGCGATCGCCCGCATCGAGGCACCCTTGAAGCCGCGCTCGGCGAAGAGCGAGCGCGCGGAGGCCAGGATCTCCGCGCGCGTGTCAGGTGCGCCGGGCCTGCGTCCGCGGCTGGTCCTCGATCGATCAGTCACGCGGGCAGTGTCGCACTCGGGTCAGCCGCGGGCGGCCGCGAAGTGGAGCCGGCTGAACGCCAGCGCCTCGAGCAGGTCGGCCTCGCGCGCCTCCCGGTCAGCCGCCTTGCGGGTGTTGATCTCCACGACGATGTGGCCGTCGAAGCCACGGCCGGCCAGCAGCTCGAGGAACGGTCCGCAGGGCTGGTTGCCGTGACCCGGGACGAGGTGCTCGTCCTTGGGCGACCCGCTGCCGTCGGTCATGTGCACGTGGCGCAGCCGGCTCGCCGAGCCGCTCGGCCATCTCGATCGGGTCGGACTTGGCCGTGGCGGAGTGGGACAGGTCGATGGTGGTGTTGGCGTAGGACTCCTGGGACGGGTCCCACCCGGGTTGGTAGACCTTCATCTCGCGTCGCGACGTGGCCCGCCACGGGTACATGTTCTCGACGGCGAAGGCGATGCCCGTACGTCGCTCGAGGTCGGCGATCCCCTCGACGAACCCGGTGGCGTAGTCGCGCTGCCAGCGGAACGGAGGGTGCACCACGACGACGTCCGCGTCGAGCTCCTTGGCCATCTCGGCGCTGCGCTCGAGCTTCGCCCAGGGCTCGGTCCCCCACACCCGCTGGGTGATCAGCAGGCAGGGCGCATGGATCGCACACACCGGGACCTGGTGGTAGTCGCGGAGCGCGCGCACCTTCTCGATGCTCTGGCTGACCACGTCGATGCCGACCATCACCTCGACGGCGTCGTAGCCGAGCTTGTCGGCGTAGTCGAAGGCGTGCGTGGTGTTCTCGGGGTACACCGAGGCCGTCGACAACGCGAACTGCGGGGCCACCGAAGACTGCCCGCCTCAGCCGAGCGCGCTGAGCTGGTCGAGGCGGTCGAGGATGACGCCCTCACGCAGCGCCCAGGGGCAGATCTCGAGCTCGGGCAGGTCGAAGACGTCCATCACGGCCGCGGCGACCAGGGCGCCGGCCACGACCTGGTGGGCGCGTCCGCTCGAGACGCCCGGCAGGTCGGCGACGGCGTCGCGGTCCATCTCGAGGAGCTTGGGGATCCACTCGTCGAGGTCGGTCGAGGTCAGGATGCGGCGTACGAAGAGGCCCTCGCTGGACGGCGCCGACCCGCAGATCCGGGCCAGCGACCGGAACGTCTTCGACGTCGCGACCGCATGGTCGGGCGCACCGCCGCGCAGCAACGTGCCGGCGTCGTGGGCGATCTGGGTGCGGATCTGCTTGCGCAGCTTGCGCAACGCCTTGTCGCCGGGTGTGCCGTCGGCGAAGTGCTCCCGCGTGAGCCGGCCGGCTCCGAGGGGCAGCGACCACGCCACGTCGGGTGACTCGTCGCTGCCACCGGCGACCTCGAGGGACCCGCCGCCGATGTCGAAGACGGCGAGACGGCCCGAGGACCAGCCGAACCAGCGGCGTACGGCGAGGAACGTCAGCCGCGCCTCGTCCTCACCCGGCAGCACCTTGATCGAGACGCCGGTGCGCTCCTCGACGTGCGCGAGCACCTCGTCGCAGTTGCCGGCGTCGCGGACCGCCGAGGTCGCGAAGGAGTAGATCTCCTCGCAGCCCTTGTCCTCGGCCAGCGTCAGCGCGTTGCCGACGAACTCGGTGAGGGCCTCGACCCCCCGGCGGCCGACGGTGCCGTCCTCGTCGAGGTGCTCGGCCAGCCGCAGCTCCTCCTTGTAGGACGACGCCGGCATCGGCGCCGCGCCACGGTAGGCGTCCACGACGAGCAGGTGCCCCGTGTTGGAGCCGATGTCGAGCACACCGAGGCGCATGCCCCCACGGTATCGGGCGGATGCCGCTTCGACCGCGGAGATAGGGTTTCGCACGTGCCCGAGGTCGATTCCGTCTTTCCCCGTGCCTGGATCGAGTTCCAGGACCCCGCGGACGCCGAGCAGGTGTTCCGCTGCGACCTCACCTGGCTGACCTCCAACTGGACGTGCATCTTCGGCAACGGGTGCCCGGGCATCTACGCCTCCGCTCCCGAGGTCGGGTGCTGCGCGCTGGGGGCGCACTTCTCCGACCAGGACGACGAGGAGCGCGTGGCCGAGTGGGTCGAGCTGCTCGACGACGAGAGCTGGGAGCACCGGCCGAAGGCGCTGAACAAGCGCGGCGAGGTGGCCCGCAAGCGCTGGGTGGAGACCGACGACGAGGGCGACCGGAAGACGCGGGTCGTCGGCGACGCGTGCATCTTCCACAACTCGCAGGACTTCCCGGGTGGGTACGGCTGCGCGCTGCACCACCTGGCCCTGCGCAAGGACGTGCACTTCGTCGAGACCAAGCCGGACGTGTGCTGGCAGCTGCCGCTGCGTCGTACCTTCCGCGACGTGGAGCTCAACGACGGCACCAGCTACACCGAGGTCTCGATCGGCGAGTACGACCGCGGCGGCTGGGGTCCCGGGCGGCCACGACTTCGACTGGTACTGCACCGCGAACACCGACGCACACGTCGCTCCCGAGCCCGTGTTTCTCTCCAACGCGACCGAGCTGATCGCGCTGATGGGGCAGCCGGCGTACGACGTGCTGGCGGCCCGGTGCGAGGCGCACCTCCGCTCGCGCTCGGCCCTGGCGCTGCACCCGGCATCGCACCCGCACTGACCGCGCGCTGTCTTCGGGGCTCGAGCCGGTACCCCACCCCCGGTGTTCGATGCGCATTCCGGCCGGGTGAGAATCAAGCATGCGTCTCGACCACATCGTCTTTGCGGCCGGACCCGGGGGGCTCGCGGGCACGACATCACGACTGTCGGCCCTGCTCGGCGAGGAGTTCGTGACCGGCGGCATCCATCCCCGCTTCGGCACCCGCAACTCGATCCTGCCGTTGACCGACGGCACCTACCTCGAGCTCGTCGAGGTCCTCGACCACCCGGCCTCGGACAAGGCGCCGTTCGGCCAGGCCGTGCGCGCGCGTTCGCTGCTCGGTGGTGGCTGGCTCGGCTGGGTCGTCGCCGTCGACGACATCCGCCCGCACGAGGCCCGTCTCGGTCGTGAGTCCGTCAACGGCAACCGCCACCGGCCCGACGGCACCGAGCTGCTCTGGAAGCAGCTCGGCGTCCGGGGCCTCCAGGCCGACCCGCAGCTCCCGTTCTTCATCGAGTGGGACGTCGACCCCGAGCTGCACCCCAGCACCGGCTCGACCGGCAAGGTGTCGCTGGAGTGCCTCGAGATCGCCGGTGACCCGGCCCGCGTCTCGGAGTGGCTCGGCCAGTCCGTCGACGCGCCCCTCGAGGCCGTGAAGGTCGAGTGGGTCGCCCCCAACGGCACCCCGGGCATCGTCGCCGCGAAGTTCCAGACCCCCAACGGGCTCGTCCGGCTCTGACCGCAGGACGCTCGTGCCTCCTGAGCTCGCCCCGGGTGCGATCCCGAGCCCGAACATCTGGAACCACCCGCAGGTCTACGAGATCGAGAACCGCGCCGTCGACCGGGGCGGCTTCCTCACCCACCTGATGCAGTCCCTGGCTCCCTGGGACGGGCGCGACGTGCTCGACATCGGCTGCGGCACCGGCTTCCACCTGCCGCTGTTCGCCGAGAGCGCACGCTCCGTCGTCGGCGTGGAGCCGCACGGCGACCTGGCCGCCGTCGCACGTCGTCGGGTACGCCGTCTCGAGCACGTCACCGTCCTGCACGGCTCGGCGGAGGCGTTGCCGCTGCCCGACGACTCGGTCGACGTGATGCACGCGCGCTGGGCCTACTTCTTCGGACCGGGCTGTGAGCCGGGTCTGGCCGAGCTCGACCGGGTGATGCGGCCGGGGTCCCGCGCGTTCGTCATCGACAACGACCCGTCCCGCTCGACGTTCGGGGCGTGGTTCCGGCGCGGGTACCCGAACGTCGACTACGTCGAGACGGCTGCGTTCTGGACCGACCAGGGATGGGAACGGCACCTGGTGCACACGGCGTGGACCTTCGACTCGCGCGAGGACCTCGAGTCCGTCGTACGCATCGAGTTCGCGTCCGACGTCGCCGCCGAGATCCTCGCCGGGCACGAGGGGACGTCGGTCGACTACGCGGTCAACGTGTGGACGCGCACCTGGTGATCCTCAGGGTGATCGTCAGTCGCGCTGGCTGGAGCGGCGTACGACGAGGGAGGGGCGCAGCATCCGCCCCTTGTCGCCGAACGGCTTGTGCGCGAGCACGAGGTGCAGGATGCGGACCAGCTCGACCGCGATCTGCTCGAGGGGCTGGCGCACCGACGTGAGGCCGGGCCAGGTCACCTGAGCCGCCGCCGAGTCGTCGAACCCGACGACGCCGATGTCCTTGCCGGGCTGGAGACCGCGCTCCGCGCACGCGTGCAGCACGCCGATGCCGAGGGTGTCGCTCGCACAGACGAAGCCCGTGACCGTGCGGTCCTCGAGCACGTCGTGGGCAGCCATCCGCGCGGCGTCGACGTTGTCGGTGAGGCGTACGCCGAGCCCGCGGACGTCCTCGCCGGCCGTGCGCATCGCCGACTCCCAACCGCTGCGGCGGTCCTCGCCGATCCGGGAGCCCTTCTCCCAGCCCAGCCAGGCGATCCGCCGGTGACCCTGCTCCTGCAGGTGCTCGGTGGCGATCCGGCCGCCGTGGGCGCCGTCGACGTCGGTCCAGGCATGGTCCGCGGTCGGGTCGTCCCAGGGGCGGCCGAACGCCACGAACGGAGCGCCCCGCTCACTGAGGAAGCCGGCCTGCGGAGTGCCGGCGTAGGTGTCGGTGACGACGAACGCGTCGACCGCGGTCGAGCGGAGCAGGTCGTCGTAGCCGTCCAGCGGGTCCTTCGAGTCGCCGGAGAACAGCAGCACGTGGTGGCCGGTGCGCGAGGCGGCCTCGACCAGGCTGTGCAGGAAGCGGTCCATCAGCGCGTTGCTGGTGCCCTCCTGGGCCGGCTCGAAGCGCAGGCCGATCAGGTGCGAGGAGCGGGTGCGCAGCTGGCGCGCCGCACGGTTGGGCGAGTAGCCGAGCCGCTCGATGACCGACTGCACGCGCAGCAGCGTCTCGGGGCGCAGCAGCTCGGGGTTGTTCAGCGCGTTGGAGACGGTCTGGCGCGAGACCCCCGCCTCGACGGCCACCGTCGCCAGGGTCGGCGGCGTCGCGGGCGCGGACAGGTGGCGTCCCCGCTGTGACTCCGGCCGACTCGTGGACTGGCTCATCGCGTCTCCCCGACTCTTGATCGTTCCAATGCTAGACGGCATGCCGTCCCGCGAGCACGTCGTACCCGGAAGTGTCGGTCGGCTCGCCTAGCGTGCGGCTCATGGCGAAACCCGCGGCGAAGGCCCCCCGACCGAGCTACCACTGCAGCGAGTGCGGGTGGGAGACCGGCAAGTGGGTCGGTCGCTGCGGCGAGTGCCAGGCCTGGGGCACCGTCGTCGAGCGCGCCGCCCCGCGCAGCCGCGTCCAGGCCGGTCCGGTGACCGCGCCCGCCCGGCCGATCGGCGAGGTGCCGATCGAGGACTCCCACGCCAAGACCAGCGGCGTGCCCGAGCTCGACCGCGTGCTCGGCGGCGGGCTGGTGCCCGGCGCGGCCATCCTGATCGCGGGCGAGCCGGGGGTCGGCAAGTCCACGCTCCTGCTCGAGGTCGCCGCCCAGACGGCACGGCTGCGCCACCGGGTCCTCTACGTGACCGGCGAGGAGTCCGCCGCGCAGGTGCGCATGCGCGCCGACCGCACCGGCGGCATCCAGGACGAGCTCTACCTCGCCGCCGAGACCGACCTCGGGGCCGTGCTCGGCCACGTCGAGGAGGTCAAGCCGACCCTGCTCGTCATCGACTCGGTGCAGACGATCAGCGCCGGCGACGTCGACGGCGTCCCCGGCGGCGTCACCCAGGTCAAGGAGGTCTCGGCCGCGCTGATCCGGATGGCCAAGCTCCGCAACATCACGCTGGTGATCATCGGCCACGTCACCAAGGACGGCACCATCGCCGGTCCCCGCGTCCTCGAGCACCTCGTCGACGTGGTCCTCCAGTTCGAGGGCGAGCGCACCTCCCGGCTGCGGATGGTCCGCGCGGTGAAGAACCGCTACGGCCCGGTCGACGAGGTCGGCTGCTTCGACCTGTCCGCCGAGGGCATCGAGGCGATCACCGACCCGACCGGTCTGTTCCTCGACACCCGCCACGGCCCCGTGCCCGGCACCTGCGTGGCGGTGGCCCTCGAGGGTCGGCGTCCGCTGCTCAGCGAGGTGCAGGCGCTGGTCACGCACAGCGCCGGCGAGCGGCCGCGGCGTACGACGTCCGGCGTCGACTCCGCCCGCGTCGCGATGATCCTCGCCGTGCTCCAGCAGCACGCCGGCATCCGTCTGCACAGCTTCGACGTGTTCGTCTCGAGCGTGGGCGGCGCCCGGCTGACCGAGCCGAGCAACGACGTCGCGATCGCGCTGGCGATCGCCTCCGCCTGGATGGGCCGGCCGCTGGCCCGCAACGTGGTGGCGATCGGCGAGCTCGGGCTGTCCGGCGAGCTCCGACGCGCCCGCGACATCGGGGTGCGCCTCGCCGAGGCGGGCCGGATGGGCTTCCGTTCGGCCCTGGTGCCTGCCCTCGGCCCCGACAGCGCGGGCAACAGCAGGGTCCTGGACGGCATGCGGGTGGTCGACGTCGACAACATCGCGCGCGCACTCAGCCTGCTGGGGCTCGAAAAGGGTGATACCGCGGCTACTGGCCTCCCCTAGACTCGCGACGTGGCTTCCCCCGACGACGCGACCCGCCTGCGGGAGACGCTCGCCGTCATCGCCCCCGGCACCTCACTGCGCGACGGGCTCGAACGCATCCTGCGCGGGCGCACCGGTGCGCTGATCGTGCTCGGCCACGACGCGCAGGTGGAGAGCATCCTCACCGGTGGCTTCACCCTCGACGTGACCTTCTCCCCCACCGCCCTGCGCGAGCTGGCCAAGATGGACGGCGCCATCGTGCTGGACCGCGACATCTCCCGGATCCACCGGGCCAACGTGCACCTGATGCCCGACCACACGATCCCCTCGGAGGAGACCGGCACCCGGCACCGCACCGCCGACCGGGTCGCCAAGCAGACCGGTGCGCCGGTGATCTCGGTGTCGCAGTCGATGCAGATCATCGCGATCTACGTCGGCTGGATCCGCTACGTCCTCGAGGACACCGGCTCGATCCTCGCCCGCGCCAACCAGGCGCTCGCCACGCTGGAGCGCTACAAGGTGCGGCTCGACGAGGTGTCGAGCACCCTCTCCGCGCTGGAGATCGAGGACCTCGTCACCGTCCGCGACGTGGCCGTGGTGGCCCAGCGGCTCGAGATGGTCAGCCGGATCGCCCGGGAGATCGACGACTACGTCAACGAGCTCGGCACCGACGGCCGGCTGCTGTCGCTCCAGCTCGAGGAGCTGGTCACCGGGGTCGAGGCGGAGCGCAGTCTCGTGGTCCGCGACTACCAGTCCGGCGGCCGTCGTACGAAGCCGGCCGAGGAGGTCCTCGCCGAGCTCGAGGCCCTCTCCCCCGCCGACCTCGTCGACATCGCCTGCGTCGCGCGCGCCCTCGGTCTCGGCCAGGGCGAGCACCTCGACGGCGCCGTCACTCCCCGCGGCCACCGCCTGCTCGCCCGGGTGCCGCGCCTGCCCTCGACCGTGGTCGACCGGCTGGTCGAGCACTTCGAGACCCTGCAGAAGCTGCTCTCCGCGAGCGTCGAGGACCTCCAGACCGTCGACGGCGTCGGCGAGCTGCGCGCCCGCAGCGTCCGCGAGGGGCTGTCCCGGCTGGCGGAGTCCAGCATCCTCGAGCGCTACGTCTGATCACGCGCTTGCGTCCGAGCCCGCGAGGACGCGAACAGCGCGGGAGGTTGAGGAGCGTCGGCTCAGATCCGAGCGCAGCGAGGAGCTGAGCGACGCGTCTCGAAACCCGGTGAGCCGAGAAGCAGCCTCAGCGTCAGGTCAGCAGCTGGTCGCGGAGTTGTCGCCGCCGCACTTCGACTGCTTGCCCGAGACGGTCGTGCTCGGTGACGACGACGGCTTCGGGCGCACGCTCGTCGAGGCCGACGGCGTCGGCTTGGGCTTCGCCGTCCGGGTGACCACCGCCGTCGGGGCGCGGACCACCTCGAACTGCACGTCGGTCGGCGTCGAGCCCATCGCCGCCGCGAACACGTGGTAGAAGCCCTTGTTCGCCCAGTCGGCGTGGGCGGTGCAGCTCTCGTCGGAGCGGCGCCCGCTCCAGACGACGTTGACGTAGGTCGGCGTCGCGCTGCGGGCCACGACGTCGGTCGTCGGGATCGCGTCGGGGCAGTCCTGGCTCGACCAGATCCGGTCGGGGCCGCTGGTGATCTTCACGACCACGGTCTCGGGCGAGACGTGGAAGGTGCACGCCGGCTGCAGGCTGCTCAGCCCGAGCCGGATCGTGATCGGCTGGGCGCCCCACGGACGCGGCACCGAGGGCAGCACGCTCACCTCGTCGTCGCGGCACTCCCCGCTCGGGTCCAGCAGCGGCGCCTTGGCCTTGCCCTTCGCGGTCACCGAGGGCGCGACCGGGCCCAGGGACGCCGCCTCGGTGGGTTCTTCCGACTGCTGGGCCGAGCTGGTGCTGGCCTCGATGCCGGAGTCAGCGGGATCCTCGCCGTTGCCGCCCAACAGCTTGCCGATGCCGAAGACGAGCACCAGCGCCAGCCCGAGCACGACACTGCGGCGGATCCAGTAGACGCGTCGGGGCAACCGTCCACGCGGATGCCTGACCGAGCCCATGCGCGCCACGGTAGTGAGACCCTCCGGCAGATCCGTGGTGCAACGCCGAGAGGGCAGCAATGGTTGGCTGGTGCCGACATGAGCGACCTGCACGCCCCGATCCTCGAGTGGTACGACGACCACGCCCGCGAGCTCCCCTGGCGCGGACCCGGCGTCACGCCGTGGGCGGTGATGGTCTCGGAGTTCATGCTCCAGCAGACGCCGGTCGCCCGGGTGCTCCCCGTCTTCGAGAGCTGGATGAGCACGTGGCCGACGCCGGGTGCTCTGGCCGACGTACCGAGCGGGGAGGCAGTCCGCGCGTGGGGCCGGCTCGGCTATCCCCGCCGGGCGCTGCGGCTGCATGCTGCGGCCCAGGCGATCGTCGACCGGCACGGCGGCGAGGTGCCGGCGTCGTACGACGACCTGATCGCGCTGCCCGGGGTCGGCGACTACACCGCCAGTGCGATCGCGTCGTTCGCCTTCGGGGGCCGGCACGCCGTGCTCGACACCAACGTCCGGCGGGTGTTCGCGCGGGTGGTGAGCGGCGTCGAGTACCCCGCCCCGGCCGTCACGAAGGCCGAGAAGCAGCTCGCCGAGTCGCTCGTCCCCGACGAGCAGCCGGCGACCTGGGCCGTCGCGGTGATGGAGCTCGGAGCGCTGGTGTGCACGGCCGCCTCACCGAAGTGCGAGGCCTGCCCGATCTCCGACCAGTGCGCCTGGCACCTCGCCGGCCGCCCGGCGTACGACGGACCGCCGCGGCGCGGCCAGGCGTGGGCCGGCACCGACCGGATGGTGCGTGGCCGGCTGATGGCCGTGCTGCGCGAGGCCGAGGGCAGCGTGGGCCGTCCGCGGATGGAGCAGGCCTGGGCCGAACCCGTCCAGCGCGAGCGCGCCCTGCAGAGCCTGCTCGCCGACGGGCTCGTGGTCGAGTCGGAGGGCCGGTACTCGCTGCCGGGTTGAGGGTCGGATCCGGTTTCCCAGGTGATGAACCCAAACCGGCTCTTCACACACCGCGCAACGTGTGTGAAGAGGCGGTTTCCCTTCATCACCTGGGAAACCGGCACCCCCTCGCGGCAACCCCGCACGACACAGAAACGGCGCACCCGGTCGGGTGCGCCGTCTCGTGTGGTTCGGTCAGTCGTTCTTCTGGATGTCGACCGGGCCCTCGCTGTCGTCGGGGCCACCGACGGGCTCCAGCGGCGGGCTGTCGGGGAGACTGCCCTTGCTGCTGCCGGCGAAGGTGAAGGCCGCCTCGGCGCCCTCGCCCTCGACGTCGACCAGCACGATCTGGCCGGGGCCGACCTCGCCGTAGAGCATCTTCTCGGCGAGCACGTCCTCGATCTCGCGCTGGATCGTGCGGCGCAGTGGTCGCGCGCCGAGCACCGGGTCGAACCCGCGGGTCGCGAGCAGGTCCTTGGCGTTCTGCGTCAGCTCGAGGGACATGTCGCGGTCCTTCATGCGCAGCTCCACCGAGGCGATCATGTTGTCGACCATGGAGATGATCTGGTCCTTGGTCAGCGGCGGGAACACGATGATCTCGTCGACACGGTTGAGGAACTCGGGCCGGAAGTGCTGCTTGAGCTCCTCGGTGACCTTGTTCTTCATCCGGTCGTAGGTGCCCTCGTCGCCCGCCACGTTGAAGCCCAGGCTGACGCCCTTGGAGATGTCGCGGGTGCCGAGGTTGGTGGTCATGATGATCACGGTGTTCTTGAAGTCCACGACCCGGCCCTGGCTGTCGGTCAGGCGACCTTCCTCCAGGATCTGCAACAGGCTGTTGAAGATGTCGGGGTGGGCCTTCTCGACCTCGTCGAAGAGCACCACGGAGAACGGCTTGCGGCGCACCTTCTCGGTGAGCTGGCCGCCCTCCTCGTAGCCGACGTAGCCGGGAGGCGAGCCGAAGAGCCGCGAGACGGTGTGCTTCTCGCTGAACTCCGACATGTCGAGCTGGATGAGTGCGTCCTCGTCGCCGAACAGGAACTCCGCGAGCGTCTTGGACAGCCACGTCTTACCGACACCGGACGGGCCGGCGAAGATGAACGAGCCACCGGGACGCTTCGGGTCCTTCAGGCCGGCGCGGGTACGACGGATCGCCCGGCTGAGCGCCTTGACGGCCTCTTCCTGGCCGATGACGCGCTTGTGCAGCTCGTCCTCCATCTTGAGCAGTCGCGTCGACTCCTCCTCGGAGAGCTTCACGATCGGGATGCCGGTCGCCACGGCGAGCACCTCGGCGATCAGCTCCTCGTCGACCTCGGCGACGACGTCCATGTCGCCTGCGCGCCACTGCTTCTCGCGCTCGCCCTTGGCCAGGATCAGCTGCTTCTCCTCGTCGCGCAGACGGGCGGCGGCCTCGAAGTCCTGGCCGTCGATCGCACCCTCCTTGCGGCGGCGTACGTCGCTGATCTTGTCGTCGAACTCGCGCAGGTCCGGCGGAGCGGTCATCCGGCGGATGCGCAGCCGCGAGCCGGCCTCGTCGATCAGGTCGATCGCCTTGTCCGGCAGGAACCGGTCGGAGATGTAGCGGTCGGCCAGCGTCGCGGCCGAGACCAGCGCCTCGTCGGTGATCGTCACGCGGTGGTGGGCCTCGTAGCGGTCACGCAGGCCCTTGAGCATCTCGATGGTGTGCGCGATCGAGGGCTCGTTGACCTGGATCGGCTGGAAGCGGCGCTCGAGCGCGGCGTCCTTCTCGAGGTGCTTGCGGTACTCGTCCAGCGTGGTCGCGCCGATCGTCTGGAGCTCACCGCGGGCCAGCATCGGCTTGAGGATGCTGGCGGCGTCGATCGCGCCCTCGGCCGCACCGGCACCGACGAGGGTGTGGATCTCGTCGATGAACAGCACGATGTCGCCGCGGGTGCGGATCTCCTTGAGCACCTTCTTCAGGCGCTCCTCGAAGTCACCGCGGTAGCGGGAGCCGGCGACCAGCGCACCGAGGTCGAGGGTGTAGATCTGCTTGTCCTTGAGCGTCTCGGGCACGTCACCGCGGACGATGTCCTGGGCGAGGCCCTCGACGATGGTCGTCTTGCCGACGCCGGGCTCACCGATGAGCACCGGGTTGTTCTTCGTACGGCGCGACAGGATCTGCATGACCCGCTCGATCTCCTGCTCCCGGCCGATGACCGGGTCGAGCTTGCCCTCCTTGGCGGCCTGGGTCAGGTTGCGGCCGAACTGGTCGAGCACGAGCGAGCTGGACGGAGCGGCCTCGGGCGCCGTACCGGCCGTCTGCTGCTCCTTGCCCTGGTAGCCCGACAGCAGCTGGATGACCTGCTGGCGCACCCGGTTGAGGTCGGCGCCGAGCTTGTGCAGCACCTGGGCGGCGACGCCCTCGCCCTCGCGGATCAGGCCGAGCAGGATGTGCTCGGTGCCGATGTAGTTGTGGCCGAGCTGCAGCGCCTCGCGCAGGGACAGCTCGAGCACCTTCTTGGCGCGGGGGGTGAAGGGGATGTGGCCGCTGGGCGCCTGCTGGCCCTGGCCGATGATCTCCTCGACCTGGGCGCGCACGGCCTCCAGCGAGACACCGAGGCTCTCCAGAGCCTTGGCGGCGATGCCGTCGCCCTCGTGGATCAGGCCGAGCAGGATGTGCTCGGTCCCGATGTAGTTGTGCGAGAGCATGCGGGCCTCTTCCTGGGCCAGCACGACGACTCGTCGGGCTCGGTCGGTGAACCGCTCGAACATGGGCAACTCCTCAAACTCTGCGGGGTCGACACGCGCGTCCCACACGGTCGAATGAACCCTGCGGACAGCCTACGTGTTCCGGGGTGAGCACCGCTTCGCTCTCAGCGAACAGGTCTCAGAGCACGTCCTCGGGCCTGCGGGGGCGCTTCAGCTTGAACGCCTCGACGGGCAGGCCCCATTCCTCGCCGCCCAGACGTGACACGGGTCTCAGCTTCTCGATGGCCGGCAGGCCGTCCACGAGTACGTCGGAACGCACCGTGATCGCGCTGACCTGCCCGAAGACGACGAAGGCGTGACCGACCTCGACGACGCTGTGCAGCCGGCACTCGATCGACGCCGGCGACTCGGCCACCCGGTGCGGGGCGACCGTCTCGGACGGCTCGGTGGCGATCCCGAGCTCGAGGGCCTCGTCGTCCCCGTGCTCGAAGGGTGCGCTGCTGGCGTTGATCTTCTGGAGCATCGACTCCGAGGAGAAGCTGACGACGAACTCCCCGGTCTCCTCGACGTTGCGCACGGTGTCCTTGCGCCCCAGCGAGCTGAACAGCACCACCGGCGGCCGCCCGCTGGCCACGGTGAAGAACGAGTGCGGCGCGAGGTTGCCGTGCCCGTCGGCATCGACGGTCGAGACCCAGGCGATCGGCCGCGGCACGACGAGCGAGGTCAGCAGCCGGTACGGGTTGACCTCCGGGTCGTCGGGGTCGAAGACGGTGCGCTCGTCGGCCATCCGGTCAGGCTAGGGCGTGCCGGGCATACAAAAACTGACGGAGAGCTACCGAAGTTTTTGTCGCTCTGCGTCGGTTTCACAACCGGGGTTGTGAAACTGACGCCCCGACGGCACCGCCCCCGCACGGAAAGCCGGGCGGGGGCGGTGTGAGAGGGAAGGGTGTCAGTGCGCGGCGGCGTACGCCTCGCGCACCTCAGCGGCGACGCGGCCCCGCTCGGGGACGTCGAAGCCGTTCTCGCGCGCCCAGGCGCGGATCTCCGAGGGAGCAGCTCCCCCGGCGGCCTTGCTCGCACTGCGCCGGCGGCCGCTGGTCGACCGGGCGTGGGCGACGTAGGGCGCCAGCGCGTCGCGCAGCTTGCGCGCGTTCTTGCCGTTCAGGTCGATGGCGTATTCCTTGCCGTCGAGCCCGAATGACACCGTCTCCTCGGCATCGGTCTGGTCGATGTCGTCGATGAGCACGATGTGCACCTTCTGAGCCATGCGGATTGCCGTCCTTAGAAATGCTTCATCCGGGGATTTCCCAGAACGACACTAACAGGCCACTATCTGAGACGCACCGTCTCACTCGGGTCGAAGCAAGGGAAAAAGAATGGTCTCCCGAATACCGGCTCCGGTGAGCAGCATGACGAGACGGTCGACGCCCAGGCCCATTCCTCCGGCGGGCGGCATGCCGTACTCCATCGCCTTGAGGAAGACCTCGTCGAGCTCCATCGCCTCGGGGTTGCCCTGGGCGGCCAGCATCGACTGGTGCTCGAGCCTTCTGCGTTGCTCCACAGGGTCATTGAGCTCGGAGTACGCCGGCGCCAGCTCCACGCCGTTGATGATCAGGTCCCACGCCTCGTTGACCCCGGGCTGGCTGCGGTGGGGCTTCGCGAGCGGCTTCACGGCGGCCGGGTAATCCATCACGAAAGTGGGATTGATCAGGTGGTCCTCGACGAGCTGCTCGTAGAGCTCGACAACTATTTCCGGGGCCTCCCATTTCGGCTGCAGCTCGACGTCGTGGGTGTCGGCATGCTTTCGCAGAGTTTCCGTGGAAGTTTCAACCGTGACGACGTCGCCGACGGCCTCGGAAACGAGGTCGAGGATCGAGGCCTGGCGCCATTCCCCCTCGAGGTCGATCTCGCTCCCGTCGCGTCCGGGTACGACGGTCCGGCCGACCGCGCGAGCCGCGTCGACGACGAGCCCCTTGACGAGATCCATCATCGTGAACTGGTCGCCGTAGGCCTCGTAGGCCTCCAGCATCGAGAACTCCGCCGCGTGGGTGGAGTCGAGCCCCTCGTTGCGGAACGTGCGGCCGATCTCGTAGACCCTGTCGACCCCGCCGATCATCGCGCGCTTGAGGTCGAGCTCGAGCGCGATCCGCAGCAGCATGTCCTGGTCGAGGGCGTTGAGGTGGGTCTGGAACGGGCGCGCCGCCGCTCCGCCGTTGGTCAGCTGGAGGATCGGCGTCTCGACCTCGATGAAGCCGCGGTCGTCGAGGGTCTGCCGCAGGCTCTTCAGCACGGTGGCCTTGGTGCGGACCATCTCGCGCGCCTCGGGCCGGATCATCATGTCGACGTAGCGCAGCCGGATCCGGGCCTCGTCGGAGAGCGGCCGGTGCTCGTTGGGCAGCGGGCGCAGGGTCTTCGCGGCGATCTCCCACTCGGTGGCGGCCACGGACAGCTCGCCGCGGCGGCTGGTGATCACCTCGCCACGGACGGCGAGCAGGTCGCCGATGTCGACCAGCGACTTGAACTCGGCGAGCGACTCCTCGCCGACCTCGGCGAGGCTGAGCATCACCTGGATCTCGCTGCCGTCGCCCTCCCGGAGCCGCGCGAAGCAGAGCTTGCCGGTGTTGCGCTGGAAGATCACCCGTCCCGTGACGGCGACGCGTTCGCCGGTGCGGGTGTCGGGCTCGAGCTCCTGGCCGTCGTACGTCTCCCGGAGCTCGCGGATCGTGTGGGTGCGCTCGACCGTGACCGGGTAGGCCTGGCGACCGGAGTCCAGCAGCCGCTGCCGCTTCTCGCGGCGGACCTGCATCTGCTCGGGCAGGTCGTCGGCCGCCGCGTTCGGGGCAGGCTCGGGCTGGTCGTTCATGGCGCACAGGCTACTTTGCTGCCACCGGGCAGCCGACTGGAGGAGCAGGCATTGAAGGCCGTGGTCTGTCATCAGGAGAAGCTCGACGTCGCAGGAGCTCCCGGAGCCCGTCCCGGGACGCGGCCAGGTGCTGCTCGAGGTGGTCCGCAGCGGCATCTGCGGCTCGGACCTGCACGCCCGCCGGCACGCCGACCAGCTCGCCGACCTGGCGGCGGCGATCGGCTACCCCGACGTGATGCGGCCGCACGAGTCGGTGGTGATGGGGCACGAGTTCAGCGGACGGGTGCTCGACTACGGACCCGGCACGCGCAAGGCCTGGCCGACCGGGACACCCGTCGTCTCGCTGCCGATGATCCAGATGGGCGACAAGGTCCAGATGACCGGCCTGTCGGCGAAGGCGCCCGGGGCGTACGCCGAGCGCGTGCTCGTCCAGGAGTCGCTCACGATGGACGTGCCCGACAGCCTCTCCCCCGAGACGGCTGCCCTCACCGAGCCGATGGCGGTCGCCTGGCACGCCGTACGCCGCAGCGGGGTGGGCAGGCGCGAGACCGCCGTCGTCGTCGGGTGCGGCCCGATCGGGCTGGCCGTGATCCTGATGCTCAAGGCACGCGGGGTGCGCACCGTGATCGCCAGCGACTTCTCGCCCGGACGCCGGGCGCTGGCCGAGCAGTGCGGCGCCGACGTGGTCCTCGACCCGGGCGCCGAGTCGCCGTGGACGGGCTTCGAGCAGAGCCGCTACATCACCGACGCCAACGACCTCTTCGACCTCGCGCTGGGCACGATGGGCAAGCTGCGGCGGATCCCGATGCTGCCCTGGTGGCAGGTGCTGCGTGCGGCCGAGGCGGCCGGCGCGACGCCGAGCGGTCCGGTCGTCTTCGAGTGCGTCGGCGTGCCGGGCATCCTCGACCAGATCATCAACGAGGCGCCGCTCGCCTCCCGGGTCGTCGTGGTCGGGGTCTGCATGGAGCCGGACACGATCCAGCCGGCGATGGCGATCAACAAGGAGGTCGACCTCCGGTTCGTCTTCGCCTACCAGCCCCACGAGTTCCGCGAGACCCTGCACCTGATGGCGGACGGCAAGGTCGACCCGACCCCGCTGGTCACCGGCACCGTCGGGCTCGGCGGCGTCGCGACCGCCTTCGACGTGCTCGGCGACCCCGAGCGGCACGCCAAGATCCTGATCGACCCGGCCAGCGCGGTCACGACTCCCTGACAGCCGGATAGTTCGGACCGTTCCGACATGCTCCGAGCACTCGCGGACCTGCGAGCTGGTCCGAACTATCCAGTGCCCTCAGGTGTTCCGGGCGAAGACGAGCTCGAGGCCGAGCAGGGTGAGCCAGGGCTGGTGGGCGGTGAGGGAGCGGCACTCCTCGACCACGATCGGGGCGAGGCCGCCGGTGGCGATCACGTGGACGGTCTCGACGGGTACGTCGAGCTCCTCGATCATCCGGCCGACGATCCCGTCGACCTGGCTGGCGAAGCCGAAGACCATGCCCGACTGGAGCGCCTCGACGGTGTTCTTCGCGATCACGGTGCGCGGGCGGAGCAGCTCGACCTTGCGCAGCTGGGCACCACGACGGCCGAGGGCCTCCAGGGAGATGTCGATGCCCGGGGAGATGGCGCCGCCGATGTACTCCCCGCGCGGGCTGACCACGTCGAAGGTGGTGGCGGTCCCGAAGTCCACGACGATCGCCGGTCCGTCGTACAGGGTGGCGGCGGCGAGCGCGTTGATCACGCGATCGGCGCCGACCTCGCGCGGGTTGTCCATCAGCACGGGTACGCCGGTCCGCACTCCCGGCTCGACGACCACGTTCGGCAGCGTCCCGTAGTGGCGCACGAGCATGTCGCGCCACTCGTGCAGCACGGCGGGCACGGTGGCGCACACCGAGATGCCCTGGACGCTGTCCGAGACGTTGCTCTCGCGGAGCAGACCCTTGAGGAGCACCGCCCACTCGTCAGCCGTGCGGCGCTCGTCGGTCGCCACCCGCCAGTGGTCGAGCACGTCGCCCTCGTGGACCAGCCCGAGGACGGTGTGGGAGTTGCCGATGTCGGCGCACAGCAGGGTCATCAGAGATCCATCCCGAGGTCGAAGACGATCACGGAGTGCGTCAACGCGCCCACCGAGATGAAGTCGACGCCGGTCTCGGCGACGTCGCGAGCACGGTCGAGGGTGAGACCGCCGGACGCCTCGAGGGTGGCGTGGCCGGCGGTGATCGCGACCGCCTCGGCCATCTGGTCGTCGGTCATGTTGTCGAGCAGGATCTGCTCGCAGCCGGCGTCGAGCAGCTCGCGCAGCTGGTCGAGGTCGGTGACCTCCACCTCGACGGGGAGGTCGGGGTGCGCTGCCCGGACGGCCTCGAAGGCCGGGACGACCCCGCCCGCTGCGAGCACGTGGTTGTCCTTGACCATCGCGAGGTCGCTGAGCCCGAAGCGGTGGTTGACCCCGCCGCCGCAGCGCACGGCGTACTTCTGCAGCGCGCGCCAGCCCGGGAGGGTCTTGCGGGTGTCGAGCACCCGGGCCTTGGTGCCCTCGAGCGCCTCCACCCAGCGCGCGGTCGCGGTGGCGACCCCGGAGAGGTGCGAGGCGAAGTTCAGCGCCGTGCGCTCGGCGGTGAGCAGTCCGCGCGTCGGCCCGGTGACGCGCATGACGGTCTCCCCCGCCTGCACGTGGGTGCCGTCGGCGAGCCGGTCGTGCACCTCGACGGTGTCGCCCATGAGGACGTGGAAGGTCGCGGCGGCCACGCCGAGCCCCGCGACGATCCCGGGCTCGCGCGCGTTGAACTCGCCCGGTGGCACGGGCGTCCTCCGCGATGGTGGCCACGGAGGTCACGTCGACGGCACCGTCCGGCACGTCCTCCTGGAGTCCCTGGAGGATGTGGTCGAAGACCGCGTCGGGGTCGAGCCCGGCCGCCGCGAACTCGTCCATCAGGTCCCTGGGCGGGCGGTGGAACGGGCTCATGCCACGTCCCCGTCGCTGGGCAGGGACCGGCCGGAAGTCGATCTCGAGGCCGTCGTCGCCCAGCGTCACGTCGACATGGCCCGACCAGTGCGCGTCGTCGCGCTCCGGGAAGTCCTCGCGCCAGTGCGAGCCGCGGGTCTCCTCACGGAGCCGCGCCGACTCGGCGAGCGCCGTGCTCAGCGTGACCAGGTTGGTGGCCTCCCAGGCGCGGGTGCCCACCTCGCCGACCTTGCCGGCCAGCGCGGCGAGCTCCTCGAGCGCGTGGGTCAGCCCGTCCGCAGAGCGCAGCACGCCGGCCTCCTCGGTCATCGTCGCCTGGAGCGCCGGGCGGACGTCGGCCGCGACGAGTCCCTGGGGACGCTCGTCGGTCACCGGGTCGGCGTACGGCCGCAGCTCGTCGGGCAGCACCTGCGCGATGCGCCGGGAGAACACCAGGCCCTCGAGCAGGGAGTTCGAGGCGAGGCGGTTGGCGCCGTGGACGCCGGAGCACGCGACCTCGCCGGTCGCGTAGAGACCGGGTACGCCGGAGCGGCCCCACAGGTCGGTCGCGACGCCACCCGAGGCGTAGTGGCACGCCGGGGCGACCGGGATCAGCTCGGTCACCGGGTCCACGCCGTGCTCCCGGCAGGTCGCGAGGATCGTCGGGAAGCGGCGTTGCCAGAATCGACGTCGCTCGCCGCTGCTCGATCCCAGGGCGATCGAGCCACATGTGCGGGTGGCCGGTCTCGTGCATCCGGCGGGTGATCGCCTTGGCGACCACGTCGCGGGGGGCGAGGTCGGCCAGCTCGTGCTGACCCTGCATGAACCGCGTGCCCTCGAAGTCGACGAGGAAGGCGCCCTCGCCGCGCACCGCCTCGCTGATCAGCGGCTGCTGGCCGCGGGAGTCGGGGCCGAGGTACATCACCGTCGGGTGGAACTGGACGAACTCGAGGTCGCGCAGCACGGCACCCGCGCGCAGCGCCAGCGCCATGCCGTCGCCGGTCGAGACGGCCGGGTTGGTGGTCTGCGAGAAGACCTGGCCGAGCCCCCCGAGGCGAGTACGACGGACCGGCAGCGCACCGCCCCGACGCCGTCGCGCTGGCCCTCGCCCATCACGTGCAGCGTGATGCCGGCGACCCCGCGGTCCGGCGCGAGCAGCAGGTCGACCGCCAGCGCGTGCTCGATCACCTCGATGTCCGGAGCGGCGTCGATCGCCGCGACCAGGGCGCGCTGGATCTCCGCGCCGGTGGCGTCCCCGCCCGCGTGGGCGATCCGGTCGCGATGGTGGCCGCCCTCACGCGTCAGCGAGAGCACCCCCTCGGGCGAGTGGTCGAAGTTGGCGCCGAGGGCGATCAGCTCGCGCACCGCCTCGGGTCCCTCGTTGACCAGCACCCGCACCGCGGCCGGGTTGCAGCCCCCGGCACCCGCGACGAGCGTGTCCCGCTCGTGCTGGTCGGGGGTGTCGCCCGGTCCGAGCGCCGCGGCGATGCCGCCCTGCGCCCACTGCGTCGAGCCGGCCGACAGCACGTCCTTGGTCACCACGAGGACCTTCGAGACCTGGTGCCGCAGCCGGAGCGCGACGGTCAGTCCCGCGATGCCCGACCCGACGACCACGACGTCGGCGTCGGTGGTCCAGCCGGGCTCACCGGCGGAGAGACGGGCCGGGACCGTGGAGTTCATCCGCGCAGGCTATCGAGTCACCGCGAGATCGCTCGGGGCGAAGCTGTGCAGGTCGCCACGGACCAGGTCGCTGCCGGGGAGCGCCTCGGCCGGGTCCGAGCCGGTGCCGACGATGCGGTTGTCGGCGTCGACGAAGACCACGCTCGGCTGGTAGTCCTTCGCCTCGGCGGTCTCCATCTGCCCGTAGGCGATCAGGATGACCACGTCACCGGGGTGCACCAGCCTCGCGGCGGCGCCGTTGATCCCGAGCACGCCGGAGCCGCGCTCGCCCGCGATCGTGTAGGTCTCGATCCGGGCGCCGTTGGTGACGTCGACGATGTGCACCAGCTCGCCGGGCAGCAGGTCGGCGGCCTCGAGCAGCTCCTCGTCGACGGTGACCGAGCCGACGTAGTGCAGGTCGGCCTGCGTCACGGTCGCTCGGTGGATCTTGCTCTTCATCATGGTGCGCAACATCGGGTGCTCCGTTCGGGAGGTCAGGCAGGGGCGTTCAGGGTGAGGGCCACGTTGTCGATCAGCCGGGTGCTGCCCACCCGGGCAGCGATCAGGAGCCGGGCGGCGCCGGTCTCCGGTGCGGGCCCGAGATCGGGGTCGGTGAGCTCGAGGTACTCCAGGTCGACGCCACGCGCGTGCCGGAGCTGGTGCCGGGCAGCGTCGAGTGCGGCGTCAGCGCCGTACTTCGCGGCGTCCCGGGCGGCGAACAGCGTGCGGGACAGCGCCGCGGCGCGCCAGCGGTGGTCCTCGTCGAGGTAGCGGTTGCGGCTGGACAGCGCCAGACCGTCGTCCTCCCGGACGATGTCGGCGCCGACGACGTCGACCCCCATGCAGAGGTCGGCGACCATCCGCCGGATCAGCACCAGCTGCTGGTAGTCCTTCTCGCCGAAGACCGCCACGTCGGGACGCACCAGGCCGAAGAGCTTGGCCACCACGGTGAGCACGCCGTGGAAGTGGGTCGGGCGCGAGACACCCTCGAGCACGGTGGCGAGCGGCCCGGGGTCGACGGTCACCTGCGGGTCCCCGCCCGGGTAGACCTCGTCGACCGACGGCGCGAAGACCACGTCGACGCCCTGCTCGGCACACACCTCGAGGTCGGCCTCGAACGTGCGCGGGTAGCGGTCGAGGTCCTCGCCGGGGCCGAACTGCATCGGGTTGACGAAGATCGAGGCCACCACGGGCGCCTCGGAGCCGACCTCCTTGCGAGCCCGCTCCATCAGCGAGGCGTGCCCGGCGTGCAGCGCGCCCATGGTGGGCACGAAGCCGACGGGACCGGCGCGCGACCCGCCAGCAGTGAGGCCAGCTCCTCGCGCGTGTGCGCGAGGAGGGGCGCTGCGGTCATCGCAGGTCGCTCCGGGTGGTACGACGCGGCCGGGCCGGTCTCGCCGACGCGCACGAGGGCCTCGTCGAGCATCGACACGAGACGGGCGGCCCGGATCGGCAGCAGCCGGCCGTCGAGCACGGCACGGTCGGCGGTGGCCTTCGCCATCGCGACGTACGACGGGACGGTGGCCGGCGCGTTCTCGGCGATGTCGTGGAGGTGGGCCTGCACGGTCTTGACGTCACCGCGCACGATCGGGCCGGTGAGCGCGGCGTCGCCCTGGGCGAGGGCGTTGTCGAGGGCGGCGGAGAGGAGCGGGCGCAGGGTGGCGGCCGGGTCCTCGGCGCCGGAGGCGGCCAGCAGCTCCATCGCCTGGCTGACCAGCGTGACCAGGTGGTTGGCGCCGTGGGCGAGCCCGGCGTGGTAGAGCGTGCGCTTGCTCTCCGGCACCCACAGCGGGATGCCGTGCAGGTCGGCGACCAGGCCCTCGGCGTACGCCCGCTCGGCCTCGCCGGCGGTCATGCCGAACACGCACCCGGTGAGGCGGTCGAGGTCGAGCTCGGTGCCGGTGAACGTCATCGCGGGGTGCATCGCGATCGGCCGGGCGCCGACCGAGGTCGCGGCGGCGAGCACGGCGAGGCCGTGGCGACCGGAGGTGTGGCACACGACCTGGCCCTCGCGGATCGCGCCGGCGCCGACGAGCTGGGTGATGACGTTCTCGAGCATGTCGTCGGGCACCGTGAGCAGCAGCAGGTCGCAGGCCCGGGCGACGTCGGTCGGCTTGGCCCAGCGCACGCCGGGCAGCAGCGTCTCGATGCGGTGCAGCGAAGCCGCGGAGTCACCCGCGGCGGCCACGACCTCGTGACCGGCAGCGCGCAGTGCCGCGGACAGGACGGCGCCGACACGACCGGCGCCGACAACCCCGATTCGGGCCATCAGTACTCATCGCCTTTCGTTCCAGTCCCGAGGTGGGTACCGGACTACTCAATGACTCGTGCAGTTCAACGGTACGGCCCGGAGCCAGGTCACGGCAGGGGAACGGCGGGTGTGCTATCTCACAGGCTCGCCTGTGCCTCCCGGCGGCACCCGGGGTGCGCCTCTAGGATCGCGGGAACCCGACGGTGACGCTGCCCTGAGCGAGGAAGGACCGATGACGACTCCCCACCAGCCCCGGTTCACCCTCGTCAGCGCGGTGTACGGCGTGGCCGGCTTCCTCGACGACTTCATCAGCTCGATCGAGAAGCAGACCTTCCCCCTCGACCGGGTCCAGGTCGTGATGGTCGACGACGGGTCCGTGGACGGCTCGATCGACGTGCTCCGGGCCTGGGCCGAGCGCCGACCCGAGCTGGTCACCGTGGTCAGCCAGGCCAACGCCGGCCAGGCCGTCGCCCGCAACGTCGGCCTGGAGCACGCCACCGGGGAGTGGGTCACGTTCCCCGACCCGGACGACGCGGTGTCCGAGGAGTACCTCGAGAGCGTCGACCGCTTCCTCACCGAGCACGACGACGTCGACCTCGTCGCGACCAACCGGTGGCTCTGGAACGACGAGACCGGCGAGGTGACCAACACCCACCCGCTGCGGCACATGTTCCAGCGCGACCGCCTCGTCGACCTCGTCGCCGACGGCCACCACTTCCAGGGCAGCGCGCCCGCCGCGTTCTTCCGGCGCGACCGCATCGAGAGCCAGGGGCTGCGCTTCGACGGCCAGATCCGGCCTGCCTTCGAGGACGGGCACTTCACCACCCACTACCTGCTGGCGTTCGACCGCCCGACCGTGGGCTTCCTGAAGTCCGCGCGCTACCTCTACCGCAAGCGGGCTGACGGCACCTCCACGCTGCAGATCAACCGGGTCCACGCCGGCCGCTACGACCAGATGCTCGAGCGCGGCTACCTCGACGTCGTGCGCCACGCCGTCGAGCGGCACGGAGCGGTGCCCAACTGGCTGCAGTCCTACCTCGCCTACGAGCTGTCCTTCTACTTCACGCTCTCGGACTCCCGGGCCCCCGCGGGTGTCCCGACCGAGGGCCCGCTGGCCGAGCGCGCGCACGAGCTCCTCCGCGAGATCATCACGCACCTCGACGTCGAGCAGGCGGTCGCCCGCTCGCTGATCTCCATGCAGCGCGTCCCCCGCTACGTGCTCCAGCACGGCTACGCCGAGAAGGCCGTGGCACGAGCCGTTCGTGCTGTTCACCGAGCTCGACCAGCGCCAGCAGCTGGTGCAGGTGACCTACTGCTTCACCGGGGAGAGGCCGACCGAGGAGGTGCTCGTCGAGGGGCGACCCGAGACCCCGAAGCACGCCACGACCGTCGAGCACTGCTTCCTCGGCCGGGTGCTCCTGCGCCGACGGGTCCTGTGGGTGCCGTCGAACCGCAAGGTCGGCGTCCGGCTCGACGGCGAGGAGATGGAGATCCTCTACCGCCGCCCGCCGTTCCCGACGACCATCGCCACGCCCTCCGCGATCCGCTGGAACCTCGGCGAGCAGTCCCGCCACTCACGGCGTGAGATCCAGGAGATCCTCCCTCCCACGCCCACCACGCGCGAGGGTGCCCGTGCGCTGCGCCTGTCCCAGCGCAAGCGCCTCGTACGCCGCTACCACCACGCCTGGGTGCTGATGGACCGCATCCACGACGCAGCCGACTCGGGCGAGATCCTGTTCAAGCACATCCGGGCCGAGCACCCGGACATCAACGCGTGGTTCGTGCTCGAGAAGGACACCGCCGACTGGAAGCGCCTGTCCTCCGAGGGGTTCGACGACCGGCTGGTGGCGCACGGCTCGATGGAGTGGCGGGTGCTGATGGCCCACGCCCTGCACCTGATCTCCTCGCACGCCGACGAGGCGATCGTGTCGCCGCCGGCGATCCTCGAGTTCGCGCACCCGCGGTGGAAGTTCCACTTCCTCCAGCACGGCGTCATCAAGGACGACCTGTCCGGCTGGCTGAACCGCAAGCCGATCGAGACGTTCGTGACGAGCACGCAGGGTGAGTACGCCTCGATCGCCGGCGACTCGCCGTACGTCTACAGCAGCCGCGAGGTGAAGCTCACCGGCATGCCCCGCTTCGACCGCCTCCACGAGGTCGGCCAGCGCTTCGGCCCCGACCAGCGCGACCTGGTGCTCGTCGCCCCCACCTGGCGCAGCGAGCTGATGCCGATGTCGGAGTTCGGCACCCAGCGGCGCTCGCTCGACGCCGCCGTCATCGCCGAGTCGGAGTTCATGCGGTGCTGGCGGGCGTTCCTCGAGTCCGACGAGCTCCGCGCCGCGGCGCAGCGCCACGGGGCCAAGGTCGCGTTCCTGCCGCACCCCAACCTGCAGCCGGTGCTGCCACGAGCTCGGCCTGCCCGGCCACGTCGAGCTGCTCTCCTACGACGGCGCCGACGTGCAGGAGTACTTCGCCCGCGCCCGGGTCTTCGTCACCGACTTCTCCTCGGTGGCGTTCAACGAGGCCTACCTCGAGCGACCGGTCGTCTACTTCCAGTTCGACGAGGCGACCGTGCTCGGCGGCGGCCACGTCGGGCGGGCGGGCTACTTCGACTACCGCCGCGACGGGTTCGGTCCCGTGACCGTCGACGCGCCCGAGGCGGTGGCGGCAGCGGTGTCCGCGCTCGACCACGGCCCGGACCCGATGGAGCCCTACCGCACGCGGATCGAGGCCACCTTCCCCGACCGCGACGGGCAGTGCAGCGAACGGGTCGTGCAGGCCGTACGCCGGACGATGCGCAACCGGTCCCAGGACCCGCCCGTGCCGACGCCGGTGGCCCCGACACCCGTCCCGCGCACCCAGGGCGCGACGCCATGACCGCCGAGTCACCGCTGTCCGTCGTCGCGGTCGCCGGCAGCTGTCCCACCCGCGACAACTTCAACTCCCGCTTCAACCCGGACTACAAGCACTGGTTCAGCTGCGAGCTCGCCACCAACCAGACCTCGATGATCACCCAGATGTCGCCGCCGATGGACGTCGAGTGGACGCCGCTGAAGACCATGAACGACTACGACGTCTGGAACATCAACAGCGACCTGAAGCGGGAGTTCCTCCCCCTCGTCGCCGAGCTGCGCCCGGAGTACGTCGTCCTCGACTTCTTCGCCGACGTGCACTTCGGGGTGGTGCGCCTGCCCGACGGACGGTTCGTCACCGACAACCGCTGGAAGATCCAGTACACCGACTGGTACGAGGAGCAGGACGCGCAGGGCGCGCTGACCCGGCTGACCATCCAGGACGACACGGAGACCTACCTCGAGCTGTGGCGCGAGGCGATGGACCGGTTCGCGGCGCACCTCGCCGAGCACTGCCCCGAGACCACCGTCGTGGTGCACCGCGGCTGGAACACCAACCTGGTCCGCGTCCCGGACCGGCCCGAGCCGATCCGGATGCGCCGCCACAAGCGCCTCCGCGCCTTCGACGCCGAGCTCGGCAACGAGCTGTGGGCGACCCTCGACGACTACTGCCTCGAGACGTTCGGCTGGGAGTCGATCGACCTGCGCGGCGAGGGCTACACGTCGTACCCCGAGCACCCGTGGGGCGCCTTCTGGGTGCACTACGAGCCGGAGTACTACCACCGGTTCCTGGCCGAGCTGAACAAGATCCACCTGCGTCACGCCGGTCCGGGCGCCGACGTCTACGAACGTGTCGAGCAGATCGAGAGGGCCGCCCGGGAGTCCGGCGAGCGGCTCTCGCGTCACGCGCAGGCGCTGGCGGACCGCCGTGGTGAGACAGTGTCCCGGCAGCGCCGGCGCATCGAGGAGCTCGAGACCCTCGGCGTGGGACGTGCGGTGAAGTTCGCCGTCGGGCCAGCGCCTGCGCGCCCGCAAGGCGGGGGACGAGAAGGGGAAGAGGCCGTGAGCCGCAAGGTAGCCGTGATCCTGGCCGGAGGCGTGGGCTCGCGCGTCGGCCTGGAGATCCCCAAGCAGCTGATCAAGATCGCGGGCCACACCATCCTCGAGCACACGCTCGCGCGGTTCGATGCCCACCCGGACGTCGACGACATCGTGGTGATGATGGCGCAGGGCCACCTCGACGCCGTCCACGCGATCATCCGCAACGGCGACTACACCAAGGTCAGGCACGTGCTCGAGGGCGCGGAGACGCGCAACGGCACCACGCAGAAGGCGCTCGAGGTCATCGCGGACGACGACGACATCGTGCTGCTCCACGACGCGGTCCGCCCGCTGGTCAGCAGCCGGATCGTCACCGAGTGCTTCGAGGCGCTGGCGACGTACGACGCCGTGGACGTGGCCATCCCGTCGGCGGACACGATCATCGAGGTCGACGAGCACAACGTGATCGCGGAGATCCCGCCGAGGGCGCGGCTCCGCCGGGGCCAGACCCCGCAGGCGTTCCGGGCCGGCACCCTGCGGCGGGCGTACGCCGCTGCCGCGCAGGACCCCGACTTCACCGCCACCGACGACTGCTCCGTCGTGCTGCGCTACACGCCGGACGTCCCCATCTGGGTGGTCAGCGGCGAGGAGCGCAACATGAAGGTGACCGACCCGATCGACGTCTACATCGCCGACAAGCTGTTCCAGCTCACCTCGGAGGACCTGCCGGCCTCCCGCAGCGAGGACGGCTACCGCGAGGTCCTCACCGGCAAGACGATGGTGGTCTTCGGCGGCAGCTACGGCATCGGCGCCGACATGGCCGAGTTCGCCGCGCCAGCACGGCGCCGACGTGTTCACCTTCAGCCGCTCCTCCACCAACACCCAGGTCGAGCGTCGCGAGGACATCCAGAAGGCGGCCGCCGACGTGCTGGCCGCGACCGGGCGCGTGGACTACGTCGTCAACACCGCCGCCGTCCTCCCGCGCGGACTGCTGACCGAGACCACCGAGGAGACGATCTGGGCGGCCACCGAGATCAACTACGTGGCGCCGGTGCTGATCGCCCAGGAGTTCTACCCGCACCTGCGCGCCACCCGCGGCAGCCTGCTCTACTTCACCAGCAGCTCCTACACGCGCGGGCGCAGCGGCTACAGCCTCTACTCCTCCGCGAAGGCCGCGGTCGTCAACCTCACCCAGGCCCTCGCCGACGAGTGGTCCGGCGAGGGCGTCAGGGTCAACTGCGTGAACCCCGAGCGCACGGCCACGCCGATGCGCACCAAGGCGTTCGGCATCGAGCCGGCGGGGTCGCTGCTGGAGTCCGACCGAGGTGGCGCGTCGGTCGCTGGACGTGCTGATCAGCGGCGAGACCGGCATGGTCATCGACATACGCCGCGACGACCCGCTGACGGGGACCGTCGACGGCCTGGTGGTCTCCTAGACTGCGAGGGTCCCGGCCCCGAACCAGAGACGAGCTGACCCCCTCCGTGCCCGCCTCCCTCCACCTGCGTCAGACGATCTTCGACGCGGGTCGCAAGCTGGCCTCGCCGCGCGTCAAGAAGGCCGTCCGCCGGATCGGCGGCCGACCCCTGGTGGCGTTCGAGCGACGGGGGCTCGCCCCCGAGCTGACCGTCGTGATGCCGGTCTACAACGTCGCCGAGTACCTCCCGGCCGCGCTGGACAGCGTGCTCGGCCAGACGCTGGCCAACCTCGAGGTGATCGCCGTCGACGACGGCTCCACCGACGGGTGCCTGGACATCCTGCGCGACTACGAGCGACGCGACCCGCGGGTGCGGGTGCTGACCCAGCCCAACTCCGGACAGGGCCCGGCCCGCAACCTCGCCGTCGCGCAGGCCCGCGGCGAGTTCCTCACCTTCGTCGACTCCGACGACACCGTCCCGCCGCAGGCGTTCGCGCACATGGTCGAGACGCTGCGCCGGTCGGGCTCGGACTTCTGCGTCGGCAGCGTGCGCCGGTTCAAGCACAACGAGTACCTCCGCACCGCGTGGATGCGCACGGTGCACGCCTCCGACCGGATCGGCACCACGCTCGAGGAGTTCCCCAACGCGATGCAGGACATCATCGCGTGCAACCGGATGTTCCGGACCGCGTTCTGGCGCGAGAAGGTCGGCGACTTCCGGGGTCACATCGCCTACGAGGACCACGTGCCGATGCTGACGGCGTACGTCCGCGCGAAGCAGTTCGACGTCCTCCAGCAGGTCACCTACAACTGGCGGATCCGCGAGAACCTCACCTCGACCGGGCAGCAGAAGGCCCGGCTGGAGAACCTGCTCGACCGGATCGCGGTGAAGGAGGAGGCCCACGAGCTGCTCACGGCGGAGGCCTCCGACTTCGTCTACGACACCTGGGTGGGGCGCACCCTCGAGGTCGACTTCCCGCCGTTCATCGCCCACGCCGTGCACGCCCCGGGCAGCTACCGCAACATCCTGGCCGCCACGTTCCAGACCTACCTCGGTCGCGCCACCGACCGGGCCCTCGACCTGGTCACCGTGCGCCAGAAGATCCGCGCGGAGCTGATCGCGCAGGGCCGGTGGGAGGACATCCGCCGGGCGGACGCCTACTTCGAGGACATCGGCTTCGTGCCGCGTGCCGAGGTCCGGGACGGTCGCGTCGTCGCCGTGACGCCGGAGGGCCCCGAAGTCGCCTTCCTCCAGGGGCACCCCGACCGGGTGCTGCGGCTCTCGCCGCTGGAGAGCCACTTCCAGGGCGTCGTCCAGCACCTCGTCTGGTCGCCCGGCCAGGTCGAGATCACCGGCTGGGCCGTACGCCGTGCGCTGCCGCTCACCGGCCGCACCGCGGACCTGCGCGCCTGGCTGGTCGACGAGGACGGCGAACGGCTCGAGGTGCCGATCGAGGGGGTGGTGCTCCCGGAGGCCAACGTCTGGGGCGGCCAGCAGTACGCGCCGTACGACGGCGCCGGGTTCGTCGCCACAGTCGACCTCGACACGCTGCCGGCACGCGGCGCGTCATGGCACCTCGAGGTCGAGACGACGTACGACGGCATCACGTCCAGCGGCACGCTGCACGACCACGTCAACGAGTCCGCCGACGGTCCGCGACTCGGGGACGGCACACACCTGGGGCAGCACCACCGGCACGGTCCGGGCGCGGTGGCACGGCGCCCACGGGCTGTGCCTCGACGTCGACACCGAGCCGCTCGTGCTCACCGGGCTCGACGTGCGGGAGGGGCACCTCACCGGCAGCCTCCGCGTGCCGGCCGGCCGCACGGGTCTCCGCGGTCCGGCTGAAGCCCACCCCGACCAAGGTCCGGGGCGCACCTGACCCGCCAGGCCGACGGGGTCTCGTTCTCGATCCCCTGGCCGGAGCCCGGCGACGCCGTGGCCCAGCACCTCGTCGCCGACACCGACACCGGCCCGGTCACGCCGCTGTGGCCGGACGACCTGGCCCTCTCCGCTCCGGCGTCCGCACGGTGGAAGCGCTCCCCCGACGCCGGTGCCGACGTGGTCCCCGTGGTGCCGACCCTCGAGGTCACCGCGGTGGAGCTCGGCGAGGACTGCATCACCGTCGGCGTGCACGCGCCCGAGGTCGCCGAGCAGCAGGTTCGATCCATCGTCCTCGGCAACCCCCGGACCGCGCTGCCCCTCCTCGACGTCACCCGCGACGAGGACGGGTGGCAGCTGCGCTACGGGCTGCACGTGTCCAGCTTCGAGAGCATCCCCCGGCCGGCACCGAGCGCTCGCTACGAGCTCGACGCTCGAGGTCGCGGCCGGGTGTCAGCATCGCCCGGGTGGCGTCGTCGTACGCGGGCCGGATGCCGCAGCGGTTCTTCGGTCCGATCACCAACCTCCGGGTCACGCAGTGGCACAACGGGAGGTTCGGCGTCTACCTCGAGCCGTCCCTGCCGCCCGACGCGCTCGGCGCCTCGGGTCGTCGGCGGCTGCGCGACGCCTACCGCCACGAGCCGGTGACGCCGCGCGACAGCGTGCTGTTCGGCTGCTACCGCGGCGAGTTCGCCACCGACAGCCAGCTCGCGCTCGACCGGGCCCTGGCCCGGGAGCGGCCCGGAGCTGACGAGGTACTGGGGCGTGGCCGACACCTCGACCCTCGTGCCGGAGGGCTCGGTGGGCCTGATCATCGGCAGCGCGGCCTGGTACGACGCCCTCGCGTCGTCGCGGTTCCTGTGCAACAACATCGACTTCGGCCCGTTCTTCCACCAGCGCCCGCACCAGCGCTACCTGCAGACCTTCCACGGCTACCCGTTCAAGTCGATGGGCATCGACTTCTGGCGCAGCAAGGGCTTCACCGACGAGGAGGTGCAGCGCGCGGTCGACCGGGCCAACCGCGAGTGGGACACCCTGCTCGTGCCGAGCGAGGAGTGCGTCACCTACTACCGCGAGCAGTACGACTTCTCGGGCGAGTTCCTGGTCACCGGCTACCCCCGCTGCGACGCGCTGGTCAACGACGACGCGGACGCCGTACGCCGCACGGTGCTGTCCCGGGTCGGCGTCGACGAGGGGCAGACCGTGGTGCTGTACGCCCCGACGTACCGCGACCGCCTCAACACCCGGACTGTTCGCGGCCGCGCGGTTCGACCAGCTCGAGCTGGGCCGGCTCGCCTCGCTGCTCGGCCCCGGCTACACGCTGCTCGTCCGCGGGCACAACAACAACCAGCGCGAGCTCGACCGGGTGACCGGGATGGCGCAGGTCGTCGACGTCACCGACTACCCCGACATCAACGAGCTCACGCTGGCCTGCGACGTCGCCGTCCTCGACTACTCCTCGCTGCGCTTCGACTGGGCGATCACCGGCAAGCCGATGGTGTTCTTCGTGCCCGACCTCGACGACTACTTCGCGCTGCGCCGGCCGCTGTTCCCCTACGAGGGCACCGCGCCCGGCCCGTGGACCTCGTCGACGGAGGAGGTCGCCGACGCCCTCTCCGACGTCGCCGGGCTCCGGACCCGCTACGCCGCGGACATCGAGCAGTTCAACCAGCGGTTCAACGCCCTGCACGACGGGCACGCCGGCGAGCGGGTGCTCGCGGCGTTCTTCACCGACCAGGACGACGCGTGAGCGGACCCGCCGTCACCCCGATCCCCGAGGGCAGCCTGCTGCTGCACATCGGCCCGCAGAAGACCGGCTCGACCGCGATCCAGGAGTCGCTGCACAACGCGCGCGAGCAGCTGGCCGAGCTCGGCGTCCTCTACCCCGGGCCCTACAAGCGCCCGATCGAGGCCGGCTGGGCGGTCCTGGGCAGCGGTGCTCCGCTGGGCCGGCCCGAGCCCCGGATCGAGCTCTGGGAACGGCTGGTGGCCGAGCTGAGGTCGAGCACCCAGCCGCGCCGGATCCTGAGCAACGAGGACCTCTCCCGCGGCAACGACGCCGTGGTCGAGCGGATCCTGACCGACCTCGGTCCCGACGACATCCACCTCCTCTACGTCGCCCGCCGCTACGACCAGCTGCTCCCCTCCCACTGGCAGGAGCGGCTCAAGGCCCGGGTCACCCTGTCGTTCGAGGACTTCCTGCGCACGGTGCTCGAGGGCGACCCCACGACGTGGGAGTGGCGGCTGATGTGGGAGTGCCAGTTCCCCGACCAGGTGCTGGCCAGCTGGGGCCGGTTCGTGCCCCCGGAGCGCACCACGGTCATCGTGCTCGACAGCGGCGACCACGACCTGCTGCCGCGGGCCTTCGAGCAGCTGCTCGACCTGCCGGCCGGGCTGCTGCTGCCTCCCGACCTGGTCCAGAACCGGTCCTACACGTTCCAGGAGGCGGAGGCGCTGCGGCGCATCAACCGGCTGTGCGCGGAGGAGCAGTGGCCGGACCGGCGCTACCTCGACCTCGTCCGCCGCGGGGTGGCCCGGCACTGGACCGACTCGCCGCGTCCCGAGGGAGCCGATGCGGATCCCCGGGCTGCCGGCCTGGGCGCTCGACCGGGTCAACGACCTCTCCGACCGGCAGGCCGACGCGCTGCTCGCTTCCGGTGCCCGGCTGATCGGGTCGCCCGACAGCCTCCGGACCCGCGACCGGGTGACGCCGTACGAGGGGCCGATGGAGCTCGCGGACGTGCCGGTCGACCTGCTCGCGCAGGCGTTCGGTCAGCTGGCCGCGCGCTCGGCCGAGGGACGCCGCCGCGCTGTCCGGGCGGCTCGCGACGGAGCAGCACGGCGTGGCCGACGTCGGTGGCCGGGAGCTGGCTCGCGAGCTGGCCAGGCGGGTCAAGCGCCGGGTGCGCCGCTCAGGCTGACCCGAAGAACGCCTCGACCGCACGGTCGGCGGCGTGGCCGTCCTGGCCGGCGTGGAAGCGCTCCCGGAACTCGGCGTACGCCGCCGCGTGCTCGCGGCGGACCGCGTCGAGGTCGCGCAGCGCCTCGACCACCTCGTCGGTCGTGGCGAGCAGCGGACCGGGGGCCGAGGAGCGGAAGTCGAACAGGAAGCCGCGCGAGCTCTCGTAGGCGGCCAGGTCCGGCACCAGGAACAGCATCGGGAGGCCGACCACGCCGATGTCGAAGCGCAGCGAGGAGTAGTCGAGGACGGCCGCGTCGGCCGCCAGGATCAGGTGGTTGATCTCCGGGTGGTCGGTGACGTCCAGGATCCGCGCACCGCGGGGCCGTTCGGGGTGGCGGGCGTGGAACCGGTGGCCGCGCAGCAGCACCACGTGGTCGGGACCGAGCTCGGCGGCCAGCGCGGCGAGGTCGAGGTCGGCATGCAGCCGGGCGGCGCGGTAGTTGGTGGCCAACGTGTCGCGCCACGTCGGCGCGTAGAGCACGGCCGTCTGGTCCGGGCCGATCCCCAGCCGTCGGCGCGCCTCGGCCCGCACCTGCGCGGCGTCGGGCGCGAGCAGCGGGTCGTCGCGGGCATATCCCTGGTCGACGACCGGACCGTCGTAGGCGAACTCGCGCCGGTAGTGCTCCGTCATCTCCGGGCTCGGGCTCATCAACAGGGTCCAGCTGCGCGGGCCGTGCTCGAGGTTCTGCTCGATCCGGCCGGGCGTGAGCCCGTTGGCGCGCCACAGGCCGAGGCCCATCACCTTGCCGGGGTTGCCGTGCCAGGTCTGGAGCAGCTCCTGGCCGGGACGGCGACGGAACCAGCGCTCCATCTCGATGTTGGTGACGATCCAGTGCGCCCGGGCCAGCGTGTCGTACCACTCCCGGCTGCGGAACAGCACCGGCTCGGCGCCCTCGGGCACGGGCGTCCCGGGATCGTCGACGCCCCACGTGACCCGCACGTCGGGCCGCAGTCGGCGCAGGCTCTGGTGGATGGCGAGCGGGCTGTCGGTGGGGTGCTGGCCGGTGTAGGACTGGAAGTAGGCGAGCCCGGGATCCACGGTCGCCGTGGTGGCGGCGTACTCCTGCTGGAGGCGGCGCTGCGCTGCCGGTCCGACCTCGTCGGGGCTGCGGAGGTCGTCGAGCAGGAGCCGAGCACTGCCGATGTCGCCCGCCCGCACGGTGAGCCGGTGGCGGTCGCCGACGAGCTCGACGGGCGCACGCGCCGCCAGGTCGTCGCCGAGCAGCACCTCGCCGTCGTCGAGCGTCACGGCGTAGCCGCCCAGCGGCAGCGGGCGCTCGCCCAGGCCCCACGGGTCCGCCACCAGCCGGAGCGTCAACGGTGCCGTCGGCGTCGGTCGCCCCGGAGACCGCGCCTCCGGGCCCAGTCACGGTGGCCTGCCCGGGGGCGGAGAAGGTCGAGCGACACGGTCTCCCCGGCCCAGCGGACCTCGAGGAGCCGAGCACCGCCGGGACCGGCCGGTGTCGGCGAGGTGAGCGCGGGCAGCGGGCCGCGGCGTACGACGGGACCCGAGCGGAGCTCGAGCTCGGCGGCGCCACTGTCGAGGTCGGCGACCGGCACCCGCAGCCGCCAGCCGGCTGCTCGATGGTCGGTCCACGACTCCGCGGCGACCCGGTCGGCGTGGTCGTCGCCGGACGGCTCGGCCTCGATCCGGCGGCCACCGACGTCGAGGGAGACCCGGTCGTCCGAGGTGGAGGGCACTCCCCGGGCGATGACGACGAGGTCGGCGGTCCAGGTGTCGTCGTCCAGGCGCGCGCGCCGCACGCCGGCCCACAGCGGGCGTCTCGCGCTCGTGGAGCGTGAGCACCTCGGGCGGCGCGGCCACCCCGAGGTCGGCCAGCACCGTGCCGTCGTCCGCGACCCGGGTCGGCAGGTCGTCGGGCGTCGCGCCAGCGGCGCAGCACCAGTGCGGTCAGCTCGTCACGTCGGTCCTCGACGACCAGCCAGGCCGCGAGCCTGGCCTCGACCCGCACCCAGCCGAGGTCGGCGCGCTCCCACAGCTGCTGGGTGAGCTGTCGGAGCGCCGTCCAGGTGTCGACGTCGAACGACTCGACGTCCTCGACCAGCGCCGGCAACCTGCGGTCGAGCACCCCGGCCGCCCAGCGAGGCGCGACGTCGGACCCGATCTCGTCGGCAACCGCCCGGACGGTGGCGGCCAGGGCGTGCACGTCGTCCGCACGACGGGGCAGGTGCCCGAACGGCAGCCCGTGCTCGCGGTGGTGGTCGTGGTGCACCACGTCGGGCACGGTCGCCGGTGGGTGGTCGCGGTCGAGACGCGCCAGAACGGCGTCGGCCCACCGACCGTGGTCCCGATCGAGAACCGGGCGCACCTCCTCGGTGACGCCGAACAGGCGGGCACCCGAGCTCGAGGGCGGCCTCCGGATCAGGGGCGTGGGCCCGGTCGCGCCAGGTGGCGTCGATGCGCTCGGAGACCCCGGCGGCGCTGACGGCGCCGCGCTCGCGCAGCGCGTCGAGCAGGAGCCGCGTGGAGGGCGCGGGCACGGTGTCGGTGGCCTCGAGGAAGCGGACGTACGGCGACGATGCCGCCGCCAGCCCGGCCCTCCGAGCGTCCGCGAGCGACTCGCTGACCGGCAGCGCACCTGGCGGCAGCGGCTCCCGCCAGGCGCCCCAAGGCGCGACCAGCACCTCGGGCCGGACCCCGTCCTGGGCGTGCACCGAGGACAGGGCCTCGGCGAGGTGCCTGACCTGGACCTCCGCCACGGTCACCACGAAGGCGACCTGCGGCGCGGTCCGTCGGGTGAGAGAGCGGCGCGCCCGACCGGCGATGCGCCGCGCCAGGCCGCTCAGCTCACTCAGCTCAGATCAGCCCCTTCTCCTTCAGGTAGTCCTCGGCGACCTGGCTGGCCTCGAGGCGCTCACCGTCGACCTTGGCGTTGAGCGCCTTCAGGTCTTCGGTGGTGAGGACGCTGGACAGCTCGTTGAGGGCAGTCTCGGCCTTCGGGTTGTCCTTCAGCCAGGCGCTGTTGACCACGGGGACGAGGTTTTCTGCGTTCTGCCAGTTCTTGTCGTCCTCGAGGACCACGATGCCGGCGGCGTCGAGGCTGCCGTCGGTGGTGCCGACCTGTCCGAGCTGCACCTCACCCTTGGTGAGGGCGTTCTTGGTGTCGGCCGAGCCGAAGCCGAGCGGCTCGATCTTGGAGAGCTTGATGCCGTAGACGCTGGTCAGCCCCTTGCCGCAGTCGGGTCGCTCCGAGCAGTCGGAGTTGGCCGCGAGCGCGATCGGCTTGCCGAGCTTGCCGAGGTCGCTGAGCGTGGTCAGGCTGTTCTGCTCGGCGTAGTCCTTGGTGACGGCGTAGGCGTTGGCGTCCTGGGCCTCGGCCGGCTCCAGCGGGGTGATGCCGTACTTCTCCGCGAGCGTCGTCAGCTCACCCAGGGTGGCGTCGGTGTCGGGGCTGGCGACCGGGGCGGCGTCCTCGCCGTTGGCCTTGCGGTTCAGCGCCTCGGTGAGCGAGGAGAGGTAGTCGGCCGAGACCTGGACGTCGCCCTTCTCCAGCGGGTCGAGGTAGATGTCGCGGGCGCCGAGGTTCTTCACGCTGGTCTGGAAGCCCTCCTTGTCGAGGAGTGCCTTGTAGAGCTGGGTCATGATGTCGGCCTCGGTGAACTTCTGGCCCACGATGATGACCTTGGCGCCGTCGGAGCTGCCGCCACCGTCGTCCTCGAAGCCGTCGCTGCCGCAGGCGGCCGCGGTGAGGAGGAGCGGAAGCGTCACGAGGGCGACGAGGATCCGGCGTACGGGGTTCATGGTTGGTCCCACCTTCTGTGTCCCGCGGTGTGTGAGGCCGCGCGTGTCCGGGGGCCTGAGAGCCCTCTGCGACCGAGCCTAGACGAGCACCCCGACACTTCCGTGCAGCGCCCGGCTAGCGACTTCCGGCGGGCAGCGGGTCCAGCGCACGCTGGAGGAACGCCATCACGCCCTCGAGCACCAGCGCGACCACGGCGACGATCAGCGAGCCGGCGATCACCTCGGCCGGGCGGTTGCTGTCGTAGCCGTGCGTGATGATCCGACCGAGGCCGGGTCCGGCCACCAGGGCCGCGACCGTCGCCGTCGCCCACACCTGTACGACGGCCAGCCGCACGCCCGAGACGATCAGGGGCATCGCGACGGGGAGCTCCACCCCCCGGAGCACCTGCGCCTCGCTCATCCCCATCCCGCGGGCCGCCTCGACCAGGTCGTCGTCGACCCCGGAGACCGCGACGTAGGTGTTGGTGATGATCGGCGGCAGCGCGAACAGCGCCAGCGTGATCAGCGTGGCCAGGCCGGCCCTGCCGAACGGCCCGAAGTCGGCGCTGCCCACGAAGCCCAGGGCGAGCAGCGAGAGCAGGGCGACGATCGGGATCGCCCGGCCGATGTTGGAGACGTTGACCGCGAGCGTGCCGAACCGGCGGCGGTGTCCGAGCCACACGGCGAGCGGCAGACCCAGCGCCATCGCGACCAGCATCGCCACCAGCGTGAGCAGGGTGTGCTCGAGCAGGCGGTTCAGCACGCCGTCGCTGCCCTGCCAGTGGGCGGGGTCCTGGAGCCAGTCGAGGACGTCGTTGATCATGCTGTCGCCGACTTCCGGGTCCAGGGCGTGAGCACCCGCTGGAACGCGACCAGCAGCAGGTCGAGCACGATCGCGAGGACCACGCACAGGACGCTGGTGGTGAGCACCTGGGCCTTGAAGTCGCTCTGCTTGCCCGCGATCAGCAGGTCGCCGAGCCCGCCGTAGTCGAGGATGGCGCCGACCGTGGTCAGCGCGACCGCCGAGACCGTGGCGACGCGGACGCCCGCCATGATCGTCGGCAGGGCGAGGGGCAGCTCCACCCGGAACAGCATCCGGCCGGCGGCGTACCCCATCCCGACGGCGGACTCGCGGACGTCGGCCGGCACCGCCTGCAGGCCGTCGAGGATGTTGCGGACCAGGATCGTGAGCGAGTAGAGCCCGAGGCCGAGGACCACCGTCTCGACACCGAGTCCGGTCACCGGCACGAGCAGCGAGAACAGCGCGAGCGACGGGATCGTGTAGATCGCTGTCGTGGTGCCGAGCACCAGGGCTTCCAGCCTTCGGTAACGTCTGGCGAGCAGCGCCAGGGGGAAGGCCAGGACCAGACCGAGCAGGACCGACGCCACCACGATCCCGAGGTGCTGACCCGTTGCCTCGGCGAGGTCGGAGGCCCGGGTGCGGAGGTACTCGCCACAGATCCAGTCGTTGCGGACCAGACAGTTCTCCGGAGGAGAGGTTGCACCCGGTGGCATCACAGGCAGACGGTAGCGCGCCGTCGTCGCCCGGCAGCGACGCCGGGATGATCCGCCTCGAAGGCGTCGGCAAGACCTACCCCGACGGCACCGTGGCCGTGCACGAGCTCGACCTCGACGTCCCCCGCGGCATGCTGGTCTGCCTCGTCGGACCCTCCGGGTGCGGCAAGTCCACGACGTTGAAGATGGTCAACCGGCTGATCGAGCCGACCACCGGTCGGATCGTCCTCGACGGGGTGGACGTCACCGACGCCGACCCCGTGCAGCTGCGACGCGGCATCGGCTACGTGATCCAGCAGGTCGGGCTGTTCCCGCACCAGAAGATCCTCACCAACGTGATGACCGTGCCCCTGCTGTACGGCGAGAGCCGCTCGACCGCCCAGTCGCGTGCGGAGGAGCTGATGTCGCTGGTCGGGCTGGACCCGGCCGAGTTCGCCGACCGCTACCCGCACCAGCTCTCCGGCGGCCAGCGCCAACGGGTGGGCGTCGCGCGTGCGCTCGCCGCCGACCCGCCGGTGCTGCTGATGGACGAGCCGTTCGGCGCGGTCGACCCGGTCGTCCGCGGTCGGCTCCAGGACGAGTTCCTGCGCCTCCAGCGCGAGCTCGGCAAGACCGTGCTGATGGTCACCCACGACATCGACGAGGCCGTGAAGATGGGCGACCGGGTGGCGGTGTTCGCGACGGGCGGCCGCCTGGCGCAGTACGACGAGCCGGCCGCCGTCCTCGGCGCACCGGCGGACGACTTCGTGGCCGAGTTCGTCGGCGGGTCCCGCGGCCTGCGCCGGCTCTCGGTCACCCCGATCGACCCGACTCACCTCGAGTCGATGGACGGCGTGAACGCCTCCGACCTCGGCGGCACGATCGACGTCTCCGCGACCCTCGAGGACGCGATGGCGCTGATGATGCGCGAGGACAAGTCGATGGTCGGGGTCACCGAGAAGGCCCGCTTCCTCGGCGTACTCACGCCGAACGGGGTGCACCGGATGCTGCGCGCGTCGGTGCACGGCGAGTAGGCGCCGGGGACGAACCGGTCGTGGCGCATTTTGAGCCCCTACGCCTGCTTGAGCGAGCGGCCCTTCCGCCCCTTCTGGGCGGCCTGCTCGTCCCAGGCGACGAGGTCGACGACGGAGCCGTCGTCCTGGAGGGCGACCAGGGCCTGCTCGAGGGACTCCACGCGGAAGCGGGCCTCGTCCAGCGCCTCGGTCTCGGCGGCCAGCTTGGTCTCGGCGCGCTGGGCACGCGTCTCGTGCTGCACGACCAGGCCCTCGAGCTCGCGCTGGGCGAGGTGGGCCTGGGCCAGGCGCTCGGTCATGGCGGTGCTGAACGCGGCCTGCTCGGCGGCGCGGGTCGCGAACAGGTTGCGGTAGGCAGCGGCGGCCGCGGCACGGTCGGCGGCGTTGTCACGGCGCGCCTGGAGCACCTCGGTCCACATCGTGCGCAGGGCGCCCCACGCCAGGGCGAGCGCCACGGCCGAGGCGACCACGAGCCACACGACCGACTGGAGGGAGACAGAGACCAGGACGATGGCGGTGGCCACCGAGAGCAGGGAGACCGCGACCGTGACGCGGACACTGCGTTGCCGACGACGCATGGGAGTGCGGGGAGCTGCCATGAGGGCCATGGTTCGCAGCGTAAGGGCCTACTTGTCGCCCTTCGGGACGCGACACGCCTGCTCGAGCAGCAGCGCGGTGACCATCACGGCCAGCGATCCGAGCGCCGCGAGCAGCGAGCGCCAGAAGCGCACGTCGGCCGCGGGGTTGGAGACGCCGAGCTGGGCGACCGCGTACCCGACGTACCCACCGAGGGCCAGGGCACCCGACCAGGGCGCACGCCTTGCCCAGGACGAGCCGGTTGACGGCTGCGTGGTGGGCGAGGTCGTGGCGGTTGCGGCGTACGGTCCGCCGGGTGACGTACGCCGTCGCGCCGATCGTCGCGGCCACGAACACCAGCGCCCCGATCGAGGTGAGGGACACGTTCGGCTCGGGGTAGTCCAGCCGCAGGCAGATGGGCCGGATCGCCCACCCCAGCACCAGACCGATCACGCCCGACACCACCAGCGGCCCGGGGCCGGTCACGCGGATCCGGCCCTGCGGCTCCTCGAGGTCCGGCTCGTCCTCGTCGAAGTCGGGGTGTGTCACCTCAGGTCGCGTCCACGTCGGCTGAGGCTCAGCTGAACTCGAGCTCGATGTCCTCGCGCAGGGCAACGCCCTCGCGGCCGGTCTTCTCGAGCAGCTCGGCGACCGGACCGGCACCCGGGATCTCGGCCTCGGGCTCGAGCTCGGCCCACGGGACGAGCACGAAGGCACGCTCCGCGGCCCGCGGGTGCGGCAGGGTCAGGTCTTCCTCGTCGGCCCGCCGGTCACCCACCACGATCAGGTCGACGTCGAGCGTGCGCGGCTCGTTGCGCTCGCCGGTGCGCTCCCGGCCGTAGGCGGACTCGACCGCGAGTGCCCGCTCGAGCAGGGTGCGGGCCGACAGCGTGGTGTCGAGCAGCACGACGGCGTTCAGGAAGTCCTTGGAGTCCTCGGGGGCGTCGACCGGCGCGGTCTCGTAGACCGAGGACACGGCGGTCACCCAGACCTCTGGGGTGTCCGCCAGGGAGTCGAGCGCGCCCTGGAGGTTGGTGCGGCGCTCGCCGACGTTGGACCCGATCGAGATCACGGCACGGCGGATGGGGTGCATCTCACCCGTGATCGTGTCGGCGTCGACGATGTTGGGATTAGGGCTCTCGGTCACAGACGGCTCCGGTTGATGGTGAGGGCGACGTCCTCGAACGTCGCCTGGATCGGGGCGTGGGGCTTGTGCACGGTGACCTCCACGTCGGACACCTGGTCGTGGCGCAGGCAGACATCGGCGATGCGCTGGGCCAGCGTCTCGATCAGGTCGACCGGGTCGTTCGCCACGGCTGACCTGACCTGGTCCACGAGGGTTCCGTAGTCCACGGTGTCCTGCAAATCGTCGCTGCGAGCGGCCCCGCGGGTGTCCACGCCCAGGACCACGTCGACCACGAACTCCTGGCCCTCACGCCGTTCGATCTCGAAGACGCCGTGGTGCCCGTGGACGGCGATGCCGCGCACGGCCAGGCGGTCTCCAGCGAGGGCGGGGAGCTGCTCGGTCATGGTGGCACGACACTACCGGCGGTCCCGACCGACCGGAACGGCCGTCCGCCCCGCCGATCCGTGCAGCGCGCTGACCTGCAGATATGCGGCTCAGCACCCCGCAGCGGCCTCAGTCACCCAGCCAGCGGCTGACCACGCGGATCGCGTCGATGCTGGCGCGCACCTCGTGGACGCGCACGCCCCAGACGCCCTGGATCGCGGCGATCGTGGTGAGCGCCACATTGGCGTCCTCGCGGTCGTCGACCGGCCGCGGACTCCCGTCCGGACCGGCGAGCAGGGTGCCGAGGAACGACTTGCGGCTCGACCCGACCAGGATCGGGACACCGAGCGACTCGAGCTCGGGCAGCCGCTGGAGCAGCTCCCAGTTGTGGTCGGCGGTCTTGGCGAACCCGAGCCCGGGGTCCACGACCAGGCGATCCGACGCGATCCCGGCGGCCGCGGCGTCGTCGAGGCGCTGGGCCAGCTCGGTGCGGACGTCGACCACGACGTCGTCGTACGTCGCGTGCTCGCGCATCACCGAGGAGTGGGCGCGCCAGTGCATCACGACGTACGCCGCACCGCGCTCGGCCACGACAGCGAGGATGCGCGGGTCGGCCAGCCCCCCGGACACGTCGTTGACCACCACGGCGCCGGCGTCGAGCGCCGCCTCGGCCACCTCGTGCCGCATCGTGTCCACCGAGACCGCGATGCCGTCCTCGGCGAGGGCCCGGATCACCGGGACGACCCGGTCCATCTCCTCGGCGACCAGCGGACGGGTCGCGCCCGGCCGGGTGGACTCACCACCGATGTCGAGGACGTCGGCGCCCTCGGCGCGCAGCTCGGTGCCGTGGGCGATGGCGGCCTCGGTCGTGGCCCAGCGGCCACCGTCGGAGAACGAGTCGGGCGTGACGTTCACGACCCCCATCACCAGGGGCCGTGGCAGCGTCGGCAGGCCGGCGCCCCAGGACTCCCGCGTGATCACGCCCCAGACGCTAGCGGGCCGTGTGGATCAGCGACATCGCCTCGGCCCGCGTGGCCGGCTTGTGCATGATGCCGCGCACGGCGGAGGTGATCGTGCGCGCTCCCGCCTTGCGCACGCCGCGCATGGTCATGCACAGGTGCTCGGCCTCGATCACGACGATCACGCCGCGCGGCTCGAGCAGGTCGACCAGGGCATCGGCGACCTGCGTGGTCAGCCGCTCCTGCACCTGCGGGCGCTTGGCGAAGACGTCGACCAGCCGGGCCAGCTTGGAGAGGCCGGTGATCTTGCCGCTCTCGTTGGGGATGTAGCCGACGTGGGCCACCCCGGTGAACGGCACCAGGTGGTGCTCGCACATCGACCACAGCTCGATGTCGCGGACGAGCACCATCTCGTCGTGCCCGATGTCGAAGGTCGTGGTCAGCACCTGCTCCGGCGTCTGGTGCAGGCCCATCGTCAGCTCGGCGTACGCCCGGGCGACGCGCTGCGGGGTGTCCTGCAGGCCCTCGCGCTCGGGGTCCTCGCCGATCGCGATCAGCAGCTCACGGACGGCCGCCGCTGCCCGGTCGTGGTCGAACTCGTTGATCGCGCCCTGCCCGCGCCCGACCGGGTTCACGGCCATCGGGAGGACCTCACGCCCGCTGACCCTGACCGCCGGGCGTCGGCGGACCGGGCGGGTTCTGTCCCAGCCCGGGGTCGCCGTGCACGTCGCCGCCCGCACCGGGCGGAGTCAGCACGACCGCGCCCTCGGGCTCGTCGGCGATGGCACCCTCGGCGGCGGCCGCCCGGATCTTCTCCGGGATCCGCACCGGCGGGATGCTCGAGGGGTTGCGGTCCGGGGAGCCCGTCCAGGCGGGGCGGATCGGACGGCGGCGCAACGGTTCGAAGACCTCGGCCACCTCTGCCTTGTCGAGGGTCTCCCGCTCCATCAGGGCGAGCACGAGGGAGTCGAGGACGTCGCGGTTCTCCTCGAGGATGTCGAAGGCCTCCTGGTGGGCGGTCGCCAGCAGCTTCTTGGTCTCCTCGTCGACGATCGCCGCGATCTCCTCGGAGTAGTTGCGCTGGTGGCCCATGTCGCGGCCGAGGAACGGCTCGCCCTGGGCCTCGCCGAGCTTGATGGCGCCGAGGCGCTCGGTCATGCCGAACTGGGTGACCATCGCACGCGCCAGCGAGGTGGCCTTCTCGATGTCGTTGCCGGCGCCGGTGGTCGGGTCGTGGAAGACCATCTCCTCCGCGGCGCGGCCGCCCATCATGTAGGCGAGCTTGTCGAGCATCTCCGAGCGGGTCTGGGAGTACTTGTCCTCGTCGGGCAGCACCATCGTGTAGCCCAGCGCACGCCCCCGCGGCAGGATCGTCACCTTGTGCACCGGGTCGGTGCCGGGGAGCGCTGCGGCGACGAGGGCGTGGCCGCCTTCGTGGTACGCCGTGATCAGCTTCTCCTTCTCGCTCATCAGGCGGGTGCGCTTCTGCGGACCGGCGATGACGCGGTCGATCGCCTCGTCGAGCGCCGCGTTGTCGATCATCTTCTTGTTCTCGCGGGCGGTCAGGAGCGCCGCCTCGTTGAGCACGTTGGCCAGGTCGGCGCCGGAGAAGCCCGGCGAGCGGCGGGCCACGGAGAGCAGGTCGACGTCGGGGCCCATCGGCTTGCCGCGCGCGTGGACCTTGAGGATCTGGTGGCGCCCGTTGAGGTCGGGGGCGTCGACGCTGATCTGCCGGTCGAACCGGCCGGGGCGGAGCAGGGCCGGGTCGAGGATGTCGGGGCGGTTGGTGGCCGCGATCAGGATGACCCCGCCGCGCACGTCGAAGCCGTCCATCTCGACGAGCAGCTGGTTGAGCGTCTGCTCGCGCTCGTCGTGACCGCCGCCCATGCCGGCGCCGCGGTGGCGGCCGACGGCGTCGATCTCGTCGATGAACACGATGGCCGGGGCGTTCTCCTTGGCCTGCTCGAACAGGTCGCGCACCCGGGAGGCACCGACACCGACGAACATCTCGACGAAGTCGGAGCCGGAGATCGAGTAGAACGGGACGCCCGCCTCGCCGGCGACCGCGCGGGCGAGCAGGGTCTTGCCGGTGCCGGGCTGGCCGTAGAGCAGCACGCCCTTGGGGATCTTCGCGCCCACGGCCTGGAACTTGGCGGGCTCCTGGAGGAACTCCTTGATCTCGCCGAGCTCCTCGATGGCCTCCTCGCAGCCGGCGACGTCGGCGAACGTCGTCTTCGGCATGTCCTTGGTGATCAGCTTGGCCTTGGACTTGGCGAACTGCATCACCCGGCCGCCGCCGCCCTGGACCTGGTTCATCAGGAACAGGAACACCAGCACGATCAGCGCGATCGGGAGCAGCGTGATCAGCAGCTGCCCGAGGAAGCTGGGCTTGGGGTTCTCGACCTTGTAGTCCTCGATCTCGCCCTTGTCGACCTGCTCCTGGACCTGGTTGACGAGCGAACGCTGCTGTCCGGTGACCCAGACGGCCATGACCTTGTCGCCGTTGTCCAGCGTGGCCAGCATCTGCTGGTTGCCGCCGTCCTTGAAGGTGATCTCCTTGATCTCCCCTGAGGAGATGTGGTCGACCATCTTCGAGGTCTCGATCTCCTTGTACCCGCCGTTGGGCACGAGGTACTGGAGAGCCAGGAGGACACCGATCACGGCCACGGGGATCCACAGCCATGGACTACGCAGGGTTCGCTTCACGCGCGCAATCCTCTCAGGTCACTCCAGACCGCACGAACCGAGCGTGAAAAGCACCTACGAATAGACGTGGGGAGCGAGCGTCCCGATGTCGCGGAGGTTGCGGTAGAGCTCGTTGTAGTCGAGGCCGTAGCCGACGACGAACTCGTTCGGGATGTCCCAGCCGACGTACTTGACCTCGACGTCCATCCGCAGCGCCTCGGGCTTGCGGAGCAGCGTGCAGATCTCGACCGAGGCGGGGTTGCGCGAGGCGAGGTTGGAGGTCAGCCACGACAGGGTCAGGCCGGTGTCGATGATCTCGTCGACGATCAGCACGTGCCGGCCGCTGATGTCGGTGTCGAGGTCCTTGAGGATGCGGACGACGCCGGAGCTCTTCGTGCCGGAGCCGTACGACGAGACGGCCATCCAGTCCATCTCCACGTGCCGGTTGAACGTGCGCGCCAGGTCGGCCATCACCATCACCGCGCCGCGCAGGACCCCCACGATCAGCAGGTCGTAGCCGTCGTAGTCCTTCTCGATCTCCTGGGCCAGCTCCGCGAGGCGGTCCTGGATGTCCTTCTCGGTGTACAGGATGTTGACCAGCTCACCGTCGACGTCTGCTGCGTCCATGGGTGCAGCCTGCCACGGGACGGCGCGGGAAGTCTCGGCGGCCTCGCGGCGTTGGACCCCACATGCCGACCCTCACTCTCTCGGTCCTCGACCTCGTGCCCGTCCGCAGCGACCAGACCACCTCCGACGCGCTCGCGGCGACGCGCAGCCTCGCCCGTACGGCGGAGGCCGACGGCTACCACCGGTACTGGCTGGCCGAGCACCACAACATGCCCGCCGTCGCCGCGACCAACCCGCCGCTGCTCGTCTCGATGGTCGCCGGTGCCACCTCCCGGATCCGGGTCGGCTCGGGCGGCGTGATGCTGCCCAACCACGCGCCGCTGGTCGTGGCCGAGCAGTTCGCGCTGCTCGAGGCCGCCCACCCCGGCCGGATCGACCTCGGCATCGGCCGCGCGCCCGGATCGGACCCCGTCACGAGCTGGGCGCTGCGCCACGGCGGTGGCGGTGTGGAGGACGACGCGGTCTCCCGGTTCCCGGAGTACGTCGACAACGTGATCTCGATGATGAGCCCCGGCGGGGTCGGCCTCCAGGTCGGTGGACGTCTGCACGCCCTGACCGCGACCCCGGCCGCGACCTCGGTCCCGCCGGTGTGGCTGCTCGGGTCCTCCGACTACTCCGCCCGGCTCGCCGCGTCGCGCGGACTGCCCTACGTGTTCGCGCACCACTTCTCCGGGCAGGGCACGGCCGAGGCGCTCGAGCTGTACCGGTCCGGCTTCCAGCCCTCGGAGGAGAACCCCTCCCCGCGCACCTTCCTGACGGTCAACGTCGTGGTGGCGGACTCGCAGGAGGAGGCCGACCGGCTCGCCCTGCCGCAGCTCCAGGCGATGGTCGCGCTCCGCACCGGCCAGCCGCTCCGCCCCCAGCGCCTGGTGGAGGAGGCGGAGAAGGAGACGGTGCCCGACGAGCACCAGGGCCTGCTCGAGGCGATGTCGCGTCGCTGGGTGATCGGCACCCCCGCCTCCGCGGCCGAGCAGATCCGCGAGCTGGCTGCGACGTACGACGTGGACGAGGTGATGGTCCACCCGGTCGCCGCCGCCTTCGTCGGCACCGACCCCGCGTCCTCCCCCGCCCGCGAGACCACCCTCTCGCTGCTGGCCGGGGCTCTCCGGGACTGAGACAAGCCGGATAGTCCCGAGTGCATCGGACCCTCCGGAGGGCTGCGGACAAGGGTCCGAGCATCGCGACTATCCGGTCTGGGGCTCGAACGTGAGCAGGCCCCCGCGGCGTACGGCGCGGAGGTGGCCGGGCAGGTCGACCCACTTCTGGCCGTGCCAGTCGGTGACCAGGCGGTCGATGTCGAGGACGTGGGCGTGGAACAGCTCGGCGGCGAGCGGCACCGGCCTCGAGCGCGGCCAGGCGGAGCACCCGGGTGCGGATGGCGGGGGCGAGCACGGCGAGGGATGCGACCAGCAGACCCTCCTCCTGACGCACGACGGCGAGGGCCTCGGTCGCGAGGTCGTCGAGGTGGTCGGCATCGGCGCGGAGCTGGTCGGCGGTGCGTGCCAGCGTGGCCGCGACCCCGGGGCCGAGCTCGCGCTCGAGCACCGGCAGCACGTCGTGCCGCACGCGCGCTCGGGTGAAGCGAGGGTCGCTGTTGTGCGGGTCGGTCCAGAAGGAGATGTCCTCCGCCCGGCAGGCCGACTCCGTCTCGGCGCGGGTCACGCCCAGCAGCGGCCGGACGAAGAGGTCGTCGAAGGTGCGCCGCATCCCCGACAGCGAGCGGGCGCCTGAGCCCCGCGCCAGCCCCAGCAGGACGGTCTCGGCCTGGTCGTCGAGGGTGTGCCCCAGCAGCACCGGGCTGGCCGAGAAGTGCTCGGCGAGCTGGCCGAGGGCGGCGTACCTCGCCTGCCGGGCGCCTGCCTCGACCCCGGCCGAACGGGCGTCGACGGTGACCCGGATCGAGGCCGTCTCGTCGACTCCCATCGACGCCATCTGGCCGACCACGCTCGTCGTCTGCTCGGTGGAGCCCTCCTGCAGGCCGTGGTCGACGGTCACGCCGATGACGCGCGCGCCCACCTTGTGTCCCTCGAACACGGTCGCGGCGAGCAGCGCGAGCGAGTCGGCGCCGCCGGAGCAGGCGACCATCACGGTCGCTCCCTCAGCGACCCACGGACGTACGGCGAGCCGCACCGCGGCCACCGCGGGATCGAGCGACATCAGTCGATCAGCGGCTCAGCCGTGGACGCGCGCGATCCACAGCGCCGGGTCGAGGATCTCCTGCTTGGTCGGCAGGTTGGCCGGCTCCGCCCAGACGGCGTTGAAGCCCTCCATGCCGACCTTGTCGACGGCGGCGCGGACGAACACGGCACCGTCGCGGTACTGAGCCATCTTCTGGTCCAGGCCCAGCAGCCGTCGCAGCAGCCGGTCGAGCCCGCCGACGCCCTTGCGGCGCTGGGTGAACTTGCGCCGGATCTCGGCCACGCTCGGGATCACCTCGGGTCCGACGCCGTCCATCACGACGTCGGCATGCCCCTCGAGCAGGCTCATCACGCCGGTCACCCGCTCGATGACCGCCTTCTGCTCGGGACCGGAGAACAGGTCGAGCAGGCTGCCCTCGGCCTTGCCCGACACGATGTCGCCGATCTTCCTGACCGCGTCACCGAGCAGCTCGGAGGGGTCGGTCTGGACGGCACCGACGATCGAGCTGAGCTCGGAGCGCAGGTGGTCGGTCATCCACGGCACCGCCGTGAACTGCACCCGGTGGGTCTCCTCGTGCAGGCAGACCCAGAGGCGGAAGTCGTGCGGGTCGGCGTGCAGCTCGCGCTCGACGTGGACGATGTTGGGCGCGACGAGCAGCAGCCGGCCCTGCTCGCCGGGCTTGTCGTGGAACGGGTCGAACTGGCCGAGCACCTTGGAGCCGAGGAAGCCGAGCATCGCGCCGAGCTCGACACCGGTGATGCGCGAGCCGATCGCCTCGGTCAGCGGACCGGGGGCGCCCTTCTTCTCCTGGAGCTTGTCGATCAGCGGCGCGATCACCGTCGCGAAGCCGTCGGCGTTGGCCTGCACCCAGCCCGGCCGGTCGACGACCAGGACAGGCGCGGTGCGCTCGGTGGCGACCAGCCCGGTGAACTCACGGACCAGCGGCGTGGAGCGATCGGCCCCGGCGCGCAGCTCCTCGACCGCCTCGACGGCCTCGCTGCGGCTGACCTGCGGACCCTCACCGACGAGACGGGACCCCACCCTGACGGCGAGGTCCCAGTCGACCATCCCGGGTCGGTTGCGGGCGCTGATCACTCATGCGCAGACCCTACGCCGCAGGTGCACGCGCCCAGCGCCCCGGCGATCCGGTCGATCAGCGTCTGCGCGGCGAAGTCCTTGGCGGGGCTCACCCGGTCGGCGACGACGACGAACGCCATCCGTGCTCCGTCAGCGTCGTCGGCCACACCGGCGAGGCCGTGCACCCCGGTGAGCGTCCCGGTCTTCGCGCGGACCCGTCCGCGGGCCTCGGCCGGCCCCTTCTCGAAGCGGAAGGCCAGCGAGCCGGTGAAGCCGGCCACCGGGAGGCCGGTGAGCACCTCGCGCAGCTCCGGGTGGTCCGCGCTCGCGGAGAGTCGTACGACGGCCGCCAGGCTCTCGGTGGTGAGCAGGTTCTCGCGGGAGAGGCCGCTGCCGTCGTACAGCACGTCGCCGGTGACGGGTACGCCGAGCCGCCGGAGCACCTCGAGGACGGACGCTGCCCCGGCCTCGAACGACCCCTCCTGCCGCTCGGCGAGGCCGACCTGGCGGGCCAGCACCTCGGCGGCCTGGTTGTCGCTGACCGCCAGCGTGCGCTGGACGATCTCGCCGAGCGGTGCGCTCGAGACCGACGCGACCTCCGAGCCGCCGGCCGGTGCGCCGACGCGGCGTACGTTCGGACCGACGCGGATGCCGGCTGCTCCGAGAGCGGTGCGGAACTTCTCCGCAGCGACGGCTGCCGGGTCGGAGACGTAGCCGTAGCCGTCGGAGTCCAGGCCCTCGTCGACCCAGAGCGCGCTGATCGGCGGGACGACGCCCTCGGGGACGTAGCTGTCGGGCCAGTGCGGGTTGACCGACGGTCCGCTGAAGTAGCTGTCGTCGAAGCCGAGGCGGACCCGCTTGACCTTCATCGAGCGCAGCTTCCGCGCGGTCTCGCCGGCCAGCGTGACGACGTCGGCGCGGTTGGGGTAGCTGTCGGCGCCGGCCTTGGGCGAGCTCGCCAGGAACGGGTCGCCGCCGCCGACGAGCACCAGCTGGCGCGAGGCGGGGGCGTAGCGCACGGTCGTCCGGAAGCGTGCCATCGGGCCCAGCGACGACAGGGCCGCCGCCGAGGTGAACAGCTTGGTGGTGGACGCCGGGGTGACGGCCGCGGCGCCCGAACGGAACAGCGGCCGCCCGCTGTCGAGGTCGGTGACCAGCACGCCCGACGTGCTTGCCCGAGGACGCGCTTGCGCAGCATCGGCTGGACGGTCGCCGCGACCTCGGCCGGGTCGCCGGGGACGGTCGCGGACACCCGGGCGACGCGGCGAGCGGGAGCGGTGGCCGGCAGCTTCAGGCCCTCGGGCGGTGCCACGGCGGCCGGCTCGGTCGCCGGGTCGGCCGGTCCCCAGCCGAACCAGCGCTCGCCGAGGTCGAACCGGTAGCTGGCGACACCAGCCACGAGCAGGACCAGCACCAGGATCTCGGCGAGGAAGCGCACCGGGAAGCTGGACGTCCAGTGTCGTTGCTCACGCACGGTCGCCTCAGGCCCCCTCTCGATGTGCCGTTCGGGCGAAAGTGCTGCGAGACTAGCCCCGGTGCGGCCGGGTACCGGCGCACAGGTGTCTGGTGGAAGGAAGATTCGGTGGAGTTCGACGTACTGGTGGAGATCCCGAAGGGTGAGCGCAACAAGTACGAGGTCGACCACGAGTCAGGACGCATCCGGCTCGACCGGACGCTGTTCACCTCCACCGCCTATCCCGCCGACTACGGCTTCATCGAGGACACCCTCGGCCAGGACGGCGACCCGCTCGACGCCCTCGTGATCCTGCAGCAGCCGACGTTCCCCGGCTGCCTGATCCGCTGCCGCGCGATCGGCATGTTCCGGATGAAGGACGAGGCCGGCGGCGACGACAAGGTGCTCTGCGTGCCCTCGCACGACCCCCGCCTCGAGCACCTGCGCGACATCAACCACGTCTCCAAGTTCGACCGGCTCGAGATCCAGCACTTCTTCGAGGTCTACAAGGACCTCGAGCCCGGCAAGTCCGTCGAGGGCGCCAACTGGGTCGGCCGCACCGAGGCCGAGGCCGAGGTCAAGGCCTCCTTCGAGCGGTTCAAGGAGAACCCCGACGCGGTCAGCACCGAGGAGTCCGCGACCCCGGACGCCGGGCGTCACACCGACGGCTGAGCTCCTGCTAGCCGCGTCGCGCCTGCACGGCCCGGCGCGCGGCCAGCACGCCGACGAGGCCGGTGACGCCGAGCAGGAACATCTGGTACGCCGACAGGGCGGGCGTCAGCTCGTCGTGGCCGATCCCGCCGTCGAAGAAGCCCGAGATCACGCTGACCAGGCACGCAACCGCGAGCAGTCCGGCCGGGATCGCCGCCCGCTTCCCGGTCATCCGCACGGCGAGGACCGTCAGGACGATCTGGGCCCCGATCATCGGCAGCGGAGCGGCGAGGAGCGCGGTGCTCCCCCACGCCTCGCCCCAGGTGTTCACCCCGGACGAGACGGCGACCAGCCCGCCGACGAGGTCGGTGGCGAGCAGGGCGACCAGGGCCGGGACGAGCGGGTCCGGGCGCTTGGTCGTGGTGGCGGCGGTGCGGGTGACGGTGGACATGAGGACTCCTTCGGCTGGTGAGCCGAGTCTCGTCGTACACACTTGGGCGGGACTGGACCTTGGCTTGAAGTCGATCTGCGCTGCACCGACGACGTCGGCTCGCGACGGCGACCGCCTGCGTCTTCCTCGGCTACCGGCGACCTGACAAAGCGGGCGGACCTGACGGCCAATTCCGTCACCTGACGGGTGTTGCAACGGCCGTCAAGTGACGGTTTCCCCGGCCGGCCGGGGAAACCTGCAGCCCCTACGCCTTCCGCCCGCGGAAGTACCCGATCGCCCCGGACAGCTCGAGGGTGACCTCCTCGAGGCCGGCCTCGGCGAGCCAGGTGTGGACGTCGGTGCTGCTGGCGCCGGGGCCGAGCAGGCCGGCGAGGCGGCCGACCTGGCGCACCGGCAGGTAGCGCAGGCCGGTGTCGGTCAGCAGCGCGCTGCCGGTCAGGACCCCGCCGGGGTGCAGGACCCGGGCCATCTCGAGGACGGCGCGGTGCGGGTCGGGGAAGCAGTGCAGGCCCGGTGAAGGAGACGACGAGGTCGAACTCCCCGTCGGCGAAGGGGAGGTCACCGACGTCGGCGAGCACCGGCTCGACCTGGGCGACGACGTGCCGCTCGCGGGCGACGCGCATGGTGCGGTCCAGCATCGCCTGGGAGATGTCCGCGGCGACGTACCTGACCCCCTGGCCGGTGCGCAGGCCGCGCAGCGCCACCCCGCCGCCGGTCGGGACGTCGAGCACCGACGACCCCGCGGGCTGGCGACCGATCTCGGCGGCGGCGGAGTACAGCCGGCGCAGGTCGCTGCCGATCCCGGCCTTCCACAGCGTCCCGCCGGCCTGCGGGTGCTCGACGGTCCAGTCGTAGAACTTCCCCCACAGCGGGTCGTCGCCCCAGCCGCCGAGACCGGGGATGCGCAGCCGGTCGAGCATCAGGCACCGCGCGCGTACGTCGGGTCCGTCCAGCATCTCGGCCTTGAGCATCTCCGGCGGGATCCCGAACCCGTCGACGAGGTCCTCGGCGATGGGTCGCAGCTGACGGCACAGCGAGGAGACCTCGCGGCTGATCGCCTTGGAGCGGGCGCTGGAGAGACGGCCGTGCTCCATGAACCAGCCGCGGTCGGCCTCGATCGTGGACAGCGCGTAGAGGTCGCAGAGCTGGCTCAGCGCCACCTTGTTGTCGCTGTCGACCATCACCGCCAGCTTGTCCACGAACGCCTCCAGGATGAGCCGCTCCACGTGGGCGCGACCGGCGGCGATGACGTGGTCCTGCACCCGGCTGAACACGTCGACGGCGTCCATGCCCTGGTCCATCCCCCGCTTCAGCCGCCGGGCCACGCCCGAGAGGATGTGCTCCTCGCGCCAGCGGAACATCGCGAGCTGGTACTCCGGGTCGAGCAGCCCGGCGTCCTGGTCCCACGTGTCGTCGTTGCCGCCGGGCAGCACGTCCTTGATCCGCTCGAGCAGCTTGTGGGCGCTGGTGCGCTCGAGCACCGTCTCGACGGCCAGCCCGGCGACGAAGCGCACCATCCCGAGCTGGTCGAGGTCGCCGAAGCTCGAGGAGTAGTCGGTGAGCAGCCCCTTGGCGACCAGCTGGAGCAGGATGTGGTTGTCGCCCTCGAAGGTCGTGAACACGTCGGTGTCCGCGCGCAGGGCGCCGAGCCGGTTGGACATCAGGTAGCCGGCGCCGCCGCACGCCTCGCGGCACTCCTGGATCGTCCGGCTGGCGTGCCAGGTGCCGATCGCCTTGGTGCCGGCGGCCAGCGACTCCAGGGACCGGCGCTGCCGGTCGGGGGCGTCGGTGGTCGAGAGCACGTTGTGCAGCTCGGCCAGCAGCTTCTCCTGGGTGAAGTGCAGCGCGTAGGTCTTGGCGAGCAGCGGCAGCAGCCGGCGCTGGTGCATGCCGTAGTCGAGGAGCAGCTCCTCCTCGCCGGTGTCCGGCGAGCCGAACTGGCGGCGCATGGTTGGCGTACTTGATCGCCACGGCGAGCGCCACCTTGCTGGCCGTGATCCCGGCGCCGCCGACGCAGACGCGGCCCTGGATCAGGGTGCCGAGCATGGTGAAGAACCGGCGGTCCTTGTTCTCGATGCTGGAGACGTAGCGGCCGTCCTCGGTGACGTCGGCGTAGCGGTTGAGCAGGTTGGTGCGCGGGACGCGTACGCCGTCGAACCAGATCCGTCCGTTGTCGACCCCGTTGAGCCCGATCTTGGCGCCGTCGTCCTCGATGCGGATGCCGGGCAGCGGCTTCCCCTTCTTGTCCCGGATCGGTACGACGAACGCGTGCACGCCCTCGGAGTCGCCGTGGATCTCGAGCTGGGCGAACACCACCGCCATCGACGCGTGCGCGGCGGCGTTGCCGATGTAGTCCTTGCGCGACAGGTCGTCCGGAGTCGTGATCACGAACTCCTTCGCGTCGTTGTCGTACGCCGCGACGGTGCCCAGCGCCTGCACGTTGGAACCGTGGCCCGTCTCGGTCATCGCGAAGCAACCCAGGAGGTCCGCCCGCACGAGGTCGGCCAGGTAGGCGTCGTGGTGGTGCTTCGAGCCGAGCTGCAGGATCGCCCCGCCGAACAGGCCGAACTGGACCCCGACCTTGACCAGGATGGAGAGGTCACCGAACCCGAGGGTCTCGAACGCCGCGATCGAGGCGCCGATGTCGCCGCCACCGCCGTACTCGGTCGGGAAGCCCAGGCCGGTGGCCCCGGTCTCCGCCATCAGCTTGACCAGCTCGAGGACGCGCTCCCGGAACTCGTCGCGGGGCATCTCGATCGCCTCGTCGAGGACGACGGCGTAGTCGGCGAGGTTCTTGCGGGTCAGCTCCCGGATCTCGGCGTACTTGCCGTCGAGGAGGGCGGTGAGGGCGGGGACGTCGACGTGGGGCAGCGCGCGCTCGGGCATGGGCGTCACTCTGCCGCATGCGTCAGCGCGCCGTCACCGGATCCCGGGTGAGCCGGCGGTCACACTCCCGACGAGGCGTCAGGGGCGGGCGACGAAGTCCGGGTACCAGTTGTAGATCGAGTTGTAGCGCACGCTGGCACCGGTGTACGGCGCCTCGATGAACTGCCCGCCGCCGAGGTAGAGCGCGACGTGGTGGATCCCGCCGGGACGGCCGTTGTTGCTCCAGAAGAGCAGGTCGCCGGGCCTGGCGTCGGTCATCGAGACCCGCATGGACTGGGCGAACTGCGCGACCGAGTAGTGCGGCAGCGCCTTCCCGCCGCGGGCCCAGGCCTGCATGGTCAGGCCCGAGCAGTCGAACGTGCCCGGGACCGGCGGCTGCCCAGCGGTAGGGCTTGCCGAGCTGGGCCTTGGCGTAGGCGATGGCGCGCTGGACGGCGACCGCCTGGTTCGGCGCCGGGTTCGACACCGGCGGCGGCGCGGAGCCCCAGACGACGAGCCGCCGGAGGAGCCCGACCCGATGGAGCCGGAGTCGTTCGACGTGTCGTTCTTCTGGGCCTTGGCCTTCTTGGCCTTCTTCTTGGCCTCGGCGGCTTCCTTCTCCAGCTGTGCCTGCTCGGCGGCCTCCTCGGCCTTCTTGGCGGCGGCGGCCTTCTCACGGGCGACCCGCTCGAGCGCGTCGTGCCGGCGAGTGGCCAGGCCGACCGAGATGTTCTGGGCCTTGGCGAGCTGTTCGATCAGCTCCTGCTTCTGCACGGCGATCTGGTTGGCGGCGATGCTCGCGGCGGCCGCGGCCTGGCCGGCGGCGACGGCGAGCTTCTTGGACTCCTCCGCCAGCGCCTCCTGCTTCTTCTCGGCCTTGGCGGCGCGCTCGGTGAGGGTCTTCGCACGGGCCGAGGCGACCTTGAACTGCTCGTAGCGCGCCTCCATCGAGTCGCCGGCGCTCTGCACGACGCCGTAGCGGTTCATCAGGCCGTTGGGCCCCTCGTCGGAGACCAGCGCGCTGGCGGTGGTCAGCTCGGTGCCGTTCTGGTAGCTCTCGGTGACCAGGTAGGCGATGCCGTCACGCTGGCTGGCCACGGCGGCGGCGGCCTGCCGGGCCTTCGCCTGTGCGTCCCGGAGCGCCTTCTGGGCGACCTCGAGACGCCACCGCGCACCGTTGGCGCGCTCGAAGGCGAGCTCGGCCGCGGTGGAGGCTTCCTGCATGCGGGCGTTCGCGCCGGCCAGCGCTGCCTCGAGCTGTCCCACGCTCTTCTTCTTGCTCGCGACCTCGGCCCGGGCCTTGTCGACCTGCGCCTGGGTCGGGGCCGTCGGAGGCTTGTTCGGAGCGGCCAGTGCGGCGCCGCTGATCGGGAGGGTGACAGCCAAGGTCGTTGCGGCCGCGAGGGCCATGCGCGCGACGGGTCGCACCGGAAATATCCCTTTCGTCGAGGGTCTCGCGCCGCTTCCCCGCGACACGAGACAATTCAGACGTTAGGGCTCACAGGTCACACATGAAACAGTTTTCACATAATTACTGCGTTGTAATACGCGTGTCGCCTTGACAACTACACCAATGTAGTTCGGCGGATTTAGCCCGATTCACAGGTCACTTCAGGCGCAGGAGTCACTCCTGTTGCGGGTCGACGGGCAGTACGCGTGACCACCGCTGGTGGAGCCTGGCGAAACCTACGGACTGACCGACCCGCGCCCGGAGGACTCGACGGAGTCGCTGGGCTCCGCCGACTCGACGGGCACGTCGCTGGTGGTCGTCGTCGGGTGCGAATGTCGGCCGTGGGCGTCGAACTTCTGCCCGGTCGCGATGCCGCCGAGGTAGAAGGAGACGAACGCGATCAGCGCGCCGGCGATGTCGTCGGCGATGTAGTGCCAGCCGAAGTACGACGTGGCCAGCACGGTGATCGCCCATGTAGACCCACAGGGTCACCCGGAGGAACTTGGTGCGCAGGGTGTACTGCCCGACCAGCGCCATCAGCAGGGTGATCGCGACGTGCAGGGACGCGAACCCCGCGACGGACTGCACCCCACTCGCGAGTGGATCGAAGCGGACGCTCGTCCGCCCCCAGTACAACCCGTCTTGCAGGACCGAGACCCCCGTCGCGTCGAGGTTCTCGTAGAGCCACGGGAACGCGAAGGCCGGGCCCAGCGTGGGGATCATGTAGTAGCTCGCGGTGCCGAGCGTCCAGCACAGGCACTGCGCGGTCACGAACCAGTAGCCGAAGCTCACGTTGCGCGACCAGACCAGCCAGACGATCACCGAGACCGGCACCATCGGCAGGAAGATCAGGTAGACCCACGACAGGAAGTGCGCCGACACCGTCGTGCCGAGCACGTCGTGGAGCAGGACGGCCGGATCGTGCCCGAACGCGAGCCACTGGTCGAACCGGTGCAGCTCGTAGTCGCCCTCGCTGGTCTTGCTGCCGCGCACGAAGACCAGGAAGTTCTTCAGGTTCCGGTAGCTGACGTAGGTGACGTAGAAGCAGATCAGGCCGAGGACGACGAGCGTGATCCGGTCCTTCGTCCAGTGCTCCCGGATCAGGAGGCGGGCCTCGACCTTGAACTGGCCGGGACGCAGCCGCGAGCGCCAGAGCGTGCGGGGGACGATGTCGGCGACGAACGCGCCGACGCACAGCAGGGGCAGGCGCACCCAGGCGGGGCCGAGGAAGCCGTCGGGGTCACGCAGCGGGTAGTCGACCACCCGGCTGACGATGAAGGCCAACGTGCCCATCACGACGGCGATCGCCACCATGAATGTATAGGCCCGCCGCTTCACAACGGGTCATTCTAGGGTCGCCCCCCTGACAGCTCCGCAGGCACGAGCGCGATCCGCGACGTGTCAATGGCCACACGCACCCGCGCACCGACGCGTACGTCGCTGCCGGGGTCCGCGACGCCGGGCAGGGAGCCGACCCCCTGCACGTCGAGCTGCACCCGGATCTGGTCGGGGGTCACGCGGGCCTCCTCGACGAGCGCCGTCAGGGCTCCCGCCGGGTCGACGCGCAGCGCCGAGCGTCGCAGCGCCACCGACTCCCACGCCTCGTCGGGCGCGACCAGCTCCCGCAGCCGGGCCGCCGGACCGTCGGTCAGCACGGTCGCGTAGCCCAGGAACGCGGCGGTCCACGCGTCGGCGGGTCGGCTCCAGACCTCGCTGAGGGTGCCGGCCTGGACGATCCTGCCCTCGCGCATGACGGCCATCCGGTCGGCGACCGCGAAGGCCTCCTCCTGGTCGTGGGTGACGAGCATCGCGGTCGCCCCGGCCACCCGGAGGATGTCGTGCAGCTCGCCGGCCAGGCGTTCGCGCAGGCCCCGGTCGAGCGCGCTGAGGGGCTCGTCGAGGAGCAGCAGCCGCGGCTCGACGGCGAGTGCGCGGGCGAGGGCCACCCGCTGGCGCTCCCCGCCCGAGAGGGTGGCCGGCAGGCGGTCGGCGTACGTCTCGAGGCCGACCAGCGCCAGCAGCTCCGTCGTCCGGTGGCGCTGCTCGGCCGCGCTGCGGTGTCGCAGGCGCAGGGGGTAGGCGACGTTGGCGGCGACGTCGAGGTGCTCGAAGAGCTGGCCGTCCTGGAACATCAGCGCGAAGCCGCGGCGGTGGGTGGGGACGCCCGCGAGGTCCTGGCCGTCGAAGTCCACCGACCCGGACGCCACGTCCTCGAGGCCCGGCGACGGCGCGGAGCAGCGTCGACTTGCCGCACCCGGACGGCCCGAGCACGGCGACCACCGACCCGGACGGCACCTCGAGATCCACGTGGTCGACCGCGGTGGTCGCCCCGAACTGCACCGTGAGGTCGCTGACGCCGAGACCCATCAGAACGCTCCCACCGAGCCGACACGGAGCCGCTGCACCGCGAACATCACCACGGCCGTGCTGGCCGCGAGGACGACGGAGGCCGCCATCGCCATCCCGAAGTTCTCGGCCCCCGGGTGGCCGATCAGCCGGTAGATCACCACGGGCAACGTGGGCTGGTCGTCGCGCGCGAGGAAGCTGGTCGCGCCGAACTCACCGAGCGAGACGGCGAACGCGAACCCGGCAGCGGCGAGGAGTGGCCGCCACGCCACCGGGACGTCGACGGTCAGCAGCACGCGCAGCGGTCCCGCGCCGAGCGACGAGGCCGCCTGGCGCTGGCGATCGTCGATCGACCTCAGCACCGGCGCCACGGTACGGACCACGAGCGGCAGCGCGACCATCGCCTGCGCGACGGGGATCAGCAGCGAGGAGGAGCGCAGGTCGATCGGTGGCCGGTCGAGGGTGATCAGGAAGCCGAAGCCGACCGTGACCGCCGAGACACCGAGCGGCAGCATGAAGACCCCGTCGAGCACCGTGGCGCCACGACCTCCGCCGGGCCGGGACACGAGGTACGCGACCGAGGCACCGAGCGTGAGGGCGATCGCCGTCGCCGTGAGCGCGACGATGAAGGAGTTGAGGAGTCCCTCGGTCGCCGGCACCAGCAGCGCGTTGCGGGCACCGGTCGTGGCAAGGGCGCGGTAGTTCTCCAGTCCCCAGCTCTCGCCGCGCTGCAGCGAGGCGAGCACCAGCGAGACGATCGGGGCCATCAGGAAGACCAGCACCGCCGCCGTCCACGCCAGGACGGGCAGGTGGCGACGGTGGGGTCGCGGCAGGCGGCGCGTCGTACGGTCGACCGGCCCCGGCGAACGGCGTGCCCGGGCGGAGAGGGCCAGCAGCGCGGTGATGACGAGCAGCTGCACGATCGACAGGGCCGCCGCGGCGGTGAGGTCGAGCTCCTGGGTGGTGAGCAGGTAGATCTCGGTCTCGACGTTGGCGTAGCGCAGACCGCCCATGGTCAGCACCACGCCGAAGGACGTCGCGCAGAACAGGAAGACGACGCTGGCCGCTGAGGCGATGCCGGGCAGGAGCGCGGGCAGCGTCACGGTCCGGAACACCTGCACGGGGCTGGCGCCGAGCACGGCCGCCGCCTCCTCGCGGCGGGGATCGAGTGCCTCCCAGAAGGCCCCGACGGTGCGCACCACGACGCTGATGTTGAAGAAGACGAGGGCCGCGACGATCGCGGCGGCAGTGCCGTCCAGACCGAGCGAGCCGAGGGGGCCGGACGGGGCGATCAGCTGCCGGAAGGCCACCCCGACGACCACGGTGGGCAGCACGAACGGCACCACCACCAGGGCACGCAGGACGTCGCGGCCCGGGAACCGCAACCGGTGCAGCACGAACGCGACGGGCAGCCCGGCGACGACCGCGACCAGGGTGGCGGCACCGGCCGACCACAGGGTGAACCAGAGCACCCGGCGGGTGCGCGGACGGGTGAGCACGTCCACGACCCCACCGAGGTCGAGCGACCCGTCGGGCCACAGGCCGCGGGCCAGCATGCCGGCGACCGGGTAGACGAAGAAGAGGACGAGCGCGGTCAGGGGCAGCGCGGCGACGGCCACGGTTGCCCAGTGGACCCTGCGGTGCTGCCGCCCGGTCGGACGGACCCCGACGCTCGTCACTTGCTGGTGATGTCCCTCCAGTCGCGCAGCCACTCGCTGAGGTGGTCCTCGATCTCCTCGGCGGGCATCGACAGCGGCTTCGGCGCCGGCTTGGCGTACGCCGCCCACGACTCGGGCAGCGCCACGGAGCTGTCGACCGGGTAGACGTACATGTTGTCGGGCAGCGCGGACTGGAAGTCCTTCTCGAGCATGAAGTCGATGAACTTCTCCATGCCCTCCGGGTTGTCCGAGCCCTTCAGCACCCCGGCGTACTCGACCTGTCGGAAGCAGGTGTCGAGCAACGCGCTCGTCGTGGGCTTGCCACCGTCCTCGGGGATCGTGAACGGCGGCGAGGAGGAGTACGACGTCACGATCGGCCGGTCGCCGTTGCCACCACCGGCCGTGAAGTCGACCTCGTAGGCGTCGGTCCACCCGGAGGTGACCTTGGCGCCGTTGGCCATCAGCCGCTCCCAGTAGTCCTTCCAGCCGTCCTCGCCCTCGGCGACCACGGTCGCGGCCAGGAAGGCCAGGCCCGGCGAGGAAGTCGTCGCCCCCGGCGTGACGAAGAGGTCCTTGTAGGCAGGCTTGGTCAGGTCGTCGAGCGTCCTCGGCGGCGCCAGCCCTTCCTTCTCGAACCAGGTGTCGTCGACGTTCACGCACACGTCGCTGTAGTCGACCGGGGTGAGCCGGTCGGAGCCCTCGTCGAGGCGGTACTGCTCGGCGGACTCCGGCAGCCCCTTCGCGTCGTACGCCGCCAGCACGTCCTCGCCGACCGCACGCGCGCCGAAGGTGTTGTCGATGCCGTAGACGCCGTCGGCCAGCGGGGAGTCCTTGGTCAGCACCAGCTTGTTGGTCAGCTGGCCGGCATCGCCCTGCGGCTGCACCTTGACGGTGATGCCGGTCTCCTCGGTGAACTTCGCGAGGACCTCCTTCGGCATCGCCCAGCTGTCGTGCGTGGCGACCACGAGGGTCTTCGGGTCGTCGCTCGAGTCGTCGCTGCCGCAGCCGGCGAGCAGGGTGGGGGCGAGCAGGCTCGCCAGGGTGATCGTGCCCAGGTTCTGCACAGTCGTGACCGCATCGGGTCCATCTCCTTCGACTTCCTTCGCCGGTGCTAACCGGAGCAGGTTCAAGGGTCTGCGGCTTTCCGCACTCTCAGCGCCTCCCGGGCGCTCCCCTGTCGGACGCTGTTCAGACTAGCCTGTCGGCGTCACCTCCCTGGACGAGGAGCACCCTCGTGAACGTCCACGCAGACCCGGCGACGACGCCGGCGCCACCGCCCGCTCCTCGGTCGCGACGACGTGCTCGCCCGGGCCGAGGCGCTGCTGGCCGACTGCCGCGAGGGGCGAGGCGGGCTGCTGTGGTTGCACGGCGACGCCGGGATCGGGAAGTCGAGGGTCCTCGCCGAGGTCGCCGCCCGCGCGCAGGGCTGCCTCGTGCTCCGCGGTGCGGGCTGGGAGGACCCCGGCACGCCCTCGTTCTGGGTGTGGTCGCAGGTGCTCCGAGGCGTGAGCGAGGCGCGGCCGCCCGAGCAGTGGGGTCCTCGCGGTCGGCTCGCGGTGCCGCTCCTCGACGGGAGTGCCGAGCCGCCGTCCGACGTACCCGGCCGGTTCCCGCTCTTCGACGCCGTGGCGGGCGTGCTCGACGAGGTCGCCCGCGAGCAGCCGGTGGTGCTGCTGCTCGACGACCTCCACTGGGTCGACGAGGGCTCGCTGCGGCTGCTCCAGTTCCTGACCACAGACCTGGCCTCCCGGGCCGTGCTGGTGGTCTGCGGATGGCGGGACCACGACGCGGCCGGTGCGCAGCGGAAGGAGACAGCGGCCGCGATCGCGGCCAGAGGTGAGTCCTGGCTGCTCGACGGCCTGGGTGAGCCGGAGGTCGGGGCCCTGTGGGCCGTCACGACCGGGCACACGCCTGACGAGGCGGAGGTGCGCGCCGTCCACCAGCGCACCGGCGGCAACCCGCTGTTCGTCTCCGAGGTGGCGCGGCTCTCGACCTCTCGCGGGGCAGGCTCCGTCGCCTCGGCGCTGCCGGCGTCCGCGATCGCCACGATCCGGCGGCGGGTGGCGCGGCTGGCCCAACCGGCCGAGGCGGCCCTCGGCGCCGCGTCCGTGCTGGGCGCGACGGTCTCGATGACCCGGCTCGGCAGCCTCCTCGACACCTCGCCCGCAGACCTCGCCCCGCTCGTCGACCAGCTCGTCGACGCCGGGCTGGTGGCGCAGGACGGCGAGCGACTCGAGTTCACCCACGCCCTCGTCCGGGACGCGGTGTACGACGTGCTCGCGCCGGCGCGACGACGAGAGCTCCACCTCGCGGCGGCCGAACTGGTGGATGCGGCGTACGTCCGGACCGGTGGGCAGGCGGCCGAGCGTGCGCACCACCTGATCCGGGCCCTGCCCCTGGTCCCCGTGGACACGGTCGCGGCAGCAGCCGAGGACGCCTCCCTCGCGGCCGCCTCGATGCAGGCCTACGAGGAGGCCGCCCGCTGGTGCGACCAGGCCCTGGCGCTGGTCGACCCCGGTACGCCGCACCACCGCGACCTCCTGCTGCTCGCCGGTGAGAAGCGGCTCGGCGCCGGCGAGCTCGAGCGCGCCCGCGAGGCGTACGTCGAGGCGGCCGGCATCGCCCGCCGCAGCGACGACGCCGAGCTGTTCGCGCGAGCAGCGCTCGGCTTCGCCTCCGGGCTCTCGGGCTTCGAGGTCAGGCTCTGGGACCGGGCACAGACCGACCTCCTGGAGGAAGCGCTGCGGCACCTGGGCACGGACGACTCGGTGCTGCGCGCACAGGTGCTCGCGCGGCTGTCGGTGGCGCTGTCCTTCTCCGCGTCGGACGAGCGCCGACGCGGTCTGGCCGAGGAGGCCGTGGCGATGGCCCGCCGCCTCGGCGATCCCCGCGCGCTCGCCGGTGCACTGGCAGCCCACTGCGACACGGTCGCGGGGCCGGCGCACGTCGCACTGCGGGAGCAGCAGGCCGGAGAGATCGTGGCGCTCGCACGAGCCGTGCCTGACGTGGGGCTGGAGCTCCTCGGCCTGCGGCTCCGCGTGATCGCACGCCTCGAGCGCGGCGACCTGAACGCCGCCCGGCTCGACATCGCCGACTTCGAGCGGCTGGTCACGCCGCTGCGCCAGCCCTTCTACTCCTGGTACGTCGTGCTCTGGCGCGGCATGGAGGCGCACCTCGCCGGGGACCTCGCGACCATGTCCGCCTGCGCGGAGGAGGTCCGCCGGCTCGCCGAGCTGGGCGGCAGCCGCAACGCCACGGTGCTCGGCACCGTGCAGGGCGTCTGGCCGCTGATCGAGCGCGGCCGGACCCGCGAGGCGATGGACCGGCTCCAGGCGGAGTTCGGCGACCTCCCCGAGCTGGCGGGCGACGGCGGCTCCCTGATCCGGCTCTACCACGGCCAGCCGGCGGAGATCAGGGCGGCGGCGCTGCCGCTCCTCCCCCGGATGCTCGCGAGCCTGCCGGTGGACAAGGAGTGGCTGCCGAACCTCGCCGGGGTCGCGGGCGGGCTCTGGGAGCAGGGCATCGGAGGCGAGGCTCCCGGCCTGCTGTACGACGCGCTGGCGCCCTGGTCCGCCTGTTCCTCATCGACGGGATCGGCGCCGCCTGCTCGGGGTCGGTCGAGCTGGTGCTCGCCCAGCTCGCCGCGCTGCGGGAGCAGCACGACGTCGCCGTCGGTGCATGTCGACCGTGCCCTCGAGGCCAACGCGGCGACGGGCCTGCGCCCTGGCCCACGCGAACGCCCAGCGCACCAAGGCGGCGGTGCTCGCCCGACGCGGGGCGCCCGGAGACGAGGACGAGCGCCGGACGCTCCTCGAGGAGGCGCGCGCGTTCTACCTCCGGGCCGGGATCGCCGAGCGCGTCGCGGAGATGGAGGGGCTGCTCGGCCCCGGCACTCCCGCGGAGCACCGGAGCGAGGCGACCGGGGTGTTCCGCCGGTCGGGCTCGTTCTGGTCGGTCGCCTGGCGGGGCCGGGAGGCGACCCTGCCTGCCGTGAAGGGGATGACCGACCTCGCGGTGCTCCTCGCGCAGCCCGAGCGCGAGACCCACGTGCTCGACCTGGTGGGTGCGAGCACCGCCCCGCGCGGCGACCTCGGCGAGGTCATCGACGCTCCCGCCCGGGAGGCCTACCGAGCTCGACTCGCCGAGCTCGACGAGCGGCTCGCGGAGGCGGAGGCGAGCGGTGATGCCAGCGCGTCCGAGCAGGCGGCACAGGAGCGGGAGTTCCTGCTGGCCGAGCTCGGGGCGGCGTACGGCCTCGGCGGGCGGGCCCGACGTGCCGGGGACCCGGCCGAGCGTGCCCGGACCACCGTCACCTCGCGGGTGCGCGACGCGATCGCCCGCATCGACGCCGAGCTGCCCGAGCTCGGTCGGCACCTGCGGGCCTCGGTCCGCACCGGCACCTACTGCGTGTACGCCCCGGAGGTTCCGACGACGTGGGAGACCCGTCCCACGTCGTGAGGCCGGATCCCACGCCTGAGGGGTGACACCAACCCCTCACGGAAAGGCCTCGTCATGGGCTTCCTCCAGATCATCGACTTCCACACCGACCGCATCGAGGAGTTCATCGCCCTCGAGCGCACCTGGGAGGTGGACAGCGCCGGCGGGCGTACGTCGACCGGCGGCCAGCTGTTCGCCGACCGCGAGCACCCCGGGCACTACGTCGCCCTCGACTGGTTCACCGACTACGACTCGGCGATGGTGAACTCGGCGCTCCCCGCGACCGCGGAGTTCGCCCGGCAGGCGAGGGAGCTGAGCACGAGCGAGGTGACCTTCCACAATCGAGCCCGCGATGGAGGTCTTCGTCCAGGGCGAGCCGGAGCTGCGTCGGGCGTTCGAGACCAACGACCTGGTGGCGCACGCGTTCGCCGACGACGTGGTGCTCGACATGGTCGTCCCGCACGGACGCGTGGTCACCCGGGGATGGACGCGCTCGCGCCTCGATGCGTGACGAGGCCCCGCACGCCGGCTGGAGGTGTGGGACGCGCAGCCGACGCCGACCGGCTTCCTGGTCGAGTACGCCTACCGGACCCTCGACGACGCCGACACCCTCACCGTCGGTGCCGTCGTGGTGACGATCCACGAGGGTCGCATCGTGCGGCTCTTCCTGACCTGCGGCGGCAACTGGGACGCCGAGACCCAGCGCCGGGTCCGTGAGTCCACCGGCGAGCTCGCAGGACACCGGTCATGACCGCCGTCGACGCCGTGCCGGAGGTCGCGCTCGAGGAGGGTGGCGGCGTCATGGAGCGCCTCTTCGAGTCACTGCTCGGATCGCTGGAGCTGGCCACCGTGCACCTCGGGTCGCAGCTCGGGCTGTACGCCGCCCTGGATCACCCGCGCACGGCCGCGGAGCTGGCCGACGAGACCGGGATCGACGAGCGCTACGCACGCGAGTGGCTCGAGCAGCAGGCGATCAGCGGGCTGGTCGACGTGGCGGAGCCGGGTGACACCCGGACGCGCCGCTACGTCACCAGCCCCGGTCAGCACCTGGCCCTGGCCGACAGCGAGTCCCCGGTGTACGCCGCCTCGATGGCGCTCCTCCTCGGCGGGGTCGGTGCCGTCCTCCCCCGGCTGCCGGAGGCCTACCGCACCGGGGCAGGCATCAGCTTCGGCGAGTACGGCGACGAGGTCCGTCTCGGCCAGGGCTTGTTCAACCGGGGCGCCTTCCTCGACCAGCTCACCCAGGAGTGGGTGCCCGCGATGCCCGACGTCGCCGCGCTGCTCGCCCGCGAGGGTGCCTCCGCGGTCGACCTCGGCTGCGGTGTCGGCTGGTCGGGCGTCGCACTGGCCTCGGCGTACCCCCAGCTGAGCGTGCTCGGGGTCGACAGCGACGACGCCTCGATCATGGACGCGCGCGCCCACGCGGCAGCGGCCGGGACTCGGGGACCGCGTCCGGTTCGAGGTCGCCGACGCCGACACCGACCTCGGGGAGGCGCGGCACGACGTCGCCTTCTTCTTCGAGGCGCTGCACGACATGGCCCACCCCGTCGAGGCGCTGGTGGCCGCGCGCCGGACCCTGCGGCCCGGTGGCCGGGTGGTGGTGATGGACGAGCGCGCCGAGGAGGAGTTCGCGCCCGGTGGCTCACCGATCGAGCGGCTGCTCGCCGCCTCGAGCGTGCTGCACTGCCTGCCGGTCGGTCGCTCGCAGGAGGACTCCGCCGCGACCGGCGCCCTCTTCCGACCGCACATGCTGGAGCACTACGCGCAGCATGCCGGGTACGCCGACGTCGAGGTGGTGCCGATCGAGCACGACCTGTTCCGGTTCTACGTGCTCACACCTTGAGCTCGTCGGCGATCGCGGTGAGGTGCTCGATGTCGGTGCCGCAGCAGCCGCCGACGACGCGCAGGTCGGGCAGGACCCGCTGGAGCTCGCGGTAGTGCCCGGCCAGACCCGCGACATCGCCGCGGTCGAGCTCCTCGGCGACGTCGAGCTCGGCGTGGCTCATCGTCGAGGAGTTCGCGCGGATCCCCTTCACCCGCGCGACCCAGGGCTCGCCGGTCTCGAGCACCGAGGCGAAGTGGGTGGGGTGCGCGCAGTTGACCATGAAGTACGCCGCAGCACCGCCGGTCTGCTCGTCGACCTGGGTGACGGCCGCACCGAGCTCCTGTCCCGAGGGGAGCCGGCCGTCGGTCTCGACGGTGAACGACACCACCACCGGCACGTCGACCGAGCTCGCCGCCTCGACCACGCCGATCGCCTCCTCGACGTACGTCATGGTGACGGCGGTGATCATCTGGGCCCCGGCGGCAGCGAACGCCTGCGCCTGGAGCGAGTGGTACGACGCCGCCTCGTCGACGTCCATCGTCGCGCCGACGACGTAGCCGTCGCCCCGCGGGCCGATCACGCCGTCGAGCACGATCGGCACCGACCGCTTGCTCGCGAGGCCGGCCGCGTAGTCGACCGCCCGCCGGTTGACCTCGGCCAGGGTGAACGCGTCGCACCCCAGTCGCGCGCCCCAGTCGCGGTTGGCCCGCCACGTCGCGGTGTCGAGGACGAAGCCGGCGCCGAGCCGCTCGGCCAGGTCGAGGTAGGAGCGGAAGTAGCGGTCCAGGTGCTCCTTCCCGTCGGGTGAGGCGAGCAGCGGGAACGAGGCGAAGTCCGGCAGGTCGATGCCGTCGAGGAACACCAGGCGTGGTCTCGAGACCCCCGTCGGTCAGGTGGACCGCGTCGCCGTCGAGCTGGGGAAGCGTGGTCGTGGGCATGGCGCCCTCCTGATGAGGCTCGGCGAGAGGACTCGATCGTGCCCTGCCCGGGCGCGCAGCGCAGCCCCGGTCTCGTCCAGCGGCCGGGTCAGCCCTGACGCAACGGCTCGAACCGGACGGTCGGACCGTCCACGCGGCCCACCTTGCCCTGCAGCGCGAGCAGCTCGAGGTGGGCCAGCGTCTCGAACGCCGCCAGCACGCCGTCGAACGGCCCGAGCTCGTCGCGGCGTCGTTCGCGTCGCGTCCACGGCAGCTCGCCGGCCACCTCCCACGCCGTACGCGCCCCGGACTCGACGGCCTGCCAGCGACTGCGCGAGCCGGACGTCGTGGTGCTCCACCAGCTCGTCGACGCGGGTGTGCGACGACTCGGTGACCGGCCCGTGCGCCGGCAGCAGCTTGAGGTCCGGCAGCGCGCGGACCTTGGCGAGGGAGGACAGGTAGTCGCGCAGCGGCTGCTGGACGTACGCCGGCTCGAAGCCGATCGAGGGCGTGATGGTGGAGAGCACGTGGTCGCCGGCGAACAGCAGCGAGGACTCCTCGTCGGCGAAGACGTAGTGGCCCTGCGTGTGACCGGGCGTGGCGATCGCGTCCAGGCGACGCGTGCCGAGGTCGATCTCGAGGTCGCGGTCCAGCCACTCGTCGGGCATGCCGTAGGAGTCCATCGCCGGTCGGCCGTCCGGCATCATCGCCCGCCAGCCCTCGGCCAGCTCCTCGGCGCCGGCGGCGCGCAGCCGGTCCATGTTCGGGTCCTCGTCGAGGGCGTCGCTGTGCATCAGGTCCATCGTGGCCTTGTCGCCGAGCCCGAGCGCCACGTGCGCACCGACCTCGCGACCGATCACGGACGCCTGCGTGTAGTGGTCCCGGTGCATGTGGGTGACCAGGAAGCGGCGGATGTCACGCACGGTGTAGCCGAGCTGCTTCAGGCTCGCGTCGAAGACCTTGCGCGACTCGGGGATGGCCCAGCCGCCGTCCACGAGCACCAGCCCGTCGTCGGTCTCGATGACGTAGACGTTGACCGCGCGCAAGCCGTCCATCGGCAGCGGCAACGGCAGGCGGTGCACGCCGGGCGCGACCTCGAAGGCCCCGGGCTCGGTCCACTCGCCGCGTCCGGCGCGGTCGACGACTCGTTCGGTCACCTGCTCACCCTCCCGCACGGCTAGTCGCCACCCTGGAACGGGGTGTCGGCAGTGGTCAGCAGCTCGAAGACGAAAGCGGGTCCGGCCTCGCCGGGCACGAGGTCGACGGTGACCACGTGGCCCTCGCGGGTGACGTCGCGCACGGCCGCGAGGGCGGAGAGCGGCCGGTAGGTGCGCCGGCTGGTGCCCTCCCGCCAGGTCTTCTCGACCTGCCTCGCGGCCTCGGCCAGGTCGTCGTCGAACCAGTAGGCGACGTGGACGAGAGGCTGGCCCGCGTCGGCGGAGAAGCCCATCCCCACCGCGTCGAACTCCTCGTCGATCGCGTCGGGCGGTGGGTGACCGCGGAACTGGTCGAAGGAGCCGGCGACGAGGTACGCCGCGTAGGCATCCCGCTCCTCCAGCGCGGTGGCGACGTCGGTCAGCTCGTCGTTCTCGAGCAGCCGCTTGCCACGGTCGGCACGCCAGTCCTCGAGCTGACCGTCGTCCGTCGAGCGCGCCACGCGGTCTTCTCCCCTGGCCGTCACAGCGAACCGGTCGAGCCCGTCGCGCAGCTCCGCGAACCAGCGGACACCGGCGGTGATCTCGACGTACTTCACGGGCGGGACGAACGCGTTCTCCGGTGCCCGATCGAGATCACCTGTGACCACGATGAGCTGGGTCCGTCCCCGCGGCTCGGCGTACGGCAGGGCGGCCAGGGCGCCGACCGCGGAGGTGGCGTCGTACACGCGCGCTCCCTGCCGCTCCGGCTCGCTGCCGCAGGCGGCCGCGCAGAGCACGGACGGACAAGGCGACCGCGGGAGCCAGCCGATGCATGACTCCGCCAGCCGCGGCGCTAGGCGCGGCTCGGGACGAGTCCGCGTCCCGTCACGGGCGGCAGGTCCTTGGCGAAGACCAGGCCCGGCGCCGGCGTCGCACACGGCGTGCACGGCGTTGACCAGTCGCATGGCGGTGACGATCATCCCGGACACGTTGTGGTCGCCGTCCTCGCCGTGGTGGGTGAAGTCGATCTTCATCACCGGCTCGCCCTCGACCTCGACCCGGTAGCAACCGCCCCCCACCGGCGGTTGCGGCCACTCGGGCATCTGGTCGACGTGGGTCCGGGTGACGTGGTCGAGGATCACCCGCGGGACACCGGCGACCTTGCCGACCACCTGGAAGCGCACCGCGCCCATCGTGCCCGGCAGCGATGTCGACGCTGGCCGTGCTCAGGTCGCTGTCGGACGGCACCCGCTCGACGATCTCCTCGAGCTCCGGGTCGAGCTCGACCTCGAGGCCGGCGGCGATCTGGCGTACGACGGGACCCCAGGCCGTGGTGAGGATGCCCGGCTGCCAGAGCATCGCCACCTCGTCCATCGGCTTGCCGAAGCCGTAGATGTCGCGCATCACGACGGGCTGGTAGTACGTCGAGTAGTCGGCGATCTCGCTGACCCGGACCAGGTCGACCCGCTGCGAGAGCGAGGTCAGCGCCAGCGGCAGCACGTCGTTGGCCCACCCGGGGTCGATGCCGTTGACGTGCAGGCTCGCACCGGTCTTCTCACCGGCCTGGTCGATGGCGTCCACCAGGTTGTCGAGGCCGAGACCCTGCGGGTAGCACAGCAGCACCGGCCCGCTCGAGACCACGTTGATCCCGCGCGACACCATCTCGGTCAGGTCCTCGATCGCCTCGAAGATCCGGTCGTCGACCATCGCGGTGTGCACGATGCAGTCGGGCTCGAGGGCGTAGAGGGCCTCCTTGTCGTTGGTCGCCAGGACCCCGAGCTCGCGTCCCATTCCCGCGAGCTCACCTGCGTCCTTGCCGACCTTGTCGGGGCTGGAGACCCACACGCCGACGAGCTCGAGATCGGGGCGGGCGTCGATGCCCGCGATGGCGTGCCGGCCCACGGTGCCGGTCGACCAGGCGACGACGCGCTTCACTGCGCTCACGCCTCGGCCCCCTCGTCAGCGCCGGCGACCAGGTCAGGCAGGCCGAGGTCGAGGTTGGGCACCTGCAGCCCGCCGTCGATCTCGAGCACCTTGCCGGTGAGGAAGCCGCCGGCAGGACTGGCCAGGTAGAGCACCGCGGCCGAGATGTCCTCGACCTCTCCCACCTTCGCGAGCGGGGTCTTGGAGGTCATCTCGTTCATCGTCCGCTCGTCGCTGGCGACGAACTCCAGGGCGCTGGTCATCACGCTGCCGACCGCGATCGCGTTGACCCGGATGGTCGGGCTGAGGTCCTGGGCCGCGAGCCGGGTGTAGTGCGCCAGGGCCGCCTTCGCGGTCCCGTAGGCGAGGTAGCCGCGACCGGCCACCCGCCCGACCACGCTGGAGATGTTGACGATCGAGCCGCCGTCGTTCTTCAGCATCTGCGGCACCGCCGCCCGGGTGAGCGCGTGCGCCGTGGAGACGTTGAAGTGGAACGCCTCCTCGAGGTAGGCGGGGTCGGTGTCGAGCAGCGCGTTGGGGATGGTGCCGCCGACGTTGTTGACCACGATGTCGAGCCGGCCGAACTCGTCGTACGCCGCGTCGGCGAGCGCCGCGACGGCGTCGAGCTTCATCAGGTTGGCCGGCACGACCAGCGCCCGCCGACCGAGGTTCTCGATGTCCTTGGCGACCTGTTCGAGCTGGTCGGCACTGCGCGCGGAGAGCACCACGTCGGCACCCGCCTCGGCCAGGGCCAGCGCGCTCGCGGCGCCGATCCCCCGCCCGGCGCCGGTGACGACCGCGACCTTCCCGTCCACCTTGAAGCGGTCCAGAATCATGGTCGAAAATGTAACAGGTTCTAGTTTTTCACGGAACCGTGGTGCCTGAGCCTGCGAAGGCAACGCGTGACGGGAGGTTGAGGAGCGTCGGCTCAGAGCCGAAGCGAAGCGAGGGGCTGAGCGACGCGTCTCGAAACCAGCGAGTTGTCGACCGCGACGTGCGAGGGCTCGCCAGAGCAGCGGAAGCTAAGCCAGGTCGGCGAGCACGTCGACAGCCAGCGGCACCTGGAGCAGGAAGGTCGCACCGTGCCCGTGCTCGGACTCGACGCTGACCATGCCGCCGTGGCTCTCCGCGATCTGCTTGGTGATGAACAGGCCCAGCCCGAGACCGGGCAGGTGGGCCGTCTCCTGCTCGCGCTGGAAGACCTCGAAGATCCGGGCCCTGGCGTCCTCGGGGATGCCCGGACCCTGGTCACGGACCGCGATGCGGGCGAAGTGGCGGCCACGGTCGAGGGAGACCCGGACGCTGGACCCGGGCGGGGAGAACTTGATCGCGTTGCCCAGCAGGTTGACCATCGCCCGCTCCAGCCGCACCGGGTCGCCGTCCACCCAGCAGGAGACGTGCCCGCCGAGCTCGACTCCGATCTCGAGGCTCATGCCCTTCGCCTCGGCGAGCACGTGCGTGCGCTCCACGATCGAGGCGACCAGCTCGGCGAGGTCGACCCGCTCGAGGTCGAGGCTCTCGGCGCTGTCGGGGGAGAAGCCGTGGCTCAGGTCGGTGATCATGCGCCGTCATCGAGACCGCCGAGCGGTGCACCTGCTCGAGGTGCTTGCGGACGAGCGGGTCGAGCTCCTGGTGCTCGAGCAGGACCTCGCTGAGGCCCAGGATCACCTGCGCCGGCGAGGACAGGTCGTGCACGGTCATGGCGTTCAGCCGCCGTTGCGAGGCCAGCTCGCTGTTCATCCGGCCGAGCTCGCGGAGGAGGAGGTCCTGTCCCTCGTCAGTCGTCACGGGGCCCTGATCGGGCGAGTCCCAGGCGGCTGACATGAGGAAATCGTAGGTGCGGGCGGCGACCATTTCATCGAGAAATCCCCACCGTGAGAACCGGTGGCTCGCCATACCCGGACAGACCCGGACAAGCCCCCCGAAGATTTCTCCCGATGGCACCGGAAAGGCCCCCGGTTGTCCGGGTGCCCGATCCCGGGTCCGCGACTAGGGTGGAAGACGTGGGGACCACAGCGGCGGCGGACGAGCTCGAACGGCTCTGCCGCGCGGCGGTGACGATCACCGGTGTGAGCAGCTGCGGCGTCACGATGGTCACCGACGGTGGCCAGAGCGTGACGGCCCACGCGTCGGACCCGAAGGCCCAGGCGATCGAGGACCTGCAGCACACCCTGGGTGAGGGACCTGGTGTCGACGCCTCCGGCTCGGGGGCTGCCGTCCTGGTGCCGGACCTGTGCAACGCCGAGGACCTCGCCCTGAGGCGCTGGCCCACGTTCGCCAGCGAGGCAGTGAGTGCCGGCGTGAAGGCGGCGTTCGCGCTGCCACTGCTGCTCGGCCGGGCCCGCATCGGCGCGCTGAGCCTCTACCGGGAGACCTCAGGACCGTTGAGCCCGCTCCAGCTCTCCCGTGGTCTCGTCACCGCCGACTCCGTGGCGATCAACCTGGCCGGGAACGGAGACGGCCTGCCGCCGCCGCGACGAGGGCGACCCGATGAGGGTGCACCAGGCGGCCGGGATGGTCATGGTGCAGCTCGCGATGCCCATCGACCAGGCGCTGCTGCGGATGCGTGCGATCGCCTTCTCAGAGGGTACAAGCGTGGATGAGCTCGCCGACGCCATCGTGATGCGCCGCCGGCGGCTGGCAGAGGAGGACGGATGAGTCCGGAGGAAAGGCTGGAACGCCAGGCCAAGCTCGCCGAACGGTTCGTGGCCCTGGCCGACACCCTCGTCGACGACTACGACGTGGTGGAGGTGCTGGACAGCCTGATGGGCGCGTGCCTCGACCTGCTCGGGGTCGACGAGGCCGGACTGATGCTCACCGACCCGCAGGGAGGGCTGCAGCGCGTCGCCTCCTCCAGCGAGGAAGACGCGTCTGCTCGAGCTGCTCCAGGTGCAGACCCGTGAGGGGCCGTGCTTCGAGGCAGTCCAGCAGGGGACGACCATCAGCATCGACGACATCGCGGAGTCCCGGGACCGCTGGCCGCAGCTTCGCGGAGCGCGCCCTCGCGGACGGCTTCCACTCCGTGTACGCCTTCCCGATGCGCTTGCGCGAGGCCGTCGTCGGGGGACTGAACCTGTTCGGCAGCGATCACTCCACCCTCGACGACGAGGACCAGCTGATCGCCCGGGCCCTCACGGACGTCGCCACGATCGGCATCCTGCAGCAACGCAGCCGGCACCGTTCGACGCTGCTCGCGGAGAACCTGCAACGCGCCCTGAACACCCGCATCGTGGTCGAGCAGGCGAAGGGCGTGCTCTGCGAGCGAGGACCGATGCCGATGGAGGAGACCTTCGACCTGCTCCGCAAGTACGCCCGTAGCCACAACATGAAGCTCAGCGACCTCGCTCATGCGATCGTCTACCCGCCGAACATGGCCGACGAGGTGCTCGCCTCCCGCCCGAGCTGACCTGTCCCTCTGGTCAGCGCGCCTGACCCGGGCGTAGGCTCGCCCCAGCGCCTCAGGCGCGTGGCAGCCCGGACCCCGCTGCTCGATGACCCAACCGAGCGAAGTGGAGTCGATGTGTGCGGCACTCTCGACCGAGCTTTCGCTGACCCATGCCCGGGGGAACTCGGAGGAGTCACGGACCCCTCCTAGCGGCGTGACTCCCTGAGTGGGGTCGGACGCCCGCCGGCACGTCACCGGCGGGCGTCTGTCATGTCCGCCCGAGGTGCGCTCAGCGCGGCATGGGCGCCGGACCCGTGGAGCTCCGCACGACCAGATGCGTCGGCAGGACCCGCGCGGGAGCGTCGACCCGGCGCTGCGGCAGCTGCTGGACGAGGACCTCGACGGCACGGGCCCCGGCGTCCGCCGTCCGCTCGGCCAGGGTGGTCAGCGTCGGGTGGCAGAAGTCGGCCCCGAAGACGTCGTCGAACCCGACCACGCTGATGTCGTCCGGGATGCGGTGGCCGCGCTCGAGCAGCCGGCGCATGACACCGATGGCGAGCAGGTCGTTGTGGCAGACGACCGCGGAGGCGCCGGCGGCGACGGCAGCATCGGCGGCGGCGGGTCCACCGCCCAGGGTCGGCATGTAGGGCCCGAAGCGACGCGTCTCCATCCGCTGCTCGGCCGCCGCGGCCTGGAGTCCCTGCCAGCGACGCGCGCCCGACCAGGACTCGGCCGGGCCGCCGGCGAAGACGAACGACCGGTGACCGTACGACGCCAGGTGGTCGACGATCTGCCGGGTCCCGGAGTCGAAGTCGGCCACCACGCAGCCGAGACCGGCGGTCGCCCGGTTGATCAGCGCGATCGGGCTGCGCTCGGCCGCGGCGAGCAGCTCCTCGTCGGCGAGGCGGGAGGCGCTGATCACGAACCCGTCCACGGCCCGTTCGAGGCGGCGTACGAGCTCGGCCTCCGCGGTCGGGTTCTCCGCGGTGTCGCCGAGGACCAGCGTCAGGCCCGCGGCGGCGGCCGCCCGTTCGGCCCCCTTGATCACCCCGGAGAAGTAGGGGTTGGTGATGTCCGGGACCAGGAGCGCGATCGTGCGGGTCCGGCCGGACCCGAGCGCCTGCGCCGTCGGGTTGGGCACGTAGCCGAGCTCCCCGGCCACCCGGAGCACGTGCTCGCGGGTGCGGTGGTTGATCCGCTGGGGTCGGGAGAACGCCCGGGACACCGTGGAGGTGGCCACGCCGGCCGCCTCCGCGACGTCGGCGAGCGTGGGACGACGCAACGGTTCGGAACCCATCTGGGCACCATATGGCAAGAAGTGGCAAACGCTTGCCATGTGACGGCGACCACTCCTAGGTTCCCGGGAACCAGACGGTCCGAGCGCAAACGGCTCGGCGTGACAGGAGAAGTGGCCCCGATGAACACACCGACCGACGTGGTCAGGACGCCCCGCAAGGCTGCGGGAGCGGCCTGGTTCGGCAGCGCACTGGAGTACTACGACTTCGCCATCTACGGCACGGCGGCCGCACTCGTCTTCCCGAAGATCTTCTTCCCCGAGGGCAACGACTCCGCGGCCACGATCGCCGCGTTCGCCACCTTCGGCGTCGCGTACGTCGCCCGGCCCGTCGGCTCCTTCCTGATGGGCCACATCGGCGACCGGCTCGGACGCAAGACGATCATGGTCGGCACGCTGCTCCTGATGGGCATCTCCACCTTCCTGGTCGGCTGCCTGCCGACGTACGGCCAGGTGGGCCTGCTGGCCCCGGCCCTGCTGGTGTTCCTCCGCGTGCTGCAGGGACTCTCCGCGGCCGGTGAGCAGGCCGGCGCGAACTCGATGTCCTTCGAGCACTCCCCCGACGACCGGCGCGGCTTCTTCACCAGCTTCACGCTCAGCGGCACCCAGGGCGGCCAGGTGCTGGCACCGGCCGTGTTCCTCCCGCTGGCCGCGGTGCTGTCCGAGGACGCACTGCTGGCCTGGGGCTGGCGGATCCCGTTCCTGCTGAGCGCGGTCGTGGTCCTGGTCGGCCTGTACATCCGGCTCAAGCTCGACGAGACCCCCGAGTTCCAGGCCGAGGCGGCGCAGGACGAGGTGTCCAAGGCTCCCCTGGGCGTCCTCTTCCGCGACCACTGGGTCAACGTCCTGCGCGTGTTCTTCGCCGCCTTCATCGCGATGGTCAACACCATGTTCGCGGTCTTCGCCCTCAACTTCGCCACGTCCGACGACTTCAGCGTCGGGTTCAGCAACACCTTCATGCTCTGGCTCGCGATCATCGCCAACATCGTCGCGATCTGCACGATCCCGTTCTGGGCGAAGCTGTCGGACCGCGTGGGGCGCAAGCCGGTGTTCGTCACCGGCGTCCTCGGCAGCGCGGTGCTCGTCACGGCGTTCCTGGGCGCCATCGCCGCCGGCAACCACGTCCTGACCTTCGTCCTGGGGGTGCTGCTCGCGGGCGTCGTCTACAGCATGCCGAACGCGGTGTGGCCGGCGACGTACGCCGAGTACTTCCCGACCCGGGTCCGCCTCTCGGGGATGGCCATCGGTACGCAGTTCGGCTTCGCGCTCGCCGGCTTCACCCCGACCATTGCCGGCTGGTTGATGGACGGCCAGACCGACAACTGGGTCAAGGTCGCCATGTTCGCCTGCGGCGCCTGCGTGATCTCCGCCATCGCCGTCCTGACCGGACCGGCTGCGACGCACCTGGTCCCCACCCGCGACCTCGGCCCGGTTCGCCGTAGGAACGTGCGGTCGAGCGTCATGAGCGAGGCGTGACCGAGCGCGGCTCCTTCGTGCTGGGCCTGATCGGCGCCGGGATCGGCGCGTCCCTCACGCCCGCCATGCAGGAGCGTGAGGGGCGTGAGGCCGGGCTCTCCCTGACCTACCGGCTGATCGACCTCGATCAGCTCGGCATGACGAAGGCCGACCTGCCGGAGGTGCTGGCCTGGGTGCGTCGTCTGGGCTTCGACGGGGTGAACGTCACCCACCCCTTCAAGCAGGCGGTCGTCCCGCTGCTCCACGACCTGTCCGAGGACGCGCGTGACCTGGGCGCGGTCAACACGATCGTGTTCCGCGAGGGCCTGATGCTCGGCCGCAACACCGACTGGTCCGGCTACGGTCGCGCCTTCCGGGAGGTGCTCCCCGACGCGGTGGAGGACCCGGTCCTGCTGATCGGTGCGGGCGGTGCCGGCGTGGCCGTGGGCTACGGCCTGCTGCGCCAGGGAGCGGCCCGCGTCGAGGTCCTCGACGAGAACACCGACGCCGCCGAGGCGTGCGTCGAACGACTGGCTCGCCGCTTCGGCGACGAGCGGGTCGGCCTGGCCCACGACGTCGAGCAGGGACTCGCGGGCGCGCGCGGGGTCGTCAACGCCACGCCACTGGGCATGCACGGCCACCCGGGGAGCTCGGTCCCGCTCGAGCTGCTGCGGTCCGACCTCTGGGTGAGCGACGTCGTCTACTTCCCGCTCGAGACCGAGCTCGTGGCGGCTGCCCGAGCCCGTGGCTGCCGGGTGCTGCCCGGCGGCGGCATGGCCGTCCAGCAGGCGGTCGGGGCGTTCGAGTACTTCACCGGCAGGCCGGCCGACCCGGCCCGCATGTCGGCGCACTTCAAGGAGCTGACCGGCTGATGCGCAAGGGCATCGCGACGGTCTCGCTGAGCGGAGTCCTCGAGGACAAGCTCGCGGCCGCGGCGAGCGCCGGCTTCGACGCGGTCGAGCTGTTCGACAACGACCTCATCGGGTCGGCCCTCTCTCCCAAGGAGGTCGCCGCGCGGTGCGGCGACCTGGGGCTCGAGATCGCGCTGTTCCAGCCCGTCCGCGACGTCGAGGGAGTCCGGCCCGACGACTTCGACGCCGTGCTGCACCGGCTCCGGACGAAGCTCGGCGTGATGGCCGAGCTCGGCACGACCACCCTGCTCGCGTGCTCCAACGCGACGTCGAGCGCGGTCGACGACCTCGACCTCACCGCCGAGCAGCTGCACCGCGTCGGCGAGGTCGCCGCCGAGGCCGGCGTCACCGTGGCGTTCGAGGCGCTGGCCTGGGGACGGCACGTCAACCGCGTCGGGCAGGCGTGGGAGGCCGTCACCCGCGCGGACCATCCCGCGGTCACGCTGGCGGTCGACACCTTCCACCTGCTGGCCCGCGGCGACGACGGTACGGCGCTGGACGGCGTCCCGGGTGACCGGATCGGCTTCCTCCAGGTGGCCGACGCCCCGTGGCTGGACATGAACCTGCTCGAGTGGAGCCGTCACCACCGGTGCTTCCCCGGCCAGGGGACGCTCGACGTCGCCGGGGTCGTGGCCGCGACCCTGACGGCCGGCTACCGCGGTCCCCTGTCGCTCGAGGTGTTCAGCGACGTGGTGCGCGAGACGGATCCCGGAGGTGACTGCCCGGGACGCGATGCGCTCGCTGGTGTTCCTCGAGGACGAGCTCGCGTCCGTCGTACCTCCCGGGCTCGTGACGTCCGCCGCCCCGATCGCCGAGCGCACGGACGCGGCGTTCCTCGAGATCGCCTGCCCGCCCGGCGACGACGCAGTGACCGGCCTGCTCGGCGCCCTGGGCTTCGAGGCCGCCGGGACGCACCGCACCAAGCCGGTCTCGTGGTGGCGCAACGGCGAGGCGCACCTGGTGGTCAACGAGGAGACAGCGAGCGCACCCCACGCCGCTGCGCTCGGCGTCGCAGCCCGACCGGTGGCGGCGGTGGCCGACCGGGCCAAGGCCCTGCTCTGGCCGGAGGTCGACACCGCGCGCGGCGCCGGGGAGGCGATGCTCCCCGGGATCACCTCGCCCTCGGGACTGCACGTGTTCGTCAGTGACACCCCGGGCCACCGCGACCACTGGCAGGGCGACTTCGAGCCGACAGCAAGCACGGGGGCTGGACGAGCTCACCGGGCTCGACCACCTCGTCATCTCGGTCTCGCCGCTCCAGCTCAACGAGGAGATGGCGTTCTTCCGCACCGTGTTCGGGTTCGAGCCCGAGCCGCCCCAGGAGTTCATGGAGCCGCACGGCCGGCTGCGCAGCATCGCCCTGCGACCCCGCGAGGGTGACGTGCGCATCGTCCTCAACGTCATCGAGGCATCGCCCTCGGCGCCGCATCCTCACGGCGTCACCCAGGTGGCCCTTCGCTGCGACGACGTCGCTGCCGTGGTGACCCGGCTGCGGGCCAGCGGCGTACCCCTGATGCGGGTGCCGGACAACTACTACGTCGACCTCGACGCGCGGTTCGGCCTGTCCGCGGGAGAGCTCGAGCACCTGAGGGAGCACCAGCTCCTCTACGACCGGGTCGGCTCGGGCGAGCTGGTGCACGCGTTCACCGAGGAGCTCGGGACCGGCTTCCACGTCGAGGTGCTCGAGCGTCGCGGTGGGTACGACGGCTACGGCAGCGCCAACACGTTCGTCCGGCTGGCCCAGCTCAGCCGCTAGCGGGGGCCGGCCAAAGGCATGCGAATGTCGCTCGTGGGGCGGATGTTGCGGTCATCCGCCTCCTGAGCGACATTCGCATGTTCCCTGGTCACCAGGACGAGCTCGGCAGCAGGCGGGTGCTCAGTCGAGATCGCGTACGACGTCGGCGGCGCGGCGTACCTGCTCGACGTCCGACGACGTCGGGATCAGGTGCACCTCGTCGCAACCGATCTCGGCGAACCCGCGCAGCGTCTCCGCCAGCGACTCCTCGGTGCCTGCGAAGCCGGTCACCGGAGCCATCGCGTCGACGAGGTCGGTCGGCAGCCAGTTCATGTAGTGGCGCAGGTGGCGGTGCACCTGCGCCCGGGCCGGGGCGACCTCGCCGAGGGCGAAGAAGAAGGACGTCGCCAGCCACGGCTTCGCCCTCCCTGACGCGGACCAGGACTCGCGCGCCAGCACGAACAGCTCGTCGGTCGCAGCGAGGTCGAGGTCGAGGGTGACCCCGGCGATCCCGTCGGCCCAGCCGGCCGCGTGCCGCACCGTCCGGTGCCCCATGGTGCCGACGAGGACGGGCGGGCCGCCCGGCTGCACGGGCGGCGGCCCGACCGAGCGGACGGCCTCGGTCACCTTCTCCCCCGCCCAGACCCGGCGCATCACGCCGACCAGCCGCGCCATCTCGCCCATCGTCTGCGACCCGAGGTCGGCACCGACCGCGCGGTAGTCCTCCTCGCGACCGCCGACCCCCACACCCACGCTGAGCCGGCCGCTGCTCAGCAGGTCACCGGTGGCGAGGGACTTCGCGAGCAGCACCGGGTCGTGCAGCTGGGGTACGACGACCGTCGTCACCAGCCGCACCCGCTCGGTCCACGCCGCCACCGACCCGAGCAGGGTGAGCGTCTCCGGGTTGTCGAAGGCCATCCGTTCGCCGAAGCACAGCGAGGAGAACGGCCCCTCGTCGATGGCGCGCGCCCACTCCTCCAGGACCTGCGCGTCGAGGTCGGGCTCCATCACCGGCAACGTCATCCCGACCTGCATGGCGGACAGACTGGCAGATCGGCGCGCCCGCTGTAACGCGGAGTTACCGACACTGAACACCTGGCACGCCGCACGACCCAGCGACAAGAACACCGCGTTACAAGGGGCGTCAGCCGTCGTACGGCACGTGCGGCGACCAGTCGTCGTCGGACCGGCTCACCGCCTGCCACATCGCCTCGGCGATCGGGGGAGGCGTGAAGGGGCCTTCCTTGGCGAGCACCCCGTTGATCTGCACCGCCACCGCGCGGACGCCGTCGGCGGCCAGGGTGCGGTCGAGGCTGGTGACGAGGTTGCGCACCGCCGCCTTCTGCACACCGAGCGAAGCGACGCCCGGCGAGGGCTTGTCGGCAGCGGCACTCCCGGTGACGAGCACCCGAGCGCCGGGGCTGCAGGTACGGCTTGGCCGCCTGCACCGCCGGCAGCAGCGCGCCTGCTCCGAGGACGACGTCCTCGAGGAGCTCGGCCACGGTCAGGTGCAGTGCGTCCTTCTCCCGCCACGCGCTGGGGTTGAAGTGGAGTACGTCGATCCGGCCGTGCTCCTCCCCGATCGCACGGACGACCGCGTCGACGTCGTCGGGATCGGTCAGGTCGACGCCGACTCCCGCGGCCTGATGACCTTCGCCCCGGAGCGTCTCGGCGAGCGGCTCTGCCTGCTCGGCATGACGGGTGGCGAGGACGGCGACGTACCCCTCCTGCGCGAAGCGACGGGCGACCCCGAGCCCGAGTCCGGGACCGGCGCCGAGGACGACGTAGACAGGTGTGCTCACGTCCCCAGCCTAGAGAGCGAGCGGGCGCTTGCTACCGAACATGCGAATGTCACGCGCGGGGCGACTGAGGCGGTCTGGCGTCTCACCCGCGACATTCGCATGTCCGAGGGCTGCCTGCTGGCATGGACCTCTCCGCCCGATCCGTGCGCCCGAGCGCGCACGGCGCACCGAACGTGCTGACTGCTGCCCATCACTTGGTCTAGAGCGCGACACCGGCCTCAGCGCCTCCCGCCTTAGCCTGCTGAGACAGGGAGCCCGACCCGGCTTCATGCTTCCGCGAACGCACGTGAGGGGAAGGCGCGATGTCCGAGACCTCTCCTGGCGCAGCGGGCCCCTCGCCGCACGCCGCGCCTCGGCCCACCCGGGCCAGTGGAGACGTCGACCCGCTGTTGCCAGTGAGCGCGAGCTTCGTTGCGCTGTACGCGCTGGCCTACATCGGCACCATCTTGCTGTTCCTCGCACCGCTGCTGGTCAGCTTGTCGTTGAAGGTCAACGCCCTGGTGGGCACCGACCGGGCGCCCAACAGCCTCTCGCTCGTCGCCGGCACCGGCGCGTTCCTCGCGATGTTCGCCAACCCGTTCTTCGGCAAGATGAGCGACCGCACCTCCTCACCGCTGGGCATGCGTCGTCCGTGGATGGTCATCGGACTGCTCGGCGGATCCGCCGGGACGCTCGTGGTGGCGCTGGCGCCCAACATCGGGGTCGTCCTGCTCGGCTGGTGCGTCGCCCAGGTGTTCTTCAACGCGCTGCTCGCGGCCCTCGTGGCCGTGCTGCCCGACCAGGTCCCGGTCGCCCAACGCGGCAGCGTGGCGGGGGTCCTGGGCATCTGCCTGCCGATCGCCTCGGTCAGCGGCACCTACGTGGTTCAGCTGTTCACCGGCAACACGCTCGCGATGTTCCTGGCCCCTTGCGCCATCGGCGGGTTCTTCATCCTGCTCTTCGCGGCCACGCTGAACGACCGTCGCCTGGTCGCCGCGGACAAGCCGGCCTGGTCGTTGCGGGAGCTCGCCAGCTCGTTCTACGTCAACCCGCGGAAGAACCCCGACTTCGCCTGGGCCTTCGTCAGCCGGTTCATGTTCGTCCTCGCGTACGCCTTCCTGACCACCTACCAGGCCTACTACCTGCTGGAGAAGCTCGGCAGCGCCGAGGACGACGTACCGCGGCAGCTGTTCCTGGCGACCCTGGCCATGTCGAGCGTGGTCGTGGTCGCCTCGCTGCTCGGCGGGTGGCTCTCGGACCGCACCGGGAGGCGCAAGGTCTTCGTCGGCACCGCCTCGTTCGTGTTCGGCCTGGCGATGTTCGTCATCGCACTCAGCAGCAGCTTCAACGGCTTCGTGGCCGGCATGGCGCTGGGCGGGCTCGGGTTCGGTCTGTACACGGCCGTCGACCTCGCCCTGGTCACCGACGTGCTCCCGGACCCCGCCAGCGCCGCGAAGGACCTCGGCGTGATGAACATCGCCGGAGCGCTGCCGTCCTCGGTCGCACCCGCGGTCGCGCCGGCCATCCTGGCGGTGGGTGGCGGCAGCTACAGCGTGCTGTACGGCGTGGCCGGTGCCTGCGCGATTCTCGGCGCAGGCGCCATCCTGCGTGTGAAGCGTGTCCGCTGACCGGCGCCGGCGTGACCTAGGCTCGGCCTCATCGCCCGGACGCACGGGAGGGGAGCTGTGGTGGCAAGCCCCTTGGTGGAGACCAAGCTCCTCCTGCCGCAGCCGCGCGGCGATGCCGTGCCTCGTCCGCGGCTGACCGAGCTGCTCGACCGAGGGCGAAAGGTCAGGCTCACCCTGGTCTCCGCACCGGCCGGGTTCGGCAAGACGACACTGCTCGCACGAGGGCTGGCGAGACGCGACGGAGACCAGCGACCGGTCGCCTGGGTGTCCCTGGAGGAGGACGACCGCCAGCCCGCACGGTTCTGGACCTACCTGGTCACCGCGATACAACGGGCCGTGCCAGAGGTCGGGGACAGCGCCTTGGCGCTGCTCGCCACGGGCCAGCCGTCACTCGACAGCGTCGTGGCCACCCTCATCAACGAGCTGGCCACGGACGGCACCCGAGCTGGACCTGGTCCTCGACGACTACCACCTCGTCGACAGCCCTGACCTGCAGCCCAGCGTGAGCTACCTGCTCGAGCACCTCCCGCACCAGGTGCACCTGGTCATCAGCACCCGCGTCGACCCGGCGCTGCCGTTGGCCCGCCTGCGCGCCCGCGGAGAGCTCGTCGAGATCCGTGCCGCCGACCTGCGCTTCACCCTCACCGAGGTCGCGACCTACTTCAACGACGTCGCTGCCCTCGAGCTCGCCGCCGGCGACATCGCAGCGCTCGAGAGCCGCACCGAAGGCTGGGCCGCCGCCCTCCAGCTGGCAGCACTCTCGCTGAGGGGACGTGCCGAGCCCGCCGCGTTCATCGCCGCCTTCGCGGGCGATGACCGCTACATCGTGGACTACCTGGCCGAGGAGGTGCTCGACCGTCAACCACCCGCAGGTGCGCGACTTCCTGCTCCAGACCTGCATCCTGGACCGGTTGAGCGGCCCGCTGTGTGAAGCGGTCACCGGGAACCCCGAGAGCCAGGACATGCTGGAGCACCTGGACCGCGCCAACCTGTTCCTCGTCCCGCTCGACGGCACCCGCCGCTGGTACCGCTACCACCACCTGTTCGCCGAGGTCCTGCAGACCCACCTGCTCGAAGGCTGCCGAGGACGTGGCAGACCTCCACCGCCGCGCCAGCCAGCTGGTACGACGAGACCGGTGAACCCGCCGCCGCCGTACGCCACGCCCTCGCCTCCGGTGACATCGACCAGGCAGCCGACCTCGCCGAACGCGCCACCCGTGCGCTGCAACGCGACCGCCAGGAGGCGACCATGGTCGCCTGGCTCGACCTCTTCCCCGACGAGGTGATCCAGGCACGGCCCGTGCTGGCGCTCGGGTTCATCGCAGCGCTGATGTCCAACGGCCAGTTCACCGAGGTCGAGGAACGCCTGCGCGACCTCGAGCAACGTCTTCCGGCCCCCAGGTCCCGACGGTCAGCCCGGCGAACCGCCACCGGGAACGATCGTCGCGGACCGCGACGAGTGGAACCGGATACCCGGCGCGCTCGAGCTGTACCGGTCCGCGCTCTCGCTGCTCGGCGGCGACACGGCCGACACCATCGCCCACGCGGAGCTCGCCATCGCCCGGGCCGCCGAGGACGACCACCTGACCCGGGCCGGCGCCGCCGCGACGGCGGGACTCGCTCGCTGGGCCGACGGCGACCTGGAGGGGGCACACCGCGCCTACTCCACCAGCGTCGAAGGGCTACGCAGGACCGGACACATCTCCGACGTGCTGGGCTGCTCCATCACCCTGGCCGACATCCGCATCACCCAGGGCCGGCTCACCGACGCCGTACGGACCTACCAGGACGCGCTGCGCCTCGCAGCCGACGACCCGCTCCCGGTGACGCGCGGAACCGCCGACATGCACGTCGGCCTCAGCGGCGTCGCGTGCGAACGCAACGACCTGACCACCGCAGCCCACCACCTGCAGCTGGCGCGTGAGCTGGGCGATGCGGCGGGTCTGCCGCAGAACCCCTACCGCTGGCGCCTCGCCCAGGCTCGGTTGCACGCAGCCAGAGGGGAGCTGCCGCAGGCGATGGAGCTCCTCGACGAGGCCGACCAGGTGTACTTCGGAGACTTCGCCCCGAACGTGCGGCCCATCGCCGCACTACGCGCACGGCTCCAGCTCGCGGCCGGGGACCTGACGTCCGCGGCCGCCTGGGCCGGCACCATCGACCTGGCCGTCGATGACGAGCCCGCCTACCTGCACGAGTTCGAGCACATCACCTTGGCGATGGTGCTGCTGGCCCAGCACCGTGCCGGACACTCACCAGCGGCCGCAGCAGCGGCTGCAGGGCTGCTCGAGCGGCTGCTCGTCGCCGCGGAAGCGGGTGGCCGGACGGGCAACGTGCTCGAGATCCTGGTGCAGCTGGCCGTGGCGCACGCAGCTGCCGGCGACCGGGCACGGGCCACCGACCTGCTCGGCCGGGCGCTGGTGCTCGGCGAGCGCGAGGGGCACATCCGGGTGTTCCTCGACGCCGGAGCGGACCTGACGGCGCTGCTGCACGCACATGGCGGACCGACACACCACGAGGGCAGCACGCGGCGCGCCGTCCTCGCCGCCGGCGAGCGGCCACAGCAGCCCCCGAGGCCTCACAGCCGCGCAGCCTCTCGTCGACCCGCTCAGCGAGCGCGAGCTCGACGTCCTGCGGATGCTCGAGAGCGACCTGGACGGCCCCGGGATCGCGCGCGAGCTCAGCGTCTCGGTCAACACCGTGCGCACCCACACCCGCCACATCTACGCCAAGCTCGGCGTCACCAACCGCCGCGAGGCCGTGCGCGAAGCCGCACGGCTCGGCCTCCTGCGCCAGCCCAGCCGCTGACCCGAGCCTGCGAGCCGACGCCGAGGACAAGGCAAGCGCCACCGCCGGACTCGAAAGTTCACCAACGCGCTCACCAACCTTGATGACGCGCGCTCACCACATCGGTTCCTAACGTGCGAGCACCGCACCACCCGAGGAGCACCGATGAACACCCCGACCGCCGACCGAGCACCCGACACCGGCTGGTACCGCATCCGGGTCAAGGGCCACCTCGCAGCCCGCTGGGCCACCCGCTTCGACGGGATGACCCTGACCCCACAAGACGACGGCACCACCCTCATCCAGGGCCCCGTCGTCGACCAGGCCGCCCTGCACGGCCTGCTCGCGCAGATCCGCGACATCGGGCTGCCGCTGATCTCGGTCACCCACACCGGCAGCGACCCACCACCCGACCCCACCACGCCCAGCTAGCCCAACCCGCACACCGCACACACCCGCACACCGAGGAGACCGTCATGACCACCACCGCCACACCGACCGACAAGCGCTCCCAGCGAGCCCCGATGGACCCCCTGCGCAGGACCGCGCTCATCGTCGGCGTCCTGTTCATCGTCACCTACGTCACCTCCATCGCCGCCAAGTTCGCCTTCTACCCGCCCTTCCTGGACAACGCCGACTACATCCTCGGCAGCGGCGACGACACCAAGGTCCTGTGGGGAGCCTTCGCCGAGATGGTCCTGATCTTCGCCAACATCGGCACCGCCGTCGCGCTGTACCCCGTCCTCAAGCGACGCTTCCCGGCGCTGAGCCTCGGGTTCGTGGCCGCACGCATCATGGAGTCCGTGTTCATCGCCGTCGGCGTCCTGGCCGTCCTGACGCTGGTGACGATGCGACAGGACTTCTCCGGAGCCACCGGCGCCGACGGCACCGGGCTCGCCACCGTCGGCCACACCCTGGTCACGCTGCAGGAGTGGACGTTCAACCTCGGCCCGGGCGTCGTCGTCGGCGTCGGCAACGGCCTCATCCTCGGCTACCTGATGTACCGCACCGGCCTGGTTCCCCGCGCCATGGCCATGCTCGGCCTGGTCGGCGGCACGCTCATCGTCCTGTCGGGAAGCGCCGTCATCTTCGGCGTCATCGAGGCCGGCTCCGCGGCACAGACGCTGGCCAGCATGCCGGAGTTCTTCTGGGAGCTCAGCTTCGGCGTGTACCTCATCGTGAAGGGCTTCAAGCCCGCAGCGGTCACTGCCGAGGCAGCCGCCGTTCGCCGATGACCTGCCGTGCTGCGGAGGTGAGCTGAGCCGCCTCGAGCAACTGGCCGCCCGCCGTGCGAACGGCGGGCGGTTCGTCGTTCGTGCCTGCGGTCGGAGACCGTGCCCGACCTGCTGGATCACGGTTCCTCGCCGTCGGAGCCGCCTGTCGGAATCGAACCGACGACCTTCTCATTACGAGTGAGACGCTCTACCGACTGAGCTAAGGCGGCGCAGCGCCCGGCCTGGCAGCCGGGCACGCCGGACGAGTATAGGGCGGTCGAGGGGGTCGGCCCAATCCGGTCCCGGGGTCAGCAGGACAGGCCGTCCTCCGGCACCTTGCCGCCCACGAGGAAGCGCTCGACGGCGCTGTTGACGCACCGGTTTCCCCGGCGGAAACCGGTGTGACCGTCGCCGTCACGGCTGATCAGGTGGCCGGAGTCGAGCTGCGCGGCGAGCGACTTCGCCCACTCGTACGGCGTCGCGGGGTCGCGCGTCGTACCGATCACCACGATCGGCGGAGCGCCCTTCGCGCGCAGGGGCTTGGGCGCCTTCGTGCTCCGCACCGGCCACGACGAGCACTTGGCGAGGTCGTAGACGAAGAGCTTGCCGAACGTCGGTGACGCCTTCTCGAACTCCTCGATCTTGCCGGGAATCTGCTCCACGGGGACGTTGTCGGCGTAGTCCAGGCAGTTGACGGCGTTGAACGCCGCGATGGAGTTGTCGTTGTAGCCGTCCGGCTCCTCGGTGGGCGTACTGGTCGGCGAGGAGGAGGAGGTGGTCGCCACTGCCGTCCTTGATCGCCTGGGTGAGGGCTTCCGAGAGGTAGCCCCAGAGGTCCTCGAGGTAGAGCGGGAAGATGACGCCGAGGCGGCCGAGGCCCTCGGTGAGCGGGCGCCCGCTCGCAGTCGGCAGGGGATCGGCATCGAGATCGCGGAACAGCTGCCGGAGGCGCTCCTTGGCTTCCGCCGGAGTGTCGCCGAGCACGCAGTCGCCCTCGCCGATGCAGTAGTCGAGGTAGGCGTCCAGCGCTGTCTCGAAGCCCCGGGCCTGCCCGACGTTGAGCTGCTCGTTGCTCAGCGACGGGTCGACGGCGCCGTCGAGGACCATCCGCCGCACCCGGTCCGGGAAGAGGTCGGCGTACGTCGCGCCCAGGAGCGTGCCGTACGACGCACCGAGGTAGTCCAGCTGAGACTCACCCAGCGCCGCGCGGAGGATGTCCATGTCCTTGGCGGCTTCGACGGTCGACATGTGCCGGGTCAGGTCGCCGCTCTCCTTCAGGCAGGTCGCGCCGTACTCGCGGTTGATCCGCGCGTACTCCGAGGCCTCCGCCGGGGTGTCCGGGTCGGGGTCCGTGGCGAGGAGCTCGTCGGTCTGTTCGGTGTCACCGCACTTCAGCGGAGTGCTCTCGCCGACCCCGCGCGGATCCATCCCGACGATGTCGAAGTAGCGGGTGAGCGTCCCCCCGAAGGTGAACGCACCCGATGCCGGCGTAGTTGACGGCCGATGCGCCCGGGCCACCCGGGTTGACCACGAGCTGCCCGACCCGCTGCTCGCGGCGTGCTGCCGGCGCCAGCAGCACGGCGAGCTCGAGCGTCTCGCCGTCGGGATCGGCGTAGTCGAGCGGAACGCGGAGGTCTGTGCAGACATTGCGTCCGCAGTCCTGCCAGTCGAGGTCCTGCTCGTAGAAGGACGCGAGCTCCGGCGGGTACGCCGGCGACTCGACGGTGGTGCTCGGCTGCGGTGGAGGAGCAGCGTCGGGGCGATCGCTCCGGCCATCCTGGAACAGGCTGGCCGCGGCCCACGCTCGCGAGGCCGACCACGAGGAGCAGCACGAGCACGACGGCGACCACCGTCGTGCCTGAGCGCCGTCGCGTCGGCACTGGGGAAGACATGGCGCAACCCTAGGGGGGCGCAGGTCGCCCGGCAGCCGGATCGCTCAGTCGCCTCGCACCTGGAGGGCGACCATCATGGACTCGAGGGCCAGCAGGGGCGGCACGTTGAACTCCAGCATCTGCTCGCGCGCGTCGAAGACGGCCTGGATCCGGCGCAGGTTCTGCTCCGCCGTGGAGGCGTTGGCCAGCGCGACGATGTCGCCACGCACCTCCTCGTTGACGAGGTCGACCTCGGTGCCGAGCTGCACGGTGAGCACGTCGCGGTAGACGGAGACGAGGTCCATCAGCCCGCGGTCGACGACGTCGAGGTGCCGGCGCTTGGCCCGCGTCTTCTGGGACTTCTCCATGTCGCGGAGGGCCGGGGCGTACTCCCGGGGCCGCCGACCGCGCTCGACGACGCCGTAGGCCCGGTCGAGGTCGACCTTCTCGCGCTGGTCGTGCTCACTGGTCAGCGCGTCGGCCTCCTCCTTGGCGAGGTCGTGGAGGTCCGCCGCGGAGGCCAGGCACGCGCCGAGGGACGAGAGCCGCCCGGGGATCGCGACGACCTCGCGCCGGCGACGGCGGGTGTCCTCGTCCCGGGCGAGCGCCCGCGCCCGGCCGATGTGGCCCTGGCTGGCGCGGGCGGCGTACGACGCGGCCTCCACGCCGAGCCCCTCGGCCCGCACCAGGAAGTCGGTCACGTCGTCGACCGAGGGGGTGGCGAGCACGACCAGCCGGGTGCGGGACCGGATCGTCGGCAGCACGTCCTCGACGGTCGGGGCGCAGAGCAGCCAGACGGTGCGGTCGTTGGGTTCCTCGATCGCCTTGAGCAGCGCGTTGGCCGCCGGCTCGGTGAGCCGGTCGGCGTCCTCGACGACCATGATCTGCCAGCGCCGCCCGACCGGCGCCAACGCCGAGGTGCGCACGAGCTCGCGCACCTCGTCGACCCCGATGGACAGCTTCTCGGTGCGGGTGACGCGGACGTCCGGGTGGGAGCCGACGGACACCTCGTGGCAGGAGTGGCACTGGCCGCAGCCACCCTGCTCGCACTGGAGCGCGGCTGCGAAGGCGATGGCCGTGTTGGAGCGGCCGGAGCCGGGCGGTCCGGTGAACAGCCAGGCGTGGGTCATGTCGCCGGCGACCGCGCGCTGGAGGCGCTCGATCACCCGGCCCTGTCCGACCAGCCCGTCCCAGACGGTGCCCTCGCGCACGGCCGTCACGTCCGCACCGCCTCGAGCAGGGGAGCCAGCCGCCCGTGGACCTGGTCGGCGAGGTGCTCGACCGCGAGGTGCGCGTCGAGGACGAGGTAGTGCTCCGGATCGGCCTTCGCCAGGGCCAGGAACTCCGCGCGCACGCGCTGGTGGAACTCGAGCGACTCACCCTCGATGCGATCGCGCTCGTCGAAGCGGGTCAGGCCTGCGCTGGGCTCGAGGTCGAGGAGCACGGTGAGGTGCGGCCGCAGGTCGCCGGTCGCCCAGCGCGCGACCGGCTCGAGGTCGGCACTGCTCAGGGAGCGCCCGGCGCCCTGGTAGGCCAGCGTCGAGTCGACGTAGCGGTCGGTGATCACGACCTCGCCCCGCGCGAGGGCCGGCTGCACGACCTTCTCGACGTGCTCGGCCTTGTCGGCGGCGTACAGCAGCGCCTCGGTGCGGTCGGCGAGGTGACCGGTCGCCGGGTCGAGCACGATCCGGCGGACGTCCTTGCCGACGGGCGTGTCACCCGGCTCGAAGGTGAGCAGCACGACGTGACCGTCGGCCTCGAGCCGCTCCCTGAGGAGTCGCGCCTGGGTCGACTTGCCCGCTCCCTCGCCGCCCTCGAAGCAGACGAAGACGCCGCGCTCGGCGTACACCCCGGGGAACTGGTCGGACACGGCTTCACCCTAGAGGGCGGGGGTGACGGGGGTCCGGCTGGCCGCTGCCGGTTTCCCAGGTGATGAAGGGAAACCGGCACTTCACACACCGCGCAACGTGTGTGAAGAGGCAGTTTGGGTTCATCACCTGGGAAACCGGACCACCAGGGCGGGCAGAGGCTCAGGACTTCTTCGCGGCCTTCTTGGTCGTCTTCTTGGCGCTCTTCCTCGCGCCCGACTTCTTCGCGCCCCGCTTGGCGGCCTTCTTGGCCGGGCCCTTGGCGCGGCGCTCGGCGAGGAGCTCGGCGGCGCGCTCGATGGTGATCGCCTCGACGGAGTCGTCCTTGCGCAGGGTGGCGTTGTACTCGCCGTCGGTGACGTACTCGCCGAAGCGGCCGGCCTTGACCACGACCGGCTGGCCGGAGACCGGGTCGTTGCCCAGCTCCTTGAGCGGGGCGGAGGCCGCAGCGCGTCCGCGCTGCTTGGGCTGGGCGTAGATCGCGAGCGCCTGCTCGAGGGTGATGTCGAAGAGCTGCTGCTCGGTCTCGAGCGAGCGCGAGTCGGTGCCCTTCTTCAGGTAGGGCCCGTAGCGGCCGTTCTGCGCGGTGATCTCGTCACCGCTCTCGGGGTCGGTCCCGACCACGCGCGGGAGCGAGAGCAGCTTGACCGCCTGCTCGAGCGAGATCGTGTCCAGCGACATGTCCTTGAACAGCGAGCCGGTGCGCGGCTTCGCCTTCTTCGGCGCATCCTCCGGGAGCAGCTCGGTGACGTAGGGGCCGTAGCGGCCGTTCTTCGCCACGACCTCGAGGCCGGTGTCGGGGTGGGTGCCGAGCGGGATCTCCTCGCCGGCCGGGTTGGCGAGCAGCTCCTTCGCCTTGTCCAGGGTCAGCTCGTCGGGCGGCAGGTCGTCGGGCACGTTGGCCTTCTTGGCCAACGGGGTGCCGTCGTCCCCGGGTCCCTCGAGGTAGGGGCCGTACTTGCCGACCCGCAGGGCGATCCCGCTCTCGCTGCCGTTCGGCCCGGCGATCGGGAAGGTCGCGAGCTCCTTGGCGTCGATCTCGCCGAGCTCGGAGACCAGCTTCTTGAGGCCCTCGACCTGACCGCTGCCGAAGTAGAACTCGGCCAGCTCGGTGTTGCGGTCGCGCCGCCCCCCGGCGATCTCGTCGAGCACGTCCTCCATGCCGGCGGTGAACTCGTAGGACACCAGCCGGGCGAAGTGCTCCTCGAGCAGGCGGATCACCGAGAACGCCAGCCAGGCCGGGACGAGCGCCGTCCCCTTCTTGTAGACGTAGCCGCGGTTGAGGATCGTCCCGATGATCGAGGCGTACGTCGACGGCCGGCCGATCTCGCGCTCCTCGAGCTCCTTGATCAGCGTCGCCTCGGTGTAGCGGGCCGGCGGCTTGGTCGAGTGCCCCTCGGCCCGGATCGACGCGGCGCTGACGGCATCGCCCTCCGAGACGTTCGGCAGCCGGGTCTCCTGGTCGTCGGACGAAACACCCTCGTCGGTGCCCTCGACGTAGGCCTTCAGGAACCCGTGGAAGGTGATCACCCGACCGCTGGCGGAGAACACGACGTCCTCACCCGTGCGGGCCGTCCCGCCGAGGCGGATCGACACCGAGTTGCCCTGCGCGTCCCTCATCTGCGAGGCGATGGTGCGCATCCAGATCAGCTCGTAGAGCCGGAACTGGTCACCGGTGAGCCCGGTCTGCGCCGGCGTACGGAACTGGTCACCGGCGGGCCGGATGGCCTCGTGCGCCTCCTGGGCGTTCTTCACCTTCGAGGCGTAGACGCGGGGGGCGTCGGGGATGTACTCCGGGCCGTACAGGTCGCGCGCCTGGCTCCGGGCGGCCGAGATGGCCGTCTCGGAGAGCGTCGTGGAGTCGGTACGCATGTAGGTGATGTAGCCGTTCTCGTAGAGACGCTGCGCGACCGACATCGTCGAGGAGGCGCTGAAGCCGAGCTTGCGGCTGGCCTCCTGCTGCAGGGTCGTCGTACGGAACGGCGCGTAGGGACGACGGGTGTAGGGCTTGGACTCGACCGAGCGCACCTCGAAGTCGGTGTCGTGCAGCGCGTCGGCGAGGGCCTCGGCCCGGCTCTTGGTCAGGTGGACGACCTTCTTGCCGCTCGACTTCAGCTCGCCGTCCTGGCCGAAGTCGGAGCCGCGGGCGACGCGGGTCTCGTCGATGGAGTGCAGCCGGGCGGGGAACATCCGCTGGTCGTGCTTCTCGCCGGCGTCGAAGGTGCCCTCGAGGTCCCAGTACGACGCGACGCGGAACTTCATCCGCTCCCGTTCACGGTCCACCACGAGCCGGGTGGCGACGGACTGCACGCGGCCTGCGGAGAGACCCGACATGACCTTGCGCCACAGCACGGGACTGACCTCGTAGCCGTAGAGACGGTCGAGGATGCGGCGCGCCTCCTGGGCCTCGACGAGGTCCATGTCGATCTGGCGCGGGTTCTCGACAGCGGCGTTGATCGCCTGCGGCGTGATCTCGTGGAAGACCATCCGGTGCACCGGGATCTTCGGCTTCAGCTCGTCGAGCAGGTGCCAGGCGATGGCCTCGCCCTCGCGGTCCTCGTCGGTGGCGAGGTAGAGCTCGTCGGCGTCCTTGAGCAGTCCCTTGAGCTTGGTCATGTGCGACTTCTTGTCGCGGGACACGACGTAGACGGGCTCGAAGTTGTTGTCGACGTCGACGCCCAGCCGGGCCCAGGACTCGCCCTTGAGCTTGGCCGGGATGTCCGCAGCACTCTGCGGGAGGTCGCGGATGTGTCCGATGGAGGACTCCACGACGTAGCCCCGGCCCAGGTAGCCCTCGATGGTGCGGGCCTTGGCCGGTGACTCGACGATGACGAGCTTGTGTGCCACTTCTGAGGTACTCATCCTTTGCTGCGCTGGCGTTGCTGGCCCTGCTGGGCCCCGTCAAGGTAGCGCGTCGCAGCAACGGCATCGCAAACCCGTCCACTACGGACGTGCCGTGGCCCCGTAGGGGCCGGGTCCTGCCTGACTGGTCTACTTCGCCGCCGCAGCACTAGGCCTTCCCGTTCCAGCTCTCCCACAACGCGGCATAGGAGCCGCCCGCCGCGACGAGCTCGTCGTGCGAGCCCAGCTCGGAGATCCGGCCGTCCTCGACGACGGCGATCCGGTCGGCGTCGTGGGCGGAGAACAGCCGGTGCGCGATCGCGATCACCGTGCGTCCGTGCAGCACGGCTGCCAGCGACCGCTCGAGGTGTCGGGCCGCGCGCGGGTCGATCAGCGAGGTCGCCTCGTCGAGCACCAGGGTGTGCGGGTCGGCCAGCACGAGCCGGGCCAGGGCGACCTGCTGGGCCTGCGCATCGGTCAGCGCGCGACCGCCCGAGCCCACGACGGTGTCCAGGCCCTCCGGCATCGTCTCGACCCAGACCAGCGCGTCGACCGCGTCCAGGGCGTCACGGATGTCGTCGTCGGTGGCACCCGGGGGCGCGGCGAGGGCGAGGTTCTCGCGCAGGGTGCCGACGAACACGTGGTGCTCCTGGGTCACCAGGGCGACGTGGCCGCGCAGCGCCGGCAGCGTCAGCTCGACGAGGCCGACGCCGCCGACCTCGACGGCACCGGTCCGCGGCGGGTGGATCCCCGCGAGCAGCCGACCCAGGGTCGACTTGCCGGCACCGGACGGGCCGACCATGGCGACCCGCTCGCCGGGCGCGACGTCGAGGTCGACCCCGTGCAGCACGTCCCGGCCGTCGACGTACGAGAACCGCACGTCCTCGGCATGCAGGTCCTCCCCGCGCGGGACGTGCCCGGTCACCTCGCGGTCGTCGGGCACCTCGGCGACCCCCAGCAGGCGCGCGAGGGAGGCGGCGCCGAGCTGGAGCTCGTCGAGGATCGAGACGATCCGGTCCACCGGGTCGATCAGCATCTGCACGTAGAGCGTGGCCGCCGTGACCTCCCCGAGCGAGACGGTGCCCTGCATGTAGAGGTGGCCACCGAGGAGCAGGGTCGTCACCGTCGGGATCAGGTACGACAGCTCCATGCTCGGGAAGAACACCGTGCGCAGGTAGAGCGTGTACTTCTCCGCGGCGTACGACTCCCGGATGTCGTCGTCGGTGGTGGCGATCCGCTCCTCGCCGAGCCCGAGTGCCTCGACCGTGCGGGCACCGTCGACGGTCTCGGTGAGCGTGGCGTTGATGCGGGAGTACGACGCGCTCTCGCGCAGGTAGCCGTCCTTGGCCCGGGCGAGGTACCACCGCAGGCCGATCACCAGCGCCGGAACGCCCAGCAGACAGGGGATCGCGACCCAGAGCCCGACGCTGAGCGCCGCCACGAAGGTGACCACAGCGGTCACCAGGGCGATCGTCCACTCCGGCAGCGCCCAGCGCACCGACCAGCCGAGCTGGTCGACGTCGCGGCCGGTCCGGGTGAGCAGGTCGCCGGACCCGGCCGACTCGACCGTCCCGATCGGCAGCGCCAGGGTGTTCGCGACGAAGTCCTCGCGCAGCTCGGCCAGCACCTGCTCGCCGAGCACCTGGCTGACGTAGCGCGCGTAGCGGGTGAGGATGGTCTGCGCGACCAGGAAGGCCGCGAGCACCACGATGATCCGGTCGACGTGGCCCACGGTGGTCCCGTCCTCGACCGCCTCGACGAGGTCACCGATCAGCCGGGGCGCCGCGAGACCGGCGAGGGCTGCGGCGACGTGCAGCGTGAGCGCACCCCAGAGCATCCGGGGGTGCTGGCGCGCGATCGAGTGGGCGTAGCGCCGTACGGACCGCCCGTTGGCCACGGGCAGGGCAGTCCCGGCGGCGGGCGTCTGCGTGCTCATGACGGCACCGCCTCGGACTCACGGGTGACGACCATGCGGTAGTCGGGGACCTCAGCGAGCAGGTCCTCGTGCCGTCCGGTGGCCACGATCCGTCCCTGGCGGAGGAACGCGACCTCGTCGACCGCGGCCAGCACGAGCGGGCTGCTCGACGTGACCACGGTGATGCGGCCGGTCCGGTGGGCGCGGAGCCGGGAGGCGATCCGGGCCTCGGTGTGCGCGTCGACCGCGGAGGTCGGCTCGACGAGGACGAGGACCTCGGGGTCGAGGGCCAGGGCGCGCGCGAGGACGAGCCGTTGCCGTTGTCCGCCCGAGAACGTCCGTCCCTTCTCGGCGACCCAGCTGTCGAACCCCTCGGGCAGCGAGTCGAGGATGTCGGCGGCCGAGGCGGTGTCGACGGCGCGGTCGAGGTCGCCGTGCCCGCTGACGTCGAGCCGGTCGCCCAACCGACCCGAGAAGAGTGCGGCGGTGGTGTCGGAGACGACGACGCGGCGGCGTACCTCCTCGCGCGGCAGCCGGGCCAGGGGTACGTCGCCCAGCAGCACGTCCTCGTCGACCTCCGGTCCGGCCAGCCCGAGCCGCTCCGCCAGGGCCGCGGACTCGTCCGGTGTCTCGGCGACCACTGCCACGAGCGTGCCGGGGGCGACGGCGAGGCCGGTGCGCAGGTCGCGCAACGGAGAGCCGGGGGCGGGTGACGGGAGCGGCACCTCCGGGTCGGTGTGGTCGTGGGTCAGCGCGAGCACGCGGCGGACCCGCTGGGCCGCCACCCGGGCGCGGATCAGCTTGTCGGCGTACTCGGTGGCGGTGCGCAGCGGGATCATCAGGAAGGCCGAGTAGCCGTAGAACGCGACCAGCTCTCCGGCCGTGATCTCCCCCGCCACGGCGTAGCGCGCACCGATCCAGACGACGACCACCACGAACACGCCTGGCAGGAACACCTGCAGCGCGTCGAGCACCGACTGCAGGCGCGCCACCTGCACACCGGCATGCCGGGTGGTCTGCGACTCCCGGCGGTAGCGCTCGTGGAAGACCTGCTCGCCGCCGATGCCGCGGAGCACCCGCAGGCCGGCGACGATGTCGTTGGCGGTGTTGGACAGCGAGCCCATCAGCTCGCGCTGGTGGGTGCTGCGCACCTGCAGCGGCTTGAGCAGGGGGCCGACGAGCAGGGTCAGCAGGGGTACGCCGATGAGGACGATCAGCCCGAGGGTGACCGAGGTCTGGAGCAGGATCACCGCCACGATCACGAACGACACGATCGCGCCGGCGAAGCGGGCACTGACGTCCATCAGGTTCCCGAGGTGCTCGAGGTCCGAGGTGCCGATCGCCACCACCTCGCCGGTGGAGACCTTGCGCCGCAGGGTGCCCCCGAGCGTGACGGCCTGCCGGCCGACGAGCTGGACGGTCCGGTAGGCAGCGGTCAGCCAGTTGGTGACCGCGAACCGGTGCCGGATGATCCCGCTCGCGGCCTGGACGAGCCCGATCGCGAACATCAGGGCGGCGTACTTCACGAGCTCCTGGCTGTCGCGCGCAGAGATGCCGCGGTCGATCGCCAGGCCGATGACGGCCGGCATCACCGCCTGCGCGCTCATCCAGGCGATGCCGAAGAACATGCCGCCCAGCAAGGTGCGCCACTGGCCCTTCGCCAGCCACCACAGCAGCCGCCCCGCCGACCGGTGGTCGGCGACGCCGGGATGGTGGAGCGGGAGGTCGCGCACCGGTTCACGTTAGGGATTCGGGGCATACCGACGCGACTGGTTTTCCGCGCACGCTGCGGGCTAGCCCGCGGACGGCGCGCGCGTTGACGGGGGTCCGGCAGGGGCGTCTATTGGCAGGAGGAACGGGGAGACCGAGAAGGAGGTTCGGAGATGAAGTACATGGTGTCGTGGGAGACGCGTCAGCATACGTCGGAAGAGGTGCAGGCACGCACCCTCGAGGTCTTCGGGAAGTGGTCCCCGTCGGAGGGCACGACCTTCCACCAGTTCCTCGGGCGCATCGACGGTCGTGGCGGCTACGCCGTCGTCGAGACCGACGACCCGGCCCTGGTCGCCAAGGACATGGCGACGTTCGGGCCGTTCTTCGAGATGAGCGTCCACCCGGTGATGGACGTGGCCGAGACGGCGATGATCGCCGCAGAGGCCGTGGAGTTCCGCGCCTCGATCAGCTGAGGGCGAGGAAGCCTTCGGTCACCAGGTCGCGCACGACGGGGAGGTACGCCGCGCGCAGGTCATCGACGTCCCGGTCGAGCAGGTGTGCCAGCGCGCCGAGGATCTGGTCGATCGTCAGCTCGCCGTCGCAGGCACCGACGAGGGCCGCCTCGACGGTGTCGACCTGGCGACCTCGACGGAGGAACCGCTGCTGACGCAGCACGATCTCCGCGGGGTCGGAGGCGCCGGGAGCGCCGTACGTCTCCTGGCGCAGGTCGGGGCGGGCGACCAGCCGAGCTGCCCCGAGCTGGTCGTCGCCCAGGTCACGGAGGGCACCGACGCGCGCGAAGAAGTCACCGATCTCGGGGGCGACCGGCTGCTCCACGTCGTACGGCCAGTGCTCGAGGCGGACGGTCGGGTCGGCCGTCGTACGACGCAGGTTGATCCAGCCGAACCCGACCGCCTCCGCACCCTGCTCGTCGAACCACGAGAGCCAGGTGTCGTAGCGCTCCGCGTACTCCGGGCCGCCGTGGAGTGCCCGCGTCCTTGAGCCACAGCTCGACGTAGGTCGGCAGGTCCACGACCTCGCGCTGGATGACCCAGGCGTCGCAGCCGCTGATCCAGGTCGCGAGGCGTTCCTCCCAGGGCTGGTCGCGGTGGATCATCCAGTTCGCCAGCACCTGCGCCGTACCGCCCTCGGCCAGCAGGTCGGGGACGCCACGGACGATGTGCTCGACCACGCGGTCACCCGGCAGCCCCGAGTCCCGGTAGACGAGGCGCTCGCCGGTGCCCGGCGAGATCACGAAGGGCGGGTTGGTCGCGACCAGGTCGAAGCGCTCGTCCGCGACGGGCTCGAAGAAGCTGCCCTCCCGGACCTCGATGCGGTCGGCCAGCCCGTTGAGCTCGGCGTTGAACGCGGTCAGCCAGAGGGCGCGCGAGTTCACGTCGGTCGCCACCACCTGGCGGGCGTGCGCGGCGAGGTGCAGGGCCTGGACCCCGCAGCCGGTGCCGAGGTCGAGGGCGCGGTCGACCGGGTCGCGCAGCGTGAGCTGGGCCAGCGAGGTCGCGGCCGAGCTGATGCCGAGCACGTGGTCGGGCGCCACCTGGTTCGGGCGCCCGTCGAGCCCCGGCGTCAGGTCGCTGGCCACCCAGAGGTCGAGGTCGTCAGCCGCATAGGGGCGTACGTCGACCCGCGCCCTGACCTCGCCGACCGACCGCTCGAGCAGCCCGGCCGTGCACAGCGGGTCCAGCAGGCCGGGCAGCGCCTCGTCGACCCGCGCGGCCGAGACGGGAGCCTGCAGGAGCCAGAGCCGGGTGAGCGTCTCGACGGGACTGCCGCCGGTCGTCGCGCGCAGGCCCGGCGTGGTCTCGTTGCGCGAGAGGGCCGCGTGCGCCGTCGTACCCAGGGCCGCGGCGACGCCGTCGTAGCTGAACCCCGCCCCGGCCAGCGCCTCCCCCAGCCGCGCCGCCAACCCGCTCCTCCACTCACCCCCGCACGCTACCGCCGACGGGCACTCTGCAGTCCGCCGACCGGGCACTTCTGGTTGGCCGGAAAGCACTGACCGGGCAGTTCGGGTTGGACGTGCCAACCAGAACTGCCCGGTCAGGATGTCGTACAGGGCAACCGGAACTGCCCTCTCGGCGGAGCTAGACGCTGGCCTGCGCGGGGGCGGGGGCGTCGTCGGTCATCACGTTGGCGCGGCGCTTGGAGACCACGATCGCGACGACGATGATGCCGACCGACACGAGCGCGATGATGATGCGCAGCGGGTCGTTCTGGTCGTCGCCGACGCTCATCGAGACGATCGCACTGGCGATCAGCAGCGAGACCAGGTTCATCACCTTGATCAGCGGGTTGATCGCCGGGCCGGCGGTGTCCTTGAACGGGTCGCCGACCGTGTCGCCGATGATCGTCGCCTCGTGCGCGGACGAGCCCTTGCCACCGTGGTGGCCGTCCTCGACCAGCTTCTTGGCGTTGTCCCAGGCTCCACCCGAGTTGGCCAGGAAGATGGCCATCAGGGTGCCGGCGCCGATCGCACCGGCCAGGAAGCCGGCGAGGGGTGCCACGCCGAGGCCGAAGCCCACGGCGATCGGAGCGAGCACCGCGAGGAGACCCGGGGTGACCAGCTCGCGCAGCGAGTCCTTGGTGACGATGTCGACGACCTTGCCGTACTCCGGACGGCCGGTGCCCTCCATGATCCCGGGGATGTCGCGGAACTGGCGGCGCACCTCGAAGACCACCGCACCGGCGGCTCGGCCGACGGCGTTGATGGCGAGACCGGAGAACAGGAAGACCACGGCTGCACCGAGCAGCACGCCGACGAGCACGGCGGGGTTGAAGACGAGGAAGTTCAGCGATGTCTCGTCGCTCGCGCTCAGGGTGCCGGCGTCACGCACGGCCTCGATCACGGAGGTGGAGTAGGAGCCGAACAGCGCCGTCGCCGCGAGCACCGCGGTGGCGATCGCGATGCCCTTGGTGATCGCCTTGGTGGTGTTGCCGACGGCGTCGAGCTCGGTGAGGATCTGTGCCCCCTCCGGGCTGACGTCGCCGGACATCTCCGCGATGCCCTGGGCGTTGTCGGAGACCGGGCCGAAGGTGTCCATGGCCACGATCACGCCGACGGTGGTGAGCAGACCGCAACCGGCCAGCGCGACCGCGAACAGCGAGATCGTGACGGTCGCGCCACCGAGGAGGAACGCGCCGAACACGGCAGCACCGATCACCAGCGTCGTGTAGACCGCCGACTCGAAGCCGACCGAGAGGCCGGAGAGGATCACGGTGGCCGCACCGGTGAGCGAGGTCTTGCCGACGTCCTTGACGGGCGTGTACTCGGTGCCGGTGAAGTAGCCGGTCAGGGCCAGGATGCCCGCCGCCATCACGATGCCGATGACCACGGCCACCGAGGCGATGACGCGCGGGTCGCCCTCGGCGCCGGCCATGTCGAGGCCGGTCACGTTCTGCGAAGTCACCGAAGCTGCCGGGCAGGTAGATGAACGAGAGCAGCGATCGAGGCCACGGCGCCCGACGGCTGCCGAGATGTAGAAGGCGCGGTTGATCGTGGTCAGGCCGTTCTCGCCGGGACGCGGCTTGCACAGGTAGACACCGAGCACGGCGGTCAGGGCACCGATCGCGGGGATCAGCAGCGGGAACACGAGCCCTGCGTCGCCGAAGGCCTGCGAGCCGAGGATCAGCGCGGCGACCAGCGTCACGGCGTACGACTCGAACAGGTCGGCCGCCATGCCGGCGCAGTCACCGACGTTGTCACCGACGTTGTCGGCGATCGTCGCCGCGTTGCGCGGGTCGTCCTCGGGGATGTTCTGCTCCACCTTGCCGACGAGGTCGGCGCCGACGTCGGCCGCCTTGGTGAAGATGCCGCCACCGACACGCATGAACATGGCGAGCAGGGCGGCACCGAAGCCGAAGCCCTCGAGGACGTGCGCGGCCTCGTCACGGAAGATCAGCACGACCATGCTGGCGCCGAGCAGGCCGAGACCGACGGTCGCCATCCCGACGAACGCGCCGGTGCGGAAGCCGATCTTCATGGCCGGGTCGCGACCCACGGTGTTGGCGGCCGCGGCCACGCGGAGGTTGGCCTGCACGGCCAGGGACATGCCCAGGTAGCCGATCGCGGCCGAGAAGCCGGCGCCCAGCAGGAAGAACAGCGAGCGGCCGATGCGGACGCCGATGTCGTCGGCCGGCAGCGCCAGCAGGGCCACGAAGGCCACCGCGGCGAAGATGCCGAGCGTGCGGAACTGGCGCGTCAGGTAGGCGCTGGCGCCCTCCTGCACCGCGTGCGCGATGTTCTTCATGTTGTCCGTGCCCTCGTCGGCCGTCGAGGACCTCGGTGCGGAACATCCACGCCAGACCGAGCGCGGCGAGCGCGATCACGGCGACGATGATGACCAGCACGAGGTTCGAGCCTTCGAGTTGCACGACAGCGGGGTGGAACCCGGTCATGATTCTCCTCGGGGATCTGTCTGGGATGACAGGCGCGGAGTCTACGTGTGACAGGGCGTCGTGCCGTGACCGGGTTCACACTGCGAGCCGTGTCGTCGCCGAGTGCCCCGGTCAGGGCCGGAATTCGGGCCGAAAGATCAGCTGAGCGCGGCGGACTCGGACTCGTGGATCGTGAAGACCTTGGCGAGACCGGTGATGCGGAAGATCTTCAGCAGGCGGTCCTGGGAGCAGATCAGCTCCATCGAGCCGTCGTGGGCGCGGACCTTCTTCAGGCCGCCGACGAGCACGCCGAGACCGGTGGAGTCGAGGAAGTCGACGCTCTCCATGTCGATGACCAGCTGGTGGTGTCCCTCACCCACGAGCTCGGTGATCTTGTCCCGCAGCTTGGGAGCCGTGTAGACGTCGATCTCCCCGCCGACGGACACGATCGTGCGTCCGTCCGCCTCGCGGGTCTGTAGCGAAAGATCCACGCTCTACTCCTCCGAGCCAGGGGCCTACCCCGGTCCCCCACGACTCCTACGCTGCCACAACACTGAAATGTATTGAACCACGCTCACGCCGCCGCCGTGGGCAGACCGGCACGTCCTGCAGTGTGCCCGTCGGTGCCCGCTGAGAGACTGGACGGGTGCAGGTCGTGGATCTCGAAACGCTGGTGGGGCGGTTGGCCGGTGGTCCCGGGCGCGCCGACAGCCTGACCCACCTCGAGGTCGTCGAACCGCGCCCAGCACGTGAGACGGACTGGCCGGCGTGGCTCCACCCCCCGGTGATCGAGACGCTGCGGCAGCTCGGCGTACCCGCGCCGTGGACGCACCAGGCGGCGGCCGCCGACCTCGTCCACCAGGGTCGGCACACGGTGATCTCGACCGGCACCGCCTCGGGCAAGTCGCTGGCCTACCTGCTTCCCGCCCTGCACGCGATCGAGACCTCCCGTGGTCCGAAGGGGCAGCGCGGCGCCGGCGTTCTCTACCTCGCCCCCACCAAGGCCCTGGCCCAGGACCAGCTCGCGACGCTGCGCCGCTTCGGCGCGGCGGGGCTGCCCGACCTGCGGTGCTCGACCCACGACGGCGACTCGACGCCGGAGATGCGCGAGTGGACGCGCGACCACGCGGAGTACGTCCTGACCAACCCCGACATGCTGCACCGCTCGCTGCTGCCGGGACACGCGCGCTGGTCCCGGTTCTTCGGCAGCCTGCGCTACGTCGTGGTCGACGAGTGCCACCACTACCGCGGGGTGTTCGGGGCCCACGTCGCCCAGATCCTCCGGAGGCTGCGGCGCGTCGCGGGACTGTACGGCGCACACCCCACCTTCGTGCTGGCCTCCGCGACGGTCGCGGAGCCCGAGGTCTCGGCGGGTCGGCTCACCGGCCTCGAGGTCACCGCGGTCACCGAGGACGGCTCGCCCCGCGGCCGCACGGCGCTGGCGCTCTGGGAGCCGCCGTTCGTGCCCGGGCTCGGCGAGAACGGCGCTCCCGTACGCCGCTCGGCGACCAGCGAGGTCGCGGACCTGCTGACCGACCTCGTGGTCGAGCGGATCCGCACGCTCGCGTTCATCCGCTCCCGGCGCGGGGCGGAGACCGTGGCGCTGACGGCCCGACGCCTGCTCGGGGAGGTCGACCCGAGCCTGGTCGACCAGGTGGCGGCCTACCGGGGCGGCTACCTCCCCGAGGAGCGTCGCGAGCTCGAGCAGGCCCTGCGCGACGGGCGGCTCCTCGGGCTCGCGGCGACCAACGCCCTCGAGCTCGGCATCGACGTGAGCGGTCTCGACGCCGTCCTGCTCGCCGGGTTCCCCGGCACCCGCGCGGCGCTCTGGCAGCAGGTCGGCCGCGCCGGGCGGGGCGCCCGCGACGCCCTCGGGGTGATGGTCGCGCGCGACGACCCGCTCGACACCTATCTGGTGAATCACCCCGAGGCCCTTCTCGGGCAGCCGGTCGAGGCCAACGTCTTCGACCCCGACAACCCCTACGTCCTCGGTCCGCACCTGTGCGCAGCCGCGGCCGAGGCGCCGCTGACCGTCCAGGACCTGCCGATGTTCGGGCCGGGCGCCAGGTCGGCGGTCGATGCCCTGACGGAGGGTGGCCTGCTGCGCCGGCGGACGCACGGGTGGTTCTGGACCGACCGGCGGCGCGCCAGCGACCTCGCCGACATCCGCTCCACCGGCGGGTCCCCCGTCCGGCTGGTGGAGGACGTCACCGGGCGGGTGCTCGGCACGGTCGACCACGCGGCCGCCCACGGGACCGCCCACGCCGGTGCCGTCTACCTGCACCAGGGCGAGACCTGGCTGGTCACCGAGCTCGACCTCGACGAGTCCGTCGCGGTGGTGGTCCCCGCCGACCCGGACTACTCGACCTCGGCCCGGGAGATCACCGACATCGAGATCCTCGCCGAGCGCGCCGCGGTGCCGTGGGGCGAGGCACGGCTCAGCCTGGGAGACGTCCGGGTCTCCCACCAGGTGGTCTCCTTCCTCAAGCGCCGGGTGCCCTCGGGCGAGGTGATCGGCGAGGAGCCGCTCGACCTCCCCGAGCGGGTGCTCCAGACGACCGCGGTCTGGTGGACGCTGCCCGGACCACGTGCTCGCCGAGTCAGGCGTGCTCGCCGCCGACCTGCCGGGCGCCGCCCACGCGGCCGAGCACGCCTCGATCGGGCTGCTCCCGCTGTTCGCGACCTGCGACCGGTGGGACATCGGCGGCGTCTCCACCGCACTGCACCCCGACACGGGGCGACTCACGGTCTTCGTCCACGACGGGCACCCGGGAGGAGCCGGCTTCTCGGAGCGTGGCTTCCACGCCGCAGAGGCCTGGCTGCGGGCAACCCGCGAGGCGATCTCGTCGTGCACCTGCGCCGAGGGATGCCCGTCGTGCGTGCAGTCGCCCAAGTGCGGCAACCAGAACAACCCGCTCGACAAGCCCGGCGCGATCGTGCTGCTCGACCTCCTGCTGGAGGGCGCTCCGTCCCACTAGGGTCTTCGAAACGCCTCGGAAAGGTTGTGCCCCCGTGTTCGTCGCCGCCCTGATCGTCCTGATCGTCGCCGTCCTGCTGGTCATCGCCGCCCTCTTCGGCGGCAACGACGCCACCACCATCGACATGGGAGCCTTCAACCTCAACGGGTCGGCGTCGCTGGTCTTCTTCGCGGGCATGGGCACCCTGCTCCTCTTCGTGCTCAGCCTGCTGATGTTCCGCAGCGCCGCCAAGCGGGCCGCCGCCCGCCGGGCCGACCGCAAGCGGGTCAGCGAGCTCAGCGACAAGCTCGACGAGTACAAGCGCGACGAGCGCGACTCCGGCGCGGACCGCGACGAGAAGTGACCGCGCCCACCGGCTCTTGGGTCAGGGTGGCTCGCTGACGGCGGGACCCGCACGGCCCCTGGCCTGCAGGTCGAGCACACCGCCCGGCAGGCGAGCGGTGTCGGCGCTCACCTCGACCGACACGTTCCAGCCGTCCACGGCACAGCTGGAGAGGCGAGCGCGGTTGCGCTGGGCCACCTCGGCCGCCTGACCGCACGCGTCGCCGCCGTCCTGGAGCGCGGCCGCCCCAGCAAGAGCGGCGAGATCGGCGGCCGACTGGGCGACCCGGTGCGTGGCGACCACACCCACCACCCCACCCGCCGCGACCGTGACGGTCACCAGCAGCCCGATCATGGCCACCGCCAGGACCGACCCGGCGCCGTCCTCCGGCCGCCTGCGAGCGCTCACCACTCCGGCTCTTCCGCCGCCACGGCCTCGGCCGTCACACGGAACGACGCCCAACGCCCGAACAGGCCGGCCGGGCCGTCGACGGGGCTGCTCACCCGCGCCACGACGGCACCGCCCGACCGGCTGATCGTGATCCGGGAGCCGTCAGGGGCCACCCGGTGCCCGAGCGCGGTCGCCTCGCTCGCGCCCTCCGACCGGGCCGCGGCTCGCGCCGTCTCCCGAGCCGCGTCGAGGGCACGGACGTCAGTGATGCCGATGCTCACCAACCAGGCCATCGACAGTGTGAACACCGCGATGAGCGGCAACGCGGCCGCCGTCTCCGCGGTCACGGCACCCGCCTCGTCACGTCGACGCATGGTGCACCTCTCCTCTCGACTCGTCCGGGGCTGCGGGGTTTGGTACGGCCGGCGGGGCGGTCAGCCCCGATCCGCCCCGCCGGCCGGTCGTGGGCCCTCAGAAGGGCAGCAGGGCCTTGATGGCGTTGAAGATCAGCTTGAGGATGTCCTGACCGGCCGTGCTGGTGAGGAACTTGAACAGGACCGCGGCGAAGCCGACGCCGCAGCCGGTGACGGTGGCGTACTCCGCCGTGGTGGCGCCGATCTCGTCGCGCAGCCGCGCGGCCTGGGGCTCGTCGGTGCCGTCGGGCTCGGCGACCTCCTCCTGGTCGGGGACGAGGGCGAGTGCGGGGTAGCTCATGACTTCTCCTGACTGCTGTCCCGGGCCGGGCGACCCGGGGTGGATGAGTTGACGCCCACGAGGTTTCTCGACCGGGGCTCCGGGCGCGATCACGTCTTCGGCGGCGGTGGAGAACCCGGTGACGGAGCCGACCTGTGGACGCGTGCTGGTCGTGCTCCTCACTGGAAGAGCCGCATCGCGCCGAACACGCCGGCCACCATCGGCACCACGCCGAGGACCACGAAGGCGGGGAGCAGGCACAGCCCCAGGGGCGCGGCCGCCTTGACCTCGATGCTCCGTGCCCGCGCCTCGACGTCGGCCCGTGCCCGCTCGCGCAGCTCGTCGGCGAGCTGGTGGACCGCACGCCCGACGGGTGCGCCCGTCTCGTGCGCACGGCCCACGGCGCGACCCAGCGGCCCCATGGCCTCGTGAGCGGCCACCGTGCGCCACACCTGCACCGGGTCGACGCCGACCTCCAACCGGTGGTGCACGGCGAGGAACTCCTCACCGACGGGGCCGCCGAGCGCACGGCTCACCACGACGAGCGCGGACTCCGGGGCAGACCCGGCATCGAGGCACGCGGCGAGGAGGTCCACTCCGGTGGGCAGGTCGGCGGCCAACCGCTCCCGACGTCGTACGACGGACGGGTCCTCGACACGCCCGAGCACGACCCAGGCCGCCACCGCACCGGCAACCGCCGCCACCCACCCGACCCAGCCGCCGAACAGTGCCCAGCCACCGGCGAACGCGACCAGCGCGAGCAGCGGTCTCAGCCTGCGCAGCACGCGCCTGCTCGCCCGCGTCCGAGCCCCGACCCCGCTCCGGGGGCTCCGACGCCTCGAGCGCGAACCGTGGACGCGGCCGCGCCACCAGGAGCACCGCGACGACCGTCAGTGCGGCCGCCAGCACCGACACGTCCCGGCTCACCGGCCGAGCACCCCGTCGGCGATCCGCTCCAGCCAGAGCAGCCCGGCGAAGGAGAGAGCCAGCCCGACCGCCAGGCAGACCAGGCCGGCGGTCGTGCCGGTCAGGAAGCCGACCGGGTCACCGCCGATGCCCGTGCCGAGCAGCAGCACCCCGAGTGGCAGCACGGCCAGCATCCGGGCAGTGGCATGCGCCGCCGCGAGCTCGGAGGCGACCAGCCGCGCGGTCCGGCGGTCGGACCGGATGGCCTCGCCGGCCTGCGAGATGGCCGCCGCGAGGCCCGATCCGGTGTCGTGGGCCACCTGCCACGTCGCGGCGAGGGTGCGCAGCTGAGCAGCACCGGGTCGCGCCGACAGGTCGCGCAGCAGGCTCGGCACGTCGGCCCCCATCTCGCCCGCGACCGCCACGGGCGCGAACTCCGGCCACTCGTCGGCCGCCCGCCGCAGGCTGGCCAGGGGTGGCTGGCCGGCCGAGAGGTCGGACGACATCGCGTCGCACACGGCGAGCACCTGGTCGGCCGTGCGGTCGGCAGCCCGCGCCGCTCGCCGGCGTGCGGCGAGCCGACCGACTCCGAGCGCCACGAGGCCGATCAGCACGGCCAGGACGAACTGCCGCGCGTCGAGCCAGGACCACAGCGCGAGCACCAGCGAGCCGCCCGCGAGCGCGACCAGCGCGCGGGGCACGACGCGTCCGGGGACGGTCGGGCTCCGGCAGCACCACCCGGCCCTCCAGGGCGAGCGCGGCCGCCAGCATCGCGAGGACCACGGCGAGCGCGGTCACGGCTCGACCAGCCCGGACAGCGCGTCGATCGCCTCCCCGGGGAGCAGCGTCCCGTCGGCGGTGAACCGCACCCCGGCCGCGACCTCGACGGTGCCGTCCGGAAGCCGGGTGACGACACCGATCTCCTCGAGCCGGCGTACGCGGTCAGGGCCCCGGCCGAGGTGCAGGACCACGTCGACCGCCGAGCACAGCTGGCTGTGCGCCGCCTCCCTGCTCAGTCCGGCCGCCAGGGCGAGCCCCTCGATCCGGCTGGGCACGTCCGCCGCGGAGTTGGCGTGGATCGTCGCGCAGCCGCCTTCGTGGCCGGTGTTCATCGCGGCGAGCATGTCGACCACCTCGGCCCCACGCACCTCACCGACGACCAACCGGTCCGGACGCATCCGCAGTGCCTGCCGCACCAGCGTGCGCAGGGTGACCTCGCCGACGCCCTCGATGTTCGCCGGGCGCGCCTCGAGCGCGACGACGTGGCCGTGCTCGGGACGCAGCTCGGAGGCGTCCTCGACCAGGACCAGACGCTCCTCGGCGCCGACCATCGAGAGCAACGCGTTCAAGCAGGGTGGTCTTGCCCGAGCCGGTGCCACCGCTGATCAGCACGGCCAGCCGGCGGTGCACCACCGACTCCAGCAGCGCGCACGCCCTCCGGTGGCACAGCGCCCGCCGCGACGAGCTCGTCCATCGTGAACACACGGCGCCGGGGCACCCGGAGGGACAGCACGGTGCCCGGCCGCGACAGGGGCGCGAGCACGGCGTGGAAGCGGGTGCCGTCGGGGAGGCGCAGGTCGACGTAGGGAGAGGCGTCGTCGAGCCGGCGGCCTCCGACGGCGGCGAGGCGCTGGGCGAGTCGGCGTACGGACTGGTCGTCGGGGAAGCAGATGCCGGTCCGCTCGAGCCCGGCGCCGCGGTCGATCCAGACCTGCTCGGCTCCGTTGACGAGGACGTCGGTGACGCCCTCGAGGCGGAGCAGCGGCTCGAGCGGACCGGCGCCCACCACGTCGCGGTGCAGGGCGTCGTGCACCGCGAGCACGGTGGCGTCCCCCACCGGACGACCCTGCTCGCGCAGGGCCTGGGCGACGAGCTGCGGCGTCAACGGAGCGGCGTCACGGGCCAGTCGCTCCCGCACGCCGTCGAGCAGCTCGACCGGCACCTCGGTCATGCGGCGGCCACGGGTCGAGCCGTCAGGAGCACCCCGGCGCACGAACGCGCGGCCCGCGCCAGGGTCCCCCGGCGCGAACGTGCCGGACCGGCGCCGAGGTTGATCGCCTCGTCGAGCCCGCGTTGGTCTCCCATGGCGGCGAGGAGGGGCATCCGCAGCAGCCGGCTCACCGACTCGGGAGTGGCCCCTCCTCGGTGGCCACGGGTGACGAGATGTCGCTCCGGGGTGTAGTCCGGCAGCCGACTCGCCACCCGGGCGGCCGAGGTCACCCCGGGCACGGTGAGCGTGGAGACGAGCACGACGTGGTCGCAGCGCGTGATCGTCTCCTCGACCACGGCGTCGTGGTGGCGCGGCAGGTCGACCACGACCGTCTCGAAGCCTCGGCGGCCGGCGGAGAGCACCTCGCGCATCGCGAACGCCTGCAGCGACGACGGCCGGTCGGTCGGCCACGTCAGCACGGCGAGCTGTCCTGACCGCGGCAAGGCCTCGCGAAGCGAACGCGAGCTGAGCCGGCCCGTCGTCTGGAGCATCGAGTCCCATCGGATGCCGTCGGTGGTCTCCAGCCCGAGCACGCGGTCGATCCCGGCCCCGATCGGGTCGGCGTCGACGAGCAGGGTCGGCCCGGCCTCGGCCGCCACCTGGCCCAGGGCTGCGGCGAACACGGTCGCACCGGCCCCACCGGAGCCGCCCAGCACGCCGATGGTCAGGCCCGGGGCAGCACCGCCGTCGCCCACGTCGGTGAGCAGCTCGACCAGCCACGTCTCCGACTCGGGCAGGCCCGCGACCGTCTCGGCGCCGACGGCGAGAGCGTCGCGGAAGAGCGCGTCACCGACCGGCGTGCGCCCGAGCACGAAGACTCGCGGTCGACGCGCCGGGCACATCGCCGCGAGCGCCGCCACGCAGTCGGCCCCGACCAGCACGACCGGGGCGGAGCCCCACCGACGCAACGCCTGGGCAGGGTCGCGCACCAGCTCGGGCACCACGCCGGCAGCAGCGCTGAGCCGCTGCACGTCGGAGACGAGCAGGGCATCGGACGAGACGAGGAGCGGGGCCGTGACCTCCGGGCGGACATCCATGGACCACAGGCTGTGGCAACCGAAGGACGTGGACGAGCCACGCCGACGACGCCGGTGGAAAACCCGACACCCATGTTTGCCTGTGGACGCGAAACGGCCCATGTCATGGGGTGATCCGCGCCGCTGCCTACACTGCAGGACATGAGTCCGGTGCCTCGACCGACGGCAGCGTTCTTCGACCTCGACAAGACCATCATCGCGAAGTCGAGCACGCTTGCCTTCAGCCGCGAGTTCCAGGCCGGCGGCCTGATCTCGCGCGGTGCGGTGCTGCGCTCGGCGTACGCGCAGTTCGTCTACCTCGTCGGCGGCGCCGACCACGACCAGATGGAGAAGATGCGGCAGTTCATGTCGCAGCTGTGTGCGGGATGGGACGTCGAGACGGTCAAGGAGATCGTCGGCGACACCCTGCACAACATCGTCGACCCCCTGGTGTACGACGAGGCGGTGAGCCTGATCGAGGAGCACCACCTGGCCGGCCGGGACGTCATCATCGTCTCGACGAGCGGCTCCGAGGTCGTCGAGCCGATCGGGGCGATGCTCGGTGCCGACAAGGTGGTCGCGACCCGGATGGAGGTCCGCGACGGCAAGTACACCGGCGAGATCGGCTTCTACGCCTACGCCGAGAACAAGGCGACCGCGATCCGCGACCTGGCCGGGCGGCGCGGCTACGACCTGAGCCGCAGCTACGCCTACAGCGACTCGATCACCGACGTGCACATGCTCGAGGCCGTCGGACACCCCCACGCGGTCAACCCCGACAAGGACCTGCGTCGGGTCGCGCGCGAGCGCGGGTGGCCGATCCTCGTCTTCGACAAGCCGGTCGCGCTCCGCACCCGACTGATGCTGCCGCCCGCGCGACAGACCATCGCGGCGCTCACGATCGGCGGCGTCGCAGCGATCGTCGCAGCGGTCTGGCTCAACCTCAGGCGGCGTCGCGCCGCTGCCTGAAAAGTCAACCCTTGTGTTGGGCTCGGGCCCGGCGTACACAGGGAGAACACAACTCAAGAGCTCACACGGTGGCGGTACCCACGCGGCGATCTACCCTTCCTACAGGGCGTTGGTCACACCCGGATCTGCCGGGGGGCCACAGTTAGACAGTGCACGCCTGGTAGCCAATCCCGTGTGTCGAGCGGCATCGAGATCTCCCAAGAATTCTTGGGGGAGTTCGGTGCCGCTCATCTGTGCAGACGTCACTCGCGCAGTGGGCTCGACTCGGCGCCCTTCGCCTGTGCCTCGGCCGCGTAGAGCAGCCACGCGTGCAGTCCCTTGCGACCTCCGTCGCGGTAGCCGCGCAGGTTCGACTCGTACGCCGCTCGCAGCGCCAGGTGCCCGGCCTCGGGCACGACCAGCGACGCCGGATCGACTCCCCGGGCGACGAGCACCAGCCGCTCCGCAGCGCGAGCGACGACCCCGTCGAGGTCGCCGAAGGGCTGGGCCGTCGCGAGGTCGGCGTGCACGAGAGCCGCGACGATCAGGCCCGGCGCGGAGGTCGCGAGCAGCGTCGACGACAGCGACTGCAGTCGCGCGGCCCCGTCGGACGTACCCGGCTGGCCGTTGCCACCGGCCAGCGCGTGCAGCCGTGCGAGCGCCTGCACCGGCGAACGGCCGATGACCGGCACCAGCGCCAGCAGCTCGGTGCTCATCCGTACGGCGGACGCGGCAATCGGGTCACCGGCCCCGGCCCGCACCTCCTCGAGCGAGGACTCCGACCCGGCCAGCACGGCACTCGCGTGAGCGCCCCTCAGGAGTGACTCCGCCGTCTGCTCCGGGCTGGTCCTGCGCAGCCCGCGGTCGCGCAGCATCACGTCGATTCCGTCGCGCGTCGCGGCGAAGGCCGAGGGGACTCCCTCGAGCTCGGTCAGCCACGCCAGCGGATCGCTGGTGGACTCGGTCGACGGGTGGGGCACGGCGGGAACGCTATCGGGTAACTTCGAACGCACGATGAGCGAGCCCAAGGGCAGGCAGAGCCCACCTCCGCAACGGTCGTTCGGCCCGGTCGCCGACGCTCTACGACCGAGCCCGTCCGTCGTACCCCGACGAGGCCGTCGCCTGGATGACCGGATCCGGCCGCTCGACCGTCCTCGAGCTCGGTGCCGGCACGGGCAAGCTGACCGAGGTGCTGCACCGCGCGGGCCACGAGGTGCTGGCCACCGACCCGCTCCCCGAGATGCTCACTGTCCTCGCGGGACGCGTGCCGGTGCACCACGCGGTCGCGACCGCCGAGCGCATCCCGGTCCGCTCCCGCTCGGTCGACGTGGTCGTGTGCGGGCAGTCGTTCCACTGGTTCGACCACGACCTCGCGATGGCCGAGATCGCGCGCGTGGTGCGGCCCGGGCGGGGTCATCGCGCTCGCCTGGAACACCTACGACGAGGGCATCCCCTGGGTGAAGCGGCTCAAGAAGCTGCTCTCCCCCGCGGCGGACGTCGCCACCATGGCGAAGCCGTTGATGGAGACCCCCTACTTCGGGTTCGTCGAGGAGAAGCAGTTCCGCATCTGGCAGCCGCACACCGCGGCCACGCTGGCCGACCTCGCCCGGTCGGTCTCCCACGTCGCCACGATGAGCGACTCGGCGCGGGCCGACGTGCTGGCCAAGGTCGACAAGCTCTACGCCGAGTACGGCCGCGGCCACGACGGCATGCAGGTCCCCTACATCACGAGGTGCTACCGGGCCGTCGTACGCCACGAGGAGCTGCCGGTGGAGGACCTCACCCCGAGGTCGGCGCGCACCGGCGACGACACCCCTCCGCCCGGGCTCGAGGACGACAGCGAGCCCACCGGTCCCGTGACCCGCCCCCGCCCGCCGGAGGACCCCGGCATGCAGCTGATCGACTTCAAGTAAGGCGCGGGCGATGGCGTTCGAGCGGATCCGCAGCCGCCGCTACGCCCGTCAGCTCGGCAGCGACGCCGACCTGGCCACCTTCCGCACGCTGCACACCGCGTCGCTCGCCTCGCCGGCCCTGCGCCAGGGGCTCAACCCGGAGTCGGTCGAGCGCAGCCTCAAGCACCTGCGCAACCTGCTCGGCACCGCCGCGGTCGCGATCTCCGACACCCACCGCATCCTCGGGTACGACGGACTCTCGACCCATCACACCGACCAGGCCGAGGCACTCGCCGCCCGGGCCATGGAGTCGATGGCCACCGAGGTCGCGGGGCGGGCCGAGCTCACCTGCGACACCCAGGGCTGCCTCGTCCAGCACGCCATCGCCAGCCCGCTCGTCGTCGAGGAACGCGTGGCCGGTGCCCTCGTCGCGCTGACCGACCAGCCCGTCAGCCAGCCTGCTGCGCGCGACCGAGGAGGTGGCGAGCTGGGTGTCCGGTCAGCTCGAGCTCGCCGAGCTCGACGAGTCGCGGCACCGGCTGACCCGCGCGGAGGTCCGCGCCCTGCGCGCGCAGATCAGCCCGCACTTCGTCTACAACTCGCTCAGCGCGATCGCCTCGTTCGTGCGCACCGACCCCGACCGGGCACGCGAGCTGCTCCTCGAGTTCGCCGACTTCACCCGCTACTCCTTCCGCCAGCACGGGGAGTTCACGACGCTCGCCGAGGAGCTGCGCTCCATCGAGCGCTACCTCCTCCTCGAGCAGGCCCGGTTCGGCGACCGGCTGCGCGTCACCCTCCAGGTCGCGCCCGAGGTGCTCGGCGTGAACATCCCGTTCCTCTGCCTCCAGCCACTGGTGGAGAACGCCGTTCAGCACGGCCTCGAGTCCACGTCCGGCGGGGGCCACATCTCGATCGAGGCCCGCGACGCCGACCGCGAGTGCGTGATCGCGATCGAGGACAACGGCGTCGGCGAGGACCCCGAGCGGATCCGCGCCGTGCTCGCCGGGGAGTCCGGCGACGCGGTCGGCCTGGCCAACGTGGACGAGCGGCTGCGCGCGACCTTCGGCGACGAATACGGTCTGGTCGTGGAGACCGCACCCGGCGCCGGCACGAGGGTCGTCGTACGCGTGCCCAAGTTCGCCCCCGGGCTGTCGACATGAACCCCGGGCTGCGCGTCCTGGTGATCGACGACGAGCGGCCGGCGCTCGACGAGGTGGCGTTCCTGCTGGAGCAGGACGAGCGGGTCGCCGAGGTGCACGCGACCGACTCCCCCACCGAGGCACTGCGGCTGTTGCAGCAGCTCGAGGTCGACGCGGTCTTCCTCGACGTCCAGATGCCCGGGCTGACCGGCATCGAGCTCGCGCAGGTGCTGTCCCGCTTCAAGACGCCCCCGGCAGCGGTCTTCGTCACGGCCCACGAGCAGCACGCCGTCGACGCCTTCGACCTCAACGCGGTCGACTACGTGCTCAAGCCGGTGCGCGCGGACCGCCTCGCCGAAGCCGTACGACGGGTGCTCGCCGCGACCCGCACCGAGCAGGCCGAGGAGCAGGTGCCCGTCGAGCGCGGGGGCGTGACCCGCTTCGTGCCGGTCTCGGAGATCCGCTACGTCGAGGCGGAGGGCGACTACGCGCGACTGCACACCGGTGACGACAGCTACCTCGTGCGGGTCCCGCTCGGCCAGCTCGAGCAGGAGTGGGCCGAGGCGGGCTTCCTCCGCATCCACCGGTCGCTGCTGATCGCCACCGCGTTCGTCGACGAGGTCCATGTCGACGGCGGTCGCTGCTCGGTCGTGATCGGCGACCACCACCTCCAGGTCAGCCGCCGGCACACGCGCGAGCTGCGCGACGTGCTCGTGCGCAACGCCAGACCGACCGCCACCACCGGTCGCGAGGACCCCGGCCCGTGAGCCAGCAGCCGCCCGACCGGGGCGTCACGCGGGTGCGGGTCACCAGCCCCTGGACCGACCGGCCACGCGTGCGGCCCAGGCCCACCGCCGCCTCCGAGATCGACGCCCAGAGCGAGGTCGGCGCGATCTACGTGCGCACCCTCCTGCGGGCCCAGCTCCGGCTGGCCGTCGGCATCCTGCTCGCCCTCGGGCTGACCATCGGTGCCCTGCCGTTGCTGTTCGTGCTGGCTCCCGGCCTGACCGACCACCACGTCCTCGGGATGCCGGTCTCGTGGGGGATGCTGGCGTTCGGCTGCTACCCGGTGCTGGTGTTCCTGGCCTGGCGCTACGTCCGCCTGGCCGAGCGCAACGAGCGCGCGTTCGCCCGCGTCGTGGAGCGCTCCTCGTGAACCACGCCATGGGCTTCGTGTCGGTCCTGCTCGTCACCGTCGCGACGCTGGCCATCGGCACCTGGGGACTGAAGTTCAGCCGCACCACGTCGGACTTCTTCGTGGCCTCGCGCTCGGTGCGACCGGGACTGAACGCCTCGGCGATCAGCGGCGAGTACCTCTCCGCCGCCTCGTTCCTCGGCATCGCCGGCCTGGTGCTCAGCTTCGGCGCCGAGATGCTCTGGTACCCGATCGGCTGGACCGCCGGCTACCTCGTCCTGCTCGTGCTGGTCGCCGCACCGCTGCGACGCTCGGGCGCCTACACGCTGCCCGACTTCGCCGAGGCCCGGCTGGACTCACGGGCGGTGCGCACGCTCGCGTCGGTGATGGTCGTCGCGATCGGCTGGCTGTACATCATGCCGCAGCTCCAGGGTGCGGGCGTCGCCCTCCAGGCGGCCACCGGGCTCCCGCCCTGGGCCGGCGGGCTGGTCGTCGCGGTCGTCGTGCTCCTCAACGTGCTCTCCGGCGGGATGCGCTCGATCACCTTCGTGCAGGCCTTCCAGTACTGGCTCAAGCTGACCGCGCTGCTCGTCCCGCTCGCCTTCCTGCTGATCGTCTGGATCGGCGACGGCGGACGGTCGCCGGCGGACGCGTCGCTGCTGGTCGGTGGCGAGTCCGGTACGTCGTGGGCGAACCCGATCGACTTCGCGGGCGGACATCCGCTCTACTCGACGTACTCCCTGATGGTCGCGACCTTCCTCGGCACCATGGGCCTGCCGCACGTCGTCGTGCGCTTCTACACCAACCCCGACGGCAAGGCCGCGCGCCAGACGACCGTGGCGGTGCTCGCGCTGCTGGGGCTCTTCTACGTGCTGCCGCCGGTGTACGCCGCCCTCGGTCGCCTCTACGCCCCCGACCTCGTCGGCAGCGGCCGCGCGGACAGCGTCGTGCTGGAGCTCCCCAGTCGGATGGTCGGCGAGCTCGGCGGCGACCTGCTGACCGCCCTGCTCACGGCGGGCGCGTTCGCGGCGTTCCTCGCCACCTCCTCGGGACTGACCATCGCGGTCGCGGGCGTCATCACCCAGGACGTGGTCAGCAAGCGGGTCGAGGGCGTGACCGCGTTCCGGATCTCCGCCGTCGTCGCCGTGGTCGTGCCGTTCCTCCTCGCGCTGGTCACGCGCGACGTCGCGGTGGCCACCGTGGTCGGCCTCGCGTTCGCGATGGCGGCCGCGACCTTCTGCCCGCTGCTGGTGCTCGGCATCTGGTGGCGCGGGCTCACCGACGTCGGCGCCTTCGCCGGCCTCGTCGTCGGCGGTCTGCTCACCGGCGGCGCGGTGCTCGACAACCTGGTCACCGACCGCTCTGCGGGCTGGTTCGCCGCCCTGGTCGGCCAGCCCGCCGCCTGGTCGGTCCCGCTGAGCTTCGCGACGATGATCATCGTGTCGCGGCTGACCCGGCACCGGATCCCGCTGCACACCTCGCGGTTCATGGTCCGGCTGCACACCCCGGAGACGGTCCAGCTCGACCGCGGGTGACGCCGGCGCAGGACTCCGGTGCACCAACCGCTCGTCGTACGACTTCGACCGCTGGGCGATTCGCCCGGTCCGTCCGGCGACACATCGACGTGCCACGGTGGTCGCGGGGTACGGGGAGTGCCACGGTGACCCACACCACAGCCTCTCGAGAAGGGTGCTTCCCATGGCGGACCCCAGCAGCGACGTCCACTGCCCAAGCGTCACGCCACGATCCCGTCTACGACCGGTTGCACGAGACCGCCGAGTTCGAGGAGCTGCGCCGCCGCTACCGCGGCTTCGTGTTCCCGGCGACGGTCGCGTTCCTGAGCTGGTACCTGCTCTACGTCGTCATGTCGAACTGGGCCCACGACTTCATGAGCATCAAGCTCTGGGGCAACATCAACGTGGCGCTCGTCTTCGGGCTGCTCCAGTTCGTGACCACCTTCGCCCTGGCCTACGTCTACGCCAAGTTCTCCAACAAGAACCTCGACCCGCTGGCCGCGCAGCTCCACGGCGGACTACGAGAAGGGCCGTCGTCGTCTGGAAGGTGAGGACGCATGAACGCGCACCTGATCCCCCTCGTGTCGGGCCACCAGGTCCTGACGACCTCGCTCTTCCTGGGCGTGGTCGCGCTGACGATCGGCATCACGTTCTGGGCCAGCCGACAGACCTCCGGCGCCGCCGACTACTACGCCGGCGGCCGCGGGTTCTCCGGTCTCCAGAACGGCCTGGCCATCGGCGGCGACTACATGTCGGCGGCCTCGTTCCTCGGCATCTCCGGTGCGATCGCCCTGTCCGGCTACGACGGCTTCCTCTACTCCATCGGCTTCCTGGTGGCATGGCTGGTCGCCCTGCTGCTGGTGGCCGAGGTGCTCCGGAACTCCGGTCGCTACACGATGGCCGACCAGCTGGCCTTCCGGATGAAGCAGCGTCCGGTCCGGACCGCGGCGGCCACGTCGACGATCGTGGTCTCGATCTTCTACCTGCTCGCGCAGATGGTCGGTGCCGGTGCGCTGGTCTCGCTGCTGCTCGGCATCGAGGGCCAGGCCGCCATCAACATCACCATCTTCGCGGTCGGCGTCCTGATGGTCTTCTACGTCACCGTCGGCGGCATGAAGGGCACCACGTGGGTGCAGATCGTCAAGGCCGTGCTGCTGATGGCCGGCTCGCTGCTGATCGTCGTACTCGTGCTGGCGGAGTTCAACTTCAACCTCTCCAGCCTGCTCGGTGAGGCCGCCGCCAACAGCGGCAAGGGCTCCGCGTTCCTCGAGCCGGGTCTGAAGTACGGCGTGAGCACCACCAGCAAGATCGACTTCCTGAGCCTCGGCCTCGCGCTGGTGCTGGGCACGGCCGGTCTGCCGCACATCCTGATCCGCTTCTACACGACACCGACCTCGCGGGACGCCCGCAAGTCGGTGCTCTGGGCGATCGGCCTGATCGGCGCGTTCTACCTGTTCACGCTGGTGCTCGGCTTCGGTGCCGCTGCCCTGCTGAGCAAGGGTGACACCGAGCGCGTCGCCACGTCCGGCGGCAACCTGGCCTCGCCACTGCTCGCGGAGACCGTGGGTGGCGGAGCCGGCTCGACCGGAGGCGCGATCCTGCTCGCGGTGATCGCGGCGGTGGCCTTCGCCACCATCCTCGCGGTGGTGGCCGGGCTGACCCTGACCTCGAGCGTCAGCGTGGCCCACGACCTCTACAACAGCGTCTGGAAGCGGGGACAGGCCACCGAGCAGCAGGAGATGCGGGTCGCACGGTATCGCCGCCGGCGGCATCGGCCTGGTCGCGATCCTGCTGGCCATCCCGGCGCAGAAGCTGAACGTCGCCTTCCTGGTGGCGCTCGCCTTCGCGATCGCCGCCTCGGCGAACCTGCCGGCGATCGTCTACAACATGTTCTGGAAGGGGTTCAACACCAGGGGCGCGGTCTGGAGCATCTACGGCGGCCTGATCGCCTCGGTCGGACTGGTGATCTTCAGCCCGATCGTCTCCGGCAAGGGCCTGGACCCCGCGACCGGCAAGAACCTGTCGCTGTTGCCGACCAACATCGACATCTCCTGGTTCCCGCTCGAGAACCCCGGCATCGTCTCGATCCCGCTCGGGTTCCTGCTCGGCTACCTCGGCTCCATCACCTACAAGGAGCCGGCCGCGGTGGACCGCTACACCGAGCTCGAGGTGCGCGCCCTGACCGGTGCGGGTGCGGAGGCAGCGGTCAAGCACTGACCATCCTGGATGCCCGGAGAAGGAACGCGGACGGCCCTGAGGGGAGGGTCGTCCGCGTCTTCGTTCGGGAGTAGGTTCGAAAACAGACCCGAAGAGACACGAAGTGACTTCAGAGGAGCGATTGATGAGCGACGAGACGCTGGCCAACCTGTCCCACGAGGAGCGCCGGTTCGAGCCGTCCGAGGAGTTCGCGAAGCAGGCCAACCTCACCCAGGACGCCTACGACGAGGCCGAGAAGGACCGGCTGGGCTTCTGGGAGAAGCAGGCCGAGCGTCTCGACTGGGACCAGAAGTGGGACCAGGTCCTCGACTGGGACAACCCCCCGTTCGCCAAGTGGTTCGTCGGCGGCAAGCTCAACGCGGCGTACAACTGCGTCGACCGGCACGTCGAGAACGGCGCCGGCGACAAGGTCGCCTTCCACTGGGTCGGCGAGCCGGAGGACGACACCCGCGACATCACCTACGCCGAGCTCAAGGACGAGGTCTGCCAGGCCGCCAACGCACTCGTCGAGCTGGGCGTCGAGACCGGTGACCGGGTCGCGATCTACATGCCGATGATCCCCGAGACCGTGATCGCGATGCTGGCGTGCGCCCGCATCGGCGCACCCCACACCGTGGTCTTCGGCGGGTTCTCCTCCGACGCGCTGTCCAACCGTCTCCAGGACTGCGACGCGCAGGTCGTCATCACCGCCGACGGCGGCTACCGGCGCGGTGCTCCGTCTGCGCTGAAGCCCGCGGTCGACGAGGCGTGCGAGAAGTCCGGGCGTGGTCCGCAAGGTGCTCGTGGTCCGTCGTACGGGCGAGGACGTGGAGTGGGACGACGAGCGCGACGTGTGGTGGCACGAGGCCGTCGGCGAGGCCTCGACGGAGCACGAGTGCGAGTTCTTCGACAGCGAGCACCCGCTCTACGTGATGTACACCTCCGGCACGACCGGCAAGCCCAAGGGCATCCTGCACACCACCGGCGGCTACCTGGTCGGCTGCTCCTACACGCACTGGGGGATCTTCGACCTCAAGCCCGACGAGGACGTCTACTGGTGCACCGCCGACGTCGGCTGGGTGACCGGCCACTCCTACGGCGTCTACGGCCCGCTCGCCAACCAGGCGACGTCCGTGATCTACGAGGGCACGCCGGACACCCCGGGCAAGGGCCGCTGGTGGGAGATCTGCGAGAAGTACGGCGTCACGATCTTCTACACCGCTCCGACGGCGATCCGGACGTTCATGAAGTGGGGCGACGAGATCCCCGCCAAGAGCGACCTGTCCAAGCTGCGCCTGCTCGGGTCGGTCGGTGAGCCGATCAACCCGGAGGCCTACGTCTGGTACCGCAAGACGATCGGCGACGACAAGACTCCGGTCGTCGACACCTGGTGGCAGACCGAGACCGGGTCGATCATGATCAGCCCGCTGCCCGGCGTCACCGCGGCCAAGCCCGGCTCGGCGATGAAGGCGATCCCGGGCATCGTCACCGACGTCGTCAACGACGAGGGCGAGTCGGTGCCCGACGGGTCCGGCGGCTTCCTGGTCGTCAAGGAGCCCTGGCCCTCGATGCTCCGCACCCTGTGGGGCGACGACGAGCGGTTCAAGGACACCTACTGGTCGCGTTTCGAGAAGCAGGGCTACTACTTCGCCGGCGACGGCGCCAAGAAGGACGACGACGGCGACGTCTGGGTCCTCGGTCGTGTCGACGACGTGATGAACGTCAGCGGCCACCGGCTCTCCACCACCGAGATCGAGTCGGCCCTGGTCTCCCACCCCAAGGTCGCCGAGGCGGCCGTCGTCGGCGCCGCGGACGACACCACCGGCCAGGCCGTGTGCGCCTTCGTGATCCTCAAGGAGTCCGCGCTCGAGGACGGCGAGGAGGCCCCCGACTCGCTGATCGAGGAGCTGCGCAAGCACGTGCAGAAGGAGATCGGCGCGATCGCCAAGCCCCGTCAGGTGATGGTGGTCCCCGAGCTCCCCAAGACGCGCTCCGGCAAGATCATGCGCCGCCTGCTCAAGGACGTCGCCGAGAACCGCGAGGTCGGCGACGTCACCACCCTCGCCGACTCGACGGTGATGGAGCTGATCGGCAAGGGGATGAAGTCCGGGAAGGACGACGGCTGAGCCAGCGTTAGCTGGGCGCGTCAGGAGGGCGCTGCCGGTCAGACGGCGGCGCGACGCTCCTCGTCGGCGGTGACGAGCGCGCGCATCAGGGTGCGGAGGGCGTGCTCGACGTCGGCGTCGGCGAGGTGGCCGTCGACGACCGCGGCGTGCACGGACGGCACGCCCAGGCTCTCCTCGAGGGGTACGGCGCCCGCGACCCGGAGCACCTTCTCGGCCTCCTCGCGCGCCCACTGCGCCCCACGCGGGGACGGGCTCACCGAGACGACGGCCACCGGCTTGCCGGCCAGCGAGGACGCACCTCGGGGGCGGGACGCCCAGTCGATCGCGTTCTTCAGCACACCGGGCATCGAGCCGTTGTACTCGGGGGTGGCCACGACCAGCCCGTCGGCGCGGCGTACGGCCTCACGGAAGGCGACCACCGCTGCCGGAGGCTGGTCGGTGTCGAGGTCCTGGTCGTAGTGCGGCAGCTCGCCGAGGGCGTCGTACACGTGTGACTCGGCGCCGTCCGGGAGCAGCTGCGCGGCCGCTCCGGTCAGCTGAGCGGTCCACGAGTCGGCGCGCAGGCTGCCCACCAGCATCAGGATGTTCATCGGTTCCTCACGGTCGGAGACGTCGTAGATGGTTCAACGTTCAACAACACCGGAGGTCACGTCCGGATTCCCCTGAGACCGTGAGGCCGGTCTCACCACGCGCCGGTCAGGCCGACTTGGTCTCGTCGCGCGAGACCCAGCCGGTCTTCGCCAGGCTGGCGACGGTGGTGACCACCAGGGTCCCGACGATCACGGCCAGCGACATCCAGATCGGGATGTCCGGTGCCCACGAGACGTGCTCGCCGCCGTTGATGAACGGCAGCTCGTTCTCGTGCAGCGCGTGCAGGATCAGCTTCACGCCGATGAAGCCGAGCAGGAACGCCAGGCCGTAGGAGAGGTACACCAGCCGCTCGAGCAGCCCACCGATCAGGAAGTAGAGCTGTCGCAGGCCCATCAGCGCGAAGATGTTCGCGGTCAGGACGATGTACGGCTCCTTGGTCAGCCCGTAGATCGCCGGGATCGAGTCGAGCGCGAAGAGCAGGTCGGTGGTGCCGAGCGCGAGGATCACGATGAACATCGGCGTGATCACGCGCTTGCCGTTCTCCACCGTCAGGATCTTGCTGCCGTGCCACTCGGCGGTCGCCGGGAAGCGGCGCTCGACGAACTTGATCAGCCGGTTCTCCTCGAAGTCGTCCTCGTCCTCCTGGCCCTCCTTGGCCAGCTTCCACGCGGTCCACACGAGGAACAGGCCGAAGATGTAGAAGATCCAGCTGAAGTTGTTGATCGCGGCCGCGCCGACGGCGATGAAGATGCCGCGCATGATCAGGGCGAGCACGATGCCGACGAGGAGCGCGCTCTGCTGGAGCTCCCGCGGTACGCCGAACTTGCTCATGATGATCAGGAAGATGAACAGGTTGTCGACCGAGAGGGAGTACTCGGTCAGCCAGCCGGCGAAGAACTCGGTGCCGTACTGGTGCCCGGCGAAGAACCAGATCCCGATGCCGAAGAGGACCGCCATCCCGACGAAGAAGCCCAGCGCGACGCTGACCTCCCTGCGGGAGGGCTCGTGCGGCCGCCGGCCGATGACCACGACGTCGAAGAGAAGGACGGCGGTGGTGATGCCGATCGTGAGCCACCACACCAGGGGGGATACATCCATGCGCAAAGCCTCCGGACTGGTTCCTGCGCACGCGCGTGTGCCGCGTGCGTGTTGTCTGCTGTCCGGAGGTCTCTTCCGCCGCGCCGTTGCGACCGACGATCCCGGGTCAGGTGCCGCTGGGGCGAAGAACTGGCCGTGGTGACGAGACCGCCGCGAAGGAATACTCCCCTCCAACCCGAGCATCCTCCCAGACGTCGGGGCCGACGGACAAACCGGCCCGAGCCACCGCTAGGGTGGACCTCTGGAGAGCCGGGAAGTCTGGTCGGCACATGAACGACCCGACCCCCGAGGGAGCTGCCGTGATCGTGGCCCGCCGTCGTCCCCACTGGCTGCCTGACCCCGACCAGGGCGAGAGCACCTTCGTCGGCGACATCCTGCGATCGGAGACCGTCGGCGGCTCGATCGCGCTGCTGGGCGCTCTCGTTGCGCTGGTGTGGGCGAACGTCGACTACGCCTCCTACGTGGATCTCCGCGAGATCCACATCGGACCCCTCAATCTCGAGCACTGGGCCGCCGACGGCGCGCTCGCGATCTTCTTCTTCGTGGCGGGCCTCGAGCTCAAGCGCGAGCTGCTGGTCGGCTCGCTGCGCCGGCCGGCCGACGCCCTGGTCCCCGTGTTCGCCGCCTTCTGCGGCGTCGCGCTGCCGGCCCTGATCTTCCTGGTCGCGAACCGGGGCACGGACAACCTCGACGGCTGGGCGGTGCCCGCTGCGACCGACATCGCGTTCGCGCTGGCGATCCTCGCGGTCGTCGGGTCCGCCCTGCCCAGCCCGCTGCGCGCGTTCCTGCTCACCCTGGCGGTCGTGGATGACCTGATCGTCATCATCGTGATCGCGGTCGTCTACACCGAGACGATCCACCTCACCCCGCTCGCCGTCGCCGCTGGCGCGTTGGCGATGTACGCCCTCCTGCAGTGGCGGCGGGTGCGCTCCAGCCTTTCTCTACCTGCCGGTCGTCCTCGTCGCCTGGTTCAGCATGTACGAGAGCGGCGTGCACGCGACCATCGCCGGTGTTGCCCTGGGGCTGCTGACAAGGGTGCTCCCCGACGAGGACGAGGCTCGCTCCCCCGCTGAGCGGCTCGAGCACCGGCTGACCCCGATCAGTGCGAGCGTGGCGGTGCCGTTCTTCGCGCTCATGAGTGCGGGCGTCGTACTCACCGGGGGCGCCGACCTGCTCCGGGAGCCGATCGTGCTCGGCGTCGTCCTGGGGCTGGTGCTCGGCAAGCCCATCGGCATCCTCGGCGGCTCCTGGCTGCTGACCCGGTTCACCCGTGCCGAGCTCAACGACGGGCTGCTGTGGCGCGACCTGTTCGGCGTCGGGATCGTCGCCGGTGTCGGGTTCACGGTCTCGCTGCTCGTGAGCGAGCTGGCATTCACGGGCGTGGACCGGGAACAGGCCAAGACGGCGGTGCTCCTGGCGTCGCTGATCGCCGGCCTCGCGGCCGCGCTGGTCCTCGGACGGCGCAACCGCCAGCACCGGGAAGCGTGAGGATAGGGTTCGAGCGGACCTAGGAACTCCGAAGGGAAACGATCTGCCATGTCACAACGTGAGCCCGTCACGACCGAGGGAGAGCCCACGATCGGCAAGCTGGTCGTCGACGCCAGCCGTGACGTCTCCGCCCTGGTCAAGCACGAGATCGAGCTGGCGAAGTCCGAGCTGAAGGTCTCGGTCAAGGCCGGCGGCATCAGCATCGGCCTGTTCGCGGCCGCCGGCTTCCTGGTCCTGCTCGCGATCATCATGCTGTCGATCGCGTTCGCCTACCTGCTCCACTTCACCGGCCTCGACCTCGCCTGGTGCTTCCTGATCGTCTTCGGCGGCTACGTCCTGCTCGCCGGCCTGCTCGCGTTCGTGGGCGTGAAGCAGATCAAGAAGGTCCGGCCGCCGGAGCGCGCGATCGAGCAGGCCAAGGAGATCCCCGCGGCCTTCAAGCGCGGCGACTGAGTCGCGACGAATCGGCCGACCTGGCGGCAGAACCATCACCTGTTGGGTGTTGCAACACCCGTCAGGTGACGGTTTCCCCGGCGCCCGGGGAAACCTGCACCCCTACGCGCAGTTCCCGCTCGACACCCGGCCCTCCGACTCCAGCCCGATGGCGGCGGAGCGGCGGACCTGGTCGGCGGTGAGGGCGTAGCCGGTGTCGGGGTCGCTGACCGAGGCGGCGAACACGACCCCGAGCACCCGGCCCGCGGTGGAGACGAAGGGGCCGCCGGAGTTGCCCGGGCGGATCGTGCCGCGCAGGGAGTAGACGTGGCGGGTCACGGTGCCGTCTGCCGTAGATGTCCGGCGAGCGCAGCCGCTGGTCGCCGCGGATCCTGGCCGGCTTGGCGTCGAAGGGGCCGTCCTGGGGGTAGCCGAGGACCGCGCCCTGCTGCTTCTCCTTGCCGTTCAGGTCGAACCGGATGGTCGGCCCGTCGAGCTCGGGTACGTCGAGCACGGCCACGTCGAGGTCGGGGTTGTAGTAGACGACCTCGGCATCGAGGGTCCGGTCGCCGTCCCGGATCTGGGGCTCGGTGACGCCGGCGACGACGTGGGCGTTGGTCATCAGCCGGTTGGGCGCGTAGAGGAAGCCGGTGCCCTCGACGCCGCTGCCGCAGCGGTTGGTGCTGCGCACCTTGAACACGCTGGCCCTGGCGTCGCGGATGTCGGGGTCGCGCAGCACCCGCGGATCGGCCGGGGTGACGCTGATGATGCGCTCGGGGGCGAACGGCTCGAGGTAGCGCGGGAAGAAGCTCGACCCGACGACGTCGTCGAAGGACCGCAGCGCCTGCTGGGCCTGGACCGGCATCACCTTGTTGACGGCGATGAGCACCTGCGAGTCGCGCACCTGCGGGCTGATGCCCGGGATCCGTGAGCCGCTGATCGCCACGCCGAGCATCCAGGCGACCACCAGCACGGCGACCACGCTGAGCGCCGCGCCGCCGACGGCATCGACGGCACGGATCGGCTGCCAGGTGATGCGCGCACGGATGCGGCTCCCGGCGAACTGGAAGATCGCCTGGCCCACCGAGGCCATCACGAGCACGACGAACAGGGCCCCGAGCGACACCCACAGCGACGGGGCGGCCTCCCCCAGCAGGAGCGGCGCGAGCCAGATGCCGGCCAGGCCGCCGAGCAGCAGTCCCGCCGTCGCAAAGGCACCGGTGATGAAGCCCTGCCAGTAGCCCGAGAGGGCGTAGGCCAGGGCCAGCACCACGAGGCACCAGTCGAGGAAGTTCATGCGGACCCTTCGGGGGAACGGCCGTCAGGCCGGGGGGACGGGGTCAATCTTGACGCAGGCCGAACATGTAGTCGGGCAATTCCTGCTCCACGGACGCGTCCCAGGGTCGTGTCCACCCGATGTGGTCGAACAGCTGGTTGACCAACCCGGCCGTGAATCCCCACAGGATGAGGTCCTTGTCGTCACCGATCATGAAGCCGGGGCTGCTGTAGCCGATCGGGTGCACGACGGTCACGCGGTGCTGCGGGTCGAGCAGCTCCTCGATCGGCACCCGGAGCACGGCGTGGACCTCCGCCGGGTCGACGACCGCGACCTCCGACGGCTCCTTCCACCAGCCCAGGACCGCGGTCACGGCGAAGTTGCTCGGGGGCAGCCAGAGCTCGGGGAGCCGGCCGAAGACCTCGACGCCGGCCGGGTCGAGACCGGTCTCCTCCTCGGCCTCGCGCAGGGCCGCGGCCTCCGGGGAGGCGTCGGTGTCGTCGATCGAGCCGCCGGGGAAGCTCACCTGCCCCGGGTGGGAGCGCATGTCGTGGGCCCGCTCGGTGAGCAGCAGGTCGGGACCCTGCGGACCCTCGCCGAAGAGCATCAGCACCGCGCCCTTGCGCGTGCGTGCCCCGGCGGGAGGCACGAAGCGGCTGATGTCGTCGGCGCTGATGGTGCGGGTGCCCTCACGGACCGGCTCGAGCCACTCGGGAAACGTCATGCGGTCACCTTCAGGTGCTGCTCGACGAGGTCCTCGAGCTGGGCGACGGACTTGATCTCGACGTACTTCTCGAAGGCCACCGTCCCGTCGGCGTCGACGAGGATCACCTTCGGCAGGACCTGCGTGCGCAGCTTGCCCTCGGGGTCGGCGACGAGCGGGTAGGTCACTCCCGACTTCCGGGCCAGGTCGCGGGCCGCATCCTCCCGGGTCTCCTGCCAGTCGATGCCGAGCACGTCGACCTTCCCGTCGTACTTCTGCGCGAAGGACTGGTAGACCGGCAGCTCGCGCTTGCAGGGACCGCACCAGCTCGCCCAGAGGTTGACCACCATCGGGCCCTCGAGCTCGCCCAGGTCGACCGCGTCGCCGTCACCGAGGGGCTGGAGCGTGACGTCGGGGAGCCGCTTGCTCTCCTCCTTGGTGCCGGTGTCGGACGCGGAGCAACCGGTCAGGGCGAGCAGGGCGACGAGCAGGACGGCCAGCGACCTCATGCAGGTCCCTGGGTCTTGACCAGGGCCGCGGCAGCCTCCGGGTCCGTCGGCCCGGTGCCGTACGACGGGCACCACCGGGCCACCGTGCAGGCACCGCAGGCCGGCTTCTTCGCGTGGCAGACCCGGCGCCCGTGCCAGATCAGGTGGTGGCTGAGCATCGTCCAGTCGCGCTTGGGGAACAGCGCGCCGACCGCGTGCTCGGCCTTCACCGGATCGGTCTCCTCGGTCCACCCGAGCCGACGGATCAGGCGGCCGAAGTGGGTGTCGACCGTGATGCCGGGGACCCCGAACCCGTTGCCGAGCACGACGTTGGCGGTCTTGCGGCCGACGCCCGGGAGCTTGACCAGGTCGTCGAGCCGGCCCGGCACCTCGCCGTGGTGGTCCTCGACCAGGGCGGCCGACAGCTTCAGCAGCGACTCGGTCTTGGCCCGGAAGAAGCCGAGCGGGCCGATGATGCGCTCGAGGTCCTCCCGCGGGGCGGCGGCCATCGCCCGCGCGTCGGGGTAGGCGCCGAAGAGCACCGGGCGCACCGCGTTGACCCGTCGATCGGTGGTCTGCGCGCTCAGCACCGTCACGACGAGCAGCTGGAAGGGGTCGTCGAAGTCGAGCTCGATGGTGGCGTCGGGGTAGGTCTCGGCGAGGACCCGGTTGACCTTCCGCGCGCGGCGGACCAGCGAGGTGTCCGGGGCGGTGACGGGGGTGGTGGCGCTGGCTGGCACGCCGACCAGAGTACGGCGCAGCGACGACACCTTCCTTCCGCGGGTACAGGGCCTCCGGACGTGGGACGGCCGGGGTCGCGTGGCGATTGTGGGAGCAATGGGCCAGACTGTGACCTGCAACACGGCTACCGACCCCGGACCCCGGCCGGGCCGACTTGCGCGGGACGAGAAAGGGACATCACGTGGAGAACGACGTACTCCGGCAGGCGCCGCTGTTCAGCGCCCTCGACGACGAGGCCGCCGCTGCGCTGCGCTCGTCGATGAGCGAGAACCGCCTACGTCGCGGAGAGGTGCTGTTCCACGAGGGCGACCCGGGCGACAAGCTCTACATCGTCACCGACGGAAAGGTGAAGCTCGGCCGCACCTCCTCCGACGGCCGCGAGAACCTGCTGGCGATCCTGGGCCCCGGGCAGATGTTCGGTGAGCTGTCCCTGTTCGACCCCGGTCCCCGCTCGGCGACCGTCACCGCGGTCACCGAGACCACCTTCCTGTCCCTCTCCCACGACGACCTGCTGCGGTGGCTGGAGGGACGTCCGGGCGTCTCCCTCGGGCTGCTCACCCAGCTGGCCGGGCGGCTGCGCAAGACCAACGAGGTCGTCGCCGACCTGGTCTTCTCCGACGTCCCCGGCCGCGTCGCCAAGGCGCTGCTCGACCTCGCCGACCGCTTCGGACGCACCGCCGACGACGGCGTGCACGTGCACCACGACCTCACCCAGGAGGAGCTCGCCCAGCTGGTCGGCGCCTCCCGCGAGACGGTCAACAAGGCGCTCGCCGACTTCGCCTCGCGCGGCTGGCTCCGCCTCGAGCCGCGGTCGGTCGTCATCCACGACGTGGAGCGCCTCCGCCGCCGCGCCCGCTGACCGAGCCGGTCAGCTCTCGGGGGTGGCCGGCGTGAGCGGCGCGTTCGGGTCGTAGGCGTTCTCGAACTTCAGCGCGTCCAGCATCACCGACGCGACGATCACCGGGTGGTCCGTCGTACGCCGGACCAGGGGGCTGCGGTCGACGAGGTAGTTGGTCCACTGCGCACCCGGGCTGCCGAAGATCCAGTCGATCTGGGTGGGTCGCGGCGGCCGGCAGCCGCCGTCGTTGGTGCCCCCGGCAGCGGCGACCAGCGGGGTCGCGCCGGTCACCTTGCAGAAGTACTCGTCGCGCTCGTTCATGTCGCCGGTGACGAACTGCGGGACGCCGCTCGCCTCGAGCTGGTTGAACAGGTTGATCTGGCGCCGGGTCGCCTCGTTGCGGTGGCGCTGCATGTTGCCGCCGATGTTGGCGGGGTTGTGGAAGGTCGAGAAGTAGGCCTGGACGCCGGTCTCCTTGTGCTGCAGCAGCACGTAGGGCATCGGCCGGATCCGGCCGTTGAAGTACGGGATCGGGATCAGCCCGGGCCGCACCAGCTGCCAGGTGTCGGCACGCCAGGCCACGGAGTTCTCGCCCGCGCGCCGGCCCATGCTGAGGCCCGGGTAGACCTGCCAGCCCGACGCCCTGCGCAGGAAGGTCGCGCGCTGGTTGGGCTGGAACTCCTGGAAGCCGACGACGGTGATCTGGTGCTGCGCCAGGATCTGCATGGCTCCGCCGATGCGCGCGGGACCGTCGGCCATGCCGGAGCTGTGTCCACCGCGGTTGGTGTGCGAGCTGCCGAGCAGGTTGAAGCTGGCCATCGTGAAGCTGGCCACCGGGGGCAGCGCGATCGGTGCGGGCCGGGCCGCCGTGGGGTTGACGTCGACGGCCTTGCGCTCCTCGCGGGCGGTGACCTTGCCGGTGTACTTCCCGCCCGCAGCCGGTACGGCGCTCGGGCTCGGCTCGAGAGTCGGCTCGGCGCTCGAGGAGGCCTCGGTCTTGCCGGGAGAGGCTGCGGAACCCTTGTCGGAGCCGAGGCTCAGGTCGCCGCGGAACCAGAGGAAGCCGCCGCCCCAGACGGCGACCAGAAGGACCACGAAGGCCACCATCCCCAACTTCTCCCGCACCTCGAAACGGTATCCCGGGGATGGTCACCTTGTTGGCGGTATGCCCGACTCCGAGACGGGGAACCCGGCGGTCAGTCTCGTTCGGCGAGGTGCGCGAGCTGGGCCCGCACGGACAGCTCGGCTGCGCCCCAGAGCACCGGGTCGACATCGGCGTAGACGATCTCCACGACCTGACGCGGGAGCTCGTCCGCCGCCACCCCCTCCGGGTGCGGCCGGTCGCGCAGCTCGGTCACCGCCGCCTCGACCTGTTCGAGCCGCTCGGCCCGGTGGGCGATGTAGTAGTCGAGGGCGCCCAGGGCGTCGTCGATCACCGGTCCGTGGCCGGGCCAGATGGTGCCGATCTCGTGCGCCTCGGCCAGGCCGTGCAGGCGGTCGAGCGAGTCGAGGTAGGCCCCGAGCTGCCCGTCGGGGTGGGCCACGACGGTGGTGCCCCGGCCGAGCACGGTGTCCCCGGTCAGCACCGCCTGCTCGGCCGGCAGCACGAACGAGAGCGAGTCGGCGGTGTGGCCGGGCGTCGCCACGACGCGCACCTCGAGGCCGTCGACCTCGACCACGTCGCCGCCGGCGAGACCCTCCGAGCCGAGGCGGTACTCCGGGTCCAGCGCGCGTACGCCGCACCCCATCCGCTCCGCGAACTGCTTGGCCGCCTCGCTGTGGTCGAGGTGGTGGTGGGTGAGCAGTACGACGCCCACGTCGCCGGCCAGGTCGGCCACCGCGTCGAGGTGGGACTCGTCGGGCGGGCCGGGGTCGATCACGACCGAGCGCCGCGCACCCGGCTCCCGCAGCACCCAGGTGTTGGTGCCGTCGAGGGTCATCATGTTGGCGTTCGGGGCGAGCACGCACTGCGCCCGCTCGCCGAAGGCGCCGCCGGTCCAGCTCACGTCGCCCTCGCCTCGAGGAGCGGCTCGAACCGCTCCGGGACCGAGAGGGTCCCGCCCTCGTCGTTCTCCTCGACCTGGGGCGTGTACATCTCGACGGTGCGGTCCTGCGCCGCGGCGAGCACGCCGGCCGGGTCGTCGTACTGCGCCACCTCGAGACAGGTCAGGTAGGTCGGCGGCAGCATGAAGATCTGCTCCCCCTCGACGTCCTCGACGGCGCGACGGGCCGGCAGCCAGGTCACCTGGTCGGACTCGGTGGAGACGTCGCGGGTGCGCTGGCCCTCGGGCAGGTCGGCGACGAAGAACCAGGTGCGGTAGCGACGCGGCTCGAAGATCGGCGTCAGCCAGCCGGCCCAGACGCCGAGCAGGTCGGTGCGCAGCACCAGCCCGCGCTGGTCGAGGAAGTCGGTGAAGGACAGCTCGCGGGCCTCCAGCGCGGCGCGGTCGCTCTCCCAGTCCGCGCCGGTCGTGTCGGCCACCACGGTGTCCGCCGCGTCGCCCGCCAGCAGGACACCGGACTCCTCGAAGGTCTCCCGCACCGCAGCGCAGACCAGCGCGCGTGCGGTCGACTCGTCGGTGCCGAGCCGGGACGCCCACTCGGCCGGCGACGGTCCCGCCCAGGCGGTGGCCCGGGAGTGTCGTGGGTCGAAGTCGCGCGGGTCGACCCCGCCGCCCGGGAAGACGCAGAAGCCGCCGGCGAAGGCCATCGAGGTCTGCCGCCGCAGCAGGTAGACCTCGGGGCCCGCGGCGCCGGGGCGCAGCAGGACGACGGTCGCGGCGTTGCGCGGCTCGGCCGGCTCCTTGCTGCCGTCCGCGAAGGCTCGCGCGTCGTCCACGAGCTGCGGGGGCAGCTGCACCCGGACGTTGCCGGCCAACTCAGACCTCGACGACGAGCTCGACCTCGACGGGCGCGTCGAGGGGCAGCGCGGACACGCCGACCGCCGAACGTGCGTGCCGGCCGGCCTCGCCGAAGACCTCGCCGAACAGCTCGGAGACACCGTTGGCGACCAGCGGCTGGCCGGTGAAGTCGGGGGTCGACGCGACGAACGCCACCACCTTGACGATGCGCTTGATCGACGAGAGGTCACCGACCTCGGCCTTCACCGCCGCGAGCGCGTTGAGCCCGCACTGGCGGGCGCACTCGACGGCCTCCTCCTGGCTGACCTCGCCGCCGACCTTGCCGGTGAGCATCAGCTCGCCGTCGCGCATCGGCAGCTGGCCCGAGGTGAAGACGTGGTGTCCGCTGCGCACGGCCGGGATGTACGCCGCCACCGGCTTGGCCACCTCGGGCACGGTCAGCCCGAGCTCGGCGAGACGCTCCTCCGGGGTGCTCACTGCACTGGTCGCTTGAAGTAGGCGACGAGGTTCTCCGGGTTCATCCCCGGCACCATCTGGACGAGCTCCCAGCCGTCTGACCCGAAGTTGTCGAGGATCTGCTTGGTGGAGTGCACCAGCACGGGCGCGGTCAGGTATTCCCACTTGGTCATGCTGGTCACCGTAGTGCGTGTCCTAGCGTGACGACCATGCCGCCCGACCTGCCCGACGCGACCGTCCGCTACGCCGGTCACGACGAGGCGGTGGTCGACCTGCACCTCCCCGGCGGTTCGCGTCCGACCCGGCCGGACGCGCCGCTGGTGGTGCTGCTGCACGGTGGCTTCTGGAAGCAGGAGTGGGACCGCCGGCACACCCGCCCGATGGCGCGGGCGCTGGCCGACCTCGGCGCGGTGGTCGCGACGCCGGAGTACCGCCGCGTGCGGGGCGGTGGCGGCTGGCCGGTCACGGGTGACGACGTCGCATCTCGCCGTACGCCGCCTGCCGGAGCTGCTCGCCGGGCTGGGCATCGCCACCGGCCCGCTCATGGTGACCGGCCACTCGGCGGGCGGACACCTCGCTCTCTGGCTGACCACCCTGGACCTGCCCGTCACCAGGGTCGTGCCACTGGCGCCGGTCTGCGACCTCCGGGAGGCGATCCGGCTCGACCTCGGCGACGGCGCGGCCGCGGCGCTGCTCGGTGACACCGACCCGTCCGTGGCCGACCCGATGACCCTGTTCGAGGCTCGTCCCACGTGCGAGGTCGCGATCGTGCACGGCGTCGACGACGACGTCGTACCCGTCTCGCTGAGCCGCGGCTTCGTCGGGCAGCACCCGTCGGTGGAGCTCCACGAGGTCCCGGGCGGCCACATGGAGCCGATCACGCCCGGGTCGGTGGCCTGGCCCGCCGTGACACGCGCTCTCGGATTCGGATGAGTGCCTCTCGGTCGAAGAGGCGGAATCCCGCCCGAAATGAAAGGTTTGTCATGGATCTGCTGGTGGAAGAACCCTGCCACCACGACTGTCGGGGGCCCGACGCCGAACCGGGGAGCTCGTCTCGCTGACCCTTCTCAGGGAGACACATGAAGAAGATCGCTGCCGTCCTGGTCATGCTCGCCAGCACGCTCGTCGTACCGGTCCTGACCGCGTCCGCCGCGCATGCCCGCTGCGCCCCGCCCGGCGACGAGGTCATCTACACCTTCAGGAACAAGTCGTTCACCTACCACCCGACCAACATCCACAGTGACTGGGCGATCTTCCGCAAGGGCGGCAGCATCACCTACAGCAAGACCAAGGCGATGACCATGAGCGCCTCGGTCACCGCGACCGTCTCGGCCGAGGCCGGCGTCATCTTCGCCAAGGCCTCCACCAGCATCGGCGTCACCGTCGGCGGCTCGCTGTCGAAGACCGAGTCGTGGAGCTACACCGCCAACGTGCCGGCCGACACCAAGCACAAGTACCGCCTGCACGCCTACCACTACTCCGCCAACTTCCAGGTGATGAAGAAGCGGTTCAACGGAGCCCCGCAGGTGTGCAACTACCAGAACTCGTGGAAGAGCTGGCAGACGCGTGAAGCACGCTCCGGCGAAGGCCAACCGCAACGTCTGGCGCCTCGACAAGGCGGCTGCCTGACCTACGCGGCACGACCGGATAGTCCCGAGTGAACGGACCCTCGCACGCTCCAGAAAGGGTCCGAGACGCTCGGGACTATCCGGTTCGGCGGTCAGCTGGTCAGGATCTCCGGCTCGGTCTTCTCCCGGACCTCGTCCTCGGTGACCCCGGGCGCGAGCTCGACCAGCTTGAGTCCCTCGTCGGTCACGTCGAGGACGCAGAGGTCGGTGATGATCCGTTGTACGACGGCCCGGCCGGTGTACGGCAGCGAGCACTCGTCGACGATCTTGTAGGAGCCGTCCTTGGCGTTGTGCTCCATCAGCACGATCACCCGCTTGGCGCCGTGGACCAGGTCCATCGCGCCGCCCATGCCCTTGACCATCTTCCCGGGGATCATCCAGTTGGCGATGTCGCCGGTGGCCGAGACCTGCATCGCGCCCAGGATCGCGGCGTCGATCTTGCCGCCGCGGATCATCCCGAAGCTGGTCGCGGAGTCGAAGAACGACGCTCCCTTGCGCAGCGTGACGGTCTCCTTGCCGGCGTTGATCAGGTCCGGGTCCTCGTCGCCCTCGTAGGGATAGGCGCCCACGCCGAGGATGCCGTTCTCGCTCTGCAGCACCAGCTCGACGTCGTCGTCGACGTAGTTGGGCACCAGCGTCGGCAGGCCGATGCCGAGGTTCACGTAGGACCCGTCGGTCAGCTCGCTCGCCGCCCGCGCAGCCATCTCCTCACGTGCTCCAGCTCATCGCGACTCCCCCTTCGGCCGGACCGTCGCGCTTCTCGATCCGCTTGTCCTCGGCCTGCTCGGGCGTCAGCGCGACCACGCGCTGCACGAACACCCCGGGGGTGTGCACGTCGTTGGGGTTCAGCTCACCGGGCTCGACGAGGTGCTCGACCTCGGCGATCGTGACGCGACCGCTCATCGCGGCGAGCGGGTTGAAGTTGCGCGCGGAGTCGCGGTAGACGAGGTTGCCGTGCCGGTCGCCCTTCCAGGCACGCACCAGGCCGAAGTCGGCGATGATCGCCTCCTCGAGGACGTACTCGCGGCCGCCGAAGTCACGCGTCTCCTTCGCCGGCGAGGACAGGATCACGTTGCCGTCGGCGTCGTACTTCCACGGCAGCCCGCCCTCGGCCACCTGGGTGCCGCCGCCGGTCGCGGTGAAGAACGCCGCGATCCCGGAGCCACCCGCGCGCATCCGCTCGGCCAGCGTGCCCTGCGGCGTGAGCTCGACCTCCAGCTCGCCGGAGAGGTACTGGCGGGCGAACTCCTTGTTCTCCCCCACGTACGACGAGATCATCCGCCGCAACCGCTTCTCGGCCAGCAACCGGCCCAGACCCCAGTCGTCGACCCCGCAGTTGTTCGACACCGCCTCGAGGTCGGTCGTCCCGGCCTCCAGCAGCGCCTCGATCAGCACCGAGGGGATCCCGCACAACCCGAACCCGCCCACCGCCAGCGTCGACCCGTCCGCGATGTCGGCGACCGCCTCGGTCGCACTTGCCACAACCTTGTCCAACGAAGACACCTCCCGCCCGCGATCCTGCCACGGCCCCTGCCGCTCGGACACGTGTGCCCGGGATCACCCTGTCTGCCCACCCTGCGCGGACTAGGCTCGCGCCATGCCAGCGGCCTCACCGAACGCTCCAGAGCCAGGGGCGGAGCAGGACTCCCGCTCGCGCTGGCACGGAGTCCAGGTGCACGTCGTCACCGGCAAGGGCGGCACCGGCAAGTCGACCGTGGCCGCGGCGCTCGCCCTCGCGCTCGCCTCCCACGGCCGCACGGTTCTTCTGTGCGAGGTCGAGGACCGGCAGGGCATCGCGCAGCTCTTCGACGTGCCGCCACTGCCCTACGAGGAGCGACGCGTCGCCCGCGGCGAGACCGGCGGGTCGGGCGACGTCTACGCGCTGGCCATCGACCCGGAGTCGGCGCTGCTGGAGTACCTCGACATGTACTACCGCCTCGGTCGCGCCGGGAAGGCGCTCGACCGGTTCGGCGTGATCGAGTTCGCGACGACGATCGCCCCCGGCGTGCGCGACGTGCTGCTCACCGGCAAGGTCTACGAGGCCGCCAACCGCAACCGCCGCAACAAGGGCGCCCGCGAGTACGACGCGATCGTGCTCGACGCGCCGCCGACCGGCCGGATCGCCCAGTTCCTCAACGTCAACGACGAGCTGGCCGGCCTGGCCAAGGTCGGGCCGATCAAGTCCCAGGCCGACGTCGTGATGAAGCTGCTGCGCTCGAAGCGGACCGCGATCCACCTGGTCACCGTCCTGGAGGAGATGCCCGTCCAGGAGACCGGTGACGGCATCGCCGAGCTGCGCGCGATCGGGCTGCCGGTCGGCGGGGTCGTCGTGAACATGGTCCGGCCGCAGGACCTCGACGCCGAGGAGCGCGAGCAGCTGATCGACGGCGGCGTCGACCGCGGGGAGCTCTCGGCCAGCCTGGAGAAGGCCGGGATCACCGCCGACGACGAGCTGGTCGACGGACTCCTCGAGGAGGGCCGTCACCACGCCGAGCGCCGTCGGCTCGAGGACGGTCAGCGTGCGCTGGTCGAGGAGCTCGACGTTCCGACGTACGAGCTGCCGCTGATGCCGGGCGGGGTCGACCTGACCAGCCTCTACGAGCTGGCCGAGGTGCTCCGCGAGCAGGGGCTCGGATGAGCGCCCGCGCCACCACCCACCGGAGCTCGCGCGCCAGTGCGCGGATCGGTCCCCTCGTCGCGACCCACGAGCCCAAGCAGATCCTCGACGTCGACGCGCTGCTCGACGACCGCAAGCGCGGCATCATCGTGTGCTGCGGTGCCGGCGGGGTCGGCAAGACCACCAGCTCCGCGGCCCTCGCCCTGCGCGCGGCCGAGCGTGGCCGCAAGGTCGTCGTCCTGACGATCGACCCCGCGCGGCGGCTCGCGCAGTCCATGGGCATCGAGTCCCTCGACAACACCCCCCGGCCGGTTCCCGGCGTGAAGGGCACCGGTTCGCTCGACGCGATGATGCTCGACATGAAGCGCACCTTCGACGAGGTGGTGCAGAGCCAGGCCAGCCCCGAGAAGGCGGAGCAGATCCTCGCCAACCCGTTCTACGTCGCCGTCTCGAGCTCGTTCGCGGGCACGCAGGAGTACATGGCGATGGAGAAGCTCGGTCAGCTCGACAAGGACGCGCAGCGCACCGGCCGCTGGGACCTGATCGTGGTGGACACCCCTCCCTCGCGGAGCGCCCTGGACTTCCTGGACGCGCCGGAGCGGCTCTCGAGCTTCCTCGACGGCAGGTTCATGAAGCTGCTGATCGCGCCCGCCCGTGGACCCGCGCGGCTGATGACGGCGGGCTTCGGGATGGTGACCAACGCGATCACCAAGATCATCGGCGCCCAGGTGCTCCAGGACATGAAGGCGTTCGTCGCTGCGTTCGACACGTTGTTCGGCGGGTTCCGGCAGCGTGCTCTGCGGACCTACGAGCTGCTCCAGGACCGGCGTACGGCGTTCCTGGTGATCGCCGCGCCCGAACCGGACGCCCTGCGCGAGGCGGCGTACTTCGTCGAGCGGCTCCGCGCCGAGCAGATGCCGCTGGCCGGGCTGGTCGTCAACCGCGCGAGCAGCAAGCCCGACGGCGACCTGACCGCGCACGCGGCCATGACCGGCGTCGAGCGACTGCGCACGTCAGGCGAGGACCACGGCCTGGCCGCGGGACTGCTGCGGCTGCACGCGGACCGGCTCACGGTCGTCGACCGCGAGAAGCACCTGACGGGTCGGTTCGGCACCAGCCATCCCGACGTACCCACGGCTGTGCTGCCGGCCCTGTCGACCGACGTGCACGACCTCGAGGGCCTGCGTCGCATCGGCGACCTGCTGGCGGCCCAGGTCGACCACCGTCCTGCCGGCTGACCGACCCGAAGGTCGGTCAGTCAGCCCGGATCAGGCAGTCGCGCTCGCAGCCGCTTCCTCGTGCTCCGACTTCGCAGCCTCGAGCAGCTGGCGCCACGAGGTCACGTTGGGCCGCTTGCGCAGCAGTGCACGACGCTCACGCTCGGTGAGGCCACCCCACACGCCCCACTCGATCTCGTTGTCCAGCGCCTCCGCGAGGCATTCGGCACGCACAGGGCAGGCGCCGCACACGGCCTTGGCCTTGTGCTGCTCCGCTCCGCGCACGAACAGCTCGTCCGGCGTTGACTGTTGACAAAGGGCCGCGTTCGCCCACATCTCGTTCCAGGACATGTTCCCTCCAAAGTTCAAGTCCCGGGTGTTCTTCCGGCTCGCCCCGATACGTCCGTTTTCAACCCATAATCAGGTTAGAGAGAAGAAGCGACTCGAAACAGACCCGGCCGGGTGAATCTCATATAGTCCGAAATGACTAGATCAGTCGGGGCGCGTCACCGGATGTACCCACGTGGTCTCTAGGATTGTGCTATGCCGCGCCGCCGTCCCCACCTGACCTTCGGCACGGTCATTTCCCATCTCGGAGTCATCATCGCGGTCTCCGCCGTCCTCGGCGTCCTCGCCGCCGGCCTCGCCATCCCGCTCGTCGGGGCTGTCGGCTACGGCACCAACGCCACGGCGCGCTCGATGCAGAACCTCCCCGAGGAGCTCAAGGCGGCTCCGCTCGCCCAGCGCACCCGCGTCCTGGACCGCGACGGCAACCTGCTCGCGACCTTCTACGACGAGAACCGCGTCAACGTGCCCCTGCGCAAGGTGGCGCCGATCATGAAGAGCGCCATCATCGCGATCGAGGACTACCGCTTCTACGAGCACGGCGCCCTCGACGTGAAGGGCACGCTGCGCGCCTTCGTCAACAACCAGACCTCCGGTGGCAGCACCCAGGGCGGGTCGTCCATCACCCAGCAGATGGCCAAGATGACGCTGCTGACCCAGGCGCGCACCGAGGAGGAGCGCAAGGCCGCCACCGAGAACACCTACCAGCGCAAGATCCAGGAGCTGCGGCACGCGATCGCCTTCGAGCAGAACTACTCCAAGGACTGGATCCTCGAGCGCTACCTCAACCTCGCCTACTTCGGCGACGGCGCCTACGGCGTCCAGGCAGCCGCCCGCCACTACTTCTCCGTCAACGCCAGCCAGCTCAACACCCTCCAGGCCGCGACGCTCGCCGGCCTGGTGAAGAACCCCGTCGGCTTCGACCCGACCCGGTTCAAGGATCGCGCGATCGCCCGCCGCAACGTCGTGCTCAACCGGATGGCCGAGCTCAACGTGATCGACCCGCAGACAGCCCAACGCGGCAGCACGATGGCGCTGGGCCTGAAGGTGAGCAAGCGCCGCAACGGCTGTCTGGGCACCGACGCCGCCTTCTTCTGCGACTACGTACGCCGCTACCTGCTGGCCGATCCCGCCCTCGGCCGCACCGTCGCCGACCGCGCGCAGCTGATCAACAGCGGCGGCCTGACGATCAAGACCACCGTCGACCTCGACTTCCAGAAGGCCGCGGACGACGCGACCAGTGCCAGCGTCCGCAAGACCGACGACGCGATCGGCGCCCTGGCCATGGTGGAGCCCGGGACGGGCGAGGTGATGGCGATCTCGCAGAGCCGGCCGATGGGGCGCGACCGCAAGAAGGGCGAGACCTTCCTGAACTACGTGGTCGACAGCAAGTACGGCGACTCCAACGGGTTCCAGGCCGGATCGACCTTCAAGCTGTTCGTGCTGGCCGCGGCCCTCGACCAGGGCCTGCCTCCCTCGACGGCCTTCAACTCCCCGGCGACGATGAGCATCCCCAGCAACACCTTCCCCGACTGCGAGGGCATGTACGCCAGCACCGAGGTGCACGACTGGCACAACTCCACCAAGAGCGGCCGGATGAACATGTACTCCGGCTCGCAGCTCTCGGTGAACACGTTCTTCGCCCAGCTCGAGCGCAAGACCGGGCTGTGTGAGCCCTATGCGCTGGCCAAGGCGATGGGCGTCGACCTGACCAACCCCACCAGTGAGCGGGTGCCGACCTTCACCCTGGGCGTGGCCGACGTCAGCCCGCTCGAGATGGCGAGCGCCTACGCCACGGTGGCGGCGCGCGGCAAGTCGTGCGAGGCCCACCCCGTCACCACGATCCTGAACAGCGACGGCAAGGTCTTCAAGAAGTACCCCCAGCGGTGCCGTCAGGTGATGCAGGAGCGGTCCGCGGACACCATCAACGACATCCTGCGCGGTGTGATGACCGGCAGCGGGTTCGGCGCGGGTCTCGCGCTCGACAAGCCGTCGGCCGCCAAGACCGGCACGATCAACAGCAACAAGGCGGTGTGGTTCAACGGCTACACCCCGGCGCTGGCCACCGCGTCGATGATCGCCGGCGCCAACTCGACCGGAACCCCGATCACCCTGAACGGCCAGACCGTGGGTGGGCGCTACATCAGCGAGGCGTTCGGCTCCACGGTGGCCGGGCCGATGTGGGCGCTCGCGATGCGTGACATCCAGGACGACCTGCCCTACGAGGACTTTGCATCGCCGTCGAGCAGCGACAGCACCCAGATCGAGCTCGAGATCCCCGACGTCACCGGGATGTCCACGCGCCGGGCCGCCCAGCAGCTGGCCAGCCAGGGCTTCTACGTCAGCATCGGTGACCGCCAGTCCTCCAGCGAGCGGGAGGGAGCGGTCGCCGAGACCAGCCCCGCGGCCGGAGAGTCGGCACCGCGCGGCTCGACGGTCTACCTCTACCCGTCCTCGGGCTGAGGCTCAGCCGGCACCCAGCTCGCGGCGTACGGCGGCCGCGACCGCCCCGCCGTCCGCACGGCCCTTCGTCCTCGGCGTGAGCACGCCCATGACGCGACCCATCGCCTTCATCCCGTCGTCGCGGACGCCGAGCTCGTCGATCGTCTCGGCCACCAGGGCGTCGATCTCCTCGCTGCTCAGCTGCTCGGGCAGGTAGTCGGCGATCACCGCCGCCTCGGCCTTCTCCTTGGCGGCCTGCTCCTCGCGGCCGGCGTCCGCGAACGCCTCCGCGGCCTCACGACGCTTCTTCGACTCGCTGGTCAGCACGCCGAGGACGTCCTCGTCGGTGAGCACGCGCGACTCCTTGCCCGCGACCTCGGCGTTGGTGATCGAGGTCAGCACCATCCGCAGGGTGGAGGACCGGACGTCGTCACGGGCCTTGATGGCCGTGGTCAGGTCACTGCGCAGACGCTCCTTGAGGGACATGACCCCCATTGTGGCAGCCTGTCGACATGAGTCCGAAGCCAGTTTCCAGGGGTCTGCGCACCCTCGGGCAAGGCATCGGGCTGGGTGCTGCCGTGGGGCTGGGAACGCTGGCGTACTCCGCCGGGCTCGAGGTGCGCAACTTCGTCGTACGCCGCTCCTCGGTCGCCGTGCTGCCGCCCGGACACAGGCCGCTGAAGGTGCTGCACGTCAGCGACCTGCACCTGACGCCGTCGCAGGGGGTGAAGCAGCGCTGGCTGGCCTCGCTGGCCGATCTCGAGCCCGACCTGGTGGTCAACACCGGCGACAACCTGGCGCACCCCGAGTCGGTGGGTCCTCTGGTCGACGGGTTCGACCGGCTGCTCGACCTGCCGGGGGTCTTCGTGTTCGGCTCCAACGACTACTTCGCGCCGAAGCTGCGCAACCCGATCTGGTACCTCTTCCCCGACGACGGGAAGCGCAACACGCACACCCCCAAGCTGCCCTGGCAGGACCTGCGCGCCGCGTTCGACCTGCGCGGCTGGACCGACCTGACCAACACCCGGGCGCGGCTCACCGTGGGCGACACCTCGATCGCGTTCGTGGGCGTCGACGACCCGCACCTGGACTACGACGACCTCGACACCGTCGCCGGCCCTGCGCCGACGGACGTCGACCTGCGCATCGGCGTCGCGCACGCGCCGTACCTCCGCGTGCTCGACCAGTACGCCCGCGACGGCTACGACATCACCTTCGCCGGGCACACCCACGGCGGCCAGGTCTGCCTGCCGGTCAAGGGCGCGATCGTCACCAACTGCGACCTCGAGCCTGCTCGTGCCAAGGGCCTGCACCGGCACCCGGCCGACTCCCGTCCGGACGACCCGGGCTCGTCCTGGCTGCACGTCTCGGCGGGCGCCGGGACGTCGCCGTACGCACCGGTCCGGTTGTTCTGTCGGCCTGAGGCGACCCTGCTGACGCTGCTCCCGAAGGACGCCTGAACGCGCGTTCGCACGCGCTGCAAACCCGGTTCGGAGCACCCAATTCGCTCTAGTAGACTCGCCACGCCTTCGGGCTGTGGCGCAGCTTGGTAGCGCGCCTCGTTCGGGACGAGGAGGCCGCAGGTTCAAATCCTGTCAGCCCGACCGTGTGATGTCTCAGGACATCTGCAAGGCCCGAACCCACAGACGTGGGTTCGGGCTTTGGTCATTTTCGGGGTTGGTAGTTCTTGTTGGTGTCGATGGTGAGTTCGCGGAGGAGTTCGCCGGTGACGGCGTTGACGATGCGGACGTTGAGGTCCTGGATGAGCAGGATGACGTGGGTTCCCTTGTGGGTTCGGCCGATGCCGATGTGTCTGAGTCGGCCGTGGACGCGGAGGGTGACGGTCCCGGACTTGTCGATGCGGTCGTGTCGGACCCGGTCGTGGGTCTCGGTGTCGCGGCTGGGGCCGGGGATGGCCTTGGGCAGTTGGTCGTAGAGGGCTGCTGGTGTGGCGCGGTGTGGCAGTGATCGGTGCGGCCGTTGGTGGTTGTACTCGGTGCGGAACTGATCGAGCAGGGTCTGCAGCTCGGCGATGGTGGCGGGTTGGTGCTGGGCGCGGAGCCAGTTCTTGAGGGTCTGTTGGAAGCGTTCGACCTTGCCGCAGGTGGTGGGGTGGTTGGGTCGGGAGTTCTTCTGGACGACGTGCCAGTCACGTAGTTGCTGCTCGAAGGCGTTGCGTCCGCCTTGGCGTCCGAGGCCGGCCAGTCGGACTGTGTAGACCATGCCGTTGTCGGTCAGGGTGGAGGCGGGGATGCCGTGCTGACCTGCGGCTTTGCGGAAGCTTGTCTTGACGATCTCGGTGGTGATCGCGCGGTGGGCTGAGATGTGCAGGGCGTAGCGGGTGCAGTCGTCGAGCCAGGTGATGATCTCGATTCCCTTGGCGAACCGGGCGGTGTCGGTGAGTGGGTAGTGGGTGAAGTCGGACTGCCAGGTCTGGTTGGGCATGGCGGCTTCGAATCTGATGTAGGAGGACTTCGGCTTCTTCTTCGGCTCGGGGGTCACAGCGCCGTGGCGGGTCAAGATCCGGTGGATGGTGGCCCGCGAGAGCGTGATCGCGTGGTGGTGGGCCAGGTGCCAGCCCAGGGTACCTGTCAGCCCGACCGAAGGAAACACTGGACTGCCGGATCCGCCTCGTGCGGGTCCGGCAGTTCGTCTGAGACCACCCTGCCGATGGTCGCGTGCGGGGCATCCATCCGTGGCACTATTCGCAGCATGCCCGAGGACTCCGAGAAGCGCGGCAGCGAGCCGAACCTCGAACTCCCGTCCCTGTTCGGCCGCGGCCGGAAGAAGAAGCGTCAGGAAGCGGCCGAGAGCGAGCCGCCGACGGAGGAGCTGGGTTTCCCTGTGGAGGACCCGGTCGCCTCACCCGAGGAGGGCGCCGCCACGGCTGCGCCTCCGCCGCCGCGCCCCGGCCCCGCGCCCGTCGAGGGCTCCACCCGTCGGCTGCCACCGACCCCGCCGCCGGCCTCGCGTCCCGACGTCGAGGACACGGCTCCGATCCAGGCGACGGCGCCGCCGGTCGACCCCGACGTCGAGCCGATCCCTGACCCTGGCCCCGGTGCCGCCCACGCCACCGCCCGACGCCGGAGCCTTCGCCGACTCCCGAACCTTCGCCGGTGCCGGAGCCCACCCCGACACCCGAGCCCTACGCCGACACCCGAGCCCACGCCGACACCCGAGCCCACGCCGACACCCGAGCCCACGCCGACACCGGAGCCTTCACCGGTCCCGCAGCCTTCGCCGGTGCCGGAGCCTTCGCCGGTGCCCGACCCGGTGCCGGTTCCCCCGCCGGACCCGGTCGCACCCACGCCGACGCCCGAGCCGCACCCCGGACCTGAGTTCGTCGAGCAGACCACCGTCCTGCCGGGCCCGGTGACCGACGACCGTCCGCTCGACCAGGGTGAGCCGGTCGGAGCGCCGCTGTTCGCCGACGAGGCGGAGACCCCGCGCAAGGAGCGCTCGCTGCCCGTGATCAACCCGCGGATCGCGGTCGTCATCACCGGGCTCATCGTGGGCTTCGTGGGCGTGCTGCTCGCCTGGGGCGCCAGTCAGGGCTGCGAGTCGGTCCGCGGCGTCGGGAGCTGCGGGGGCATCGGCCTGTTCGCGCTGCTCGCCGTCGTCGCGCTCGAGGTGGTCGTCGGAGCGGCACTGCTCAAGGCGTGGCGGATCACCGACCCGACCAGCACCAGCTTCCTCGGCGTGGGCATGGTCGCCGTACTCGCGCTGCTGTTCTTCCTCGGCCACTGGAGTCGGTCTGGATGCTCGTGGTCATCCCGGTGCTCACCGCGATCACGTTCCTGATCTCGTGGTGGGTCACCGTGACCTTCGTCGAGCAAGGGGCGGACGACAACATCCACCGCTAGCCGGTCCTCACACACCAAGGCGCCTCTTCACACACGGCGTGAGGTGTGTGAAGAGGCGGTTTGGGTTCATCACCTGGGAAACCGGACGACCCGCTAGCGCGCAGCCAAGAAGCTCGGCGATCTGCACGGTGTTGAGCGCGGCGCCCTTGCGGAGGTTGTCGTTGCTGACGAACAGGGCGAGGCCGCGCTCGTCGGGGACGCCGGGGTCGTGGCGCAGGCGTCCGACGTACGACGGGTCCTTGCCGGCCGCCTGGAGCGGGGTCGGGATGTCGCTGAGCTCGACGCCGGGAGCGCCGGCCAGGATCTCGCGGGCCCGGGCCACCGGCAGGGGTGCTGCGAACTCGGCGTTGATCGCGAGCGAGTGCCCGGTGAAGACGGGGACGCGCACGCAGATGCCGGAGACGAGCAGCTCGGGGATGCCGAGGATCTTGCGCGACTCGTTGCGCAGCTTCTTCTCCTCGTCGGTCTCGTCGAGACCGTCGTCGACGATCGAGCCGGCGAGCGGGAGCACGTTGTACGCGATCGTGCGCTCGTACTTCTCCGGCGGCGGGAAGGCGATCGCCGATCCGTCGTACGACAGCTCGCGGGCCTTGTCGCCGGCCGCCTCGACCTGGCTGGCCAGCTCCTCGACGCCGGCGACACCGGAGCCGGAGACGGCCTGGTAGGTCGACGCGATCAGCCGCACCAGCCCGGCCTCGTCGTGCAGCGGCTTGAGCACCGGCATCGCGGCCATCGTCGTGCAGTTGGGGTTGGCGATGATCCCCTTGCGGGCGTTGGCGATCTCCTGCGGGTTGACCTCGCTGACCACCAGCGGGACGTCGGGGTCCATCCGGAACGCCGAGGAGTTGTCGACCACGGTCACGCCGGCCTCGGCGAAGCGGGGGGCCTGGGCGCGCGAGGTGGTGGCGCCCGCGGAGAAGAGCGCGATGTCGAGCCCGCTCGGGTCGGCGGTGGACGCGTCCTCGACGGTGATCTCGCGGTCGCCGTACGGCAGCACGGTGCCGGCCGAGCGCGCGGAGGCGAAGAAGCGGATCTCGTCGGCCGGGAAGGCCCGCTCGAGCAGGATCTGGCGCATGGCGACGCCCACCTGGCCGGTGGCGCCGACGATGCCGATGCGGACACCCATCAGCGACCACTTCCTCCGTAGACGACGGCCTCGACCTCGTCGGCGTCGAGGTCGAACGCGGTGTGCGTCGCGGCGACCGCGGCGTCCACGTCGACCTCGTCGACCACGACGGAGATCCGGATCTCCGAGGTCGAGATCATCCCGATGTTCACACCGGCCTCGGCGATCGCGGTGAAGAACTTCGCGGTGACACCGGGGTGCGAGCGCATGCCGGCACCGATCAGGGAGACCTTGCCGATCTTGTCGTCGTACAGCAGCGAGTCGAAGCCGATCTCGGCCTTGAGCGCGTCGAGCGCCGCCATCGCGGTCTGCCCGTCGGTGCGCGGCAGCGTGAAGGAGATGTCGGTGAGGTTGGTCGCGGCGGCCGAGACGTTCTGGACGATCATGTCCAGGTTGATCTGCGCCTTGGCGAGCGCGTCGAAGATCCGGGCGGCCTCGCCGACCTTGTCGGGTACGCCGACCACGGTGATCTTCGCCTCGCTCCGGTCGTGCGCGACGCCGGCGATGATGGCCTGTTCCATGGTGGCCTCCTGATGGGCCTCGTCGTTGATGCTGCCCGCGACCACGGTGCCGTCCAGCTGGCTGAACGAGGACCGCACGTGGATCGGGATGTCGTAGCGGCGGGCGTACTCGACGCACCGCAGGTGGAGGATCTTCGCGCCACACGCCGCCAGCTCGAGCATCTCCTCGTAGGTGACGTTGTCGAGCTTCTGGGCTGACGGGACGATCCGCGGGTCGGCGGTGAAGACGCCGTCGACGTCGGTGTAGATCTCGCACACGTCCGCCTGGAGGGCGGCCGCGAGCGCGACGGCGGTGGTGTCGGTGCCGCCGCGGCCGAGGGTGGTGATCTCCTTGGTGTCCTGGCTGACGCCCTGGAACCCGGCCACGATGACGATGTGGCCCTCGTCGATCGCGGCGGAGATGCGGCCCGGCGTGACGTCGATGATCTTCGCCTTGCCGTGCACCGAGTCGGTGATCACGCCGGCCTGTGACCCGGTGAAGGAGCGCGCGGTGAAGCCGAGGTCGGAGATCGCCATCGCGACGAGGGCCATCGAGATCCGCTCCCCGGCGGTGAGCAGCATGTCGAGCTCGCGGGCCGGCGGCAGCGGGCTGACGCCCTCGGCGAGGTCGAGCAGCTCGTCGGTGGTGTCGCCCATCGCGGAGACCGCCACGACGACGTCGTGCCCGGACTTCTTGACCTCGACGATCCGGCGGGCGACCCGCTTGACGGCCGAGGCGTCGGAGAGCGACGAGCCGCCGTACTTCTGCACCACGATGCCCACGGCGCTGCCCTCCATCCACTGCTCGCTGACGTCATCGGCCCGTCCCCCACGGGCCGCCGACGATTCTACGTGGGGTCAGGGGACGGGATCGCCGGTGTCCAGCACGGCCTCGGCGACGGCGATCAGCTCGGTCTCGCCCTCGAAGTCGGTGTCGAGCCGGTCGTGGGCGACCACGGACTGCAGCGCACGGAGGGCGGCGCTGGCGAGGTTGCCCCAGTCGGCGACGTAGGAGTACTGCCACCACCACAGCGCCTCGGCGACGTCGCCCGCCCGGAAGTGACGCAGCCCGTTGGCGAGGTCGGTCGCGATGGCGGTCAGGTCGTCCGAGAGCTGCCCCTGCACGATGTCGGGCGCGTAGGGGTCGAAGTTGTAGGTGTAGGTGTCGACGCTGTCGAGCAGCCGCGCCAGGCGCAGCCGCATCGCGTCGAGGTCGGGATCGGGGCCGACGTCGGGCTGGTACTCCCCCGACGGCGTGAAGTCCTGCTGAGCTCCCAGCCGGGCGCCGGCGAACAGGATCTGGCTGACCTCCACGAGCAGCAGGGGTACGACGGTCCCGGGGTTGTCCTCGCGAGACATCGCCTGCAGCGTGACGAGGAACGACTCCACCCCGTCAGCGATCTGCTGGGCGAACTCCTCGAGCTCGGGATCCAGTTCTTGTCTACTCACCTGCGTTTCGCCTTCCTGCGAATGCGCGGCCCAAGGTGACCTCGTCGGCGTACTCCAGGTCACCACCTACAGGCAGTCCACTCGCCAGACGGGTCACGCGCAAGTCCAATGGCCGCCAAGTATCTGCTGAGATATGCGGCGGTCGCGTCGCCCTCGATGTTCGGATCGGTCGCGAGGATCACCTCGGTGACGGTGCCGTCGGAGAGTCGGCCCATCAGCTCACGGATGCGCAGCTGCTCGGGGCCGATGCCCTCGAGGGGCGAGATGGCCCCGCCGAGCACGTGGTAGCGGCCGCGGAACTCGCGCGTCCGCTCGATCGCGACCACGTCCTTGGGCTCCTCGACCACGCAGATCAGCGCGGGGTCGCGTCGCTCGTCGCTGCAGATGCGGCACAGCTCGGCCTGCGAGACGTTGCCGCAGACCTTGCAGAACATCGCCTTGGCCTTCATCTCGACGAGCGTGTCCGCGAGGCGGCGTACGTCGATCGGGTCGGCCGCGAGCAGGTGGAAGGCGATCCGCTGCGCTCCCTTCGGCCCCACCCCTGGGAGCCGGGCCAGCTCGTCGATCAGGTCCTGGAGGACCCCCTCATACACCGAAACCGCCTGGCAGTTGAGGGCTGCCGCCCTGGTCGTCCCCGAGCCCGCCACCGGCCAGCGGGCCCAGGGCGCGCGAGGCCATCTCGTCGACCTTGGCCTTGGCGTCGCGGTACGCCGCGACGACGAGGTCGCCGAGGTCGGTCAGCGACTCGGGGTCGGCGGCGTCGAACCCGCCGGGGGTGATCGAGACGCCGGTGAGCTCACCGGTGCCGGTCAGCGTGACGGTGACTCCGCCCGCGGAGCCGTCGACCTGGGCCGCGGCGAGCTCCTCCTGGGCCGCCACCAGCTGGGCCTGCATCTGCTGGGCCTGCTCGAGCATGGCGTTGAGGTCGAAGCCGCCCTCGCCACCGAGGCCGCCGAAGGGGTTGCTGTCGCTCATCTGGTCGCTCCTGGTTGGTGGGGCTGGTCAGTCATGGGGGATCTCTTCGATGACGGTGGCGCCGAGCTCGCGTTGGAGCAGCTCGGTGCTGTCGAGCCCGTTGTCGTCGGCCACCTGGTCGTCGCGGTGGGCGTCGGCATCGGGGTCGGGCCCCGAGGGCGGCGGCGGGTCGTCGCCGTTGCGGGTGGGCGCGATCCCGGACCTGGCGGCCGCGATCGTCTCGGGGCGTGCCGGAGCGGGTGCGGCCTGTGGCTCGGGTGGAGCCTCGTCGCTGGCCCACGCCGGAGGGGCACTCGGCGGCGGCTCGGACGGCTCTGACGGCAGGACGGCTGGTCGGCTCACCCGCGGAGCCGTCTCGGCTCCCGGCTGCGCGGAGGGATCGACGGCGGTCTCGATCTTCCAGTCGGCGCCGATCATGTCGATCGCCGCCTGCCGCAGGATCTCCTCGCTGCCACCCCCGATGAACGAGTCCCGCGCGCCCGCCGTCTTGAACCCGACCGTCAGGCTGGTGGCGTCCACCCCGATCACCTGCGCGTTCTGGCTCAGCAGGATCCACGTGAACCGCCGCATCTTCTTCACCGCGTCGAGCAGGTCCGGCCAGATCCGCCGCACGTCGGCCAAGGACAGCGCCCCGGCCTGGGCCCCGGAAGACTGGCCACTGGGCTCCGCGGCTGCCGGTGCCGCTGGGCTCTGCTCGGCTGCTGCGTCCGGAGCTGGGGTGCTCTCGGTGTGGGAGCGGGGACGGGGCCGGCTCGGTGGGCGCGGGGGCGGGCGTGTCCGCGCCCTGCCGCCCGGAGGGGGCGGGAGCGGGGGTGGCCGGGAGGGAGCGTGGATGGGACTGGCCCTCCCCCCGCGCCGAAGGCGCCGCCGGAGTGGTTGCGACCGAGGCCGGGCCCCCGCCGGCACCGGACGCTGCCCCGTGGGAGACACCAGCACACGGAGACCCGGCGCTCGAGCCGATCGAGTCGTGCAGCCAGCCCGAGCGAGTCGTCATCGACCGCAGGAAGCAGCAGCCGCGCACAGATCAGCTCCAGCAGCAGCCGGGGAGTCGTGGCCCCCCGCATCTCGGTCAGCCCCTCCGCCACGATGTCGGCCGCCCGCACGAGCTCGGCCTTGCCGAAGCGGGCCGCCTGGGCGACCAGCCGCTCGGCCTGGTCCTCCGGTGCGTCGATCAGGCCGGAGGCGGGGGCGTCGGGGACGGCGGCGATGATCACGAGGTCGCGGAGCCGGCGGAGCACGTCCTCGGTGAACCGGCGGGGGTCCTGGCCGGTCTCGATCACCTTGTCGACGACCCCGAAGACCCCAGCCCCGTCGGCGGCCGCGAACGCGTCGACGACCTCGTCGAGCAGGTTGTCGGGGGTGTAGCCGAGCAGGTTGGTGGCGACGTCGTACGTCACGCCGCCGGGTCCGGCACCGCCGAGCAGCTGGTCGAGGACGGAGAGCGAGTCGCGGGCGGACCCGGCTCCGGCGCGTACGACGAGCGGCAGGGCGGCCTGGTCGATCTTGACGCCCTCCTGCTCGCAGATCTGGGCGAGGTAGTCCGAGAGCGTGCGCGGCGGGATCAGCCGGAACGGGTAGTGGTGCGTGCGCGACCGGATCGTCGCGATGACCTTCTCCGGCTCGGTCGTGGCGAAGATGAAGCGCAGGTGCTCCGGCGGCTCCTCGACCAGCTTGAGCAGGGCGTTGAAGCCCTGCGTGCTGACCATGTGGGCCTCGTCGATGATGTAGACCTTGTAGCGGCTGGCCACCGGGGCGAAGAAGGCCCGCTCACGCAGGTCGCGGGCGTCGTCCACACCACCGTGGCTGGCCGCGTCGATCTCGATCACGTCGATCGAGCCCGGACCGCCCCGGGCCAGGTCACGACAGGACTGGCACTCCCCGCAGGGGTCGGCGATCGGGGCCTTCTCGCAGTTCAGCGCCCGGGCCAGGATGCGCGCGCTGGTGGTCTTGCCGCACCCGCGGGGGCCGGAGAAGAGGTAGGCGTGGTTGACCCGGTTGTTCGCCAGCGCCGCCCGCAGCGGCTCGGTGACGTGGTCCTGACCGATCACCTCGGCGAACGTCTCCGGCCGGTAGCGGCGGTACAGGGCGAGGGATGGCTCCACACAGGCACCCTAACCAGCGGAGGCGACAAGCAAGAGGCCCCCCGTGCACCCGGAAGAGCCCACTTGCCCTTGCTGCCTTCCGGCCCTGGGGGATTCGGTGAGATACCGCCGCACGGGGGGTTGCCGCAGAGTCTAGGAGGTCGATTTCGCCACGGCCAATCGGCAGCGGCCGGCTGGGCACGCAGGACGTCATACGAGCTGGTCGCTCCGGCAGCCAGTGCGTATGACGTCCCGGCGGAGGTCATACGAAGTGGTCGCCCAGGCAACCAGAACGTATGACGTCCCGACCCGGGCCACGGCGATTTCTCCGCGACGGAGACCGAACAGGTAGCCTCTCCGGCGGAGGATTCGCCTAGTGGCCTATGGCGCTCGCTTGGAAAGCGGGTTGGGTTAATAGCCCTCAGGGGTTCGAATCCCCTATCCTCCGCCAACTGCTTCAGCAGCCCGCCGGGCGGCAGCGCGGTGTCGAACTTCAGGCCGGAGCTGCCCTCGCCCTGACCGGCCTGCTTGCGCCGCCCGACCCACAGCACCGTGCCGCCGCCCGGCGTGCGCGCGAGCTGGAAGCGGCGGGTGACCACGATGCCGTCGCGGGGCACCTCCTCCTCGGCGATGCGCAGCCGGTCGTCGGCGACGTCGCCGTCCGGGTCTGCGCGGAGGATCAGCCCGTGCGGGTGCACGATCTCGGTGCCCGCCGGCGAGGAACCGGACCATCGGGCGGCGTTCCAGCTCGGTCGCGAACCTGCTCGACCGGGACGCCGGGCACCGGCACCGACACGAAGGGCACCCAGTGGTCGGGCACGGGCGTCATCAGCCGGTAGACGATGGCCGCGTCGTCGAGGTCACCGGGCAGCTGCTGCCGCAGCGACCGCGACTCGACCAGGCCCCGCGCACCGGCTCGCCGCTGGGACCCTGCACGATGCGCTCGACGCCCCACACGAGGTTGGCCATCTCGTCGCGGAACAGCGCCACCTCCTCCAGCGGCGGACCTTCGAGCGCGTGCCGCAGCGGTCGCCGGCAGCACGAAGACGTCCGCCAGCGGCGGAGCTGTCGTCGACGGGGGTGTTCTGGAAGACCGTCCAGCCCGGGCGGCCCACGTCGCGCGAGGGCCGATCTGGACCTCGGTGCCGAACGTGTCGACGACCCGCAGGTCGTGCACCCGCGCGACGTTGCCGTACGGGCAGGTGGAAGGGCACCAGGAACCAGTCGTTGCCGAACACCAGCGAGAACTCCACGAGCGCGAGGCGGGCGAGGTCGGTGGAGCCCGGCCTTCACGCCGCCGAGGTAGACGTTGGCGTCCTCGAACGCCCAGAGCCGGTCGCTCGGCATGCCGGGGTACCTCACCGGGGTCGGCATCACCGCTCTGCTTGACCGGCGTCGGTGCCACCGGCTTCGGGCGGGTGCTCCGAGGCCGGGCGATGCGGCGGCGTCGAAGGAGTACCAGTCGACCGTGCCGCCGACGTACTCGTCCGCCCGCAGCACCACGTCGCCGGTGGAGAGGCTGGCCTGCAGCGGCGAAGCCGTACTCCAGCCGGTGCGGGTCCCAGGACGCGCCGACCGGCGCCGCGACGTACGCCTCGGCCCAGGCCAGCCACGACGGTGAGCGCGTCGCGCAGCTGGCCCGGTGGGGGTCGGCGGTCGCCGCCTGGCGTACCGACGACGGCAGGCTCCGGACCTTGCCCGCCCGGTCCGCGGCGCAGGACCAGGTCGGCCGCGGCCGCGGCTCCGTCGGGGACCCGGCCGGCCACGAGCCGTCGACGGGCGGCGCCCGCCGGGTCCACCTCGGCGTCCGGCGCGCCGCCGAACGCCCACTCGGCTCAGGTAGGCCTTCAGCACCTTCGCCAGGACGGCCTTCGGCAGCCCGGCAGCGACGGGTCAGCCGCAGCAGCTGCAGGCCCGAGCTGCGCACGGACCCGCTCGGGCAGCACGGCCGGTGCCTCGGCCTCCACGGCGACCTCGACCGGCAGCTCGGGACCGGGTACGTCGACCGAGGCCGCGGCCGCATCCGCGTCGCCGGCGGCGTGCCCGGGGTGGAAGCGGGTCACCGGACCGTGCTCGGCGGCGACCTCCGCGAGGATGGGCGAGCCGCCGTCCTCGCCACGCAGCTCCTCGAACTGCCACTGCCGCCCGACCATCCAGAGCGGGTCGGCGATCTGCACCTCGAGGCCAGGGGTCAGGTCACCGCTGGAGAGGTTGACCGGCTCGAGCCGCGAGTAGGTCACGACGGTCGGCTTGAGCTTGAGCGGTGGCCTCGAGGTCGAAGAGCCGTTGCAGGTCGATCGGTGGCATCGCCTCACCCCTTCCCGAGCACGGCGGCGTTGATGTTGAGCACCCCGAGCGCCTCGGCCCTGGTCACCAGGTCCTTGAGCGACACGGAGGGCACGTCGTGGGTGTAGTCGTCGGGGAGGTAGAGCGCCGGCAGGAACGAGCCCATCGGCGCGAGCTCGGCGGACGACAGCGTCCGCAGCTGAGCGAGGTCGGCCGCCTCGTTGACGGTGTCGAGCAGGGTCTCGAAGCTCCACTTCTCGGGGTTGCGCGCCGGATGCACGGCGAGCAGCACGGCCTGGGGTGCGCGCGCACCCGGGGCGTCGTAGTGGAAGGAGACCGCGGTCGTCTCCTTGTCCGCGGGGATCGTCTCGGTCCACCCGTCGACGACCAGCCCGGCGAAGGCACGGGTCAGGTTGACCGGCTGCCACGAGTGCAGCACCAGACCCACCGAGCCGTGCGGCGGCGGGCCGGAGTCACCGAAGGGCAGCGCCAGCCACGACGACCCGGGCCGGTGCGGCAGCTGGACGACGCCGAGCTGCGCCGCCACGTCGGCCCCTTCCGCTTCGGCGTGCGTCAGCAGCCCCGCCAACGGGTCGAGCTCCGGGCGCACCAGCGACGACCCGCTGGAGCCAGGCGGCCGGCGCGGTCGGGTCGCCGTCGAGCAGCGCCTTCCGGTCCTCGAGCGAGGCAGTCACCGGCGCGGGCGCCGACAGCGTCCACCTCGGCAGCACGGGCTGCGCCGAGCCGAGCAACGTCTTCAGGAGTGCGGTGTGCCGAGCCGCCACCTGCTCGTCCCCTTCGGGCAGGGGTTCGGCCGCGGCGGTGGACGACGGCGGTCCGCAACGCGACCAGCCGGGCTGCGACCTCCTCGGCCTGGGCCGTCAGCTCGGCCGCCGCGGACGGGTGGTTGGCCGGCACCCGGGGCATCGCGTCGGGACCGTCGAACGCCACCGCGTCCAGCAGCGCCTTGGTCCGTTGCGGCTTGGTCGTGGCCGTGCGGAGCGCGCTGACGACCGACGTGAGCCGGGTCTGGGTGGCGGTCACCCGGGCGCCGAGCTCGGCGACGTCGACCGTTCCCGGGCTGGTCATGCCCGGCCCGACGGAGGCCCCGGAGACGAAGTCACCTGCCGTCAGCGGCGAGGACGCCGTGAGCTTCGCGACCCAGTCCCCGAGCATGCTGAGCAGCGCGAGACCGCCGGTGGACGAGGCTGCCGGCGCGTCGGCCACCAGCTCCAGCTCCGCGGTGGCGTCCGCGGGCACCTGGGCGGCGAACGCCAGCCCGATGCGCTGCTCCAGCTCGCTCGGCCGGTCCTGTCCGGCGCGCTGGCTGGCCAGCGCCACGGAGAGGGGTCCGAGGCCGAGGTCGGCGAGGGAGACCGGAGTCAGCACGGTCGTCGTACCGTCGCCCGCCTTGAGCAGCGCGCCGAACGTCCAGTCAGCGGGCTTGCCGAGCAGGCGGCCGACCCAGGCGTCGAGCAGGGGCTCGGCCGCTCCTCGCGCGTCACGCTGCCAGCCCGCCGGGAGGGCGGCGTTCTGGAGCACCACGGCGACCCGGTGCGCGACGGTGTCGCCGGCTCGTGGGGACCCGACGAAGTCCAGGTCCGGCGCGCGACCGTGCCGGTCGTGGGCCGTGAGCGCGGCACCGGACCGGTCGAGGTTGCCGATCGCGGCCTGGTGCACGCTCTCGGCGACGAGCAGGTCGCTGACCGCGTCGTAGCTGTCGTGGACGTCGTCGATCACCCCGCGCAGGAGCGCCCCGTCGGGACTCGGCAGGGAGGCGAGGCCGGCCTGGCTGGCGATCGCTGTCAGTACGGCGTTCGGGTCCTGCGCGCCAGCGATCCAGCAGCGTCACGCCGTCCACGACGTCGCGTGCTGCCAGCACCTCGACGGACTCGTCGGGCGCGACGTCCGGGCCGCGCAGCGGAGCCGTGCGACGCATCGGCATCTGGTAGCGCATCATCTCCGCGCCGGACTCACGGAGCCGGCGTTCGAGGCGGTAGCCCAGCAGCGCCGCCAGCCGCTGTCCCTGCGCCACCCCTTCGAGCAGCCACATCGCCCGGCGCACCCGGTCGGAGGTGACCTGGAGGTCGAAGACGGCTCCGTCGCTCCCCCGGTTGGCCAGCCGGCCGTTGCGCAGGAGCGCCGTGCTCGCGGCATGGGCGAGGGAGGGCGTGTGCACGAAGCCGAGGCTCTCGGCGGCGTCACCGACGTCGCGCTGGAGGTTCTCGACGAAGCCCCAGCACCCGACGTGGACGCCCGTCGGGGAGCCGGCGCGGTGGCTGCTGAGTCGCTCGGTGGCCAGGCCGGTGAACCAGGCGTCGAGGCGCGTCGAGAACAGGTCGAGGTGACCCCGGAACGCCCACTCCAGCCCGTCGGGAGGCGCCGACGCGAGCTCGCGCAGAGCGACCTGCTGGTGGCCGAGCCAGTAGTGCGGGTCGGTCGGCGCACCCAGCAGCGCCCCGATGTCGGCGAGCTTGTCGAAGAACTCCGTGGTCACGACCTGGCCGATCGGCCTGCTCGGGTCGACCTGTGGCACCACGGCATCGGCGAGCGCGCGGCCGGACTTGAAGTCCAGGGCCGGTCCGGCGACGGACGGGGAGTCCTCGACGCGCACCATGTACGGCGTCGGCACGGCCAGCTTGCGGAGGGCGGGAAGCGCGGCCAGCTCCTCGACGGACACCGCCACGACGTCCCGGATCGTCTGGAGACCGGCCCGGTCGATCTCCATCACCGCAGCGCAGGCGGCGAGCGCCTCGAGCAGTGCGACCGAGTTCTCGCGCAGGTTGAGGGCCGTCCGGCCGTGGGGGTCGCTGAGCAGGTCGGCGACCTCGGTGAGGTAGCCGGTCGGGTTCTCCTCGCCGGGCTTCACGACCAGCGGCACCCGCAACGGGTGGTCCTTGGCGTGGGTGAGCTCGTTGAGCCGGGTGGAGCGGAACTCGCCCAGCCCCACCCACATCGCCGCCGTCCACGACCGCTGCCAGGCGTTGATCCGGTCCCAGTGGATGCTCGCGTAGTAGCGCTCGATCGGGCCGGTGATCGGCCGGAAGCGGAAGGTCCACGGCACCGGGGTGCGCTGCAGGAGCGCGAGGAGCACGGCGTCGACGTCCTGGTCCTCCCCCGCCCGGCGCAGGTGGGGTACGTCGGCGATGGCCGGCGCCACCAGCCGACGCATCAGGGTCGCCACCCGGTGCACGAGCGCCTCGGCCTGGCCACCACCCGGTTCGTACTGCTTCGACGAGACGACCGGCAGCACGCCGTACGGCTGGGCACCGACGCGCAGCGTGGGCAGCGGGCCACCGGCGAACACGTGGCGGCGGGTGAACTCCCGGAGGTTCGCGTCGACCTGGGGGTCGTCGGCCAGCGGGTCGAGCATGTCGGTGAGGTAGTAGCCCGCGGTGCTGCGCCAGAGTGCGTCGGTCAGCGCGGAGGCCCAGGCGTGCTCGCGGCCGGCGGCGCCGGGGAGGTCGTCGAAGGAGCCGGGGTCCATCCCGAGCGCGGACGCCAGTCGCCGGCCGGCGCTCCACTCGTCGGCGGGAGGCACCACTCGGGCGGGGTCCAGGTCGGCCGCCTCCGCGGCGCTGTCGGTGGTGAAGCCGGCCCGGTTCTCGGAGGTGTTGTTGGTCGGCGTGCCCTGGGCGACGAAGCCCAGGTGGCCGGAGTAGCCCTGCGCGTCGAGCAGCGTGCCGAGCGCGGCTGCTGCCTGCTCCGGCTCCTGCGTCCAGTCGACGCCGAGCACGACCAACCGGTCGACGCCCTGGGCGAGCGAGGCGTCCTCGACCTCGATCAGCACCCCTTGCTCGGCGGCCCGCTTCGGGTCGCGCAACCACGCGGTGCCCGGGTCGGACGGCAGCCCGCCCTCGGTCTCGGCCTCACCCAGCAGGCGCGGGTCCGGGCCGACCGCGAGCTGGTCGGGGACGAACTCGCCCCACCTGCGGAACCGCTCGACCCAGTCGCTGCCCTGCTTGGCCAGGCCGACGACGCAGAACCGGTCGGGCAGCACGGTGGCCATCGGCGCCCTGCTCCACGACGACTCCCGAGCGGGTACGTCGGGGAAGGCCGGCGCGCCACCGGCCGGCGAGTTCGTCGGGGTCATCGCCTTCACGAGGTACGCCGCTCGCCCGGGCCGGAACTTCGAGGTCAGCCCCTGCCACGCCGTCGTCGCCGCCTCGGTGTCGTCGAGCCCGGCGCGCCACCGCTGCTCCCAGTACCACTGCGCCCCTTCCTTCTCGTCCGCCGTCAGCGCCGGGTCATGGCCGTCGATGTGCAGCTGGTCCGGGAACACGCGGATGCGGAGCCTGGTGGCTCGAGTCGAAGCGGGTCTCGATGCGCACCGGGAGCATCGCCACCGGTCGTCGGCCGTCCAGGGTGGCCACCAGGCTCTCGGGGGTGAAGGCGGTGATCAGCTCGTCGGAGATCCCGCCGATCGTGCCGAGCAGGTCGTCGCGACGACCGCGCGCGTCCGTGATCCGTTCGTCGGTGCGGTCGATCCGGGTGGCGAGGGCCTCGGCGCGGGTGATCGCTCCTGCCTCGAACAGCCGCGTCTGCTCGGCGAGGAGCTCCGCACGGGCGACCCGGAGCTCCTCGGTGGTCCGGTCGAGGTCGGTCAGCTCGGCGCGGGAACGAGCCAGTGCTCCGAGGTTCGCGGTGATGTCCGGGTCCGGCACGTCACACCCCCTTCACGAGGTGGTCGGCGTGGACGAGCAGCTTGAACGGCCGCTGGAAGAGGGCGGCGGCGATGCCGTCGGCCTGTCCGACCGCCGGGCTGAGGCCCATCGCGGACAGCTGGCCGACCGCGAGGTGCCCGGCGGGTGTCACGCCGAGGTCGGGCCACGCGACGTCGTTCCAGCTCCCCGGGGTCGCCGTCTCGCGGCCGACGGTCTCGTCGAACCCGAACCGCGGCTCGGTCACCGGCTCCATCAGGCCGAAGAACCAGCCCTCCCCGGTGGTCAGGTCCGAGCTCACCAGCGGGAACCCGAAGAACGAGACGTCCGGGTCGAACTGCCCGGCGAACACAGGCGTCCGCAGGTCCGCGGGATCGGCGCTCGGCCGGTGCTGCGTCTCCGCCCGCACGGCCACCGCCATCGTCCGGGGGTAGCGACGCAGCAGGTCGCCGCGCAGGAGCAGCACCAGGTTGCCCAGCGGGTCGGAGGTCTGGGCGGGGAGGTCGTCGCGGTTGCGGCCGGCGACGCTGCGCCTGCCCCAGGTGTGGATCTCGAAGATGTCCGGACCGTTGTCGACGCGCTTCCAGAACTTCCGCCACGGAGTGCCCCGCCCGTCGGTGGGGTAGCTGCGCCACAGCAGCTCCTTGTTCGTCTCGTGGTTGAGGCCGCCCATGAACCCGGCGATGAACCGGGGGTTGGTCTCGAGCAGCGTGATCGACTCCGGCGGCACCTCGTCGACCCCGGGGCAGAACCGGGTGCGGTCGTAGTCCGCCAGGTAGGTGTACGCCGGCAGGTCGAGCTTCGGGTAGGCCATCACCCGGTCGAAGTGCTGCGGCAGCCGCCACCCCGGCAGCAGCTCGGGGTCGACCAGGAGGTCGGTCAGCTTGTGCCCGCCGATGGTCAGCATCGTGCCCAGCCGCGCGGGATGCACGACGACCGGGTTGCTCCGCTCCATGGTCGCCACGACGGCCTGCGAGATCGCGAACGAGACCAGCTCGGGCACGGTCGGGTCGACCGCCAGCACGGTGCGGGTGCTGATCTCGCTGACCGCCGACTCGTAGCGCGCGATCACGGCCTGGCTCTTCACCAGGGGCGGCATGGTGACGGTCGTTCCTGCGCGATCCGGCTGCACCACCAGCGCCCGCCGACCGGCTCGATGAGGATCTCGCCGACGCTCCCGCCCGGGCGCAGCTCGAGCTCGACGCGGGTTCACGATCACGCCGCCGCGACGGACGAGCATCGGCTCGATCGCCCCCTGCGGCAGACGGCCGACGAGCTCCCCGATCTCCGACGCGCTCCCGCGCAGCCGGGGGTCGATGCGCGCGACGACGACGTTGCCCTGTCCGGGCGGCGTCAGCACCACGATCTCGCCGCCGGCCCGCAGCCCGAGCGGGCGCACGACCATGGTCTGGCCCGTCTCGATGACGAAGCCCGCGTTGCCCGGCCTCTCCGCGACGGTGAGGCGCACCGCGTCGATGACGGCCGAGGACGAGGACCCGAGCACGTCGGTCAGCAGCGGACGCTCGACGCCTGCGAGCTGGACCGAGGAGACCTCGTGCGCCGCGCTGAGGTGCGCGCTGGTCAGCAGGCCGTCGGTGCGCGGGTCGACCCGAGGGGCGAGCATGTCCTTCGCGGACACCACCGGTGCGGACGTGAGGGCCTTCGAGGCCTTGCCCAGCGCCGCCGCACTGGCCTTGTCGATGGTGAGCCCCACCCCGAACTTGGTCAGCTCGACGCCCTCGTCCACGGCAGCGGGCATCGTGCTCGGCAGCCCGTCGACGGCGAGGACGGGGAACCGGGTGGCGTCGACGTCGGGGCGACCTGCGGCCAGGGTCTTCACGAGCGCCTCACCGGCCGCCCGGACGCCGACGGTGACGCCCTCTCGAGCGGCCCGGCGGGCGACGCCGGCCAGCACCCGACCGGTCGCTGCGGTGTATCGACGCATCGCGCCGTCGGCCGTGCGGTCCGGGAACGAGGTCGGCCCGATCGCGCGGGGGATCGTCTGGCCCCCGAGCAGGGTCCGGTCCGCGAGGGGCGAGGCGACCTGGAACAGCCTGCCCTCCGGCAGGGGCAGCAGGTGACGGTCCCGGAACCGCAGCCCGACCTCGAGGCTGAGCCGCGCCCGGGACAGCGCGGCCTCGATCGCGAGCACGTCCCCGACCTGCTGCCAGCAGGCCTCCATCACGTCTTCCTGGTACTTCCGCATCACCTCCGCGCCGAGACCGGCGGCGACGCGGCTGCGCGGGTCGGTGTTCACCTCGCGGAACCAGGTCGCGTCGGCGTCCGTCACCGGACGTACGCCGGACGTGCGCGCCGTCGTACACCGGGGGGCCGAGTGCCTCGCCGTCACCCGGCGACTGGCCGTCGAGCTTCCCGTCGGCTGCGTCGGCCAGCACGCGGGTGACCTCCTGCAGACCGGTGCGCAGCGGCTCCGGGACGTCACCGAGCGCCGGATCGGGGACGGGCGGCTCGGCCGTCGACCGGGCGATCGCCGGAGCCTGCAGCGCACCGTCCATGTCGAGGAACCGGCCGGGGTCGCCCTCGGGCAGGTCGACGAACGGCGAGGCGTCACCGACGTGCATCTTCACCCGGCCGATGCGCGCGCTCGCCTCGTAGGGCTTCAGCCGCCGAGCCAGCGACTCGAAGTCACCTTGCGGACCGGTCTGGAAGCTCCAGTGGAAGTAGACCGGGAGCTCGATGCTGTCCGGCGCCGCCCACGCGGGCTTCAGCGGGTCGGTCGGCTTGGGCGTCCCACCGAACCCACGGACGACCCCGGCGTCGAACGCGGGGACCAGGCAGGCGATCCAGCGGGTGTCCGGCTCGAGCCGGCGCGGGCAGACCACCCGGGAGACGTTGCGGTTCGGGCGGTCAGCCAGTGCCTGGCCCACGGCCTCGGGCGTGCTGCCGGCGTCCTCGTCGAGCAGCTGCACGTGTGCCCACGCCCACGAGTCGGCCAGGTCAGGCAGCTCGCTCGACGCACCGGACTCGATCGTGAGCCGCGGCAGCAACGCGCCCGTCGGGACGGTGACCGAGACCCCGGGACGGTCACGCACGACGACGAGGACGAGCCAGGGCCGCAGGTGACCCGACGTCGGCACTCCGGTCGGTGTGAACAGCCACGGGAGCTCGGGGTTGTCGAAGTCGACGGCCGCGAGGTAGTTCGGCTCGACGTTGGTCGAGTTGGCACGCGGGATGGTGCGCACGATGACCGTCGGGTCCAGGCCGATGATGTCCCCCGGCCCGCTGCAGCGTCGTCGAGGTCGGCACCGGACCCGCGCCGGCGACGACGACCTGGATGTCGACCTTCGCGCGCACCGGCATCGGCGTGCCGTCGTTCGCTCCGGGGATGGCGGCGGCCAGGCCGCGACGCGACCACGGCAGGAACCGATAGACGGTGTCGGTCATGACGCCACCTCGAACGCCTCGACCACGAAGCCTCCGCTGGCGAGGGCCGCCTGCGACGCGATGGCCTCCGACGACACCGGCCCGGAGATGACGGTCATCGACTCGACCAGGGTGCCTGCGTCGACGACGGCCATCGGCGCCTCACGGATCACGGCCTTCCCGACGTCGACGACGTGCAGTGCCTCCGACTTCGCGCGCGCCGATCCGGCCGCGGCGCCGAACCCCACCAGTGCCATCGCCACGTCGCTGGCCATCGACTCGCGGAAGGTCAGGCCGATCTTCCAGTGCAGGTTCAGCACCGGCTCGGGCTCCAGGATCTCGACCTCGTAGTCGGCCTTCACGGTGGTGCCTGCTGTGGAGACGGTGTAGTCGGTCGACCCGATCCGGACGCCACTGGTGAACGTCTCGAACGAACGCCCTTCCAGCTTCTGCTGCTCGGTGAGCTCCATGAACTGGCCACGTGCGAAGTGGTCGGTCACAGGCTCGCTGGCGCTGGTGGCGTCGCCCCCCACCGTGACGCCCTGGATCGAGAACGTCGGGGTGCCCTCGTCGAGCAGCTTGGTGCCGATGCGGTCGATCTGTACGTCGAGCGGGACGGCCTTCTGGGCGATCGTGACCAGCCCGAGCGGGTGTGCAAGCGTCTGGCCGGACGGTGGCTCCGCCAGCGTGACGAGGGAGTTGCCTCCGACGGGCGGGCCGGGCAGGAGCCGCGTCGGGTCGCCGATCTCCTTGCGGAGCAGCTCCGCGGCGCTCGTCGTACCCGGCTCGACGGCGGGGGCACTGCCCCAGCTCTCGTCGAAGCCGATCTCGACGTCCCACCAGAGGATCCCGAAGCTGAAGTAGCCCTTGGCGCGCCACTCCCCCGGTCCCTCCAGCGACATCCGCACCGTGACCGAGGCGAAGCTCTCGCCGAGTGCCTCGAGCTTCACCTGGAACTCGAGCTGGACGAGGAACCTGAACCGCGGGGTGAGGTAGAGCAGCGCGTCGAAGGAGAGGTGGCCCTTGATCGAGGCGACGGAGATGTCGGCCTTGACCTCGATCTTGCAGCCGCCCTGCACGCTGTTGCTGGTGATCGCGAAGTAGTTCTCGTTGCGGATCTTGAGCGGACCGATGCCGAACGAGACCGCCATCCGTTCGAGGACTGCGGGTACGCCGCGCGGGACGTCCTTGAACGCCGGGTGGAAGCCTCCTGCCGAGAGCACGAACGACGGGTCGTCGCCGAATCGCATCGCCAGCACCATCTCGCCGGTGAGGTCCAGCTTGGCGAATCCCTCGATCCCCACGAACGAGTCCCGCAGCCGAGCGCGGATCATCAGGAACTTCTCGACGTTGTCGTAGAACCCGACGACGTCGACCAGCAGCTTCACGATCGCCGGGACGCCGAGCTCCCTGGGCGGCAGCTGGACGAGCAGCTGCCCCAGCAGGATCACCTTGGTGAGCTCGGCCGGCTTGTCACCGCCGAGTGCGTTGCGGATCTCGAAGATCAGCCCGAGCCGCACGTAGACGATCGGCGGCTGCGAGAACGAGAGCTCCAGCATCGGGCCGAGGAGCAGGCTGTCGGACTCGATCGGGAACAGCTGCTTGTAGCGGCTGATGATGCGCGGCGCGTCGGCCACCGGGTTCTCCGGGAAGAGCACGTCGTCGAGCGCGCCGGTCTTCATCCCGGCGGTGAGCGCGTCGAGGTCCGCCCGGTGGTGCAGGCCGATCATGCCGCCGAGGCCGGTCCAGAAGATGCCGAAGGCGATGTGCACGCGGAACTGGCCGAACACGAAGATCAGCAGCGACCAGCCCTCGGACCCGTCGGGTCGCTTGGTGGTGATCAGGGCGATCGCCTTGATGCTGAAGACGAAGATCTTCAGCTCCAGCGCGCCGGCGTACTCGCCCTTCTCGGCGTCGATGAAGAGGTAGCCGCCGCCCTTGACCGGTCCCACGTCGAGGGCGAGGCCGATGCCCTTGGGCGGCAGGAACGTCACGAAGTCGCTGACGTCGTCGATGTCGCGCGCGAGCGCGGCCAGGTCGAGGGCCGTGCCCATCTGGTCGACCGAGGCCTGGAAGGGTCCGAGCTTGAGGGAGAAGCCGCCGCGGATCTCCAGCTTGGGATCGCCGCTGAGGGTGAGCTCGAGGGCGATGTACTGGATGACGAACACGCCGAAGATCGACGCCGCCACCGGCAGGTCGACCTTGAGGCCGTGCCTCCGTCGAACCGGACGCCGTGGCCGGTGTCGGCGATCAGCCCGAGCTCGAAGGGCACCTCCACCTTCCCGCCGGGCAGGTTCGACAGGAACCCGTCGCCGTCGCCGAGCGAGATGACCAGCTTGCCCTTGCGCACGTAGGTCTTGAAGCCGGCCTTGTCGGCTCCGAGCTCGACGCCGTAGGAGAAGGCGCCGATCTCCAGCCTGGTGGCGTTGCTGGTGCCGAAGACCAGGAACGGCTCACCCTCCTTGGTCTTCGGCGTCACCCCGATGTCGATGGTGGGGACGCCCGGGCCGAAGACCCGGAAGCCGGGATCGTCGGTGGAGAAGCGGAAGAACATCGAGAACGCACCCGAGGCCCCGAGGTCGGTGGTGTACGTCGCCGACTCCGTCTCGTGCTCGATGCGCAGCCGCGCCCCCATCCCCACCATCAGGCCGGGCCCGCCGTCGGCCTTCGGCACGGCCACGAGGGTGAGCATCGGGGCCACCCCGGTCGCGCCGGGGATGTGGAACACGACGCTGAGCGCGCGAGACGCCACGACCGACGCCTCGGGGGCGGATCCGGGCTCGGGGTCCCAGCCGTACATCGCGTCGATGGTGCCGCCGACCGGCTTGACCATCTGGTCGAGCAGCACGACGAGGGTGCCCGCCATGGCCGAGAGGCGGGTGACCAGGGCCTCCGCGTCGTTCTCGTCGGCCTCGCCCTTGAGCAGCCGGGTCACCGGTGCCGGGTCGAGCTGCGGGAGGAGCTCGTCGTCCTCGAGGATCAGGCCGAACAGCACGCACACGGCGTAGGCACTGGGGTTGCGCACCCGCAGCGAGTCGGCGACCCAGAGCTTGAAGATCAGCCAGAAGATGTCCCACTCGTCGACCCCGTCGGCCTTCACGGCGTCGGCGAACGTCAGGATCGTGTCGGCCAGCGCCTTGATGTCCACGATCGTGGCGGCGAGGGCGATCTCGTCGATGTCCTCCTTGGCGAGGAAGGCGTCGATCTTCTGCTTCACGGCAGGATCGACCGCCGCCGGCGTGGCGGGGTTGTCGGTGTTCAGGCCGAGGTCCTCGCGGGTCTCGGTGGCGATGGCGGGGTCGGAGAAGGTCTCCTCGACCCACTCGACCACGGACTTGAAGAAGTCCGCGATCTTCTGGAAGACGTTGCGCTTCTTCTTCTTGTCCTCTGCCATCACTCCGCCTTCAGGACAGGTGCGGCCGGCAGCGGTGTGGGCAGGAAGGCGACGGCGTGCTCGGTGAACTCGTCACCGGTCTCGTCGTCGGCGTTGGACAGCAGCGTGTGCGCGACCCGGTAGTCCGTGCCGTCGCGCGCGAACGAGACCAGCCCCAGGTTGTTGCGGAAGACCATCAGCCGCACCGGGTCCTTGGGGTCGAGGGTGACGGTCTGGTGGCTGGCGCCGATCTCGGCGTACGACGCGAGCTTGTCGGCCGCGTTCCAGCTGAGCACCGGGACTTCCGGAGCCCCCGCCGGCAGGGCCGACTTCGGGCGCTCGTCGCGGACCACCTCGAGCCGCCAACGCCAGTCAGGCGCCTTGCTCGACCGTCGTCCCGGCCGGCCAGCCCTGGGCCGGCAGGAGCGCCGGCTTGCGACGGAGCCGACCGCGTCGCCCCGGACGGATGGACGCGCCGGCCGGGAGCACGACGCCGTGGTCGCCCTCCCAGGCGATCCGTTCGGCCGGCACCCCGCGCAGCAGCTGCTGCCCGATGCGCAGCGTGCGCAGGAGTCCGCGCTCGTCGTCGCCGGGCTGGTTGCGCGCGGCCGACGCGGTGCACTGCACGATCCGGGAGTCGAGCGTCTCGTCGTCCTTGCCCCAGAAGTCGAGCGTGAGCGTGCTCGCGAAGTGCACGTCCCCGGACAGCACCACGACGCGGCGGTACGTGCCCAGCCTCCGGAGGAGCTGTTCGTGGTGCTCCTCGTCGGCTCGCCAGCCCTCGATGTCCTTGTGCTCGCTGCCCACGAGGCCCGTGACCTTGCACGGGTCCGTGAGGTCCTCCCGTCCGAACATGTGGGTCTTCAGGTCGAAGGCCAGCGCCGCGACGGGCTGCAGCAGCGACTCGAAGATGCGCGGGAACAGCACCGGCACGGGCGAGATGACCACCAGCAGCTCACGCCCGTCCGTGAACGGGCCCTTCGGCAGCTGGGCGTCGAGGTTCCCGCCGACGAGCTTGGGGGGAGCGTGACCGGCGCCCTTGTAGGTCCGCCGGGTGCGGGTGTCGAGCACGTGCACCTTGAACTTCGGTCCGGGGACGGCATAGCTGAACTCCGCCTTCGGGTTCGTCACCGGCTTGTCCAGGCCGAGCAGCGCGTCGATCTTGTCCAGCGTCGCAGCGGTCGGGGCGCTGATCGCGTCGACGTGGGTGGTGAGAGCGGCGAGCAGCTTCTCGTTGGCGTGCCACTCGGACTCGGGTGGGTTCCCCTCGTGCCGGAACTTGTCCGGGTCGTTGCCCCAGGCCTGGAAGACGGCGTAGGCCATCAGTCCGTTGCGCAGGATCGCCCGACCGAACGGTGCCGTCGACGACCCGGCGTCGCCACTTCTCGGAGATGTTCCAGTCGTCGGTGATCTCGTGGTCGTCGAAGATCATGAACGTCGGCACGTTGGCCAGCGCCCGCGCCACCTTGGGGACGGCGTCGCGCCACTGCTCGACCTGGGTGCCCTCGTCGTTGACCGCGATGAGCTTCTTCTCCTTCCACTCGTCGGTGGAACCGAAGCACTCCTCGAAGTCGGTCAGGAGGGTCAGCGTCGCGTCGGGGGCCGGCGGGGTGAACAGGCTGCCGGGGTCCCGGAGCGTCCGCCAGACGGTCGGGCTGAAGGCGGCGCAGTACATCGCCGCGAACTCGCCGTACGTCAGCAGGTGGTTGGCGCCGTCCGTCGTCGTCAGGCGGCCGAGCCCGCGTACGACGTTCTGGCCGGCGCAGCGCGGGGAACCGGTCGTACGTCGCGTCCAGGTTGGAGCCACCCACCGGCAGCTGCTCGGTGCCGACCATGTCCTTCGCGAGGTCGGCGAGCATCGGCAGCAGCACCCCGCCGAGGTCGTCGGCGTAGATCTGGTCACCGGTGAGGAACAGCTGCTGCGGCGCCTTGTCCAGGTCGTCGAGACCTTCCTCGACCCGGTCGTCGAGCCATGCCAGGGCGTCCGGCCCGGGACCGTTGGACTTGCGGCACGAGGAGTGCGCGAGGCGCAGGTCGTCGATGTCCGCGGCGGCCGTGACGAAGCCCGGCAGGAAGTCGTCGGCGTAGCCGAGGCGGAGCGCCTTCGGTGTGCCCGTCGTCGCGTCCTTCAGCATGCCGAGCGACCTGAGCCCCTTGGTCTCCCCGCCCGCGTCGACGACCACGTCGTAGGAGTGCCGGCTCAGCGGCGGCATCCCGGCGACCTCGACGTCGACGACGACGACGTGGAGGTTCACGCCGCACCTGCGGGTCGGCCGGGTCCGGGTGCCGATGGAGGGCCCGTCGGCCGTGCCGTTCCCGGTCGACTTCACCCGGCCGGTGAAGACGGTGACGGTCACCTCACCCGGCTTGCTCAGGGCGATCCAGACACAGACCCGGCCACTGTCGACGCGACGGAGCACTGGTCCCGCGAGAACGAGCGGAAGCTCAGCCATGGGTGTGCCCTCCCCGCAACCCATACTCGTGGAAGCACGGCACCAGCGAAAGGCCTGTCAGGCCGACATTCTGGGGCCCAAAC
>CAVROK010000008.1:0-295743 GCA_963722835.1 uncultured Actinomycetota bacterium
CCTCCTCGAGCATCCGCAGGACGCCGTCGAGCTGGCCGCGGGCGCGCTTGATGCGGTTGATGACCGGAGTCATCTCGGTCGGGTCGAGCTCCATCAGTTCGCTCCTCTCAGTGGGAGTCCAGTGCGGTCAGGGCCGCGGTGAGCCGCTGCTTGGCGTCGGCGGCGACGGTGCGCAGGGCGTCGTTGTCGGCGAGTCCCATCATCGCGTCGGGGTCGAAGGCCTCGACGATCGTGGTGGTGTCGTCGACGGCGCGGACCACGACGTTGCACGGCAGCACCGCGGCGATCGACGGGTCGACGGTGAGTGCCTCGTAGGCCAGGGCCGGGCGGCAGGCGCCGAGGATGACCTGCGGGGCGACGTCGACGTCGAGCTTGGTCTTCAGGGTGGCCTTGAGGTCGATCTCGGTGAGGATGCCGAACCCCTGGTCGCCCAGCGCGCCACGGACCGCCTCGACGGCCTCGTCGTAGGGCAGGGTCGAGCGTGGTGGCGAGGGTGAAGCCGGCCATCAGGCGCTCTGCTGCTCTGCTCGGCGAGAGCGGCCTCGAGGTCGAGGTCGCGGACGGCGGTGATGACCTCCTCCAGCGCGGCGGCCGGGAGCGCGCCGGGCTGGGAGAACACCAGGGTGCCGTCCTTGAACGCCATCAGCGTCGGGATCGAGGTGATCTGCGCTGCGGCGGCGAGCGCCTGCTCGGCCTCGGTGTCGACCTTGCCGAACACGATGTCGGGGTGGCGCGGCGGCGGCCTTCTCGTAGACCGGGGCGAACATCCGGCACGGGCCGCACCAGGAGGCCCAGAAGTCGACGAGGACGATCTCGTTGTCGGTGATGGTGCGCTCGAAGTTCTCGGCGCTCAGGTTCGATGGTGGCCATCGGGACTCTCCTTCTCGTTGTGGTGTCCGACGGGGGCGCTTCACCCGTCTCAACGATGGATACCCCCAGTAGGTATTCCTCCTCCGTCGATCCGTTGGTTTGGAATACCCCGGGGGTGTGTACCGTTGGATCTAGCATACCCCCCCGGGTATCTCGAGCCAACGTCGAGCACGAAGGAGCACCACGCACCATGACACCACTCCCGAGATCGACATCGAGCAGCTCGAGGCCGCGCTCAGGCGACGGCGCGACCGTCGATCGACGTCCGCGAGCCGGGCGAGTACGTCGCCGGCCACGTCCCGGCGCCGCGCTCGATGCCGATGGGCCAGCTGCCGCCCGCCTCGCGAGCTCGACCACGAGCCGCCCGGTCTACGTCGATCTGCGCCTCGGGCAACCGCAGCGCCGCGATGACCGACGTGCTCGTCGCCGCCGGGTACGACGCCTACTCGGTGGCCGGCGGCACCGCCGCCTGGGCGCGCTCCGGCCGCCCGGTCGAGACCGGCGCGCCGCGCCGCCTGAACCCCGCCCGACCACCGACCTGCACCGACCGAGACACCCAGAGGAGCCGACCACATGAGCACCGACCTGACCATCATCCCGATCGAGACCCCGACCCTGGGTGACCGCAGCTACCTCGTCCACGACGGCGAGGTCGCCTTCGTGGTCGACCCGCAGCGCGACATCGACCGCGTCCTCGACCTGCTCGACGAGCACGGCGTGCGGCTGACCCACGTCTTCGAGACCCACATCCACAACGACTACGTCACCGGCGGGCTGGCGCTGGCCGCAGCGCACCGGCGCGGCGTACCACGTCAACGCCGAGGACGAGGTCTCCTTCGACCGCACCCCGGTCCGCGACGGCGAGACCGTCGAGGTGGGCGACCGGATGCGGGTCACCGCGCTGTGCCACCCCGGGCCACACCTTCACCCACCTCTCCTACGCGCTGACCGACGCCGACCGACCGGCGAGCAGGTCGCGCGTGTTCTCCGGCGGCTCGCTGCTGTACGGCGCCACCGGCCGGCCCGACCTGCTCGGCGCGGAGCACACCGACGACCTGGTCCGCCACCAGCACGCCTCGGCCCACCGGCTGGCCGACGCTGCTGCCCGACGACGCCGAGGTCTTCCCCACCCACGGCTTCGGCTCCTTCTGCTCCGCCACCCAGTCCGACGCCACCGCCTCGACGATCGGCCAGGAGAAGCAGTCCAACCCGGTCGCTGACCCAGGACGAGGAGACCTACGTCCGCGAGCTGCTCGACGGCCTCGGCGCCTTGCCCGCCTACTACGCGCACATGGCGCCCGGCCAACGCCGCCGGCCCCTCCGAGCCCGACCTGTCAGCCCGCCCGCCGCGGCCGACGCCGCCGAGCTGCGCCGGCGCATCGAGGCCGGCGAGTGGGTCGTCGACCTGCGCAACCGCACCGCCTTCGCCGCCGGCCACGCGCCCGGCACCCTCAACTTCGGCCTCGACGGCGCGCTTCGCCACCTACCTGGGCTGGCTGATCACCTGGGGCACCCCGGTCACCCTGCTCGGCGAGACCGCCGAGGACGTCGCCGAGGCCCAGCGCGAGCTGGTCCGCATCGGCATCGACCGCCCCGCCGCCCAGGCCACCGGCGGGCCCGAGGACTGGACCGACCGGCGAGCTCGCGTCAGCTTCCCGACCGGCACCTTCGCCGACCTCGAGCAGGTCCGGCACCACCGCGACGGTGGTCGTCCTCGACGTCCGCCGCGCCGACGAGCACGACCAGGCCCGCATCGAGCGGCGCGGTCAACATCCCGATCCACGAGCTGCCCGGACCGGCGTCGACGAGGTCCCCGCCGGCGAGGTGTGGGTGCACTGCGCCAGCGGCTACCGCGCCTCCGTCGCCGCCTCGATCCTCGACGCCGCCGGCCGCACGCTCGGTCGCGATCGACGACAGCTTCGACAACGCCGAGAAGGTCGGGCTGCACCTGGTCGGCCCCGAGCGCGTGACGCCTCGCTCCGTGCCGTCGCCGTCGTCGCCGGCGCGCTCATCGGGCTCAGCCTGGGCGCGCTCGGCGGCGGCGGCTCGATCCTGGCCGTGCCGGTGCTGGTCTACCGCTCGGACCAGAGCGCCGGCGCAGGCGACCACCGGCTCGCTGGTCGTCGTCGGCGTCACCTCGCTGGCCGGCGCCGTGACGGCGCACCGGGCCGGCAACGTGCTGCTCGGCCGCGGCGTCGCCTTCGGCGTCGTGGCGATCGGCGGCGCCGCCGCCGGGGCGCAAGGCCTCCGCCCACGTCGCCGAGACCGGTGCTGCTCGCCGCGTTCGCGGCGCCTGATGCTGCTCGTCGGCGGCCTGATGGCCGTCCGGCAGGCTGCGCAGGCGCCGCGGCCGGCACTGCGCACGCGGCGCAGCCGACGGCCGCGCCGCGCCGGCGGCCGACGCTCGACGACCCGATCATCACCTTCAGCCCGACCTTCGCCTGCCAGTGCCCGCGGGCGCTGAAGGTGCTGGTCACCGCGACCGCGGTCGGCCTGCTCACCGGGTTCCTCGGCGTCGGCGGCGGCTTCCTCGTCGTCCCCGCCCTCGTCGCTCGCGCTCGGCGCTGCCGATGGAGTACGCCGCCGGCACCTCCCTGGTCGTCATCACCCTGACCAGCGCCGCCGCGCTGGCCGTCCGCGCCGGCGTCGGCATCACCCCCGACTGGGGCCTGGTCGCTCGCCCTCACCGCCGCCTCCGCCGTCGGCGGCGTCGCTCGGCGCCCGGCTCGCCGACCGCATCGACACCCGCCGGCTCTCGGCCGCCTTCACCGTCCTCGTGCTCGGCGTCGCCGCCTACACCGCCGCCCGCGCACTGCCCGCGCTCGCTCTGACCCCGCTCCGCACCACCACCCACGCACGACCGGAACGAGATCCTCCATGACGTCGACGGCCACCGGCCGCCACGCCCGCACCCCGCCCGACCCGACCCCGACGGCTCGGCTACCGCCCCGGCCCCCTGGGCCGCCTCGGCGTCTGGGTCACCGACCACGCCAGGCTCACCACCGGCGTGTGGCTGCTGCTCATCATCGGCCTCGGCGCGTTCGCGCCCCAGGTCGAGCCCAACCTCTCCGGCGCCGGCTGGCAGGCCGACGGCTCCGAGTCCGTCGCCGCCCGCGAGCTCGCCCAGGAGCACTTCGGCGGCAACGCCAGCTCCGCGATCCAGGTCGTCGTGCACTCCACCGACGGCCCGGTCACCGAGGGCGCCGGCAGCGAGGTCCTCGCCGAGGTCACCGCCGATGCTCGAGGACGAGCCCCGCATCGCCGACGTCGTCGCGCCGCAGCCCGGCGCCACCCTGAGCCAGGACGGCAGCACCGCGATCGTGCTGGCCGGCGCCGGCGCCGACCCCAACGAGATGGTCCGCGTCGCCGACGACCTCAAGGGCGCCGCTGCAGGACCTCTCCGTCGACGGCGTCGAGGTCAACCCGACCGGCGCCTCGCTGCTGTGGTCGGACTTCAACGAGGCCAACCTCGACGCCATGCTCAAGTCGGAGATGTTCTCCTGGCCGGTCACCCTGGCGATCCTCGTGCTCGCCTTCGGCGCCCTGGTCGCCGCCGGCCTGCCGCTGATCCTGACCCTGGCCGGGCTGGTCGCCTCCGCCGGCTCGCTGGTGCTGATCAACGAGCTCGTCCCGGTCTCCATCTGGGCGATGAACTTCGCGATGATGTTCGCCCTCGCCCTCGGCATCGACTACGCCCTGTTCCTCGTCGTCCGCTACCGCGCCGCCCGGATGGGCGCGCCACGAGTACGCCACGGCAGGCGATCGCCGAGACCATGGACACCGCCGGCAAGGCCGTGCTGCTCTCCGGCGCCACCGTGCTGGTCTCGCTGTCCGCGGTGATGCTCGTGCCCTCACCGTCGTTCCGGTCGATGGCCGGCGGCATCATGCTCGTCGGTCGTCTTCGTCCTCGCCGCGACCCTCACCCTGCTGCCGCTGGTGCTGTTCAAGCTGGACCACCGGATCAACAAGTTCGCCCTGCCGTGGGTCGCACACCGGCGAGCACCGCTCCCCGAAGTTCGCCGCCTGGGGCGAGCGGCTGTGGAAGCGCCCCGTCGCTTCGGGCCTGGCCTCCCTGGTCGTCCTGCTCGCCCTCGCCGCGCCCGTCCTCGGGCTGAAGACCGCGATGCCCTCGATCAAGGTGCTCCCCGAGGACGCCTCCGCCCGGGTCGGCTACGACCTCGTCCAGGACGCCTTCGGCGAAGGCGCCCCCGGCACCCTGCAGATCGTCGATCGACCAGGCCGACGCCGAGGCCGCCGCCGAGGTGCTCGCCGGCGACGCCGGGCATCGCCGGCGCGATGCCGCCGATGCCCGCCGCCGACGGCACCGACCTACGTGCTGATCCAGGCCGTCCCCACCGTCGACCCCTCCGACCCCGCGCTCGGCGACGACCGTCGACCGGCTCCGCGCCGACCTGCCCGACTCCGCGCTCGTCGGCGGCGCCGCGGTGGAGAACCTCGACCTCAAGACCCAGCTCGACGAGTCCACCCCGCTGGTCATCGGCGTGATCCTGGCCCTCGGCTTCCTGCTCCTGCTCGTCGCGCTGCAGGCCCCGCTGATCGCGCTGCTCGGCACCCTGGCCAGCCTGCTCTCCACCGCCGCCGCGTTCGGCGTCGCCCGGCTGGTCTTCCAGGAAGGCATCGGGCGCCGACCTGCTCGGCTTCGAGTCCCAGGGGTTCCTCGACGCCTGGGCGCCGGTGTTCTTCTTCGCGATGATCTTCGCCATCGCGATGGACTACACCGTCTTCCTGCTCGCCTCCGCCAAGGAGCACTACGAGCGCTCCGGTGACCCGAAGGAGGCGATGGTCGGCTCGCTGGCCCACTCCGGCCGGGTCATCTTCGCCGCCGGTGCGGTCATGGTCGCGGTGTTCTTCACCTTCGCGCTCTCCGGGCCGCTGCCGCCCAAGGAGATGGGCATCGTGCTCGGCGTCGCCGTGCTGCTCGACGCCTTCCTGGTCCGCCTCGTGCTGCTGCCGGTGCTGCTGCGGCTCACCGGCAAGGCCGCCTGGTGGACCCCCGCCTGGCTGACCCGGGTGCTGCCCAACATCCGCTTCTCCCACGACTGACCCACCACACCCACCACAGAAGGAGCACCACCATGTGCCGAGCCGACACCTGCAAGACCTGCGGCAAGACCACCTGGGCCGGCTGCGGCCAGCACGTCGACCAGGTCAAGGCCAGCGTCCCCGCCGGCCAGTGGTGCCCCGGCCACCCCCGCCCCGCACGTCGCGGTGGCTGGATGAGTCGAATCCTCCGACGCTAGGCCTGAAAAGACCCGCGGCTGGAGATGAGGCTCGGGGACCGGCGTCTGGCGAGGCGACCGGATGACCTCTCCGATCGGATGAAGCGCCAGATGGGCCGACGCCTCCTGCGTGCGCGTGGGGCGAGTGCGGACCACCTCTGTGGAAGTTGCCGGTGACCGCGCCGCAGGGCCAGCCGAACAGGAGCCGGCGTGCGTCGCGGAACTGGGCTTGGACCCCAAGACAGTACGCAACTACATCTCCGCGATCCTCACGAAGCTGGATGCCTCCGACCGGGCCGAGGCCATTGCCCGCGCACGGGCGGCTGGTATCGGCGATGAGAGGCGGATCGACACCGCGGCCGCGAATCGCAGGTGTAGACACGTCCAACCAGGGCATCCTGAGGTCAGGTGCAACAGGCCGCCGGATCCACCTACTCTCTCGGGGGTAACGCCATGGGCGCCTCATCGACGCCGGACCGAACAGCAGGCTCTCGCTGACCTATCTGAGCACCGCCAGCGAAGCGTTCACGGAGGCGGAGCTGGAGGAGCTGCTCGGCCGCGTCACGCGAGAAGAACCACTCCTTCGGCCTGACCGGGATGCTGCTGTACGCCGGTGGCCACTTCATCCAGACCCTCGAAGGACCTGCGGCTGCAGTGGACGCCACCTATGCAGCCATCGAGCGTGACCGCCGGCATCGCAACCTCATCGTGGCCCTCCGCGAAGACGTCGACGAACGCGTGTTCCCTGACTGGTCCATGGGCTTCGAGGTCCTCACCGAGGACGAAGCCGCCCGCCTCCCCGGTTTCAACGACTACCTGGCGCACCAGGCCGTGCCGCCCGAGAAGGCCCGGGACCTGGGCCGCGCCGGCATCTTCCACCGGGTCTTTCGCGACAACATGCGCTGACGTCGCTCAGCGGCGCTGAGTAGCGCATACCTCATTTTCCGGACAAATCCATGCACTTTGCAAAACGTGGTATTTCCGGTCTAGGGCAGCCGATCTGCGTATCGCTATTCGAGCACGCGGTTTATTGTGATTTGGGAGCCTTTGTTCCAGTGCCAATCCTGGCACCCCTTGACCCCAAGCCTGACTGCGAGGTCCCGTGAGCTTTCTCGAAGCATCTCCCGCCGGCGCGACGAGGACGGCGCTTCCGCCGTCGAGTACGGACTCCTGGTCGCCGGCATCGCTGCACTGATCGTCGCGGTGGTCTTTGTGTTCGGTGGCGTCATCAAGTCGTCGTTCTCCAAGACCTGCGGCCAGATCTCCAGCAAGGGCAGCGCCACCGCCACCTGCTGAGCACCGGTCTGGTCATCCTTGTGGCGAGGCTCACCCGCGTGGGTTGATGACACCAACGTCGAGCCGACCCAGGAGGCCACATGGCCACGCTCACGAACGTCCTGCCCGCCCAGACCCGCAAGCTCGTCTACACGGTCTACTCGTTGATCGGGCTCGCGCTCGGCGCCTTCCAGGCGGGCTTCGGCGCGCTGGACAACGGGAGTCCGGGCTGGATGAAGGTGTCGTTGTCCGTCTACGCCTTCCTCGGCACGGCCGTGGGTGCCACGGCGGCCAGCAACACGAACACCAGCCGTAGCAGCAAGGACGCCTGAGACTTTCGCCACAGCGCTGCCGCTGCTCAGGCGGCAGCGCTCAGGTCGCGTTCAGCAGCGGCATGCACACTGGGGCGCATGACTGAGCAGAACCCCCCAGGCCAGCCCACGCCTCCCGCGGAGCCCACGTCGGCTCCCGCCGAGGGCGTCGGACCGACCGCGAGTGAGGGAGCCGCTCCCCCGCCTCCGCCGCCGACCGACGAGACGACGGTCGACGAGACCCCGCCGCCCCCGCCGAGCAGCTCGCGCAAGCCGTGGATCATCGGTGTCGCGGTCGTCCTCGTGCTCGCGCTGGTCGCCGGCGGCGTCGTCGCTGCCCTCACGATCTTCAAGAAGGACAACCACGCGATCGCGATCCCGTCCTCCGCCGGTGGCATGGAGCGCGACAAGGACAAGGAGACCGAGCTCAAGGCCCAGCTCGACGCCGCGGAGAAGCAGTTCAACGAGGGCAAGAACATCGACTACGTCCGCTCGGCCGTCTTCCAGCAGGACGACACCGACCTCGGTCCCAAGAGCTCGATCCTGTTCCTCGGCGCCGTGCTCAAGACCGAGCAGAGCCCGTCCAAGTGGATCGACGAGAAGTTCATCAAGCCCGCCAGCTCCAACGGCCTGAAGATCGACCGGATCTCGGCCGGCGAGGGCGGCGGCAAGGCCGTGTGCGCCTACCTCGAGACCGGCCAGAAGGGCGCGATCTGCGCCTGGGCGACCAAGGACTCGATCGGCGAGGTCGTCCCGGTCACCCCCGGCTACACCCGCCAGCAGGTCGCCAAGCTGATGCTCGACGTCCGCGAGGACGTGGAGTCCAAGAAGTAGTCCGCGAGAGTCGGTGAAGGGTGCTCACCCGCTGGGGTCGCACTCTCGATCGCGACCACCCGCTCCCTGAGCACCCGCGTCCGCAGCTCGTCCGCGAGACGTGGGCCAACCTCAACGGGGTGTGGGAGCACGCCTTCACCGACTCACCCGACCGCCCGACGGCGTACGACGGACCGATCGTCGTGCCGTTCTCCCCGGAGGCCGAGCTCTCCGGGGTCGGTCGGCAGCTCCAGCCCGACGAGTGGCTCTGGTACCGCCGCCACTTCACAGCACCCGACGCCCGACCAGGGCATCGGGTGCTGCTGCACTTCGGGGCGGTCGACCAGACCTGCACGGTGTGGGTCAACGGCCACGAGGCCGGCTCGCACACCGGCGGCTACCTCCCCTTCACCCTCGACGTCACCGACCACCTCGCCGGTGGCGACGAGCTCCTCGAGGTCCGGGTCCGCGACCTCTCGGAGACCTCGTTCCACGCGCGCGGCAAGCAGCGGCTCGACCGCGGCACGATCTGGTACACCGCGCAGTCGGGCATCTGGCAGACCGTCTGGCTCGAGACGGTGCCGGCGTCGTACGTCGAACGGCTGGTGCTGACGCCGTACCTCGACCGGGGTGAGCTCGAGGTGACGGTGGTGGTTTCGACAGGCTCGACCAGCGGTGGCGAAGGCCTGCGCGCGTGGTGGTTTCGACAAGCTCAACCAGCGTCGGGCGAAGCAAGCCTTCCCGCTGGGGTGCCGGTGCGGATCCCGTCGTCCGACGTCCGCCCGTGGTCGCCCGACGACCCGCACCTCTACGACGTCGAGGTCACGTACGGCGAGGACCGCGTCACGTCGTACGCCGCGATGCGCTCCTTCGGGGTCGGGGAGGACGACGACGGGCACCCGCGGCTGCTCCTCAACGGCGAGCCGGCGGTGCACGTCGGCGTGCTCGACCAGGGGTACTGGCCCGACGGCCTGCTCACCCCGCCCAGCGACGACGCGATGGTGCACGACATCGAGACGATGAAGTCGCTCGGTTTCACCATGCTGCGCAAGCACGCGAAGGTCGAGCCGCTGCGCTGGTACGCGCACTGCGACCGCATCGGCGTGCTGGTCTGGCAGGACATCGTCAACGGTGGCGGCCGCTACCGCGATCTCACGACGAAGCGCCCGGCCCGGCACCCGGTCTGGGTCCCGGACAGCGTGCACCGGCTGTTCGGCCGCGACGACGCGACCGGCCGTGCGGAGTTCCGGCGCGAGGTTCGCGAGACCGTCGACCTGCTGCACAACACTGCATGCGTGGCGGTGTGGACGCCGTTCAACGAGGGCTGGGGGCAGTTCGACGCAGCGGCAACCGCGCGCCGCGTCGCCGACCTCGATCCGACGCGCCAGGTCAACCACGCGAGCGGCTGGGTCGACCAGGGCGCCGGCGACGTCCGCGCCTTCCACGCCTACCTGCGTCCGTTCACGATGCCCCGGCCTCGACGGTGGACGCGTCCGTGGCGGCGCGATCGGCGCGTGGTCGCCCTCACCGAGTACGGCGGCTTCAGCCTGCGCGTCGAGGACCACGACTGGAGCCCGCGCACGTTCGGTTACCGCCACTTCGACGACGCCGAGTCCCTCGGCCGGGGCTTCGTCGAGCTGCACGAGCCGCTCGCCGACGCCGTACGCCGTGGGCTCGGCGCCACCGTCTACACCCAGCTCAGCGATGTCGAGGACGAGCTCAACGGACTGCTGACCTGGGACCGCGACATCCTCAAGATCGATGCCGACCTCGTGCGACAGGTGACTGCCAGACTGCATCCGTGACCTCCCGCCCTCCCCTCGCCCGCGGCCCGGTGGCCCTGGTGGCAGTCGCCCTCGGCGCGGTCCTGCTCGTGATGGCGCCGTTCTACGGACCGCACCGCGACGAGCTCTACTTCTCCTCGGCGGGCGATCGACTGGCGTGGGGCTACGCCGACCAGCCGTCCGCCGTCGCGCTGCTCGCCCGGCTGGCCAACGAGGTCGACCGGCACAACCTCGTGCTCCTGAGGCTGCCCAGCCTGCTGGCGGTGTGCCTGCTCGTCGTGCTGGCGGCGCTGACCGCACGCCTCTTCGGCGGCGACAGACGCGCACAGGTGCTGGCCGCGGTCGTCACCGGCACCTCGGTCGTGGTGATCACCGTCGGACACCGGCTGTCGACGCAGACCTTCGACATGCTGGCGTGGGCCGGCATCGCGCTGGTCGCCGGGCACGCGCTGCGCGACGAGCGGCCGCGCCTCTGGCTGCTGGCCGGGGCGATCGCCGGGCTCGGCCTGAACGCCAAGCACGACGTGGCCGTCGCACTCCTCGGTGTCCTGGTCGGGATCGCGCTGAGCCGCGAGGCACGGCACCACCTGCGCTCGCCGTGGCTGTGGCTCGGCGGGCTCGTCGCGCTGGCGATGTGGTTGCCCAACCTGCTCTGGCAGGCCTCCCACGGCTGGCCGGTCTTCGAGCTCTCCGCCGACATCGCCGACGAGTACGGCGGCCTCGCCGGCACGGTGGAGTACCTCCTGCTCAGCCTGATCATGTTCAGCCCGCTGATGACCGTCGTCTGGCTGGCCGGTCTGCGCGGGACCTTCCGCCGCGACGACTGGTCGACCCTGCGCCCGATCGGCTGGACCTTCGTGGTGACGTTCGTGTTCTTCCTGCTCACCAGCGGCAAGGCCTACTACCTCGCCGGTGCGATCCTGCCGCTGCTGGCCGCGGGCTGCGTCCTGGTGGCCGAGCGCGTACGCCGCCTCGTCGCCGCCGGGCTCGTGCTCGTGCTGTCCGCCCTGGTCGCCTGGCCGGCGATGGTGCCCGTGCTGCCGACCCGGACCTACGCCGACCTCGTTCTACCCGGCGATCGACCAGGACCAGCTCGAGACCATCGGCTGGCCGGAGTTCGCCGACACCATCGAGCAGGCGCTCGCGCCGCTCCCGGACGGCGCCGTGGTGTTCACCGGCAACTACGGCGAGGCCGGCGCCCTGGAGTGGTACGACGTCGGCGCGCCCGTCTACAGCGGCCACAACGGCTGGGGTGAGTGGGGTCCGCCGCCCGACGACGCAGGCCCGGTCGTGGTCGTCGGCTACCGGTCGCCCGACGTGCACTTCACCGGCTGCCGCCGGGTCGCCACGATCCCGGAGGTCGACGGCGCCGACAACGACGAGGCCGGCTCGGGCGTCTGGGTCTGCGAAGGACCGCTGCGCCCGTGGTCGGAGATGTGGCCCGAGCTCGTGCACCTGGACGCCTGAGCACGCCCGGGACTCAGACCTGCGAGTCCACCCACTGCTGGCCGATCACCCGCAGCGAGGAGCTGCCGGAGGTCAGCTCGGCGATGATCTCCTCGGCGACGACGCGGGCCCGTGGCGGGATCGCGAAGCGCAGGGAGGCCTCGCCGGTGTACTCCACGCCGAGCACCTTGGCCCCGCGGGAGCGCAGGTCGTGCTCGAGCCGGCCCACGGCAGCGATGTCGACCGACACCTCGCAGAGCTCGTGCAGCACGCGCTCGACGATCCCGACCTCCTCGAGCGCGGCGCGCGTCGCCTCGGCGTACGCCCGGGAGAGGCCGCCGGTGCCGAGCATGACGCCGCCGAACCAGCGGCTCACCACCGCGACCACGTCGGTCAGCTCCCGCCCCCGCAACACCGAGAGGATGGGCGGGCCGCCGGTGCCCGGAGGCTCGCCGTCGTCACTGGACTGCTCGACCGCACGGTCGGGTCCGACGATGAAGGCGTTGCAGTGGTGCCGGGCGTTCCAGTGCTGCTTGCGCACCTGGTCGACCAGGCCGCGGGCGCCGACCTCGTCGGGCACGCGGGCGATCGTGCAGCGGAAGCGGGACTTCTCGACCTCGATCTCGGCACTTCCGTCTCGTCCCACGGTGAAGTACGACGAAACAGGCACGTCCAAAACGGTACCGGCCGGTGTCGATACGTGAGACGGGATCGGGCGGTTTGGCACCATCGGACCATGCGGATCGTGTCTCTCCTCCCGTCGACCACCGAGATCCTCTTCGACATCGGCGCCGGGGACGACGTGGTCGGGGTGACCTTCGAGTGCGACCACCCCGCGGAAGCACGTGAGCGCACGATCGTCTCGACCAGCGCCATGCCCGAGGGCCTCGACTCCGCGGGCATCGACGCGTTCGTCGCCGAGGCGATGCGCGCCGGCCAGGACCTCTACCACCTCGACGAGGGAGCGCTGTCGGGTCTCGACGCCGACCTCGTCGTCACCCAGGACCTCTGCGCCGTGTGCGCGGTCGACGTCTCGGTGGTCGACGACGCGCTCGCCCACCTCGGCTGCTCGGCCGAGGTCCTCACCATCGACCCGCACACCCTCGACGAGGTGCTCGAGTCGATCCTGACGATCGGCCGGTCGACCGGGCAGGAGCCCGCCGCGCACGAGCTGGTGACCGGACTCCGGCGCCGCCTCGACCGGGTCGCGAAGGAGGTCGCCGAGCGGACCGGTCCGGCGCCGCGGGTGCTGCTGCTGGAGTGGACCGACCCACCGTTCGCGCCCGGTCACTGGGTCCCCGAGATGATCACGCTCGCGGGCGGCGCACCGACGATCGGAGCGGCGGGCGAGAAGTCGGTCCGGGTGACCTGGGAGCAGGCGCTCGCCGTCGAACCCGACCTCGTGGTGTGCGCTCCGTGCGGCTACGACCTCGACGGGTCGACGACGCTGGGCCGCGACCTGCTCGCCTCGGGCGTGCTGCCGCCCGACGTGCCGGTCTGGGCGGTGGACGCGAACGCCTCGTTCGCCCGTCCCGGGCCCCGTCTCGTCGACGGCGTGGAGAGCCTCGCGCGCATCGTCGGTGGGCTGGAACCCGACCCGCTCAGCGCGCGACGGCTGCGCTGACCTGCGTGAACGGGTGAGTGGTGGGGCGGTCGCAAGCGACTACCCCACCACTCGACATCCGTGGATGGAAGTGGAGGGACCCGCGAGCGGGCATTCCATGACCCCGGACGACGACATCAACCAGAGGCGGGAACCACGGGTTTGATGTGCATGCTCCAGAGTAGGCAGGTCTGTCTCATCATGCGAGCAATCGGGACAATTTTCGAAAGGGATATTTCGGGTGTTTCACTCCCGTCCCACGTACCCCAGCAAGTCCTGTCGGGTGAGCACGCCGACCGGTCGTCCGTCGTCCTGGACGAGCAGCGCGTCGGCGTCCCGGAGCTCGGCGATCGCGTCCTCGAGGTCGGCCCCGGCGCCGACCGTCGGCAGCGGTGCGTCCATGTGCATCTCCACCGGGTCGGCCAGTCGCGCGTCGCCGGCGTAGAGGGCGTCGAGGAGGCGACGTTCGGACACCGAGCCGGCCACCTCGGCGGCCATGATCGGCGGCTCCGCGCGGACCACGGGGATCTGCGAGACGGCGTACTCCTGGAGGATCTGCACCGCCTCCGCGATCGTCTCGTTGGGGTGGGTGTGCACCAGCGCGGGGATGTCCCCCTTCTTGGCGTGCAGCACCTCCCCGATCGTCAGGCCGGTGCGCGAGCCGCGCAGGAAGCCGTAGCGGGCCAGCCAGTCGTCGTTGAACACCTTGGTCAGGTAGCCGCGGCCGCTGTCCGGGAGGAGTACGACGATCACGGCGTCCGGGTCGTCCAGCTCGTTGGCGAGCTGGATCGCGGCGTACGCCGCCATGCCGGACGAGCCACCGACCAGCAGCCCCTCCTCGCGCGCCAGCCGCCTGGTCATCGCGAAGGAGTCGGCGTCGGAGACCTCGATGATCCGGTCGGCGATGTCGCGGTCGTAGGTCTCGGGCCAGAAGTCCTCGCCCACACCCTCAACCAGGTAAGGGCGTCCGCTGCCGCCTGAGTAGACCGAGCCGGCCGGGTCGGCACCCACGACGACCACCTCCGGGTTCTGCTCCTTGAGGTAGCGCCCGACGCCGCTGATCGTGCCGCCGGTGCCCATGCCGGTGACGAAGTGGGTGATCTTCCCGTCGGTCTGCTCCCAGATCTCCGGGCCGGTCTGCTCGTAGTGCGACAGCGGGTTGTTCACGTTGGAGTACTGGTCGGGCTTCCAGGCACCCTCGGTCTCGCGGACGAGCCGGTCCGAGGTGCTGTAGTAGCTGTCCGGGTGGTCGGGGTCGACGGCGGTCGGGCACACCACGACGTCGGCGCCGTAGGAACGCAGCACGTTGAGCTTGTCCTCGCTGACCTTGTCGGGGCACACGAAGATGCAGTGGTAGCCGCGCTGCTGGGCGACCAGCGCGAGCCCGACCCCGGTGTTGCCGGACGTCGGCTCCACGATCGTGCCGCCGGGCTTGAGCTCGCCCGAGGCCTCCGCGGCGTCGATCATCCGGATGGCGATCCGGTCCTTCACCGAGCCGCCGGGGTTGAGGTACTCGACCTTGGCGAGCACGAGCGACGAGGTGTCGGCGGTCGTGCGGTTGAGCTTCACCAGCGGGGTGTTGCCGATCAGCTCGAGCAGGGAGTTGACGTACTTCATGGCCGCCAACCTACCGGCCGCGGACGAGCCGACAGCGGGCCTCGGTCTTGCGAGAACGACAACGATGTGATTTGCAAGCACCGACACGCGTTTTCGAGGCACCATTTTTCACATCGGCCCCACGCGACCCAGAAATTGGTGCATACTTCCCAAGATTCCAATACATGAGACCACGTGAATTTCAAGGGAGACACGCCGATATGACTGCCCCCCGACGCACGATGTTGCTGCGCCTCGCGGTCGGCCTGACCAGCTTCGGCGTCCTCCTGACGCCCGCACTGGTCACCACAGCCGATGCCGCCAAGCCCAAGACCAAGGAACCCAAGGCGCGCGTCGTCACGGCTCCCAACGTGTTCTTCCCGTTGCGGAACAAGCCGTCGGTCAAGGACCTCAGGACCAGCAGCACCAAGCGCTACGGCACCGACATCGCCGGTCCGTGCACCGCCGGCGTGTTCGCCGCCCACCCGGGCATCGCGAGCGTCCACACGGCCCCGAACCTCGGCACCTACGTGCGGGTCCGGGCCAACGGCGGCAAGGGCCTGACCACCACCTACGGCTACCTCAGCCGGCGCCAACGTGGTCGACGGCCAGCCGATCCAGTCGGGCCAGGGCCTCGGTCTGGTCGGCAAGCGGCCCGGGACCTCGGACTGCCGGCTGTGGTTCTCCGTGACCCGCGCCGGCAAGTACGCCAACCCCTCGGCGTGGCTGAACTACTACGTCGGCAAGCGACCACCGATCTCCAACCTGTTCGGCACCCGCGGCTTCCTGGTGGCGTCGTACAACGTGCTCGGCGCCAGCCACACCGCGCGCAGCAAGAAGTACGCCACCGGCAACGCACGGCATCGTCCGTTCGATGAGCATGCTGAGCTCACGCGAGATCGACGTCGTGGGCACCCAGGAGTTCCAGGAGAGCCAGTTCGACTACTGGAAGGCGCGCGGCTTCGGCAACACGTGGGGCGCCTACTACTGGGATCCCGACGGCAACAGGCGGGACACCGAGAACGCGATCATCTGGCGCAAGTCGACGATCGAGTTCGTCTCCGGGGAGACCTTCGACAGTCCCTACTTCAACGGCAACATCCGCCACATGCCGGTCGTGCTGCTGCGCGAGAAGTCCAGCGGCCGCACGTTCTACGTGATGAACACCCACAACCCGGCCAACGTCCGCGGCAACGCCGCGGGCTGGCGGGCCAAGGCGATCGCGATCCAGAAGCGGAAGATCATCTCCCTGCGCGCCACCGGTCGCCCGGTGCTGTTCACCGGCGACTTCAACGACCGCCAGAAGGCGTTCTGCCCGCTGACGGCCAACAAGCTGTCGATCTCGCCGAACAGCATCCCGTCGATGACCTGCGTCTACCCCAAGCCGAGCTCCATCGACTGGATCTTCGCGGCCGGCCAGGTGCGGTTCTCGCAGCTTCGTGCGCGACACCTACCCGCAGCGGGCCGCGGATCAGCGACCACCCGATCGTCCAGGCCCGGGCGCACCTGCAGGACTAGAACTACCGGTCAGTAGCATTGCCACATGGGTAGGGCAGCGGCAGCACGCAGACTGGCAGCCGCTGCCGCCTACGGTGGCGGCGGCCTGTCCGTCCTCGGCGCCTCGCTCTACGGCGTGCTGCGGGCCGAGGCCACCCTGGCCCGCAAGGCGATCGGCACGACCGACGGTCGCGTGCCGGACTCCACCGGCTGGTACGGCCGCGGTCGCCCCGGGCCGGCGATCAAGATCGCGCTGCTCGGCGACTCGAGCGCGGCCGGGTACGGCGTCCGCAGCGTCGAGGAGACTCCCGGCGCCTGGCTCGGCTCGGGGGTGGCGGAGCGGGCCGACCGGCGCGTGCACGTGCGCGAGTACGCCGTGGTGGGCGCGCAGTCGAGCCAGCTCACCACCCAGGTCGACGCCGCGCTCCAGCTCGACCCCGACGTCGCGGTGATCCTGATCGGCGCCAACGACGTCACCCACACGGTGCTCCCCGCGGCGTCGGTCCGGCACCTCTCCGAGGCCGTACGCCGACTGCGCGAGGCCGACGTCGAGGTCGTCGTGGGCACCTGCCCCGACCTCGGCACCATCTCCCCGATCCCGATGCCGCTGCGCCAGGTCGCGCGGGTCTGGTCACGCCGACTGGCCGCCGCGCAGACGATCGCGGTCGTCGAGGCTGGCGGACGCACCGTGTCGCTCGCATCGATCCTCGGTCCCGAGTTCGCCGCGGCGCCTGCGCTGCTGTTCGGACCGGACCAGTTCCACCCGTCCGCCGCGGGCTATGCGGCCCTGGCGCGGTTGATGGTGCCCTCGGTGCTCTCCGCCGTCGGCGAGGGCGAGGCCGAGGAGGAGACCCCGCGGGTCGGACGCGGCGAGGCGGTGCTGCCGATCGGCTACGCAGCGGTCAAGGCCAGCCAGAACCCCGGCACCGAGATCGACGGCACCGAGGTCGGCGGCGCGAAGCGCGGGGTCGGCGGTCGCTGGGTCACCCTGATGCGTCGCCGCCTGCTGCCCACGGGCGACGCGGAGAAGCCCGCCGCAGGTGGCTCGGAAGACGAGAACGCCCCGGCCGAGGACTCGACCGAGGCGTCCGCGTAACGACGCTTGCTGCTGGGTCAGTCGCCCCGCAGGATCGCGAGGATCCGCAGGATCTCGATGTAGATGAACACGATGGTGGCGGTCAGGCCGAAGGCCGCGCGCCACGACTCCCGCTCCGGCAGGCCGGCCGCGATCCCGCGCTCGACGAAGTCGAAGTCGAGGATCAGGAACAGCACACCGAGGCCGAGGCCGACCACGCTCATCAGCAGGCCCAGCGGGCCGAAGCCGTTGAAGCCGATCGCGGCACCGAAGAAGCCGAGCACCATGTCGAGCAGGGTCACGGCGAGGAAGCCCATGCCGGCCGCGACGACCCACTTGCGGAAGCGGGTGCCGACCTGGATGTTGAAGAACTTGTACGCCGCGAGCGTGCCGGCCACTGCGGCCATGGTGCCGACGACGGCGCCGATGACGAGCCCACCGGGCTCCTGCCCGGGCTGGGTGAACGCCACCTCGAGCGCCTTGCTGAACGCACCGACGAACACGCCCTGGAGCAACGCGTAGACGAGCACCAGGGCGGGGCTGACGACCTTCTTGAACGAGTTCGCCATGCCCAGCGCGAAGCCGCCGATCGCCCCGACCAGCGAGATGCCGTAGAGGCCGTTCAGCTGCGCCTGCGTCATGGAGTCCATGTCACCGGTGAGGAACCAGGTGGCCATCGCCGCCAGGACGACGACACCGAGCGTGATGCCGGTCTTCTGCACCACCGTGTCGAGCGTCATCCGCCCCTGGTCGACCTGCTGGACGTCGTAGCCGCCGGGTGCGCCCGTGCCTGCGCCGGTGCCCCACTGCGACGGGTCTCCGTATCCGGCGCTGCTGGCCGTTGCCGGGGTAGGTCGGCGTTTCCGTGACGCGGTGCCGCGGCCGTTGAAGCCCTCGACCCGCGAGAAGACAGGGTTTCTGCTCTCCATGGCGTCCTCCTTTGGATGCCTGTGTGCGAACTGCCCACTCTGGCGTTCGCGAACACCCCGGATCCTACCGGGGTGTCACTTGACGATGAACGACCGTGTCGTGGCCCGTGTGTTCCCGCCTGACGGTCCACTGCAGCCCTTCGGTGTGATCCGGACCACGACCGGGCTCGAGGTGGTCGCCCTGACCAGGACGGTCGAGCCGCTCTTCGTGGCGGTCCCGCCGGTCACCTTCACGTCGTACCCGCGCGGTGAGGTGAGCGGACTGACGAAGATCTGGGTGGGCTGGGTGATCGAGCGGTTCGGCGTGTAGGTCATGGCGAAGTGGCCCGTCGTGGCGTCGTACTCGATGCTGCTGGGGGTGCCCGCCGTGGCCTGCGGGTAGGTGCGGACCAGCTGGCGCAGCTTGTCCTGCTTGACGGTGCTGAGGTCGGCGTCGTCCTCGAAGAGGCCCTGCGCGTCGTCGGCGGTGGTCGGGTCGTCCCAGTGCTTGTAGGCCCAGTACATCCAGCCCATCTCGGCGTCGTCGGCACCGTCCGCGTCGATGCCGATCGCCTTGACGTTGTCGGTGGCGCCCCACTCGGTCATCAGGGCGGCGGCGTTCATCCGGCCGGCCTGCTCGATCGCGTGGTTCTCGCGGTCGGCGGTGTAGGCCCGGCAGTTCTCGGTGTCGCCGCCCGGGATGCCCGAGCTCTCGAAGAACACGTCGGGGCAGTAGTTGTGCCAGGAGAAGCCGAGGTTCTTCTCCCCCGCGACCGAGGTGAAGTAGGTGTCGAGCTTCTGGCCGCCCGCGAACTGCTGCGGCTCCCACCAGACGATGTTCTTGCCGTCGGCCTTGCGCACCTCGCGCAGGCCGTTGGTCATCGCCGGCTGGAGCTCCTGGCCGTAGGTCGGCTCGCACCCCGTCGTCAGGCAGCTCGGCCACTCGAGGCCGGCCCACGGCTCGTTCATCAGGTCGTAGCCCATGGAGTAGGGCTGGTTGCGGTAGTGCTGCGCGACCAGCTTCCACGCCTCGGCCCACGCCGTCTGCAGGCCGTCCTTGTTCGCCCAGAAGTTGTCGAACACGGTCGAGACCTCGGGGGTCCAGTACCCCTGCGGGAACGGCACCTTCACGTACGGCGCCAGCGCGAACGGCTGCGGTCGCTTCGCCGCCCAGTCCGGGGCCCCTTCTCCGCCGTACTGCTCGTGCCACATGTCCTGGTGGCCGTCGAACAGCATCCAGATCTTCTTGTCGGCCAGCAGCTTGGTGACCCGGTCGACGCGCTTGAAGTACGCCGGGTCCGCCACCCCGGGCTGCTTCGGCGTCACCCCGGCCCACAGCATCCCGACCCGCGCACCGTTGAACCCGTGCTTCGCCAGCCAGGCCGCGTCCTTCGCCGTGAACCCGGCCGGGGTGTCCGGCGGCGCGTACGGCGCCCGCTTCCAGACCATGTTGAGCCCGTGGATGATCACGACCCGGCCGAACTGGTCGACCAGGAACCGCCCCTTCCGCTGCAGCCGCGGCGTCGTGTCCTTGGCGGCGGTGGCCGTGCTCGCGGTGGCGGCACCTGCGCTCGCGGCCGTGGCCGAGGTCGACCCGACGGCCAGGGGTGCCAACGTCAGCGGCACGAGGGCAGCCAGGACCAGGGCGAGCTTCTTCATGCAAGGTAGAACGAGTTCTCGTTCTCGGGGTTACCCGCGGGGCTCGTTGCGGTCGATGGCCCAGGCCACCATCGCGGAGTCGAGGTAGGCGCGGACCTCGACGATCGGCTCGCCCGGCTGGTCGCTGCCGAAGCGGCAGACCCAGCAGTAGTGGTTGTCGAACGGCGCCCCGTCGAGCGTGGTGGAGGTCGCCTGCAGCTCGGCGATCACGGTGTCTCCGTCGACGTACAGGTGCTGGAGCTGGAGGCGCACGCCGTCGCGCATGATCGGGGTCAGCCGGTGGAAGGTCGCGGCGGTGAACTCGTCCTTCGAGGCGTACGTCCCGGCCAGGGGATGGGTCCCTTCGACGGTCCAGTTGACGTCGTCGGCGACCCGCGCGAAGAACTCGGGCGTGGTGGCGGGGTCGGCGAGCTTGTCGAACAGCTCGATGCGGTCCTGGCGGGTGTCCATGCGGCTCCTCCGGTCGAGCCCCGAGGCCTCACGAACCTAACCCGTGCCCCGGGTGGGGGTCGAACCCACACTGAGCGGTTTTTAAGACCGCTTCCTCTGCCGATTGGGATACCGGGGCTTGGCGGGAGTCTCCCAGAGGTGCCCTCCTCAACCAGCGATCCCGCCGAGCTCGGCGGCCCGGCCCATCACCGCGTCGATCATCGGCTCGGTGAGGCGGCCGGTGAAGGTGTTCTGCTGGGAGGGGTGGAAGCAGCCGATGACGGTGAGGTGCCCGAGCGGGACCTCGACGCCGTGGCCGAAGCGGGGGCGCGGGCGCGGGACGGCGAGGCCGGCGGCTGCGAGGGAACGGAAGGCCGCGTCCCAGCCGAAGGAGCCCAGGCAGACCACGGCGCGCAGGCCCGGGAGGACCAGGCGGACCTCGCGCTCGATCCACGGGGCGCAGGTGTCGCGCTCGTCGGTGGTCGGCTTGTTCTGCGGCGGCGCGCAGCGGACGGCGGCCACGATCCGGGTGCCGAAGATCTCGAGGCCGTCGTCGGCGTGGGTGGAGGTGGGCTGGTTGGCGAGGCCGACGCGGTACATCGAGGCGAACAGCCAGTCCCCGGACCGGTCACCGGTGAACACGCGACCGGTGCGGTTGGCGCCGTGGGCGGCCGGCGCGAGACCGACGACCAGGATGCGCGGGTCGGTCGAGCCCCAGCCCGGGATGGGACGACCCCAGTAGGTCTCACCCGCGTACGCCGCCCGCTTCTCGCGCGCGACCTGCTCGCGCCAGCTGACCAGCCGGGGGCACGCGCGGCACTCGCAGATGCGCTCGTCGAGCTCGGCCAGCGAGGCCCGGGAGGCGAGCCGCGCCACCCCGGCCGCCGAGCGCGCGACCGGGACCGTCATCCGCGGCCGAACGGCCGATCTGCCGGGTCGCCCGGGCCGGTCGCCGCGAGCCGGATGTTGCGCATCCGGGCCACGTCCTCGGCCTGCCGCGCGACGGCCTTCTGGATGCCCCGGGTGTCGCGGGCGGGCAGCTGGAGCGCCTTCCTCGGCGGCGATGCCGATCCGCAGCTGACGGTTGCGCTCGAGCTCCGCGTCCAGCTCGGCGCCGAACAGCAGCGCCAGGTTGGTGATCCACAACCAGAGCAGGCCGACGACGACACCGGCGATCGCACCATAGGTCTTGTTGTAGGAGCCGAAGTTCGTGACGTAGAAGGCGAAGCCGACCGAGGCGACCAGCCAGAAGAGGATCGCCACGAACGCGCCGACCGAGATGACGCGGAACCGCGGGAACTCGACGTTGGGGGTGGCCCAGTAGAGCAGCGCCACGACGGCCATCACCACCGCGGCGAGGATGGGCCACTTCGCGATGTTCCACACCTCGACCAGGTTGTCGCCGACCCCGATGGCGTCGTCCGATCGACTCCGCGAGCGGACCCGACACGATCAGGATCACGAGCGCGACGACGCAGAGGGCCACGGTGATGACGGTGACGATCACCTGCATCGGCCGCAGGCGCCAGAACGGGCGACCCTCCTCGACCTCGTAGATGCGGTTCATCGCACGGCTGAACGCGCCGACGTATCCGGACGCCGACCAGAGCGCGCCGAGCACACCGATGACGAGCCCGAGCCCCGCTCCTTGCGACGTCGCGAGGTCCTCGAGCCGGGGCTTGATCGTCTCGGTGAGGGTGTCGAAGGAGACCAGCGGCGCCAGGATCTCGATGATCTTGTCGATCGACTCGTCCGCCTGGCCGAACAGGCCGACGAGCGACAGCACCGCGATCAGGCCCGGGAAGAGCGCGAGCACCGAGTAGTAGGTCAGCGCGGCGGCCTGGTCGGTGCTGCCGTCGTCGTTGAACTCGCGGAAGGTCCGCTTGAGCAGGAACAGCGTCTTGTGCTTCGGCGGGTCCGGGTAGTCGCCCGGCGCCGGGTCCGCCTTCGGGTCCAGGAACGGGTTGGGCTCGGAGCGCACCGGCCCGGTGTCCTCGGCCTCCGGCTCCGCGACCTGCTTGTCCTTCTTCTTCCGGCCGAACATCTACTCCCTCTTCCCGTCGGAGGACCCCGGCGAGACGAGAGACCAGGCGATCCCGTCGAGGATGTCGTGCTCGGAGACCAGCATCGAGTTGACCGTCGTACGACGCAGGATGCGGGTCAGGATCAGCCCCCCGGCCCCGATCACGTCGGCCCGCCCGGGGTGCATGTAGGGCAGCGCCTTGCGTTGCTCGATGAACATCGTGAGCAGCCGCGAGACGAGGCCCTGGACAGCGTCGGGTCGGAGCACGCTGTGGTGGATGAGGTCGGGCTCGTAGGACTTCAGGTCGAGTACGCCGGCCGCCAGTGTGGTCACCGTGCCGGCCACACCGAGGACGGCGCCGGCGTCGGCCGGGTCGACGGAGCAGCCGTCGAGCGCGGCGTCGATGTCCGCGACCGCCGCGTCGATCTGCTCCTGCGAGGGCGGGTCGTCGGCGAGGTGGCGCTCGTTGAGTCGCACCGACCCGATGTCGAGGGAGACCTGCCCGACGATGGTGCCGTCGAGGTTGCCCAGGATCAGCTCGGTGGACCCCCCGCCGATGTCGATGACGAGCAGGGGCTCGGGCAGCGGGGGCAGGTCGCGCGTCGCGCCGGCGAAGCTGGCCGTGGCCTCCTCGAGCCCGTCGAGCACCTCCGGCGCGACGCCCACGCGCTCGCGGATGCCCGCGATGAACTCCTCCGCGTTCTCGGCGTCCCGCGCGGCAGACGTCGCACAGAACCGGATCTCGCGGACGTCGTGCTCGAGCACGATCTGCATGTACTCCTCGACGGCGGCGAACACGCGCTGCAGCGAGGCATCGGCGATCCGCCCGGTCCGGTCGACGCCCTGGCCGAGCCGGACGACGCGGAGCTCGCGGACGAGGTCCACGCTGGTGCCGGCATCGACGTCGATGTCGGCGATCAGCAGCCGCAGCGAGTTGGTGCCGCAGTCGAAGGCAGCGACGCGTGTCACGGGTGCACCTCCACGCAGGGACCGGATCTCCACCAGTCGCCGAGCTCGTCGACCACCTCGTCGCCGAGCGGGTTCACGCCGCGTCCCTGCGCGAGCGACTGGGCGGCGAGCACGTGCAGGCACTTGACCCGGTCGGGCATCCCCCCGGCCGAGACCCCCGCGATCTCGGGCACCTCGCCGATCGCGGACCGAGCCGCGAGGTAGGCCTCGTGCGCGCTGCGGTACGACGCCGCCAGCTCCTCGTCCTGCTCGAGCCGCTCGGTCATCTCGCGCATCAGGCCGGACGCCTCGAGGGTGCCGATCCTGGAGCTGGCCCGGGGACAGGTGAGGTAGAACGTCGTCGGGAAGGGAGTCCCGTCGTCGAGGCGCGGCTCGGTCGCCACGACGTCGGGGTGTCCGCACGGGCACCGGTGCGCGACGTCGTGGATCGATCGGGGCGGCCGGCCCAGCTGGGCAGCGACGACGGCGACGTCGTGGTCCCCGAGACTCCCGGAGGTCACGGGTCAGGCGTGGGGGTGGGCGTCGGGGACGGCGTGATGCGCGTCGCCGGCGTCGGGGCCTTCGGGGGATGGTCGGCCGCCTCCAGCGAGCCGTAGACCTTGTCCCACCACGGGTCCGGCACCGTGCGTGCCACGGAGTCGGGGTCGGTCAGCTCGTCGTTCTGCTCGAGCGGCTTCCCGTCGCGGCCGATCACCTGGTAGCTGGTCTCCCCCGGCATCACCCAGCCGAAGCGCTTGCCCGCCTGGGCCTTGACGTACTCGTCGTCCTGCCAGCGCCGCTTCTCCCGCTCCAGCGCGTCGATGTCGCGCTCGGAGCTGGCGAGCTGGGCGCGCAGGTCGTTGATGTGCGAGCGCTGCTCGAGGTAGGCGCGCATCGAGGACGCGTAGGAGACCACCAGCACGGCGACCACCACGACCAGGACGGCCATCCGGTTGGTGAACCGGGGTCGCGGCGCCGGGGCTTCCGCCGTACGCGTCCGCTCGGTGCCACGGGCACCGGGACGGATGTTGCGCTGGACCTGGTCGCGCCGGGATCCCCGGCGCGGTCGGCCCTGCGGCGTACGACGAGTGGCCATCCGTCAGCCCTGGTACCTCGGGAAGGCGGCGCGACCGGCGTAGCGTGCGGCGTCGTCGAGCTCCTCCTCGATGCGCAGCAGCTGGTTGTACTTCGCCACCCGCTCCGAGCGCGCCGGGGCACCGGTCTTGATCTGGCCGCAGTTCGTCGCGACGGCGAGGTCCGCGATCGTGGTGTCCTCGGTCTCGCCCGAGCGGTGGCTCATCATGCAGCGGAAGCCGCTGCGGTGCGCGAGCTCGACGGAGTCGAGGGTCTCGGTGAGGGAGCCGATCTGGTTGACCTTGACCAGCAGCGCGTTGGCCTGGCCGCCGGCGATGCCGCGCGAGAGGCGCTCGACGTTGGTGACGAACAGGTCGTCGCCGACGATCTGGATCTTGTCGCCGAGCTGGTCGGTCATCGCCTTCCAGCCGTCCCAGTCCTCCTCGTCGAGCGGGTCCTCGATCGAGACGATGGGGTACGACGACACCAGGTCGGCGTAGTAGTCGACCATCTGCTTGGAGGTGCGCTTCTTGCCCTCGAAGGCGTACTTCTTCTTCTCGCAGAACTCCGACGCCGCCACGTCGAGCGCCAGCGCGAAGTCGGTGCCGAGCTTGAACCCGGCCTGCTTGATCGCCTCGGCGATCAGGTCGAGCGCCGCGCGGTTGCTCGGCAGCTCGGGGGCGAAGCCGCCCTCGTCGCCGACGCCCGTCGCGAGGCCCTTCTTCTTCAGCACTGCCTTGAGCGCCTGGTAGACCTCGGCGCCCTGCTGGAGCGCCTCGCGGAAGGTGGGCGCTCCGATCGGGGCGACCATGAACTCCTGGATGTCGACGTTGGTGTCGGCGTGGGCGCCGCCGTTGAGGATGTTCATCATCGGCACCGGCAGCAGGTGGGCGTTGGGGCCGCCGAGGTAGCGGAACAGCGGCAGCTCGGCGCTCACCGACGCGGCCCGGGCCACGGCCAGCGAGACGCCGAGGATGGCGTTGGCGCCGAGGTTGGCCTTGTTGGGGGTGCCGTCGAGGTCGATCATCGCCTGGTCGACGAGGCGCTGGTCGCTGGCGTCGAGGCCGATGATCTCGGGCTCGATCTGGTCCTGCACGGCGCTGACGGCCTTCTCGGTGCCCTTGCCGCCGTAGCGCGATCCACCGTCACGCAGCTCGACGGCTTCGAAGGCCCCGGTCGACGCTCCGGAGGGTACGGCGGCCCGTCCGACCGCGTCGTCGTCGAGGAGCACCTCGACCTCGACGGTGGGGTTGCCGCGCGAGTCCAGGATCTCGCGGGCGATGACGGTGTCGATGGAAGCCAAGAGAGCTGCTCCTGCGTGGGGGACCGAGTGGCACTGGGCGCTTTCACCCTAACCGGGGCAGGCGGGGATCCCGTGGAGGCACCCGCTACCGACCGGTCGGGAACACCAGCGGCTCGGAGCCGGTCACCGCCGCCACTGGCGAGCAGCGGTCGGCGTCGAGGTCGCACGCCACGATCCGGCGCCTCGCGCCCACCCCGCCGACGCCGAAGAACGTCGTGTCGCTGGTCCATGCGCCCACGTCGAAGACGCGTGGGAGGCCCGCGGGCTGCGCATCGAGAGCGCGTCCGCGCTCGGCCGGCGTCATCGTGTCCACGTCCTCACGGAGCGCCTTGCCGGTCACGGTGTCGTAGGCCTGCGTTGCCGGCTGCCCCGACCTGGTGTCGATGACCTCGAGGTGGCGCGCGTCGGCGCTGGTGCGCAGCCCGGTCACCTGGGTCTGACCGGTGCCGCGCAGCCGGCTGAGGTCGGTGAACCACAGCTCGCCGCCGCCGAGCACGAAGACCCCGCCGTCGACGACGACGAGCGCCTCGACCTCGAGGGGCTCCAGGTCGACCTGGCGGCGGCCGACGTGGAGCACGCTGCCCTGCGCCCACACCGCGTCTGCCGGGGAGACGTCGCCCTTCCCGACCGGCACGGTGGCCGGGGCCGGGGCGAGCGACTGGCTGGGCGTCGCGGTGACGGTGCGCGTGGGTGGCGGAGCGAGCTCGTCGTCGGTGCCGGAGGCGCAGCCACCGACCAGCACGGCCACCGCTGCCACGAGCACGCCGACCCGCGACCGGGTCACGCGCCGGCCCGTCGTACGGCGTCACGGAGGGCCTGCTCGGGGTCCTCCCCGGCCGCCCGCGCCTCCGCCACCAGGGCCAGCAGCCGGTCGCCGAGGTCGTCGGGGTCGGCCGGCGGTACGGCGATGCCCGCACGCTCGAGCCGGTCGAGCACCTTCGCCGCCCGGGTGAGTGCCGGCAGCTCGCGCGGAATGCCCTCGAACAGGTCGGCGCGCTGCTTCTCGGCCGCCTTGACCGCCTCCCAGGTCTCGTTGATCCGCGCCGGGTCGGTCTCGTCCACGTCGCCGAACACGTGCGGGTTGCGGCGGATCATCTTCTCCTTGAGCCCGGTCGCGACGTCGTCGATGTCGAAGGCTCCCGCCTCGGCCGCGATCGCCGCGTGCAGGTAGACCTGCAGCAGCACGTCACCGAGCTCCTCGCGCAGGTCGTCCGGGTCTCCGCCGTGGTCGAGCGCCTCGATCGCCTCGACGGTCTCGTAGGTCTCCTCGACGAGGTGCTTGGCCAGCGACCGGTGGGTCTGCGCGGCCTTCCAGCCACACTCCGCGCGCAGGCGGGCGAAGATCTCGACGAGCTCGATCAGCGGGGACTGCTCGGACCCGCCGGCAGACATGGGGTCAGCCGCACTTCTGGTTGCCCGGCAGGGCACTGACCCACGCGGCGTCGGGCTGCTCCTTGGTCGCGTCCTTGGCGAAGGACGACGACGCCTTCGACACCGACGGGTCGGCGCCGCCCGGCCAGCCGAGCCCGGAGGGGCCGTAGCGCGGGTCGGTCTCGATGTCGACCGTCTTCAGCCACGGCTCGCGCTTCTCGTAGCCGGCGTTGAGCAGCGCCTCGGCGTTGTTGGCGTCGGGCTGCTCACCGGTCTCCTGCATCCCGATCTGGGTCAGCACGTCGCGGCTCTGTGCCCACCGCTCGAAGGTCTCCTCCATGAACGGCTGGTACTTCTCCGGGAGGGTCGCGAGCAGCGGCTTGATCTGCGCGAAGGTGGCGGCGACCTCCTGCGGGCGCGGCGAGACGTCCTCGGACTCGCCGTACTTCAGGCTGAGCTCGATGTCCATCAGCAGGCTCAGCGCCTGCTGGACGAGCGCCTTGCGCGGCGACTCCTGGGCCTGCGCCTCGCCGGACTCGGCGGCCTGCTCGATGCCGGCGCACTGCGCATCGGCGAGCTCGGTGACGTCGCTGCGCGAGATCGTGGTCCCGTCGACGACCGAGGCAGCCCCCGGAGGCAGCGAGCCGCACCCGCCGAGGGTGAGGGCGCCGATCGCCACGAGCGCGACCAGGGGTGCGCGCCTCACGAAGCGGGTCGTCACGATCCGGTCTCCTCACGTGTCGGGATGACGCCGTCGATCACCTGTCTCGCCCAGGCGAGCAGCTCCTCGTCGCGAGGCGGCTGCGCACCGAAGCCGGACGGCTGTGGCCGCGGCACCAGCATGGTACGCACGGGGGCCTTGTAGAGGCTCTTCGGGTGAAGCCGGTTGAGGCGTACGACGCGCGAGTCGGGCAGCTCGACGGGGTGGAAGCGCACGTACTTGCCCTGCACCGTGACCTCCGAGACTCCTGCGTCCCGGGCACGGGCCCGGAAGCTGGCGACGGCGAGCAGCCGGGTCACCGGCTCGGGCGGCGTGCCGTAGCGGTCGAGCAGCTCCTCGTGGATGAGGCGGACGTCCTCGTCGGTGCGCACCTCGGCCAGGCGCTTGTACATCTCCAGCCGGAGCCGCTCGCTGCCGATGTAGTCGTGCGGCAGGTGCGCGTCGATGGGCAGCTCGATCTTGACCTCGACCGGCTGCTCGATGCCGGAGCCGTCCTGGCGGAACTCCGAGACGGCCTCGCCGACGAGCCGCACGTAGAGGTCGAAGCCGACGTCGGCGATGTGGCCGGACTGCTCGCCGCCGAGCAGGTTGCCCGCGCCGCGGATCTCGAGGTCCTTCATCGCGATCGCCATGCCGCCGCCGAGGTCGGAGTGCTGGGCCAGGGTGGCCAGCCGCTCGTGCGCGGTCTCGGTGAGCGGCTTGTCCGGCGGGTAGAGGAAGTAGGCGTAGGCGCGCTCGCGAGACCGTCCGACCCGGCCGCGCAGCTGGTGCAGCTGGGAGAGGCCGAGGGTGTCGGAGCGCTCGATGATCATCGTGTTGGCGTTGGACACGTCGAGGCCCGACTCGACGATCGTGGTGCACACGAGCACGTCGAAGCGCTTCTCCCAGAAGTCGAGCATCACCTGCTCGAGCTGGTGCTCCCCCATCTGGCCGTGCGCCGTCGCGACCCGTGCCTCGGGCACGAGCTCCTTGATCCGGTTGGCGGCCTTCTCGATCGACTGCACCCGGTTGTGGATGTAGAAGACCTGCCCGTCCCGGAGCAGCTCGCGTCGTACGGCGGCGGCGACCTGGCGGTCCTCGTAGGCGCCGACGTAGGTGAGCACCGGGTGCCGCTCCTCCGGCGGGGTCGCGATCGTGGACATCTCGCGGATGCCGGTGATCGCCATCTCCAGGGTGCGCGGGATCGGCGTCGCCGACATCGAGAGCACGTCGACGCTGGTGCGCAGCGCCTTCATCTGCTCCTTGTGCTCGACGCCGAAGCGCTGCTCCTCGTCGACCACGATCAGGCCGAGGTCCTTGATCTTGATGTCGCGGTTGAGCAGCCGGTGGGTGCCGATCACGATGTCGACGCTGCCGTCGGCCAGGCCCTCGACGACCTCGCGGGCCTCCTTGTCGCTCTGGAAGCGGCTCAGCGCCCGCAGGTTCACCGGGAAGCCGCTCATCCGCTCGGCGAAGGTCGCGTGGTGCTGGGTGACGAGCAGCGTCGTCGGCACCAGCACCGCGACCTGCTTGCCCTCCTGCACCGCCTTGAACGCAGCGCGCACGGCGATCTCGGTCTTGCCGTAGCCGACGTCGCCGCAGACCAGCCGGTCCATGGGTACGACGCGACGCATGTCGGCCTTGACCTCCTCGACCGTGCTCAGCTGGTCGGGGGTCTCGTGGAACGGGAAGGCGTCCTCGAGCTCGGTCTGCCACGGGGTGTCGGGGCCGAAGGCGTGTCCCTTGGTGGCCTGGCGGGCGGCGTACAGCTTGATCAGCTCGGCCGCGATCTGGCGCACCGCCTTGCGCGCCCGACCCTTGCGCCTGGCCCAGTCGCCGCCACCGAGCCGGTCGAGCGAGGGCTGCTCGCCGCCGACGTAGCGGGTCACCTGGTCCAGCGCGTCCGCGGGCACGTAGAGCCGGTCGGGCGGGTGGCCGCGCTTGGAGGAGCCGTACTCGAGGACGAGGTACTCGCGCACGGCGCCGTGCACCTCGCGCTGCTTCATCTCCACGAACCGGCCGACGCCGTGCTGCTCGTGGACGACGAAGTCGCCGGCCTTCAGCTCGAGCGGGTCGATCTGCTTCTTGCGGCGGGCCGGCATCTTGCGCATGTCGCGCGTGGTGGCCTTCTGCCCGGCGATGTCCTCGCCGGTCAGGATCGTCAGGCCGGGCTGGTCGAGCAGCAGGCCGTGGTCGAGGCAGCCCTGCGTGACCAGGACGACGCCGTCACTTCCGCCGGTTGAGGAGCGAGCGTCAGCGAGCGTCTCGAAACCATCACCTCCACCAACCGCGCGGCGATGTCGTGCTCGCCGAGCACCTCGACCATCCGCTGGGCCGGACCGTGCCCCTGGTGCACGGTGACGACGCGTCGACCGGCTGCGAGGTGGTCGCGGATGTCGGCCACGGCCTGCTCGATGTCGCCGCGGTACGCCGGCGCGGGCTGGGCGCCGACCACGCGACTCTGCTCGTCGGTGTCCCCCGGAGTGTCGAGGCCGAACGGGCTGACGCCCCACCAGGCCCGGCCGGCCTCGAGGACCTGGGTGCGCACCTCGCCGATGCCGCGCAGCGACGCGGCCCCGAGGTCGATCGGCGCCTTGCCACCGGACGCAGCAGCAGCCCAGCTCGCGCCGAGGAACTCCTCGCTGGTCGCGACCAGGTCGTGCGCGCGGGTGCGCACGCGCTCCGGGTCGAGCACCAGCACGTGGGTGTCCTGGGGGAACAGGTCGACGAGCATCTCCATCTCGTCGACCAGCGCGGGCGAGAGCGACTCCATCCCCTCGACGGCGATCCCCTCGGCCAGCTTGTCGGTGATCTCCCGCAGCTGGGGGTGGGCCTTGCTGAGCTCGGCCGCGCGGCGGCGTACGTCGTCGGTCAGGAGGAGCTCGCGGCACGGCGGCGCCCACAGCCGCTCCATCTTGTCCATGGTGCGCTGGTCGGCGACCGCGAAGCTGCGGATCTCGTCGACCTCGTCGCCGAAGAACTCCACGCGCAGCGGGTGCTCCTCGGTGGGCGGGAAGACGTCGACGATGCCGCCGCGCACGGCGAACTCGCCCCGCTTCTCGACCAGGTCGACGCGGGAGTACGCCGCACCGACCAGCCGTCGTACGACGTCGTCGAGCTCGAGCTCCTGGCCGCGCACGAGCTCGACCGGCTCGAGGTCGGCCAGCCCCTTGACCTGGGGCTGCAGCACCGAGCGGACCGGGGCGACGACGACCTGGAGCGGGCCGTTGTTGGCCTCCTGCCCGGGGTGCTTGATCCGGCGCAGCACGGCCAGGCGTCGTCCGACGGTGTCGCTGCGGGGGCTCAGCCGCTCGTGCGGGAGCGTCTCCCAGGCCGGGTAGAGCGCGACCGAGTCGGGGTCGAGGAGGTCCTGCAGCTCCTCGGTCAGGTCCTCGGCCTCGCGGACCGTCGCCGCGACGACGAGCACGGTGCGTCCGGCGTCGACGAGACCCCGGACCACGAACGGCCGCAACGACGCGGGACCCGTCAGGTCGAGGGTGCTGACCCCTGCCTTCGCGTCGTCCATCGCGGCGGCGAGGACGGGCTCACGCAGGACCAGGTCGGCCAGGCCGGCGATGCTCAAGGGGGTCACTTCTCTCTGGTGCAGGCACGCACAACGACCCCCGAACCAGGTGGGAGGGGGGTATGACCCCAGTCTACGAGGTGGGGTTCAGTCGATCGGCCCGGCCACGACCTCGTCCATGCTGCGCAGGATGCAGAACTCGTTGCCCTCCGGGTCGGCGAGGACGACCCAGCCGGTGCCGTCGTCGTTGCGCCGGTCGTCGACCTGGGTCGCGCCCAGGCCGAGCACCCGCTCGACCTCCTCGTCACGGGTGCCGGCGCTCGGTCGCAGGTCGAGGTGGAGCCGGTTCTTCACGGTCTTCCCCTCGGGCACCTCGATGAAGATCAACGGGTGGCCGCCGTCGGGACGCTCGATCCAGCACTCGTCGTGGCCGGGCTCGTTGGGGTCGTCCGGCTTGTCGACGTACTCCAGCACCTGCTTCCACCACTCCGAGAGCTCGTAGGCGTTGCGGCAGTCGATCGCGGTGTTGGAGATGTACGACGTCACGCGCCCAGCCTGCCAGCACACCGGGGCGCATTCCTAGGATGGCTGTCGTGAGCACACGCCCCGACGCGGACGTCGCCGTCATCGGGACCGGCAGCATCGGCTCGATGGCGTTGTGGCAGCTGGCGCGTGCCGGCGTGGACGCCATCGGCTTCGAGCAGCTCGCCCCCGGTCACGACCAGGCAGCCGCGGGCGGTGAGTCGCGCATCTTCCGGACGGCCTACCTCGAGGGACCGCAGTACGTCCCCCTGCTCACCCGCGCCCGCGAGCTGTGGCGGGAGCTCGAGGAGGAGACCGGCGTCGACCTGCTCACCCTGAACGGCGGGCTGATGATCGGCCACCGCGACGCCGAGGCCATGGCCAACGTGCTCGCCTCGGCTCGTGACTTCGACCTCCCGCACCGGGTGCTCGACGCGGCCGAGATGCGCCGTGAGCATCCCCAGCTGGCGATCGACGACGACGAGATCGCCTTCCACGACGAGTGGGCCGGCCTGCTGCGGCCGGAGTTCGCCGTGATGGCGGCCGCGCGCGCTGCCCAGGCGCGCGGTGCCCGCGTCGAGACCCACGCGCGGGTCGTCGCAGTCGAGCCGGACGACGACGGAGTCACGGTCGTCACCGCTGACGAGCGCCGGTTCCGGGTGCGGCAGGTGGTCGTCACGACCGGTCCCTGGACCGGCCGATGGGCACCCGACCTGGCCGCGCACGTGGCCGCGCAGAAGCTGGTGCTGACCTGGTACCGACCCAAGGGCGACCTCGCGCCGTACGCCGCCGACAGGTTCCCCGTCTTCATCCGGGACACCGACGGTCCGCAGATCTACGGGATCCCGACGCTTGACGGCGGATCGGTCAAGGTGGCGCCGCACGCGTCGTACGGCGAGCTGGAGGACGCCGACGACCTCGACCGCAACGTCGCTGCGGAAGCCCTCGAGCCGATCAACGCGGCCGTCGAGCGCTACCTGCCCGGCCTGGTGCCGACCCCGGTCCGGGTCGCCGCCTACATGGACGCCTACACGACCGACGGCCACGCGATGGTCGGCCGGATGCCGGGGGTGCCGCACACGTGGCTGCTCGGAGGCTTCTCCGGCCACGGGTTCAAGATGGCTCCGGCGTTCGGTCAGGTGGCGGCCGAGCTGGTGCAGCACCAGAGGTCAGCGCTCCCGATCGAGCACCTCGACCCCGCCCGGTTCCTCGCCTAGCGCTCAGACGGCCCAGGGACCCTCGGGCGCGCTGACGCGGGCCTCGTCGGCCTCCTGGTCGGTCGCCATCTCCTGGCTCTGCCGCTCCGCCTCGACGCGGCGCAGGTAGTGGTCGACCTCGTCCTCGAGGCGGGCTTCGTCCCAGCCGAGCTCGCCGGCCATCAGCCCGGCCGCGATCCGGGCCGAGGAGGTGCCGCGGTCGAAGGTCTCGATGGAGATGCGCGTACGCCGGGTCAGCACGTCGTCGAGGTGACGAGCACCTTCGTGCGTGACCGCGTAGACCACCTCGGCACGCAGGTAGTCCTCGGAGCCCGGCAGCGGCTCGGCGAGGTCCGGACGGCGTGCGATCAGCTCGAGGACCTCGTCGATGAGACCGCCGAACCTGCCGAGCAGGTGGTCGACGCGGGCGACGTCGAGGCCGCTGGACCGAGCGATGGCCACCCGCTGGTTGGTGCGCGCCTCGAACCCGCTGGCGCCGAGGAGCGGCACCCGGTCGGTGATGCTCTCCCCCGGCTCCTGGTCGAGCCACTTCCCCGCGGCGTCGATCGCGTCCTGCGCCATCACCCGGTAGGTGGTCAGCTTGCCGCCGGCGATCATCACCAGTCCGGGCAGCGGATTCGCGACGGTGTGCTCGCGCGAGATCTTCGAGGTCGGTTCGGTGGCGCCCTTGAGCAGGGGTCGCAGGCCGGCGTACACCCCCTGGACGTCGTCGTGGTCCAGCGGCGTCCGCAGCAGCTTGTTGACGTGCTCGAGCACGTAGTCGATGTCGGCGCGCGACGCCGCCGGGTGCGCGAGGTCGAGGTCCCACGGGGTGTCGGTCGTGCCGATGATCCAGTGGTGTCCCCACGGGATCACGAACAGCACCGACTTCTCGGTCTTGGTGATGAAGCCGCACTCGCTGCGGATCCGGTCGCGGGGGACGACGAGGTGGATCCCCTTGCTGGCCTCGACGTCGAGCGCCCCGCGGCCGCCGAGCATCTCCTGGATCTCGTTGGTCCACACGCCGCCGGCGTTGACGACGACCTGGGCGCGCACCTCGATCTCGCGGTCGTTCTCGAGGTCCATCAGCCGCGCCCCGACGACGCGATCGCCCTCGCGCAGGAAGCCGATCACCTTGGTGCGTGAGGCCACGTGGGCGCCGTACGCCGCAGCGGTGCGCGCGATGTTGACGACCAGCCGCGCGTCGTCGACCTGGCAGTCGTAGTAGCGGACCGCGCCCGTGAGCTGGTCGGTGCGCAGGTCGGGAGCGAGCCGGGCGAGCTGCTTGCGGAACAGGTGCTTGTGCTTCGGGACGCCCATCTCGTAGCGACCGGCCATCGCCATGGCGTCGTACAGCATCAGCCCGGCGCCGACGTACGGCCGCTCCCAGGTGTGGTGCAACGGGTAGAGGAACGGCACCGGGCGGACCAGGTGGGGCGCGAGCCGGGTGAGCAGCAGGCCGCGCTCCTCGAGCGCCTCCTTCACCAGTCCGAAGTCGAACATCTCCAGGTAGCGGAGCCCGCCGTGCACCAGCTTGGACGACCGGCTGCTGGTGCCGCTGGCGAAGTCGCGCTGCTCGACGAGGGCCGTGGACAGCCCGCGCGAGACGGCGTCCAGCGCCGTACCGGCACCCACGACGCCCGCGCCGACCACGAGCACGTCGAGGTCCGCGCTCCCGCGCTCCCCGGCCGTCGCCATCGCGTCGAGGGCCTTGGCTCGGGAGCCGGGTCCGAGGTCGGCGGTCAGGCTCATGCCGCCAGTCTGTCAGGGTCGTGTGACCCGGCTGTTTCAGCCGCCCAGGCAGAAGGAGCCGACCCAGGCTCCCGCGGTGAAGCTGTGCACCACGAACCCGAGGGCCGGCAGCAGCGCGAACAGGCCGTAGACGGCGCCGCGCGCCCCGTCGCGCGACAGCGGCACCGCGATCATCCACGGCAGCGCGGCGAGCAGCAGCACGACCATCATCGCCACGCGCCCGTTGACCACGTCCGCAGGATCAGCCGGCTGGTTGCACGTCGTCGTGAGGAGCAGCGAGATGAACAGGTCGGCCGGGACCGAGACCGCAACAGTGCCGAACGCGATCGCGATCCAGCCCCCGGTCCCGACCGTGGACCGCTGCCGCGTGGTGGTGGTTTCCATACGGACAATCCTCGTCGTGCGCGCGTCCGCCGGCATCCGTTGTCGTACTCAGATCCGGGTGAGTGTCTGGCCCGACGCGGGGGTGTTGTACGCCGCACCCACCGCTGGTTGAGCTTGTCGAAACCACGGGGCCGTAAGGTCACGGGGACCGCAACCCACCGCTGGTTGAGCCTGTCGAAACCACGGGGCCGTGAGGTCACGGGGACCGCAACCCACCGCTGGTTGAGCTTGTCGAAACCACCCTCGAAGCAGCCGCGAGAATCTCGAGAATCCTCCTTGTGGACAAGGGAAACTCGACCCGGAAACTGTCAGTGCCCGGTGCTTGAATCGACCCATGACCAGCACCCGGGAGGACCTCGACGACCGACATCCGCGGTGCTCGCGTTCGCGAAGGCACAGCCGGGACGCGGCGATGCGGGCCGAGGCCGACCTGCTCCTCGCGGCGGTGACCTGGGCCGAGCACCATCCCGCGGAGTCGATCGAGGACGCCGCGACCTGGGCCGACCGAGGCGGGGACTGCCCACTGCCCCTGGCCGGCGAGGGGGCACCGCTGGTCGCGGAGTTCTGCATCGCCGAGTTCGCCGCCGTCATCGCCCGCCCCACCATCGCCGGACGCATCAAGATCGCCCACGCCCTCGAGCTGAAGTACCGCCTCCCCCAGCACTGGGCCCGCGTCCAGAACGGGACCGTCGAGCCCTGGCGGGCCTGCCGGATCGCGGCCGCCACCCTCGGCCTCACCCCCGAAGCCGCCGCCTACGTGGACGCCCAGGTGGCACCGGTCGCGCACAAGGTCGGCACCACCCAGCTCGACCGCCTCGTCGCCCACGCCATCGACACCGTTCATGCCCGACCTCGCCGACGAGAACGCCGCCAAGGCCGCCGAAGCACGCCACGTCACCTTCTTCCACCACCAGGTCGGCTCCACGGGCACCACCTACCTCCACGGCGAGCTCGACCTCGCCGATGCCCACGACCTCGAGACCGCCATCACCCACGAAGCCGAAGCACTCCGCCTCGAAGGGTCCACCGAGACCCTCGACGTCCGCCGCGCCATCGCCGCCGGCCGCATCGCCCGCGGCCACCTCGGCACGACCCTCGACGAAGCCGGCAGCGCCGACGACGACTGCGAGGCCGCCGGCCAAGCGGCGCCAAGCCCCGGCAGGTCGTGCTCTACGTGCACCTCTCCGAAGCCGCCATCACCGGCACACGGCCCGGCTCGCTCGAGCTGGCGCAGGTGAACAACCACCACCGCACCGTGACCGCCGAGCAGGTCCGCACCTGGTGCGCCAACCCCGACACCCAGGTCGTCGTCAAGCCGGTCATCGACCTCGACGAACACATCGGCGTCGCCGCCTACGAGGTCCCCGCACGACTCGCCGAACAAACCCAGGTGCGCGACGGCACCTGCGTCTTCCCCTGGTGCACCCGCCCCGCGATCGCCTGCGACTCCGAACACGTCACCGCCCACCACGACGGCGGCACCACGTGCTCCTGCAACATCGCACCCGTCTGCAGACGACACCACCGGCTCAAGACCCACACACCGTGGACCTACACCGCCATCGACCCCGGCACCTACCTGTGGACCAGCCCCCACGGCTACCAGTTCCTCCGCGACCACCACGGCACCACCGACGTCACCCACGGCACCGGCCCACCCCGCGGCTAGCTCACGGGCTCGTGAGGATGACGAGCTGCTGGGTGGCCCGGGTCATCGCCACGTAGTGGTCGACGGCGCCCTCGATGCCGTCGCCGAACGTCTCCGGGTCGATCAGGACGACGAGGTCGAACTCGAGTCCCTTCGTGAGCTCGGGCGTGAGCGTCCGGACGCGGGACGATGCCGGGATGGCGAGCGCGTCGAGTTCACCGACGCCGATGACGCAGGCGATCCCTTCGGTGTGCTCGGCGAGCCAGGACTCGAGGATCGAGTCGAGGTCGGAGACGGAGCCGTGGACGACGGGCATCCCGCTGCCGCGGATGGAGGTCGGCACGTTGGCGTCGGGGAGCACGGCCCGGATGACCGGCTCGGCCTCGGCCATCACCTCCTCCGGCGTCCGGTAGTTGATGCGCAGGGTGGCCTCATTGACGCGCTCGAGCCCGATGCGTCCGAGCCGGTCCTGCCACGACTCGGTGAACCCGTGCCGGGCCTGGGCGCGGTCACCGACGATGGTGAAGCTCCGGGAGGGGCAGCGGAGCAGCAGCATCTGCCACTCCGCGTCGGTCAGCTCCTGCGCCTCGTCCACGACGACGTGGGCGAACGGTCCGGCGAGCAGGTCCGGGTCGGCCGTCGGCAGCCCAGCCTCGTCGACCAGGGCGGCGCTGAGGTCCTCGCTGCGCAGCATCGACATGACCAGCATCTCGGAGTCGTCGGTCGCGATCAGGTGGTCGACGACGTTGGCCATCTCCTCGCGCTCGGCGGCCAGGGTGGCCTCCTCGCGGCGCTTGCGCCGTGCAGCCTCGGGATCGCCGAGGCGTTGTCGCGCCGCGTCCAGGAGCGGCAGGTCGGACACCGTCCAGGCCTGGGCGTCCGGGCGTTGCAGCGCGCGGACCTGGTCGGGCTCGAGCCAGGGCGCGCACAAACGGAGGTACGCCGGCACCGACCACAGGTCTCCGACGAGGTCCGCCGCCTCGATCAGCGGCCATGCCCGGTTGAAGCTCGTGACGAGCTCCTCGTTGCGGACGAGCGAGCTGCGGAGCTGGTCGGGCGGGACCTCCTCGTCGCCGTGCTTGTCCATCAGGATCGTGAGCAGCTCCTCCCAGACCTGGTCGCGCGCCTCGTTGTGCGGAGTGCCGGGGTCCGGCGACTCGAACGCCTCGGTCCACTCGTCGGCGCTCAGCCAGATGTCGGACCAGGGAGTCTCGACCTCCATGCCCTCCTGGGCGGCTCCTCGTAGAACCGCACCGCGGGCTCGATCGCGCGCACCATCTCGACGGTCGACTTGAGGAGAGCCACGTCGGGGTCGGTCTCGACCGCGGCACCAGCGCCCTCGGGAACGAGGTTGCGCAAGGTGCAGGTCTGCACGCCCTCCTCCCCGAGGCTGGGGAGCACGTCGGAGACGTAGGCCAGGTAGGGCTGGTGCGGGCCCACGAACAGCACGCCTCCCCGGTGGTGACCCAGCCGCGGGTCGGCGTACAGGAGGTAGGCGGAGCGGTGCAGCGCGACGACCGTCTTCCCGGTGCCCGGCCCGCCGTCCACGACGAGCGCGCCGCGGGACCCCGCGCGGATGATGGCGTCCTGGTCGGCCTGGATCGTGCCGAGCACGTCGCGCATCCGGGGCGACCGGCTGGTGCCGAGGCTGGCGATGAATGCGGACTGGTCGTCGAGGGCGGCGGCGTGGCCGTCGAACCCGTCGGCGGTGAACACCTCGTCCCAGTAGTCGCTGATCCGGCCGAGCGTCCAGCGGTACCGACGACGGCTCGCCAGACCCATCGGGTTGGCATGCGTCGCGCCGAAGAACGGCTCGGCGGCGGGCGATCGCCAGTCGAGCAGCAGCCGGCGGCCGTCGCTGTCGGTGAGGCCGAGCCGCCCGACGTACACCGGCTCCGCGTCATCCTGACCGACCATGTGCCCGAGGCAGAGGTCGAGGCCGAAGCGGCGCAGCGTCCGGAGGCGAGCGGTGAGCCGGTGGACCTCCAGGTCACGGTCCATCGCCTCCTGGCCGGTGCCGCCGGGCTCCTTGCGTGCGGTGTCGACCCGGTCGGTCAGGTCGGCGATCGTCTCGTCGAGGGACCGCGCGATGTCCGCGAAATGCTGCTCGTCGCGGGCGACCATCGCCGGGTCCGCCTTGGCGGCGAGGTCGGCGGAGAGGTTGAACGCGCTGGTGGTCACGTGGTGCACGTCGGCGATTGTGCGGCCCGACCGGGGTCTTGCCGCAAGCCCCCGGGTGCGCTATACGTTGGTAGTGGAAAGGAGCGCGGCTCCTTTCCTTTCTTCTTTACTGGACGACGACCTCGATGCGCTGGAACTCCTTGAGCTCGGTGTAGCCGGTCGTGGCCATCGCCCGGCGCAGCGCGCCCATCAGGTTCATCGTCCCGTCGGCGACCCGGGAGGGACCGAACAGGATCTCCTGGAGGGTGCCGACCGTGTCGAACTGCACCCGCTCACCGCGCGGCAGCTCGGGGTGGTGCGCCTCGGCGCCCCAGTGGAAGCCCTGGCCCGGCACGTCGGTGGCCCGCGCGAGCGGCGAGCCGATCATCACCGCGTCGGCGCCGCACGCGACGGCCTTCGCGATGTCGCCGCTCCGCCCGATCGACCCGTCGGCGATGACGTGCACGTAGCGCCCACCGGACTCGTCCATGTAGTCGCGACGCGCGGCTGCGACGTCGGCGACCGCACTCGCCATCGGTACGGCGACGCCGAGCACCGTGCGCGTGGTGTGCGCGGCCCCGCCACCGAAGCCGACGAGGACACCGGCGGCTCCGGTGCGCATCAGGTGCAGCGCCGCCTGGTAGGTCGCGCAGCCGCCGACGATCACGGGCACGTCGAGCTCGTAGATGAACTCCTTGAGGTTCAGCGGCTCGGCCTGCGCGCTCACGTGCTCGGCGCTGACCGTGGTGCCGCGGATGACGAACATGTCGACGCCGGCGTCCACGACGGTCTTGGCGAACTCCTTGGTGCGCTGCGGGCTGAGGCTGCCGGCCACGGTCACGCCCGCGTCGCGGACCTGCTGGATCCGCTCGGTGATCAGCTCGGCCCGGATGGGCTCGCGGTAGATCTCCTGCATCCGGTAGACGGCGTCGTCTCCGCTCAGGCCGGCCACCTCGGCGAGCAGGTCGGTCGGGTCGTCGTACCGCGTCCAGAGGCCTTCGAGGTTGAGCACGCCGAGGCCGCCGTGCTGTCCGAACGCGATCGCCGTCGACGGCGACATCACGGAGTCCATCGGGGCGGCGAGGATCGGCAGCTCGAACCGGTAGGCATCGATCTGCCAGGCCGTCGACACCTCTTCGGGGTCTCGCGTGCGCCGGCTCGGCACGATCGCGATGTCGTCGAAGGAGTACGCGCGACGGCCGCGCTTGGCGCGGCCGATCTCGATCTCAGTCACGTCGGGGAGTCTTTCACGATGGCCACGGCGTCGCCGCGCCCGATCCGGCCCGGCGTGCGGACGGTCGCGTAGACGCCGAGGCACAGCTCGCGCTCGCGCCCGAGGGACTTGAGCCAGCCCGGCTGGGGCGGCAGCCCGTCCTGCGCGATGTCGACCATCCGGCACCGCTCGGTGCGCTCGACCACCTCGAGCTCGACGTCACCGATGCGGACGACGCCGTCGGTCCAGGTCTCCTCGACGAAGGGCTCGGTCGTCGCGACCACGAGGTTGGTCCGCAGCCGGCGGACGTCTGCGTCGACGTCGAGGTGCTCGCGGCACCAGTCCAGCGAGGCGGTGCCGACGATCGAGACGGCGGCGCCGTCGTAGTGGGAGATCTCCTGCTCGGCGAGCACGCGCACCCGCGCACCCATGTGGTCGCTGAGCGCGTCGTCGAGCGCCGGGTCACCGACCAGCCAGGAGCCACCGCGCCCTTCGATGCGTACGCCGGCCTCGGTCGTCGTCGCGCGGAACTCGAAGATCTCGTCGCGCCGGCGGAACCGACGACTGTCCTTGCCGGTGGCCATCCGACTCTCGTCGTCCCACACCGCGAACCAGCGGTCGCCGTCGAGGCCACGGGCATCGAGGGCGACGGAGTCGAGTGACTCCCCGGCCATCGCCTTGACCGGGTAGCGCCGGAGCTCGTCGAGTCTCATCGGCCGCTCACAGTGCCAGGTGCATCACGTGGAGGTCGGCGTACGACCCGTCGGGCAGGCGGAAGGCGGCGGGGACGGTGCCGATGATCTTGAAGCCCAGCGACTCCCACAGGCGTACGGCGGCCTCGTTGGTCGACACGACGGCGTTGAACTGGATCGCCTCGAAGCCGGCGGAGCGGTGCCAGTCGACGGCGTACTCCCCCATCAGCCGGCCGATCCCCCGGCCTCGCGCCGCGGAGCCGACCATGAACGACGCGGTGCCGACGTGGGAGCCCTGCGCCGGCCGGTTGGCGTGCATCTTGGCCGAGCCGAGCAGCGTGCCGCCGTCCTCGGCCACCACGACGTGCTCGCCCGACCAGAAGGCACGGGTCTCCTCGACGGAGGCGGGCACGTCCATCGCGTAGGTCTCGCCGGCCGTCGCCACCTCGACGACGAGGTCGTGGACCTGCGACCAGTCGCGCTCCTCGACGGGCCGGATCAGCGCCACGAGTAGTTGGGGGCCTCGGTCGTGATCTGCACGTCGTGCGGGTGGCTCTCCTTGAGCCCCGCGGAGGTGATCCGCACGAAGCGGCCCTTCTCGCGCAGGTCGGGGATGGACCGTGCGCCGACGTAGAACATCGACTGGTGCAGGCCGCCGATCAGCTGGTGCGCGACCGCGGACAGCGGACCGCGGTAGGCCACCTGGCCCTCGATGCCCTCGGGCACGATCTTGTCGTCGCTCTCGACGTCGGCCTGGAAGTAGCGGTCCTTGGAGTAGGACTTCTTGCCCCGGCTCGACATCGCGGCGAGCGAACCCATGCCGCGGTAGGACTTGTACTGCTTGCCGTTGACGAACACCAGGTCTCCGGGGCTCTCCTCGCACCCGGCCAGCAGCGAGCCGAACATCACCGACTCGGCGCCGGCGACGAGGGCCTTGGCGATGTCGCCGGAGTACTGCAGACCCACCGTCGGCGATGAGCGGCACGTCGGCCGGGCCGCAGGCCAGCGAGGCCTCGTAGATCGCGGTGACCTGGGGAACGCCGACGCCCGCGACCACGCGGGTGGTGCAGATCGAACCGGGGCCCACGCCGACCTTGACGGCGTCGACGCCGGCATCGACCAGCGCCTGCGCGCCGTCACGGGTGGCGACGTTGCCGCCGACCACCTGGACGTGGCTGGTGGCCGGGTCGCTCTTGAGCCGGCGGATCATGTCGAGCAGGAGGCGCGCGTGGCCGTGGGCGGTGTCGACCACGAGCACGTCGACGCCGGCCTCGACCAGGGTGCTGGCGCGCTCCCACGCCTCGCCGAAGTAGCCGACCGCGGCACCGACCAGCAGGCGGCCGTCGGCGTCGTTGGAGGCGTGCGGGAACTGCTCGGACTTCACGAAGTCCTTGACCGTGATCAGGCCGGCGAGACGACCGGTGTCGTCGACGATCGGGAGCCGCTCGCGCTTGTGGCGACGCAGCAGGACGGTGGCGTCCTCGCGGCTGATCCCGACCGGCGCGGTGATCAGCGGCATCGGGGTCATCACCTCGTCGACCTTGGTGCTGGCCCACTCCGCGACGGGCGTGAAGCGCAGGTCGCGGTTGGTGATGATGCCGAGCAGGCGGCTGTCGAGGTCGACGACGGGGAGGCCGGAGACGCGGTATTCACCGCAGATCTTGTCGAGCTCCTCCAGCGTCGCGTCCGGCCCGATCGTGACGGGGTTGGAGATCATCCCGGTCTGGGTCCGCTTGACCAGGTCGACCTGGTAGGCCTGGTCCTCGATGGACAGGTTGCGGTGCAGGATGCCGATGCCGCCCTGGCGGGCCATCGCGATCGCCATCCGCGACTCGGTGACGGTGTCCATCGCGCTGGAGATCAGCGGGGTGCGCAGGCTGATGCCGCGGGTCAGGCGCGTGCTGGTGTCGACCTCGCTCGGGATGACGTCGGTCTCGCCGGGGAGCAGCAGGACGTCGTCGTAGGTGAGGCCGAGCTGGGCGAACTTCTCGGGGAGTTCGGAGGGGACGCCTGAGGTCATCGGATCCGGGGACCTTCCGGTGGGTGCGACTGGTCCCCAATGCTAACCGTGGAAGGTGACGGGTTCTTCCTACGGGAGGCCCGCGGACGCCTCGCGTCGTACGCCGGTGACGGTGATCCTCGCGGTGAGCATCCCCTCGCTCACCTTGATCCGGGCACGGAGGCCGGCGCTGCACACCATCGAGACGAAGCCCTCGTCCTCGGCCGGCGCCAGCAGCACGACCTCGTCGGCCCCTGCGGCGGCAGCCTGCGAGCAGGCCCGGGTGAGCAGCTGGCTGCCGATCCCGAGGCGGCGCCACGCGGGCGCGACCTCGATGGTCAGCTCTCGACCCTCGGTCAGCGCGAAGGCAGCGACGCCCACGAGATGACCCCCGATCCGGGCCACGACGCCGCTCACCGTCTCGTCGTACTCGACCGGGGCGGGCCCGGTCGGCGCGGGGCTGTCCTCGGCCGACTCCGCCAGGGTCGCCAACGCGGCGGCGCGCGAGTGCTCGGTCGCGGTCCACTTCTCGGGGTGCGGCCCGAGCAGCCGCTCGAGCACCATCGGCAGCGTCGACGGGTCGGTGACGACGTCGTGCGCCGCGGTGAGCCAGCGCGTCGGCTGGTCGATCAGGTCGTGAGTGGTGCAGGGTTCGACGCTCACCTCGTCCCCGCCTGCACCACTCACGAGCTCGGCGACCGCCCCCGCGGTCCAGTCCTCGGGCGTGCTGATCACCAGCTCGTCGGTCACCCGACCGAGGTCGGGAAAGATCTGCAGGCCCAGGATGTTCAGGCCCGCCTCTCCGCACCGTGTGGCGAGCAGGGCCAGCGCCCCCGGGCGTTCGGTCAGCGACGCGCGCACCCGGAAGAACATGCGGCCACTGTCGCGTCGCCGTGTTGCGGCGGGGCTGCCCCCGTGTTTCCGGCATGTCAACAAAGCCGGTCCGTCCCAGTGGTTGAGTGGGCTCATGGATGTCGTCGCTGACGCCCTCGCCGCGGTGCCACGCCAGGACTTCCTGCTCCGTGGCGACCGGCGGCGGGCCGGCTTCGACGGGCCGATCCAGATCGGGCACGGGCAGACGAACTCCCAGCCGCGCACGGTCGAGGCGATGCTGCGCCTCCTCGAGGTGCAACCTGGCATGCACGTCCTCGACGTCGGTGCGGGGTCAGGGTGGAGCACCGCGCTGCTGGCGCACCTGACCGGGCCGACCGGGTCGGTCGTGGGGGTCGAGCTGGTGCCGGAGCTCGCCGAGTGGGGTGGCGCGAACCTCGCCGGCACGTCGTACGACTGGGCCTCGATCCGTACGGCGACACCCGAGGTGCTCGGCGTGCCGGAGTCCGCGCCGTACGACCGGATCCTGGTCTCGGCCGAGGCCGCGAGCATGCCCCAGCCCCTCGTCGACCAGCTGGGCGACGAGGGGCGGATGGTGCTGCCGGTGCGCGGGACGATGCTGCTCGTCGTACGCCGGGACGGGGAACCCGAGGTCACCCAGCACGGCGCCTACCGGTTCGTGCCGCTGCGCTGAGTCGCTAGATCACGATCCCGAGCAGCAGCACGAAGATCAGCCCGCTCACCGAGAGCACGGTCTCCATCAGCGACCAGGACTTGATCGTCTGGCCGACGGAGAGGCCGAAGTACTCCTTGACCAGCCAGAAGCCGGCGTCGTTGACGTGGGAGAAGAACACCGATCCGGCGCCGATGGCGAGCACGACCAGCGAGGTCTCCCCGGTGCCGAGGCCCTCGACCAGGCCGAGCATCAGCGCAGAAGCGGTGATGGTGGCGACGGTCGCGGAGCCGGTGGCGAGGCGGATCAGCACCGCGATCACCCAGGCGAGCAGCAGCACGGAGATGTCGGCGCCCTTGGCCCAGTCGGCGAGCAGCGTGCCGACGCCGGTGTCGACGAGGACCTGCTTGAAGCCACCGCCGGCGGCCACGATCAGCAGGATGCCGGCGATCGGGGGCAGCGAGTCACCGATGGACTTGGTGATGCCGTCCTTGCCCATGCCCGAGGCGCGACCGAAGGTGAACATCGCGACGAACACGGCGATCAGCAGCGCGATGAACGGGTTGCCGATCACGTCGAAGACCTGCTGCACGGCGTTGTCGGGGTTGTCGATGACGATGTCGACGATCGCCTTCGCCATCATCAGCACGACCGGCAGCAGCACCGTGGCGAGGGTGATCCCGAACGCCGGGCGGGTGTCGACGGCCTTGTCCTCACGGCCCTCGAACAGGTGCGGGGGCGGTACGTCGACCCAGCGGCCGGCGTACCGACCGAACAGCGGACCGGCCACGACGACGGTGGGGACGGCGACGAGGATGCCGAGCATCAGCGTCGTACCGAGGTCGGCGCCGAGGGTGTCGATGGCCACGAGCGGGCCGGGGTGCGGCGGGACCAGGCCGTGCATCGCCGAGAGACCGGCGAGCGTCGGGATGCCGATGGCGATCACCGACATCTGGGAGCGACGTGCCACCAGGTAGATGACCGGCATCAGCATGACCAGCCCGATCTCGAAGAACATCGGCAGGCCGATGAGCGCACCGACACCGGCCATCGCCCACGGCAGGGCCCGCTTCGAGGCGCGTCCGACGATCGTGTCGACGATCTGGTCGGCGCCGCCGGAGTCGGCCAGGAGCTTGGCGAACATGGCACCGAGCGCGATCAGCGCACCGACACCGGCGGCCGTGTCCCCGAACCCGGTGGAGAAGCTCTCGATGACGTCGTTGATGTTCTGGCCGGCGACGATCCCGACGGTCAGGCCACCGAGGATCAGCGCGAGGAAGGGGTGGACCTTCGCCACGGTGATCAGCACCACGATCAGGGCGATGGCCAGGAGGGCGGCGATGACCAGCTGCCAGCCGCCGGCGACGGGTTCGATCAGCGGTGCGGGGTCCGCGAGCGGGACGAGGGCGGCGTGCATGGGTGCTCCGTTCACTGGATGGTCTGGTGCTGGTCGATGTAGGCCTGGACGATCGCGTCGATGCTCTGGTCGACGTCGACCACCTGTCCGTGCTCGTCGGGGGCGAGGTCCTCGAGCGTGGCGAACTGGGAGTCGAGCAGCGAGCTCGGCATGAAGTGGCCGGGGCGGCTGGCCTGCCGGCGGGCGATCACCTCGCGGCTGCCGTGCAGGTGGAAGAACTCCGTGGAGGGGGCGTGCAGGCGCAGCTGGTCGCGGTACTGGCGCTTGAGGGCCGAGCAGCTCATCACCCCGCCGGTCTCGGCGTGCTCGGCGAGCCACTCCCCGATCGACTCCAGCCAGGGGTGCCGGTCGTCGTCGTCGAGCGCCTCGCCGGCGGTCATCTTGGCGATGTTGGCGGGCGGGTGGAAGTCGTCGGCATCGGCGAACGGCACCCGCAGGCGCTGGGCGAGGGCGGCGCCGACAGTCGACTTCCCGGAGCCCGAGACGCCCATGGCGACGATCAGCGGGGATCGGTCTGGCATGCGGTGCTCCTGGCTCGGTGGTTGTGTCGGCCGTCACAGCATGAGCCAAAGATATGATCTTTGGCAAGAGTTCCCGAGAAAATACTGATCTTTTCCTCGGGTTTCTGCGAGGATGTGGGTGTGTCCACGGCTCCCGGTACCCGCGTCTCGGGTCAGCTGCACCTCGGCACGCTCGACCAGGTCGGCGGACGGATCGTCGGCGGCGAGCTCGCGGCGGGCGCCGTACTCACCCTGGACCGCCTCTCCCGCGAGTACGCCGTCTCGGTCTCCGTCGCGCGCGAGGTGGTGCGGGTCCTCGAGTCGATGGGGATGGTGCGCTCGCGCCGGCGGGTCGGGGTCACCGTGCTCGGCCAGGACGAGTGGAACGTCTTCGACCCGCGCCTGATCCGCTGGCGGCTGGACAGCCCCGACCGGGCCGCGCAGCTGCAGTCACTCAGCGCGCTGCGGCGCGGCTTCGAGCCGGTGGCCGCCGGCCTCGCCGCGACGAACGCCACCGCCGTCCAGTGCGGCACCCTCGCCGGGGCGGTCAGCGACATGGTGGTGCACGGCCACTCGGGCGACCTCGAGGCCTACCTCGTCGCCGACGTGGTCTTCCACCGCACCCTGCTCGAGGCCAGTGGCAACGAGATGTTCCGCGCCCTCGGCGACGTCGTGGCCGAGGTGCTGGCGGGTCGTACCCATCACGGGCTGATGCCCGACCGCCCCAACCCGGACGCGATCGCGATGCACGACGCGGTCGCCCGCGCCGTACGCACCGGTGACGCCCGCGAGGCCGAGCGGGTCATGCGGGAGCTCATCGAGGAGGCGGCCACGGCGATGCGCGAGGAGCTGGGCGGCTAGGGGATCCGGTTTCCCAGGTTTTGAATTGAAACTGCCTCTTCACACACCGCGTGAGGTGTGTGAAGAGGCAGTTTGGGTTCATCACCTGGGAAACCGGCACCCGCACGCGAGCGCCGCCACCCCCAGGTCAGACCTCAGTGGCCGTGCCCGTGGCCGTGACCGGCGTCGGGCTCTTCCTCTTCGGGCTTGTCCACGATCAGCGTCTCGGTGGTGAGCAGCATGCCCGCGATGGAGGTGGCGTTGGTCAGGGCCGACTTGGTGACCTTGACCGGGTCGAGCACGCCCTGGGCGACGAGGTCGCCGTACTCACCGGTGGCGGCGTTGTAGCCGTTGCCGACACCGAGCTCGCGGACCTTGGAGATCACGACGTAGCCCTGCTCGCCGCCGTTCTCGGCGATCCAGCGCAGCGGCTCGTCGACCGAGCGACGCACGATGCGGACGCCGATCGACTCGTCGCCGCTGAGGCCGAGGCCACCGTCCAGAGCAGAGGCGGCGTGCACGAGTGCGGAGCCACCGCCGGCGACGATGCCCTCCTCGATCGCGGCGCGCGTCGCGGAGATGGCGTCCTCGATGCGGTGCTTCTTCTCCTTCAGCTCCACCTCGGTGGCGGCACCGACCTTGACGACGCAGACGCCGCCGGCCAGCTTGGCGAGGCGCTCCTGGAGCTTCTCGCGGTCCCAGTCGGAGTCGGTCGCCTCGATCTCGGCCTTGATCTGGTTGACCCGGCCGTTGACCTCGGCAGCGTCGCCGCCGCCCTCGACGATCGTGGTGTCGTCCTTGGTCACCACGACGCGACGGGCGGAGCCGAGCACGTCGAGGCCGACCTGGTCGAGCTTGAGACCGACCTCGGGCGAGATGACCTGGCCACCGGTGAGGGTGGCGATGTCCTGCATCATCGCCTTGCGACGGTCACCGAACGCCGGAGCCTTGACCGCGACGGCGGTGAAGGTGCCGCGGATCTTGTTCACGACCAGGGTCGAGAGCGCCTCGCCCTCGACGTCCTCGGCCAGGATGAACAGCGGCTTGCCGGACTGGATGACCTTCTCCAGCAGCGGGAGCAGCTCGGAGATCGCGGAGATCTTGCCCTGGTGCAGCAGGATGTAGGGGTCCTCGAGGACCGCTTCCATGCGCTCCGGGTCGCTGACGAAGTACGGCGACAGGTAGCCCTTGTCGAACTGCATGCCCTCGGTGAACTCGAGGTCGGTGCCCATGGTGTTGGACTCCTCGACCGTGATCACGCCGTCCTTGCCGACCTTGTCGAAGGCCTGGGCCAGCAGGTCGCCGATGACCTCGTCGCGGCTGGAGACGGTCGCGACCGCGGCCATGTCCTTGACGTCGTCGACGTCGCGCGCGGCCTTGCCGAGCGCCTCGGTGACGGCCTCGGTGGCCTTGTCCATGCCGCGCTTGAGCGCCAGCGGGTTGGCTCCGGCGGCGACCGCGCGGAGACCCTCGTGGACCATCGCCTGGGCCAGGACGGTCGCGGTGGTGGTGCCGTCACCCGCGACGTCGTTGGTCTTGGTGGCGACCTCCTTGGTCAGCTGGGCCCCGAGGTTCTCGAAGGGGTCGTCCAGCTCGATCTCGCGCGCAACGGTGACACCGTCGTTGGTGATCGTGGGTGCGCCCCACTTCTTGTCCAGGACGACGTAGCGGCCACGCGGGCCCAGCGTCACCTTGACTGCGTTGGCGAGCTTGTCCACGCCGCGCTCGAGGGAGCGGCGGGCGTTCTCGTCGAACTCCAGGATCTTGGGCATCTCGGTGGATGCTCCTCTCGTCTAAAGGGCGATAGTCCAGGTCAGTCGGCGTCGAACGCGAACGTTCACCGGCCGTTGACCTGGACTATCGGTGGGAATCGAAATCAGGAAACGATGGCCAGCACGTCGCGGGCCGACAGGATGAGGTACTCCCCGCCGCCGTACTTGACCTCGGTGCCGCCGTACTTGCTGTAGATGACCTTGTCGCCGACGGAGATGTCCATCGGGATGCGCTCGTCGCCGTCCTCGTTGAACCGACCCGGTCCCACGGCAACGACCTCGCCCTCCTGGGGCTTCTCCTTCGCGGTGTCCGGGATGACCAGGCCGGACGCCGTGGTCTGCTCGGCATCCAGGGGCTGGACGACGATCCGGTCCTCGAGGGGCTTGATGTTGACCGACACTTCTGATCAGCCTCCACTTTCAACACTGGGGTTTGGTATTCGAAGTTTGCGCACCCGGTGCGTACGCCGTCGCGGGGGTCGTACGGTCACGAGCGCTGGCACACTCACGGGGAGAGTGCCAATGACGAAACTAGCACTCAGGCCAACCGAGTGCCAGATCGGGGGCGGGCCTTCCCGGCTGCGAGGATGAGCGGGTGGATCTCGACGCCTTCCGCTGGCTGCTGACCCCGCCGGGTCAGGCGCTGCTCGACGACGCGAGCGCCGCCTCGCTGGCCGAGGCCGACCCGCTGAAGGTGCAGTCCGCGCTGCGGCGTACGGCGACCCCGGAGCAGGTCGCCGCCGCCCTCACCCAGGTCGAGCTGCGCCGTCGCGCCGAGGCCAAGTTCGGCGATCTCGCGGGCCGGATGTACTTCACCCCCGACGGGCTCGAGCAGGCCACCCGCCTGCCGGTCGCCGAGCACCGCGCGGCTCGAGTGCGGGCTGCCAGCGCCGAGACCCTCGTCGACCTCGGCTGCGGCATCGGCGGTGACCTGGTCGCCTTCGCCCGGGCCGGCGCCACCGCCGCGGGCGTGGACCTCGACCCGCTGCGCGTCGAGGTGGCGCGTGCCAACCTCGAGGCACTCGGGCTCGGCGGGGCCGTCACGGTCGCGGACGCGACCACGATCGACACCACCCCCTTCGACGTCGCGTACGCCGACCCGGCCCGCCGGAACGCCCGAGGGCGCAGCTTCGACGTCGAGGACTGGACCCCGCCCTGGTCGTTCGTCCAGTCCCTGCTGACCCGCGACTCCTGCGTGAAGCTCGCACCGGGACTCCCCCACGAGCTCGTGCCCGACGGCGTGGAGGCGGAGTGGGTCAGCGACCACCGCGAGGTCAAGGAGGCCGTGCTCTGGTCGGGCCGGCTCGCGACCACCCGCCGACGGGCCACCGTCATCGGGGACGGCGGCCTGGCGACGCTCACCGACGAGGACGACCCGGGTGCGGCCACGGGCCCCGTGGCCGAGTTCCTCTACGAGCCCGACGGAGCCGTGATCCGGGCCGGTCTCGTGACGGCCGTCGCCGCCGGGGTCGGTGGGCACCTGATCGACGAGCACATCGCCTACCTCTGCTCCCCCGGTTCGTTCCGCACGCCGTTCGCCCGCGGCTACCGCGTGCTCGAGGAGGTGCCGTTCCGGGAGAAGTCGCTGCGGGCCGCCCTGAAGGACCGTGGGATCGGCCGGCTGACCATCAAGAAGCGCGGTGTCTCCGTCGTACCCGACGAGCTGCGCAAGCGCCTTGCGCTGCGCGGCGACGAGGAGTCGACGCTCGTGCTCACCCGCGTCGCCGGCAAGGGCACGGCGCTGCTCGTCGAGCCGTTCTGACCCGATGCCCGAACGCAACCGCTGGATCGCGCTGCTCGTGTGCTGCAGCGCGCTGTTCATGACCCTGCTCGACGTGAGCATCACCAACGTCGCGCTCCCCTCGATCAGCGACTCGACCGGGGCGGGTCCCTCGCAGCTCCAGTGGATCGTCAGCGGCTACACGCTGTCGTTCGGACTGGTCCCGGTGCTCGCGGGCCGCCTCGGCGACGACCACGGCCGGCGGCTGATGTTCCAGGTCGGCGTCGCCGGGTTCGCCGTGACGAGCGCCATCTCCGGCCTGGCGCCGACGGCCGAGCTGCTGATCGCCGCGCGGGTGTTCCAGGGCATCTTCGGCGGGTTGATCAACCCCCAGGTCTCGGGCCTGATCCAGCAGATGTTCAGCGGCGAGGAGCGCGGCCGCGCCTTCGGGGCGCTCGGCACCACCGTCGGCCTCGGCACCGCGCTGGGGCCACTGGCCGGAGGTGCGCTGATCGCCCTCGGCGGGCCGGACCTCGGCTGGCGTCTGGTCTTCTTCATCAACATCCCGATCGGGATCGCGGTGATCCTCCTCGGCCGTCGCTACCTGCCGCGGACCCCGGCGGTGGGGCGGCACCGCCTCGACGTGATCGGGTCCCTCACCCTGGGTGCGGCGACGTTCTGCGTGCTGTTCGCCGCCGTCGAGTACGAGCTGCTCGGACCGCCGGTCGTGCTCCTCGCGATCCCGGCAGCAGTGCTGCTGTTCCTGTTCTGGCGACGGGAGCGGCGCCTGACCCGCGACGAGCTGGACCCCCTGGTCGACCTGCGGCTGTTCCGCCGCAAGTCCTACACCTCCGGGATCGTGCTGGCCCTGCTCTACTTCCCCGCCATGGCCGGGCTGCCGCTGGTCCTGGCGCTCTACTTCCAGAACGGGCTGGGCTACAGCGCCCTGCACTCCGCACTCGGCGTGACGGCCTTCGCGGTCGGGAGCGCGGTGTCGGCCCAGCTCTCCGGCCGGTTCGTGACGCGGCTCGGCCGCCCCCTGATCGTGGCCGGCACGTCGACGTTCGGTGCGGGGGCGATCGCGATGGCCCTGGTCGCGAGGACCGCACCCGACGAGCACGCCGTACTCGCCCTGGCCGGACCGCTGTTCGTGATGGGCCTCGGCAGTGGCGCGGTCATCTCGCCCAACCAGGCGCTGACGCTCGCGGACGTCGACCCGGTCGTCGGGGGCACGGCCGGTGGCGTGCTCCAGACGGCCCAGCGGGTGGGCCTCGCGATCGGCCAGGCCGTGATCGGCGCGGCCTTCTTCGCCGCGGTGTCCGGGACCGGCGCGGAGGCGTACGGCGACGCCCTGGGCACGGCGGTGATCGTGGCGCTGGTCTTCGTCTTCGCCGCCACCAGCGTGGGCGTGTGGGAGATCTTCCGGGCGCGGTCCGACGTCAGGCGGAGCCGCGGGCCCGACCGACCCGCACCGCCACCCAGCTGAGGAACAGGCCGAGCAGGATCCCGGTGGCGTCGGCGAGCAGGTCGCGGGGGTCACCGTTGCGGTCGATGGGCAGCACCGCCTGGAGCACCTCGGTGACCAGTGCGTACGCCGCGAGGCCGAGGCCGAGCGCCACGGGCGGGGCCTGGGCCCACCGCCCGGCGACCGCCAGCGACATGAAGATCAGCAGGTGCGTCAGCTTGTCGTCCGGGCCGCCCTCGGGCACGCCGTCGCCGGGGGTCAGGAACATCGCCAGGCTGATGCCCAGCAGCAGGGCGAAGACCGTGCGCGGGAGCTGCGCGCTCACGCCAGGTTGGCGCGCTCGGCGCCGATCGTGGTGTCCGGCCCGTGACCGGTGTGCACGACGGTCTCGTCGGGCAGGTCGAAGAGCCGCGAGCGGATCGACTCCTTGATGAGGTCCTCGTCGCTGAACGAGCGACCGGTCGCGCCCGGCCCACCCTCGAACAGGGTGTCCCCGGTGAAGACGCAGCCGAGGTCGTGCACGTAGAGGCACACGGCGCCCGGGGCGTGGCCCGGCGTGAGGATCACCTTCAGCGCAGCGCCACCGACCTTGACCGTCTGGCCGTCCTCGAGGTCGACGTCCCAGAGGTGGTCGGTGTGGGTGAGCTCCCACAACGGCTTGTCCGCCGGGTGCAGCAGGATCGGCGCGCTCACCCGCTCGCGGAGCGCAGGAGCGACGCGCACGTGGTCGTCGTGGGCATGCGTGCAGATGATCGCCTTGACCTTGCGGCCGGCCACCACGGCCAGGATGTCGTCGACGTCGTGCGGCGCGTCGATGACGATGCACTCCTCGTCGTCGCCCACCACCCAGATGTTGTTGTCGACGTCGAAGGTCTCCCCGTCCAGGGAGAAGGTGCCGCTGCTGACGGCGTGGTCCACTCGCACGTTCCCGCTCATGGGGCCAGAGCCTACGGGCGCCCTACAGTGGCGTGGTGCGCACCATCGGCAACATCCTCTGGCTCGTCCTCGCGGGCTTCTGGCTGGCCCTCTTGTACGTCGCCGCCGGCATCGTCGCGTGCATCCTGATCGTCACGATCCCGTTCGGCATCGCGTCCTTCCGGATCGCCGGCTTCGTGCTGTGGCCGTTCGGTCGCACCGTGGTGTGGCGACGCGACGCCGGGATCTGGTCGATCCTCGGCAACATCCTCTGGGTGATCCTGTTCGGCTGGGAGCTCGCCGTGGCCCACCTGATCACCGGGGCGCTGCTGTTCATCACGATCATCGGCATCCCGTTCGCGATCGCGAACTGGAAGATGATCCCGATCGCGCTGTTCCCGCTCGGCCGTCAGGTCGTGCCGCTCGACTCCGTCAGCCACGACCCCTACGGCGTGCCGGTCCGCTAGTCGATGACGACCACGGAGCGGAGCACGTCGCCGTGGTGCATCTTCTCGAACGCTGCCTCGACGTCGTCGAGCCCGATCTCCTCGCTGACGAACGCGTCGAGGTCGAGGCGTCCCTGCCGGTAGAGGTCGACCAGCATCGGGAAGTCGCGCGTCGGCAGGCAGTCGCCGTACCAGCTGGACTTGAGGGCTCCTCCGCGACCGAACACGTCGATCAGCGGGATGTCGGGGATCTTCATGTCCGGGGTGGGCACGCCGACGAGCACGAGCAGGCCGGCGAGGTCGCGGGCGTAGAACGCCTGCTTCCAGGTCTCCGGCCGGCCGACCGCATCGATGACGACGTCGGCACCGAAGCCGTCGGTCAGGGCCTGGATCGCCTCGACCGGGTCGGTGTCCTTGCTGTTCACCGTGTGGGTGGCGCCCAGGTTGCGCGCCACCTCGAGCTTCCGCTCGTCGATGTCGACGCCGATGATCTTCGCCGCACCGGCCAGGCGGGCGCCGACGACGGAGGCCGCGCCCACCCCGCCGCAACCGATCACGGCGACGGACTGGCCACGCTTCACGTTGCCGGTGTTGATGGCCGCACCGATGCCGGCCATCACGCCGCAGCCGAGCAGGCCCACGGCCGCAGCCCGAGCCTCGGCGTCGACCTTGGTGCACTGCCCCGCGGCCACCAGGGTCTTCTCGGCGAAGGACCCGATGCCGAGCGCCGGGGAGAGCTCGGTGCCGTCCTCGAGGGTCATCTTCTGGGTGGCGTTGAAGGTGCTGAAGCAGTACCACGGCTCACCGCGGTTGCAGGCGCGGCAGTCGCCGCACACCGCTCGCCAGTTGAGTACGACGAAGTCGCCCGGCGCCACCTCGGTCACGTCGGGCCCGACCGCCTCGACGACGCCTGCCGACTCGTGGCCGAGCAGGAACGGGAACTCGTCGTTGATCCCGCCCTCGCGGTAGTGCAGGTCGGTGTGGCACACGCCGGTGGTGTGCACCTTGACCAGCGCCTCACCCGGTCCCGGGTCCGGCACGTTGATGGTCTCGATCGTGACCGGCGCTCCCTTGCTCCGCGCCACGACTCCCTTGACCTGCTGCATGCGAACTCCCTCTCGTCGTACGTCGGCCCCAAACCTAGACGAGCACCAGGTCCACCGGCATCGAGGAGTCGGCCGGGAGGTCGAGGTGTGAAGGAGTGCGGCCGCGGGAGACCATCTCCGAGCCGAGAGCGGCGACCATGGCGCCGTTGTCGGTGCAGAGTCCGGGACGCGGGACGCGGACGCGGATGCCACGAGCGGCGGCACGTTCCTCGGCGAGCACGCGCAGGCGGGAGTTCGCCGCGACACCGCCGCCGATCAGGATGTCCTCGATGCCCTCCGACGAGGCGGCGTCGATCGCCTTGCGGGTGAGCACGTCGCAGACGGCCTCCTGGAACGACGCGGCCACGTCGGCGACCGGGACCGGCTCGCCGGTCGCCTCCTGCGCCTGCACCCACCGGGCGACGGCGGTCTTGAGACCGGAGAAGCTGAAGTCGAAGCGGTGCCGCTCGAGGTCCCGCCGCGAGGAGAGTCCTCGCGGGAAGTCGATCGCGACCGAGGAGCCGGAGGCCGCGGCCTTGTCGATGTAGGGCCCTCCCGGGAAGGGCAGGCCGAGCAGCCGGGCGACCTTGTCGAAGGCCTCACCGGCGGCGTCGTCGATCGTCGAGCCCATCGGGTCGATGTCGCCGGTCACGTCGCTGACCTTGAGCAACGACGAGTGCCCGCCGGAGACGAGCATCGCGAGGCACAGGTCGGGCAGGGGTCCGTGCTCGAGCTGGTCGACGGCGACGTGGGCGGCCAGGTGGTTCACGCCGTACAACGGCTTGTCGAGTCCCAGCGCCAGCGACTTCGCGGCGGCCACGCCCACGAGCAGCGCCCCTGCCAGGCCGGGTCCGGCGGTCACGGCGATCGCGTCGACGTCGCGCAGCGTGACTCCGGCGGTCTCGCAGGCCCGCTCGATGGTCGGCACCATCGCCTCGAGGTGGGCGCGCGAGGCGACCTCGGGTACGACGCCGCCGAACCGTGCGTGCTCCTCGACCGACGAGGCGACCGCGTCGGCGAGCAGCGTCTGGCCGCGCACGATCCCGACACCGGTCTCGTCGCACGAGGTCTCGATCCCGAGGACGAGCGGCTCCGAGGCAGAGGACGAGGAGGGGGTCACGGCGTCATTGTGCCGCAGGTAGCGTGCGGGCCATGGACCTGCTCGACGACGCCAGGAGCATGGCCGGAGACCTCTCCGAGCTGCGCAAGGACCTCCACCGCGACCCGGAGATCGGGCTCGACCTCCCGCGCACCCAGGAGAAGGTGCTGCATGAGCTGGAGGGCCTCGGTCTGGAGATCTCCACCGGCACGGAGACGACGTCGGTGACCGCCGTGCTCCGGGGCGGTGCCCGCGACGAGGCCGACCCGAAGACGGTGCTGCTGCGGGCCGACATGGACGCGCTGCCCGTCGCCGAGGAGACCGGGCTCGACTTCGCCGCGACCAACGGCGCCATGCACGCGTGCGGCCACGACCTGCACACCGCCGGGCTGATCGGCGGTGCTCGGCTGCTGGCCCAGCACCGCGACCACCTGCGCGGCGACGTGGTGCTGATGTTCCAGCCGGGCGAGGAGGGCTGGGACGGTGCCGGCGTGATGATCAAGGAGGGCATCCTCGATGCGGCGGGGCGGCGGGCCGACGCGGCGTACGGGATGCACGTGTTCTCCTCGATGTATCCCCACGGCCAGTTCCTCAGCCGGCCCGGCACGATGATGTCGGCCAGCCACCACCTCTCGGTGGAGGTGCGCGGGCAGGGAGGTCACGGCTCGGCTCCGCACCGGGCGAAGGACCCGATCGCGGCCACCGCCGAGATGATCACCTCGCTGCAGACGATGGTCACCCGTCGCTTCGACATCTTCGACCCGGTCGTGCTCACCGTCGGCGTGATCGAGGGCGGCACCCGGCGCAACATCATCCCGGACACCGCGCGCTTCGAGGCCACCGTGCGCCGGTTCTCCGAGGCCAACAAGGAACGCCTCGCCTCGGCGATCGAGGAGACCCTGCAGGGCGTGGCCCAGGCCCACGGCGTGGAGGTCAGCATCGACTTCAAGGGCGAGTACCCCCTGACCGTGAACACGGCTGCCGAGGTGGACTTCGGGGCCTCGGTGGTGCGCGAGGTGCTCGGTGAGGAGCGCTACGAGGAGATGGACTTCCCGATCTCCGGGTCCGAGGACTTCTCCCGCGTGATCGACGCCGTCCCGGGCGCCTTCATCGGCATCGGCGCGGTGCTGCCAGGCCGCGACACCGAGACGGCACCGATGAACCACAGCCCGCGCGCCGACTTCGACCCGGCGGTGCTGCCCGACGCGGCCGCGATCTACGCCGAGCTCGCCGTGCGCAAGCTCGAGGCCCTGGCCGGTTAGATCTCGGAGCCGCCGCAGCCGCGGATCAGCGGGCGCCGCATCACGACGGCGGTCGTCCCGTCGGAGTAGTAGCGCGGCCGGCGGTCGATCTCGACGAAGCCCTGGCCGGCGTAGAACGCGAGCGCTCCCCGGTTGTCCTCGCGCACCTCGAGCAGCAGCCGGTCCGCGACCGTACGACGAGCCGCGTCGACCACCCCCGCCAGCAGCGATGCGGCGATGCCGTGCCGACGATGCGCCGGACTGACCGCGATCCGCTGGAGCTCGGCGATGTCACCCGCGCTCGAGGTGACCGCGTGCCCGACGACCTCGCCGCCCACCTCGGCGACGAGGTAGGTGATCGTCGGCAGGTCCCCGAGGATGCCGTCGTGGACGAGCCCGTGGCTCCACGCATCGACCCCGAGGCACTCCTCCTCGAGGACCGCGACCGCGTCGACGTCGTCGGGTCCGGCCGGCCGCACCGTGCTGGTGACGGCGCTCATCCGCTGGTCCTGTCGAGCAGCTGGAGCAGGTCGTGGGCGGCCAGCTCGACCTCCTTGTGGCGCCACTCCGAGGCCCGGTAGACGCAGGCGATCAGGGCGGTGCGGTGGACCCGGCGGAAGTCGCCGCAGACGAAGGCGTGGCGGGCCTTGGTCTCGTCGTTCGCGCCGTCGGTCAGGCCGAGGTGCCAGGCGGCGTACTCCTCCCAGCTGTGCTTCTCGAGGAAGGCGTTCTGCTCCTCGGCACTCGGCTGGACCTCGCCCCAGTCGCTGTCGAGGACGTACTGGCGCTTGCGGATGAGGTCCTCGGCGTGTGCGACGGCCTCCGGGTTCACGAGATAAGTGGCCACGGGACCATCCTCACCCATCCGGAGGAGCCCTGCGGCGACGAACAACCACACATGGCCGACCAGAGCAGACTCCGTTCCTTCCTCTCCGGTGTCCTCGCCGCGGTCGCCGGCACCGCGGTCGGGCACCTCGTCGCGGCGCTGATCGTCCCTGCGTCCTCCCCCGTCCTCGCCGTGGGCACCGCCGTCATCAACCTGACCCCCACCCCGCTCAAGGTGTGGGCGGTCCGTGAGCTCGGCACCAAGGACAAGCCGGTGCTGATCGGCAGCGTCCTGCTGGGCACCCTGGTCCTGGCCGGTGTCGCGGGCATGCTCGCCCGCCGACGCTTCGCGCTCGGTGCGGGACTGCTCGTGCTGCTCGTGGCGGCCGCCGGCACGGCCGCGATGATCCAGCCGGCCGCAGGCGTGACCGACGCACTCCCCTCCGTGGTGACGGCCGTGGTCGGCGTGGCCGTGCTCGCCTGGCTCCTGCGCGGCTCCCCGCTCCCCGGCACCGGCAGCAGCGACAGGGGCACCGACGGGACCTCCCGCCGCGGGTTCCTCGTGGGCGCCGGAGTGGTCGCCGTCGCCTCGGTCGTCGTGGCCGGCACCGGTCAGCTGATCGTCCGGGCGCGCACCAAGATCTCCGACATCGCCCTGCCCAAGCCGGCCAAGCCGCTGCCCGCGCTGGCGACCGGCCTGGAGCAGAAGTACGACGGGATCAGCTCGTTCGTCACCTCCCGGGCGGACTTCTACCGGGTCGACACCAACCTCAGCGTGCCCGTCGTCGACGTCGACTCCTGGGCGCTCACCATCGACGGCGACGTCGACGAGAAGGTCACGCTCACCTTCGACGACCTGCTGAAGATGGACGTGGTCGAGCACGACATCACGCTCACCTGCGTCAGCAACGAGGTCGGCGGCAACCTGGTCGGCGCGGCCCGCTGGCTCGGCGTACCGCTCCGCGACGTGCTCGACCGGGCCGGCATCGGCAACACCAAGGCCGACCAGATCCTCAGCACCGCCGTCGACGGGTTCACGATCAGCACGCCGCTGCAGGTCGCGCTCGACGGGCGCAACTCGCTCGTCGCGTTCGGCATGAACGGCGAGCCGCTGCCCCGCGACCACGGCTTCCCCGTGCGGCTGGTCACTCCCGGCCTCTACGGGTACGTCGGCTCCACGAAGTGGCTCGAGAAGCTCACCCTGACGACGTACGACAAGCAAGAGGCCTACTGGACCAAGCGGAAGTGGGCCATCGACGGCCCGATCAAGCTCTCCAGCCGGGTCGACACCCCGCGCCCGCTCTCGACCATCGACGCCGGCAAGACCGTGATCGGCGGTGTCGCGTGGGCCCAGCCCGACGGCGTGGAGAAGGTCGAGGTCCGCCTCGACGGGGGCGACTGGCAGGAGGCGAAGCTCGGCCCGAGTGGCGGGGTGGAGTACTGGCGCCAGTGGTACCTGCCCTGGGACGCCGACTCCGGCAGCCACCAGATCGCCGTCCGCGCGACCAACAAGCGCGGCGAGACCCAGACCCCCGACCGCGCGACGCCGTTCCCCGACGGTTCGACCGGCATCCAGGAAGTCGTCGTCACCGTCTCCTGAAAAACGTCGCCGATCACACCAATCCGGTCTCGGCGCAGCACCGAATCCCTGTCAGACAACCAGTCGTAAACCGAAAGGCATCACCATGAAGAGCACGACCCTCCGTCGCACCGGCCTCGCGGCCCTGGCGCTCACCATGTCGATGGGCATGGCTGCCTGTGGCTCCGACGACTCCTCCGAGGACACCTCGTCCTCCAGCTCGGCCCCCAAGGCCGAGGAGACCCCGACCGAAGACGCCGCCCCCGCAGCGAGCGAGCCCTTCGGCCCCGCCTGCTCGGCCATCCCGGCGGACGGCGCGGGCTCGCTCCAGGGCATGTCCACCGCCCCGGTCGCGACCGCTGCCAGCGCCAACCCGGTCCTGAAGACCCTGGTCGCCGCGGTCACCGCCGCTGACCTGGGCGACACGTTGAACTCCGCTCCGGAGATCACCGTCTTCGCTCCCGCCAACGACGCGTTCGCGGCGATCCCGAAGAAGGACCTGAACGCCCTGCTCGCCGACAAGCCGACGCTGACCAAGGTGCTCACGCACCACGTCATCGAGGGCAAGATCGCCCCCGACCAGCTCGCGGGTGAGCACAAGACCCTGGCCGGCGACATGGTCACGGTGAAGGGCTCCGGCGAGGAGTTCACCGTCGGTGACGCCAACGCCAACGTGATCTGCGGCAACGTGCAGACCGCGAACGCCACGGTCTACATCATCGACGGCGTTCTCATGCCCCAGATGTGACGTAGATCGAGATCTGCGAAAGTTTCCACGTGAACCGCATCAGCTCCGATGCCTCCGGCTCCCCGCAGGGGGAGCCGGAGGCCTCCGGAGTGGGCGGCACCCCGGACCTGGCCGAGCTCCTCAAGCGCTCCGGCCGAGGTGACGAAGCCGCCTTCGCCGAGCTGTACGACGCCACGGCCGCCCGGGCCTACGGGCTCGCAGTCCGGGTCGTCCGCGACCCGGCCCAGGCCGAGGAGGTCACCCAGGAGGCCTTCCTGGAGATCTGGCGGACGGCGAGCAGGTTCGACAAGGAGCGTGGCAGCGCCGTCTCGTGGATCCTCACGCTGGTGCACCGCAAGTCGGTGGACCGGGTGAGGTCGGCGGAGGCGAGCACGCGCCGCGACACGACGTACCACCAGAACGACGTGACCGTGGAGCACGACTCCACGGCTGAGGCCGCCCAGGCCTCGATGGAAGCACGAAGGGTCCGGCAGGCGCTGGGCTCCCTGACCCAGGTCCAGCGAGAAGCGCTGGAGCTGGCTTATTTCAAGGGCTACACGCACACGGAGGTCGCCAGCATGCTGGACCTTCCTCTGGGCACGGCCAAGACCCGAATTCGAGACGGCCTGATCCGTCTCCGAGACACGATGGGGGTGGGACAGTGAATTCCTCACCGCACGAGTCGGTGCACACGCTGTCCGGTGCCTACGTCGTCGACGCGCTCGACGACGACGAGCGCGCGGCCTTCGAGGAGCACCTCCCCGGCTGCCACGACTGCCAGGACGAGGTCGCCAGCCTCCGTGAGGCGGCCGCCCTGATGGCCGACGACGCCGCCATCACCCCGCCGCCCAGCCTGCGCGCCTCCGTCCTGTCCGGCATCTCCAACATCCGTCCGCTGCCGCCCGAGACCCCGGCGTCGCCGGTCGTCGAGGAGACGACCACCAACGTCGTCCCGATGCGCCACCGCCGCCGGTTCCGGATCGGCTCGCTCGCCGCGGCTGCCGCCGTGCTGGCCGCGGTCGCCACCGGTGCGGTCTTCCAGCCGTGGCAGGACGAGACGCCCGCCGCAGGACGCTGACCGCGGCCGACCGGGTGCTCGCTGCCTCAGACGCCAAGAACGAGGTCTCAGCTTCGACGACGGCTCGAAGGCGACCGTGGTGCGCTCCCTGAGCCAGGGCAGGGCCGTGCTCGTCACCGACGGACATGGCCGCTCCGCCCGCAGGGCAAGGTCTTCGAGCTCTGGCTGCAGGACGACGACCGGGACGGATGTCCCGGCCGGCCTGATGTCGAAGCCGGGCGACAACAAGCTGCTCCTCTGAAGGGCGACGCCTCGGCGGCGACCGGCGTCGGCATCACCGTCGAGCCGGAAGGTGGGTCTCCGACCAGCCGACCACCGAGCCGATCGCCCTGTTCGACCTGGACAAGGCCGAGTCATGACCCCGGGCACACCTCACCGCGTCGCCGTCATCGGCAGCGGTGTCGCCGGGCTGACGGCCGCGCACGTGCTCGGCAAGCGCACGCACGTGACGCTCTTCGAGGCCGACAGCCGGCTCGGCGGGCACGCCGACACCCACGTGGTGGACGGCGTCGCCGTCGACACCGGCTTCATCGTGCACAACGAGCGCACCTACCCCCACCTGCTGCGCCTCTTCGACGAGCTCGGCGTCGAGACGCAGGACTCCGAGATGTCGATGTCGGTGCGCGACGACACGCCACTGGATCGATGGGGCGGGCTGGAGTACGCCGGCGCGCTCGGCCTGTCCGGCCTGTTCCCGTCGTGGCGGCACGCGCTGCGTCCGTCGTACCTGCGGATGCTGACGGAGATCCCGCGGTTCCACCGGATGGCGAAGCGGTTGGTCTCGACAAGCTCAACCAGCGGGGCGGGTGACGACGACGAGACGCTGCGGTCCTTCCTGGAGCGCGGGTCGTTCTCGCCCCTCTTCCGCACCCACTTCATGGAGTCGCTCGTCGCCTGCGTGTGGTCGTGCGACCCGGCGGTGGCGCAGGACTACCCCGCGCGCTACCTGTTCACCTTCCTCGAGCACCACGGCATGCTCGGCGTCTTCGGCTCACCGCAGTGGCGCACGGTCACCGGCGGCTCGCGGGAGTACGTCGAGCGCGTGGCCGCCCGCCTTCCCGACGTACGCACCGGCACGAAGGTCACCTCGGTCCTCGAGACGCCCACCGGCGTCGAGATCACCGACGGCAACGGCCAGGTCGACACCTTCGACGCGGTCGTCGTCGCCACCCACCCGGACCAGGCGCTGGGGATGCTGGCCGAGCCGACCCAGGTGCAGCGCGACGTGCTCTCCGCCATGGAGTACTCCCCCAACACAGCCCAGCTGCACACCGACGCGAGCGTGCTGCCGCGACTGCCACGTGCACGGGCGTCGTGGAACTACCTGCGCCGGCCGTCCGACGACAGCCGCACTGTGACCGTCAGCTACGACATGACCCGCCTCATGTCCCTGCCGGTGCCCACGGACGGCCGGCGACTCATCGTCACGCTCGGTGGCCAGGACCTGGTCGACCAGTCCACGGTCATCGACACGATGGAGTACGCGCATCCGACGTACACCCCGACCTCGGTGGCCGCGCAGCGCCGACTGCCCGAGTGCGACAGCGACCGGGTCGTGCTTCGCCGGCGCCTGGCACGGGTGGGGCTTCCACGAGGACGGTGCACGATCCGGCGTCGAGGCGGCCGCCAAGCTCGGGGTCAACTGGGAGGGTCCTTCGCGACTCCCGGTCGAGGCCACGACGTACGCCACGACGATCCGGCACACCCGGCGGACACCGTTCAAGCGCACCTTCACCCACGAGTCGCGGACCTGGCTGGTCGACCTCGACCACCTGCCCGACCACGGCGTGCTCGGTCGGTTCGAGGCCCGCGACCACCTCGGCGACCCGGGCCGCAGCCTGAAGGAGAACGTCGAGCACTTCCTCGCCGTCAACGGCGTGGAGACCGACGGCGGCCGGATCGTGATGGCGGCGAACGCCCGCGCGCTCGGCTACTGCTTCAACCCGATCAGCGTGTTCTGGTGCCACCGGCGCGACGGTGAGCTCGCCGGGGTCGTCGTCGAGGTGCACAACACCTACGGCGACCGGCACGCCTACCTCGTGCACCCCGACGAGCAGGGCCGCGCCCGCACCGAGAAGCAGATGTACGTCTCGCCGTTCCACGGCACCGACGGCTACTACGAGATCGCCGTCCCGCGGCCGGGCCGGAAGCTGCACGTGACCGTCACCCTGCACAGCGACGACGGCGCGGTGTTCACCGCCTCGCTCGACGGCACCCCGATCACGTCCTCCCCGCTGCGCAGCGCACCCGACGCGTTGCGCGGAGCCCTCCTCATCCGGGCCCACGGCATCTGGCTGTGGGCACGCCGGCTGAGGATCCGCACGCGACCCACCCACCCACGACAGGAAGGCGTCTGAGATGACGACGACTCCCTCACGCCCGGTCACCAGGTGGCCCGGCCTCGACCTGATTCCCACCGGCCTCAAGGCCGACGTGTCGGCCCAGATCGCCAAGCAGCTGTTCCTGGCCGCCGTACGCCGCCTGCCGGTCTCGGTCAACGACGGCAGGACCGTCCACGGCCTCGGCGGCCCGAGCATGGTCCTCAACCGGCCCGCGGAGTTCTACGCCCGCATCGGCCGCGACGGGCTGATCGGGTTCGGTGAGTCCTACATGACCGGCGCCTGGGAGGCCGAGGACCTCGGCGGCTTCCTGACCGTGCTCGCGGCGGAGCTGCCGAACCTGGTCCCCGCGCCGCTGCAGAAGCTCCGCGCCGCCTACGTACGCCGACCCCCGAAGGCCCAGCGGAACACGCAGGACAACGCGCGCGGCAACATCGCCCACCACTACGACCTGTCCAACGACATGTTCCGGTTGTGGCTCGACGAGACGATGAGCTACTCGTCGGCGCTCTACGACACCTCCTTCGTGCAGCAGGGCGACCACCTCGTCGCGGCGCCGCCGGAGGGTCGCGACACCGAGTCGCTGGCCGAGGCCCAGGCCCGCAAGATCGAGCGGCTGCTCGACCAGACGGGTGTCGGCGACGGCACCCGTGTGCTCGAGATCGGCACCGGCTGGGGCGAGCTCGCGATCCGCGCCGCGCGTCGTGGCGCCACCGTGCACTCGGTCACCCTGTCGAGCGAGCAGCTCCAGCTCGCCGAGCAGCTCGTCGCCGAGGCCGGGTACGCCGACCAGGTGACCCTCGAGCTCTCCGACTACCGCGACGTGCAGGGCGAGTACGACGCCATCGTGTCCGTCGAGATGATCGAGGCGGTCGGCCACGAGTACTGGCCGACGTACTTCCAGACGATCGACCGCCTGCTCGCGCCCGGCGGCAAGGTCGGCATCCAGGCGATCACGATGCCGCACGACCGGATGCTCGCCACGAAGGCGACGTGGACCTGGATCAACAAGTACATCTTCCCCGGCGGCTTCCTGCCGTCGGTCCAGGTCATCGACGAGATCACCCGCGCCGACACCACGCTCCGGATCAGCGACCGGCTCTCGTTCGGCCAGCACTACGCGGAGACCCTCCGGCGCTGGGACCACGCTTTCCTCGCCGCCGACGAGGAGGTGCGCGCGTTCGGCTTCGACGAGACCTTCGAGCGGATGTGGCACTTCTACCTCGAGTACTCCCGCGCCGGGTTCGCCTCGGGCTACATCGACGTGCAGCAGCTGACCTTCACCCGGGAGGCACGATGACCACCATCGAGCAGCGCCCCTCGATCTCGACCGTCGCCCCGGTCGGCGTCGCCCAGCGGCTGGAGGCAGCGCTGCGGCCGTTCGTCGGTGGTGACCTGCCGGTGCGGCTGCGCGCGTGGGACGGCTCGGAGACCGGACCGCTCGACGCTCCGTTGGTCGAGCTGCGGACGCCCGACGCCGTACGCCGGCTGCTGTGGCACCCGGGCGAGCTCGGCGCCGCCCAGGCCTACGTCACCGGCGATATCGAGGTGCACCACGACCTCGACGCCGCGCTCACCCACGTCTGGGACGTCGCTCACGAACGTGGTCTCTCCGGCGTCCGGCCCTCCCCGGCGGCCTTCGCACGAGCCCTGCGCGCGGCCGTCGACGTCGGCGCCCTCGGCAAGGCGCCGAGGCTGCCGGACTCGCAGGCGCGGGTCCGCGGACGGCTGCACAGCAAGCTGCGCGACCGGCGCGCGATCAGCCACCACTACGACCTGTCGAACGAGTTCTACTCGCTGATCCTCGACCCCTCGATGGCGTACTCCTCGGGCTACTTCCGCTCCGAGGACCCGACGTACGGCGTGGCCGACGCGCAGCGCGACAAGCTCGACCTGGTCTGCCAGAAGATCGGGCTCGGGCCGGGGATGCGCTTCCTCGACATCGGCTGCGGGTGGGGCTCGCTGTCGCTGCACGCGGCCCAGCACTACGGCGCACAGGTCACCGGCGTGACGATCGCCGCCGAGCAGAAGAAGTTCATCGACGCCCGGGTCCGCGAGCGCGGTCTCGAGGACCTCGTCGAGATCCGGCTCCAGGACTACCGCGAGATTTTAGGTCGAGCAGCGAGCGCCAGCGAGCGATCAGACGAGACCCCGCGATCCGGGCGCCCGTTCGAGGCGGTCGCCTCGATCGAGATGGGCGAGCACGTCGGCGAGCAGAACTACGGCACCTACGCCCAGGTCCTGCACGACGCGGTGGTGCCTGGCGGCCGGGTGCTGATCCAGCAGATGTCGCGCTCCGGCGGCCGTAACGGCCACCCCGGCGGCGGGCCGTTCATCGAGTCGTTCATCGCTCCCGACATGCACATGCGGCCGGTCGGCGAGACCGTCACGTTCCTGGAACGCGCCGGCCTCGAGGTCCGCGACGTACACGCCCTGCGCGAGCACTACGTGCGCACGGTCGACGGCTGGCTGGAGCGCTTCGAGGCCAACCTCGACCGGCTCACCGAGCTGGTCGGCGAGGAGGTCGTGCGCGTCTGGCGGCTCTACCTGGTCGGTGGGTCGATGGCCTTCCGTGACGGCCGGATGGGCGTGGACCAGATCCTGATGGTGCGGCCCGGCGGCGTGCACACGCTGCCGGACGTGCGACCGTGGTGAGGTGCTGAACCTCGTCCCCCTGAGCGTCCTCCTGGTCGCCGTCCTGATGACCGTGACCGCCCTCGTCGCCCGTCGCATCGGACGCGTCGTCGTGGTGGACCTGGTCTGGGGCCTCGGCTTCGTGCTGGTCGCCCTGCTCTGCGCGCTGGTCGGCGAAGCGCCGGTGCGGTGGGTGCTGCTCGGCATGGTCGGCGTCTGGGGGCTGCGGCTCGCCTGGCACGTCGGTCGTCGCGTCGCTCGCCACGTCGGAGGAGGACCCGCGCTACGCCAAGATGCTCGAGGGGAAGCCGTTCAGCTTCGCGGTGAAGCGGATCTTCCTGACCCAGGGCGTCGCGATGTGGTTCGTGTCGCTGCCGGTCCAGGTCGCCGCGGCCGCCGAGGGACAGACCGAGGACATCCTGCTGGGGCTGGGCGTCGCGCTGTGGCTCGTCGGCATGGTCTTCGAGTCGGTGGGCGACGCGCAGCTGGCCGCGTACAAGAAGGACCCGGACCGCGGACCCGTGATGGATCGCGGGCTGTGGCGCTACACCCGGCACCCGAACTACTTCGGCGACGCGTGCGTGTGGTGGGGCGTCTTCCTGGTCGCCGTCGCCGGCACGCCCTGGGCCTGGCTGACCGTGCTCTCGCCTGCGGTGATGACGTACTTCCTGGTCTTCGCCACCGGCGCGAAGCTGCTCGAGCGCAGCATGATGAAGCGCGACGGCTACCCCGAGTACGCCCGCCGCACGTCGATGTTCTTCCCCCTCCCGCCGAAGGAGAAAGCCGCGTCGCGATGAACGTGAACGCCAACGACGTCGTTGCGTTCTTCGTCGAGATCCTCGCGCTGGTGCTGCTGTCCTGGGCGGGCTTCTCGGCAGGCGGTGCGCTCGGTTGGCTGCTCGGGCTCGGGCTGCCGCTGCTGGCCGCGATCCTGTGGGGCCTGTTCGCCGCGCCCAAGGCGCGGGTCTCCTCGCCTCCCCTCGCGCTGGCGACCAAGCTGCTCGTGCTCGGCGGCGGCGTGGCGGCCGGGTTCGTCGTACTCCCTCTCGTGTGGGCGGTCGCCGTCGCCGTGGTCGTCGTGGTCAACCTGGTGCTGATGTACGTCGGCCCGTTCGCCCGTCCCCTGCGCTGACCGGGCACTGGATGCACGCCAGAACCCGCCGAGCGGGCACTCGACGTACGCCGGATCGCGCCGACTGCCTCCTGAGCCCCTCGAGCCACATCTGCATGTCGAAGCGGAGCCCCAGTTCGTTACGCCGCGGTTCGGTGTCACCAGGTGACTCCGATCCGCGGCGTTGTCGATCTGCTCGCCTTCTGACATGCGAATGTGGCGGGAGCGACGCCAGAGAGCCCCTCCAGCCAACCGAGCAACATGTCGCATGTCGCTGGCTGACCGGCCCTAGCTGACCCGCTTCGGCTTCCCGGGCTCGGCGGCGTCGGGGCGGCGCAGGTAGAGCGGCTCGGGGGGCAGGACCTCGAAGCGCTGCTGGAGCACGACGTCGCACAGGACGGCTGCGGAGGGGTGCTCGGGCCCGGTCGCGTTCGGGAAGTGCTCGGGGTACAGCAGTCCGCCGCGGCCGACGACCGGTACGTCGATGGCGGCGTCCTCCGGCTTGAGCACCTGCGGGCCGCTGACCCGCTGCCGCCCGGCGTACGACGCCACGTAGACCTCCTTGCGGCGCGCATCCGTCGCGACGACGAACTCCTCGAGCCCCGCGTCGATCGCCTCGGCGGCCAGGATGTCGAGCGAGCAGACGCCGTGGACCGGGATCGCGCGCACCAGCGCGAGGGTCCGCGCGGTCACCAGGCCGACCCGCAGGCCGGTGAACGGTCCCGGCCCGACCCCGACGGCGATGCCGGTGAGGTCGGCGGCGGTCGCCCCGGCAGAGGTGAGCACGTGCTCGATCCCCGGCGCGAGCATCTCGCCGTGCCGCATCGACTCCGAGGACTCGAAGGTCGCGACCACCGAGGTGCCGTCGTGGAGTGCGACGGTCACGTGCGGGGTGGCGGTGTCGAAGGCGAGCAGCACGGGCCGACTCTAGATGAGCAGCTCGCGCCAGCGGGGGCCCACCGGCCGCAGCTGGAGGGTGCGTACGTCGTCCTCGTCGCGGGTCAGCCTGAGCTCGAGGCGGTCGAGCGAGAGTGCCTCGGCGAGACCCTCGCCCCACTCCACCACCGTGACGGCGTCGACGACGTCGGTGTCGAGGTCGAGGTCGTCCAGCTCGGCGGCACCGCCGAGCCGGTAGGCGTCGACATGGATCAGCGGCGGTCCGTCGTCCAGCGACGGGTGCACCCGCGAGATCACGAAGGTCGGTGAGGTGACGTCGCCGCGGACCGACAATCCAGCGCCGATGCCCTGCGTCAGCGTGGTCTTGCCGGCGCCGAGGTCGCCGGTGAGGATCACCAGGTCGCCGTGGCGCAGCAGGGTGGCCAGCCACTCGCCGAAGGCACGGGTGTCCTCGGCGGTGCGCAGGACCCGCGTGATCGGCAGCATCTTCAGCATGCTCATGCGGTTGCCGTTGCGGCCGGACTCGACGTACCCCAGCCTGCGCCAGAACTCGACCGTCTTCGGCAGCTCGACGCGGGCCTCGATCTCCAGCCCACCGAACTTGCGCGCCGCCGCGATGTCCTCGGCCTTGGTCGCCATCCGTGCGGCGACGCCGAGGCCGCGCACGGTGTCGAGCACGCCGACGCGCCGCAGCCCGAGCAGCCGGCCGCGGGGTTCGAGGAGCAGGGCGCCCACCGGCCGGCCTTCGTGCTCGACCAACAGCCCGCCGTGCGCGTCGAGCGCCTCGCGGACGGACTCGACGGTCTCGTCGAGGGCGGTCGCCGGCGGGTCGAGCGGCGGCCGGTTGGCGAACGACTCGTGGATCACGGCGAGGACGTCCTCGGCGCGTGAGCTTCCTACGGTCAGGACCTCGGTCATGACGTGGCGGACTCCACGAGGTCCTCGAGGGCCTGGTTGACCTGCTCGCGCGCCTCGAAGATCACCATGTGCCCGGCGCCGGGACACTCGACGAGCGTCGCCGACGGCAGCTGCTCGGCCATCTTGCGGCTGTGCCCGATCGAGGTGAGCTTGTCCTTGGTGCCGCAGACGATGGTGGTCGGTACGCCGTCGAACGCCGCGAGGAACTCGAACTTGTCGAGCGTGGTGAAGTTCGGGAAGAACTCGGCGAGCACGTCGAACTTCGTGCCGGCCAGCATCTCGTCGAGGAACTCCACCTCCGCGGCCGGGACGTCCTTGCTGCCGAAGGCGAACATGTCGGCGACGATGAAGCCGATGTTCGACCCCGGCCGGCGCGCGGAGTCCACCAGCTCGGGTGCCTTCGCCAGGGCGGCGATCACGCGAGGGGTGACGAGCTGGCCGACGCCGTCGGGGATCCAGCGGCTGACCGTGCGATAGGGGCGGAGACCGCCGGCCGTCGTGGCGATCAGTGCCACCCCCGCGATCCGCTTGCCGAACAGCTCCGGGTGCCGCTCGGCGAGGGCGATGATCGACATGCCGCCCATCGAGTGACCGACCAGGATCACCCGACCCTTCGGCGCGACGGTCTCGATGACGCTGGCCAGGTCGTCGCCCAGCTGGTCGATCGTGGCGTGCTCACGGTCGCCTCGCTGGGAGCGACCGTGGGACCGCTGGTCGTAGAACGCCATCCGGCGCTTGCCCCGGAACGCCTCGCGCTGGAAGTGCCAGCAGTCGAGGTTGAGGGCGTAGCCGTGCACGAAGACCAACGTCACGTCGTTGCGGGACTTGCGACGGCGAGCGGTCTTCGAGTCGGCGTACGGCGTGATCTCGTCGACCTCGGCGTGCAGGACGACCCCGTCGTCGCAGGTGACCTCGATCGGCTCCGAGCGGAGCAGGCCCAGCCGGTCGGCCTGCGCGGCACCCGCCTTGCGCGCCTTGACGACCCGCCGCTCGACCACGACACCGGTCGCGACGGCAGCGAGCGCAGCCGCGCCGAGGCCGCCGGCGGCGTACGCCAGCGAACGCCGAGTGCTCACGCCTGCGCCTCTTCCCCGACCCAGACACGGGTCTGCCGGCCACCCATGCGGGTGACGATCTCGTAGTCGATCGTCCCGCACCAACGGGCCCAGTCGGTCGCCGTGGGCTCTCCGTGAGACCCGGGGCCGAGCACCAGGACCTCGTCGCCGTCGTGCGCCTCGGGGGCGGACACGACCATCTGGTCCATGCAGACGCGGCCGAGCACGCGCCCGCGGACGCCGTTGACCAGCACCTCCGCGGTGTTGGAGGCGTGCCGCGGGATCCCGTCCCCGTAGCCCATCGGCACGAGCGCGACGCGCATCGGCTCGTCGGCGACGAACGTGTGGCCGTAGGAGACGCCGGCGCCGGCCGCGACCTCCTTGGTGAGTACGACGTTGCCGCGGACCGTCATCGCCGGGACCAGCCCGAGCTCCTCGGTCGTGACGACGTCGGGGGCCGGGCTGAACCCGTAGACGGAGATGCCGACCCGCACCAGGTCGAACCGCGCCCGCGGGTGGAGCAACGCTCCGGCCGAGTTGGCCAGGTGCCGCACCTCGATGTCGAGCCCGGCGTCCGTGGCCAGCGCGAGCGCCTCCTCGAAGGCCTCCTGCTGGGCGGCGTTGGCGGGGTGCTCGGGCTCGTCGGAGCACGCCAGGTGGGACCAGACGCCGGTGACCCGGACCGCCTCGTCGTCCTGCGCGGACCGGGCGGCCGTGACCAGTGCGAGCCACTCGTCGCGGGGCGAGCCGTTGCGGGAGAGGCCGGTGTCGACCTTCAGCTGGAGGCGGGCGATCCGCCCGGCCTCCCGGGCACCGCGGACGATCTCGTCGAGCTGGGCGAGCGAGGAGGCCGTCACGTCGATGTCGGCCGCGATGACCGGGGTGAAGTCCGTGCCCGGCGCGTTCAGCCAGCACAGCAGTCGACCGGTGTCCCCCGCCTCGCGCAGCGCGAGCGCCTCCGCCCCTGTCGCGACGCCGAGCCACTCGGCTCCCGCGGACCGGGCAGCACGGGCGACCGGCACCATGCCGTGGCCGTAGCCGTCGGCCTTGACCACCACCATCAGCTGGCCGTCCGGTCGGTCCTGCCAGACCAGCTCGCGCAGCCGGGTCACGTTGTGACGCACCGCGCCGAGGTCGACCACGACCTCGGCGTGCGGACTGGGTGGGCTCACCATCGGGAGCATCCTCCCATTCACGGCACCAGCGTGCGCACCACCTCGGGGAGCGCGTCGGCCACCCGGGTCGCCGTGAGCGGTCCGCCGCCGCTGGCCTGCGCGGCTGCCGACCCGTGCAGCCAGGACCCGGCCGACGCGGCGTCCCAGGGGTCGAGACCGGCCGCGAGCAGCGAGCCGATCACCCCCGCGAGGACGTCCCCGGCACCGGCAACGGCCAGCCAGGGGACGCCGCTGGCGGTGACCCGGACCCGTCCGTCGGGGCGGGCGATCAGCGTCCGCCGTCCCTTGAGGAGCACCACCGCGTCGTACTCCTCCGCGGCGCGGCGCACGAAGGCGAGCTGGTCGTCCTCGATCGCCTCGCGCTCGACGCCGAGCATCCGGGCGAGCTCGCCGGCGTGCGGGGTGAGCACGAGCCCGCGTGGTCCGCGGCGTACGTGCATCAGGGCATCGGCGTCGACCACCGTCGGCACCTCGTCGTCCAGGGCGTCGGCGAGCGCCTGCTCGGCGTCGGCGTCGCCGCCTGACCCGACCACCCAGGCCTGGACGCGGCCGTCGGCGACCACGATCTCCGGGTGCGCGGCGCGGACGGCGTCGGCCGCGGAGCCGGCGTACCGCACCATCCCGGCCAGCCCGGAGACCGCGCCGGACGTGCACAGGACGGCGGCGCCGGGATAGGTCTCCGACCCGGCGCGTACGCCGACGACCCCGCGGGTGTACTTGTGCTCGAACGGCCCGGGAGTCGGCACGAGCACGGCCACGTCGACCGGCTGGAGCGCCTCGACGGGCGCCAGCGGGAGGTCGAGCCCGATGTCGACGAGGTGCACCACCCCGCAGGCCAGTGCCGCCGGGTCGACGAGGTGAGCGATCTTGTGGGTGCCGAACGTGACCGTCAGGTCGGCGCTGACGTGGTCACCGTCGAGCCGGCCGGTGTCGACGTCCACGCCCGACGGCACGTCCACGGCGACGACCACCGCGCCCTCGAACGCGTCGAGCGCCTCGGCCGCCTCCTCCTTCAACCCGGGGCGACCACCGATGCCGACGACGCCGTCGACGAGGACGTCGGGCTGGTGCGCGTCGGCGACCGCCACGGTGCGACCACCCGCCGCCCGCAGAGCCGCCAGCCCCTCCTGGTGCACCGACGCGGACAGCAGCACCGCCTCGACCGCGGCTCCCCGGCGCGCCAGCATCGCCCCGGCCCACAGGGCGTCCCCGCCGTTGTCCCCGCCACCGACGAGCAGCAGCACCCGGGACCCGTAGACCTGACCGAGAAGATCCGCGATGGCGACCGCCAACCCGGTGGCCGCTCGTTCCATCAGCGCACCCTCCGGAAGGCGAGCCATCAGGTCGGACTCGGCGGCCCGCACCTGCTCGACCGAGTGTGCGCTGCGCATGCGGCCACGCTAGCGGGGCTGGGCTGCCGGTTTCCCAGGTGATGAACCGAAACTGGTACTTCACACACCTCGCCCCGTGTGTGAAGAGGCGGTTTGGGTTCTTAACCTGGGAAACCGGATCTCCGCACCGGCCCGGCCTCGCGATCGCCATCCGCACCCACGGCCACGTCATCAGCGCCCAGACGGCCAGCAGGATGCCGAGGGCGGCCACCACGTAGACCGGCCACGGACCGAGCGGGTCGAGCAGCGAACCCGAGCCGGGCTTGCGGACGAGGTAGCCGTAGTTCACGTCAGCGACCTCGTCGAAGACGTAGACCACGACCGCCCACAGCGCGGTCAGCGCGACGGTGATCCGGTAGGTGCGCCAGTTCGGGGCGATCCCGAGGCCGAGGGTCAGGTAGAGAGCGGCCCAGACGATCAGGAAGTGCATGCACCAGAACGCGAAGAACCGCGGGTGCGGGAACTCCTGGCCCAGCGACGGGGTGAGGATCCCCTGCGAGGTCAGCACGATCCCCCAGTAGTAGGTCAGCGCCACCGGGAGCCGCTGGTGCGTCCAGAGCCCCCACACCGCGGTGACCCAGGCGAAGTCGCAGAGCTGGAGCGGCAGCGAGGAGTCGAGGTCGAAGTCCCCCGGCGTCAGCTGGAAGACCTGGCTGGGCACCGTGAAGCACGGGATCAGCAGGGCGAGCACCCGGCTGAACCGTCGTGCCGCGTCGGTCCCGCGCTGGCGGCGGCCCAGCAGCACGATGCCGACGGCCCCCGCGGCGAAGATCGCGAGGAGCAGGAAGTGCTGGCCGGTGTAGGCCTCGAAGCCGGCCAGCGGCGTCATCTCAGCCCTCCAGCACCACGAACGCCAGCGCGACCCCGGCGTCGTGCGACAACGACAGGTGCACCCGCTCGACCCCCTGGTGCTCGGCCCGCGCCGCCACGGTCCCCCGCAGCTCGAACGACGGCCATCCGCTCACGTCGGAGACCACCTCGGCGTCGTGCCACTCGAGGTCGCCGGGGGCTCCGAGGGCCTTGGCGAGCGCCTCCTTGGCGGCGAACCGGGCGGCCAGCGACTCCAGCGGCAGCTCGGCCTCGGCGGGTGTGAACAGCCGGTCGCGCAGGCTGGGAGTGCGCGCGAGTGACTGCTCGAGACGCGCGATCTCGACGACGTCGGTGCCCACCCCGACGATCACCGGCTACTCCACCGTGACGGACTTCGCCAGGTTGCGCGGCTGGTCGACGTCGTGACCCATCACGGTCGCCAGCTCGCACGCGAACAGCTGGAGCGGGACGGTGGCGACGATCGGCTGCAACAGGGTGGGTACGACGGGCAACGTGATCGTCACGTCGGCGTACGGCGCCACGGTGTCGTCGCCCTCCTCGACCAGCACGATCGTGCGCGCCCCGCGGGCCCGGATCTCCTGGATGGCGCTGATCATCTTGTCGTGCAGCTGGTCGCGACCGCGGGGAGGCACCACGCAGAACACCGGCAGCCCCTCCTCGATCAGCGCGATCGGACCGTGCTTGAGCTCGCCGGCGGCGAACCCCTCGGCGTGGATGTAGGCCAGCTCCTTGAGCTTCAGCGCACCCTCGAGGGCGACCGGGAAGCCGGCGTGGCGACCGAGGAAGAGCACCGACCGGGTCTCGGCGTTGCTGCGCGCGAGCTCGTAGACCGACTCGGCCTGGTCGAGCATCCGCTGCACGTGCGCCGGCATCTGCTCGAGCTCGGCGACGACCGAGGCGATCTCGTCGCCGTACTTCGTGCCGCGCACCTGCGCGAGGTAGAGGCCGAGCACGTAGCAGGCCATCAGCTGCGTCAGGAAGCCCTTGGTCGAGGCGACCCCGATCTCCGGCCCGGCGTGGGTGTAGATGACCGCGTCGGACTCGCGCGGGATCGTCGAGCCGTTGGTGTTGCAGATCGCCAGCACCTTGGCCCGCTGGCGACGGGCGTAGCGGATGGCCATCAGGGTGTCGGCGGTCTCGCCGGACTGGCTGATCGCGATGACGAGGGTGTTGCGCGTCAGGATCGGGTCGCGGTAGCGGAACTCGTGGGCCAGCTCGACCTCACAGGGGATCCGGGTCCAGTGCTCGATGGCGTACTTGGCGACCAGGCCGGCGTAGTTGGCCGTGCCGCACCCGATCACGACGATCCGGTCGACCTCGCGCAGCTCGTCCTCGGTGATGCGCACCTCGTCGAGCTGCAGCTCGCCGCGGCCGTCGTGCCGGCCCAGCAGCGCGTCGGCGACCGCGCGCGGCTGCTCGAAGATCTCCTTGCGCATGAACCAGTCGTAGCCGTCCTTCTCGGCGGCCGAGAGGTCCCAGTCGACGTGGTAGCGACGACCCTCGGCGGGGTTGCCGGCGAAGTCGGTGACGCTCACGTCGTCACGGGTGATGGTCACGACCTGGTCCTGGCCGAGCTCGAGCGCCTCACGCGTGTGCTCGATGAACGCGGCGACGTCGGAGCCGAGGAAGTTCTCGCCCTCACCGATGCCCACCACCAGCGGTGAGTTGCGGCGCGAGGCCACCACGCGCGAGGGATCCAGCGCGTCCACCGCGACGAGGGTGAACGCACCCTCGAGCTGCCCGCACACCTCGACCATCGCGCTGGTGAGGTCGCCGGTGCGCTCCACCGCGTTCTCGAGGAGGTGCGCCGCGATCTCGGTGTCGGTCTCGGAGACCAGCTCGTGACCCTCGCGCTCGAGCTGGTCGCGCAGCTGGGCGAAGTTCTCGATGATGCCGTTGTGCACCACCGCGACGCGGCCCTTCTGGCCGAGGTGCGGGTGGGCGTTGGTGTCGTTGGGGGCGCCGTGGGTGGCCCAGCGGGTGTGGCCGATCCCGGTCGTGGAGGCCGGCAGCGGCTGCTCCTCGATCGCCTTCTCGAGGTTGCCGAGCTTGCCCGCCCGCTTGTCCGAGACGATCTCCCCGCCGTCGACCACGGCGATGCCGGCGGAGTCGTAGCCGCGGTACTCCAGACGCCGGAGCCCCTCGATCACGACGTCGCGCGCCTGCTTCTCGCCGACGTAGCCCACGATCCCGCACATGGGGCCGAGTCTAGGTGGCGAGGGCACCACTATCGTGACGCGCATGCCGAACGGGACGCACGCGAGCGAGAGCTCGCCGTACGTCGAGCTCGAGCGCAGCGCCTGGGCGGCCCTGGGCCGCTCCTTCGCGAACAACACCTCCGCGCAGTCGCTCACGCCGGAGGAGATCGAGCGGGTGCGGGGTCTCGGCGACGAGCTGGACCTCGACGAGGTGCAGCAGGTCTACCTGCCGCTGTCGCGCCTGCTGAGCCTGTACGTCGAGGCCGCCGGCAAGCTGCACCGGGCCACCGAGGACTTCCTGCACGCCAACCAGCCACCCCGCACGCCCTTCGTGATCGGGCTGGCCGGGTCGGTCGCCGTGGGCAAGTCCACGACCGCGCGCGTGCTCCAGCAGATGCTGGCCCACTGGCCCGAGCACCCGCGGGTCGCCCTCGTCACCACCGACGGCTTCCTGCTGCCCAACGCCGAGCTGCAGCGACGCGGGATCCTGCACCGCAAGGGGTTCCCCGAGTCCTACGACCGCAAGGCGCTGCTGAAGTTCGTCATCGACATCAAGTCCGGCAAGGACGAGGTGGAGGCGCCGACGTACTCCCACCTCGTCTACGACGTGGTGCCCGACGAGAAGGTCGTCGTGGCCCGGCCGGACATCGTCATCGTCGAGGGGCTCAACGTGCTCCAGTCCGCCGGCGTGCGGCAGGACGGGCGCATCGGGTTGGCGGTCAGCGACTTCTTCGACTTCTCGGTGTACGTCGACGCGGCCACCAGCGACATCCGCCGGTGGTACACCGACCGCTTCCTCCGGCTGCGCGAGACGGCGTTCCGCGACCCGGCGTCGTACTTCGCCCGCTACGCCTCGATCTCCCACGACGAGGCCGTCGCCGAGGCGAACCGCATCTGGGACGAGATCAACGGGCCCAACCTGAAGCAGAACGTCCAGCCCACCCGCTCGCGAGCGACCCTGGTGCTGCGCAAGGACCACGACCACTCCGTGCGCTGGGTCAGGCTCCGCAAGCTGTGAGCCCCTACGTCGTCGCGGCGCTCCGGCTGGCGCGGTAGCGACGCTCGGGCCGTCCGGCCGTGCCGTACTGCAGCCGCACCTCGGCGGCTCCGGTGCCGACGAAGTGCTCGAGGTAGCGGCGCGCGCTCACCCGCGAGAGGCCCACCTGCTCCCCCGCCTCGGCCGCCGACAGCTCCCCGGACTCACCGAGGGCAGCGAGCACGAGATCGGCGGTCTCGGGGCTGAGGCCCTTGGGCAGCGTGGCGGAGGTGGTCGTTCCGGGAGCCGGGGTGCCACCGAACAGGGCGTCGATCGCCTCCTGGTCGGTCTCCCCGGAGGCCAGGGTGCCCAGTGCCTCGGCGACGCGACGCAGCCGTGCGGCGAGGTCGTCGTACTCGAACGGCTTGACGAGGTACTGCATCGCCCCGCCGTGCAGGGCCGTGCGTACGGCGTCGGCCCCGCGCTCGGCCGTCACCATCACCACCCCCACGTCGCTGCCGTCGGCGCGAAGGGCCGCGAGCACGTCGAGCCCGCTCATGTCCGGCAGGTGCACGTCGAGCAGCACCAGGTCGGGCTCGAGCTCGGCCGCGAGCGCGAGCGCCTCCGCGCCGGTGCGGGCACTGCCCACGACCTCGAACCCGTCGGTGCGCTGCCACGAACCGCTCGTGGATGTTCGCGACCATGAAGTCGTCGTCGACCACCAGGACGCTGATCACCGGACCCCCTGGAGGGCCGAGTAGGGCAGGCGGACCGAGAACACGGTCCGGGCCCCTTGGTGCACCTCGATGCTGCCGCCGCGCTGGGTGCAGATCAGCTGCACGAGCGGGAGGCCGATCCCCCGCCCGCCCAGCACCTCGGGCTTGGTGGAGAAGCCGCGCACGAAGATCGCCTCGCGCAGCTCCTCGGGGATCCCGGGGCCGTTGTCGCCGACCTCGACGTGGAGGAACGAGTTGCCTGCCTGCAGCGAGACGGTCACCTCGGGGTCCTCGCCGCCACTGCACGCGTCGACCGCGTTGTCGACGAGGTTGCCGAGCAGCGTGGTGAGGTCGGCGGAGTCCTCCGGTTCGAGCGCCGGGAGGTCGGAGTCCTCGGTCAGGTCGAGCCGCACACCGCGCTCGGCGGCGACGCTGGCCTTCGCCACGACGAGCGCGGCGACCGGGCGGTCGTGCAGGCGGTCGCTGACGAAGTCGAGGATCTCGGCCCGGCGACGGGTCAGGGTGCCGACCAGGGACCGCACCTCGTCGTACTCCTCGAGCTGCACGAGCCCCGAGATCGTGTGCAGCTGGTTGCTGAACTCATGGGTCTGCGCGCGCAGGGTGTCGGTGATCGACAGGTTGGAGCTGAGCTGGCTCTGCAACGACACCAGCTCGGTGCGGTCGCGCATCGTGGTGACGGTGCCGATGCCCTCTCCGTGGCTGGACGCGGTCCGCCGGTTGAACACGACGACGCGCGTGCCGACCAGCGCCACGGCGTCCTGTGCCTCGCTGTCGTCGCCGCTGACGGTCAGCAGGTCGACGACGTGCGGGTCGAGACCGAGCTCGTCGACGTCACGGCCGATCGGGTCACCGGTGACGCCGAGCGTGAGCTTCGCCGCATCGTTCATCATCGTCACGCGCCGGTCGGTGCCGACGGCGACGACGCCCTCACGGATGCTGTGCAGCAACGCCTCGCGGTGGTCGGCCAGCATGGCGATCTCCGTCGGTGCCAGCCCACGCGTACGACGCTTCACGACCCGCGAGACGGCGAAGGTGCCGACCACGCCGAGCAACGCGCCCAGGCCGAGGAACAGCACCAGGTTGCCGGCGGCACCGGTCAGCCGGCTCCACACCGAGGGGTAGGCCTGCTCGGCGACCGAGAGGCCGATCAGCGAGCCGTCGTCCGCCAGGATCGGCGCGTGTCCGGCGACCGCCCGCTCGTCGTCGACGGTGACGTCCCCTGTCCAGCCGCGACCCTCGGTCACGCGGCTCTCGCCGAGCGCCGCCTGGGTGCCCACCAGCGACGGGTCGGAGGAGGCGAGCACCACGCCGTCCGGTCCCGCGATCAGCACGTCGGTGGCGCCCGAGAGGCTGAGCGCGCGGTCGACGTAGGGTGCCAGCGCTCGCCGGGTGTCGTCGGAGACGGCACTGCTGTTCGAGGCGAGGGTCAGCTGGTCACGGACCACGCCGAGGTTGGCGACGCCCTCCGCCACCGACTGCATCTGCGCGCCCCGCTCGGTGGTGAACGTGGTCGTGGACTGGCGCACCGAGATGACGCCCACGATGCCGAGCAGCAGCACGACGACCACGAGCTGGAGGACGAGGAACTGCCCCGCCAGCGTCAGCTCCCGGCGACGCAGCGAGTGCCACCGTGCGGAGGGCGAGAACGCAGCGACCACAACGACCACAACCTCCTTTGCTTCCGCAATGGTGACGCACACCACAGGCGCCCGTCATGCTCGCACGGACCACCGGTGTCGAACCGCAGAGGAGTCTCCTGGTGTTGCTGAGGAAGCTGGGCGCACTGACGCTCGTCGGCGCGCTCGCGCTGGCGCTGACGTCCTGCGCCGGCGTGACCGCGGGTGCCGACGATCCGTCGAACCGCCGGCTGCGGATGATGATCCCCAACAGCCCGGGCGGCGGGTACGACCTCACCGGTCGGGCCGCGGTCAAGGTGATGGAGGACGACGACCTCACTGGTCGCTTCGAGGTGACCAACGTGCTCGGCGCCAGCGGCACGGTCGCGATGCAGCGCCTGCTCAACGAGAAGGGCGCCGAGGACCTCGTCATGACGATGGGCCTCGGTGTCGTCGGCGCGGTCTACACGAACAAGTCGGACGCCCTGGTCTCCAAGGCGACGCCGATCGCCCGGCTCGTGGAGGAGCAGGAGGCGATCCTGGTCCCGAAGGACTCCCCCTACAAGACCGTCGACGACCTCGTCCAGGCCTGGAAGAAGGACCCCGGCGGAGTCACCGTCGGCGGCGGCTCCACGAACGGCGGCCCCGACCACCTGTTCCCGATGCAGCTGGCCAAGGCCATCGGGATCGACCCCAAGGACGTCAACTACATCCCGTACGACGGCGGCGGCCCCCTCACGACCGCCCTGCTCGGCTCGAAGATCGACGTGGGCATGTCCGGACCGGCGGAGTTCGAGGGCCAGATCGACGACGGCTCGCTGCGGGTGCTCGCGGTCTCCGGCGCCGAGCGCCTCGACACCGTCGACGCACCGACCCTCAAGGAGTCCGGCGTCGACATGGTCTTCACCAACTGGCGCGGCGCGCTCGCGCCTCCCGGGATCTCCCAGGCCCAGCGCGACTACCTGACCGACCTCTTCACCGAGATGCACGACACCCCCGAATGGCGCGAGGCGCTCAAGCGCAACGGCTGGACCGACAACTTCGCCACCGGCGACGAGTTCGAGACGTTCCTGAAGGAACAGGACGAGCGCGTCGCCTCCACCCTCGAGGAGCTGGGCCTGACATGAGCACGACCACCACCCCGCCGGCCCCGGAGGCCGGCCCCGAGACGCGGGGACGCGTCGTCGACACGGCGCAGTACGCCCTCGCGGCGTTCCTCGTCGTCGTGGGTGCCTACGTCTTCTACGACGCCCTCGGCCTGGAGAAGGGGTTCGCCGACCAGCCGGTGCAGCCCTACGCCTTCCCCTACGTGGTCGGCGCCGTCCTGGTGGCGCTCGGCATCGCCCTCGCCGTGGCCACCTCCCGCGGCGACCGTCCGCAGGCGGAGGAGGGTGAGGACGTCGACCTCTCCGAGAAGGGTGACGCGCGCACCGTCGCGCTCCTCGCAGTCGTCTTCATCGTCAACATCGCCCTGATCGACTGGCTCGGCTGGGCGATCACCGGGGCCCTGCTGTTCGCCGGGTCGGCGTGGGTGCTCGGCAGCCGGACCTGGGTCCGCGACCTCGCCATCGGCGCCGCGCTCTCGGTCGGCACCTTCTACGGCTTCTACGTCGGGCTGCACATCCCGATCCCGGCCGGCATCCTGGACGGAGTGCTCTGATGGACCTGCTCCTCGAGGGCTTCCAGACCGCCCTGACGCCCACCAACCTGATGTTCGCCGTCCTCGGCGTGCTGCTCGGCACCGCCGTCGGCGTGCTGCCCGGCATCGGCCCGGCGATGACGGTGGCGCTGCTGCTCCCCGTGACCTACAACGTGTCGCCGAGCAGCGCGATCATCATGTTCGCCGGCATCTACTACGGCGGCATGTACGGCGGGTCGACGACCTCGATCCTCCTGAACACACCCGGTGAGTCGTCCTCGGTGGTGACCGCCATCGAGGGCAACAAGATGGCCAAGGCCGGGCGCGCAGCACAGGCCCTCGCGACCGCGGCGATCGGCTCCTTCGTGGCCGGCACGATCGGCACCGTCCTGCTGATCCTGGTCGCGCCCTGGGTGGCCGACGTCGTCGTGCAGCTGGGCGCCCCGTCGTACTTCGCGATCATGCTGCTCGCGCTCTTCGCCGTCACCGCCGTGCTGGGCGCCTCCAAGCTGCGCGGCTTCATCTCGCTGTTCCTGGGCCTGGCCATCGGACTCGTCGGCACGTCGACCGGGCAGGCCAGGCTGACGTTCGGCCTGCCCCTCCTCGCCGACGGCATCGACATCGTGGTGGTCGCGGTCGCGATCTTCGCCATCGGCGAGGCGCTATGGGTCGCGGCGCACCTGCGCCGCAAGCCGCTGGAGATCATCCCGGTCGGGCAGCCCTGGATGAACCGCGCGGACTGGGGCCGCTCCTGGAAGCCGTGGCTGCGTGGCACGGCCTTCGGGTTCCCCTTCGGCGCACTCCCGGCCGGCGGCGCCGAGATCCCGACGTTCCTGTCGTACGCGACCGAGCGCAAGCTCTCCAAGCACCCCGAGGAGTTCGGCAAGGGCGCGATCGAGGGCGTCGCCGGGCCGGAGGCAGCCAACAACGCCTCCGCGGCGGGCACCTTCGTGCCGCTGCTCGCGATCGGCCTCCCGACGACCGCGACCGCCGCGGTGATCCTGCTGGCGATGCAGAGCTACGGCATCCAGCCCGGACCGCAGCTGATGGACACCGAGCCGGCGCTGGTCTGGGGCCTGATGGCCAGCCTGTTCGTGGCCAACACCCTGCTGCTGGTGCTCAACCTGCCGTTGGCCCCCGTCTGGGCGCGGCTGCTGCAGATCCCGCGGCCCTACCTCTACGCCGGCATCCTGTTCTTCGCCTCGCTCGGTGCCTACAGCGTGAACTTCCAGGCCTTCGACCTCGCGCTGCTGCTGGGCATCGGGCTGCTCGGACTGGCCATGCGCCGCTTCGGGCTGCCGGTGCTGCCGCTGATCATCGGCGTCATCCTCGGCCCCCGCGTCGAGGCGCAGCTGACCGAGGCGCTCGCGATCTCCCAGGGCGACCTCAGCACGCTGTGGGGTGAGCCGACGGCCATCGTCGTCTACGTCGTCATGGCCGTCACCATCGTCGGCCTGGTGCTCAGCGCGCTGCGCACCAAGGACATCGAGAAGTCGCTGGAGACCCCCGCCCAGGAGAAGGAGTCCGTATGAGTGTCGTGGTCGCCTACACCCCGGACGTCTACGGACGCGCCGCCCTCGACCACGGCGCGCAGGAGGCGGTACGACGCGAGACCGACCTGGTCGTGGTCAACGCAACGAAGGGCGACAGCCTCGTGGACACCCGCTACGCCCACGAGGACGAGGTCCGGGAGCTGCAGACCAAGCTCGAGTCGGCGGGCGTGCGGGTGCAGGTGCGCCGTGACGTCGTACCCGACATCGCCGACGCCGTCCTCGACGTCGCCGGCGAGGTCGACGCGACCCTGGTCGTCGTCGGGATCCGGCCGCGCAGTCCCGTGGGCAAGATGCTGCTCGGCAGCGTCGCGCAGCGCGTCATCCTCGACGCGCACTGCCCGGTGCTGGCGGTCAAGCCGGGCTAGGCACGGTCGTCACGTCATCGCATGGAGCACACCTCGGCGGGTACCGAGCTGCTAGCGGCGGACCGAGGAGCACGGCTCACCAGGGAGACAGACGATGACCACAGCACGCGAGATCATGACCCAGGACACGGAGTGCGCCCGCACCACTGACACCTTGACGGATGCCGCGAGGAAGATGCGCGATCTCGACGTCGGGGCACTGCCCATCTGCGGCGAGGACGACCGCCTGAAGGGTGTCATCAGCGACCGTGACATCGTCACCGGCTGCGTGGCGGCCGGCGGGGACCCGAACAGCGTGAAGGTCGAGGAGTACGCCGCGGGCGAAGCAGTCACCATCGGGGCCGACGACTCCATCGAGGAGGCGTTGCGCACCATGAGCGAGCACGGCGTACGCCGCCTGCCCGTCATCGACGGTCACGACCTGGTCGGCATCGTCAGCCAGGCCGACGTCGCCAGGAACCTGCCCGAGGACCAGATCGGCGCCCTCGTCGAGGCCATCTCCAAGGCGCCCGCCAACTAGCGCAGGACTCAGCCGCCGCCCTGCTGGCCGGGGTGCCAGCGGGCGATGCGGCCGTCGGTGTCGGCGATCAACCGTCGTGCCCGATCGAGGTCCTGTCCCGGCGCCTGCAGCGACGACGCCATGCGACCGGGGGCTCCGTTCGTGAGAGCGCCGTCGGCGCGTGGCTGCTCGACGATCTCTCCTCGTGCGAGCTCCACGACGCGGCCCGGTGAGACCACCACCGTGCCGTCGACACGGAGGACCGGGGCGCCCAGCAGGCGTGCCTTCAGACGCGCCTCGATGACGACGCCGTCGGACAGGTCACCGTCGGAGTCAGGGAGGACCGCCGCGATCGGTCGGTCGGTCGATCCGTGACGCGAGCGTCCCCCCGGCGCCGTAGCTCTCGAGCCGTCGTGCGGCCGCCTTCGCCACCACCCGAATCTGTTCATAGCGTTCTCTCCCTGCTCGGCTCCCGAGCACGTAGCCGATCCCGACGAGCCCGAGCTTGCCGAGCATCACGAACCCTCGGTACGACGACGGATCGCGCTCGTCGCGGCGCTCGCTGCCGAGAGGGCGACCACGGTCGCACCGGCGGTGACGCCCGAACGAACCACGGACGGGACCCGACCCTTGCGCAGCGGCCTGGTGACGCGCGACCAGGTGGATTCCTTGCGGAGGATGCCCATCATCGTCACCGCTTCCTGGTCTCGAGCGCGCTGATCAGCTGCTTCTTGGACATGGCGGAGCGGCCGGTGACCCCCTGTGCCGAGGCGAGCTTGACCAGCTCCGTCTTCGAGAGGCCGGTCAGGCTGCCGGGAAGGGACGGGTCCTTCGCGGTGCGCGCGACCGCTGCCGCTGTCTTCGCCGTGCGGTCCTGCATCTGCTCGGCTCGGCGTACTGCCTCGCCGGCTCCGTCGGCCTCCTGCCGGGCGTCCTCGGCGATCCGGTCCGCCTGGGCCTGTGCCTCCCTGGCCGCGTCGCTGGCTGCCGCCGCGGCTTCGTCGGCCAGGGCGCGGGCCCGGGCCAGCTGCTCGGTCGCCTGCTCGAAGCTCTCTTCGGCCTCGCGCTGGGCTTCCTCGGCGGTGGAGCGCGCTTCGCTGACCCGGCTCTCGGCCTGGCTGCGCTCGCGCGAGAGCACGTCGTGGGCGTCGATCTCGGCCTCGTGCTTCTCCTTGGCCACCATCTCGTCGGCGCGGTCGCGGGCCTCGGCGACACGACGGTCGACGACCTTCTGCTGATCGGCCTCGACCTCCTGGATCCGGGCCTGCTCGCGATCCCGGGTCGCCTCCGCCTCCTCGGCCAGGCCATGGGCCCGCTCGGCTGCCTGCAGCGCCTGCTGCTCGGCCTCCTGCGCCCGGTCGGCCGCCTTGCGTGCCCGCTCCAGGCGGGACTCGACCGAGTCCTGGCCGGGCAGTGCGTCGCGCACGTTGGCGCCGGCCTTGCGCACGGTGTCGACGACACCGTCGCTCCTCCCCGAGCCGTTCGGCGGCGACTCGTCGGCTCCGATCGCCTTGCCCAGCAACCACGAAGCGTTCCGCGGAATGTCCTTCACGCCCGTCGCGAGCGTCGCGACGAGTCCGTGCCCTTCCTTCTTGCCTGTCATCTGGTTTCCCTCCCAGTTGCACCGGCTCGCGCTCCCTCGCGAGGAGGCCTGTGATCCAGGCCACACTCGCGCCGTACCCGGCCTGCATGCGCGCATGCAGGGTCTCGCGCGCAAGGCACCGCAGAGTGGGAGGCTGTTCGGCCCACCCGTCGGGGACCCGGTGAGGATCAGCTGTCGATGAGCTCCCGGTCGTTGGTCTCCCCCAGCACCAGCAGGGACACGACGCTGAGCAGGCAGAAGGCCGCGATCACGGTGGAGAGCGCGAACGTGCCGGCGCCGGCCTTCTGCAGCGAGGCAAAGATCAACGGCGAGAACCCGGCCCCCAGACCGGCGAGCTGGTAGCCGAGGGAGGCACCGGTGTAGCGGGAGCGGGTCTTGAAGACCTCACTCATCAGCGCTGCGAGCGGGCCGTAGAAGGCCGCATGGATGACCGACTGCCCGAGGACGAGCGCGAGCACGAGCAGCGCGGTCTCGCCGCTGTCCAGCATCGGGAAGAACGCGTAGCCGAAGATCGCGGTCGCGACAGCGGCACTCAGCACCACCGGTCGCCGGCCGACGCGGTCGCTCAGCGCGGACCACCCCAGGATGCCCGCGACCGCGCCCGCCGATGACAGCGTGAGGGCGTTGAGCACCGTGGACCGCTCGAACCCGGAGCCGATGGCGTAGCTGATCGCGAACGTGGTCAGCGTTCCCTGCACGATGAAGGCGCCCAGGCCGACACCCACGGCGAGCAGCAGGGTGCGCGGGTGGTTCCGCAGCACGTCGACGAGCGGCAGCCGCGTGTCCCCCTTCGTCTCGCGCATGGCCTCGAACGCGGGCGACTCGTCCACGCTCAGCCGGATCCAGAGACCCACGCCGAGCAGCACGATGCTCAGCAGGAACGGCACCCGCCAGCCCCAGGACAGGAACTGCTCCTGGGTGGTGATCGAGGCCATGAAGGCCATCACGGCGGTGGACAGCACCATCCCCGCCGGCGCGCCGGCGTTGGTGAACGAGGCCCACAGCCCGCGCCGCGAGGTGGCGTGCTCGGCGGTCATCAGCACGGCTCCGCCCCACTCACCGCCGACCGCGACGCCCTGCAGGACGCGCAGCAGGACGAGCAGCACCGGCGCCGCGGCGCCGATCTGGGCGTACGTCGGGAGCAACCCGATCGCGAAGCTCACCCCGGCCATCAGGGTCATCGTCAGCACCAGCATCTTCTTGCGCCCCAGCCGGTCGCCGAAGTGGCCGAACACGACCCCGCCGAGCGGCCGGGCGACGTACCCCGCGGCGAACGTGCCGAAGGAGGCGATCGTCCCGGTCACGGGGTCGAGGTTGGAGAAGAAGACCTGGTTGAAGACCACCGCCGAGGCGGTCGCGTAGAGCAGGAAGTCGTAGTACTCGATCAGGCTGCCCGCGAAGCTGCTGGCGACCACCCGCCGCATCTGGTTGCCGCGCTGGGTCGCGCCGTGCTGGAGGGTGTCTGACGTCGATGTCATCCGAGAGACTCCTTATCAGGGTTCCTGATTAACAGGATTCCTGTCTATTGTGGTGACGCAGGTCACCCACGTCAAGGGGCGGCGGGGATCGAAGGACTCAGGAGAGCCCGAGGACACGCAGCGCGTTGCCCTTGAGGATCCCGGGGAGGGCGCCGGGATCGAGACCCAGCTCCTCGAAGTCGGCGATCCACCGCTCCGGGGCGATCAGCGGGTAGTCGCTCCCGAACAGGACCTTGTGCTTCAACCGTCCCCCGGCCGCCTTGACCAGCTCGGCGGGGAAGTACTTCGGCGACCACCCGGAGAGGTCGATGTAGACGTTGGCCTTGTGCGTCGCCATCGAGATCGCCTCGCCCTGCCAGGGCACGGACGGGTGCGCGAGGATCACGGTCAGCCCGGGGAAGTCGGCGGCCACGTCGTCGATCAGCATCGGTTGCGAGTAGCGCAGCTTCAGGCCACCTCCGCCGGGGAGTCCGGCCCCGATGCCGTTCTGCCCGGTGTGGAAGAGCAGCGGCACGCCGAGCTCCTCGAGCGCGGCCCAGAGCGGGGCGAAGGCCGGGTCGTTGGGCGCGAACGCCTGCAGGCTGGGGTGGAACTTGAAGCCCCGCACCCCGTGGTCGTGGACGAGGCCCTGCGCCCGCTCGATCGCGTCCGGACGGCGCGGGTCGACCGAACCGAAAGGGATCAGCACGTCGGCATGTCGGGCGCAGCGCTCGGCGATCTCCCCGCTCGACAAGGCGGGGTGGCCCGTGGCCGTGGCGGCGTCGACGGTGAAGACCACCGCGGCCATGCCCCGCTCGCGGTAGCGGGCAGCGAGGTCGTCGACGGTCGGCGTGCGGTTGTCGGAGGAGCGGAAGTACGCCGCGGAAGCCTCCATCAGCTCGTCGGTCAGCGAGAGGCAGCCGTGGTCGTCCTGCTCGACGTGCACGTGGACGTCGAGGGCCGTGATCTGCTCGGTGTCGATCCTGGGCTCGTACCTGGTCATCGTGCGGCTCCTTCCGGGGAGTCGGCGGGGTGGCCGAAGTCGGTCCGGAGACGGGACTTCAGCAGCTTGCCGGAGGCGTTGTGCGGGATCTCCTCGACGAACACGACCGTCCGGGGGATCTTGTAGCGGGCCAGGGCCCCCTCGAGGTGGGAGAGCAGTGCCGCCTCCGTGAGCTCGCTCCCGGCCCGGCGTACGACGACCGCGCGGCCGACCTCGCCCCACCGCTCGTCCGGCACGCCGATGACGGCGACCTCGGCCACGTCCGGGTGGGTGTAGATCGCCTGCTCGACCTCGGCCGGGTAGACGTTCTCCCCTCCCGAGATGTACATGTCCTTGACCCGGTCGACGATGCGGAGGAAGCCGTCGTCGTCGACCACGGCGAGGTCACCGGTGCGCAGCCACCCCTCGGAGGTGAAGGCCGACGCGGTCGCCGACTCGTTGCGCCAGTAGCCAGGGGTGACGTTCGGCCCGCGGACCAGCACCTCCCCCGGATCGCCGACGGCCACGTCCGACCCGTCCGGCGCGACCACCCGCACGTCGGTGAAGAAGCAGGCCGTGCCCGCCGAGCCGAGCTTGTCCGGCCCGTCGCCGGCACGCAGCATGGTGGTGCCGGGCGAGGCCTCGGTCAGCCCGTAGCCCTGGATGATGGTGCAGCCCGCGCTCCTCCCAGGTCTCCAGGAGGGCGCCGGGGATCGGCGCACCGCCGCTCAGCGGTGACCGGAGGCTGGAGAGGTCGGCGGTCTGCCAGGCCGGGTCCTGGGCCAGCGCGAGGTACATCGAGGCCACGCCGAAGAGGAGGGTGACCCGCTCCCGCTCGATCGTCTCCAGCGCCACCGCGGGGTCGAACTTCGCCTCGACCAGGGCCGTGCCGCCCTTGAGCAGCGTCGGGAGCAGGACCTGGTTGAGCGCCGCGGTGTGGAACAGCGGCGCGGTCACCAGCGAGACCTCGTCGGCACGCAGGTCGACGTCGACGAGCAGGTTGTAGGCGTTCCAGGTGATGTTGCCGTGGGTGAGCACCACACCCTTGGGTCGCCCACTGGTGCCGGAGGTGTACTGCACCATGAAGACGTCGTCGAGGTCGACCTGCTCGAGGACCGGGTCGATCGTCGCCGCGTCCTCGCCGAGCAACGCGCCGAGACCGTGACCGCCCGCGGTGGTGATCCGCTCCGCGGGCACGCCGGTCCCCGCGACCTCGCTGGCCGCGACCGCGTCCGTGAACTCCTCGGAGTGGAGCAGGAGCACCGGCTCGCTGTCGTCGAGGATCCAGGCGAGCTCCGGGGGTGCCAGCCGGGAGTTGAGGGGCAGGAAGACCGCGCCGAGCCGGGCGGCGGCGAACATCGTGACCACGAGCTCCAGCGAGTTGAGACCGAGGAACGCGACCCGGTCGGCCCGGCTCACGCCGCGCTCACGCAGGCCGTGCGCGGCACGGTCGACGAGGCGGTCGAGCTCGGCGTACGTCAGGCTGGCTCCGTCCTGCACCAGTGCTCGGCGGTGCGGGCTCATCCGGGCCCGGCGGGCCGGCCAGGAGCCGATGCCGTTGTCCTTCATCAGCGCTCTCCTCGTCGGTGGAAGTGGTCCATGGTCAGGCGAGCCCGTGCGCGGCCTTGAGCTCGATCAGCTCCGCGAGCGCACGGTCGCGTCGTACGACGAGCTCGTCGACGTCAGCCCCGTCGAGCTCGTCGTCGATGCCGTGGACGAGTCGGTCGACGAGCTCCTGCGTGAGCTCCGGGTCCCCCAGGTCGCGCCACCACTCGACCATCGGCGGGCCGAGGTGAGCCATCACGTGAGCGAAGCCGCCGGGACCGCCGGAGACGTGCTGGGTGGCGATCGGCCCCAGGAGCGACCAGCGCAGTCCCGGACCGGAGGCGATCGCGACGTCGAGGTCGGCGACCGAGACGACGCCGGTGTCCACCAGGTGGTAGGCCTCGCGCCACAGGGCGGCCTGCAGCCGGTTGGCGACGTGGCCCGGGACCTCACGGCGGATCCGGATCGGCTTCTTGCCGAGGTGCCGCAGGAGCGCGAGTGCTGCCTCGACCGCCTCCTCGGAGGTCGCGCGCCCGCCGACCACCTCGACCAGCGGCACCAGGTGGGGCGGGTTGAACGGGTGCGCCACCAGCACCCGCTCGGGATGTCGCGCGCAGGCGTCCTGGAAGCTGCTCGGGACCAGCCCCGACGAGCTGCTCGCCAGCAGCACCTCCGGCCCGGCCACCGCGTCGAGGCGGGCGAAGAGCTCCCGCTTGGTCTCCAGCCGCTCGGGCCCGCTCTCGAGCACGACGTCGGCGCGCACCGGCCACGTCCTCCGGGCTCGCCACGAAGCGCACCCGGGGCTCGGCCTCTCCGGCGCCCAGCCGCTCCTCGGCGCCCTCGGCCGGGTCCCAGGCCACGACCTGCAGACCGTTCCCCAGCGCGAGCGCCGCCCAGCTGGCGCCGATCGCGCCCGTGCCGACCACACCGAGGGTGCGGACCTCTTCCGGGCCCTTCACCGCGGTCCCTCGTCGACGACCCCGGACCGCGCCAGCGCGACGAACGGGTCGAGCGAGGTGGCGTCGGCGAGCGAGTCCCGGCTGGCGACCTCGGCGGGGTCGGTCCCCTGCAGGATGCGCTTGACGGGCAGCTCGAGCTTCTTGCCGGTGCGGTTGCGCGGGACGGCGGGGACGCCGATGACCTGGTCGGGCACGTGTCGTGGCGAGAGCGATGACCGCAGCGCCGACACGAGCCGTCCACGCAGGGTCTCGTCGACCTCGACGCCGGCATCGGGGACCACGAAGAGCAGCAGCGTGCCGTTGCCTCCCTCGGCGTCCTCCAGGTGCACGACGAGGGAGTCGGCCACGCCCTCGACCTCCTCGGCGACGCCGTAGAACTCCGCCGTGCCGAGGCGTACGCCGCCGCGGTTGAGCGTCGCGTCGGATCGCCCGGCCACGCGGCAGCTGCCGTTCTCGTGGAAGACGATCCAGTCGCCGTGACGCCAGACGCCCGGGAAGTGGTCGAAGTACGTCGCCCGGTAGCGGTCACCGTCCGGGTCGCCCCAGAACCCGACCGGCATCGAGGGCATCGGCGCGGTGATCACCAGCTCGCCGAGCTCACCGACCACGGGGCGTCCGTCCTCGTCGTACGCGTGGGCGTCGACACCGAGGCAGCGCCCGGAGATCTCCCCCGCCCAGACCGGCAGCAGGGGGTTGTTCTGCACGATCCCGGAGCAGACGTCGGTGCCGCCGCTGCCGACGTTGATCTGCGCGCCGGGGAGCTGCTCGTCCAGCCAGGCGTAGCCCTCGGGCGGCAGCGGCGCCCCGGCGGATCCGAGCACCCGGACCCGCAGGTCGCCGAACGACCCGTCACGCAGGTCGAGTCCCTGCTTGCGGCAGGCCATCACGAAGCCGGGGCTCGCGCCCATCACGGTGGCACCGGTCTCGGCGGCGAGCCGCCACTGCCAGCCGAGGTCGGGGTGCAGCGGGTTGCCGTCCACCATCACCAGCGAGGACCGCACCAGCAGCGAGGAGACGAGCGCGTTCCACATCATCCATGCCGTGGTGGAGTACCACAGCATCCGGTCGTCGGGCCCCATGTCCCAGGAGAGCGCGTGGTTCTTCAGGTGCTCCAGCAGGATGCCGCCGTGCCCGTGGACGATCGCCTTGGGCCGTCCGGTGGTGCCGGAGGAGAACAGCACGACCAGCGGGTGGTCGAACGGCACCGGCTCGAAGGCGGGCTCGGCCCCGTCCTCGAGACTCTCCTCGGCGTCCAGGAGGCCGGACCAGGAGAGCGCCTCGGCGACCCGCCACTCGCCGTACTCGATGTCGACGACGTGGCGCACCGTGGGCAGCTCGGCACGGATCTGCGCGACCTCCTCGCGACGGTCGATGTCCTTGGCGCCGTAGCGGTATCCGCCGGCGACGAGCAGGACGACCGGCTCGACCTGGCCGAAGCGGTCGACGACGCTGCTCGGGCCGAACTCACTGGCGCAGCTGGCCCAGGTCGCCCCCAGGCTCGCGGTGGCGAGGAACGCCACCAGTGCCTCGGGGACGTTCGGGAGGTAGCCGACGACGCGGTCGCCGCGCACGACACCCAGCCTGGCGAGGGCCGCCCGCGCCCGGGCGACCTGGTCGCGCAGCTCACCGAAGGTGAGGTCGACGTCGGGGCGGGTCTGGGAACGTCCGAGGACGGCGGGCCGGTCGGTGTCCTCGGCGGTGCCCAGCGCGTGCTCGGCGTAGTTGAGCAGCGCGCCCGGGAACCAGCGTGCGCCGGGCATCTCGCGGCTCTCCAGGATGGCGGTGTGCTGCGCGTGCGAGCGCACGTCGAAGAACTCCCAGACCGCCGACCAGAACCCTTCCAGATCGGTCACCGACCAGCGCCACAGCTCCTCGTGCGTGGAGAGCTCGATGCCGCGCTCCTCGCCGAGCCAGCGCAGGAACGCGCCGATCCGGGTGCGCTGGAGCACGTCGGCGGGCGGGCTCCACACCAGGTCGCCCTGCTGGACGCCGGTGTCCTGGGCCGTGCGGGTGCGCTCCGCCCTGGACGTCGTCATTCGTCGGTCACCCTCCGGCTGCGGCCGCCGAGGAAGTCCTGCATCCGACCCTTCGCGTCGTCGGTGCCCTGCGCGATGGCGGCCATCAGCGACTCCATCAGGAAGCCGTCGCGCGGGTTCGACTCGGCGATCCGCGGCAGCGCCTGCACCACCGCGAAGTTGGTCTGCGGCGCGTTGGCGGCGATGGCCCGCGCCAGCTCCAGGGCGGTCTTGCGGCCGGCGCCGTCCGGGACGACGTACTGCGAGAGGCCGACCGCCTGCCCCTCCTCGGCGTCGTAGCGCCGACCGGTCAGCATCATGTCCATCATCCGCGCGACCCCGATGAGCCGCGGGACGCGCACGGAGGCCCCGCCACCGACGAAGAGGCCGCGCTGTCCCTCGGGCAGCGCGTAGAAGGTCGACTCCTCCGCGACCCGGATGTGCACGGCGGAGGCCAGCTCCAGCCCGCCACCGACGACCGCGCCCTTGAGTACGGCGACGACCGGCACCGGCCCGAACTCGATCCGCTCGAAGGCGCGGTGCCACATCCGGGAGTGGGCCACGCCGGCGAGGGTGTCGCGGTCGACCATCTCGCCGAGGTCGAGGCCGGAGCAGAAGTGGTCGCCCTCGGCGTCCAGCACGACCGCGCGGATCCTGTCGTCGAGACCGGTGAAGAACTGCTCGATCCCGAGCACGACCTCGTCGTTGAGCGCGTTGCGCTTGCGGGGGCGCGCCAGCGTCAGGATGGCCACGTCATCCACGACCTCGACACGCAAGCCGTCCGGGAGCGGGACGTCGGGCAGATCCGCTGGCATGGCACGCCTTTCCTTCTTTGACAGGAATCCTGATAGTTCCACGGGTGCGCCCGCCGCGCAAGGACCCGCGATGGTGAGGGGACCTCGCCTGCTTGAATGGCGCGGTGACCGACGCGACGCCACCGCCGCCGCTGCTGCTCTACGTCGTCAAGCAGCTCGAGCTGGCCACCCGGGCCCGGCTCGACCAGGTGCTGCGGGGCTCCGGCGTGACGGCCCTGCAGTACACCGCGCTCAGCGTCCTGGAGCGTCGTCCGACGATGAGCTCCGCCGACCTCGCGCGTGCCTCGTTCGTCCGCGCCCAGTCGGCCGCCGACCTGGTCGGCGCCCTCGAGCGTCGAGGCCTGATCGACCGGCGGACCGACCCCGACAACCGCCGCCGCATGCTGATCTCCCTGACCGACGCCGGCCGCGACTTCCTCGAGGAGTACGACCCACGCGTCAACGAGCTCGAGGAGCGGATGCTGCGAGCGCTCGACGAGTCCCAGCGCGCCGTGCTCCGCACCGCGCTCGTCGCCTGTCGGCAGGCCCTCGAGGCGCCGACCGGGTAGCTCGCAGAGGCGGGGGCTCGAGCTCGAGCCCAACTCTGACGAGAGGTCACCCCGAAGGCGGAGGTTCCTCGACCTTGGCGTCGATCAACGGGGCCACCCACGAGGCACGCGTGTCGGCATCGATGAAGATTGCTCGGACGAGCAGCGTCATCGGCACGGCCAGGAGCGCTCCCAGCGCACCGAGCAGGAACGTCCACACCACCAGTGACATGAAGGTGATCTCGGCGCTGAGCCCGACCGAGTTGCCGACGATGCGCGGCTGGATGAACGTCTGGATGGTCACGTTCAGGACGCTGTAGGCCACGATCACCAGCAGCAGCCCCTTCCACCCGTCGTCGAGCAGTGCCAGGAACGCGGGCGGGATGACGCCGATGACGAAGCCGATGTTGGGGATGAAGTTGGTGAGGAACGAGAAGAATCCCCAGACCAGCGGGAGCGGGACGCCGAGGAGCCACAGCGCACCCGCGTCGAGAACGCCGACGATGGCGCCGAAGAGTGCGGTCATCAGCAGGTAGGTCTGGGATCCGTGCATGAACTTGCCCATGGCTGCGGCCAGCTCGGGCTTGGTGCGCTGGAGCGCGGCGACCCGCGGCGCAAAGCCCGCCACGGCGACGACGAAGAAGAAGATCAACGTCACCAGGAAGAACAGGAAGCCGACCCCGTCGAGGATCCCCGAGACCAGGCCGCCCAGCGCGTTGGCGAGCTTCGTCGGGTCCAGCTTCGAGAGCGCGTCACTGGTCGCGGACGTGCTCAGGCCGAGCTGGGCGAGGCCGTCCTCGGCGTTCTTCGTGAGGTCCTTGGCCTCGGTGGCGTACGACGGAAGCAGGTCGGCGAACTTGATCACGCACACGACGAACCCGACGACCATCACCAGCAGGATGAGGTAGGCCGCGGCCAGAGCAGTCAGCGTGGCCAACCCGCTCGGCCAGCCGTGCTTGGACGCCCACCGGCGGATCGGCAGCACCGCGATGGTGAGCACGAGGGCGAGCATCGAGGGCGCGATGATGCCGGCGGCCGCCTTGATGCCGATGCCCGCAGCAACCACACCGAGGATCCCGAGCAGCACGATGACCGAGCGCGGCACCGATGAAGGGGCACCCCACGGTCCGGAAACCGACCGAGCCCGGTCGGCGGGCTGCGACGGCATGGGCTCACGGTAGGGAATGGACGCGCGTACCTGCCTCACCCGCGCGGGGTGAGGTTCCGGGCGTCGAGCCGGGCCGGACGGACGCTCAGCCGGTCACCCCGACACCGATGACGAAGGCCCCGATCAGGATCGAGATGACGCCGCCGACCGCGGTCGAGTGGGCGGCGATCCATGCCTTCACCGCGAGGAGGCGAGGCTCCATCCAGCGCGGGAACAGGATCGTCGCCACGACGGGAACGAGGACCGTGCTCGTCGCGATCGCGGTGTAGACGAGGATGAGGACGAGGTTCTCGGTGAACGCCAGATGGGCCTTGCTGATCGCCAGACCCGCCGCGACGGCCAGCAGCACGGCCTTCGGGCGGACGTTCAGGGCGAGGCCGATCCCGAAGACCGGCAGCATGCCGAACGAGCCGACCTGGTCCAGCCAGCCCGCTCCACGGCCGCCACGTGCGCGGGTACGACGCGCCAGGGTGACGACACCCAGCACCACCATGGCCACGCCGACCGCGATCTCGAGCTTCGCGGCGAGGGCATCGTGGTCGCGCGGACGTCCCGGAAGCGCCTGGCCCAGCACTGTCGCCACCACGACGGCGACGAACATGCCGAGAACCGTGCCAGCCAGGAAGGCGAGCCCGGAGCGGCTGCGGCTCTCCGAAAGGAGGATGAAGATGGTGGCCGTGATGGGGACGCTGCTCAACGCCGCCGCGAGCGCCAGCGGGAGCAGCTGGAGCAGCGCTTGCCCCATGGCTCTCCGATCTCGGGCTCGCTGCACGCAAGCGTCACCTCGACTGTAGGGGCCGAGCCATGTTCGAGGTACGCCGGCTTCACCGCCGTCGTCAACGCAGCAGTCCCGGACCAGAGAACTGGACCGGGACTGCTGTAGGCGTTTCCACGACTTCTGTGGCTACCTCTTGGTAAGACCTGGCAGTCCGACTTCACCCACTACCCACTCACCGACCAGCCGGTTCGCCAAGGTAGACATCGAGATCATCACCTGGCTCGACGACTGCACCCGCTACGCCCTGCACATCTCAGCCCACCGCGCTGATCACCACCGAGATCGTCAAGACAAGCTTCCGCAAAGCCGCAGGTCAGCACGGCATCCCCGCCTCCACCCTGACCGACAACGGCATGGTCTACACAGTCCGACTGGCCGGCCTCGGACGCCAAGGCGGACGCAACGCCTTCGAAGCAGCAACTACGTGACTGGCACGTCGTCCAGAAGAACTCCCGACCCAACCACCCCACCACCTGCGGCAAGGTCGAACGCTTCCAACAGACCCTCAAGAACTGGCTCCGCGCCCAGCCCGACCAACCCGCCACCATCGCCGAGCTGCAGACCCTGCTCGATCAGTTCCGTCACCGAGTACAACCACCAACGGCCGCACCGATCACTGCCACACCGCGCCACACCAGCAGCCCTCTACGACAACTGCCCAAGGCCATCCCCGGCCCCAGCCGCGACACCGAGACCCACGACCGGGTCCGACACGACCGCATCGACAAGTCCGGCACCGTCACCCTCCGCGTCGACGGCCGACTCCGCCACATCGGCATCGGCCGAACCCACAGCCGAACCCACGTCATCCTGCTCATCCAGGACCTCGACGTCCGCATCGTCAACGCCGTCACCGGCGAACTCCTCCGCGAGCTCACCATCGACACCGAACAGGAACTACCAACCCCGAAAATGACCAAAGCCCGAACCCACATCTGTGGGTTCGGGCCTTGCAGATGTCCTGAGACATCACATTGGTAGCGGGGGCAGGATTTGAACCTGCGACCTCTGGGTTATGAGCCCAGCGAGCTACCGAACTGCTCCACCCCGCGTCGTGGACGCCACGTTACCGGGCGCTCTCGGACTCCTCCAAATCGAGGGGACTACACCAGTACGAGGTGTCGCTCACGCCTTCCTGTCCACGGCGCCTGCCCGGGGCTACCTTGCTCGTAGGGGGAGGGCCGGTAAGGGCTGGTCTTCATGCTTGGACATTCCGGAAGGGAGACGAGGAACGCGAGACGGGCGTTCCTCGTGGTGATCGGCCTGCTCGTGCAGCGCTGGGGCCTGTTCCGCCGGACCCGTCGATCCTCCGAGCTGGCCCACGCCAACGACGAGCTCCGCGCCGAGCGCGACGCGGAGCGGCTGCGGGCCGACCGGCTGGCAGAGGACCTGGCGCGGGCACAGGCGGACATCGACCGGCGGCTGGCTCGCGTCAACGACCTGTTCTGGACCGTCGAGGTACTCCCCGAAGGCGAGGTCACCCTGACCTACCTGAGCGCCGACGCGTCCGGGGTCGTCGGCGGCGACATCCGCGCCGGCCTCGACGCGATCGCGTTCCGGGAGGGCATGACCCACCCCGACGACGTCGTGGTCAACCAGGCGTTCACCGCGGCGATGCTGGCAGGGAAGCCGGCCGAGGTCGAGGAGCGTCTGGTCGGGTACGACGGAGTGGTGCGCTGGACCTGGTCGCGCGGCACGCCCCGTCGTGAGGGCGACCGCCTGTTCTTCGACGGGGTCACCACCAACATCTCCGAGCGCCACGAGCTCGACGAGCAGCGAGAGACGTTGCTGCGTCGGGAGCGCGAGCAGGTCGCCATGCTCGAGGAGATGCACCGCAGTCGCGACGACTTCGTCGCCCTGGCCGGCCACGAGCTGCGTACGCCGCTCACGCTCATCCAGGGGTACGCCGAGCACCTGCTCGAGGACGACTCGATGGGGCCCGAGCAGCGGTCCCAGCTCGACATCGTCGTACGACGCGCCCGGTCGATGAGCGACCTGATCGACGACCTGTTCGACCTCGCCAAGCTCGACGCCCCGCTCACCTCGATCGCCTTCGCCCCGGTGCGGCTGGACGAGCTGGTCGAGGAGGTCGTCGCGGCACACCAGCCGTCGGCGCGCCAGCGCGACATCTCCCTCGACGTGTCCACGGTGCCGGCGGCCGTCACCGGCGACCGGGGGCGGCTGCGCAGGATGTGCGACAACCTGATCGACAACGCGGTGAACTTCAGCCCGGACGACACCCGGGTCACCATCACGGTGGGCACAGAGGAAGACGACGTCGTGCTCCGGGTCGCCGACCAGGGCATCGGCATCCCGCCGGAGGAGCTGTCCCGCGTGTTCGAGCGGCTCTACCGGGCCAGCAACGCCGTCGACGGTCGCTACCCCGGCACCGGCCTCGGCCTCTCCATCGCGCTGGCCACCGCCACCGCGCACGGAGGCACCGCCACGGCGGACAACGCACCGGGGGGCGGCACGGTGTTCACGATCCGGCTCCCGCTGCGGGAGGTGGCGGACGAGGGCTGACATGCTCTCCCCGTGGCAGGCACAGAGACGCGCGTCTTCGGCTCCGTGCTGCTCGGCTCCGCACACCAGTCGGCCCGCCAGCTGCGGGTCCGCATCCAGGTGCTGCTCACCGTCCTGCTGATCGGCACCAACCTGGTCGGCGCCGCCCTGGTGTTCGTGCTGTCCACGCTGGTGATCCCGAGCCCCGACGCCGAGCGCGGGACGGTGCTCTCGCTCGCGATCGGCGTGCCGGTCTACGTGGGCGTGGCGGTGTTCGTGGGGGCGAGCTGGGGCACGGCCGGCTCGCTCAAGGCGCTGCGGTGGTCGATCGAGGACCGTGAGCCGACCGAGGAGGAACGCGTCGCGGCGCTCGGCGTCCCGTGGTTCCTGACCCGGATGCAGGCGACCCTGTGGATCGGCGCGACAGCGGTCTTCACCCTGCTGGCCGTGCTGCTCCAGCCCGAGCGCGCCATCACCACCGCGCTCACCATCGGCATCGCCACGCTGGTCGTCGGTGGCATCGCCTTCCTGCTCACCGAGTTCACCATGCGTCCCGTGGCCGCGCGCGCACTCGCGGGCGCAGACCGGGTTCACGTCCGCGGGCTCGGCGTACGACGTCGGATGCTGCTGTTCTGGGCGCTCGGCACCGGTGCCCCGGTCGCGGGGCTGGTCGTCGTGGCGATCCTCGCGCTCACCGCCGGCGACATCTCCCTGACCAAGCTCTCGATCGTCGTGCTGGTCCTCGGCGGCGTCGTGCTGTGCTTCGGCCTCTTCGTCACCTGGCTGAACGCACGCGCGGTCGTGGCGCCGATCCTCTCGGTGCGCGACGGCATGCAGCAGGTCGAGGAGGGCGCGCTCGACCTCGAGGTGCAGGTGTACGACGGGACGGAGCTCGGCCAGCTCCAGTCGGGCTTCAACCAGATGGTCGCCGGACTTCGCGAGCGGGAGAAGCTCCGCGACCTCTTCGGGCGGCACGTCGGACGGGATGTCGCCGACGCGGCCGAGCTCGGGGACGTCGAGCTCGGCGGCGAGACCCGCGAGGTCTCGGTGCTGTTCGTCGACCTCGTCGGCTCGACGACGCTGGCCACGGAGCGCGAGCCGGCCGAGGTCGTGGAGCTGCTGAACCGCTTCTTCCGCGTCGTCGTCGAGGAGGTCGACCAGCGCTCCGGCCTGGTCAACAAGTTCATCGGCGACGCCGTGCTGGCGGTCTTCGGGGCCCCGGTGGAGCTCGACGACCACGCGACGCGCGCCCTCGCTGCCGCCCGCGCGATGGCCGCACGGCTCACCGAGGAGGTGGCCGATCTCGACGCCGGGATCGGCGTGGCGACCGGCGAGGCGGTGGCCGGCAACGTCGGTGACGAGTCGCGGTTCGAGTACACCGTCATCGGCGACGCGGTGAACGCCGCCGCACGCATCACCGACCTGGCCAAGGACGTCGACGGGCGGGTGCTGGCGGCGTGGGCCTCGGTCGAGGCCGCCGACGACGACGAGGCGGCGCACTGGACGCGTCACGAGACGGTCACCCTGCGCGGCAGGAGCTCGGAGACGGAGCTCGCCGTACCCGGGCAGGAGTCGTGACCGGGCCGCTCCTGGTCGAGCTCGACCAGGTCCGCCTGTCGGCGCTGTCCTGGGGACCGGCCGACGGACCGCTCGCCCTGCTGCTGCACGGGTTCCCGGACAGCGCGCACACCTGGCGTCACCTCGGCCCGGTCCTGGCCGCCGAGGGCTACCGGGTGGTCGCGCCGTTCACCCGCGGCTACGCCCCGTCCGGTGTCCCCCGCGACGGCCGGTCCGACGTGGGCGCACTGATGGCCGACGCCGTCGGGCTGCACGCTGCGCTGGGCGGTGACGACGCAGCGGTGCTGGTCGGCCACGACTGGGGCGGGCTCACGGCCAACGGACTGGCCGCCCACCGGGACTCGCCGTTCCGCCGCGTCGTCTCGATGGCCGTCCCGCCGATCCCGGCGCTCCCGCTGCGGGCCACCCTGCCGCTCCTGCCCGGCCAGGCCCGGCGCAGCTGGTACATCGGCTTCAACCAGCTGCCGGCCCTGCCCGAGCGCTCCCTCGACCGGCTCGTCCCGAAGCTCTGGCGCGACTGGTCTCCCGGGTACGACGCCACGGCCGACGTCGCGCACACGATGGCAGCGCTGGCCGACCCGGCGAACCGGCGAGCGGCCGTGAACTACTACCGCCACCTCGCGCGGCCCGTCCGGGTGCCCCGCACCTACCGCCGGTGGCAGTCGGCGCTCTCGGGCCCGGCCCTCGTGCCGGTGCTCTACCTGCACGGCGGCGACGACGGCTGCATGACCCCGCGGTTCGCCGAGATCGCGCGTGCGCACGTCCCCACCGACACCGAGGTCCACGTCGTCAGCGGCGGTGGCCACTTCCTGCACCTCGAGCAGCCCGACCAGGTGGCAGGACTCGTGGTCGACTTCCTCCGTCGCTGACACCCGCCCAGGACCGGCTACTTCTTCGCGGCCAGCGCCCTCGCCACCAGGGCCCGGGCCTCGTCGACCGCCTTGGCGTAGCCCTCGAGGTCGCCGTTCTGCAGCGCCGTGTCGGCCTCGGCGAACTTCTGGTCGGCCTGCTGCAGCAGACGGAGCGCCCCGACCGGCAGGTCCTGGGTGTCACCCCCGGTGTCACCGTTGTCCGGTGGCGCCGTCGGGTTCGAGGTCGTCGGCGCGACGTTGGAGTCACCGTTGAGGACGTCGGTCAACGACGCCGACAGGGTCGACCCGATGCCCACGTCGCGGCCGAAGGACGAGAGCACGAACCGCAGCACCGGGTAGTTGCCGGAGCCGCCGCCACGCACCGTGTACAGCGGCTGCACGTAGAGCAGGCCACCGCCCACGGGCAGGGTCAGCAGGTTGCCGTAGGCGACCCGGGCATCGGCCTGCTTGAACGCGCGCAGCTGGTTGGCGACCTTGGGGTCGTTGCTGAACTGGTTCGCGATCTGCGACGGGCCGGGCACCTGGGTGGTGTCGGGCAGCCGCAGGATCTGGAACTGGCCGTAGCTGTCGGGCTTCGCCGCGTCGGCGCCCACGGACATGAACGCCGCGAGGTTCTGCTTGCGCTGGGGCACGTAGACGCTGGTCAGCGAGAAGTCGGGCGTCTCACCGCTCTTGGTGGCCACCGAGAGCCGGTACGGCGGCTGCTTGCGGATCGAGGAGGACGGGTCCTCCGGGACGTCCCACTTGTCGTTGCCCTCGTAGAAGTTCTTCGCGTCGAGCACGTGGTAGGCGGCGAGCATCTCGCGCTGCACCTTGAACAGGTCCTCGGGGTAGCGCATGTGCTGGAGCAGGTCGTCGGGGATGTCGCTCTTCTTCTTCACCACACCCGGGAACGCCTTCTCCCAGGTCTTGAGGACCGGGTCGGAGGTGTCCCACTCGTAGAGGGTCACGGTGCCGTCGTACGCGTCCACGGTCGCCTTGACCGCGTTGCGCATGTAGTTGATGTTGTCCGTCGGCAAGGTGGCGTACGCCGAGCGCGGGTTGACCGCGTCGGAGGTCATCTCCTGCAGCGACTTCTTCTCGGCCAGGGGGTACTTGTCGCTGGTCGTGTAGCCGTCGAGCAGCCAGACGATCTTGCCGTCGACCACCGAGGGCAGCGCGTCGGAGTCGACGGTCAGCCAGGGGGCGACCTTCTGCACCCGCTCGCGCGGTGAGCGGTCGTAGAGGATCTTGCTGTTCTCGTTGACGCGCGAGGACAGGATGATGTTGGCGTCGCCGAAGTGCACGGCGTAGAGCAGCTTGCGGAAGATGTTGCCGACGCCCACACCGTCCTCGCCGGTGTAGGTGCTGGTCTGCGAGGCACCGGGAGTGCCGCTGCCCTGCGGGACGTCGAGCTCGACGTCCTTGCCGTCCTTGCTTCTTGCCGACGATGGAGTACGGCGGGCTGTGCTCGCCGAAGTAGATCTGCGGGCGGTAGCCGTCAGGTCCGGAGAGGTCGGAGATCTCACCGCGGGGCGGCAGGTCCTCCTCGGCGAACGCCGGCTCGCCGTCGTTGTTCACCGGCAGGTCCTCGGCGTTGCGCTGGTTGCCGTAGGCGCCGATCAGGCCGTAGCCGTGGGTGTAGACGGTCTTCTCGTTGGCCCACTTCTTCTGGGCGTCGGGCAGACCCTCGAGGTGCAGCTCGCGCGCGGCCACCACGACGTCGCGCTCGCGGCCGTCGATGTTGTAGCGGTCGACGTCGAGCACCGACGGCACGCTGTAGTAGCCACGGACCTGCTGGAGCTGCTCGAAGGTCTCGGAGACCAGCTGCGGGTCGACGAGGCGGATCCCGGGCAGCGACTTGGCGTCGCTGCTGAGCTGGCTCTGCGAGAGCGAGAGGTTGGCGTCGTACTCGGTGACCGTCGTGCCCTCCAGGTCGTACGCCGCTCTGGTCGCCTGGATGTTCTTGCTGATGTACGACGCTTCCTTGTCCGGCTCGTCGGGCTTGACCTGGAAGCGCTGCATCAGACCGGGCCAGACGCCACCGAGCAGCACCGCCGAGACGGCGAACAGGGCGAGTCCCACGCCGGGGAGCAGCCACGTGCGCCGGACGATGTTGGCGAAGAACAGCAGGGCACAGATCACCGCGATGAACATCAGGATGTTCTTCGCCGGCAGCACGGAGTGCTCCCGGGTGTAGGTCATCCCGGTGATCAGGCTGCCGGCCTGCGAGGTCAGGTCGAACCGGTCGAGCCAGTAGTCGACGCCCTTGAGCAGCAGGAACAGCCCGAACAGCGCGGAGAGCTGCGCCTGGGCCGCGCCGGACACCCGGTCGGAGGCGGACTGCAGCCGGATGCCGCCGTAGAGGTAGTGCACGACCGCAGCGAGGATGAGCGCCGTGAACAGCGCGGTCATCGCGAAGTCGACGAGGAAGTGCAGCCACGGCAGGCTGAAGACGTAGAAGCCGATGTCCTTGCCGAAGTACGGGTCGGCCTTGCCGAAGTCCTCGCCGTTGCTCCACAGCAGGAACGATGCGCCACTTCCCGGTGGCGGAGACGCCCGCGAAGATGCCGAACACGACGCTCACGCCGACGAGCAGCACGCGCCGCAGCGGCGTCACGACCTCGCGGTAGCGCTCGAGGTTGGCCTGCTCCGGGGAGTGCGGCCGGAACATCGGCCGCAGCCGGAAGGCGAGGAACAGGTTGACGCCGACGATCAGCGCCATCGCGCCGCCGAAGATCGCGAACAGGATCACCCGGGTCCAGATCAGCTTGCTGAACACCGAGCCGTAGCCGAGGCTGCCGAACCAGAGCTTGTCGGCCCAGATGCCGGCGAACAGGGAGAACCCGACCACCAGCACCCCGACGACCACGAGGGTCAGCAGCAGCGGCCGGGGCCGGCGTGGTCCGCGCGCCGGAGGACCGGGTGGGCGGGCACCACCGGGCCCACCTCCCTGGGACGCACCCGCGGGCTGTTCGGCGAAGAAGTCGCTCATCGGTCACTCATGGTTCTGGGGGGCTCCGGCATCAGGCTCGAGGGTCGCGTACAACAACTGTAGGAGGGCGGGCACAAGGTCGTTGCCCGAGAGGACCATGTCGTCCTCGTCATGGGCTCGTTGGCGGATGGCGCACCAGCCCTCGCCGGAGCGCAGGACGCCCGCCACGATGCGCGCTTCCTCCCGGTCCGGGTGGTCTGCGGCGTACGCCGCTGCGGCCTCGGCGTCGGTGGGCACGTCGCCCGATCCGGGCGGCACGGTCATCGCCTCGACGACCACCGCACAGCCGATCACCTCCGGTGGCCAGAGGATCGTGGGCAGCAGCTCCTCGAGGCTCTCCGAGACGGTCTCCTGCTCCACGGGCGTCAGCCCGGCGGCCGTGTCGCGGTCGACCCCCAGGAGCTCGGCGAGCTGGGGCTCGCGCTGGAGCAGCTCGGCGGTGTCGACGAGCGCGAACAGCTGGGCGGGCTGGTCCCACCCGGAACGCGCGGCGTGCTGCTCGACCTCGCCGACGACCTCGGCCAGGGCGCGCTCGGGATCGGCAGGCGCGGTCATCCCGTGCACCTCGGGAGCTTGGCATCGGGGTCCTTGACCCACGCCTCGACGTCCGCCACCGCGTCGTCGAGCGTGGTCACCTTCACCAGCCGCATCCGGTCGGGGTCGTAGTGACCGTGCACCGCCTCGGCGCAGTTGTCGGCCGGCACCAGGAACAGCTTCGCGCCCGCGTCCTGGGCGCCGACCAGCTTCTGCTGGATGCCGCCGATGGGACCGACGCGACCTTCGCCGTCGATCTCCCCCGTGCCGGCGATGGCCTTGCCGCCCGTGAGCGATCCCGGGGTGAGCACGTCGTAGATGCCGGTGGCGAACATCAGCCCCGCCGAGGGGCCGCCGATGTTGTCGTCGAGCCGGAGGTCGACCTGGAAGGGGAACCGGTAGCCGGCGGCCATGATCGAGACCCGCACGGCACTCGCCTTCGGGTCGTCCGGGGCAGCGGCGGTGGTCAGCTCGACCCGCCGCAGCTCGCCGCCCCGTCGTACGGTCATCTCCACGCGCGAGCCCACCGGCAGCGGGCGGATCTGCCCGGTGACGTCGGAGACGTCCTTCGCGGCACGGCCGTTGACCGACACGATCACGTCGCCGGGCTCGAGCTTGCCGTCGGCCGGGCCGCCCTTCTCGACGGCCGCGACACCGACCCGGGTGGTGAACGGGATGTCCAGCGCGCCGAGCGCGGAGGCGATGGCGTTGTCCTGCGAGGAGGCCATCTGCGCCGCCGACTCGTCACGCACGCTCGTGCGGGTGTCCTGGTCGCCGTAGATGATCCGGCGGGGGTAGACCGCGCGGTCGGGGTCGAGCCAGGCGAAGAACATCGTGGCGATGTTGACCTTCTCCTGCGGACCGCTGGGCACCACGGTGGTGAGCCGGAGCGCGCCCTTGTCGCGGTAGGTCTTGTGGCCCTTGACGGTGATGATCGACTTGCCGTCGAAGCTGCCGAGGACGTTGATGGTCGGGCCCGGCGAGAACGTCACGTACGGCACCGGTCTCGACGCCGCCACGACCGAGAGGCCGATCACGAGGCCGAGTGCGAGGAGCGAGGCCCACGTGCGGCGGCTCAGGCGCGAGGCCACGCGCACGCCTCCGCACAAGACGCGACGGGCTCGATCATGGCGTCACCCTCTCATCCGGGGACAAGTCGCCCCCGGCGTGGTCAGGCGCTCAGGCCGTACGTCGGCTGTCGTCGTCGTCCAGCTGCGGGTGCGCGCCTGCGGTCGGCTGCTGCACCGGCTGCTGGGAGGGGCGTACGGCGATGCCGGTGCTCCGCTCGCGCATCGGTCGTGGGGCGCTCACCTGGCGGGTGACCTCGCTCGGGAGGTCACGCATGATCGCCGCGGCGAACCGCTCCTGCGCGGCGTCCGACCGGTCGGGTCCCGTCGGCCGGGCGCGGCCCAGCCAGCTCACCCACAGCATCGCGACCACCGTCACGATCGCGGGCGGCACCCACCACAGAAGGATCTCCACGCGCCCATGATGCCGACGTGATCTCCCGAAACCGCTGATCAACACGGCATCATCGGCAGATGAGCTATCCCGATCCCCTCTTCCACGGAGAGACCGGCGAGGTCTCCGCACAGTTCCGCACGGCCGACACGCCTCCGGACATCACGTACCCGCACGGCACCACCGTCGAGTACCTCAACACCGGACCCAGCACCGACGGCCACTTCGGCCTCTACCGCTGGAACATGGTCCCGGGCCCTGGTGGGCCGGCGCTGCACTTCCACCGCACGTTCAGCGAGTCGTTCTTCATCCTCACCGGCACGGTCACGCTGGGCGACGGAGCGAAGGAGCTGCACGCGTCCTCCGGCGACTACCTCCACGTCCCGCCCGGCGGCCTGCACAGCTTCCGCAACGACACCGACGACCACGCCTCGATGCTGCTCCTCTTCAGCCCCGGCGCCCCCCGCGAGGAGTACTTCGAGGGCCTCCTCGAGATCGCCGAGGGCAAGCAGCTGAGCGGTGAGGAGCTGAACGCCTTCTTCGTCGCCCACGACAACCTGTACGTCTAGGGGCGTCGGTTGGGGTGCAGGTTTCCCCGGGCGGCCGGGGAAACCATCACCTGAGCGGCGTGTTCCTTCACCCTTCCGGTGATGGTTTCGGCCCTCCACCCCGACCGGATTTGCGCCCTACGCGTAGACGGGGCCGCCGCCGGAGGACCGAGGCGATGTGCGCGCAGGTCTTCTCGGGCGTGTACAGGTCGGCCCAGGTGATCCGAATGCAGCGCCAGCCGGTGGCTCGGCAAATCTGCTCTTCACGCTTCTTCTCCCGACGTACGGCGTCCACGACGCTCTCGCCTTCCCTGAGGTACTTCAGGTACTTCTCCTTGCCATCGAACTCGAGGAAGACCCCGAACTCGGGCCAGGCGAAGTCGACTCGGGCGATCAGCCGACCCGCCGAGTCGAAGACCTCGTAGTTCGGTCTGCGGCGCCGGAAGCGAGTGCCGCCAGAGCATGTAGCCAGTCCGCGACTCCCCGACGGATTCGCGCCGCCCATCGGCGAGGCGGATGACCAGGTCCATGGTCAGAGTGTCCGCCCAGTGCTTCATCGTCTCTGCGCCCCGGTGAAGCTCCTCCTTCGACGTCGCCTCGCGGTGCAGCAGGTGGTCGAACACCGGCAGGCAGTGCTCGACGTCGAACGAGGGTGGTCAGGTCCAGAGCAGTCCGCGTCGCCGAGGTCACGCACAGGTCCTCGATCTTCGTGGAGTCGCTCGAGGACCAGGCCGACCCCGGTGCTGCACGACGCCGGCCTCCCTTCGCCCGCTGCGCCCGTCTCTCCGAGTGACGTGGACATCGCCGAGAGGCAGGTCCCAGGCGGGAGCGCCATGCAGGATCACGGCTGTGGTGTGCGATAGCACTAGCGACGTCCTGGCCGTCCGCAGAACCGCTCGTGCCCGGAGGACGTGCTTCTGCTCCTGAGTCAGGGCATCCCACGTCGATCGATGGACGTAGCTCCCGTGCCGGATCCGGCAGATGACCTTGGCCCGGACGGCGCGGGCAAGAGTGCGGTCGGTGTGGCCGATGGCGAGCGCTTCGTGGCGCAGGAAGATCCCATGCTCGTCGCAGATGGCGCGCAGTTCGTCGTACACGCCGTCATCGTCTGCTCGCGACATCGCAACGGCACGACACAGATCGTCCCCTTGTGGAAAGGCCACCGCTTCGCGCGGCCTGTGCGCAAATCGGGCCGACCTGGAAGGCGAGTCCAGTCACCTGATGGGTGTTGCAACACCCATCCGGTGCAGGTTTCCCCGGGCGCCCGGGGAAACCGACAGCCCCTACGGAGTCCCCACCCACTCCTCGGTCCCGTCCGCGAAGATCTGGTGCTTCCAGATCGGGACGGTGGCCTTGAGCCGGTCGATCAGGGCACGCGAGGCGTCGTACGCCTGGCCCCGGTGGGCGGCCGAGGCCGCGACCAGGACGGCGGCGTCGCCGATGGCGAGGCGGCCGGTGCGGTGCACGGCGGCCAGGGCGATGACCTCGAACTCGGTGGCGACGCCCTCGGCGACCTCGCGCATCTTCTCCAGCGCGGTCGGGTGCGCGGAGTAGTCGAGGTGGTCGACGTCCGTGCCTCCGTCGTGGTCGCGCACGGCGCCGACGAACAGGTTGACGCCACCGGCCGCCGGGTCCTCGACCGCGGCGAGGACCTCGAGCGGGTCCAGGGCGGTCTCCCGCAGCTCCAGCAGGCGTACGACGGGGCGGGTGTCGGGCGGTCGGGTCGAGCTCACGCGGCGAGCGTACGACGAGCAGGAGACCGGCCGTACCCACCGGCCCGGGGAGCGTTGGGCGACGGAGGCTAATTTGGAGTCATGAGCAGCAACCCCGGCGGACCCGACGACAACCCGTTCAAGGGCACGCCCTTCGAGCAGATCTTCAACGCGCTCGGGGGTGCCGGCGGTCCCGGCCAGGGCGGTCAGGGCGGTCAGGGGATGCCCGACCTCTCGGCGCTGATGGGCCAGATGCAGGCGATGATGGCGCCGTACGACGGACCGGTGAACTGGACCCTCGCCACCGACATCGCCCGGAAGACCGCCGCCCAGGAGCCCGACCCGAGCCCCGACCGCAACGACCAGACCCGGGTCGCGGACGCCATCCGTCTCGCCGACCACTGGCTCGACGACGCCACGGTGCTCCCCTCCGGGGTGAAGTCCAGCGCCGCCTGGAGCCGCGCGGAGTGGATCGAGCAGACCACCGAGGTGTGGCGCGTCCTGGTCGAGCCGGTCGCCGAGCACGTCGTCGGCGCCATGGGCAAGGCGATGCCCGAGGAGGCCAAGGCGATGGCCGGCCCCCTGATCGGGATGCTCGGCAAGGCCGGCGGCGCGATGTTCGGCAGCCAGGTCGGCGCTGCCCTCGGCGGCCTGGCCGGCGAGGTCCTCACCGCGAGCGACATCGGCCTCCCCCTCGGTCCCGAGGGCAAGGCCGCGCTGGTCCCGCACAACATCACCGAGTTCGCCGACGGCCTCGACGTGAGCGAGGACGACGTGCTGCTCTACCTGTCCCTGCGCGAGGCCGCGCACCAGCGGCTGTTCGCCCACGTCCCGTGGCTGCGCCAGCACCTGATCTCCTCCGTCGAGGACTTCGGTCGCGGCGTCACGATCGACATCTCCGGCATCGAGCAGGCCATGGGCCAGCTCGACCCGACCAACATGGAGGCGATGCAGGAGGCCTTGCAGGGCGGCCTGTTCGAGCCCCAGCAGACGCCCGAGCAGAAGTCCGCGCTGGTCCGGCTCGAGACGACGCTCGCCCTCGTCGAGGGCTGGGTCGACGAGGTCGTCGGCCAGGCGACCGCCGAGCGGATGCCGGCCGCGACCAAGATGCAGGAGGCGATCCGTCGGCGCCGCGCTGCCGGCGGTCCCGGCGAGGAGACCTTCGCCGCCCTCGTCGGCCTCGAGCTGCGCCCCCGCCGGCTGCGCGACGCGTCGGCGCTCTGGGGCTCGCTGCGGTCCCGGCAGGGCAAGGAGGCCCGCGACGCCGTCTGGGCCCACCCCGACCTGCTGCCGACCGCCGCCGACCTCGACGACCCGCTGGGCTTCCGCGAGGACCTGCCCGAGGTCGCCGAGCTCAGCGACGAGGACTTCGACAAGGCGATCGGCCAGCTCCTCGACTCCGAGGGCGACAGCAAGGACGAGGGCGAGTCGCGCGAGTGACCCTGTACGCCGACGCGGTCGACGTACTCACCCACTGGCAGGCGCCGTCCGACGAGCAGGAGCTCCTGCGGGCGTCGTACGTCACCCACCTGCGGGCCCACCCCGACGGCCTGTGGCGGTCCTGCTTCCCCGACCACCTCACCGCCGGAGCCCTCGTGCTCAGCCACGACCGACGGCACGTGCTGCTCAACCTGCACCGCAAGGCCGGGCGCTGGTTCCACTTCGGCGGTCACCTCGAGGACGACGCCACCCTGGCGGCCGCGGCGCTGCGGGAGGCGACCGAGGAGTCCGGCCTCGACGGCCTGCGGCTGGACCCCGACCCCCTGCACCTGTCCCGGCACCCCGTCGAGTTCTGCGACCCGCGCGGAACCGTCCGCCACCTCGACGTGCGCTTCCTGGCGACCACCGGTGACGAGGTCGACCCCGTCGTCAGCGAGGAGTCCCTCGACGTCCGCTGGTGGCCCGTCGACGACCTGCCCACCGACGAGCCGGACATGCTCGAGCTGATCGAGCTGGCCGTGCTGCGCACGTCTGCCGGCTGAGGTCGCCCGCAACTCGCCCGCAGGCGCGATGCCGGCGGCCGTCGGGGCGAGCGTGGATGGGACTGGCCTCCGTGGAGGACGACCTCCCCGAGGAGCCTGCGACGAGGGGAAGGGCGTACGGAGCGGGTGGGTGCGAGCCCCGGGGTGTCGCCGGCAGCGCGCCGGAGGGCGAGTCCCGGTCAGGCGTCCACGACTCGGGTCGCAGGGCGCGAGGTCCATGGCGATCGCGTGCGCGACCCCCTCGAGGTAGCCCTGGGCGCGCTCGGAGCGCGGGTAGCGGTCGACCCAGTGCCAGAACCGCTTGCTGTGGCCGGGCTCGATCAGGTGGGCCAGCTCGTGGAGCAGCACGTAGTCGACCACCCACGCCGGCAGCGTCTGCAGCCGGTCGGAGAGCCGGATCTCACCGGTCGAGGTGGTGCACGACGCCCACCGGGTGGTCATGTTGTCGACCCAGCGCACGGACGTCGGCGCGACCTTGTCGTGGAGGTACTCGCGGCACAGCTCGCGCGCGCGTCGCATCAGCTGGTCGTCGGTGCGCCGGCGACGCTGCTCGGACTTGTCGAGGCGCTGGAGCATCGTGGTCACCCACTCGGCCTCCTCGGCGCGGCTGAACCGGTCGGGGATCATCACGATGACCTTGCCGTCACGGCGGTAGGCCGAGACGGTCTGGGTGCGGCGCCGGGAACGGCGGACCTCCACCTCGGGGCGCGTGGCCCCGGCCCGGGTCGGGCCGCCGTCTGACTGCATGGGATGAAAATAGCCCGCCGGACCGACACCCCGCGGGACGTCGAACGAAGTCGTTTCGACGTCCCGCGGGGACGGGCCTCGGGTCAGCGCCCGACGAGGGCGTACGCCGGCTCGCTCTCCTCGACGCGAGCACCCGAGGACCGGCCCGGTCCACCCGGCCACCACGCCCGGTCGCCGAGCAGCACCAGGATCGCGGGCAGCATCACCAGACGGATCAGGGTCGCGTCGATGAGGATCGCGGCCGAGAGGCCGACCCCCATCATCTTCATCTCCATCATCGAGAGCGTGGCGAAGATGGCGAACACGGAGACCATCACCGCCGCCGCGCTGGTGACCACCCCGGCCGTGTCACGGATGCCGCGGGCGACCGCGAGCCGGGTGGGCAGGCCCTGCTGGACGAGCTCGCGGATCCGGCTGATCACGAACACGTGGTAGTCCATCGACAGGCCGACCAGCACCACCATCACGAACAGCGGGATCCAGTCGATCACGAAGCCCGGGCTCGTGAAGTCGAGCGCACCCGCACCCCAGCCGTGCTGGAACACCAGGGTGAGGATCCCGAACGCGACGCCGACCGAGGCGAGGTTCAGTGCCGTCGAGACCAGGGCGATCGGCACGCTCCGGAAGGCGAGGCCCATCATCAGCAGGGTCAGCAGGAGGACCACCCCGATGACGATCGGCAGCCGCTCGTGCTGGCGGTTCACGTAGTCCAGGGACTCCGCGGCCCCGCCACCCACGGCGTGCTCCACGTCGAGGTCACCCAGTGCCGCAGGCGCCAGGTCGGAGCGCACGTTCTCGATCGCCCGGTCCACCTTCGGGTTCGACTCGTCGTACGGCATCGCCAGCTGGAGCACCGACGTGGTGCCGTCTGCCGAGACCCGCACCGGGTCCTGGCCGGTCCCCACGAAGTCGGCCGTGCGCGTGGCTTCCCGGTCCAGGTCCGTCAGGGCCTCACGGACCGCGGCGGCCTCCGAGGCGGACGCCTTGACCACGACGGTCGCGGTGGTGCCCTCCGCCGGGAACTCCTCGGTGATCCGCTGGAAGGTCTGCACCTCCGGGATCGACGCGGGCAGCGTCTCGAGGTTGCCGGAGTGGATCCGCATCCCGAGCGCCGGCACGGCGAGCAGGAGCACGACGACACCGGAGAGGGCGAGGGCGACGACGGGGTGGCGCAGCACCGGCGCGAGGATCCGGCTGCTGATCCCACCACGGCCGATCCGACGGTTGAGCCGCCACAGCAGCGGCACCCGCGGCCGGTCGACCCAGCGGCCGAGCTTGACCAGCAGCGCGGGCAGGACCGTGATCGAGCCGAGCACGGCGATCGCGACGACCAGGATGGCGCCGGTGGCCAGCGAGTTGAAGGTCGCGTCCCCGATCACGAACAGGCCGGCCATCGAGGCGATGACGGCCCCGCCGGACACCAGGATCGAGTGGCCGGAGGTCTCCGCGGCGATCTCGACGGCGTCGAGGGTGCTGCGTCCGGCGGCCCGTTCCTCGCGCTCCCGCTTGAGGTAGAACAGCGAGTAGTCGACGCCGACCGCCATGCCGATCAGCACGATCATGCTGCTCACCGTCGCCTCGGCGTGCACCAGGTGCGACAGGGGCGCGGTGATGCCGATGGTGGCGGCCACGCTGGTCGCGGCGAGCAGCACCGGGATGCCGGCGGCGATCAGCGCGCCGAACGCGAGCAGCATCAGGATCAGCGTCACCGGGAGGCTGATGCCTTCCGCGGCGGCGAGGTCGTCGCCCACCCGTTCGTCGATGCTGGCGTCGATCGACAGGTCGCCGGCCTGACGGATCTGGAGGTCCGGGTGCTCGGCCTGGACCCGCTCGGTGACCTTCTGGAGGTCGACCGCGTCCTCCCTGTCCTGAGCGAGCTGGACGGCGATCAGCAGGGCCGAGCGGTCGGGGTTCGGCTGCGCCTCCGACACGAGGTCCACGCCGTCGACCTCACGCATGGCTCGACGCAGCTCCTGGGCAGCGGACGTCGCGTCGACGGAGTCCAGCTGGGCGTCACCGCGCGGGGTGATCAGCACGTTCTCGCTGTCGGGCGAGTCCAGGCCGGCTGCGTCGACGAGGGCGTCGGCCCGGCCCGACTCCCCCAAGCGGTAGTCGGCGTCGGAGGTCTCCGTGGTCGGCACCGCGACGGCGAGCCCGACCGCGACGAGCACGAACACGAGCCAGGCGAGCATCGCGCGCCAGGGATGGGTCGCGCTCCAGCGCGCTGCCTTGAGGGGGATGACGGTGAGTGCGTTGCGGCGGTCGGTCGTTGTCATGACGTCTCCTGAGGGGCGTGAAGGGACGTCATCCATGCTTCGCGGATCAGGGGGCCGGGTCAGTGGTGCCCGGACCCGAACCAGGGTGGTGCCTGCACCACCGCGCGAGACCTCGCGATCGGCGAGGATGGCCCCATGAGTGCGGCTGTTCCCCCACCGGGCCGACCCGGCCGGCTGCGCATGACGGCGTACGCCGCGGCGCAGCTCGCGCTCGCCGTACCCGCGCTCGTGCTGTTCGTCCTGAACGCCGTCTTCGGCGCGCTGACCGTCATCGCGGTCGGTGTCCCCGTGCTGCTGCTGACCATCCCCGCCACGCGGTGGATCGCCGACCGTCACCGCTCGATGGCCGGCCGCGTCCTCGGCACGCCGATCCCGCCGCAGTACCGTCCGAGCCGCGACGGAGGGATCATCCACCGCCTCGCCGGGTGGGCCGCCGATCCGATGACCTGGCGCGACATGGCCTGGGTGGTCGCGGCCTGCACCGTCGGGTTCGCGCTCGCCCTCACCGCGGTGCTCCTGCTCGTGCTCGTCGTCACCGGTGTGCTGTGGTGGTTCGCGATCGAGCCGATCATGCGAGCCCGCTCGGCGATGGACCGCTGGCTGCTGAGCTACGGGCACACCGAGGTCCTCGAGCAGCGGGTGCAGGTGCTCACCGAGACGCGCGCGGAGAGCCTCGACCACTCGGCCGCCGAGCTGCGCCGTCTCGAGCGTGACCTGCACGACGGCGCGCAGGCCCGGCTCGTCGCGCTCTCGATGAGTCTCGGGATGGCCGACTCGCTGCTCTCCTCGGACCCGGAGAAGGCGCGGCGGCTGGTGAGCGAGGCACGCGAGACCACCTCGGCCGCGATCGGCGACCTGCGCTCGGTGGTGCGCGGCATCCACCCACCGGTGCTGGCCGACCGGGGCCTGGTCGGGGCGGTCAGTGCGCTGGCCCTGGACATGTCCATCCCGGTCGAGGTGCGCGGCAGCCTGCCCGGCCGGCCGCCGGAGCCGGTCGAGTCGGCGGCCTACTTCGCCGTCGCCGAGTGCCTGGCCAACGTGGTGAAGCACTCCGGGGCCCAGCACGCGTGGATCGAGCTGGCGCACGAGGGCGACCTGCTCGTGGCGCGCGTCGGCGACGACGGGCGAGGCGGCGCCGACCCGTCGGCGGGGACCGGCATGCTGGGGGTGATGCGGCGGCTGGCGGCGTTCGACGGCACGATGAGGCTGTCGAGCCCGGTCGGCGGCCCGACGGTCGTCACCCTGGAGGTCCCGTGCGTGTTGTCCTCGCCGAAGACCACGCCCTCCTCCGGGCCGGCCTGATCCAGCTGCTCGAGGGCAACGGCTTCTCGATCCTGCACGCCGTGGACAACGCCCCCGACCTCGCGACCGCCCTGCTCGACCCGGACGCCGACGTGGCCGTGCTCGACGTACGCCTGCCGCCGACGCAGACCGACGAGGGCCTCACGGCCGCGATCACCGCCCGTGCGGCGCGGCCCGGGTTCCCGGTGATGGTCCTGTCGCAGTACGTCGAGCAGCTCTACGCCCGCGAGCTGCTCGCCAGCGGCGAGGGTGCGGTGGGCTACCTCCTCAAGGACCGGGTCTCCGACGTGGCCGAGTTCGTCGAGGGCGTACGCCGCGTCGCGGCCGGCGGCACCGTGCTCGACCCCGAGGTCGTCGCGACGGTGATGGCACGCACCCGCGCGGAGCCGATCGACCGGCTCACCGAGCGCGAGCGCGAGGTGCTGGCCCTGATGGCCCAGGGCCGCTCGAACGCCTCGATCGCAGCGGCCCTGGTGGTCACCGAGAAGGCCGTCGCCAAGCACATCAACAACATCTTCGCCAAGCTCGACCTGCCGGTCGGCGAGGACGACCACCGCCGGGTGCGCGCCGTCCTGACCTGGCTGCACCTGTGACGTCGAGGGTCAGGGGTTGGCCCACTCCAGGAGCCGCTCGGTCGGCCAGGTGTTGACGATGCGGTCCGGGTCGAGACCCAGCTCCTCGGCGCGCGCGCAGCCGTAGACCTGGAAGTCGAGCTGGCCCGGCGCGTGCGCGTCGCTGTCGATCGAGAACAGGCAGTCCATGTCGATCGCCTGCTGGAGCAGCTTGGTCGGCGGGTCGCGGCGCTCGGGCCGCGAGTTGATCTCGACCGCCGTACCCGTCTCCGCGCAGGCGCCGAACACCTTCTCGGCGTCGAACTCCGACTGCTTCCGGACGCCGCGGTTGCCGGTCACCAGCCGACCCGTGCAGTGCCCGAGCACGTTGGTGAACGGGTTGTGCACCGCCGCGACCATCCGCCGCGTCATCGCGTCCTTGTCCATCGCCAGCTTGGAGTGCACCGACGCGACGCGTACGTCGAGCCGCTGGAGCATCTCGTCGGTCTGGTCGAGCGAGCCGTCGTCGAGGATGTCCACCTCGATTCCCTTGAGCAGGCGGAAGCTCCCGTCGCCACCGCCGAGGTGCTCGTTGACCGCCTCGACCACGCCGAGCTGGCGCTGCAGCCGCGCCACCGACAGGCCGTTGGCCACCTTCAGCCGCGGGGAGTGGTCGGTGAGCACCAGGTAGTCGTGCCCGAGCTCGATCGCGGTGAACGCCATCTCCTCGATCGGCGAGCCGCCGTCGGACCAGTCGCTGTGGGAGTGCAGGTCGCCCCGCAGCCGGGCCCGCACCTCCTCGCCGCCCTGGACCAGGGGGCCGCCGACCTCGCGCTCGAGCTTGGCCAGCCGGGCCGGCATCCGGCCCTCCACCGCCGCCTCGATCACCTCCGCGGTCGAGGCACCGATGCCCGGCAGGTCGCGCAGGGTGCCTTCGCGGACCCGCACGGCGACCTCGTCACCGAGCGGCAGCACGGTCGCGGCCGCGGCGCGGAACGCCTTCACCTTGTAGGTCTCGGCCCGGCTGCGCTCGAGCAGGAAGCCGATCCGGCGCAACGCCGCCACCGGACCGCCCGTGAAGGCGTCCGAATCGTCCAGGCTGGAGGAGTTCACGCCTCCATTGTGGCGGGCGGGCGGAGCCGGGATGTGATCCACAGCACAGGGCCGGTCCTCCACACTCTGTCCACAGGGTTATCCACAGCCAGTGGGTAACTCGTGTCCACCGGCCCGGACCCGGGATCGCCGCCCGGTCTGATCCTCGCCGGGGCCCGGCATTGACCCGCGTGCGTCGTCTGACTAGCGTGGCCGCCCAGAAGAGGCCCTCGGTGAGCCGCTTCTGCGTTCGCAAGGGGAAGGCAAGCGCAGGAGTCTCACCGGGGGTCTTTCTGCTGCCTTCGGTCGCCTTTGTCCGGATGCGCGGCGGGTCCCCGCCTGCACCGGCAGCGTGCTGATGGGCTCGAAACCCTCCCCAAATCCGCCTCGACGGGGGAGACTGCGCGCAATGGCATGGGAGGGGACATGAGCAGCGCGCTCGGGACTGCCGACGACGCCGTGCAAGGCTGGCGTGGACAAGGCGCCTACCGGGATCACCGGTTTCGACGAGGTCACCAACGGTGGCCTGCCGCGTGGACGGCCGACCCTGGTGACGGGGGCGGCTGGTTCCGGCAAGACGCTGTTCGGCGTCGAGTTCCTGGTGAGGGGCGCGCGAGACTTCGGTGAGCCGGGGGTCCTCCTGGCCTTCGAGGAGTCCCAGTCCGACCTGGCCGCCAACGTCGCGTCGCTCGGCTTCGACCTCGACCAGCTCGAGCGGGACGGGCTGCTGGCGATCGACGCCTTCCGGCTGGACCCCGCCGAGATCATCGAGACCGGCTCCTTCGACCTCGAGGGCCTGTTCATCCGGCTCGCGATGGCCGTCGAGTCCGTCGGGGCCAAGCGAGTCTTCCTCGACACCATCGAGCTGTTGTTCAGCGCGCTGCCCAACGAGGCCATCATCCGAGGCGAGCTCGGCAGGCTGTTCCGGTGGCTCAAGGAGCGCGACCTGACCGTCGTGATCAGCGGCGAGCGTGGCAGGGAGGGAGACCTGACCCGCTTCGGCATCGAGGAGTACGTCTCGGACTGTGTGGTCACCCTGGACCACCGCGTCGACGACGAGATCTCGACCCGGCGCCTGCGCGTCGTCAAGTACCGCGGTTCCCTCCACGGGACGAACGAGTTCCCCTTCCTGATCACCGAGCGTGGGCTCGTGGTGGTGCCGATCACGTCCGTGGGCCTGACCTATGAAGCGTCGACCGAGCGGGTCTCCACGGGCATCTCGCGTCTCGACGAGATGCTGTCCGGTGGCATCTACCGCGGGTCGTCGGTGATGATCAGCGGCACCGCAGGCACGGGCAAGACCAGCATCGGGGCCCTCATGGCGAACGCCTCGTGCGAGCGCGGAGAGAAGGCCCTGTTCTTCTCCTTCGAGGAGTCGCCCGAACAGCTGACTCGCAACATGGGTTCGATCGGCCTCGACCTGCGCCGCTGGATCGACGCGGGGCTTCTGCAGGTGCGGGCGGTGAGACCGACGGCGTTCGGGTTCGAGGAGCACCTCGCGATGCTGCACCAGCTGATCGAGGAGCACGAACCGGAGCTGGTGGTGCTGGACGCCGTCGCCAGCCTCACCCTCGGCGGTGCCCAGAGCGCCACCACGTCGGCGATCTCGCGCGACCTCGACCTGCTCAAGCGGCGCGGCATCACCGGCGTCATGACCGCACTGACCCACGGGGTCGCCGAGGAGTCCAGCGAGGTCGACGTCTCGTCGCTGGTCGACACCTGGCTCCTGCTCCGCAACGACGAGAAGAACGGCGAGCGCAACCGCCTGCTGTTCGTGATCAAGAGCCGTGGCTCCGCACACTCCAACCAGGTGCGCGAGTTCGTCCTCTACGACGAGGGAGCCGAGCTGCTGGACGTCTATGTCGGCCCCAACGGCGTGCTCACCGGGTCCGAGCGGGTCGAGCAGATCGGCCAGGAGCGCCTCGCCCAGGCAGCGCGGGCCGACGAGACCGAGCGACGACGCCAGGAGCTGGACCGGCGGTCGGCCGCGATCCGCGCGGAGATCGCAGCCCTCCAGGCACAGCTCACCGCGGACACCGCCGAGTTCGAGAGGTTCGAAGCCTCTGCGGACGCGGGCCGCGCCTCCGGCGCCGCCGTTCGCGCCCTGCAGGGTCGCGAGCGCTCGGGAGACCAGACAGAGCGCGGAGGAGGCTCCGATGACGACTGAGTCAGAGGAGTTCTCCGACGCGATCAACGACGAGGGGAACGCCGCGGACGGTCTCCCGATGTATGACCTGCGCCTCTACGTGGCGGGTCAGTCACCTCGCTCCGTCCGTGCCCTGGAGAACCTGCGCAAGGTGTGCGACGAGCACCTCGCGGGTCGCTACCGGGTGGAGGTGATCGACCTGCTGGTCAACCCGGCCCTGGCCCGGGGCGACGAGATCGTCGCCGTACCCACGCTGGTCCGCAAGCTGCCCGAGCCCATCCGCAAGATCATCGGAGACCTCTCCGACACCGACCGCGTGCTCGTGGGGCTCCAGGTGCGTCCGCTGGGCGGCGTCGAGCAGTGACCGCGGATCTCGGGGGTCCGCGGTGGGCGCTGACGCTCTACGTCAGCGGCGCCTCGCCGCGCTCCTCCGAGGCCATCGTGGCCGTACGCCACATCTGCGACGAGGACCTGGCCGGTGACGTCGACCTGACCGTGGTGAACGCAGCCGACCACCCCGCCATGGTCAAGCGGGACCACATCCTCGCGCTGCCGACGCTCGTCAAGCACTCACCGGAGCCGCTGCGCCACCTGGTCGGCAACCTCACGGACCTTGCCCGGGTTCGAGCCGGACTCGATCTCGGCCTGGCAGAACCTCACTCTGAGACCCCGCTCACGGAGGGAGGACGGCGGCCTTGAGCGCAGACGACGACTTCGACGACCACGCGGCCCGGGAGCTGACCGACCTGCGAGGTCAGATCACCTATCTCCAGGAGGCGCTGACCGCCATCAGTGGTGGCGGGGTCGACGCCGTCGTGATCGGCGAGCCGGAGGCCGAGCAGGTCTACACCCTGACCAGCGCCGATCGGCCCTACCGAGTCATCGTCGAGGAGATGGGCGAGGGGGCCGCCACGGTCTCGGCGAGTGGCGTCATCCTGTTCGCCAACCCCCAGCTGGCCAGCTTCCTGGGGGTCGAGCGCGACAGCATGATCGGCCGCGACCTGGCCGACTACGTCGCCGAGGACCAGCAGTCGGCGCTGGTCACCCTGCTGGGTGAGGGCTCCACGTCGACGCGGCGTGCGGAGCTGCAGGTGGCCGGGTCCGACGGTCGGAGGGTGCCGTTCCACGTCTCGGCGACCGACATCGACCTGGACGGTGTGCTCGTGCACTGCCTGGTCCTCACCGACCTCACCGTGCAGAAGCTCTTCGAGCGCCAGCTGGCCGAGGAGGTCACCCTGCTCGAGCGGCAGCGGATGGCGGCTGAGGTCAACGACACCATCGTCCAGGGCCTGGTGGCGGCCGAGATGGCCCTCGACCTCGGACAGGTCGACTACGCCCGCAGCCTGGTCGCCAGCACGTCGAGCCACGCGCGGGACTGGATCGGCCAGCTCGCCGGAGGCCAGCAGCTCGAGCCGGGCATGGCCGTGCGGCGCACACCCGCGAGGCGGCGGGAGAGCACATGACCGACAGCCTCAGCGTGCTCATCGTCGACGACTCCGAGGACCTGCGCGACCTGCTCAGCATGGTCATCGAGCGCCACCCGGCCGGGTGGCGCGTCGTGGCGACGGCTGCCGAGGGCGAGGAGGCGATCGAGGAGGCCCGGAGCAGCCAGCCCGACCTGGTGCTGCTCGACATCGCGATGCCGGTCATGGACGGCATGCAGGCCCTCCCCCACATCCGCGAAGCAGCCCCCGACGCCGTCGTGGTGATGCTGTCCGGCTACCCGACCTCGACGGCCAGCCAAGGGGCCCTCAGCGCGGGCGCCCACGGTTACCTCGAGAAGTCCGACCTCGTGAAGGGCCTGATCCCCCGGCTCGAGCGCATCATCGAGTCGCAGCCGCCGGTCTAGCCGGGCCGTTGGCCTCAGACGCCGCGGAACTCCGGGGGGCGCTTCTCCCGGGCGGCGCGGATGCCCTCCTGGAGGTCGGCCGTCGCCAGCGTGATCGGCTGCGCGAGCGCCTCCCACTGCACGCACGACTCGAGGTCCTGGTGGCCGCCGTCGCGCAGGGCGAGCGTGGTGTAGCGGCTCGGGATGGGGGCCGTCGCGGCGATGCCGGCAGCGATGTCGTCCACCTCGGCGGCGAAGGAGTCCGCCGGGAAGACCCGGGACACCAGGCCGAGCTGGCGAGCCTCCTCGGCCTCCACGGTGCGACCCGTGAGGAGCAGCTCGCGGGCGTTGGCCTCTCCGACCACGTCGGGGAGCAGGTAGGTGGCGGCCATCCCCGGGTTCATCCCGAGCTTGACGAAGGGGGCGCCGAGCCTGGCCCCCTGCGCGGCGTACCGGATGTCGCAGGCGAGCGCGAGGCAGAGCCCCGCCCCGATCGCCGGCCCGTTGACCGCCGCGATGGTCGGGACCTCGAGCTTCCGGATCGAGAGCCAGGCCCGGTAGAACGCGATCATCCGGGTGCGCAGGTAGTCGACCTCGGCCTCCGGCTCGCTGGCGATCCAGCCGGTGTTGCCGCCCGAGCAGAAGGCAGATCCCTCCCCCGTGACCACGACGACGCGGACGCTGCGATCGGCCGCCAGCTCGTCGACGGCGCGCACCCACGAGGCCGTCATCTGGTCGGACATCGCGTTGCGCTGCTCGGGGTTGTCGAGGACCAGGCGGGCGACGCCGTCCGAGGGGCGCTCGACGCGGAGGTGTGCGGGGCCTGGTTCGGGCGACATGCGCGGGAGATTACCGCTGCGACACACGCCTGCCGTGAGCGCCCTCCCTGCGTGGATTGAGCGTGGATGTGGTCTAGGGTCGATTGAGGTTCACAGCGAACCTTCGGCGGGTTTCCCCGACCCTCTCCCGCCGAGACGACCAGATGATGAGGAGGCCGTCATGGCGGAGACCTGGAGCGGCGAGTTCTACTGCGTGAAGTGCAAGGAGAAGCGCGAGGCAAGCGGCGAGGTCAGGGTCAACGACAAGGGCACCCGGATGGCGAAGGCCGTCTGCCCTGTCTGCGGCACCAACCTGAACCGCATCCTCGGCAAGGCCTGACACCGCAGCCGACGATTCACGGCGGGATCCTTCCTCGGGAAGGGTCCCGCCGTCGTCTTTCCCGGCCCACGGACCCCTGTGGACGGCCGTTTCGCCCGATCAGCCGGTCCGGCCTAGCGTCCGCGGCATGGAGTTCTCGGGCCGACCCCGTCTCGCCGCAGGGCTGCGCGTCGTACGCCGGGGGCGCGAGCACGTGCAGGTGGGGCTGCACGAGGGCCGGCGCGCGCTGCTCCCCCGCACGACGGCGGTCGAGGAGACCCTCGCGACGCTGCTGGACAACCGCTCCCTCGAGCCTGCGCCGACCGCCGAGATGGTGCTCGAGACCCTGCACCGGCACGGCTGCCTGACCGACACCGCCGAGGACGCCGACCGCGCGCGCCGTCGACACGCCCGCGTCGCGCTGCACGGGAGCGTCGCCACCGAGCGGGACCTGCTCACCGGGCTGGGCGTCAGGGTCGTCGCACCGGGCCAGGCGGCCGAGGCCGCTCTGGTCGCCGTCCAGGGCGAGCTCGACCGTGACCGGCTCGACGGGCTGGTCCGGGCGGGAACCCCGCACCTCGTGCTGCGGCTCGTCGACGGGACCGCGGTGGTCGGGCCCTTCGTGGTGCCCGGGCGCACCGCGTGCCTGCGCTGCGTCGACACCCACGTGGGGGTGGGCGACCCCGACCACGTCGCGGTCACGCAGCGCTACGTGCGCGCCACCTCGCGGGCGCGTCCCGACGGCGTGCCCGACGTCGCGGACCTGGTGCTCCCCGCGCTGGCAGCCGCCTGGGCGGTCCGCGACGTGGTCGCCCACCTCGAGGGACGGCGGCCGTCCGCGTGGTCACGGACCCTCACTTTCGACGCGGATCCGGGCCCTCCGCGGGAACAGGTCTGGCCCAGGAACCCCGACTGTGGGTGTACCTGGACCGCTCATGCCCCCTGGTCGGGCACCATGGAGGCGTGAGTGAACTTCCCCGCAAGGCCGTGGCGCGCACCGCGAAGCTCGCCGCGCTGCCTCTGGGGTACGCCGGCCGCACCGCGCTGGGCCTGGGCAAGCGCATCGGGGGTGCCTCGGCGGAGTCCGTGCTGAGCGAGGTGCAGCAGCGCACGGCCGAGCAGCTCTTCCGCACGCTGGGAGACCTCAAGGGCGGGGCGATGAAGTTCGGCCAGGCGATGTCGATCTTCGAGGCGGCCCTGCCCGACGAGATCGCGGCGCCGTACCGCGAGCACCTGACCCGGCTCCAGGACTCCGCGCCGCCGATGCCCACCATGACGGTGCGCGAGATCCTCACCCGCGAGCTGGGGCCGGACTGGAAGGACGACCTGGTCTGGTTCGACGCCGAGCCCGCCGCAGCCGCCTCGATCGGGCAGGTGCACCGCGGGCGCTGGGCCGACGGGCGCGAGGTCGCCGTCAAGGTGCAGTACCCCGGCTCGGCCGAGGCCATGACCTCCGACCTGCGCCAGCTCAGCCGCGTGGCCCGCAGTCTCGGACCGCTGGTCCCGGGTCTCGACATCCGTGCCCTGGTCGCCGAGGTGCAGGCACGGGCCGTCGAGGAGCTCGACTACCAGCTCGAGGCCGAGGCCCAGCGCGCGTTCGCCGAGGAGTTCCGCGCCGACCGCGACATCGTGGTGCCCGACGTGGTGCAGGAGTCCGGCACCGTGCTGGTCACCGAGTGGCTGGAGAGCACCGGCTCCCTGGCCCAGGTCATCCGGGAGGGCACCCAGGAGGAGCGCGACCACTACGGCCTGCTCTTCGTGCGGTTCCTGATGGACGCCCCTCGCCGGACCGGCCTGCTGCACGCCGACCCGCATCCCGGCAACTTCCGGACCATCCCCGCCGCCGACGGTACGCCGGGCCGGCTGGGCGTGCTCGACTACGGCGCCGTGGCCCGCCTCCCCGACCGGGAGCTGCCCCGGTCGCTGGGAGCCCTGATCCGGATCGCGCTGATGGAGGACTACGACCAGCTGGTGACGACCCTGCGCGACGAGGGCTTCGTCCGGGAGAAGATCCAGATCGACGCCGAGCAGCTGCGCGCCTACCTCGGCCCGTTCCTCGAGCCCGCCGGGGTCGAGGAGTTCCAGTTCTCCCGCGCGTGGATGCAGCAGCAGTTCCGCCGGATCAACGACCCCCGAGGCGATGCCTACACCGCGATGATGCGGCTGAACCTGCCGCCGGCGTACATGCTGATCCACCGGACGTTCGCCGGCGGCGTGGGCGTGCTCAGCCAGCTCGAGGCGCGGGTGCCGTTCCGGCAGGTGCTGCTCGACTCGCTGCCCGGGTTCGCCGACTGACCAGCGTCAGCGGGCGACTCACCACCACTCCGAGTCCAGCTTGCTCTCCATCGCGCGCAGGTGGGTGCGCGAGCAGTCGTCGCAGAAGAGTCGCTGCTTGTCATTCTCGACGGCCACGGTCCACGTGAGCGGCGGGTCGTCGGACTCGACGACGGTGCCGCAGAAGGAGCAGGTCACCACGGCTCCACCTTAGGCCGGACATGCCTGAGCCCCGGGGAGATCCCCGGGGCTCAGGTCCTGTCAGTCGAGGCCGGCGGTGCCGGTGTCGCTGCCACGGCGCGCCCTACAGGACGCGCGCCACGGCGAGCCGCGCCTGCGAGGCGGCGCGCTCGGCCTGGCGGGAGACCCGCTCGGCCTTGTGCGACAACCTCTGCGCCCGGCGCTCCAGCCGTGCAACGGCAGCAGCGCGGCGGACGTGACGCATCTCCTCGACCTCGACCTGGCGGGAGCGGTGCAGCTCGCGGGCCAGGTCGGTCTCGATGAAGCTCATCGTTTTCTCCGATCACGAATGTGTTGGTCAGGGTGGGTCAGCGATCACGCGGCGGCGTCCTTGCGGGGCCGGCCGCGGGGGCGCTTGCGGGGGATCACCACTCCGGAGAGGAACAGCTCACCGCCCCACACGCCCCACGGCTCGCGCCGCTCGAGGGCGCCCGCCAGGCACTCGGCCCGGACCGGGCAGTCCTGGCACAGCGCCTTCGCGAGCTCCACGTCGCTGGGTGACTCGGCGAAGTACAGCTCCGGGTCGTTGACCCGGCACGGCAGCTCCGTCTCGTCGATCGCTGGTGTGTCGACAACGCTGATGCTCATCAGTCACCTCCTGTCAGGGTTCGAAGTTGTCGGTGGACTTGTTTCGAGAAACACAAAGGCCGCGGATCCCATGGGTGGTGGGTTCCGCGGCCTGGAGGGCTGCTGATCGAGTGAGAGCACTCAGGTGATCAGTGGACTCCAGGGGCGGTGACCCGTGACCATTCCGGCGTCGCCGTTGATCGGGGCGGAGGCCTGGACGTGGTCGACCACGCGGAAGAAGGCAGACTTCTCCCCTGCGGCACCGAGGGTGGGCGCGACGAAGCGCGGCCGCATCGCGGTCGCGTAACCAGTGGTGGTGATCTCCATGTCGCACCTCCTTCGCTCGTGCCGAGGCCAGGTCAGGCCTGTCGGTCGGGGTGAGCAGCACGGTACGCCCGCGCTCATTGGGGGCGCAAACGATTTATTGGAGAGTTTCGAAAAAAGTCGAGAACGGTTCGTGAGGACCCCGGCGAAACGGCGGTTTTCCACCCGTCAGCGCATGAGCGCCAACAAGTCCTCGGCGTACTTCTCCAGCTTGGCGGCGCCGATCCCGTTGATCGACTGCAGCCCCTGCCGGTCCGTCGGCTTGACCTCGGCCAGGGCCTCCAGGGTGGCGTCGGAGAACACCACGAACGCCGGGACGCTCTGCGCCTCGGCCTGCTCCTTGCGCCAGCTGCGCAGCGACTCGAACAGGTCCTCGTCGTAGGGCACCGGGCAGTCGCCGCAGTAGCCGCGGTTGCGCTCCCGCGAGCTGGCCAGGGGCTTCTGGCACTGCTTGCAGACCGCGGCCTTCTTGCCGCGACGGCGGGCGGACTTGCTGCCGGCGGAGCCCGCGGCACGGTCGGTGACCGACTCGGGCCGCAGCCCGGCCAGGAACCGCGATGGTTTGCGCCGGGCCTGGCCGCCGGGGTTGCGGGCCAGCGCCCAGGACAGCCAGAGGTGCTCGCGGGCGCGCGTGATGCCGACGTAGAGCAGCCGGCGCTCCTCCTCGACCGCGGCCGGTCCCTCGGCGTAGGTGATCGGCATCGACCCCTCCTGCATGCCACACAGGAAGACCGCGTCCCACTCGAGCCCCTTCGCGGCGTGCAGCGTCGCCAGCGTGACGCCCTCGGCCACCGGCGCGTGCTGCTCGTGGGCCCGGCGGTCGAGCTCGGCGACGAACCCCTCGAGCGTCGGCGCGACCTCGCCGGCCGCGTGGTCCGATGCCTGGGAGACGAGCGCCTGCAGCGACTCCCAGCGGTCCCGCGCCTGTCCGCGTGCGGTCGGAGCCTCGGTCGACCACCCCATCCCGGAGAGTACGGCGCTCACGCGGTCGACCAGCCCGTCCGTGGCCGCCTCGCCGGCCCGCGCCTCACCGCGCAGCAACGCCACCGCCTGGCGCACCTCCTGCCGCTCGAAGAAGCGCGCCGCCCCGCGCACGACGTAGGGGACGCCGTGGCTCGTGAGCGCCTCCTCGAAGGCCTCCGACTGGGCGTTGATCCGGAACAGCACGGCCATCTCGCGCAGCGGCACGCCCGCGTCGCGGAGGCGGGCGATCTCCGCGGCCACTGCCTGCGCCTCGTCGACCTCGTCGGTCGCCTCCCGCCAGGACACCGCCGGTCCGGCGTCACGCTGGGCCCGCAGCTGGACGCTCGTGGTCGCGGATCCGCGCAGCAGCGTGTTCGCCGCCTCGATCACCTGCGGGGTCGACCGGTAGTTGCGCACCAGCTCGACGTTGACCGCGCCGGAGAACCGGGACGTGAACTCGGTGAGGTAGGAGGCCTGCGCCCCCGCGAAGGAGTAGATCGTCTGCGCGGGGTCGCCCACCACGCAGAGCTCGTCGCGACCGCCCAGCCAGAGGTCGAGCAGCGCGGACTGGATCGGGCTGACGTCCTGGTACTCGTCGACGACGAACCACTTGTACTGGCGGCGCACCTCGGCCGCGACCCGGTCGTCCTCGCTGAGCAGGGCGGCGCCGATCAGCAGGACGTCCTCCATGTCCATCCGGCCCTGGTCGCGCTTGAGCTCCTCGTAGCTGCCGAAGACGTGGGCCACCGTGCCCGCGTCGAGACCGCTCACCTCACGACCCCGGCGCGGAGCGAGCCGCTCGTAGTCGTCGGGGCGGACGTTGCTGACCTTGGCCCACTCGATCTCGCTGGCCAGGTCGCGCAGCATCGCCTGGCTCACCTCGACCCGGTTGCGCCGCGCCGCAGCGGCGACGACCGGGATCTTCGACGCCGTGAGCTCCGGCGGCGCCCCGCCGTAGACCTTGGGCCAGAAGTAGCGCACCTGCCGCAGCGCGGCGGAGTGGAACGTGCGCGCCTGGGTGGCGCCGGCACCCATCGCTCGCAGCCGCGTCCGCATCTCACCGGCGGCCCGCGTCGTGAACGTGACGGCGAGCACCTCGGTGGGGTTGTAGACCCCCGCCGCCACGCCGTAGGCGATCCGGTGGGTGATCGCGCGGGTCTTGCCGGTGCCGGCGCCGGCCAGCACCCGAACGGGCCCACGCAGGGCGGTGGCGACCTCACGCTGCTCCGGGTCGAGCGAACTGAGTAGATCGTCCGCATGCATTCGGAAATGTTCTCCGTCCCGGCGTTGTTGTGGTGGGGACGAGCGTAGACGCGAGAGAGGACAACCGTGACCGCCGACCCCAGCACCGGTCCCAGCACCGAGACCTTCACGATGTACACCACCCCGTGGTGCGGCTACTGCCACCGCCTGCAGGGCCAGCTGGACCGTGAGGGCATCAGCTACGACGTGGTCGACATCGAGCGGGACCCCTCGGCGGCCGAGGTCGTGATGGCGGCCAACCGGGGCAACCAGACGGTGCCCACGCTGGTGTACACCGACGGCAGTGCGCACACCAACCCCTCCGTCGCCCAGGTCAAGCAGAAGCTGGCTTCGCTCGCGGCATGATGCCCGGCTGAGCCCGGCTACCACTGGCCGGGAAGCGGCCCGCCGTACCAGGTCTCGATCAGCGAGCGCGAGATCGAGACGCCGCTCGGCAGGAGCAGGCGGCCGTCCTCGGCCTGCGCGCGCATCTCCTCGCGGGTGAACCAGCGGGCGTCCTCGATCTCGGACCCGTCGACGTCGATGTCGGTGGACGCGGCCCGGGCCGTGAAGCCCACCATCAGGCTGGCAGGGAGCGGCCAGGGCTGGCTGCCGAAGTACGACACCTCGCCCACCCGGACACCGGTCTCCTCCTCGACCTCACGGCGTACGGCGTCCTCCATCGTCTCCCCCGGCTCGACGAACCCCGCGAGCGTCGAGTAGCGGCCGGCCGGCCAGGCCGGGCTGCGGCCGAGCAGCGCCCGCTCGTCGGGCGTGCCGGGCTCGCCGTCGGTGACGACCATGATCACGGCGGGGTCGGACCTCGGGAACTGGTCGCGCCCACAGCTCATGCAGCGCAGCACGTGGCCGGACTGCCGCGCCTCCAGCGTGCCGCCGCACCGCGGGCAGTGCCGCGTCGCCCAGAGCCACTCCGCCAGCCCGATCGCGTGCAGCACGAGCGGCCCGTCATCGATGGTCTCGTCGGCGAGGGACTGCACCAGCGCACGAAGGACCACCCACTCCTCACGGCTGCCCGGGGCGTCCTCCGGATCGACCACCACCGCGAAGTGCTCGACGCCGTCGCGCTCGCCGAGCAGCACCCGGAGGCCGTCCGGGGCCTCCTGCGGCGAGACCCAGCTCAGCCGACCGTCGACCGGCCGCACCCGCGCTCCGACGATCACCAGCACCCTGGTCGCGGGATCCGACCAGCGCTCCTCCAGCCACTGGTCGTCGGTGCGGTGCAGTCCGTGGCGGTCGTGAGCGTGCCGGGACAGGGCCACGTGGGGCAGCACCCGGTCCTCCTCGGTCGACTCCATGCTCGCGACCCTAGCCGCGCAGGGCACGCCCTAGGCTCGCGCCATGAGCATCCACATCGGCGCCGAGCCCGGCCAGATCGCCCCGACCGTCCTGCTCCCCGGCGACCCGCTGCGGGCGAAGTGGATCGCCGAGACGTTCCTCGAGGACGCCACCTGCTACAGCGAGGTGCGCGGCATGTTCGGCTTCACCGGGACCTGGCAGGGCACGCCGGTCTCGGTGCAGGGCTCGGGGATGGGCCAGCCCTCGATGTCGATCTACGTCAACGAGCTCTTCCAGGACTACGACGTGCAGCAGATCGTCCGGGTGGGCTCCTGCGGCGCGGTCAGCGACCGGCTCGGACTGCGCGACGTGGTGATCGCCTCGGGGGCGTGCACGGACTCCGCGATGAACCGGCTGCGCTTCCACGGCCTCGACTACGCGCCGGTCGCCGACTTCGGGCTGCTCCGCCGGGCGGCCGAGGCAGCCGAGGGGCGCGAGGACGTGACCAGTCACGTCGGCCTGATCTTCTCCGGCGACACGTTCTACAACCCGCGCTCGGAGCTGATGGAGCCGATGGTCTCCCACGGCGTGCTCGCGGTGGAGATGGAGACCAGTGCGCTCTACACGCTGGCGGCGTCGTACGGACGTCGGGCGCTGGCGATCTGCACGGTCAGCGACCACATCGTCACCGGCGAGGAGACGACCTCGGCGGAGCGGGAGCAGACCTTCGGCGCGATGGTCGAGATCGCGCTGGCGGCGGCGTCCTAGCTCGCCGCGCGCTCGCCTGCGCTGGGGCCGGCAGGGGCGACGAACTCGTTGGTCTGGGTGGGCACGTGCGGGGCGCTGTCGACGCTGGGCATCCGGACGGCCTGGACGACCTCCTGCCGGACGACGCAGAGGTCGCCGCTGCTCTCGAGGATGGCCACGCCGTGGCCGTCGCTGTTGATGATCCGACCGGTGACCCAGTCACCCGCGACGTTCACCCGGACGACCATGCCCTCGTCCTTGGCCCGGTCGAGCGCGTGGCCGACCGTGAGCAACATCGATGATCCGTACATGTGGGCCCCCTCGAGACAACTGGCGAAAGTCTCCCCCAGGCATGTGCTAATCACGCTAAAAGCGACAAATGCTGAACAACCGGTCTAGCCCGCGAGCAGGGACTCCAGCTCGGACCGGCCCGGAAGGTCCGCATGGAGGACGGTCTCGCCGCTGCGCACGTAGTGGAAACCGGCGGACACGCGGTCGAGCGGGACGTCGAGGAGCTCGGCCCAGGCCAGCCGGTAGAGGGCCAGCTGGAGCGGGTCGGCCGTCTGCCGCTGGTTGGTCTTCCAGTCGATGACCAGCCAGCCGCCGTCGGGCTCGGCGTACACCGCGTCGATGCGGCCGCGCACCACCTGACCGGCCAGCACCAGCGCGAACGGCGCCTCGACGGCATGGGGGACGCGCTCGGCGAACGGCCCGGACTCGAAGACCGCGATCAGCTCACGCAGGTCGTCCTCGTCGTCGATGCCGAGGTCGCCGCGTCCGGGCAGGTCGTCGGGATCGAGCAGCGACTGCTGGCCGAACCGGGCCTCGACCCAGGCGTGGAAGCGGGTGCCGAAGCGGGCGGCGGGCGAGGGTTGCCGCGGCATCGGTCGCGCGAGCTCGCCGGCGAACCGGTCGGGGTCGTCGCGCAACCGCGCCAGGGCCGTCGCCGACAGGCTGCCCGGCAGCGGGACCTCGACGACCTCGGAGCGGTCGTGCCTCGCCTCGGTGAGCAGCCGCTCGAGCTCGTCGTCCCACTGCTCGACCGTCGCCGCCTCGACGAGGTCGAGGTGTGCGGGTGCGTCGGAGGGCGTGGCCATGGCAGCGCGCACGAGTGCGGCCGCCTCGATGCGGCGCTCGTGCTCGGCGGTGCGCACCGTCGACGGCCAGGGCACCGAGGTCACCTCGGCGTGCAGCGGGTTGGTGGCTCCCGGCTCCGGCGCCGCGGGCCAGTCGACCGGCTGGCCGAGGTCCTCGAGCACCTGGCGCACGGTCAGCTGGTACGGCGAGGGCAGCAGCGGCTTCTGTCGCGTCGGGCTCCACTGGTACGACGAGACCCACAGCTCGTGCTTGGCCCGGGTGAACGCGACGTAGCCGAGCCGGAGCTCCTCGACCCTCTGGTGAGCCTTGGCCGCCTCGGTCAGCTCGACGATCGCCGGCTTGTCATAGCCGCGCAGCTGCGGAACGTCGGCGGCATCGCCACGCAGCGGCGCGGGGAGCACCTTGCCGACGGTGGTCCACTGGGACCGCGCGCGGTCGACCGGGAACTTCTCCGCGCACACACCGACCAGGAACACCGAGGACCACTCGAGACCCTTGGCACGGTGCACGGTCAGCAGCTTCACCGAGTCGGCCTCCGACGGCGTCGCCTGGTCGAGGCCGCTGCCCATCTCGTCTTCCGCCTGGAGCCACGCGAGCAGGGACGGAAGCGTCACCTGGCCGTCGATCGCCTGGAAGTCGGCCACCGCCTTGACGAACAGGTCGAGGTTGTCGCGGCGCGCACTGGCGGCCGGCGAGACCGACGACGCGAGCTCGACGTCGATGCCGGTGGTGTCGATGATGCGCCGGACCAGGTCGAGGAGCGGCTCTCCGACGTACCCCCGGAGCACGCGCAGCTCCTCCGCCAGCAGCCCGAAGCGCACGCGGGCCTCCTCGGAGTAGTCGTGGTCACCGGGGTCCACGAGCGCGTCGTTGAGCGAGACGACCTCGGTCGGGTCGGCGCCCTCGACGGCGCGCTGCAGCTCCTCCGCGACGCTGATGCCCTCCTCGCGCAGCTGCTTGCCGGTGAGGGTCCGTGCGCGTCGCCCCAGCAGCGCGAGGTCGCGCGGCCCGATCGCCCAGCGTGGGCCGTTGAGGAGGTTGAGCAGGTCCGCGTTGGCGGTCAGGTCCTGGAGCAGCGACAGGGTGGAGACCACCTCCGAGACCTCGGGCAGCCGCATCAGGCCCTTGAGGCCCACGATCTCGACCGGGATCTCGCGAGAGGTCAACGCGTCGAAGACGTCGGCGGCGTGACTGTTGTCGCGGGTCAGCACGCCGATCTCGTTCCAGCGCGGGTCGGTCATCGAGCCGTGGCTGGCACGGACCTGCTGGGCCAGCCAGTCGAGCTCGTCGGTGTAGGTCTCGTGCACGACGGCCTGCACGTTTCCCGGTGCGGCGTCGTCCTTGGCGGTGAGCGGCGCCACCTGCTCGAACTCGGCGTACAGCGGCTGCGCCAGGGCGTTGGCGACGTCGAGGATCGTGGTGTCGGAGCGACGGTTGACCGTGAGCGAGTACGTCGCCACGTCCGCCCCCGGCCCGGGCGGGAAGAAGTCGGCGAAGTTGAGGATGTTGGAGACCGAGGCGCCTCGCCAGCCGTAGATCGCCTGGTTGGGATCGCCGACAGCCGTGACCGGATGACCCCGTCCCTCGTCGCTGGTGTCCCCGGAGAAGAGCGCGCTGAGCAGCTGGGCCTGGGCGACGGAGGTGTCCTGGTACTCGTCCAGCAGCACCACGCGGTACTTGGCCGCGCTCGACGCGACCCACCTCGGGCTGGAGGCGGGCGAGCTCGGCCGCGAGCGCGATCTGGTCGGAGAAGTCCATCAGGCCGAACTGCGCCTTGAGCCGGCGATAGCCCTCGACGAGGTCGAGGATCTCCTCGCGCTCGCTCATCTTGTCGAGCACCTTGGTGATCTCGGTCTTGGCCCGCGAGGTGGCGAGCGCCTCCTCGAAGAGCGGTCGCTGTCGCGGCCTGCCACGCGCGGACGTCGTCGACCGAGACGAGGTGCTCGTTCATCTCCCCGTCGAGCGCGAGCAGGTAGTCGATGGCGAACTTGGGGTGCTCGCTGAGCAGCTCGACCGGGCCGGTGTGCCGCTCGATCGCACGGGCCGCGACCTGGTAGCGGGAGGCGTCGGCCATCACCCGGGTGTCCGGCTCGTGGCCGATGCGCAGCCCGTGCTCGGTCAGCAACGAGGCGGCGTAGGCGTTGTAGGTGAGGACCACCGGCTCGACGCGCTCCGGCAGCTCATCGGGTTCGCCACCGGCAACCGGGCCGTCGAGGCCGGCGGCAGCCAGCGAGGCGCGCACACGCGCGGCCAGCTCGGCGGTGGCCTTGGTGGTGAAGGTGAGACCCGAGCACCTGGTCGGGCGCGACCTGCCCGGTGGCGACGAGGTAGACGACCCGTGCGGCCATCACGGAGGTCTTGCCGGACCCGGCGCCGGCGATGACCACGGCGGGCTCGAGTGGCGCGCTGATCGCCTCCCACTGCGGCGGGCTGAACTCGAAGTCCGCGCGCAACAGCGCGCGCAGGTCGGCCGGGGTGTCGAGCCGGATGCCGCTCACGACAGCACCGACCCCGAGACGTGGGCGGGGCAGAACGGCACGAACTCGCAGCGATCGCACAGGCTCGACGGCTGGGCGGGGAACGCCTCGTCGCGCAGCGCGGTGGCCGCCTGGATCAGCTGGAGCTCGACGGGCAACCGGCCGCCCTCGTCCGCGGTCTGCGGCTCCTGCTGCTGGACCTTGAGCTTGCCGGCCTTCTCCCTGCGGAGCTGCCACAGCTCCGCCCCGCCCGCCGAGGCGGGCGCACCGGTCAGGTCGTCGACCGCGCCGTGGTTGACCGCGTGCTGGTAGAGCCCGAGCTGGGGGTTCTCGACGAGCGACTTGTCGGTGGGTGGGTACTTCCCCGTCTTCAGGTCGACGACCACGACCCGTCCGTCGTCCTCGACCTCGAGGCGGTCGGCGTACCCGGTCAGTACGACGGCCTGGCCGTCGGGGAGCGTGACCTCCGCGCGCATGTCCTGCTCGGTCGCGAGCACGGTGCGGGCATCGGGACGGTGGTGCCAGTCGACGAAGCGGGTCAGCGCCTTGCGGACCTCCTCGTGCTCACGACCGCGCGACCACGGGGTGCGGAAGCCGAGCTGGTCCCACACCTCGTCGACGAGCACCATCAGCTCGTCGACCGTGCCGGGCGAGGAAGGCAGGTCGTTCTTGGCGACCCGGTCGGCGATCGCGTGGACCAGGTTGCCGAAACCCTGGGCCTGGCTGGACTTGCGGCCGCCGGCGGCCTCACGCTCGAGGAACCACTTCGCCGGGCACTCGAGCAGTCCGGCGAGCGCACTGGCCGAGAGCTCGAGGGGTACGTCGGCCGGCCGCAGCGGTCGCGCGGCGTGGCTCAGGTCGCGGGTGCCCCACCACGTGGCGGGGTCCGCGGCCGGCACCAGCGGGCGGCCGTCGGGCCGGGTCTCCCCCGCCAGCCGGGCCAGCCGCTGCACGGCGGCCTCGCGGAGGTCGGGTGGGCTCGTCGAGTCGGCGGCGGTGCGGCGCAGCTCGCTGACCAGGCCCGCCAGGGACAGGGGCCGGGGCGGGCGTCCCTGCTGGTGCCGGACCTCGCGGCCGAGCTCGTCGAGGAACCGCGAGGGCTGCTCGCCCTCGTCGTCGGGCGAGGCGACCGCGGTGACCACGAGTCGTTCGCGGGCGCGGGTGCAGGCGACGTAGAAGAGCCGACGCTCCTCGGCGAGCAGCTCGCGGGTGGTGGTGTCGGGCTGGAGCACCGGCACGGCGTACCGCTCGGCCCCGATGCGGTCGGCCCGCAGCAGCGTCGCGCGCCGACGCAGGTCGGGCCAGGCGTCCTCCTGGACGTGCGCGACGACCACGAGTCGCCACTCCAGGCCCTTGGACCGGTGAGCGGTGAGCAGTCGCACCGACTCCCCGCGGATGCCGCGGTCGGCGAGGGTGTCGGCGGGGATCTCCTGCGCCACGAGCGTGGCGAGGAACGTCGCGACGCTGGTGTGACCACGCTGCTCCTCGGCCCGCGCGGCCGTCTCGAACAGCGCGCACATCGCGTCGAGGTCGCGGTTGGCGAGCCGTGCCGCGGCGCCTCCGCGCTGCACGCGGTCGCGCAGGTGCTTCGGCCAGCCCGTGCCCGACCACAGCTCCCACAGGACCTCCTCGACCGTGCCGGAGGCGTCGAGCAGGTCGCGCGCCCGGCGCAGCAGCGCGGAGAGGCCGGTGACGCGGCGGCGTACGGGCTCGAGCCGGCCGCCGTCGTCGAGCAGGCGTGCGGCGTCGAGCACCGCCGCCCGCAGCAGCTCGGGCGAAGGACGCGGCGAGCGGTCCTCGGCCTCGGCGAGCTGCTTGTCCTTCTCCCGCAGGGCGCGGGCGAGCGCACGGACGTCGGTGGCGTCGAGGCCCGCGAGCGGCGAGAGGAGCAGCCCCTCGGCAGCGACGGGGTCGAGGTAGTCGGGGTGGTCCGGGTCGTCGTTGTCGAGGTTGACCACGGCACGCAGGGCGTCGAGGAGCGGACGCACCGCCGGCTCGCGCACCAGCGGGCGTCTCGTCGCTGGCCACCTCGACGGGTACGCCGGCCCCGGCGAGCCCCCGCCGGAACACCGGGATCGAGGTGCGGCCCGACCGGACCAGCACCGCCATCTCCGACCACGGCACACCGTCCTCGAGGTGTGCCCGCCGCAGCAGGTCGGCGACGCGCTCGACCTCGGCCCGCTCGGTGTCGTAGGTGACGACGTCGACGCGGTCGTCGCTGCCGGCGCCGACGGCCTCCGGGCTGGTGAAGGCCGTGCGTGCCTCGGCGTCGATGCTGCCGGTGAGCGGCAGCCGGGCCGCCACGCGCTGGCTGGCCATCAGCACCTTCGGTCCGAACCGTCGTACGACGGAGAGTGCTCGCACCTCCGCCGGCAGGCCGTCTGCACGTCGGAACTGGTCGGGGAAGTCGAGGATGCCGCGCACCTCGGCCCCACGGAACGCGTAGATCGACTGGTGCGGGTCGCCGACCACGGTGAGGTCGGCGCCGTCGCCGGCGATGGACTGCAGCAGGCGCACCTGGCCGGGGTCGGTGTCCTGGTACTCGTCCACGAAGACGTGCCGGAAGCGCGCCCTGCAGCTCGGTCTGGTGGTCGTTCGCCTCGATCACGGCACGACGGATCAGGTCGGCGTAGTCGGTGGCTCCCTGGGCGTCGAGGTTCTGGAGGTACTGCTCGAGGAACCAGCCCGCGGCCACGAACTCCGGCAGGTCGTGCTCGGCTGCCGAGCCGGCGCAACGCCGCCGCGTCGAGGCCCTTCTCCCGCGCGCGCCCCAGCACGGCCGCGACCTCGTGGGCGAAGCCGCGGGTCTGGGAGGCGCGCTGCAGCGAGGCCGGCCACTGCACCGCCTCGGGGCTCTCGGCCAGCAGCTCCCGCAGCACGACGTCCTGCTCCGGCGCGCTGAGCAGGCGCAGCGGCCCGGCATAGAGGTCGGGCGGGGAGTACTTCCGGATCAGCCCGTAGGCGAAGGAGTGGAACGTCGAGCACAGCGTCGTCGACGTGGTGCGCCCCAGCCGCGCGGTCACGCGGTCGCGCAGCTGCTCGGCCGCCTTGCGGCTGAAGGTCAGCGCGAGCACCGACTCGGGCGAGGCGTCGCGGTTCTCGATCCGGTCGACGATCGCCTCGACCAGGGTCGTGGTCTTGCCGGTCCCGGGTCCGGCGAGGACCAGCAACGGACCACCGGGGTGGTCGACCACGGCGCGCTGGGCGTCGTCGAGGTCGGGGGCCGCCGTCGCCCTGGCGTCCGACCGCACCAGCCGATAGCTGGTCTCGGTCGGTGCGTTCACGGCCCTACCCAAACACGGGGTGCCGACAGAGCGATCAGGCCGGTTGCCAGAAGGCCTGCGGCATGTCGACCCGACCGGACGGACGCAGCGGGGTGCCCTCGTCGAGGTACGCCGCCCGCGCCTCGTCGCCATGGCTGGGCGGCAGCGACCCGTCCGCACGTACGACGCGCCACCAGGGCACCGGCCCGCCGTAGTTGGCCATCACCCGCCCGACGAGCCGGGGACCGCCGTGCCCGACCCGGTCGGCGATGGCGCCGTACGTCGTCACCCGGCCGCGTGGCACCTGCTCGACGACCGAGAGCACCCGCTCGACGTACTCCTCCGGATCCACGCGCCGATGATCGCATTCGATCGACCACCTGATCACCTGACGCGCGTACGGTGAGCCGCATGCGCACGCGGCTCGCCGTCATCGCCCTCGCGCTGGCCCTGGCCGGCACGCTTCTGTACGCCGCGCCCGCCAGCGCCGTTCGAAGTCCGTTCGACCTACCCCGTGGCGCGGACACGGCCGTGCCCTACCTCGCCGGCCGGACACTGCACGTCGGTGCCCGGACCTACACCGTCCCCGACCAGAGCGAGGGCGGCGACTACCGGGTGGACTACGCACTCATCGGGCTCGACGCCCGCGGACGCTGGCTGATCGGCGTCGACATGGACCTGGTCTTCCAGACGGAGGAGTACTACTACGGGTACGGCGCCCGGGAGCGGATCCTCGCCCTCGGACCGGGCGGCTTCACCACCGTGTTCGACGAGCGGAGCGACTACGGCGCAGGCGGGCACTTCCGTCTCAACCGCAACCGGTCCAGTGTCGTGCTGCGATGGGCCCAGACCGACGACGACTCCTTCGCCAACGTCGACGTCCTCGTGATCGGGCTCGACGGTGGCGTGCGCGCGCGGGCCAGCAACCTCGACAACTCGCTGGTCACCTTCGACGCCAGCGGCAACCGAGTCGTCCTGGGCGGCCAGTACGGCGTGCGCGCCCGGGTGTGGACGCCCGGCAGCGGCGCGCGGTGGCTGACCCGCAAGGCATCCTCGTTCGCAGACCTGCGCACCGGGTCGCTCGCCGTGCGCGGCACCAAGCACCGCTGGGCCATGACGACCCTGGCCCGACCGAACAAGGTCAGGTGGCAGGCGTGGTTCCTGCCCACGCGGATCTCACCCAACGGCAAGCGCGTCGCCGGCGTCGCCGTCTCGCGGAAGAACGGCCGGTCGCTGCCCGTCGTGCAGATCCGCCGCCGCTCGGACGGCCACCTGATCAGGGCCTTCTCGTTCACGCAGGGCTATGCGGACGGCGCCACCCTGGCGTGGGTCGGGAATTCCTCGGTGGTGTTCCAGGCCAGCGACCCGGATCGCGAGGGCGTGGTGCTCGTGCGGTGCGGCACGGGCGGCTCGTGCGCGCGGGTCAGCGACACCCTGCCGGATGGTGGCTTCCCCGACATGGTGAGCGTCGCCTTCGAGCCCGACCCGACGCGTGCTCCTGATCCTGACGGCGCGCACAGCGCAGCGCCCCACCTCCCGCTCGGGAGATGGGGCGCTGTCGCCTCAGCGATCAGAGACTGCGTTGCTCAGAGGATGGGGTTGAACGGCTCGGTGCCGTTCTCCAGCTTCAGGCCGGAGATGCCCGAGTGCTGCTGCGCGAACGCCAGCTCCTTGGCCAGGTCACCGATGTTGTTCGAGGCCGGGAGCGGAGCCAGGCCCAGCGTCGACAGGGTGCCGATGGCCTTGCCGCCCGCGGACACGAAGGCGGAGCCGGAGTCTCCGGGGACGCCCGGGGTCACGGTGTAGAGCGGGTGGCTCCAGCCGCCGTCAGCGGCCGCGTCGCCCAGGCTGATGCCGGTGTGGGGCGAGAGCGGCTCGACGCCGGCGCGCAGGCTCGAGTTGCCGTAGGTCCAGACGCGGTCACCGGCCTTGGTGCCGTCGGTGTCGATGCCGGTCGGGCCGCCCCAGAACGGGATCGACGGGTTGACCTTGGAGACGTCGGCGGCGTCGACCTTGACCAGCGCGAAGTCGTTGTAGGCGCAGGTGTTCGCGTCGGTGGTACCGATCTGGTTCTCGGTGATCCAGGAGCTGTAGGCCAGGGTGCCGTGGCCGACCGGGGTGCCCTCGGAGGCCAGGTTGCCGTCGTTGGTGAAGGTCACCCGGGTGCCCAGCGGGACCGAGTCCTGCTCGCAGCCGTTGGTGTCGGTGGCCTCACCCTTGCCGGCGCAGTGCGCGGCGTACCCGAGGTAGACGTTGCCCGCTCCGTCGGTGAAGACGAAGTTGCCGGTGCACTGGGCACCGTCGGTGTACATCATCGTGCCGGGGTGGATCAGCGCGGTGTCGGCGGGCGCCCACGAGGGCGCGGCCTGTGCGGAGCCGGTTCCGGCGACGAGGCTGGCGGCCGCGAGTGCAGCAGCGGCTCCTGTCGCCAGGAGGGTGCGGGACAGACGCATGGGTGAGGCCTTTCGGGATCAGTGAGCGCGCGAGTGAACGCCTTCACTGTGCTCAACGCCACTGGTCCGTCCGGGTTACGCCTCAGTACGACGGCTGCGACGGGTCGATCTGGTTGACCCACGCGGACACGCCGCCACCCACGTGCACGGCGTCGGAGAACCCGGCGCCCTTCAGCACCGCCAGCGCCTCCGCCGAGCGCACCCCGGTCTTGCAGTACAGGACCGCCTGCTTGTCGTCGCCCAGCTCCTCGAAGACGTGGCCGTTGAGGAACTCGCCCTTCGGGATGAGCACCGAGCCCGGGACCTTGTTGATCTCGTACTCGTTCTGCTCCCGCACGTCGACGAGGACGAAGTCGCGGCTGCCCTCCTCGCGCTCCTTGAGCATCGACTCGAGCTGGGTGACCGAGATGGTCGAGCCCGCAGCGGCCTCGTTGGCCTCCTCGGAGACGGCGCCGCAGAAGGTCTCGTAGTCGATCAGCTCAGTGACCGTGGCGTTCTCGCCGCACAGCGCGCAGTTGGGGTCCTTGCGCACCTTCAGCGTGCGCCACTCCAGCTCCAGGGCGTCGTAGATGACCAGCTTGCCGACGGCCGGGTCACCGATGCCGGCGAGCAGCTTGATCGCCTCGTTGACCTGGATCGAGCCGATGCTCGCGCACAGCACGCCCAGGACACCGCCCTCGGCGCAGCTCGGCACCATGCCGGGCGGCGGGGGCTCGGGGTAGAGGCAGCGGTAGCAGGGGGCGTCCGCGCCCTCGAGCGTCGGCCAGAAGACGCTGGCCTGGCCGTCGAAGCGGTAGATGGACCCCCACACGTACGGCTTGTTCAGGAAGTACGCCGCGTCGTTGACCATGTAGCGGGTCGCGAAGTTGTCGGTGCCGTCGACGATGAGGTCGTAGTCCTCGAAGATCTGGAGCACGTTGTCGTTGTCGAGCCGCTCGTTGTGCACGACCACGTTGACCAACGGGTTGATCTCGGCGATCGACTCACGGGCCGACTCGGCCTTCGGCTTGCCGATGTCGGACTGCCCGTGGATGACCTGGCGCTGGAGGTTCGACTCGTCGACCTCGTCGAACTCGGCGATGCCGAGCGTGCCCACACCTGCCGCGGCCAGGTAGAGCAGCGCCGGGCTGCCCAGGCCACCGGCGCCGATGACGAGCACCTTGGCGTTCTTGAGCCGCTTCTGCCCGGTCATGCCGACGTCGGGAATGATCAGGTGGCGGCTGTAGCGGCGTACCTCGTCAGTGGTCAGCTCGGCGGCCGGCTCGACCAGAGGGGGAAGGGACACGACTGCTTCTCCTTGCATGGGTTCAACTTCGGGGCTGCTCCTCACAACACCAGCCCTGACGACCATGTTCCCCGTCCCGGGGAGACGCGGTCCACCTGCCCGCAATCCGGACACTCGTCTCACTCTCTGGCGGACGCGCGGGGACGGCGAGCGGCAGCGCTGCTTGTAGGCTGCGCGGGTGAGCACGATGGAGGAACCGCGGCACGGGCACCGGCAGGACGAGCCGGCTCCCGCAGCACCGGCCAACGGCAAGGGTGTCCGCCTCCCCCGCCGCGCGCGCCGCGCCCAGCTGCTCAGCGCCGCTCTCGAGGTCTTCGTCGCCCAGGGCTACCACGCTGCCGCGATGGACGACATCGCCGAGCGGGCAGGCGTCTCCAAGCCGGTGCTCTACCAGCACTTCCCCGGCAAGCTCGACCTCTACCTCGCGCTGCTCGACCAGTCCTGCGACCAGATCATCTCCGCGGCCGGCAAGGCGCTGGAGTCGACCGACGACAACAAGCAGCGCGTGACCGCGACGATGCACGCGTTCTACGACTACGTCGCCGACGCGGAGGGCGCGTTCCGGCTCGTCTTCGAGTCCGACCTGACCAACGAGCCGGCCGTCCGGGCGCGCGTCGACCGGGTGACCACCGAGTGCGCGAAGCTGATCGCCCACGTCATCGCCGACGACACCGGCCTGCCCGAGGAGCAGTCCCAGCTGCTCGCGGTCTCACTGGTGGGCATGGGCCAGGTCAGCGCGCGCTTCTGGCTCCAGGAGCGCGGGTCGATCGACCAGGGCGAGGCCGCGTCACTGATCTCCGGCCTGGCCTGGCGCGGCATCGGTGGCTACCCACGCACCGACGTCCACCACTGATCCCGATGACCTGACGGCCCGGCCTCAGGTCCCCCCTGAAAGAGTTCTGCCCAGAGCACCACCGAAGTCCCCGAGCCCGAAGTCCAGGAGGTCCTCCGATGGAGGTCAAGATCGGCGTGCAGAACGTCTCCCGCGAGCTGACCATCGACACGACCCTCGATGCCGACGGCGTCGAGGAGGCCGTGACCAAGGCCCTCGAGAAGGGTGCGGTCCTCGCCCTCACCGACGCGAAGGGCCGCCGGCTCGTCGTGCCCGGCGAGAAGCTCGCCTACGTCGACATCTCGACCAGCGTGACCGGGACGGTCGGCTTCCGCGGCTGACCCGGGGGCTCAGACCCCGACCGGCTCCCGCTCCTCGACCGGCTCGGGCTCCTCGACCTTGCGGATGGTCGTGCGCAGCTCGGTGACCGGCATCAGCGCCACGGCCACGAAGGTGACCAGCGCGACCAGACCGGCGATCAGGAAGATCTGGCCGGTGGCGTCGGCGTACGCCGTCCGCACGATCGTGGCCACCGCCGGCGGCAGCTTGTCGAGGTCGAGCGAGCTCGCGTCGCCGCCACCTGCCGACCGGGATCCCGGCCTTGGCCAGGCCCGAGGCGATCCGGCCCGAGACGTTGGTGGCGAGCACCGCTCCGAGCGCCGCGACACCGACGGTGCCGCCGAGCGAGCGGAAGAAGCTGACCGCACCGCTGGCCGCACCGACGTCCGTCACGTCGACCGTGTTCTGCACGACCAGGACGAGGTTCTGCATCAGCGCGCCGGTGCCCAGGCCCATCAGCACCATGTAGGCGCTCAGGTGCCACAGCGGCGACAGGTGGTCGATGGTGCCCATCAGGATCAGCCCGAGGGACAGGGTCGCCGCACCGACCAGCATGATGCCCTTCCAGCGACCCGTGCGGGTGATGTACTGCCCGCTCCCGGTGGCGCCGACGAGGTTGCCGAAGATGAGCGGCAGCATCAGCAGGCCGGCCTCGGTCGGGGTGTGGTCGCGGGCGACCTGGAAGTACTGGCTCAGGAAGACCGAGGCACCGAACTGAGCGACGCCGACGGCGATGCTGCCGAGGATCGAGAGCGTGGTGATCCGCTCGAGCACGATGCGCGGCGGGACCAGCGGGTCGCGGTGGCGACGCTCGACCGCGATCGCGCACACAACGGCGACCAGGGTGGCGCCGAGGAAGGCCGCGGTCTCCGTCGACCACCAGGCGAAGCTGTTGCCGGCGAACGAGACCCAGATCAACGGAAGGCTGGCGGCGACGGTGATGAACAGCGCGCCCCAGTAGTCGATGCGGACGTCGCGACGGATGGTCTCGACCTGCAGGAACCGCTGCAGCATGAGCATCCCCGCGGCTGCGAACGGCACGGCCACCCAGAAGCACCAGCGCCAGCCGAGCGTGTCGACCAGGAGGCCGCCGAGGAGCGGGCCGGACACCGTGGCGACGGCCATCGTCGCTGCCATGTAGCCGCTGTAGCGGCCGCGCTGACGCGGCGGGATGATCGAGCCGATGATCGACTGCGCCAGCGCGATCAGGCCGCCCATGCCGAGACCCTGGACGGCACGCGCGGCGAGCAGCTCGGGCACGTTCTGCACCGCGCCGGCGGCCAGCGACCCGACGAGGAACACCACGATCGCGACCTGCACGAGCAGCTTCTTGTTGAACAGGTCGGAGAGCTTGCTCCAGATCGGGCTGCTCACCGTCATCGCGAGCAGCGAGGCGGTGACCACCCAGGTGTACTGCGTCTGGGTGCCCTCGAGGTCGGCGATGATCGTCGGCAGCGCGGTCGAGACGATGGTGGTGCTCACGATCGCGACGAAGAGCGCCGACATGAGTCCGATGAGGACCTCGACGATCTCCTTGTGGGACATCTCGGCCCGTTGACCCTCGACAGCCTCGATCCGCTCGCGCTGGAGGGTCTGGTTCGGCATGTGTCCATGCTAGGACAGTTGGTTGACTCAAACAACTAGTTTCGGTGTGAGGTGCAGCACGCCGCTGGGGCCCTAGCCGCGGCCGACGACGGGTGGGCGCGCGGCGAGGTCGCGTAAAAGCGACGCGTGGCGCGAGACGCCGACGCCGGGGCACGGCAGGGCAGTCCGAGCGACACGGGCCGCCAAGCGACTCGTCGGGTGACCGGACGGCGCTCGGACGCGGTTCAAGCCGCACCGGCGTGGTGGTCCCCCGGCTACGAGGCCAGCCCGAGCTCCGCCATGCGTTTCGCGTGGTTCTCGGTCAACCGGCTGAACATCCGGGACAGAGCAGCGAGGTCCATTCCGGGGCGGTCGACCCCACCGGCCAGCAATGCGGCCAGGGAGTCGCGCTCGGCGGCAACCCGCTGGGCCTGGGACAGCGCCTCCCCCATGAGGCGGCGGCCCCACAGCGCCAGCCGGCCGGCGACGCGGTGGTCGGCCTCGATGGCGCGGCGGACGCGGTCGACGACGAAGTCGGAGTGGCCGGCGTCGGCGAGGCTGTCGACGATCAGCTGCCGGGTGCCCCCGTCGAGGTAGGCCGCGATCTCGACGTAGAAGTCCGCGGCCAGCCCGTCACCGACGTACGCCTTGATCAGGCCCTCGAGCCAGTCGCTCGGCGCGGTGGCCGCGTGGAAGACGTCGAAGGGCATCACGAAGGGCGACATCGCCTCCATCGGGTCGGCGCCGAGCGCGGAGATCCGCTCCATCAGCGGCTCGATGTGGCCGAACTGCACCACCGCCATCTTGCCCAGGGCCAGCTTGTCGGGCAGCGCCGTGGCGAGCTTGGCGTCGTCGGTGAGGCGCTGGAACGCCGAGATCTCGCCGTAGGTGATCGCGCCGAGCAGGTCGACGACGGCCGCGCGGTAGGCGGGGTCCTCGAAGGCGACGGAATCCTGCTCCTGCTGCGAGGGTTCGGTCATATCGGAAGCCTACCGATAGACTCGGAGGGTGGCCGCGGGCTGGATGCCCGTGAGCGGCCCATCTCCGGGCGGCGCACGAGCTACCTAGAACTCGCGCCAGTGCCCACGAATCCACCGACCAGGACACGCCTGGTCAAGACAGAACAGGCAGCATCCTGACTACCTTCAGAGAGCTCGGGGTTCTCCCCGAGATTGCAGACGCCCTCGAGCGCGTCAACATCGTCAACCCGTTCCCGATCCAGGAGATGACCCTCTCGGTCGCCCTGATGGGGACCGACCTGATCGGCCAGGCCCGCACGGGCACCGGCAAGACCCTCGCCTTCGGCATCCCGGTGATCCAGCGCAGCGTGGCACCGCACGACCCCGACTACGAAGAGCTGGTCGCGCCCGGCAAGCCGCAGGCGCTGATCGTCGCGCCGACCCGCGAGCTCGCGCTCCAGGTCAGCAAGGACCTCTCGGTCGCCAGCGAGGACCGCGGCGTCCGCGTGCTCACCGTCTACGGCGGGGTCCCCTACGAGGGCCAGCTCGACGCCCTGTCGACCGGTGTCGACATCGTGGTCGGTACGCCGGGCCGCCTCATCGACCTGATGAACCGCCGCGCGCTCGACATCTCGCACGTGAAGTCGCTCGTCCTCGACGAGGCCGACGAGATGCTCGACCTCGGGTTCCTGCCCGACGTGGAGCGGCTGCTCAAGCAGACTCCCGAGACGCGTCAGACGATGCTGTTCTCGGCGACCATGCCGGCCGCGATCGTCGCGCTCGCCCGCACCCACATGCGGCACCCGATGAACATCCGCGCCGAGTCCTCGGCCGACACCCAGATGGTCCCCGCGACCGCGCAGTTCATCTACCAGGCGCACGACCTCGACAAGCCCGAGATGATCGGACGCCTGCTCCAGGCCGAGGGCGCCGACCTGATGATCGTGTTCACCCGCACGAAGCGCCAGGCGCAGCGGATCGCCGACGACCTCGAGGAGCGCGGGTTCAGCTCGGCCCCGCTCCACGGCGACATGGCCCAGGCCGCGCGGGAGAAGGCGCTCAAGCGGTTCCGTGAGGGCAAGCTCCAGGTGCTCGTCGCCACCGACGTCGCGGCCCGCGGCATCGACGTCACCGGCGTGACGCACGTCGTGAACTACACCTGCCCCGAGGACGAGAAGGTCTACGTGCACCGCATCGGTCGCACCGGCCGCGCGGGCGCCACCGGCATCGCGATCACCTTCGTCGACTGGGCCGACCTGCACCGCTGGAAGATGATCAACAAGGCGCACGACCTGCCGTTCGACGACCCGCAGGAGACCTACTCCAGCAGCGAGCACTTCCTCCACGACCAGGGCATCCCGCCCGGCACCAAGGGCCGCATCGTGCCCGAGGGCACCATCGAGAGGAAGCCCCGGCCCGAGCGTTCCGACAGCCGCGGACGCGGCGGCAAGGGCGGCGGCAAGGGCGGCGGACGCGGTGAAGGACGCAGCGAGAGCCGCGCCCCCCAGGCATCGTCGGGCGAGAGCTCCGGCGACCGTCCGGCCCGCAAGCGCAACCGCAGCAGGCGGCGCACCCGCGGCGGCAAGCCGGCCGCAGCCGGCGAGAGCTGAGCGCCTACGCGGTGACGACGACCTTCGTGCCGATCGGCGCGAAGGCCCACAGTCGCTCGGCGTCCGGCAGCGCCTGCCGGATGCAGCCGTGCGACTGCGGCGTGCCCAGCTGGGCGCGGGTCTGGAGCAGCTGACCGTCCTTCGACGGGATGCTGTGGAACCCGATGGCGGCGTTCTCGCCACGGGTGAAGCGCACGAAGTACTCCATCGTCCCTGAGTCCGCGATGCCCACGGCCCAGCGCGAGCGGGAGTAGACGGCGAACGTGCCGGGCTCGAGGTTGTCGGTGAGGCTGCCCGAGACCAGGTACGTACGCCGGACCGCGTCGCCCTTCCCGACCAGCCACACCCGCTGGTCGCTGATGTCGAAGACGATCCGCTTGCCCCAGCCGGTGTCGGCGGGCAGCTGGGTCTCGACGGGGGTCTTTTCCGGGGCCTCCCGCGTCGACGGCGGCGGCGTGACCTCCGGGGTCGTCACCGCGCTGAGGCTGGCCTGCTCGCCCACCCTCGGAGGCGGCAGCCGGCCCGTCCTGGGGCAGCCAGCCGAGCGCACCGAGCACGGCCACGAGGGTCACGAGCAGAGAGGTGGCGGCGGCGAGCACACGACCCCGACGCACCCGGACCACGGTCAGGACCGCTTCAGCAGTGCGGTCGCCACCTCACGGTAGGCCTGGGCCCCCTTGTTGCTGCGCGAGGTCTTGAGGATCGAGCGCCCGGCCGCCGGGCGCCTCGGCGAACCGGATCGACTTGGGGATCGGCGGCTCGATCACGTCGAGGTCGTAGGTCTCGGAGATGGTCTCCAGCACGGTGCGCGCGTGGTTGGTGCGTCCGTCGTACAACGTCGGGAGCACGCCCCAGACCTCGAGGTCGCGGTTGGTGAACCGCTTGACGTCGTGCACGGTGTCGAGCAGCTGGCCGACGCCACGGTGCGAGAGCGTCTCGCACTGGAGCGGGATCAGCACGCCGGTGGCGGCCGTCAGCGCGGCGACGGTGAGCACGCCCAGCGACGGCGGGCAGTCGAGGAGCACCCAGTCGTAGCCCTCGGTCTCCTCGACGGCGGTCCGGATGACGTACTCGCGGCCGGTGCGGGTGAGCAGGTCGGCCTCCGCGCGCGCCAGCTCGATCGTGGCGGGCAGCAGGTCGACGCCGTCGTCGGTCGCGATGATCGCCTCGGCGGGATCCATCCCCTTGGTGAGCACGTGATGGATGGAGGCGTCGAGGTCCTCGGGGTCGATGCCGAGGCTGAAGGTCAGGCAGGCCTGGGGGTCGAGGTCGACGAGCAGCACCCGCTGTCCCGGCCTCGGCGAGGGCTGCACCGAGCGAGGCGACGGTGGTCGTCTTGGCGACGCCGCCCTTCTGGTTGGCGACCGCGACGACGTGGGTGGCTGACATCACCGCACATCATGCCGCACGGGGGTCGCCGGTCCCGTCAGGTGGCACCGCTCAAAACGCCCGCGTCTCGATGTGTGGTCACCAGGCCGGGCGGGGGCCGCCGAACGGCATCTCGAGCGCCTCCGGACCGAACCCGGTCACGTCGGCGAGCAGCCAGTCGTCGTGGAGCAGCAGCGCCGCCGACGCGGGCCGCATCACCAGCCACAGCCAGCGTCCGTCGGACTCCCCGGCGAACACCGCGCGGGCGAGCACGTCGCCGTCGGTGACGTGGGCGACGGTGAGCTCGCGGTCGGCTCCCGGACCGTCGCCGTGGTCCTCGACGAGCCACATCGGCACGGTGCGGCCGCCGGCGCGGACGTGGATGGAGGGCGGCCCGTTGCTGATCTGCGGCCCCGGGTCGTCGTACGACGTGCCGGCGCACCTCGCTCCGAGGCCGATGCCGGGGTCCTCCGAGACGATCGTGACCTCGACCTCACCGTCGAGATCGCTGGTGCCGACGGTCGAGGTGACCGTGGCGCGCACCCGGCCGCACCGAAGCCGACGCAGCCGAAGTCCGCGATCGACCAGCCCGGGCTCATCGGCCAGGGGAGGTACGTCGGGATGTCGTCGATGCGTCCGACGAGCTCGGCGAACGACTCGTAGTCGGACTGCTCGGGCCGCCACAGCGGGTCGATCGGGCCATGGACCGTGCACGCGAAGGAGGCGTCCTCGCCAGTGACCGGCGAGGTGCATCGGGGGCAGGACGCGGCGAGCGGCACGGGACGAGATTAGTGGTCAGGAGTTCCAGCGCGCCACGACCGCGGACTCCCGCTCGTAGCCCAGCACCGAGACGGTCGCGGTCCCGAGCAGGAAGTGCCGACCGTCGGAGACCGGCAGCCCCAGCCAGCGGGCGGCGAGGGCACGCGACGCGTGACCGTGGCTGAAGACCAGCACCCGGCCGCCGTGGGAGCGCACCTTGCCGACCACCCGGTCCATCCGCTGCGGAGACCTGCTCGGCGGTCTCACCGCCGGGACAGGGGTGCGTCCACACCGTCCAGCCGGGCACCTGCTCGCGGATCTCGGGAGTCGTGACGCCCTCGTAGTCGCCGTAGTCCCACTCGGTCAGGTCCTCCTCGACGTGCGCGTCGGGGAAGCCCGCCAGCTCGGCCGTACGCCGGGTCCGCAGCCGGGGACTGGTCAGGACGAGGTCGAAGTCCACCCCGTCGAGGCGGTCGGCCAGCTCGCGGGCGACCTGCTCCCCCTCGGGCGTCAGGTCGACCTCGGTGCGTGAGGTGTGCCGGCCGTCGCGGCTCCACTCGGTCTCGCCGTGGCGGATCACCCAGAGCTCGTCGGCCGGCACGGCGACCTACTCCCCGCCGTCGGAGTGATCCGGGCCAGTTCTTGTCCGGCTGCGGCACCGGGCGGCCGGGCTGCTCGCCGCCGCGATCCTCGAGGTAGCTGTCCTTCGGGACCATCACCTTGCGGCGGAAGATGCAGACGACCTTGCCGTCCTGGTTGTAGCCGATCGTCTCGACGTGGACGACGCCACGGTCGTCCTTGCTCTTGCTCTCCCACTTGTCGAGCACCCGCGTCTCGCCGTACAGGGTGTCCCCGTGGAAGGTCGGCGCCACGTGGCGCAGCGACTCGATCTCGAGGTTGGCGATCGCCTTCCCGGAGATGTCCGGGACGCTCATGCCGAGCAGGATCGAGTAGACGTAGTTGCCCACCACGACGTTCTTGCCGAACTGGGTGGTCTCCTCGGCGTAGTTGCTGTCGAGGTGCAGCGGGTGGTGGTTCATCGTCAGCAGGCAGAACATGTGGTCGTCGAACTCGGTGACGGTCTTGCCGGGCCAGTGCTTGTAGGTCGCCCCGACCTCGAACTCCTCGTAGCTCCGACCGAACTGCATCCCACTGGCTCCTTCGTCGCGAGTCGATGTCGCGCCGAGTCTGCCACCCTGAGAAGTGACCGAGAACTGCGGCCCATCATGCGGTTCGTGGTCCTGAGGGCCCTCGCGCCGGACGTATGCTCCGATCCATGCCCGGCATGCGCAGCCCGGCCGTGGACGAGGCGGCTACCGAGGCGGACCCCGCGGGCGGAACCACTCCGCCACCCCCTGCACCTCCGCACACCTCGCGGACCCGTCAGGCGATCACGGTGGTGGGCACCCTCGCCCTCACCGTCCTCTGGGCCTACCTCGTGACCGTCGTCCTCGACGCATCCAACTTCCCCAGCCCGCTGCACGCGCTGTGGGACCGCAAGTTCGAGCCGCCCGCCCTGGTGCCGAGCCTGATGGTCGTCTGGGTCTTCGTGATCCTGGTGCTGGCCCTGGTCGGCCGGCTGTGGCTCGCCCTGGGCATCGTCACGGCCGTGACCGCGTTGCTGGGTGCGGTCAACGCCACCAAGCTCGAGCTGCGCAACGACCCGCTGGTCCCCGGAGACGTGGTCTTCCTCAGCCAGCCCGACTTCCTCTTCGACATGGTCTCCAGGTCGAAGCTGGTCTCCGGTGCGGTCGGGCTGATCGCGATCGTCCTGCTGGCCTGGGGCTTCGGCTGGCTGGTCGGCGCGGTTCGCCCTGCCGCACATCACGAAGAGCCTGCCGCGACGCGGCGTCATCGCGCTGCGGATCACCCGCGTGGTCGTCGTGCTGCTCTGCCTGCTCCTGCTCGGCCTCGCCAACAACTTCAACGAGAAGGGCAACCCCTGGCGGGAGGCCTTCGACTCCACCGGCCTGCGGTGGCGGGCCTGGGACCAGCGGATCAACTACCAACGCAACGGGTTCATCGCCGGGCTGCTCTACAACACCCACGTCACCGCGATGGCCAAGCCCGAGGGCTACTCGAAGGAGGCGGTGGAGGCGGTCGCCAAGCGCTACCAGGCCGAGGCCGCCGAGCTGAACCAGGGACGCACCGCGACGATCGACAAGACCAACGTCGTGATCATCCTGTCGGAGAGCTTCAGCCAGCCGGACTGGCTCAAGACGGTGAAGTTCCCCCAGGACGTGATCCCGAAGACCACGGCCGCCATGAAGCAGACGGTGTCGGGCCGGATGCTGGCCCCCGGCTTCGGCAGCGGTACGGCGAACACCGAGTACGAGCTGCTCACCGGTCAGTCGCTGAGCCAGCTCTCGCCCCAGCTGTCGATCCCCTACGAGCAGCTCGTCTCGCACTACGACACGTACCCCTCGACCGTCGGCTACCTCAAGGAGCACGGTCACAAGCCGATCGCGATCCACCCGTTCTCACCGCGGATGTACGCCCGCACGAAGGTGTTCCAGACCTTCGGGTTCGACAAGTACATCAGCAAGGACGACATGACCTTCGACTCCCACGGGGGTGGGCGCTTCATCGACGACGAGTCGGCGTTCAACGAGGTCATCCACCAGATCGACACCAACGACAAGCCGGTGCTGGCCCACCTGATCACGATGCAGAACCACATGCCGTACGGCGGTCAGTACGACGACCCGATCAAGCCGACCAGCGGCCTCCAGGGCAAGTTCGCCAACCTCGCCGGCCAGTACGCCCGCGGCCTCGCCCGCACCGACGACGCGCTGGCCGACATGTTCGCCAAGCTGAAGAAGTCGCCCGAGCCGACCGCGGTGATCTTCTACGGCGACCACCTGCCGCCGCAGGTCTACCCGCAGAGCCTGGTCGAGCGCGAGGGCACGCTGACCGCGCACCAGACGCCGTACCTGATCTGGAGCAACCGCGCCGCGCTCCCGCACACCACCCTGCCGACGACCAGCCCGACGCAGTTCATGCCCAAGCTGTTCAACGCGCTGAAGGTGCCGATCCCGCCGTGGTTCGCGCTGCTCGACGACCTCGACAAGCAGATCCCCGCGATGGACACCGGCATCATGGTCAACCCGCAGGACAAGCGCGTGAAGGCCTCCCAGCTCAGCCCGGACGCCAAGAAGGTCCTCGCCGACTACCGGATGATCATGTACGACCTGAGCATCGGGAAGCGCTACAGCGAGAAGATCATGTACGGGGACACCCCGGCCGGCTGAGCCGCTCTCGTCGGTGGTGGGCCGTCCCGCTCGGTTCCGTGCCGCCCGGTGCCTTCAGCCGGCCTGCGCAGCCCGTCACCGGCCGGGACGCCGTGGGGCCCGACAGGGAGCGTAAAAGCGACGCGTGGCGCGAGACGCCGACATCGGGCACCGCAAGGCAGTCCGAGCGACACGGGCCGCCAAGCGACTGAGGGCACCGGGCGGCACGGACGGTGACGTCCGGGGGACGAGGTCAGACGATCCCGTGGAACCGCTGGGGGATCCGCACGAGCGGCCTGTTCTCCATCAGCTTCATCTGGCTGCCCTTCGGCGCCCGGAAGTTGCCGGGCGGGTCCTCGGTGACCAGGCCGGCGAGCTTGTCGCCGGTGGGCGGCACGAACTCCGGGACGTCCTCAGCGACCACGCCCGCCGTGATCCGATCGAGCTGCTCGACGAGGGTGTCCCCGCCCTGGCGCCACTGCGTGTCCCGGGAGCGCCCGTCGGCCTCGACCATGCGTTGCCGGTGGTCGGCGGCCTCCTGCAGGTGGTCCCGGTCGCCGAACTTCATGTGGAACATCCAGAGGTCGGGGTCGACGTCGTACGGCGTGCGCACGCCGTGGGTCCCGGCGCTCCAGTGCGCGGGCACCCACTTGATCGCGGGCTTGCACATCAGCGGCAGGAACTTGGCCAGCTGGCGTTGCCCGATCAGCGGCTGCGACAGGTCGAGTGGCGGGCTCGACGCCGACGTGGTGCACGACGTTGAAGCCGAGCGAGCCGACGGCGTTGATCCCGTCGTCGGTGCGAGCCTCGATGTAGGACTTCAGGTCGGCGTACTTCTCCGGGTCGGGGACGATGAACTCGTCGGTGTCGCAGAACAGCACGACGTCGTACAGCTCCAGCAGCGAACGCCCGAGGTTGCCGACCATCGCCATCCGGGTGCTGTTGAACTTGCCGCCCCGGATCGGCGGGATGTGCAGCACGTCGCAGGGCAGGTCGTCGGTCGAGCCGTCCTCGGAGTTGTCGTCGACGACGTAGAGGTTCTGGTTGCCGAGCTGCCCGCCGTAGTACCTGGATCCAGAGCGGCAGCATCCGGCCCTCGTCGCGGCAGAACGTGATGGCCGCGATGCGCAGCGGTTCGCCGGGGTCGCGCGGGGCCGGAGTGTGCTCGGGCTCCTCCGCGGGCTTGCGCCGCAGCAGTCCGCGTACGCCGCTCACGGCTTCTGCTCCTCGCTCTCGCGCCTCATCGCGACGCGCTTCATGTGCTGCTGCGCCATGAAGGCCAGACCGTCGAGCGCCGCCTCGAGCTGCTGCTCCGCGGTGACCTTGCGGGTGTGCACTCCCGGCACCGGCTGCGGCTCGAGGTCGTCGATGTCACCGACGACGCGCAGGTCCATCTCCCGAAGACGGGAGAGCTCGTCCTTGGAGCGGCGTCGTACCCACCGCTCGTCGAGTCCCAGCGGCACCGACTCGCGACCCCGCTGCACCAGACCCTGCTTGGCCAGCACGCCCTTGACCACGCGCTCGTAGTCCTGCCGGTTGTAGCCCTCGGCCTCGAGCCGTTCGTTGACGGCTCGCAGCACCATCGCGGAGGCCGCGTCGATGCCCGGGTTGCTCCGGACCTCGAGGTCACAGATGCCCTCGGGGATCCCGGCGACCGACGCGAACCGGTCCCAGAGCGTCGTCGGCGGCGCGCCCTTCGGCGGCACCGTGACCAGCGTGAAGTGGTCGCGCCCGACCGCCTCCGACCAGCGCTCGGAGATCCCGGAGATGCGCTGGTTGCGCCAGAACCACTGGCCGGGCTTGCCCTCGTCCTCGCGCACGCTGTCGAGGAACTCGTCCCAGGTCCGCACGCCGCGGTTCTGCATCGTCTCCATCCACATCGCCGGCAGCGAGCGTGCGAGGTCGCGCGCGGTGAGCACGACCTGGAGGTCGGAGCCCTTGAAGGCGTCCTTGATGATCTCGATCTTGGGTCGCTGCCGCGGGGCGAGGAACTCCATCGACACGATCGCCGTGCCGGGCCAGGCCGCGATGTCGTCGACCAGCTCGTTCCAGGGCCCGTCGGGCGCGAACGGCGGCTGGTCGTTGGTGCCGTGGTCGATCAGGTCGTGGACCGCCGAGACCTGCTGCTTCCAGCGGTCGCAGGCGAACCGGAGCCCGTGCTCCTGGAGGACCTCACGGTTCTTGTTCAGGACGTTCTGGATGAAGCTGGTCCCGGATTTCATCGCCCCGATGTGGAGCACCACCCGTTCGGCCACACCGGGGAGCATAGGCCAGCAGGGAGACCCGGCTCAGGAACCCCCGCCGCCGGCCTTCCGGCGGTGCATCTTCGGTCCCGCTCCCCCGGTGACCTCGGAGCCGTGCGCCTTCTCCTTCACCGGCCCGTCCTTGGGTACGCCGCGGTCGTTGGCCTGCTTTCGCTCCAGGGCCTCACGCATCTTCGCCTTGAGGTCCTCGTTGCCGGCCCCGTTGTCTGCCTCGGCCATTGGTGTCCTCCCGGATCGCCGTCGTCCGCCCACCCTCGCACGGCAGCGGTTGGCGGTCGAGGGATTTCCGCCGGGGTGCCGTAGCCGGCGTTCCGTGCTGGCTCGGTGACCCCAGCTGGTTCGTGCTCGCCTCGGTGACCACCGCTGGTTGAGCTTGTCGAAACCCACATGTGGCCGGTCGGGGCTCCTTCGATATCGGGGAGTGTGGTCGTCGTTCGCCGTGGTTGCGGCGGCGTTCCCGACGCCCTCGTCCGGCCCGCGGCGCTGCCTCGACGGTGGACCGGTCCACCGCTGGTTGAGCCTGTCGAATCCACCGAGCAGGGCGGGCCGACAAGGGGACCGTGCCCACCGCTGGTTGAGCTTGTCGAAACCACCCGTCCAGACGGGCAGGAGGCGCGATGGTCGAAAAGGGGCCGGAGAAGTTCTCCACATCTTCGAATCTGTTGTCGAAAGTGTCGGTGCTCACACCTAGAGTTGGTTCATGGAAGCACCGGACCTTCACCGCCACCGAGGTGATCGACGCCTGTCCAGGCCAGCCCGACGAGCATGCCGCCGCCGTGCGACAGGTCCAGCTCGCCGTCCAGTGGGCGCTGCTGCACCCCTGCCTCGACGACTGCCCGGCCACCTCGGGCGGGCACCCCGTGTTCGGTGAGACCCCACCCCTGGCCGGTCCCGGGACCCCGCTGGTCGACGAGTACGCGCCCGCCTCCCTGGCCGCCGCCCTCGGCATCACCGTCGACGCCGCCCGGCTGCTGCTCGGCGATGCCCTCGAGCTGGTCTACCGACTCCCCCGGCTCTGGGACCTCGTCGTGCCGGGGTGGTGCCGGTCTGGCGCGCCCGCCAGATCGCCCGGGAGACCCACGACCTCGGCCTCGAGGCCGTCGCCTACGCCGACCGGCTCATCATGCGCGGTCCCCGACAAGATCCGCCTCGTCGACGCCGCGAAGCTGGTCCACGAAGCCCGGCTCTACTTCGACCCCGACCGCGCCATCGCCGACGAGGAGCACGAGCTCGCCAAGCGCGGCGTCTGGTCCCGGCAGGGACGCAGCCCCGCGACCACCGACGTGTTCCTGACCCTGGACACCCCCGATGCCGAGCTGTTCGACCAGACCCTCACCCGCATCGCCCACGAACTCGGCCAGCTCGGCGACAGCGACGGTGTCGACGTCCGTCGGGCGCGCGCAGTCGGGATCCTCGCCGACCCCCAGTACGCCCTGGACCTCATGTCCGGCCGAGAAGAAGCCGCCCCCACCCCGGCGCGCGCCGGGGCGATGAACCTGTTCGTCCACCTCACCCCCGCCGACCTCGCCGAGCGAGACCGGCAGGGGACCGGTGCGGTCCGATCGAGAAGCTCGGCGCCGCCACCACCCAGCTGCTGGCCGACTGGCTCGCCCGCTACGCCGCCACCGGCGGGAAGGTCACCCTCCGCCCGGTCATCGACCTCGACCCCGACGACCCCGACGCGGCGCGACCGCAGTCGACCCGCACGACCCGCCCAGTGCGATGCGCGAGCTTGCGTGCTGCGCGACGCCCACTGCGTCTTCCCCGGCTGCCGCACGCGACTCCCGGGGCTGCGACCTCGACCACATCACCGCCTACCTCCCGATGGCAGACGGCGGACCACCCGGCCAGACCCACCCCCGAAATCTCGCGCCCGCTGTGCCGACACCACCACCGCCTCAAGACCCACACCGCCTGGGACTACAAGCACTCGACGACGGCACGCTACCTCTGGACCGCACCCACCGGCCACCAGTACACCGTCCACCCCGCCTCCCGCCGCCCACCCGACACCGACCCGAGCGAAGAGCCTGACGCCCCGCCACCCCGGCCCACCCCAGCCGGGGACACCGGCACGCCCAGGCCGTCGACCACAGTGGTATTCGGGAGCCCCGACCAGCCCAGCGATGGTCACCGAGCCGCTGCCAGCGCCTAGCCTCGAGCCATGGCAGACGAGACGCCCACGATCCACGAGTGGATCGGGGGGACCGAGGCGATCGGGCGGTGGCTGGACGCGTTCTACGACGAGGTGGAGCGCGACGAGCTGCTGGCGCCGGTGTTCGGCGGGGTGGTGACGCGGGAGCACCGCGAGCACGTGACGGCGTGGTGGGCCGAGGTGATGGGCGGGCCGGCGGAGTACACCGAGAAGCTGGGTGGCTACGAGCACATGCTGGCCATGCACCGCGGCGTGGCGATCACGCCGGAGCAGCGGCTGCGCTTCGTCACCCTGCTCAGCCAGGCGGCGGACACGGTGGGGCTGCCGGCGGACCCGGAGGCGCGCTCCGCGCTGATGGCGTACGCCGAGTGGGGCAGCCGTCTCGCCGTGGAGAACAGCGCGCCGGACGCGAAGCCGGTCGAGCACGCCCCCGTCCCACGCTGGGGCTGGGGAGAGGCTCCGCCGTACCAGCCGTGAGTCAGCCCTTGAGCTTGTAGTCCTTGAGCATCGCGCGGCCGATGATCATCTTCTGGATCTCCGCGGTGCCCTCGCCGATGAGCAGGAACGCCGCCTCGCGGTAGAGGCGCTCGATCTCGTACTCCTTGGAGTAGCCGTAGCCGCCGTGGATCCGGAAGGACTGCTCGACGACCTCGTTGCAGTACTCCGCGGCGAGGTACTTCGCCATCCCGGCCTCGACGTCGTTGCGCTCGCCGCGGTCCTTCATCCGGGCGGCGCGGACCATCATCGCGTGGGCGGTCTCGACCTTGGTGGCCATCTCGGCGAGCTGGAACAGGATCGCCTGGTGCTGGGCGATCGGCTTGCCGAAGGTCTCGCGCTGCTGGGCGTAGGAGATGCCGAGCTCGAAGGCCCGGTTGGCGACCCCGACGGCGCGGGCGGCGACGTTGACGCGGCCGACCTCGATGCCGTCCATCATCTGGTAGAAACCCTGGCCCGGCTTCTCGCCGAGCACCTGGCCGGCGCGCGACCTCGTGGTTCTCGAAGACCGCCTCGGTCGTGTCGACGCCCTTGTAGCCCATCTTGTCGATCTTCCCGGGGATGGTCAGGCCCGGCGCGGTCTCGCCGAAGCCCGGCTCCTTCTCGACCAGGAAGGCCGTCATGTTCTTGTAGACCGAGTCGTTGCCCTCGTCGGTCTTGACCAGCACGGCGACCAGGTTGGAGGAGCCACCGTTGGTCAGCCACATCTTCTGGCCGGTGATCTTGTAGGACTCACCGTCCTTCACGGCCTTGGTCTTGATCGCCGCCACGTCGGAGCCCAGCCCCGGCTCGGACATCGAGAACGACCCGCGCACCTCGCCGGTGGCCATCTTCGGCAGGTACTTCTGCTTCTGCTCCTCGGTGCCGTGCTGCATCAGCATGTAGGCCACGATGAAGTGGGTGTTGATCACACCCGAGACGCTCATCCAGCCGCGCGCGATCTCCTCGACGGCCAGCGCGTAGGTCAGCAACGACTCACCGAGGCCGCCGTACTCCTCGGGGATCATCAGCCCGAAGATGCCGAGCTCCTTGAGGCCCTCGACGATCTCGGTGGGGTACTCGTCCGCGTGCTCGAGCTCGGTGGCGACCGGGATGATCTCCTTCTCCACGAACTGACGCACGGCGCCCAGGATCTCGGTCTGGATGTCGGTGAGACCTTCGGTCTCGCAGAGGCGAGGCATGCAATGCGTCCTTCACTGATGGAGGTCGGCGGGCGAGGCAACGCTACTGGTGGGTAGGCCGACGCCACCATGACCCACCTCACGTCGAGACTAGTCAGCGGCGGGAGGAGCGTGCTTCCCGCGCAGCAGCAGCGGGCGCAACCACGGGAACCGGTGCACGAGCGCGAGCCGGAGGCTCGCGGCGTCGGCGATCGCGCTGGTACTTCTCCAGCTCCCGCCGCAGCTTGCGCCGGTCGTGCCGGAGGTCGCGCACGTCGTGCAGCATCCGGGCGGCCAGCTCGACCGCGACCTCGGCCACCTCGCTGTCGGTCACCGAGTCGGGCGTACGACGCTCCGGCAGCTCGTCCGGCACCAGCAACGAGTCGAGATCGCCGATCACGTCGAACCCCTGCTCGGCGATGTAGGCGACCGCCGCCTTGCCGCGACTCCGCGCCTCCTCGATCTGCTCCGGCCCGGGCCAGTAGCGCTCGCCGTTGCGCGGCACCAGCCGCTCGTCGGCGACGAAGCTGCGGATGTAGGTGCCGCGGTCGATCGCGGAGTTGAAGTCGCCGAGGTGGGCGTTCATCCGGCGCAGGGTCTCGGCCTCGACGACGCCCATCGAGGTGTTCGGGAAGCTCGCCTCGAGGTCCACGGAGTCCGCGTCGACGCCGACCAGCGTGGCGAAGCGGTCCCAGATCTCCCGGCGGGGCGCGTCCGGTCCGGGCAGCGGCAGCACGTGCACGCGCTCGGCCGGGAACGCCGGCGACCACCGCTCGAGGACCCGGCGGACGTCGAGCGTGCGCCAGTTCCACACGCCGCCCGAGTCACCGGCCTCGACGGTGCTGTACTGCGCCATCGGCCGGGTGTCGCGGTTCTTGATGCTCTCCTGCCAGCTGGCGGTGAACAGACCCAGCGGCTCGCGTGCGGTGACGACCAGGTGCGCCTCCGCGGGGGCGAGGTCGGCGACCACGCGAGCGGCGTGCTGCTCGGTGGCGGCGGCGAAGAACTCGTGGGTGATGATCGCCGAACCCTCCCAGGCCGCGATGTCGTCGAGGATCCGCTGCCAGGCGCCCTGGCGGTGCTCGTTGGCGGTGCTGAAGCGGGGGTCCTCACGCACGATGCGGGTGGACCAGAGGTGGTCGTGCCGCGCCTCGCCCGGCAGCAGCACGCCCCGGTCGGCCAGCGCGCCGCGGTTGTGCCAGAGGATCGTCTGGAGGTAGGTCGTCGCCGTCTTGGGGAGACCGACGTGGAGGAAGACCTTCGAAGCCATCAGCAGGTCTCAGAGCGACCGGGTGTACTTCTCGACCGCCGCGGCCAGCTTCTCGTCGTCACGCGCGGCCATCGGCAGCAGCAGCTGCTCGACGAGGTCGGTGACCTCGGCCAGGCGGATGTTCAGCTGACGGCACTCCTGGACCTCGGCGTGGAGGGCCTCGAGGGCCTGTTGCAGCTCGTCGAGACGGTCGCCCGCGACCGCGCGCGCCATCCGTTCGACGGCACGGTCCTTGAACCCGCGCCGCTCCCCGCCGGACGTCACTTCCGCCATTCCGCCACCAATCGCACGACCGGACGATCGGACTTCGCGAACTCGCGCCGACCGGTCGTCGCCTCGACCTGAGTGCTGTGCACGATAACCGCTCCGGCTGCCTCCAGTGCCTGCGAGACCCGGTCGGCGGACTTGGGTCGCATCCAGTCGGTCCGCCCGGTCGGGACGTAGCGCTCCTCGTCCGGCTCGAGGGTGTAGAAGTCGGCGTACAGCCGCCCCCCTCCGGACAGCGCCATCCGGGCGAAGCGCGCGAACGACTCCAGCCCCTTCTGGTCGACGGCGTCGAGCACGTGGTTGGCCATCACCACGGGAGCCGGCTCCAGGCGGGCCGCGCGCGCGCCCCAGGCCAGCACCGAGCGGGGCTCGTTGAGGCTCATCCAGCCGAGCTCCAGCGGCGAGCCGTCCTTCGCCGCCTCCTCGCGCACCGGGTTGGCGGCACCCCACGCGAAGTCGAGCGCGAGCGTCGGCACTCCGCGCCGCGCGAACCAGAGCGCGTCGGCACCCCGGCCGGCGCCGACGTCGACGAGGTGACCGAGGTCGGGCTCCTGCTCGGCGACGTGCCTGGCCAGCCCGCTGGGCCGCACCTTGGGCAGCTTCCGGCGCAGCATGCTGAACCGGCGGTCCCACTCGTTGCGCATCCCGCGGCCGCCGCGGAACCACCCGTTGAGCCGGCGGTACGTCGTGCGCGGGGTCTCGAAGTGGAACGCCGGGTCGGGCACCTTCCACCCGGGCCCGTACGTCGCCTCGAGCAGCTTCTCGGGTCGTGCCGGAGCCGGCAGCGTGCGCCCGGCGAGCGTGCAGGTGCCGAGCGGGAAGATCCACTCCTCCTCGAAGGGCGTGCCGATCTCGCCCATCAGGTAGAGCTTGCCGTCGAGGAAGTAGCCGCCGAAGACGTCGAGCCCCCGCACGCCCCCGTCGGCCTCCACCACGTCGACCTTGAAGGCGGCGGCGCTGTAGCGGTCGACCGCGTAGCCCGCCTCGCGCAGGTGCCGCTGCAGCCGGAAGGACTCGCGGACCACGTCGAACGGGTGCGTGTGCCGGCTGACGTAGCCGAGGTCGACGTCGTTGTCGTGCCCGATGAAGTTCTGCTCGCGGATCGCCCCGAGCAACGTCCCGTACGCCGGGAACGCCTCGACCCCGGCGTCGTGGAGAGCGGCGAGCACCTCCTCGCACGCGTCGAGCAGCGGCGTCAGGTGCTCGTCGCGGGTCTCGAACATCGTGGAGATGCGGTTGGACTTGTCGATCCCGAGCGGTCGGCCCTTGGCGTCGACGATGGCGATCCGCGCGTCCTGGTCGCCCAGGCGCAGCTCCTCGTCGAAGGCGACCTCGCCGGAGACGTGCTCGACGACCGAGAGCCGGGTGGTGCCCTTCAGGAAGCGCTTGAGCATCGAGGGCCACTCGGCCACCAGGCCGCCGCCCTCCTTGCGGGTGTCGCGCACGGTCCAGAACGACCAGATCCGGCGGCCGTCGAACTGCACGTCGACGACGAGGTCCTCACGTGCCGTGAGGTGGACGCCGACCTCGTCGACGCGGTCGACCCGGATCCGGTCCCCCACGCTGTCCGGCTCCGTCAGCTCTCGACGAACTCGTTGGCCCGGGTGAGGTCCTCGTCGAAGTCGACCTCGACGATGTGGAACTGGGAGATGTCGAGTGCCTCGACGCGGAGGCCGTCCTGCTCGATGGCCACCTCGATGCCGCGCTCGAAGTAGTCCTGGTCGTCCACCTCGGCCAGCCGCGCGAGCAGCGTCGCCTTGTCCTCGGCGGCGATGAAGTTGATCCCGACGGCCTCGCCGAGCCCGCCGACGACCTGCTTGGAGAGCTCCTTGATGTAGCCGTCGTCGTCGAGGGTGTACTTCACCTCTTCCTCGGCGACCGACTCGGTGTTCACGCACACGAAGCTGCGGCCGGTCTCGATGTGCTCCTGGATCAGCGGGAGCACCTGCGGGTCGAAGACCACGTCACCGTTGAGCCAGAGCACGCCACCGGGCTGCGAGAGCTTGAGCGCCTTGAGCAGGCTCTTGGAGGTGTTGGTCGAGTCGTAGACCTCGTTGTAGACGAAGGAGATGTCGGGCATCGCCTCGATCACCAGGTCGAGCTTGAACCCGACGACGGCGGTGACGAACACGTCGGCGCCGTACGCCGTCCGCAGCGCGTCGACCGCGCGGCGCATGATGCTCTCGCCGGAGCGGAGCTGGGTCAGTGGCTTCGGGTGGGGCCGGCCGAGGCGGGTCCCGAGCCCGGCGGCGAGAATCACGACCTGCTTGGCCATCGAGACTTCTCCTTGGTTGAACGGGTCGGACGACTCCGCAGAGCCTACAGATGCTGCCGGGTCGGGCGGTCCGCAACGGCTAGGGTTCCAGCGTGAGCACCACACCACCGCGCGTCTTCGCGGCCCGGTTGGCCGGGCTGCCGGTGTTCGATCCCCAGGGAGACGCGGTCGGCAAGGTGCGCGACGTGGTGGTGGTCCTGCGCGCCGACGTACGCCAGCCGCGGGTGGTCGGGCTCGTCGTGGAGGTCTTCGGACGGCGGCAGATCTTCGCCCCGATGACCCGGGTGACCAACATCGACGCGGGTCAGGTGATCACGACCGGCCTGCTGAACATGCGCCGCTTCGAGAAGCGCTCGACCGAGACCCTCGTCGTCGGCGAGATGCTCGACCGCAAGGTGAAGGTGCGCAGCAGCGGGCTCGAGGGCGTCGTCTTCGACGTGGCCATGGAGCAGGCGCGCACCCGCGACTGGGTGCTGTCCCGGGTCGCCCTGACCGAGGGCGCCAAGGGCTTCCGGCGCAAGGCGCAGACCCACGTGGTCGAGTGGGACGACGTCGAGGGCCTGCACAGCCGCGAGCAGAACCAGGGCGCCGAGCACCTCGTCGCCGCGCTGGCCGACCTCCGCCCGGCCGACGCCGCCAACGTGATCCACGAGCTCCCGCCCGAGCGACGCGCCGAGGTGGTGGCCGCGCTCGACGACGAGCGCCTCGCCGACGTCCTCGAGGAGCTGCCCGAGGAGGACCAGGTGGAGATCCTCGAGCACCTCGACTCCGAGCGCGCCGCCGACATCCTCGAGGAGATGTCGGCCGACGACGCCGCCGACCTGATCGCCGACCTCCCTCCCGAGACCGCGCGCCAGCTGCTCGAGCTGATGGAGCAGGAGGACGCCGAGGAGGTACGCCGGCTGATGGTCTACGGCGAGGAGACCGCCGGCGGCATGATGACCCCCGAGCCGGTGATCCTGCCGCCCGACGCCACCGTCGCCGAGGCGCTCGCCCACGTGCGCAACGAGGACCTGACCCCCTCCCTGGCAGCGATCGTGCACGTCTGCCGACCGCCGCTGGAGACGCCGACCGGGAAGCTGCTCGGCGTCGCCCACATCCAGCGCCTGCTGCGCGAGCCGCCCTCGACCCTGGTCGCCGGGGTGCTCGACACCGGCATCACCTACCTGCGGCCCGGGGCCACCCTCGAGGACGTCTCGATGTTCCTGGCGACCTACAACCTGGTCGCCGCGCCGGTCGTCGACGAGGACGGCCGGCTGCTCGGCACCGTGACCGTCGACGACCTGCTCGACCACTTGCTGCCCGAGGGGTGGCGCGACCGGAAGATCGGAGGGAGGTGACCCGGATGCCAGACAAGAAGCCCGAGAAGAAGAAGCCCGTGCGCCGCATCGCCGAGCGGCGCAGCGAGGGGCGCGAGCGGCACCGCCAGAAGGACGCCGAGGAGCGGGCCCGGGTCGCCCGGCTCGACACCCCGCGCGAGGTACGCCGCCCGCTGGTCCGCCGACCCGCGGTGAAGCAGGACGCGTTCGGGATCTTCGCCGAGCAGTTCGCGCGCTTCATGGGCACCGCCCAGTTCCTGATCTACATGACGCTGTTCGTGCTGATCTGGGTGCTCTGGAACGCGCTGGCGCCCGAGGACCTGCGCTGGGACGACTACCCGTTCATCTTCCTGACCCTGATGCTCAGCCTCCAGGCGTCGTACGCCGCACCGCTGATCCTGCTCGCGCAGAACCGGCAGGAGGTGCGCGACCGGGTCATCAACGAGCAGGACCGCCAGGCCAACGCGCGCGCCCACGCCGACATGGAGTTCCTCGCCCGCGAGGTCGCCTCGCTGCGAATGGCGCTCGGCGAGGTCGCGACCCGCGACTTCCTCCGCTCCGAGCTGCGCAACCTCGTCGAGGAGCTGAACGAGGACGACGACGAGGGTGACGAGGATCCCTCGGACTCCGCTCACGACAGCTGACCCCGGCACGTACGCTGGGGGACATGACTTCCCCTGCAATCGACCAGATTCAGGCTGCGCTCGCACGCGTCAACGACCCCGAGATCAAGCGCCCCATCACCGACCTCGGCATGGTCGACCACATCGACGTCGACGACACCGGCAAGGTGTCGGTCAAGGTGCTGCTCACCGTGGCCGGCTGCCCCCTGAAGGAGACCATCACCAACGACGTGACCACGGAGGTCTCGAAGGTCCCCGGCGTGACCGGCGTCGACCTCGAGCTCGGCGTGATGACCTCCGAGCAGCGCTCCGGCCTGCAGGAGAAGCTCCGCGACGGCCAGGCCCAGCGCGAGATCCCGTTCGCGCAGGCCGGCTCCCTCACCAAGGTGATCGCGATCGCGTCCGGCAAGGGCGGGGTCGGCAAGTCCTCGATCACCGTCAACCTGGCCGTCGCGATGGCGCAGCAGGGCCTCAAGGTCGGCATCGTCGACGCCGACGTCTACGGCCACTCGGTCCCGGCGATGCTCGGCATCGCGGACACCCGACCCACCCAGGTCGAGGACCTGATCATGCCGGTGCCCACGCCGAGCGGCGTCTCGGTGATCAGCATCGGGATGCTCAAGCCGCGTCGTGACCAGGTGGTCGCCTGGCGCGGCCCGATGCTCGACCGGGCGCTGGTGCAGATGCTCGTCGGACGTCTACTGGGGCGACCTCGACGTGCTCCTGCTCGACCTCCCGCCCGGCACCGGCGACATCGCGATCTCGCTCGGCCAGCACCTGCCGAACGCCGAGGTCCTCGTGGTGACCACGCCGCAGGAGGCCGCGGCCGAGGTGGCCGAGCGGGCCGGCACGATGGCCTCGATGATGCACCAGCGCGTGATCGGCGTCATCGAGAACATGTCCTACCTCCCGTGCCCCCACTGCACCCCCGAGGGCAAGGACCACCGCCTCGAGGTCTTCGGCACCGGCGGTGGCGCACGCGTGGCCGCCACGCTCGGCGGCCGGTTCGGCTACGACGTGCCGGTGCTCGGCGAGATCCCCCTCGACCTGAGCCTGCGCGAGGGCGGCGACGCCGGGAAGCCGATCGTCGAGTCCGACCCGACCTCATCGGCGCCGAGGTGCTCAGCGGGATCGCGAGGACCCTCGTCCGGCCGCGGCCGTGGCCTGGCCGGCATGCAGCTCGGACTGAGTCCCACCGCGAAGGGCTGACCGGGCGTGTTCGGGATCGGTCTGCCGGAGCTGGTCGTCATCATCGTGGTGGCCGTGGTCGTCTTCGGACCTGACCGTCTTCCCGAGTTCGCCCGCCAGGCGGGGCGCTTCATGCGCTCGCTGCGCAACCTCGCCCAGAACGCCCAGACGCAGCTGCGCGACGAGCTCGGTCCGGAGTACGCCGACCTCAAGCTCACCGACCTCGACCCGCGCCAGGCGATCCGCAAGCACATCCTCGAGGCGATGGAGGACGACTTCGACGAGCCGGAGCCGCTGCCGGCGTACGAGGTGCTGGGCCACGGCGAGCGGCCGCCGTACGACTCCGAGGCGACCTGACGCCGGTCCTGACCGGCCCGTGAGGGCTATGGCGGCCCCCTGCGCGCTGTGCCATTGTGCCGTCCCATGAGGCGACCGTTCTCGCGCGCTGCGCGCGCCGTGTTCGCCGCTCCCTTTCTCCGCCGGATCGGGTTCCACATCTCCCGGTTGACCCGGAACGTCGACAAGACCTTCTTCCTGCGCCTGTTCCTCGGCCTGGTCGGCATCGTCCTGGTGGCGGCGGTGCTGGTCACCCTGATCGAGGGACCGCGCAAGTCCGTGGGCGAGTTCTTCACCACCCTCGGCACCGGCTTCTACTGGGGCGTCACGACCGTGATGGGTTCCGGCGACGCGTCGTACGTGACCACACCCGGAGGCTTCGTCATCTCCTGGTTGCTGGTGCTGTTCGGCGTGGCGATCGTCGCCTCGATCACGGGTGCGCTCGTGGGCTTCGTGATCGACTTCATCCTCAAGGAAGGACAAGGCATGGGTGCCGCTGGATATCGCGACCACATCGTGGTGTGCGGGTGGAACTCGACCGCGCGCGACCTGATCGCCGAGCTGAGCGGCGACGAGTACGAGCACCGGATCGTGGTCATCCACGACAGCGACAAGAACCCCGCGGGGACCGACGCCTACTTCGTGAGCGGCGACGTCACCAGCGCCGACGACCTGCGCCGCGCGGGGATCGAGGAGGCGATGGCCGCGGTCGTGTGCCCGTCGGACACCAGCAACGAGGCCGACATGCGCTCGATCCTGACCGTGATGGCGATCGAGTCCATCGCCCCCCAGGTGCGCACGGTCGTGGAGGTCAACAACCCCCACCACGTCGACCACTTCCAGCGCGCCAACGCCGACGAGATCATGGTGACCTCGCGGATCTCCTCGCGGCTGCTCGCGCGCTCCTCGCTCTACCCCGGCCTGGCCGGCATCGTCACCGACATCGTCTCCGGCGGCGAAGGGTCCGAGCTCTACCGGATCGCGCTGCCCGACGCGTTCATCGGGCTCACGGTCGACGAGCTCTCCTCACGGCTGCGCCGGGAGCACTCGGCCACGCTGCTGGCGATCGGCCGCGACGGGCACGCCCACGTCAATCCGGCCACCGACTTCCGGCTGGTCGAGGGCGACGACGCCGTGGTGGTCGCCGAGTCGCTCGGGACGCTGGCGCCGCTGAAGGTGCAGAAGGACTCGGCGCAGGCGTAGCGCCGTTCAGCCGGTCTTGCCCTCGAGACCGATCGTCACGTCGAAGGTCTTGCCCTTGCGCTCGACGGTCAGCTTGACCTTCTCCCCCGGCACGTGGGTGCGGATCGCGACGACGAGGTCGATCGAGCTGGTGACCGGCTTGCCGTCGACCTTGCGGATCACGTCGCCGACCTCGAGGTCGGCGTCGGCGGCGGGCGCACCGGGGGTGATCGAGTCGACGGTGGCGCCGTCGAGCTTGGGGGTGCCGCGGACGTTGGCGCCGATGACGGGGTACTGCGCCTCGCCGGTCCGCAGGATCTGGGAGGTGGTCACCCGGACCTGCTCGATCGGGATCGCGAACCCGACGCCGATGTTGCCGCTCTGGTCGGAGGAGGCGAACTGCGACCCGAGCGAGGCGATCGCCGAGTTGACGCCGACGACCTGGCCCTGCAGGTTGACCAGCGGACCACCGGAGTTGCCCGGGTTGATCGCGGCGTCGGTCTGCAGGGCGTTGATGTAGGAGTTGTCGTCCTGGCCCTCGCCGGTGGTCACCGGGCGGCCGACGGCGCTGATGATGCCGGAGGTCACGGTGGCCGAGAGGCCGAGCGGCGAGCCGATCGCCACGACCGTCTCGCCGACCCGCATCTGGTCGGCCGAGCCGACGGCGGCAGCCTGCATCTTCTTCGCCTTCGGCACGTCGAGCACGGCGATGTCGTAGACGGTGCTGCGACCCACGACGGTCGCCTTCAGGTGGTTGCCGGCCTGGTCGATGACCTCGATGGGGCCGTTCTCCTCGTCGGCCTGGGCGACCACGTGGTTGTTGGTGATGACGTGGCCCTGGTCGTCGTACACGAAGCCGGAGCCGGTCGCGCCCTGCTCCTTGCCGTCGTACTCCGCGACGACCTGCACGGTGCTCGGCAGCACCTTGTCGGCCACGGAGGCGATGCTGCCGTTGTCGGCGGGCAGCGGGGCGGCGGTACGCCGCTCGACCGCGAGCGTCCCGCCCGGGCCGCTGTCGTTCATCAGGGCCGCGGCGAGGACGCCGCCGGTGAGCCCGAGGACGAGCGCCACCGCGGCCACGGCCGGCAGCATCCACGCGGGGACGCGGGCGCGCTGGGGTCGTTCGGGAGCCGGGTAGGGCTGCGTCAGCGGTGGGTACGGCGCGTAGTTCGGCGCCTGTTGGGGCGCTGTCGACTGCTCGCGGTCGTACTCACTCACGCACCTATCTTGACCTACGCACCCTGATCGGGCTCGTGTTGGTCTCGGTACCGGTCGGTGACCCCATCGGTGTGTTCGACAGGTCGTTGCGGATCGTCGCGGGCGACGGGCGTGCGGGAACCTCTCCGCGGGTCGTCGGTCCACCGGCCACGGTGACCAGGCCGAGCACGCACGCACCCACCGCGCCACCGCCCACCACGGCCACGGCCGTACGCCGCCTCCGGGAGCGTTTCTCGATCGCGTCGACGGCTGCCCAGGCGTCGACGTCGTACAGCGAACCGAGCAGCTGCGGCGGCGGCTCCATCGTCATCTGGCCGCACAGCGAGCCCAGCTGGCGCTTGGTCCACCCCTCGCGCTCCACCAGCCGCCGGCATCCCGGGCAGGTGAGGACGTGCGACCAGGCCCGCTCCTCCTCGGCAGGAGGGAGCTGGCCGTCGACCAGGGCAGAGACCTTGCTGCCGATGTGTCCGCTGAGGCTCAGCATCACCGCACCTGTCCGGCCAAGCCGAGTCGCGGGCCTGCGAAACGGGTGCGCCCGGGGCGGGGAGCCCGGTGGGCGAGCGCGGTGCGCAGCTGCGCGCGGCCGCGGTGGATGCGGGAACGGACCGTGCCGAGCTTGAGGTCGAGCACGTCGGCGATCTCCTCGTAGCTCAGTCCCTCGACGTCGCACAGCACGACCGCGGCGCGGAAGTCGGGGGCCAGGGAGGCGAGCGCGGCCTCGACGTCGGCGTCGAACATCCGGTCCATCTGCGCCACGTCCGGGGTCGGCAGCGCGCTCGGCAGCCGTCCGGCGGCCTCGTCGCTGAGCGCGTCGAAGCGGATCCGCTGCTTGCGGCGGGCCTGGTCGAGGAAGAGGTTGGTGGTGATCCGGTGCAGCCAGCCCTCCATGGTGCCGGGCGTGTAGGTGTGCAGCGAGCGGAAGACCCGCACGAAGACCTCCTGCGTCAGGTCCTCGGCGTCATGGCGGTTGCCGGTGAGGCGGTAGGCCAGGCGGAAGACCCGCGCGGAGTGGTCGCTGACGATCTGCTCCCAGCTCAGCTGGTCGTGCGTCCTCGGAGACGTTCACCATGGCACCACGCTAGGGACGTTCCCTGAGACAGGGCTGAGGGGAAGCCAGCAGCCGGCCCAACGTTTGCTCACGTCCCTGAGAACGACCGGCGGCGCGTCCCTGTTCCCGGTGCGCCGCGCGGTAGGGTCCGGTTGCATCAGGACCGCACGTCAGGAGACCGTCATCGTCACGCCACCCAAGCCCGCGACCTGGACCTATGCCGAGGAGTACGTCGCCGAGGACGAGGTCCTCACCGCGGCCCGTGCCCGTGCCGAGGAGGTCGGGGTGGCCCCCATCGGGTCCGGCACCGGCGCGGCACTGCAGTTCCTCGCCTCCGTGCTGGAGGCCCGCGCCGTGGTCGAGATCGGCACCGGCACCGGCGTCTCCGGCCTGTGGCTGCTGCGCGGCATGCGCCCCGACGGGGTGCTGACCACGGTGGACACCGAGGCCGAGCACCAGCGGCTGGCCAAGCAGGGCTTCGCCGAGGCCGGCTTCCCGACCCAGCGGGTGCGCCTGATCCCCGGTGCCGCGCTCGAGGTGATCCCGCGCCTCACCGACGGCCACTACGACCTGGTGTTCTGCGACGGCGACAAGCAGGAGTACTCCGACTACCTGACCGAGGCGCTCCGCCTGCTCCGCCCCGGCGGCGTCGTGGCCTTCGACAACGCCCTGTGGCACGACCGGGTGGCCGACCCGTCCCAGCGCGACGCCGAGACCGTCGCGATCCGCGAGCTCGGCAAGGCGGTGCTCGAGAACGAGTCGCTCGTGCCGACCCTGCTGCCGGTCGGTGACGGGCTGCTGGTGGCCAAGAAGGTCTGGGTCCCCGAGGCCTGAGTCGGGCTCAGTCGTCGTACGACGGCACCGAGACGAAGCCCTCCGGCCCGCCGGCGACCGCCACGACCTCGCACTCCTCGATCAGCACGGGCGCGGAACCGATCAGCTCCGAGCCAGGTGACTCGGCTGCGGTCTGGGTGAACGACTCCTGGAACGCGGCGCGGGCAGCGTCGTCGACGAAGACGTAGCAGCCCTCGAACCACTCGCCGGGCCGCATCCGCCAGGTCTTGAAGCGCAGGCCCTCGCGCTGCTCGAAGCGGGCGTGCGAGCTCTCGGCGACGTAGGCGCGCAGTCGCTCCTCGACGCCGTCCGGCGCGTCGGCCAGCGACCATCGGACGGTCAGGGCGGAGGCGGTCATCGGCGTACTCCTTCCAGCGGCTCGGGCTGTCCGAGCCAGTCGAGCAGGAGCCGCGCACCGAAGCCGGTCGGCCCCTCGGTCCACTCGAAGCGCTCCTTCGGGGCGTCCCCGACCGAGGCGATGTCGAGGTGCGCCCAGGGCAGCCCTCCGATGAAGTGCTGGAGGAACAGTGCCGCGGTGATGGCACCCGGACCGCCCGGTGCGTTGTCGGAGTCGGCGACCTTGGAGGAGAGCTTGCCTTCGTACTCCTCGCTGAGCGGCATCCGCCAGACCCGCTCCCCCGAGCGGTCGCCCGAGGCGTCGAGCTGGGTGGCCAGGCCGTCGTCGTTGGTGAACAGCCCGGCGGTGTGCTCCCCGAGAGCGACCTTCATCGCCCCGGTGAGCGTCGCGACGTCGACGAGCACGTCGGGGTCGAGCTTGTCGACGGCGTAGGCGAGGCCGTCGGCCAGCACCAGGCGCCCCTCGGCGTCGGTGTTGGTGACCTCGGTCGTGCGGCCGCCGTACTGGGTGATCACGTCGCCGGGGCGCATCGAGGTGCCGCTGACGGCGTTCTCGGCCATCGGGAGCAGCCCGGTGACCCGGACGGGGCAGTCGATGTCGGGCAGTGCCGCCATCACCGAGGCGACGACCGCGGCCCCGGTCATGTCGCGCTTCATCGTCACCATCGACTGGCCCGGCTTGATCGAGAGCCCGCCGCTGTCGAAGGTGATGCCCTTGCCGACCAGCACCACGTGGCGCGCCTTGCGGGAGCCCTTGGCGGGCTTGTAGTCGATCTGCACGAACCGCGGCGGGACGGCCGCGCCCTGGCCCACGCCGACGACGCCGCCGAAGCCGCGCTCGGCGAGCTGCTTCTCGTCCAGCACGGTGGCCTTGAGCCCGGCTGCCTCGGCGGCCGAGACGGCCTGCTCGGCCAGCCACTGCGGGGTCTTGATGTTGGAGGGGACGCTCGCCAGCAGCCGCGACTGCCAGCCGGCACCCGACGCGGCGATGGCCCGCTTGAGCCGGGCGGAGCTGCCGTCACCGTTGGGGGTCAGCGCCAACGCGATCCGGCGGACCGGACGGTCGCGGGGGCCGTCCTTGCGCAGGGAGAAGCCGAAGGAGCCCAGCGTGGCTCCCTCGACGAACGCCGCCATGCCGTCGTCGTCGCCGACCGCGGAGACCGACGAGGCGACCGCCTCCGCGTTGGTCGTACGACGGGCCAGGGTCGCCCCGGCACGACGCAGGTCGGTGGGGGTGCCGTCGCCGACCCCGACCAGCAGCACCCGCGAGAGCGCGGAGTTGACCAGGTCGGCCGTGCCGACGACCGGGAACTCCGTGACCTCACCGGTCTCACCGGTCGCGTCGGCGGCGTCGAGCACCTGGGTCAGGTCGACGCCGAGGTCGTCGGCCAGCTCGGCGGCGCCGGGACCGAGAACAGGACCGTCGTCCCCGGCCAGCACCGGGACGGCGACGATGCCGACCCCGACCAGCCTCGAGGGGGCGGCATCACTGAGGGCGAACTCGGGTGGAGAGACCTGCGAAGGAAGCGACACGGGTCGACCCTAATGGACACGAACAGGCCGAGGGCCCCCGCTCTCCTGAGGAGTGCGGGGGCCCCGGAAAGGTCTGGGGACGTGCGCGGGGATCGGCGTCAGCCGACCACGTCCTTGAGGGCGTCGCCGAGAGCGGTCGCCTCGTCGGCGTTGAGCTCGACCACCAGTCGGCCACCACCTTCGAGCGGCACCCTCATCACGATGCCACGACCCTCCTTGGTGACCTCGAGCGGGCCGTCGCCCGTCCGCGGCTTCATCGCCGCCATGTGCACACCTCTTCCCCATCTCATTCGTGCGCAGGACGCGCCCAACTGCGCCCATTATTCCTCATGGCGGAAGGCCGTCTCACCAGCCGTCCGGTGCGATGCGGCAGACTCGCCCCGAAACCGTCCCCGCACGAGGAGACCTGATGACCCAGTACGAGGTGAGCGACGGCGTCGCCACGATCACCCTGGACCGCCCCGAGGCGATGAACGGCCTCGACGTGGCCACCAAGGAGTCACTGCTCGCCGCCGTACGCCAGGCGGCCGGGGACGACGAGGTCAGGTGCGTGGTGCTGACCGGCAGCGGCCGGGCGTTCTGCGTGGGGCAGGACCTCAAGGAGCACATCACGATCCTGGAGAGCTCCGACGCGGAGTCGCTGTTCCGCACCGTCGAGGAGCACTACAACCCGATCGTCACCGCGCTGGCCACGATGCCGAAACCCGTCGTCGCGGCCGTGAACGGCGTTGCCGCGGGCGCCGGTGCCAGCCTCGCCTTCGCCTGCGACTTCCGGGTGCTCACCGAGGCCGCCGGGTTCAACCTCGCCTTCACCGGCGTCGCCCTGTCCTGCGACACGGGATCGTCGTGGACGCTGCCGCGGATCGTCGGCCGGGCCAAGGCCCTCGAGCTGCTCTACTTCCCGCGCACCCTGTCCGCAGCGGAGTCGCTCGAGCTCGGCCTCGCCACGTCGGTGGTGGCCGCCGACGCGTTCGAGGGCGAGGTCGCCACGCTGGCCCGCCACCTCGCCGACGGCCCGACCGTGTCGTACGGCGCCATCCGCCGCTCGGTGGAGTTCGCCGCCGGGCACGGCTTCGAGGAGTCGCTGGAGTTCGAGGCCTCGATGATGACGCTCACCGGCGCCACCGAGGACCACCGCAACGCCGTCACCTCCTTCGTGAAGAAGGAGAAGCCGGTCTTCCGCGGGCGCTAGGTCAGCGTCGCGCGCCGACGGCCCGCAGCAGACCCGTCGGGCCGGTGCGCCTGGCCTGCTTCTTGCTCACGCCGCGGCCGTACTCGACCGTCACCGCGACGCCGCGGAAGTTGGCGTTGAACCACTCGGTCATCGTGCCGTGGCACTGTCCCGAGCAGTTGAACGACTTCACCGGCAGGCGCAGCCCCCGGTGCAGCCGCTGCACGAACGGCATCCCGCGCTTCACGGTGCGGCCCACGCCGTTGAGCGGCTGGTGGAAGCTGACGACGTACTGCGGCCGGATGTCGCGCAGGAACGCCATCACGGCCTTGGTCTCGGGCTCGGAGGCAGGGCGCGGTCCGGAGTTCGTGGCCCCGCCCATCCGCTTCCAGTTGCGCGGGTAGTTGCGGTTGAGGTCGACGCCGTGCGCGTTCTGGCGGGTACGCCGGACGATGCCGTCGCGGTTGTACTGCGGCACCACCCAGATGTCCGCCCCGGTGATCTTGCGACCGTCGCGCAGGTTGTAGATGATCCGCGACGGCCCGGTCTCGTCGCCGTGCATCGCGCCGAGCACGACGACCTTGCGCTTCGCCGTGGGAACGCCCAGGCGCCAGGCCAGGATCTCTCTGCCCTTGACCGTCTTGCCGATGGTGCGCACCTCGACGACCGCGGGCCGCGTGCGCGCGGACTCGTCCGCCGCGCCGGCCGTGGCCGCCTGGGTCGTCACCGGGATCGCCGCGAGGACGAGCAGGACGGGGACGAGCAGCGCCAGCGCGCGCCGACGGCGGGTCACGTGAGCTTGTCCGAGAGGAAGAACACGCTCCAGACGACGGCGCCCACGAGCGCGCCCAGGTGACCGACCATCGAGAGCCATGGCCCCTCCGTCCATTCGTCGCTGGCGCCGTCCGCGGCGTGCTTGCCCTTCGCGGGCAGCCACCGCATCAATATCAGAAGTCCGATGACCGTCGTGGCCCACCACAGCAGCAGGCCGAGAAACCCACGAACCAGCTGGTCTCGAAGACCAGGTAGGAGCCCCACACCAGGATGGCGAGGCCGCCGACGACCGAGTGGGCGTTGACCAGACCCAGCGGGATGTCCAGACGACCCGCTCCGGGATCGTCGCCCGAGGCGAGACGGAGCCGGGTCAGGACGACGAGGACGACGGCCAGAACCAGGAGAATTGCGGAGATGACGTTCGGTGACACCGGGTCATTGTGGCCCATCTCGGACAGGTCCCTGCGGCCCGTCCATTTCGCCGTCAGGACTGTCCTCGAGCTGGGCGGCGAGCCGGTCGATCAGGGCGTCGACCTCGCTGGCGCGATATCCCCGCAGGACGGTGTTGAACCGCAGCTGACGCAGGTCGTCCGCGGTCAGGGGCCGGTCGACGGGGAGGCGGACGTCACCCCGGTCGTCGTACGACGGACCGAGGGAGGCGCCGCGCCCGGAGGCGACCACCGCCACCGCCCCGATGATCAGCACGATCAGGACCGCGAAGAACCAGGTCATCTCGGGATCACCGCTCCGCCACCCCGGCCACCATCATCGCCACGGCCTCGGCGACGTCGTCGGTGACCGCGAGCAGGTCGAGGTCGGCCTCGCTGAGCTTGCCGTCGGCGAGCACGGTCTCGCGCAGCCAGCCCAGCAGCCCCGACCAGTAGTCGGTGCCGATCAGCACGACCGGGAACGACGTGACCTTCTGGGTCTGCACCAGCGTCAGGGCCTCGAACAGCTCGTCGAGCGTGCCGAGCCCGCCGGGGAGCACCACGAACCCGCGGGCGTACTTGACGAACATCGTCTTGCGGGCGAAGAAGTAGCGGAAGTTGACGCCGACGTCGACGTACTCGTTCAGGCCGATCTCGAAGGGCAGCTCGATGCCGAGCCCGACGCTGACGCCGCCCGCCTCCGAGGCACCCTTGTTGGCCGCCTCCATCGCTCCCGGGCCGCCGCCGGTGATCACCGCGAAGCCGGCCTCCGCCAGCCGGCGGCCGACCTCCTCGGCCTTGGCGTAGTAGGGGTCGTCGAGGTGCGTGCGGGCGGACCCGAAGACGCCGATGGCCGGGCCGAGCTCGGCCAGGGCGCCGAAGCCCTCGATGAACTCCGACTGGATCCGCAGCACCCGCCACGGGTCGGTGTGCACCCAGTCCGTCGGCCCGCGCGAGTCGAGCAGCCGCTGGTCGGTGGTGGAGAGGTCGACCTGGGCGCCGCGCAGGATCGTCGACCCCTTCTGCTTCTCGCGGCGACCGGTCTTCGGGGTCCGGGCGTCGTCCCTCATGCGTCGGCCCCCAACCACGTGCGGAGGGTCCGCTCGCAGGACTGCAGCTGCTCGATCGGCACGAACTCCTCCTGCTTGTGGGCGAGCATCGGGTCGCCCGGCCCGTAGTTGACCGCCGGGATGCCGAGGCCGGTGAAGCGCGCGACGTCGGTCCAGCCGAACTTGGGGTTCACGACGCCGCCGACCGCGTCGACGAACGCCCGGGCGGCGGGTACGCCGAGCCCGGGCAGCGCCCCCGGGGCGGAGTCCGTGACCGCGATCTCGAAGCCCTCGAAGAACTCCTTGACGAAGACGAGCGCCTCGCTCTCCGACCGGTCGGGGGCGTAGCGGTAGTTGACGGTCACGACGCACTCGTCGGGGAGCACGTTGGTGGCGACGCCGCCGGTGATCCACACGGCGTTGAGTCCCTCGTGGTACTCCAGCCCGTCGATGACCGGAGTGCGGGCGTCGTACGTCTCGAGGCGGCGGAGCACCTCGGCCGCCCGGTGGATCGCGTTGGACCCGCGCCAGGACCGCGCCGAGTGCGCGCGCTCACCGCGGGCGGTGACCTCGACGCGCAGGGTGCCCTGGCAGCCGGCCTCGACCACGGCGTCGCTGGGCTCCATCAGGATCGCGAAGTCGCCCTCGACCAGGTCGGGTCGCTGGGCGGCGATGATGCCCAGGCCGTTGAACACGTCGTCGATCTCCTCGGCCTCGTAGAAGACGTAGGTGACGTCGCGGTTGGGCTCGGTGACCTCCTGCGCCAGCCTGAGGGCGACGGCGACGCCGCCCTTCATGTCGCAGGTGCCGAGGCCGTGCAGGAAGGTGCCGTCGTTGCGGACCGGGAGGTTGCGGTTCAGCGGCACGGTGTCGATGTGCCCGGCGATCACGACGCGCTCGTCGCGGCCGAGGTCGGTGCGGGCCACCAGCGAGTGCCCGATGCGCGTGACCTCGAGGTGCGGGATCTTGCCGAGGGCCTCCTCGATCGCGTCCGCGAGCGCCTGCTCGTTCTGGCTCACCGACTCGATGTCCACCACGGCTTCGGTCAGCGCGACCACGTCGGAGGTCAGGTCCAGTGACATGCGGGCAATCCTGTCACCCGCGGGGTCAGCGTCGCGCAGCGGCGAGTCGTCCCTTGAGCAGCGCCTTGGCGGGGTGGGGGCTGTTGCCCATCAGGGCGAGGCAGACCTCGATCACCTCGGTGTCGTACGGCGCGAGCTCGGTGTAGCGGGCCACCGCCGTCGGCTGGGGATCGGTCAGCAGGGCCTCACGAACGGCGACCGCGACGAAGTCGGCGAGCTCGCTCAGGGCGGGCGACTCGGTGCCGGGCATCAGGTCGCCGCCGTACGCCGCCACGGCGGCCCGCACCTGCCCGCTGCGCAGCAGCCGGAGCACCTCGTTGACGTCGATCTGCACCGGCATCATCAGCCGGTAGGGCCGCGACGCCAGCTGGCCGTCGAGCGCGCTGCGCAGGTGCGAGACCTCCGACTTGAGGGTGGAGAGGGTGACGGCGTGGTCGCCGTAGACCAGCGCGTGCAGCTGCTCCAGCGAGAGCCCCGAGGGATTGAGCGCGAGCAGGGCGAGGATCTCGGTCTGGCGCCGGTTGAGCAGCAGCCGACGCCCGTCGAGCCGGGCCTCCGCGGCACCGAGCAGGGTCAGGTCGAGCCCCGGCACCGCGTCGTCGGCCTCCGCGGGCAGCCCCGGGTGCTGGCTGGAGGCCGGCATCGCGGTCTCGATCAGGCGGGCCATCACCCGTGCGGTCGCCAGCCCGATCGGGTGCGTCCGGTCCCACGTGGTGGAGAGATCGATGACACCGAGCTGCTCGCCGCTGACGGGGTCGTGCACGGGCGCCGCCCAGCAGACCCAGTTGTGCACGATCTCGGCGTAGTGCTCGGCGCTGAACACCATCGACGGCGCGTCGTTGCGGGTGGCCAGGTCGAGCGCGTTGGTGCCGACGCTCGTGTCGTCCCAGCGCCCCCCGGCCACGAAGTTCACGGTCTCCGCCTTGCGCCGCATCACGCGGCCGCCGTACGTCCACAGGATGCGGGTCTCGGCGTCGGTCACCGCGACGACGAGGTCGCCGTCCTCCGCCGTACGCCGCAGCTCCTGCTCCACGCGCTCGACCGCGACCTGCAGCGGCGAGCCGTGCCAGAACGACTTCGTGTCGGACTCGTCGGCCAGCGGCGCCTCGCTCACGTCGATCCCGACCGCGGGCGCCGACCGCTCCCACGAACGGAGGATCTCCGGCCGCACCAGCCCCTCGACCCGGTCACCGTGCTCGACGAAGTGCATCCACGCGCGCACAGCCTCGAGCCTGCGGCTCTGCAGCTCGTCGTGCGAGATCGTCATCGGCGGGTCTCCTGGTGTGACTGCCGCCACGGTAGCCCCACGGGCCCCGGCACAACAGGCGTCATCCGCGGAGCTGACGGCGCAGGAACCGCACCGTCCGCTCCATGGACAACGGCCACTGCGGCCCGAACGCGTGCTGCTCCCCCTCGTAGATCTCCAGCCGCGAGCGCACACCCGCCTTCTCGAGCAGCCGCTGCGTCGTCCGCGACCAGCGGACCGGGCACGACTCGTCGTTGGTGCCGTGATGGATCAGCAGCGGCTCGGTGATCCGGTCGAAGTAGGACCGCGCCGAGAGCCCGGCGTAGAAGGCGGGCTCGTCCTGAGGGGTCCCCCAGCGCTGGTACGTCGCGGCTGCCGCATCCGGCCGCTCGGCCACCGTCCATCGGTTGAAGTTGTCGACGAAGTCCGAGCTCACCGGCGCGAACACGACCCCGGCCTTGACCAGGCCGGGCTTGACCACGAGGGCGTTGTAGGTGACGCCGCCGCCCATGGACCGACCGAGCATCGCGACCTTCTCGGGGTCGACGTAGCGCAGCTTCTTCACCGACTCGACGGCGTTGATCGTGTCGCGGGTGTAGCCGAGCCGCGTCTCGCGGGCCCGGTCGGAGGCGGGGTCGGAGGCCGCGTGGCCGCGGTAGTCGGTGTGCAGCACGACGAAGCCGGCGCGGGCCAGATAGTCCTGCTCGCGCATCAGCCCCTGCCCGGTCACGTAGATCGACGGCTCGATGTAGCCGTGGTTCAGCACCACCGCCGGGAACGGCCCCTTCCCCCGCGGGCGCAGCAGCACCCCGGAGACGGTGGTGTCGCCGCTCGGGTAGGTCACCTCGCTGCGGGTGTACGCCTCGTTGGCGAGCTGCTCGCGGAGCACCCTGACCCGGCCGCCGGTGAACTCCTCGCGCATCAGCGAGGCCAGCGAGACCTTGTCCTCGACCGGCGGCAGCTCCTCGGCAGGCGCCGCGGTCTCCGACGGCTCAGCTGGGGTTGGCGTCGGCACTGCCGAGGAGTCGGCGGTGGACTCCGCCCGGGGCTCGCTGTCGTCCTCGCCGGAGGCACACCCGCTGACGAGCAGCATCGTCCCGACCACTGCACCGACCACCCGCGTGCCCACGGACCCATCGTGGCCCACCCGCCCAAGCGGGCACCGGCGATCCGTGCGTCAGCCCTTGCGCGGCTCCCCCGCGTAGGTCCCGAACGACCACTGGTTGCCCTCGGGATCGCGCAGGCCGAACTCCGTGGAGCCGTAGTCGGTGGAGTTGACCTTGCGGGTGATCTCGGCACCGGCCGCGACGGCCCGGTCGTGCACGGCCTGCGGGTCGGCGGTGACGACGTAGAAGCCGGCCGTGCCGGGCTCCGTGACCCACTCCCCGCCCGGCTTGTGGCTGCCCATCATCACGCCACCGCCCTCGGGCCAGTCGAGCTGGGCGTGGTCGACGTGGTCGCCCTCGCCGTACACGACGGTCTCCTCGAAACCCAGCGCGACGAGGAAGGCGATCTCGGCGCGTGCGTCCTTGGCCTGGAAGGTGCCCCACACGGAGGGGGCGGGTGCGTTGTCGCTCATGTGGTCAGTCTGGCCGGTTGCGATGCCCGCCGTCTTGGATGTTTCGGCGCTCCTCGGCCAGCCACGTCGTGGGGGTGCATCCCACCATCCGGCGGAACTCGTGGGTGAGGTGGCTCTGGTCGGCAAAACCCGCATCCGCGGCGACCTCGGCGAGGGTCTTCTGCCCCGCGACGAGTCCCGCCACCAGGCGGTCGAACCGGAACAGCCGGCAGAGCTCCTTGGGTGAGAGCCCGAGCTCGGCGACCGTCAGGGTCCGCAGCTGGCGCGGGCTGAGCTGGACCTCCGCGGCCATGGCCTCCACCCGACAGCGGCCGTGGCTCGCCGCCGCGAGCTGCCACGCACGCCACACCTCAGGTCGTACGCCGGACGCCCGAGCCGCCCCTACTCGTGCCCGCACCCATGCCTGCACGACGTCGAGCCGGTCCTCGTCGGTCTCCTGGCTGCCGACCCGGTCGTGCAGGTCGCGCGCAGCTCGACCGAGCACGTCGAGACCGTGGTCCCCTGGCCCTTCAGCTCACTGGCCCGGCACCCGAGGAGCGCCTGGGCGGCGAGCGGGTGGACGGAGAGCTGGACGCCGGCCTGGTCGGTCGGCTGCTCCACCCGGGCCGCGACCGGGTCCAGGCCCGCCAGCATCACGTCGTACGACGTCGCCCGCTCCGGGTCGAACCGGTCGCCCTCAGCCACCGTCCCGGAGACCCGGACCGGACCGTCGATCGAGACGATGAAGGTCAGCCAGGGCGACGGGATCCCCCGGTGCTCGCCGTGCGGGATGCCATGGGACTCATAGGCAACCGCCGAGGCCACCGCGCCGGGCAGGAGGTCGTCCCGGTGCTGGAAGCGAGCGACCGCGGGCACGGGTCAGAGTCCCTCGAGCGCGGCGCTGTGCTCGTGGATGCGTCCGGCCGTGGTCGACAGCCGGTCGCCGGTGCCGCCCCAGCGGCCCGCGATGATCTCCGCGGCGATGCTGACGGCGGTCTCCTCGGGGGTGCGGGCGCCGAGGTCGAGACCGATCGGGCTCGACAGCCGCGCGATCTCCTCCTCGCTGACACCGGCCTCGCGCAGCCGCGCCAGGCGGTCGTCGTGGGTACGCCGCGAGCCCATCGCGCCGACGTACGCGACCTCGGGCAGCCGCAGCGCGACCTCGAGCACGGGCACGTCGAACTTCGGGTCGTGGGTGAGCACGCAGATCACCGTGCGCCGGTCGATGCGGCCCTCCTCGACCTCGGCGGTGAGGTACTTGTGCGGCCACTTCACGACGACCTCGTCGGCGTGCGGGAAGCGCGTGGTGGTGGCGAAGACGGGCCGGGCGTCGCACACGGTGACGTGGTAGCCGAGGAACTCCCCGACCCGGGCCACCGCGGCCGCGAAGTCGATGGCGCCGAAGACGAGCATCCGCGGCGCCGGCGCGAACGCCCAGACGAAGACCCGCATCCCCTCGCCGCGGCGCTCGCCGTCAGGTCCGTAGCTCAGGGTCGCGCTGTGCCCTGACGCGAGCAGGCCGAGCGCGTCGTCGGTGACGGCGTCGGTCGCGCGCTCGCTGCCCAGCGTGCCGGCCACCTCTCCAGGACGTACGACGAGCCGGCGACCCAGCCAGCTCGGAGTCCGGGTGCTCGACGACGGTCGCGAGTGCCACGGGTCGGCCGGCCTCGATGTCGGCCGCGATCTCGCCGAGCTCGGGGAAGGTCTGCTGGTTCACCTTCTCGACGTAGACATCGAGGATGCCGCCGCAGGTGAGCCCGACCGCGAAGGCGTCGTCGTCGGAGACGCCGTACCGCTGCAGCACGGGGTCGCCCGACTCGACCACCGACTGGCTCAGGTCGTAGACCGCGCCCTCGACGCAGCCACCGGAGACCGAGCCGACGGCCTCGCCGGTGGGGCCGACCAGCATCGAGGCGCCGGCAGGTCGCGGAGCGGACTGGAACGTCGCGACGACGGTGCCGACGCCGACGGTGTCACCGGCCTCCCACCACTTCATCAGGTCGTCCAGCACCTCACGCACGGCGGACCACCTCCAGGACCTCCGCGAAGGAGCGCAGCGAGTGGCCGGCCACGAACTCGTCGCAGTGCGGCAGCGCGGCCGCGATCCCCCGCTGCAGCGGCTCGTAGCCGTCCTTGCCGCGGTGCGGGTTCACCCACACCACGCGGTGCGCGAGTCGGTGCAACCGTGCCATCTGCTCTCCCAGCTCCGCGGCGTCGCCGCGCTCCCAACCGTCGCTGAACACAACGACCACGGCACCGCGCGCCATTCCCCGGGCACCCCAGCGGTCCAGGAACGCCTTCAGCGTCTCGCCCAGCCGGGTGCCGCCCGACCAGTCCGGCACCTGCTCGCCCGCGCGCACCAGGGCCCGGTCGGGATCACTGGTCCGCAGCGGCAGGGTCACCCGGGTCAGCCGGGTGCCGAGCGTGAACGCCTCGACCCGGCCCCGCGCGCCCTCGGCGGAGACCATCAGGTGCGCCAGCCGCAGCAGCGCGTCGGCGTAGGGACGCATCGAGGCCGACACGTCGACGAGCAGCACCACCCGGCGCGAGGTCGTCCCACGTCGACGGTGCTCGACCCGGCCCGGCTCGCCCATCTGGCGCAGCGTCGTACGCAGGGTGCGGTGGACGTCGATCTCGCCCCGGCGCCACGCCGTACGCCGCTGCGCCCGGCGTCGAGGGAGCCGGGGGTCGAGCCCGCGGATCATCGCGTCGAGCAGCGCCTTCTCGTCCGGTCGCAACGCCGCCACGTCGCGGTGCTGGAGCACCTCCCGATCGCTGGCGGCGGCCTGGATCGTCTCCGCCTCCATCTCGCCGCCGGTCTCGCCGGAGTCCCCCAGCGGCAGCGGAGCGCTGAGCTGCCGCGGCTTCTCGCGCGGCATGATCCGCGGCAGCGTCTCGCGCGCCCCGAACCACGCCTCGAAGACGTGCTCGAAGCGGACCAGGTCGTCCGGACCGGCGCACAGCGTGGCCCGGCCGGCGCGGTAGGTGGCCCGGGCGTCGTCGGCGCCGACCATCGCGGTGGCCTCGAGGAAGCTGGTGGCCCGGTCGTGGGTGACGTTGAGACCCGCGGACCGCAGCGCGCGCGTGAACCCGAGCAGGATCTCGTCGGGCTCACGGGCAGTGGTGGTCATGGGGTGGTCATCGCTACCCGGCCAGCATCCGGTCGAGGGCCTGCTTCACCCGGTCGGTGTCCTCGCGGTACTTCACCACCGCACCGAGCGTGCGGGCCGCGGTCTCGAGGTCGACCTCCTCGACCCCGAGCCGGTGCAGCGCCCGGGCCCAGTCGAGCGTCTCGGCAACGCCCGGAGGCTTGAGCAGCTGCTCCTCGCGCAGGCGCTGGACGAGTCCCGCCACCTGCTCGGCGAGGCGCTGGCCGACCTCCGGCAGCCGACTGCGGACGATCGCCACCTCGCGCTCGAGGCCGGGGTGCTCGATCCAGTGGTAGAGGCACCGGCGCTTGAGCGCGTCGTGGAGCTCGCGGGTCCGGTTGGAGGTCAGCACGACGGTCGGCGGCGTGCCGGCGGTCACCGTGCCGAGCTCGGGGATGCTCACCGACCAGCTCGAGAGCACCTCGAGCAGGAACGCCTCGAACTCGTCGTCGGCACGGTCGACCTCGTCGACGAGGAGCACCGCCGGTGACTCGCGCAGCGCGCGGAGGACCGGGCGGGCCAGCAGGAACCGCTCGTCGAACAGCGACTTCTCGGCCTCGTTGGGGTCGAGCTCGCCCGCCTTGGTCGCGGCCTCCAGCGTGCGGAGGTGCAGGATCTGCCGCGGGAAGTCCCAGTCGTAGAGGGCCTGCGTCGCGTCGATCCCCTCGTAGCACTGGAGCCGGATCAGCGGCACGTCGGCCACCGCGGCCAGCGCCTCGGCCAGCGCCGTCTTGCCGGTGCCGGGCTCGCCCTCGAGCAGCAGCGGCCGCTGCATCCCCTGGGCGAGGTAGACGACCGTCCCGAGGTCGTCGTCGGCGAGGTAGCCGGTGCTCCCGAGGGCAGCGACCACTTCGCTGGGAGAAGTGAGCTCCATGGTTCGAGGCTACTCAGGCGCGGGTTGGCCGCGGGTTGGCCGATCCACGTCCTGCGCCGGTGGCGAGGTCGCCGCACTCCACGAGCGTGACGGGGTGGGCGGCCAGGTAGTCGCGGGCGCCCCGGTCGCCGGTGGCCGTGTCGATCACGCCGGACCAGTGCGCCCGGCCGAGGAGGACCGGGTGGCCGGGCGTGCCGTCGTACGTCGCCCGGGCGAGCACGTCCTCGCTGTCGGGGAGGTCCAGCAGCCGTCGTACGACGGGGGCGGTGACGTCCGGGAGGTCGACCAAGCGTCACCACGCAGCGGGTCGCCTCGCCGTGCTGGACGTGCTGGAGGCCGGTGCGCAGCGAGGCGCCCATCCCCTCGTCCCAGTCGGCGGCGACCACGATCGTGACGTCGTGCGCGTCCAGGAGCGGACGCGCCTCGTCTGCCGCCGCGCCGAGCACGACCACCACCTGGTCGCAGTCCGCCAGCGACTCGACCGCCCCGACCAGCCAGCCCTCGACGAGCGCCTTGGGCCGGCCCATCCGGCGCCCCGCGCCGGCGGCCAGGAGGAGCCCGGTCGTGGTCACGGCCCCATCCTGCCCGAGAAACGGCACTCGCACATGTGTTCGAACAGGCGTAGAGTGCGCTGGCATGACGATCGAGTTCCAGGCGTCCCTGTTCGACGGCGTCGCCGTCGGGGTCGGGCCGCTCGCCGGGCGGGTGCGGCGCACCCACCTGTCGCGCGGCGCCTGGGTCGACGTCCTGCCCGGCTGGGTCGAGGGCGCCGACGAGGTCTTCGAGCAGCTGGTGGAGACCGTGCCCTGGCGGGCCGAGCGGCGTCCGATGTACGACAACGTGGTCGACGTCCCCCGGCTGCTGTGCATGTACGCCGCCGGCGAGGCGCTCCCCCATCCGGCGCTCGTCGAGGCCCGGGAGGCGCTCTCCGAGCACTACCGGCCCGAGCTCGGTGAGCCCTTCGTGACCGCCGGCTGCTGCTACTACCGCGACGGCCACGACTCGGTGGCCTGGCACGGCGACCGGATCGGGCGCAGCCGCAACGAGGACACGATGGTCGCCATCGTCTCGTTCGGCTCACCGCGCAAGCTCCAGCTGCGGCCCAACGGCGGGCAGGTCGAGGTCAGCCACGCCCTCGGCCACGGCGACCTGATCGTGATGGGCGGCTCCTGCCAGCGCACCTGGGAGCACGCCGTCCCCAAGACGGCCCGCCCGGTGGGCCCGAGGATCAGCGTGCAGTTCCGGCCGCTGAACGTCTTCTAGAGGTTCCGCTCCGACCAGTCCATCAGGTCGCGCAGCACCAGCCCCGCCGCAGTGAGCTCGGCGAGGCGGTCGGCGGAGTGCTCGGGGACTGCCTTCGACGTCACGTGCGAAGTATGGAAACGCCGGATCGGGACATCGTGTCCCTGTTCCGGCTGGACGCCAGCACCAAGGCTGACGGCGCAGGCACACCGCGAGTTCACCGAGGTCGCGTGTCCCGCGCTCAGGCTTCCTGACGGCGGCGGATCCGGATCGGACCGCGCGCGTGGTCGAGGTCGACCACCTTGCCTCCCTGGGTGATCTCGACCTCGCCGCGCTCGACCAGTCGCTGGGCGGCTTGACGAACGGGCTCCATCAGGTCGCGCCAGCCGTCCGGCGTACCGACGTCGCGGGCCACGTCGGACGGACAGATCGTCTTCCCGGTGCCGCGGTCGTCGAGCAGCCGCAGGATCGCGTGCTCCAGGCGTTCGTCGCTCACGCCCGGAGGGTGCCCGCACGCCACCAGTTCATCCCCGCGACTACACACACCGAACTGCCTCTTCACACACCGCGCAACGTGTGTGAAGAGGCGGTTTGGGTTCATCACCTGGGAAACCGGCACTCCCGGCACTCCGACACGCAGCAGGGCCCCGGTCCGAAGACCGGGGCCCTGCTGGTGTGTTCAGCGAACGAGCGGACTCAGAAGTCCATGCCGCCCATGCCGCCGGTCGGGTCGCCACCCATGGGGGCGGCCTTCTCCGGCTTGTCGGCGACGACTGCCTCGGTGGTGAGGAACAGCGCGGCGATCGACGCGGCGTTCTGCAGCGCGGAGCGGGTCACCTTGGCGGGGTCGATGATGCCCTCGGCGATCATGTCGACGTACTCGCCCGTGGCCGCGTTGAGGCCGTGGCCCGCGGTCAGGTTGCGCACCTTCTCCGACACGACGCCGCCCTCGAGGCCGGCGTTGATCGCGATCTGCTTGAGCGGGGCCTCGCTCGCGACGCGCACGATGTTGGCGCCGGTCGCCTCGTCACCCTCGAGCTCGAGCTTCTCGAACGCGACGTCGGCGGCCTGCACCAGGGCGACGCCACCGCCGGCGACGATGCCCTCCTCGACGGCCGCCTTCGCGTTGCGAACGGCGTCCTCGATGCGGTGCTTGCGCTCCTTGAGCTCGACCTCGGTCGCAGCGCCGACCTTGATGACCGCAACACCGCCGGCCAGCTTGGCCAGGCGCTCCTGCAGCTTCTCGCGGTCGTAGTCGGAGTCGCTCTTCTCGATCTCGGCGCGGATCTGGTTGACCCGGCCGGCGATCTGGTCGGCGTCGCCCGAGCCCTCGACGATGGTGGTCTCGTCCTTGGTCACGACGACCTTGCGGGCCTGGCCGAGCAGCTCGATGCCGGTCGACTCCAGCTTGAGGCCGACGTCCTCGGAGATGACCTGGCCACCGGTGAGGATCGCGATGTCCTGCATCATCGCCTTGCGACGGTCACCGAAGCCCGGGGCCTTGACGGCGACGGACTTGAAGGTGCCGCGGATCTTGTTGACGACCAGGGTCGAGAGCGCCTCGCCCTCGATGTCCTCGGCGATGATCAGCAGCGGCTTGCCGGACTGCATGACCTTCTCGAGCAGCGGGAGCAGGTCCTTGACCGTCGAGACCTTCTGGTTCGCGATCAGGATGTAGGGGTCGTCGAGGACGGCCTCCATGCGCTCCGGGTCGGTCATGAAGTACTGCGAGATGTAGCCCTTGTCGAACCGCATCCCCTCGGTCAGCTCGAGGTCCAGCCCGAAGGTGTTGGACTCCTCGACGGTGATGACACCTTCCTTGCCGACCTTGTCCATCGCCTCGGCGATGGCCTCACCCACGGTGGGGTCGGCGGCGGAGATCGACGCGGTCGCGGCGATCTGCTCCTTGGTCTCGACGTCCTTGGCCATGCCGAGCAGCTGCTCGGAGACGGCCTCGACGGCCTTCTCGATGCCGCGCTTGAGCGCCATCGGGTTGGCGCCGGCGGCGACGTTGCGCAGACCCTCGCGCACCATGGCCTGGGCGAGGACGGTGGCCGTCGTCGTGCCGTCACCGGCGACGTCGTCGGTCTTCTTCGCGACCTCCTTGACGAGCTCGGCCCCGATCTTCTCGTAGGGGTCCTCCAGCTCGATCTCCTTGGCGATGCTCACACCATCGTTGGTGATGGTGGGCGCACCCCACTTCTTCTCGAGGACGACGTTGCGGCCCTTGGGACCGAGGGTGACCTTGACCGCGTCGGCGAGGGTGTTCATTCCCCGCTCCAGCCCGCGGCGGGCCTCCTCGTTGAAAGCAATCAGCTTCGGCATCTCTGGGGATTCCTCTTGGATCTAAGAGTTGGGTGGCCGCTTCGTCGCCCGCGACGGACGGTCCGTGCTGCCTGGCGGACCCTTCCCGCCAGCGCGTTCGGACCTCGACTCCGACGGCCCATGTGGTGGTGCTCTGGTGCTACTGGGTTGTCACTCTCGCAAGGAGAGTGCCAACTGCATTTTTAGCACTCGGCCCAAGGGAGTGCAAACGGTGGTCCGACTCGCGCCGACCGCTCAGACGACGTCGCCGTCGCCGAGCTCCTGGGCCGCCTCACCCGAGCGTCCGGGGGCCAGCCGCGCGTGCGTGCGCCCGTAGGCGAAGTAGATGACCAGGCCGACGAGGAGCCAGACCAGGAACCGCAGCCAGGTCTCGACGGCGAGGTTCGCCATCAGCGCCACGCAGGCGAGCGCGGAGATGATCGGCAGCAGCGGGACCTGCGGGCACCTTGAACGGTCGTTCCATCTTCGGCTTCGTACGCCGCAGCACGGCCACGGCGATGGCCACGACGACGAAGGCGAACAGCGTGCCGATGCTGACCATCTCGGCGAGCGCGTCGATCGGCACGAACGCGGCGATCACCGCGACCACGATCGTCGTACCGATGGTGAGGCGGAACGGCGTGTGGTACTTCGGGTGCACCTTGCCGACCGCGGGCGGGAGCAGCCCGTCGCGGCACAGCGCGAAGCCGATCCGGCCCATGGCGACGAGGTCGACCAGGATCACCGAGGTGAGGCCGGCGATCGCGGCGATCCCGACGAGCACGGCGGCCCAGTCGAGCGCCGACCTGCTTGAACGCGTCGGAGATCGGGGCGCCCTCGGAGAGGTCGCGGTAGTCGACCATCCCGGTGAGCACGATGCAGACGAGGATGTAGAGCACGGTGCAGATCGCGAGGGTGCCGATCAGCCCGCGCGGCATGTCCCGGCCCGGGTTCTCGGTCTCCTCGCCGAGGTTGGCGACCGCCTCGAAGCCGCTGTAGGCGAAGAAGACGACCGCCGCGGCGACGAGCACCCCGGTCACGCCGAACGCCGTCGGCTCGATGCCGAGGCTGACGCACTGCCACAGCGGCTGGGCGAGCCCGCCCTTGGCCGAGGTGTCGGGGGTGGACTCCGGGATGAACGGGGTCAGGTTCGAGGCCTTGAGGAAGAAGAAGCCGGCGACGATGATGAAGACGGTGATGCTGACCTTGATCAGCACCAGGATGTTGGTGGTCCACTTCGACTCACGGATGCCGACGGCGGCGATCACGCCGAGGACGACCACGATGAACACCGCCCCGACGTTGACGACCGCGTCCTCGCCGAAGATCGACGTCGGCAGCCCCAGCGACTCCTGGAGGTAGCCCGACCACCCCCGGGCGACGGTGGCCGAGCCGAGCGCGAACTCGAGCACGAGGTCCCAGCCGATGATCCAGGCGAAGAACTCGCCGATGGTCGTGTAGGCGTAGGTGTAGGAGCTGCCGGCGGTCGGTACGGCGGCCGCGAGCTCGGCGTAGCAGAGCGCCGCGAGCATCGCGACGACGCCGGCGATCACGAAGGAGATGGTGATCGCCGGGCCGGCGTGGTTCTTCGCCTCCACCCCGGTGAGCACGAAGATGCCGGTCCCGATGACGATGCCGATCCCGAAGCCCATCAGGTCCCGGGCGGTCAGGCGCTTGGCGAGGTGACTGTCCTCCGCCACCCTCGTCGTTCTGGTGGATGACGGTGTCGACGTCCTTGGTGCGCAGGATGCCGGTACGGCGGTTTGCACTGCCTGTCTGGGTGTCTGCCACGTGTCCCACACTGTCGTTGACGAACGCAACCTGTCCAGCCGGTCAGGTCGCTCAGGGGTGAGGGCCTCGATGAGATGGGGAAGCAGGGCCTGCGCGGTGCGCTTGTACCCCAGCGACGACGGATGGAACCGGTCCGGGCTGAACATCTGCTCGGGCTCGTTCTCGAAGAAGGGGCCGACAGCGGCGGCCAGCGAGACGACGTGCGCACCGAGAGGGCGTACGGCGCGCGCCTGCGCGGTCGCGAGCTGCCGGGAGGCCCTGGACCCGATCGTCCGCAGCGGTTGGGGCACCGGCCGCAGCGCCCCGAGGTCCGGGCAGGTGCCCACCACGACCGCGGCGCCGCGCTCCTGGAGCATCAGCACGCAGGTCGTCAGGTGCGTCACCGACTCCGTGACCGGGACGCGGTGCGTGACGTCGTTGCCGCCGACGATCACCACCGCCACGTCCGGGCGGTACGTCGCCGGCAGCGTCGCCAGCTGGGCGGCGAGCGCACTGCTCTCCGCGCCGACGACCGCAGCGGTGTGCAGCCGGACGGCCCGACCGGTCCGCTTGGCGAGCTTGCGGGCGAGGCGGGCTCCGAGGGTGTGCCGCGGCTTCTCGGCGCCCAGGCCGGCCGCGATGGAGTCGCCCAGGACGAGCAGGTCGATGCGGTCGCCGTACTTCTTCTTCCAGGTGCGGTCCGCGGCCAGGGCGTCCTCGCCCAGCGGCTTGCCGATCAGCTCGCGGGCCACCGAGGCCTGGCGTCGCAGCAGGCCGCGTCCGCCGACCGCCGCGCCGGTGGCCAGGCCGGCGACCAGGAGCGCCGAGGTGACGGGTCGTCTGCTGTTCATCGCCTCGAGTGCACCCGGGCAGCACGAACAGCAGGGCAACCCCAGGTGTCGCCGCGGCGAAGCGTCAGGCGGCGCCGACCCGGGAGGCGACCAGCTCGGCGAAGGCCGGCGCGTTGTCCGGCAGCACCTCGAGGTAGAGGCCAGGCTCGGTCACCTCGAGCTCGCTCAGCGCCAGCGTCCCGTCGGCGAGGCGCATCTGGTCGACGCGCGCGTAGTCGAGGCGCTCGCCGAGGAGCTCCTCCGCCGCCGAGACCGTACGACGGGCCAGGTCGGCCGCCTCGTCGGTGACGGAGACCGCGACCGTCGTACCGCCGTAGCTCTCGTGCACCCGGAGCTCGCCCGGAGCGGGACGCTTCTGGGCCTGCGAGACGACCTCGCCGCCGAGCACGAACACCGAGGTCTCACCCTCGGTGCGCACGGACTCCACGACCGGCTGCACCACCCACGGGCCGGTGCCGAAGCTGGGTTCGGCGTCGGACGACCCGTCGAGCACGACGACCCCACGCCCGCCGGCCCCGACGCAGGGCTTCACCACGGCGTGGCCGAACGGCGACACGGCCCCGAGCAGGTCGGCCTCCCGCTCGACGACGACCGTGGGCACCACGGGGACGCCCGCGTCGGCGAGCTGGGTCAGGTAGGCCTTGTTGGTGTTCCAGGCGAAGACCGAGGGCGAGTTGAGCATCCGGGGAACGGTGCGCGACCAGGACAGGAACTCCTCGAGGCGGCGCTCGTAGTCCCAGGTCGACCGGACGGCCACCAGCCCCTCGGACCAGTCGACGGCGGGGTCGTCCCAGACCACCCAGCGCGCGTCCAGCCCTCGCTCGGTCATCGCGGGGAGGAGGTAGTCGGTCCCGAACCACTCCTCGCCGTCGGGCATCTCCGACGACGTGGCCAGGAGGACGACCGGTCGCTCGCTCTCGCTCACCACGGCCTCAGTCCGCCAGCTCGGGCGGGAAACCACCGGTCGCGATGGGGCCCCAGCGCTCGATCGTCACGCGGATCAGGGACTTGCCCTGGTCGCTCATGGCCTGGCGGTACTCGTCCCAGTCGGGGTGCTCCCCCGAGATGCTGCGGTAGTAGTCGACGAGCGGCTCCACGGCTTCGGGCAGGTCGATCACCTCGGCGGTCCCGTCGAGCTGCACGAACGGGCCGTCCCAGTCGTCGCTGTGGATCAGGACCGTGGCGGCAGGGTCACGCCGGAGGTTGGCGACCTTGGCGCGGGTCGGGTACGTCGAGATCACGACCCGCCCCTCCTCGTCGACGCCGCACGTGACGGGTGAGAGCTGGGGGCGGCCGTCCTTCCGCGTGGTGACCAGCGTCGCGCGGTGGCGCGGCCGGACGAACTCGAGCAGCTCGTCGCGCTCGACACGGTCGGCGGTGGCGATCTTGCGTGGCATGCCGGCCAGTCTGCCGGACGGGTCCAGCGGTTTCGCACCGTGTCAGGCTGGCCCCATGCCGCGACGCTCAGGACCTCTGGCCGTGCACGAGTACGGCGATCCCACCCGGCCGACCCTGCTCGCCCTGCACGGGCATCACCGACTCCGGCGAGTGCTGGGCCGACCTTGTCGAGCGGCTCGGTGCGTCGTACCGCATCGTGGCGCCGGACGCCCTGGGCCACGGCGCGTCCGACCGGTTCACCCCGGCGCAGCTGGCGTCGGCCGACCCGATCAGAGCCGATGTACGCGCGCCTGGAGATCGCTGCTCGCCGAGCTCGGCCCCGCGCTGCTGATGGGGCACTCGATGGGTGGCGCGCTCGGCGGGGCGCTGGCCGCGCGGCGGCCCGACCTGGTGCGCGCGGCCGTGCTCGAGGACCCGGGCTGGATCGACAGCTGCCGTGGGGCGACGCCGAGGAGGTCACCGCGGAGCGGGTCGCTCGACGGCGGCAGATCGGCGGCCGACGAGCCGGAGCCGCGATCGACCGGTGCCGCGCCGAGCAACCCGACCTGGCCGGAGAGCGAGCTACGCCCGTGGGCGCAGGCCAAGGCGACGTCGACGCGGACTTCCTCCGCGCCGGGGTCGCCCTGCTGCGAGACCCCCTGGCGCGAGATCGCGTCGGCGATCCGGCCGCCCACCCTGGTGGTCACCGGCGACCGCGAGGTGATCCTCAACCAGCCGCTGACCCGGCCGAGATCGCGAGCTCGCAACCCCCGCTCCAGGTGCACGTCGTCAGGGCGCGGGCCACGGCATCCGCCGCGACCGGGGCGATGCCTTCCACGCCCTGGTGGATCCGTGGCTGGCGGAGCACGCCGGCTGAGTCGATCAGCCTCCGGCGACGGCCGGGATGATGCTGATCTGCGCGCCCTCGGGGGTCTCGCTGCCGAGGCCCTCGAGGAAGCGGACGTCGTCGTTGCCGACGTAGACGTTCACGAACCGCCGGATCTCGCCGGCGTCGTCGAGGACGCGGGCCTTGATCCCGTTGTGGTTGGACTCGAGATCGTCGAGCACCTCACTGAGCGTGCTGCCCTCGGCGGTGACCTCGGAGGCGCCGTCGGTGTAGTTGCGCAGGATCGTGGGGATGCGGACGCTGACGCTCATGGTGCTGGTGTCTCCTCGGGTGAGTGCGGGGATTCAGGCGATGCCGGCGCTGGTGAAGGCGTCGTACGACGGGTCGATGGTGGCAGCCGGTCCCACGGTGCCAGAGACCGCGTCGAGGGTCTTCAGCCCGTGACCGGTGTTGATCACGACGGTCTCGAGGCTGGTGTCGAGCTGTCCGGTGTCGACGAGCTTCTTCAGCACGCCGACCGTGGTGCCGCCGGCGGTCTCGGTGAAGATGCCCTCGGTGCGGGCCAGCAGCACGATCGCCTCGCGCACCTCGTCGTCGCTGATGTCCTCGACCGCCCCGCCGGTCTCCCGGCAGATGTCGAGCACGTAGATGCCGTCGGCGGGGTTGCCGATGGCCAGGCTCTTGGCGATCGTGTCGGGCTTCACCGGGCGGATCGCGTCGACGCCGGCCTTGTAGGCGACCGACACCGGGGAGCACCCGGTGGCCTGGGCGCCGAAGACCTTGTAGGGCTTGTCCTCGACGAGTCCGAGCGTGATCAGCTCCTGGAAGGCCTTGTGCACCTTGGTCAGCTGGGAGCCGGACGCGACCGGGATGACGATCTGGTCGGGCAGCCGCCAGCCGAGCTGCTCGGCGATCTCGTAGCCGAGGGTCTTGGAGCCCTCGGCGTAGTAGGGCCGCACGTTGACGTTGACGAAGGCCCAGCCGTCCTCCTCGCCCGCGATCTCGGAGGCGAGACGGTTCACGTCGTCGTAGTTGCCGTTCACGGCGACCAGCGAGTCGGTGAAGACGGCCGAGTTGACCTGCTTGGGCTGCTCGAGGTTCGAGGGGATGAACACGACGGTCTTGATGCCGGCGCGGGCACCGGCTGCCGCCACGGCGTTGGCCAGGTTGCCCGTCGACGGGCAGGCGAAGACCTTGCTGTGGAACTCGCGCGCCGCGCTCAGGGCGCACGCCACCACGCGGTCCTTGAAGGAGTTGGTCGGGTTGGTGGAGTCGTCCTTGACCCAGAGGTTGTCGATGCCGAGCTCGCGGCCGAGGTTGTGCGCCTTGAGCAGCCGGGTGAAGCCGGGCTCCATGTTGGGGCTCTGCTCGATGTCGTCGGGCACCGGCAGCAGCGCCTTGTAGCGCCAGATGTTGCGCGGACCCGCCTCGATCTCCTCGCGGGTCAGCGAGGGGAAGGCGTAGGCGATCTCGAGCGGGCCGAAGCACTCCGGACAGGCGTAGTGCGGACCGAGCGCGATCTGGTGGCCGCACTCCCGGCACGAGAGACCGGTGGCGTTGCCGAAGGCGCCTTCGCGCAGCTCGGGGGTGCCGGTGGCGGGCCCAGCGTCAGTGGCCGGGTCAGTGACAATGCTCAAGGAGGCCTCCTTCTCATCTTCCCCGGGGGCCGACTCTCGGACCGGGACGGACTTGGCACCACTTCGCACGAATCCGAATGGATCGGAGGCTCGTGCGTGGTTGCCGGGGCTTCAGCGGGCCGTATCCCTCTGCCCCTCTCGATGAGCTGCGACTCAGCCTAGGTAGCCGTCTCAGAATGTGCACATCCATCCCGCGATGCGAGACGGCCATGTCTCGCAGTTCAGGAGGCGCGGAGAAGCGGCGCTAGGCGCGGGCCGAGCGGATGTCGTCGACCAGCTGTCGCAGCAGGCCGAGCACGCCTTCGGGGCCGTCCACGACGAGGTCCGCCCGCTCCGCGAGCGCGCTCTCCTCCTCGGAGTGCGAGGCCACCAGGAGGCCGTGCAAGCCGCGGCCGCGCAGCTCGTCGACCGCGTTGAACGCCTCGAGGTCGCCGAGGTCGTCGCCGATGAAGGCGACCGCCTTGGCCCCGACCTCCTCGACCAGCCGGTGCACGGCCGCGCCCTTGTCCATGCCGTGCGCCCGGATCTCGACCACGTTGCGGCCGGGCTCGACGTCGAGGTCGTGGGACTTGGCGGCTTCGGTGAGCACGGGCAGCAACCGGTCGTACGCCGCCTGCGGCTCCTCGAGCCGTCGGGTGTGCACCGCCAGGGCCAGTCCCTTCTCCTCGACCCAGGCACCCTCGGCGTCGGCCTGCCGGAGCAGCCGGGGGATGTTCGAGGTGAACGACGCCAGCCCGCGCGGCGGCTTGGGTGAGATCACCCGCCGGTTGGTCGACGTCCAGCGCTCGTTGCCGTACTGGCCGAGCACGAACAGCTCCCGGCCGTGCTCGCCGATCTCGTTGCCGACCTCCTCGAGCCCACCGAGGTCGAGCACCTGGCGTGCGGGACGGCCGGTGATCACGGCGACGGCGCGCACCTGCTCGGCGAGGTCGACCAGCACGTCCTTGGCGTCGGGATGGATGTGCGCCTTCTCCGGGTCCTCGACGATCGGGGCCAGGGTGCCGTCGAAGTCGAGCCCGATGACGAGGTCGTCGGCCGCGCGCACCAGGGCGGCGTACTCCTGCTCGCCCGCCGTCGACCCGAACTCCATGGGCAGCATGCTTCCAGTCCCGGCCGGGAGTTGTCTCGCGGGGGACCTACCCGCTGTAGTCCTCGGTGAGGATCACGGTCAGCCGGTCGAAGCTCATCGGCTCCTCGGCCGGCTTGACCTTGCGGATGCCGAGGTCCTTGCCGAGCGCCTTGCCGGCGTCGTGCAGCCGCGGCGGGTAGTAGACGGTGGTGCCGTCGACGGTGCCGTACCAGTTGTCCGACCCCACGACGTTCCAGCCGCCGGCCTGGGCCTTGGCCGCGACGCCGCCCGCCAGTCCCTTGACCGGGGTGTTGTTGAAGACCTCGACGAAGATCTTGCCGCGCTTGATCGGCTTGGGCTTCGGCTTGGCCGGTGTGGTCGACGTGGCCGTGGGCTCATCGCTCGGGGTCGTCGGTCGGCTCGGTGACGGCCGGGGTCGCCTGCTCGTCGGGCGCCTGGTCGGGGTCGTTGGCGATGAAGACCAGGGCGGCCATGGCGACGGCGGAGATGCACAGGGCGAGCAGGCGGGTCGGGAGGACGACGCCCTGCTCGTCGCGCGGGCGACGGTGGGGAAGGTTCACCGGGTCACTCCGAGAGGTCGAAGCCGAGACGACGTGCGGAACGCTGCCGCTGCCGGGTGGCGCGCAGGCGACGCAGGCGGCGCACCAGCAGCGGGTCGTGCACCAGCGCCTCGGGACGGTCGATCAGGGCGTTGAGGACCTGGTAGTAGCGGGTCGCCGACATGTCGAACTGCTCGCGGACGGCCTGCTCCTTGGCGCCGGCGTACTTCCACCACTGGCGCTCGAAGTCGAGCATCGCTGCGTCTCGATCGGAGAGCTCGCCGGCACCCTCGGGCTGGGAGTTGTTGAGCGCGTGGCTGGCGACCATCGGGACGACTCCTCGGACCGGGAAAGATGACGGGTCGCGCTCATCATAGGCGAGGGAAGTACAACGGTGTCATTTGCCCTGCGGCGTGGCGCGCTAGCGTGCCGGCGTGGAGAGCATCGGGTGGGGCGTGCTGGGGCCGGGCCGGATCGCGCGCTCGTTCGCCGCCGACCTCGCGCTGGTCCCGGACGGGCGTCTGGTGGCCACGGGGTCGCGGGTCGAGGAGCGAGCGGCAGCGTTCGCCGCCGAGTTCGGCGGGCGGGCCCACGGCTCCTACGAGGCGCTGGTGGCCGATCCCGAGGTCGACGTCGTGTACGTCGCGACGCCGCACGCCCTGCACGACGCCCACGTCCGGCTCGCCCTCGAGGCCGGGAAGGCCGTGCTCTGCGAGAAGCCGGTGACGCTCGATGCCGCGACCACCGCCGCCCTCTTCGCCGAGGCCGAGGGCCGGGGCCTGTTCCTGATGGAGGCCATGTGGATGGCCTGCCACCCGATGATCCGGACGCTGATGCGCCTGCTCGCGAGCGGCGAGTACGGCACCCCTCGCCAGGTCCACGCCGACCTCGGGTTCGTCGTCGAGGCGGAGCCGACCGACCGGATGCTCGACCGCTCGCTGGGGGCCGGCGCACTGCTCGACATGGGCATCTACCCGGTCACGCTGGCTCACCTCGTGCTCGGCGAGCCCCTCCGGCTGGAGGCCGTCGCGGACGTCACCGACACCGGCGTCGACATGGACGTCGCGATCGCGGGCCTCTACCCCGGCGGGGCCACCGCCGCCCTCACCGCGTCGATGACCTCCTGGTCGCCCCGGTCCGCGACGGTCGCCACCGATCTCGGGCGCTTCGACCTGCCGGCTCCCGCCCACCACACCGAGCGGATCCGCTGGACGTCGTACGCCGAGCCCGAGGGTGCCTCGACCTGGCTGGAACCCGACGAGCCGGTCATCGGCCGTGGCTACGGCCACGAGATCGTCGAGGTGCACCGCTGCCTGCGCGAGGGCCGCCTGACCAGCGAGCTGGTGCCGCCCGCCCAGACCGTCTCCGTGATGCGGCAGCTGGACGCCGTCCTGGCCCGGATCGGCGTCACGGCTCGCGGGTAGGGTCGCGGACGTGAGTCGAAGCTCTCGGAAGCGCAGCACCTCCGACCTCGTCGTCGTCGCCAACCGCCTGCCCGTCGACCGGGTGGTGGACGCGTCGGGCGAGGTCGGCTGGCGGCGCTCCCCCGGCGGCCTGGTCTCCGCGCTCGAGCCGGTGATGCGCGCCAACAGCGGCGCCTGGATCGGCTGGCCCGGCGACACCGGCGAGGAGCTGGACCCCTTCGACGACGACGGGCTGACCCTGGTCCCGGTCACGATGTCGGAGGAGGAGCACAACGAGTTCTACGAGGGCTTCTCCAACGCGACCCTCTGGCCGCTCTACCACGACCTCGTGGCGAAGCCGTCCTTCCACCGCGAGTGGTGGGAGTCCTACGTCCGGGTCAACCAGCGCTTCGCCGACGCTGCCGCGAAGTACGCCGCCAAGGACGCGGTCGTCTGGGTGCAGGACTACCAGCTCCAGCTGGTGCCGGCGATGCTGCGCGAGCTGCGGCCCGACCTGCGCATCGGCTTCTACCTGCACATCCCGTTCCCGCCGGCCGAGCTGTTCTCCCAGCTGCCGTGGCGCCGCCAGATCCTCGAGGGACTCCTGGGCGCCGACCTGGTCGGGTTCCAGCTCTCCGGCGCCGCGCAGAACTTCGTCCGCCTCGTCCGTCAGCGGGTCGGGCACAAGACCCACCGGGACGCGGTCTACCTGCCCGACGGCCGCGTCGTGCAGGCGCGCGCCTTCCCGATCTCGATCGACACCGCCGGCTTCGAGGAGCTCGCGCGCTCCGCTCCGGTGGCGGCGCGGGCCGAGGAGATCCGGCGTGACCTCGGCAACCCCACCGCGCTGTTCCTCGGCATCGACCGGCTCGACTACACCAAGGGCATCTACGCGCGGCTGCGGGCGTTCAGCGAGCTGATCGCCGACGGCGAGTTCACCGTGGAGGACGCGGTGTTCGTGCAGGTCGCGACGCCGTCGCGCGAGCGCGTCGACCAGTACCGCATCCTGCGCGACGACATCGACCGGCTCGTCGGCCGCATCAACGGCGACCTCGGCCGGATCGGCCGGCCGGCGATCTCCTACCTGCACTCGTCGTTCCCGCGCGAGGAGATGGCCGCGCTCTACCGGGCGGCCGACATCATGGTGGTCACGCCGTTCCGCGACGGGATGAACCTCGTCGCCAAGGAGTACGTCGCCTGCCGCTACGACGACGACGGCGCCCTCGTCCTCTCGGAGTTCGCCGGTGCCGCCGACGAGCTCCGGCAGGCCTACCTGGTCAACCCCTACGACATCAACGGCATGAAGGCGCGGATGCTCGAGGCCTACCACGCCGAGCCGAAGGACCGGTCCCGCCGGATGCGGGCGATGCGCAAGACGGTCGCCGAGAACGACGTCTCCCACTGGGCGTCGGCCTTCCTCGACGCCCTCTCCGGCGCCCAGCCGACCCACTCGAAGACCACCCGGCCGGCGCGGCGGTCCTAGCCGACGCTCAGGTGATCCCGGTCGTGGGCGGGGTGTCGTGGCCGATCGGCTTCTCGCCCTCGCCCTCCTCGATCGAGCGGGTCTCGGGGCGGGAGCCGCCCGGGGCCATCAGCTCGGTGATCTCGCGGGCCAGGTGCGCGCCGAGGGTGCCCCAGCCGTCCTTGTAGCCGTAGACGGTCCGCAGCGAGCGGGCGTCGTAGTCGCCGGTGAAGATGTCGACGTCCTCGGCGGTGATCAGGCCGGGGTGCGCGACGCCGATCGCCTCGGAGACCTTGACCAGCTCCTTGCGGAAGGTGCGGATGTAGTGCGCGCACCGCTCCGCCTTCGAGGTGGGGTCGAGGCCGTGCGCGAGCCACGGGTCCTGGGTGGCGACGCCGGTCGGGCACCGGTCGGTGTGGCACTTCTGCGACTGGATGCAGCCGATCGACATCATCGCCTCGCGGGCCACGTTGACCATGTCGGCGCCCAGCGCGAAGGCCACGACGGCGTTGTCGGGGAGGCCGAGCTTCCCGGACCCGATGAACGTCACGTCGTCGGTGAGCCCGGCCTCGGCGAAGGTGCCGTAGACCCGCGAGAACCCCATCCGGAACGGCAGCGCGATCGAGTCGGCGAAGATCGGCGGCGAGGCACCGGTGCCGCCCTCGCCGCCGTCGACGGTCACGAAGTCGACGCCGCGGTCGCCCTGGGCCATCAGCCTGGTCAGCGAGTGCCAGAAGGCCATCTCCCCCACGGCACTCTTGATCCCGACGGGCACGCCGGTCTCGCTGGCCACCAGCTCCACGAAGTCGAGCAGGCTGTCCTCGTCGGTGAACGCGGTGTGCCGTGACGGGCTGGCGCAGTCCTGGCCCATCGGGATGCCGCGGATCCCGCTGATCTCCTCGGTCACCTTGGCTGCCGGCAACAGCCCGCCGAGACCGGGCTTGGCCCCCTGCGAGAGCTTGATCTCGATCGCCCGCACGGGAGCCGAGTCGACGACCTCCTTGAGCTTGCTCAGCGAGAAGTTGCCGTGCTCGTCGCGACAGCCGAAGTACGCCGTACCGATCTGCAGCACGATGTCGCCGCCGTGCCGGTGGTGCGGCGACAGCCCGCCTTCACCGGTGTTGTGCATGCAGCCGGACTGCTTCGCCCCGCCGTTCAGCGCCTCGATCGCGTTGCCCGACATCGACCCGAAGCTCATCCCGGAGATGTTGATCAGCGAGGCGGGCCGGAACGCCTTCGCCCGCCCGCGCGGTGCACCGAGCACCTTCGCGCTGGGCAGGCCGACCTTCTCGGCGTGGTCGTGCGGCAGGGACGCGGCGAAGGTCCGGTGCTTGATGATCGCGTAGCCCGGCATGTGCTCGACGTCGTTGTCGGTGCCGAAGCCGGAGTAGTTGTTCTCCTTCTTCGACGAGGCATAGATCCACGACCGCTGGTCGCGGCTGAACGGCCGCTCCTCGTCGTTGCCGGTGACGATGTACTGGCGCAGCTCCGGCCCGATCGTCTCCAGCCAGTAGCGGGCGTGCGCGACCACCGGGTAGTTGCGCATCAGCGCGTGCTTCTTCTGCATCAGGTCGCGCGCAGCGACGACGCCGACGGCCAGCCCGACCCCACCGACCACCCGAGTGAGCTTCATGAGCCATGCCTACTCCTGCGGCGCCCACCGTGTCCATGGACCGGACCGCGCCGCAGGCGATGTGCCCGCATCCGGCCGAGGGGGTAATTTCCGCCCTATGGATCTGATCCCCAAGCCGGACCAGGTCGCGTCCGCCGCCAGCAACGTCGCCCACAAGGTGATCTACGGAGGCCTGGCCGACCTCCGCCCGATGCCGCGGACCCTGATCGACGACGGCCCGCTGCGGGAGGTCTACCACTACCGGCCCCAGAAGAAGACCCGCGAGACCGGCGACCCGGTGCTGCTGGTCACCCCGCTGGCCGCGCCGGCGCTGTGCTTCGACCTGCGCCGCGGCTGCTCGCTCGTCGAGCACTTCGTGCAGAAGGGCCGCCCCACCTACCTCGTGGAGTACGGCGAGATCTCGTTCAAGAACCGCAAGCTCGGGATGGAGCACTGGGTCGAGGAGGTCATCCCCGAGGCGATCAAGACCGTCAGCGAGCACGCCGGCGACCGACCCGTCCACGTGATCGGCTGGAGCCTCGGCGGGATCTTCGCGGCCCTCGCCGCGGCCGACCGTGCCGACCTGCCGATCGCGTCACTGACCGTCGTCGGCTCCCCGTTCGACGTCAAGCAGGTGCCGATGGTGGCGCCGCTGCGCCCGATCCTGCGGCTGACCGACGGCGGCATCGTCACGCAGATCTACCGGTTGCTGGGCGGCGCCCCGAAGCCGCTCGTACGCCGGGCCTTCCAGCTCAGCTCGGGCACCAAGATGATCACCAAGCCGATCGCGATCCTGCAGAACCTCGACGACAGCGAGTGGCTGGCCCAGATCGAGGCGGTCGACCGGTTCACCGACAACATGATCGCCTACCCGGGCCGGTCGTTCGGGCAGCTCTACCACCGGATGGTCAAGCACAACCAGCTGCTGACCGGCAAGGTCGACCTGTCCGGCCACGAGATCGACGTCGCCGACATCAAGGTCCCGGTGCTGATCTTCGCCGGCAACACCGACGGCATCGCGCCGGTCAACTCGGTCAAGGCCCTCGTCAAGCTGCTGACCAACGCCCACGAGGTGCGCTTCGAGATCGTGCCCGGCGGACACCTGGGGATGCTCACCGGCCGGGCGGCCCGCGGCACCACCTGGGTGGTGATGGACGAGTGGATCGAGCAGTACTCCACGCCGGACGAGCGCCCCGCCCGTGCGACCAAGGCGCGCAGGACGAGCACGAAGAAGAAGACCGCGGTCGCCCCGAGGCCGCCTGCGAAGAAGAAGCCCGCGCCCCGGAAGCCCCGGCCCGTCGACGAGGTGGCCCCTGACCGCTCGGCGATCGGCTCCAACCCCGAGCGCAGGTTCGCCTCGGCGTCCTCCAGGAACCTCGCCCGCAAGCCTTGAGGCTGCGACTTCCCCACACTCCGGCACAGGCGCTGCGACTCGTCGCGGCGGTGCTGACGGTGCTCCTGGTGATCCTGCTCGGCGGGATCGGCACGAGCGATCCCGAGGGTCCGACGTACCACCACTACGTGGCGATGGGTGACTCGTTCACCGCGGCGCCGTACGTCCCGCTCAACGACGTCGCCTACGGCTGCAACCGGTCCAGCAACAACTACCCGCACCTCGTGGCGCAGGCGCTGCACATCGACGACCTGAAGGACCGGTCGTGCACCGGCGCCCAGACGATCGACCTCTACGGGCGGCGGCAGCTCACCGCGTCGGGCCAGTCGGTGGCGCCGCAGTTCACCGCGTTGTCGTCCGACACCGACCTCGTGACGGTCGGCATCGGCGCGAACAACGGCCGGCTCTACGCCAAGATGGCGACGGTCTGCCGCAAGATGACCAAGGTCTGCCCGCTCTACGACCAGCGCGACGAGCTGCGGAGCATCATCGACCAGCTCCAGCCCGAGCTCGTCGCGACCCTCGAGCAGGTCCAGGAGCTCGCTCCGGACGCCCGGGTGCTGCTGATCGGCTACCCCAAGCTGCTGCCCCAGCGCGGCGACTGCCTGCGGCTGCCCAGGTTCCGCCCGCAGGACCGGTCGACCTTCCGCTCGATGAACTGGCGGCTCCGCCTGGCGATGCGCGCCTCCGCCGAGGAGGCGGGCGTGGAGTTCGTCGACTTCTACGCCGCCTCCATCGGCCACGACGTCTGCTCCGAGCACCCCTGGGTCCAGGGCCGGGTCGGCAGCAGCCGCCGCGGCGCCGCCCTGCACCCGCTCCCCGCCGGCCAGGCCGCCCTCGCCCGGATGATCGAGCACACCCTGCGCACCGAACCGCCGGATGCGGTCCGACCCACTAGATTCAGCCATGTCCCCGCCCCTGCCCACGGGCGTCCGCGCCGGCTACGGCCTCGGTTCGGTCGCCACCGGCACCTTCGGCACGGTCCCCGGGCTGATGCTGCTTCCCTACCTCACCGACACGTCGGGCATCGCCGCCGTGCTCGCGGGCTTCATCGTGTTCCTGCCGAAGGCGTGGGACGTGGTGCTGAACCCGATCGCCGGGCGGATCAGCGACCGGTCGACCGACCCGCGCGGACCACGGCGGCCGTTCCTGCTGAAGGCGGGCCTGCTGCTCGCCTTCTTCTTCGCGCTCCTCTTCGCCGCGCCCGACCTCGGCTCGACGGCGGTGGACGCGCTGTGGGTGCTGGTCATGTTCGTCGCCTGCGCGACGGCGTACGCCTTCTTCCAGGTGCCGTACGTCGCGATGCCGGCCGAGATCACCGACTCCTACGACGAGCGCACCCGGCTGATGACGTGGCGCGTGGCGATCCTCGCGCTCGCGATCATGCTCAGCGGCGCGAGCGCACCGGCCATCCGGGACGCGTTCGAGGGCCGCGCGGGCTACCGGGTCATGGGCGTCGCGATCGCCGTCCTGCTGGTGGTCGGCGTGGTCGGCGCGTACGTCGGCACCCGCCACGCGCCGATCGGGCGGGTCGCGCCCGGCGCCGGGACGCTGCGCGAGCAGCTGCGCATCGTCGCCGGCGCCCGGGACTTCCGGCTGCTGCTCACCACCTTCGTGATGCAGGCGCTCGCCACGGGCGCGATGCTCGCCGGCGTCGCCTACGTCTCGCGCTGGGTGCTGGTCGACAAGGGCGCGGCGACGATCCTGTTCGTCTGCTTCGTCGGTCCGGCGCTGCTGCTCACCCCGGCGTGGAGCGCGCTGGGCCAGCGCATCGGCAAGAAGAAGGGGTACGTCGCGTCCTCCGTCGTCCTCGCCGTCGCCGCCGCTGCTCCTGGTCTGGGCGAACTCGGCCCCGACGTGGTGGGTGTACGCCGCGACGGCGCTGGTCGGGCTCGGGTACGCCGGCGCCCAGGTCTTCCCGATGGCGATGCTCCCCGACGCGGCGGCGGTCGACGCCCGTCGTACGGGAGAGAACCGGGCCGGCGTCTACACCGGCGTCTGGACCGCCGGCGAGACCCTCGGCCTGGCACTCGGGCCGGCCGTCTACGCGCTGGTGCTGGCGCTCGGCAGCTACCGCTCCTCCACCGACGTCGACGACTTCACCGCCGCGGGCTTCCAGCCCGACTCCGCGCTCACCGCGATCGTGCTGGGCTTCTCGTTGCTGCCGGCCGTGCTGATCGCGGCCAGCCTGTTCTTCCTGTCGCGCTACTCGCTCGATGCGGACGTGGTTTCGACAAGCTCAACCACCGGAGACACCGACGAGGAGCACCCGCATGAACGACGTGCTCGCCCGGCTCCGGGCGATGCAGGCCGGCGACGTGCCGGTCACCGGCGGCCGCACGCTGGCCTACGTCTACGACTCCGGGCTCGAGGAGGCCGACCGGATCGGCCGCGAGGCGGTGGCGGCGTACGCCGGCTCCAACGGCCTCGACCCGACGGCGTTCCCCAGCCTGCTGACGATGGAGAACGAGCTGGTCGGGTTCGCCGCCGACCTGCTCGACGGGCCGCCCACGACCGTCGGCACCGTGACGAGCGGCGGCACCGAGTCGGTGCTCCTCGCCGTGCAGGGGGCCCGCGACTCCCGGCCGGACGTCGACCGTCCGCGGATGGTGCTGCCGGTGACCGCGCACGCGGCCTTCCACAAGGCGGCCCACTACTTCGGGGTCGAGGCGGTGATGGTCGACGTCGACGAGGAGTTCCGGGCCCGTCCCGACGCGATGGCGGCCGCGATCGACGACAGCACCGTGCTCGTGGTGGCGAGCGCCCCGTCGTACGCCCACGGCGTCGTCGACCCGGTGACCGAGATCGCCGCCGCCGCGAGCCGCGCGCGGGGTCCGGTGCCACGTCGACGCCTGCATCGGCGGCTGGGTGCTCCCGTACGCCGCCCGGCTCGGCCGCTCGGTCCCTCCGTGGACGTTCGCGGTCGACGGGGTCACCAGCATCTCGGTCGACCTGCACAAGTACGCCTACGCGCCCAAGGGCACCTCGATCCTGCTGCACCGCACGCCGGAGCTCCGGAGGCCGCAGTACTTCGCCAGCGCCAGTGGCCGGGCTACACGATGCTCAACCCGACGATGCAGTCCACGAAGTCCGGCGGCCCGCTGGCCGGCGCGTGGGCCGTGGTCAACACGATCGGTGACGAGGGCTACCTGCGGCTGACCGAGCAGGTGCTCGAGGGCGTCGACCGGCTGGTCGAGGGGATCTCCCGGATCGCCGGGCTGCGGGTCGTCGTACGCCCGGACTCGTCGCTGGTCGCGTTCGCCACCGACGACACCTGCGAGGTCTTCACGATCACCGACGCGATGACCCGCGCGGGCTGGTACGTCCAGCCGCAGCTCTCCTTCGAGGGCCACGAGCCGACCATCCACCTCTCGCTCAGCGCCGCGACGACCGCCCACGTCGAGGAGTTCCTGGACGCCCTGCGGCCGCGGCGGAGCAGGCGGTCGCGCAGGGGCCGATCGCGATCGACCCGGGGATCGTCGAGTTCGTCCAGGCCCTCGACGCCGGCTCGCTCAGCGACGAGGACTTCGACGGCCTGCTCGCCGCGGTCGGGATGGCCGGTGGCGAGGCACGGTCGGCCTGCCGGAGTCGCTGGCCGAGATCAACGCGCTGCTCGACCTCGCCGCCCCGGCGCTCCGGGAGGCGCTGCTCTCCGCGTTCCTCGACCGGCTGCAGCGGCCGACGCGGCACTGACGAGAAAGTTTCGCAAAACCCTCATTCTGGGCATTTCGTATCACATACTGGACCCTCTCGGGCCCGTCTCACTGCCGTCCGAGGAGACCTCGTCCATTGAAGCTGCCGCTGCGCGTACTCACGGTCGCCGTTCCGTGCCTGCTGATCGTCCCGACCGTCCACCGCAGCCTGGGCAGCCGACCCAACCCGGCACCACGCATCGTGGGCGCGAAGACCGTCGACGCCGACCGCGACGACAAGGTCGACCGGATCGTGCTCACCTGGTCCGAGCCCGTCACGCACGCGCGTGACGTCGACGGGCGCTACCAGTTCGCCGATCAGCGGCTACGTGGTCACCTCCGTCGGCGCTGCGCGTCGGTCGCGCAGCCTGACCCTGATGGTCAGGGAGCGGGCCGCCAAGGACATCGCGGCGCGCCCCGACGGTGCGCTACGTCCCGACGACGAAGCAGCCGGTGAAGGACGTCAAGGGCAAGCAGGCGGCACGACACGGCTTCACGCGCACCGTTCGCGCTCGACGTCGACAAGGACGGGTACGCCGCCAAGGACTGCCGCCCGACCATGGCGGCGGTGCACCCGGGTGCCGCGGACAAGCCCGACACCGGCCTGCTGGACGCCAACTGCGACGGCATCGACGGGGTGCGCACCGGTCCCGTCTTCGTCTCGCCCCTCGGCTCGGACAGCAGCGGCGGGCACCATCACCGCGCCCCGTGCAGACCTTCGACCAGGCGGTGACCACCGCCGGCGGGACGCGGGACATCTACCTGGCGGCGGGCAGCCTACACGAGCGCGCTCACCAACCCGCTGACCAGCTCGGTGTACGGCGGGTACGGCACCGAGCTGGTCGCGCAGCGTGGCGAACACCGAGCACCGTCACCCTGACGGAGCCGTTGCCGCTCGGCGGGGCGCCGACCCTCCAGCAGCTCAGGCTGTCGGCTCCCTCGGGCAACGCCGACCAGGGTACGGTGGCCGTGACGGCAGAGAACGCCGCGGCGCGGCTGGAGCGGGTCGACCATCAGCTCGGGCGCGGCACCGACCGGTGCCCCCGGTGCGCAAGTGACAGCGTCGGCCTGTGGGCCACGGACTCCGTCGATCCAGGTGGTCGGGGGCAGCATCAGCGCCGGCGCAGGAGGGTGCCGGAAGCGACGGGCACGCCGGGCACGGCGGGCGCCGTGGGCAACGGCGGCGGCAACGGACTCCCGGGCGAGTGCGTCGCTCGGGCTGGGCGTCGCCACGGGTGGGCTCGGCGGCACGTCGGGTGCCCTGGGCCACGCGGGTGGCGCAGGCGGCGTCGGCGGCACCATCGTCACGCCGGCGACGGGCGGGACCCCGAGCTTCGACCTGACGACCGGTGGTGGTGGGGGTACCACCGGCACGACCGGCGGCGCGGGCCAGCCCGGCACACCCGGGGCTACGGGCGACGGCAGGCGCAGCCGGATCGCTCCGACGGAGGGTGTGTTCGACGCCCTCGGCTACGCGCCCGGCACGTGCCGACGGACGGAACGGACGGCACGTCCGGGCAAGGGTGGCGGGGGCGGCGGGGGCGGTGGCGCCCAGACTCGACGGCCTCGACCTCGGCACCGGGAACGGCGGCGGCGGCGGCGGAGGCGGCGCAGCCCCGGGCACGGGCGGCACCGCGGCCGGTGGCGGGGGCGGCTCGATGGCCGTCTGGGCCGACAACTCGACGATCACGATGAACGGCACCAAGGTCGTCACGGTTGGCGGCGGCGACGGCGGGTCCGGCGGCGCAGGTGGCTCCGGAGGTCTCGGGGGCGACGGCGGATCCGGCGGCACGGCCTGTGCCGGGCGCGTGGGTGCCGGTGGGAACGGTGGCGACGGTGGGCGACGGCGGGTCGGGCGGCGACGGTGGCGACGGGTCGGGCGGTCCGAGCATCGGCGTGGTCCGCATCAACGGCTCCGCGGTCAACCTCAGCGGCATCATCTGGCAGCTCGGCCCCGCGGGCACCAGCCCCGCCGGCGACGACTACGACGGGTACCGGCTCTCCGATCGGCACCGTCAACGAGCTCGGCCTGACCCGATGAGCTCCTGTCCCCGGCGGATGACCACCCATCCGCCGGGTACGGGTACCTCGAAGCACATCCGACGGACGCGAACGCGCCCATGGAGAGGAGTCACTGTGCCCGAGCTGAGCTCGAACGACATCAACCTGCACTACGAGGACACCGGAGGCGACGGACGGCCGGTGGTGCTGGTCCACGGCTGGCCGCTGAGCGGCGCGTCCTGGTCGGAGCAGGTCGGTCCGCTGGCCGACGCCGGCCACCGCGTGATCACCTATGACCGCCGGGGCTTCGGCGAGTCCGACAAGCCGTCCTCCGGCTACGACTACGACACCTTCGCCACCGACCTCGCCGGGCTGCTGGACGAGCTCGACCTGACCGACGTCACCCTGGTCGGCTTCTCGATGGGCGGTGGCGAGCTGGCCCGCTACGTCGGCCGCTTCGGCGAGGAGCGGCTGCACTCGCTGGTCTTCGCGGGCGCCGTCCCGCCGTACCTGCTCAAGACCGACGACAACCCCGACGGCGGCCTGGCGGACGAGGACGTCGAGGGGATGAAGCAGGGAGCGCGGGAGGACCGGGAGGAGTTCCTCGACGGGTTCACGAAGACCTTCTTCTCCGCCGGGGACGACCTGAAGGTGAGCGAGGAGCAGCGCCAGGAGGCGCTCGCCCTGGCCCGCCCGGCGCGGGACGAGGCGGTGCTGGGCTGCATCGACGCCTTCGGCCGCACCGACTTCCGCAACGACCTCGAGCGCGTCAGCGTGCCGACGCTGGTGATCCACGGCGACTCCGACGCGATCGTGCCGTTCGAGGTCTCGGGCAAGCGCACCGCCGAGGCCATCGAGGGCAGCACCCTCGTCGTGGTCGAGGGCGGCCCGCACGGGTTCAACGTCAGCCATGCCGAGGAGTTCAACCGGGCGCTGATCGACTTCCTGGGCTGAGCACCCGCGCCTAGGGTGGGCGCATGAGCGCGCTCGCCGGACTGGTGGACCAGGGGCTCGTGGCGCCGGACTGGGCCGAGGCGCTCGCCCCGGTCGACGAGCAGATCGCGCGGATGGGCCAGTTCCTCCGCGAGGAGATCGCGGCGGGGCGCGCCTACCTGCCCGCGGGCACCCACGTCCTGCGCGCGTTCAGCCGGCCGCTGAGCCAGGTGAAGGTGCTGATCGTCGGGCAGGATCCCTACCCCACTCCCGGCCACGCGGTCGGGCTGAGCTTCTCGGTGGCTCCGGGCGTCGCTCCGCCCAAGAGCCTGGTGAACATCTACACCGAGCTGGTCGACGACCTCGGCGTACCCCGTCCGACGAGCGGTGACCTGACGCCCTGGGCCGACGCCGGGGTGATGCTGCTCAACCGCTGCCTGACGGTCTGCCCGGGACGGTCGGCCTCGCACCGCGGACGGGGCTGGGAGCTGGTCACCGACCAGGCGATCCGCACGCTCGCGCTGCGCGCCAAGGAGGGTGCTCCCCTGACCGCGATCCTGTGGGGGCGCGACGCGCAGTCGCTCAAGGGCGAGCTGACCCCGATCCCGTGGGTGGAGTCGGTGCACCCCAGCCCGCTCTCGGCGCACCGCGGGTTCTTCGGCTCCAGGCCGTTCAGCCGGGTCAACCGGATGTTGACGGAGCAGGGCGGTACGCCGGTCGACTGGCGCCTGCCGTGAGATCGGAATAAAGTTGTCGCTTCAAGTAGTTGGAGAAGACATGACCGAGACCAACCGGATGCCGGCGCTCTACATCGGCCACGGCGCCCCGCCCCTCCTCGACGACCCGCTCTGGTCGAGCCAGCTGCGCTCCCTCGCCGCCGACCTCCCGCGACCGAAGGCGATCCTGATCGTCAGCGCCCACTGGGAGTCCGCACCGCTGTCCCTGTCCGCGTCCGGGCCGGGCGTCGGGCTGGTCTACGACTTCGGCGGGTTCGCCGAGCGCTACTACCGGATGACCTACCAGACCCCCGACGCCACGGCGCTGGCCACGCGGATCGCGGCGATGATGCCGGACACCGAGCGGGTCCACCAGCACCCCTCGCGCGGCCTCGACCACGGCGCGTGGGTGCCGCTGAAGATCATGTACCCCGAGGCCGACATCCCCGTGCTGCAGATGTCCCTGCCGACGCAGGACCCCTACAAGCTGCTCGCGCTGGGCAGCCGGCTGCGCGAGCTGCGTGACGAGGGCGTGCTGATCATCGGCTCGGGCTTCCTGACCCACGGGCTGCCGTTCCTCACCGAGTTCCGGATCGACGCGGCCGCTCCGGGCTGGTCGGTCGACTTCGACCTGTGGGCGGCCGAGGCCCTGGCCCGCGGCGACGTGGCCGCGCTGGCGGCGTACCAGAGCCAGGCGCCGGGCATGCCCTACGCGCACCCCACGGTGGAGCACTACACGCCGCTGTTCGTGACCCTGGGCGCGGCGAGCGACACCGAGGCACCGGGCGAGCAGCTGTTCGACGGCTACTGGATGGGCTTGTCCAAGCGCAGCCTGCAGGTCGCCTGAGGGGGACTAGTCTCGGAGCGCCCAGTTCGTCGCGAGGTCGGAGGCGCCATGTCCCAGGTGCAGCAGCACAAGTTCCAGCTCGACGAGAGCGAGATGCCCACGCGCTGGTACAACGTGCTGCACGACCTCCCGACGCCACCGCCGCCGGTGCTGCATCCCGGCACCGGACAGCCCGTGGGCCCGGACGACCTGGCCCCGCTGTTCCCGATGGACCTGATCCTCCAGGAGGTGTCGACCGAGCAGTACGTCGACATCCCGGAGGAGGTGCTCGACGTCTACCGGCAGTGGCGGCCGAGCCCGCTGCACCGCGCGCACCGGCTGGAGAAGGCGCTGGGCACGCCCGCGCGGATCTACTACAAGTACGAAGGCGTCTCGCCGGCCGGCTCGCACAAGCCGAACACCGCGGTGCCGCAGGCGTTCTACAACGCGAAGGCCGGGATCAAGAAGCTGACCACCGAGACGGGAGCCGGCCAGTGGGGCACGGCGCTGGCCTACGCGTGCGCGCAGTACGGCCTCGAGTGCGAGGTGTGGCAGGTGCGGGCGTCGTACGACCAGAAGCCGTACCGGCGGATGATGATCGAGACGTTCGGCGGCACCGTCCACCCGAGCCCCTCGGACCTCACCGAGTCCGGTCGCGCGATCCTCGCCGAGCACCCCGACTCCACCGGGTCGCTGGGCATCGCGATCAGCGAGGCCGTCGAGGTCGCCGCGCAGGACCCGGGCATCAACTACTCGCTGGGCAGCGTGCTCAACCACGTGCTGATGCACCAGACGATCATCGGCGAGGAAGCACTGCTCCAGATGGCCCAGGCAGGTGACACCCCCGACCTGCTCGTCGGCTGCACCGGCGGCGGGTCCAACTTCGGTGGGCTGATGTTCCCGTTCCTGCGGGAGAAGTGGGCCGGCCGGATGAGCCCGACGGTGCGCGCGGTCGAGCCGGCGGCCTGCCCGTCACTGACCCAGGGCACCTACGCCTACGACTTCGGCGACACCGCCGGAATGACGCCGCTGATGAAGATGCACACGCTCGGTCACGACTTCGTCCCGGACCCGATCCACGCCGGCGGGCTGCGCTACCACGGGATGAGCCCGCTGATCAGCCACCTCTACGAGACCGGCGAGATCGAGGCGGTCGCCAAGCCGCAGACCGAGTGCTTCTCCGCCGGGGTCCTGTTCGCGCGCACGGAGGGCATCGTGCCCGCCCCGGAGCCGACCCACGCGCTCGCGGCCGCCGTCGAGGAAGCCCTGAAGTGCAAGGAGACCGGCGAGGAGAAGGTCATCCTCACCGCGCTGTGCGGGCACGGCCACCTCGACCTGCCCGCCTACGACGCCTACCTGTCCGGCAAGGTCGTCGACCACGCCTGGGAGGACGACGACATCCAGGCCGCCGTGGCCGACGCGCTCTCCCGGCTGCCGACCCTGGCCTAGCGGATCCCCAGCTTGCGCATCACCGCAAGGCCCTTGAGGGTCTGCTCGACGTGCTTCTCGAACGGCTCGTCGGCGGGCGCGTTGAGCACCTGCTTCTTGAGCACGCCGAGGTTGATGCCGTCGGTGTACTTGAGCAGGCCCTGGTCGCCGTGACGCGCGCCGACCCCGGACTGCTTCACGCCGCCGGACGGTGAGCCCTTCGCGGCGTACGCCGTCGCGAGGATGTCGTTGACGTTGACGTTGCCGGCCTCGATGCGGCTGGCGACCTCGGTCGCCTTGTTCAGGTCGCCGCCCCAGACGCTGGCGTTGAGGCCGTACTCGGTGTCGTTGGCCAGCGCGACCGCCTCGTCGACCGTGCGGTAGCGGTGCAGCGCCACGACCGGTCCGAAGGTCTCGCACGAGCCGGCGAGCATGTCCTGGGTGACGCCCTCGAGGATGGTCGGCTCGAAGAACGCCGGCCCGATGTCCGGGCGCTCGCGTCCGCCGGTCAGCACGGTGGCGCCCTTCTCGACGGCATCGGCGACGTGGGAGGCGACCCGGTCCTTCTGGTCGACCGAGACCAGCGAGCCGACCTCCGGCTCGTAGTCGTACGACGCGCCGACCTTCAGCTCCTTGGTCGCCTCGACGAAGCGCTTCTTGAACTCGTCGTAGATCGAGTCGTGGATGTACATCCGCTCGATGTGCATGCAGATCTGGCCGGTGTTGGCGAAGCCGCCGAACAGCGCGCCGGTCACCGTCTCGTCGAGGTTGGCGTCGGGCAGCACGATCATCGGGTTCTTGCCGCCGAGCTCGAGGCAGCAGCCGATCAGGTTGGCACCCGCGCGCTCGCCGATGACCCGGCCGGTGGCCGTCGAGCCGGTGAACATCACGTAGTTGGCGTTGTCGATCAGCGTCGGCCCGACATCCGGCCCCTCGCCGCAGACGACCTGGAAGAGACCCTCGGGCAGGCCGGCTTCGTAGAGCAGCGAGATGCCGTAGAGCGGCGACAGTGCGGTCTTGTTGTCGGGCTTGAGCACCACTCCGTTGCCGGCCATCAGCGCCGGGATGGCGTCGGACAGGCCGGTGGCGAAGGGGAAGTTCCACGGCGCGATGATCGCGACGACGCCCTTGGGCTGGCGCACCTCGGTCGAGGTGCTCACGATCGGCACCGGACCGCCACGGGTCACCGGAGCGAGCAGCTTGGCGGCGCGCTTGAGGTAGTGCGAGGTCACCATCGCCGGGTCGCAGGTCTCGTCGAAGGCCATCCGCCGGGCCTTGCCGGACTCGGCCTGGATCAGGTCGACGATCGTGGTGTTGTGCTCGAGCAGCAGCTGGTGGAACTTCTTGAAGACCTTCAGCCGCTTGCGGATCGACCACTGCGACCAGGTCCGCTGCGCCTCGCGGGCGCGGGCGAACGCCGTCTCGATGTCGGCCGGGCTCGACTGCGGGAGGGTCGTGATCACCTCTCCCGTGTAGACCTCGGTGAGCTTCCAGACCCCACCCCCGGTGGAGACGACGCGAGCCGTGATCCGGTCGAGCAGCTCGTCGGTGATGGAGTCGGGACGGGTCAGGACGGTCATGCGGGGCTCCCAGACGTCAGGGGTTGAGGAGATCAGGTCAGCGGCCTTCTCGCCGATCATGATCGCGGGTGCGTTGGTGTTGCCGCCGGTGATGGACGGCATGATCGAGGCGTCGGCGACGCGGAGCCCCTCGATGCCGCGGACCTTGAGGTCCGGACCGACCACGGCTCGCTCGTCGACGCCCATCCGGCAGGTCCCGACCCCGTGGTAGACCGACGTGGCGCGGTTGAGGATCTCGCGCCGCAGGTCCTGGCCCTGGTGCTGGGTGCCGGGGTGGATCTCGTCCTTGACGGTGCCGCCGAACGCAGCGCCGGCCATGATCTCGCGGGTCATCTCCGACCCCTCGGCCAGCACGGTCAGGTCGTCGGGCTCGGAGAGGTAGCGGTAGTCGATCAGCGGCGTCGCCATCGGGTCGCCGGACGCGAGCCGCACGGTGCCGCGGCTCTTCGGGTAGATCAGCGTCGCGAGCACGGTCAGGGCCGGACGCGGGTCGACGTCGTGCCGGATCGGCTCGTCCTGGTTGGGAGACACGTAGGACCACGGCAGCAGGTGCAGCTGCAGGTCGGGTACGTCGGTCGCGAGCGACGTACGCACGAAGCCGACCGACTCGAAGACCGAGTTGGCCAGGAACGTCTTCCCCGGACGCACCAGCTCCTTGGCGACGCCCTTGGCGAAGAACCAGGCGTTGCCCCGCATGGTCGAGGTGGTCACGTGGAACGTCAGCGCGTGGAACATGTGGTCGTGCAGGTTGTCGCCGACCGGCAGGTCCGCGATCGTCGTGAGGCCGTGCTCGGTGAGGTGCTCGGCGTGGCCGATGCCCGAGAGCATCAGCAGCTGCGGCGACCCGACGAAACCGGCGGAGAGGATGACCTCCTTGCCCGCACGCACGATGCGGGTCGAGCCGTCCTTGTCGACGACGGCGACGCCGACGGCGCGACCGCTCTCGATGACGATCTTGGTGACCAGCACCTCCGACTGGAGCTCCAGCGTCGGCACGTCGAGGTTGTGGATGTAGCCGCGCGAGGCGCTGTAGCGCAGGCCGTCGGCCGCGTTCTGCTGCATCCGCGCGATGCCCTCCTGCTCCTCGGCGTTGTAGTCGTCGAGGATCTTCACGCCGAGCACGTCGGAGGTGGACTGGATGAACTGGAGCGTCCCCTCCTGCGGGAACTTGTTGCGCGTGATCCTGATCGGGCCGTCGCCACCGCGGTAGTCGTTGGCGCCGTCCTCGAAGGACTCCATCCGCTTGTACATCGCGTTGACGGAGTCGGCGTCCCAGCCGGTGTTGCCCTCGGCCGCCCACGAGTCGTAGTTGGCGCGGTTGCCGCGCACGTAGACCATGCCGTTGATCGAGCTCGAGCCGCCGACGACCTTGCCGCGCGGCACCGGCATCCGCCGGTTGAGGATGTGCTCCTGCGGCGTGGAGTAGTAGCCCCAGTCGACCCGCTGCTTGATCTTCGGCTCGGCGTGCATCGGGCCGATCATCCCGGGCTTCTTCACCAGGAACTGCTCGTCGCTCTTGCCTGCCTCGAGCACGATCACGCTCGCCCCCGACTGCGCCAGGCGACCCGCGACCGCGGCGCCGGAGCTACCGGAACCGATCACCACGTAGTCGGCCTCGTTCTTGTACGGCGCCTTCTTGGCCATCGTCACCTCGTCGTCGAAGGGTCAGCGCCGCAACTATAACCTGTTCTAGTTTGGGCGACTAGGCCATCGCCCGCGAGGATGTCGCGCATGGAGCTCCTCTCGATCCAGTCCTCGGTCGCCTTCGGCCACGTCGGCAACAGCGCCGCGATCTTCCCGCTCCAGCGGCTCGGCATCGAGGCCTGGGCGGTCAACACCGTGCACTTCTCCAACCACACCGGCTACGGCGAGTGGCGCGGCCCGCTGCTGTCGGCCGACGACCTCCGCGAGGTCATCAGGGGCGTCGAGGAGCGAGGTGCCCTCGCGCGGGTGGCCGGCGTCCTCAGCGGCTACCAGGGCGCCGAGGAGGTCGGGCAGGTCGTGCTCGACACGGTGGCCCGGGTCAAGGAGCTCAACGCCTCGGCGGTCTACTGCTGCGACCCGGTGATGGGTGACGTCGGCCGCGGCATGTTCGTGCGCCCCGGCATCCCCGAGTTCATGCGCGACCGCGTCGTGCCGAGCGCCGACGTGATCACGCCCAACCACTTCGAGCTCGACTTCCTCGCCGGACGCGAGACGCACTCCGTGGCCGAGGTGCTCGACGCGGTCGACGCCGTCCGCGCCACCGGTCCGCGCACCGTGCTGGTCACCAGCGTGCTCAGCGACGAGACCCCCGAGGGCTCCGTGGACGTCGTCGCGGTCTCGGACGAGGGCGCCTGGTCCACGCGCACGCCGCTGCTCCCCATCTCCCCCAACGGCTGTGGCGACGTCACCGCCGCCGTCTTCCTGGCCCACCTGCTGCGCACCGGCTCTGCCGAGACCGCGCTCCAGCGGGTCACCTCCACGGTCTTCGGCATCCTCGAGCACACCATCGAGGCCGGCACCCGGGAGATCCAGCTCGTGGCCGCGCAGGACCTGATCGCCGAGCCCCCGGCGCGCTTCGAGCCCGTCCGGCTTCGCTGACCTGGTCTGCGTCAGCCGGCGAAGTACTGCCGCGTGGCCCGGAGCTGGTGGACGGTCAGCGTCCGGGACTCCTCCGGCGTGAGCCGCCAACCGGGCGGGAGCGGGACCCGGCACTCGTCGGCGCGACAGTCCTGGTAGCGGCGGAACAGCCGCTTCATCCCCGACCGCACCTCGGCGTGCCGCTTCGAGCGGGCGAGGTTCATCAGCTCGAGCGGGTCGGTCTTCAGGTCGTAGAGCTCGTTCTCGCCGGTCGAGTAGCGGGTCAGCTTCCACCGGCCCAGCCGCAGTCCGCGGGTGTTCAGCGGGGACGGGCCCAGTCGGTGCAGCTCGGCGTACCGCCCCTCGGGCATCATCCCCTCGGTCACGACCGCCCGGTCCCAACCCCGGTCGCCATCGGTGATGACGGAGGTCAGGTCGACCCCGTCCGCGCGGGGCATCCGCGTCCCGGCGTACGACGCGAGCGTGGGGGCGAGGTCGACCGTGGTCACCGGGTCGTACCTCCGTCCGCGAGGCACGCCCGGCCCGGCGATGATCAGCGGGACCCGCAGCGACGGCTCGTGCAGGTTGATCTTGCCCTGCCGCTTGCGGTGCTCGCCGAGGTAGTAGCCGTTGTCCGAGGTGAACAGCACGAGCGTGTTGCGCAGCTGCCCGCTGGCACTGAGCCGCGAGATCGTGTGACCGATCTGGACGTCCAGCGCGAGCATCGACTCGGCCCGCTGGCGCGTGACGCGGGTCAGCGCATCCCGCTCGGCCAGGGTGAGCTCGGGCTGCCGGCGCAGGTAGCGCGGCTTGTCGCTCACGTCCTCCTCGGCCGACTCGACGGGCGGCGTGCCCGAGCCGTGCGTGATCCGGCGGTCGAAGTGGCCCTTGACCCAGTCGGGTCTCGCCGGCGTCACCCAGGTCGTGGTCTCACCGTTGGTCCGTGCCGTGGGCAACGGGTCGTCGAGCTCCACAGGGGCGCCGTGGTGCGGGGCGATCGGCGTCCACCAGACGAACCACGGCGCCTTGCGCTGACCGAACCGCGTGACCAGCCCGCGCGTCTGGGCTGCCGTGACGTCGGTGGAGTAGGCGCCCGGGAACGAGTGGATCCGGCCGTTGATGTTCTGGACCGGGTTGAAGTAGTTGTAGGTGCCGCCGTTGCGGTCGGAGCCGGCGTACCACTGCGTCCACCCGGGCGGCTGGTAGAGCAGGGATGACTCGCCACCGGGACGCCGAGGCTGGACGCCGTACCCGTTGAGGTACTTGCCGACCAGCGCCGTGCGGTAGCCCGCCTTCTGCAGCACCGTCGCGATCGTCAGCCGGTCGCGGAACGACGCGAACCCGAACGGCTCGTCGTGGCTGTAGACGTGGTGGTTGTGCGCGTAGCGGCCGGTCAGGAAGCTCGCCCGCGAGGGGCAGCACAGCGGGTAGGGCGCGAAGCTGTTCTCGAACGTCAGCCCCCGACGTTGCAGCAGCCGGCGCACGTTCGGCATCCAGCGCAGGTCGTCCCACCGCATGTCGTCGGCCTCGATCACGAGCATGTTCGGCCGGGGCTGCTTCGGCTCGAGCACCAGAGGCGGCTGGGGTGTGACCAGCGTCGCGCGCGGCTCGGGCGTCTGCGGTGTCGCCGTCGGCTCCGTGGTCCCGCACGCGCCCAGCACCAGGGCCGCGACCACCGCCGCCGAGACCGACCCCCGCACGCGCACCCTGCGACAGTACGAGCGTCAGGGCCTCCTTGCGCGGCACACGCGCCGGAGGCCTGGAGCCGGTGACAGGAGTCGAACCCGCGACATCCTCCTTACAAGGGAGGCGCTCTACCAACTGAGCTACACCGGCGAGAGTCGCCCGGGCCGGCGGTCACCGACGGACGACTCGACCGCCAATCGTAGGCGACTCGACACCGTCACCCGACCGGTCGGTCCCGGACCAGCACGCCGATCTTGTCGATCCGGTGCTCGGGGTTGTCGAACTCGTCGGACCAGAAGTTGCCGGCAGCGTGGTCCTCGGGTGTCGCGCAGGTGGACAGGGTGAGCATCGCCCTCGTCGGGGCGACACCCGGTCGGCCCGGGACGGGCGCGCTCTGGCGCGCGAGGGACTGCTCCGACCGGAACGAGGTCGAGCGGGTCCGGGTGATCCGGTAGACCAGCTCGCGGTCGCCGGAGCGCACCACCACGCGGTCCCCGGGGTCGAGGTCGGGGAGGTCGGCGAGGGGTGCGGTGTGGGAGGTCCGGTGGCCGGTGACGATGAAGTTGCCGACCACACCCGGGCCGACGCCGCCACCGGGTCCGCGCGGTGAGGCCATCGCGCCGTCGTTCTGGATCTCCGTGCCGGGGCCGTCGTCCGGGGTGCCTCGGTAGCGCACCACGGGGAAGTCCCGCACGCCCAGGGCGGGGATGCTCATGAACGACCGCCGCGGCTCGGGCCGGGAGGGCGCGTCGGTGGGCGTGGCCGCGGGGCTCGGGAGGGCGGGCTCGACGAAGGCGGGGGCGGAGGTGCGGAGGTGGTGGGTGCCGCCGCATCGGTCGCACGCTCCGGCCGGTCGGTGTCCGCGCACCCCACCAGAGCGGCCAGCAACGTGGCCGCGAGCAGGGCGTGGGCGGCAGCGATGCCCCCACGGTAGGTCGGGGCTCGAAACCCTCAGCCCAGGTCGAGCTCGGTGTACGGCGCGACCGCGAGCTCCCCGAGCGTGCTCACCTTGACCGGCTGGATCCCGACGGGTCGGCCCTCGCGGTAGGTGACCAGGGTGAACTCGGCCTCGCGGCGGATCTTCCCCAGCGCGATGGCGTACGCCGCCCCGCCGGTCGTCCCGTTGGTGTAGGTGTAGCCGACCTTCCCGTTCTCACCGACCACGCGGTTCGGCCCGACCTGCAGGTGCAGGTGGCCGGCGAGGACCAGGTCGGTGCAGCCGCGGGCCAGCGCCGTACGCCCGAGGTTGGCGTCGTGGACCAGGAGCGTCGCGATCCGCTCGCCCTGCTCGTCGAGCTCGCAGACGTCGTCGCCGATCCGGTCACGCACCTCGTCGAAGCTGAGGCCCGTCGCGTCGCGCCAGGCTCCGAGGCCGCTCGAGCGGGGATCGTTGACGCCGGTCACCCGCACGTCGGCGAACGGCTCGACCGGCTTGCCGTCCAGGTGGGTCCAGCCCTGCTTCTTCAGGTAGCGCGTCACGAACGTCCCGTTGTCGTGGTTGCCCGCGACGAAGACCCGGTGGTCGTAGGACGAGAACGTCTTGTCCAGCGAGTCGAGGCTGAACTCCTCCCAGGTCTCGCCCGTCGAGGTGTCGTCACCGGCGTCGAGGATCACGGTCGCGCCGGCCTCGTCGGCCACTGCGCGCACGACCTCGTCCATGCCGATGTTGTCGTGACGGTCGCTGACCAGCACCGCGGTCGTCTCGCCCTCCTCCGGCTTGCGCAGCTGGTCGGCGATGTCGGGCACGCGCTCGACGACCCCGTCGTAGAACTCCTGGCTGCGGTTGTAGGTGCCGAACAGGCTGAGCAGCAGTCGACGGGTGCCCTGGGTGATCGCGCCGCCCTGGATCTGCCAGGCCTGCAGGTCCTTCGGGACGGTCACGTCCGGGATCGCGTCCGCGGCGGAGAGCCAGGTGTCGTCCTGCACGCGCTCGGGCTCCGACCGCCAGGGCTGGGTCACCAGCAGCACGACCGTGCCGAGCAGGGCGAGTGCCGTGACCCCCGTCCGGAGGTCGCCGCGCCAGTCGGGTCGGCGTACCCGTCGCCACAGCTCCTTGCGCCGCTTGTGCCCGACCATCAGCCACAGCCCGATCGGCACCAGGCCGACGGCGGCCGCCCGCAGCGCCGCGTCCCGGGCGAGGCCCTCGACCTCGTCGATGACGCGCGCCTGCTCGGCCTCGGGGTGCGCGGCGATCGCGGCGTACCGCGTGGCCAGCTCGCCCGTGCTGCTCGCCGTCGTCTTGCGCATCTCCACGAACACGCCGACGCGGCTGCCCGACGACGTGCGCAGGTCGGGGACGTAGGGCCCCATGTCGAGGCGCACCTTGCCGTCGAGCGTGGGGTGCACGACGGCGTCGTGGCTGGCCAGCACCATCTCCGAGCTGGAGTGGGTGAACAGCACGCCCCAGGCGGGTACGGCGACCACTGCCCACGCGAGGACGTAGCCGAGCGCGCGCAGGATGCGGCGTCGCATCAGGAGGAGCCGGCCCGCTTCTGGGCCACGTCGTAGAGGGTGACGCTCGCCGCCACACCGGCGTTGAGCGACTCCAGCGAGCTGGCCATCGGGATCGCGACGAGCTGGTCGCAGGTGTCGGCGACCAGGCGCGAGAGGCCCTTGCCCTCCGACCCGACGACCACGACGAGCGGCCCCTCGGCCAGGTCGAGGTCGGGCAGGGAGACCTCGCCGTCGGCGGCCAGGCCGACCACCATGCAGCCTGCGGCCTGGTAGGCCTTCAGCTGCCGCGTCAGGTTGACCACCTGCGCCACCGGCACCCGTGCCGCAGCACCGGCGGAGGTCTTCCAGGCGCTCGCGGTCATGCCCGCGGCCCGGCGCTCCGGGATCACCACGCCGTGCGCACCGAACCCGGCGGCGGAACGTACGACGGCGCCGAGGTTGCGCGGGTCGGTCACCGAGTCGAGCGCCACGATCAGCGGCTTCTCGCCGTTGGCGGCCGCGGTGTCGAGGAAGTCCATCGGGTCGGCGTACTCGTACGCCGGCACCCGCGCCGCCAGGCCTTGGTGCACGGCACCGGAGGTCATCCGGTCGAGCTCGACGCGGGGCACCTCGAGCAGCGAGATGCCCTTGTCGGCCGCCGTCGCGAAGACCTCCTTGAGCCGGCCGTCGCGCTCGGCCCCCTCGGCGACGTACACCGAGGTGATCGGCAGCCCGGCCCGCAGCGCCTCGACCACGGAGTTGCGTCCGGCGATCCACTCGGAGTCGCCGCCCTTGGCCGGTCCGCGGCGGGGGCGGCTCGACGAGGTCTTCTCCGTCTTCTTCGCCTGCTTGTGCGCCTTGTGGTACGGCCGGTCCTTCGCCTTCGGCGTCGGCCCCTTGCCCTCCAGGCCGCGGCGCACGCGGCCCCCGGACCCGGCGGTCGGGTTGCCCTTGCCGGTCTTCTTGATCGCGCCCTTGCGCTTCGAGTTACCTGGCATCAGACGCTCCACCGCGGGCCGTCGGGGGTGTCCTCGATCTCGATGCCGGCGGCCTTGATCTGGTCGCGGATCGCGTCGGCGGCGGCGAAGTCCTTGCTCGCGCGCGCCTCCGCCCGCTTCTCCAGCAGCCCCTGCACCAGCGCGTCGACGACGGACCGCAGGTCGTCGGAGCCGCCCCCGGACGCCCAGTGCGGGTCGGTCGGGTCGAGACCGAGCACGTCGAGCATCGCTCGCACGCGACCCGCGGCCTTCGCGGCGCCGTCGGGGTCGCCCGCGTTGGCCAGCCGGTTGCCCTCGCGCATCGTCTCGTGGACCACCGCGACCGCGGCCGGCGTGCCGAGGTCGTCGTCCATCGCGTCGTCGAAGGCCTGCGGACGGGGCTCGAGCTCACCCGGTGCTCCGTAGCGCTTGAGGAACTCCTCGATGCGCCGGTACGCCGAGGCCGCCTCCTCGAGGGCCTCGAAGCTGAACTCGACGGTGGACCGGTAGTGCGCCGCCACCATGTAGTAGCGCAGCTCGATCCCCCGCACCCGCTGCGAGCACGCTCGGCACGAGCAGCGAGTTGCCGAGCGACTTGCTCATCTTCTCGCCGGAGGTGGTGATCCAGGCGTTGTGCAGCCAGTACGACGCGAACGGGTGCCCGGCCGCCCGCGACTGGGCCTGCTCGTTCTCGTGGTGGGGGAAGCGCAGGTCGACGCCGCCGCCGTGGATGTCGAAGGCCTCGCCGAGGTACTTGCCGGCCATCGCCGAGCACTCGATGTGCCAGCCGGGGCGACCGCGGCCCCAGGGCGACGGCCAGGACGCCGTTTCCGGTTCGTAGGACTTGTGCCCCTTCCAGAGCGCGAAGTCGCGAGGGTCCCGCTTGCCACGCGGGTCGGCGTCGGCGGCGGCCTCCATGTCGTCGACCTTCTGGTGCGTCAGCTCGCCGTACGCCGGCCACGACTGCACGTCGAAGTAGACGTCCCCGGACCCGTCCTCCGCGGCGTAGGCGTGCCCGCGCTCGATGAGCGTGCCGATCAGCTCGAGCATCTCCGGCACGTGGCCGGTGGCGGCGGGCTCGTAGGTCGGTGGCAGCACGTGCAGCGCGTCGTAGGCCTGGTCGAGCTCGCGCTTCATGTCGTAGGCGAGGTTGTACCAGGGACGGTCCTGCTCGGCGGCCTTCACGAGGATCTTGTCGTCGATGTCGGTGATGTTGCGGATGAACGTGACGTCGTACCCGCTCGCGACCAGCCAGCGGCGCAGCACGTCGAAGTTCACCGCCGACCGGACGTGGCCCACGTGCGGCTCCGACTGCACCGTGAGACCGCAGACGTAGAGGCCCGCCCTGCCCTCCTCGAGGGGAGAGAAGTCACGGACCGCGCGCGCCGCGGTGTCGTAGAGCCGGAGTGTCACCCGGCAATCCTAGGGGCGCGAGCGGGCGGCGCCGACCACGGGGAGCAGCGGCTGCCCGATATGCGAAATGTGACAAAACCTTACTTGTGTGACGGATGAGGTTTAACCTAGTCGGGTGCCTTCTCGTGTCTCGACTCCTCTCCGCGTCCAGGTGCTGGCCACCGGGTTCCTCGCCCTGGTGGTCGCCGGGTCCCTCCTCAGCGACCCGACCCCTCCGGAACGTGCTCGGCTGGCGGCGGCCTCCCCCGCCGCCGCCCAGCACGTCTTCCGGCAGACCACGACCGACGCGGCGTTCGCCGCCGGCACCAACGAGGGCACCAGCGTCTCCGGTGGCGCCGTACGCCTGAGCCGCCCGCAGGGCCAGTACACCGCCGGCGGCGTCCGCTGGTCGTGGGCCCGCTGGACCTCGGCCTGGGCCAGCCCCGGCGTCGCCTTCACGCAGCTGATCCCGAGCTGGAACGTCGTCACCCCGCCCAACACCGCCGTGCTCGTCCAGGCGCGGATCAAGACGCGCAGCGGCGCGGTCAGCGCCTTCAAGACGCTCTCGCTGTGGGCCTCGCGCGACCAGGTGGTCAAGCGGCGCAGCGGTGGCCCCCAGCGCGGCGCGAACGTCTGGCTCAACACCGACACGCTGCAGGCCTCCAACGGCGCCACCTTCACCGCCTACCAGCTCCGCGTGCTCACCCTGCGCACCCCGAGCAGCACCGCCACCCCCGTCGTGAACTCCGTCCAGGCGGTCGCGAGCCGACCGGCGGCCGGGAGCCGGCCGACCAGCAAGAAGCTGTTCGGCGCCAAGGAGCTCGCGGTCCCGCGCTACTCCCAGATGACCCACCGCGGCCAGTACCCGCAGTTCGGCGGCGGCGGCCAGGCGTGGTGCTCCCCGACGTCGCTGTCGATGATCCTGGGCTACTACAAGGCGCTGCCGACCAGGGCCAACTACGCCTGGGTCAACAAGTCGTACGCCGACCCCTGGGTCGACCACGTGGCCCGGGTCGTCTACGACTACGGCTACCGCGGCGCCGGCAACTGGCCCTTCAACACGGCGTACGCCGCCAACCTCGCCGGCGACGCGTTCGTCACCCGACTCCCGAGCCTGCGCCAGGCCGAGCGGTTCATCCGCGCCGGGATCCCGCTGGCGGCCTCGATCTCCTTCGGCAGCGGCCAGCTCTCCGGCGCCCCGATCAGCTCGACCGCCGGCCACCTCGTCGTGATCCGCGGCTTCACCAGCACCGGCAACGTGATCGTCAACGACCCGGCGGCGCCCAACAACTCCTCGGTCCGCCGCGTCTACAACCGCGGCCAGTTCGAGCGGGCCTGGCAGACCAGGTCGAAGGGCACCGTCTACGTCGTCCGCAACGCCGCGCACCCGCTCCCGGCGCGCGCCGGCAACCGTTCCTGGTAGGCCCTAGACCCCGTACCCGCCGTCGACGTCCACCTTCTGCCCGCTGATGAAGCCGGCGCGGGAGGAGGCCAGGAAGCAGACCACCTCGGCGACGTCGTGGGCGATCCCGAAGCGTCGCAGCGGGATGTTCGTCTTCGCGGCCTCCAGGGCACGGTCGTCGAGCTCGCCGCTCTCGATCAGCCGCTGCGCCATCCCGTCGGTGAGCATCCCCGGACCGACACAGTTCGCGCGGACGCCGTAGCGCCCCTCCTCGACCGCCAGCGCCCGCACCAGCGCCTCCACGGCCGCCTTGGGCGCGGAGGACAGCCCGTCGCGCACCGGGAACCGTGAGGTGGCCGCGGTGGTGACCGCGACGATGCTCCCCTCGGCGGCGCGCAGGTGCGCCAGCGCCGGGCGTACGACGTTGAAGAACCCGCCCGCGTCCTCCCCCACCTGACGCGCCATCGTCTCGGCCTCGACCCGACTGAGGTGCACCATCGGCACGTGCGGGCCTGCTGCATGCACCACCGTGTGCAGTCCCCCGTGCCGGTCGGCGGCCTCGCCGACCACCCGCTCGCAGCCGGCCGCGTCGGCGACGTCGACCTGGTGCCGGCTCACGCGGACGCCGTACGACGCCACCTCGTCCGTCAGCCGCAGGGCCGCCTGCTCGTTCGAGCGCCAGGTGAACGCCACGTCGCTGCCCCGCTGCGCGAGGAGCCGTACGACGGCCCGGCCGATGCCGCCGCTACCGCCGGTGACGAGGGCCGCGCCGTCCATGCCGGAGAAGTCGTCCATGTGCCCACGCTAGAGCGGCTCGCGGTCAGAACTTCACACCTTCGACGCCGAACCACCAGCGCGCCCCGGTCCACCAGAGCACCACGATCAGCGAGAACAGCAGCCCGCCGGCGACCGGCAGCGCCCACCCCGGCAGCCGGCGCGTGTGCACGAACATCACCTTGGCCGCGAACGCCCCGTAGAACGCGCACCCGGCCACCGAGTGGATGAAGGTCCTCGGTCGGAACGGGTCCGGGGAGAAGCCCAGGCCGTAGAGGCAGAAGAGCGCGACCGGGACCGAGAGGACGAAGGCGAGCGCACCACTCGTCCGGTGGAACGTGCCGAGCCAGCTCGGCGTCGGACGGCTGCCGAGCTTGCCGTACATCCACAGCGCCGTGAGCAGCTGGACCACGGCGAACACGACGACGACCGTCGTGGCCCAGGACTTGAAGGCGCCCGCGCCGGAGAACCCCATCGACGGGAGCGCCTCGAAGTCGGGCGTGTGCGCGCGCCCGTAGACCCCGAGACCCACCGCGACGCCGGCGCCGAGGAGCAGTGCACCGAACAGCACCCCTCGGCGGGAGGCGACCTGTTCGGCCATGCTCACTCCTCCCGATGGGGAGCAGACTACTGGCGCGTCGAGCTACTGGGCGTCGAACGGGATGGAGTGCCATCCGGTCGCGCCGTCGGGCAGCACGTCGGCCTTCGCCGCGGTCTGGGTGTAGCCGGACTTGTCGGTCGCCCGCACCACCACCCGGTGCTCCCCGGGCTCGACCTCGACGGTGCCGGCCCACTGCACCCAGGTGTCGTTCCCGGGCACGTTGCCGAGCTCGGCCTGCTGCCACGGCCCACCGTCGAGCTGGTACTCGACCATCTCGATCCCGGTGTGCTGCGCCCACGCGCTGCCGCCGATGCGCAGGGTTCCCGCCTGCACCGTCGCGCCGTTGTCGGGTACGTCGATCCGCGACTGCGTCTTGACCGGGCCCTTCTCGCCCCAGCCGCGCTCGGTCCAGTACGCCGAGAACTTGTCGAACCTGGTCACCTCGAGGTCCACCAGCCACTTGGTCGCGGACACGTAGCCGTAGAGGCCCGGAACCACCATCCGCACCGGGAAACCGTGCCGCACCGGCAGCGGCTGGCCGTTCATCGCGATCGCCAGCATCGCGTTGCGGTTCGGGTCGGTCAGCGCTGCCAGCGGCGTGCCGCAGTCCCAGCCGTCGTGCGAGGTCTGCCGCACGGCGTCGGCGCCCGGCTTCACGCCGGCCTCGGCGAGGATCTCGCGGATCAGCACCCCGGACCACCACGCGTTGCCGATCAGGTCTCCGCCCACGACGTTGGAGACGCAGCACAGCGTCACCCAGTCCTCGGTGAGCTCCCGGTCGATCAGGTCCTGGTAGGTGAACGTCAGCTCGCGGTCGACCATGCCGTGGACCCGCAGTCGCCAGTCCTCGGGCGAGATCGACGGCGCGCCGATGGAGGTGTCGATCAGGTAGAAGTCCTTGTTCGGCGTCCGCCACGACTCGATCCCGTCCACGCCGAGCGAGGCCCCGGTGGGTGCGTCGCCGTGCTTGACCGGCAGCCGCAGCAACCGGCGTGCCTGCTCGACCTTGCGTCGACCGCTGCTGGCGAACCGGGAGGCGACGCCGAGCACCGCGACGCCACCGACCACCATCGCTCCGCGGATCAGGAAGTCGCGCCGTCGTGAGTCGAACTCCTCGGTGCGCGGGGTCTCGCCCAGCAGCGGTGCGGTCAGCAGGCGGAGCGTGACGATCCAGGTGATCAGGCCGACGATCAGCGACAGCGGCGCACCGATGCCGGGGTGCGGCTCGCGCAGCACCGCGAGCAGGCCGACGACGGTGAGCGCGAAGAAGACGATGTCGGGCAGGAGCGGGAAGCGGCGCATCCAGGAGGCGGCGTACCCGCAGATCGCGAGCACGACCAGCGCCGTGCCGCCGATCAGGAGGGGCTTGTCCAGCGAGCCGACGAGGTGCACGAGGAAGACCGCGATCGCGCCCGGAGTGAAGTCCCGGACCGCGCCGCCGACGGCCTCGACCGGGCTGGAGTCGGCGCGCATCGCGGTCGCCGCCGCCTGGCTGAGCGCCAGTCCGGCCGCTCCGGCCACGACTCCGGCGAGCGCGAACCAGCGGCGCTGCACCTGTTCGGGCCGCGCGGAATCGGTCCCGCTCGTCCCCGGGCTCACCCGTCCATCGTGGCGCATCAGGCCAACATCCGTCCTGTCCGGCCGCCTCCAGCGGGTGATCCGGGCATGATCGTCCTCGTGAAGCAGCGCATCGGCATCGGCACCGACGTCCACCGCCTGGCACCAGGTCGTTCGATGCGGGTGGCCGGACTGGATTGGCCCGAGGAGGAGGTCGGCCCCGAGGGGCACTCCGACGGCGACGTCGTGCTGCACGCCATCTGCGACGCCCTGCTCTCGGCAGCCGGGCTGGGCGACCTGGGCAGCACCTTCGGCACGTCGGAGCCGCAGTGGGCCGGGGCGGCCAGCGACGACCTGCTCGCGGAGACCCTGCGCCGGGTCCGCGACGCGGGCTGGGAGGTCGGCAACGTCTCGTGCCAGCTGGTCGGCAACCGGCCGCGGTTCGGCCCCCGGCGCGAGGAGGCGGAGCGCGGCGTGAGCGAGCGGCACGGCATCGACGTCTCGATCTCCGCGACCACGACCGACGGGCTGGGCCTGACCGGGCGGGGCGAGGGCCTGGCCGCGATCGCGACCGCGCTGGTCACCCGCTCCGACTGAATCGCCTGCACCATCGTCGGTCCGGGGTGTCACGATGGAGTGCATGCAGCCCGCTGCTGGTTCGTTGCTGATCGCGTCCGCGACGTTGGTCGACCCCAACTTCGCGCGGTGCGTGCTGCTGATGCTCGAGTCCAACGACGAGGGCAGCCTGGGCGTGATCCTCAACCAGCCCTCCGAGACGCCCGTCGACGAGGTGCTCGACGACTGGCGCGACGTGGTCAACCCGCCCGGCGTGTTCTTCCGCGGCGGTCCGGTCGAGCTCAACGCCGCACTGGCGCTGGGTGCGCTCGTCGAGGCGGTCCGGCCCGACGACGCTCCCCTCGGCTGGCGCCAGGTCTCCGGTCCGCTCGGCCTCATCGACCTCGACAGCCCGCCCGACGACTTCCTCGGCCGGCTGACCGGGCTGCGGATCTACGCCGGGTACGCCGGCTGGGGAGCCGGCCAGCTCGATGCCGAGATCGCGGAGGGCAGCTGGCACGTCGTACCCGCCCAGCGCAGCGACCTGTTCAGCGACCACCCCGACCGCCTCTGGCGTGAGATCCTCCGCCGCCAGCCCCCGCCGCTCTCGATGCTCGCTACCCTCCCGGAGGACGCCACCCTGAACTGAGCCGGAGAGGCAGATGCAGACCCACGACGGACACCACCTCAGCGTGACGACGTACGGCCCCGACGACGCGCCCCTGACCGTGTTCCTCGCCCACTGCTGGACGCTGAACCAGCAGGACTGGCACTACCAGGTGCGCGACCTGCAGCGGGAGTTCGGTCATGGCATCCGGATCGTCACGTGGGACCACCGCGGCCACGGCGACTCCACCCCGGTCCCGCGCTCGGCCGCCACCATCGACCTGCTCGCCCGCGACATGGCCGACCTCGTCGACGCCCAGGCCCCCGACGGGCCGCTGGTCCTGGCGGGGCACTCCATCGGCGGGATGACGCTGATGGGCCTGGCCGACACCCGTCCCGACATCTTCGACCGGGTCCGGGGGGTCGCCTTCGTGTCGACGTCCTCCGGCGAGCTCGACACGGTCACCCTCGGGATGCCCGAGACCGGTCAGCTGCTGCGCGCCCAGATCCCGCGGATGCTGGCGCTGCGCTCGCGCACCCTGTCGCGGCGAGCCCGCCGACGAGCCCCGATCGTCGAGCGGCTGGTGATGCGCAGGTTCGTGTTCGGCCGACCGCTGCGGCTGGCCGACGCGGCGCTGGCCGTCGACGCGCTGATCAGCTCGCCCGGCGACACCGTGGTGGGGTTCTACGAGGACTGCATGACCCACGACCGCGCGCACGCCCTGAAGGTCCTGGACGGCATCCCGACCCACGTCCTCGTCGGCACCCGCGACGTGCTCACCCCGCCCTCCCACGCGCGGCGCATCGCCGACCACGTCGAGGGCGCCGTCCTCACCGTGGTCCCCGACGCCGGGCACATGCTGCCGCTCGAGCGCGACCAGCTGGTCTCCGGCACCTTGATCCGGCTGGTGCGGGCGGCCCTGAAGACCACGCTGAGCACGACGCCGTGAGCGGCGTCCGTGCGGCTGCGGTCCTGCTCGCCGCAGGGTCGGGCTCGCGGGTGGGCGCCGAGGTCAACAAGGTGCTCCTGCCCCTGGCCGGCGTGCCGATCCTGGCCCGCTCGGTGCGCACGGTGCTCGACGTCGAGGGCGTGCACCGGATCGTGCTCGTCGTACGCCCCGAGGACCGCGACGCCGTCTCCGAGGCGATCGCCCCCCACCTCGGCGCCCACGACCTGTGGGTGGTCGACGGCGGCGAGGAGCGCCACGACTCCGAGTGGCAGGCGCTGCGGGTGCTGGCGCGCGACATCGAGAACCGCGAGCTCGACGTGGTCGCCATCCACGACGGCGCCCGTCCGCTGGCCAGCCCCGAGCTGTGGCGGTCGGTCATCGACGCGGCCGCGGAGCACGGCGGCGCCATCCCCGTCGTACGCGCGCCACGGCTGTCCCGGACCGACGGCTCGCTCGCCCCGGACGGCCTCGTCGCCGTGCAGACACCGCAGGCCTTCCGTGCCGCCGACCTGCTCGAGGCCTACCGCCGCTCCCGGGAGGAGGGCTTCGTCGGCACCGACACCGCGGCGTGCCTGGAGCGGTACGCCGACGTGCAGATCCGCGGCGTGGCCGGCACCCCGGCCAACCTGAAGGTGACCTTCCCCGAGGACGTCGGCCTGGCCGAGGCCCTGCTCACTCCACTCGGTCAGTAGCCCGGCTGAGCGCGACCAGCACCTCGAGGTCGTCCTCGTCGAGGATCCTGCGGCCCAGCGACGGGGCCTCCAGGTGGCGCACCGGGAACCGTTGCGAGAGCTCGGCCACGAAGGCCGGGAGGTCGTCGAGGTCGAGGCCGTCGAGAGCGGCCACGACGGTGGCCGGGAGCACCACGGGCGAGGTGACAGAGACCAGGTCCGCGCGGTCGAGGGTCGCGCCGAGGGTGTCGCCGCTGTGCTCCTTGACGGTGTCGGTCACCGGACGCACCCCGACGACCACCGCGCCGGTCTCCTCGCACTCCGCGATCGCGTCCTCGAGGAAGTCGGCCGGGGTCAGCGGGCAGAGCGGGTCGTGGACCAGCAGCGCCCGGCCGGACTCCTGGACCGACTCGAAGGACACCGAGTAGTCGAACAGCTCGGCGCCGGCGGTCGTCACCGACCAGGACGCAGCCGCGACCAGCGACTCCCCGTGCACGAGCGCGAAGGGCAGGGAACCGCGGCCGTCGGTGGGCACGATGCCGAGCGGGTCCATGGGCTCACCCTAGGGACGACGTGCCCGGACATGCGTCGAGCCCCCGGAAACAGGTCACGGGGGCTCGACGGAGACTGGGATCAGTCAGGTCAGGACGCGAGAACCTCGTCGAGGATCGTCTCGGCCTTGTCTTCATTGGTGTGTTCGGCCAGGGCCAGCTCGGAGACCAGGATCTGGCGCGCCTTGGCCAGCATCCGCTTCTCGCCGGCCGACAGGCCACGGTCACGCTCGCGGCGCCACAGGTCGCGGACGACCTCGGCCACCTTCATCACGTCACCGGAGTGCAGCTTCTCGAGGTTGGCCTTGTAGCGGCGCGACCAGTTGGTCGGCTCATCGGGTACGACGGCCCGCAGGACGTCGAAGACCTTGTCGAGGCCCTCCTTGTCGACCACGTCGCGGACACCGACGAGATCGAGATTGCACGCAGGCACGCGGACGACGAGGTCCTGCTGTGCCACGATGCGGAGAACGAGGTACTGCTTCTCTTCCCCCTTGATGGTGCGCATCTCGATGTCCTCGATGACTGCGGCCCCGTGATTCGGATAGACGACCGTTTCGCCGACAGTGAATGTCATATGTTGTGAACCCCTTTCGAGGTGACCAGTCTAACACGGTTGACGACGCCCCCTTTCCAGTGTTTGTGCAGGTCAGACCCCCTATCCGGGCTTGACAAACGGCGATTTCATGTGCCGCGCGGCCCGACCTGTGGCCCCGGTGGCCGTGCGGAAACGTCCCGGCACGGTGGCCGGATGCTCAATACTTCGACCCATGGCGACGCAGGCGGTCCGCAAGGAACCCAAGGCACCGGGACAGCTCCGATCCCTCGGGCGGGCGGTCCATCCGCGACAGGCGCTGGGCTTCGCCGTGGTGGTCGGGACACTGGTCGCGCTGACGGGCCGGCCGGCACGGGAAGTGCTGGTCAGCGGGGCGACGGTGCTCGTCGCGCAGATGGTCATGGGGCTGGTCAACGACCTCCTCGACGCCGACCGCGACCGGATGGGCGGGGCGAAGAACAAGCCCATCGCCGAGGGGGTCCTCCCGCCCGGCAACGCCAGCTTCGCGGTCGCCGTACTCCTCCTGCTGGCGATCCCCCTCTCCCTCCAGAACGGCACCGAGGCGGCCATCTACGTGCTGGCCACGCTGGTCGTCGGCTACGTCCACAACCGCTGGCTGCACACCACGCCGCTGTCCTGGGTGGGCTGGGCGGCCACCTGCGCGCTGCTGACCTACTTCGTCACCTACGGCGGCTGGGGCCGCGAGGCCGACGGCTCGGCACCGCTGACCGCCTTCGTGCTCCTGTGCGCGCTGCTCGGGGTGTGCGTGCACTTCCTGACCTCGCTGCCCGACCTGGTCGTCGACAACCAGGCCGGCCTGAAGCACCTCCCGCTGCGGATCGCGCTGCGCACCGGCGCACCCCGGCTGATGGTGCTCTCCATCGTCATGACGGTCGTCGTCGTGGGCGCGATCGTCTGGACCACGGCCCAGGCCGGAGCCATCGCGCACTAGGCGGCCCGCGGGCGATAGGCTCGGGCACGCTTGCCGACCCTCGAGAGGAAAAGCATCGTCATGTTGACGTCCACCCGTCGTCGTCTCGCCGCTGTCGCCATGGTGCTGCTGGTCCCCGCGCTCGGAGCCTGTGGCTTCGGCTACCAGACCGATCAGGTCTACCAACCGGGAGTCGGCGTCAACTACCGCGACGGGCAGGTCGACGTGCTCGCCGCCGTCGTGGTCAGCTCGACCGACGGCGAGGGCACCTTCGTCGCCTCGCTGGTCAACAAGGACACCGAGAACGACGACATCCTCCAGCAGGTGACCGCGGACGACGTCGACGTCCAGCTCCAGGCCCCGATCGAGGTCCCTGCCGACACCCTGGTCAACCTCGCCGACACCGGTGCGGTCGCGGTCGCAGGGCGAACGGTGGAGGCGGGCACGTGGGTGCGGCTCACGCTGACCTTCGAGAGCGGGGAGACCGCCGAGGTCAACGCGCCGGTCGTGCCGCACGAGGACGAGTACTCCGAGGTCGAGCTCGCCGCGCCCTCGACCACGCCCGCCGCCTGAGCCGGCATGAGCGACGCTCCCCGCACCCTGATCCTGCTCCGCCACGGCGAGAGCGACTGGAACGCCAAGAACCTGTTCACCGGCTGGGTCGACGTACCCCTCACCGAGAAGGGTCAGGCCGAGGCACTGGCCGGCGGCGACCTGCTGCTCGAGGCCGGGCTGCTGCCCGACGTCCTGCACACCTCGCTGCTGCGCCGCGCGATCACGACCGCCAACCTCGCGCTCGACCGGGCCGACCGGCACTGGATCCCGGTCCGCCGCTCGTGGCGGCTCAACGAGCGGCACTACGGCGCTCTCCAGGGCAAGGACAAGAAGCAGACCCTCGAGGAGTACGGCGAGGAGCAGTTCATGCTCTGGCGCCGCTCCTTCGACGTCCCGCCTCCGCCGATCGACGACGACGACGAGTGGTCGCAGTCAGGTGACCCGCGCTACGCCGACCTCGGTGCGGAGATGCCGCGCACCGAGTGCCTCAAGGACGTCATCGCGCGGATGCTGCCGTACTGGGAGGGCTCGATCGTCCCCGACCTGGCCGGTGGCGACACCGTGCTGATCGCGGCGCACGGCAACAGCCTGCGCGCGATCGTCAAGCACCTCGACGGGATCAGCGACGACGACATCGCCGGGCTGAACATCCCGACCGGGCAGCCGCTCGTCTACGAGCTCGACGCCGAGATGCGCCCGGTCGAGAAGGGCGGTCGCTACCTCGACCCCGAGGCCGCCGCCGCAGCTGCCGAGGCCGTCGCCAACCAGGGGCGCTGAGGCTCCTTCGTCGACCGGAACTGGTGCGGGCGACGCAGCAGCGACGGCAGGTTCGCCGCGCCCGGTGCGTCGTCGGACGCCGCCATCCAGTCGTTGCGGTTGGTCATCTGGCACCGCTGGAGTGACAGGCAGCCGCACCCGATGCACGAGTCGAGACCGTCGCGGAGCCGCTCGAGCGCGGCGATCTGGTCGTCGAGCCGACCCCGCCAGTGCCGGGTGATCCGCTGCCAGTCGGCCCGGTTCGGCACCCGCCCGGCGGGCAGCCGGTCGAGCTCCTCGCGGATCTCGTCGAGGGTCAGCCCGATGTTGGAGGCCGCGCGGATGAAGGCCAGGCGACGCAGCACGCTGCGCTGGAACTGGCGGCGGCCTCCGGGAGAGCGGGTGGCGGAGATCAGGCCCTCCGCCTCGTAGAAGCGGAGTGCCGACGCGGCGTACCCACTGCGCTGGGCGACGTCGCCCACCGACAGCAGCTCTCGCGAATCCATCTCGTCCGACCCCTTGAACTCAAGTTGACTTTAACTTTAACACTGGGTGCATGACTACCAACTCCCCTTCCACTGGCCCTCCACCGCACTGATCACCGGCGGCTCCTCCGGACTCGGTCTCGCACTTGCCCGCGCCCTCGACGACGCCGGCTGGGTCGTCGTGACCGACGCCCGCGACCCGTCCCGCCTCTCCGCCGCCCTCGACGGCACGACCGTCCACGGCGTGCCCGGCGACGTCACCGACGCCGACCACCGCTCGGCCCTCGTCGAGGTCATCACGGACCTCGGCGGCCTCGACCTGCTGGTGCTCAACGCCAGCACGCTCGGGCCGCTGCCGATGCGCCCGCTCTCGCAGTACGACCCCCTCGAGCTCGGCGAGGTGTTCCGCACCAACGCCGGAGCGCCGGGAGCCCTGATGACCGCCCTGACCGCGCAGCTGTCGGCTCGCGACGGTGTCGTCGTCGGCATCTCCTCGGACGCCGCCGTGCAGCACTACGAGACCTGGGGCGGGTACGGCGCCTCCAAGGCCGCCCTCGACCACCTGGTGCTCACCTTCGGCGCGGAGACCGGCCTGACGACGTACGCCGTCGACCCGGGTGACATGCGCACGCCGATGCAGCAGGCCGCCTTCCCGGACGAGGACATCTCCGACCGGGCGCTCCCCTCCTCGGTCGTGCCCCGGTTGCTGGCGCTGCTCGACCGGCGACCGCCCTCGGGCCGCTACGTCGCCGCGGAGATCGCGCACCTGGAGGTGGCGGGAGCATGACGATCCTGACCGAGCGCTCGGGAGTCCGGTTCCGCGACACCGACGAGTCGACAGCCGCTGCCCCGCCCGAGGTGCGCGGCACCGCCCGCGACGACGTACGCCTGCTCGTCGCGCGTCCCGGTGATCTGTCGCACCATCGCTTCGCCGACCTGGCCGACGTGCTCGAGCCGGGCGACGTGGTCGTGGTGAACAACTCGGCCACCGTCAGCGGAGAGATCGATGCCCGTCGAGGAGCCGAGCCGATCGTGCTGCACGCCGCCACCCGGCTCGACGACGGCACCTGGGTCGTCGAGCTGCGCACCGCGCCGGACGCGTCGCAGCCGATCCTCGACGGGAACGCCGGAGAGACCATCGGCGTGGGCGAGCTCCCGGTGACGCTGGTGTCGCCGTACCCGCGCGACGAGTCATCGCCGACCGGGTCGGGCAACCGGCTCTGGCGCGCCCACGTCGAGGGTGACCTGCGTGCACTGCTGAACCGGCACGGGAGGCCGATCGCCTACGGCTACCTCGACCGGCGCTACCCGCTCGCGGCGTACCAGTCCGTCTTCAGCGCCGTCCCCGGGAGCGCCGAGATGGCCTCCGCCGGCCGGCCGTTCACCGAGGCGCTGGTGACCCGGCTGGTCACCCGCGGGATCCACGTCGCCCCGATCACGCTGCACACGGGCGTCTCCTCGCAGGAGGCGGGCGAGGGGCCGCAGCCGGAGTGGTACCACGTGCCCGCCCCCACGGCCCGCCTCGTCGAGCTCGCCCGCTCCCGCGGCGGCCGGGTCGTCGCCACCGGCACGACGGTCACCCGCGCCCTCGAGTCAGCCGTCGTCGACGGAGTCGTGCGCGAGACCTGGGGCTGGACCGAGCGGGTCGTCACGCCGGCCCACCCGCCCGCCGTCGTGAACGGCCTGATCACCGGCTGGCACGACGCCCACGCCTCGCACCTCCTGCTCGTCGAGGCGATCGCGGGCACGGCGCTCACCCAGGCGGCGTACGACGAGGCCCTGGCGCAGGGCTACCACTGGCACGAGTTCGGCGACTCGGGCCTGTTCCTGCCGTGAGCCCTCAGGCGTACTGAGGGTGCTCGCCGGTGACCAGGAAGACGACCCGGCGGGCGATCGAGACGGCGTGGTCGGCGATGCGCTCGTAGTAGCGGCCGAGCAGGGCGATGTCGACGGCCGGCTCGACGCCGTACTTCCAGTCCGAGCCGAGCAGCTCGCGGAAGGAGTTGCGGCGCAGCTTGTCCATCTCCTGGTCGACCTCCTCGAGCTCCTGGGCGGCGGCGATGTCGGAGTGGGCGATGACGTGCTCGACCTTGCCGATCATCACCTCGGCGACGGCGGCCATCCGCGCGATCATCGGCACGACGGGGTCGGGTACGGCGACGTCGGGCACGCGGAGCCGGGCGATCTTGGCCACGTGCACGGCGAGGTCGCCCATCCGCTCGAACTCACTGACCATCCGCAGCGACGCGACCAGCATCCGCAGGTCACCCGCGACCGGGTTCTGCAGCGAGAGCAGCTCGAAGCTGTGCTCCTCGAGCTTCTCGCGGAGGGCGTCGATCTGGGCGTCGTTCGAGATCACCTGCTCGGCTCGGACGGCATCGCCCTCGAGCAGGGCGGCCGTACCCTCGGAGACGGCTTCCCGAACGAGTCGGGCCATCGTCACGAGGTCGTCACGGATCGAGTCGAGCTGGTCGGCATAGGCATCGCGCATGTGCTTCAACCTAGGCGGGCCAGGTGAAGTGTTGGCGTCGTTGCGTGAATCGAGGGTGAACAGTCCTCGAAGGACAAGTCTGACAAGCCAATCTGCGATGAAACCCTGCGTACGATCAATGGCGTGAGCCCGACTCTCCAGGCCCTTCTCTTCGCGCTGCTCGGAGCAGTGCTGGGCGGTGGTGCCGTCCTGGCGTTCCGGGTCAGCGAGCGGCAGATGCGCCCGGCCGAGATCCCCGAGCCGGCCCTGCCCCCCGGCGTGGCCGCCGTGCTCTCCGTGCTGCGCAGCTCCGCCCTCGTCGTGGACGGCAGCGACGCCGTCCTCAAGGCCTCCGCGCCCGCGATCGCGATGGGCCTGGTCCGCGACCACGAGATCACCGTGCGCGAGCTGGCCGAGCTCGTGCGACAAGTACGCCGGGACGGGCAGATCCGCGAGACCGAGCTCCTCGTCCAGCGACAGGGCCTGCCTCCCCGGCACGTCACCGCTCGGGTGGCTCCGTTGAGCAGCCAGCTCGTGCTGGCCCTCGTCGAGGACCGCACCCGCGAACGACGGGTGGAGTCCATCCGCCGCGACTTCGTCGCCAACGTGAGCCACGAGCTCAAGACCCCGGTCGGCGCCATCAAGCTCCTCTCCGACGCCGTGATCGACGCCTCCGACGACCCCGAGGCGGTGCAGCGGTTCGCCGGCCGGATGCACACCGAGAGCGAGCGCCTCGCCCGCCTGGTGCAGCAGATCATCGAGCTCTCCCGGCTCCAGGGCGACGACCCGCTCGACGAGCCCGTGGCCGTCGAGGCCGACAAGATCGTCGCCCGGGCGATCGACGAGAGCCTGACCGACGCCGCTGCCCGACAGATCGAGCTCGTGCACAACGGCGCCGAGGGGCTCGTGCTGCTCGGCAACCGCGAGCAGGTCGCCGTGGCCGTGGGCAACCTGGTCGCGAACGCCGTCGCCTACTCCCCCGAGGGGTCGTCGGTCGTCGTCGGCGCCACCGGCCACGACACCACCGTGGACATCACCGTGACCGACCAGGGCATCGGCATCCCGGCCCACGAGCTCGACCGCATCTTCGAACGCTTCTACCGCGTCGACCCGGCCCGGCACCGCTCCACCGGCGGCACCGGCCTCGGCCTCTCGATCGTCAAGCACGTCGCCGCCTCCCACGGCGGCGAGGTGCGGGTCTGGTCGGTCGAGGGCCAGGGCTCGACGTTCACCCTGACCCTGCCCCGCAAGCCCGGCCCGCTGCCGAGCAGCGCCTCGGCCGACCGCGCGCGAGCCCGCATACAGAAGCAACAAGGAGACCGCGTGAGTCGCGTACTGGTCGTCGAGGACGAGGAGAGCTACAGCGACGCCCTCGCCTACATGCTCCGCAAGGAGGGCTTCGAGGTGGCGATCGCCGCCGACGGCCACGCCGCACTGGCCGAGTTCGACCGGGCCGGGGCCGACATCGTGCTGCTCGACCTGATGCTCCCCGGCATCCCCGGCACCGAGGTCTGCCGCCAGATCCGGCAGACCTCCAACGTGCCGGTGATCATGGTCAGCGCCAAGGACGACGAGGTCGACAAGGTGGTCGGCCTCGAGCTCGGTGCCGACGACTACGTCACCAAGCCCTACTCCCCGCGCGAGCTGGTCGCCCGCATCCGCGCCGTACTCCGTCGCGGCGCCGAGCCCGACCTGGCCCCGATGACCCTCGAGGTCGGCAACGTCCGGATGGACGTCGAGCGCCACATCGTCACCGTCGGTGGTGGCGAGGTGCGGCTGCCGCTCAAGGAGTTCGAGCTCCTCGAGATGTTCCTCCGCAACCCCGGCCGCGTCCTGACGCGCGGCCAGCTGATCGACCGCGTGTGGGGCTCGGACTACGTCGGCGACACCAAGACCCTCGACGTCCACGTCAAGCGGCTGCGCGCCAAGCTCGAGGACAACCCGGCCGAGCCGAAGCTGCTCACGACCGTGCGCGGGCTGGGATACAAGCTCGACCTCTGAGCCCGCCGCTTGACGGCTGGATCTCGCCGGCTGGATCTCGGTGGTAGGCGACCGAAATCCGCATGCTACTTGTCGGTGCCGGTCCCTAGAGTCGGTGCGTGACACCGAAGAGCGCACCCTCCTGGCTGCCCCTCGCCGCCGTCGCCTGCACGCTGGTGTTCTGGGCCTCCGCGTTCGTGGCGATCCGGCACCTCGGTGACGACTTCTCGGCCGGCGCGCTCTCCCTCGGGCGCCTGCTCGTGGGCTCGGCCTGCCTCGCCGTGATGGCCCTGTCCCAGGGGGTGCCGCGGCCCACCGGCCGGCAGTGGGTGTCGATCACGATCATCGGGCTGCTCTGGTTCGGCCTCTACAACGTCGCGCTCAACGAGGGCGAGCGCTCGGTCGACGCCGGCACCGCCGCGATGCTGATCCAGGTCGCACCGGTGCTGATCGCGCTGCTCGCCGCCGTGTTCCTCGACGAGAGGTTCACGCTGCAGCTCGGCCTGGGGCTCGCGCTGGCGTTCGGCGGCGTCGCCCTGATCGCGCTGGCCACCTCCGACGGTGGCGACAGCGAGGTGATCGGGGTGGTGCTCTGCCTCGTCAGTGCGGTCGCCTACGCGATCAGCCTGGTCCTCCAGAAGCCCCTCGTCGGGAAGCTCCCGGCAGTCCACGTCACCTGGCTGGCCTGCACGATCGGCGCGGTCAGCTGCCTGCCGTTCACCGGTGACCTCGTCGAGCAGGTCGGCGACGCCCCGGCGTCCTCGATCTGGTGGCTGGTCTACCTCGGGGTGTTCCCGACGGCGATCGCCTTCACGACGTACGCCTTCGCGCTCCGGCACATGAGCGCGGGCAACCTCGGCGTGACGACCTACCTGGTCCCGCCGATCACCATCGTGATGGGCGTGGTGTTCCTCTCCGAGGCTCCGCCGACGATGGCGTACGCCGGCGGCGCGCTCGCCCTGGTCGGGGTCTACGTCGCCCGTCGCAAGCCGCGACCCACGACGCCGACGCACGCCCAGCCGGAGGCCGGCGCGCTCAACCGCTGAGGCGTCAGCCCTCGTCGGCCGGGGACCCCAGCTCGTCGAGCCGGAGCGGACCCCGGAACGCCTCGAGGTTGCGGATCGGCTCGCCGCGCGAGATCCGCCACTCCCACTCCTTGCGGATCGAGGAGGCGAAGCCGAGCTCGAGGATCGTGTTGAACGACCCGTCGGCGTACTCCAGCACCGCGCCGAGCAGCCGGTCGATCTCGTCGGTGGTCGCGGCGGCCAGCGGGAGCTTGGCGTCGAGGTAGATGTCGCCCATCGGGTCGAGCGCGAAGGAGACGGCGTACATCCTCATGTTGCGCTCCAGCAACCACCGGTAGACGCCCTCGAAGTTCTCGTCGGGCTTGCGGCAGACGAACGCGTGCACCTCCAGGGCGTGCCGCCCCACGTCGAAGCGGCACGGGGTCTGGAGCTTCTTCTCGCCCGGGATCTCGACCATCAACGAGGTCGCGGAGATCTCCTTGTGCTCGAGCTCGCCCTCCGCGAACACCTGCCTGAGGGCAGCTCAGGGCCGCCTCGCGCTCGGGGCTCAGGGCTTCGTCGTCGACGTCGGTCACCCGACCGATCATGCCCCTACAGCGCCACGCCCGTCAGGTCGGCCCGCATCTTCTGCTGGGCCTCTCGTAGACGCGCAGCATCATCTCGGCGGTCCGGTCCCAGCCGAACTGCTGGGCGTGGGCCTCGGCCCCCCGGGCGAGGTGGTCGCGCAGGTCGGGCTCGAACAGGATCCGCTCGAAGGCCGCGGCGTACGACGCCGGCTCGTGGCCCTCGACCAGCAACCCGGAGCGGTTGTCCCGCACGGCCGTGGTCAGGCCCCCGACCGACGCGGCGACGACGGGCGTCCCGGAGGCCTGGGCCTCGATCGCGACCAGCCCGAAGCTCTCGTTGTACGACGGGACGCACACCAGCGTGGACGCGGCGTACCAGTCGACGAGCGACTCCTGCGGCGACCGGCGGCACGAACCGCACCTGCGCGGAGATGCCGAGCTCCTCGGCCAGCCTGACCAGCGAGTCGGGGCGCTCCAGCCCGGACCCGGACGGGCCACCGACGACGGCGACGGTCAGCGACGAGCGCAGATCAGGGCGCTGCGCAGCAGCACCGCCACCGCCCGCAGCATCACGTCGGGCGCCTTGAGCGGCTGGATCCGGCCGACGAACGTGATCACGTCGCCCGAGGCGGGCAGACCGAGACGCTCGCGAGCCGCGGCCATGCCGACGTCACGGAAGGTCGAGAGGTCGACGCCGGGGTGGACGACCTCGACGCGACCGGGGTCGGCGTCGTACAGGTCGATCAGCTGCTTGGCCTCGTCGTCGGTGTTGGCCACGAGCATGTCGGCGGCGGCGACCACCTGCTCCTCGCCGATCAGCCGGGTCATCGGCTCGGGGGTGTCCCCCTCGGCGAGCGCGGCGTTCTTCACCTTCGCCATCGTGTGCATCGTGTGCACCAGCGGCACGCCCCAGCGGTCGCGGGCCAGCGCGCCGACCTGGCCGCTGAGCCAGTAGTGGCTGTGCACCAGGTCGTAGTAGCCCGGCGGGTGGTAGGCCTCGGTGCGCAGCACCTCGCGGGCGAAGACGCACAGCTGGGCGGGCAGCTCGTTCTTGGTGAGGCCCTCGTAGGGGCCGGCCGCGACGTGGTGCACCCGGATGCCGTCGCTCACGTCGACCACGGGCGCCAGCGAGCTGCCGGTGGCACGGGTGAACACGTCGACCTCGACGTCCCGCGCGGCCAGGCGCCGGGCGAGCTCGAGGACGTAGACGTTCATGCCGCCCGCGTCACCCGTCCCCGGCTGGTCCAGGGGCGAGGTGTGCAGGCTCACCATCGCGACGCGATGCAGACTCATCCGTACCTCCGCAGGACCCAACCACCGGAGGCCCCGGTCCATTCCGGTCCCTATCATGGCGGCCTCACGTCGTACCCCCGTCAGGAGGGACCATGTCTCGGACCGCCGTCGTCACCGGAGCCAGCAGCGGCATCGGAGCCGCCACCGCCCGCGCGCTCGCGGGTGACGGTTTCCACGTCGTGTGCGCCGCCCGGCGCAAGGACCGCATCGAGGAGCTCGCCGCCGAGATCGGCGGTACGCCGGTCGTGTGCGACGTCACGGACGACGAGTCCGTGGCCGGTCTCGCCCGGGCCGTCGAGGAGCTGGTTGGTCGGGAGGGGGCGGCAGCGTCGACGTGCTGGTCAACAACGCCGGCGGCGCGGTCGGCCAGGAGAACGTCGAGGACGCCGACGTCGCCGACTGGGCGCGGATGTTCGACCTCAACGCCCTCGGCATGGTCCGCGTCACCCAGGCCCTGCTGCCCGCCCTGCGCAAGGACGGCGGCGGGCTGGTGGTCAACATGGGCTCCACCGCCGGCCGGATCGCCTACGAGGGCGGCGGCGGCTACACCGCGGCCAAGCACGCCGTGAACGTGCTCACCAAGACGCTCCGCCTCGAGCTGGTCGCCGAGCCGCTGCGGTTCACCGAGATCGCCCCGGGCATGGTCAAGACCGACGAGTTCACCCTGAACCGGTTCGAGGGCGACCAGGAGAAGTACGACGCCCTCTACGAAGGCGTGCCCGAGCCCCTCGTCGCCGAGGACATCGCCGAGATGGTCCGCTGGGTCGCCTCACTCCCCAGCCACGTGAACATCGACGAGCTCGTCGTACGCCCCCGCGCGCAGGCCGCCCAGCACAAGCTGCACCGGGAGAAGTAGCCCTCAGCCGCGCGACCACCAGCGCCGCTTCGGCGCGGGCGCGGGGGCCTCGGTCTCGGCCTCGACCGGCTTGGGCTTCGGGGCCGGACGGAGCACGCGCAGCAGCGGCCGACCGGCGACGTGCTGGATCTCCTTGCGCCAGAAGCCGCGCCCGTCGATCCAGTCGGAGACGACGTCGATCCAGGGCACCGTGTCGTCGAAGGTCGCGTAGAGCTTGTTCTGCGTGACCGCGAACGGGCGCAGGTCCTCGGTGGTGGCGCGCCAGACCGCCGAGGCGACGCCCGGGGTGTGCGGGGCCCGGTAGTCGTCGAAGACCACGACGCCGCCGGGCTTGAGCAGGGTGCGGGCCGCGGCGATGTCCTCGACCACGTGCTCGTAGAGGTGCGAGGCGTCGATGTGCACGAAGCGGTGGGTGCCGTGCGCCGCGTGGTCGACGATCGACGCACTCGGCCCCCGGACGACGTTCGGCAGCGAGTCGTGGACGGTGAGGTAGTACTTCTCGAAGGCCTCCTGGGAGAGCTCGGGGTACTGGTCCTCGTTCTCGGCCTTGTTCTCCTCGGCGGTCGCCTCCTCCTCGAACAGGTCGATGACCGTGAAGGTCTCCCCCGGCTGCTGGCCCCAGCCCATCAGCGCGGCGCTCTTGCCGAGGTAGGCGCCGAGCTCGGCCAGGTCGCCGCCGCCGAGCCGGCTGCCGGTCTCGTCGAGCAGCAGCCGGAAGACCTCCATGTCCATCCGCAGGAACCAGCCCGGGATGTCGTCGACCTGGCGGTACGGCGGGGTCGCGGCCGGGGTCTCCGGGGTGTCCGTCATGCAGGCGATGCTCTCAGAGGCCGCGGTCGAACACCGAGCCGCCCGGCAGGAACGGCGGCGGTTCCGAGACGGGCTGGAGCACGAAGCAGCTCGCGAGGTAGACCCCGTTCTCGGTCGGCCACTGGTCGGCAGCACCCGGGTAGGCCCGCGCCTCCAGGCCGCCCTTCGGGGTCGAGACCGCCCGGAACAGCGTGCCGCAGACCTTGTCGAGCCTGGCGTACTGCGCCTCGGGCAGCCGCACGAACTCGCCCTTCGAGCTCTTGCGGACCGCCTCGTCGCCGGCGATCTGGCCCTTCGCGATCGCGGTGTTGAGCATCATCTCGCCGATGTCCTCGGCTTGGTGCTTGCCGCTGCAGGGCACGTACTTCGACGGCGTGTTCAGGCACACCCGCGCCTCGATCGGCACCTTGTTGGTGGTCAGGTCGGCGAACCGCAGCGTGCCGGGCTCCTCCTGCTCGAAGTTGCACACGAACTTCTGCTGCCCCTTCGCCCACAGGTCCGCCGGGAACGGGTCCCACGTCAGACGCAGTCCGCCGTCGACGTTGAGCGAGGGCCCGAGCTGGACGGGCAGTGACCCGGCCTTGCGCTCGGCCCTGCCGTACGGCGAGCCGGCCATGCAGCGGGAGTTCACCTCGTCGCGGACCTTGCGGTAGAGCTCGGAGGTCCGGTCGAGCAGGGCGGTGTAGTCGTCGAGCTGCGCGGTCAGCTCCGGGGAGACCTCGACGACGCGGTAGAGCTCGAGGGCGTGCGGCTCGGAGCAGTCGATCTCCTCGGCGTACGCCGCGTCGTCCCGCATCGCCTCGCCGAGCTCGTCGTCGCCGTCGGCGTACTTCTCGACCCAGCTCTCGAAGCCGTCGTCGCCCAGCGCGTCCGGCAGGTGCTGGTCGCTCCAGCAGGTGCCCGCGGCGAGCGTCTTCACCGGCGCGCTCGAGGTCGACTGGCGCTGGGGCTCGGCGTCGTCACTGCCGGAGCAGCCAGCGAGGGTGAGGAGCAGGACGAGGGCCAGCGCACCGGTGAGACGTGCGGACATGGGGTCAGCGTCGCAGATAGGTCCGAATTCCCCGGACCACAGCCTGCGCGTACCGCGCCTGCCCGGTCTTCGAGGTCATCCGCCTCGCGTCGCGCCGGTTGCGCATGTTGCCGATCTCGATCATCGCGACCGGCACGTCGGACATGTTCAGCGTGCCCAGGTCGTCGCGGAGGTCGAGGCCGGTGCCGCCGGCGGTGTAGTTCGACCGCGGCACCCCGCCGCGCACCAGCGACGCACGCAGCAGCTTGGCCAGCCGCAGCGAGTCGGTGGCGATGTCGGTGGTCCACGGCGCACGCCGGGTGGGCGCGATCACGTGGAAGCCGCGGCCGGACGCCGAGGCTCCGTCGGCGTGCAGCGAGACCATCAGCTGCGCACCGACCCGCTCGCCGAAACGGCCGCGGGCGTCGACGCACGGTCCCCAGCGCCGGACGGAGTTGGTCGTGCGGGTCATCCGCACCTGCGCGCCGAGCCGGGTGAGCCGCTGCTTGACCGCCCGGCTGAGCCGGAAGTTCACCGTGGCCTCGGGCACTCCGCGGTTCGTGGCGGTGCCGGTCGTGTTGCACGGCTTGCGGAACCCGCCGGCGGGGACGAGCCGGTTGGTCTGCCGCGCATGACGGGCGTTGCCGAGCTGGTGGCCCGGGTCGAGGGCGATCGTGATCCCGCGGAGCGGTGCAGCGGGTCGGGCCTGCTCGTGGCGCTCGGCCGAGGCGGCACCGGTCGAGTCGGCCGGGTTCGGCAGCGCGAGTGCGGGCGTCGTACCGACGAGGACAGCCGTGACCACGGCCAGCGCCCCGAGAAGTCGCCTCACGGCTGCAGTGCCTTGGCGATGCGCTCGACGGCCCCAGCCATCAGGTCGGCAGCCACGGCGTGGGCCTCGTCGCCGCGCCCGTAGGGATCGGGGATGTCGTAGTCGTCCAGCGCCGCCCGCGACCGCTCGTCGGCCGCGGCGCGCACCAGGGTCACGGGGTCGGTCTCCGCACCGATCACGTCGAGCAGGGCGGCGAGCTCCAGCACCGTGAACGTACGCCGCAACGCACCCGGCGAGTCCTCCAGCACCCGCGACCGGATCGCCTTGGTCGCGGTGAGCACGAGGTCGCTCTCGTCGACCAGCGCGGGGACGAGCTGGCGCGCAGCGAAACCGTCGGCCGCTCCCCCCGAGGGTGGTCGAGGTGCTGGGCCGACTCCGGCGTCATCGGTTGGCCGACCATCGCCGCGACGCCGGCGCTGGAAACCTCGAAGCCCTCTCCCAGGCGGTTGGCGAGCAAGCGCTCGCCGAGCGGGGACCGGCAGACGTTGCCGATGCACACGAAGAGGACCCGGAAATCGGACACGGGAGTCACGATAGACTTGTCGCTGCGCCTCTCGGCGCCGATCCCCGAATCCTCGACACCTGTCTGTCGGCGTGCCCGTCGAGGCCCGCCAGGACAGCCGGAAGGCCCCAGGCATGAACACCGCCGACCAGACCACGAACGCGCCCGGCGCGACCAGCACCAGGTCCGACCTGCGCAACGTCGCCATCGTGGCGCACGTCGACCACGGCAAGACCACGCTGGTCGACAAGATGCTGTGGCAGGGCGGCGCCTTCGGCGAGCACCAGCACGTCGACGAGCGCGCGATGGACTCGGGCGACCTCGAGCGCGAGAAGGGCATCACGATCCTCGCGAAGAACACCGCGATCCGCTACACCGGCACCGCGACCGACGTGCCGATGACGATCAACATCATCGACACCCCCGGCCACGCGGACTTCGGCGGTGAGGTCGAGCGCGGCCTCTCCATGGTCGACGGCATCGTGCTGCTGGTCGACGCCTCGGAGGGTCCGCTGCCCCAGACCCGGTTCGTGCTCCGCAAGGCGCTGAACGCCGACATGCCCGTCGTGCTCGTGGTCAACAAGGTCGACCGCGGCGACGCCCGCATCGCCGAGGTGGTCGACGAGACCTACGAGCTGTTCATGGACCTGCTCGACGAGTCGCACAGCCAGGACGCGCTGGACTTCCCGGTCGTCTACGCGAGCGCCAAGGCCGGCCGCGCCTCGCTCACGATGCCGGAGAACGGCGGCCTGCCCGACTCCCCCGACCTCGAGCCGCTCTTCAAGACGATCCTCGAGACCATCCCGGCGCCCGTCTACACCGAGGGCGCCCCGCTGCAGGCGCACGTCACCAACCTCGACGCCTCCCCCTTCCTCGGCCGGCTCGCGCTGGTCCGGGTGCGCGAGGGCGAGCTGCGCAAGAACCAGAACGTCGCGTGGATGAAGACCGACGGCAGCAAGCAGAACGTGAAGATCACCGAGCTGCTGGTCACCGAGGCGCTGGAGCGCAAGCCCGGCGACTACGCCGGCCCGGGCGACATCGTCGCGATCGCGGGCATCCCCGAGATCATGATCGGCGAGACCCTGGCCGACGCCGACAACCCGGTGGCGCTGCCGCTCATCAAGGTCGACGAGCCCGCGATCTCGATGACGATCGGCATCAACACCTCGCCGCTGGCCGGCCGCGGCCCGACCAAGAACACCAAGGTCACCGCGCGCCTGGTCAAGGACCGGCTCGACAAGGAGCTGGTCGGCAACGTCTCGCTGAAGATCCTCGACACCGAGCGTCCCGACGCCTGGGAGGTCCAGGGCCGTGGCGAGCTGGCCCTGGCGATCCTGGTCGAGCAGATGCGGCGCGAGGGCTTCGAGCTCACCGTCGGCAAGCCGCAGGTGGTCACCCGCGAGGTCAACGGCAAGGTCCACGAGCCGGTCGAGCGGCTGACGATCGACGCCCCGGAGGAGTACCTCGGCACGATCACCCAGCTGCTGGCCGTCCGCAAGGGCCGGATGGAGCAGATGACCAACCACGGCACCGGCTGGGTGCGGATGGAGTTCCTGGTCCCGGCCCGCGGGCTGATCGGCTTCCGCACCGAGTTCCTCACCGACACCCGCGGCACCGGCATCGCGCACCACGTCTTCGAGGGCTACGAGCCGTGGGCCGGCGAGATCAAGTCCCGCTCGCAGGGTTCGTTGGTCGCCGACCGGGCGGGTGCCGTGACGGCGTACGCCATGACCAACCTGCAGGAGCGTGGCGTCCTCTTCGTCGAGCCGACCACCGAGGTCTACGAGGGCATGATCGTCGGGGAGAACTCGCGCGCCGACGACATGGACGTGAACATCACCAAGGAGAAGAAGCAGACCAACATCCGGTCCGCCACCTCCGACAACTTCGAGAAGCTGATCCCGCCGAAGAAGCTGTCCCTGGAGCAGTCGCTGGAGTTCTGCCGCGAGGACGAGTGCGTCGAGGTCACGCCCGACGCCGCCCGGATCCGCAAGGTCCACCTCAACGCCCACGACCGCGCCAAGACGGCCGCCAAGGCCCGCAAGGGCTGACCGCCACCCGCCGATTGCGCTGGGGTCTCAAGGTCGACTGGCAGTTGGGACGGGTGGCGCGCGCAGTCGACGGTGATCAGGCGGCGCAGTGGGGGCAGCGTGTCCGAACTGCCAGTCGTTCTTGTGCGGCCTGGATCGCCAGCCAGTCCCGGAGCGTGTCTCGCACGTAGTCCGGTCGCAGCACCGCGTGCTCCCACGCGAATCGCAGCAACACCGAGGGACGCGAGCGCGGCCGCGTTGTAGCGCTCGACGTCCTTCACGACGGCGCTCCGTGCGGAGTGGAAGGTGAAGGAGTCGCACTCGACGATCAGGTTGCGCCGCTCGTCGTGCGAGGTCGGGCCGGCCGTAACCGGGGATGGTCACCTGAGGGACCAGACGCAGCTCCGTGAACTCGTGGGACACGCCGCGGACCACTGACTCGAACGGGTTGGCCGCCCTCGAGTCAGCAGCCTCGACCACAGCGAGCGCCCGGTGCGATGGGTCCGAGGAGCCTTCCCGGCAGCGATCAGCAGGCGTGTGCCTGCCAGACCCCGGCACGCAGTGCCGAGTCCGCGACGGCCAGTGCGTCGGAGTACGGGCAGGAAGCGCGCGCAGTCGATAACGGTCTGCTCGGGCGTGGTGGCGACCCCGTTTGTGGCCACGTCTCCGTAGTGCAGGTCGACGCCCGCTCGACGCGCTGACGAGACCTTGCGATGTCGGGGAACAGTGACGTGCGGACGCTCGGGCGGAAGCTTGACCGGCCAGCCCGTGGTGGAGAGCGGCACTGGTGAACGACCAGGACGCCGTTGAGTCGCCGAGCAGCGAGCTCGGCCGATTTCACGTTCGGCAAGGCGTCACAGGCCGTGCGAGACCCGTGCCACCTGTGCAGATGCGAGGGCCTTGCGCACGACATGGGCCGAGTACGTCGATCGAGCCAGTTGACCGCCAGGTGGCGACCCCACCCAGCCGTCTCAGCGTACTCGTCGATCTCCACCCGGTGAGCACACCGCGGATCGTCGCGGGCCGGCAAACGGCCATCCACAGCCTCAGCGGCGGCGGGTGACCGAGGCGAGCGCGGGGCGCACGTCGAGGATGTAGACGAACGCGGCCACCGTGCCGGCCAGGACGAGCAGCAGGCTGCCGAGGAGCAGGTCGCAGGCGACGGCGAGGCCGAGGATGAGCAGCCAGGCGGGCTTGGTCAGCTTCTCGGCGGCGGGATAGGCCGCGGTGGGGCGGACGAGGGCGTCGATGAAGGCGAAGACCTTCACGGCGAGCAGCACGAGATACACGATGCTCATGACGCTGTTCTCGAACCCGATGACGTTCACGGCACCAGAATAACCGGGCCGCACAGCGTCCGGGCACAGCAACGGGCCCCCGGGAGAACCCGGGGGCCCGCCGGCCCGACTCTGGCGAAGGGAGGGGTCACCAGAGACCGGACTCCTCGCCACCCGTCGGTGACGAGTGTTCGATCAGGCCGAGGCCTGGGTCGAGGTGGCGGCTTCTTGGCCGTCGTTGCCGCGCTCTTCTTGGCGGCGGTCGTCTTCTTGGCCGCGGTCTTGGCCGGGGTCTTCTTCGCCACCGGCTTCTTGGTCGCGGACTTCTTCACCGGACGGGTGCTGTTGGACGGGTTGTCCGCAGCGACCTTGGCACGCTCACGACGCACGACCGAGGACTTGTTCGGGGCCTTGCGCACCGCGGTGACGGCCTTGACGCCGTCCTTGCGTACGGCGGCCACGAGCTTCTCGCCACGGTCGACGAGGTCGGCGTAGGTCTTCGCGAGCTCGGTGACGGCGTCGTCGATCTCGGTCTGGACCTTCTTCGGGAAGGCCCGGGCCTCCTTCTGGAGCTCCGCGACGCGGGCCTCGAACTTGGCCTGCGCGTCCTTGGCGTCCTTCTGGAGGTCGTCGACGCGGGAGTTCACCAGCGTGACGGCCTGGTCCTGCAGCGCCTTCGGGTCGCGCTCGAGCTTGCTGACGCTCTTCTGCACGTCGGCGATGCGCTCCTGGGCCTGCTTCTGGGCCTCAGTCGCGTAGCCACGAGCGAACTCGTAGGCGACCTCGGTGGCGCCGGCAACGGCGTAGAGCGGCTTGACGGCCTCGGTCTTGAGCTTGAACTGGGTCTTAGCCATGTGATTCTCCTTCGATGGTGGTGGTCTTGATGTCGGGCTCCACGAGCACGGGCTCGAGTACTTCGGTTTCGTTCACGTTCTCGGCGACCGTCCTGAACGACTGGTACACGTCGAGCAGGGACTGCTTCTGTCGCTCGCTGAGCACCGGGTCCCCGAGGATGGCCAGCTCCACGGAGCGGACCTGCCCGTCGTCGGGGTTCAAGATCCCTGCCTGCACGTACAGCTGCTCGGCGGAGATCCGGAGCGCCTTGGCCAGTTGCTGCAGCACTTCGGCGGATGGCCGGCGCAGACCACGTTCGATCTGGCTCAGGTACGGGTTCGACACGCCGGTCTGCTCTGCCAGCTGACGCAGCGACAGCTGCGCGCCGACACGCTGCTCGCGGAGGTACTCCCCGAGCGACTCGACGGTCTTCCCGACCTTGCTCTTGGCCATGACCCCATCGTGCTAACTGGAGCAAGCAAAAGCAAACCAACAGAGGGTGAACGCGGTCACAAATCCCTTGTCTCACGATGCAAAACGGCCGTTTGGCCTGCTAGCAGCCAGCAAACGCGGAGGTCAGAGGCGGGTTCAGCGGGTCGAAACCAGCGTCAGCTGGGAGCCACCGCCCGGATCTCGCCCACCGGACGACCGCCGCCGAGCAACCGCGCCTCTCCCGTACGACGCACCGCGTCTCCGTCCACACCGGGCTCACCGGTCACGCCGAGCCCCTCGAGCAACGCGGCCATCACGACGGGACGTGCCCGCGCTGCGCCGTCGTCGGTCTTGGTCGCGAACGCCCGCCCGTCGGGCAGTGCGATCGCGTAGCAGGACTCCGCACCCGCCTTCCCGATCGCTCCCGGGATCGCCCGCAGCAAGGCGAGCTCGTCGCGATGGGTGCCCGAGACGAACTCCGGGTGCGACCGGATCGCCGTGGCGACGGCCAGCCCGGGCCCCGAGGACGAGCGGGCCAGCCCGGCGAACGCGCGCGCCAGGCCGGTCAGCGAGGTCGAGAGCAGCGGGGCTCCGCACCCGTCGATGGCGACGGTGTCGACGGGCTCTCCGGTGGCAGCAGCGAAGGTGGACAGCAGCGCCTGCTGCAGCGGGTGATCGATCGACAGGTAGGAGGAGAGGTCCCACCCGTTGGCCACACAGGTCGCGAGCATCGCGGCGTGCTTGCCCGAGCAGTTCATCAGGATCGGGGCCTTGGACTCCCCCGCGCGGATCAGCTCCTCGCGCCGTTCGTCGTCCAGCGGCCAGTCCGGCGGGGTCTGCAGGGCGGACTCGTCCAGCCCGGCGGAGTCGAGGATGCGGCGTACTGCCTCGATGTGGAAGGCCTCCCCCGAGTGCGAGGCGCACGCGAGCGCGAGCAGCTCACCCTCGAGCGACAGGCCGGCCTCGAGCATCCCGAGGGCCTGGATCGGCTTGTTGCACGACCGCGGCAGCATCGGACTGTCGACGTCACCCGCGGCGGCGAGCACCGACCCGTCGCGGTTCAGCACGACCCAGGACCCGTAGTGGTGGCCCTCGACGAACCCGGAGCGGACGATCTCGGCGATGACGACTGGTGAGGCCATGCGCGCGACGCTATCGGGGGTCAGAAGAGACGGCGGAGGAGCCTGGACTTCCAGGGCTTGTACGGCGGGGCGAGCAGCGGTGGGTCGATCACCCACGAGGGCCGGCGATAGACGGACTTCCGGTGGCTGAAGTCTCGAGGTCTGGCTCACGGTTCCTCACTGGTGCGGACGGCTGCGGCGAAGATCTCCTCCATGGCGGCGGCGATGCGCTCCACCGGCACGGCCAGCTCGACGGGCTCCTGCTCGCCCAGCGGCTCGCGGGCGGGCACGCGCAGGTTTTCGAGGTCACCGATGATGCGGACGGGCAGGGCGGACAGCTCCTCGACCCTGCGGTCACTGAGCTCGCGCACTCGCGCGTGCGCCCAGTCCGGCAGGACAGCGCTGCGCGGCCCCGAGCCGGAGGGAGCCTGCCGCACCAGCGGGAGCACGAACCCCTTGGCGACCAGCGCGCGGTAGCTCTCGTGCGACCAACCCGCCCGGGCCCACATGACGTTGATGGCCCGCACCAGCTCGGTCTCGGCAAGCGTGAGGCTGCGGTTGGACTTGGTGGGGTCGGCGGAGCGGACCGTGCCCGGCGGCAGGCCCAGCAGCTGCTCGAAGACACGGGTCTGCTGGGTGCGGTCCTGCTCGTCCGTCACGACCACGGTGAGCTGGCTCGGCTCGACGTGCTCGAGCCAACGCCGCGCCAGTCCGGCGAGGTCGTGCCCCAGCCACACGTTGCGGTGCTCCCACTCGGTGTCGTCCTCCCCGAGGATGACGCCCAGCCAGTCGTCCCACGACAGCTTGACCCGGCCCTTGACGCGCTCCTGCCACTGGGACGGCAGGAACAGGTCCAGGCGCCGCGCCACGAACACGACGTGCACCGGATGTTCGCCGCCGAGCTCCCGCACGATCTGCTCGATCACGGCCGGGTCGCTCGCCCGCGCGAAGTCCTCGTTGCTCACGCACACGCGGGCGTCGCCCGCGCGCGCCACTTCCTTCACCAGGCGCTGCCACGGCTCGATCGGCGACCCGCTGCGCAGGCCGTCGGGCAACCCCAGCGAGAACGCCGCACGCCGGCGTCGGTGGGAGCCCTTGGGGTAGTACACCCCGAGCTCCTCCAGCTCCTGGCGCATGCCGAACAGGGCCAGCTGGATCGAGGTCGTCCCGGTCTTCTGCGGTCCGATGTGGATGAGCCGGGTGCCGGACTCGAGCGCGTCGGGGGGCTCGGGGCTCATGCCGTCTCCCGTCACCGCTACCCCACTGCTCTCACGTCCGCGCGTCGAGGCGAACCGTAGCGAGGTTGCCGTCTCGTCGCCACTGAGCCGTCGTACTCAGCCGATGCAGCCCGATCTGAGTGTCCGAGCGGATGCCAGCCCTGCCCGCGATCACGAGGATGAAGAGATGAACACGTCCCTGCGTCTCGTCCTCGACATCGCCGTCCGCTCGGTCACGCTCGTCGTGCTCACCGAGGCGGTTGCAGCGACGTACGCCGCGAAGACCCCCGATGACGACGGCCTGGGCACCGGTCTGATGGCCATGTTCGCCCTCGTCTGTGCCGCAGCGCTCTGGGGTGTGTGGGACGGCTTCCACCGGGGTCCCCTGCAGCTGTGCGTGACCTGGGTGGCGACCGGGCTCCTCGTCTCGCTCGGCACGACGGTCTACTCGCACCTGCGGTGGGACGAGTGGTCGTGGTCCGTGCTGGCCGACGACCTGCTCAGCGGCCTCTTCTTCTGGGCCGCCCTCGTGTGCGTCCCGGCGGTCGTCTCCGGCATCGCCCAGTCGCTGACGGGCCGCAGCCCTGAACCTCACAGGCTCACCTCCGCCTCGTGAAGCGGACGTCTCCGTTGGCCAGCCGGCTGAGGTCGTACGTCGGATCGTGCGCTCGATGGTGGTGCCAGGGACAGAGCAGCACTCCGTCGTCGAGATCAGTCCGGCCGCCGCGAGCCCAGGGCAGCTTCCAGTGGTGTCCCTCGCACCAGGCGGCCGGGATCGTGCAGCCCTCGGCGCGGCACTCCTGGTCGCGGATGATCATGGCCTTGCGCTGAGCCGGCTTGAAGAACCGTGAGCCGCGGCCGAGGTCGAGCACCTCGGACTTCTCCCCCAGCACGGCCGGGATGATCTCGGCGGTGCAGGCGAGCCGGCGGACCTCGCTCGCCGAGATCCGGTCACCGGTCGCCAGCCCGGCTGCGGCGAGCTCCTTCTGGAGGTCCTCGAGCGAGATGGTCACGATCACCGTCGTGGCGTCGCCTCCGTGGGCAGGCAGGCGGCGCGGGTCGGCGGCCTCCAGGAACGAGCAGAAGGCCGCACCCATCCGGCGGAAGGCCGGGATCCGGGCTGCCTCGCCCCCGCCCGGCCGGTCGTGCCGAGGGGAGGTGAACGCCTCGAGGTAGGTGCGCAGCCGGGCAGCCACGGCGTCCGGGACCCGGATGACGAACCGCGTGGTCCCGTCGCCGAGGCTCTTCGAGCTCAGGCTGGTGCGCTCGCGGGCGCGGCGTTCCTCGGCCTCGAGCCGCCGGCCCTCCTCGTCCTCGTAGTCCTCCGGCGCGACCACCTCGAGGATCTTGCGACCCAGCACCCTCAGCTCGCGCGGACCGTGGTGGGCGGCCTCGGCGACCAGGTGGGCCTCCGCCTCGGCGAGCACCTCGGGCGCGATGCGTGGGCGCGGCAGGTCGTCCAGCGCGCGGGTGATCACCACCGCCTGCGCCACGTTGAGGTCCCCGGCGCCCAAGGCATCGGCGACCTGGCCCCAGCGCCGGTCGAGCGCCTCCGCGAGCGCGAGGTCACGGCGGTTGGTGCCGGCGTCGGTGCGGGTGTGGTGGGTCACCAGCGCAGCCACGTCCCGGGCGCCCTGGTCCCGGGCCACGTCGTCCGAGGCGGCCATCAGTCGAAGCCGCAGCGAAGACAGCTGCGACTCGAGACGCGTCATGCGCAGCAGCGCCGCCTGCTTGTCCTCGGGACGCATGAACTCGACGGCAACGTCCGCGGTCTCCTTGAGCTCCGCCTCGACCGCCTCGATGCAGGCCAGCACCGGGTGCAGCGAGGGACGGTCGAACGTCGCACTCATCGCGCACCTCCCGCATCGAGCTCGTGACCATGAAAATGACTGACTTCAGGTCCCACGCTTCGATGCAGCACGCCCGTGAGCAGGCGGACCTTCCGGGTCCGGGTCGATCCCTCAGCATCACTATTGGATCGAACTTGTGTTCGATTCTACCGGAAGAGCGGTGGGATCACAAGAGCGCGAACTCAACTGGTTGTTGCAACCACTTCGTGTGGGAGGTTGCGGCGCATGCCAGGAGCAAGGTTGACGGTGGAGCAGCGGCGGACGATCGAGCGGTGTTATCGGATGGGTCTCTCGCTGGACCAGATCGCGTCGATCATCGACAAGCACAAGTCGACGGTCTCGCGCGAGCTGGCGCGGAGCTTCTCGGCTCCGGGGTCGAGGTCACCGAGGGCGCGCACGGCTCGGGGTGGCGGGGCTGGGTATCGGCGGGTCTATCACGCCGAGCGGGCGCAGCGGTATGCCGAGGTCAAGGGTCGCCGGCCGAAGGCTCACCGACTCGATCACGCCCCGCTGCGCGAGCAGGTCTGGGAGTTGTTGCGGGCAGACTGGTCACCTGAGCAGATCGCAGAAGCGTTGCCAAGGCTGTTTCCCGACGACCCGGACATGCGAGTGAGCCACGAGACGATCTACCAGTCGTTGTTCGTCCAGACCAAGGGCGAGCTGAAGCGTGAGTTGACCGCGCACCTGCGCACCGGGCGAACCCAGCGCAAGCAGCAGACCGGTGGCGCCAAGCGGGTCACCTTAGGGATCACCGAGGAGATCCGGATCTCCGCACGCCCGGCCGAGGCCATCGACCGGGCCGTGCCCGGACACTGGGAAGGCGACCTCCTGCTCGGCGGCACCGGCAAGGGGGCGGTGATCACCCTGGTCGAGCGTTCCTCCCGCTACGTGCTCCTGGCCCCGCTGCCAGGTCGACACACCGCCGAGATCGCCAGGATGACCCTGGCCGAGATGATCGCGACGCTGCCGTTGTCGCTTCGCAAGTCGATCACCTGGGACCGTGGCAGCGAGATGGCCCAACACGCCCAGTTCAAGACCGATACCGGCATCCAGATCTACTTCTGCGACCCGCAGTCACCCTGGCAACGCGGCACCAACGAGAACACCAACGGCCTCCTGCGCCAGTACTGGCCCAAGGGCGCCGACCTCCGCGGCCTGGGCCAGGCCGAGTGCGACGACGTCGCCCTACGACTCAACACACGTCCCCGCAAGACCCTGGACTGGCAGACTCCCGGACAGGTCCTCAACCAAGGACTCGTTGCAACCGCCAGTTGAGTTCGCGGAGTCATGTTGCAGGACATCGGTGACGTTTCTGATGGGACATCGGTGACAGTTCTAGTGGCTGATGTGGTGTCACGTCGGCCGCGAGGCCGCGAGGCCGCGGTGCTCGAGCCCCGGTCCGAGCGCCTCACGGCAACACAGCCCCTAGCCGGGATCGATGCTCCAGACGCGGTGGCCGGGCGGCTCCTCGACCGGCGACTCCCAACGGGTCGCGTAGTGATCGAGGAAGACCTGGCCGACCAGCTCACCCCGGCTGCGCGCCCCGGTCTTCGCGAAGATCGACTTCAGGTGGTCCTGCACGGTGAACGGGGACATCGACAGCGCCCGCGCGATCGCTCGGGTGTCGTGCCCCTGGAGGCACTGCACCGTCACCTGGCACTCCCGCTCGGTGAGGCCGTAGGAGCAGGCGATCACCGGTGCGACGTCCTGGGGCGAGGCCGGGTGGATCACCACCGCCGTCCGCGGTCCCGTGGTCCCGGTGAGCCGGGTGCCGTAGAGCAGCAGCCAGGTGCCGGTGCGGGTGCGCACCCGGGCCCGGGCCGCGAGCTCGAGCGGGTCCGTGCCGGCCGGGATCATCCTCGCGCGGGCGGCGATCGCCTGGACCATCTTCGACTCCGACGGGCTCGACGGTGGGGGTTCCTCGACCATCTCGCTGATCCAGCGCTCGGCCGTCTCGGAGACCGACTCCAGCACTCCGTCCTCGTCGAACACGACGACCCCCGGACCGTGATCGACCACCGGGACGTCGTACGACGCGAGCGGCACCACGACGGCGCGACGCAGGCCCGCCGCGAGAGCCGGAGCCAGGGTCACGAGCGCGGCGACATCGGACTCCACGAAGACCGGCTGGTCGCTGTGCCGCAGGAACGACGCCGCGCCCCAGTAGACACCGTCGAGGACGAGCGAGACACGCAGCTCGTCGCCGAAGCCGAAGGCTTCTTGGGAACGGTGCCGGATCGAGCGGGAGGGATCGCCGTGCGTGTCGATGCTGGTCGCGCCGGCGGTCTTCCCGCTGCGGGCCAGGAAAGACCACTTGTTCACGTCCTCGACGACGTACTCGTGGTGCGCCAGCCACGACCCCGAGCAGCCGACCCCCCGGTTGACGCTGCCGGTGAACAGGATCGTCCCGGGATCGACCGTGTGGCAGCAGTAGGCGTCGAACGGGATCGCGCTCCCGATCGCCTCCGCCGCAGCCGCGGAGAAGTCCACCCAGCTGAGCCCGCTGCTCCGCAGGTGGGTCGATGTCGTCACGAACGCGTGGGACGAGCGTTCCGGTCACCTCTGCAGGGTACGGCGGTCCGACCGGCGCCGCGGTCCCCCCACGAATCTGGGATGGCCTGGCGTCCTCGGGGCGCCTGACGCTGGGCACATGACCACCACACAGCAGGCCCCGTCAGGCGGGGCGACGCAGGCTCCGACCGCCGACGTCATCTTCCAGATCGCCCAGGGATTCATGGCCTCGAAGCACCTGTTCGCGGCCAGCGAGCTCGGCCTGTTCGAGGCCCTCGGCGAGGGACCCGGTCGACCTCGACGGCGCTCGCGGCCCGCGCCGGCCTCGCCCGTCGTGCGACGCGCATCAGCATCGACGCGATGGTCGCGATCGGGCTGGTCGAGCGCCGCGGTGACGAGTACGCCAACGGACCCGTGGCGGCGGGGTTCCTCTCCGGCAGCGGACCCGCCGACATGCGGCCGCTGCTGCGGTTCTGGGACAAGCTGAGCTACCCGGCGTGGGCCGACCTGGCCGGTGCACTCGGCCGCGGCCACCCGTCCCGCGAGATCTTCGAGATCGACAACGAGCTCGTGCCGGTGATGTCGGCCGGCATCGAGGCCGCCACCGCCGGCGCCTGCCGTGCCCTCCCTCCGGCGGCCGGGCTCCCAGCGGGAGCGCGCGTCCTCGACATCGGCGGAGGCACCGGCTCCTGGTCGGTCGCCCTCGCGGCGCACGACCCGGCCCTCACCGCCACGGTCGCTCGAGCTCGCGGACGTGGTGCCCGTCGCCGAGGAGGTGCTCCGCGGCACGCCCTACGCCGGACCGGATCGAGGTCGTGCGCCGGCGACGTGCTCGGCGACGAGCTGCCCCACCGGCTACGACGCGTTCTTGATGGCCAACCTCGTGCACTACTTCACGCCAGAGACCGAACACGTCGATCCTGCGCCGGGTCCGGGCCGTCGCGCCGCTTGGTGCCCGGTTGTTGCTGGCCGACTTCTGGACCGACCCCACCCACACCGAGCCGCTCCCGGCGGCGTTGATGGCGGGCGAGTTCGCGATCCACGTGAACGACGGCGACGTCCACAGCGTCGAGGAGGCGCAGGCGTGGCTCGACGGCTCCGGCTGGCGGTTCACCGCGCACGAGCCGTTGGCGGGCCCGATCACCCTGGTGGTCGCCGAGGCGGTGTGAATCTCGGTGACGACCCCGCAGACGAAGACCGATTCGTACCGGTTCAGATGGCGGGGAGCCGCCCACTTTCTGGACATATGCGTCTCACAAGGTATTGCCGCGGCGTGGTTGCCGTGCCACACTGCTGCCGGTTTTCACCTCCCAGTCCGGGAGGCCCAGCCACCCCAGACCCCGGTGGACCGCACTCGCGTGTCTCGGAGGTCGCTCAACGTGATCCGCCCAGACGGCTCGGCGTCGATCCCGCGTGAGGTCGCGTCCCCGCCTCTCCAGGCCCCTCGAACTCCGGACCCACACGGTGGGGTCGGTTGCAGGGGGGTGCAGGGGCGCCACTCACGCAGCTCGGGGCCCCTGCGCTACCCCCTGGCGAGGGTGGGGTCGCCTGATGGAGCTCCTGGTCGCCCGCTCCTTGCGCTTCCTGGCCACCCGCATCCTGGGCGACCCGAACCGGTCCGCCCAGGAGCTCGCCCGCACGAACGCAGCCGAGGCCTGCGCCGCGCTGCGACAGCGACGTCGTGAGAAGGCCGACGTCGACGCCTACCTCCGTGAGCACGTGTGGGGGCGGCCGCACTCTTCGTGAGCGCCGGTTCTGGCACGATTGCCCGGTGCCCGCACCGCAACACTGCCCGAGCCAGCGCGAGCTGGACGACCTCGAGCTCCTCCTCTCCGGCGCGCTGGCACCCCGGACGAACTTCGACGTCTCCGACCCTGGCATCACGCTCTCCCTCCCGCCTGACCTCGAAGACGCCCCCGAGGTCGAGCTGGTCGACCCCGAGGGCCTGCCGCTCGCGCTCTGGACGCCCGAGCGGCTGACCCCCCTCGCCACCCCCGCCTACGGCCCGTTCCGCCGGCTGCACCTCACGCCGACCGAGGCGAAGCGGGCGTACGACGGGGCGCTGGTCGTCCCGGTCGCGGCCCCCCTCACCGACCAGGACCTCGCCCTGATCACCAGCGAGGCGGCCGGCCGCGACGTCGTACTCCTCGCGCTGAACGGCACCGGCACCCCCCAGGACGTCACCCCCGTCGGCCTCGTCCGCGTCTCCCTGAAGGCCGCCGAACTGCTGGGGCCGACACGCCGCACGTCGTCGCCGCCCCCCTCCCCGCCCACGGCGACGCGGCGTACGACCACGAGCTGGGCCAGCTGGTCGCGGGCAACTACGCGACCAGCGACGTGCTCGCGGTGACCGGCGAGGGCGAGTGGCCCGACGAGATCGCGGCGATCGTCGACCAGGACCAGCCGGGCGACGACGAGCGCGGCTTCGTGGTCTTCTTCACCGGCCTCTCCGGCAGCGGCAAGTCGACCCTGGCCCGGGCGCTGCACGACCTGATCCTCGAGGACGGGCGGCGCTCGGTGACCAGCCTCGACGGCGACGTCGTACGACGGAACCTGAGCAAGGGCCTCACCTTCTCCAAGGAGGACCGCGAGACCAACATCCGCCGGATCGGCTGGGTGGCCGCCGAGATCGCCCGCCACCGCGGCATCGCGATCTGCTCGCCGATCGCGCCGTTCGACACCACGCGCAAGCAGGTGCGCCAGATGGTGGAGGACGCCGGCGGCGTGTTCGTGCTCGTGCACGTCTCCACTCCGCTGGAGGAGTGCGAGCGCCGCGACCGCAAGGGCCTCTACGCCAAGGCCCGCGCGGGCGAGATCCCGGAGTTCACCGGCATCTCCAGCCCGTACGACGAGCCGACGGATGCCGCGGTCGCGATCGACACCACCGGCCGCACCATCGAGGACTGCCTCGAGGACCTGATGCCGGTCCTCCCCTTCCACCACGGAAGCCACTCCATGAACGAGCTGCTCACCACGGCCGCCCTCTCGGTGTTCCTCGTGGCCTTCGGTGTCGGCATCGTCGTCGGCCTGACCGGCATGGGCGGCGGCGCGCTGATGACGCCCGCGCTGATCTTCCTCGGGATCGACCCGACCGCCGCGGTCGCCAACGACCTGGTCGCCGCGAGCGTCAACAAGTCCGTCGGCGCGAGCGTGCACTGGCGGCGCGGCTCACCCAACCTGCGCCTGGCCGGCCTGCTGATCATCGGCTCGGTGCCGTGCGCGTTCGCCGGCGGCTTCATCGTGCAGAGCGTCGGGGCCGACGAGACGCAGCAGGACTTCCTGACCACGATGATCGGCGGCGCGCTGATCTTCACGGCGGCGACGTACACCCTGCGGATGTACCTCCAGCTGCGCTACGTCACCGGCGGCAACGTGGCGCCGACCGACGAGCCGCACGTGCGGGTGGTCCCCACGATCATCGTCGGGCGCCATCGGCGGCCTCCTGGTCGGCATCACCTCGGTCGGCTCCGGCTCGCTGATCATGGTGGCGCTGCTGCTGATCTACCCGACCCTGTCCGCCGTACGCCTCGTCGGCACCGACCTCGTCCAGGCCGTCCCGCTCGTGCTGGCCGCGGCTATCGGCCACGTGGTCACCTCAGGCGTGGACTGGGAGGTGCTGATCCCGCTCGTGCTCGGCGGTACGCCGGGCACGTTCCTCGGCGCGAAGATGGCCGCCTGGGTCTCCCAGTCGGTGATCCGCCGCGGGATCGTGATCGTGCTGACGCTCACCGGGCTGAAGATGCTCGGCGTCCCGCCGGAGTGGGTCGGGCATCATCGGGGCCGGCTCTGCTGCTGCTCGGACCGCTCGCCTGGGGCTTTTTGCGCCAACGTAGAGGCCTACCCGCTTTCGACAACAACGCTGCAGCCTGGCGCCTTCCGGACTAGACCGCCGGCGGACCTGCGGTATCGCAAACGGGCCTGTTTCGTTCATTCCTCCTACAGTGGTCAATCGATCGCTCCCGTCGCGGAGGATCGTTGAAATCGGGGGATTCCAATGACGACATCTTTGGTGCAAGCCACCAAAGTCAGCGCGCCACCGCGCGGGGGACTGCGCTACATCCCGACCGTCGCCTTCGGCACGGACCTCGTTCTCGTCACCTTCAGCGTCTTCGCCGCGATCCTCGGCCGCGAGGCCATCCCGTTCGCCAACATCCCGTCCCGGGACGTCGGCGACTCGCTGACCGTCGCCGGCCCGATCATGATCATCGGCTGGGTGGTCGCGATCTTCCTGCTCGGCGGCTACCGCCCCCAGGTCTTCGGGGCCGGTCTCGACGAGTACAAGCACATGGTCTACGCCTCGCTGTGGACCGCCGGCGCCGTCGGCATCGGCTGCTACCTCGTCCAGTTCGAGCTCTCCCGCGGGTTCTTCGTCCTCGCCTTCGCGATCGGCATCCCGGTGCTGGTGCTCGGCCGCTGGATGCTGCGCCGCAGCATCCACCGCGCCCGGAGCCACGGTGCCCTGCAGCACCGCGTCGTGATCGCCGGCAACGAGGGCCACGTCGACGAGATCGCCAGCGTGCTGCGGCGCGAGCCGTGGCTCGGCTACAACGTCGTCGGCGCGCTCACCCCGGAGCCGGGTGAGCGGTCCGACGACCCACTCCGGCATCCCGCTGCTGGGCTCGTCCCGCTCGATCGCCGAGATCGCCATCGACGCCGAGGCCGACGTGGTCTTCCTGGCCGGCGGCGCGGTCGACTCCGCCGTCGACATGCGCCGGCTGGCCTGGGACCTCGAGCACGAGGACGTCGCCGTGGTCATCGCGCCGAGCGTCACCGACGTCTCCAGCGAGCGCGTCAGCGTCCGCCCGGTCGGCGGCATGCCGCTGATCCACCTCGAGAAGCCGCGCTCCGCCGAGGCCGTACGCCGCGCCAAGCGCATCTTCGACGTGATCGGCTCGCTTCGCGCTGCTGATGTTCTTCTCCCCGGTGTTCGCGTTCGCCGCCTACAAGGTGTGGCGCTACGACCGCGGCCCGATCCTGTTCCGCCAGACCCGCGTCGGGCGCGACGGCAAGACCTTCTACTGCTGGAAGTTCCGCACGATGGTCACCAACGCCGAGGAGCTGCTGGCCGACCTGCACAAGCAGCAGGGCTACGAGGGCGGCCTGTTCAAGATGGAGAACGACCCGCGGATCACGCCTCCCGGCAAGTGGCTGCGCCGCTTCTCCCTCGACGAGCTGCCCCAGCTGGTCAACGTCCTGCTCGGCGACATGAGCCTGGTCGGCCCCCGCCCTCCGCTGCGCCACGAGGTGGCCCAGTACGACGACGACATGGCCCGCCGCCTGCGCGTCCGCCCCGGCATGACCGGCCTGTGGCAGGTCTCCGGCCGCTCGGAGCTCTCCTGGTCCGAGGCGATCCGGCTCGACCTCTACTACGTGGACAACTGGTCGATGTTCCAGGACCTCACCATCCTGGCCCGCACCTTCGGCGCCGTCTTCGGCTCCCGCGGCGCCTACGCTCGAGGGACCGCAACCACACGCTGGTTGAGCGTGTCGAACCAGACGCCGTACGCGGATGGTCGAACAGCGAGCGCAGCGAGCGACGACCGGTGGCCCAGACCAAGCGAAACCCGTAGGTTTGAGACGGCGGAGAGGCGTCCCGGCGCCGAGTCAGACGTCGCCCTCACCGAGCGCTTCTCCGGACACCTGACTGAATGTCTACCGAACCTCGATACGATGACGGCTGCTGCACCGACGAGAGGTACACCCACCCGATGACGCAGACCCACGCCGACTACCGGCTGAGCCAGCTCGACCAGCTGGAGGCCGAGTCCATCCACATCTTCCGCGAGGTCGCGGCCGAGTTCGAGAAGCCCGTCCTGATGTTCTCGGGCGGCAAGGACTCGATCGTGATGCTCCGCCTGGCCGAGAAGGCCTTCTACCCGGCCAAGATCCCGTTCCCGGTGCTCCAGGTCGACACCGGCTACGACTTCCCCGAGGTGCTCGACACCCGGGACAACTGGGTCAACCGGCTCGGCGTACGCCTGATCGTGGCCAGCGTCGAGGAGGCCCTGGCCAACGGCATCGTCGTCGACGACGGCAAGACCAGCCGCAACCGGCACCAGATCGGCACCCTGCTGCACGCCATCGAGGAGAACGGCTTCACCGCCGCCTTCGGTGGCGGCCGCCGCGACGAGGAGAAGGCCCGCGCCAAGGAGCGCGTCTACTCCCACCGCGACGACTTCGGCCAGTGGGACCCCAAGATGCAGCGCCCCGAGCTGTGGAGCCTCTACAACGGCCGCATCCACGGCGGCGAGCACATGCGGATCTTCCCGCTGTCGAACTGGACCGAGCTCGACATCTGGCACTACCTGGCCCAGGAGAAGATCGAGATCCCCTCGATCTACTACTCCCACCAGCGCAAGGTGTTCAAGCGCGACGGCATGTGGCTCTCCGAGAGCGAGCACAACCCGCACCAAGTCCGGCGAGGAGGTCGTCGAGAAGACCGTGCGGTTCCGCACCGTCGGCGACCTGACCCTGACCGGCTGCGTGGAGTCCGAGGCCGACACGATCGAGAAGATCATCGAGGAGATCGCCATCGCCAAGGTGACCGAGCGCGGCGCCACCCGCGGTGACGACCGGTTCTCCGAGGCCGCCATGGAGGACCGCAAGAAGGAAGGCTACTTCTGATGACCAGCACCGACGGGCCCGCACTCGAGGACCTCGGGGTCGGCCAGATGGACCTGCTGCGCTTCGCCACGGCCGGCTCCGTCGACGACGGCAAGTCCACCCTGATCGGCCGGCTGCTGCTCGACTCCAAGGCGATCTTCGAGGACCAGCTCGAGGCCGTGGAGGCCACCAGCCAGTCCAAGGGCTACGACTACACCGACCTGGCCCTGCTGACCGACGGGCTGCGCTCCGAGCGCGAGCAGGGCATCACCATCGACGTGGCCTACCGCTACTTCGCGACCCCGCAGCGCAAGTTCATCATCGCCGACACCCCGGGCCACGTGCAGTACACCCGCAACATGGTCACCGGCGCCTCGACCGCCGACCTCGGCCTGGTGCTGGTGGACGCCCGGCAGGGCCTCACCGAGCAGTCCCGCCGCCACGCGGTGATCCTGTCGCTGCTGCGGGTGCCCCACCTGGTGCTGGCGGTCAACAAGATGGACCTCGTCGACTACGACCAGAAGGTCTACGACAGGATCCACCAGGAGTTCACCTCCTTCGCGACCAAGCTGAACATCCCCGACCTCGAGGTCATCCCGATCTCGGCGCTCAACGGCGACAACGTGGTCAAGCGCTCCGACAACATGCCCTGGTACAACGGCTCCTCGCTGATGCACCACCTCGAGAACGTCCACGTCGCCTCCGACCGCGACCTGGTCGACACCCGGCTGCCGGTGCAGTACGTCGTGCGCCCCAAGTCCGACCAGTTCCACGACTACCGCGGCTACGCCGGTCAGATCGCCGGCGGCGTGCTCAAGCCGGGCGACGAGGTCGATCGTGCTCCCGAGCGGCCTGACCAGCAAGATCGCCGGCATCGACCTCTTCGACAAGGAGATCGACGAGGCCTTCCCGCCCATGTCGGTGACCGTCCGCCTCGAGGACGACGTCGACGTCAGCCGCGGCGACATGATCGCCCGCGTCAAGAACGCTCCGAAGCCGAGCCAGGACATCGACGCGATGATCTGCTGGATGACCAACGAGCCGCTGCGCCCGCGCCAGAAGCTCGCCATCAAGCACACCACCCGCACGGGCCGTGCCCTGATCAAGGACATCCAGTACCGCCTGGACGTGAACACGCTCCACCGCGACCAGGAGACCAAGGAGCTCGGCCTCAACGAGATCGGCCGCGTCCAGCTGCGCACCACGGTGCCGCTGCTGTGCGACCCCTACTCGAAGAACCGGACCACGGGCTCGTTCATCCTGATCGACGAGGCCACCGGCGTCACCGTCGGCGCCGGGATGATCAACAGCGGCAGCTGACGTTCACTCGTCGCCGGCGTGGCGGCCGTAGTCGTCCTCGTAGCGGCAGATGTCGTCCTCGCCGGTGTAGCGACCGAGCTGCACCTCGACGATGACGAGCTCCTCGTCGCCCTCGTTGCCCAGCCGGTGCTGCGCGCCGAGGGGCACGTCGATGGACTCGTCGTGATTCACCGTGAACAGCTCACCGTTGATCTCGCAGGTGGCCTCGCCCTGGATCACCACCCAGTGCTCGGAGCGGTGCTCGTGGCTCTGCAGCGACAGCCGAGCGCCCGGGTTCACGTGGATGCGCTTGATCTTGTAGCCGTCGGCGACGTCGATGACGTGCCACGAACCCCACGGGCGCTGCTCGGACTCGAGGACCATGGCGTCAAGGTATGCGATGCCGTGTCGCTCGTTTCGGGGTGGGACACCCAGAGCGCGATCCGACCCGCGGAGGCGCAACTACCTCTTGGTGGTGACGTACGCGAGTAGGCCTAGGCGCCCCAGCCGACGGCGTTCTTGGCGCGGACGCCGACCCGGACCTTGGCGTTCTTGGCCAGGCCGGTGAGGGTCGCCTTGCGGACCGTCGGGCCCGACGCTGAGGGTCTTGGTGCCGCTGAGCAGCTGGTAGCCGGTGATCGCGCTGCCGCCGGTCGCCGGCGCCGTCCAGGTGACCGTGACGCTGCCGGAGCCGGCGGTGGTCGCGGTGATCTTCGGCGCCGCCGGCGCGGTGGCCGGAGCCTTCGGGACGACCGCGGGTGCCGCGACGGCGGCCGAGTTGCCGTCGGGAGAGAGCGCCTTGCACCGAGTAGGTGTAGCTGGTGCCGTTGGTCAGGCCGGTGGCGGTGTAGGAGCGCGCCGTCGCGGGCAGCGTGGTGGTCACCGCGCCGGGCTGGCGGGTGACCTCGAAGCCGGTGACGTTGGCCTCGGTGGTCGGCAGCTGCCAGCTCACGGTGGCCGGCCGTTGCCCGGCGGTCGGCCGTGACCGACGGTCGGCGCGGGCGCCGGGGCACTTGTCGATGGTGATGGCCGTGACCGAGCCGTCCATCTGCAGCGGGAACGAGGCCGCCTGGGCCTAGGTGACCGGCGCCGGACTGCTGCGAGGGGCGGTAGACCTTGACGTTCGAGGTCTTCGCCAGCTTGACCGTCACGTTGGTCGGGGTGACCGCCTGCGGCTGCTGGGTCACCGGGTCGTAGATCTGGACGTCGCGCCACAGCAGCACGACGTACTGGCCGTTGCGCTTCTGGGTGACGACGTACTTCCCGTCGCCCGGGAAGCCGGTGACCTTGACCGGCAGCGCCTGCGGGCGTGAACGTCGGGCCCGGGTCGTTGAGCAGGCCGAGCAGGTTCTTCATCGCGGTGAACGCCGGCTTCGGGCGTCCAGTCGCGGCGCAGCAGGCCGAAGTTGGCCTCGGCGTTGGTCTTGCCCGGGTCGTCGAACTCGTCGATCAGCTCGTAGGTGTAGACGCGCTTGCTCGCCGCTTGAGGAGTGCTCGAGCAGCAGCCGCGGCGTGTAGACGCCGGCGACGTCCTCGGGCACCGGCCGGTGGCCGTTGGTCGTGTTCATCGCGTTGTGGTAGCCGGCCTCGGTCGTGATCAGCGGCTTGGTGGCGGGATCGACCCGCGGATCGCGGCGGTGATCTGGCTGATCTCGTTGGAGGGCCGGTAGCCGCCGGGGTACATGTGCGCCGTTGGCGAGTCGGCGTACGGCGAGAGGTCGCCGAGCGGCGACGTAGTTCCACTTGAAGGCCAGCGCCGGCGCCAGCACCGGGCAGGTCCGCGGTCGCCGGGTTGGCCTTGGCCGCCTGGTAGAGCTCGCGCTGCCGGGTCATCAGCTCGACCGGCCACAGGGCGCGAGCCGCCGGAGAACAGGTCCCACTCGTTGCTGCCCTCGACGCTCTCGACCGAGCCCGGCGGGAGCTGGGTGGCGACCGTGTTGACGTAGGCCGCGGCGCTGTCCGGGCTCGCGGGTTGCCCATGATCAGGTTGAACTTGATGCCCTTGTCGGCGACGGTCTTGATGCCGGCGTACTGCCGCGGGTTGTTCATGTAGCAGGTCGTCGCGCACGTGGCGGACGCCGAGGTCGCTGAGCGCGTCGGCGACCGCGGTGGCGTCGTCGTACGGCGTGTCCAGGAACGCCAGGTGGATGCCGACGCCGTAGCTGTCGACCAGCGAGTCGGCCTGGACGGCGGGCAGCGGCGCGATGTCCGCGGCGCGTCGGCCGTCGGACGGCCCTGCTGGCGCAGGCGTCGCGCAGGGCAGCCGCAGAGCACGCCGAGGCCAGGAGGCACGGCAGCGAGCACGAGGTTCGTCGCATGGCTCAAGTGATGCGGTCGTTTGTCCGTTTTCAATCATCGAACCGGATCTTGTCTCGCCACGTGGAGATCGTAGTAGACCGGGATTAGACCAGGCCTAACCCCCGGCTTTGTGGATCGTTGAGTCTCGGTTAGAGGGAGGTGGCGTGGCGGACGGCGACACGGGCCGGGTCGACTACCTCGACGGCATCCGCGCGCGTCGCGATCGGCGCCGTCCTCGCGCCTGCACTGGCTCTAGCTGGTACTCCCCGTTCTTCCACGGCGGCTCCATCGGCGTCGACATCTTCTTCGTGCTCAGCGGCTTCATCATCACCACGATGCTGTGGCGGGCGCCGGCCACCGGCACGCTGGCCGCCGGCCTGGTGGGTCCTTCGTCGACGCGGCGCGTGGTCCGGCTCTACCCCGCCCTGCTCGGGCTGGTCGTCGGCTGCGTCGTGCTCTACGCCGTCGACCCCTGCGCGCCGCTCGAGCCCGCTCGAGGTGGCCCGCCGCGGCGTGCTCGTGCTCGTCCAGGGCTCCGCGGTCTGGGCGGCCGGCCAGAGCGGCAGCTTCTGGCTGCCCGGCGCTGCACCCGTTCGGGCAGACCTGGTCGCTGGCCGATCGAGTGGTACTTCTACCTGCTCTGGCCGCTCGCCGTGCTCGGCGCGCGAGGCCGCGGCGTGGTCCGCGCGCGGCTGGCGATCGCCAGCCTGGCCGCGGCCGTCGCCGCTGTACCTCGCTCTCCCTGCCGCTGAGCGACTTCTGGTTCTACTTCGGCCCCTCCGCGCGCTTCGCCGAGCTGCTGGTCGGTGCGGCGCTGGCGCTGTGGTTCCAGGCCGAGCGGCGCCCCGACGCGGCCGTGGCGGCACGCCACCGCCGCCGTCGGTGCTCGCGCTCGGCGGCATCGGCGCTATCACGCTGTTCGCCCCGGCGGCGCACAGCCCGCTCTACCGCTACGTCGGCATGCCGGTCGCGGTGCTCGCGACCGTGGTGCTCATCCACACCGGCTACAGCCAACCCGAGCGGTCCGGTGCACCGGCTGCTCGGCCACCCGTGGCTCGCCGACGGTCGGCCGGTGCAGCTACAGCCTCTACCTGTGGCACATCGTGCCGATGCTGCTGCTCGAGAAGGCCGGCCTGCGGGCTGCCCAAGCCGGTGCTCGGCCTGATCGCCGTCGCTGCGACCATCGCCTCACCGTGCTGAGCTACCGGCTCCTGGAGCGGCCGTTCCTGCGCCCGCGCAGCGACGTCCTGCGACCGCGCCGGGTGCCGGCGAGCGCGACCGTCGGCCGAGCGCCGCGTGCAGGTCGAGCCGGCGGCTCAGCTCGGCAGCACAGCCCCCGGCTCGCCGAGCTCGTCGACCAGGTCGTCGGCCGAGGTGCGGGTCGGGTTGAGGCCGATCCGGTCGCGCGACCGCGCGCGCGCTGGGCGGCGCCGAGCGACCGTCGGCAGTCGAGGTCGGCGAAGAACTCGCGAACGGGCGCGTCGGGGCCGACCAGCTCGCCGGGCGCCCAGTCGAGGACGTCGGCCGGGAGCAGCTGCCGGGTGTAGGAGTCGCGGTCGGGGACCAGGAAGGCCATCGGGCGGTCGAGCAGGAGGTAGTCGACCCAGACGCTGGAGTAGTCGGTGACCAGGCCGCGCGACTGCGCCGAGCAGCGCGTAGAGGCTCACGCCGGCGCCGAGCAGGTCGGCGTCGGTGATCGTGACGGCGCCGTCCCAGCGGCGCTCCTCGGCGTCCATCGGGTGCGGCTTGATGACCAGCTGGATGCCCGCGCTCGCGCAGCCCGTCGAGCAGCGCCGCCGAGCTCGGCGTGGCCGTCGTCGGCGTCCGCGGCGAGCTCGGACTGCTCGCGCATCGCCCCGACCGCGCGTGCGTGCGACGGAAGGTCGGCATCCACACCACGAAGTCGCCGGTGATGCCGAGCCGGGCGAGGCTGCTCGGGGTCGACCGGCCGCCAGAGCTGGTCGGTGCGCGGGTTGCCGGTGAGCAGCACGTGGTCGTCGGGCACGCCGAACGCCGCCGCCTGGTAGCCGGAGAACAGCCGGGTGCTGCCGACGAACCAGGTGCTCGCGATCAGCCCGCCCACGCCGTTCTCGGGCCGCACGTCCTTGGGCCCGTCGCCGTGCCACAGGTTCACGATCGGCTTGCGCGGCGACGGGCTGCGGGCTGCCGTAGAGGCCGTGGGTGAACAGCACCGCCTCGGCGCGGAGGTAGGCCCACGAGGCCGCGGCAGGCTGGCCTTGGGGACGAGGACCATGCCCGTCGGTCGGCCAGCGCGTGCGACCTCCGCCGGGACGCGGCGCCGCGGTCGCGGAGCCAGACGACGCGGCCGTCGTACCGCTCGAGCAGGGCGCGGGCGACCTCGAGGCCGTTGCCCTCGGTCTCCGGGTAGACCGCGACCACGACCGACCGCGACTGCGGCACGACGCGCGACAGCAGCCGGAGGGTCACGCGCAGCGGCGCGCAGGATGGTCGCGACGGCGAGGTTGCGGAGGCGGTTCATGGCGCCTCGACGGGCGCGGGCTCCTGCGACGACGGGCGCGTCGTCGGGGAACCGCGCGATCGTGACGCTGGCGACGTAGCCCGCGACGCCGCCCACGGCGTGCCCGATCCCCCACGCGGCCGCGACCCAGACGGTCCCGTGCGAGGCCAGCGCGCCGGCCAGGACGAGCATCACGGCCGTGCTGAGCACCTGCACGCCGATCATCGCCGGCAGGTGGCTGGCGAGCCGCAGCCGGATCGCGCCCCAGTAGTTGAACGCGGCGCCCACCGTGGCGAAGGCGAGCACCCGCAGCGTCCAGGTGCCCTCGTCGACGTAGTGGTCGCCGAAGATCATCAGGAAGTACGGCGCCAGCGGCCACATCACGACCGCGCCCGCGCCACCGAGCACGACCAGCAGGGTCAGGCCCGACTTGCGGACCACGTGGTGCCGACCGGTCGTGGCGCGCTCGCCCTCGGCGTACCCCGCGTTGGCCACCGCCAGGATCACGGCGTGCAGCAGGGTGACGATCTGGAAGCTGATGAAGTACGCCGCACCGGCGTCCGCCCCGAGCGCGTTGATCACCAGCAGCGGGAAGACGAGCAGCGGCAGCACCGTGAGCACGTAGGTCACGTAGCCCGCGCCCGCGAACCGGCGGGCGTCGAGCAGCGACTGCGACGGCGAGAGGGATCGCGCGGCCCGGGAGGTGCCGGTAGATCACCCAGAGGCTGGCCGCCGCGCAGCAGCAGCGATCGCCCCGCCGACCGAGCCGTAGAGCCCCATCGCGCCGGCGCCGGCCAGCAGGAACGGCAGCACGCACTTCGCGACGCCGAGCAGGATCCCGTTGAGCCGCAGGTAGTCGCGCACCCGGTTGATCGCCAGGAAGACGCTGTCGGAGAGCACGTTCACCGCGGTGGCCGCGACGAGCACGCAGAAGATCGCGATCGCGAGCGGCGAGCCGAGCACCTCGGTGAGGCTGGGCGAGGTGAGCGGCAGCAGCAGGCAGTAGACGAGCGCGAAGCCCGCGCCGGCGACCGCCACCACGAGGGCGGCCGTGGTCACGTCGGCCGCCTTCCGGTCGCTGGTCGGCATCGTCTTGAGGATCGCGATGTTCAGGCCCAGCTGGGCGAACAGCGCCAGCGAGTCGGCCGCGGCGACCAGCGAGCCGGCGAGACCGACGTCCTCGGGACTGGCGAGGCGCGCCGCGATCACCCAGAACACCGCTCCCCCGCCGGCCATCAGCACGGTGGTCAGGAAGATCAGCGCGGAGTTCGCGATCAGGGTGTCCGACCGGGCAGCGCGGAGCTTGCCGAGCACGGCAGCGATCATCGGTAGATCCTCGTGCCCGGCGAGCTGTAGACGAGGTTCATCCGGCGGTCGAGCTTCTGGGTCGGGTAGACGTAGCTGAGCAGGTCGCCGGTGTAGAAGAGCGTCGAGGTGCCCTTGCCGACGATCTGCGAGTCGACGTACACGTAGGCGTCCTTGGTCAGCAGCGTCGGGTACAGCCGGTCCGCGATCGGCGCCGCGTTGTTGGTCGCCGCGAGCATCTTGACGCCGACGTTGCGGTTGCCGATGATCTTCGACCGGTAGCTCGTCGACGCGTCCGCCTGGGCGAGCCAGTCGATCGCCTGCGCCGAGGCGTCCGGGGTGTAGAAGCGGTCGTAGTAGGTGCCGGAGTTGCTCAGCGCCAGGCGCGGCCTGGTGGCCGCCGAAGCAGGGTGGGCAGCACGCCGCCGAGCACGAGCAGGAGTGCGACGGGGACGGCCACGACGAGCGCGCCGGCCGCGACGCGCTTCCCGAGCGGGCGGAGCAGCAGCCAGAGACCGGCCGCCATCACGGGCGCCACGACGAGCATCGTCTGCTGGAAGGCCCGCAGCACGCCGTAGTCGACGGACAGGTTGGGCACCAGCACGATCAGCGCGAGAGCGGCGACGGCACCGACCGAGAGATACACGAACTCGTTCGGGAACCGCGGCTCGTCGCTCTCGTCATCGGCGTCGTCCTCCTCGGCCACGGGCGTCCGTCGGTGCCACACCAGCCAGAGCAGGCCGGCGATCAGGAACACCTGCATCAGGCCGGCGGCCACCACCTTGGCCGCGGAGTTGAGGTCGCTCGGTGAGAGACCGACCTTGTCGAGCGCGCTGCCGAGGAAGGTCGGCTCCGCCTCGTTGCGCGGGGCCAGCGTCGGGCTCAGCTCGGCCTTGCCGGGCTTCTTGATCAGCAGGTCGCGGGCCGGGATGTTCTCGCGGCGGTAGTCCAGGGTCTGCTGCGACGAAGTCGTCCAGCCGCTCGCGCGGAGTCGTCTCGTCGCGGGAGAACAGGCTGTAGGAGGTGTCCGAGGAGCCGGGTGTGTCCTCGCCCTGCCCGGTGATCGCGTCGATGGTCGCCCGGGCCACGTCCTTGGCGTGCGCGCCGGTGTGCGTGATCGGCCCCGCCCAGGTGAGGCTCGCGGCGACCAGGAAGACCACCACGAAGGGGTTGAGCAGGACCAGCCCGGCCGCGTTGTCGTCGTACGAGCCGAACCGGGACCAGCGCCGGCCGAGCACCCGCAGCACGGTCATCGTGAGCAGCGCGAAGACGAGCGCCATCAGCATCACGTAGGTCGTGGAGTAGTGGGAGAGCACCACCCCGACGCCGAAGACGCCGACCGCGCACGCGCAGGCTCGCTGACCGTCGCGCTCGCGCCGCTGGCTCGGTCGCCGCGAGCAGGAGCAGCGCGAGGAAGAAGAACGCCATCTCCTGGCGCACCAGGTAGGGCATGTCGGTGAAGAAGGTCGGGAAGGCGAGCGTGAACGTGGTCGCGACCAGCGCGAGCCGGCGGGACAGGAACCGCCGCGAGAGCAGGTAGGTCAGCACCGGGACCAGGGCGAAGACGACCTGGAGCAGGACCTTGAACACCACGATGCCCGGGAGCCCGGTCGTCTGGGCCAGCACGGTGGGCAGGATGTTGATGCTCAGGCAGGCGTTGTAGGCGTTCTCCAGCGCGCTCATCTGCCAGCGCTGGGCGCCGTTGGTGAGCTGGAAGGAGAGGTACTCCGCCTGGATGTCGTGGCCGGTGATCACCCAGCCGCGCAGCGACGTCGCCAGGAGCAGGCTCGCGCTGACCAGGGCGATGACCCGCGAGTCCCGCCCGACCGAGACCGCGGGGCGCAGCATCAGCACGACGAGCGTCGCGGCGGCCAGGGCCTGCCCGAGGAACGCGACGGTGCCGCCCTCGCCGTTGTTCAGCCGGACGGCGCCGACCACGGCGAGCAGCAGCGCTCCGAGGGCCAGGGTCTGGACGAGCTCGAACCGTGCACCGACCACCCGACGCCAGGTGTCGCGCCCAGTCGACGTCGGAGAACAGCGGGACGTCGGCGCGCCAGAGCAGCAGCGCGCCGTCGATGACCAGCCAGGTCAGCGCGAGCACGGCGGGGCTCAGCGGGTGCTCGATGCCGACGACGGGCAGGACCGTGTTGAGGGCGAGGGCCACCACGATGACGGCGAGGAGGCTGAGGCCGAAGGCGTAGAGCACCCGGGCGGCGGTGCTGTCGGTGACGATGCCGGCGCGGCGTACGAGCACGAGGGTGGGTACGCCGAGCAGCGTCACCAGCGCGAGCACCGGGCGCACCAGCGGGATGTCGAGGTCGAGGGCGATCATCGCCTGGACGACGGCGAGCGCGAGCAACGGCCAGTACCGCTGGAGCGTGCTGCCGCCCTTCTCCGCGCGGGCGTCGGCGTCGGCCTCGCGGGTCCGCGGGAGGACCGAGCGCAGGGAGAGTCCGCCGAACCAGTCGCGGATGGAGACCTCAGACATCGGTGCCCTCCGTCGTACCCCACCGCGACAGCGGCAGGTCGGTCGCCTCGGGCCACCGGACGATGACGGCCTCGTGCTGCGCGAGCATCTCCTCGAGCAGCTCGCGCGGGGAGTCGAACGACTTCGGGTCGAGCGGCTCGTGCAGGTGGACGAACGGTCCCGTCGTCGTCCTCCTCGATGGTCATCACGACGACCGGGGAGTCGGCGTCGGCGGCGAGGCGGGCGGCGCCGTACGAACCGAGGACGTCGCGACCGACGAAGCGCAGCGGCGTACGGCCGGGGACGTCGGAGGCGACGGCCACGACCTTGCCCTCGTTGAGCAGGCCGAGGATCCCCTCGGTGCCGATCTCGGCGCTGACCGCGACGCCACCGCCGGTGCACGCGACGCTCATGTGCTGCTTGAGCCAGCTCGGGGCGTCCGTCGCGGACCATGTAGGGGTAGACGACCATGTGCAGCTGCAGCGCCAGCCGCGACCGAGCGAGCCGAAGGCGCCCTCGTAGGTGCCGTGGTGCATGAAGTTGAGCATCACGCCGCGACCGAGGTCGCGGGCCTCGAGCAGCCGGTCGAGGCCGACGATGCGGTAGTTCGTGATCGTCTCGGGGTGCCAGCGGAGCTCGCCGCGCCAGACCTGGCGGCGGACGTAGGCCTTGGCCGCGGCGTCGACATCGGCCTCGGGACGCGTCTTCTCGAGCAGGAAGGACATCTGCGCGCGCGCGTCGTCGCGCACGCTCGCCCGCGACCAGGCGAGCAGGTAGCGCACCTGGACGACCAGCGGCAGCACGGGCTTGGGGAACCGGCGGCGCAGCGCCTCGACGAGGGTCATCAGCCGGGCCATCACACCTGCACGCTCCTTCGGCCGGGCGCGCCGCCTGCTCGATCACTCGCACGGTGCGCTCCTCCTGGCGTCCCCAGTCCCACCGGGACGTGGCCGCCTCGCGTCCGGCCGCGCCGAGCGCCTCGGCCCGCGCGGGGTCGGTGAGCACCGCGGCCAGACCGTGGGCCAGGGCCTTCTCGTCACCGGGAGGGACGAGGAGGCCGTCGACGTCGTCGCGTACGACGAACGGGATGCCGCCGACCGCCGAGCGCGACGACCGGGCAGCCGCTCGCCATCGCCTCGACCAGCGTCATGCCGAACGACTCGGACTCGGTCAGCGAGGGAAGCACGGTGACACCGGCCCGCTGGTAGAAGCGCGGCAGCTCGTCGTGGGAGACCTGGCCGTGCCAGTCGATGTGGTCCGCGACGCCGAGCCTCTCGGCGCGGCTCCTGAGCGCAGCGACGTCGTCGCCGTCGCCCACGACGTCGAGGCGCACGTCGGGCACGTGCTGGCGCAGCCGCACCAGCGCCTCGACGAGGACGTGCAGTCCCTTCCAGCGCGAGGTGCGCTCCACCCGGCCGACGTAGAGAACCCGCGGCTCACGCTGTGCCGCGGCCGTCGGCGGGGTGAAGAGTGTGGAGTCGACGCCCGGGGGCACCAGCTCGGCCCGGCCGGTCGCGTGCGCCATCGACACGGGCGAGACGGCGACCAGGTCGGCGCAGCGGTTGAAGACGCGGGGCAGCACGTGCCGCTCGTAGGCCCGCAGCAGGCCGTCGACCGGGTGGTCGCCCTTGACCAGCGAGCCGGCGTGGTAGGTCATCACGACCGGGGCCGGCGAGGTGAACGCGGCGACGTCGGCCAGTCCGGGCACCGGAGCGTGCGCGTTGACGACGTCGACGTCGAGACGGGTCAGCAGGCGGCGTACCTGCCCCCACCACAGCGGGTTGACCGGCGTGTTCGACAGCGTCGCCCAGGTGCCGAGCCGGTGGACGGTGATGCCCCGCCACGTCTCCTGGCGCCTCGCCGCGACCGGTGGTCGTCGTGATCACGGTGACCTCGAACCGCTCGTCGCGGTCGAGCACCCCGGCGACCCAGCCGACGTAGTTCTCCATGCCCCCGACGTCCGGTGGGAACCGCGGGGTGACGAGCGCGACCTTGATCATCGTCCACCGCCGCAGCGGGCGTGCAGCCGCTGGTCGAAGGAGGGCAGCGCGACCGAGATCGCGTAGCCGGTGCCCTTGCGGGCACGGCGAACGCCTTCTTGACCTCGACGAACTTGCCGGGCGTCGTACCGACGGTGCCGGCCTTGCCCCGCGCCTTCCCCTTGCCGGCCGGGTCGACGACCGCCCGCCACGCGACGGCCTGGTTGCGCTCGAGGTGGCTGGCGATGACGAAGCGGACGCCGACGGTCGCGCCACGGCGTACGCAGACGGCCTGGGCGACCGGCCCGGGCGTGCGGGTGAAGTAGAGCTCGACGTACGGGTCGGGCTGGCGGCTGAAGGAGGCCTGCACCTGGTCGCGGAACGCCGGGACCACGAGCGCGGCGAGCGCGATGACGAGGACGACGACGCCGGTCACCGGCAGCACGCGCTGGTACCAGGGCGCGGCGCTCTCCTGGGGCTCAGGCGTCTCGGTCTGCACGCTGTCCACGGCTCCCTCTCCGGGGTACGGCGATACCTGCGCTCCGAGGCGCCGGCGTCTCAATGGGTGGGCATGCAGTCAACGCAGCCACCGAGCAGAAAGTTACGTCCCGGCATACTCCCGGCGTGACCGCTCCCGCGAAGCGCGTGCTCCACGTCGCCCACTACTGCCTGCCGCACATCGGGGGGCTGGAGAACGTCGTGGCGGCCGAGACCTCGCGGCTCGCGCAGCGGGGGTGGCAGGTCTCGCTGGTGAGCAGCGCGTGGGGCGTCGGTCCGGGGTCCTCCGTCGAGGACGGCGTGCGGGTCGTCCGGGTGCGGGCGTGGAGCGGCCTCGAGGCCGGTTCGGGGTGCCGTTCCCGGTCTTCTCTCCCTGGCTGCTCGTCGCCCTGTTCCGCGAGGTGCGCCGGGCGTCCGTCGTACACATCCACGACCCGCTGTACCTGACCAGCTGGGTGGCTGCGTTCTGGTGCTTCCTCCTGCGGACGCCGTACGTCGTGCACCGGCACGTCGGCTTCGTGCACCACTCGTCGCTCGTCGTACGACTGGTGCAGCGGGTGGTGCTCGGCAGCTTCGCCCGGCTCGTGCTGGGTGGCGCCGGCGCGATCCTGCCGATCGACGACTACATCGCTGCCGGGACTCCCCCCGCCCTGCGCGGTCGTGTCCGGGTGGTCGGCAACGGCGTCGACACCGTCGGCCTTCCGCCCGGCGACGCCGGACGAGCGCGCTTCCGTGCGGCGGTCGCTCGGTCTGCCCCTCGACCAGCCGCTCGTGCTCTTCGTCGGCAGGTTCGTGCCGAAGAAGGGCTTCGCCCATGTCGCTGCGGCCGCGAGCGATGCCTACGGTCTCGTGTTCGTGGGCGGCGACCGACCGGCTGGCGCTGCCGACCCCCGGCTGCACTTCCTCGGCGGTCGCCCCGCGGCCGAGATGCCCGCGATCTATCGCTGCGCCGACGCGATGGTCGTCGCCTCGGTCGGCGAGTGCCCGCTGACCGTGCTCGAGGCGATGAGCAGCGGCCTCCCCGTGCGTGGTCAACGACGACCCGGCCCTGCACTCCGCCTGGACCTCCGGCCCGGGCGTGCAGTTCGTCGACGTCGCGACCCCCGGCCTGCTGCGCGACGCGCTCGAGGCGCTCCTCAGCGACCCCACCCTCGCCACCCAGATGGGCGACGCCGGCCGCCGCTTCGTCGAGTCCTCCTTCTCCTGGGACACCCACGTCGACCAGCTGGAGTCGGCGTACGCCTCTGTCACCAGCTAGGTGCTGGTCCTGAGCGACCCACGCTGGTTGCGCTAATACGTCACTGTTCGTTCAGTATCTGGACATCCCGGCATTCGCACGTAACCAAGCACGTGCTTGCCCCGTTTTGAGATGCAACCATGCCGGCCCAGACCCAGCCGGCACCGACCGTGGGGGTTAAGCAGATGTCCCTGGCTTCGCAGTACCGAATCGCCGCCATCGTGCCGTGTCACAACGAAGAGGCCGCTGTCGCCAAGGTCGTCACCGACCTGCACGCAGCCGTCCCCGGCATCACGGTCTACGTCTACGACAACTGCAGCACCGACCGGACCATCGAGCGCGCCAAGAGCGCCGGTGCCGTCGTGTGCAGCGAGCCGCTGAAGGGCAAGGGCAACGTCGTACGACGCGCCTTCGCCGACATCGACGCCGACATCTACCTCCTCATCGACGGTGACGACACGTACGACGCTGCGGCCGCCCCCACGATGATCCAGCAGCCTGGTCGACGACAACCTCGACCACGTGGTCGGTGTTCGTCGCGAGGTCGAGGGCCTGGCGGGCGGTTCGGCGTACCGGCCCAATCACGCCACCGGCAACAAGGTCCTCAACCGGATCGTCGCCGGGATCTTCGGCGACAGCATGGGCGACATGCTCAGCGGCTACCGGATCTTCTCGCGCCGCTTCGTGAAGAGCTTCCCGGCCATGTCCCGAGAGTTCGAGATCGAGACCGAGCTGACCGTCCACTCCCTCGCGCTGCGCATCCCGTCGACGACGGTGCTCGTCGACTTCAAGGACCGCGCCGAGGGCAGCGAGTCCAAGCTGCGCACCTACCACGACGGCTTCCGCATCCTGAACAAGATCCTCAGCCTCACCCGCCACGAGCGCCCGATGTACTTCTTCGGCCTGCTGGCCATGCTGTCCGGCCTCGTCGCGACCGCGCTCGGTACGCCGGTGCTGGTGACCTACCTGCAGACCGGCCTGGTCCCGCAGTTCCCGTCGCTGTTCGTGGCGTCGTTCATGCTGGTGATCGCCTGCCTGGGCCTGATGGCGGGGCTGGTGCTCGACGGGATCCGCAAGTCGCGCCACGAGTCCAGCCGTCTGTCGTACATGCGGCACCCGGCCATCCGCGACGCGTACGTCCGCGACCCTGCTCCGGCCACGAGGCTGCTCCCGCAGTCGGTCGTCGCCCGTCAGGCGTCCTGACCGCTACTCCGTCGTCAGCATGGTCGCGCCGAGGCCGACCATCATGACGCCGCCGGTGGCACCGAGCTTGTCGAGCCTCGTCGGCTTGCGCGCGAACCAGTCGCGGGCCTTCGAGGCGAGCAGCGCCCAGATGCTGTCGGAGCAGATCGCCATCACCCCGAAGGCGACGCCGAGCACCGTCATCTGAAGCCCGACGTGGCCGGCGCCCGCGTCGACGAACTGCGGCAGGAACGCCACGAAGAACACCAGCGTCTTCGGGTTGGTCACGCCCACGATGAAGCCGGTGCGCAGCGCGCGCAACGCCCCCTTCCGGCCCACGACGGGCGGAGCACCGAGCGCGGCACGAGCATCGCGACGGTGGCGGAACGCCTGGATGCCGAGCCAGATGACGTACGACGCCCCGACCACCTTCACCACGGCGTACGCCGACGCGCTCGCCGTCACGACGGCAGCCAACCCGACCGCGATCAGCACGACCTGGACCATCACGCCGATCCCGTTGCCGGCCACCGAGAGCAGCGCCTCGCGCCGGCCGACGGTCAGGGCACGGCCGATCGTGAACAGCAGGCTCGGACCGGGGACCTGGATGAAGAGGATGGACGCCACGACGAAGGCGAGCCAGTGACTGGTGGTGGGCACGGGACCAGTCTCCACCCCACGCCCGGTCGGGCGCACGCGGATATCGCGTTCAGACCCGCTTGCGGATCGGTTGGGGAAGTTCATCGGCACCAGACGCCGACGATGTTCCCCGAGTCCCTGCAGTTCGAGCGCCCTCATCCCAAGCCAATGTGGCAAGAGGTCGAGCCAAGAACCGATCCCTGCCTCAGCGCACCCCGATCGTCAGGTAGTGGGTGGTCCCGTCGTCGAGCCGGACCCCGATCCGGTAGAGGTAGCCCGCGGAGACTCCCTTGGTGGACCAGTCGTACTGCCACCGACCGTTCTTCCACACGAAGCTGCTCCCCGACGTGCCCTTCGCCGTCGAGACCGCCTCGTTGACCGGGAGCGACGTGCGCGATCCACGCGACGGGCTGACCCACGTGGGCTTCGACACCGGTGTGACGACCTGGCCGTTCGCCCGCTTGACCTCGAACGCCACCGGCACCGTGCTCCCAGCCTTGAAGATGCTGGTCGGGCCGGTGTTGTTCAGCGGCGCGAGGAAGCCGTCGAACCGGTACACCACGCGGTAGCTGCTCGTGACCAGGCGGACGTTGCCCGCCTTGTCGGCGACCGAGGCGGCGTACATGAACTGGCCGACGCCGTTGGCGTTCCCACCGCTCCGCACGCCCTTGCACGGGGCGGCGAGCCCCGAGAGCGGGTCGGAGGCCGAGCAGGACGCGGTCGGCACGTTGCCGAGGGTGTACGTCGCTCCGTTGCTCACGCCGGTGATCGACAGCGACGGCGCGGTCTTGTCGATCTTGAGACCGGACAGGGCCCCGCGCCGCAGTTCGGGGTCGGCGCCTTGTCGCACACGATCGGCGACTGAGCCGTCACGTCGCTGCCCTCGGTGGTCACCGTCGTGTCGGCCGGCTGCCTGCTTGACACCGGACGGGTCGCGTGGCAGACCAGTCGATCCGGACGTTGCCGCGGTACCAGCCGTTGCCGTTGGGACGGGTCGTGACTCGGCCAGTGACCTCCGGGGGACTCGTGTCACCCGCGGGAGGATGGCAGGGCCGCCGGGGTCGACGATGGTCCCGTTGGCGACTCCGTCGGCGTCGCCGACTCCGCCGTCGGTCAAGGTCACCTCGAGCGCCCAGTTCTCGTTGAACACCACCCGTTCAGGCGGGAGCATCGTCCACGTCGCCGGTCCCGGGGTCGTACTTCGCATAGCCCGTCGCTTCCTCCGGCGCGTTGAAGTAGTACGTGATCGTCTGGTCCGAGCCGGGCTCGATGCCGGTGAGGGCGAAGCTCACCAGCCCGCCGGAAGCGTCACGCCGGCCGGCGGTGGGGTCGACCGCATCCGCAGGGTCCATCGTGGAGACGTTGGACAGCTTCGAGCCCGACGGGCCCGGCGATGGTCATGTACGCCGACTCACCCCCGGGTCGTCGCCGTTGGTGGGCAACGAGGTGACGTGCTTCTGCTGGTGGTCCGGGACCCGTCGTTGTTGCCGTCACCGTTGTTCGGCCCCTGGCTCTCGACGGTGTCCAGGACCCCGTCGTCATCGACGCTCACCCCCGGCGTTCCGACGAGAACCCTGTCCTCGGTGAGATTCCACGTCGAGATGCGCATCCGAGGCCGGGAGATCCGGCGGGCGATCACGGAGTAGTGGCCGGCCTCGCTGTCGGCACTCAGAGATGCAGCGACTCCACCTGGCCGATCCGGCCTGCCGATCAGGGAGACGTCCAGGGTTCCGCCTTGACTCTCACCCGCCGCTTGCAGACGAGAGCTGCTGCAGCCCGGCCCTCGGGGTAGCGGAAGTTCGGACCACCGGCCGGAGCCGAAGCACCAGAGGCGCGACGGTCCACTCCACAGCAGTCACCTGCTCCGAGCAGGTGCACCGTCACCGGTACGGACTCGTCGGTGAGGTCGTAGGTGGTGTCACCGACGACGTCCACACTGTGCCACGAGTTGTATCCCCCGCGGTCGATTGTTCACATCGAACTCCAGGTCATAGGAGCCGGGGGGCACCTCGATCTCGTAGCTCGGTGTCAGGTCGCGTAGAGCCGCATCGATCGCAACCGGGTCCCCATCCCGAGTCTCGACGTTGACGTGCGCGATGCGAGAGCCGCGGGCGATGGAGGCATCGTCGAGACTGCCCGGACAGCGTCACCGAGTCCGGGATGGCGACCGTGATCTCGTCGGTCTCGCCGTCGACGTCGACCCGCTCGTAGTAGGTGGAACTTCGTCCTCGTCGCCGCTTCGCGTAGCACCGACCAGGCACGGAGGGTCGTGCTCCCTCGTCCACGGGATAACCGAAGCCCCAAAAAGTGCGTGGCTGGCTCGGGGAGGTCGGAGCCCTCGGACCACAGGTGCTGCGGGGTCCAGTTGAACTCCGCGTTGGTGCAGCGCAGCATCACCGACCCGGCGAGAGGATTGCCCTGGGCGTCGGTGAGGTTGATCTGGATCGGCTGGGCGGCGATCTGGAAATCCTGCGTCTGCGGACCAACGATGACGACCGGGCCCTGCAGGTTGACGAAGTGGGTGGAGACCCCTCCCGTGGAGGCGTCCCCCTCGATCGTGACGTCGTACGTGCCGGGCTCCACGTTCGAGGCTGTACACGCCCGTGTTCGTCGAGACGTTCTCGACCACACCTTGTTCCTGGTCGTAGAACTGAACAGACGTCCAGCCGGTGAGCGTCCCCGCAGCTGTCGTGACCGTGCCGGTGACGGAGACCGGGTCCGCGGCGGCGGGTCCCGCCAACGACAGCAGTCCTCCACTCGCGAGACAGATGGCGACCATCGATGCCAGGAGAGCACGCCACACGCGAGGAATGGTCATCAGGAGCCTCCGTCGTGTCTCCCGAGATCCGCCGCTCGCCGACGCTAACCCCAGCGGCTCCCGTGTCGGCAGAATGCACGTGTCAAGGTCTAGTCGACCAACCCCACGATGCGGACAGTGCAGACAGTCGAGACCCGAGCGGCGTACGGTCGAACGCCGAAACGGGAGCACGATCACGGGAGTGAGACCGTCATGAGCGCAGCCAGCGCGGTCATCTGGATCATCGCCATCCTCATCGTCGCGGCGATCGCGTGGAGGGTCTGGGGCCGGTCGAAGGAGTAGCCGGGTTCGGGAAATTCGCCGGCACCAGACGCCGATGATGTTCCCCAAGTCCCTGCAGTGCGGGGACCTCAACCCCACGCCAGCGACGTGCAACGGCTCGCGTCACTTCCGGCGGCAGCCCATGCCCAGAAGTGCGACGCGTCCTGGTCAGGTGTGGGCAATGCCCATTGTTGGACAGTCCCTCCGCGACGCACCCGAGATCTCCCGCTCGCTCAGTGCTGACAGTCAATCGGGAGCACATGGCCGGTCGAGCAGCGGGGCAACGATGCTCGGGGCCATCTCGCTGTCTCCGTCGCGAAGGCGACGCAGCCGTCGGTGCCTCGACGACCACCACGCGATGCGTCATCCCAGCTGCCTCCTGTCGGCCCCTCCGTCCAGTCACATCGTGGCCAGCCACACATTCAGGGTGGGTTCAGCGGCCGCGGAGCACGCTGCGGGCATGAGAACCTTCGCCGCTTGCGTGCTCACGGTCGCGGCTAGCCGTGAGCATCGGTCCTGCTGCCGCCACCACGACCGCCCCGGTCTCCTCCTCCCGCGCCACCGCAGTCGACCCTGCCGACTTCTCACACCCGCGTGCGAACCCCTACTTCCCGCTTCGGCCCGGCACGACGACGATCCTGCGTGGGCACGACAACGGCGAGCGGCTGCGCGAGCGGGTGCACGTCACCTACCGGACGAAGATGATCCAGGGCGTCCGCACGCGCGTGGTCAGCGACGTCGTACGGCGTCCGAACGGGTCGATCGCCGAGAAGACGGTCGACTGGTACGCCGCCGACAGCGACGGCAACGTCTGGTACTTCGGCGAGAGGACCGCCACGTTCGACGAGCGACGGGCAAGCTCGAGTCACGCGAGGGCTCCTGGCAGGCCGGTCGTGACGGCGCCGTCGCCGGGATGATCATGCCCGCCAAGCCGCGCGCGACCCAGGCGTTCCGCCAGGAGATCTACCGCGGTCACGCCGAGGACCAGGCCTGGATCGTGGGCAGCTCAGGCACGACCACGACGCCCCTGCGGACCTTCCGCCACGTCGTGCGCAGCTTCGAGTGGACGCGGCTGGAGCCGGGCGTCATCTCGATGAAGCTCTACGCCCGCGGCGTCGGGATCGTGAAGGAGAAGGACCTGGCCGGCGGGGACGAGACCTTCCAGGTGGTCGCCGTACGCCGCTGACCGCGGCGCGCCCGGGCCAGCGCCGGGCTAGCGCAGCGGCCGCACGTGCAGCCCGACCTCCGGGTCGACGACGACCTCCTGGCCGGCGGGCATCCCGTCGGCCACCAGCGAGGCGTCGACGGGCACGTTGCGCTTGATCAGCGCCAGGGCGATCGGGCCGGCCTCGTGGTGGCGGGCGGAGCTGCCGACGAAGCCGACCTCCTTCTCGCCGTGGAGCACGGGAGCGCCGCGGGTCGGGAGCCGGTTGTCGGAGCCGTCGAGGTGGAGCAGGGTCAGCCGGCGCGGCGGACGGCCGAGGGTGTGCACGCGCGCGACGGTCTCCTGGCCGCGGTAGCAGCCCTTGTCGAGGTGCACCGCCGACGGGATCCAGCCGACCTCGTTGGGGATGGTGCGGTGGTCGGTGTCGAGACCGAAGCGGGGCTCGCCGCGTCCGATCCGGAGCGCCTCGAAGGCCCACATGCCGCAGGCGGGTCCGGCGGCCTCGGCGTACGTCGAGAGGTCGGCGCGCGGGAAGACGTCGTACTTCCCGACGCCGCCGGCCGCGAGATCCGAACCCGGCCGCCAGGCGACGGCCATCGAGTCGGTGAGGTCCGCGACCTCGACGCGCATCATGAACCGCATCCGGTCGAGCCACTCGGCGAGCGCGGCGGCAGCGCCGGGCTCGACGTGGGCCGTGAACGCCGACGCCGTCGTCGCTGCCGTACATCGCGTGCTCGACGTGGCCGTTGGGCGAGAGGACGAGTGCGGCGGTGGGTACGCCGGGCGCGAGCGCCTCGAGGTGCTGGGTCGTCAGCGAGTGCAGCCAGGCGAGCCGGTCGGGCCCGCTGACCCGGACGACGCCCCGGTGGGACAGGTCGACGAAGCCCTCGCCGCCGACCAGGGTGCGCTGCTCGCCGTTGAACGACCCGTAGTGCGCCGCCACGGGGGCGTCGATCCCGTCGCCGCCCACCGCTCCGGGCAGGCTGAGCAAGGGGCTGGGTGCGTCAGTCACCCGTCCATTGTCGCGCACCGGTGGTGAGCGGGCTCAGGCACCGGTGGAAGCCGTGGCCGGCAGGTACTCCTCGACCAGCGCGGTCGTCTCCGACTCGACCGGGAGACCGCGCAGCGCAGGCGCCATCGCATCCAGCGTCCGTCGTACGCCGACCACGCCGTCGCACTCGTAGCGGGCGCGGATCAGGTCGCGCCACAGGGGCTGGTTGGCCGGGTCGACGCGGAGCCCGGCCTCGGCGGCAGCCGCGGCGCCACCCGGGTCGTCGTCACCACCGAGCAGGTCGACGAGGCGGCGGGCGGAGGCGACGACCACGCGGCGCATCACCCGCTCGAGGTCGTCGTGGGCGACCCAGGCGTAGCGGCCCTCCGGGGTGCCGGCGAACGACTCGCCCCGGATCAGCTGGAGCCCGCGGCGCAGCAGCTCCACCTCCTCGCGGCGCGAGCCGGCGGTCCGGGCACGCAGGAACAGCGAGCGCACGGCGTCCCAGTCGCAGACGACACCGTCGCTGAGCGAGAGCCGGCCCTCGGCGTCCTCGCGCAGGTAGGGGTGGCCCGTGCACGTCGTCGCCGAGCCAGGCGCGGGCCCGGCTGACCGACGGCGGCGCTGACGTCGGGCGTGACACCGCGCGGCCACAGCACACCGGCGAGCACGTTGGGGTGCACGCCTTCGGGATGCAGGGCCAGGTAGATCACCAGCTCGGCGAGCTGGTCGCTGCGGGCCTCCTCGGCGGCGGGTACGCCGGTGACCGCGATCGTGCCGAGCACACCGACGCGGCGCGGGGCCGTCGTCCAGGCGGCGTCGTCCACGGCGCGCAGCGGCGACGGGATGTGCACCTGGCCGCCGTCGTCGGGGCGGTCGGGCTCGCGCGCGGCCTCGAAGAGCGCGGCGATGCCGTCGATCTGGTCGTACCCGATCCGGTTCGCGGTCACGGTGATGCCGAGCTCGTCGAGCCGGAGGTGTCCCCCGCTGTCGACGTGCAGGGTCCAGCGGGCGGCGCGGTGGCCACCGGCGAGCAGCACCGACAGCGACTGGCGCTCCGGTCCGGTCAGCCCGACGAGTCGTTCCGCGAGCTCGTCGTCGGCCTGCTCACCGACGACGACGAGCCGCGACGGTTGCGTCGTACGACGATCCAGCCGGCCGGTCAGCACGTCGGCCCGCACGCTGTCGAGCGACTGCTCCAGCCCGGCGACCTCGGCGGAGAGGTCCTCGACGACGCGGATCCGGTCGTCGCCGAGCCCGACCAGCCCGTTCGGCAGGCCGGAGGCGGTGACCCGCATGCCGGTCGCCCAGGACGCGGTGCCGCTCTGCAGCGCGATCGCGGCGGCGACCTCGCTCGCGACGTGGGGGTCGCCCTCGAGCGCGACCACGCCGCCGGCGGACTCGAGGTCGACGAGCACGTCGCAGCCCTGCACGTCGATGCCGAGGCTGACCAGCGCGGGGTAGGCGACGACCTCGTCGACCAGCCGGTCGTCCGCGTCCTCGAAGTGGTCGCGGACCCAGGTCGCGCCGTCGTCCTCGGTGCGCCACTCGCCGACCGGGGTGGCGGCAGCGGGCGCGAGCAGCAGGGAGACGGTCGTGTCGTCGAGCCGGACGGCGTACACCGGCGGCAGCGGCTGCGACTCGGCCCGGCAGGCAGCGGTCAGGTCACGCAGCGCGCGGTCGAGGAACGCCGCCCGCGACGGGGTGGCCGCGCCGCGGAGCTCGGCCTCGACGGCGGCGGCCCGGGAGGCCGCGCCGATCCGGCGGCGGCGCTCGAAGGCCAGCGCGGCCAGGACGGCCGCGGTCAGCAGGCCGGTGCCGAGCAGGCCGCCCGGCATCTCCTGGACCGCCTGCTCGGAGACCATCGCCTCGGGCGCCTGCCCGGGGGCGAACCGGTGCGTGTCGGGTGCGGGCGTCGCCTGCTTCGGCGGGGCGTCCCACCGCTGCACACCGACGGCGTCCTCGGGCACGACCAGGTTCCAGCCCGGCTGGATCAGCCTGGCCAGCTCGAGCTTGCGGCCGTCGGGCTGCACCAGTCCCTTGTTCAGCTCGTAGATCTCCCGGTAGCGGCGGCCGTCACCCAGCGACCGCTCGGCGATGTCCCAGAGGTTGTCGTGGTAGCCGTCCTTCGGCGCGGCCACCGTGTAGACCTTGTGCCCGACGAGGTGCTCCTGCGCAGTGATCTCGTGCGCCGCGCGACGCTCGGCCTTGGTCTGCTCGGCGTCGGGAGCTGCCTGCGGCGTGTCCCGTACGACGGACGCGGCCACCTCTCCACCGGTGTGCTCCGCCGGCGCCATCGCCGAGGCGGCCGGACCGGAGATGACCTCGGCCAGGAGCAGCGCCCCGACCAGGGCACGCGCGAGCTTCTGCACCGGCCCCCCGAGCGGCACCGGCTGGGCGAGCCCTCCCCGACGAGCCGCCACCACCTCGACGACCACGCAGACCACGAAGAACAGCCAGGCCAGCCAGACGACGAACAGCAGCACGTTGAGCAGCGTCGTGAAGCTCAGCTCCTCGGTGAGCGTCTCCTTGGTCGGCAGCGACGTGGGGAACGGGTCGGTGCCGGCCAGCAGCCACAGCGCGACCGGCACGCCGACGACGAGCGCGAGCAGCGCGATGGCCGAGAGCGCGCGCCCGCCGCCACTCGTCCGGTGCTCCGGCTCGGCCGGCCGGCTGAACCGCGCCGGGTCGGGGATCGTCTCGTTGCTCATGGTGCTTCTCCCTACGGGGCCGGCTGGCCCGGGTCGTTCGGTCCGGTGTCCGGCACGGCCTCGGCCGAGGCGCGCACCGGGAAGCGGACGTTGAACAGGTTGAGGATGTAGGTCTTGCTGGTGTCGTTGAGCGTCACGCCGACCCGGTCGGCACCGATGTCGGGCTCCCAGTTGTCGGCGCCGTACCCGAGCGACTGCATGTACGCCGTCATCCGCTGCCGGGCCAGCAGCTGGTCGATGACGAGCGTCTCCGTGCGCCGGAACTCGTTGACGTCGATGCTGTCCGCGCCGATCCGCGCCGCCTGCTCGGCGTCGTCGGCGATCCGCATCCGCTTGTTGATCGCGAGTCCCCCGTCGATGACGAGGCCCGCGCACAGGAACAGCACGATCGCGAACCCGATCACGAAGACGGTCGCGCTCCCCTGCTCGTTGCGTGGTTCCCGGCGCCTCATCGCGTGCTCCGGTAGGTGTCGATCGGGGCGTGGCCCTCGGCGTCGACCGCGAGCGAGCCGGGGATGCCGAGCAGGCCGAGGTCCTTGTAGTGCACGGTGCAGCTGAGCCGCACGATCGCCGTACCGCCGGACTGGAAGTCGCCGGAGAGACCGGTCGGCTGGCAGTCGCGGGTGGAGCGCAGGCCCTGGGAGATCGCGGAGCGTACGGCGTCCTCCGCCTCGCCGCGCGAGTGTGCCTGCGAGGCCGCCCGTGCCGCGTCGCGGGCCGTGGAGTCGGCATCGGCGCGCGCACTCACGTAGCGACCGCCGGCGACGACGAAGAGGGTGAACATGAACAGCACCGGGATCAGCACGACGATCTCGACCGCCATCGACCCCTGCTCGTCGCGCCCCTTGCGAACGCGGCTGCCCCCCGACGCCATGCTCACTCCCCCGTGTCCTCGACGAAGCGCTCGACCGGACCCTGCACGGTCTCGCTGACCTCGGGGATCGGCAGGAACGGCAGGATCTGGCTGGCCCTCCCGGTCACGGTCACGCGCGCCTGCTCGAGGCCGACCTGCGGCACCACCCGGGCGTTGTCGAGGACGCCCTCGCCGATCTGGCGCACGATCCGCTCACCCACGGCCTGGGCCTGGGCCTCGCTGCCGGTCACGCGCGCGGTGCGCGCGGCCTCGCGGGCAGCACCGGACGCCACCTGGCCACCGAGGTAGACCAGGGAGAACTGGACGGCGAACAGGATCGTGAACATCAAGATGGGCATGTAGAGCACCAGCTCGACGGCGGACGCACCGCCTCTCGTCCCGCACGCGCGAGCGCGCGGGGTCGGTTCACTGGCTGCCGACGTCGCTGCTCACGTCGTTGGCCTTGCCGACCAGCGCGTTGCGCAGGATGCCGGCCACGGCGATGCAGATCCCCACCACGATCGCCGCGATGATGACCCACTCAACGGCGGATGCGCCGTCCTCGCGACGGGTGCGCGCGAGGCGGGCTTCGAGCATGAGGACGCAGAACCCGATCGGGGCCAGCGGATTCATGAAGTTCGTCATGTGCGAACTACCTCCCAAATATGGACGACGAAGTCATACCCACCACAGCCCCCGGGCAACCGGATCAGAACCCGAGAATCTCGGAGATGGGCGGATAGATCAGGAACAGCAGGAAGCCGACGCACAGCAGCAGCTGCGCGATCAGCATCGACTGCGAGCGTGCGGCGGCCCGGCCCTCGGCGTCGGCGAGCTCGCGCTGGCGCATCGAGGCGGCCCGCGCCGAGAGCGACTCGCGCACCTTGGCGCCGTCCTCGGCGACCAGGGCGAGCGCGGCGGCGAGGTCGCGCAGCTCCTCGACCGCCATCTCCTCGCCGAGCTGGCCGAGCGCCGCCCACGGCGTGATGCCCTGGAGCCGGGCGTTCTGGAGGGTCTCGCGGATGCGCACCATCCCCCAGCCGTTGCTGAGGCTGACGGCGGACTGGAGCGCCTCGGGCACGCCCGCGGCCACCGGCGAGGTTCATCGAGACCAGGTCGAGGAAGGAGCTGACGACGTGGCGGAAGTCGCGCCGGCGCTCCTTGGCGTTGCCCTGGAGCTGCAGCGTCGGCAGAGCCGCTCCGACGAGCGCGCCGACCAGGGCCAGCCAGACCGGGGAGGACACGCTCGCGTCGAAGAAGTAGATGGCCGGGGCGATCATCACCGTCGGCGCGAACAGGCCCGCGACCCCGGCGAGGACGCTCATCCCGAGGTGGCCCTCGACGGTGCCGCCCATCACGGCGAGGTCGGCGCGCATCCCCTTCGGCAGGTTCCAGCCGCGGGCCTCGAACAGGGCCCGGACCTGGGCGCCGAGCTTGCGCACCCGCAGCGACTCGCGCTCCTCGCGCTCGTCGTCGCTCAGCGTCGCGGTGCGCTGCGTGCGGGCGCGGGCCGCGTCGAGCCGCGCGAGCTCGGAGGCACCGCTGGCCCGGCCGGTGTCGAACTGCAGCACCAGGAGGAGTACGCCGAGACCGGCGCACGCACCGACGAGCATCACCGTCGTCATGGTCGCTCCTCCCGACCGGTGTAGCTGGTCGAGAACAGGAACCGCTCCGGCACCTCGAAGGCGGCCAGCCGGCGCATCCAGGCGAACCCGGCGGCGAAGCAGCCCAGGATGAGCAGCAGCACGACCTGGCCGATCGCGTCGGAGTAGGGCTCGACGTAGTCGCGGTTGAACAGCGTCAGGCCGAGCACGAACGTCACCGTGATGCCCATGACGATCTGCACGCTGCGCCGGGTGCTGGCCCGGCCGGCGTTGACGCGGCGACGCATCTCGAGCTCGTCACGAGCGGAGGCGGCCAGCGAGGTCAGCACGTCGCGCAGGCCCGGCCCGCGCAGCTGGGAGTTGAGCATCAGCGCGGCCACGATCAGGTCGGCGCTGGAGTCGTCGAGGTCGTCGGCGAACTGCTGGAGGGCGACCGGCAGCGGCGTACGCACGCGGAGGCGGTCGGACAGGGCCACCAGCTCGGCCCGGATCGCCGGCGCTGCGGCGGTCGCGGTCGCCGGGATCGCCTGCTCGAGGCCGACCGCTCCGGCGATCGTGTCGCGCAGCGACTCGGTCCAGGCCGCGAGGCCCTCGAGCCGGGCGATCGCGACCCGCTCGGCGCGCGCGCCGCCGAACAAGCGAGGGCGCGAAGAACACCAGCAGCGCGGTCGCCGCGGCCAGCACCACCCAGCGGGTGAACAGCAGGATCAGCAGCCCGGCGGCGATGGCCAGCGGCAGCCTGGCCCCGATCCGCCTCAGCGTCGGCAGCAGCGAGGACGGCTCGACCGGCTTGACCGCGTCGGCGTCGACCTTCTGGAGCGAGTAGATGAGCAGCGCGATGCCGCCGCCGACGACGGCGCCGACGAGGACGATCAGCAGCTGGTACGGCGGTCATGCGCCGCACTCTGCGAGTGGTCGGGCTGGTAGCCGACCGCGAGCAGCTCGTCCATGCACTGGATCGGTGCGGCCGGCAGGGCGGTGCCGTCGGGGCCCTCGGCGAAGATCTCGCTGGAGAGCACCCGGCCGTCGACACCGTTGACCTCGCGGACCGAGGTGACCAGCCGGCGCAGCCCGCCGCCGGAGGCGTACTCGTTGCGCCGCTCGACGAAGATCACGAAGTCGATCGCGCCGGCGATCAGCATCATCGTCGCGTCGGACGGCAGCCGCTCGGCGGACTGGATGGCGTAGGTGCAGATCCGGTTGAACACCTCGAGCGAGGAGTTCGCGTGGATCGTGGACAGCGAGCCGTCGTTGCCCTGGCTCATCGCGTTGAGCATGGTGACGATCTCGTCGCCGAGCACCTCACCGACGATGACGCGGCTGGGGTTCATCCGGAGCGAACGACGGACCAGCTCGCTCATCTGGATCGCGCCCTGGCCCTCGGAGTTGGGCAGCCGCTCCTCGAACGCGACCACGTTGGGGTGCAGGTCGGCGAACTCGCCCAGCCCGAGCTCCAGCGCCCGCTCGACGGTGATCAGCCGCTCGGCCGGCGGGATCTCGTTGGCGAGCGCGCGCAGCAGCGTCGTCTTTCCGGCGTTGGTCGCGCCCGCGATCATGATGTTCTTGCGGGCCGCGACGGCGGCGGAGAGGAAGCCGGCGAGCTCGGCGTTCATGGAGCCGTTCTCGACGAGCATGTCGAGGCTGGCGCGCTGGATCCGCGCGCGACGGATCGACAGCGAGGGCCGCTGGCAGACGCCCATCACGGCCGAGAGCCGGCTGCCGTCGGGCAGCCGCAGGTCGAGCTGCGGGTTGGCGGTGTCGAAGGGGCGGCTGGTGATCGAGGAGTAGGCACCGAGCACCTGGACGAGCTCGACCAGCTCCTCGTCGCTCTCCGCGACCGGCGGGAACCGCTTCTCCTCGCCGTTGGCGTAGCCGACGAAGACGTTGTCGAACCCGTTGATGTCGATGTTCTCGACCTCGGGGTCGTCGAGGAGCGGCTGGAGCCGACCCACGCCGTAGAGCGCGGCGTGGATGCCCTCGGCGAGCTCGGCCTCCTCGGTCACCGACGGCGGCGTGCGCCCGGCGGCGATCTCGCGGGCGGCATGGCCCTCGAGGACGCGGGCGATGACGGCGCGCGCGAACTGGCGCTCGTCCTCGGCGCTCATCGTCGGCAGGCCGTTGGTGGCGTCCTCGCGGCGCTGGCCGGAGAGCGACTCGGCGACCTCGCGACGCAGGTCGCGGAGCAGCTGCTGGTCCATGGCCGCCCCCTACCGCGCCGGCTGACGGACGCGGCCCGTCAGGGTGGTCAGGTCGTGGATGCTGCCGGCCAGGTCGTGCAGCGAGCGCACCAGCACCGAGCGCCGGATGCTGCGGCCCGACTCCGTGCGCAGGGCGTCGGCGGCCTTCCGGTCCTCGGCGATGATCCCGAGCCCGCGGACGGGCAGGCCGGCGGAGGCCAGCAGCTGCTCGGCGTCGGACAGGCCGCGGGTGTCGTTGGCCGGCGCGACCATCGCGATGCCGGTCGGGGTGGCGTCGATGGAGCCGAGGTGCAGCGAGCTCTGCAGGCCGCGGAGCCGCTCGCGCAGGTGCGCGATGTCCTCGAGCTCGCGACGGCTGACCAGCACGACCGCGTCGGCCTGGTCGATGATCGCCATCGTCGGCGAGCCGGGGGTCAGGCGACCACAGTCGGCGAGCACGTCGTACTCAGTCGACCGGCGCAGCGTCAGCGCGATGTGCTGCCAGGCGGGCCCGAGCCCGAGCACCTGGCCGGGACTCGTGACGCCGACGAGGGTGCTCATGCCGCCGGCCGTGGTCTGGAGGTGGTCCTCGAGGGCGGCGTTCTGGCCGGAGCGTACGGCGGCGCCCAGGGACAGCAGACCGGTCGACGGGTTCAGCGGGTCACCGTTCTCGGTGCGGTAGCGCAGACCCGTGTCACCGCCCGCCGGGTCGAGGTCGGCCACGACCGCGCGCCGGGGCCACAGCTGGGCCAGGCCGGCCACGGTGACGCTGACCCCCGGAGACCCCTTGGCCGAGGCGAACGCGATCAGGGCCATCAGCGTCGTTCTCCCAGGAGGTCGTCGATCGAGGCGTCGCCGATGCTCACGCCGCGGCCGATCAGGGCGATGCCGAGCTCGTCGGTGCCGGTCGCGCCGACGACCTCGTCGACCACGCCCTGCGGGACGACGATGGTGGCGACCGACGACCGGGCGTCGCTGCCGAAGCCCGACGACTTGCCCTTGGAGACCTCGAGGACGAGGCCGGTGGCCAGCGCCTGCGAGGGGTTCTGGGCGTCGCCGATGCGGACGAGGCGTACGGCGTCGCCGCTGCGCAGGCCGGGCGGGTACTTGCCCGACGTCAGCGGTACGCCGACCTGCGCCTGGTCGACCTCCAGCGGCGGGCTGGAGCGGAGCAGGTCGGTCTGGAGCAGCTGACCCGGGTAGATCGTCTGGCGCGCGTAGAGCTTGTCGACGATCTCGTCGGCCTGGCCGCGCGGGATCGTGCCGAGGCCCTCGCCGGAGACGTTGCGCGACTCGAGCATCTCGGCGGTGATCAGCTCACCGGCGTTGACCTGCCGGGAGACCACGAGCACCGGCTCGCGGGAGTCCATCCGGACCGCCAGCAGCCCGGCGAGGGCGGCCCCGCCGACGATGAGCAGGACGGCGAGCGCGGTCAGCGCCGGGCGACGTCGCTTGCGGCGGGGTCGGCGTCGACGGGCGCAGCGGCGTACCCCCTCGCGGGGTGCGGGACGCCTTGGTCTTGCGCGCCGGAGCCGAGGCGGCGCTCTTGCGGCCTTGGTCGGTCGTCTGGGACATGCGTGCTCCGTGAAAGTCCGTGGGTTCGATGGGCCTGCGAGTGGGCACGGAATTCGCGTCTCCGCTCCCCCTGACAGGTCATTCCCCGGACCGAACCGGACCAAACAGACTCTCTGGCCCAATAACCTTCCTCACATGCGGCTGCTCGTGACGATCGAGTCGGCCCGAGGGAACCCCGCGACACCGGGGGCGGACTCGGGGCACGACGTGGTGGTCGACTACGCCCCGGAGACCCGGGTGGCCGACCTCGTGGCCGCGCTGACCCGGAGCGGCTCGGAGGTCCCGGCCAACGTGGTCGCCCTGCCCGGGGCCGCGAGCGTGCCGACGTTGACGGGTGCGGTCGATCTCTACCTCGGCGACGAGGTGCTCGACCAGCGGCAGACGATCGACGCGAGCCCGATCCGCCACGGTGTCTTCCTCGGCCTGGGCGCGCCCTCCTCCCAGCGGGGCCCCGAGCCCCGGGGCCTGGTCGAGGTGCGCATCTCCTCGGGCCCGGGGGCCGGCCACGTGCACCGCCTCGGCATCGGTCGCTCGACCCTGGGTCACGGCCGCCACTGCACGATCCGGATCCCCGAGCTCGCCGACGACCCGCTCCTCGCCGACGTCGAGGAGGCACTGGTCCTCGACGTCACGACCGACGGCACCGTCACGATCACCCCCGACGAAGCGCTGGCCGACCGGGAGCGACCGATGCCCCTGCGCCGCGAGCCGGTCACGGCACCGATCGTCCTCGAGGCCAGCTCGATCAGCGAGGAGCGCAAGCGCCGGTTCCTGCGTCGGCGCAAGCTGGTCAAGGAGTTCCAGCTCGGCGAGCGGATCGACCCGGCCACCGCCGTACCCCTCGTGCACCTCGACCGTCGCCCACTCACCGCGGCCACGACGTGGGAGCCCGACCAGAGCCTCGGGATCGGGCCGGTCCTGCTCGAACGCGTCGCGATCACCGAGCCGGACGCGTCGCTGAGCCCGAGCGCATCCGGGCCGACGCTCGACTACAACCGGCCGCCGCGGCTGCACCCGGCCGCCCAGCCCAACGAGTTCAGCCTGCCGCAGGAGCCCCGCCGGCCCGACAAGATGCCGTTCCCGCTGGCGATGCTGCTGATGCCCGTGCTGATGAGCGGGGTGGCGTACTGGTTCACCAAGTCGCCGTACACGCTGCTGATGGCCGCCGGCATGCCGATGATGATGCTGGCCAACGCGAGCGGCTCGCGGCGCCAGCAGAAGAAGCGGTACGACGAGCAGGTCGACGACTACCGCAAGCGGCGGATCAACATCGAGACGGCCGCGGTCAGCTCCCTGGTCGGCGAGCGAGGGACGCGCCGTCGCAACTTCCCCGACCCGGCCACCGTGCTGCTGTTCGCGACCGGCCCGCGCGCGCGGCTGTGGGAGCGCCGGCCGTGGGACCGCGACTTCCTGCACCTGCGCATCGGCACCGACGACCTCCCCTCCGACGTGACGATCAAGGACCCCACCCGCGACGCGCACGAGGGCCCGCTGCTCTGGACGGCGCCCGACGTGCCGGTGACCATCCCGCTGCGCGAGGTCGGTGTCGCCGGTGTCGCCGGGAGTCCGGACCAGTGCCGATCGGTCGCGATGTGGGCGGTCGCGCAGGTCGCGGCGCTGCACAGCCCGTCCGACACGATCGTCGCCGTGCTGCTCGGCAGCCAGCCCAGCCGCGACTGGGACTGGGTGAAGTGGCTGCCCCACGCGCGCAGCGACGAGGGGCACCCGCGGCCGGTCCGTCTCGCGCCCGACGAGGACACCCGCTCCTCGCTGGTCGCCGAGCTGATGGGCGAGATGGAGGCGCGTCGCGCGCTCGACGAGAAGCAGCTCGGCGGGCTGCCGCGGTGGGTCGTCGTCCTCGACGGCGCCCGCGAGATCCGGATGAGCCCGGGCATGGTCTCGCTGCTCAAGGAGGGCCCGCGGCTCGGCCTCTACTTCATCTGTCTCGACCGGACGGTGCGGGAGCTGCCGGAGGAGTGCCGCACCGTCGCGTCGTACGAGAACGGGCAGCTGAACCTCGAGACCACCGAGCAGCGCCACGTCGACGGCGTACGCCCCGACCTGGTCAGCTCGCTGTGGCTGGACCGGCTCGCCCGGGCGCTCGCCCCGATCAAGGACGTCTCGACGGAGGACCTCGCCTCCGCACTCCCGGCCGCGAGCCGGCTGCTCGACGTGCTCGGCCTGCACGAGCCCGACGCCGGCTCGCTGGTGCGGCGCTGGCAGGGCAAGGGGCGTACGACGAAGGCGGTGATCGGCGAGTCGACCGACGGGCTCTTCCAGGTCGACATCCGTGCCGACGGACCGCACGGCCTGGTCGCCGGCACGACGGGCTCCGGCAAGTCGGAGCTGCTGCAGACCCTGATCGCCTCGCTGGCGGTGGGCAACCGGCCCGACGAGTTCAACTTCGTGCTCGTCGACTACAAGGGCGGCGCCGCCTTCAAGGACTGCAACCACCTGCCGCACACGGTCGGGATGGTCACCGACCTCGACGGCCACCTGACCACCCGCGCGCTGGAGTCGCTCGGCGCCGAGCTGCGTCGTCGCGAGCACCAGCTGGCCCGCGCGGACGCCAAGGACATCGAGGACTACCTGGCCGGACGGCAGGCCGGCACGTCCGACGAGCCGATGCCGCGGCTGCTGATCGTGATCGACGAGTTCGCGGCGCTGGCCGCCGAGCTGCCCGACTTCGTGACGGGTCTCGTCGACGTGGCCCGGCGCGGTCGCTCGCTCGGCGTACACCTCATCCTCGCGACGCAGCGCCCCGCCGGCGTCGTCAGCGCGGAGATCAAGTCCAACACCAACCTGCGGATCGCGCTCCGCGTGACCGACGCAGGCGACTCCGACGACGTGATCGAGTCGTCGGCCGCCGCGCAGATCCCGAAGGTGTTCCCCGGCCGCGCCTATGCGCGGTTGGGCCACTCCTCGCTGGTGCCGTTCCAGAGCTCGCGGGTCGGCGGTCGCCCCGGCGGCGGTGCCGGCGCCGCGGTCCGGGTCAACGACCTCGGCTGGGACGACCTGCCCCTGCTCGGCCGGTTCGCCGGTGCCGCCGGCGAGGAGGAGGACGACGTCAGCATCCCGACCGACCTCGCCTCCCTCGTCGCCGCCATCAACGGCGCCAACGACGAGCTCGGGCTGGCCGAGATGCGCAAGCCGTGGCTCCCGCCGCTGCCGGAGCTGCTCGGCGTCGCGTCGCTGGTAGGTCGACGAGGGTCGCAACCCCCGCCGGTTGAGCCTGTCGAAACCCCGCGACCAGCTGGTCCCGCCGATCCCCTTCGGCCTCGCCGACCTCCCCCGCGACCAGCTCCAGGTCGTCGAGTCGTGGGACCTCGTCGCCGGCTCGCACCTGATGATCGCCGGCCAGTCCCGGTCGGGCCGGAGCAACAGCCTGCGCGTGCTCGCCGGCGGGATCGCGCGGCTGTGCTCGCCGGAGGACGTGCACCTCTACGGCATCGACGCCGGCAACAACGCGCTGCTGCCGCTGGTGGCGCTCCCCCACGTCGGCGCGGTCGTGACGCGCACCCAGACCGACCGGATGTACCGCCTGATCGCGTTCCTCCAGAAGGAGCTCGCGCAACGGCAGCAGTCGCTGGCCGAGCAGGGGTACGCCGACATCGGTGAGCAGCGCCTTCATGCTCCCGCGGAGGAGCGGCTGCCCTACCTCGTCGTACTCCTCGATCGGTGGGAGGGCTTCGTGCAGGCCTTCGAGTCGGTCGACGGCGGCGTGCTGCTCGACCGGGTGACCGCGCTCCTGCAGGAGGGCGCCGGCGTCGGCATCCGCGTGGTGATGAGCGCGGACCGCAGCGGCCTGGTCGGCCGGATCAGCACCCTGATCGAGGACCGGATCGCGCTCTCGATGAACGACCCGGGCGACTTCGCCAACGTCGGCATCCCGGCGCGCGAGGTGCCCGCCTCGATGCCGCCCGGGCGCTCGTTCCGCGCGGGCGAGCGGCCGCGCGAGGTGCAGTGGGCGCTGCTCGACGTGACCGGCGTCGGCACCGACCAGGTGCAAGGTGCTCCAGGACCTCGGCCGCGAGGCGTCGGAGCGGTACGCCGACCTCCCCCGCTCCCGGCGACCCCAGCGCGTCGACGACCTGCCGGCCACGATCTCGGTCGCGGAGACCCGCCAGCTCGACCCGGTCAGCGCCAGCCCCCGCTTCGTGCCGGTCGGCGTGGGCGGCGACAGCCTGGCGCTCCAGGGCTTCGACCCGGAGATCGGCGGGAACGGCTTCATGATCAGCGGCCCGCCGAGGTCCGGGAAGAGCACGGCGCTCCACTTCATGCTCACCCAGCTGCGTCGTACGCCGGTGACCGCGATCGTGCCCCGCCGCTCACCGCTCCTCGTCGACCCGCCTCGAGGCGTCACCGTGCTCACCGGCTCCGAACCGCTCGAGGAGATCACCGCCCAGCTCGACAAGGCCCGCGGCGACCAGGTCATCGCCGTCGACGACTTCGAGGTGATCGGCGGCGACAGCCCGCTCGGCCAGCTGCTCACCGAGCGCTTCGCCCGGATGCGCGACACCGGCAGCACGATGATCATCACGGGCGCCATCGACGACATGCTCAGCGTCTACCGCGGCCTGCCCAACGAGATGAAGCGCGGCCGCAGCGGCCTGATCCTCGCGCCCCGCGCCTCCAACGACGGCGACGTCCTCAACGTCCGCCTCCCCCGCTCCGCCTCCGGCGCGATGCCGGTCGGCCGCGGCGTCCTCGCCAGCCCCCTCGGCTGGACCTGGGTGCAGGTGCCTCGGATGTAGCTCGGTGTTCGACGGCGCCCCGAGGCATGCCGAAGGGGGAGGGTCGCCGTGGTCGGACCCTCCCCCTTCGGGGTGTGCATGGAGCGCGTCAGCGGGGGGACTGGACGGGCGTGAGGTGCGGGTGCTGGTCGGCCTCCTTGGCACCTTCGGCCATCTTGTTGTGCTGGAAGGCGACGTCGGTGCCGGCCGTGGCCAGCGCCTGGCAGAGCTTGGTCAGCGACGGCTTGAAGCCGTTGTGCCACGCGTCGTTGAACTCGTGGGCGCCCTTGCTCTTCCACTCCTCGTTGGCCTGCGTGAGCTTGCCGTCGAGCTGGTTGATCATCGTGTCGGCGTCCTGCATCGAGACCTTGAGCTGCTCGTAGAGCGCCGCAAGGTCCGGGATGTTTGCCCCAACTGCCATGAGTTGAGCCTCCTTCGAGATCCGTCCCCCAACGTGCGTCGAAGGATCCTGGTTCGGTTTCCTGTTCGGAAGCCCGTGCTCCCTGACCGTCTACCTACCTTGCCCGGCGACGGCCCAAACCTGTTCGCCGGAAAATTCGCGACGGGGCGCTCGCGGTTTGGTGGTGCGGGGATCGGGGAAGGTGAGCACGGACGAGGGAGCACGCAGTCGACGGGGAGGCCACGCATGGCGGGCGAGAACGAGGGTGAGCAGCCGGAGGAGAAGGAGACCAACTTCTTCCTGATCACCCTGGAGCAGTGCCGCGACACCCTGATCCCCGGTGCACGCGACGCGGTGTACGACGGCACGGGCGATCCCGGCTCGACCATCGCCAGCGCGATCGAGGGCGGCGGCTGGGAGTGCGACAAGGCCACCGAGTGGGTCGGCGAGCTGCTCGAGCACACCCGCCGGGTGATGCCCGCCTTCGAGGACGCGATCTCCGACGTCGGAACGGCGATCTCCGCCGAGCGCGGTGCCCACGGCGGCGACGAGGTGCCGAAGGGGCATCCGCACGGCCTGGCGTGGAACCGCACCTGGCACAACATCCAGCGGATGAACCAGTTCTGATCATCACGGGGGAGGTGACGCCGTGCTGACGGACAGCGGCGGTGGGGGCAGCAGCAGCATGTCGGTGAAGATCGACCATGCCGCGCTGGCCGGTGCGATCGACCACCTGTCGTCGCTCGCATCGAGCATCGACAGCCAGCGCAACCGGGTCACCTCGGGCACTCCGGTGCCGACTCCGAGCATGGGCGAGCTCGCCCCGCACTCGGCGTGGCTGCGCGACCAGGAGCCCTACCTCCAGGGCCTGCACGACATCGCCCTGCTGCTGGCGACCGAGGGCGGCAGTGCCACCGCCACCTTCACCGTCGGCACCGAGATCGAGGACATCAAGGAGCTGCTCGGCGAGACCCTCGCCGACAACGTGGGGATGGGGAACCCCAACGACCCGGAGGCCTCCGAGGCCTACCTCGAGCTCTTCCGTCGCTGGCAGTTCGACCCCGCCACGATGGCGTCGTTCCAGGGCACGCTCGGCCCCGAGGGCACCTTGCGGACGCTGAGCGCCTGGGCGGATGCCCCGGCCGATGCGGCCAACGGCGAGCCGCCGAGCGACGTACAGGCCGCCCTCGTCGCTGCCATGCGCCAGAGCCTGGTCACCGGCCCCAAATCGAGTGGTCGGTATCCCTTCGGAGGCCGGAACCGCCACGTCCGCTCAGGAGCGCCGGACATCTCGAGGAAGCGGTCGAGCACCAGGTTCGCCCAGGCGGCGTTGCCGTGGGTGAGGTCGTCGTCACGCTCAGGGAGGAACTCGGGCAGGAGGCGACCGAGCTCGTCGGTGGTCTCGGACCGGACGTCGACGAGTGGCACACCGATCTCCGCCAGCAGCCCCAGGTAGGCGAGTTCAAGGCGCAGCCCGAGCGGGTGCAGGTGGGAGCGGAAGCGATGGGGTGAGTGGACCGCGTAGATGTCGCAACCGTTCTCGAGTGCGGCCCGGTAGAACGCGAACGGGCCCGGCCGGTAGTCGAGGTGGACCTGCCGGAGCACCGCGTCGCTCAAGGCTGACGGGTCTCGTCGCTCGACCTTGTAGTAATCGCGATACAACGCGGTGGTGATCCGCTGGGTGTTGGAGCCCACCGTCGAGAGGATCGGGATCCCCGCCGTGAACAGGCGAGGAACCAGCTTGTTGACCCGCGGGCTCTTCTGCGGCGGGTTGTTCAGCACGAACCGGCGCTTGTCGACGTGGAAGAACTCGTCGTCGAGCTTGTAGCCGCTGCCGATCGGACCGCCGAGGAAGCGGAGCCGGCGCGCGTCCGCGACCCCGACCAGGCGCCCGCTGTTGCTGTCACCGACGATGCCGAAGCTGGGGCGCCGGTTAGTGAGGATTGAAGTTCTCAAGGAGCTCCTCGTCGCAGATGACGTCCTGGTCCGGACCTTCGTCCTCTTCGTCGTCCGTCGCCGTCGCCGTCGGTTGCTGGGGCTGGGGTTGGGGCTGCGGCGGGAGCGACGCTCCGGCACGGGCGGACGCGCCGACCTCCTCCAGTCCGCCGAGGAAGTGAGACATCACGTGATCGACGCCGGCCGCGCTGACCGTGCGCATGTTGCTGTCGTAGAACCGGGCTCGGTAGGGGGCACTGGCAATCAGTTCGTAGCCCGGGAAGTAGTCAACGTTGTCGTAGGTCACCGCGAGATCGCCGGCGACAGCACGAAGGGTCGATTTCGTATAGGTGGACGCCTTCAGCACGTGAGACGACGACGCGGTGGCTGTGATCGGCACGGGCGACACGGTCAGCAGGAAGCGGAGGCGTGGATTGACTCGGTGGGCGAGCTCGATGACGTCGGCCATCGCCTCGCGAACGGCGGGATACGCGTCGTTCACGAGCTCGTGGACGTCGGGGTCGAAGTCGCCCCCCAGCGTGCCGGGACAGCTGGGATAGACGAGCCCGGTCCGGGCGTTCCGCCAACCCTCGGTGAGGCCGAACGTGAACACGAACAGCTCGGCCTGGGTCAACGCCGTGCGGATCGCGGCCAGCGTCACCTGGCGCGCTCGCATCAGCTCGTCGACGGACTGGAAGCCGCCGGGCTCGACCTGCGGCCGGACGGGATCCAGGAAGCGCCCGTCGTCCTCCCATACCTCCGGGTCCGGCTCGACCTCCCCGATCGCCCACTGGACCCACTGCCGCATCAGCCGGGCGGTGTAGATGTTGCCGGTCCGGAAGGAGAAGACGCCGTAGTTGAACCGCCTCGCCGATTCCGGGGTGAGAAGCGGCGGCGCCGGCTCGCAGTCGATCCACGTGAAACCGTTCTCGCGCATGGCTCGGCTGATGTGCTGGGCGAAGCAGGAGCCGGCCGTGACCGCCTTCATCTCCGTCGTGATCTCGAACTTCGGGTCCCACAACCCCGCGATGTCCATCGCGTCGGGTTCCGCGACCGCCGTGCGCCAGAAGGCGGTGGCCGGAAGGGTCTCGTAGGGATTCGCCACGGGACCAGCGTGCCACCTCTCCGGCCTGTGTCACCCATTGGCCGAAAAGGCTCCCGGTCGGCGGTCGTGCGCGGGGTGCCTCGCCGTCCGTCGGCGC
>CAVROK010000009.1:0-353634 GCA_963722835.1 uncultured Actinomycetota bacterium
GTCCCACTTCACCGCGCTGCCCTTGGAGGTGCGCAGGTCCGGATCGGCCACGGGCACGTCGATCCGCCGCCCTCCGCTGCCCGTGACCTTCCGCAGGGCGTCGAACAGCCCCATGAGATCCGGCAGTTCGGTGTCTTTGTCGACGATGAGCGTGTCGAGTCCCGCGTCCAGGGTGGGGAACGACTTCGACGGGTCGGCGAGGGTGGCCGGGGTGGCGGCCTTCCGGGCGAGGGCGGCGAGGAACCTCTGCTGGTTGCGGGTGCGGCCCAGGTCGCCCTGGGCCTCCTGCTTGCGCTGCCGTACGAAGGCCAGCGCCTCGGCACCGTCGAGGGTCTGGCAGCCGGCGGGCAGGTCGACGCCGGAGTCCTCGTCCCGTACCGGCTTGTCCAGGCACAGGTCCACCCCGCCGACGGCGTCGACCACCCCCACGAAACCGGCGAAGCCGATCTCCGCGTAGTGTGTCGACGCGCACGCCGGTGTTGCGTTCCACGGTCCGCACCAGCAGGTCGGGACCGCCCAGCGAGAACGCGGCGTTCAGCTTGTTCGGCGCCGCGCGGTAGCTGCGGCCGGTGTCGGGGTCGACGTAGGGCGGGAGGGTCACCCAGGAGTCGCGCGGCAGGCTGAGCATCGTGGTGCCGTTCGCGCCGGTGTGCAGCAGGATCACCGAGTCGGTTCGGCGGCCCTCGGCCGAGCCGGTGTTGAGGTCCTTGCGGTCCTGCTCCGACAGTCCCTCGCGGCTGTCGGAGCCGACGACCAGGTAGTTGGTGCCCTCGCCGGCCGGCACCCGGGCACCGAGCGCGCCGAGATCGACCTCCTGCTTGAGCCGGGTGTCGGCCCAGACGTACGTACCGGCGCCGCCGAGCAGCAGCAGGGACGACAGGACGGCCGCCGTCCGCAGGTACCGGCGGCCCCTGCCCGCCCGGCGCCGCGGATTACGGCTGCCGCGGCCGCCGCGGGGATCCGGGCCGCTGTCGTAGCGGCCGGGCGCGGCGGGCGAGGGCATGCCGGGCAGCGGGGCGGTGCGGGTCGAGGGCGGCGGAGCGAGGGGTTCCCGCCGCGCGCCGCTCCACTCCGGCGGGGGTTCTCCCGGCCGGTCGGTCCAGTCGCTCATCGACGCCTCGAAGGTGCGGTGGGGGGCTCTCGGGTCAGCGCATCGGCACACCCCTATACGGAACGGGCCCACCGATCTGTTCACCGGCCGTCCCGGACCGCTGCATCCGCTGCCACCGCAGCCGGCTGCCGAGCAGCGCGCGACCAGCGACTGGATGACGACGAGATACATCAACTGCCGGTAGACGACGATCTGGAACGGCATCGACCACAGGGCCCGTACCGCTCGCCGTCGAGTCTCAGCGCGTAGCCGGCGCAGACGATCTGCACGCCGAGGAAGCGAACCACACGCCGACCGACTGCCACGGGTCGCGGAACAGCACGCCGTAGAGGGCGTACACGTCGATGACGGGCGCGAGCAGCGGCAACGCGACCTGGAAGACGCGCGAGATAGCGTCAGCCCGCGCCGCCCGAACCGCCCGGCCGGGCCCCGGCCCGAAGAGAGCCCGGCGGTGCTTCCACATCGCCTGCAGCGTGCCGTAGCACCAGCGGTAGCGTTGCCGCCACAACTGGCGGAGCGTGGTGGGCACTTCGGTCCAGGCGACGGCGGACTCCTCGTACACCACCCGCCAGCCGGCCCGCCACAGGGCCATCGTCAGGTCGGTGTCCTCGGCGAGGGTGTCGCTCGCTGACCCCGCCGACACCGAGCAGGGCGTCCCGGCGGAACGCCCCGATGGCCCCGGCACGGTCGGCATGCACTCCAGCACCTCGAACATCCGCCGGTCGAGGTTGAAGCCGAAGACGTACTCCAGGTGCTGCCAACGGCCCAGCAGGCTGCGCCGGTTGCCGACCTTGGTGTTGCCGCTGACGGCGCCGACGGCCGGGTGCGCGAGCGGCTGCACGAGCCGCTCGACGGCGTCGGGCTCGAAGACGGTGTCGGCGTCGACCATCACCACGATGTCGCACCGGGCGTGCGCGAGGCCGGTGTTGAGGGCGGCGGCCTTGCCGGAGTTGGGCTGCCGTACGACGCGTCCACCCGCGGGTCGCCCATCCGCGCGGCGATGTCGGCGGTCCGGTCGGTGGAACCGTCGTCGATGACGACGACCTGGGTGCTCCCGGTGCCGGGAGTCGAGCAGCGAGCGCAGGGTCGCCCCGATCCCGGCCTCCTCGTTGTACGCGGGGACGAGCACGGTGACCGGACCGGACGATCTCCCGCATCCAGGGCGCGCCGGTCCGGAACCGCTCCAGCCGCCGCACATGGGCCCGGGCGAAGAGGGCGAGCAGGAACAGCCGCAGCACGCCGAGCCCCCCGGCGACGCCGAGGATCCAGATCATGGCGGTGGAGAAGACCTGCCCGAGGGCGGTGATCCCGATCAGAGCCCTGCCCCAGCCACCGCTCGACGAGGGACGGGGAGGTGTGACGGCACGAGGCCCGAGCCCGTCGGACACGGTGGTGAACCGTTCGACGCCGCGGTTCCTCAGCAGCCGGCGCGCTTCCTGATACGCGGTCTCCGTCTGGCTGAGCTGGCGGACGATGCCCTGCGCGGGCCTGCGCGAGCCCTTGTCGGCGGCGACGAGCACGTACCCGTACCCGGCGGCCCGCCGCGCGGCCTGCCACTCGCGCCCGCACAGGGTGTCCGGGCTGGTGGTGCGGGGCATCCGCAGCAGGTTCGTCCGCCGTCCGGTGGCCCCGGCGAGGGCGCTCTGGGTCATCTCGAGCTCGGCCCGGAAACGGGGCGCGGAGGACTCCCCCAGCACGGCGCCGGTGTACGTGTTGGACCCGATCTCGTGCCCCTCGGCCCGGATCCGCCGCACCAGCTCCGGGTGCCGGGCGGCCTGGGCCCCGTGCACGAAGAAGGTCGCCCGCGCGTTGTTCCTGCGCAGCAGGTCGAGGATCCGGGGTGTCCAGACGGGGTCGGGCCCCCCGTCGAAGGTGAGCGCGACGGTCCGCGCGGGCATCGACCCGGTCCGTATCCCGTCCCGGTTGATCCCGATCACGGGCCCGCCGCGGGCGACGGCGTCGGGCACGGGAGCCGTACACGCCGACCGCGTCTTGGCGGCGTCGACCTCGTGCTGGGTCCAGCCTTCGAAGATGAGCAGGGCGAAGAGGAGGGGGAGGGTGAGGGCTAGGAGGAGCCAGTGGGCTCGGGGGTCGCGGGACTGTTTGTGGCGGGCTCGGGCTTTGGATTTGGCCTTGGCGTTGGCCTTGGCGTTGGCCTTGGCGGGGGTCAGGGTGCGTCACCGCCCCCGGGCCGCGACCAGCGCATCGGCTCCCGCGGGCCGTCTTCTCCACCCGCTTCCGTAGAACTCACCGGGCGAAGCAGACGTCTTCGGTGCTGCGGGAGTTACGCATGGGGCGCGAGTGTAGTTTCGCAGCAGCGGACGTAGGGGTGGAACGGCGAGCTTCACAGGAAGAGGACACCGGCAGATGACAGCGGGGACGGGCAGTTCGGCGAGCGAGACACCGACTCACCGTGCCAAGGTTTTGCGCATCGCGGCCGGGATCACGGCGGGAGCCGCCTCCCTGGCCCTGACGTTGCTGCTGACGACAGCACCCGAACGCGTCGGCCTCTCCTCGTCCCCGGAACTCTTCGAGAGCGTCCGGGCCGAGGACCGAGCTTCCGATGCCTTCATCTTCGCCTGGGCCCTGATCGCCATCCCGGTGGCCGGCCTGCTCCAGACCCCACTGGCGCTGGCACGACGCGCCCGGATCGGCCCGGGGTGGGCACTGATCGCGGGCTACTGGCTGTACGTGGTTCTGATGGCGGCGGTGGCCTGGCAGATACAGGGATACTTCCCCGCCGCGGATGCCCCGGGCAGGAACGGCGGCCTGATCGGTGCGGCGATCCTGCTGATGCTCGCCACACCACTGTTCGTGGTGGCCTCGGGGGGTGTGTTCCGCGAGGTACGAGGCGGACCGGACAAAACACTCTCCACACAGATCCGAGACCAGATCACAGCTGTCACGGTGCTCTGCTGCACTTTCACCGGCCTGGTCGCGGGCCTGACCATCGGTCGCAACTTCACCTACCCGCGCGACGGCTTCCCGGCCATGTTCCTGCCGGGCGGCGCGCTGTGGGGCCTCTTGGCGGGCGCGGCCCTCGGGCACCCTCATCACCTCACTCCTCCCCCACTCCGCCGACAGCCGCCGCACGATGACCGACAGCGTGAGGTCGTACGCCCGCACATCCGCGACCTTGCTGGCGTGCTGCCTGTGCGTATCCCAGCTGGGCTGGCTCCTGCCGGCCTGGGCGGTCGCCCTGGTCGGCCTTCCGACGCCGTGCGTCCTGTTGGTACTGGCGGGTCGTGGGCAGCGGCTGGGGCGGTGGGTGGAGTTGAGGCGGATCGAGGTACGGAAGGAAGCTCTGTACTGAGCACGTTCGCTCACGCCAAGGCGTACTCCCTGTCCCACCGACTCTGCCGCACACCGCCCCAGGTGCCCATCACGACTGCGAGACCGAAGACGGTCGCGAGGAAACCGGTGTTCGAGCTGCGCTCCACGTCGGTGGTCGGGCTGGCGACGCCTGCGGGGTCGTACCGCACACGCAGCTTGTCACCCGCCTCCGCCCAGTCCCCGCACCCTTGGCCCTCCGAGAGCGAGCGAGAGAGCTCGCGCCCGCCGACGATCCGTAGGTCACAGTGGTTGGTGCTGGCGTTGTCCTTGCGCACGACCACGGTGTCGGCCCACTCGCCCCGCTCCGCCAAGGCAACCTGATCACCGGCCGCGTTGCCGAATACGCCCAGTGCGATCCCCGCGATGACGGGAACGACGAGCTGCCAGGTCCCCCGGCGGTAGAAGGCACAACGGCGCCCAGGGCGTCACCGTCACACGTCCGCCTCCTGCTCGCCCGCCGGCAGGATTTCAGTCAGGGATGCCTACCGACGGGACGCCCTGTACTGAGCAGTCCGCCCGTCTCGACCGACCACACTCCTGCGCTGATCATCGTATCGTTACGCCGCATGTGGCCAGGAAAGCAGCCGCCCGAGGGCGGGCAGAAACCGCAGCAGCCGGCCGGGCAGCCATCGAATCCGTACCTGCAGCCCGGGTACCACCAGCAGAACCCATTCCAGCAGCCGCAGGCGTCCAACGCGCCCCCGCAACAGGCCGGTAGGCCGGCGCCTCCGCCGCCTAGCGGCGGCCGGAGCCGCAGCACGATCGTCGCCGTCATCGCTGCGACTGCCGTCGTAGCAGCCGCGACCGCAACCGGCTTCTTCCTACTCGGCAGCGGCGAGGACAACCAGGCAGGCACCGACCCCACCAAGACGGCTTCTCCACAGGCGAGTCCGAACAATCCTCAGGACACGGGCGCTGAGACCGCCACAGTCAAGGGCTGGAAGGTTGTGGTGAACCCGAGCCAGGGAATCGCATTCGACGTTCCGCCGCAGTGGGCGCTCCAGTCCACGGACTGGGTCACGTACGTCTCCGAGAACGACGACCCGGACGACACACCACTGATCGGGATGCGTGCCCCCGCGTACTTGAAGGAACAGTGGTGCACCTCGGACGAGGACAAGGACGGCACCGCGGAGGACACACCGCTGGCCGTCGCAGGTTCCAGGGGCAACAACGGCGCCCGGAGTACCGAGGAGATCGCCGGCGCCGACCCCAAAGCCTGGGTGTACGGACAATTCACCCAGCCCGACAAGACCAAGGTGAGGCCGGGCACCGTGGAGCCGTTCACCACGGACTCCGGCATCCAGGGGAGCCTGGGAACCGCCTGGTCCGTGGGCGTGAAGAAATCACAGAAGTGCTCGACGGACGGCAAGGCGTGGACATTCGCCTTCAAGAACACCCAGGGGGACCTGGCCTCCTGGTCGTTCTTCGGCGCCAAGGGCGTATCCGACGAGGTACCGGAATCAATAGTGCGGAAAATTGCCGCAACAGTACGGACCTACAAGGACCCGTCGGATTCCTGACAGCAAGCAGGCTCCAGGAACGGAAATGACGGACATGAACAGCGATCATGCCCCGAACGCCACACAAATCTCACCGCTCCGGGCCGCCCAACTACCCCATTTACCCGATATCTCAGACGGCTGACCTGATCGCACATCCGACTGCGCGATCAGGTGAACGCGCTCCGCGCCCTGACCCAAGAGGATCGCTCACTCGCACGTTCCTCCGCGCCCCTCCGGTTCGCGGCCGTGACAACGCTCGCGTCCGGGGTAGCGCCCGCGATGACGGGGGAAGCGGTCGACGCCGAATCCGGCGGGGCCACCGCCGTCGCGGTGGCCGCCGCCCCAGCCGTCACCACCCTCGGCCGGCAGCGGCAAGGCTGCGTCCAGTAGTGCCCGAGACGCTCGGCCAAAACAGCGCGTATGAGTTCGGCGACCTCTTTCACCCCGGCAGCAACGCGACATCGTCCACGCCGATGCACCGAGGGAGTTACTCCTGATCGCCGCCTTGGACTCGATGGCTTCCGCGTGGTATGCGACGAAAAGTGCGCCTTCGCGGGAGGCGTGACTACGAGACCGCACTCACGGAGCTCGATAACGGCGCGGCGGGCAGTCAGGCCCGTGCCAGTCGGATCGCGTTCGTGTTGCCCTCGCAGAACGGTTCGGGCGGCCACAAGCCCATCCACGGCATGCGAGTCCCGGCGGCCGCCCGATGACCCACCCCGCCCTCCGAATGGGCGTTGACCGACGACCGAAGCGGGGTCGAGCTACTGGCCGACGAACACACCGACCCGGTCCATGTCATGTCGGCGTTTCCTCCGTGCGCTTGCCTGAAGTGCAAGACACCGCACTAGCGAATCGAGGCACCTGAGCACCGTGGCCCCGGACGTCGCACACAGCGGCATCCGGGGCCCCTGTTTAAGCATGATCAGGACACAACTAGCACCCATGAGTCCCATACACCCCGGATTGCCCCTGTTCTCGCAGAAGTTCGCTCTGGTGAAACCGGGAACCTCACCGATACCGTCGGTGCCCTTGACTGAACTTCTGTCTCACGGGGAGTCACTGTGAAGCGCCGCCCATTGCCCGTTGCTGCCGCACTGGTGGCGACGGCAGCACTGCTGTTGACGGCCTGCGGGAGCGGGGACGACAAGACCAGCGACAACGACAAGATCGCCGGCGCCGACCAGGGAGCGGAGACGCCGGAGGCGTCGGCATCCGCCTCGGGAGCACCGGCAGGGGACAAGCCGGACGGTGTGGACGTGTCGCTGCCCAGCGATATGCACCTGGTCTTCGACTGGGACAAGCCGAAGGGCAAGAACGAGGCGGCGGCGATGAATGATGCCGCCAATTTCGTCCGTGCCATCTACCGGGGCGTCAATAAGCGCACGGCCAATGACGCGGCCGTGACCGCCTACTCCACCGGCGACGGTCTGCATTACGCCAAGACTCAGATCAACAGCAGGGTCGACGGCGGCTGGACGGCCACTGGCACCCGGCGCCACTACCAGGCCGTCACGCGGTCTGCCCCGAACGGCAAATCAGTGGAAGTCGCTTTCTGTGTGGACTCGAGCAAGTTCTACGGCAAAGAGGTCAAGACCGGAGAAAGTCCTGAAGAGCAAGCCCAGCATCGCTGACTTCGACTACTTCAAAATCGTCATGGTCAAGGTCCCCACAGGTAATAGCCTCTGGCAGGCCTCCAAGGTGTTCGTGGAGACCAAGGCGGAGAAGTGCCGGTGAACAGAGCGCGACGTACTATCCTGGGCACCAGCAGCGCTGCCTGACCCTCGGCCGTGCTCTCGTCCTCACGGCGGCCAATGCTCGGCAGAACCGGTGGGCAACGGCAAGGGCGGCAGCACCGACCAACAAGGCGGCGGCGACAAGCAAGGCATCTACGCCGCCGCCAGCATCAATTACTCCGGAGCCGTCACCAAGGACGGCAGCACCGGCAACGTGACCTCCTCGGACGTCAACTGGACACCGCCTCCCTGCTGGTACGCCCCCTACCTCGGCGCCAAGGACTTCAAGAAGGAGATGTCCAAGCACATCGAGAGCCAGCTGAACACACCCGGAATGGGCGGGACCGCGGCTTCGGCGATCGGCCAGTCGAAGCGCCACTACGAGGACGGGTTCGGCTGGACCGGAGCACCCGGCTACAAGGACTACAACGTCGAGAACGACGGCAAGGGGATGTTCTGGGCCGGCGTCGAGAACCCCAACGAGCCGGACTACCTCAAGCGGGCCTCGTGCACGGACCTCCCCTTCTGGGTCGAGAACGGGGAGGCCCCGCCGCCGGTACGAGAAGGCCGTGACCCCGGAGATCCTCGCCGCGCTCGCCTACCAGGACATGAGGTCCCCGACACCGAGGTCACCCTCGCCCCCGAGGCGCACACGAAGGTGAACCTGCCGACGTGGGCCTGGCTCGACAGGGCCAAGTTCGACGAGGTCCAGGTCACCGCGTCGCTCAACGTGGCGGCGTCAACATCCAGGCGACCACCACCGCCAAGCCGGTCTCCCTCAAGCTGGAGCCGGGCACGCCGGACGCCGAGACCTACCCAGCGTCCGGGGAGTGCGCCATCAACGCCGACGGATCGATCGGCGAGCCCTACACCAAGGGCAAGGCCGACCAGACCCCGCCGTGCGGCATCAAGTACCTCCGCTCCTCCGGCGACGGTGCCTTCAACCTCCAGGCCACTATCACGTGGGAGATCGCCTGGACCGGCACGGGGGGCGCGGGCGGCGATTTGCCCGACGGGACGTTCGGCAACGACCAGGAGGTCACCGTCCAGGAGATCCAGGCGGTCAACCGTTGAAAGCGAGAACAGCGAGACACGTACGTGGGGAGGGGCCACTATGAGGGACTCGGATCTGACGGTCGACTACGAGTTCCTCGCGGACTGCGAGCGCAAGCTCGGCCAGCTCAAGAAGACCTTCGAGGACATCGAGAATCGTCGCGACGACATGAAGGAGCACTGGGGCTCCGGCGACATAGCCGGGGCCATGGAGGACTTCGTCGACAACTGGGACGACTACCGCACCCGGCTCGTCGAGTCCCTCGAATCCGTCGGCAAGCTGGTGGCCGGCACCAAGAAGGCGTTCGAGGACCTCGACAAGCAATTGGCCAAGGCAGCAACAAGAAGAAGCAGAAGAGACGCCGTGACACCGACATCCAAGCGCCGTCCGGTGGACTGGCAGCCGCTCTGCGACTCCGACCCCGTGCCCGGTGATCCCGGAGGAGATCCGCGCCGAGGTCAAGCACATGGTCTCGGTGGCCAAGAAGCTCCGGGACCAGGCCAAGAACCTCAAGGCGATCAGCGACGAGGAGACCCTCAAGGGCAAGTACGTCAAAGCCTGCGCGAGGAGTCCTGCACGCTGGAGAAGCACATGCGGGAGGTGGCGGGCCGTTACGAGCGTGTGCACGGCCATCTCACCAAGTGGTCGAACGAGCTGGAGGACTTCCAGTCCGACGCCGACAAGGTGCTGCACCAGGCGAAGGAGAAGCAGGGCGAGATCGAGGCGGAGAAGAAGAAGGAGGCCGACTCCGGTGACAAGGACACTCCCCCGGCCTCCGCCAGCGGCACCGACCACGACCCCCTCCAGTCGTACCGCAACCGGCTGAACACATCACCGGAACCGGGACACCCGCGCCAGCCACCATGCGGGGAAGATCCGCGACGAGATCGAAGACGTGATCGAGGACTCGTGGTGGGACGACGTCAAGGGCTGGGTCCATGACCATGCGGACGGGATCAAGGCTTTCATCGATGTTCTCGGCTGGGTCGCGACGATTGCAGGCTTTCTGGCGCTCGCCATTCCCGGCTTGAACCTGCTCGTCCTGGGTATCGCAGCGCTCACGATCGGGCTCAGACTCCTCCTGGTGGCATCCGGCGACGCCACCTGGACGGATGTCATCTTCGACGTCGTGGGTGGGCTGCTCGTCGTGGGCGGCCTCGGGGCCGCCGCGAAGCTCGCCAGCGGCGCCAAGGCGACCGTGGGCGCCGCTCAGGCCGCCCGGACCGCCGGTCTGAGCCGAGGGCTCAGGGGCGTCAAGGGCATCCTGGACGACACGGGGCGGATGATGACCAAAATGCCGGAAGGAGCGGGGCGGCAGGCCCTCGGCGCGGCCCGTAACGCGATGCGCAAGTCCATCTCCCAGAACGTCGGTCTGGTCGCCAAGAGCCCGCTGAGGGTCAGCCCGTTGTCGACGCTGGTCCACCTCGGTGACAAGGAGATGGCCGGCATGGCGAAGATGCTGCAGGCGAACAAGGCCGCCTTCCCGGAGGCCGCGGGGGCCGCCGCGGACAAGGCGTACAAGTCCTATCAGGCGGGCCTCGGCGTCGCCTGGACCGGCATGGCGATGGACGTCACGGACAAGGCGCTGGGGAAGAGCGATCTGACAAGCTGGACCCACGAGAAGTTCGGAACCGGCGAGAAGCCGTACAACGCGGCGTACTCGGACTGGAAGGACAACACCCTGAAGCCCGCCCCCGACACCCACTGGTGAGGAATGACCATGGACCTGAACTCGGCGCAACGCATTGTCGAGGCCGAAGCCGCCCGCACCGGAATCGGCACCGGCCCCAACCGGCGGCTCCGACTGACGCTGTTCATCGGAATGCCGCTGTTCCTGCCGGTATTGGGAATTATGATCCTGGTGCCGAAGTCCCTGATGAATGACGTGCTCTACGTCTATGAGGCCGGGATCGTCGGCTGCCTCCTGCACTACGTCTGGGTGTTCGCGAAGTACCCCCGTTATGCGGGCCGTCCGCCCTACCTCACCCGAGATCTGGCCATGGGTGGCGGCTTCTTCCTGCCCTCGCTGTTCTTCGGCTTCTGGCCGGGCATGATCGCTGCCCCGGCGTGGGCGCTCTTCGTAGGCATTGCCTATGCCGTGGAAGTGACGCGGGGGCGCAATGACCACCGTTGAGCACCGCCGGGCCCCGAATGGCTTCAACCTGGTGCCGCCGCCCGGCTGGGACGTGATTCCGCTGCACACGGGTACCAAGGAAGCGATGGACCGCATCGTCCGCAAGGCCGTCGCGCAGTTGCCCGCCGGCTTTCCCAAGGACGACATTCCGAAGGCCCGGCTGAAGCTCACCCAGGAAATGAAGAAGGTCGTCCGCCGGGCCAGCGCCAAGGGAGGAATGACCCTCTACCTCCCCACCGAACGCCTCCATGGCGTCGCACTGCCCGTCTCGATCGTGGCCTCCGAGCCGATCGAGATTCCGCGGGTCAGGCCCAACAGCGGCCCAGAAGCGGTCCTGGCCGCGCTCGCCTCCGAGACCCCCGGAGCCGAGATGCGGGAGCTCGACGACACCGCGGCCCTGCGCTCGGAGCGAGATGTACCCGCCGACGCGGCCCAGGGCGTCGACGTCGCTCACCGCCGGGTCGAGTACTTCGTGCCGATCCCGGACAGCACGCCTGACCAGTACCTCACCTTCTCCTTCAGCGCCCTGATCGCGCCCGGCTCGGATCCCGCCTTCTACGACACCCTCGTGGAGTTGTTCGACGCCGTCATGAGCACCTTCCGCTGGAGCTACTCCTGAGACCCCCACTGCCCACGCCCCGACGAAAGAGACCGCTCATGTCAGACGGCACCCTCTGGAGCACCGACCTCGGTGCCCCGCTCCATATCGACACGGATGCCGACCCAGGACTCTGGGGCTATCTTCATCTCCAGATCGACAGACGGACCTTCAAGGAATGGCTGGATCAGCACCTGATCGGCTTGGCCGCCGTTCACAACATCGAACTCACCCGTAAGCTCCGCCGCTTCCACAAGAACTTCTACGAGCAGACGATCGTCATCCTGCGGGACAAGCTCCAGGCCGACGAAGCGTTCATCTACCACCCCGTTCCGCTCACTTACATGCCCCTGGTGATGCACGCCACCCGCATCCATACGGCCAGTCGGCCGGCACCTACGACCACTACTTCCTGCAGTTCCTGCCACCGATCGACATGCTCTGGTCGTTCTTCAAGCTGATGTTCCTGGCGGTCGCGGTCATCCTGATCCACTGCTACTACGGCTACACCGCCTCGGGCGGCCCGGCCGGCGTGGGTACGGCGGTCGGCCGCGCGATCCGCACCTCGATCGTCACGATCGTCGTGGCCGACTTCTTCCTCAGCTTCGCGATCTGGGGATCCACCACCACCGTCCGGATCACGGGGTAGGCGGCGCGATGCTGGTCAACATCACCCACGACACGAAGGCCGAGCACGCTCGGCTCTTCGGCGCGGGCGTCGCGTTCCTCACGGTGATGGCGCTGCTCATCGGCCTGTCGATCGCGATCTACAACAAGACCTTCACCGACCCGACGATGGTGACGATCAAGGCGCAGGACGCCGGGCTCCAGCTGGCCAAGTTCGGCGACGTACGCCGCCACGGCGCCCTGGTCGGCCACGTGCGCGAGATCGGCAACGACGGCAAGCAGGCCGTCATCAAGGTCGCGCTCTCGCCCAAGTCGGCCAAGAACATCCCCGAGAACATCACCGTCGAGATCCTGCCGACGACGCTGTTCGGCCAGAAGTACATCTCGATCGTGGACCCGAGCGATCCCTCGGACAAGGCGCTCAGCGACGGCGACGTGATCCCGTCGCGACCGGGTGACGCACCAACGTCGAGCTGCAGAAGATCCTGGCCGACCTGTTCCCGCTGCTGCGCTCGATCCGCCCCGCCGACCTGAGCTCGACGCTCTACGCGCTGGCCACCGCGCTGCGCGGCCGCGGCGACCAGCTCGGCGAGACCATGGTCAAGCTCGACGACTACCTGACCACGATGAACGTCCACCTGCCGACGCTCCAGAAGGACCTCGTCCTGCTCGCCAAGGTCAGCCGGACCTACGCCCTCGCCGCGCCCGACCTGGTCCGGCTGCTGCGCAACGCGACGACCACGGCGCACACCGTGACCGACGAAGGAGACGCAGCTGCGCGGCGTTCTTCAACGACGTCACCGGGCTGGGCAAGACCTCGACCCGGGTGCTGACCACCAACGAGGCCAACATCGTCCGTGCGGCCGCGCGGTCTCCCGGCCGCTGCTGCAGCCTGCTGGACACCTACTCGCCCGAGTTCCCGTGCCTGATCAAGGGCGCGTCGCGCTACGCCGGCCGGCTCAACGAGATCTTCTCCGGGGCGCGGGTCCGCCAGAGCATGACGCTCGCCGCCACCCAGCGGCGCCCCTACGACCAGCGCGACCTCCCGGAGTACGGCGAGCGCGGGGCCGGCCCGAGTGCTGGGGGCTGCCCTACCCGAAGCGTGCCGCTGCGGCCGCCGATCAACTTCAGGAACGGCACCGAGCTCGACTCGACGACCGGGGGCAACCCCGAATGACGCACCTCACGGAACACCAAGACCACCGTGGCCGCGATCAAGCTCGGGATCTTCGTCATGGTCAGCGTCATCGTCACCGGCACCCTGACCGCGATCATGGGCTCCTTCGCCTTCGGCAGCGAGACGACGTACAAGGCCGAGTTCACCTCGGCCAGCCTGATCCAGAAGGGCGACGACGTGCGCGTCGCCGGGGTCACCGTCGGCTCGGTCAAGGGCGTGGAGATCAAGGACCGCGACTCGGCGGAGATCACGTTCAGCGTCAAGAAGGACGTGCCGCTGACCAAGCGCGACCCGGGCCTCGATCCGCTTCCTCAACCTCGTCGGTGACCGCTACATGGCGCTGGAGGAGGGCGAGTCCGGCGCGCAGCGCTCGAGGACGGCGCCACCATCCCGGTCGAGCGCACGACGCCCGCGCTGAACCTCACCGAGCTGTTCAACGGCTTCCAGCCGCTGTTCCAGGCGCTGACCCCGAGCGAGGTCAACCAGCTCTCGCTGAACCTGGTCAAGGTGCTCCAGGGCGAGGGCGGCACGATCGGCAGCCTGATGAGCAACACCGCCTCGCTCACCAACGCGCTGGCCGACCGCGACCAGCTGATCGGGCAGGTGATCGACAACCTGTCGGCGATGCTCCAGACCGTCGACGACCGGCACGACCAGCTCAGCAACCTCGTCGTCGAGCTCAAGGACTGGATGGGCAACCTGGCCTCGGACCGCAAGGCCATCGGCGCCTCCGTCGCCAACCTCTCCGGCCTCACCGCCGAGGTGGCGCAACCTGCTCACCCAGGGCCGGCCCTACCTCAAGGCCGACGTCGCCCAGCTCCGACGGGTGATGACGATCCTGAACAAGCCGAGCAACCAGGCCGCGCTCGACGAGGTGCTCAACCGGCTGCCGGTGATGCTCGCCCGCCAGACCCGCACCGGCACCTACGGGTCCTGGTACCAGTACTACCTGTGTGACTTCGACGGCCGGATCATCCTGCCCGACCTGGGCCCGCCGAGCTGAACCAGCTCGTCAAGCCGATCCAGGCAGCAGCTCAACAACCTCTCCTTCTACAGCACCGCCAAGAGGTGTGATCCCTGATGGCGCGGCACAGTGAGGGTTCGATCCTGCGGCTGGGCGCCATCAGCCTCGTCGTCCTGCTCGTGGTGATGGCGGCCGCCTTCAACCTGCAGAAGTTCCCCGGCTTCAAGGGCACCGACTACCACGTGCAGCTCACCGACGCGAGCGGGCTGCACAAGGGCAACATGGTGCAGGTCGCCGGGATCCGGGTCGGTCGCGTCAGCGGCATCAAGATCGGTGGCGACCACGTCACCGTCGACATCGACGTCAAGGGCGCCGACGCTGGGCGAGAAGACCCAGGCGTCGGTGCAGGTGCTCAACCTGCTGGGGGAGAAGTACCTCGAGCTGACCCCCAAGGGGAGCGGCAAGATGGACGCCGGTGACACCATCCCGGTCAGCCGCACCAACGGCAGCTACGACATCGTCGCCACGCTGAGCGAGCTGACCACCACGACCGAGGAGATCAACATCCCGCGGCTCTCCCAGGCGCTGACCACGCTGGGCGACACCATCAACGCCGCCAGCCCGCACATCAGCTCGACCTTCACCGGACTCTCGCGCATCTCCCAGGCGATCGCCAGCCGCGACGAGTCGATCCAGCAGCTGCTCGGCCGGGCCGACCGGGTGACCAAGCTGCTCGCGGAGCGCCGCGGCGACCTGGTGACGCTGATGAAGCAGGGCGAGCTGGTCTTCCAGGAGCTGATCTCCCGACGCGAGGCCATCCACTCCCTGCTGGTCAACGCCGAGAAGCTGGCGGTCGAGCTGCGCGGCGTCGCCACCGACAACCAGGCCCAGATCGGCGACGCGCTCAAGCAGCTCGACACCGCGCTGAAGTTCCTCCGCGGACGGGAGAAGCAGATCGACACCACGCTGACCAACCTCGGCCCCTACGCCTCGATCCTGATCAACATCATCGGCACCGGCCCGTGGTTCGACGCGTTCGTCCCCAACCTCGCCAGCATCGCGACACCCGAGTTCACGCCGGGGAGTGCGACCCGAATGATCAACCGACTCTCCGGCAAGGCTGCTCGCCATCACCGTGGCCGTCCTGCTGCTGGCCGCGACGTTCGTCGTCCTCACAGGGCGGCGACGACACGCAGCGCGTCACGGCGTACTTCGACCGCACGGTCAGCCTCTACAAGGGCTCCGAAGTGCGCGTGATGGGCGTCAACATCGGCACCGTCACGGCCGTCGTGCCCGAGGGCGACCGGGTCCGCGTCGAGCATGGAGTACGACTCGGAGTACAAGCTGCCGGCCGACGCCAAGGCAGCCATCGTCACGCCGACGCTGACCGCCGACCGCTTCGTGCAGATCGCCCCGGCGTACACCGGCGGAGCGGTGATGGCGGACAACGCCAAGATCGAGCTGCCGGACACCGGTACGCCGGTCGAGCTCGACCGCATCTACCGGAGCCTCTCCGACCTGACCCCGGCGCTCGGCCCCAACGGCGCCAACAAGGACGGCTCCCTCAACACCCTGCTCTCGGCAGGCGCCAAGGCGCTGCGCGGCAACGGCAAGCTCGGCAACGAGACCCTGCTCAACCTGTCGCAGGCCGTCCAGACCTTCGGCGACAACAGCGGTCCGCTCTTCGACTCGGTCGAGAACATGTCGAAGCTGACCGAGACCCTGGCCGCCAACGACCGCTTCGTGGACGGGTTCATGTCCGACCTGACGTCGGTGTCGAGCCAGCTCGCCGACGACCGTGACCAGCTCGGGCAGGCGCTGAACGCGCTGGCCCGTGCGGTCGGCACGGTCCGGACCTTCGTGCGCGACAACAAGGACATGGTGCAGAAGGACGTCCGTCAGCTGAGCCGGCTCGTCGGTGTGCTGGCCCGCCACCAGGACGACCTCAACACCCTGGCGCGCATCGGTGCCCTCGGCCTGGACAACCTGACCATCGCCTTCGACAACAAGTCGAAGTCCATCGGTTCCCGCATCCAGGTCGGACCCAACGGCGCCAACCTCGGCAACATGCTGTGCGACATCATCTACAACGCCGGGAAGTTCCCCGGCGACTCGGGCGACCAGGCGTGCGCCCTGCTCAAGACGATCACCGCGCCGTTCTCGGACGCAGATCGGGGCCGACCCCTCGCAGAACCAGAGCCAGCCGGCCCAGCTGAAGCTCGGCGGAACCGCGCCGATCACCACGCTCGAGGGCCTGCTCAACTCACTGAAGGCGGGGAACAGGTCATGACCCGAACCCGCCTCGGACTCGTGCGCCGGCCCGTCGCGGCCGTGGTGCTGCTGCTCGTCACCGCCCTGGTCGCGACCGGCTGCAAGTTCGACGGCGCCTACGACCTGCCCCTGCCCGGCGACAAGGTCGACCCCGACGACGCCTACGCGGTGACGGCCGACTTCGCCGACGCGCTCAACGTGGTGCCCCGCACCGCGGTGTTCGCCAACGACGTCCCCGTCGGCCAGGTGACCGACGTGGAGCGGGTCGGTTGGCACGCCAGGGTGAAGTTCGTCGTGCGCAAGGACATCGACCTGCCGGAGAACGTCCAGATCGACGTGCGCCAGACCAGCCTGCTCGGGGAGAAGTACCTCGCCCTGGTCGAGCCGCCCGCGGGTACGGCGAGCACCGAGCGGCTCTCCGACGGCGACAAGATCCCGCTGTCGCAGACCAGCCGCAACCCGGAGGTCGAGGAGGTCCTCGGCGCCCTCTCGATGCTCCTGTCCGGCGGCGGCGTGGGTCAGCTCAAGACGATCAGCCACGAGCTGAACAACATGATGAACGGTCGCCAGGACCGGGCCCGGCACCTGCTGGGCAACCTCGACCAGATGATCGGCGGCCTCAACGAGCAGAAGGGCGACATCATCGCCGCGATGGAGTCGATCGACCGGCTCTCCTCGACCCTCGTCAAGGAGAAGGACGTCATCGGCGAGGCCATCGACAGCATGGGTCCGGCGCTGCAGGTCCTCAACCGCCAGCACAAGTCCCTGATGACCATGCTGCGCCAGCTCGACAAGCTGGGCGTCGTGGGCACCCGGGTGCTGAACGCGAGCACCGACAACATCGTCGCCTCGCTGCGTCACCTGCAGCCGACACTCACCAAGCTCGGCGACGCCGGCGACACCCTGGCGAGCGGCCTGTCGATGCTGGCGAGCTTCCCGTTCCCCAGCGAGGCGGGCAACATCGTCCGCGGCGACTACGCCAACGCGCTGTTCCACATGGACATCGACCTCAACGCGATCATCAAGTCGCCGGACCAGAACCTGCCGAACATCATCAACCTGTGCAGCGCGCTGCCGCTGGCTCCGGCCTGTGAGGCGCTCTCGCCGGTCGCTGAAGGCGACGGTCTGCGCACTCGTGGACGCCCCGATCGTGGAGGTCCTGTGCCCGCCCGGCAGCGCCGCCGAGCAGCAGGCGCCGCTGACGATCCCGGACCTCGGCCTGACGGGTGGCCCGCGCGCACCTCCGGCTCCTCGGGCTCCTCCGGTGGCGGCGGACTCGGCGGGCTGCTCGGCCTCGGGGGAGGCGGTGGCGGATGACCCGCGGTGTGAAGGTCCGACTGATCGCGTTCCTCGTGCTGAGCGCCGTCGGCATCGTCTACGTGGCCGGCAGCTTCCTCGGTCTGACCGACCGGTTGCTCGGGCGCGGCCTCAGCATCAAGGCGACCCTGCCCACCTCGGGTGGCCTGTTCACCGGCAGCGAGGTCACCTACCGCGGCGTCAAGGTCGGCAAGGTCTCCGCGATGGACGTGCACGCGCGACGGGCTCCTGGTCCGCCTCGCCCTCAACGAGGGCACCAAGATCCCGCTCGACTCGAAGATGTACGTGCACAACCTCTCGGCGGTCGGTGAGCAGTACCTCGACTTCGAGCCGGCCGACGACGACCCGCCGTACGCCAAGAACGGTGACACCATCCACGGCGACGAGGACAGCCTCCCCACCAGCGAGGAGCTGCTGCTGACGCAGATGGACTCGCTGGTCGGATCGCTCGACGGCGCCGAGCTGTCCACGGTGGTCGGCGAGGCCGGCACGATGTTCCGCGGCACGGCCAACTCCCTCCAGCGGATGGTCGACTCCGGCACCCAGTTCGTCGACGAGGCGGCCGCGAACACCGACGGCACGATCAGCCTGCTCAACACCGGCCGCACCGTGCTGCAGACGCAGGCCGACCACGAGAAGGACATCCGCAGCTTCGCCCGCGACCTGGCCGACCTCACCGGGACGCTGCGCACCTCGGACCAGGACCTCCGCACGATCCTCCAGGGCGGTGCGCCGGCGGTCCGCGAGGTCAACTCCCTGCTGAAGGGCCTGGAGCCGACCCTGCCGGTCTTCCTGTCCAACCTGGTCACCACCAACCAGGTCCTGACCGCCAACCTGCCCGCCCTCGAGCAGATGCTGGTGGTCTTCCCGCACGTGATCGCCGCGGGCTTCACCGGAACGCCGGGTGACGGCTACGGCCACATCAACCTGCAGTTCAACAACAACGTGCCCCCGTGCACGAAGGGCTACAAGCCGCCGTCGCAGTGGCGCCCGGCCACCGACACGACCGACGCCGCGATCTACCCGGCGCAGTGCCGGTCCGGCCCGCCGCTGAGCATGCGCGGCTTCAACAACGCGCCGAAGTCCGGGTCCACCGCGTCGACCGGCCGGGCCTATCGTGTCTCCACGTACGATGCGAGAACGGGAGCTGTCGACACCGGCAACGGACAGTCGCTGGTCGTCGGCAACGGAGGAGGACTGCACACGGTGTTCGGTGAGGACGCGTGGAAGTGGATGCTGACGGGACCGGTGACGGCCGATGACTGATCCTGCCCTCGAAGCAGGACCAGCAGGTACGTCGTGGCGATGGGCGAACATCGCCCTGATGCTGGTCGCCCTCCTCCTCGTGGTCGCCTCCGTCCTGCTGTTCACCCGCGGCGCCGCAGCCGCGCCGGGAGACTCCCGCGCCGAGAAGCTGTCGCAGCCAGTACGACGAGGTCACCAAGGCCGCCCGCGACGAGACGCTGGCCTTCCTGACCGTCGACTACACGGAACATGGACCCGTTGATCGACGAAGGTCCTCGCCGGGGCCACCGGGAACTTCAAGGACGCAGTACGAGCGGGCCAAGGACACCCTCAAGACCACCGCGCAGCAGGGCGAGTCGGTGGCCACCGGAGAGGTGAAGGAGATCGGCATCGGTGACATCGACGACGACACCGCAGTCGTCTTCGTCGCGGCCGACGGCGCGGTGACGAACAAGACCACCAAGGGCAAGGCCCAGCCGCGCACCTACCGTTTCCGCCTGACCATGGTGCGCGAGAAGGACAAGTGGCTCACCTCCGACCTCCAGATCCTGAACTGACATGACCGCCACTCCAGCCCGACGAGAAGGTCTGCCCCTACTGCGCCGAGGTCATCAAGGCCGCGGCCGTGAAGTGCCGCTACTGCCAGAGCGACCTCGCCGACGCGCCCGCACCGCCACCTCCCGCGCCTGCTGACGACCGCCGCCGCCTCCGCCGCCCGCTCCCGAGCCGGTGTCGCTGGACGAAGGAGGACGACTCGCCGCCCGACGACGACGAGCCGTCCCGGACGCGGAGCCCGAGCCGGCGCGCACAGCGGTGCCGTTCCTGGCCAGCTTCCGGCTGCTCGATCGGCCTGGTCGTCCTCTGCCTCGTGCTGGCCGCGGTGACCGGCTTCGCCTGGTACCGCAGCGAGAACCCCGACGACGGGGCTGCCCCCGACGGGCGCGATCACCTCCGTCGACGGCCCGTGACGCAGGGCATGCAGGCGGCTGCCCAGCTGACGCAGAAGGTGCTCTCCTACGACTGGAAGACCCTCGACGAGGACATCGCGGCCTCGGAGAAGGTGCTGGCGCCGAGCTTCCGCAGCGAGTACGCCAAGACCATGGAGGGCGTGAAGGCCCAGACGGTCAAGAACCAGGTGAAGCTGACCGCCGAGGCGGCCGCCACCTCGATCGTCTCCGCGACCGAGAACAAGGTCGTGGCGCTCGTGTTCATCAACCAGGCCACCACCGCCAAGGGCGCCGGCAACCAGCGGATCGACAGCAGCCGGGTGCTGGTGACGCTGACCCGCACCGATGGTGGAGACTGGCGGATATCGAAGTTGAAGCCCTTCTGATAAATTAGAACACGTTCCAGTTCTGTGCACGAAAGGGTGAGCGTTGAGCAATCCGGCGTCCTCGTCCGAACTGGAGACCGACCTGCTCATCGTGGGTGCCGGCCCGGCCGGGCTGTTCGGGGCCTACTACGCGGGGTTCCGCGGGATGAGCGTCACCGTGGTCGACTCGCTCCCCGAGCTGGGCGGGCAGGTCTCCGCCCTCTACCCCGAGAAGGTGATCCTCGACGTCGCGGGCTTCCCGACGATCAAGGGTCGCGAGCTGGTCGAGGAGCTGGTCAAGCAGGCGGCGAGCGCGAAGCCGACGTACCTGCTCGACCGCACCGCCACCGCACTGAAGTCCCACGACGAGGGCGTGCGGATGGAGCTCGACGACGGCACGACCGTCAACGCCAAGGTCGTCATCGTCACCGCCGGCATCGGCAAGTTCACCCCACGTCCGCTGCCCGCGGGTGACGGCTGGGAGGACCGCGGTCTGGTCTTCTTCGTGCCCTCGTTCGCCGAGTACGCCGGCCGCGACGTCGTCATCGTCGGCGGCGGCGACAGCGCCTTCGACTGGGCGCACAGCCTCGAGCCGATCGCGAAGTCGATCACGCTCGTGCACCGCCGCGACAAGTTCCGCGCCCACCAGGCGACCGTCGACGCGGTGCACGCCGGCAGCCACCGAGATCATCACCAAGGCGCAGGTGACCGCGCTGCAGGGCGAGCACCACGTCGAGAGCGTCGAGATCACCACCAACGACGGCGAGGTCCTCACCCGCCCCGCCCAGGCCGTGGTGGCCGCCCTCGGTTTCGTGGCCGACCTGAGCGCGATGCAGGAGTGGGGCATGGAGTTCGACAAGCGGCACATCAAGGTGGACACCGCGATGCGCACCAACGTGCCGCGGATCTTCGCGGCCGGCGACATCACCGAGTACGACGGCAAGGTGCGCCTGATCGCCGTCGGCTTCGGCGAGGTCGCGACCGCCGTGAACAACTCGGCGGTCCTCATCGACCCGGACGCCCACGTGTTCCCCGGCCACTCGAGCGACGGGTCGTAGCCGATGGCATCCGGTCGCAGCGCGGTGCAGCTGAGCGAGGAGGAGATCCAGCAGTTCCTCCTCGACAACATGAAGGTCCAGATCGCCACCATCGGTCCCGACGGCACCCCGCACCTGACGACGCTGTTCTACGTCGTCGAGGACGGCATGCTCGCGTTCTGGACCTACGGCCGGTCCCAGAAGGTCGTCAACCTGCGCCGCGACCCGCGGATCACCTGCCTGGTCGAGGACGGCGAGGACTACTTCGAGCTGCGCGGCGTCAGCATCCAGGGCAAGGCGCGCCTGATCGAGGAGTACGACGACATCCGCGCCCTCGGCTCCCGGGTGGCCCAGCGGATGGCGGGTGCCCAACCTGGTGAGCACCGTGACCTCGGTGACTTCGGCGACGAGATCGTCGACAAGCAGGCCCGCAAGCGGGTCGGCATCGTGGTCGAGCCGGTCAAGGTCGCCAGCTGGGACCACAGCAAGATGGCAGGTCCTCCCGGCTCGAACGCAGGCTGACATGACGAAACCAACGGAGGCAGCATGAAGAAGATCAAGGTCGACTTCGACCTGTGCGAGTCCAACGCCATGTGCGAGGCACTCGCCCCCAGCCACTTCGAGATCGACGACGACGACTACCTGCAGGTGCTCGAGGAGAACGTCAGCGACGACGACCTGGCGGTGGTCGAGCAGGCCGTCGCCTCGTGCCCCAAGTCGGCGCTCAGCATCGTCGACGCCTGAGCACACCTCCGCCCACCCGACCGTCGCCCACCACGCCAGGAGTCCTGTCACACCATGCCCGAAAACCCTGATCCGACCTCGCTCGACGGCCGCGTCGCCGTCGTCACCGGCGCCGGCGCCGGGCTCGGCCGCGCCGAGGCTCTCGCACTGGCACGGGCCGGCGCCAACGTCGTCCTCAACGACCTCCCCGGTGCCGCCGAGGAGGCGGCCGAGGAGGTCCGTTCCCACGGCGTCGAGGCCCTCGTGGTCGCCGGCGACGTGGGGGAGCGGAGCACCGCCGACGCGATGCTCCAGGCAGCCACCGAGAAGCTCGGCGGACTCGACATCGTCGTGAACAACGCCGGCATCACGCGCGACAAGATGCTGTTCAACATGACCGACGAGGACTTCGACCTCGTCCTCAAGGTGCACCTGCGTGGGCACTTCCTGCTCTCGCGCAACGCGGCGGCCTACTGGCGCGGGCGCTACAAGGAGACGGGCGAGCCGGTCGACGCCTCCGTGGTGAACACCGCCTCCGAGGCCTTCCTCGGCGGTTCACCGGGCCAGCCGAACTACGCGGCGGCCAAGGCCGGCATCACCGCGCTGACCCTGTCGACCGCCCGGGGCCTGTCGCGCGTCGGCGTGCGCGCCAACACGATCTGCCCCCGCGCGCGCACCGCGATGACCGCGGACGTGTTCGGCGAGGACGAGTCCGGCCAGGCGGTCGACCCCTACTCGCCCGACCACGTCGCGCCGCTCGTCGCCTACCTCGCGTCGCCCGCGGCCGCGCGCATCACCGGCCAGGTCTTCGTCGTGTACGGCGGCATGGTCGCCCTGCTCGCCGCGCCCGTCGTCGAGCAGCGGTTCGACACAGCCGGAGATCTCTGGGACCCGGCCAGCCTCGACCAGAGCCTCGGGAACTACTTCGCCGACCGCGACCCCGCGGTCGGCTTCGCCGCCGACGCGGTGATGCAGCTCCAGCCGAAGACCATCTCGAAGGACCCGTCATGAACAGACTCGTGGGCAAGCGCGCCATCATCACCGGAGCGGCGCAGGGGCAGGGCGAGGCGATCGCCCGCGCCTTCGTCGAGGAGGGCGCCCAGGTCGTCATCGCCGACGTGGCCGAGGAGACCGGCCAGGCGCTCGCCGAGGAGCTCAACGAGAAGCACCCCGACTCGGCGTACTTCCGCCGCCACGACGTGAGTGACGAGGCGTCCTGGCAGGCGCTCGTCGAGGACGCCAACGAGCGCTTCGGGCCCGTCAACGTGCTGGTCAACAACGCGGGCATCCTGCGCTTCGCCGAGGTCGAGAAGATGGAGCTCGAGGAGTTCATGCTCCTGGTCAACATCAACCAGGTCGGCTGCTTCCTCGGCATGAAGTCCGTCGCCCGCACCATGCGCAAGAACGGCGGCGGCTCGATCGTCAACGCCTCCTCGATCGAGGGCCTGGGCGGGATGGCGTTCTGCACGGCGTACGCCGCCACCAAGTTCGCCATCCGCGGCATGACCAAGTCCGCCGCGATGGAGCTCGGCCCGAAGGGGATCCGGGTGAACTCGGTGCACCCCGGCATGATCGACACCGGCATGACCCGCATCCACGGGGGCGACGCCGCGATGGAGTACGGCGCCAGCAAGGTCGCCCTCAAGCGCGTCGGCCACCCCGTCGACATCGCCCCGGCCTACGTCTACCTCGCCAGCGACGAGTCCAGCTTCGTCACCGGAGCAGAGCTCGCCATCGACGGGGGAGCGACCGCCACCCACGCCTTCGGTGGGTGAGCTCCTAGCGCAGGATGAGCCGCACGGCCGTCGAGAGGTGCTCGGAGACCTCTTCGGCGCTGAGCCGGCCGGTGACCCAGGAGACGAGGGCGGCGAGCCACACGTCGCTGATCACGCGGGCGACGGCGATCTCCTCCTCGGTCGGCTCCTGGCCCTCGACGAACTGGTCGCCCTGGAGGGCGCGGTTGAGCATCGAGGTGAGCTTGAGGCCGACGACGTGGATCTCGCTGGCGACGCTGGAGTCGGCGAACATGAACGCGCGGGTGAGGGCCTCGGTGAGCTGAGGGTCGCGCTGGAGGCCGCGGGTCGCGCGGGTGAGGACGTACTCCACCCGGTCGGCGGGGGTGTCACCCGGGATCACGCGACGGCTCAGCGTGGCCTCGACGTCCTCGAACTGCCGCGCGAGGGCGGAGACGAGCAGGTGGATCTTGGAGGGGAAGTAGCGGTAGAGCGTGCCGAGCGCGACGTCGGCCTGCTCCGCGACGGCGCGCATCTGCACGGCGTCGAAGCCGCCCTTGGTGGCCAGGGCGGTGGTCGCGTCGAGGATGCGTCGACGACGATCCCGCTGTGCGGCCGAGCCCAGGTCGTCATGGGTCAAGGAGCTCACGGTGGCCAAGATCTCAACCTCCCGGACGTGATTTCTTTTGAGCCTCCCCCGCAGACTGTGTCTGCGGACCCACTCCGAGGTTAGCAGTCAGGTCCGGCATAATAGAAACACGTTCCAGTTCGCACATGGCGGTCCCACACCGGTCCTCACAGGACAATCCGGACCTCCGGGAAGGCGCCACTTGCGCATCGCACTCTTGTCCTACCGCAGCAAGCCACACTGTGGCGGTCAGGGCGTCTACATCCGTCATCTCAGCCGTGAGCTCGTCGAACTCGGACACACCGTCGAAGTCTTCTCCGGACAGCCCTACCCGGAGCTCGACGCCGGCGTACGCCTGACCAAGGTGCCCAGCCTCGACCTCTACCGCGAGCCCGACCCGTTCCGGGTGCCGAAGCCCCGGGAGTTCCGCGACCTGATCGACGTCGAGGAGTTCCTGACGATGTGCACCGCGGGCTTCCCGGAGCCCAAGACGTTCAGCAAGCGCGCGGCGCGGCTGCTGAAGGTACGCCGCGGCGACTTCGACGTCGTGCACGACAACCAGGTGCTCGGCCGCGGGATGCTCGACATCGCGCGGATGGGCCTGCCGCTGGTCGCGACCATCCACCACCCGATCACCTTCGACCGGCGCATCGACATCGCCACGGCTCCGACCTGGCGCAAGAAGCTCAGCCTGCGCCGCTGGTACGGCTTCCTGCGGATGCAGAAGCAGGTGGCCCGCCAGGTCGGCCAGGTGATCACCGTCTCGGAGTCCAGCCGCCGCGGCATCGTCAGCGACTTCGGTGTCGAGGACTCCGACATCGAGGTGATCCCGCTCGGGGTGGACGACGTCTTCAGGCCGCCGTCGACACCGCGCGTGCCCGGTCGCATCGTCGCCATGGCGAGCGCCGACGCACCGATGAAGGGCATCGCGACGCTGCTGGAGGCGTTCGCCAAGCTGCGCACCGAGCGAGATGTCTCCCTGCTGCTGGTCACCCGCCCGACCCGGGAGGGCGCACCGAGCGGCTGATCGACGAGCTCGGCATCACCGAGCACGTCAGCTTCGTCAACGGCATCAGCGACGCCGAGCTGGTCGAGGTGATGGGATCGGCCGAGGTCGCCTGCGTCCCGTCGCTCTACGAGGGCTTCTCGCTGCCCACGGCCGAGCTGATGGCCTGCGAGACCCCGTTGGTGGTCAGCCGTGCCGGTGCCATCCCCGAGGTCGTCGGCCCCGACGGTGAGTGCGCCGACCTGGTCGCGCCGGGTGACGTCGGCGAGCTGGAGAAGGCGATCGCCGCGCTGCTGGACGACCCCGCCCGCCGCGAGCGGATGGGCCGCGCCGGTCGCGCCCGGGTGCTGGAGCGGTTCAGCTGGCGAGCCGTCGCCGCGGCCACCGCAGCGGCGTACGAGCGAGCGGTTTCGACAGGCTCGACCCACGAGGGGAACAGCTCGACCCGCGAGGGAGAACAGGGAGAGACGCATGCTGACCGTTGACTTCGAGCGGCTGGGCCTCCGGCCCGGTGACCGCGTCATCGACATGGGCTGCGGCGCCGGACGGCACGCCTTCGAGATGTACCGCCGCGGGGCCGACGTGATCGCCTTCGACCAGGACGCCGACGAGCTGGCCGGGGTGCTGGAGCTGTTCGGCGCGATGAAGGAGGCCGGCGAGGTGCCCGAGGGCGCCGAGGCCGACATCAAGGAGGGCGACGCGCTGTCGCTGCCGTTCGCGGACGGCGAGTTCGACCGGGTGGTGGCCTCCGAGGTGCTCGAGCACATCCCGGCGGACATCCAGGCGATCAACGAGCTGGTCCGCGTGCTGCGGCCGGGCGGGACGATGGCCGTGACCGTGCCGCGCTGGCTGCCGGAGATGGTCTGCTGGAAGCTCTCCGACGACTACCACAACGTGCCCGGCGGACACATCCGGATCTACTCCGACAAGGAGCTGATCGGCAAGCTCGTCAACGCCGGGATGGTCTTCGAGGGCAAGGACCACGCGCACGGCCTGCACACGCCGTACTGGTGGATCAAGTGCGCGGTCGGCGTCACCAACGACGACCATCCGGTCGTGAAGGCCTACCACCAGGTGCTGGTGTGGGACATCATGCGCACCCGTGGCTGGAGCACGCTGACCCGCGGTGCGGAGAAGGCGCTCAACCCGGTGATCGGCAAGAGCATGGTGCTCTACCTGCGCAAGCCGGAGACGTCTGTCCTGTGATCGGACCGCACCCGATCCCGTCGGTTCCCGGCGTGCTCACCAGCGCGCAGGTGGCCGAGACCGCGGCGTCCATCGTCGCGATGCAGGAGGCGGACGGTGCCATCCCCTGGACGGTCGGCGAGCACGTCGACGTCTGGAACCACGTCGAGGCGGCGATGGCGCTGATGGTGGCCGGCGAGGTGGCGGCCGCGGAGGCGGCGTACGACTGGTGCCGGATGCGTCAGCGGCACGACGGCTCGTGGGCGATGAAGACGGTCGCGGGCGCTGTCGAGGACGCGAGCGGCGAGACCAACATGTCGGCGTACCTCGCGGTGGGGGTGTGGCACCACTGGACGCTGCGCCGCGACCTGGCCTTCGTCGAGCGGATGTGGCCCGTCGTACGCCGCGGGCTGGACTTCGTGGTCGCGATGCAGCTGCCCTTCGGTGGCATCGCGTGGTCGCAGGAGTGGGACGACGAGGGGCCGGCGCGGGTCAACCGCGACGCCCTGCTCGCCGGCTCGTCGAGCATCTACCAGTCGCTGCGCGCCGGGGTGGCGCTCGCCGACCTGATGGACGAGCCGCAGCCCGAGTGGGAGCTCGCCGGCGGCCGGCTCGGCCACGCGCTGCGCGAGCACCGCGACGTGTTCCTGGACAAGTCGACGTTCTCGATGGACTGGTACTACCCGGTGCTCGGCGGGGCCGTCCGCGGGCAGGCCGGACTCGACCTGCTGGCCTCGCGCTGGGACGACTTCGTGGTGCCGGACCTCGGCATCCGCTGCGTCGACACCAACCCGTGGGTGACCGGCGCCGAGACGTGCGAGCTGGTGATGGCGCTGGACTGCCTCGGCGACCACGAGCGGGCGCTCCGGCTGTACGCCGACATGCAGCACCTGCGGCACGAGAACGGCAGCTACTGGACCGGCTCGGTGCATCCGGAGTTCGTCTTCTGGCCCCACGAGCAGACGACCTACACCGCTGCTGCCGTGATCCTGGCCGCCGACGAGCTCTCCCGCACCACGCCCGCCTCCGGGATCATGCGGGGCGAGACGCTGGCCCAGCACTTCCGCGAGATCGCGCTCGAGTGCGGCTGCCCCGACGACGCGTCAGCCGACGTCTTCTCCGGGCGCGCCTGAGCTCCGCGTCAGCACCCGCATCGACCCGACGGTTCCGGCCGGCGTGAACGCGCCGCCCTCGACCGCGCGCTGCCAGACGTGGAACGGAGCCTGGCCGCCGTCCTCGGGTCGTTCGAACACGTCGTGGATGACCAGCGCGCCGCCAGGCTGCACCCACCGGGCCCAGCCGGAGTAGTCGTTCTGCGCGTGCACCTCCGCGTGCCCGCCGTCGATGAACAGCAGCGCGATCGGCGTCCGCCAGTGCGCGGCGACGGTGGTCGACCGTCCCACGATGGCCACCACCTCGTCCTCGAGCCCGGCGCGGGCGATCGTCCGGCGGAACACCGGGAGCGTGTCCATCAGCCCGAACTCGTCGTCGACGAGGCTCTCGTCGTGGTGCTCCCAGCCGGCCTGGTTCTCCTCCGACCCGCGGTGGTGGTCCACGGTGAACAGGGTGCTCTTCCTGGATCGCGCGGCGGCGCCGAGCCAGATCGCGGACTTGCCGCAGTAGCTGCCGACCTCGAGACCCGGCCCGGCGCCGAGGTGGGCGAGCGCGGTGGCGTGCAGGAAGGCGCCCTCGTCCTCCGGCATGAACCCCTTGGCCGCCCGGGCGTGCGCCAGCAGGTCGGCGGGATCTCGTGGACGTCGTCACTCACGGCCGGTTGAGCGTCGAAACCATGGCATGATTGGAACACGTTCAGTTGACAGGCTCAACCCGAGTTTTTGGTTCGTTCGGTTTCGACAAGCTCAGCCAGTGACAAGGAGGCCGCCAAGTGCCGATCGGGATCAGCGACGACCACGTCGAGCTCGCGGACGCCTTCGGCAAGTGGGCGGCCTCGCTCGGCGGGATCGAGGCCGCGCGCAAGGCCGAGGACGAGCCCGACGCGTCGTTCGCGGAGATCAGCTCGGCCGTCGACGAGATGGGTCTGCTGTCGATCATCAGCCGACGGCGGTTCGCTGACCGACCTCGCGGTCGCCGTCGAGGCCTGCGCCACGGCGCTGCTGCCCGGCCCGCTGCTGGGTTCGGCGGTCGCGTCCGTACGTGCTTCCCGACTCTGACTGGCCCGGTCGCCCTGTCACTGGACGGCCACGGTGGTCCACGACGCGCCCGGTGCGAACGAGGCGCTGGTCGTGCGTGGTGACAACGTGCTCCGGGTACCCCTGTCCGGCGTCGAGCTGTCGCCGGGGGCGAGCCCCGACCTGACTCGACGCACTGCCCTGGGTGACCTGTCCACGGCAGACGGCACCGTCATCACCGACGTGACGGCCGACCGGCTGCGCCTGCTCGTCACGATCCTCGCGGCGGCCGAGGCCTCCGGTGTCGCCCGGTGGTGCCTGGACACGGCGGTCGAGTACGCCGGCGTGCGTGAGCAGTTCGGCAAGAAGATCGGCGCCTTCCAGTCGATCAAGCACCTCTGCGCCCAGATGCTCGAGACCAGCGAGTCGGTCACGGCCGCTGCCTGGGACGCCGCCTCGGCGGTCACCGACGAGGAGCAGCAGAGCGAGTTCGCCGCGCTCGTTGCCGGCGTCGTCTGCTTCGACGGTGCGGTCTCGGTCGCCAAGGACTGCATCCAGGTCCTGGGCGGCATCGGCTTCACCTTCGAGCACGACTCCCAGCTCTACCTGCGCCGGGCGATCGCGCTGCGCAGCCTGGTCGGCTCGTCCGGCTCGTACGCCGCCCGGCTGGCCGAGCTCGCCGCCGCCGACATACGCCGGCACGTGCACATCGATCTCGACGAGGCTGAGGACGCGGCCCGAGCCGAGGTGCGCGAGCAGGCCGAGCGGATCGCCGGCCTGCCGGAGGACGACCGGCGCGAGGCGCTGGCCGAGACCGGCTTCCTGACCCCGCACTGGCCCGCACCCCACGGCCTCGGTGCCGACCCGGTCCACCAGCTCGTCATCGACGAGGAGCTCGAGCGCGCGGGGGTGGAGCGACCCGACCTGAAGATCGGCGCCTGGGCCGCGCCGACCGTCATCGCGCACGGCAGCGACGAGCAGCGCGAGCGTTTCGTCGGCCCGACCCTGCGCGGCGAGCTCACCTGGTGCCAGCTGTTCAGCGAGCCCGGAGCGGGCTCCGACCTGGCTTCGCTGCGCACCAAGGCCGTGCGCGACGAAGGCGGCTGGCGGCTGACCGGCCAGAAGGTGTGGACCTCGCTGGCGCACGAGGCCGACTGGGGCATCTGCCTGGCGCGGACCGACCCCGACGCCAAGCCGCACGCCGGCATCACCTACTTCCTCGTCGACATGCGCAGCGAGGGCCTCGAGGTCCGCCCGCTGCGCGAGCTCACCGGCGAGGCGATGTTCAACGAGGTCTTCCTCGACGGCGTGTTCGTGCCCGACGACTGCGTGGTCGGCGAGGTCGACGGCGGCTGGAAGCTGGCCCGCACGACGCTCTCCAACGAGCGCGTGGCGATGGCGGGCTCGCACCTCGGCGACTCACCCGAGCGGGCGGTGCGCCTGCTCGACGGCGCCCCCTCCGAGGACCGGGTGCCGGTCGGCCGTGCCGTCGCCTGGGCGACCGTGGTGCGGCTGCTGGCCACGCGCGCGACCCTGCGCTCCCTGTCGGGACAGGGACCCGGCCCCGAGTCGAGCGTGGCCAAGCTGGTCGGCGTACGCAGCCGCCAGGACTCCGCCGAGCTCGTCGTCGAGATGCTCGGCTCCCGGGTCTTCACCGACGACGACCTCGCCCGTGCCGCGCTCCACGAGCAGCTGATGACCCGCTGCCTCTCGATCGCCGGCGGCACCACCCAGGTGCTCCGCAACGTCGCCGGCGAGCGGATCCTGGGGCTTCCGCGCGGCTGAGCGGGTGCCGGTTTCCCAGGTGATGAACCCGAACTGCCTCTCCACACACGAGACGCGGTGTGTGAAGAGGCAGTCTCCTGTGTGAGGACGCGCAGCGGTCGAGGAGCCAGGCGCTCAGGATGCGCTGCTGGCCGCCTCCACGTCGTCGTTTTCGGACGTCCAGCGCGCGCGGTGGTGGAGCAGCCAGCGTTCGACGGCCCGGATCACGTGGTGGCTGCGGATGGACCCGAACACCTCGAAGGCGTGCTGGGTGCCGGGGAACTCCGCGTAGGTCACCGTCGCCTTGGACTCCGCCTTGAGCGCGTCCACGAACTCACGCGCCTGGCCGACGTGGACCAGGGAGTCGTTGGCGCCGTGGAGGACGAAGAAGTCGGGGGCGTCGGGGGAGACGTGCGCGAGCGGGGAGGCCTTGACGAAGTCGTCGAGGTGGCGGGCCGGGTCCTTCTTGAACACGCGCGGGCCGAGGAAGTAGTCGCGCAGCCCCACCGCGGACTTCGTGCCGGTCAGCCCGGCCATGTCGTAGACGCCGTAGAACGGCACGCACCCGGCGACGCTGGTGTCGGCCTGCTCGAAGCCCGGCTGGTACTCCGGCTCGCCGGGGGTCAGCGCGGCGAGGGCGGAGAGGTGTCCGCCGGCCGAGCCGCCGGTGACCACGAGGTACGACGGGTCGCCGCCGTAGGAGGCGATGTTGGCCCGCGTCCAGGCGATCGCCTTCTTCACGTCGATGATCTGCGCGGGGAAGGGGTGCTTGGGCGCGAGCCGGTAGTTCATCGCCACGCACACCCAGCCGCGCCTGGCCATCCGGTTCATCAGCAGCAGGCCCTGCTGCTCCTTGGTGCCGATCGTCCAGCCGCCGCCGTGGACCTGGACGAGCACCGGCGCGTTCTCCAGGTCGACGTCGCGGGGGCGGTAGATGTCGAGCCGGGCGCGCTTGCCACCCTCGGTGTAGTTGATGTCGCGGATGACCTCGACATCGGGCTTGGTCATCTTGAACGGCCGGGCGAGCTCACGCAGGGGCGTCTTGAGGTCCTCGGTGGAGGGCGCCTCCTCGAGGTCCTCGAGGTAGTCCGAGCCGAGCCCGTCGCGCAGGGTGGTCTCGACGTGCGTCGCTGCGCGGCTGGCGTTGACGATCAGGTAGCCGAGCCCCGCGGCGGTGGCGCCCGCGAGCAGGAGTCCGGTGCGGTCGGGGTGACCGGTCCTGGAGCGACGTACGGTCAGCTCGGCCGCGGTGTCCACCGCGCTCGCGGCCAGCAGCTGCGGGGCGAGCTCGCTGGCCAGCCAGCCGGCGAAGAAGGCGGGGATCGAGGCGTACTGGCCGCCGACCGGGCGCAGGGCGTTGGCCGTGAGGGCAGCAGTCACGAGCTGGCGACGGAGGTATCCCATGGTCGGCAAGGTTACGGGGCGAATGCGGGCGATTCGGTGTGAGAAGGGTGACCTCGGAAAAACTAGAACGTGTTTCAAGATCCAGTCTAGAATCCGCCCATGGATCGCCTCAGCGGTCTCGACGCGAGCTTCCTCTACCTCGAGACCTCCTCACAGCTGCTGCACGTCTGCGGACTCATCGTGCTCGACCCGGCGACCATGCCCGGCGGCTACGACTTCGCGGAGTTCAAGGACGAGCTGGAGCGGCGCATCGACGGCGTCCCGATGTTCCACCGCAAGCTCAAGCAGGTGCCGCTCGGGATCGACCACCCGGTGTGGGTCAACGACGACGACTTCGACATCGACCGGCACGTGCACCGGATGGCGCTGCCGTCGCCCGGAGGTGACCGCGAGCTCGCCGACCTGATGGGGCACGTGGCCGGCATCCCGCTGGACCGCTCGCGCCCGCTGTGGGAGTTCGTCGTGATCGAGGGCCTCGAGTCCGGCAAGGTCGCGGTGTTCACCAAGATGCACCACTGCACCGTCGACGGCGTCTCCGGCGCGAACGCCATCTCGTTCCTGTGCAGCCTCGAGCCCGACGCGCCGCCGATCGAGACGCCGCCCAAGAACGCTCTCGAGGGACGTACGCCGTCCGACACCGAGCTGCTCGCGCGTGGAGTGGTGACCAACCTGGCCAAGCCGGTCGCGGTCGCCAAGCTGGTCGGACCCACCGCCGGGGTGCTGACCAAGACGATCGGCCGGGCCCGCAGCGGTACGGCGATGGCGGCACCGCTCCGTGCTCCGCGAACCTCGTTCAACGGGACGATCACCGGTCACCGGACCGTCGCCGTCGAGGACGTGTCGCTGGACAAGATCAAGGAGATCAAGAACGCCGTCGAGGGCGCGACCGTCAACGACGTGGTCCTCGCCGTCTGCGGTGGGGCCCTGCGCCGCTACCTCGAGGACCGCGGCGAGCTGCCGGAGTCCTCACTGGTCGCCTCGGTGCCCGTCTCGGTGCGCGGGGAGTCGAAGAAGCAGGGCGGCAGCAACAAGGTCTCGACGATCTTCTCGCGGCTCGGCACCGACATCGAGGACCCGCTCGACCGGCTGGGGATGGTCTCCGAGGGCAACACCAACGCCAAGGACCACCACAAGGCGATCCCGGCCGACACGCTCCAGGACTGGGCCGAGTTCGCCGCGCCCCGGACCTTCGGGCTCGCCGTCCGGATGGTCTCCTCGTTGCGGATGGCCGACAGCGGCCCGGTGATCCACAACCTGGTGATCTCCAACGTGCCCGGACCGCCCGTGCCGCTGTACTTCATCGGCGCGAAGATCGAGGGCCTCTACCCGCTCGGTCCCAGTCTTCCACGGGGCCGGGCTGAACATCACCGTGATGTCCAGCGACGGCAAGGTCCACGTCGGCGCGATCGCGTGCCGTGAGCTGGTGCCGCAGCCCTGGAAGCTCACCGAGCAGTTCCCCGCCGAGCTCGACGCGCTCCACGCCGCCGCCACCAGCGGCCGCAAGCCGAAGGCGACGGCGAAGAAGTCGGCCGCCAAGAAGAAGCAGCCGGCGAAGAAGGCCGCCGCGAAGAAGAAGCCCGCTGCCAAGAAGCAGCCGGCGAAGAAGGCTGCCAAGAAGTCCGGCTAGGCCTACGCGTCGAGCCGGTCGTCCTGGCGGTCGCGGATCCGCGCGGCGGTGACGTGCACGGCCTCGAGGAACGTCGGCGTGAACCGGTCGGACTGGACGACGCAGCCGGCGTGCCCGCACGGCGCCTCGTGCACCGTCGCGCCAGGGATGCGGGCGGCCAGTCGGCGCTGACGCGCGGGCGGGATGGCCTTGTCCTTGCTCGGTACGACGACCGCGGTGGGCACGTCGATCCGGGACAGCCACGGGGTCGAGTGGTGCCGACCCAGCGCGGCGACCGCCTGGGCGACGGCCCAGGGGCTGGTGCTGCGCCACTCCTCGAGGGCCCACTGGGCGAGGTCGAGCGTGGGTACGTCGAGCGCCTCGGCCGTCGACCGCGTGGCCCGGCGTACGGTCCGGGACTTGGAGAGCGTGCGCAGCGCCCCCATGCTCAGCTCCATGCCGGCGTGGAAGAAGCGCTCGCTGCCGTTGGTGCGGAAGTGGTCGGTCGTCGCGGCGAGGACGAGACCGCCGACGAGGTCGGGGTGCTGGCGCCAGGTGCGCTGCGCGATCACGGACCCCATCGAGTAGCCGGCGACGATCGGGTGCTCGAGACCGAGCTCGGTGATCACCGCAGCGACGTCGTCGGCGCAGTCGTGCAGCGAGAAGCTCTCGGAGATGATGCCGCGGCCGTGCCAGCGCTGGTCGAAGGTCACGACGCGGTAGCGCTCCGCGAGCTGGTGGACGACGGGGAACCACGTGAGCATCCCGGTGCACCCCACGGCGTGCAGCAGGACGATGGCCGGGGCGTCGGGCGGTCCGGGGAGCTCGGTGACCCAGGTGCGTCCGCGTCGGGGGAGCTGGAGCCAGCGGCCGGCGGGGATCTCGACGTCGGGGAGGGCGACGTACGGGTCGATCTGCTGGCGAACGACCCGGCTGACCGACCCCACGGCCTTCCCGACACAGCTCCCCACGTTCGACATGCGGTCAACCTCCGGTTGCGGTTGTCTGGGCAATCCCTAGACTAGAACAGGTTACAGTTTTCCGATGAAGGGGCGTGCATGAGCGACGACGTGTCGGCCGAGATCCGCTCGGTGCTCACCGACGTCCTCGACAAGGGTCCCGAGGAGCTCGAGGCCAGCTGGCGTGCGTGCGCCGAGGCCGGACTGCTCGGCCTGGCGGCCCCCGAGGCGTACGACGGAGAAGGGCTCGGGCTCGGCGAGCTCGCCGTGCTCGTCCGTGAGGCGGCCACCCGCGCTCGTGACCTGCCGTTCGTCGAGACCCTCGTCTGCGGACTGCTGCCACTGGCTCGCTACGGCAGCGACGACCTCCAGCAGTCGCTGGTCCCGCGGATCACGTCGGGGGAGCTGCTCCTGGCACCGGCGATCAACGAGGTCGGCGCACCACTGCCCGAGTCGCCGTCCGTCCGCCTCGAGGACGACCGCCTGACCGGCACCAAGGTCGCCGTGCCCCTGCTCGACGAGCTCCCCGGCACCGAGGTCCTGCTGGTCGTGCTGGCCAGCGGTCCGGACGGTCCGGTGGCCGTCGTCGTCGACCCTGCTGCCGACGGCGTCGAGCGCACCCCCTCGCAGAGCTCACGCGGGCTCGCCGAGGCCACGCTACACCTTTGCCCGCACCCCGGTCGTCGGCGTGCTCGACCAGCCGTCGGGGGAGATGCTGCGCAGCCACGCCATCGCGGGACTGCTGCTCCGCGGCGCCGGGCTGCTGGCCGGAGCTCGCGACCTGACCGCCGACTACGTGCGGGAGCGGACCCAGTTCGGGCGGCGCCTGGCCGAGTTCCAGGGCGTGGCGATGCAGGTGGCCGACGTCTACGTCACCTCCCGGCTCGTCGACCTCGCTGCCGAGGAGGTGGCCCGACGAGTCGGAGCGGGTCAGCCGTCCGCGGGTGACGCCGCCGTCGCGGCGTACTGGTTCTCCGCGCGCGGCCCCGAGGCGCTCCAGACCTGCCACCACCTGCACGGCGGGATGGGCGTCGACGAGACCTACCCGATGCACCGCTTCTTCGCACGCGCGAAGGACACGGCCCGGTTGCTCGGCGGGGTGGAGGCGGCGCTGTCCGTCGTACCCGTCGAGGAGGAGTCGTCGGCCCGCAACCTCGAGCTGACCGAGGAGCAGCGCGCGTTCAAGGACGAGGTGCGCACGTACTTCTCCGGCCTGGTCTCACCCGATGACCGGCTCGAGATGATGACTGACCGGCACGGCGAGGCCTACCACCGGATCATCAGGCAGATGGGCGAGGACCAGTGGATGGGGGTCGGCTGGCCGCAGGAGTACGGCGGCAAGGGGCTCGGCGGCATCGAGCAGCAGGTCTTCGCCAACGAGGCGGCCCGGGGCGACGTGCACCTGCCGGCCGTCACGCTGCAGACGGTCGGCCCGACCCTGCAGGCGTTCGGCACCGAGAAGCAGAAGGACATGTTCCTCGGCAAGATCCTGGCCGGCGACGTGCACTTCGCGATCGGCTACTCCGAGCCCGATGCGGGCACCGACCTGGCGTCGCTGCGCTGCTCCGCGCGTCGCGACGGTGACCACTACGTCGTCAACGGGCAGAAGATGTGGACCACCGGCGGTCATGCTGCGGACTACGTGTGGCTGGCGGTGCGCACCGACCCCGATGCCCCCAAGCACAAGGGCATCTCGGTGCTGATCGTGGACACCAAGGACCCCGGCTACTCGTGGACCCCGATCATCACCTCCGACGGCTCGCACCACGTCAACGCGACGTACTACAACGACGTGCGCGTGCCCGTCGACATGCTGGTCGGCGAGGAGAACGAGGGCTGGCGACTGATCACCACCCAGCTCAACCACGAACGCGTGATGCTCGGTCCCGCCGGGCGGATCGAGGGGCTCCGCGACCTGGTCGTCGACTGGGCGCGCGATCGCAAGGACGCCGACGGCAACCCGTTGCTCGAGATCCCCTGGGTGCGCGACACCTTGGCCCGCGCGACCGCCGCCTTCCGGGTCAACGAGCTGCTCAACTGGCAGGTCGCCGGTGCCGGTGCGACCGGTCGCGAGGCGGTGGCCGACTCCTCGGCCTCGAAGGTGTTCGCCTCCGACGAGGTGCAGTCGCTCGGCCTCGCGCTGGAGCGGATCGTGACGTCGTACGGCGACCCGGCGGAGCCCGAGACCGCCGTACTGATGCACTACCTCGACGCGACCTCGAAGCGGAACCTCGTGCTCACCTTCGGCGGTGGTGTCAACGAGGTGCAGCGGGAGCTGATCTCGATGTTCGGCCTGGGACTCCCGAAGGTGCCCCGGTGAGTGTGCCGGTGAGTGCTCCGGTGACGCGCGACCACGACTGGATCCTGGCCGAGACCGAGCGGATCAAGGCGCTCGGCGAGACCGCGCCCCGGCTCGCGCGCGACCCCGTCAGCCAGCCGATCATCAACGCCTGGCTCGACGCGATCGAGGAGACCGACGCGCGCTTCACGCAGGGCGTCGCGCCGCCGGCGATGGCGCAGGTGTGGACGATGCCCGGGCTCCGCGGCACCCGCGGCGCCGACGACCCGCTGTCGCAGGCGATGGAGATGCTCGACGGCGCCGGCTTCACCTCGGTGCTCGGCACCAACTGCGACCAGACCTACGAGCGCTACCTGAAGGTCGGCGAGCAGGTCTCGGTGACCACCCGGCTCGAGGACGTCGTGGGACCGAAGCAGACCGGCGTCGGCGAGGGGTACTTCGTCACCACCCGCAACGTGTGGCGCGTCGGTGACGAGGTGGTCGCCTCGATGCTGTTCCGGGTGCTGAAGTTCAAGCCGCGCCGCTGGTCGAGCGCGAGCGAGCGAGCATCGCGGACCGGCCCCGACCGCTCGAAGATCATCCGGCCGGTGCGCAACCAGGACACCGACTTCTTCTGGGACGGCACGCAGCAGGGCGAGCTGCGCCTGCAGAAGTGCAACGCCTGCGGCGAGCTGCGCCACCCGCCCGGGCCGGTGTGCCCGAGCTGCCACGCGATGGACCGCGGGTACGTCGTCGCGAGCGGCCGCGGCACGATCTTCAGCTTCCTGGTGCACCACGCCCCGCAGATGCCCGGCCGTGAGCTGCCGTTGACGATCGCGCTCGTCGAGCTCGAGGAAGGGGTGCGGTTCGTGGCCGACGTCCGCGGCAACCCGGAGGACCTCTCGATCGGCGACCCCGTCGTCGTGGCGTGGGACCAGGTCGACGACGAGCTGACGCTGCCGATCTGGGAGGTGGCCCGGTGAAGGGGACGAGTCTTCCCGCCTGGGAGCTGCCGGTCACGCCGACGCTCGTCGTCTCGACGGCGATCGCGACGCGCGACTACCAGGACGTGCACCACGACCGCGACCTCGCGCAGGGGCACGGCTCCAAGGACATCTTCGTGAACATCCTGAGCACGACCGGGCTGGTGCAGAAGTACGTCGGCGAGTGGGCTCGCGAGGCGATCGGACCCGAGTTCGTCGTACGCTCCTGCGCGCTGCGGCTCGGCGCTCCCGCCCACCCCTACGACACGTTGAGCTTCTCCGGCGAGGTCACCGACGACACCGACGGGGTGCTCACCATCGACGTCGTCGGCCGGGTGCCGCTCGGCGACCACGTCACCGCGAAGGTGGCGATCAAGCGATGAGCCTCAGCGGGCAAGGCGGCGATCGTCGGGATCGGGGCGACCGAGTTCTCCAAGGAGTCCGGCCGGTCCGAGCTCCAGCTCTCGGCGGAGGCGACCCTGCACGCCCTCGCCGACGCGGGCCTGACGCCGGCGGACGTCGACGGGCTCGTGACCTTCACGATGGACAACAGCTCCGAGATCGCGCTCGCGCGGGAGCTGGGCATGGGCGACCTGCGGTTCTTCAGCCGGATCAACTACGGCGGCGGCGCCGCGTGCGCGACCGTCCAGCAGGCGGCGATGGCGGTCGCGACCGGGGTGGCCGAGGTCGTGGTCTGCTACCGCGGCTTCAACGAGCGGTCGGGCATGCGCTTCGGTCAGGTCTCGCACTGGGCGGCCTCGCAGGTGAACACCAACGGTCTCGACAACGCATGGACCTACCCGCACGGCCTCTCCACCCCGGCAGCGACGGTGGCGATGCAGGCGCGGCGCTACATGCACGAGTACGGCGCCACGTCGGAGGACTTCGGCACCGTCGCGGTCGCTGACCGGAAGCATGCCGCGAACAACCCCGACGCGTTCTTCTACGGCAAGCCGATCACGCTCGAGGACCACCAGGCCTCCCGGATGATCGCCGACCCGCTCCGGCTGCTCGACTGCTGCCAGGAGAGCGACGGTGCGGTCGCGATCGTGGTCACGTCGCCCGAGCGGGCGGCCTCCCTCGCGCAGCCTGCGGTGTCGATCACGGCGGCGGCCCAGGGGAGTGCGCCGGACCAGTTCGTGATGACGTCGTACTTCCGCGAGGACATCGGCGTCCCGGAGATGGGCGTGGTCGGGCGGGAGCTGTGGCGCCAGTCGGGGTTGTCCCACGACGACATCGCGATGGCCGTGCTCTACGACCACTTCACGCCGTACGTCCTCATGCAGCTGGAGGAGCTCGGCTTCTGCGGCCGCGGCGAGGCCCCCGGCTTCATCGCCGACGGCGCCATCGAGGTCGGCGGCCGGCTGCCCCTGAACACCCACGGCGGCCAGCTCGGCGAGGCGTACATCCACGGCATGAACGGCATCGCCGAGGCGGTCCGCCAGGTCCGCGGCACCTCGGTCAACCAGGTCCCCGACGCCCACCACGTCCTCGTCACCGCCGGCACCGGCGTCCCCACCTCCGGCCTGATCCTGAGCAGCTAGCTCCGCCGAGAGGGCATCTGGTTGGCCGCATGCGCCGAGCGGGCACTGTTCCTGAGTTGGGCCCGACACGTCGACCGAGTGCCCGGTCGGCAACCACTACTGCCCTCTCGGCGTACTCGGCCGACCGAGGCCCTGTCGGCGGAGTGCGGGGTCCTGGCCCGCTAGACTCGGCGGCTGTGCCGCGCGAGAGCGTGGCCCCTCATCTCCCCGACTGTGAAGGCGCGAACAGACGCATGGCTACGACGAACGACCTGAAGAACGGCATGGTGCTCAACCTGGACGGCCAGCTCTGGCAGGTCATCTGGTTCCAGCACCACAAGCCCGGCAAGGGCGGGGCGGTCGTGCGGTCGAAGCTGAAGAACATCGAGTCCGGGAAGACCGTCGACAAGACGTTCAACGCCGACGTGAAGGTCGACGTGGCCAACGTCGACAAGCGGACGATGCAGTACCTCTACAACGACGGCACCTCCTACGTCTTCATGGACACCGGCACCTACGACCAGCTCGAGGTGGCGCCGGAGATCGTCGGCGACGCGAAGAACTTCATGCTGGAGAACCAGGAGGCGATCGTCGCCACCAACGACGGCCGCGTCCTCTACATCGAGCTCCCGGCGTCGGTCGAGCTCGAGGTCACCTACACCGAGCCCGGCCTGCAGGGCGACCGCTCGACCGGCGGCACCAAGCCCGCCACCGTCGAGACCGGCGCCACCGTCTCGGTGCCGCTGTTCATCACGACCGGCGAGAAGATCAAGGTCGACACCCGCGACTCCTCCTACCTGGGGCGCGTCTCGAGTTGAGCGCACGTTCCAAGGCCCGCAAGCGCGCCCTCGACCTGATCTACGCCTCCGAGATGCGCGGCCGGTCCGCCCTCGAGGCGCTCGACGAGCACGCCGAGAGCACTCCGGTGAACGACTACACGACCGAGCTCGTCCACGGGGTCACCGAGCACCAGGCGCGGCTGGACGAGGTGATCGCGAGCTACGTCAAGGGCTGGACGCTCGACCGGATGCCGGCGGTGGACCGCAACGTCCTGCGGCTGGCCACCTACGAGGTCCTGTACGTCGACGACGTGCCCGACGCCGTGGCCGTCTCCGAGGCGCTCAACCTGGTCCGCGACCTCTCCACCGACGAGTCGCCCGCCTTCGTCAACGGTGTCCTCGGCAACATCGTCCGCGACCGCGAGACGCTGGCCGGTTGAGCGTGCCGAACGGGCAAGATGTCCCCGTGAGTTCGCGAGCAGACGAGCCGAGCCAGGTGCCGCTCCCGACGGGTCTTCCGCCCGGGTGGACCGTGCGGGTCCCGTCGCTCGACGACCTCCCGCACCTGGTGGAGCTCCGCGGCCAGGACCGCGTCGAGTACACCGGTTCGTCGTCGGTGGACCGCGAGCAGATCGAGTCCGAGGTGGCCGGGCCGGCGTCCTGGACCCGCCGGCAGCTGGTCGCCGTCGACCCTGACGGAAGACCGCGCGCCTGGATGATCGTCCACGACCGGGCCGCGGGCCGCACGATGGTGATGCTGTACGTCGACCGCTCGGTCGACGAAGCCGCTGCGATCGCCGGCGAGCTCTACGCGTGGGCCGAGGAGCAGGCGCGCGAGATCGCCTTCCTGCGCGAGGTCACCGAGACCCGGCTGGACGCGAGCCCGTTCGCCGGTGACACGGTGCAGCAGCAGTGGCTGGCCGACGCCGGCTACACCAAGCGCCGCAGCTGGCCGCAGATGACGCGTCCTGTCGAGCCCGACGAGGCCACCTCGCTCCCGGCGCCGCGCGAGGGCGTGACCATCCGGCGGGTGGAGAGCCACGACAACGGGCTGCCGCTCGCGAGCGACCTCCAGCTGGTGCACGAGATGCTCGAGGCCTCCTTCGAGGACCACTTCAACTCCTACCGCGAGAGCTTCTCGGAGTTCCTCCAGCGGCTGCGCGAGGATCCCGGACACCGCTGGGACCACTGGTGGCTCGCGTTCGTCGAGGGCGACGAGGGCCAGCCGCTGGCTGCCGGTGCCGTGGTGAGCACGGTCCTGCCCGAGAACGCCCAGGGCCACGAAGGCAGCTACATCGACTACATCGGCGTGCACCGGCACGCCCGTGGGCGCGGCGTCGCCAAGTCGCTGCTCCACACCGTGATCGCCGACGCGGCGCAGCGTGGCCGCGACCGGGTGGGGCTCGAGGTGGACGCCGACTCGCCGACGGGTGCCGACGGGCTCTACCACTCGATGGGGTGGGAGACCGACTACGTGATCGAGTCCTGGTTCAAGGACCTCGAGGTCAACGCCCCGTAGGGCTCAGCGGGCGCGGATCGCCCGTGCGCACTCCTCGTCGAGCCGCTGGAACCGGTCGAGCACGTCGTCGACCTTGTCGCCCACGGTGCGCAGCCGGACGCGCCGGCGCTCGAAGTGGCGCGTCCAGTCCTGCCGGAAGCCCTCGCCGGGCTCGTGCTCCCGGGAGCGGTCCGGGAGCTGCCCGTCGCGCAGGGCCTGGGCGATCCGCGTGACGGCCTCGGAGGTGTGCTCGAGGGCCTGGGCCCCGGTGCGCAGGTCCTTGGACAGCTCGCGCAGGACCGGGAACGCGGAGACGAGACCGCCGCCGGCGACCAGGACGGCGTCGCCGCCCTCCTCCTCGTCGCGCTCGGTGCGCGGGAAGACCTCGCGCTCCTCGACCTGACGCTCGGCCTGGCGCACCCGCTGGACCAGCTCGGCGAACTCGTCGAGGACGGCACGCACGGCCTGCCGGTACGACGCCACGGCCGCCTCGGTGCGCGGGTCGATCAACGCCGCCTGGGGCTGCCCACCGCCGGCTGAGACGTTCGTCCCGAGCAGCCGCGCGAACAGGTCGGCGTACTGCTGGAGCTGCTGCTCGTCGACGTGCTCCATCAGGGCATGGGCGTCCGGGGCGACCCGTCGCTCGTCGGAGCCACGCCCGGATACCCTGTCCCTGCCCGTGTCCCTGCCCGTGTCCCGCTTCTGCCTGCTCGGCCGCACCCCGCATCGCGGCCAGGAAGTCACCGCGTGCCTGCTCCCAGCGTCGACGCAGGGCCGGCAGCTCGTGGTGCTGCACGTCGCCCAGCAGCTGTGCCTCGCGCTCGGTCGCCTCGGCGAGCTCGGTGAGCAACGCAGCGTCCTTGCCGAGACGACGGCCGTTCCAGCGGGCGACACCGAGCACGGTCGAGGTCGTGCTGCCGTCGCGCTCCTGGTGCCGTCCCTCGGCTCCGGCGAGCTCGTCACCGACCTGGGTGAGCGAGTCGGCGAGCTGCCGCAGCTGCTGCACCGCCTGGGACAGCTGAGCCGGCTCCGCCGGGATCCGCAGCGTGTCCGGGCCGGCCGCCGCAGCGAAGGCCACTCTCTCGGCCGCGACACTCTCGCTCATCGTGTTCCCCCGGTCCGGCGGCGACGCCGCCTCGCTGCAGGTCTTTCCCCGGCGACGCGTGGTGCAAACCGCGCGCAACGGGGCACGTAGTGACCGAGGGCGTGGCACAGTCGCGCCGGGGGAGTCCGGGAGGGAGTCCGATGACCGACGCCGAGCAGATGGGGCGCCAGGCCGAGCAGAGCGACGCGCTGGACCACGCCGTACGGATCGGCCTGGTGGCCTACGGCGTGGTGCACCTGCTGATCGGCTGGCTGGCCGTGCAGCTGGCGCTCGGCGACCACAGCGAGAGCGCCAGCGCACAGGGCGCGATGGCCGAGCTCGCCCAGCAACCGTTCGGCACGGTGCTGGTGTGGGCCGTGGCGGTCGGGTTGTACCTGCTCGTCCTGTGGCGTCTCCTCGAGGCCGCCTTCGGCCACCGGGACTCCGACGGCAAGGACCGGGTGCGCAAGCGTCTCGTCTCCGGCGGCAAGGCCGCCATCTACCTCGCCCTGGCGGTGACCGCCACCCGCGTCGCGACCGGTGGGAGCTCCGGAGGCGGTGGCGGTGGTGAGGAGACGCTCACCGCGAAGCTGATGGACCTGCCGGCCGGGCAGTGGATCGTCGCGGCCGTCGGCCTGGGGATCATCGGGTACGGCGGCAACTACGTCTGGCGCGGGTGGAAGGAGAAGTTCGCCGAGCACCTCGAGACCGAGGGCAAGCTCGGCTACTCGGGCGCGGCCTACCTGCTCCTCGGCCAGATCGGCCACATCGCCAAGGGGATCGCACTGGCCCTCGTCGGCGGCGCTGTTCCTGTACGCCGGCATCACCCACGAACCCGGCAAGTCCGGGGGACTCGACCAGGCGCTCCAGACCCTCCTGCGGCAGCCGTTCGGGCCGGTGATGCTGATCGCGATCGGTGTCGGCATCGCCTGCTTCGGACTGTTCTGCTTCGCCCGGGCGCGGCACCTCGACCGGTGAGGCTCCGCTTCGAGGGAGCGATCGCCGGCGTCGGCTCGACCAGCGGGACCCGGGTCGTGGTGGGGCGGTGGGACCGCTCGCCGTTCGGTCCGTTCGCCGACGTGATGGTCGCGGAGCCCGATGGCACCCGGGTGCTGCTCGCGCCGAACGACGAGGTGGCGGAGCTCGTCTCCGAGACCTACCGGTTCGACCGCGTGCAGATCGGCCCGGTCGAGGTGACCGCCGCCTGGCGGGTCTCGGCCCCCGGGCTCGACCTGGGGCTGACCCTCGGTGGCCGGGCGCCCCTGGGCCAGTTGCTCCGGGTGGTGCCGTCGCGGCTGGCCGCAGCTCCGGCGTGGACCCTGCTGACCGACCCGGTGGCCCGAGTGGCGTTGCGCGGCGTACGCACTCGGGGGACGGCGGGCAACGGGCGTCGCGAGTTCTACGGCGCCACCGACCTGCACCGGATCACCGGGCTCTCGGGGACCTGGCGGGGCGACGACCTCGGCACCCTCGCCCCGGTGACCCCCGAGCCGGGGTTCGGCTTCGGGTCGACGCCCGTGACCCCGTCGGTGACCTCGATCGTGACGACCATCGTGCTCGGCTGACACCGGTGCTTGACTGACTCCATGGCGAACCAGTGCGACGTGGTGGTGATCGGGCTCGGGCCGGGCGGCGAGGCGGCGGCGGCCGAGCTGGCGCAGGGCGGGGCTCGACGTGGTCGGCATCGACGAGCGGCTGGTGGGTGGCGAGTGTCCCTACTACGGCTGCATCCCGAGCAAGATGGTGATCCGTGCCGCCGACTCGCTGGCGGAGGGGCAGCGCATCGACGGGCTGGCCGGCTCGGCCGACGTACGCCCTGACTGGGCGCCGGTGCACGCCCGGATCCGCGACGAGGCCACCGACGACTGGGACGACGCCGTGGCGGTCAAGCGGCTCGAGGACGCCGGCGCACGCTTCGTCCGCGGGCACGCGCGGCTGGACGGCGAGCGCACGGTCGTCGTGGGCGACGAGCGGTTCGAGGCCAAGCGAGGTGTGGTGCTCAACCCGGGTACGGCGCCCTCGGCCCCGCCGATCGAGGGGCTCGCCGGTACGCCGTACTGGACCAATCGCGACGTGCTGAGCATCGAGTCCGTCCCGGGCTCGCTGATCGTGATCGGCGGCGGCGCGATCGGTGCCGAGCTCTCGCAGGGGCTGGCCCGCTTCGGTGTCCGGGTCACCGTGCTCGAGGTCGCCGGCCGCATCCTGGCGCCCGAGGAGCCCGAGGCGAGCGCGCTGATCGCCGACGTGTTCGCGCAGGAGGGCATCCAGGTGCTCAGTGAGGTGAAGATCGCCTCGGTGTCGTACGACGACGGCCGGTTCCAGGTCGTCCTCGACGGCCAGACCCTCGACGCGGAGAAGCTGCTCGTCGCGGCCGGCCGGCGCCCCAACCTCGCCGACCTCGGGCTCGACACGGTGGGCCTGGACCCCTCGGCCAGGAGCATCGAGGTCGACGACTCCATGCGCGCCGGCGAGGGGCTCTGGGCGCTGGGCGACGTGACCGGCAAGGGCGCGTTCACGCACACGTCGATGTACCAGTCGGCCATCTGCGTCCGCGACATCCTCGGCCAGGACGGCCCGACCGCCGACTACCGCGCCCTCCCGCGGGTGACCTTCACCGACCCCGAGGTCGGCTCGGTCGGGATGACGGAGAAGCAGGCGCGGGACGCCGGGCTCGACGTCCGGGTCGCGCACGCCGAGCTCGCCGCGGCGTCGACGCGAGGCTGGATCGCTCGCGCGCCGGGGCTGATCAAGCTGGTCGAGGACGCCGACCGGGGAGTGCTCGTCGGGGCGACGACGGTCGGTCCCAGCGGCGGCGAGATGCTCTCGATGCTGACGACGGCGATCCACGCCGAGATCCCGACCGACACGCTCCGCTCGATGATCTACCCCTACCCGACGTACCACCGGGGGATCGAGTACGTCCTCGGCCAGCTCGCCTGACTGCCGAGCTGGACGGTACGACAAAACGGACCGGGCTGGCGGCAGCCATCACCTGTCGGGTTGCAACGCCGGCAGCGCTCAGAGGACCAGCCGGCGCTCGTGCAGGGCGTCGTAGGCGCGGCGGCAGGCCCGGGCGACACCGGCGTCGTGCTCGTCGAGCTCGACCTGTCGCGGACGCCACGGCTCGAACCCGGTGGAGCGCACCACCGTGCCGTACCAGTACGGCGCCCACACCCCGTCGGACGACCTCGGCCCGGCCGGCCAGGCCAGCATCCGGTCGGTGAACTCGATCCCGAGCCACTCGCACAGCCAGCGCAGGTAGGCCTCCGGGTCGCGCAGGAAGTCGCCGGCGTCGATGACCGGCGGGTCGTCCGGCAGCGCGTCGAGCAGCCGGACCTGCTGGAGCAGGCCGATGTCGTCGGGCTCGCAGGACTCCCGCGACCGGACGTACGACGCCACCACCTCCTCCGGGTCGCGGATGAGCAGCACGTTGCGGAAGTCACCGACCCAGTCCAGCGGCCAGTCGCGCAGGATGTGGTGGGTCATGTGCTTGGCGTAGTGCACCGGAGCCGTCACCTCCGCACGCAACCCGCGCACCACCTCCTCGGGGTCGGTCGGCTGCGAGGCGATGACCTCGGCACGTCCCGGGTGGTCGATCCCGGTCTGCTGGAGGTACGCCGCGTAGAACGGCTCGTCCACCACCTCGGTGTCGGGCCGGTTCTCCCACGAGCGCATCATCGCCGTGGAGATGTTCCGCGGCCCCGACCACATCGCCACCCGGAGGGTCATCGCGCCCCCACGTCCGCCGCCACGTGCTGCTGGTAGAGCTGCTGCAACCGATGGACCACCGGCCCGCGGGCACCCGAGCCGATCGTGCGTCCGTCGACGGAGCGCACCGGCACGACACCGGCGAACGTGCCCGTCACGAACGCCTCGGCCGCGCTGTAGACGTCGGTCAGGCTGAACGTCGTCTCCCGGGCGGGGATCCCGTGGGCGTGGCACACCTGCAGCACGTTGCTGCGGGTGATGCCGGCCAGGCAGAACCGGCCGTCGGAGGTCCACACCTCGCCGCTGCGCGTGACGATGAAGAAGTGGGTGCTGTTGCAGGTCGCGACGAACCCGTGCGGGTCGAGCATCAGCGCCTCGTCCGCCCCGGCGGTGTAGGCCTGGATGCACGCCTGGATGTCGTTGAGCTTGCTGTGCGCGTTGAGCTTGGGGTCCAGGGTGTCCGGCGTGGCCCGGCGTACGTGCGTGGTGAACAGCGTGATGCCGTCGGTGACCGTCGACGGCAGTGCCTCCTTGTGCTCGGCGATGATCACCACCGTCGCCGGCCCGACGGTGACGCGCGGGTCCTGGTACGGCGTCGACTTCACCCCGCGGGTCACCATCAGGCGCACGTGCACGCCGTCGGTCATCTCGTTGGCGCGCAGGGTCGCGTAGATCGCCTCGCTGATCTCCTCGCGGCTCATCCCGAGGTCGAGCATGATCGCCCGGGCGCCCTCCTCGAGCCGGTCGAGGTGCTGGTCGAGGAACGCCGGGTGGCCGCCCGAGACGCGCAGGCCCTCCCACACCCCGTCGCCCAGCACGAAGCCCGAGTCGAAGACCGAGACCATCGCCCGGTCGCGGGGGAGCAGCTCCCCGTTGACCCAGATCAGGATCTCCGCGTTGCGTGGGTCGTCGGCGTGGTCGTGGGTCCCGGTGGCCATGGCGTCAGCCTATTGATGTTCGTCGGAGACTCGTCTCAGCGCGTCGCGCCGGTCCTCCGAGCCGGCCGCGCGACTGCTACTGTCGGCCCCGATCGACATCCTTTAACGAGCCGTCCCGTGAGGCGGAGAAGGAGGTCCGGATCTGATGGTGCCTGCGCACCCCACGTCCGACGCACCTGCTGCCGAGGCAGCCACCCTCCCCGAGGGCCGCACCGTCCTCGACGCCCGTGACATCTCCCGGGCACTCACCCGCATCTCCCACGAGATCCTCGAGCGCAACAAGGGCCACGAGGGCCTGGTGCTCCTGGGCATCCCCACCCGCGGCGTCCATCTCGCGCGCCGGGTCGCCGAGCGGATCGCGAAGGTGGAGGGCGTCGAGGTGCCGCTCGGCACGCTCGACATCACGATGTACCGCGACGACCTGCGCCAGCACCCGACCCGCGGCCCCCACCACACGCAGATGCCTCCCGGTGGCGTCGACGGCAAGGTCGTGGTCCTGGTCGACGACGTGCTCTTCTCCGGGCGCACCGTCCGGGCCGCGCTGGACGCGATGAACGATCTCGGCAGGCCCGACACGGTGCGGCTCGCCGTACTCGTCGACCGCGGGCACCGCGAGCTCCCGATCCGCGCCGACCACGTCGGCAAGAACCTTCCCAGCGCGCGGGGCGAGCGCGTGATGGTGCGGCTCGAGGAGTTCGACGGGTTCGACGAGGTGCGGATCGCCGGCGCGCCGGTGACGACGGAGAACGGAGTGGACCGATGAAGAAGCACCTGCTCTCCATCGACGACCTCGGCGTCGACGACGTCCAGGCGCTGTTCGACACCGCCGCCGAGATGCACGACGTGCAGAACCGCTCGGTCAAGAAGCTGCCCGCGCTGCGGGGACGCACGGTCGTCAACCTGTTCTTCGAGGACTCCACCCGCACCCGCTCCTCCTTCGAGATCGCCGGCAAGTGGCTCTCGGCCGACGTCATCAACGTCTCGGCCAAGGGGTCGAGCGTGAGCAAGGGCGAGAGCCTGCGCGACACCGTCCTGACGGTCGCCGCGATGGGCGTCGACGGCCTGGTGATCCGGCACGGCGCGAGCGGCGCGGCCAGGCAGGTCAGCCAGTGGACCGACGCCGTGGTGATCAACGCGGGCGACGGGATGCACGAGCACCCGACCCAGGCGCTGCTCGACGCCTACACGCTGCAGCGCCGGATGGGCTCGCTGGAGGACAAGCACGTCGCCATCGTCGGCGACCTCACGCACAGCCGGGTCTTCCGCAGCAACGTGCTGCTGCTCTCCAAGCTCGGCGCCCACGTCACCGTGGTCGCGCCGCCGACGCTGATGCCGGCGGGCGTCACCGCGTGGGCCAAGGACGCCGGCTTCGCGACCACCTACGACCTCGACGAGGTGCTGCCCGACGCCGACGCGGTGATGATGCTCCGCGTCCAGCGCGAGCGGATGAGCGGTGGCTACTTCCCGAGCGCGCGTGAGTACACCGTGGGCTACGGCCTGACCCGCGAGCGGCTCGGGGTGCTCAAGCCCGACGCCCCGATCTGCCACCCGGGGCCGATGAACCGCGGGCTCGAGATCGCGGCCGACGCAGCCGACGCCGCCCAGTCAGCGGTGCTCGACCAGGTGTCGGCGGGAGTCGCGGTCCGGATGTCCGTGCTCTACCACCTGCTGGCCGGAGAAGGGAGCGCCGAGTGAGCGCGTTGGTCATCAAGGGAGCGTCCGCTGCTGGGGGAGACCCCGCAGGACCTGTACGTCGCCGACGGCGTGCTCGTCGACGAGGCGCCGGCGAAGGCCGAGGTCATCGACGCCGACGGCCTGGTCGCGCTGCCCGGGCTCGTCGACCTGCACACCCACCTGCGCGAGCCGGGTCGCGAGGACGCCGAGACGGTGCTCACGGGGTCGCGGGCGGCGGCCCTCGGTGGCTACACCGCCGTGCTCGCCATGGCCAACACCTCGCCGGTCACCGACACCGCCGAGGCGGCCGAGCGGGTCTTCGACCTCGGCCGGGCGGCCGGCCTGGTCGACGTACAACCCGTCGGGGCCGTCACCCGCGGCCTCGCCGGCGAGGAGCTCGCCGAGCTGGGCCTGATGGCCAGGTCGCGCGCCCGGGTGCGGGTCTTCTCCGACGACGGCAAGTGCGTGCACGACCCGCGGGTGATGCGGCGGGCGCTGGAGTACATCCGGCCGTTCGGCGGCGTCATCTCCCAGCACTCGCAGGACCCCGACCTCGCCGGGCCGACGGCCTGCTGCCACGAGGGCGAGCTCTCCGGCCGCCTCGGGCTGCCGGGCTGGCCGGGCATCGCCGAGGAGACGATCGTCGCCCGCGACGTGATGATCGCGCGGCACACCAACAGCCGGGTGCACGTCGCGCACGTGTCGACCGCGGGCTCGGTCGAGGTGATCCGGTGGGCCAAGGCACAGGGGATCGACGTGACCGCCGAGGTGACGCCGCACCACCTGCTGCTGACCACCGACCTGCTCGCCGGCTACGACCCGGTCTACAAGGTCAACCCGCCGCTGCGGCCCGACGAGGACATCGCTGCGCTCCGCGACGCCCTGGCCGACGGCACGATCGACGCCGTCGCCACCGACCACGCACCGCACGCGCGCCACGACAAGGAGCACGCCTTCGTCGACGCCGCGTTCGGGATGCTCGGCCTGGAGACCGCGCTCCCGGTGGTCAGCGAGGTGATGGTCTCCTCCGGTGCGATGACCTGGAACGACGTGGCCCGGGTGATGTCGCAGAACCCGGCCCGGATCGCGGGCCTGGAGGGCCACGGCGGGACGCTGGCGGTCGGACAACCGGCCAACATCACCCTCGTCGACCCCTCGGCGGTGGTCGTCGTGGACGGCGCCGCCTCGGCGTCCCTGTCGCGCAACAACCCCTGGCACGAGCGCAAGCTCACGGGCGCGGTCGTGGCGACCGTGCTGCGCGGCACGCCCACCGTGCTGGACGGAGGCCTGGTCTGAATGGGCCTGCTGGGGAAGAAGCGGGACTCCCGCTTCGCGCCGCTCACGCCCGTCCCGGAGATGTCGGACCTGCCGAAGGCACGGCTCCAGGCGCCGGCACGCTACCTCGGGACGGTCACCGAGGACGACGCCAAGGTGATCGGCCAGAGCCTGTCGGTGCAGAGCGCCTCTCGCCTCAACCTCGCTCCGGTCGGCATCGACGTGGTCCGGATCGCCGGCTCGTTCCGGATCCCGGCCGAGGCCCTGCGCGGCGCGTCGGCCGGCGAGCGGTTCGGCGGGAAGTACGTCGAGTCGCTGCTGGTCGTGCGCTGGGAGCACGACGAGCAGCAGTGGCGCACGGGCTTCCGGATGGAGCCCGAGAAGGCCGTCAAGTCCGGGGGCACGCCTCCGGACGTCGACCAGTGGGTACGCACGATCTCGAAGATGGCCCGAAAGGCTGGGGGTAAGCAGTGACAGAGGCGATTCTCGTCCTCGAGGACGGACGGGTGTTCCGCGGCGAGTCCTACGGGGCGACCGGCGAGACGTTCGGCGAGGCGGTCTTCTCCACGGGGATGACCGGCTACCAGGAGACGCTCACCGATCCGTCGTACCACCGGCAGGTCGTGGTGATGACCAGCCCGCACGTCGGCAACACCGGGATCAACGACGAGGACCCGGAGTCGCGGCGCATCTGGGTGAGCGGGTACGTCGTCCGCGACCCCGCCCGCGTGCCGTCCAGCTGGCGCTCGGTCCGCTCGCTCGACGACGAGCTGCGCGACCAGGGCGTCGTCGGGATCAGCGGCATCGACACCCGCGCGCTGACCCGGCACCTGCGCGAGCGCGGCGCCATGCGCGTCGGGATCTCCTCGGACACCACCGACGCCGACGCGCTGCTCGCCCGGGTCAAGGACACCGCCGAGATGGCCGGCGCCGAGCTGGCGGGCGAGGTCTCGACCGCCGAGACCTACGTCGTGCCGGCCGTCGGCGAGAAGCGGTTCACCGTCGCGGCCGTCGACCTCGGCATCAAGGCCAACACCCCGCGGATGATGAGCGAGCGCGGCATCGAGGTGCACGTGCTGCCGGCCACCGCGTCGCTCGAGGACGTCCTCGCCGTGCAGCCCGACGGGCTGTTCTTCTCCAACGGCCCCGGCGACCCGGCCGCGACCACCTCGCAGATCGAGCTGCTGCGCGGGGCGCTGGACGCCGGCCTGCCCTACTTCGGGATCTGCTTCGGCAACCAGCTCTTCGGCCGGGCGCTCGGCTTCGGCACCTTCAAGCTGAAGTACGGCCACCGCGGCATCAACCAGCCCGTGATGGACCGGACGACCGGCAAGGTCGAGGTGACCGCGCACAACCACGGGTTCGCGGTCGACGCACCGGTCGACGCACCCACCGAGACGCCGTACGGCACGGTCACGGTCAGCCACGTCTGCCTCAACGACGACGTCGTCGAGGGCCTCGAGCTGCGCGACCCGGACGGCAACCTGAAGAGCTTCTCGGTGCAGTACCACCCCGAGGCGGCGGCCGGCCCGCACGATGCGGCGTACCTGTTCGACCGGTTCAGCGACCTGATGCGCAGCAGATCAGGTGGTTTCGAGACGCTCGCTGGCGCTCGCTCCTCAACCACCGAGAACGACACGGAAGGCACCGCCTGATGCCGAAGCGCACCGACATCCAGACGTGCTGGTCATCGGCAGCGGGCCGATCATCATCGGGCAGGCCTGCGAGTTCGACTACTCGGGGACCCAGGCGTGCCGGGTGCTCCAGGCCGAGGGGCTGCGGGTGATCCTGGTCAACTCCAACCCGGCGACGATCATGACCGACCCGGAGTTCGCCGACGCGACGTACGTCGAGCCGATCACCGCGGAGTTCGTCGAGAAGGTGATCGAGAAGGAGCGGCCCGACGCGCTGCTCGCGACCCTGGGCGGGCAGACCGCGCTGAACACCGCGATGGCGCTCGACGCCAACGGCGTGCTCGAGAAGTACGGCGTGGAGCTGATCGGCGCGAGCATCGAGGCGATCAACCGCGGCGAGAACCGGGAGTCGTTCAAGAAGATCGTCGAGGAGCTCGGCGGCAACGTCGCCCGCTCGGCGGTCTGCCACACCCTCGAGGAGTGCTTCGACGCCTCGCACGACCTCGGCTGGCCGATGGTGGTGCGCCCGAGCTTCACGATGGGCGGCACCGGCTCCGGGATGGCGTACGACGAGGAGGACCTGCGCCGGATCGCCGGAGCGGGACTGGCCGCCAGCCCGACCACCGAGGTGCTCCTCGAGGAGTCGATCATCGGCTGGAAGGAGTACGAGCTCGAGGTCATGCGCGACACCAAGGACAACGTGGTGATCGTGTGCTCGATCGAGAACCTCGACCCGATGGGCGTGCACACCGGCGACTCGATCACGGTCGCGCCGGCGATGACGCTGACCGACCGCGAGTACCAGCACCTGCGCGACCTCTCCATCGGCATCATCCGCTCGGTCGGCGTCGACACCGGCGGCTGCAACATCCAGTTCGCGGTGAACCCCGACGACGGCCGCGTGGTCGTCATCGAGATGAACCCGCGGGTCTCGCGCTCCAGCGCGCTGGCGTCGAAGGCGACCGGCTTCCCGATCGCCAAGATCGCGGCCAAGGTCGCGATCGGCTACACCCTCGACGAGATCCCCAACGACATCACCCGCGAGACGCCGGCGAGCTTCGAGCCGACGCTGGACTACGTCGTCGTCAAGGTGCCGCGGTTCGCCTTCGAGAAGTTCCCGGCCGCCGACCCGACGCTGACCACGCACATGAAGTCGGTCGGCGAGGCGATGGCGATCGGGCGCAACTTCACCGAGGCGCTGCAGAAGGCGCTGCGCTCGCTGGAGGCCACGAAGTCGGGGCCGGGAGCGGCGGTCTTCGACTGGAGCCACCGGCGCGTCGAGCTCGACAAGGACGCGCTGCTCGAGCAGATCCGCACGCCGCACGACGGCCGGCTGCGCGAGGTGATGGACGCCCTGCGCGCCGAGGCGACGCCCGAGGAGATCCACGACGTCACCGGCATCGACCCGTGGTTCGTCGACCAGCTCGCGCTGATCAACGAGGTGGCGCAGGAGGTCATCAACGCCGACGAGCTGACCCCGTCGCTGCTGCGGCGGGCCAAGCGGCACGGGTTCTCCGACGCGCAGCTCGGCCGGATCCGCGACATGAACGAGGACGTCGTCCGCGGGGTCCGGCACGCGCTGGGCGTGCGGCCGGTCTACAAGACGGTCGACACCTGCGCGGCCGAGTTCGCGGCGCGGACGCCGTACCACTACTCCTCCTACGACGAGGAGACCGAGGTGGCGCCGCGCGAGAAGGAGGCGGTGATCATCCTCGGCTCCGGGCCCAACCGGATCGGCCAGGGGATCGAGTTCGACTACTCGTGCGTGCACGCGAGCCTGGCCCTGCACGACGCGGGCTACGAGACCGTGATGGTCAACTGCAACCCCGAGACCGTCTCGACCGACTACGACACCTCCGACCGGCTGTACTTCGAGCCGCTCACCCTCGAGGACGTCCTCGAGATCGTGCACGCGGAGCGCGCGGCCGGGCCGATCGCCGGGGTCATCTGCCAGCTCGGCGGGCAGACGCCGCTCGGGCTCGCGCAGGGGCTCGAGGACGCCGGCGTGACGATCGTCGGCACGCCTCCCGGGGCGATCCACCTCGCCGAGGAGCGCGGGGCGTTCGGCCGGGTGCTGGCCGAGGCCGGGCTGACCGCGCCGAAGCACGGCATGGCGACCTCGTTCGCCGAGGCGCAGGAGATCGCGGCCACGGATCGGCTACCCGGTGCTGGTGCGGCCGTCGTACGTCCTCGGCGGGCGCGGCATGGAGATCGTGTACGGCGACGAGTCGCTGCGCGGCTACATCGAGCGCGCGACCGAGATCAGCCCCGAGCACCCGGTCCTGGTCGACCGGTTCATCGACGACGCGGTCGAGATCGACGTGGACGCGCTCTTCGACGGCGAGGAGCTCTACCTCGGCGGCGTGATGGAGCACATCGAGGAGGCCGGCATCCACTCCGGCGACTCCTCGTGCGCGCTGCCGCCGATCACGCTCGGCAAGGAGGAGATCGACCGGATCCGCGAGGCCACCGAGGCGATCGCGCGGGGCGTGGGGGTGCTCGGCCTGCTCAACATCCAGTTCGCGCTGGGCTCCGACGTGCTCTACGTGCTCGAGGCCAACCCGCGGGCGAGCCGCACGGTGCCGTTCGTCTCCAAGGCGACGGCGACGCCGCTGGCCAAGGCTGCGGCCGCGGGTGATGCTCGGCGAGACCATCGCGGCCCTGCGGGCCGAGGGCGTGCTCCCGGCGACGGGCGACGGGGGAGACCTCCCCGGCGACGCGCCGATCGCGGTCAAGGAGGCGGTGATGCCGTTCAACCGGTTCAAGACCATCGACGGCAAGACCGTCGACGCGATCCTCGGCCCGGAGATGCGCTCGACCGGCGAGGTGATGGGCTTCGACGCCGACTTCGGCAAGGCCTTCGCCAAGGCCCAGACCGCGGCGTACGGCTCGCTGCCGCTGAGCGGCCGGGTGTTCGTCTCGATGGCCAACCGCGACAAGCGCACGATGGTGTTCCCGGTGAAGCGGCTGGCCGACCTCGGCTACGAGATCCTCGCGACCCAGGGCACCGCCGAGGTGCTGCGGCGCAACGGGGTCTCGGCGACCGTCGTACGCAAGCACAGCGAGGGTGACGGCCCCGACGGTGAGCGGACCATCGTCGGGATGATCCTCGACGGCGCAGGTCGACCTGGTCGTGAACACGCCGCACGGCACCACGAGCGGCGGGTCGCCGCGCCTCGACGGCTACGAGATCCGGACGGCCGCGATCCTGACCAACATCCCGTGCATCACCACGGTGCAGGGGCTCGGCGCCGCGGTGCAGGGCATCGAGGCGATGCGCGCGGCCGACATCGGGGTGCGCTCGCTGCAGGACTGGGCCGCGCTGGCGCAGCGGCCGGGCCGCTGCCGCGGACGGGGCTGAGTGACGGCCTACCAGCTGCTGTTCGACCGCGTGCTCAGCCGCACCGACCCCGAGAAGGCCCACCACGCGGCGTTCCGGGCGATCCGTGCGGCCCAGCCGCTGACCCGGCTGGTCGGCGGGCGGCGGAGCCGGGTCGGGCGGCGGAGCACCCTCCGCGTGATGGGGCTGGACTTCCCGGGGCGGCTCGGGCTGGCGGCGGGGTTCGACAAGAACGCGGTCGGCATCGACGCCCTGGCCAACATGGGCTTCGCGCTTCGTCGAGATCGGCACCGTGACCGGTGAGCCCCAGCCCGGCAACCCGAAGCCGCGGCTGGCCCGGCTGCCGGCCGACCGTGCCGTGGTCAACCGGATGGGCTTCAACAACGACGGCGCCGAGGCGGTGGCCCGCCGGCTCGCCGCGAGACGGCTGGACCGGACGGGCCGACGCGCCGGGGTCCCGCTCGGCATCAACATCGGCAAGACCAAGGTGGTGCCCGAGGACGAGGCGGTCCGCGACTACGAGAAGAGCACCACCCTGCTCACGCCGTACGCCGACTACCTCGTCGTCAACGTCTCCTCCCCGAACACACCCGGCCTGCGCGACCTGCAGGCCGTCGACCGGCTCGAGCCGCTCCTGCAGGCCGTACGCCGCAGGGCCGACGACCTCTCCGACCGGCACGTCCCCCTGCTCGTGAAGATCGCGCCCGACCTCGGCGACGACGACGTGCTCGCCGTCGCCGACCTCGCCACCGCGCTCGGTCTCGACGGCATCGTGGCGACCAACACCACCATCGGTCGGGACGGTCTCGCCAGCACGCCCGACCAGGTCGAGGCGGCCGGAGCAGGCGGGCTCTCCGGCCCACCGCTGCGCACCCGGGCCACCGAGGTGCTGCGCCTGCTCCGCGGCCGGGTCGGGGACGACCTGGTGCTGATCGGCGTCGGCGGCATCACCACGCCCGCAGGACGCGGTCGAGCGGCTGGACGCCGGCGCCGACCTGCTGCAGGCCTACACCGCGTTCATCTACGAGGGCCCGTGGTGGCCGACCCGGATGAACGCCGCCCTCGCGAAGCACCCCGCCACGCGTCAGGAGACCCGATGAACGACCGCCCCCAGCCCTTCGGCGCCCGCCTGCGGGCCGCGATGGACGGCCGCGGCCCGTTGTGCGCCGGGATCGACCCGCACGCCGCGCTGCTGGACGCCTGGGGGCTGACCGACTCGGTCAACGGGCTGGAGAAGTTCGCCCTGACCGCCACCGAGACGTTGGCCCCGCAGGTGGCGGCGATCAAGCCGCAGTCGGCGTTCTTCGAGCGGTTCGGCTCGCGCGGGGTCGCGGTGCTCGAGCAGGTGATCGCCATCGCCCGCGAGGCCGGGGCGCTCGTCGTGCTCGACGTGAAGCGCGGCGACATCGGCTCCACCGCGCAGGCCTACGCCGACGCCTATCTCGACCCGCGCTCGCCGATCGCGGCTGACGCGGTCACCGCTGCGCCGTACCTCGGGTTCGGCAGCCTCGAGCCGATGTTCGCCACCGCCCGCGAGCACGGCACCGGTGTGTTCGTGCTGGCGCTGACCTCCAACCCCGAGGCGCCGCCGTTCCAGCACGCCCGCACCGCTGCGGGGAGCAGCGTGGCCGGCACGGTGCTGGCCGAGCTCGCGGCCCTCAACGGGGAGACGGCCCCGATGGGCTCGTTCGGGGCCGTGGTCGGCGCGACCATCGAGGACACCGACGAAGACCTCGCCATCAACGGCCCGCTCCTCGTGCCGGGCATCGGCGCCCAGGGCGGGACGGCCGACGACGTACGCCGGATCTTCGGCGGCGTCCTCGACCAGGTGCTGCCGGCCAGCTCGCGGGAGATCCTCTCCGCCGGCCCCGACGCGGGGTCCCTGCACGACGCCGTCCGTCGGACGCTCGATGCCTTCACCGCGCTCCGGGACGGCCGATGACGGCACGACTGCGCGTCTTCGGTGCCACGCTCGTCCTTGCTGGTCGCATGCCGCTGGCCGGCTGCGGGGAGGACTCCGTCGACGGCTACTGCGCGGCCCTGAAGGCCGACCAGAAGCAGATCGCCGAGATGATCGAGTCGCCGTCGTCCACCTCGCTGCTGAGCAACCTCCCGTTGCTCCGCGGGCTCGCCGAGAAGGCGCCCGACGACCTCGAGGACGAGTGGCAGGCCTTCGTGGGCGCGATCGAGGGCCTCGAGGAGGCCCTCGACGACGCCGACGTGAAGCCGTCGGACTTCGAGGACGGCAAGCCCCCGGCGGGAGTGAGCGCCGCTGACCGGCAGGCGATCGCCGCCGCCGCCACCCGGATCACCACCGACGAGGTCGCCGCCGCCGCCACCGGGATCGACCAGCAGGCCCGCGACGTGTGCAAGCTGAACCTCGGACTCGGCTGAACGGTCCGGGCCGATCGTGCGCCACGACAGTGACGTTGGTCTCCGCACGCCCATGGGAGGGTGTCCCGCGTTGCAGCGGGTCAACGCGCGTGACTAGATTGCGAGACACCGTGTTCCCCACCCGCTCACAGCTCTGAGCAGGAAGTCGAGGAGACCTCCGTGGCCCTGCCGCCCCTCACGCCCGAACAGCGCCAGGCCGCGCTCGACAAGGCGGCCGCCTCCCGACGGGAACGTGCCGAGGTGAAGAACCGCCTCAAGCACTCCGGCGCCTCGCTCGCCGACGTGGTGGCCGAGGGCCAGGTCAACGAGGTGATCGGCAAGATGCGGGTCAGCGAGCTGCTCCAGTCGATGCCCGGGATCGGCAAGATCCGCGCGCGTCAGGTGATGGAGAAGCTCAAGATCTCCGAGACCCGCCGGGTGCGCGGGCTGGGTGCCAAGCAGGTCGTGGCGCTGGTCAACGAGTTCGCCCCCGAGTGAGTGGTGGTCCAGCCCCCTTCTCGGCTCACCGTCCTGGCGGGACCGACCGCCGTCGGCAAGGGCACCGTCACCGCCTGGGTGCGTGAGCAGCACCCCGAGATCTGGATCTCCGTCTCGGCCACGACGCGGCGACGCCGTCCGAGCGAGGTCGACGGGGTGCACTACCACTTCGTCTCCGAGACGGAGTTCGACCGGCTGGTCTCCGACGACGAGCTGCTGGAGTGGGCCGTCGTACACCAGGGGGCGCGGTACGGCACCCCCCGCCAGCCCGTCCTCGACGCGCTCGCCGAGGGCCGCCCGGCGCTGCTCGAGATCGACCTCCAGGGCGCGCGCCAGGTGCGCGAGCGGATGCCCGAGGCGCTGTTCGTCTTCCTGGCGCCGCCCTCGTGGGAGGAGCTGGTGCGTCGCCTGGTCGGCCGCGGCACCGAGGACGAGGCCGAGCGCGAGCGTCGGCTGGAGACCGCGCGTCACGAGCTGGCCGCGGAGCCGGAGTTCGACGTGACCGTCGTCAACCGTCGGATTCACGATGCGGGCGAGGAATTGGTAGAGTTGATGCGGTCCGGGACCAGCTGAGTCCCGTCGCAGACCCCAATCCTTGTAAGTGAGGCTCAATGAGCGTGTCCGGCAACCTGCCCGTCGCCGAGGGGATCACCAACCCCCCGATCGACGACCTGCTGACCAAGACCGACTCCAAGTACAAGCTGGTGCTCTACAGCGCCAAGCGTGCCCGCCAGATCAACGCGTACTACTCGCAGCTCGGCGAGGGCCTGCTGGAGTACGTCGGTCCGCTGGTGGACACCCACGTGCAGGAGAAGCCGCTCTCGATCGCGCTCCGCGAGATCAACGACGACCTGCTCACCTGCGAGGACATCGACCCCGAGGAGGCCGCCGCCGAGGCGCTGGCCGCCTCCGTGGCCAAGCAGCCGCCGACCCCGGCCGCCGAACCCACCGTCGAGTGATGCGCTGACGGGTCGAGATGACCACTGACACCAGCCAGTCCCGCCCCCACGTCGTCCTCGGCGTGAGCGGCGGGATTGCTGCGTACAAGGCCTGTGAGCTGCTCCGCCGGTTCACCGAGTCCGGGCACGACGTGACGGTCGTCCCGACCGCGGCTGCGCTCGAGTTCGTCGGTGCTCCGACCTGGGCGGCGCTCTCCGGCAAGCCGGTCAGCACCGAGGTGTGGGCCGACGTGCACCAGGTCCCGCACGTGCGCATCGGCCAGCAGGCCGAGCTGCTCGTGGTCGCTCCGGCCACCGCCGACCTGCTCGCCAAGGCGGCGCACGGCCTCGCCGACGACCTGCTCACCAACACCTTGCTGACCGCGCGGTGCCCGGTCGTCTTCGCCCCCGCCATGCACACCGAGATGTGGGAGCACCCGGCCACGCAGGCCAACGTGGCGACACTCCGCTCGCGCGGCGCCGTCGTCATCGAGCCGGCCGAGGGTCGGCTGACGGGAGTCGACACCGGCAAGGGCCGGCTGCCCGACCCCGGCGAGATCTTCGCGCTCGCGACCGACCTGCTCGCGCGGTCCCGCGAGGCCGCTGGCGCGACCGCGCAGGACCTCGCCGGATGGCGCGTCGTGGTCTCGGCCGGCGGCACGCGGGAATACCTCGACCCGGTGCGCTTCATCGGCAACCGCTCCTCCGGCCTGCAGGGCTACGCCCTGGCCCGCACGGCGGCTGCCCGTGGCGCGGAGGTCACGCTCGTGGCGGCCAACGTGACCCTGCCCGACCCGGCCGGGGTCAAGGTGGTCAGGGTCGAGACCACCGCCCAGCTCCAGGAGCGCGTGGTCGAGGCCTGCACGTCGGCCGACGCCGTGGTGATGGCCGCTGCCCCCGCCGACTTCCGCCCCGAGAGCACGTCCGAGTCCAAGATCAAGAAGTCCGACGACGGCGGCAGCCCCGAGCTCCGGCTGACCCAGAACGCCGACATCCTCGCCGGGCTCGCGCACGAGCGGCCCAACGACCGCATCGTCGTCGTCGGGTTCGCGGCCGAGACCGGTGACGAGACCGGCTCGGTCATGGAGCACGCCCGCGCCAAGCTGGCCCGCAAGGGCTGCGACCTGCTCGTCGTCAACGACGTGGGCGGCGGAGCGGTGTTCGGCTCGGAGGACAACGAGGCCGTCGTCCTGGCCGCCGACGGGAGCGCCGTGAGCGTCCCGCTCGGCTCCAAGGCCGCCCTGGCCCACGTGATCTGGGACCGCGTCCTCGACACCCGGAGCGCGGACACACCGTGAGACTCCGTCGGTCGCTCGGAAGCCTCAGTTAGGCTGCTGGCGGCCGGAAACGGCAAACCATCGCACCACACCGGTGCACAACCCCCATTGCGCAGGAGCAGAAGAAGTTGACCGGACGCCTGTTCACCTCTGAGTCCGTGACCGAGGGTCACCCCGACAAGATCGCCGACGCGATCAGCGACACGGTTCTCGACTACCTGCTCGAGCACGACCCCAAGAAGCAGGAGCTCCGCGTCGCCGTGGAGACCCTGCTGACGACCGGCCTGGTCGTCGTGGCCGGCGAGGTCCGCACCAACGCCTACGCGCCGGTCGCCGAGCTGGTCCGCGCCAAGATCCTCGAGATCGGCTACGACTCCTCGCTGAAGGGCTTCGACGGCAAGTCCTGCGGCGTCCAGGTCGCGATCGGCGGCCAGTCCGCCGACATCGCCCAGGGCGTCGACGACGGCCACGAGGCCCGGGTGGGCTCCTCCGACGACGCGCTCGACAAGCAGGGCGCCGGCGACCAGGGCCTGATGTTCGGCTACGCCTCCGACGACACCCCGGAGCTGATGCCGCTGCCGATCACGATCGCGCACCGTCTCTCCGAGCGGCTCACCGACGTACGCAAGGACGGGACGCTCGACTACCTGCGTCCCGACGGCAAGACCCAGGTCACCATCGAGTACGACGACCAGGACCGTCCCGTCCGCGTCGACACCGTGGTGCTCTCGACCCAGCACGCCGAGGAGGTCACCCTCGAGCAGCTCGAGGCCGACATCAAGCAGCACGTGATCGACCCGGTGCTGGCGAGCTTCGAGATCTCCTCCGACGACTACCGGCTGCTGGTCAACCCGACCGGCAAGTTCGTCGTCGGTGGCCCGATGGGCGACGCGGGGCTGACCGGTCGCAAGATCATCGTCGACACCTACGGCGGCATGGCCCGCCACGGTGGCGGTGCGTTCTCGGGCAAGGACCCCTCCAAGGTCGACCGGTCCGCGGCGTACGCCATGCGCTGGGTGGCCAAGACGATCGTCGCTGCCGGGCTCGCCAGGCGCGCCGAGGTGCAGGTCGCCTACGCGATCGGCAAGGCCCAGCCGGTCGGCGTCTTCGTGCAGACCTTCGGCACCGGCCAGGTCTCCGACGAGGCGATCCAGCAGGCCGTGCTCGAGGTCTTCGACCTCCGTCCGGCCGCGATCATCCGTGACCTCGACCTGCTGCGCCCGATCTACGCCCAGACCTCGGCGTACGGCCACTTCGGTCGCGAGCTGCCCGACTTCACCTGGGAGAAGACCGACCGCGCCGACGCCCTCCGCGCCGCCGCCGGCGTCTGACCGGATCGCGCCGGACGAGGTTCCGGTTTCCCAGGTTTTGAACCCAGTCCGCCTCTTCACACACCGCGCAACGTGTGTGAAGAGGCGGTTTCGGTTCATCACCTGGGAAACCGGCGACCCGTCACGCCCCCCCACCGCAACCCCCGACGCGCCCACCGCAACACGGGCGTGACCGGACTGGACCGGACGCGGCGCACCGCGCGAAGCCGGTGCTAGTTTCCGCGAACGGCCGCCGCACTGTACGGCGGCCGAACCGGAGGTCTGCCATGCGCCGTACCCGTCGTGTCGTCCTCGCCCTGGTGGCGTCCTTGCTCCTCGCGGTCGGGCTGCTCGCGCCCAGCGCGAGTGCGGGCAAGAAGCCACCGCCCAAGCCGCACACGCCGAGCAAGGTCGTCATCATCGTCGTCGACGCGCTGTCGCGCGAGATCGTCCAGAAGTACGACATGCGCAACGTCAAGGCGCTGATGCGCGACGGCAGCCGACGCCCCAACGGCTACCTCGGCCACCTCGGCGCGGTCACGGTGGTGACCCACAACGTGGTCACCACCGGGGCCCTGCCCAAGAACATGGGCTGGACCGACGAGGGCTACCGCGACGTCGACGGTGTGCTCGCGGACCAGAAGGACCCCGCCGTCGACGGCAACGACATGTGGCTGACCAGCAACTTCGGGTCCGACCAGATGTCCCGCTGCAGGAGCACGCCGGCTACCCGAAGCTCGCCGACTACCTGCACGCCAAGCGGCCCGGGTCGAAGGTCGTCGCGATCAGCCCGAAGACGTACGCCGCCTGGGGGCTCGCCGGGCCGCAGCACCGACCGGATGGTCACCTTCTCGGGCGCGCGTTCGACTGCGACGGCGACGCGACGGACGACCCCAACTGGCGTGGCCCGGACGGCATCAACGTCCCGACCTACCTCTCAGCACCGGAGTGTGGCCGCTTCTACGTCGACTCCGACTCCGGCGAGAAGTACGACACGGGCATCTCGCCCGCATGGCTCTACCCGCTCGACGGAACCGCTACACGGTCGGCAAGGACCCGGCCGCACGAGGGCGGCGACGTCGTGGGCGGCCGACGCCGCGATCGCGACGATGAAGAACGAGCCGAAGTGGAGCGGCGTGTTCGTGACCCTGCCCGGCGTCGACAAGGCCGCGCACATGTGGGGCGGCATCGACGACCCCGGCGGCACCGAGCCGATGACCCACATGAAGGCCTCCACCAAGGTCGCCGACCAGCAGGTCGGCAAGATCATGAGCTACCTGCGGACCAGCGGCCAGCTCAAGGACACCCTGGTGGTCCTCACCTCCGACCACGGTTCGGTGCCGGGTCGCAACTTCCACGGCGTCGACGCCGACGGCCAGGGCTACTACAACTGGTACTACGGCACGATGGAGAACGACGAGTACCTCGACCCGCAGCCCGCGCTCAAGCCGCTGGTGGACACCGGCAACCTGGCGATGACCTACTCCGACTCCATGGTCCGCGCCTGGCTGAAGAACCAGTCCGCGGCGAAGGTGCAGCAGGCCGTCGGGATGATGGCGAAGATGCCGGACGTCTCGGCGGTGTGGAAGCGGCGACGGGCGGCCACTTCGACCGTCGCCTCCCCGGTGCGGTGGGACCGGATGCCGTCGAAGGGCGAGCGTGACTGGTTCAAGGCGCACGCGCAGGAGCTGCTCGAACACCACCGCCGCGAAGCACGGCGCCGACGTGATCGCCACGCTGGTCGACGACACGACGTACTCCGTCGCCGGTGACCACGGCGGCATCCAGCGCCGCTCGCAGCAGATCCCGATCGTCTTCGCCGGTGGCGGCGTCGGCTCGAAGGACCTCAGCGGAGGGGTCCGGTCGGTCGACATCATGCCGACGATCCTGAAGGCGATGCAGATCAAGCCGACGCACAAGCTCGACGGGAAGGCCTACCAGCTGCCCAAGGAGTGACCCAGAAGCTGACGCAGGGTTGATCCCGGGCTGTCCGGCCTCGATGACAGCATGACGGCCGTGACCGAGCGGACCGGAGGAGGAGCAGCAGCTCGAGCTGCTGCCCCCTCCTGCCCGGGTCCGGGCGGTGGCGCGCAAGGCGACGCCGCCCAAGGCCAGGAAGCCGGTCGAGCCGGCCGAGGTCGACCCGGTGGCGAGGGTGCTGGTCGACGTACCCCTCGCGCACCTCGACCGACCCTTCGACTACACCGTGCCCGCGACCATGGCCGAGGACGCCCAGCCCGGGGTGCGGGTCAAGGTGCGGTTCGCGGGCCAGGACGTCGACGGCTTCGTGATCGAGCGGGCTGCCACCACCGAGCACACCGGCCGGTTGCAGCCGCTGCGACGCGTGGTCGGCGCCGAGCCGGTGCTGACACCCGACGTAGCCGCCCTGACGGGAGCCGTGGCGGGGAGGTACGCCGGCACCCGCTCCGACGTGCTGCGCCTGGCCGTGCCACCCCGGCACGCGACCGTCGAGAAGCAGCCCTCCGAGCCCGCCCCGCCGATCGAGGCGACGCTCGACACCGACGTGGCCAAGCACTACCCGGGCGGCGTGGAGCTCCTCGAAGAGCTGCGAGGACGGCGCCCCACGCGCGGTCTGGACGGTCCTCCCGGGTGACGACTGGACGGCGATCCTGACCGAGGCCGTCGTGGCGACCGCGGCCGCCGACCGGGGCGTCCTGGTGTGCGTGCCCGACCACCGTGACCTCGACCGTCTCGACGCGGCGCTCACGCGCAGGCTGGGGGAGGGACGGCACGTCGTGCTCGCTGCCGATGCTGGTCCGGCGAAGCGATACCGGGCGTTCCTGGCCGATCGCCCGAGGTGCGGTCCGGGTGGTGATCGGCACCCGCGCAGCCGCGTTCGCCCCGGTCCGGGATCTCGGGCTGGTGGCGATCTGGGACGACGGCGACGATCTCCACGACGAGCCGCGGGCGCCGTACCCCCATGCCCGCGAGGTCCTCCTGATGCGGGCCCACGAGACCGGTTGTGCGGCCGTGCTGGCCGCACACGCGCGCAGCGTCGAGGCGGAGTACCTCCTGCGCACCGGCTGGGCCACCGAGGTGGCGGCGCCCCGCGAGGTCGTCCGCGAACGCATCACGGTCGGCCTCACCGGCGACTCCGACCGGGACCTGGCGCGCGACGCAGGCGCCCGGTCGGCGCGGCTGCCGAGCGAGGCGCTCCAGCTCCTGCGCGACGCCGTCCAGCACGGCCCGGTGCTCGTGCAGGCTCCGCGAGTCGGCTACGCCACCCGGCTGGCGTGCGACCACTGCCGTACTCCCGCGCTGTGCGCCGTCTGCCACGGCCCGCTCCGGCTTCGTGGCCCGTCCCGACCGCCGGAGTGCGCCTGGTGCGCGACCTCCAGCCCCGGGATGGGCCTGCCCCGAGTGCGGCGGGCGTGGGCTGCGCGCGCCGGTGCTCGGCGACGCCCGGACGGCCGAGGAGATCGGCCGCGCGATCCCCGGCGTCACCGTGTGGCAGTCCTCGTCCGGGGAGCGCGTGATCGCCGAGGTCGACGACAAGCCCGCCATCGTCGTGGCCACGCCGGGGGCCGAGCCGGTCGCGCGGGGCGGGTACGCCGGCGTGCTCCTGCTCGACACCTGGCTGCTGCTCGGCCGGGCTGATCTTCGGGCGACCGAGGAGGCCTACCGGCGCTGGGCCAACGCGGCCGCGCTGGTGCGCCCAGCCTCCGCGGGCGGGGCCGTGCTCGCCGTGGGGGAGTCGGCTCATCCCGGGCTGCAGGCCCTGATCCGCTGGGACCCGGCCGGCCTGGCCCGCCGCGAGATCGACGAGCGCGTCTCGGCGCACCTGCCGCCGGCCTCCCGGGTCGCGACGGTCACCGGCGAGCCGGACGACCTCGAGTCAGCCCTGCCTGCCCTCGAGCTCCCCGCCGGCGCCGAGGTGCTCGGTCCGGTGCCCGGTCGAGAGCCGGGACGCCCGCGACGAGGAGCAGGTGCGCTACGTCGTCCGCGTCCCGCGCGCGTCCGGCCCGGCCCTCTCGGCGGCGCTGCAGCGGCTCCAGGCGCAGCGGTCGGCGCGCAAGCTGCCGCACCTGCGGGTCGAGGTCGACCCGGCCGAGCTCGGCTGAGCGACGTCCCCGGCTCCTAGACTCGGGTCTCGCCACGCTCGACCGCGCGACGAGAGGAGCATCCTTGTCCAGCAGGCCCATCCGGCTCTTCGGCGACCCGGTGCTGCGCACGCCCGCCGACCCGGTCGTCGACTTCGACCAGGAGCTGCGCACCCTCGTGCAGGACCTGACCGACACCATGCTCGAGGCGCCCGGGTCGGGCCTCGCGGCGCCGCAGATCGGTGTCGGGCTGCGCGTGTTCACCTGGCACGTCGACGGCGAGCTCGGCCACCTGGTCAACCCGCAGCTGACCCTCTCCGAGGAGATCCAGGACGGCCCCGAGGGATGCCTGTCGATCCCGGGCTTCACCATCGACTGCAAGCGGGCGCTGTCGGTCGTGGCCCACGGTTTCGACATGTACGGCGAGCCGGTGCTCATCGAGGGCTCGGAGATGCTGGCCCGCGCGATCCAGCACGAGACCGACCACCTCGACGGGATCATCTTCGTCGACCGGCTGGACCGCGAGGCCCGCAAGGAGGCGATGCGGTTCATCCGCGAGGCGGAGTGGTTCGGCGACCCGAAGCCGCAGGTGAAGGTCTCGCCGCACGCCACCAACGGTCTCGGCATCTGACCCGGTGAAGGTCGTCTTCGCGGGCACGCCCGAGGCAGCCCTGCCGGCCCTGGACGCCGTGGCCGACGAGCCGGCACGAGCTGGTCGGCGTGGTCACCCGGCCCGACGCCCCGTCCGGGCGTGGTCGCAAGCTGGTGGCCTCACCGGTGGCCGTGCGGGCCGAGGCGCTCGGCGTACCCGTGCTCAAGCCCGAGCACCCGCGCGACCCCGCCTTCCAGGACGCGCTGCGCGCGCTGGAGCCGGCCTGCTGCCCGGTGGTCGCCTACGGCGCGCTGCTGCCGCAGTCGGCGCTGGAGATCCCCGAGCACGGCTGGGTCAACCTGCACTTCTCGGTGCTGCCGGCCTGGCGCGGCGCGGCCCCGGTCCAGCACGCGATCTGGGCCGGCGACGAGGTGACCGGCGCGACCACGTTCCGCATCGTCAGGGAGCTCGACGCGGGTCCGACCTTCGGCCTGATGACCCAGACCGTCCGTCCGGACGACACGGCCGGCGACCTGCTGGAGCGCCTCGCCGAGGGGGGAGCCGGACTGCTCGTGCAGACCCTCGACGGCATCGAGGACGGCTCGCTCGAGGCGCGCGAGCAGCCCGCCGAGGGAGTCAGCCTGGCGCCCAAGATCACCGTCGAGGACGCGCGCGTCGACTGGACCGAGCCGGCCGTCGCCGTGGACCGCCGGATCCGGGCCTGCACCCCCGCCCCGGGCGCGTGGTCGACATGGGCCGGGGAGCGGATCAAGCTCGGTCCGGTGACGCCGGTCGGTCGCGAGCGGCTCGCAGCCGGGACGGCTCGAGGTCACCAGGAGCGACGTCTTCGTCGGCACCGCGACCGGGCCGGTCCGGCTCGGGACGGGTCAAGCCGTTCGGCAAGCGCGAGATGGACGCCGCCGACTGGGCCCGTGGCGTGCAGTTCCCCGACGGGGCCATGCTGGGCTCGTGACCCGACCCGCCCGCCCCGAGGACGTCGACGACATCTGCGGCGGCCTGCCCGAGACCTGGTTCGGCACGTCGTGGGGCGACGTGCCGACCTGGCTGGTGCCGCTGAAGGTCAAGGGCGACAAGGGACGCGGCTTCGTCCTGCTACCGCCAGCCGCACAAGTCGGCCGTCGACCCGGAGACCGGCGAGCTCTACGACGACCTGCTCGTGATCCGCACCGCCAACGCCGACGACAAGCAGGCGCTGGTCGACGGGGACGGGCCGTTCTTCACCATCGACCACTTCAAGGGCTACAACGCGGTGCTCGTGCAGCAGTCGCGGCTCGGGGAGATCACCCGCGACGAGCTGGCCGAGGTGATCACGGACGCCTGGCTGGCGACCGCGCCGAAGAAGCTGGTCAGGGAGTTCCTCGCGTGAGCCGTGTCGACGCGCCGCGGCTGGCGGCGTACGACGTGCTGCGTGCGGTGCGCGAGGACGACGCCTACGCCAACCTGGTGCTGCCGCAGCTGCTGCGCGAGCGCCGGATCGAGGGCCGCGACGCCGCGTTCGTCACCGAGCTGGTCGGCGGCACGCTCCGCGGCCAGGGCTCGTACGACGCCATCGTCGACCAGCTCGCCGCTCGGCCCCCGGACCCGGCCGTCCGCGACGCGCTCCGCCTCGGCGCCCACCAGGTGCTGGCGATGCGGGTGCCCGACCACGCGGCCGTCACGAGCACCGTCGAGCTGGTCCGCGAGCGCGTCGGCCACAAGCCGGCCGGCTTCACCAACGCGATCATGCGCCGGATCGCCGAGCACGACCTCGACGGCGTGGATGGACCGGCTGGGCGCCTCGACGGCGGTGCGCCACTCCCACCCGGCCTGGGTCGTCGACGAGCTCGCCCGCGCGCTCGACCGTCCCGAGGAGCTCGAGGCGCTGCTCGCGGCCGACAACGAGCGGCCGCGGGTGACCCTGGTGGCGCGGCCGGGGCTGTCGACGGTGGAGGAGCTGGCGGCGACGCCGGGGTCGACGGCTCGACCGGTCGGCGAGCGTCGTCGCCGCTCGGCGTCGTGCTCGAGTCGGGCGACCCCGGCGCGATCCCGGCCGTGCGCGAGGGACGGGCCGGCGTGCAGGACGCCGGCTCCCAGCTGGTGGCCCTGGCGCTGACCCGCGCCGAGGTCGAGGGCCGTGACGAGCGGTGGCTCGACCTGTGCGCCGGCCCGGGTGGCAAGGCGGCGCTGCTCGCCGCGCTCGCCGGTCAGGTCGGGTGCCCGCCTGGTCGCCAACGAGCGACTGCCGCACCGTGCCGCGCTGGTGGCCCAGGCGCTGCGGGCGACCGGGGGAGACGTGGTGGTCGGCGACGGGACCCGGCCGGCCTGGCCGGCAGGGCAGCTTCGACCGGGTGCTGGTCGACGCACCCTGCACGGGGCTCGGGGCGCTGCGCCGCCGCCCGGAGAGCCGGTGGCGGCGACGGCCGGAGGACGTCGAGGATCTCGTGCCGCTCCAGCGGGCGCTGCTCGACAGCGCGATCGACTCCGTGCGGCCCGGGGGAGTGGTGCTCTACGCGACCTGCTCGCCCGTCGTCGACGAGACGGCCGGGGTGGTCCGCGCCGTGCTGGCCGACCGGAGCGACGTACGGCTGGAGGACGCGGCGCCGCTGGTGCCCGAGGCCGAGGACGCGGCGTCGGCCCACCTCGAGGGGGCGGTGCAGCTCTGGCCGCACCGGCACGGCACCGACGCGATGTTCCTGGCACTGCTTCGAGCGCGGCTGAAGCGGGACCGGGCGCCCGAACGCGCGGACCCCGCGCTCGTCAGGCAGCGGCTCTGCCGCGCATCAGGGGGATCCCCAGCTCGGCGACCCGCTCGAAGTCGTCGTCGACCAGCACGACGTCGCGGCCCGCGCGGTCGAGGAGACCGGCCGCGACGGCGGCCCGGTAGCCGGCGGCGCAGTGCACCCAGACCTCGCCGAGCGGGATCTCCTCGAGGCGGTGGGGCAGCTCGTGCACCGGGATGTTCCGCGACGTGGGGAGGTGCCCGGCGCGCCACTCGTCGGCGCGACGTACGTCGACCACGACGCTGCCCGGCCCCGGGGGCTGGGCAGGAACCCGGCCCAGTCCGTCCGACGGAGGCCGGTCCATTCGCCGGGGCGCCAGGTCCTGGAGGAGGGCGGTCCCGACGCCCTCGATGCCGATGGACCCCAGCTGGCGCGGCGACCTGCCCGAGGTCGTGCTCGTTGTCGGCGAGCAGCACCAGCTCGGCTCCCCAGGGGCGTGACCCAGCCGGCGTACACCGCGCACTGCGGCCGCCGGCCGGGACCGACGAGCGTGCCGGGGAGGTGGCCGGCGGCGTACTCCTCGCTGCTGCGGACGTCGATGACCTGGGCCCCGCGTGCCAGGGACTCGCGCACCTCGTCGTCGGTCGAGCACCTGGTGCGGGGCGGGGTCCCAGGCGCCGGCCCGGTTGCGCGGCGCCATGTGGGCGTAGTGGCTCGGGACCGGGCCCAGGCCGCGCGAGCAGCTGGGTGACGAAGGGTCCGTGGGACATCGTCAGGGCCGGGTTGGTGCCGCGCTGGTCGCCGACGGTGAGGCGTGCCCGTCGGGTGCAGGTGCCTGGCTCGAGGCGCAGAAGCTGCCGAAGCCGTGGGTGGGGTGGAGCGCGGTCCGCGGGAGGCAGGGCGCCGAGCCGGCGGGCGCTGAGCCACTGGGCGCGGGTGAGGGGAGAGGTCAGCGCGGGGTCCACGAGGTCGGTGCGCCCGACGGTCCCGTGCAGCAGGCTGCCTCCGCTGAACAGGGCGCCGGGCCGCTCCTCGCCCGCGTTCGCGTCGGTGGCCAGGTAGGAGAGGTGCAGCGGCGTGTGGCCCGGGGTCGCGATGGCGCGCAGGTCGATGTCGCCGAAGGCGAGCGTCTCGTTGTCGTGCACGCCGATCCGCGCGAACTCGACGTCCTCGTCGGCGGCGACGAGGTACTCCGCGCCGTGCCTGCGGGAGAGCGGCAGCCCGCCGGAGACGTAGTCGTTGTGGATGTGGGTCTCGGCGACGGCCACGATGTCGACCTGCGGCCTCCTCCGCGGCCGTCTCGACGGCGGCCACGTCGCGCGGTGGGTCGATCACGACGCCCACCCGTCCGTCGTGGACCAGGTGGCTGTGGTTGCCCAGGTGGGGTACGTCGATGGTGACCACGTGCATGGGGGCTCCTCGGTCAGTCTCTAAAGTCAAGTGAAGATACTAGACAATAGACCTGCCGGAGGGAATGGGCGGTCAGGACACGCTCTCCGGTCTCTAGGCTGTGGCCACCATGGCCACACAGCGCACCGTCCAGATCACGCCGAGCATCCTCAACGCCGACCTGTCCCGGCTGGCCGACGAGGTCGCCCGGATCCCGAGCGCCGACTGGGTGCACGTGGACGTGATGGACAACCACTTCGTGCCCGAACCTGACCCTCGGCCTGCCGGTCTTCGAGAGCCTCGCGAAGGCGACCGACCGGCCGCTCGACGCGCACCTGATGATCGAGGACCCCGACCGCTGGGCGCCGGCGTACGCCGAGGCCGGCGCGGGGTCGGTCACCTTCCACGCCGAGGCGGCGGCCGCTCCCGTGCGCCTCGCGCGCGAGCTCCGGGCCAAGGGCGCCCGCGCGTCGATGGCGCTCAAGCCGGCCACCTCGGTCGAGGAGTACGCCGACATGCTCGGCGAGCTCGACATGCTGCTGATCATGACCGTCGAGCCGGGGTTCGGCGGCCAGAAGTTCCTCGACCTGTGCCTGCCGAAGATCCGGCGTGCCCGCGAGCTGATCTCCGAGGCGGGCCTGGAGGTGTGGCTCCAGGTCGACGGCGGCGTCTCGCCGGAGACGATCGAGCGCTGCGCGGAGGCCGGCGCCGACGTCTTCGTCGCCGGGTCAGCCGTCTACACGGCCGACGACCCGGACGCGATGGTCGAGAAGCTGCGCAAGCTGGCTGCCGCTGCGACGTAGCCCGGGGACGAAACGGTCGTTGGGGTTGCAGTGCCGCCCACTCGGGGCGGCGGTGCAAGGAGAACCCCCGCATGCATCGAACAGCGCGTGCACGCATCCTCACGTCCCTGGCCGCTGGTGCGGCCGCCGTCGTCGCACTGGGCCTGGCCGCCCCGACACCCGCGAGTGCCGCGCCCGAGCTGGCCTCGGTGTCGCCGTACCTGGGCAAGCAGCTCACCAAGCTGACCGGCAAGACCACCGTCCTCGTCCACGGCGCCTCGCTGGCCGACGCGACGAAGGCGGTGAGCGCCACCGGGCATGACCAAGAAGGTGACCTTCCGCAAGATCGGCGTGGTCGGCGCCCGCGGCACCAAGGCGCAGATCCAGAGCCTGCGCAGCCAGCCCGGCGTGACGTACGTCGAGGCGGGCGCCCAGCCCATCGAGTTCTTCGCGGAGACCTCCAACCAGGCCACCCGCGGTCTCGAGGCGACCCAGACGCTCACCGGCGCCGACGGCAGCCCGCTGACCGGCAAGGGCGTCTCCGTCGGCGTCATCGACTCCGGTGTCGACCCGACGCACCCGTACTTCAAGGAGGCCGACGGCACCAGCGCCGTCGTCGCCAACTACAAGACGCTGTGCGACCTGACCGAGACCCTCTGCTCGGTGCAGAAGGTCCCGAACAACGTCGACACCGACACCCTCTCGCTCGGCGGTCACGGCACGCACGTCAACGGCATCGTCGCCGGCCGCCCGACGTCCGTGGGCGGCACCGTCCAGCAGGGCGCCGCTCCCGGCGCCAAGCTGGTCTCGCTCTCGACCGGCGCCGGCATCGTCATCCTCGGCGCCGACGCCGCGCTCAACTGGGTGCTGGAGAACCACGCGGCACCCTGTGGCGCCGGCGTCCCGGCGAGCACCTGCCCGCCGATCAAGGTCACCAACAACTCCTACGGTCCGACCGGCGGCGGCGCGTTCGACCCCGAGTCCGCGACGGTCAAGCTCCAGCGCGCGCTGGCGGCCGAGGGCGTCGTGACCGTGTGGGCCAACGGCAACGACGGTGGTGACGGTTCCGAGGACCTGTCCAACCCGCCCGGCAAGGACCCGACCGGTGGCGTGATCTCCGTGGCGTCGTACTTCGACCAGAACAACGGCACCCGCGACGGGACCGTCTCGGACTTCTCCTCGCGCGGCAAGGCCGGCGACCAGTCGACGTACCCCGACATCTCGGCGCCCGGTGAGGACATCACGTCCGCGTGCCGGCTGTACCTGCCGATCTGCGCGACCGGCCTCGACCCGCAGAACGGTCCCGGCCCGACGGACATCGGCACGTTCAACACGATCAGCGGCACCTCGATGGCGGCCCCGCACATCGCCGGCATCGTCGCGCAGCTGTTCCAGGCCAACCCGTCGGCGACGCCGGCCCAGGTCGAGGACGCGCTGAAGACGACCGCTACAAGTTCTCCAACGGTGCGGCCTACGAGGCCGGCGCGCTCGGGACCACCAGCTTCGACAAGGGCTACGGCCTCGTCGACGTGGTGGCTGCGGCCGCGGCGGTGCGCTAGCCCGGGAGACCCAGACCCGCGGAGGGACCGCGAAGAGAACCGGAAGCTCGGTGCCGTCGACTCAGACGGCGCCGAGCTTCTCGGGGTTCCGGATGCCGTGCAGGGCGGTGATCCGGTCGTCCTCGACGGTCACGAAGATGACGCCGTCGACACCGTCCGGGGTTGTTGGCCACGATCGCCGAGCTCGCCGTTGACGGTGCGCAGCACGAAGGTGAGCTGCTCGCTCTCCGGCTTGCCGAGCACGCCCGGCCAGCCAGCGGAGGACGTTGTCGGCTCCGTGGATCGGCCGCAGCGCAGCCTGCCTGATGCCGCCGCCGTCGGTGACGAGGACGACGTCGGGGGAGAGCACCTCGATCAACGAGGTGATGTCGCCGCCGTCGGCCGCCGCCATGAACCGCTCGGTGATCTCGCGGTGCCGCTCCTCGGAGACGACGCTGTCGCGGCTGGCGCGCCTCGACGTGCGAGCGGGCGCGGTGCACCAGCTGGCGCACCGCGGCCGGGCTCCGGTCGAGCGCCTCGCGCCACCTCGGGCGCCGACATCCCGAACACCTCGGTGAGCACGAACGCAGCCCGCTCGAGCGGGCTGAGCGACTCCAGCACGATCAGCATCGCCATCGACACCTCGTCGGCCAGCTGCGCCGCTGCCTCGCCGTCCCCGCGCGGGTCCGTGGCCACCGGCTCGGGCAGCCACGGCCCCACGTAGCTCTCCTTGCGCGTCGCCAGCTGCCGCAGCCGGTTGAGCGCGAGCCGGGTGGTGACGGTGAGCAGGAACGCGCGCGGCTCGTCGATCGTGTCGTGGTCGACGCCCGACCAGCGGATCCACGCCTCCTGCACGACGTCCTCGGCGTCCGAGCGGCTGCCGAGGATCCGGTACGCCGCGCCGATCAGCGTCGAGCGGTGCTGCTCGAAGGTCTCGGTCGCGTCTCGTCGCTGCGTCGGTCATAGGTCGCAGTGGTCCTTGAAGCCCTGGCTGGTCAGCCCGAGGGCGGCGTTGGTCCGCGAGCGGAGGTTCTCCACCGAGATCATCTCAGTCAGCTCCACCAGCGGCGCGTCGTCGAGCTCGGCGCGCAGCCCCTCGACCATCTCGTCGGTGACCGTCGGGGGAGTGGCGGTCATCGCCTCGGCGTACTCCAGCACCTGGCGCTCCAGCGGCGTGAACACCGTGCTGTCGCGCCAGCGTCGCCACCTGCTCCAGCTTCTCGATCGGCATCCCGTTGGTGTGCGAGGCGTAGTAGCCGTAGTCCATGCACCAGCTGCACCCGATCTGGCCGGCGACCGACGAGCGTGGCCAGGTCCTTGAGCCCGGTGTCCAGCGCGGACCACTTCGCGATCCGCATCTCGAACCGCGCCACCGCGGTCAGCACCTTGCGCTGGTGCAGCAGCGCCAGCATCGGCTCGGCCACCTTCCCGAACTGCCGGCGCGAGTAGGCGTTCATCACGCTCGCCAGCAGGCTTCCCGGGTGCTCCAGCGGGACCCGCGCCGCTGGAGTCCGTGCTGCTGGTGGCGTGTGCTTCTCGATCGTGCTCATCGCCGTCCTCCTCGATGGGGTGTCGATGAGGAGGACCCGCGCGCCGGGCAGGGTGTGACATCGGGCGGCCAGGATCTCCGCCGCCACCTCGAGGCGCATCGGTCGGGCCGGAGCGCACACCGCCACGCGCAGCCCATCGATGAGCGCGAACAGCTCATCCAGGTCGTGCCGAGCAAGCTGGAAGTCCGCGAGCCGCGCCAACAGAGCCCGTTCGTCCGCGCGCGCCTCGCGCGACCGCGCGCTCGAGGGAGTCCTCCACCCGCCACAGCTCGAGCCAGGCCAGCCACGCGCGTGTGTCCAGCACGCTCCTCGCCGTGACGCGGGAGGAACGCCAGGACTCCGTCCATCGCACTCTCCGCGTCCAGCGACCGCAACCGCTCGCGTGCGGTCCGGTGCGGCAGCGACCCGGAGGAGGTGCTCCCGGCTCCCGAGGTGGTGGAGCATCGAGGACGTGCTGACGCCGCTGTAGCGGGCGATGCGTCGCAGCGTGAGCCCCGCAGGGCCGTGGTCGATGAGCACGTGGTTGATGGAGCGGACCAAGGCGTCTGCGCGGGTCTCGGTGTCGATGAGGAGCGGCATGGGCAGAGGTCACCACTGACGTCCGACAATCCTCGGGCCGCATCCGGTGTTGTCCACAGGTCGAGGGCGTCAGGTGCCGAAGCACACGGAGAGAAGCCTCTTCGGTTGTTGGAACGTGTGATCAAGAACGCGTTTTGATCGACACGTTCCAACAACCGACGGAAGGGTTCTCGCTGAGGGCCAAGCCTCTGACCTCGCTGCCGGTCCAGGCCATCAGCAGAAGCGTGAGGTGCTTCACACACCGAGAGGTGGGGTGATGTGGCAGGCTTGGTCTCGACGAGCAGAGATGCTCGCGTGCTCTGGGGGCGGTGAAACTCCGCACCGGCGGTGACTGAGAGAAGTTTGCTCAGAAGTCCGCGACCCGGCCACAGCCAGTGGGCGGTTGACCAGGTGGAACTCCTGGACCGACGGTCAAAGTCCGGATGAGAAGAAGCACGCACGAGTCGCGTTGCCGGTGTCCCGGTCGACGCGCCCTCGCCCCGGAGTCCGTGAGCGGACCGACCGGAGAGGCGAGATGGAGTTCACCGCAGCGGAGCAGCGCGCGATGCGTCGTGCGCTCGACCTCGCGCGCACTCCCGGCGTCCCGCTCGGCCCCAACCCGCGCGTCGGCTGCGTGCTGCTGGACCCCGAGGGCGGGGAGATCGCGGAGGGCTACCACCGCGGGGCCGGGACGCCGCACGCGGAGGCGGCTGCGCTGGCCGAGGCCGGACCGGACGCCCGCGGCGCGACCGCGGTCGTGACCCTGGAGCCCTGCAACCACACCGGGCGCACCGCGCCGTGCTCGCAGGCGCTGATCGCGGCCGGCGTGGCCCGGGTGGTGTTCGCCCAGCCGGACCCCAACCCGGTCGCCCGTGGCGGCGAGGACGCGTTGCGCGCGGCAGGCGTCGACGGTGGACTTCGGACTGCTCGAGCGAGAGGCGCGCGCGGTCAACCGGGCGTGGACGTTCGCGGTCGAGCACGGCCGCCCGTTCGTGACCTGGAAGTACGCCGCGACCCTCGACGGCCGGAGTGCCGCTGCCGACGGGTCGAGCCGCTGGGTGACCAACGAGTCCGCGCGTCGCGACACGCACCGGCTGCGCGGCGAGTGCGACGCGATCCTGGTCGGCACCGGCACCGCGCTGGCCGACGACCCGCACCTCACCGTGCGCGACGAGGTGGGGGACCCGCTGCCGCGGGACCGCCAGCCGCTGCGCGTGGTGATGGGGGAGCGCGAGCTGCCGTCCGGGAGCCGGGTGCTCGACGGCGCGGCCGAGACGGTGCAGCTGCGCACGCACGACCCGGCCGAGGTCCTGCGCGACCTGCACGAGCGTGGGCGCCAGCACCTGTTCCTGGAGGGCGGGCCGACGGTGGCCGCGGCCTTCCTGCGCGAGGGGTACGTCGACGAGGTCGTCGCCTACCTCGCCCCCAAGCTGCTGGGCGCAGGTCCCAGCGCTGTCGGAGATCTCGGTGTCCGCGCGATCGACGAGGCGCTCGAGCTGGTCCTCGACGACGTCACGTCGCTCGGCGACAACCTGCGCCTGACCCTGCACCCCCGAAGGAGGGACTGAGATGTTCACCGGCATCGTCGAGGAGCTCGGCACCGTGGAGACCCTGGAAGACCAAGGGGACGCCATCCGGCTCACGGTCCGCGGCCCGCTGGTCACCAGCGACGCCGGGCTCGGCGACTCCATCTCCGTCAACGGCTGCTGCCTGACGGTCGCGACCCAGGACGGCGAATCCTTCACCGCCGACGTGATGCACGAGACGCTGGCGAAGACCTCGCTCGGCGCCCTCGAGCCCGGTGCCCAGGTCAACCTCGAGCGCGCGGTCACCCCGACCACGCGGCTCGGTGGGCACATCGTCCAGGGCCACGTCGACGGGACGGGCACGGTCGTGCGGCGTACGCCGAGCGAGCACTGGGAGCTGGTCGAGATCGCGCTCCCGGTCGACCTCGAGCGCTACCTCGTCGCCAAGGGCTCCATCACCGTCGACGGCATCTCCCTGACCGTGGTCGAGGTCACCAAGGCGGTCGAGCCCAGCGAGACTCGTTCACGGTCAGCCTGATCCCCGAGACCCTCGCCCGCACCACGCTGGGCTTCAAGCAACCCGGCGACGTCGTCAACCTCGAGGTGGACGTGATCGCCAAGTACGTCGAGAAGATGGTGAGACCCGCATGACCGAACCCAGTGTCCAGGGACCGATCCGGCTCGACCGCGTCGAGGACGCGATCGCCGACATCGCGGCCGGCAAGGCCGTCGTGGTCGTCGACGACGAGGACCGCGAGAACGAGGGCGACCTGATCTTCGCGGCGAGCAAGGCCACCCCCGAGCTGATGGCGTTCACGATCCGCCACTCCAGCGGAGTGATCTGCGTACCGATGCCGGCCGACATGCTCGACCGGCTCGAGATCCCGTTGATGACCCCGCACAACAAGGACCGGATGCGGACGGCGTACACCATCTCCGTCGACGCCCGCGACGGCGTCACCACGGGCATCTCCGCCGCCGACCGCTCGCACACGGCGCGCGTGCTCGCCGACTCCGCGAGCGAGCCGTGGGACGTGACCCGGCCCGGCCACGTGTTCCCGCTGCGCTACCGCGACGGTGGCGTGCTGGTCCGCCGCGGCCACACCGAGGCGGCGGTCGACCTGGCCCGGATGGCCGATCTGACGCCCGCCGGCGTCCTCGTCGAGGTGGTCAACGACGACGGGACGATGAAGCGCGGCCCCGAGCTGCGCGAGTTCGCCGACGAGCACGGGCTGAAGCTGATCTCGATCGAGCAGATGGTCCACTACCGGCGCCGCACGGAGTCGCACGTGCTGCGCGTCGCCGAGACCGTGCTGCCCACCAGCCACGGCGACTTCACCGCCTTCGGCTACCGGATCACCGTGGACGGCAGCGAGCACGTCGCCCTGGTGTACGGCGACCCGACTGAGATCGCCGGCTCCGAGGACGTCCTCACCCGCGTGCACAGCGAGTGCCTCACCGGAGACGTCTTCGGGTCCGAGCGCTGCGACTGCGGACCGCAGCTCAACGAGGCGATGGACCTGATCGTCAAGGAAGGCAAGGGAGTGGTGATCTACCTGCGCGGGCACGAGGGCCGTGGCATCGGGCTGCTCGCGAAGCTGCAGGCCTACCAGCTCCAGGACGGCGGCCGCGACACCGTCGACGCCAACCTCGACCTGGGTCTGCCCGCGGACGCCCGCCACTACGGCGCCGCGACGCAGATCCTGCGCGACCTCGGCATCACCTCGGTGCGGTTGCTGACCAACAACCCCGACAAGACCTCCAGCCTGGAGTCCTACGGGGTGCCGGTGACCGAGCGGGTCGCCCTCACGCCGCGGCCCAACGACCACAACGTGCAGTACCTGTTGACCAAGCGCGACCGGATGGGCCACCAGCTCGACGGTCTCGACCTCGAAGGAAGGACCCAGTCATGAGCGGCGCCGGCAGCCCGACCGACCAGCCCGTCGACTGCAGCGACCTGCGCGTCGCCGTCGTCGCCGCGAGCTGGCACGAGCAGGTGATGGACGGCCTCGTCGCCGGTGCCGAGGAGGCGATCAAGGCTTACCGGGTCGGCTCGTTCGACGTCGTTCGCGTGCCCGGCTCCTTCGAGCTGCCCGTCGTCACGCAGGCCTGTGCGCGGCAGGGGTACGACGCCGTCGTCGCCCTCGGCGTCGTCATCCGTGGCGGCACCCCGCACTTCGAGTACGTCTGCAGCGCCGCGACCGACGGGCTCAACCGGGTGGCCCTCGACACCGGCGTGCCCGTGGGCTTCGGGCTGCTCACCTGCGACACCGAGCAGCAGGCCCTGGACCGTGCCGGCATCGAGGGGAGCAGTGAGAGCAAGGGCTACGAGGCGACCGCCGCCGCGCTGCTCACCGCGCGGGCGTTGCGGCAGCTCCCGGCCCCCGACCAGCGGTGACCTCGCGGAGCACCCGCCCCGCCGTCACGGCGTCGACGCTCGGCGCCTGGCTGCTCAAGGCCAGCCCGCGTGACGGGGCTGTCGACGAGCTGGTCCGCACCCGCTTTGCCGCGGTCGCGACCCGGTGCGTGCGTCCGTCGTACCGCACCGAGCTCGTCGAGGCCGGACAGCCGGTGCTCCTGTGGGTCAGCGGTGGCGATGCGCGGCATGCCTCGGGGCTGCACGCCGCGGGGATGACGACCGGCCCCACGCTCGACAGCGCGGAGGGCCCGGCGATGCCGGTGCGACTGCGTCCCCTCGACGCCGTGGTGCCGCGAGCAGAGCTGCTCGGCGCACCCGGTGCTGCGCGAGATCGAGGTGCTCCGGATGCCGGCGGGGAGCAACCCGTCGTACCTCGACCTCGAGCAGTACGCCGCGCTCCGCGAGGCCTTCCCACAGATCGACCGTGGCGTCGGACCGACCCCTCGCACCGCCTAGGCTGGTCCCCGTGAAGACGTTCGAGGAGCTCTGGGCCGAGCTGAGCGAGAAGGCCGAGACGCGCCCGGAGGGTTCCGGGACGGTGCGGGCACTCGACGCCGGCGTGCACGAGATCGGCAAGAAGCTGGTCGAGGAGGCGGCCGAGTCCTGGATGGCCGCCGAGCACGAGGGCCATGAGCGGGCGGCCGAGGAGATCAGCCAGCTGCTGTACCACGCACAGGTGCTGATGCTCGCCGCCGGAGTCTCGCTCGACGACGTCTACGCACACCTCTAGGACACCCCATGGTTTCGACAAGCTCGACCAACGGCGACGCACCGCTGCTGCGGATCGCCATCCCCAACAAGGGCTCGCTCTCGGCCTCCGCGTCGGAGATCCTGCGCGAGGCCGGCTACCGGCAGCGCCACGACTCCAAGGAGCTGACGCTGCTCGACACCGCCAACGGCGTGGAGTTCTTCTACCTGCGCCCGCGCGACATCGCGCTGTACGTCGGGGAGGGCACCCTCGACGTCGGCGTCACCGGACGCGACCTGCTGCTCGACTCCGGCGCCAAGGCCGAGGAGGTGCTGCGGCTCGGCTTCGGTCGCTCGCGGTTCCGGTTCGCGGCGCCGCCCGGCACGCTGGCCTCCCTCGACGACCTGGCCGGCAAGCGGATCGCCACGTCGTACGTCGGAGTGGTGCGCCGTCATCTCGAGGAGCGCGGCATCGACGCCGAGGTGGTCCGCCTCGACGGTGCCGTGGAGACCAGCATCCAGCTCGGCGTGGCCGACGTGATCGCCGACGTCGTCGAGACCGGCAGCACCATGAAGGCCGCGGGTCTGGAGATCGTCGGCGACGTCATCCTCGAGTCCGAGGCGGTGCTCGTCATCCGCGCGGGTGCCCCCGAGCCGGAGGGCTTCGAGGTGTTCAAGCGTCGCCTCGACGGCGTCCTGGTCGCGCGGACCTACGTGATGATGGACTACGACATGCCCGAGGACCGACTCGAGACCGCCCTCGAGCTGACCCCCGGCCTCGAAGGGCCGACGATCTCGCCGTTGCATCGCGAGGGCTGGGTCGCCGTACGCGCCATGGTGCCGCGCGACGGTGCCCAGAAGCTGATGGACGACCTCTACGAGATCGGTGCCCGGGCGATCCTGCTCACCGACATCCATGCCTGCCGGCTCTGACCCCGACCCGCGCCGCGCCGCAGTGTCGCTGCCGCACACGTGGCGGCCGCTCGGTGTCCGGGTCGCGCTCTGGATCTTCGGCGGCGGCCTGATCGCCGTCGTGGTGGCGGTCTGGCTGCTGCTCGACGACGAGATCCGCGCCCAGTTCACCACGCTCGAGCGGGCCACCCTGGTGCTGATCGGGCTGATGCTCTTCACGGCGTACTACGGACTGATGCGGTCGAAGGTGTCCGCGACGAGCGCCGGCCTGACCGTGGTCAACGGCTACCGCAAGCGCACCTTCGAGTGGTCCCAGGTCATCGGCGTCTCGCTGCGCCGCGGGGCGCCGTGGGGGACCCTCGACCTCTCCGACGGCACCACGATCTCGGTGATGGGGGTGCAGGGCTCCGACGGGACCCGCGCGCGTCGCGCCGTCCGGGAGATCCGTGCGACGATCGCGGCGAACACGCCATGAACGACTTCCGGACCCGACCCGCCACCCTCGACGACGCCGTCGCCATCACCGACCTGCTGGCCGCGGCGGAGGCGGTCGACCACACCGACGAGCACTACACCGTCGAGGACGTGGTGGAGGAGCTCGAGAACCCGATGGTCGAGCTCGACCGCGACTGGCTCGTGGTCGAGCGCGACGGACAGCTGGTCGGCCAGATCCGGCTGCTGCCGCGGGCACCCGCCGACGGCGTGCTGCGCGTCTCCGTCGACGGCATCGTGCACCCCGAGCACCGTCGCCACGGGATCGGCTCCCACGTGATCCCGCTGATGGTCCAGCGCGCGCACGACTACGTCCGCGAGCGCGGCGACCTGCGAGCGGTGGTCACCGGCAACGCCCCGTCGACCGACACCGACCTCGAGGCCGTCTTCGCCCGCAACGGCCTGCACCCGCACCGGTGGACGTTCGTGATGGAGGCCGACCTGGCCACGGTCTCGGAGGCGCCCGCCCTGCCGGACGGCTACGTCCTGTCGACCTGGGAGGGACTGGACCACGACGAGCTCCGCGACGCACACAACCAGGCCTTCGTCGGGCACCCCGGGTTCTCGCCCTGGGACGCCGAGATGTGGTCGCAGTGGGTCCAGGACAGCCGCAACTTCCGGCCCGCGCTGAGCCTGGTCGCGCGCGACGAGGCGGGCGACATCGCGGCGTACATCCAGAGCGCCGAGTTCGACGCCGTGGCCGAGGTGACCGGGCTGCGTGAGGCGTACGTCGCCAAGGTGGGCACGCTCGACGGCGCACCGGCGACGAGGACTCGCGGGCGTGCTGCTGCGGATCGCGCTGGAGCGCTACCGCGACGCCGGCTTCGACCGCTCGGCCCTCGACGTCGACTCGGAGAACCCGACGGGGGCGCTCGGCGTCTACGAGCGGGCGGGGTTCCGTACGACGAAGCGCTGGACCAACTACCTGCTGGGCACCGAGCCTCAGTAGGGCCGGGTGCCGTCGACGACGACGTCCGCGCGCGACCGGGTGAGCTCCCGCGCGAACAGGTCCTGCTCGTCGCGCGCCCACTGCTCCCAGTGCGGCGCGAAGGCGTCGCCGTCGCGCTCGAGACCACGACGCAGGCGCTCGTCGTACGGCGCCTCGACCCAGACCAGCACCGTGCGCAGCGGGTCGAAGCGCGCCGCCCCGCTGCCGACGCCCTCCAGCACCAGGAGCGGCACCGGCTCGACGGTCACGGTCTCGGCGAACTCCCCGGCCAGCCAGTCGTAGCGGCGGTAGCTCCCCGGCCGTCCCTCGCCGAGAGGAGTGAGCAGGCCGTCGAGCTGCTCGTCGACGTGCGGCAGCCCCGACCAGCCGGGAAACAGGTCGTCCATGTGCACGATGGACGCCGACGTCTCCGAACGCTGGTTGAGCCTGTCGAAACCACTCGAGCCGACCTGCGTCGGCCAGCGTCGTCTTCCCGGACCCCGCCGGCCCGTCGATGCTCACCAGCCGCCCGTCGCCGAGCGTGGCCGGACGCTCCCGCAGCAGGTCCAGCACGGTGGCGAGCGGACTCACCAGGCCATGCCGAGCCCGCGGTACGACGGCACCGTCTCGACGATCTCCTCCCCGGCGACGAGGTGCACCCGGTTGGTGTGCTCGGCCAGCTCGCCGGACTTGGCGTGCCGGAACCACACCCAGTCGCCGACCTGGAGCAGGTGCGCCCCCGAACCGGTCAGCGGGGTCTGCACCTCGCCGGCGCCCTCGAGCCCGGTCAGGTGCAGGTCGGGCGGGGCCCAGGGAACGGGGGAGCGGTCCTTGCCGGTCGGCCCGCTCGCGATGAAGCCGCCCCCGGCCACGGTGACCAGGCCCTCCGCGGGCCGGCGTACGACCGGGACGCCGAAGAAGGCCGCCGGCCGGGGCTCGAAGCTCAGGTAGTGGTCGAACAGACCCGGGACCAGCAGCCCCGAGCCGGCGGCGACCTCGGTCACGGCCGGGTCGGCGACGGTCGTCTCCACGCTGCCCGACCCGCCGGCGTTCCAGAACTCCAGGTCGACCACGCCACGCAGTGCCTCGGCGATCTCCGTACGACGCTCCTGGAGCTGGGCGACCGAGGCCGACTTGAGCTTGCGGACCACGAGGGACTTCGCCTTCTGGTGGGGTACGTCGTCCGGCACCCCGGCCACCTGGCCCTCGTAGGTCATCACCCCGACCAGCGTGAGACCGCGGTCGATCACGTCGCGGGCGAAGGCGACGACCTCGGCGGCGTCGTACAGGGGCGAGCGCTTGGGACCGACGTGCGAACGTCCCATCCGCAGCCCTGCGTCGATGTCGATCGCGACCCGAGCCGTCGCGCCGGGCGGAGCGAGCTTCTCCACGAGCGAGAGGTGCGCGGGGTCGTCCACCATCAACGTGACCTTGGCCCGCGCGTCCTCGTCGGCGAGCAGGTCGGCCAGGGCGACCCGGTCGACCGTGGGGTAGCCCATCACCACGTCGTCGGTCACGCCCTCGCGGACCAGCCACAGCGCCTCGCGCAGCGAGTAGGCGAGCACGCCGGCGAACCCGGGCGCTGCGAGCGCCCGGCGCACCAGCGCCGGGATGCGCAGCGACTTCGAGGCCACCCGCACCGGCTTGCCGTCGGCCCGGCGGACGAGGTCCGCGGCGTTGGCGTCGAACGCGTCGAGGTCGACGACGACCATCGGCGGGCCAGGGTCGTCGAGTCCGGCCACGGCGTTGCCGAGCCGTCGCGCCAGCTGGTGGCGCACGGCATCGCTGCTGGCTACGTCGCTGCCCATGCTCAGATTCCGTGCTTCTTCAGGATGGCCTCGATGTCGTCCATGTCGTCGAGGTCGTCGGACTGCTTGGCGCGTGGCTTCTGCGCGACCGCCGGGGCGGCACCCTTCGCCTGCACCCGCTCGGCCTTGCGGGTCGCGCGCTCCGCGGCCTTGCCGCGTACGCCGATCCCGCGCGACCGCATCAGCCCGGAGAGGACGAACAGTCCCGCCGAGCCGGCCGCGAGGATGATCCCCGCCCACACCGTCGGTGAGAACACCAGGCGGGTGGCCCACGAGGAGACGTCCTCGACGATGTTCACGGCGAGCTTCAGGGTGCCGGTGAGCCAGGCGGCGACCGGGATCAGCGTCCAGGCCAGGCCGCGGATCCCGGCGGCGACTCCGCTGCGTCGCCAGGAGACCCAGCTGTAGGCAGCGCCGAGGATGGTGAGGACCAGCGCGAGCGCCGCCCACGTGCTGCTGTCGATCGTGACCGCGAGGGGCATGGGTCCAGACTACGGACCGCTCTGGCACGATCGCTGGATGCGCACCATCCCGGACCCCGGCTTCGCCGGCGACCTCGGCGCTGTCGACCCCGACCTCGCCGCGGCGCTCGCGACGTACGACCAGGACCCGAGCGATGCGCGACGCGCACCTCCAGGTGCTCACCCGGCTCCAGCGCGCCCGGCTCCTGGTCCCGGTCGTGGCCCTCCTCGGCGAGGTGGAGCACGACGAGCAGGGGCTCGCGCACGACAAGAGCAGCGACATGGCCGCGGTCCTGATGAAGGGGCGTGACGGCCGCACGGCGTTGCTGTCCTTCACGAGCACGGCCTCCCTCCAGGCGTGGAAGGGCGACGCGCGCCCGGTGCCCGTGACCGCTCGCCAGGCCGCACAGGCGGCACTGCAGGACCAGGCCGCCGCGCTGCTCGTCGACGTGGCCGGCCCGGTGATGTTCGTGGTCGAGGGCGACGACCTCCACGCACTGGCGAGCGGTGGTTGAGGAGCGAGCGCCGGCGAGCGTCTCGAGACCACCCGATGTGCGCCGAGCGCTCATCCCTTGTACCCTTGTGCCTGACCGATCCTCCCGGCATGCCGGGAAGATCTGACAAGCGGAGGCCTCCTCCCACCCGCATCGACCGCCCAGCCGATATTGGGCCACCAGGTCGTCGGGTCAAGGTCACGGGATTGCGCGACGCGTGTCGCCGTACGCCCGTTACTGAGGCTTCCGTGCGTCGCGCGGAGGCCTTCCTTCATGTCGGGGCAGAAATGTGCCGGTGAGGTTGTTCTCCAGGGGTTGACCAAGAGACCTACACAGGAGGAACACATCAGCACTGAGCTGCGCATCAACGACCGGATCCGGGTGCCGGAAGTCCGGCTCGTTGGCCCCAATGGCGAGACCGTCGGCATCGTGCCGACCGACCAGGCCCTCAAGCTGGCCCAGGAGGCCGACCTCGACCTCGTCGAGATCGCACCCCAGGGCAGGCCGCCGGTCTGCAAGCTCATGGACTACGGCAAGTTCAAGTACGAGAACGCGCAGAAGGCCCGTGAGGCTCGCCGCAACCAGACCAACACCGTCATCAAGGAGATGAAGCTCCGCCCGAAGATCGACCAGCACGACTACGAGACCAAGAAGGGTCACGTCGTGAGGTTCCTCCGGCAGGGCGACAAGGTGAAGATCACGATCATGTTCCGTGGTCGCGAGCAGCACCGTCCCGAGCTCGGGTTCCGGCTGCTGCAGCGGCTGGCCGAGGACGTCACGGAGCTGGGCTTCGTGGAGTCGTCGCCCAAGCAGGACGGCCGCAACATGATCATGGTCCTGGGGCCGCACAAGAAGAAGTCCGAGGCCAAGGCCGAGGTGAAGGCGGAGAAGGAGGAGCGCGCTGCTGCTCGCGAGGCCGAACGGGCCGAGGAGCACGCCGAGCGACGCGCCGCCCACGCCGCACCCGGGCCGAAGAAGGAGCGCAAGCGTTCCGAGAACCTCGACCCCGAGATCGAAGCGTAACGAGTAGAAGGAAACCAACACGATGCCCAAGAACAAGACGCACAGCGGCGCCTCCAAGCGTTTCCGTGTGACCGGCTCCGGCAAGATCCGCCGCCAGAAGACCGGTCTGCGCCACAACCTGGAGAAGAAGCCGTCGAAGATGACCCGTCGCATGTCGGGCACGACCGAGGTGGCCAAGGCCGACGTCAAGCGAGCCAAGAAGCTGCTCGGGCTCTGACCCCCCACTCACCACCAGCCCATCACTGCGACGGGCATCCACGAACACGCTAGGAGCAACACACATGGCACGCGTCAAGCGGGCGGTCAACGCCCACAAGAAGCGCCGGGTCACCCTCGAGCGCGCCTCCGGCTACCGGGGTCAGCGCTCGCGCCTCTACCGCAAGGCGAAGGAGCAGGTCACCCACTCGCTGGTCTACAGCTACAACGACCGGCGCAAGAAGAAGGGCGACTTCCGCAAGCTCTGGATCCAGCGCATCAACGCCGGCGCCCGGGCCAACGGCCTCACCTACAACCGCTTCGTCCAGGGCCTCAAGGCCGCGGGTGTCGAGGTCGACCGCAAGATCCTGGCCGACCTGGCCGTCAACGACGCGCCGGCCTTCGCCGCGCTGGTCGAGACCGCCAAGGCCAACCTGCCCGAGGACGTCAACGCTCCGGCTTCGGCCTGACGTTCCGGGCCTGCCGGTTTCCCAGGTTTTGAACCCGTCCTGCCTCTTCACACACCGTGCGCGGTGTGTGAAGAGGCGGTTTGGGTTCATCACCTGGGAAACCGGAACCACCCGCACCTCATGAACGCACCCCTGTCGGCGAAGAGTGGCCGGGTCAAGGCGGCCCGCAAGCTGGGCCGCCGCGCGACCAGGGTCGAGCACCGGCTGTTCCTGGCCGAGGGCGCGAAGGCGCTGACCGAGGCGTTGCACGCCGGCGGTGTGGCCGAGGTGTTCGCCACCGAACAGGCGAGCGAGGAGTACGCCGCCCTCCGCAAGGCCGTCGACGACGCCGGCATCCCGTGGCAGCTCGCCGAGGACGATGCCGTCGGCTCGCTCAGCGGGGCGGTCACGCCGCAGGGCATCGTGGCGGTGTGCCGCTTCCTCGACGTCGAGCTCGACGCCGTGCTCGACGCCGAGTCGCGCACCCTGGTCATCTGCGCCGATGTCCGTGACCCCGGCAACGCCGGCACGGTGATCCGGTGCGCCGACGCGTCCGGGGCGGATGCGGTGGTGCTCGCCGGGAACAGTGTCGATCCCTACAACGACAAGACCGTGCGCGCGACGGTGGGCAGCCTCTGGCACCTGCCGATCTCGCTGTACGACGACGCGGCCGACGTGGTCCGCCGCGCGCAGGCCGACGGGTTCGTCGTACTCGCAGCGGACGGGGCCGGCGACACCGACCTGTTCGAGGCGGAGGAGAGCGGGCTGCTCGACGGCCGCGTCGCCTGGCTGTTCGGCAACGAGGCGTGGGGGCTGCCCGACGAGCTCGCGGCGCTGGCCGACCACCGGGTCTCGATCCCGATCTACGGCCGCGCCGAGAGCCTCAACCTGTCGACCGCTGCCGCGGTCTGCCTGTACGCCGGAGCGCGCCGCCGGGCCTAGCCGACGTGCTCAGTCGAAGAGCTCGGAGAGCCAGTGCTCCTTGCGCTTCTTCTTGTAGCCCTGCTGGTAGCCACCGGACTGGTAGCCCTGCTGCGGCTGCTGGTAGCCCCGCGGCTGGTCATAGCTCGGCGGGGGCGCGGGTGCCGGGGCGGCTGCGGGCGTCTCGGAGACGGCACGGTCGAGGATCTTGTCGAGCTCGCCGCGGTCGAGCCACACGCCGCGGCACTCCGGGCAGTAGTCGATCTCCACGCCGCTGCGCTCGCTCATGGTGAGGGTGGCGCCGTCGTTGGGGCACTTCATCTGAACCTCCTGAGGGTCTGCCCGGTCGAACGGACGAGGCGGGTCAACCGTTCCATGCGCCGCTCACCGCTCCGCCAGCCAGGTCTCGCCCCGTCTCGTGGACGCCCGGGAGAGCCAGGCGTCCTGGACCAGCTCGGTGAGCTCCTCGACGTCGATCTCACCGAGCCGGCTGGCGCGGAGCAGCACCGACGGGTGGCCGTCGAAGTGCGGCGTGGTGAAGTACGGCGAGTCCGGGTCCTGCACGAGCGCCTGCTTGTCGCCCTCGGTGGCCACCCAGATGACGATCACGTCGTCGTACCGCTCACCCGTCTCGGGGTCGAACGCGTCCGGCCGGGCGTTGCGGAAGAACACGAACGACTTCTGGCCGACCTGGTAGACCGGCCGGCCCTTGGTGCCCTCGACGACCGTGACGTGCGGCATCCCGGCGGCGAGACGGTGCACGTCGGCGACGCGTGCGGGACGAGCCATGACCGGACTGTACGACGCGTCAGGGGTGCAGCCGCGACCCCTTGAGGATCTTGTCCACCGCGTTCTTCGGACCATGGACCGCGAGTCCGACGAGGTCGAGGTCGGCCCCGTGCACGGCGCTGACCGTCGCGCGGTTCGCCGCGTCGAACCCGGTCCGGAACATGTCGGTCGTGTACACGGCGATCGGCAGCTCACGACGCAGAGCGCGCTCCCGCGCCGCGACGAGGTGCTCCTTCGAGCCCTCGAAGACGAGGACGGGGATGCCGAGGAGGGCGAGGTACTCCTGCTCGTCGGCGTCCGCATACGGCTCGCCCACCAGCTGCGGGTTGGCTGCCGCGATCCCGCTGGCCAGGAACGCCGTCACGTTGAGGCGCTGCCAGGTCTCGAGGTCGTCGCGCACGAGCACGGCGACCTTGGTGTCGAACGGGGGAGTGAGGACGTCGTTCATGCCCTCATCGTCGGCGCGTGGCCGAGCGTCGTCTTGTACGTTCCTGACATGCAGCCCGAGGCCACCGTCCGGGCCTGGCGTCCGGCGGTGCCAGGCGTGAGCGAGGTGCTGCACGCGCACTTCCCGAGCCACGCCTACCCGCTGCACACGCACGACACGTGGACCGTGCTCATGGTCGACACGGGTGCGGTGCGGTTCGACCTCGAGCGGCACGAGCATGCGGCGCTGCGCTCGCGGGTGACGCTGCTGCCCCCGCACGTGCCGCACGACGGGCGCTCGGTCACCGCGGACGGCTTCCGCAAGCGAGTCGTCTACCTCGATGCCGACGCCCTGGACGTACGCCGCATCGGGCGGGCCGTCGACCACCCCGGCTGGGAGGACGACGCCCTGCGCGGCGAGCTGCACCTGCTGCACGCGGCGATGCGCCACCCCGGCGACGAGTTCGAGGCGGAGAGTCGACTCGCCCTCGTCACCGAGCGGCTCACCGCCCACCTCGAGCGGCTCCCGGAGCCACCGGCCCGATCCGATCCGGGGCTTGCGGCCCGGCTCCAGGACCTGCTCGACGCGCACGTCGTCGAGGGGGTGAGCCTGGCTCGTGCCGCGCGAGTGCTGGGCGCTGATCCCACGCACCTCGTGCGGTCCTTCCGGCGTGAGGTCGGGATCCCGCCGCACCGCTACCTGACGGGGCGGCGCGTCGACCGGGCGAGACGGCTGCTGCTGGCCGGGAACAGGCCGGCCGACGTCGCGGTCGAGGTCGGCTTCCACGACCAGGCCCACCTGACGCGGCACTTCAGGCGGATGCTGCGGCGTCACGCCCGGCGCCTATGCCGCGTCCGCCTGACCAGCGGGGATCTGCACAGAACCTTCACGTCTCACTCACCGCCCCGGCCGCCCGCGTCCCTACGCTCGTCACATGGAGCCATCCCCGAGCCGCGCGACGGTCCTCGTCGTCGAGGACGAGCCGCTGATCAACCAGGCGGTGGGCGATCGGCTCCGGGCAGAGGGGCACGCGGTCGTCGCGGCGTACGACGGGCCGGGGGCGGTCGCCGCCTTCGAGGAGCACCGTCCCGACCTGGTCGTGCTCGACGTGATGCTCCCGGGCTTCGACGGGCTCGAGGTGTGCCGCCGCATCCAGCAGCAGCGTCCCGTGCCCGTGCTGATGCTGACAGCGCGCGACGACGAGTCGGACGTGCTCGTCGGTCTGGGCGTGGGAGCCGACGACTACCTGACCAAGCCGTTCCGGATGCGCGAGCTGGTGGCGCGGGTCGCCGCCCTGCTGCGCCGGGTCGACCGCGCCGCGGAGCTCGTGCGCGAGGCCGGTCCGACGCCGGTCACGGTGGGGGCGGTGCGGCTCGATCCCGGTGCCCGGCGGGTGTGGCTCGACGGTGCCGAGGTCCACCTGACCCCCACCGAGTTCGACCTGCTGCACGCGCTGGCCATGTCGTCGGGCCAGGTGCTCAGCCGGGAACGGCTGCTCGCGCAGGTCTGGGGCTGGGACGGGGGAGCCGGCGCCACGCGCACGGTGGACAGCCACATCAAGGCCCTGCGCACCAAGATCGGCTCCGAGCGGGTGCGCACCGTGCACGGGGTCGGCTACGCGCTGGAGGAGCGGTGACGACCGCACCGACGCGTGACCCGCTGGGTCCGGTCACCTCGATCAAGCTCAAGCTCGGCCTGCTGGTCGCCGCGAGCGTGCTGGTGGCCGCCGTGCTGGCGACGTTCGGGGCGGGCACCGTCCCGGCCTGGCTGAGCATCCCGGTGACCGTGCTCCTGGCCCTCGCCGTGACCCAGCTGCTCGCGGTCGGGATGACCTCGCCGCTGCGCCAGATGACCGAGGCAGCGCGACGGATGGCGGCCGGCGACTACGCCGTACGCGTCGACACCGCGTCCTCCGACGAGGTGGGTCAGCTCGCGCGCGCCTTCAACACGATGTCCGCGGACCTCGCGACCGTCGACCGGCAGCGCCGCGATCTCGTCGCGAGCGTGTCCCACGAGCTGCGTACGCCGCTGACCGCACTCGTCGCCGTCCTGGAGAACCTCGACGACGGCGTCATCGCCCCCGATCCCGAGGCCGTGCACGTCGCGCGCGCCCAGGCCGAACGGCTGGGCGACCTCGTCGACGACCTGCTCGACCTGTCCCGGCTCGACGCCGGCGTGGTGCCGCTCGACCTCGAGGACCACGCCGTCGGCCCGCTCGTGGGCGCCGTCGTGGCGGAGGCACGCTCCGGCCCCGGCGCGAGCCAGCGGGGCGTCACCTTCGACGTGCTCGTGGAGCCGCCGGACCTCGGCGTGCGTGCCGACCGCGCGCGGCTGCACCAGCTGCTGAGCAACCTGCTCGACAACGCCGCCCGGCACAGCCCGGCCGGTGGCGTCGTGCACGTGTGGGCCGGCGTCGCCGGCCCCGCGATCAGGTTCGAGGTCGCCGACCAGGGCCCCGGCATCGCGCCGCAGGACCGGGAGCGCGTCTTCGAGCGGTTCGGCACCCTGCCGGACGCGTCGGGAGGGGGCACCGGTCTCGGGCTCGCGATCGCCCGCTGGGTCACCGATCTGCACGGCGGTCGGATCACGGTCGTCGACCCGGTGCCGGGGGAGACCGGTGCCCGCTTCCGCGTCGAGCTGCCCGCCACACCCTCGGAGAGGACCACTGCCATGGACGCGCCACCCACCACCCACCAGGCTGCCCAGCCCGGCCCGCCCCCGGTGGCCCCGCCGATGTCGCCGCGCACCGCAGGCTCCGGCTCGATCGTCGACGACACGTTCGGCGGTTTCTGGGCCGAGCGCGACGTCCCGCCGCTGCGCTGGGTGCTGCTGACCTGTCTCGGGATCGGCGTCTTCGCCGGCTGGACGCTGCCCGACGCCAACCTCGGGCTGGCCGCGAGCCTGGTGCTGGTCGCCTCGGGCGTGCTCGTGCTGGTCCTGACCCGGCACCGGCGCAGTCCGTTCACGTGGGCCTGCGCCGTGCTGGCGTTCGGCTTCGCCGCCGTCGTGACCGTGCGCGACGCGGAGTGGATCGCGGTGCTCGGTGTGCTCGTCGCTGCCCTGCTCACCTCGTCTGCGCTGACCGCCGGCACCACCGTGTGGGGCATGTTCGTCGGTGCCCTCGCGTGGCCGTTCTCCGGGTTGCGCGGGCTGCCGTGGCTGGGGCGGACCCTGCGTGCGTTCGGAGGTGGGGCCAACGCCGCGGCCGTCACCCGGACGGTGATCCTCTCGGCGCTCGGCGTGCTGGTCTTCGGGCTGCTGTTCGCGACCGGTGATGCGATCGTGGGGGAGTGGGTCGGCGCGGTGGTGCCCGACGTCGAGGACACTCTGGCCCTGCGGATCTTCCTCACCCTGGCCGTCGGCGGGACGGTGCTGGCGGCGGCGTACCTCGCCCTCAACCCGCCGACCGTCGAGCGCCCGGGTGTACGCCGCGCGACACAGCACCGGTTCGAGTGGCTGGCCCCGGTGCTGCTCGTCGACGCCGTGTTCGTGCTGTTCCTCGCGGCCCAGGCGGCGGCGTACTTCGGCGGCCACGACTACGTGCAGCGGACCACGGGCCTCACCTACGCCGACTACGTCCACCAGGGCTTCGCCCAGCTCACCATCGCCACCGCCCTCACCCTGCTCGTCGTGTGGGCGGCCGCGCGCAAGGCGCGGCTCGACCAGGCGGCGGACCGGTGGTGGCTGCGCGGGTCGCTCGGTGCCCTCGCGCTGCTCACCCTCGTCGTGGTCGCCTCGGCGCTGCACCGGATGGATCTCTACCAGGACGCCTACGGGTTCACCCGGCTGCGGCTGCTGGTGGACTTCTTCGAGGGCTGGCTGGGGCTGGTCGTGGTGGCGGTGATCGCCGCCGGGGTCGGCCTCCGCGGGTGGTGGCTGCCGCGGTTCGCGCTGCTGTCGGGTGCCGCGCTGCTGCTCGGGCTCGCCGCGATCAACCCGGACGCGTGGATCGCCGAGCACAACCTCGACCGCTACGAGGCGACCGGCAAGGTCGACTGGTCCTACCTGCGGGGGCTCAGCCTCGATGCCACGCCCACGCTGGTGGAGCTGCCGCCCGAGCAGGCGGCCTGCGCCCTGGGCGACGTCTCGCCGGAGAAGGATCCCTGGATCGGGTGGAACCTCGGCCGGGCGCGCGCCATCGACGCGCTCGCGACCTTCGAGCTTCCGCCACGCGCGGGCTGCAGTGAGGTCGTCGAGCCCCCCTCGTGACCTACGCTGACGGGCGTGGACGACCCCGCGGCCGACGGCGCGTACGACGGGCTGCCTGACGGCGTGGTGATCGCCGACGCCGACGGTGTCGTGACCGCCACCAACCAGGAGGCCCGGCGCCTGCTGGGGGCGACCGTCGAGGTCGGCCGCCCGCTCTCGGAGGTGATGGCGCTCCAGGACCAGGAGAGCTGCGACTGGTACGCCACCAACAAGCCGTACGACGGGCTCACCAGCCGGGTCGGCATCACCGAGCAGTCGTGGTTCACCCCCGACGGCACCGAGGTCCTCGTCACCGGGCGGATCAACCGGACTGGTCGCGCCGGCCCGGTGGACAGCGTCGCGCTGGTGATCCGCTCGGGTCGCGGCCGCGCACGGCTCGACCGCGACCGCTCCGACCTCGTGGCCACCGTGGCCCACGAGCTGCGCTCGCCGCTGACCGGCGTCAAGGGCTTCGTCGGCACGCTGCTGAGCAAGTGGGAGCGGCTCAACGACGAGCAGAAGAAGCTGATGCTCACCACCGTCTACTCCGACTCCGAGCGGCTCTCGCGGCTGATCACCGAGCTGCTCGACGTGGCCCGGATCGACACCGGGCGGCTGCCGCTCTACCCCCGTCTCGTGGACACCGAGCCGCTGGTCGAGAGGTGCGTCGAGTCGGTCCGCGCGGGGACCACGCGCACGATCGAGTCGTCGTACGACGCACCGGTGCCGCAGGTCTTCGCCGACCCCGACAAGCTCTCCCAGGTGGTCACCAACGTCGTCGACAACGCGATCCGGCACGGGGAGGGCACGGTCCAGGTGACCGTCGAGGGCATCACCGAGCCGTTCCCCGGCGTGCTGATCCGCGTCGACGACGAGGGCGAGGGCATCGCCGAGGCGATCCGCGCCCGGGTGTTCACGAAGTTCTGGAAGCACGGCGTCCGCGGCGGCACCGGGCTCGGCATGTACATCGTCAACGGCCTCGCCCGCGTCCACGGAGGCGACGTGACGATCACCGACGCCGACTCCGGCGGCGCCCGCCTCGAGATCCGCTGGCCCTCCGACGACCGCCGGTGACCACGCACGGACCGGATAGTCCGAGACGAACGGCACCACTACAGCGCTCGTGCGGCGGGTGCCGGACGCATCGCGACTATCCGGCTTCGCCGAATCCCGTTGGCCGGGGCGACGACGCACTTCCTAGACTGACCCGGGCGCACGACAGGTGCGCGCTGACGTGAAAGGCAGAGATGTCGGGCCCGAACTCCGAGTACGACCCGGTCCAGGTGACCCCGCTCGACGAGGAGCACGTCAACGCCATGCGCGAGGAGGCCCTCGCGGCGATCGCAGCGGCCGGTGACCTCGACACCCTCAAGCGGGCGCGGACCGAGCACGCCGGCGACCGCTCGCCGCTCGCGCTGGCCAACCGGGAGATCGGCGCGCTGCCGCCGCAGGCCCGCAAGGACGCCGGCCGGCGAGTCGGGCAGGCACGCGGCGCGGTCACCCAGGCGCTGACGCAGCGCCAGGCCGAGCTGGAGGTCGAGGCCGAGGCCCGGATGCTCGCCGAGGAGACCGTCGACGTCACCCTGCCGTGGGACCGCCGACCGACCGGCGCACGCCACCCGATCACGATGATGGCCGAGCGGATCGCCGACGTCTTCGTCGCGATGGGCTGGGAGGTCGCCGAGGGCCCGCTCGTCGAGGCCGAGTGGCTCAACTTCGATGCGCTCAACCTCGGCCCCGACCACCCCGCCCGCACCATGCAGGACACCTTCTGGACCGAGCCGGCCGACCACCACCTCGTGCTGCGCACCCAGACCAGCCCGGTGCAGGCGCGAGCCATGCTGACCCGCACTCCGCCGATCTACGTCGTCTCACCCGGTCGCGTCTTCCGCACCGACGAGTACGACGCCACGCACAGCCCGATGTTCCACCAGGTCGAGGGGCTCGTCATCGACGAGGGCATCACGATGGCCCACCTCAAGGGCACCCTCGACCACTTCGCGTCCTCCATGTTCGGCGAGGGGATCAGCACCCGCTTCCGTCCGTCGTACTTCCCGTTCACCGAGCCCTCCGCCGAGGTCGACCTGCGCTGCTTCGTCTGCCGCGGCCAGCGCCCGGCCGTCGACGACTGCCGCACCTGCAAGGGCGAGGGCTGGATCGAGTGGGGCGGCTGCGGCGTGGTCAACCCGCGCGTGCTGACCGCGTGCGGCGTCGACAACGACCGCTACACCGGCTTCGCGTTCGGCATGGGCATCGACCGCACCCTGATGTTCCGGCACGGCGTCGAGGACATGCGCGACATGTTCGAGGGCGACGTCCGCTTCTCCACGGCCTTCGGGAGTCAGCTGTGAAGGCCCCCGTCTCCTGGATCCGCGAGTACGCCGACCTCCCGGCCGACCTCTCCGCCGAGGACCTCGCCCACCGCCTCACCGCCCTCGGGCTGAAGCTCGAGTCGCTCGAGCGGCCCGGTCACGACATCACCGGTCCACTGGTGATCGGTCGGGTCCTCACGATGGAGGCCGAGCCGCAGAAGAACGGCAAGACCATCAACTGGTGCACGGTCGACGTCGCCGACGCGAACGGCACCGGCGAGCCGCAGGGCATCGTGTGCGGCGCGCACAACTTCGCGGTGGGCGACCTCGTGGTCGTCGTGCTCCCCGGAGGCGTGCTGCCCGGAGGCTTCGAGATCTCCGCCCGCAAGACCTACGGCCACGTCTCCGCCGGGATGATCTGCTCGGCCAAGGAGCTCGGCCTGGGCGAGGACCATGCAGGCATCATCGTGCTCCCCGCCGACGCCGGTGAGCCAGGGGACGACGTCTTCGACCTGCTCCACCTGCGCGACGAGGTCATCGAGTTCGAGATCAACCCCGACCGTGCCTACGCGCTCTCGCTGCGCGGGGTCTCCCGCGAGGCAGCCCTCGGTCACGGCGTCGCGTTCCACGACCCCGCCGACCGGGACACCCCGCCTGCCGACACCGACGGCTATCCCGTCGAGATCGACGACGCCGAGGGATGCCCGGTCTTCGTGGCCCGCACCGTGCGCGACTTCGATCCCACGGCGCCGACGCCGGACTGGATGGCGCGCCGCCTCCTGCTGGTCGGGCAGCGTCCGATCTCGCTGGCCGTCGACGTCACCAACTACGTGATGTTCGAGCTGGGCCGCCCGATCCACGGGTACGACGCCGACAAGCTCACCGGCCCGATCCGGGTCCGACGGGCCAGCCAGGGCGAACGACTCACCACCCTCGACGGCAACGACCGCGCCCTGTCGCCGGAGGACCTCGTCGTCACCGACGACTCCGGGATCATCGGCCTCGGCGGCGTGATGGGCGGCCAGGACACCGAGATGTCCGAGACCACCACGCACGTGCTGATCGAGGCCGCCCACTGGGACGCCGTGTCGATGTTCCGCACCGGTCGCCGGCACAAGCTGACCTCCGAGGCCGGCCGCCGCAACGAGCGCGGCGTCGACCCGACGATCTGCGAGGCTGCGGCCGACCGGGTGGCCGAGCTGCTCGCGGAGTACGGCGGCGGCACCGTCGAGCCGGGGGTGACCGTGGTCGGCACTCCGCCCGAGCAGCCCACCGTCACCATCCCGATCGACCTCCCGGCCCGCATCACCGGCATGAACATCGCCTCCGACACGACCATCGCCAACCTGCGTGCCATCGGCTGCACGGTCGAGGCCGGCGCCGACGAGCTGACCGCGACCGTCCCGCCGTGGCGGCCCGACCTCTCCGACCCGTTCGACCTGGTCGAGGAGGTCGCCCGCATCGTCGGCTACGAGGACGTGCCCAGCGTCCTCCCGCAGGCGCCGGCGGGTCGCGGTCTCACCCAGGACCAGTCGATGCGTCGCCTGGTCGGCCGGACACTGGCCGGAGAGGGCTACGTCGAGGTCGTGAACTTCCCCTTCGTCGGGGACACCGAGCTCGACCGGCTCGGCATCGACGAGTCCGACGTCCGTCGTACGACGCTCCGGCTGGCCAACCCGCTGCGCAGCGAAGAGCCGTACATGACCACCACGCTGCTGCCCGGCCTGCTGCACACGGCGGCGCGCAACGTGAGTCGCGGGGCCGACGACCTGGCGCTGTTCGAGACCGCGCCGGTCACCCTGCCGCACTCGGGCATCGGCGCGCCGATCCTGCCCGTCGACCGGCCGCCGACGCCGGGGGAGTGGGACGACCTCAACAAGGCGCTCCCGGACCAGCCGCTGCACCTCGCCTTCGCACTGACCGGTGAGCGTGACCGCTCCGGGTGGTGGGGCGACGGCCGCGCCGCGGCCTGGAGCGACGTCATCGAGACGGCCCGCGTCGTCGCCGGTGCGCTCGGGCTCGAGCTCACCGTGCGACGGGCCGCCCTCGCGCCCTGGCACCCCGGCCGGTGCGCCGAGCTGGTCCTCGGCGAGACGCCGGTGGGTCACGCCGGCGAGCTGCACCCCAAGGTGTGCCGCGCGTTCGACCTGCCGCCGCGCACCTCGGTCGCCGAGCTCGACCTCGACGCGTTGCTCGCCCGTGCGGTCGCGGTGCCGCCGGCCCCGCAGTTCTCGACGTTCCCGGTGGCCAAGGAGGACGTCGCCCTGATCGTCGACGCGCAGCTCCCGGCAGCCGAGCTCGCCGCCACGCTGCGCGAGGGAGCCGGACCGCTGTGCGAGTCGGTGCGTCTGTTCGACCTCTACACCGGTCCGCAGGTCGGGGAGGGGCGCAAGTCCCTCGCCTTCGCGCTGCGGTTCCGGGCGCCCGACCGCACCCTGACCGAGGCCGAGACGGCTGCGGCCCGCGACGCCGCGGTCGCGCTGGCAGCCCAGCGGCACGGCGCCCAGCAGCGCGCCTGACCCTCAGGCCGCCTCGCCCCGGACCGCCCAGGCCCGGGCGTGCATCCGGATGTGGCCGTCGTGGTCGGGGTGCACGATCCGGCTCAGCGCCTCGCGCAGCCGCTCCCGGGCCGCGTCGTCCAGGGTGGCGACGTACGCCGGCGCCGCGCCCGTTCCGCCGAGGAACGGCTGCCAGAGGTCGTCGAAGTCCTCGAACTCGGTGGTGACCTCGATGCTCGCCGTCCGCACGGTGCTCAGCCCCACCCGCTGCCAGAGGTCGGCCAGCGCCGGAGGCTCGCACAGGGGGAAGCGCTGGGCCTCGTCGAGGTCGATCGCGGTCACGTCCATGGCGCAGGCGACGTCCCAGAACGTGCGCAGCAGCTGCATCCGGCCCGCATAGTCCCAGACGTACGCCGCCACGGTGCCGTGCCCCACCGCCGCGCTCATCGCCCCGACGGCGGCATCGGCGTCGGGCACGAAGTTGAGCACCAGCCCCGACACGGCCACGTCCGCGACGTCCGCCGGCACCTCCTCGGCGGTGCCGACCCGGAACTCGACGCGAGGGTCGTCGACCCGGCGCCGCGCCTCGTCCACGAACCCGGCGCTCGGGTCGAGCGCGAGCACGGCCGTCGGGGAGGCCAGCTCGAGCACGGTCCCGGTCAGCGCTCCGGTCCCGCAACCGACGTCGACCCACCGCAGGTCGGGCGGGAGCTGGAGCCAGCGCACGAAGCGCGGCGCGACCTGCCGGCTCCACCGGCCCATGAAGTGGTCGTAGGCGTTGCCGTCGGACCAGCTGTCCCCCACGGTCGAACCTCCTGCCCCTCCCCACATGGTCGCCCCGAACCGCTCGAAAGGCGAGACCCCCAGTTCGGGGGACATGCAGGGGTCTGTATAGTCATGCACATGCCCACGACACGTGTTGCCGTCGCCGGAGCCAGCGGGTACGCCGGAGGCGAGGTCCTGCGCCTGCTGCTGGCCCACCCCGACGTGGAGATCGGCGCCCTGACCGCCGGCTCCAACGCGGGGGAGCGCCTCGGTGCGCTCCAGCCGCACCTGGTGCCGCTGGCCGACCGCGTCCTCGAGGAGACCACCCCCGAGATCCTCGGTGGTCACGACGTCGTCTTCCTCGCCCTCCCGCACGGTCAGTCCGGGCCGGTGGCCGAGCAGCTCGGCACCTCGAGCCCCGACACCGTGGTCATCGACTGCGGCGCCGACTTCCGGCTGACCGACGCCGAGGACTGGGAGAAGTTCTACGGCTCGGCCCACGCCGGGTCGTGGCCCTACGGCCTGCCGGAGCTCCCCGGCCAGCGCGCCCAGCTCGAGGGCGCGCGCCGGATCGCCGTCCCCGGCTGCTACCCGACGGTGTCGACGCTGACCCTCGCCCCTGCCGTCGCGGCAGGTCTCGTCGAGGCCGACGACCTGGTGGTCGTGGCCGCGTCCGGCACGAGCGGCGCCGGCAAGGCCCCCAAGCCGAACCTGCTGGGCAGCGAGGTGATGGGCTCCGCCGCGGCGTACGGCGTGGGCGGGACGCACCGCCACACCCCCGAGATCGTGCAGAACCTCTCCGGCCTGACCGACGAGCGCGTGCGGGTCAGCTTCACGCCCGTGCTCGTCCCGATGCCCCGCGGGATCCTCGCCACCGCCAGCGGCACCGTCCGCGACGGGGTCGGCGCGGACGACCTGCGGGCTGCCTACGAGAAGGCGTACGCCGACGAGCCGTTCGTCTTCGTGCTCCCCGAGGGCCAGTGGCCCACCACGAAGGCCGTCACCGGCTCCAACAGCGTGCACATCCAGGTCGCGCTCGACGAGGCGGTGGGCCGGATGGTCGCCGTCGGCGCCGTGGACAACCTGGCCAAGGGCACCGGTGGGGCAGCCGTGCAGTGCATGAACCTCGCCCTCGGACTGCCCGAGCAGACCGGCCTCTCGACGGTGGGGCTGGCCCCGTGAGCGAGTCCCTGACCCTCGAGCAGTTCCCCGAGAAGCTCGCCGTCGTCCGGCTCGGCCCCGGTGCCGAGGTCCCCGGCTGGGCCGAGTCGTCCTCACTGTTCTCGATCACCGCGACGTCCCGGGAGACCAGCGTCGTCTGTGCCACCCGCAGCGTGCCGAAGAAGGCACAGCAGGCAGGGCCGTTCACCGCCTTCGCCGTGCAGGGTCCGCTCGACTTCTCGCTGACCGGCATCCTCGCGGCGCTGCTGGTGCCGCTGGCCGAGGCGGAGATCAGCGTGTTCACGATCTCCACGTTCGACACCGACTGGATCCTGGTGCCGCTCGGCGACGCCGACCGGGCTGCGGAGGAGTGGCGACGACGAGGGCACACCGTCGCCCCCGCCATCCCCACGACCGCACAGGAGAACAAGAAGTGAGTGTCACCCACCCCGCCGGCTTCACCGCGGCCGGCGTCGAAGCAGGACTCAAGACCAGCGGCGGCAAGGACGTCGCCCTCGTCGTCAACAACGGTCCGAACCACGACTCCGCGACGGTGTTCACGGCCAACCGCTGCAAGGCCAACCCGATCCTGTGGAGCGAGGAGGTCGTCAAGGACGGCGTCGTCCGGGCGGTCGTGCTCAACTCCGGTGGCGCCAACTGCTACACCGGCGCCGAGGGCTTCCAGACCACCCACGCCGTGGCCGAGCAGGTGGCCGACGGGCTCGGCATCGGCGCGATCGACGTGGTCGTCTGCTCGACCGGGCTGATCGGGCTGTCGAACCCGCGCGAGAACCTCCTCCACGGCGTCGACAACTGCCTGGCCGGCCTCAGCGACGACGGCGGCACCGCCGCGGCCGAGGCGATCATGACGACCGACTCGGTCAGCAAGCAGGTCGTCGTCGAGGGCAACGGCTGGTCGATCGGCGGGATGGCCAAGGGCGCCGGCATGCTGGCGCCCCAGCTGGCCACGATGCTCGTCGTACTCACCACCGACGCCGTCGTCCCGGCCGCCGACCTCGACACCGCGCTACGGGCCGCCACCGGCGCGAGCTTCGACCGGCTCGACTCCGACGGGTGCATGTCGACGAACGACACCGTCACCCTGATGGCCAGCGGAGCCAGCGGCGTCACGCCGAGCCTGGCCGACTTCGCGGACGCGCTCACCCAGGCCTGCACCGACCTGACGATGCAGCTGCTCAAGGACGCGGAGGGTGCCGACCACGAGATCGCGATCACCGTGCTGCACGCAGCCACCGAGGCCGAGGCGATCGAGGTCGGTCGAAGCGTCGCGCGCAGCAACCTGTTCAAGGCAGCGGTCTTCGGCAAGGACCCCAACTGGGGCCGGGTGCTCGCCAGCATCGGTACGACGCAGGCGGCCTTCGACCCGGCCGACCTCGACGTGGCGATGAACGGCGTCTGGGTCTGCCGGCAGTCCACGCCCGCCGAGGACCCCGCCAAGGTCGACCTGTCGGGCCGCGAGGTCAGCGTGACCATCGACCTGAAGAGCGGCGCCGAGCGGGCGACGATCTGGACCAACGACCTGACGCATGCCTACGTCCACGAGAACAGCGCGTACTCCTCATGACCGACACGAACGCCAAGCCCTACTCCATCCACCCGGCCGAGACCCTCGCCGGTGCACTGCCGTGGCTGATCGAGTACCACGGCAAGGTCGTCGTGGTGAAGTACGGCGGCAACGCGATGATCGACGACGAGCTGAAGAAGGCCTTCGCCCAGGACATCGCGTTCCTGCGCTTCGCCGGGTTCAAGCCGGTCGTCGTGCACGGCGGTGGGCCGCAGATCTCCAAGATGCTCGACAAGCTCGGCATCGAGTCGGAGTTCAAGGGCGGCCTCCGGGTGACCACGCCCGAGGCCATGGACGTCGTACGGATGGTGCTGGTCGGGCAGGTGCAGCGCGAGCTGGTCGGCCTGATCAACCAGCACGGCCACATCGCCGTCGGCCTCTCCGGTGAGGACGCCGGCCTGTTCACCGCCAAGGCGACGAACACCGTCGTCGACGGCGAGGAGGTCGACCTCGGCCTGGTCGGCGAGGTCGCCCACGTGCGCCCCGAGGCGGTCGAGGACCTCGTCGAGTCCGGCCGGATCCCGGTGATCTCGAGCGTCGCGCCCGACACCAACGGGCTGGTGCACAACGTCAACGCCGACACCGCTGCCGCCGCCCTGGCGATCGCGCTCGGCGCCGAGAAGCTGATGGTGCTCACCGACGTCGAGGGCCTCTACCGCGACTGGCCCGACAGCGACGACGTGATCCAGGAGATCAGCCCGGAGAACCTCGCCGAGCTGATGCCGAGCCTGGACAGCGGGATGGTCCCCAAGATGCAGGCCTGCTACGACGCGGTCACCGGGGGAGTGCCGCGCGCGACCGTGGTCGACGGACGCGAGCCGCACGCCGTGCTGCTGGAGCTGTTCACCAAGGAGGGCGTCGGCACCCAGGTGCTGCCCGGAGTCGAGACCCGGCTGCGCAAGGCCTACGCCAGCGGCGAGCTGAAGGGATCCTGACGATGACCGACCTCAAGGCCCGCTACGCCGAGTCGCTGATGAACACCTTCGGTCCGCCGAAGCTGGTGCTCACCCGCGGCGAGGGTCCCTACGTCTGGGACGACCAGGACAAGCGCTACCTCGACCTGCTCGGCGGCATCGCCGTGAACTCCCTCGGCCACGCCCACCCGGCCCTCGTCGGTGCCGTCACCGACCAGCTCAACACCCTCGGGCACGTGTCGAACTTCTTCGCCACCGAGCCCCAGGTGACCCTGGCCGAGCGTCTGCTCGACCTCCTGTCTCGGTGGTCGAGCAGCGAGCGCAGCGAGCGATCAGTCGAGACCAGCGCGGCAAGGTCTTCTTCGCCAACTCCGGGTCCGAGGCCAACGAGGCCGCGCTGAAGCTGACCCGCCGCACCGGTCGCACCCACGTCGTCGCCACCGAGGGCGCGTTCCACGGGCGCACCATGGGCTCGCTCGCGCTGACCGCCAAGGAGGCCTACCGCGAGCCGTTCGAGCCGCTGCCGGGTGGCGTCACGTTCGTCCCGTACGGCGATGCCGACGCGCTCGCCGCTGCCGTCACCGACGAGACCGCGGCGGTCGTGCTCGAGCCCCTGCAGGGTGAGGCCGGTGTGGTCGCGCCCCCGCTCGACTACCTCGCCCGGGCCCGGGAGATCACCCGCGAGCACGGCGCCCTGCTCTGGCTCGACGAGATCCAGACCGGGATCGGCCGCACCGGTGCGTGGTTCGCCCACCAGAACCCCGAGGTCGCCGACCCGATGGACGGCCCGGCCGACATCGTCACCGTGGCCAAGGGGCTCGCCGGCGGCTTCCCGGTCGGCGCGTGCCTCGCGACCGGTGAGGCGGCCGACCTGCTCCAGCCCGGCAACCACGGCACCACGTTCGGTGGCAACCCGGTCGCGGCGGCCGCTGCCCTCGCGGTGCTCGACACCATCGAGAAGGACGGGCTGCTCGAGCACGCCACCGAGATCGGGCGGCACCTGCGCGACGGCCTGGCCCGGGACGACCGGGTCACCGAGGTGCGTGGCTCCGGCCTGCTGATCGGCCTCGACCTGACCGAGGCCGTCTCTGCCGAGGTGTTCGCGGTGGCCCTCGAGGCCGGCTTCATCGTGAACAACCCGACGCCCGAGCGGGTGCGTCTGGCGCCGCCGCTCGTCCTCACCGCCGAGCAGGCCGACTCGTTCCTGTCCGCCTGGCCCGGGATCCTCGACTCGGCGTACGAGAGACACCAGCCATGACGCGCCACTTCCTGCGCGACGACGACCTCTCGCCCGCCCAGCAGGCCGAGGTGCTCGAGCTCGCGCTGAAGCTCAAGGCCAGCCCGTACGACGAGCGCCCGCTCGCCGGACCCCGCACGGTGGCCGTGCTCTTCGACAAGCCGACCCTGCGCACCCAGGCCTCGTTCGCCTCGGGGATCGCCGAGCTCGGTGGCTTCCCGATGATCATCGACGGCACCCTGGCCCAGGTCGGCGTGCGCGAGTCCATCGCCGACACCGCGCGCGTGCTCGGGCGGCAGGCCTCGGCCATCGTGTGGCGCACCCACGAGCAGCACCGGCTCGAGGAGATGGCCGCGTTCGCCGGCGTACCCGTCGTGAACGCGTTGACCGACCTCTTCCACCCGTGCCAGGCGCTCGCCGACCTGCTGACGGTGCGCGAGCACCGCGGGACGCTGGCCGGCCAGACGCTGACGTTCGTGGGCGACCCGGCCTGCAACATGGGGCACAGCCTGCTGCTGGCCGGCGCGACCGCGGGCATGCACGTCCGGGTCAGCGGACCCGACGACTACCGGCCCGACGCGACCGTCCTCGCGCGGGCGCAGGAGATCGCCGAGGACACCGGCGGTTCCGCGGTGTTCGTCGCGGACGCGATCGAGGCAGCCGCGGGCGCCGACGTGCTCGCCACCGACACGTGGATCTCGATGGGCCGCGAGGCCGAGGCCGAGGCGCGTGCCGAGGTGTTCGCGCCAGTGGCAGCTCAACGACGCCCTGCTGGCGCACGCGGCCGACGACGCGATCGTGCTGCACTGCCTGCCCGCCTACCGCGGCAAGGAGATCACCGCCGAGGTGCTCGAGGGGGAGCGCAGCGTGGTGTGGGACGAGGCCGAGAACCGTCGCCACGTGCAGAAGGCCGTGCTGGTCTGGCTGCTCGCCGGAGGTGACCCGGCATGACGCTGAACAGCTCCGGACGCGCCCACATCCCGCAGACCAAGAGCGCGCGCCAACAGCTCGAGATCGACCTGCTCACCAGCGCCGAGGTGCGCTCGCAGAGCGAGCTCGGTGAGCTGCTGGCCCACAACGGCGTCGTGGTCACGCAGGCCACGCTGAGCCGCGACCTCGTCGAGCTCGACGCGGTCAAGGTGCGCTCGTCCTCCGGCGCCCTGGTGTACGCCGTTCCCGCCGAGGGCGGTGACCGGTCGCCGGTCGCCCCGCGCGAGACGGCGGCGAGCGAGAGCCGCCTCGCGCGGCTGTGCGAGGAGCTGCTCGTCTCCGCCGAGGCGAGCGCCAACCTCGTCGTGCTCCGTACGCCGCCAGGCGCTGCCAACTTCCTCGCCTCCGCCCTCGACAAGGCCGAGCTCGGTGACGTGCTCGGCACCATCGCCGGGGACGACACCGTCGTGGTGATCTCCCGGGACCCCCAGGGCGGCGAGCACGTCGTACGACGACTGATGGGCCTGGCCGGTCGAACCCCCGACTACGCCAGGTCCGCCTGCGACCACCGGACCCACGAACCACCAGAAGGACACCTGATGAGCAAGGTTCTGACCTCACTGCCCACCGGAGAGCGCGTCGGCATCGCCTTCTCCGGCGGGCTCGACACCTCCGTCGCCGTCGCGTGGATGCGCGACAAGGGCGCGATCCCGTGCACCTACACCGCCGACATCGGCCAGTACGACGAGTCCGACATCGACGGCGTCCCGGACCGCGCCCTGCTGTACGGCGCCGAGATCGCCCGCGCCGTCGACTGCCGCACCCAGCTCGTCGAGGAGGGCCTGGCCGCCATCGCGTGCGGCGCCTTCCACATCCGCTCCGGCGGCCGGGCCTACTTCAACACCACGCCGCTCGGCCGCGCGGTGACCGGCACGATGCTGGTGCGCGCGATGCACGAGGACGGCGTCGACATCTGGGGCGACGGGTCCACCTTCAAGGGCAACGACATCGAGCGGTTCTACCGCTACGGGCTGCTCGCCAACCCCGACCTGCGCATCTACAAGCCGTGGCTCGACGCCGACTTCGTGCACGAGCTGGGCGGGCGTGCGGAGATGAGCCAGTGGCTCACCGAGCACGACCTGCCCTACCGCGACAGCAAGGAGAAGGCCTACTCCACCGACGCCAACATCTGGGGCGCCACCCACGAGGCGAAGACGCTCGAGCACCTCGACGTCTCGCTCGAGACGGTCGAGCCGATCATGGGCGTGAAGTTCTGGGACCCCGACCTCTACATCGAGCCCGAGGACGTCACCGTCCGCTTCGACCAGGGCCGTCCGGTCGCGGTCAACGGCAAGCAGTTCGACGACGCCGTCGAGCTGGTCCACGCCGCCAACGAGATCGGCGGCCGGCACGGCCTCGGCATGTCCGACCAGATCGAGAACCGCATCATCGAGGCCAAGTCGCGCGGCATCTACGAGGCCCCGGGCATGGCGCTCCTCTGGGCGGCGTACGAGCGCCTGCTCAACGCCGTGCACAACGAGGACACGATCGCGAACTACCACAACCAGGGGCGCCAGCTCGGCCGGATGCTCTACGAGGGCCGGTGGCTCGACCCCCAGGCGCTGATGCTGCGCGAGTCGATCCAGCGCTGGATCGCCTCGCTGGTGACCGGCGAGGTGACGCTGCGGCTGCGGCGCGGCGAGGACTACACGATCCTGCGCACCGAGGGGGAGAACTTCTCCTACCACCCGGACAAGCTGTCGATGGAGCGCACCGAGCACGCCGCCTTCGGCCCCACCGACCGGATCGGCCAGCTGACCATGCGCAACCTCGACATCGCCGACTCGCGCGCCAAGCTCGAGCTGTACGCCGCGCAGCCGCTCGACCAGGGCCAGGTGCTCGTCGAGAACGGCACGCTCTACGGCGAGCTCGAGGCCGGGGGCGCCGACCGGATCGCCAGCAACCCCGCCGCCGAGGGCGACGAGAGCGACCGTGCGCTCGACGAGGTGGCGATGGAGATCGGCACCGACTGACGCCGGGCTGTCACTCCACGTCGTCGTCGACCCAGTCCAGGGTCTTCGTCACGGCCTTCTTCCAGTTGCGGTAGAGGCGCTCGCGCTCGTCCTCGTCCATGTCCGGGGTCCAGCGCTTGCCCTCGCCCCAGTTGGACTGGATGTCCTTCTCGTCCTTCCAGTAGCCGACGGCGAGACCCGCGGCGTACGCCGCACCCAGGGCGGTCGTCTCGGCGACCTTGGGCCGCACCACGTCGACCCCGAGGATGTCGGCCTGGAACTGCATCAGCGTCTCGTTGACCACCATGCCGCCGTCGACACGCAGCTCGGTCAGCGGAACGCCCGAGTCGGCGTTCATCGCGTCCAGCACCTCGCGGGTCTGGAAGGCCGTCGACTCCAGCACCGCGCGGGCGATGTGGTTGCGGTTGACGTAGCGCGTCAGGCCCACCAGGGCGCCTCGTGCATCGGGACGCCAGTGCGGAGCGAACAGGCCCGAGAACGCCGGCACGAAGTAGGCGCCGCCGTTGTCGTCGACCTTCTTCGCGAGGTCCTCGATCTCGGAGGCGGACCTGATCATGCCGAGGTTGTCCCGGATCCACTGCACCAGCGACCCGGTGACGGCGATCGAGCCCTCCAGGGCGTAGACCGTCGGCTTGGTCGCCGATCTTGTAGCAGATCGTCGTCAGGAGGCCGTTCTCACTGGGCACCATCTCGGTGCCGGTGTTGAGCAGCATGAAGTTGCCGGTGCCGTAGGTGTTCTTCGCGGTTCCCTTCTCCAGGCAGGCCTGGCCGAAGGTGGCGGCCTGCTGGTCGCCGAGGATGCCGGCGATGGGCACGCCGTTGAGGACGCCGGGCTTGCACTCGCCGTAGACCTCGGAGGAGGACTTGATCTCGGGCAGCATCGACATCGGGATGCCCATGTCCGAGGCGATGGACTCGTCCCAGGCGAGGTCCTCCAGGTCCATGAGCATGGTGCGGCTGGCGTTGGTCACGTCGGTGACGTGCACGCCCTCGTGCTCCGCACCGCCGGTGAGGTTCCACAGGACCCACGTGTCGGTGTTGCCGAACAGCAGGTCGCCGGCCTCGGCCTTCTCGCGCGCTCCGTCGACGTTCTCGAGGATCCACATGACCTTCGGACCGGAGAAGTACGTCGCCAGGGGGAGGCCGCAGACTTCTCCTTGTACCGCTCCACGCCCTCGTCCACCGGCCAGCTTGTCGACGATCTTCTGGGTGCGGGTGTCCTGCCAGACGATCGCGTTGTACACCGGCTCGCCGGTGTTCTTGTCCCACACCACCGCGGTCTCGCGCTGGTTGGTGATGCCGACCGCCTCGATGTTCTTGCTGTTCGAGGTTGGCCTTGCGAGACCGCGCCGCCGATGACCTTGCGGGTGTTCTCCCAGATCTCGATGGGGTCGTGCTCGACCCAGCCGGCCTTGCGGGAAGATCTGCTCGTGCTCGACCTGGTCGACGGCCACGACCTCGCCCGAGTGGTCGAAGATCATGCGCGCGGGTGCTGGTGGTGCCCTGGTCGATGGACAGCGATGTAGGACTCTCGCTCATGTGCTGCCTTTCCTAGCTGCGGACGGATCGGACGGAGTGTGACGACGTAGCCGACGGCACCGGCGGCGAGGCCGCCGAGCACGCCGCCGACGACGGGTGCCGACGACGGGGATCCAGGCGTAGTGCCAGCCGTGTCGACCCTTGTTCGGGATCGGCAGGACGGCGTGCATGATGCGCGGGCCGAGGTCACGCGCCGGGTTGATGGCGTAGCCGGTGGGTCCGCCGAGGCGTGGCGCCGATCGCGACGACGAGCAGGGCCACGGCCAGCGGGCCGACCTCGGTGGGGGTCTTGCCGAACGACAGGAGGACGAAGAGGAGCACGAAGGTGCCGATGGCCTCGGTGACGAAGTTCCACAACGGTGAGTGGATCCCCGGCACGGTGCGAGAACACGCTCAGCTGGGCGTCCTCGTCGGCCTCCGGGTCGTCGAAGTGCTTCTTGTAGGCCAGCCAGGCAGAGGGTCGCGCCGATCATCGCGCCCACCATCTGCGCCGGCCAGGTAGACGAGGACGTCGGCGAAGGAGAGTCCGGACCCACCGGCCGCGAGCGAGGCCCAACGTCACCGCCGGGTTGATGTGGGCGCCGGACTTGTAGGCGACGTAGACCCCGGCGTACACCGCCAGACCCCAGCCGAAGTTGATCATCAGGATGCCGCCCGCGAAACCGCCGGTCTTCGGCAGCACGACGTTGGCGACGACCCCGCAGCCGAGCAGGATGAGGGCCGCGGTGCCCATCATCTCCGGCAGGAAGATGTCGGTGAGCACAGCCTCGTTCCCTTTCGCCAGTCCATGGAGTGGTGATCACTCCCGAGTGTGACCCGCACCACAGGAGCAGCGCCCGTGCATGGTTGCACATCGGGCGGAGCGGTCAACGCCGCGGTGTCCGCCCTCTAGAGTGAGTCGCTCGGTGGCTCGGGCGCTGCCGGAGATCTGGAGGCATTCGGCATGCTGAGACCGGCTCGACTGGGCCCCGACGAGCGGCGTGAGGCGTGGTCGTCCATCGCGGACGCCGAAGTCGACGTGCTCGTCGTCGGGGGCGGCGTCACCGGGGCCGGGGTCGCGCTGGACGCCGCCACCCGCGGGCTGCCGGGTGGTGCTGGTGGAGCAGCGCGACTTCGCCTCCGGCACCTCCTCGCGCAGCAGCAAGCTGTTCCACGGAGGACTCCGCTACCTCGAGCAGATGAACTTCGCGCTCGTCCGTGAGGCCCTCCGCGAGCGTGAGCTGATGCTGACCCGGCTGGCGCCGCACCTCGTGCGGCCGGTGTCGTTCCTCTACCCGCTGCGGCACCGGGTCTGGGAGCGCCCCTACGTGACCGCCGGCCTGACGCTGTACGACTCCATGGGAGGCGCGCGATCGGTGCCCCGTCATCGCCAGCTCACCCGCTCCAGCGCGCTGCAGCATGGCGCCCGGCCTGCGCAAGCGATGCGCTGGCCGGTGGCCTGCTCTACTACGACGCCCAGGCCGACGACGCCCGGCACACGATGATGCTGGCCCGCACCGCCGCCTCCTACGGGGCCACGGTGCTCGCGTCGGCCAAGGTCACCGGGCTGCACCCACGCCGGCGAGCGCGTGGTGGGCGCGACGGTGACCGACGTCGAGTCCGGTGAGGAGACCTCCCTCTCGGCCTCGCGTCGTGGTCAACTGCACCGGCGTGTGGACCGACGAGATCCAGACGCTCGCGGGCGGGCGCGGCCGGTTCAACGTGCGCGCGTCCAAGGGCGTGCACATCGTCGTGCCCCGCGACCGGATCAACTCCGAGACCGGTCTGATCCTGCGCACGAAGACCTCGGTGCTCTTCGTCATCCCGTGGGGCACGCACTGGATCATCGGGACCACCGACACCGAGTGGGACCTCGACAAGGCCCACCCGGCCGCGAGCAAGGCCGACATCGACTACCTGCTCGACAACGTCAACGCCGTGCTCTCGCAGCCCCTGACCGAGGACGACATCGAGGGCGTGTACGCCGGGCTGCGGCCCTGCTCGCCGGGGAGAGCGACGCGACCTCGAGCCTGTCCCGCGAGCACGCCGTGGCCCGACCGCAGCCGGGGCTGATCTCCATCGCCGGCGGGAAGTACACCACCTACCGGGTGATGGCCGCCGACGCCGTCGACGCGGCCTGGCCGACCTCGGCCGCGGAGTGGGGCCGAGCGTCACCGACCGCATCCCGCTCGTGGGCGCCGAGGGCTACGAGGCCCTGAGCAACCAGGTCGAGCACATCGCGCGCACGCAGGTCGGCCTGCCGACCTGGCGCATCACCCACCTGCTGCAGCGCTACGGCTCGTTGCTCGACGAGGTGCTGGAGGTGGCCGAGTCCGACGAGTCGCTCCTCGAGCCGCTGCCGGGGGCCGAGGAGTACCTCAAGATCGAGATCGTCTACGCGGCCAGCCACGAAGGCGCCCTGCACCTCGACGACCTGCTCTCCCGGCGCACGCGCATCTCGATCGAGGCTCACGACCGCGGCGACGCGTGCGCCGAGCCGCGCGCTGCGCTCGTGGCGCCGGTCCTGGGCTGGGACGAACGCCGGGTCGAGGACGAGGTGGCCGCCTATCGCGCGCGGGTCGCCGCCGAGCGGGAGTCCGCAGGAGGAGCCGGACGACCTGGCCGCCAACGCCGAGCGGCTGGCCGCACCCGACATCCGGGCCCGATCGGTCGGACGGGCGCTGGACTGACATCCTGACGACGTGAACGTCACGGAAAGCTCAGACGGCGGCACCAACGGGGCAAGCTCTGGGGCGGCCGGTTCGCCGGGGGACCGAGCCCCGAGCTCGAGGCGCTGTCGAGGTCGACCCACTTCGACTGGCGCCTGGCGGGCTACGACCTCGACGGCTCCCGGGCGCACACGCGGGCGCTGCACCGCGCCGGTCTCCTCACCGACGACGAGCGGGACGGCCTGCTCGAGGGACTCGACGAGCTCGATCGCCGCGTGGGCACCGGTGAGCTGTTGCCGCAGGAGTCCGACGAGGACGTCCACGGTGCGCTGGAGGGAGCGCTCGTCGACCTGGTCGGCCCCGACCTCGGCGGCAAGCTGCGTGCCGGTCGCAGTCGCAACGACCAGATCGCCACCCTGTTCAAGGTGTTCCTGCGCGACCACGCCCGCATCATCGCCGGGCAGGTGCTCGACCTCGCCGACGCGATCGCCGGCCAGGCCGAGCAGCACCTCGGCGCGGTCATGCCGGGGCGGACGCACCTCCAGCACGCCCAGCCGGTGCTGCTCAGCCACCACCTGATGGCCCATGCGTGGCCGCTGGTCCGGGACGTGTCGCGGATCCGCGACTGGGACGCGCGCGTTGCTGCCGACTCGCCGTACGGCTCCGGGGCGCTGGCCGGGTCCAGCCTCGGTCTCGACCCGCAGGCAGTCGCGCACGACCTCGGCTTCACCGGGTCCAGCGCCAACTCGATCGACGGCACCGCGTCGCGTGACTTCGTCGCCGAGTTCGCCTTCGTCGCGGCGATGCTCGGCGTCGACGTCAGCCGCCAGGCCGAGGAGATCATCCTCTGGGCGACGCGCGAGTTCGGCTTCGTGCGGCTCGACGACGCCTTCTCGACCGGGTCGAGCATCATGCCGCAGAAGAAGAACCCCGACATCGCCGAGCTGGCCCGCGGCAAGGCAGGGCGGCTGATCGGCGACCTCGCCGGCGTCCTCGCGACGCTGAAGGCGCTGCCGCTCGCCTACAACCGCGACCTCCAGGAGGACAAGGAGCCGGTCTTCGACGCCGTCGACACCCTCGAGGTCCTGCTGCCGGCGTTCACCGGCCAGGTCGCCACCCTCGCCTTCGACACCGAGCGGATGGCCGAGCTCGCACCCCAGGGCTTCTCGCTCGCGACCGACATCGCCGAGTGGCTGGTCCGCGAGGGCGTGCCGTTCCGGGTCGCCCACGAGCTCGCCGGCGCGTGCGTACGCCGCTGCGAGGAGCTCGGCCTCGAGCTCGACGAGCTCACCGACGAGCAGTTCGCCGAGATCGACGCGCGGCTCACGCCCGCCGTCCGCGACGTCCTCACCGTCGAGGGCTCGGTCGCCTCCCGCGACGGCCGGGGTGGCACCGCACCCGACCGGGTCGCCGAGCAGCTCGCCGAGCTCCGCGCCGCCGTCGCCGACCACCGCGCATGGCTGACCTGATCGAGCTGCTCGACCGGCCCGTCGTCGAGGCCGCACCGCTGCTCCTCGGTGCCACCTTCACGCACGGGGGCGTCACCGTGCGGCTGACCGAGGTCGAGGCGTACGACGGACCGAACGACCCGGGCTCCCACGCGCACAACGGCCGCACCGAGCGCAACGCGGTGATGTTCGGACCGCCCGGGCACCTCTACGTCTACTTCACCTACGGGATGCACCACTGCTGCAACGTCTCGTCCGGACCGGACGGCGACCCGAGCGCCATCCTGCTCCGCGCCGGCGAGGTGGTCGACGGACTCGAGACCGCGCGGGAGCGGCGTGTCCGCTCGACCGACCGCGACCTGGCGCGCGGACCCGGTCGCCTGTGCCAGGCGCTCGGGATCGACCGTGGCGACAACGGCCTCGACCTGCGCGACGTGCTCGTCCCGGGCCCACCCGTGGCGGACGTCAGCACCGGCCCGCGCGTGGGGCTGCGCAAGGCCGCCGACCGGCCCTGGCGGTTCTGGATCACCGGCGACCCGACGGTGAGCCGCTACGTCGCCGCGAAGCCGCGCACCAGCCCGGAAGCGCTAGCGGTAGGCCGCCCGCGCCAGCGCGGGCACGTTCGCCACCACGCCCTGCACCCGCATCGCCCTGGCCATCCGCAGGTCCGGCGTGGTCTGCGCCGTGTACCCCCACACCTGGATCGCGCGCGGAGTGGTAGCGGCGGACCCGGGGGAGGTTCAGCAGGTCCAGGCGGACAGCGACGACCGTGGCCTTCGCCGCCCGCACCGTGCCCACGGCGGGGATGGCCCTGGAGACCAGGGCCAGGCGCAGCTGGGGGGCGAGACCCCGCAGCGACACCAGGTGCTTGCCGTAGCGGGACTGCACCCACGTCCGGCCCGCGAGCCCGTGCGCCTGGATGACCGCCACCACCTGGGCGAGGTCGTCCTGGTTCAGGTACGCGTTCTTCAGCTCGGGGGCGATGGGCTTGCCCACCGATGCGGCGTACGCCGCCACCTCGTCGAACGTCGGGATCGGCTCGCCACGGACCGTGCACTGGGCACGCAGGTCGGCGAGTGACCACGCCGAGACCTTCCCGCTGCAGTTCGTCGTCCGGTCCAGGGTCAGGTCGTGCATCAGCACCAGCTCGCGGTCGGCCGTGCGGGCGAGGTCGAACTCCAGCAGGTCGACGTGCGGCGCGGCGTACTCCATCGCCGCCAGGGTGTTCTCCACGCCGCGTGACGTCGTCTCACCGCGGTGGCCGAGGATCCGCGGTGCACGGATGGCGGCCCGGCGGGCGGGTTCACGACGTACGGCGTTCCACGTCCGCTGGTTGACCCGACCGGTCACCCGCAGGCCGAGCGCGCCACTGGAACTTCCGCACCGCGTGCACCGTCGCGGTCCGGAACCGTCCGTCCACCGCCGACGAGGGGAGCATCGAGAGTCGCGCCAGACGGGTCTCGAGGACCCGCACCTTGGTGCCGTGGCTTCCTCGATGGAGGTTCATGCCCTTCGCCTCGGCAGGCGCGGCGACGAGGACGAGGCCGGACAGGACCAGGCAGGCGAGGGCGAGGCCCGAGACACGCCGTTGGTTCATGGGGAAGACCTTCGGTGGAACAGTGGCGGAAGGCGGGAGCGTACGGGACATCGTGCGCCAGGCGAGCGGCATCGCCTCTTCGGCTAGACCGGATGCGCCCAGCCGGCTGCTACCGCGCTAGTCAGGAGCCGTAGCGCGTCTTCGCCATCGCCGGCACGTCGGTGAACACAGCGTCCACGCCGAGGCGCCGCGCCTGGTCGAGCGTCGGTGCGTCGATCGCGGTGTAGGTCCAGGTCGTCAGCCCGCTGTTGCGGTACGTCGTCACGTCCGCGGCGGTGAGGTACTCCAGCCGGATCGCCGACGGTGCTCGCGCCGACGGCCTGCGCCTGGCTCGACCGGGACCGGCCGCGTCGAGAGCAGCAGCAACCGGATGTCCGGGCGCAGCTGCGTGCACGCGCTGGAGGATGGGGTCCTCGAAGGACTGCAGGAGCGTGCGGCCCGCGAGGCCGTACTTCGTCGATGACGAGAAGACCCGGGCGAGGTCGGCGTCGGTGACCTCCTTGTTCTTGATCTCCGGCGTGATCTTCAGCGAGGTCGTCGCGGCGTACGCCGCCACCTCGTCGAAGGTCGGGATCGGCTGCCCACCGGCCTTGCACTTCGCGCGGAGGTTGGCCAGCGTCCAGCTGATCACCGACCCGGTGCAGTTCGTCGTCCGCCCCAGAGCCGCGTCGTGCATCAGCACGAACTTCCGGTCGGCGGTGAGCTGCAGGTCGAACTCGAGCACCTTGACCGACGGGGCCGCACGACGCATCGCGAGCATCGTGTTCTCCGGCACGTCCGGGCTGACCACGCCGCGGTGCCCGATGATCGCCGGGGCGGGGGTCGTGGGCGGCGGTGGCGGCTTCGGCTTCGGCTTGGGCTTCGCCTGGGCAGCTCGTACGGCGCGGGCGAGGCGGTTCCACAGGCCGGCGTTGACCCGACCGGTCGCGCGGAGGTGCTGGCGACGCTGGAACTTCTTGACCGCCCTGACCGTGGCCTGGCGGTAGCGCCCGTCCACGGCCGAGGGCGCCAGCAGGTTGAGCCGGTCGAGCCGGACCTCGAGGGTGCGGACAGCGGGTCCCTGGCTGCCACGGTGCAGGTTCATGCCCTTGGCCGAGGCGGTCGCGGTCGTGGTGACGGTGAGCGCCGTCGTGAAGACAGCGGCCAGCGCGACCACGGCAAGCAGGCGACGCAGCGCAGGCAGGACAGGACGGGACGAGTTCATTGCGGGGGGCTCTCGTGGTGTCTATGTCGGAATTGTTCTAAAAGTGTAGATAACGACCGCCGTCCGCGGGCGGTTTCCGCTGGGTTCGTCCCGGGGGTCCACGGGGCCGACGCGCGCCCACCTCGCCGCACCGCTCATGGCAGGCTGGGCTCCGTGAGCCCCGATCCCCATCTGCTCGACGACCTGGAGTGGCGCGGGCTGGTCGCCCACTCCACCGACCGTGACGCGCTGCGCGAGGCCCTCGCGGAGGACAGCGTCCGGTTCTACGTCGGGTTCGACCCCACGGCACCGAGCCTGCACATGGGCAACCTGGTGCAGATCCTCACCGCGAAGCGGCTCCAGCAGGCCGGCCACACGCCGTACGCCCTGGTGGGCGGCGCCACGGGCATGATCGGCGACCCCCGCGAGTCCGGCGAGCGGACCCTGAACTCGCTCGACACCGTCAAGGAGTGGGTCGAGAAGGTCCACGCGCAGATCGAGCCGTTCCTCGCCTTCGAGGGGCGCAACGCGGCGACCATGGTCAACAACTACGACTGGACCGCGAGCCTCTCGACGATCGACTTCCTGCGCGACGTCGGCAAGCACTTCCCGGTCAACCGGATGCTGGCCCGCGACGTGGTGCGCAGCCGGCTCGAGGACGGCATCAGCTACACGGAGTTCAGCTACATCCTGCTGCAGTCGATGGACTTCCTGAACCTCTACCGCGACCACGGCGTGACCCTCCAGTTCGGCGGCTCCGACCAGTGGGGCAACCTCACCGGCGGCGTCGAGCTGATCCGGCGCTCCGACGGGGGCAAGGCCCACGCGTTCGCCACGCCCCTCGTGACGCGGGCCGACGGCACCAAGTACGGCAAGACCGAGGGCGGGGCGCTCTGGCTCGACCCCGAGATGATGTCGCCGTACGCCTTCCACCAGTTCTGGCTCAACGTCGAGGACGAGAAGGTGGGGGAGATGCTGCGCATCTTCACCTTCCTCGGCCACGACGAGATCGAGGAGCTCGAGCGGCAGACGGCTGACAAGCCGTTCCTCCGTGCGGGGCAGAAGGCTCTCGCGGATGCCGTGACGACCGAGGTCCACGGCGCGGAGGAGACCGAGCACGCCAAGGCCGCGGCGGCGGCGCTGTTCGGCGGCGGCGACCTGCACGAGCTCCGGCCCGAGACGCTGGTGGCCGCGCTGCGCGAGGCGGGGTCCACCCGGGCTGCCAGGGGCACGGGTGTGGTCGACCTGCTCGTCGACACCGGGCTGGTGAAGAGCAAGGGCGAGGCCCGCCGCACGATCAGCGAGGGCGGCGCCTACCTGAACAACGAGCGGATCAGCGACGTCGAGCAGGTCCCCGGCGACGCCGACCTCCTGGGCGGCTCGTGGCTGGTCCTGCGGCGGGGCAAGAAGAACTTCGCCGGCGTGGAGATCGCCTGACCATGGCGGCACCCGGGGCGGGAGCCGGTCGCTGGCTCGACCAGGTCGAGTCGATCGCCCGGGACCGCCTGCCCGCGGCGGTGTTCCGCTACGTCGAGGAGGGCGCGCGCGACGAGGTCACCCGGCGCGAGGCGTCCGAGGCCTGGCGCTCGTTCCGGGTCGCACCCCACGTCCTGCGCGACGTGCGCGAGGTCGACACCTCCTGCTCGCTGCTCGGCAGTGACTTCCGCCTTCCCGTGGGCATCGCCCCGATGACGCTGCAGAAGGCTGCCGATCCCGAGGGCGAGGTGGCCATGGCCCGCGCGGCCGCCGGTGCCGGGGTCCCGCTGGTCGTCTCGAGCAACGCCGGCAGCACGTTCGCCGACATCGCGGCCACCGGCGCCACCTGGTGGCTGCAGGTGTACGTCGCCGTCGACCGCGCCGAGACCGAGCCGGTGCTCCACCAGGCGGTCGCCGACGGCGCCACCGGGATCGTGCTCACCGCGGACACCCCGGTGGTCGGCACCCGCTTCGCCGTCCCGGACGTGCCGCCCGTGTGGGAGGTCGCCGAGCGCGACTGGGTGGGGGCCAACGCTCCTGCGGCTGGGCTCTCTCCCGACGACCGCCGCAAGGCGATGGACCTCGGCCCGGCCGACATCGGCTGGCTCGCCGCGACGACCGGTCTGCCGGTCGCGGTGAAGGGGGTGCTGCGGCCCGACGACGCCGCCCGCTGCGTCGAGGCCGGCGCCGCCGCCGTGTGGGTCTCCAACCACGGCGGCCGCCAGCTCGACCAGGCCCTGGCCACCGCCCACTGCGTGGCGCCGGTGCGCGAGGCCGTCGGGGACGCCGCCGAGGTGTACGTCGACGGCGGGATCCGCTCGGGGCTCGACGTGCTGCTGGCCGCCTCGCTGGGCGCCGACGCCGTCTTCGTCGGCCGGCCGATGTTCCACGCGCTCGCCGCGGGCGGTGCCGACGGAGTCAGCCGGGCACTGGCCGAGCTGGGCGACGAGCTCGTCGAGTCGCTGCGCCTGGCGGGCTGCTCGAGCGTGGCCCAGGCGGCGGGAATCGCCTGTCCAGACAGGGGATTCTCGCCCGGAGCGGCCGCTGACCTGCGTGAACACGACCTGTGACCGGGGCCACTCGGAGCCGATTTGACCCGCGTGCGGACGGCCCCTAATGTTTCACCTCGTTGCCACGGAGTGGCGGGACGCAAGGCCAGAAGGCCGGGCGGCCGGCCCGAGGCAGACCCCCTGATCAGGACACCTCAGCTGAGGTGCTTCGAGTGCGCGCATCGTCGGCCTCGGACCACCGCGCAGAGGGCGTCACCCAGGGGTGCTGGGACAGGCTCAACGGATTTGACTCCGGGGTGCCGACCCGGTAAGTTTTTGTAGGTTGCCCCGCGGGCAGGCCGAGAGGCCGCGCTGTGGTGCGCGCTTGATCCTTGAGAACTCAACAGTGTGCCAAAAGTCGACGAATTAATTTACCCGTTCGACATGCGATCCGGTTCGCCGGAGAGTTTGTCGACGGTTCCTTTGGTAAGAAACAATGATTCTGACAATAGTCAGTCTCGTTCTCTTGCCGGGATAAAACACCAAGAATTGTCGGCAGCTCTCGAGCTGCTGGCGCAGAATTCAACGGAGAGTTTGATCCTGGCTCAGGACGAACGCTGGCGGCGTGCTTAACACATGCAAGTCGAGCGGTAAGGCCCTTCGGGGTACACGAGCGGCGAACGGGTGAGTAACACGTGAGCAATCTGCCCTCCACATCGGGATAACCCCCGGAAACGGGAGCTAATACCGGATACGACCACTTCAGGCATCTGATGGTGGTGGAAAGTTCCGGCGGTGGAGGATGAGCTCGCGGCCTATCAGCTTGTTGGTGGGGTAATGGCCCACCAAGGCTTCGACGGGTAGCCGGCCTGAGAGGGTGACCGGCCACACTGGGACTGAGACACGGCCCAGACTCCTACGGGAGGCAGCAGTGGGGAATATTGGACAATGGGCGAAAGCCTGATCCAGCAACGCCGCGTGAGGGATGACGGCCTTCGGGTTGTAAACCTCTTTCAGCAGGGACGAAGCGCAAGTGACGGTACCTGCAGAAGAAGCACCGGCCAACTACGTGCCAGCAGCCGCGGTAATACGTAGGGTGCGAGCGTTGTCCGGAATTATTGGGCGTAAAGGGCTCGTAGGCGGTCTGTTGCGTCAGGAGTGAAAACTCGGGGCTTAACCCCGAGCCTGCTTCTGATACGGGCAGACTAGAGGTATGCAGGGGAGAACGGAATTCCTGGTGTAGCGGTGAAATGCGCAGATATCAGGAGGAACACCGGTGGCGAAGGCGGTTCTCTGGGCATTACCTGACGCTGAGGAGCGAAAGTGTGGGGAGCGAACAGGATTAGATACCCTGGTAGTCCACACCGTAAACGTTGGGCGCTAGGTGTGGGACTCATTCCACGAGTTCCGTGCCGCAGCTAACGCATTAAGCGCCCCGCCTGGGGAGTACGGCCGCAAGGCTAAAACTCAAAGGAATTGACGGGGGCCCGCACAAGCGGCGGAGCATGCGGATTAATTCGATGCAACGCGAAGAACCTTACCTAGGTTTGACATATACGAGAAGCCCCTGGAGACAGGGGTCTCTTTGGACACTTGTATACAGGTGGTGCATGGCTGTCGTCAGCTCGTGTCGTGAGATGTTGGGTTAAGTCCCGCAACGAGCGCAACCCTCGTCTTATGTTGCCAGCACGTAAAGGTGGGGACTCATAAGAGACTGCCGGGGTCAACTCGGAGGAAGGTGGGGATGACGTCAAGTCATCATGCCCCTTATGCCTAGGGCTTCACGCATGCTACAATGGCCGGTACAAAGGGCTGCGATACCGCAAGGTGGAGCGAATCCCAAAAAGCCGGTCTCAGTTCGGATTGGGGTCTGCAACTCGACCCCATGAAGTCGGAGTCGCTAGTAATCGCAGATCAGCAACGCTGCGGTGAATACGTTCCCGGGCCTTGTACACACCGCCCGTCACGTCACGAAAGTTGGCAACACCCGAAGCCAGTGGCCCAACCGTTTACGGAGGGAGCTGTCGAAGGTGGGGCGAGCGATTGGGACGAAGTCGTAACAAGGTAGCCGTACCGGAAGGTGCGGCTGGATCACCTCCTTTCTAAGGAGCATCAACTGGCAGCTCAGCTGTCCAGGGCGCTTGTTTACGTTGACGTTCGTTCAACGAACAAGCACTGCTCACTAGTGGAACGTCGATTATTTGGTCAGCTCGCATGCGACGAGCTCGTCAGTACTGCACCACCGTGCCTTCGGCCGGCTCGCGTGGAACCTCGAGCACCGAACGTGGGAGTTCTCCAGGCACACTGTTGGGTCCTGAGGGATCGAGTGATCGATTTCTCCGGGCCTCCATCCCCTCGAACTACCTGGCCACGCCCGTCATCGGGCCTGCAGTCAGGCAAGCGAGACCCAGATGGGGGAGCCGCCCGTAATTTGAGAACTACACAGTGGACGCGAGCATCTTTGTAGCAAGACAAGCTACTAAGGGCACATGGTGGATGCCTTGGCACCAAGAGCCGATGAAGGACGTAGGAGCCTGCGATAAGCCCCGGGAAGTTGGCAACCAAGCTGTGATCCGGGGATTTCCGAATGGGGAAACCCAGCTGGAGTCATGTCCAGTTACCTCTGCCTGAACACATAGGGCAGTTGGAGGGAACGTGGGGAAGTGAAACATCTCAGTACCCACAGGAAGAGAAAACAAAAGTGATTCCGAGAGTAGTGGCGAGCGAAATCGGAACAGGCCAAACTCAAACAGTGTGATAGCCGGCAGGCGTTGCTGTCTGAGGGTTGTGGGGCCGCTTGGTTGGTTCTGCCGAACCAACACAGAGTAAGAAACCATCGTTGAAGTCGAAGTGGACTGGAAAGTCCCGGCATAGAGGGTGATACCCCCGTATACGTAAGACGATGGCTCTGAAGCGTCACCCCAAGTAACACGGAACCCCTGAAATTCCGTGTGAATCTGGCGGGACCACCCGTTAAGCCTAAATACTCCTTGGTGACCGATAGCGGACAAGTACCGTGAGGGAAAGGTGAAAAGTACCCCTGGCGGGGAGTGAAATAGTACCTGAAACCATGTGCCTACAATCCGTTGGAGCGAAGACTTCGGTCTTTGTGACAGCGTGCCTTTTGAAGAATGAGCCTGCGAGTTTGCGTTGTGTCGCGAGGTTAACCCGTGTGGGGAAGCCGTAGCGAAAGCGAGTCCTAATAGGGCGATGCAGTGGCACGACCAAGACCCGAAGCGAAGTGATCTATCCATGGGCAGGTTGAAGCGCGGGTAAGACCGCGTGGAGGACCGAACCCACTTAGGTTGAAAACTGAGGGGATGACCTGTGGATAGGGGTGAAAGGCCAATCAAACTTCGTGATAGCTGGTTCTCCCCGAAATGCATTTAGGTGCAGCGTCGCGTGTTTCTTGCTGGAGGTAGAGCACTGGATGGTCTAGGGGGCCCACAAGCTTACCGAAATCAACCAAACTCCGAATGCCAGTAAGTGAGAGCGCGGCAGTGAGACAGTGGGGGATAAGCTCCATTGTCGAAAGGGAAACAGCCCAGACCATCAGCTAAGGTCCCTAAGCGATAACTAAGTGGAAAAGGATGTGAAGTCGCAGAGACAACCAGGAGGTTGGCTTAGAAGCAGCCACCCTTGAAAGAGTGCGTAATAGCTCACTGGTCAAGTGATTTCGCGCCGACAATGTAGCGGGGCTCAAGTTATCCACCGAAGCTATGGCATTCATGCGTTAACCAGGCCCTTGTGGTCCAGGTGTGTGGATGGGTAGGGGAGCGTCGTGTGGCGAGTGAAGCGGCGGTGTGAACCAGCCGTGGACGCCACACGAGTGAGAATGCAGGCATGAGTAGCGAAAGAAGAGTGAGAAACTCTTCCGCCGAATGATCAAGGGTTCCAGGGTCAAGCTAATCTGCCCTGGGTAAGTCGGGACCTAAGGCGAGGCCGACAGGCGTAGTCGATGGACAACGGGTTGATATTCCCGTACCGGCAAAACAGCGACCCTGACGAACCCGGTGATGCTAAGTGCCCAAAACCTTCGGGATCCTTCGGGACGATGAAGGCGGAGCGCACGACCCAAACCGGTAGTAGTCAAGCGATGGGGTGACGCAGGAAGGTAGTCCAACCGTGGCGATGGTAGACCACGGCTAAGGGTGTAGGGCGCAACGTAGGCAAATCCGCGTTGCACATGCCTGAGACCTGATGGGGAGTCCGTATGGACGAAGTGGATGATCCTATGCTGTCGAGAAAAACCTCTAGCGAGCTGTGCGCCGCCCGTACCCCAAACCGACTCAGGTGATCAGGTAGAGAATACCAAGGCGATCGAGTGAACCATGGTTAAGGAACTCGGCAAAATGCCCCCGTAACTTCGGGAGAAGGGGGGCCGGATTTGTTATTGCACTTGCTGCAAGAAGCAATGATGGCCGCAGAGACCAGGCCCAAGCGACTGTTTACTAAAAACACAGGTCCGTGCGAAGTTGTAAGACGATGTATACGGACTGACTCCTGCCCGGTGCTGGAAGGTTAAGGGGACGTGTTAGTTCTTCGGAGCGAAGCGCAGAACTTAAGCCCCAGTAAACGGCGGTGGTAACTATAACCATCCTAAGGTAGCGAAATTCCTTGTCGGGTAAGTTCCGACCTGCACGAATGGAGTAACGACTTGGGCGCTGTCTCAACCATGGACTCGGCGAAATTGCACTACGAGTAAAGATGCTCGTTACGCGCGGCAGGACGGAAAGACCCCGGGACCTTTACTACAACTTGGTATTGGTGTTTGGTTCGACTTGTGTAGGATAGGTGGGAGACTGTGAAACTTGGACGCCAGTTCAGGTGGAGTCAACGTTGAAATACCACTCTGGTCGTATTAGATATCTAACCTAGGTCCGTTATCCGGATCAGGGACAGTGCCTGGTGGGTAGTTTAACTGGGGCGGTTGCCTCCTAAAATGTAACGGAGGCGCTCAAAGGTTCCCTCAGCCTGGTTGGCAATCAGGTGTTGAGTGTAAGTGCACAAGGGAGCTTGACTGTGAGAGTGACACCTCGAGCAGGGACGAAAGTCGGAACTAGTGATCCGGCGCTGGCATGTGGAAGCGGCGTCGCTCAACGGATAAAAGGTACCCCGGGGATAACAGGCTGATCTTCCCCAAGAGTCCATATCGACGGGATGGTTTGGCACCTCGATGTCGGCTCGTCGCATCCTGGGGCTGGAGTAGGTCCCAAGGGTTGGGCTGTTCGCCCATTAAAGCGGCACGCGAGCTGGGTTTAGAACGTCGTGAGACAGTTCGGTCCCTATCCGCCGCGCGCGCAGGAAACTTGAGAAAGGCTGTCCCTAGTACGAGAGGACCGGGATGGACGAACCTCTGGTGTGCCAGTTGTTCTGCCAAGAGCACGGCTGGTTAGCTACGTTCGGAAGTGATAACCGCTGAAAGCATCTAAGCGGGAAGCACGTTTCAAGATGAGGTTTCCCACCGGGTTAACCGGGTAAGGCCCCCAGTAGACGACTGGGTTGATAGGCCGGAGGTGTACAGCAGTAATGCCTAGCCGACCGGTACTAATAGGCCGAGGGCTTGTCCCTCAAAGATGTTGCGCGTCCACTGTGTGGCTCCCGAGTTACGGTCGGGAGTCATGAAGATCTCCAGGAGAGATCTCATGGCTTTTGTATAACTCCATAGAGTTTCGGCGGCCATAGCGAACGGGAAATACCCGGCTCCATTCCGAACCCGGAAGTCAAGCCGTTCAGCGCCGATGGTACTGCGACCGGGAGGTCGTGGGAGAGTAGGACGTCGCCGGACATAACGTTGCTAAGGGCCGCCCCCTCGTGGGGCGGCCCTTAGTCTTTTCTGCACCACGTCGCATGTCCTGAAGGAGCCGTCGTGCCCGAAGATCGCAGCCCCCGCAAGCCCCGCGGAAGCGGAGGCCGGCCGGGCCGTCCCCAGGACGGGCGCCGCGGCGGTGGCGGTGCCTCCGGAGGCAACCGCGAGTTCGAGCCGTCCTGCGCCGCGACGGACCGGGCGGCCGCGCGGGACGAGCGCACGGCGACCGCACCGAGAACCAGCAGCGGTACGACGGCCCGCCGATCCCCGAGGACGATCACCGGCAAGGAGCTCGACCGCTCGGTCCAGGCCCAGCTGAAGTCGCTGCCCGACAAGCTCGCCCTCCGGGTGGCCCGGCACCTCGCTGCCGCGGGCCTGCTGATCGACTCCGAGCCGAAGACCGCCTACGAGCACACCCTGGCCGCCCGTGCGCGCGCGAGCCGGCTGGCCGTCGTCCGCGAGGCGGTCGGCGAGGCGGCGTACGCCGCGGGGGAGTACGCCGAGGCGCTGGCCGAGCTGCGTGCCGCGAAGCGGATGAACGGCGCCCAGGACTACGTCGCGATCATGGCCGACTGCGAGCGCGCCCTGGGCCGTCCCGACCGGGCGCTGACGATGGTCAAGAACGCCCCCAAGGAGAAGCTGTCACCGGCCCTGCTGGCCGAGCTGACGATCGTGGAGGCCGGAGCCCGGCGCGACCGCGGCGAGCTCGACGCGGCCCTGCGCACGCTGGAGAGCTCGCACCTGCTCTCGAAGTCCCGGGAGCCGTGGGTGGCGCGGCTGCGCTACGCCTACGCCGACTCGCTGCTCGAGGCCGGCCGGACCAACGACGCGCTCACCTGGTTCCACCGCACCGAGGCGGTCGACCCCGAGGCCACCACCGACGCGGCGGAGCGCGCGGCCGAGCTCGAGAAGACCGTCGGCGAGTGACCGGTGCTCGGTAGCTCGCAGGGGCCGCTGACCGAGGCCTACGACGTCGCGGTGCTCGACCTCGACGGCGTCGTCTACGTCGGGCCGGACGCCGTGCCCGGAGCCGCTGAGGCGCTGAACGCGGCGCAGGCAGGTGGCATGCACCTCGCGTTCGTCACCAACAACGCCGCCCGGCCGCCGGCCGAGGTCGGCGACCACCTGCGCGAGCTCGGGGTGGACGCCCACGACGAGGACGTCGTCACCAGCTCCCAGGCCGCGGCCCGCCTGCTGAGCACCCAGCTCGAGGCCGGCAGCAAGGTCTACGTGATCGGCGGCCCCGGGCTGGAGGAGGCGCTGCGCGAACGCGGCCTCGAGCCGGTCTTCGAGCCGTCGGACGAGGTGGCTGCGGTGGCGCACGGGTACGGCCCCGAGATGCCGTGGCGACGGGTCGTGCAGGGCGCCATCCTGGTCCGCGCCGGGCTGCCGTGGGTGGCCAGCAACACCGACATGTCCATCCCCACCGCGAACGGCATCGGTCCGGGCAACGGCACCCTGGTGCGCCTGGTCGCCGAGTTCGCGGAGCGCGAGCCGCAGGTCGCCGGGAAGCCGATGAAGCCGCTGTTCGAGGAGACGATCACCCGGGTCGGCGGGGAGCGTCCGCTGATGGTCGGCGACCGGCTCGACACCGACATCGAGGGTGCCGTGCACATGGGCTGGGACAGCCTGCTGGTGCTCACCGGCGTGACCGGGCTGGACGAGCTGGTGCGGGCGAGCCGCGGACGAGCGGCCGACGTACGTCGGACGAGACCTCGGCGCCCTCGCCCAGACGCACGCGGCGCCGGAGATCGGCGACGGCGGCGTCACGCTGGGCGGCTGGACCGCCTCGGTGCGGGACGGTCGGCTCGTGGTCGAGGGTGAAGGATCGGCCGACGAGTGGTGGCGGGTCGCGGCCGTGGCCGGGTGGCGCCATCTCGACGACACGGGCCAGCCTGTCGCCACCGATGGGGCCACTCCTCCCGAGTAGCGTGTCGGCCATGAGTGAGACGCCGCAGGAGCTGCTGCAGGATCTGGTGGTGGAACAGGCCGAACCGGAGACGACGGGGGACGAGGCGGTCGACGCCGTCGTCGCGTCGCTCCGCGGACTCGACGACCTCCCGGTCTCCGAGCACGTGGCCGTCTTCGAGCGGGCGCACGAGTCGCTGCGCCAGGTGCTCAGCGGGGCCGGCGAGCCGGCCGTTCAGGTCAGCCAGGGCTGAGCCGTGCCGCCTCGGCGACTGAGGCTGGACGCCGAGCTCGTACGCCGCGGCCTGGCCCGTTCGCGCGAGCACGCCAGCGAGCTGATCGCCGCGGGTCGGGTGAGCGTCAACAAGGCGGTGGCCACCAAGCCGGCGACCGCCGTCACCACCGACGCCGACCTGGTCGTGCGCGCCGACCCCGACCGGCCCGACTACGCCAGCCGCGGGGCGCACAAGCTGCTCGGGGCTCTCGAGGCGTTCACCCCGCTCGGGCTGAGCGTGGCCGACCGTCGGTGCCTGGACGCCGGCGCGTCGACCGGCGGGTTCACCGACGTGCTGCTGCGGGCCGGCGCCCGCGAGGTGGTGGCCGTCGACGTCGGCTACGGCCAGCTGGTCTGGGCGCTGCGCAACGACCCGCGGGTCCAGGTGCACGACCGCACCAACGTCCGGGAGATCGACGCCGAGCTGCTCGGCGGGCCGGTCGACCTGGTGGTGGGGGACCTGTCGTTCATCTCGCTCGAGCTCGTGCTCGATGCGCTGATCGGCGTCACCCGGCCCGACGGTGACCTGGTGCTGATGGTCAAGCCGCAGTTCGAGGTCGGCAAGGAGCGCCTCGGCAAGGGCGGAGTCGTGCGCGACCTCGGCCATCGCGCGGACGCGGTGGAGGGCGTGGCGCAGGCGGCTGCGCGACGTGGCTGGGGAGCCCGGGCCGTGACGACCAGCCCGCTCCCGGGCCCCTCGGGCAACGTGGAGTTCTTCCTGTGGCTGCGCGCCGGCGCCGCGGAGGTCGACCGGGACGCGGTCGACGCCGAGGTGGCCCGTTCCGCCGACCTGGGGGTGCCGGGTGAGAAGGTGAACCCGTGACCGAAACGGACCCGGCCGGCGAGCGCCGCATCCTGCTCCTGGCGCACACCGGGCGCGAGGAGGCGCGCGATGTCGCGGGCGCGGTCGTCGCTTCGCTGCTCGACCACGGTCTGGTGGTCCGCCTCCTGGAGGACGAGGCCAAGGAGCTCGACCTGCCCGCGCACGAGGGTGTCGAGTCGGTCTCCCTCGAGGACGTCGCGCCCACCGAGTGCGAGCTGGCCCTGGTCATCGGCGGCGACGGCACCATCCTGCGTGCGGCGGAGATCACCCACGGGACCACGACCCCGCTGCTCGGCGTCAACCTCGGACACGTCGGCTTCCTCGCGGAGGCCGAGAGCGAGGACGTCGAGAAGATGATCGAGGCGATCGTCGAGCGTCAGTACACCAGCGAGGAGCGGCTCACCCTCGACGTCGACGTCTACCGCGACAAGGAGCTCGTCGAGAGCACCTGGGCCCTCAACGAGGCCAGCGTCGAGAAGGCCGCTCGTCAGCGGATGCTGGAGGTCGTCGTCGAGGTCGACGGCCGGCCGTTGAGCCGGTTCGGGTGCGACGGCGTCGTCTGCGCCACCCCGACGGGGTCGACGGCGTACAACTTCAGCGCGGGTGGCCCGGTCGTCTGGCCCGGCGTGGAGGCGCTCCTGATGGTGCCGATCAGCGCGCACGCGCTGTTCGCGCGACCGATGGTGGTGGCGCCGACCTCGGTGCTGGCCGTCGAGGTGCTCGCCCAGACCGAGGGTGCCGGCGTGCTGTGGTGCGACGGACGACGCACCGTCGACCTGCCGCCGGGCGCGCGCATCGAGGTCCGCCGCGGCCGTACGCCGATCCGGCTGGTGCGCCTGCACCAGGCGCCCTTCACCGACCGGCTCGTGGCCAAGTTCGGCCTGCCCGTCGAGGGATGGCGCGGCTCGGTCGAGCGACGGCGGCGCCAGACACCACCAGCGGACCGATGACCGGCACGCCATGATCGAGGAGATCCGGATCAGCTCCCTGGGCGTCATCGAGGAGTCGGTGCTCGAGCTCGGCGACGGGTTGACCGTGATCACCGGCGAGACGGGTGCCGGCAAGACCATGCTGGTCACCGCGCTCGGCCTGCTGCTGGGAGGCCGTGCCGACACCGGCGCCGTGCGCACCGGTGCCCGGGCGGCGAGGGTCGAGGGCGTCGTGCGCGCCGACCCGAAGGTGAGTGAGATCGCCGACGAGCACGGTGGCGAGGTCGAGGGCGGCCAGCTGCTGCTCGGCCGGCAGGTCTCCGCCGAAGGCCGCTCCCGGGCCTTCCTGGGTGGGGCTTCGGTCCCGGCGTCGGCGCTGTCCCGGGTCGGCGACGTGCTCGTCGCGGTGCACGGCCAGTCCGACCAGCACCGGCTGCTGCGGCCCGAGGCCCAGCGCGACGCCCTCGACGCGTTCGCGGGCGCCGAGCTCGCCGAGGTGCTGGCTCGCTACCGCGCCGGGTTCGCGCAGCTGAAGGCGGTCGAGGCCGAGCTGCGCGACGTGCTCGGCTCCGCACGCGAGCGCGCCCGCGAGGCCGACGTGCTCCGGCTCGGCCTGGAGGAGATCGAGGCGGTCGACCCCCAGCCGGGCGAGGAGCAGTCGCTCTCCACCGAGGAGTCACGGCTCGGCTTCGCCGACACGCTGCGCACGGCCGCCGAGACGGCTCGGGAGGCGCTGTCCTCCGACCAGGACGCCCCCGATGCGCTGGGTGCGGTCGGTGCGGCACGCCGGGCGCTGGAGAGCGTCCGCGAGCACGATCCCGAGGTCGCCGGGCTGGCCGACCGGGTGGCCGAGGTCAGCTACCTGCTCGCCGACGTGGCGGCCGACGTCGCGTCGTACTCCACGGGCGTGGAGACCGACCCCGCGCGGCTGGCCGCGGTCTCGGAGCGACGGGCGGCGCTGAGCACCCTGACCCGGAAGTACGGCGAGACCGTCGAGGAGGTCGTCGAGTGGTCGCGTGCGGCCGCCGAGCGACTGGCCGGGCTGGACGGCTCCGACGAGCGCGTCGCCGAGCTGCGCGCCGAGCGCGAGCAGCTCCGCTCGACGCTGGCCCAGGACGCCACCGCGTTGAGCACGCTGCGCCGCAAGGCCGGCGAGCGGCTGTCCGCGGCGGTGACCGACGAGCTGCACTCGCTGTCGATGCCGCACGCGCGGTTCGAGGTCCGCCTCGACGCCGTCGAGGACGAGCACGGCCTCGCGATCGGCACACGACAGCTCCGGTTCACGGCGACCGGCGTCGACGAGGTCGAGCTGGTGCTGGCCGCCAACACCGGGTCCGAGCCGCGGCCACTGACCAAGGGCGCCTCCGGGGGTGAGCTCTCCCGGGTGATGCTCGCCATCGAGGTGGCGCTGGCCGACACCCGGCCGGTGCCGACGTTCGTCTTCGACGAGGTCGACGCCGGCGTCGGCGGCAAGGCAGCCGTCGAGATCGGCAAGCGACTCGCCGCGCTGGCGCGCACGTCGCAGGTCCTGGTCGTGACGCACCTGCCGCAGGTCGCTGCGTTCGCCGACCGCCACGTCGTCGTACGCAAGAGCAGCGACGGGTCGGTCACCACCTCCGGCCTCGACGCGCTCGACGACGCCGGCCGGGTCCAGGAGCTCTCCCGGATGCTCGCGGGCCTGGAGGAGTCCGACACCGCGATGGCCCATGCCGAGGAGCTGCTCGAGGTCGCCCGCGGTGTCGCGGCTCGAAGGACGCGGAAGACTTGATAGGGTTGAACCCCGTGGACGACCGCACAGTTTGCGCCGCTCTGGGCGCCACTCGATCCCACGGGGAGCCCCCTTGGTAGCACCGCAGCCGACCAAGCACGTCTTCGTCACCGGAGGCGTCGCCTCGTCGCTCGGCAAGGGGCTCACCGCCTCCAGCCTGGGCCGTCTCCTCCGCTCACGCGGGCTGCGGGTCACCATGCAGAAGCTCGACCCCTACCTCAACGTCGACCCCGGGACGATGAACCCGTTCCAGCACGGCGAGGTCTTCGTCACCAACGACGGCGCCGAGACCGACCTCGACATCGGTCACTACGAGCGCTTCCTCGACACCGACCTGGGCCAGATCGCCAACGTGACGACCGGGCAGGTCTACTCGAGCGTGATCGCCAAGGAGCGGCGCGGCGACTACCTCGGCGACACCGTCCAGGTCATCCCGCACATCACCAACGAGATCAAGGAACGCGTCCTCGCGATGGGTGGCGAGGACATCGACGTCGTCATCACCGAGGTCGGCGGCACCGTCGGTGACATCGAGTCGCTGCCGTTCCTCGAGGCTGCTCGTCAGGTGCGCCACGACGTCGGCCGCGACAACGTCTTCTTCCTGCACGTCTCCCTGGTGCCGTGGATCGGTCCCTCCCAGGAGCTGAAGACCAAGCCCACCCAGCACTCGGTCGCGGCCCTGCGCTCGATCGGTATCCAGCCCGACGCCATCGTGTGCCGCTCCGACCGCGAGCTGCCCGCCTCGGTGAAGAAGAAGATCTCGCTGATGTGCGACGTCGACCAGGAGGCCGTGGTCACCGCGGCCGACGCGCCGTCGATCTACGACATCCCCAAGGTGCTGCACCGCGAGGGTCTCGACGCCTACCTCGTACGCCGCCTCAACCTCCCGTTCCGCGACGTCGACTGGACCCTCTGGGACGACCTGCTCCAGCGGGTCCACCACCCCAACGAGGAGGTGACGGTCGGCCTGGTCGGCAAGTACATCGACCTGCCCGACGCCTACCTCTCCGTGGTCGAGGCACTGCGTGCCGGCGGGTTCGCCCACGAGGCCCGCGTCAACATCGAGTGGATCCCCTCCGACGAGTGCGAGTCACCGGAGGGCGCCGCTCGACGGCTCGCCGACCTCGACGCGATCTGCGTGCCCGGCGGCTTCGGCATCCGTGGCATCGAGGGCAAGCTCGGTGCGCTGACCTTCGCGCGCACCCACAAGATCCCCACCCTCGGCCTGTGCCTGGGGCTGCAGTGCATGGTGATCGAGTTCGCCCGGATGCAGGGCGGCCTCGACAAGGCGGCCTCGACCGAGTTCGACCCCGACTGCCTCGAGCCGGTGATCGCGACGATGGCCGAGCAGCACGCGTTCGTCGAGGGGGCCGGCGACCTCGGCGGCACCATGCGACTGGGCCTCTACCCGGCCGAGCTCAAGGAGGGCAGCGTGGTGCGGGCGGCGTACGGCGCGGCCCACGTCGAGGAGCGGCACCGGCACCGCTACGAGGTCAACAACTCCTACCGCGAGCAGCTCGAGACCGCCGGCCTGGTGTTCTCCGGCACCTCGCCGGACAACAACCTGGTCGAGTTCGTCGAGCTGCCGGGCGACGTGCACCCCTACTACGTGGCCACCCAGGCCCACCCCGAGCTGCGCTCCCGCCCGACCCGGCCGCACCCGTTGTTCTCGGGGCTGATCGAGGCGGCGATCCAGCGCCAGCGCGAGCTGCTGATCCCGATCGACGAGAGCGCGCTGCGGCGACGCTGGGTGGCCGACGACGACGTCACGATGGACGAGCCTGCGACCAGCACCAAGACCGGCGACCCCGAGCTCGACCGGGCCCAGGCCTAGCTCGGTGCCACCACTCGCCGACGAGCACCTCAGCTGGCCCGTCGTGGGCACCCGCGACATCCACCGCGACGGCTGGGTGATGGCGCTGCGCGAGGACACCGTCCAGCGCCCGGGCCACCCGGAGGAGACCTTCGGCCGGTTCGTGGTCGAGCACCCCGGCGCGGTCATCGTCCTCGCCCTCGACGACGAGGAGCGGGCCTGCTGCCTCCTGCAGTACCGCCACGCCGGCGGTGGCGTCTTCGTGGAGCTGCCCGCCGGGATCTGCGACAAGGACGGCGAGGACCCTCAGCTGACGGCTGCCCGCGAGCTGCGCGAAGAGGTGGAGCTGCACGCCGAGCACTGGCGGCACCTGCTGACCCTCTACCCGAGCGCCGGGCTCAACGCCGAGCTGCACCACATCTACCTGGCCACCGGTCTCTCGCGCGCCGACCGCGGCGACTTCGAGCTCCGCGCCGAGGAGGCCGAGATGGAGAAGATCTGGGTGCCGTTCGACGAGCTCCTCGATGCGGTGCTCGACGGCCGCGTGCAGGAGGGGCCGCTCGCCGCCGGTGTGCTGGCCTACGACGTCCTGAAGCGGCGCGAGCAGCTGTGACCCCGGCCGACGTGACCGCGCTGCTGCGCGACCACCCCGTCGTCGACGGGCACAACGACCTGCTCTGGCTGGCCCGCGAGAAGACCGGCTACGACTTCGACCGGCTGGAGCTCACCGACTCCGACGCGTGCAAGGCGATCGGCTCGCACACCGACCTGCCGCGGCTGCGGACCGGGGGAGTGGGCGCCCAGTTCTGGTCGGTGTTCGTGCCCGCGACCCTGACCGGCGACGCGGCCGTGACGGCCACGCTGGAGCAGGTCGACGCGGGCCACGCCATGATCCGGCGGTACGCCGACCAGCTGGCCCTCGCGACCACGGTCGAGGACGTCGAGCGTGCCTGGCAGCAGGGTCGGATCGCCAGCCTGATGGGCGCCGAGGGCGGGCACCAGATCAACGAGTCGCTCGGCACGCTGCGGATGCTGCACCGGCTCGGCGTCCGCTACCTGACCCTGACCCACAACGACAACGTGCCGTGGGCCGACTCGGCCACCGACGAGCCGGCGCTGGGTGGGCTCTCCGAGTTCGGCCGCGAGGTCGTCGCCGAGATGAACCGGATCGGGATGCTCGTCGACCTCAGCCACGTGAGCGCCGACGTGATGCGGCAGGCGCTCGACGTCTCCACGGTGCCGGTGATCTTCTCCCACTCCTCGGCGCGGGCGGTCTGCGACCACCCGCGCAACGTCCCCGACGACGTGCTCGCTCGCCTCGGCGACAACGGCGGTGTCTGCATGGTGACCTTCGTGCCGCAGTTCGTGAACCAGGCGGTGCGCGACTGGGACGCCGCGGGCCAGCCGCTCTCCCCGCCGCCGGCCACGCTGGACGACGTGGTCGCCCACGTCGAGCACGTGCGCGAGGTCGCCGGGGTCGACCACGTCGGCCTGGGCGGCGACTACGACGGCACCGACTGGCTCCCCGAGGGGCTCGAGGACGTGACCGGCTACCCACGCCTGCTCGCCGCGCTCGCGGACCGCGGATGGTCGGACGCCGACCTCGCCGGGCTGACCTGCCGCAACGTGCTGCGAGCCATGGGGGACGCCGGGCTGACGGGGAACCCCGAGGAATAGAGTGACGAGGGTCGCCCCGACGACGTGGCGACACCCGCCAGCAGTGGCGGTGGACTGAGGAGGGCACCCTTGCGCATCGGCGTACCGAAGGAAGTCAAGAACCACGAGTACCGGGTGGCGATCACCCCGATCGGCGTCCATGAGCTGGTCTCCCACGGGCACGAGGTGGCCGTCGAGAAGGACGCCGGCGTCGGCTCGCAGATCGACGACGCGGACTATGTCGCGGCGGGCGCCACGATCATCGACTCCGCCGACGACGTGTGGGGCCAGGCGGAGATGGTGCTCAAGGTCAAGGAGCCGGTCTCCGAGGAGTACCACCGGATGGCCGAGGGCCAGGTCCTGTTCACCTACCTGCACCTGGCCGCCGACCAGCCGCTGACCGAGGAGCTGGTCAAGCGCAAGGTCACCGGCATCGCCTACGAGACGGTGCAGCTGCCCTCGGGCTCGCTGCCGCTGCTCTACCCGATGTCCGAGGTGGCCGGCTGCCTGGCGCCGCAGGTCGGTGCCTACTCGCTGATGAAGGCCCAAGGTGGTCGCGGCGTGCTGCTCGGCGGGGTGGGTGGCGTGGCCAACGCCAAGGTCGTGGTCATCGGGGCCGGGGTGTCGGGGCAGAACGCCGCCAACATCGCGCTCGGCATGGGTGCCGACGTCACCCTGCTCGACACCGACCTGGACAAGCTGCGGATGTCGTTCTGGCGCTACAACAACCGGGTGCACGGGCTGGCGTCGTCGAAGCTGGCGATCGAGCAGCAGGTCAAGGAGGCCGACCTGGTCATCGGTGCGGTGCTGATCCCCGGCGCCAAGGCGCCGAAGCTGGTCAGCAACGAGCTGGTCTCGCAGATGAAGCCGGGCTCGGTGCTCGTCGACATCGCGGTCGACCAGGGCGGCTGCTTCGAGGACACCCACGCCACGACGCACGCGGACCCGACGTACGAGGTGCACAACTCGGTCTTCTACTGCGTGGCCAACATGCCCGGCGCGGTGCCGAACACCTCGACCTACGCGCTGACCAACGCGACCATGCCGTACGCCGTGGCGCTGGCCAACAAGGGCTGGGAGCAGGCCTGCCGCGACGACCACTCGCTCGCGCTGGGGCTGAACACCCACGAGGGCACCGTGACCTACGCGCCGGTCGGCGAGGCGCACGGCATGGACTCGGTGACGCTCGAGTCAGTCCTCGGCTGAGCAGGTGACGGAGGGCGCGGGCAGCACGGCCGGTCCCGGCCCGCTCGTCCGCGCCGTCCGCACCTACCTCGACCACCTCGTGGTCGAGCGCGGCCTGGCCGAGAACTCGGTGAAGTCCTACCGCCGCGACCTGCGGCGCTACCTCGGCTACCTCGACAGCATCGGGGTGGGCACGCTGGAGGAGATCACCGAGCAGACCGTGGGCGGCTTCCTGATGGCGCTGCGCGAGGGCGACCGCGACCACCAGCCGCTGAGCGCGTCGTCCGCCGGGCGCACGGTCGTGGCGGTGCGCGGGTTCCACAAGTTCGCGGTCAAGGACGGCCTGGCCACGACCGACCCGTCAGCCGCCGTGCGTCCTCCGACGCCGGCCAAGCGGCTGCCGAAGGCGATCCCGCTCGGCGAGGTCGAGAAGCTGCTCGAGGCGGCCGGGGCCGCCGGGACTGCGCTGGCGCTGCGCGACCGGGCGCTGCTGGAGATCCTCTACGGCACGGGCGCCCGCATCTCGGAGGCGGTCGGTCTCGACGTCGACGACCTCGAGCTCGAGGACCCGGCGGGCAGCAGCGTGCTGCTGCGCGGCAAGGGCTCCAAGGAACGGATCGTCCCGGTCGGGCGGTTCGCGCGCGAGGCGGTGCAGGCCTACGTCGTACGGGGTCGTCCGGAGCTGCTCGAGGCGGGCAGCGGCGGCGCGACCTCGCGCGGGGCGATGTTCCTGAACGCGCGTGGGGGCCGACTGTCGCGGCAGAGCGCGTGGACGGTGATCGTCAAGACCGCGGAGCGCGCCGGCGTCACGGCCGAGGTCTCCCCGCACACGCTGCGGCACTCCTTCGCCACGCACCTGCTCGAGGGCGGCGCCGACGTGCGGGTGGTGCAGGAGCTGCTCGGGCACGCCTCGGTCACCACCACGCAGGTCTACACGCTCGTGACCGTCGACAGCCTGCGCGAGGTGTACGCCGCGGCGCACCCCCGGGCTCTGGAGTGACAGCCCTAGTGTTGACCGGGTGACTCCGGCCCTCCGCCTCCTCGACGGCGTGACCTGGCAGGGAGCTCCGCTCCCCGGGGAGCGACCGGCCGCCCTCCTGGCGGCGCTGGCGCTGACCCCGACCGGGGTCTCGGACCAGGTGCTCATCGAGGTGGTCTGGGGCGACGACCGTCCGGCCAACCCGACCAAGGCGCTGCAGGTGCTGGTCTCCCGGGTGCGCTCGCACTGCGGGGCGGACGTCCTGGTCCGCTTCGGCAGCGGCTACCGGCTCGGTCTCGGGCCCGACGAGGTCGACGCCCAGCGGCTCGAGCGGTTGGTGCAGCGGTCGGTCGCCTGCCTGGCTGCCGGAGAGCCGGCCGAGGCGGCCTCGCTCGCCGCGGAGGCGCTGGCGCTCGCGCCGACCGAGGAGCCGGCAGACGACAGCGCCCTGTCGGAGCTCCGGTCGCGGGCTCGTCGTACGGCCCAGGGCGCGGAGCGGTTGCTCGGCCTGGCCCTGGCGCGCAGCGGTCGCGAGCGGGAGGCCCTCGCGCACCTGCAGGCCGTCCACGACCGGGGCGCTGATGACACCGAGGTCCTCGAGGCCCTGCTGCGCGCGGAGGCCGTCGTGTCGGGCGCACCGGCGGCGCTGCAGCGCTACGAGGCCTACCGCTCCGGGCTGCGCGAGCGCCTGGGCGTCGACCCCTCCGACGCGCTCCAGCGGCTGCACCGCGAGCTGCTGGCCGCCGACGAGCCGGTGCGCACAGGGCGTGCGGTACGACGCCGAGGAGCTGCTCGGCCGCGAGGCCGACCTGGCGCGGTTGCGCGCCTCGGTGCGGAGCAGCCGGCTCACCTCGATCATCGGGCCGGGCGGGATCGGCAAGACCCGGATCGCGCACGTGCTCGCCCGCGAGGCCACCCAGACGCGCGTCCACTTCGTCGAGCTGGTCGGCATCGCCTCGGCCGACGACGTCGTGGCCGAGGTGGGGGCCGCGCTCGGCGTGCGTGACTCGGTCACCTCGCGACGGACGCACACCCCGGCCCAGCTCGCCGACATCCGGGGACGCATCGCCCAGGAGCTCGACACCACACCCACCCTGCTCGTGCTCGACAACTGCGAGCACGTCGTCGAGGCGGTGGCCTCGCTGGTGGCGTTCCTCCTCGTGACTGCCCGCGACCTGAAGGTCGTCATCACGAGCCGGGCGCCGCTGAACATCGCGGCCGAGCGCGTGGTCCTGCTCGACCAGCTGGCGGCCGAGGACGGCGCGGCGCTCTTCGTACGCCGGGCGCAGGCGGCACGTCCGGCCGCAGAGCTCGACCCCGCACTCGTCGACGACGTGGTGGCGCGGCTCGACGGCCTGCCGCTGGCCATCGAGCTCGCGGCCGCCCGCATCCGCACGCTCTCGCTCGAGGACCTGCGCCAGCGGCTCGAGGACCGCTTCGCCGTGCTCCGGGGCCGCGACCGCTCGGCCCCGGCACGCCACCAGACCCTGACCGCCGTCATCGCCTGGTCGTGGGACCTGCTCGACCCCCGGGAGCAGCGAGCACTCGCGTGGCTCTCGGTGTTCCACGACGGGGTCGGCATCGGCTCCGCCGAGGCGGTGCTCGGGCCGGACGCGATGGACGTCGTGGACGCACTCGTCGACCAGTCGCTGCTGTCGGTCGTCGAGGCCGACGGCTCGGTCCACTTCCGGATGCTCGAGACGGTCCGCGAGTTCGGGACGCTGCGTCTCGCCGAGTCCGGCGAGCGCGCGGAGGCGCTCGCTGCCCAGTCCGCGTGGGCCGTGGCGCTGTCCGACCGCTCGCGCGACGCGCTGTTCGGGGAGCACCAGGTCAGCGCGGTGGACGACCTGAGCCGCGAGGAGAACAACCTCGCCGACGTGCTCCGCCGGGCGATGGCCGACGACGACGCGGCGCTCGGGGTCGGCCTGATCGCGACGCTGGGGATCTACTGGGCGATCACCGGGAACAACCCACGGGTGTTCTCCATGGTGGACGCGTCGGAGCGGCTCCTCGAGGCGTGGGACCCGCCGCCCGAGCTGGTGCCGGCGACCCAGGAGGCACTCTCGGTGCTGATCAGCCACATCGGGTTCTTCCAGGACCGGAGCCTCGAGTCGATGATCGCCGCCATGCGCCGCCTCGGCCCACCGAGCGAGCCCTGGGCTCGCGCGATGTACGCGGTGTTCGTGGAGGCGGAGTCCAAGGGCGACCGCGTCGAGGCCGTGCTCGCGGTGGCTGACAGCGACGAACCCACCGTCGCGATCATGGCCCTCCAGTGGGCGGCCATCCTGACGGAGAACGAGGGTGACATCGACGCGGCGATGGACCACACGCGACGCGCCCTGGCCATCACCGACCAGCACACGACACCGTGGCAGCTGGGCATGCTGCACACCCAGATGGCGCTGCTCTCGATGCAGGTCGGGGAGCCCGGCACCGCCAGGAAGCACGCCGAGCTCGCCTGGCCGCTGCTCGAGCGCCTGCACGCCCACGACGACGCGGTGCAGCTGCGGGCCGGGACGGCGATGGGGGCGCTCATCCTCGGCGACGTGGGCGAGTGCGAGCGGATCCTCGACGAGATCGGCGGCATGCAGCACGGGAAGACGTTCGGCGGGCAGTCGGTCGAGTCCGGCACCCGCGCCGAGCTGGCGCTGGCCAAGGGGGACGTCGACGGGGGACTGGCTGCCTACCTCGCCGCCGTGGACCAGATGAAGCGGATCCGCTTCCCGGGCATGGAGACCTCGGGGATGGAGCCGTGGACGGTCGTGGCCGAGTCGGCCGCGCTGATGGCCCACGTGCGGTACGCCGCGACCACCGCGCAGGAGGCCGAACGCGACCGGCTCGCCGAGATGCTCGTCGGCAAGGGGGTGCGGCTGATGCGGATGGACAACTCCTTCCTGGACTTCCCGGTCACGGGCATGCTGCTCGCTTCCGTCGGCGCCTGGTCGCTCGCGCGCGGCGGTGACCCTGAGGTCGCCGTACGCCTGCTCGTGCTGGCGCGCCGCTTCTCCTACAACCAGACCTTCCCGGTGATGGCCTGGAACCCGCTGGCCGAGGCCGCGGACGACCAACGGCCCGGCCTGCTCGCCGCGCTCCTGGAGGAGTACGACGGCCGACCGGGCCGTGAGCTGACCGGGGAGGCGGCGGACCTCCTCGGCCGGGTGGCTACACCTTCTTCTTGAAGCTGCGCACCGACAGCGGGGCGAAGACCGCGACCACGACGGCGAGGGCCAGGACCGACCAGCCGACCTCGGCGGTGAACTGGCCGTCGTTGGCCAGGGACCGGACCGCGGAGACCACGTGGGAGACCGGGTTGACCTTGACGAAGGCCTGCAGCCAGTCGGGCAGGGTCTCGGCGGGGACGAAGGCGTTGGACAGGAAGGTCAGCGGGAACATCACCATCAGCGAGTAGCCCTGCACGACCTGGGCGCTCTTGCCGACGGTGCCGAACCAGGTGAACACCCAGGCCAGCGACCAGCCGGCGAAGATCGCCAGCACGATCGCCGCGAACACACCCGGGACGCCTCCGCCGGGCCGGTAGCCCATCGCGATGCCGGTGGCGAAGGTCAGCGTCGCGGCGATCGCGTAGCGGATCGTGTCAGCGACCATCGGCCCGGCCAGCGGTGCGATCCGCGAGATCGGCAGCACCCGGAACCGGTCGAAGACGCCCTTGTCCATGTCCTCACGGAGCTGGACGCCCGTGGCGACGCAGGCGGTGAGCACCGTCTGGGCGATCATCCCGGTGATCAGGATCGGGAGGTAGTCGGTGACGCTGCCGGAGATCGCGCCGCCGAAGATGTAGGCGAACATCGCGGTGAACAGCAGCGGCTGGATCGTCACGTCGAAGAACTGCTCGAAGTTGCGCCGCATCTTCAGCGTCGCCCGCCAGGCCATCGTCATCGTCTGGCTGACGGTGTCGGACAGGCTCACCCGGGTGGGCAGCCCGGTGGTCGGGTGCAGGTCGGGGAGCTGAGTGATCGTGGTCATCGCACGGCCTCCAGGTCGTCGGAGTGGGTGGTCGAGGGGTCGGCGCCGTCGCCTCGTCGGGATCCGCGTCCTCGCGGGTGTCGTGGCCGGTGAGGGCGAGGAAGACCTCGTCGAGCGAGGGCTTCTGGACGTTGACGGAGTCGATCTGGATCCGCCGCTCCCGCAGCGCCACGAGGACGTCGACGGCCTGGTCGCTGCGCTGGAGGGCGATGTTCATCCGGCGCGCCTCGGGGGTCAGCACCGGCTCCTCGCCCAGGACCTGCTCCACGACGTGGGCGGCGGCCGGGATGTCGTCGGCGGAGATCAGCTGCAGCTGGAGGGTGGAGCGGCCCACGGAGGACTTCAGCTCGTCCGAGGTGCCCTCGGCCACCTTCCGGCCCTGGTCGATCACCGCGATCCGGTCGGCCAGCTGGTCGGCCTCGTCGAGGTACTGGGTGGTGAGCAGGATCGTGCTGCCCTGCTGCACCAGCTCGCGGATCGTGGTCCACATCTGGCCGCGGGTCCGCGGGTCGAGCCCGGTGGTCGGCTCGTCGAGGAAGATCAGCGGGGGCCGGGTGATCAGGCTGGCCGCCAGGTCGAGCCGGCGACGCATGCCGCCGGAGAACTGGGCGATCTGCTTGGTGGCCGCCTCCTCGAGCCCGAACTGGCCGAGCAGCCGGGCGGCGGTCTCGCGTGCCTCGGGGCGGCTGAGGCCCTGGAGCCGGGCGAACAGGATGAGGTTCTCGGTGGCGGTCAGGTTCTCGTCGACCGAGGCGTACTGCCCGGTGACGCCGAGGAGCTGGCGCACGACGTGGGGGTGGCGGCGTACGTCGGTGCCGAAGATCTGCGCGTCGCCCGCGTCGATCGGCAGCAGCGTCGCCAGCATCTTGAGCATCGTGGTCTTGCCGGCGCCGTTGGGTCCCAGGACGCCGAACACCTCGCCGCGGCGTACGACGAGGTCGACGCCGTCGACTGCTCGGTGGTCACCGAAGGTCTTGACCAGCCCGTGGGCCTCGACGGCGAGGTCGGCCGCCGGTGAGGTGGAGAAGTGGTGTGTCGTCATGTCCGGAAGCCTGCGGCCACCCGGTTTCACCGCAGTTTCACGACGCACTCGCGGGCCTGCGAGCTGCACGCCGCCGTGCACAGGTTTGCACACAGGACTAGCAGGAATTGTGGATCCACGGCGAGGCGCTACCCACATCGCATCCCCAGATTTGGATGATGGATGCCATGCGTTCGTCTGCGGCTTGTGACCCTGTGGACAGGTGCATAGAGTCGCGCCCGCGGCTTGGCGGTAAGTCGACAAACGGCGACCTCGCATCTCGAGGACTCGGGGCGCCATTGGCGGAGAGGACTGCACCATGACCGGTGCCAACGGGTTCGGGCCATTCTTCGGCGGAAGCTCTGCCAGCGAGATCCCTCCGTTGTACCGACCTCCGGCGCCGCCATCGACCGATGCCGCTCCGATCCCGTTCCGCACCGGACGGATCGTCGAGCCGCCCCCGCCCCGGGTCGAGGAGGTCCAGGAGGACGTCGTCGTCGAAGAGGTCGTCGCCGAGCCCGAGGTGCTCGAGCCGGTCGTCGAGGAGCAGCAGCCCGAGCCCGAGGTCGTCCTCGGTCCCACCGGTCGCCCGATGCCCGACCTGCCGGACCCGCGCCCGGTCCAGGTCCACGGGAACGCCCGCGTCATCTCGATGTGCAACCAGAAGGGTGGGGTCGGCAAGACCACGACCACCATCAACCTGGGCGCCTCGCTCGCCGAGTTCGGCCGCAAGGTGCTGCTCGTCGACTTCGACCCCCAGGGCTCCCTGTCGGTCGGGCTCGGCCTGAACCCGCACCAGATGGACCTCACGATCTACAACCTGCTGATGCAGCGTGACGTGGCCCTCGAGGAGGTCGTGGTCCCCAGCGGCATCCCCGGCATGGACCTGCTGCCCTCCAACATCGACCTGTCCGCCGCCGAGGTGCAGCTGGTCCACGAGGTGGCGCGCGAGCAGACGCTCCAGCGCGTGCTCGCGCCCGCGATCGAGCACTACGACGTGATCCTGATCGACTGCCAGCCCTCGCTCGGCCTGCTGACCGTCAACGCGCTCACCGCCTCCGACGGCGTCATCGTGCCGCTGGAGTGCGAGTACTTCGCGCTGCGCGGCGTCGCGCTGCTGAAGACGACGATCGACAAGGTCCAGGAGCGCCTCAACCCCAAGCTGGAGGTCGACGGCGTCCTCGGCACCATGTTCGACGGCCGCACCCTGCACAGCCGCGAGGTGATGGACCGGCTCGTCGAGGCGTGGGGCGACAAGGTCTTCCACACCGTCATCCGGCGCACGATCAAGTTCTCCGACTCCACCGTGGCCGGGGTGCCGATCAGCAGCTACGCGGCCACCTCGCCCGGTGCCGAGTCCTACCGGCAGCTCGCCAAGGAGGTGGCGGTCCGTTGTCTCGACGCGTGAGCCTGCCCGCCGCGGACGACCTGTTCCGCGGCAACCGCCCGATGACCGCCGTCCGCGACGAGCCGGCGGAGGCCGAGACTCCCGCCGAGACCCGGGCCAGGACGAGCGGCCGGGTGCGGCACGACGAGAAGATGACCGTCTACGTCACCGCCGACGAGCTGCTCGACCTCGAGCACGCCCGGCTCTCGCTGCGTCGTCACCAGGGCCTGGCCGTCGACCGGGGCCGGTTGGTCCGTGAGGCCATCGCCATCGCCCTGGCCGACCTCGAGGCCAACGGCGACGACAGCGTCCTGGTGCAGCGGCTGCACGCTCGATGAGCGTCGACCTCGCGGTCGAACCGAAGGAGGCGTCGGGGGAGTCTCCGGTCGCCGCCGGCTTCGCGGTGCACCTGGCCAACTTCGAGGGCCCCTTCGACCTGCTGCTGAGCCTGATCAGCAAGCACAAGCTCGACGTCACCGAGGTGGCGCTGTCGAAGGTGACCGACGAGTTCATCGCGCACATCAAGGCGGCCGGCGAGGTGTGGGACCTCGAGCAGACCACGTCGTTCCTGCTGGTCGCCTCGACCCTGCTCGACCTCAAGGCCGCCCGGCTGCTGCCGCAGGGCGACGTCGAGGACGAGGAGGACCTCGCCCTGCTCGAGGCGACGGGACCTGCTCTTCGCCCGGCTGCTGCAGTACAAGGCGTTCAAGCAGGTCGCCGACGTGCTCGACCGGCGGATGACCGACGAGGCGCGCCGGCACCCGCGGTCGGTGGGGCTCGAGGAGCGGTTCTCGACGCTGCTGCCGGAGGTGCTGATCGGGCTCGGGCTGGAGGAGTTCGCCGGCCTGGCGGCCCGGGCGCTCGAGCCCAAGCCGGAGCCCGAGGGCATCGGCCTGAGCCACATCCACGCGCCCGCCGTGAGTGTGCGCGAGCAGGCGACCGTGGTGGTGGGCCGGCTCAAGGGCAGCGGCACGCTGACCTTCCGGGCCCTGGCGGCCGACGCGCCGGACATGATGACCCGGGTGGCCAGGTTCCTGGCCCTGCTCGAGCTGTTCCGCGAGGGCGTCGTGGCCTTCGACCAGATGACCCCGCTCGGCGAGCTGAGCATCCGGTGGACCGGCGCCGAGGACACCGAGGTCGAGATCAACGACGAGTTCGACGGCGCGCCCCCGGAGGAGCCCGCGCCCACCCCGGCCGACGAGGCCCCCGAGACCGAGGAGGACGACGCATGACCACCGAGATCCTGGAGGACGAGCAGTCGGTGACCGAGGAGACCCTCGAGGTCCCCCTCGCCGAGCTGCGGCCCGCCCTGGAGGCGGTGCTGATGGTGGCCGACCAGCCGCTCGACGACGCGACCCTCGCCACCGCCGTCGGCTACCCCGTGGCCGAGGTGGTCGAGGCGCTCGGAGCCCTCGCGCAGGAGTACGACGAGTCCGGTCGCGGCTTCGACCTGCGCAACGTCGCCGGAGGCTGGCGCTACTACACCCGCGAGGAGTTCGCGACCGTCGTGGAGCGGTTCGTGCTCGACGGCCAGCAGGCGCGGCTCACCCAGGCGGCGCTGGAGACCCTCGCCGTGGTCGCCTACAAGCAGCCGGTCAGCCGCAGCCGGGTCTCGGCGATCCGCGGCGTCAACGTCGACGGCGTGATGCGCACGCTGCTGACCCGCGGCCTCGTCGAGGAGGCCGGCACCGACCAGGAGACCGGCGCGCACCTCTACCGCACCTCGAGCTACTTCCTCGAGCGCATCGGCGTCAGCTCGCTCGACGACCTCCCCGAGCTCGCGCCGTTCCTCCCCACCGTGGACGAGTTCGAGGACGAGCAGGAGGTCGCGGCCCCGGCTGGCCCCTCCGAAGCTGCGTCCGACAGCATGGAGGAATGAGGCAGGTCGAGACCGACGACGAGGGGCTGATCCGGCTCCAGAAGCTGCTCGCGCAGTCGGGTGTCGCCAGCCGGCGCAAGTGCGAGGAGCTGATGCTCGCAGGCCTCGTCGAGGTCGACGGCGAGGTCGTCACCCGGCTCGGCACCAAGGTCGACCCCACCACGGCGGTGATCCGCGTCGAGGGACGCCGGCTGCCACCGGTCAGCGCGCACGTCTACCTCGTCCTGAACAAGCCCCCTGGGGTCACCTCGACGATGTCGGACCCGCACGCCGAGCGCACGTTGTCGGAGTTCGTCGCCGACCGGCCCGAGCGGCTCTTCCACGTCGGCCGGCTGGACACCGACACCGACGGGCTGATCCTGCTGACCAACGACGGTGACTTCGCCCAGAGGATGGCGCACCCGTCGTACGAGGTGGACAAGACGTACGTCGCCGAGGTGGACGGCGTGGTCTCGCGGTCCACCCTGAAGCAGCTGCGCGCCGGCGTGACCCTCGACGACGGGCCGGTGCAGGTCAGCGCCGCGAAGGTGCGCTCCGCCCACGGTGACCGCTCGATCGTCGAGCTGGTGATCCACGAGGGACGCAACCGGATCGTGCGCCGGCTGCTGGACCACGTCGGCCATCCCGTACGCCGCCTGACGCGCACCCAGCTCGGACCGATCCGACTCGACGGCCTGAAGCAGGGGAGTCTCCGCGAGCTCGACGAACGCGAGCTCGGCACCCTGCTCGACGCGGCCGGTCTCTGACGGGGCCTTCGCCCAGATGGCGCGCACTGGCACCCCGAACTAGGCGGACATCGGCATCGCAACTGATCGAGGCGCGGCAGATCCGGATAGTCCGATGCGCGCGGACCCTGTTCGAGCAGCCAGAGGGTCGGTTTGCATCGGACTGTCCGGCACCACGCAACCGGCAGATCAGTGCGCCGGCTGTGCTTGGCCGACAGTCCTATGTAGAGGGGGCCACGTGGACCCCTCTACCTAGCGCACGTGCTCACCCGCCGCACGCACGGTGCCGCGCACCTGGCTGGAGGCACACCAGTGAGACGAGCCCACATCCCCATGGCCCTAGGCTGGAGCCACCCCATCACGTGAGGAGCCAGCGTGTCCGTCCGTGCCGTGCGCGGAGCTACCCAGCTCGAGACCGACACCCGCGACCACATGCTCGACCGCGTCGCCGAGATGGTGCGCGGGGTGCTGGACGCCAACTCACTGACCGTCGACGACTTCATCAGCATCGTCTTCACGGCGACCTCCGACCTGCACTCCGAGTTCCCGGCGTACGCCGCCCGCCAGCTCGGCTTCGACGACGTGCCGCTGATCTGCGCGCGCGAGCTCGAGATCGAGGGCTCCATGCCACGGGTGGTGCGGATGCTCGCGCACGTCGAGACCGACCTGACCCGCAAGGACGTCACCCACGTCTACCTGCACGGTGCAGCCGCACTCCGTCGTGACCTCGCCCGGGTCAGGGCGGTGCCGGATGACTGAGCTGCAGGGACCCGTCCACGTCGTCGGCGCCGGACTGCTGGGCACCTCGGTGGGTCTGGCCGCGCAGCGGGCCGGGCTCGAGGTGTGGCTCAGCGACACCAACCACGAGCACGTGCGCACGGCGACCGGGCTCGGCGCCGGACGGCCCGCGCCCGAAGAAGGCTCCGCCCAGCTGACCGTGGTCGCCGTACCGCCCGACCACATCGCCGAGGCGGTCGTCGAGGCGCTCGAGCGCGGGGGAGTCGTCACCGACGTCGGCAGCGTGAAGGGGCTCCCGCTCGACCAGGTCGCCGACCACGCCGACGAGGACCTGCTCGCCCACTACGTCGGCAGCCACCCGATGGCCGGCAGCGAGCGCTCCGGCCCGCTCGCCGCCAGCGGCGCGCTGTTCGACGGGCGACCGTGGGCGATCACCCCGCACGTGCACTCCTCGCCCGAGGCGGTCGACCTGGTCGAGGCGCTGGCGCGGCTGTGCGGGGCCCAGCCCGTGCGGCTCTCGCCGGTGGAGCACGACCGCGCCGTGGCCCGTACGTCGCACCTGCCGCACCTGCTCGCCGTGCTCACGGCCGGCCAGCTCGCCGATGCGCTGCCCGAGCACCTCTCGCTGTCCGGCCAGGGCGTGCGCGACGTGACCCGGATCGCCGGCGGCGACCCCGACATGTGGGGGCAGATCATCCGGGCCAACCGGTCGGCCGTCAGCGAGCTGCTCGCCGACGTGCGCACCGACCTCGAGCGGCTGATGGAGGTGCTCGCCAGCGAGGACGAGGAGCTGCTCGAGGAGATCCTGAGCCGCGGGGTGACCGGCACCCAGGCCATCCCCGGCAAGCACGGCGGCCCCGCGATCGCGACGGCCTCGGTGTTCGTCTCGGTGCCCGACCACCCGGGCGAGCTGGCCCGGCTGTTCGCCGATGTCGGGGAGATCGGCGTCAACATCGAGGACCTGCACATCGACCACGACCCGGGACGTCCCGTCGGCCTGGTGGAGCTCGTGGTGGAGGACACATCCGCCGAGGCGCTGAGGGTCGATCTCGAGACCAGGGAATGGGTCACCCACCGGTAGGGTTGGCCCCTGCTGGAGGAGTCGAGACAGCAGGAGCAATTCGTTGAGCAGCCCCGAGACCAACCCGGAGATCGGGTCGGTCGTCGTCGCCATGGACGGACCGTCCGGATCGGGCAAGTCGAGCACCGCACGCGGTGTCGCGACGCGCCTCGGCCTGCGCTACCTCGACACCGGCGCGCAGTTCCGTGCGGTGACCGCCTGGATGCTCGACCAGGAGGTCGACCTGTCCGACCCGGGCGCCATCGCCGCACGCGCCGGCTGACCCCGAGGTCGTCTCGGGCACCGACCCCCAGGACCCGACCATCACCGTCGACGGACGCGACGTCGCCGTCGAGATCCGCTCGCAGCGGGTGACCGACCACGTCAGCGCGGTCGCCTCGGTGCCGGAGGTGCGCCAGGCGCTGCTCGAGCTGCAGCGCTCCATCATCGGCCCCGGCGGGATCGTCGTGGAGGGTCGTGACATCGGCTCGGTGGTCGCCCCCGATGCCGCGGTGAAGGTCTACCTCACGGCAGACCCGTCCGCCCGGGCGGAGCGACGTACGGCGGAGAACGGGGCCGGCGACGTCGGGGCCACCGAGGCCGACCTGCTCCGCCGTGACCGGATCGACTCGGGCCGCGCCGTCGCCCCCGCGATGATGCCCGACGGCGCCGTGCACATCGACACCACGCCGTACACCCTCGAGGAGGTCGTGGACCAGGTCGTGAAGCTGGTGCTCGAGGGGTCGGGGAGCCAGCCGTGACCGGGGCTCTCCGCACCGACGGTGGAGAGCTGCCCTCGACTGCCGGCGTCCGCACTCCGCGCACCCGGCTGCTCACCACGGGTCGCTTCGTCCCGCACGCGATCATCCGCGCGTGGTGGGACCTCGAGATCCACGACGCCGACCTGGTGCCGAAGACCGGGCCGGTGGTGATGGCGGCCAACCACGTGGGCTGGCTCGACGGACCGCTGCTGGCCATCTGTGCTCCGCGGCCGGTGCACGCGCTCACCAAGCAGGAGATGTTCCAGGGAGCGCTCGGCCACTTCCTGCGCGCCACCGGGCAGATCGAGCTCGACCGCTTCCACGTCGACCTGGCCGCGATCCGGGTCGCGGTGAAGACGCTGCGCGAGGGGCACGCGGTCGGGGTGTTCCCCGAGGGCAGGCGTGGTCCCGGGGACATGGCCTCCCCGCGCGCCGGGGCGGCGTACCTCGCCCTGGTCACCGGTGCTCCCGTCGTGCCGGTCGCGTTCCTGGGCACGCGGCTGCCCGGCGGCTCGGACGGCTCCCTCCCACCGCGGGGCGCCCGCCTCGCGATGACCTTCGGCGAGCCGGTCGACCTCGGCAGCAGCCCCTGGCCGCGCACCCAGCAGGACATGTCCGACGCGGCGGCCGTCGTCACCGACGCGATCCTGAAGACCATCCGCACCGCCGAGCGCGAGACCGGCATGACCTTGCCGGGCCCGATCGGCCCCCGACGCGAGAAGAAGAAGACAGCATGAGCATCCCTACCGAGCACGCCGACACCCGCGTGCCGATCCTGGCCGTCGTCGGCCGCCCCAACGTGGGCAAGTCGACGCTGGTCAACCGCATCATCGGCCGCCGCGAGGCCGTCGTGGAGGACGTCCCCGGCGTCACCCGCGACCGGGTCTCCTACGACGCCGTCTGGAACGGTCGCGCCTTCACCGTCGTGGACACCGGTGGCTGGGACCCCGACGCCCGCGGCCTGGCCGAGAGCATCCGCGCCCAGGCCGAGATCGCGGTGAACATCGCCGACGCGGTGATGTTCGTGGTCGATGCCGGCGTGGGGATCACCGACAACGACGAGGCCGTGGTCCGGATCCTGCGCAAGTCCGGCAAGCCCGTCGTGCTCGCGGCGAACAAGGTGGACGACCAGCGCGCCGAGGCCGAGGCCTACGGGCTGTGGAACCTCGGGCTCGGTGAGCCGCTGCCCGTCTCCGCGCTGCACGGTCGCGGGTCGGGCGACCTGCTCGACGCCGTGCTGGCCGCCCTGCCGGAGTCACCGCCCGAGCGCTTCGACGAGGTCGGCGGGCCGCGACGGATCGCGATCATCGGCCGACCCAACGTCGGGAAGTCCTCGCTGCTGAACAAGCTGGCAGGCGAGAACCGGGTGGTCGTCGACGACGCATCGGGTACGACGGTCGACCCGGTCGACGAGCTGATCGAGCTCGGCGGGAAGACCTGGCGGTTCATCGACACCGCCGGCATCCGCAAGCGGGTGAAGACCGCCTCGGGGCACGAGTACTACGCCTCGCTGCGCACCGAGACCGCGATCGAGCGCGCCGAGGTGGCGGTGCTCGTCATCGACGGCTCGCAGTCGGTCTCCGAGCAGGACCTGCGGATCATCCAGACGGTGCGCGAGTCGGGCCGGGCACTGGTGATCGCGTTCAACAAGTGGGACCTCGTGGACGAGGAGCGGCGCTACTACCTCGACCGCGAGATCGAGCGCGACCTCGTCCAGGTGCAGTGGGCCCCGCGGGTCAACGTCACCGCGCGGACCGGCTGGCACGTCGACCGCCTGGTGCCGGCGCTGGAGAAGGCGCTCGCGGGCTGGGAGACGCGGGTCGGCACCGGCCAGCTGAACTCGTTCCTCGGCCGCCTCGTCGCCGAGCACCCGCACCCGGTGCGCAGCGGCAAGCAGCCGAAGGTGCTCTTCGGCACCCAGCCGTCCACCTCCCCGCCGACGTTCGTCCTGTTCACCTCCGGGCTGCTGGAGGCGGGGTACCTCCGGTTCATCGAGCGCCGCCTCCGCGAGGAGTTCGGCTTCGTCGGCACCCCGATCGACCTCCAGCAGCGTCCGCGGGAGAAGCGGAAGCGCTGATCACTCGACCGGTCCCTCCGCGAGGGTGACCTTGGCGGTGGCGGCAGGGGAAGACGGCGGCGAGGGGTGACGGCCAGGCGGGACGTCATACGGGATGGCGGCCCGGGCGACCACTCCGCATGACGTTCCGCGGGACGTCATGCGGGATGGCGGTCCGAGCGACGACTTCGTATGACGTCTCCCTGGGAGCGGTCAGCGTGGCGCGGTGGTTCCCTATGCCTGGCGAAGAAGAACCTGAGACGCCGGAACTCACCTAATGTGGAGCAATGCCGCGTTTACGACTGCTCCTGGTCCCGGCGCTCCTGGCCGCCCTGTTGCCTGCGACGTCGGGGCTGACCGGTGGCTCGTCGGACGACGCGAAGCCGGTGGCGAGCCCCGCCGGACCGCGGATCGCCGGCTGCCCGGTGTTCCCCGCGAACAACTGGTGGAACCGCGACATCTCCCGGATGCCGATCCATGCTCGCAACCGGCAGTGGCTCGCGAACATGTCGACCGATCGGAAGCTGCACCCGGACTTCGGCCCGTCGTACGGCGACGGCCCGGACTACGGGATCCCGATCACCGTCGTGAGCAAGAGCCACCGCAAGGTCTCGGTGCCGTTCACCTACGCGAGCGAGAGCGACCGGGTCGGCTACCCGTTCGGCCCGGACACCAAGATCGAGGGCGGCCGCAACGCCGGGGGCGACATGCACGCGGTCGTCGTGCAGCAGGGCACCTGCCGGCTGTACGAGACCTGGGACACCCGGGTCAGCGGCAACCGCTGGCGCGCGGGCTCCGGGGCGACGTGGTCGCTGAAGTCCAACGCGCTGCGCCCCAACACCTGGACCTCCGCCGACGCCGCGGGCCTGCCGATCCTGCCGGGGCTGCTGCGCTGGAACGAGGTGCGCACCGGGCCGGTGCGGCACGCGATCCGGTTCACCACCGACGTCACCAGCCGCCACCACCTGTGGCCGGCCCGCCACGACGCCGGCTCCCAGAACAGCCTGGCCTACCCGCCGATGGGTGCGCGGTTCCGGCTCAAGGCGGCCTACCCGCTGAAGGGGTACGGCGTGTACGCCCGCCGCGTGCTCGTCGGGATGAAGCGCTACGGGCTCGTCCTCGCCGACAACGGCTCGCCGTGGTTCTTCCAGGGCGAGCGCAACGCGGGCTGGCCGCCCGCGCTCGTCGAGGCGCTCAAGCGCGTCCCCGCGTCGGCCTTCGTCGCGGTCGACACTTCGCGCACCCGGATCAGCTGGAAGTCCGCCGCCACCCGCTGAGGCCGATTCGGGCCGGAACGAACGCCTGCGGTAGGGTTCCATTCGCCTCGCCGGTCGAGCAGATCGCGGGGCTTCGGGCTGTGGCGCAGCTTGGTAGCGCACTTGACTGGGGGTCAAGGGGTCGCAGGTTCAAATCCTGTCAGCCCGACCATGTGATGTCTCAGGACATCGGCAAGGCCCGAACCCACGGATGTGGGTTCGGGTCTTTGGTCATTTTCGGGGTTGGTAGTTCTTGTTGGTGTCGATGGTGAGTTCGCGGAGGAGTTCGCCGGTGATGGCGTTGACGATGCGGACGTCGAGGTCCTGGATGAGCAGGATGACGTGGGTTCCGGCTTGTGGGTTCGGCCGATGCCGATGTGGCGGAGTTGGCCGTGGACGCGCAGGGTGACGGTGCCGGACTTGTCGACGCGGTCGTGGCGGACCCGGTCGTGGGTGTCGGCGTCGCGGCTGGGGCCGGGCAGGGCCTTGGGCATGGTGGTCGTAGAGCGCTGCTGGGGTGGCTCGGTGGGGCAGGGATCGGTGTGGGCGGTGGTGGTTGTACTCGGTGCGGAACCGGTCGAGCAGGGTCTGCAGCTCGGCGATGGTGGCGGGCTGGTCGGGTTGGGCGCGGAGCCAGTTCTTGAGGGTCTGTTGGAAGCGTTCGACCTTGCCGCAGGTGGTGGGGTGGTTGGGTCGGGAGTTCTTCTGGACGACGTTCCAGTCACGGAGTTGTTGCTCGAAGCCGTTGCGTCCGCCTTGGCGTCCGAGGCCGGCCAGTCGGACTGTGTAGACCATGCCGTTGTCGGTCAGGGTGGAGGCGGGGATGCCGTGCTGACCTGCGGCTTTCGCGGAAGGTGGTCTTGACGATCGCGGTGGTGATCGCGCGGTGGCGCTGAGATGTGCAGGGCGTAGCGGGTGCAGTCGTCGAGCCAGGTGATGATCTCGATGTCCCTTGGCGAACCGGGCGGTGTCGGTGAGTGGGTAGTGGGTGAAGTCGGACTGCCAGGTCTGGTTGGGCATGGCGGCTTCGAAGCGGATGTAGGAGGACTTCGGTTTCTTCTTCGGCTCGGGGGTGACCAGCGCCGTGGCGGGTCAGGATCCGGTGGATGGTGGCCCGCGAGACGCGTGATCGCGTGGTGGTGGGCTCAGGTGCCAGCCGATGGTGTCGGGGCCGGCGTCGTGGCCGTCCTGGATGAGTTGCTTGCGCAGCTGCAGGACCAGTTCCACGGTCTCGGTGGGGTCGCGGCTGGTGAGGTCTTGGGACGCGGGACCGGGGCTCGAACGCGGCCTCGCCCTCGGCCCGGTAGCGGGCCATGAGCCTGCTGACGGTGGCTTCTGAGAGGCCGTAGGTGCGGGCGGCCTCGGCTTGGGTGCAGGCCCTGCTTGGTGATGGCTGTGATGACCAGCCTGGCTCTCGACACGAGCGAGCATCACGGACCCGGACCTTGCAGATGTCGTGAGACATGCCTTGCAGATCTCCTGAACCAACACACTGTCAGCCCGACCGATGGGCCCTGATCTGTCCACGCAGGTCAGGGCCTTTGTCATGCTCCTGGTCGTTCTCTGCGGAAACGTCGTGAGTCGCCTGCTACGGACCAGAACCGGAACATCAACGCGGCAGCACCGCTTGGGTATCCATTCATCGGACCCGCGCAGCAGTCGGGTGGATGCCGCCGGCAAAACTCTCGGCCACGGGGAGATTGTTTCCTGTCGACCCCGCTGGTGCACGCACATCGGCACGTCCGCACCCGAACAGCGGCAGATCCGGACGCAACTTCGGGCCGGCGTCGCGGTCAGCGGCCGAGCAGCCTGCTGAACCAGCCGCTGCGTTCGCTGCGTAGGTGCCCTCCGCACCACTGACCAGCTGGGACTGAAGACTTGACCTGCGCGACGTGTCGGCCGCAACCGGCCCAGGTGGTCTTGCCGCAGGTCTTGCACTTGACGGGACGACACATGTGTTGCACTCCTCTTGGGTTGGGTCAGAACAGGGCGGGTAGGGCGCGGACTGCTGTGTACAGGGCGACCGCGACGACCAGGACGGTGAACGCGGTGGCCAGGTAGGTGGTCTCGAGCCGGTCCGCGAGCCGGGCACCGAGCAGGCCTCCGAGGGCGGAGGCGGCAGTCAGGGCCGCGACGAGGCCCCAGTCGGGGGTCGCGCCGAGGCCGGCGCGGGCGGCGAGCGCTGCAGCGGAGGTCAAGGTGATGACGACGAGGGAGGTGCCGGCGGCGGCGTCCATGGCCAGGCCGAGGGCGAGCACGAGGACCGGTACGACGAGGAAGCCTCCGCCGACGCCGAGGAACCCCGTGAGCAGGCCCACCACGGTGGCGGCGAGGAGCACCTTCAGCGCCTGCGGGCACCGGCACGCGAACGTCGGGCTGAAGGTGATGATCGGGTCGTCGAGGCGGGCACGGGCACGTCTCGCTGCGCTCGAGGTCTCCGACCCATCCGCGTCCTCGGGCTCAGAACGCAGTTGGCGGTAGGCCATCAGGCCGCCGACGGCGAGCATGAGCACGGAGAACGACGCGAGCAGCACGGGTTCGGGGACGTGGGCGGAGAGCTTGGCGCCGGCGACCGCGCCACCGGTGGCGAGGAGGCCGAAGAGGACTCCGCGTGCCACCAGTACGTTCCCGGCGCGCTGGGCGGTGACGGCACCTACCAGCGAGGTCACCCCGACCACGACCAGTGACCCGGTGGTGGCCTGCGCCGGCGACTGACCCAGGACGTAGACGAGAACCGGGACGGCCAGGATGGAGCCGCCGCCACCGAGGGCGCCGAGGCTGAGCCCGATCAGTGCGCCGGCCGCGAGGGCCAGCAGCAGGCTCACGCCTCCTCGGCCGGTCCCGCGATGCCTGGCGAGTCGCCGGTCGCCTCTGCGCCGGGCTCGACGAGGTGCAGCCCGACCTTCTCGGCGTTCTCGAAGGAGTCGTCGATGGCCACCAGGGTGCGGTCGGCGGCGGCGAGCAGCGAGGCGGCGATGGAGGCGCGGTACCCGCTGGCGCAGTGCACCCACACCTCGCCGGCGGGAACCTCGCTCACTCTGTTGGGCAGCTCGTGAATCGGGAGGTTGAACGCACCGGCGATGGCGGTCGACTCGTACTCATCGGCACGGCGCACATCGAGGATGACCACATCGCGGTGCCGGCGAACCTCTTCGAGATCGGCGAACGTCGCGGTCGGGAAGGAGGCGAGCTCACCGACTGCCCAATCCCGGGGTCCGCCGGTGGCTGCTGCGGCGGGGCGGTCAATGCCGATGCGCACGAGCTCGCGCTGGGCCCGGGTCACGTCCTCGGCGGTCTCGCCGAGCAGGGTGATCGGGGTGCCCCAGTTGATCAGCCAGCCCAGGTAGGTGGCGAAGGACCCGTCGATGCCGAAGTTGAGCGTTCCCTGGGCGTGGCCAGCGGCGAACGCGGTGCGGTTGCGCAGGTCGACCACCCACTCGCCGGACTCGATCCGCTGACGAAGCGCGTCGGTCTCGGCGACCTGGGGTGGGCTCAGGTCGGGGGCGCTGGGACCTGCGGCGTTGAGGTCAGGCATGTGCGCGTAGTAGGCGGGGAAGGCACTCAGGCCCTCGATCAGCTCGCGGACGTAGGTGTCCTCGTCCTGGGTCAGGACGGGGTTGGACTGCTGTTCGTTCCCGATCGTCGAGGAGGTCGCATCGGACTGGGTCGAGGCGCAGAACGACCCGAAGCCGTGGGTCGGGTACAGCTCGGTCGAGTCCGGTAGGAGGTCGGCGAGCTTCAAGGCCGAGGCGTGCTGAAGACGTGCGAGGTCCTTGGTGTGTTCCTCGCCGAGCAGGTCCGGGCGTCCCGTCGAGCCGTAGAGGAGCGACCCCCCGGAGAAGACTGCGACGTTCTGACCAGACTCGGACCCGGCGTCGGAGAGGGCGTAGGAGAGGTGCGTGAAGGTGTGCCCCGGGGTGGCGAGGGCAGTGATGCGCATCCGCTGCCCAATCTCGATGCATTGCCCGTCGACCACCGGGGTCCGCTCGAAGGCGACGTCGTCGGCCTCGTTGACCCGGTAGTTCGCATCGGTGGCCCGCGCCAGCGCGAGGCCGCCGGTCACATAGTCGCCGTGGCGGTGTGTCTCCAGGACCTCGACCAGTTTGACGTCGTACTCGGCAAGCAGGTCGAGGACTCGGTCGATGTCGCGTTGGGGGTCCACGACGAACGCGAGTTCCCCGTCGTGGACCAGGTAGCTGCGGTTTCCCAGGGTGGGTGTCTCGATAGGAACGATGTTCAGTGCGGTACTGGCGGGCATGGTCTCTCTTCCAAGATGCGGGAGGGGCGGGGCGGGCGCAGGACTCAGCCGGTGGGGCGGGTGCCGGTGGCTATCTGGCGGCCCGAGTCCGCCCAGGCTGTGGTGCCACCGGCCACGGAGTAGGCGTCGATGCCCGACTGGGTCAACAGGTCAGTCATGGCTGCGCTGCGGTTGCCGGAGGCGCAGATGACGTAGACGGGCTCGTCGCGGTTCAAGTTCTCAATATGGCTGGGCAGCTGGCCCATCGGGACCAGGCGTGCACCGGGTACGTGGCCTTGCACGTACTCGGCCGCTTCCCGGACGTCGATCACGGTCGCGTCCTGGGCGTGGGCGGAGGCGAACCGTTCCACGTCGATCTCCGGGGTCCTGTCGCTCATCAGGGTCACTCCTTTACGGACGGTGCATGGCCGGTTCTGCGGAACTTGTGAGACTGATACCCAGGGGGGTATCCTTCCAACCACAGTACACACCCCCCGGGGTATCGCCAAAGGCGCCAGGTGCAATGCCTCCCGGGGTATGTTGGCGGCACTGGTGAACAAGCACCACGTCACCGGACAGGAGCGTTGAACATGCCCGAGCTGAAGCCCGAGGAGATGGGTGCGGTCATCAACCGCATCAAGCGCGCCCAAGGTCAGCTCGGCGGCGTGCTGCGCATGCTGGAGGAAGGCCGAGAGTGCGAGGACGTCGTGACCCAGCTGGCCGCCGTCTCCCGTGCGCTGGACCGGGCCGGGTTCGCCATCGTCGCGACGGGGCTGCAGCAGTGCCTGGCCGACGGGGAGACGATGGACAGCCTGGACGTGCAGAAGATGGAGAAGCTGTTCCTCTCGCTCGCCTGACCCGCCGCATCGCTCCCATGCGCAGTCACGCGTTGGCACACCGGGCTACGTTGACTTGATGTCACCCCTTCCAGCCTCGTACCCGGCCCCAGCCGTACGGCATTGCGCGTGACGGACCAGGGCCACACCGTCCGACCGCACAAGCGGTCGAGACTGCTCACAGCGGTCGCCGCCGTCGTGACGGTGCTGGTGGTCGCTGCTGCGCTGGTATGGGTGCTCCTCGAGCGCGACACCTCCGAGCCTCCGGCCTCGAAGACCACCGCGGCGTCCTCAGGCCCCCAGGTAGCGGACGTCGCGACCACGCGTCGAGCACTTGCTGAGGGTGCCATCGCCGTCGACGTCCGAACCCCCCAGGAGTACGCCGCAGGACACCTGCGGGGCGCGAAGAACATCGACCTGAGCGCCAAGGACTTCGACCAGCAGATCGCCTCGCTCGACCCCGACGCCGATTACGTCGTCTACTGCGCTTCGGGCCGCCGAGCAGCCGAGGCGATCAAGGCGATGAAGGCCGCCGAGTACACCGGCGAGCTGACCAACGCCGGCGGCTACGAGGACCTGGACAGCGCCGGCCTCGACACCCAAACCAGCTGAATAACCGCGCCGCGCGCATCGGCGCCCGGGAGTGGCTGGCCAAGGCGTCGAAGCTCTCCAACCACAGCGACCTCGATCACATCGCCCGCTGGTTGAGTGAGGACCCCCACTCGCCAACGTAGCCGCACCGGCAGGCGTGCGTCGCTAGCGAAGGTCCCATTCGCGCAGGTGAGTCTCGAGCTTCTTGAGTGCCGTGGCCCACCCGGCTTCGCCGGGGGACCCGGCGGGGATGCCGACGTGTGTCAGCTTCATCTTGGTGCCGCCGCCGACTGGCTCGAGTTCGACATGGACTTCCGTCGTCGTCGGGTGACCGGCTGGCATCCCTGACTGCTCGGCGCTGAGTACGTTGCCGTGCTCGTCGCAGACGGCATCGGTGTAGACGAGGCGTTGGTTCTTGTTGACCTCGAGGTATTCGCCGGTGAACCACATCTGCATGGGGCCGTCCGGTGTCGTGACATCCATGCGGAGCAGCCGCGTGCCGCCTATGCGGACATCCATGGCGACCACGGCAATGCTGGCGCCGTCCGGGCCGTACCAGGCGGCGAAATGCTCGGGGTCGACCCACATCGTCCAGATCTCAGTGGGAGTGGCGCCGAAGGTTCGTTCAAGCACCAGGTGGGGAGCGCGGTCCTCATTGGTCATCGGCTTTGCCTGTCTTTATGGGTTGTTGGAGTTGTTGAAGGTAGGTGGCCATCCGGTCGAACCGGGCCTCCCATATGGGTCGGTACTGCTCGGCCCAGTTGGAGACTTCCTCGAGCGGGGCCGGGTCGATGCTGCAAGGCCGGTACTGCGCGTGCCGACCACGCACCACCAGCCCTGCGTGTTCGAGCACCTTGAGGTGCTTGGAGATGGCGGGTAGGGAGAGACGGAAGGGCTCCGCCAGCTCATTGACGTTGGCTTCGCCTTCGGCCAGTCGCAACAGGATCGCGCGTCGGGTGGAGTTGGCCAGCGCGGCGAACGTGACGTCGAGTCGATCTTCTGTGGCAACCGTCGTGCTCACCTCCGTATTTTACTGATCGGATAATTAACTGATTTGTAAAATACGCGCAGACATGTGCTGAGTCAACGGGGGGCTCACACGGCTTCCGAACGCCCGCACATCGGCCTGTCCGGTTACCTCGACGCGTCCGGCAGGCGCTGGGGTGCCAAGATCGCGTGCCGCATGGTCCGGTGCGTTCCGGCGCCGATGGACAGGACTTGAACGCCTTCGCGCTGTATCCGGACGTCAGGACGGGCTGGTCATGCCCCAGACCGGCTGCCCCCAGCGATGATGCCCAGAATTGGCTGCTCCGGACGCGAATCGGACCACCAGCGTGAGAAGGCGGCTCCGGCGTCGAGCACGGCTCGCGTGTCGGGATGCAGATAGTCGAAGGACCCGAAGAACCCGTCGATGGCGTCCGCCAGGTCACCGGGGGGCTTGTCGCCGCCCTCGGGGGACATGCTCGGCCAGAAGACCGAGTGGTTGACGTGACCTTCGAGGTGGAAGGCGAGGTTCTCCTCCAGGGTCGACAGGCTGTCGAACGACTCCTGGTCGCGCGCCTCAGCAAGCTGCTCGACCGCCGTGTTGATGCCCGAAGGACCGGCGTCACTCACGCCACCGCTTCCCCTGTGCCGCGTAGGGGAACATGCCGAGGCCCAGTCGTTTGGGACGCGTCAGGAAACCCAGCGGCATGGTCAGGATCCCGTTAGGGCGGGTGAAAGTGCCCGCTGTCGGGGGTCTCATGGGGTCGTGACCACAGATTCTCCTACCTCCCTGGCCGAGACCGCGATCCGGTTCGCTGTCGTCGAGGGCGTCCTGGTGCTGACTGTGGCGTCGGCGGTGCGACGTGGGTGATGTGACCTACCTCGCCGGCGTCGCGATCTTCTTCGTGTTCGCCTGGCTCCTGGTCAAGGTGATGGACCGATGACCACCACCGACCTCGCCGGTCTCGTCCTGAGCGTCATCGTCCTCGGCTACCTGCTGGTTGCCCTCCTCTTCCCGGAGCGTTTCTGACATGAGTGATTTCGTGGCCGGCATGCTTCAGGTCGGGGTACTCGTGGTCGCGCTCGCCCTGTGCTGGAGGCCCCTGGGTGACTACATGGCTCGCGTCTTCACCTCGGCGCAGGATCTCCGGGTCGAACGCGTCATCTACCGCGTCATCGGGGTCGACAGTGGCGCCGATCAGCGCTGGCCGGTGTACGCGCGCGCGGTGCTCGCCTTCTCCGTGGTCAGTGTCCTGGTCGTCTACGTCTTGCAGCGGGTGCAGAGCCACCTGCCTTGGTCGCTCGGCTTCTCCGACGTGCCGCCACCTCTGGCGTTCAACACCGCGGTTTCGTTCGTGACGAACACCAACTGGCAGGCGTACTCCGGCGAGGCGACCATGGGCCACCTCGTGCAGATGTCCGGCCTTGCGGTACAGAATTTCGTCTCGGCCGCCGTGGGCGTGGCGGTCGCCGTCGCCCTGATCCGCGGGTTCTCCCGCGGCCGCACTGACCGGATCGGCAACTTCTGGGTCGACCTGGTTCGCGTGACCTTCGGGTGCTGCTCCCGATCGCGTTCGTGGGAGCCCTGGTGCTGGTGGCCATGGGCGTCGTCCAGAACCTCTCCTCGGGTCACGAGGTGAGCACGCTGGTGGGGCAGAAGCAGACGATCACCGGTGGGCCCGTCGCCTCCCAGGAGGTCATCAAGGAGCTCGGCACGAACGGCGGTGGCTTCTACAACGCCAACTCTGCGCACCCCTTCGAGAACCCGAACCCGCTGAGCAACCTGCTCGAGAACTTCCTCCTGCTGCTCATCCCCGTGGCCCTCACCCGCACGTTCGGCACCATGGTGGGCGAGCGTCGTCAGGGATACGCCATCGTCGCGGTGATGAGCGTGCTCTGGCTCGGCGCTCTGGTTGCGGTCACCGTGCTGGAGATGAACCATCCGGGTGCTGCTGCGCAGGCGGCTGGAGCGTCGATGGAGGGCAAGGAGACGCGGTTCGGCGTACCAGCCTCGTCGATGTTCGCTGTGTCGACGACCGGGACGTCAACGGGTGCGGTGAACTCCTTCCACTCCTCGTTCGGCGGGGTCGCAGGTGGTGTGTTGATCCTCAACATGGGGCTTGGCGAGGTTGCGCCGGGAGGTGTCGGCTCCGGTCTCTACGGCATCCTCGTCCTGGCGATCCTGACCGTGTTCGTCGCAGGCCTCATGGTGGGCCGTACGCCTGAGTACCTGCGCAAGAAGATCACCAGCCGCGAGATCAAGCTCGTCTCGCTGAGCATCCTGACCATGCCCCTCGTGGTGTTGGTCGGCACCGGTGTCGCCATGTCGCTCGAGGGTCCGCGGTCCTCGATGCTCAACGGCGGCCCACACGGCCTGTCCGAAGTGCTCTACGCCTTCATGTCGGCCGGCAACAACAACGGCTCGGCGTTCGCCGGTCTGACGGCGAACACCGACTTCTACAACACGGCCCTGGGTCTCGCGATGTTGGTCGGACGCTTCCTCCCGATGCTGTTCGTGATCGCGCTTGCGGGGTCCCTGGCCGGACAACAAGTTGTGCCGCGGACCGAGGGAACCCTTCCCACCCATGGCGGACTGTTTGTCTCCATGCTCGTCGGCGTCACCCTGATCGTGGCGGGCCTCACCTTCTTCCCGGTGCTCGCTCTGGGGCCCCTCGCCGAAGGACTGTCATGAGCACCACCACCCAGGCGACCCCGGGCGAGACAACCCAAGGGCGCGTTGCCGGCGGGCTCCTTGATCCAGCCCAGCTGGTCAGGTCGCTCCCTGATGCCCTGCTCAAGCTGGATCCGCGGGTGATGGTGAAGGCGCCCGTCATGTTCGTGGTCGAGGTCGGCGCGGTCTTCGCCACCGTGAGTGCCGTGGTGGATCCGACCGTGTTCACGTGGGCAGTCGTCGTCTGGCTCTGGCTCACCGTGATCTTCGCCAACTTGGCCGAAGCGGTCGCGGAGGGCCGTGGGAAGGCCCAGGCAGCGACCCTGCGCCAGACGCGCACGGAGACCTCGGCTCGACGTCGGCTCGAGGACGGCACTGAGGAGGAGGTGTCCGCTTCGTGGCTGCGACTCGGCGACGTTGTCGTCGTCGCCGCCGGTGAGGTCATCCCGGGTGATGGAGACATCACCGAAGGCATCGCGAGTGTCGACGAGTCGGCGATCACCGGTGAGTCTGCGCCAGTCATCCGTGAGTCCGGAGGGGATCGGTCATCGGTCACAGGCGGCACGCGTGTCCTGAGCGACCAGATCGTCGTCCGGATCACGGCCAAGCCGGGGGAGAGCTTCATCGACCGGATGATCGCGCTGGTCGAGGGCGCTGACCGGCAGAAGACCCCGAACGAGATCGCACTGAACATCCTGCTCGCGAGCCTGACGATCGTCTTCCTCGCCGCGACCGTGACGCTCCAACCCTTCGCGGTGTACAGCGGGGGCAAGCAGGGTGCGGTGGTGCTCGTCGCCTTGTTGGTGTGCCTGATTCCGACCACCATCGGTGCGTTGCTGTCTGCGATCGGCATCGCAGGTATGGATCGGCTGGTCCAGCACAATGTGCTGGCGATGTCAGGACGGTCCGTCGAGGCCGCGGGTGACGTGAACACGCTGCTCCTCGACAAGACGGGCACGATCACGCTCGGCAACCGACAGGCGGCCGAGTTCCTGCCGGTGGAGGGGGTCACCGAGGCTGAGCTCGCGGACGCCGCTCAGCTCTCCAGCCTCGCGGACGAGACACCTGAGGGCCGGTCCATCGTGGTCCTTGCGAAGACCGCGCACGGACTGCGTGAGCGCACCCCCGGCGAGGTGCCCGAGGCGCGCTTCGTGCCGTTCACCGCACAGACCCGGATGTCCGGCGTCGACCTCGGAAGCCGCCAGGTCCGCAAGGGCGCGGCTGGGGCCGTGCTCGCGTGGGTCCGCGAAGGCGGTGGCACCGATGTCACAACTGTCGGGGCCGTCGTTGACTCCATTTCCACCTCGGGCGGTACGCCTCTCGTCGTTGCCGAGCTCAGCGGAGGTCGGGCTCGCGCGCTGGGCGTCATCCACCTCAAGGACGTGGTCAAGGAGGGCATGCGCGAGCGGTTCGACGAGATGCGCCGCATGGGAATCCGCACCGTCATGATCACCGGTGACAATCCGCTCACCGCCCGCGCGATCGCCGAGGAGGCAGGTGTCGACGACTACCTGGCGGAGGCGACGCCCGAGGACAAGATGGCGCTGATCAAGAGGGAGCAGGAGGGCGGTCGCCTGGTCGCAATGACGGGGGACGGCACCAATGACGCGCCTGCGCTGGCCCTGGCCGACGTCGGAGTGGCCATGAACACCGGTACCTCGTCGGCCAAGGAGGCCGGCAACATGGTCGACCTGGACTCCAATCCGACGAAGCTGATCGAGATCGTCGAGATCGGTAAGCAGCTGCTCATCACCCGCGGTGCGCTGACCACGTTCTCCATCGCCAACGACGTCGCGAAGTACTTCGCCATCATCCCTGCGATGTTCGGTGGCGTTTTCGTGGGGCTGGACAGGCTGAACATCATGCGGCTGGCCTCGCCCGAGTCGGCCATCCTCTCGGCGGTCATCTTCAACGCGCTGATCATCATCGCGCTGGTCCCCCTCGCCTTGCGCGGCGTGCAGTATCGCCCTTCGTCGGCGGCATCGATGCTGCGCCGCAACCTCGCGATCTATGGCCTCGGTGGCCTGCTCGCACCGTTTGTCGGTATCAAGCTCATTGACCTGCTCGTCTCCCAGATCCCCGGCCTTTCGTGAAGGCGGCCCCGATGACCTCGCTCGGACAGTTCTCCCCGGCGGTGCGCCTCGTCGTACTGCTCACCCTCGTGCTGGGCGTGGCCTATCCGCTGGCGGTGACGGGCGTGGCGCAGACCATGTTCGGCTCGCAGGCCGACGGTTCACTGGTCTCCAGGGACGGCAGGGTGGTGGGTTCCTCCTTGATCGGTCAGCTGTACGACGACGAGCCGTCCTACTTCCAGAGTCGTCCGTCGGCGGCCGGGGAGGGGTACGACCCGTTGGCCACCGGCGCAAGCAACCTGGGCCTCGACAACCCTGAGCTGGTCGAACTGGTGGAGAAGCGTCGCGCTGCGGTCGCCCGGGTCGACGGCACCCCGCCCGACGAGGTGGCGCCTGACGCCCTCCTGGCCAGCGGTTCCGGGCTCGACCCCCAGATCAGCCCGCAGTATGCCGAGCAGCAGGTCCCTCGCGTGGCGAGGGAACGCGGCCTGAGCGTGCGTCGGGTGCAGGCACTCGTCGAGGAGCACACCAAGGGCCGCATCCTCGGCGTCCTGGGCGCTCCACGCGTCGAGGTCCTGCGCCTCAACCTGGCGCTGGACGCGCTGCGTTAAGGGAGACTGGCGAGGTGGCGACGACGGCTGATTCGACACGGCCCCGGGGCAAGCTCCGGGTCTATCTGGGCGCTGCTCCCGGTGTCGGCAAGACCTACGCCATGCTCGGGGAGGGCCGGCGTCGCGCCGAGCGCGGCACGGACGTCGTGGTCGGCTTCGTCGAGACCCACGGACGACGACACACCGCCGAGATGCTGGACGGGCTCGAGGTCGTGCCGCGACACATCCTGACCTACCGAGGCACCCTCCACGAGGAGATGGATGTTGACGCGGCACTTGCCCGACGGCCCAAGCTCGTGCTCGTCGACGAGCTCGCCCACACCAATGTGCCAGGCTCACGCAACCCCAAGCGATGGCAGGACGTCCAGGAGCTGCTCGAAGCCGGCATCGACGTCATCACCACCGTGAACATCCAGCACCTCGAGTCGGTCAACGACGTGGTCGAGAAGATCACCGGTGTGCCTCAGCGCGAGACAGTCCCCGACGCCGTCGTACGGGCCGCAGAGCAGATCGAGCTCGAGGACATGACGGCCGAGGCTCTGCGCCGCCGGCTCGCGCATGGGAACGTCTACGCCCCGGAGAAGGTCGACGCGGCCCTGGCCAACTACTTCCGCGTCGGCAACCTGAACGCGCTGCGTGAGCTCGCGCTGCTGTGGACCGCCGACCGCGTGGACGATGCTCTGCAGCAGTACCGCGAGCAGCACGCCATCTCCGGCATCTGGGAGGCGCGAGAGCGCGTTGTGATAGCTCTCAGCGGCGGCCCGGAGGGCGAGACCCTGCTGCGGCGGGCCGGTCGCATCGCTGCCCGGGCCGGCGGGGAACTCCTGGCCGTGCACGTCGCGCGGTCCGACGGCCTGGCCGGGGTCAGCGAGGGCGCGCTGGCCGAGCAGCGTCGACTCGTCGAAACCTTGGGCGGCAGCTACCACCAAGTGCTCGGGGACGACGTCCCGGAGGCGTTGCTGAGCTTTGCACGTGCCGAGAACGCCACCCAGCTGGTGCTCGGGGACAGCCGCAGGTCGCGCCTGGCCGCCTTCGTCTCAGGCCCAGGCATCGGCACCACCACCATTCGCGAGTCCGGTGACATCGACGTGCACATCGTCACCCATCGGGGTGCCGGAGCCGGACGCCGGTTGCCGAGTCTGCGGGGATCCTTGGGACGACGGAGGGTGCTGTACGGCCTTGTGCTCTCTGTCGTGCTGCCAATGCTGACCACACTCGCGCTGATCCCCATGCGTGGTGACGTCAACCTGGTCAGTGACATGCTGCTGTTCCTGTTGATGACGGTGATCGTCGCGCTCGTGGGTGGTCTGCGGCCGGCCTTGGTTTCAGCGGTGACCGGGTCTCTCTTGCTCAACTACTACTTCACGCCGCCGCTGCACACGCTCACCATCCAGGACACGAACAACGCGCTGGCGCTCTTCGTCTTCATCACCGTGGCCATGCTGGTCAGCTCGGTGGTCGACCTCGCAGCGCGGCGCACGCGGCAGGCAGCGAGGGCAGCGGCGGAGTCGCGGACCCTGGCAGACCTCGCCTCGGCGGCCTTCGCAGAGGGCGACGCCCTGGGCCTGATGCTGGAGAGGCTGCGCGAGACCTTCGCGTTGGACTCCGTCACTCTCTTCGAGCGTGAGAACGATCGGTGGCGGATGTTGGCATGTGCCGGCCGCGAGTGTCCCACCCCGGACGAGGCCGAGACCGTCGTCCCGGCAGGCGAGGGGCGCCTCGTCGCGCTCAAGGGTCACTTCCTGGGGGCGGACGACCAGCGGGTCGTGACCGCCTTCGGCGCACAGGTCGCAGTCGTGCTCGATCGGACAACGCTGCGCGCCCAGGCATCCGAGGCGAGCACGCTGGCGGAGATCGACCGAACTCGTACGGCGCTGCTGGCTGCGGTCGGCCATGACCTGAGGACGCCGCTCGCAGGAGCAAAGGCTGCGATCTCGACGCTGCGCAGTGTCGACCTGCCGCTCACCCAGAGCGATCGCGATGAGCTCTTGCTCGCCGCCGACGAGTCGCTGGACCGTCTCGCCGCCCTGATCTCGAACCTGCTCGACATGAGCAGGCTGCAGGCCGGAGCGATGGCGGTCGAGCTCCGCCCAGTTGCCGTGGAGGAGGTGGTCGCGCGGGTGCTCGACGACCTGGGCGCCCAGGGGCGCGGCATCCGCGTCGAGGTGCCAGTAGACATCCCGGAGGTGGAGGCGGACCCGGGCCTGCTGGAACGGGTGCTGGTCAATCTGGTGCGCAACGCCGCCCGCTTCTCGCCTCCGGGTCACCCGGCGCGACTGGTGGTGGGCCGCGTCGGTGAACATGTCGAGCTGCGAGTCGTCGACCAGGGCCCGGGCATCACCCCGGAGCAGCGCGACCACGTCTTCCTCCCTTTCCAGCGAATGGGCGACACCGACAACACGACAGGCGTGGGCCTCGGCCTGGCGTTGTCGCGCGGGCTCACCGAGGCGATGCGCGGCACGCTCGAGCCGGAGGACACCCCGGGTGGTGGGCTCACGATGGTGGTGCGCCTGAAGGCCGGTGACGTGCCCGACGAGTCGCCCTCACCCGGCCTTCGGGAACGCACTCAGGGTGGAGTGGCATGACGCGTGTCCTGGTGGTGGACGACGAGCCTCAGATCCTGCGCGCCCTCGCCATCAACCTGCGCGCCCGGGGATACGAAGTGCACACGGCTGGCAACGGAGCAGACGCGCTCGCCGCTGCGGCTGCGAATCCACCCGAGCTCGTCGTGCTCGACCTCGGCCTGCCCGACATGGACGGCACCGACGTGATCGCCGGCCTCCGCGGGTGGACAGCGGTACCCGTCCTCGTCCTGTCCGGTCGCTCCGACAGCAGCGACAAGGTGGACGCCCTGGATGCCGGCGCGGACGACTACGTCACCAAACCTTTCGGCATGGACGAGCTCCTCGCGAGGTTACGCGCGATGTCACGACGCGGAGCTCCTCCAGGGGAGGACCCGCCGGTGGTGACCTTCGAGAGCACCGTGGTCGACCTGGCGCGTCGCAAGGTGACCCGGGATGGGGCCGACGTACGACTGACGCCCACGGAGTGGCACCTTCTCGAAGTCCTCGTTCGGCACCCTGGGCGCCTGCTCAGTCAGAAGCATCTGCTGGCCGAGGTGTGGGGCCCCGGTTACGAGACCGCCGGCGGAAACTTGCGCCTGTACATGGGGCAGCTCAGGCGCAAGCTCGAGAAGGACCCGGCTCGTCCGCGTCATCTGCTGAACGAACCCGGGATGGGGTATCGGTTCGAGCCGGACGCAGAGCATTGAGAGCGCAAGCTGGCTTGTGCGGCGGACGGATAGGCGCGACCACCCCATGGTGGGAACCTGTCGAACTCGGACCAATCTCGGACCGATGAAGCACGAGACATCTGGGACTGAGCGTGAACCACGGGACGGACCCGACGCAGCACCATGCGTGTTCACGCTCAGAGTCGTGTTGCCCCCAACTGGGGGTCAAGGGGTCGCAGGTTCAAATCCTGTCAGCCCGACCGAGAGGCCCTGATCTGCTTCCGCAGGTCAGGGCCTGTTTCATGCCCCGACCTTGCCCCAGGCAGCGGCGACGAGGTAGCGGGATGCAGCACGCAGCCCAGGTGACGGACCAACGAAGCAGGCAACCGTGGATCCGGTCCGTCGCGGCGAGGGAGTGGCCGGGGCGTGCCCGCCGCGCTCGCACCATCGGGTGTGAGCGTGTCTCACCCGGAGGCAAGACTCGACGGACACGCAGTGGACCTGTACCCGTCAGTCGATGTCTCTATCCACCGCTCCATGCGGGCGCACCATGACGTCGCGCGACACGCAGGGGAACCAATCCCCGACGGGCCAGGTCTTCAGGCGAGCGCCTTGGCCTTCAGCGTGTCGAACTCGCTCTGGTTGATCGTGCCGGAGTCGAGGAGCGCCTTGGCGCTGGCGATCTGGTCCGCGGATGAGGTCGGGGTGCCGGCGACCTGCTGGATGTACTGGTCCTGCGCAGACTGAAGCTCCTTCGCCCTGCTGAGCTGCCGTTCGGTCATGCTGCGGCCGCGGGCGATGAGGTAGATCAGGGCGCCCAGCCAGGGCACGAAGACGAGCAGCACGGACCATCCGGCCTTGGCCCAGCCGCTGAGCGTGTGGTCACCGAACAGGTCGAACAGGCAGCGGAACCAGACCATCAGCGCGGCGATCCAGATGAAGAACCAGAAGGACCACAGCAGAACTTCTCCGAAGTCGGTGGTGATGGAGTCCATCGCAAGCCCCTTCTCGTTTGAGCCGGGTCCTGATCGGCCGGTCTGCCGCAGTCTGACGAACCGGACCACCCTCGGCTCACCCGTATGAGGTGAGCACCTCCGGCGGAGCGCGGTCCTACGGTCACGGTGGCCGGAGCTCTTCCGGCCGTGGACATCTGGATCGTTCCGGCGTGATCCGACCGAGCCAGGGAGCGTGGAGGAACCATGCCCGCACAAGACGCCGGAACGGCCACGCAACCGGGGCTGATGGTCGGGCCGACGAGCGAGTTCAGCCTGTTCTTCCGGGTCAAGGACGGCGAAGGGCCGTCGTTGCGGGCGGCGCTCCTCGAGCTGCAGAACACTCCTGGGTACCGCCCCGGTGACTACGGGATGGCGATCAAGACGATCCACGAGGCGCGGTTCGTGCTGTTCGACGACGACACCAGGCTGGCGTTCATCACCAGCTTCGACGGCCCGTGGGACGCCTACATGGAGGACTTCTTCACCTCCGGACCGACCCTGGCCCTGTTCGACGTGATCTTCCGCCACGTCGACGGGTACGACGGGCTGCCCGACGTGGCCGCTGTCAAGACGTTCGTGCTGGGCGCCGAGCAGGCAGCAGCGGCGTACGCCCGCAACTACGGCGGCACCGTCAAGGAGATCCGGAAGGCGCAGCGGGTGAACAGCGCGTTCCAGCAGGTGCTCGACCATCCGCAGGCGGCTGAAGCCCTCCAGCACCCAGCGCTGAAGGCCGCTGTTGGACGAAGCGGCCGACTGATCGCGGCCGAGACAGGCGCCGTCATGTCTGACCACATCTCCGGGCCGCGTGCCCTGGCCGACCCGATCGCGGACATCACCGACTTCTACGCGTTCCCGAGCCCCGAGGCCCCCGGTCGCCTCGTCCTGGTCATGAACACCCTGCCGATGGCCAAGCCCTCAGACCTCTTCTCCGCCGGGCTGCTCTACCGGTTCCGGCTCCGGGCTCTCGCCCACCGAGCGAGCGACGTGACCGGATGGGGGTTCGTGCCGGGGGCCGAGGAGGTCGTCCTCGACTGCGTCTTCGACCCTGCAGAGCACGTCTCGGATCCGGCCACGGGACAGCAGGGTCATGACCAGCACGGGACCTGCGTGACACCGGGCGGCGAAAGCGTCACCTTCCGCGTCAACGACGAGCCGGGTGGCGGCGGGCGCGGGCATGCGGGTCTTCGCCGGCCTGCGATGGGATCCGTTCATCATGGACGCCCGAGCCGCCCTGGCCACGATCGCTACCCGGGAGCTCGCGTTCAGTGACCCGGGATCGATCTTCCTGGACGGCAAGAACGTGCTCAGCATCGTCGTCGAGCTCGACACCGGGTTCCTGCACGACTGGACGCTGGTCGGTGTCATCGCCGAGACCCTGACCCGAGGCGAGTTCAACGTCCGGATCGAACGGGTGGGCCGCCCCGAGGTGAAGAACATGATGCTCGCCCCGAAGGAGTTCGACCAGGTGAACCGGGACCTGGAGATCCGCGACCTGTACAACATGGAGGACGCCTTCCATCTCGGGGACTCCTACGCCGGTGCCTTCCGGGCGCGACTGGACGCCAACCTCGCGTTCTGGGACGGCCTCGACGGAAAGCAGGACTGGCCCGTCGGCGAGGGCGGCAGCCACCCGCTCACCGACCTGGTGCTCGCCGACTACCTGGTCGCTCGACCTCGCCAAGCCGTACGTCGAGCAGGGGTCCTTCCTCGAGATCGAGCTCGCCGCACGCCGCGGTGAACCGCACCAGACCTGCGGGGGCCGGACCTTGAACGACGACGTGATGGACACGATCTTCACCCAGCTCGTCAACGCCGGCCACGGCCCGACCATCCGCGACGGGGTCGACGCCGCCACCCGCCCGGGCACGACCAGCTTCCCGTACCTGGCCTCACCGAACCCGAACCCGCCCGAACCTCCCGAGCACCACTGAGCATGGAAGGGCGAGTGAGTGCGGTGGACGACACGAAGGAGGTGTCGCTCGAGCTCGACGACATCCAGGCTGGTGCCCTGTACGAGCGGCCCTCGCCGTACGTGGGCGTCTACCTGTTGCTGTGCATCCGGGAGCGTGCCGACGGCCGCGAGCTGGTGCGGCGACTGCACCGGCTCGCCAACCCTGCCGGGTCCGCCGACACCCCGGACCACACCTCGCTCACCGTGGCGTTCACGTACCACGGGCTGAAGGCGCTCGGGGTGCCGCAGACGTCCTTGGACAGCTTCGCGCCCGAGTTCCGGGAAGGCATGGCTGCCCGCGCCGAGATCCTGGGCGACACCGGTGAGAGCGGCCCCGACCGCTGGGAGCATCCCCTGGGCACCAGCGACGTGCACATCGCCCTGGCGTTCCTCTCCTCCGACGCTGACCAGCTCCGAGAGGCAGCGGAGAAGGCCCGCACAGCCCACGCCGAGCTCCCTGGGATCGACCTGATCTGGCGTCAGGACTGCTACCAGCTGGCCACGGGGCGCACGTCCTTCGGCTTCAAGGACGGCATCGGCCAACCCGCGGTCGAAGGCAGCTGGCCGACCGTCCACGAACCCCCACCAACCACCGCTCAAGGCCGGCGAGATCATCCTGGGCTACCCCGACGAGACCGGAGAGCTGCCGCCCATGCCGACCCCGGACGTACTGGGTCGCAACGGCACCTACGTCGTGTTCCGCAAGCTGCACACGAAGGTCGCCGCCTACCGCAGCTACCTGCGCGCCAGGGCAGCGAACCGCGCCGAGGAGGACCTCCTCGGCGCGAAGATGGTCGGCCGCTGGCAGAGCGGCGCACCCCTCGCCCTCTCACCCGACCACGACGACCCTGAGCTCGGAGGAGACCCGGGGCGCAACAACGACTTCGCCTTCGCCGACGACCCCCGCGGCTTCAAGTGCCCGGTCGGCGCCCACGCACGCAGGGCCAACCCCCGTGACGCGCTGGATGAGGAAGGCGCGGTCGACGTACGACTGCACCGGATGATCCGCCGGGGCACCAGCTACGGGCCGATGCTGCCTGACGGCGTCACCGAGGACGACGGAATCGACCGCGGGATCATCTTCGTCTTCGCCGGCGCCCACCCGAAACGGCAGTTCGAGTTCGTCAAGACGCAGTGGCTCAACGACGGCATCTTCATCGGAGCACCGCTGGAGTCCGACCCGCTCGTCGGACCGCACGACGAGCACGACACCTTCACCATCGCGCAACGACCGATCCGCCGCCGACTCCAGGACCTGCCGCCGTTCGTGATCACCCGCGGCGGGGAGTACTGCTTCGCGCCGAGCCTCAGCGCGCTGCGCTGGCTCGCCGAGCTCGACACCTGACCAGCCGCCACCCGAGAGGAACCACGATGAGCTCATCAAGCACCGACCGCTGGGCGGCACTCGACTTCGCCCCGCCGGCACCCGACGTCGTCGAGACCGAGCCCCCTGTACTCCTGGACTACCACTCCGAGGGACGGGTCGCCCAGGTCACCTTGAACCGTCCGCACGCCGACAACGCCATCACCACGGAGATGGGCGCCCTGTTGACCGAGGTCGTCGAGGAGATCGCGGTGCGTACGGCGGTCCGGGTCGTCGTCATGACCGGCGCGGGGGACCGCGCCTTCTCCGTGGGCAGCGACCTACGCCAGCGCAAGGCGATGACCAAGGAGGACTGGCTGCGCCAGCGTCAGGCCTTCGACCGCACCCTCTACACGGTGCGCCAGCTGCGCAAGCCGATCTTCGCCGCCGTCAACGGGATCGCCTACGGCGGTGGCTGCGAGCTGGCCCAGAGCACCGACTTCATCATCGCCTCGACCGATGCGACGTTCGGCCAACCCGAAGCCATGCTCGGCCTGGCTGCAGGGGGTGGCTCACCGGCGCTGCTGCCGCGTCTGCTGCCGCGCGGCAAGGCACTGCAGATGCTGATGACCGGCGACCCCGTCCCGGCCCAGGAGGCGTACCGGCTCGGCATGGTCAACGAGATCCACGAGCCCGCCGAGCTGATGGCTGCCGCGCAGCGGATCGCGGAGAAGATCGCCGGCAACTCACCGACTGCTGTCCAGTCCGTCAAGCGGGCGGTTCACCTGGGCGAGGGGCAGCCGATCGAGGAGGCGATCGCGATCATGATGGACGCGCACTGGCGCTCCGCCGTCCACCCCGACCGCGTCGAGGGCATCGGCGCGTTCAACGACGGCCGCGAACCCACCTTCGACGACTCCGACTTCTGAACGCCCGCATCACCCTGCCCCGAGGAGGCTGAACAGCATGACCGTTGCCGATGACCTGGAGGCGGCACGCGCCGCACTGGTGATGATCAACCCCGCGCCGTACAACGCCGAGGCACCACCAGCCGCTCTCCTCGGTGAGGTCACTCCCACCGAGCTCCACTACGTGCGCAGCAACTTCGCCGTGCCCGAGCACGACGGCACCCTGCAGATCGGCGGCGCCGTCGCTGCGCCGGCGACCCTGAGCCTCGATGACCTGCGCGCGATGCCCGCGCACGACCACACGGTCACCCTCGAGTGCGCCGGGAACGGCCGCCTGGAGATGAGGCCACTGCCGACCGGAGAGCCGTGGGGCGACTTCGCCGTCTCCACTGCCCGATGGACCGGTGCCCTCCTGCACGAGGTCCTCGCGAGGGTCCAGCCTGCGGCGAGCGGAGTCGAGGTCCTCGCCCACGGCGCTGACCACGGCTCGTACCACCTCCAGGCCATCCTCCCCGAGACCGACCAGGACGACCTCGCCTTCACCCGCTCCCTGCCCCTCGCGCGAGGCCACTGACCCAGCGTCGGGGATCCTCATCGCCTACGAGATGAACGGCCAACCGCTCGGGCGCGACCACGGCGCGCCGTTCCGGCTGATCGTCCCGCACTGGTACGCCGTGGCGTCGGTGAAGTGGCTGACGCGACTCGAGGTCCTCACCGAGCCGCACACCGGTGAGTTCCAGACGGGTCACTACATCTACGAGTGGCCCGACCGCCCGCACGAGCCCGTGTCGCTGATGCGGGTGCGGGCCCGGATCACCGACCCGGCACCGGGCGCGACCCTCGACGACGGGACCTACACCGTCCGCGGGAAGGCCTGGTCCGGCACCGGCCCGATCGCTCGCGTCGAGGTCAGCCTCACCGGCGAGGGTGACTGGCAGCCCGCTGAGCTCGAGCCCGCGCGAGGCGAGTACCACTGGCAGGACTGGAGCTTCACGTGGGACTCGATCAGTGTCGGTCGGCACACCCTGCGCGCCAGGGCGACCGACGCCGCCGGCAACGTCCAGCCCGACGTCCCGCCGTGGAATCGCCTGGGCTACGGGAACAACGCGATCGAGGTCATCTACGTCGACCGACGCTGAGCACTGGTGCCTGCCTCGAACCCTGCGTTCCCGACCGAGGAGCACCCATGAACGTCGTCATCGGCGAGATCCTGCCGCTCGCCCTGGGTGTCGCGATCAGCCCGTTGCCGGTCGTCTCGGCCATCTTGATGTTGCTCTCGCCGAAGGCGAAGGGCACCAGCGTCGGATTCATGCTCGGCTGGATCATGGGCATCGTGGTCGCGGTCACGGTGTGCACCGTGCTCGCCTCGGTGCTGCCGGAGAAGGACGCCGACGCGTCCAACCCGACAGCGGGTTGGATCAAGATCGGCCTCGGCGTGCTGCTCCTGTTGATGGCGGTCAAGCAGTGGAGGGGCCGTCCGACGGGGAACGTCGAGCCCGCGCTACCGACGTGGATGCAGGCCATCGACACCATGACGGCGGCCAAGGGTGCGGGGCTCGGGTTCCTGTTGTCCGCGGTGAACCCGAAGAACCTGATCATGGCGGCCGGAGCAGGCCTCATCATCGGTAGCCCCGCAACCAGTCTCGAGACCGGCGCCCAGGTGTTGTCGATCGCGGTCTTCACCGTGATCGCGGCGTCCTCGGTCGCGGTGCCCGTCGTCGCCTACCTGGTCGCCTCGGACAAGATGGCCGGACCACTGGAGTCGATGCACCAGTGGCTGGTGGAGGAGAACAAGGCAGTGATGGCCGTGCTCCTGCTGGTGATCGGTGTGGTGATGGTCGGCAAGGGAGTGGGGAGCTTCTGACATGGCACATCAAGCCCACGGGTGGAAGTTGTCGTGGCCATGATCCTCGAGCAGCTCAGCGCGAGGAGAGCGGTTCAGTGCGACGCGGGCTCGAAGACCTCGACGAGGTTGCCGGCCGGATCCCTGACGAGGATCTGGCGCCCTCCGGGGCCGGCAATGATCTCGCTGCAGAAGGCCACGCCCGCGTTGCGGAGTCGGTCGACCTCGTTGTCGAGGTCCTCCACGAGGAGGTGGATGCGGTTGCGTCCCGGTGCGCTGGCGTCCGAGGGCGTGGCGCGCGCGCCGGAGCTGGTGGGTCCGGAGAGCAGCAACCGGAGCGCGCCGCGGCGTACGTCGGCGAAGGCTGGTGCGGGATTGGCGTGCAGGGAGAAGCCGAGGCGGGTGGTGTAGAAGTCCACGGCGGCGGAGACGTCGTCGACGATGTAGCGAACGCTGGCAACTGGTTCGGTGTCGGTCATGGGAGGGACTCCGGGGCGTCGGCGGGCGTGAGGGTGGGAAGCAGGTGGCGGACCCGGGTCTCGATCTCGGCTGCTGCACGCTTGAAGGCCGGGTAGCCGGCTCTGGCGCTGGGGCCGGTGGCGGCAGGGTCCGGGATGCTCCAGTGGGTCGGTCGCGGCTGGTTGCGGAACTCGGGCCGGGCTTCGCGGACACGGTCGCAGAGGCTGACGGTGCGGTCGAACTGGCGCTGGTGGACGGCGTCCAGGTGGGTGGGTTGCTGGTGGCTGATGTCGATGCCGTACTCGTCGCGCAGGACGCGCACGGCGTGGGGGTGCATCTGCGCCTTGGGGTGGCTCCCGGCGCTGGTCGCGTCCACCCGACCGTGGGTGAGATGGCCGGTCAGGGCGGCGGCGATCGGTGAACGGGCGCTGTTGCCGGTGCAGGCGAACAGCACGCGCGGTCGTCTCGCGTCCGGTCTGACCCCTGCGCCGGGGGTGAGATCCAGCCGCAGTGCTGGGTGGAGGGCGAGGCCGGTGGCCTTCAGGGCGTCGGCGCACTGCTCCACGTCGAGGTGGTGATAGCTGTCGCGGCCGTCGAAGCTGCTCCGGCGCGCGGTCACCAGACCGCTGTCACGCAGCAGCCGAAGGTGGTAGGAGACGAGGTTCTGCGGCTGGTCCAGTCGCTCCGCCAGCTCGCGCACCCGCAGGTCGCTGTCGGCGAGCTCGGTGAGAAGAAGCCACCGCACCGGGTGTGCTGCCAGGTGCAGGAAGCCCGGGGCGGTTGCCGCCGTCGTTCCCATGCCTGACAGACTACATCAAACTCATTTGATGGAGATGCCGATGCCTACCGACAGCGCGAGCGCCGGGTCGGGCGATGTCATCCCGTTCCGCGAGGCGGTCCGGGCGTGGTTCGGCATCTCGCTGCAGACCTTCGGTGGCCCGGCCGGCCAGATCGCGGTGATGCAACGCACCCTGGTCGACGAGAAACGCTGGATCGGGCAGCAACGGTTTCTGCATGCCCTGTCCTACTGCACGCTGCTGCCCGGACCGGAGGCCCAGCAGCTGTCCATCTACGTGGGCTGGCTGCTCAACGGCGTCCGGGGCGGACTGGTCGCCGGGGTCTTGTTCGTCCTGCCCGGGTTCCTCGCGCTGCTGGGACTGACGGCGGTCTACCTGGCCGCCGGCGACTCGACGCTGGTGGCCGCCCTGTTCGCAGGGCTGGCCCCGGCCGTCCTGGCCATCGTGGCGCAGGCGGTCGTGCGGGTGGGCGGACGCTCACTGGGACACCCGGCCCTGGTGACTCTTGCCGTGGCCGCGTTCCTCGCCCTGACCGTGTTCGCCGTCCCGTTCCCGGTGGTGGTCGCGGGGGCAGCAGCCGTCGGGTGGGCGCTGGGTCGGTGGGCACCCACGACCATGCGGCAGCGCTCAGGCGCCCGAAGAGGCCAGCGACGGTCCGGCTCCGCTGGTCTCCGACGACGCCCTGCACCATGCCCGCCCCAGTCGCTCGTACGCCGTCAAGGTCCTGGCGATCGGGCTGGTCGCGTGGGTCCTCCCGGTCGGGCTGGTCGTTGCGGCCACGGGGACCGAGACCGTCTTCACCGACGGCATCCGGCTGTGGACCGTCTCGAGCCTGGTCTCCTTCGGCGGTGCGTACGCGCTGCTCTCCTACATCGCCAGCCAGGCGGTGGTCGTCTACGGGTGGCTCGCGCCGGGGGAGATGGTCCGCGGGCTGGCATTGGCCGAGACGACACCGGGACCGCTGATCATGGTGACCCAGTTCGTGGCCGGCATCGCTGCCTACCGGGACCCTCCCGCCGGCATGGACCCGTGGGTCGGGTTCCTCGTCGGCAGCGTCCTGTGCACCGTCCTCATCTTCGTCCCGAGCTTCACCCTGGTCTTCATGGGTGCGCCTTTCGTGGAGCGGCTGCGCGGCAACCACGCGTTGTCCGCGGCGCTGACCGGAATCACGGCGGCCGTCGTCGGCGTCATCGCGAACCTCGCCGTCGTCTTCGCGCTGGCCACCTTGTTCGGTGACGTCGACCTGCTCACGTGGGGACCCGTGCAGCTGCCGGTGCCGGAGCTGGACACGTTCAAGCCGCTCTCGCTCGGCGTCGCGCTCATCGCGGCCGTGCTGCTGTTCAGGCTGAAGTGGCCCGTGCTGCGGACACTCGGCTTCTGTGCCCTGCTCGGACTCGGGGCCGGGCTGCTGGGCGTGGGTGTGAGCTGAAGCGACGCATCGCCACGGGCGACGCAATACCTTAGGTTGGTCCCATGGACGCTGATCAGTTGCTGGACATCAGCCGCCGACTGTCGGCCGCACTCACTCCTGCGGACCTGGACAAGACGCTGGCGAACGTCACCGCCGCGGCGGTCGAGGTGCTGCCCGACGTCACGTACGCCAGCATCACCGTGAAGCACGCGGACGGACGCCTGGAGACCTTCGCGCCCACCGACGACGTGATCCGCGAGGTCGATGCTGCGCAGTACGAACTGCAGGAGGGCCCCTGCTACGACGCCGCGGTGGAAGGAGCTCACTTCACCGCACCCCAGCTGGCGGAGGACACCCGGTTTCCCCGGTACGCGCCCGTCGCCGTGTCGTTCGGGATCCAGGCTCAAGCAGGGATCCGGCTGTTCGACGCGGCCCAGTCCAACGGTGCTCTCAACCTGTACGCCGAGAAGCCCGGTGTCTTCCAGGACCTCGACGTCGTGAGCCAGCTGTTCGCCCATCAGTCAGCCGTCGCGCTCGCCTACGCGCGGCACGTCGAGAACCTGGAGAGCGCGATCGAGTCCCGTCAGCTGATCGGACAGGCGGTGGGCGTCGTGATGGAGCGCTACCAGCTCGATGACGCTCGCGCGTTCGCCTTTCTGGCCAGGCTGTCGTCACACGAGAACATCAAGATGCGCGACCTTGCCCGACGCATGGTCGATGCAGGCAAGAAGAGCGACGGCGCCTGACTGCACTGCTGAGCGTTCCCACCTGGCAGGCCGAGAATGTCCACACCCAGAGGGCCCAGGCATGTACTTCGCGAGTTCCGGCTACCGACCGTCCATGGATCAGTCCCGGCCATGGACGGGGGTGCTTCTAGATCGTGCGGTCAAACCAAGGCCGCCCGGTTGGGTGAAGCCCCCGCTGGCGTCTGCTCGCGGGGGCTTCGCCGTCCCACGGCGACAGTGGCATCCGTCAGCCGAGGTCGAGTCCCTCGCGGGGTGCAGCCGGCTTCTGGTCGGGCAGCCGGAGCATCCGGAACGAGTTGCCGATCCCGATCAGCCCGGCGAGGAGCGGCACCAGCAGGGCGACCTGCAGCGAGCGGTTGCGGGCGTCGTGGTTGATGGCCACGACCTCGGCCTCGACGGCCGCTGGCTGGCCGGTGATCTGCTTCGCCAGCTGGGAGTTGCTCATCACCTCGGCGTCGTCCTCGAGGGCGGCGGCGATCTGTTCCTGCTCCGCCGCAGGGATGACCTGGCTGTCCTCCGTCATCTGGGTGAAGTTGAACGACAGGGCGGCGAGCATCAGGCCACCCGCCATCGCAAGGCCGAACGACAGCCCGAAGGACCCGGCGGCCGAGTTGACGCCCGCGGCCTCGCTGACCCGTTCCTCCTCGACGGGTGCGAGCGTGTAGTTGTTGAGCTGCGAGACCAGCAGGCCCAGGCCGCAGCCCGTGACGGCGAGCGGGACCACCAGGTACCAGCCGCTGTCCACCCGAGGGACGAACGGGATGATGACCCCGATCCCGATGCTGACCAGCAGGAAGCCGGCGCGGATGGTCGCAGCCGGGCGGTGCGCACCGGCTCGGCGTCCAGCCACCAGTGCCGCTGCGAACATGGTCAGTGACAGAGGCGCGAGTGACAGGCCGGCCTCCAGCGCGTCGTACTCGAGCGTCATCTGGAAGAACAGCGGGAGCGCGATCATCGCCCCGCCCAGGGCGATCTGCTGCATCATCTGCCCCGTGACTCCGGCCGTGAAGTGGGGGTGCCGGAACAGGTCCGGATCGAGGAGCGTCACCCGCTGCTCACGCTTGCGCCGGACCAACCACCGGGCGAGCAGCACCAGCGCCACGGCACCGAGCACCATCAGCAGGCCGACGTACTGGCCGCCCTCCTGCCACACCAGGATCCCGAGCACGACGCCGCCCATGCCGACCACGGACAGGATCGCTCCGCCCACGTCGACCTGACGGGAACCGGTGTAGGGCACGTCCTTCACCAGGCCGATCTGGCTCAGCACGATCGCGATGATGACCACCTCCAGCCCGAAGCCGACCCGCCACGAGAGATAGGTCGTGACGAACCCGCCCAGCAGGGGACCGATCGCCGCCGCGATGGCCGCGGCCGCGCCGACCAGGGCATAGGCCTGCTTCTGCGCGGCGCCCGAGAAGTTGCCGTGGATCAGCGACTGCATCGCCGGCAGGAGCAGCGAGGCGCCCGAGCCCGCCGATGATCGCCCAGAAGATCACGATGGCGGTGAGGTCCCGGGCGAGCGTCATGGCGAGCGCCCCGACGGCGTACGCCAGCAGGCCGAGCACGTAGGCCCGCTTGCGGCCGATCAGGTCGCCGACCTTGCTGTTGATCAGGATGAACGCCGCCGAGACCAGGGCCTCGAGCGCGATCGCGGACTGTACGCCGCTCGCCGTCGTGTCCAGGTCGGTGACGACCGCGGAGATCGACACGTTCATCAAGGACGTGTCGACGACCAGCACGAACATGGCTGCCGCCAACAGCAGCATCAGCCGACGACTCCCGGATGCCGACTCGTTGCTCGCGTGTGGCCCCGTGGTCATGAGTGCCTCCCGGCGCATCATGCTCAGCCCGACCGGCAACCTGCCTCACCCGAGATGGATGAGCGACTCGTGACGGCTGGGCAGCACGTCCAGGCTCCGCGCTCACGCCCTGACGGGGTCCCCGGCGATCTCGGTGGCGACCTCGACAGCGATCTCGATGGCCCGCGCAGCTAGTGGGGACTGGGTGCGTCCGGCCGGCCAGTGCAGGTGGATCTCCCGCGGTGGCAGGGACGGTCGCAGCTCGTGGACCTGGAGGCGGGGGTCGGACTGGGCGTCGGCGCCCCGGATCGCGAGCCACGGCAGCACCGTCGATCCCATCCCGGCGCGGACCATGGACAGGAGGGTGTCGTTGATCGCGCTGCGGAACACGATGCGGGGACGGGCGCCGCTGCCGGCGAGCGCCTGCTCCATCAACGGCTGGTCACAGGTGAGGGGCCACGCCACCATCGGTGCACCGTCGAGCTGCTTCGACCGCACCGGACCGTCGGGGAAGGCATCCGCTCCGGCCACCAGGAAGTACGGATCGTCGAGCAGCTTGACCCGCTCGACGTCGGTCTCGACCAGGCCGTCGTAGAACAGCAGGTCGAGATCGCCGATCCGCGGTTGGTCCGGCTCCTCCTCGGACAGCCTGATGTCACAGTCGGGGTGCTCGTCGCGCAGCCGTCGTACGACGACCGGGAGGATCACGTTGGACACGCTCTGGAAGGTGCCGATGTCGATCCGGCCGGCGCCTGCCCTGAACCGGTCGACGGCGTCGACCAGCCGCTCCGACTTCGCCAGCAGGCTCGCGACCCTCCTCCAGGACGACGGCGCCCAGTGGAGTGATGCATACCGGCTTGGGTCCGCCGGGCCGGTCGAACACCGTGCCGCCCACAGCTCGCTCCAGTGCGGCGATCTGCTGGCTCACGGTCGACTGGGTGTAGCCGAGCCGCGCAGCCGCCCGACCGAAGGAGCCCTCGTCGGCGACGGCGACCAGCGCCGCGAGGTGGCGCAGCTCGAGATGGTTCACGCGGCTCAACGTAGCAACACCATCGCGCACAACGATCAAGCCCATCGGGAACCATCGCTTTTCACGATCGAGCCTGACGGCCTAGCGTCGCCCACATGACTGCACCCCAGCTCCGCTCGGCACTGTGGCTGCCGCTCTTCGACGACCTCGCCGCCCCGACGGTCGTGGCCGGGCTGGCCGCGGCCGCGGAGGAGGCCGGATGGGACGGCTGCGTGGCCACCATCACCGACCTCCGCTCGGGCGAGACCAGGCCGTACGACGTCGCCGTCGGCCTGCCCTTCGACGTCGACCCCGCGCCGTACGCCGCTGCAGGCGCGACCTGGTGGCTGCCGGAGTTCGAGCCCGGCGTGCAGCTCGACACGATTCGCGGCGTGCTGCGCGACGGCCCAGCCGGTGCGGGCGGTGAGTGAGGTGTTCGACTACGACGCCGAGCTGAGCCGCTACCACGTGCGGCTGCGAGCAGCCGCAGGCATCCAGCCGGCTGATCGGGTGCTCGACATCGGCTGCGGCACCGGGCTGACCACACGGGACGCCGCCAGGTCAGCAACCTCGGGAAGCGCACTCGGTGTGGACCTGTCACAAGTGATGGTGGACCGCGCCCGCCAGCTGAGCGCCGAGGAACGAGTCGCCCAACGTCGACTTCGAGGTGGCCGATGCCCAGGTCCACCCGTTCACGCCGGAGGACTTCACGGTCGGCCTCAGCCGGTTCGGCACGATGTTCTTCGCCGACCCGGTCGCGGCGTTCAGCAACATCGCGCGCGCCCTGCAGCCGGGGGCGCGGCTGGTGCAGCTGGTCTGGCAGGCCTACGACCGCCAGGAGTGGACCGGTGCCATCCAGCAGGCGTTGACCGGCAGCGACAGCCAGCCGGCGGCAGCCGGACTCACCCACGCGGCCTTCTCGCTGGCGGACCCGACCGTCGCGACCGACGTACTGACCGCTGCCGGGTTCACTGCGGTCGAGATCACCGAGGTGCGTGAGCCGATCTACTACGGAGCGGACGCGGACAGCGCCTACGACGCCCTGTCGGGTCTGGGGATGGTCGAGGACTCGGTCGCCGACCTGGACGCGACGGAGCGGGCTCGTGCTCGCGAGCGGTTGCTGGCCCTGCTCGACGCCCATGACACCGGGGAGGGTGTGTGGTTCGACTCCTCGGCGTGGCTCACTTCTGCGGCAGCAGCGCCCAGATGATCTCGGGCAGCCGGGGCGCGTCCATCTTCGAGACGCAGGCGGCGACGCCGGCGGCGCGGGCGCGCTCCTCCACGGCTCGGTCGAGGTGGGCGGAGAACAGCACGATCACCTGGGCGGGGTGCTGGGAGAGCATCTGCTCGGCGACCTCGAGGCCGGTGAGGCCAGGCATCCGGTTGTCGAGGAGGACGACCGACGGGACCGGCGGGGGATTGAGCTCCTGGTAACGAGCCAGGGCCTGCGAGCCGTCCTCGGCCTCGTCGATGACGTTGAGCCCACCTCGCTCGAGGATGACGCGGGCGAGCATGCGCATGTCCGGCTCGTCGTCCACCACGAAGACGCTGGGCGTCGTCGTCTGCTGCGCTGCGACTGTCATGGCCGTTCTCCTAGCTGGTCACAAGGGTCTGGCAAGGCAGTTCGACGACGAATCTTGTCGACTCACCGGCGCGGCTCTCCGCCCAGATCCGGCCCTCGTGGGCATCCACGATCCTACGCGAAATGTACAGACCGAGGCCGGTTCCGGTCACTGTCCCTTCGCGCCCGCGGACGAACTTGTCGAAGATGCGCTCGAGCTGGTCCGCGTCGATCCCGGGACCGTGGTCCTCGACCACCAGGCGCGCCACGTTGTCGGTCTGTTCCAGCGTCACCTCGATGGGGATCTCCGAGGGTGAGTTCTTGCGCGCGTTGTCGAGCAGGTTCGCGAGCACCTGCTGGATGCGGTCGGCATCGCCCTCCATCATCACCGGGGTCTCCGGCACGTTGACGACGACGCCTTCGACCGAGCCGCTGCTGAACGCGTCCACGGCCGTGCGGACCTCGTCGGCCAGGTCCATCGGGTTGCGGACGTAGCCGAAGCGACCCGACTCGATGCTCTCGGTGTCGAGGACGTCGCGGGTCATCGCCTGGAGACGACGCGCGTTGGTGAAGGCGCGGCGTACGGCGTTGTGGCGGTCCTCGTCATTCATGACCTCCCAGTGGTCGAGGCTCGTCTGGAGGAAGCCGAGCACGCCCGAGACCGGCGTACGCAGCTCGTGGGAGACCACCGAGATGAACTCGTCCTGGGAGCGGTTGAGCTCGCGCAGGCGCTTCTCCTGCTCTCTCGACTGTCGCAGCCTTCGTGCGAGCACGATCGTCAAGGTGAGGCCGACGGCGAGCAGCAGCAGGACGAGGATCAGGCCGGCCGACTGCAGTGGCCCGGCGAGGGGCTCGACGAACTCGTCGCGGTCCTGGGTGAACACCACCCGCCACCCGACGACCGGGACGTTGGCGCTCACGACGAGCTTGTCGCCGATCTGGTGCAACCCCTCGGGGAGCGCCTTCAGCCGCGGATCGCTGACCGGCCCGCCCAGACCCCTGCTCAGGGTCGTGGCGATCACCGCGCCGTTGTCGTCCAGGAACCGCCAGGTCGCCGTGGACCTCGAGTTGCCGACGAGTCCCTGGATCTCCTGGCTGAACGGGGAGTCGTTCGTCAGTGCCTGCTCGAAGACGAAGGCGCCACGCACGCTGGTGGGAGAGCTGCCCCGGATGGCGACGGCGAAGGCGTAGCTGGGCAGCTCGGTCGTCAGTCCCGAGTCGGCGACGGGGAGCACGACAGCCGGTGAGGAGGCGAGCTCGGCCTTGGCCTCCTCCCACCCCGGCGGCGCGAACGTCGAGCCCAGCTTGCCCGGTCGCAGCAGCGTGCCGTTGGTCACCTTGTCGTCGGCATCGACGAGGAACATCCCCGACAGGGCGTCCGGGTCGATGGCGAAGGTCTTCAGGACCGCCTGGTCGGCGGCACTGCCCGGCGTCAGCTCCCAGGGGCGGGCCCCGAGTCCGCCGAGGGACTCGATGCTGGACTCCACGCGCGTGTTGAAGCTGTCCGCAGTCGTGCGGACCTGCGCGACCTTGGCATCCTCCAGTGCGTCGGTGCCGTCGTTCTCCGCGGAGCGCAGCAGCAGGACCACCATCAGGGCGATCACGAGCACGGCGAAGCCTGCGACGGCTGGCACGAGACGGTCACGAATGGACATCAGTTGCTCCTTCGATGCTGGCTTCCGCTGCGCTGGCCACGGGGTAGGAGACGATGAAGCGCGCCCCTCCGCCACGGGCCGCGGTGACCGAGACCTGACCACCCATGGTGGCTGCGAACTCGCTGACGATGGCGAGCCCCAGCCCCGCTCCTCGGGTGGCGACGACCGAGTCTCCCGTGCCGCGGAAGAACCTGCTGAAGACCTGTTCCCGCTCGGCCGGCGGGACGCCTGGTCCCTCGTCCTCGACGACGAGCTCCACCCGCCCCCGGTTCTCCTTGACCAGGACGCGGATGACCGTGCCGACAGGGGAGTACTTCGCTGCGTTGCCCACCAGGTTGGACACGACGCGCTCGACTGCCTGTTGGGAACCCACGACGTGCAGGCCCTCGGGCGTCCGGTGCAGCAGCTGGTGCTCGGAGGCCAGGTCGGGTTGTTCGGTGAGGATCTGCGTCACCGTCTCCCCGAGGTCCATCAGGTACTCGTCGCTGGTCAGGCTGACGCCACGCTCCAGCCGCGAGAAGTCCAGCAGGTCCTCGACGAGTGATCCCAGGCGCTTGGCGCTGCCGTCGATGCGCTCGGCGTACGTGCGGGCATCCTCGGCGCTCAGGCTGTCCCAGCTGGTGGCCAGGATCTGCGCGTAGCCGGTGATCGCGCCGACAGGTGTCCGCAGCTCGTGCGAAGCGGTCGCGAGGAACACGGTCTTGAGCTCGTCCACCGAGCGCATCCGTTGCAACAGGTCGCGTTGCTGGGCGAAGGCCTCCGCGTTGGAGAGCGCCGAGGTGAGGACCTCGGTCGCCCCTCCGAGCGCGTTCAGGTCGTGGCGGTCCAGGTCACGGCCCGCGACCACCCTGAGCCGGGCGACCGTGCGACCACCACGGGCCAGGATCAGGCACAGGGTCTCCCCGGCGCGCAGCTCGGCGGGCAGCCGGGTGGTCGGGGAGACGGCGGCCGGTTTCTCACCCCAGGCGAAGAACTGACGCTCACCCGTGGCCGTCGGTGCTCCCAGCGACAGACCCTGCAGGCCCAGCGCGGCCGCCAGCTCGGTGGTGAGGGCCGGCAGCAGGTCGGCGAGGTCCAGGCTGTGCTGGGCGACGGTGACCAACGCCGTCGTCGTGGCACTGGCCTCCTGCAGGCGCATGAGCTCGTGCTGGCTGCGGGTGGACCGGTCCTGGCGACGAAGCAGCCACACGGCGGCGGCGAGACCGACCAGCAGGATTCCGAGAGCGGTCAGCCAGGCCGACACGGGGATCGGCGGTGCCGCGGCCCACACCGTCAGCGTCCATTCCTGCACGGGTCCGGGCTGCAGCTTCACGTCGTACGACGGCCGGTCGGACGGTCGCGGACCGGGGAGGGACTGGATCGTCTGCTCCGGCCCGGTCAGCGAGATCCCACCGCGGGAGGGCCGCAGACCGTCCAGCAACGACCGGAGGTCGAGCGACGCGACCCTGAGGCCGGTGACGTGCCGGCGACGCTCCTCGACCGTGGCGGGCGGAGACGCGGTGTCGTAGGTCGCGACCACCACGAGTCCTTCGCCGGTGTCCTCGAGCACCGGGATGCCGGAGTCCCGCGCGCGGGTGGCGACGTCCCCGGCGACGCCCACCGAGGTGCTGTCCGTGACGGCGACCCGTTTCGTCCCCGCCTCGGCGCCCGTGGCGGCTTCGTTCATCGCGTCGCGCATCGCCTCGCCGACGGGGAAGACAGCGGTGGCGGCCGCAGCCCGCGCCTCACGCTCGGCCTTCAGCGCCGACTGGTCGCGGGCGACGAGGAGCACGGCGAGGGCTGCCAGCAGGGCGAGCGTCACGATCGCGGCCGGCCCGGCCCACCTCTGGACCTGGTGCTGTGCGCTCACCCCGGAAGCACCGCCGCCCTCAGGGCGCGGAGGTTGCCCTTGGCGAGGAACGGCACACCGATCGTCGCTGCCTGGGCCCTCAGCTCGACCTTCTGGTAGTTGCTGTAGATCACCACGCGCAGGTCCGGGGACTCCTTGCGGAGCCGCTCGGCCAGCTCGAGTCCGGTGATGCCCGGGGGCATCCGGTAGTCCAGGACGACCACGTCGGGGGACACCGTGTCCACGAGTGCTGCGGCGTCCGCGGCGTCGAGGGCGCCGTACACGTCGTGGCCTTCGAGCCGGAGATCGGTCAGCGCGAGGTCCAGCGCATCCAGGTCGTTGTCCGCCACGACGATGCGAGCCATGCACACCTCCCGGGCTCCTGACCGCAGGCCGCGTCTCGACATCTGGTGAGGTCCCCGCGCTCCACAGCGGGGTCAGTATGTCGAAGCCGACGGCGGGACACCGCCATTTCGGGAGGGAAACCGGCCCAGGATCCTGCGGGTAAAGCCGTGAACTGCGCATGTCGGGGCAACTCGGCTCGGCGGCGCCGGGATGCACCCCGGCGCCTAGCCTGCGGCCAGCTGACCGAGCCTGGTCAGGCCAGGCCCCGTGTGCGCCTGGATCCGGGCCAGGGCGTCGTCCAGGGCGGGAGAGCCGGGGTGCTCGGGCGGGATCCGCGCGGGGTTGAGCGAGACCCGGTCGGACCAGGCCTTGATGTCGGGCTCGGACCCGAACGACATGGCGTTCTGGCTGCCGCGGATGTTCATCCGCGCCCAGTCGGCCAGCGTGTTGCCGTACGACGACGGTGGGCACAGCCGGTTCTTCTCGACATCGTCCTCGCGCGTGGCCTCGACGTACCCCGTGATCGCGGCGCCGAAGCACGGGAAGCCGGCGCGCACCGGTTGCGGGGTGATCGTCTCCGGCTGCCAGATCGGCACCAGCGGACGCAGCTTCAGGCCGTCCGCCGCACAGTTGACGACCAGGGCATCGTCCGCCACGGCGACCGAGCCCTCGGCCAGGTCGATCCGGCCGCGGCCGACGGTCTCGATGTGGCCGAGGCGTACGACGTGCTCGATGGAGCGCAGCAGCTCGAGCTCCCACGTGCCGAGGGTCGGCGCCTTGGCCATCGACGGCGTGACCGACCGGTCGATCCGCAGCATGATCCCGGCCTCCTCCAGCCGGAGGAACAGCCCGTCCAGCGAGGTCGCCTCCCCGGCTGCCTGCATCAGGTCGGCCACCATCCCGAGGTAGATGGCGGGGTCCGGCTGGATCAAGGCGCGGTTGAGCATCCAGGGGTCGCGGGGCCGCACCCAGCAGATCGTGTCGGGGTCCACGCCGCGACCCAGCAGCCAGATGCAGGCATCGGTCGCGGTCTTGCCCGAACCCACGATGACGTACTGGCTCGGCGCCTCCTCCTGCCGGGCGAGGTCGTTGACCGGGATGACGCGCGCTCCGTCACCGACACCGAACCGTGGAGGTGTCTCCGCCGGGATGTCCGGGGCCAGGTAGCGGGCGTCGACGATCCGGCACGACTCCGACACCTCGAACGACTCACCCGAGATCCGCGAGACGAAGGTGCGGTCCCCGACGTACTCGCACCCGGCGAAGAGCTCGACGCGGCCCGAGCCGATCATCCGGTCGGCCAGCACGTCCGCGTAGTAGGCGCAGATGTGGGCCTGGTCGGCGCGCTCGTGCAGTCCCGCCTCGGGCCCGTGCTCCTGCATCCGTCCGCCGAGCACGGTGGACGCGACGCCGTAGAAGGTGGAGGCCTGGTGCAGGCGCACGAAGGGATAGGCCTCGAGCCAGTGGCCCCCGACGGCGTGGCGGCGGTCGACGAGCGCCACGCGTACGTCGTCGGCGTGCTCGATCAGGGCGTCCGTGAACGCCATCCCGGTCGCTCCGGCTCCGACCACGAGGTAGTCGACCTCGACCTTGCGTGTCACGGTGAAACCCAAGCACATGGCGTCCAGGGCTGTGCGGTTCACGGTCGGAAGCTCGAAGTGACGGCCTCCCACACAGCCTCGCCGCGGTCGTGGCCCCCGAGGCCCCTGGTCACGTACGCCGCGCCGTAGCGCGCGGCGGGTTCCGCCCACGCCGAGCAACCGCCGGCGCCGCCCATCCCGAGCTCGACCCGGCCGTCCTCCTCGTCGAGCTGGAAGCCGAGGGTCCAGGTGACGGGCCGGTCGAGGACCAGGTCGTGACCGGTTGCCGCGGGCTCGACGTACGCCCGCCACAGGTCGTGGCCGAGGCGTTCGGCCACCAGGCCGTCGGGTCTGGTCACGTCGTCGTAGAAGGTCGCCAGGGAGAGCGCGGTGGCGTGCAGGGCGACGGCTGGGAACGACGTGCGCCTGAAGCGATCCGAGTTGAGCACGTCCGGCTCGAGCAGCCCGGGCGGTCGGCCCAGTGCCGGGCCCCAGCGTGGGTCCTCGAGGTAGTCCAGCTGCCAGCGTCCCGTCGGCTCCACCAGCATCGCCACGCGCGCCAGGTCGTGCTCCTCGACGCGGAGGTGCAGGTCCCAGCCGGCAGTGCCGGCGATGCGGGCGAACCGCTCGGCCAGTGGTTCGCCCGTGGCTCGCTGCAGGACCTCGTCGAGCAGGTGGCCGTAGGTCAGCGCATGCTCGGCGACGCCGCCGCCCGGCGGATGGATGGGGGCGGCATCTGCGAGGAGACCGACGAGTGCCTCGCGGTCGTCGTACTCGACCTGCAGCGCCTGCTCGGGAAACGCCGGCAGCCCGGCCTGGTGGGAGAGCAGGTGCCGCATCGTCGTGGACTCCTTGCCTGCCTGCCCGAAGGCGGGCCAGACCGAGGCGACGGGCTGGTCCAGCCCGATCAGGCCCTCGCGCCACGGCGTCGAGGAACGCCAACGCCGCGAACGGCTTGGCGACCGAGAACGTCATCACCAGGGTGTCCGAGGTCCACGGCGTGGCCCCGTCCCGAGTGCCGACCGCGTGGTCGATCTCGACGACCCCGTCGCGGACGACGGCCACTGCACCTCCGGGCTCCTGGCCTGTGGCGACGAGCCCGTCGAGCACCTCGGCGGGAGGGACGTTCACCCTGCTCGTCCGGCTACGACTCGCTCGGCCATCGGGGTCAGGACCGCCCGGGCGAACGCGCGCAGCTCGGTGTCGTTGCCGACATCGGGGTCGGTCGGCGGCAGCGCAATGTAGGTGACGAACAGTCGTGCGAACACGTCCGCCACCCAACGGGCCTCGCGCGACGGGTTTCCCGGACGGTTGCCGTGGAGGTGCCGAGCGATGAAGGCGGAGCCGGTGGCGAGCAGGGCCGCATCTGGACTCTGGGCGAAGTCGACGGCGTTGGCCGGCGGGACCTCGGACATCCGGCGCAGGATCGGATGCTTCCGAGTGAACGAGACCGCTGCCACGAAGGCCTCGACGACTCGGTCGCTGGCGTTGTCCGCACGGTCGATCCCGTCGGCCACGGCGGCCAGGAAGCGGCGGGTCTCGCGCGCGGCCAGCGACTGCACGAGGTCGTCCCGCCGCGGGAACCGACGGTAGACCGTCATCCGGCCCAGGCCGCTACGGCGAACGACGTCCTCCATCGTCAGTCGGTTGAGCCCCACTGCGGCTGCCTGCACGACGGCGGCATCGAGGATCCGCTCGGCCGTCGCGTCCGGTGCTGTTGCTGTGTCGGCGGCCGCACCCTCGAGCAGGTCCGACAGCGCGACAGGCGGGAAGCTCATGCGCCGATCACGCCCACGCCTCGGCCCGGACAGTGGCTGGCGCACCGGTGCCTGCCGCACGGGCCTTGGCCTGGGTGACGTAGGAGGGTTCCCCGAACGACCATCGGGTCAGCGCGGAGTCCATCCGCAGGTACGGGGTGATCATCAGGCGCTGGACGGTCGACGGTTCGTGGAAGCCCGTCATCCGTCGGGCCCAGTCCGGAGCGATGCTCATCCCGGCCTGGAGGAAGAAGGCGTGCAGCTCGCGATCGAGCGACGTCGGGGTGCCCTTCGGCAGGACCTTGGTGGTCATCATGAACTCGAAGAACTCCAGGGTCTGCTCGGTCACGGCGAGACAGGGACGCATGCGGTCGACGTACGCGTCGAGCTCGGCCATCGACTCGGGGACGTCGCTGCCGCCGCCCATCCGCCCGATGACTGCCTGCTCCTTCAGGTACTGGTCCTTCTCGGCCGTGGTCAGCGGCGCGTGGTAGCGCTCGTAGGTGCGCAGGATCATCCACGGGATGCACAGGTGGACCCACGTGAGCAGCGCTGGGTCCGCGGCCTCGTACGGCACGCCGTCCGGCCGGTTGCCCTTGATGAATCCGTGGATGTGCCGGACCTGGTCGATCAGCGCGGTGGCCGCCTCGGTGTTGCCGAAGGTGGTGGTGAGGACATAGCCGAGCGTCGTACGTGCGCGGCGGAACGGATCTTCGCGGTAGCCCGAGTGCTCCTGGACACCAGCCATCACCGACGGGTGCAGGAGCTCCATGATGATCGCACTCGTGCCGGCGTGGGCGACCGACGCCAGGTCCCCGTTGATCCTCCAGGAGATGCTGCCCGGACCGCACAACCCGGGGTCCCCGGGCGGACCGCCGTAGACGGCGGGATCGTCGTGGCGTCCGCTGATCCCCTGCAGGTTGTCGACGACGGCGCGCTGCAGGAAGTTCATGCTCACTCCATGAGGGCGAGGGTGCGGCCCGGTGGTACGGATGGAATCAGATCTGTACCTTTGATATCACGCCATCGTCGCATGCGTGCCCAACGGGTGCGTCAGTGGCTGTGCGGCGCCACGATCCGGCCCTCGCTGGCCTGGACGACGACGAAACCCTGGCCGTTGAAGACGAGCTGGAACGCCTCGCCCGAACCGCGACCGATCAGCGCGCTGGCACCAGCGGTACGCCGCACGCTCGTGGTCAGCGACGTCGACCAGGCGACCGCCGCCTGGATGTCGGCGTACGTGGGGGCGTCGACGTTGAGGACGACAGGAGTGCCGTGCGCGGTGATCGCGACGGTGCCGGTGCCGGTGAACGTGGTGTTGAAGACGCCGCCGGCCAGCATCGACGCACCCTCGACTCGCTTGATGTCCCACGTGAGCGTGGAGTCGAAGGCGAGGACGTTGCTGCCGTTGACCGTGAGCGAGTCGTTCTCGAGGTTGACGAGGTGGATCTCCATCGCGTCGTCGGCGAAGAAGACGTCGCCCTTGCCGGTGACCTTCATCAGCGACATGCCCTCACTGGTGAAGGCCTTCTTGAGGAACTTCCCGACGCCGCCGGCTCCCTGGTAGGCGAAGTCGACCTGGCCCTGGTAGGCGATCATCGCTCCCTGCCGTGCCATCACCTCCCCGTCGAGCGCGACCCGCAGCATGCGGGGGTTCTGCAACGTGAAGCGGTCGGTCGTGGTCGACTCGAGGTTCGTGCCGAACAGGTCACTGCGCATGGTCCCTCCTCAGGGCGGCGTCACGTTCTTGCACGCTACGCGACGACAACCCGCCGCCACCGACCTCTACGGGGTTGCTGGAGAACCACCGTCTCGAGCCGTCGACGAACGCGAGCACGTCGTGCGCCACCCGCTTGCTGGCGGCCGCCTTCATGTGGCCGTGACCCTCGTAGCGGACCAGGGTGCAGTCCGGGATCAGGCGCACGGTCTCCTCGACGAGCTCCCAGGGGAAGAACCGGTCGCGGTCGCCGGCGATGAGCAGCACCGGCTTCTGGATGTGGGGGAGGACGGGCCGGGAGTCGAAAGCGATCTCGGCCTCGAGCTCCACCCAGACGTCGGACGGCGGGTAGTTCTTGCCGGAGAGGATGCTGCGGCCGATCCGAGGCCCGAGGAGGCGGCGCAACCACCTGCTGCGTTGCCGGGGAGCGCGTACTCGCCGAAGGTCGTCCCGAAGCCGGCCGTGTCGCCCTGCCGGAGAGCGGAGACCAGGCGGGCATCGACCTCCTTGCCCCAGTCGCTGACGTCGGCTGCGGCGACCACGATGGCGAGATCACCGAAGGTTTCGTCGTGGCGCGCGGCGAGGTGCTGCGCGATCATTCCGCCGTAGGACTCACCCACCACGACGTCGACCCGGCCTCCGAAGTTCTCGGAGATCACGTGGGCGTAGTCGTCGGCCATGGCTTCGATGGTGTGCCCGTCCGGCATGTCCCGGCGGCGGGTGACGAACCAGACGGCGTAGCCCGCCTCGACGAACGGCGCGAACCAGCGCCGCGACATCTGGGCCAGCCTGCCTTCCGGGACGGAGCTTCCTGGTCCTCCCGGCAGGAAGAGGAGCGTCTTGGTCCCGCTGCCCCAGGTCGCGAAGTCCATGCCGTTCGTGAACGTCCCGCTCCTGAGACCTTCCGGCTGCGACATGGGCTGCCCTTCGTCCTCAGGCGTGCTTGTCCGACTGGTCCTGGTCGGGCTGGACCGACCAGGCTGGCGGCTCGTCGTCGCCCGACTCCTCGTCGCGCTCCGCGTCCGCCGCGGTCGACTGGACCTTGCCTGCGGCGTGGTGGACCGGTGCGTAGATGGCGTAGACCTGCATCGGCTCGTCGCCGATGTTGGTGACGTTGTGCCACGTGCCCGCGGGCACCAGGATCGCCCAGCCGTCCTCCACCTCCTGGTCGAACTCGAGGCGGTCCTTCGCCGGGCCCATCTGCACGCGGCCGCGGCCGCCGTCGAGGCGCAGGAACTGGTCGGTCTCGGGATGCGCCTCCAGGCCGATGTCGTCGCCCGGGGGGATCGACATCAAGGTGAGCTGGAGGTACTTCCCCGACCACGCGACCGTGCGGTAGTTGGTGTTGGCGAGCGTCGCCTGCTCGAGGTCGAAGCTCTGCGGATCCGGTCCGATGTCCTTGGGGGTCACACGATCACGATCTCAGACCCGTCTGCTGGAGCCCTACTGGAGCCCTGCGCGGACCGACGTGATCCGCTGGGTGTTGAAGCCGAGCCAGTGCATCCGCCCGACGTAGCGGGCGTGCTCGACCTTCAGGCAGCGGTCCATGACCACGGTCACGCCGCCGTCCTCGGCGATCTGCGCACCCTCGGCGTTGATCACCCCGAACTGGGTCCAGAGGGCGTCGGCGCCGGCCTCCACGGCCTCCCGCGCGATCCCCGGCAGGGCGTCCGGTGCGCGGAAGACGTTCACGATGTCCACGTGGTCGGGCACCTCGCTCAGGCTCGGGTAGGAGGTCTCGCCCAGGATCTCCGGCTCGCGAGGGTTCACCGGGATGACCCGGTAGCCGTGCCGCTTGAGGTAGTAGCCGACGAAGTAGCTGGCCCGCAGCGGGTTGTTCGACAGGCCCACGATCGCGATCGTCTTCGCCGAGTGGAGCAGGCGCTGGATCGTCAACGGCTCCTGGTACTGCTTCAGGTCCGTCACGACGTCGCCACCTTGCCTTCCGTCGCCGCGGCGACACGTTCGAAGCCCTGCTCCAGGTCCCACAGCAGGTCGTCGACCGACTCGGTGCCGACCGACAGCCGCACCGTTCCCGGCCCGACCCCGGCTGCCGCCAGCTCCTCGTCGCTCAGCTGGCGGTGGGTCGTGCTGGCCGGGTGGATGATCAGGCTCTTCGCGTCGCCGACGTTCGCCAGGTGCGACCACAGGCTGACGCCGCCGATCAGGGCCAGCCCGCCGGCCCGTTCGCCGGCGCAGTCGAACGAGAACACGGCCCCGGCGCCCTTCGGCAGGTACTTCTCCACGAGGGGCCGGTACTTGCTCGACGGGAGGTCGGGATAGGTCACGTTCGAGGCCAGCTCGTGCGACTCGAGGAACGCGGCGACGGCCCTGGCGTTGGTGACGTGTCGGTCCATCCGCAGCGACAGCGTCTCGATGCCCTGCAGGAACAGGAAGGCGTTGAACGGCGAGAGCGCGCCACCGAGGTCGCGCAGGGTCTCGGCGCGCAGCTTCATCAGGTAGCCGTAGGTCCCGAACGTCTCGTGGAACTGCAGCCCGTGGTACGCCGGCGACGGATCCGCCACCACGGGGAACCGGCCGTTCGACCAGTTGAACGTGCCGGCCTCCACGACGACGCCGCCGATGCTGGTGCCGTGGCCACCGAGGAACTTGGTCGCCGAGTGGATCACGATGTCGGCGCCCCACTCGATCGGGCGGCACAGGTACGGCGTCGCGAAGGTGTTGTCGACGACCAGCGGCAGCTCGTGCTCGTGCGCGATCGTCGCGAGCGTCTCGATGTCGAGCACGTTGCCGCCCGGGTTGCCGATCGTCTCGCCGAAGAACGCCTTCGTGTTCGGCTGCACGGCGTCGCGCCAGGCATCCGGGTCGTCGGGGTCGACCCAGGTCACCTGGATGCTCAGCTTGCGCAGCAGGTGCTTGAACTGGTTGACGGTCCCGCCGTACAACGCGGTGGACGAGACGACGTGGTCGCCCGGCTCCAGCAGCGTGAACAGCGCGGCAGCCTGCGCGGCCAGCCCGCTCGCGAAGGCGACGGCACCGGCACCGCCCTCGAGGTTCGCCACGCGCTCCTCGAACACCGCGGTCGTGGGGTTCATGATGCGTGAGTAGGTGTTGCCGTACTCCTGCAGGTTGAAGTACGCCGCCGCCGACTCCGGGTCCTCGAAGACATAGCTGGTCGTCTGGAAGATCGGCACCGCCCGCGCACCCGTGTTCGGGTCGGGCCGTTGTCCGGCGTGCAGCTGTCGGGTCTCGAAGCCGAAGGCGTGGTCGTCCTCGGCGCGAGCGGGCTGGTCGGTCACTGCGTCCTCTTCCTCGGGGTCAGGAACTCGCGGATCAGGGGGGTCTGCCGGGCTTCCTCGAGCAGGAAGCAGTCGTGGCCGTACGGCGCGTCGATGACGTGCAGCTCGACCGGCTTGCCGAGAGTCCGGAGCGCCTCGTCCACCTCCAGCGACGCCTGGGGCGGGTAGAGCCAGTCGGAGCTGAACGCGATCAGCAGGGTGCGAGCGGAGACGTCCTCGAGCGCGCGCACGAGGGACCCACCACCGTGCTCCCGCGCGAGGTCGAAGTACGTCAGCGCGCGGGAGGTGTAGAGGTAGGTGTTCGCGTCGAAGCGCTTCACGAACGACTCGGCCTGGTGGTCGAGGTAGCTCTCGACCTCGAACTCCGGCTCGGTGATCGTGTAGCGGATGTCCTCGGAGAACTGCAGTCGCCGCCCGAACTTGTCGTCCAGCGCCGGTGCGGACAGGTAGGTGATGTGACCGACCATGCGCGCGACGCCCATGCCGGCGTCGGGCTTGCGACCGGTGTCGTAGTAGTGGCCGTCCTGCCAGGCCGGGTCGCGCCGGATCGCCTCACGGGCGATCGCGTTCCAGGCCATGCCCTGGGGGTGCAGGGCATGGGTGCTGGCGATCGCCACGACGGCGTCGACCTGGTCGGGGAACAGGACCGCCCACTCCATCGCCTGCATCCCGCCGAGCGAGCCGCCGGCCACGGCCGCCAGGCGCTCGATGCCGAGGGCGTCGAGGAACGCGCGCTCCGTGCGCACCATGTCGGCCACCGTGATGACCGGGAAGCTCGACCCGTACGGCGCGCCCGTGTCCGGATCGATCGACGACGGGCCCGTCGTACCCCGGCAACCGCCGAGCAGGTTCGTGCTCACCACGAAGAAGTGGTCGGTGTCGAAGGCCTTGCCGGGACCGATCATCCCGTCCCACCAGCCGAGCCCCTTGGCGGCCGATCCGTCCCGCTCCTCGGCCGCGAACCCGTCGCGGGTGCTCTCCTCGGTCGGGGCCGCGGAGACCCCGGCCGCATGGGCATCTCCGCTGAGGGCGTGACATACGAGGATGACGTTGTCACGCTGGGGGGAGAGGGTGCCGTAGGTCTCGTAGGCCACGCGTATCGGGTGCAGGTCCCGACCGCAGTCGAGCCGTACGGGCTCCGGGAGATCGAGGAACCGCGTCTCGACACTGCCGACCGAGCCCGTCGTGCTCGTCGAGGTGGGCGCCATGTGCGCGATCGTATCCGGCCTCTCGGTATATTCTGCGGTAACCCTATCGGGTAAATAGACAAAAGGGCGAAAAGGGGAATCACACGACATGACCACCACCGACAACGGCGTCAACGTACAAGCGCTGCTCGATGCACGCGAGGTGTTGAAGGGGGCGCCGGAGGCCGCACAGTTCACCTGGAAGGCCACCTCCGCGTGGCAGAACGGCGTGCACACCACCACGAAGATCCAGAACTTCTTCGGCCTCGGCGAGGAGCAGAACCACAAGACCGAGACGGTGCTGGAGGCCGACCACCCCGAGGTCTTCGCCGCACCCGACGACGCCATCACGCCGATCGAGTACCTCCTGGTCGGGCTGACCAGCTGCCTGACGGCAGGGGTCGCTTCCGTGGCGCAGAACCGCGGCATCCAGCTGCGCTCCGTCGAAGCGACGATCGCGGGCAACCACGACATCCGCGGGATCCTCGGCGCCGACAGCGACGTCCGCAACGGCTTCAACGACATCAAGGTGTCCTTCTCCATCGACGCCGACGCGTCGCCGGAGGAGATCGAGGCACTCGTGGCTCAGTCCCAGAAGCGCTCGGCCGTCTTCGACGCGCTCACGAACCCCACGGACGTGACCGTCGAGGTTGTCTGAGCACTCCGCGGTCGTCATCGGGGCCGGCCACGCCGGTCTGGCCGCCAGCCACTTCCTCAGCGCTCGGTCGATCGACCACGTCGTGCTCGAGCGCGGGGAGGTGGCGAACTCCTGGCGCAGTGAGCGCTGGGAGTCGCTGCGGCTGCTCACGCCCAACTGGCAGACCCGGCTCCCGGGCCAGCGCTACGACGGCCCCGATCCCGACGGCTACATGACCATGGGCGAGGTGGTCGACCTCATCGAGCGCTTCGCGAAGGACTCGGGCGCCCCCGTCCAGACGGGTGTGGACGTGACGTCGCTGCGGCGCACCGACGACGGGTACACCGTGACGACGAGCGGTGGAGAGATCCGATCCCGGGCAGTGGTGATCGCGACCGGTGCGTGCAACCGACCGACCGTGCCGGCGTTCAGCGGAGCGGTGCCGGCGAGCGTCGAGCAGCTGACGACCTTCGACTACCGCAACCCCGAGCAGCTCCCCGACGGCGGTGTCCTGGTCGTCGGTGCGTCGGCGACCGGCGTGCAGCTGGCAGCCGAGATCCGGCGATCGGGGCGACCGGTCACGCTCTCGGTGGGGGAGCACGTGCGGCTGCCGCGGACCTACCGCGGACGCGACGTGCTCTGGTGGATGGAGGCGTCGGGGGTCTGGGACGAGCGGTACGACGAGGTCGACGACCTCACTCGTGCCCGTCGGCTGCCCTCGCCGCAGCTCGTCGGGACTCCCGAGCGGGCGACGCTCGACCTCAACGCGCTCGCCGACCTGGGCGTCGAGCTGGTCGGTCGGTGGGCGGCCGTCCGCGACGGTCGCGCCCTGTTCTCGGGTGGCCTGCGCAACGTGTTCTCGCTCGCGGACCTCAAGGCGCAGCGGCTGCTGAACAACTTCGACGAGTGGGCCGGTGACGAAGGGTCTCGATGCCGAGCTCGACCCTCCCGAACGCCTGGCGCCGACCCGGGTGCCCGATGCCACGCGCCTCCAGCTCGACCTGACCAGCGGCGAGATCCGGTCGGTCATCTGGGCCACGGGCTACCGCCCCGACTACACGTGGCTCGACGTGCCGGTGGTCGACGCCAAGGGTCAGCTCCGGCACGACGGCGGTGTCGTCGACAGCCCGGGGCTCTACGCACTCGGCCTGCCCGTGCTCCGGCGGCGCAAGTCCACGTTCATCCACGGCATCGAGGACGACGCGCGCGAGGTGGTGGACCACCTCGCGGGCTACCTGGGTCAGCGGTAGCGGAACCCGTCGAAGAACCGTCGGAACAGCCCACCCTTGATCGGCAGGGCCGGCTCGGGCGGTGGCGCCGTACGACGCTGCACCGCGATCGGCTTGTCGTAGTCGGTGCGCACGATCACGTCGATGATCTGCTCCTCGGTGAAGCTGTCGGAGCCCTCGATCTCGGGGACGAACCCGACCAGCATGCCGTTGCGCATCACCTGGGCCTCGAGCGAGGCGGTGTCGTCGGAGTCCCATCTCGCCTCGCGCCCGTCGGGGAGCGCGACACTGACGCCGAACTGGTGAACCCCTACGCGGGCCAGACTGGCGTTCGTGCCGCGCTCCCGCAGCCGGTCGACGACGCGGCGCGCCTTCATCTCCTCCATGTCCCGAGCGTACTGACGCATCCTCCGGGTGCACCTGGGCCTTGATCTCACGCAGTCGGCGCCAGGTCCTCGGGCGAACAACCGGTGTCAGGTGGACCAGACCGGTGAATCGCTTTGGTGGGAATCACGGCATTTCGGGTGCACGATGTCCGTGGTCTCGCGCTCGGCTGCATGCCCACCGCCGAGCGGCCGATGTATGGGGGGATGGTTGGAGTGCGAAAACTCCTTGCCTTGTCGTTGCTGTTCGCGTTGGTCCTCAGTGGACTGACCTCATGGACGTCTGCTGCCTCGGCCGCTGACACCGGCGCGCCCGCGCCCCAGACCGGGAAGATCGTCAGCGACGAGCCCGGCACCAATGCCCCGAACATCCTGGACGGCACCGTCTACTCGATCGCCAAGGTCGGCAACACGATCGTCGTGGGTGGCCAGTTCACCCAGGCCCAGAACTACAACACCTCGACCACGGTGACCCGCAACAACGTGCTCGCCTTCGACGCGACCACGGGCCGGCTGGTCTCGTCCTTCGCCCCGGACCCCAACGGCACGGTCTACAAGGTGCTGCCCGCTGCCGACGGTCAGTCGGTCTACGTCGCCGGGGCGTTCAGCTCCGCCGCGGGCCAGGCGATGCCCGGCCGTCTGTTCAAGATCAACGTCACCACCGGCGCCGTCGACCCGTCGTTCACCGCGCAGACGATCAGCGGCGACATCCATGACCTCGAGCTGGTCGGCAACCACCTGTTCCTCGGCGGCAAGTTCACGCACATCAACGGCATCGCCCAGCGGGCGCTCGGCACGGTGTACGCCGACACCGGCCGCCGGGACCCCTACTTCAACGCGGTGTTCACCGGCACGCACAACGCCAACGCCGGCTCCATCACCAACGTCGGGCAGCTCTCGATCAACAAGCAGAACACCCAGCTCGTCGCGGTCGGCAACTTCACCACGATCGACGGCCAGGCGCGCCGCCAGATCGTGAAGTTCAACGTCGGCAACACCCCGACCGTCGTGGACGCGACCGTCCACCAGACGCTGTCGCCCTGGACGACGAACATGTTCACGCAGGCGTGCTCCGCCTCCTTCGACACCTACATGACCGACGTCCAGTACTCACCGGACGGCACCTTCTTCGTCGTCTCGACGACCGGTGCCTACGGCGGCTACACCGCCAGCATGGCCGGCACCTCCGGCTGTGACGTCGTCGCCCGGTTCGAGGACAACGCCACGCCGACCGCGGCGGCCACCTGGACGGCGTACACCGGCGGTGACACCACCTGGTCGGTCGAGGTCACCGACCGGGCCGTCTACGTCGGCGGCCACCAGCGCTGGCAGAACAACCCGACGGCCGGCGACACCCCCGGCCAGGGCGCGGTCAGCCGCGAGGGCATCGCCGCGCTCGACACCGTCAACGGGCTGCCCTACTCCTGGAACCCGACGCGTGCCCGCGGCGTCGGCGTCGAGGACATGCTGGCGACCCTGAGGGTCTCTACGTCGGCTCGGACACCGAGCTCCTCGGCCACACGGCCGGCAACACCTACCACGCCCGGATCGGCGTCCTGCCGCTCGCCGGCGGCACCGCTGCCCCTCAGCTGCAGACCACCTCGCTGCCCGTCGACCTCTACCGCGTCGCCACCAGCGCCTCGCAGCTGACCCGACGCAGCTTCACCGGCACCACCATCGGCACGGTCGCCAACGCGCCGACCGGGCCCGGTTGGGGCACCAGCACCGGTGCGTTCATGGTCAACGGCGTGCTCTACAAGACCAACGCCGACGGCTCGCTGTCGAAGATGACCTTCGACGGCACCACCTACGGCACGGTCAGCCCGGTCAACACCGGCGACGCCCTGACGAACCAGAGCGACTGGCACACCGACGCGCGGACGATCCAGAACCTCTTCTACTCGGGCGGCTACATCTACTACTCGAAGATCGGGCACGAACGCGCTCTACCGTCGCGCCTTCAACGTCGAGAGCGGGGTCATCGGGCAGCAGCGGTTCTCCACGACCTCGACCGGCATCGACTACACCAACGTGCGTGGCGCCTTCGTCGCCAACGGGAGGCTCTACTTCGCCACGGCCGCGGGCAACCTGTGGTCGATGACCTGGAACCAGGCCGGGCACGCCCCGGTGAACAGCACGAACGTGCAGATCACCACCGCCGGCAGCGGCTGGTCCTCGCGGGCGATGTTCCCCTACCAGGGCGTCCCGGCGCCGCTGAACGAGCCGCCGGTGGCGGGCGCGGCGGTCACCTGCGACCAGCTCGTCTGCACCTACAACGGCACCAGCTCCACGGACCCCGAGAACGGCCCGCTGACCTACGACTGGGACTTCGGTGACGGCACCACGCACGGCACCGGTGCCACGACCACGCACACGTACGCCGACGCCGGCGACCGCGTGGTCACGCTGAAGGTCACCGACAACAAGGGTGCGACCAGCTCGATCACCAGGACGGCCAGCCCCACGAGCGAGGCCGACAGCGTCCGGTTCGTGGCGAGCAGCAACAACAACGGCAACCGCACCAACCACTCGCTCGCGGTGCCCGCCGGGACGCAGGTCGGCGACCAGCTGCTGCTGTTCTTCGCGGCCAACTCCACCGGCCCGGTGTACGCCGGACCCAACGGGCTGGACCCAGGTGCTGACCCAGAACGGCTCCAGCTCGGTCGGCAAGCTCTACACCAAGACCGCCACGGCCGCGGACCTCGGCTCGACGGTCACCGTGACCAGCCGCACCGCCGCGAACGCGACGTACTACGTGCGCTCGGACACCACCCTGGCGTCGTACCGCGGCACCGGCCCGCTCGGTGCCTCGGCGATCACGGCCCAGAACGTCGCCAGCGCGGTGCACCAGACCCCGACGGTCACCGCACCCAACGGGACCAACTGGCTGGTCAGCTACTGGACCGACAAGTCCTCGGCCACCACCGGCTGGACCCCGCCGGCCGGCCAGACGCAGCGCTCCGAGGGCAACGCGACGGGCTCGAGCCACATGTCCTCGCTGCTCACCGACAGCAACGCGCGGGTGAACTCCGGCGTCCAGGGTGGCCTGAACGCCACCGCCGACAGCAGCGCCCAGGGCCTCACGATGAGCGTGCTGCTGACTCCGGCAGGACCGCCGCCGCCCAACCAGGACCCGGTCGCGAACGCCTCGATGGTCGGGTTGCACCGACCTGACCTGTTCCTTCGACGGGTCCATGTCGACGGACCCCGAGGGCGCGACGCTGACCTACGACTGGGACTGGGGTGACGGCACGGCCCACGGCACCACCGCCAACCCGTCGCACGCGTTCGCCAGCGGCGGCAACAAGACCGTGACCCTGACGGTCAGCGACGGCCAGGGTGGCAGCAACAGCGACACCGTGACGGCGACGCCGACCAACCCGCCGGTGAACACGGCGCCGACGGCCCGCATCACCAACGCCGGCTGCACCGGCCTGTCCTGCTCGGTGAACGGCTCCACCTCCAGCGACCCGGACAGCGACACGTTGACCTACGACTGGAACTGGGGTGACGGCACCGCACACAGCACCACCGCCAACCCGACGCACACCTACACGACGGCCGGTTCCAAGACCGTCACGCTCACCGTCGACGACGGCAAGGGCCACACGGCCACCGCCACGACGACCCTGAGCCCGACGACGAGTGCGAGCAGCGTCGGCTTCGTGGGGGCCAACAACAACAACGGCAACAAGGCGAACCACGCGATCGCGGTGCCTGCCGGCACCCAGGTGGGCGACACCCTGCTGCTGTTCTTCACCGCCAACTCCACCGGTCCCGTCTTCGCCGGCCCCGCCGGCTGGACCCAGGTGCTCACCGACGGCAGCACCGGCTCGACCGGCAAGCTCTACAGCAAGACGGCGACCGCTGCCGACCTCGGCTCTACCGCCACGGTGACGAGCAGGAACGCTGACGGCACGAACTACTTCGTGAAGTCCGACGTGACGCTCGCGGCCTACCGCGGCGCCGGCAACCCGGCGATCGGTGCCTCGGCGATCGCGGGACAGAACACCGCCGCCGCCGTGCACGCGACCCCCACCGTGAACTCGACGAACGCGTCGAGCTGGCTGGTCAGCTTCTGGACCGACAAGTCCTCCGCGACCACCGGGTGGACCGGCCCCGCGGGCCAGACCCAGCGCTCGGAGGGCACGGCCACGGGCTCGAGCCACATGTCGTCGCTGCTGACCGACAGCAACCAGGGTGTCGGCACCGGCGCCAAGGGCGGCCTCAACGCGACGGCCGACTCCGCCGCGAGGGGCATGACGATGAGCGTCATCCTCGGTGGTGGCGGGACGGTGGCCCCCAACACGGCTCCGACGGCGACCATCACCAACGCCAGCTGCACGGGCCTCGCCTGCACCTTCACCGGCACGTCGTCGACCGACCCGGACAACGACACGCTCACCTACAGCTGGAACTTCGGCGACGGCACGCCCGCATCCACCAACCCCAGCCCGTCGCACACGTACGCCGCCGCCGGCGCGCGCACCGTGACCCTGACGGTCAACGACGGCAACGGCCACACCGACACGGACACGGTCAACGTGAACCCGACCGGCACGGCGCCGGTGAGCAACATCGCCTTCGTCGGCGCGAACTCCAGCAACGGCAACCGCCAGAACCACACCACCACGCTCCCGACGGGGGTGCAGGCCGGTGACACGCTGGTCGCGTTCTTCACCGCCAACACCCTGACGCCGACCTACACCGGTCCCAGCGGGTGGACCCTCGTCGAGAGCCGCGACGGCAACGCCATCGCGACGCGCGCCTGGACGAAGACGGCGACAGCCGCCGACGCCTCGGTGACGGTCACGTCGTCGGGCTTCGCGAAGTCCGACCTGACCGTGGCGGCGTACCGCGGGGTCAACACCACCACGCCGATCACCGCGTTCGCCTCGAAGACCGACGACGCCTCAGGCGCCGCGCACACCAGCCCGGCCGTGACTGCGCCGGACGGCACCGGCTGGCTGGTGACCTACTGGGCGGACAAGTCGACCGACACCACGGGCTTCACCGCGCCGGGCGGGCAGACGGTCCGGAGGGCCGCGGCCACCACCGCGGCCTCCGCGCACATCACCGCGCTGCTGGTCGACAGCAACGCGCCGGTGGCGGCGGGTGCGAGGGGTCAGCTGACCGCGACGGCCAACAGCACGAGCTCGAGGGGAGCCAGCTTCAGCGTCCTGCTGAAGACCTCCTGACCGAAGAGGTCAGCGGCCCTTCCACACGGGAGGGCGCTTCTCGGCGAAGGCGCGGAAGCCCTCCATGTTGTCCTCGGACCCGTAGAGCGCGTCGACGGTCGGGAGCCGGCGTCCGGTGACCTGGTCGAGGACCTCCTGGAACGGCGCGCCCTCGGCGGCGCGAGCGGTCTCCTTGATGGCGGCGAACACGAGCGGGGGGCCCGACTCCAGGAGCCGGGCGACGTCCCACACCCGCGCCATCAGGGCGTCGTGGTCGGGGAGCACCTCGTTGACGACGCCCCAGCGGTGCGCCTCCTCGGCGGACATCCAGCGTCCGGTCAGGAGGAGCTCCATCGCCACGTGGTACGGCATCCGCTTGGGCAGCTTGATCGTGGCTGCGTCGGCCAGCGTGCCGGCGTTGATCTCCGGCAGGCCGAACCGGACGTCGGCCGTCGCGTAGATCAGGTCGCAGGACAACGCGATCTCGAACCCGCCGCCCACGGCCATGCCGTGCACGGCCGCGATCACCGGCTTGTTCAGGTCCGGCAGCTCCTGGAGCCCGCCGAACCCACCGACGCCGTAGTCGCCGTCGACCGCGTCGCCGTCAGCTGCCGCCTTGAGGTCGAAGCCGGCGCTGAAGAACTTCTCGCCCGCGGTCTGCAGGACGGCCACCCGCAGCGCGGGGTCGTCGCGGAAGCCTGCGAACACCTCGCCCATCACCCGGCTGGTCGCGAGGTCGATCGCGTTGGCCTTGGGGCGGTCGAGGGTGACTTCCAGGATGCCTCCCTCACGGCGGGTGCGCACCACGTCGCTCATCGAGCTCACGATCCCAGGGGGCGCAGCAGCGCGCGGGAGATGATGTGGCGCTGGATCTCCGAGGTGCCGTCCCAGATGCGCTCGATGCGGGCGTCCCGCCAGATCCGCTCCAGCGGCAGCTCGTCCATCAGCCCCATCCCCCCGTGGATCTGGATGGCCTCGTCGGCCACCATCGCCAGCATCTCGGTCGCCTTCAGCTTGGCCATCGCGATGTCGGAGTCGGTCGCGCGGCCCTGGTCGAACTTCCAGGCGGCCTCGAGAGTCATCAGCTCGGCCGCCTTGAGCTCGACGGCCATGTCGGCGAGCTTGAAGGAGATCCCCTGGAAGCGTCCGATCTTCTGGCCGAACTGCTCGCGCTCCGCGGCGTGGCGTACGGCGAGGTCGAGCGCTCGTTCCGCCCGACCCAGGCACGTGGCCGCCACCTGGAGCCGGGTGCTGCCGAGCCAGGTGCCGGCCAGGTCGAAGCCCTTGCCCTCCTCGCCGAGCAGCGCATCGCCGGGGACGAGGCAGTTGTCGAAGTCGAGGATCGCGTTGGTGTAGCCGCGGTGCGACACGTTGCGGTAGCCGTCGTGCACGGCGAGGCCGGGGGTGTCGAGGTCGACCAGGAACGTCGACATCGACTTCTTGCCGTCGGCAGGCTCGTCAGTGACGGCGAAGAGGATCACGAAGTCGGACTCGTGCGCGTGGCTGATGAAGTGCTTGGTGCCCTTGATCCGCCAGCCGTCACCATCCCGGACCGCACGGGTGCGCATGCCGCGCAGGTCGGAGCCCGCGGCCGGCTCGGTCAGCGCGAGGCAGTCGCGCTTCTCGCCCCGGATGCTGGGGTAGAGGTAGCGCTCCTTCTGCGCCTCGGTGCCCGCCAGCAGGATGTTGGACGGCCGGCCGATGGCGGAGTGCAGGGCGTAGTTGGCCCGGCCGAGCTCCTTCTCGTAGAGCACCAGGGTGACGGTGTCGAGCCCGGCGCCACCGACCTCCTCGGGCATGTTGGCGGCATGGAGGCCGGCCCTGATCGCCTTCTGCGTGATCTCCGCCGCGAGCTCTGGGCGCAGCACACCGGAGCGCTCCACCTCCTGCTCGTGCGGGTAGAGCTCCTTCTCGACGAACGCCTTCGTCGTCGCGACGACCGCTCGCTGCTCGTCGCTGAGTCCGAACTCCATCAGGACACCTCCTGGTCTTCTCCGTGCAGCAGTGCCGCGGCCGCGCCCCGCCCGGTCCGGACCGCACCCTCCATGTAGCCGGCCACCCACTGGTCCGAGCCACACACGTAGAACGGCGGCTCATGGGTGCCGTGCAAGGGGCCGACGGCCTCGACGTCACCCGGTCGCCAGTTGGTCACGTAGCCCTGCGTCCACGGGTCGGTGCCCCACAGGCGCGTCCAGGTCTGGAGCGGGGCGAGCGCCGCGTCGCCGTACATCCCGGCGATCTGCTCGAGCGCCTCGCGCGTGCGGGTCTGCTGGTCGCTGGCCAGGAACGCGGCGTACCGCTCCGGCGGCACGAGGGCGGACAGCACCCCCTCCTGCTGCGGCCAGGTGGACCCGATGACGCCTTCGCTCTCGGCGAGCGCGTTCTGGCCGGTGTCGCGCCAGAACGGCCGGTCGTAGGCAGCCACGAACTTGGCCGCCCACGCGTGCCGCTGCCGGCGCAGCGAGGTCAGCCGCGCGTCGCTCACGCCGGTGATCTCGATGTCGCGCGCCGGACCGGACGGCACCGCGAGCACGACCGCGTCGCAGGCGAACTGCTCGCCCGCCGCGGTGGTGACGCTGCAGCCGTGCCGGCTGACGGCGATCCGGGACACCGGCGTCGAGAGGCGTACGTCGGACAGCTGCTCCGCCATGGTCAGGGCCACCGTGGCCGACCCCTCGGCGACCCGTTGGTTCTCCCACTCCTCGACGTCGTAGGAGGCGGTGCCGCCTCCGACGGCCTGCTTGCGCGCGTAGGCGAACATGCTGGTGCGCTCGATGGAGCCGTCGGACAGGCTCAGGTGCACCAGCTCGAAGGCGCGCAGCACCGCGGTCGTCGCACCCTCCTCGCGGAGGAAGTCGCCGACGCTGAGCCGGTCGAGCCGGTGCAGGTCGGGGAAGGAGAACGGGTCGGCCGGGTCGATCGAGGCCACCAGCTTCTCCATCGAGGCCTCGACGGTCTCGTAGGAGGCGATGTCGGCCTCGGTGAACCACGAGGGCCACGTGCCGACGTCGACGGCCTCCGGCACCTGGCGGGTGATCTCGCCGGGCTCCGCGACGTAGGACGGGACCAGGGTCAGCCCGAGCTCGGCCACGAGCCCGAGGTAGGCGGTGTGGGCGTTGCCGACCACCTCGCCGCCGAGCTGCACCCGGCGCCCGTCGGGGAGCTCGACCTGCTCGACCCGGCCGCCGGCCCGCTCGCGGGCCTCCAGCACGGTCACGTGCGCGCCACCGGCCTCGAGGTCGCGTGCGGCGGAGAGCCCGGCCAGTCCGGCGCCGACGACGACGACGTCCTTCCTGGTGTCGCTCATGCGAGCAGGACCGTGTGCTCGGGCAGCCAGCCGATCTGCACGCGGGAGCCGGGGGTCCAGCGGTCACCGGTGCTCATCCGCGGCAGGTTCTGCTCGAGCACGGTCAGCGTGACGCCGGGCGCGACGTCGACGAGGTACTGCGTCGTCGCCCCGTGATAGCTCGAGGCGACGACGGTGCCGGGCACCTGCACCATCGCCGGGGTGAGGTCGCTGATCCAGATCTTCTCCGGCCGGATCGCCACGCTCACCTGGTCGCCCGGCCGACAGGCCGTCGCTGGACTGGAGCGGGACCCGCAGCTCCGGGCACACCTGGACAGCGCCGTTGTCGTAGGTGCCGGGCATCAGGTTGCTGGTGCCGATGAACCCGGCGGCGAAGACCGAGGCGGGGTTCTCGTAGATGTGCTCGGGCGTCCCGCACTGCTCGATCACGCCCTTGTTCATGATCGCGATCCGGTCGCTCATGCTCAGCGCCTCATCCTGGTCGTGGGTCACGAACAGGAAGGTGATCCCGACCTCGCGCTGGATCGACTGGAGCTCGAGCTGCATCGCGCGGCGGAGCTTGAGGTCGAGGGCAGCGAGGGGCTCGTCGAGCAGCAGCACCTGCGGGCGGTTGATCAGTGCGCGGGCGAGTGCCACGCGTTGTCGCTGGCCGCCCGACAGCTGGCCGGGACGGTCGCCCGCGCGGTCGCCGAGCTGGACGAGCTCGAGGGCCTCGCCCACGCGCTGGTCGATCGTGCGGCGGTCGATCCCCTTGCGGCGCAGGCCGAAGCCGACGTTCCTGCGCACGTCGAGGTGCTCGAAGAGGGCGTAGCTCTGGAAGACCGTGTTGACGTCGCGCTGGTGCGGGGGAGTGGAGGTCACGTCCTGGCCGCCGACCCGGATGGTGCCGGCCGTGGGGTCGTTGAACCCGGCGATCATCCGCAGCGTCGTGGTCTTGCCGCACCCGGACGGCCCGAGCAGCGAGAAGAACTCGCCGGGGGCGATGTCGAGGTCGATCGCGTCGACGACGGTCTCCTGGCCGAAGACCTTGGTCAGTCCGGTCAGGCTCACCGCCGTGTCGGTGGCCCTCTCGGTGGACGTGTCGGTGGTGGTCATCGGCGTTCGCCTCCGGTGAGCAGTTCCAGGCTGGATGACTTGCGGTGGAAGAGCCGCGGCAGCAGCAGCGCCGCGATGATGAGGAAGGCCGAGAAGGCCAGCATCAGCGTGCCCACCGCGTTGATGGACGGCGAGACGCCGAACCTGATGGAGGAGTAGATGCGCACCGGCAGTGGTTGCGGATCGACGCCGGTGGTGAAGAACGCGAGCACGAAGTCGTCGAAGACCAGCGCGAAGACGAGCAACCCGGCGCCGAGCAGGGCCGGGAACAGCGTGGGCAGCGTGACCTTCCGCAGTGCCTGCCACGGGGTGCAGCCGAGGTCGCGGGCGGCCTCCTCGACCTGGGGGTCCATCGCGGCGAGGCGCCCGCGCACGATCACGGTCACGTAGGCGATCGAGAACGTGATCTCGGCCAGCGTCACGGTGAGCAGGGAGAGCTTCATGCTCAGGCCGGTGAAGAAGAGCAGTGCGGCGACACCGGTGACGATCTCCGGCGTCACCAGGGGGAGCAGGGTGACGGCGCCGACCGCCCGGCCGCTGCGGGACCGCACCCGGTCGAGCCCGAGCGCGAGCATCGTGCCCAGGAGGAGCGAGCCGACCGCGGCGATGCTGGCGATGATCAGGCTCGCGGACAGCGAGGTGATCAGCGTGCTGTCGTTGAAGAAGTCGGTGTACCACCGGGTGCTGAAGCCCTCGAAGGTGGACAGCGACTTCACGCTGTTGAAGCTGAACAGCACGACGGCCGCGATCGGCAGGTAGAGCCAGGCGAAGAACAGCACCGTGATCGTGACCGCCGCGGCGGGGCGGCGCTCGACGCGTCGACCCCTGCTCACTGGAGCTCCTGGGCGCGCGTCGAGGTGCCGCGCAGGTAGAAGACCATCAGCACGGTCAGGGCGATCATCATCGCCACCGTCATCGCAGAACCGAGCGGCCAGTTCTGGCCCTCGAGGAACTGCTGCTGGACCAGGTTGCCGATCATGTAGGTCCGCGGTCCGCCCAGCAGCTGGGCGCTGACGAAGTCGCCGAGTGCGGGCAGGAAGACGAGCAGCATCCCGCCGAACAGGCCGGCGCGGGTGGCCGGCAGCGTCACGCTGAAGAAGGTGCGCAACGGCCCGTGGTAGAGGTCCTTGCCGGCCTCGATCAGCGAGACGTCCATCCGTTCGAGCGAGGCGTAGACGGGCAGGATCATGAACACGACGTAGCCGTAGACCAGCCCCCCGATCACGGCGTACGGCGTGTTCAGGAACTGGATGCCGTCACCGAGGTCGGTCCCGCGGATGGCGCTGTTGACGATGCCCTCGTCGGAGAGCAGCGCCGACCAGGCGTACATCCGGATCAGGTAGCTGGCGAAGAACGGCACCACGATCGCGGCGATCAGGACGTTCTTGAAGCGCCCGCCGTAGAGGGCGATGGCGTAGGCGACCGGGTAGGCGATCAGCGCACAGATGAGCGTCGTGGCGAGGGCGTAGCCGAGCGAGCGGAGGAACAGGCGCAGGTAGACGTCGTTCCAGAGCGCCTCGTAGTTGGCCGTGGTCGTCCCGAAGACGGGGCGGCCGTCCTCCTGGGTGCGGCCGAAGGAGAGCAGCACGACGATGACCATGCTGCTGACGAAGAAGCCGACGATCCAGGCGGTCGGCAGTGCGAGCAGGGCGCCCCAGAGCCGCGTGCGCTGGCCGGACTTGCGACGCGGCGGGTCGGCCGGCGGGCGGGTGTCCGGGGCGGTGGTCGGGGGAGCCGTCATCGTCAGCTCGCCTTCACTTCGGTCCAGATGGCGGCGCGGCGCTGCACCTCGTCGGCCTTGAGCAGGCGGAACACGTCGGGGTTCTCGAGGTCGGCCAGGTCGACGTTGGCGGCAGGGACGTCCTTGACCAGGTCGGCGAACGTGGAGGCCGCGTCGCGCACGGGGAAGGGGTAGAAGAGGTAGGCCATGTTCTTCTTCGCGATCTCCGGCCGGAGCAGGTAGTCGATGAAGACCATCGCGGTGCCCGGGTGCTTGGCGTTGGTGGGGATCGCGTAGGCGTCGGAGTTGATCGGGGTGCCTTCCTTGGGCGCCAGGAAGTCGTAGTTCTCGGGCTTGCTGACCACGCCCTCGCGCAGGTAGACGAAGTCGCCGCTCCACATGTGGTGGATCCAGGCGTCACCGCGGGCCATGTTGTTGACGTCGTCGGAGGAGTAGGCCCGGAGGTACTTCTTCTGGCTGATCAGGAGCTTCTTGATCTCCTCGAGCTCCTTGGCCTTGGCGGTGTTGACGTCGTACTCGAGCAGGAGGGCGGCCATCGCGATCGCCTCGTCCTGGTCGTCGAGGGTGAAGATCCGCTTGGCCGCCTGCGGGTTCCACAGGTCGTTCCAGCTGCCGGTCATGGAGTCGACCTTGTCGGTGCGCCAGCCGATGCCGGTCTTGTAGACGGTGAACGGCACCGAGACGGCCGACTTCTCGTCGTACCACGGGTCGTTGTAGTAGGAGCCGGAGTAGAAGACCTGCTCGGCGTTGGTCAGCTGGTCGTGGTCGATGGCGCGGATCTTGCCCTCGGCACGCAGCTTCTGGACCCACTTGGCGATCGGGAAGATGATGTCGTACTGGTTGCCGGCCTGGAGCTTGGCGTACATCCCCTCCATCGAGTCGAAGTTGGACTGGATCACCTTCACGCCGTACTCGCGCTGGAAGCCCTTGAACACGCTGGGGTCGAGGTAGTCGGCCCAGTTGAAGTAGATGAGGTCGCCGTCGATCTCCGCCTTGGCCGACTTCGGCAGCTTCACCGTCGCCGGGGTCTCGCTCGGGAAGTAGGCACAACCGCTCGTGGCCTTCGCCAGCCCGGCCGTCGCGCCCAGCGCGAGGCCTCCCCGGAGCAGGGACCGTCGGGTGACGGGGGGCAGCGGGGTCATGCAGGTGCCTCCTGGAGGGTCCGGTCGGTCATCGGCAGGGGACCGGCATGGCCGACCAGGCGTCCGACGGCCTTGGCCACCATCGTCCGGGCGTCGTCCAAGGAGAGATCGGGACCGGCGGCCACGACCCGTGCCCCCAGCCCGTCGCAGAGGGCCACGGAGGTCTCCGCCACGGTCCGCGCCTGCGAGGCGTCGAGGTCGAAGACCCCGGCCTCGATCCCGGCGACGATGATGTCGGTGACGGAGGAGTAGATGGTCTCGTAGACCTCGGCGCCGACCCGGTCGAGGTCGGGCTGCCGGAGGCAGAGCAGGTCGAGCTCCTGCCAGAGCCGCCAGTCGTGGGTGAGCTGCTCGTCGCTGGGCAGGCAGCGGTCGAGGAACACGCAGAGGCGCTCCACGGGCTGGGTGCCGGCCCGCTCCAGGGCGCGCTCGGTGAGCACCTGGGACACGGTGCTGGAGTGGCTCAGCACGGCGACGAAGAGCTGTTCCTTGGTGGCGAAGTGGTAGTGCACCAGCCCCGAGGAGACCCCCGCGGCCCGGGCGATCCCGGCCATCCGCACGTTGACCAGGCCGTCGCGGACGATGCAGTCGGCGGCGGCGACGAGGATGCGGTTCCGAGCCTCCTCGGCTGCCAGGTCTCGGCGGTTGGGCTCCTTCACGCCTCCCCAATTCTCGACTGAAGTTGTTTGACTGCTCAGTCAGTCAGTGATGCTAGGCTCGCCCTCGTGACGCGTCAAGGGTCACCACGGAGCGCCCCCCGGGCCGCTCTGGACGCCCTCTTCGAGCCAGCCTCGGTCGCGGTCGTCGGCGCCAGCGCCGACCCGGCGAAGTGGGGCCACATCCTGAGTCGGCGCGCGCTCGAGTCGGGCTCGCCCCGTCCGGTCGCGCTGGTGAACCGCAGCGGCGCCGAGGTGCTCGGGCGCCCGACGTGCACGACGCTGGCCGAGGCGCGTGAGCTGCTCGGCGCACCGCCGGACCTGGTCGTGCTGTGCGTCCCGGCGACCGCGTTCGTCCCGACCGTGAAGGAGGCGGTCGCCGCCGGTGCGCGGGCGATCGTGGCGATCACCGCCGGCCTCTCCGAGCTCGGGGAGGAGGGCGCCCGGGCCGAGGCCGAGGCGGTGGCCGTCGCCCGCGAGGCGGGTGCGGTGCTGGTCGGTCCGAACTGCATCGGGATCGCCGACACCGGCGCCGGGCTGCAGCTGAGCCACGCCGTGCTCCCGGCCGGGGAGGTCGCCGTGCTCAGCCAGAGCGGCAACCTGGTCCTCGACCTCGCCGTCCTCCTCGTCGAGCGCGGGCTGGGCATCTCCCGGTTCGTCTCCGTGGGCAACCAGGCCGACCTCACCGTGGTCGACCTGATGCTCGCCTGCGTGGACCACGCGGGCACGCGCGCGGTGGCGATCTACGCCGAGGACGTGGTCGACGGACGCGCGTTCGTCTCCGCGGCCCGGGCCCTGGCCGCGGCAGGCAAGCCGGTCGTGCTGCTGTCGCCGGGCCGGTCCGACGCGGCTGCCCGCAGCGCGGTGTCCCACACCGGGTCGATGACGAGCCCGTCGCAGGTGGTCGACGCCGCCTGCGCGGCCGGGGGAGTACGCCGGGTCGACCACCCCGGTCACATGGCCCACCTCCTCGAGGGACTGCTGGGCTCCCGACGGATGCCGGGCCGCCGCGTCGCGGTGCTGACCGACGGGGGTGGCCACGGGGCCGTCGCCGCCGACGCGCTCACCGCGGTCGGTCTGGAGACGCCGCTCCTCGGTGAGGAGACCGGTGCGCGCCTGCGTGACGTGCTCTGGGCCAGCTCGAGCGTCGCCAACCCGGTCGACCTCGCCGGCGCGGGTGACCGGGACCCGATGGGCTACGCGCGCGCAGTCGAGTGCCTGCTGGCCGGGCGACGACGTGGACGGCGTGCTGATGACCGGCTACTTCGGCGGTTACTCGACCGAGCCCGGGGCGGTCCACGACGTCGAGGTGGCTGCCGCACACGCGATCGCGGCGGCGGCCCGGGCGCAGCACAAGCCGGTGGTGGTGCACACGATCTTCCCGGCCGGTCCGACCGCCGCGATCCTGCGCGCGGCGGGGATCCCCGTGCACCGCGACGTCGACCGGGCGAGCGCGGTGCTGGCCGGGCTCGAGGAGCACCTGCTCCCGTCGTACGACGCCGAGCCGGAGGCCGCATCGCCGGTCACCGACTCGTCGTACGACGGGGCGAAGGGGCTGTTCGCGCGAGGCCGGGGTCGCCTTCCCGGCGGCGTGCACGGTCACGGATCGGGCCGGCCTGGTGGACGCCACCCGGGTCACCGGCTTCCCGCTGGTGCTCAAGGCCCTGGGCCAGGTGCACAAGTCCGACGGCGGGGGAGTCGTGCTCGACGTCCGTGACGAGCCGACCGCCCTCGCGGCGTACGACGACCTGGTGGCCCGGCTCGCCCCGCCGGCCGTCTCCGTCGAGGCGATGGTCGACGTCGCGCAGGGAGTCGAGCTGATCGTGGGCAGCGTCCGCGACCGCACCTTCGGCGCCGTCGTCATGGTCGGCATCGGCGGGGTGCACGCCGAGGTGCTGGACGACACCGCCTGCGCCCTCGCCCCGGTGGACGCCGGCAGCGCGAGGCAGCTCGTGCTGTCCCTGCGCGGCGCGCCCCTGCTGACCGGTGCGCGGGGACGCACGCCGGTGGACCTCGACGCGCTCGCCGAGACCATCAGCGCGGTCTCACGCGTCGCCGCGCAGCATCCGGAGCTCGCGGAGCTCGAGGTCAACCCGCTCCTGGCGAGACCCGACGGCGTGGTCGCGCTCGACGCGCGTGTGGTGCTGGCTCAGGCCTCGACGTCGCGCCGGTAGCGCTCGTCGAAGCCGTGCACCCAGGCGTCCTTGGCCGGGAAGACGCCGTGGTCGAAGGCCCGCGAGGTCACGCCGCGCTGCACGCGCTCGCAGGCCTCGTTGTCCTGCCGGGTCACCCGCTCGTTGAACTCGACCACCGGTGAGGGGTCGAACTCCGGGTCGTCGAGCGCCTCGGGGCTGAACAGGTACTCGGTCACGAGCTTGCAGCTCTGCGGGCCGGTCGGGAAGACCGCCGTGGCCAGGCAGGTCGAGCCGTCGACGTCGAGGAACATCGTGGGATAGACCCCGGCGCCGTAGTAGGACTCCGGGTTCTCGGCCTTCGCGGGCCCGGATCCCTTGAAGCCGGGCAGCAGCGGCAGCCGCAGGCGCGCGTCGGCGACGATCGCGGTGCGGCCGTCCGCCAGCGAGACACCGCCGTCCTCGCGGCCGACCTCGAAGATGCTGCCCTTCTTGTACGCCGGGACGACCGCGACCAGCTCGGGGTGGATCGTCGGGCAGTGCAGGCACTCGTTGTAGTTCTCCAGCACGATCTTCCAGTTCGCCTGCACCTCGGTGGTCGAGACGTGGCCGATCCGGAGCTCGGAGAGACCGAACCGGGCCAGCTTCAGCGGCTCGTCCTGCTGGTCGGCGAGGTCCTCGAGCAGGGGTCGCGGCTCCTCGCGGGAGAGGTTGACGAAGACGAAGCCCTCCCAGATGTCGGTGCGCACCGGCCAGAGCGAGGTCGACGGACGGTCGATCTCCTCCTTCTCGATCATCGGCGTCGTGACGAGCGTGCCGTCGAGGGCGTAGCCCCAGGCGTGGTACGGACAGCGCAGGTGGGTGCGCGCGAAGCCCTGCTCGTCGTCACAGATCCGCGAGCCGCGGTGGCGGCAGACGTTGTAGAAGCCGCGGATCTGGTCGTCCTTGCCGCGCACGACCAGCAGGCTCTCGCCGCCGATCTCGACGCGCATCCAGGAGCCGGGCCTGGGCAGCCGTTCCGCACGACCGACGTAGATCCAGTTGCGGTAGAAGACCCGTTCCTGGTCGAGGAGGTAGGCCTCCTCCGAGTGGTACGACGGGCCGGGCAGCGTCTTCCGGATGGGTTCGGTGATGGTCATGGCGACTCCTGGGTCCTTCCCTCGTTCGCTAACTGTACAGTCAGTCAGTCCCGGCGTCGCCTCCTCGCGGACAGATCAGGACGATCGGGGCGTGGGGTGGGCCTGTCATCCTGACCGGACCCCAACGACTGAGGAGTCGCGTCCCCGTGGACCAGGACACCGTTCTCAACCTGCTGCTCGTGCTGGTCTTCGTGCTGGTCGGTGGCGTCTTCGCGGGCACCGAGATCGCCCTGGTCTCGCTGCGGGAGAGCCAGGTCGACCAGCTCGAGAAGCAGTCGAAGCGCGGCGCGAAGGTCGCCGCCGTGGCCCGCGACCCCAACCGGTTCCTGGCCGCAGTGCAGATCGGCGTCACGGTGGCCGGGTTCTTCTCGGCGGCGTACGGCGCCTCGACGCTCGCCCCGGACTTCGCTCCCGCGCTCGTGTCGCTCGGGCTCTCCGACGCACTCGCGGACACCGTCGCGGTGCTCGCGCTCACGCTCGTCGTGGCCTACCTCTCGCTCGTGCTCGGCGAGCTGGTGCCGAAGCGACTGGCGCTGCAGCGGGCCGCGGGCCTGGCCCTGCTGGTGGGCCCGCCGCTGGACCGCTTCGCCCGGCTGATGCGACCGGTGATCTGGCTGCTCTCCAGGTCGACCGACGCCGTGGTCCGGCTCCTGCGCGGAGACCCGAACGCGACCTCGGAACAGGTCAGCGACGAGGAGCTGCGCTACCTCGTCGACCAGAACACCAACCTCGACGAGGCCGAGAAGAAGATCCTGCGCGACGTGTTCGACGCCGGGGACCGCTCGCTGGCCGAGGTGATGCGACCTCGCGGCGACGTCGCCGCGCTGCCGATCTCCGGCCGGGTGCGCGACGTGCTCACGACCGTGAACGAGAGCCCGTACTCGCGCTACCCGGTCTACCGCAGCGTCATCGACGACATCCGCGGCTTCATCCACGTGCGCGACCTGCTCGGCGTCGACCCGATGACGCCGCTGGCCACGTTGGTGCGACCGGTGCCCTTCCTCCCCGCCACCAACCGGGTGCTGCCGACGCTCGCGATGATGCGCTCCGAGGGCGCCCACCTCGCGGTGGTCGTCGACGAGTACGGCGGCACCGACGGCATCGTCACCCTCGAGGACCTCGTCGAGGAGCTGGTCGGCGACATCCGCGACGAGTACGACGTCCCCGACGCGCTCGCCCACGGTCCCGGCGAGGACATCGACGCCGGGCTCAGCATCGAGGAGTTCTCCGAGCGCACCGGCGTCGAGCTGGCCGACGGGCCCTACGAGACCGCCGCCGGCTTCGTGCTGCACCGGCTCGGCCGGGTGGCCGAGCTGGGCGACTCCGTGGTGGTCGGCGAGCACGAGCTGAAGGTCACCGGGGTCGACCGGCTGCGGATCACGAAGCTCGCGGTGCGCGGCGCACCCGTCGCGGAGCCGCCGTCCGGTGACGTGTCCTAGCGGCAGGTGAGGGTCGACCGGTTGGTGCGCCTCGTCCACGCGATGGTGCCGCCGGTGAAGGTGTTCCGGAATCCGGTCGCGGTGGCGAGACGGTCCGAGGTGGGGAACCGCAGGCACGACTTGTGGTAGCCGGCCGTGGCGTAGCGCGTGCGGATCGGGCCGAGGACCAGGTGGGCGCCCGTGGGTGCGGACCAGAAGATGCTGCGCGTGCCGGTGAAGTGGGCGTAGGCGCCGCCCGTGACGGCCACGACGTCGCTCGAGGGCAGGCCGTAGCTGGTGGCACCCCCGGCCGCGAGGTACTTGGTGAGGATCGGACCGGTCAGCACGTGCGCGCCGGTGCCGCTCGACCAGTAGATCCGCCCGCCGGTGAAGAAGTTCGCGCGGCCACCGGTGACCGCCGTGCTGTCCGTGGTCGGGAAGCCCAGTGCGGCCGGGCCGCCCTTGGCGAGGTACTTGGTCAGGATCCCCCCGCCCACCGCGTGGACGCCGGTGGCCTGCGACCAGTAGAGCCGGCCACCTGCGTAGTTGCGGGCGCGACCGCCGGCCACGTCGTACTCGGTGCCGGAGGGGGTGCCGAGTGACGAGGAGGCGCCACCCAGCGCGGCGTACCGCTGGTCGATCGCGGTGACGTAGGTCGCCGTGAGCGTGCGGTCGGCGTCCGGCATCGTGAACGCGTGGGCGGCCGCGCCGCCGTCGCTCCAGCCCTGGAACCGCCAGTACGCCGAGCTTGCCGGCGCGGACAGCTGGACCTGCGACCCGGCCACCACGGACGCCGACGCGGCGATGACGCCGTTGATGCTCACCGGCACCGGGCTGTTCACCGCCACCGTCCGCACGGTCGGCCGCGCCTCGAAGATCCTGGTGGCGACCGCACCGAGGGAGTCCTGGACCCGGGCGGTCACGAGCATCGTGGTGTCCGCGCCGTGGTCGGTGTACTCCCGGCTGTAGCTCGGCCCGGTCTCGGTGCCTTCCGGGTGTCGATGACAGCTGCCCGCGAACGGACAGTGCAGCAGGGCCGTGTCCCAGTGGACCTCGAGCTCGCCGTCCTCGACATCAGTGGCCGTAGCGCTGAGCTCGACGTCGTCGCCGACGCCGAAGGTCGTCGACGGCTCGTCGACCGTCAGGTCGGGCGTGTGGTTGGCGGGATGGACGGTGGCGGTGGAGGTGTCGGTGGCCCCGAGCTGGTCGGTCACCGTCAGCGTCACCTCGACGGGGTCCGCGTCGGCGTAGGTGTGCACGACGGTGGCGCCGGACGCGCTGTCGCCGTCACCGAGGTCCCAGTCGAAGGTCAGCTCGTCGCCGTCCAGGTCGTAGGAGTCGGCCGCGGTGAACGTGACGCTGCGGGTGCTCGCGTCGGACGAGGTGGTGAAGGTGGCCACCGGGTCGCGGTTCTCGCCGACGTAGACGAGCCGGCGCACGTTGCCGGAGAGCAGGTCGGCGTACGTCACGTCGCCGTTGGGCCCGGGATGGAACGCCACGGGACCACCCACGTCGAGGCCGAACCCGTTGCTCTCGGGAGCGCGCGTGAGGACGTCGCTGGTGTCGGTGGCCAGGGTCCACATCTGGGTGCGCGTGTAGTCGCCGAAGAAGTGGGTGTTGCGGTAGGCGCCGGGATAGGCCGTCCCGGTGTAGAGCATCCCGGCCACGACCGCCGCCCCGGCATCGGTGTGCGGGTAGCTCCACAGCGGCGGCTGCGCGGAGCCGGCGGTGTACAGCGCCTGGCAGACCGACTGGGCGGAGAACGTGGTCCGGGCCGTGCCCTCGTAGCAGGGCCAGCCGCCGTTGAACCCGGGCTCGAGGACGTTGATCTCCTCGGTCGCGTTCCAGCCGACGTCACCGACGTACGGCGAGCCGGTGCGCGGGTCGAGCATCAGCCGGAACGGGTTCCGCAACCCGTAGGCGTAGACCCGGCTGGCCCACGAGCTCGGCTGGGCCGCGGAGTAGAAGGGGTTGGACGGCACTCCTTGCCCGGTCGGTGTCAGGTGCAGCACCTTGCCGTAGGGCTGGCCGGTGTTCTGGGCGCGCAGGGTCTGCGGGTCGCCGTTGTTCCGGGTGTCGTCGCCGATGCTGACGTAGAGCGTGTCGTCGGGTGCCACCAGCACGGTGTCCATGCCGTGGTTGGGGGTGAGCTGGGCCAGCTGCGGAGAGGTGGTCGCGCCGTCGACGAGGGTGCGCGACTTCACGATGGCGGTCGGCGCCGAGGCCGGCGACGCGGTCCACTCCTCGACCATCCCGAACCCGGTCGTCCCGCCGGCGGCGAGCTTGTCGTAGGCCAGGTAGAAGCGCCCGGTGGTCGCGTAGTCGTTGGCGAGGGCGAAGCCGAGCATGCCGTGGTCGCCCGTCGCCCGGACCGACGGCACCTTGCCGACCAGTCGGGGAGCACCTCCGGGTGGGACGAACGTGATGGTGCCGTCCTTGCCGGCGGTCAGCAGGGCGCCGTCGGGCAGCCAGGCGAACTCGACGAGGTTCAGCGGCGCCTGTCCGGTGGGGTAGTCGACCAGCGTGAACGACGGCGGCAGCGACAGCGCTCGGGCGGGGGAGGCCGACGAGAGCTGGAGGGTGACTGCGAGGAGGGCGAGCACCGCTGCTCTCGCCGTACGTCTCATCGCCACCCCCGCGTCAGGCTGGTCCGAGACTCGGGGTGATCCTAGTCCGCGGTCACGCCACGTCGGACTCCATCGCGGTGACGAAGTCGCGCTTCACCTCGCGCCAGGCCTCGTCGGTCATCGTCCGCCGCCAGTACGGCGAGCAGGACATGTCCTGACGGGTCAGCCCGCGCTCGCCGAGCAGGTGGCGCCGGATCTCCCGGATCTCCTCCGCCTCGCCGTGCACGAACGCGTGCACCCGGCCGCGCGGGAACGGGATCGCGCGCACGGCCTCGGCCAGCAGCGAGACGTCCGTGGCGGCGCCGGTGCGGTGCGTCCAGACGACGTCGATCTCACCGGGCGAGCTCAGCGGCAGCTCGTGCTCCGGGCCGTCGCAGACCAGCCGCACGACCGCGAGCGCGTCGACGGGGAGGGCCTCCAGCGACGCGGCGATCGCCGGCAGCGCCGACTCGTCGCCGACCATCAGGTGCCAGTCGGCCGTGGGGTCGGGCCGGTAGCCACTGCCGGGACCTTCGAAGACCAGCACCGATCCGGGCTCGGCCGCGGAGGCCCACGGGCCGGCGGCCCCGGTCGCGCCGTGGACGACGAAGTCGAGGGTGAGCAGGTGCTGCACGGGGTCCCAGCGGCGCACGGTGTAGCGGCGGCGTCGCGGCCACAGCTCCGCGGGCAGGTCGCTCTTGACCTCGGCCGGGTCGAAGACGGGGCCGTACGGCGCGTCCGGCGGGGGGAGCGCCACGTTGACGTAGGCGTCGGTGTGCTCGGGCAGGGTGAACCGGTCCAGGTCGCCGCCGGAGAGGACGAGCCGGACCAGGGTCGGCGTGAGCCACTCGGTGGCGATCACGACTCCGTGCATGTCGGCCCTCCCGGGCGCGGCTGGTTCCAGCTAGTTAGGTCACCCTAACCTGCCGGTGTCTGGGGCCGCAGAGGCTCACCTCGACGGTGCTGCCGGCGGCGAAGCCCTCGGCGCGGCGCACGGCCTTCTTGACGGGCAGCACCATGGTGCCGTCGCCGCCGGACTCGGGGAACAACGACGTGCGCCAGATGGTCCCGCCGATGCGGGCCTGCACCCGGATGCTGCCGAACCCGCCCGGTGGACCGGACTCCAGGGCGAGCTCCTCACACACGTCGGCGGGCACGGTCAGGAAGTGCCAGGACCCCGGGTCGCCCGGAGCGTGCTCCCAGACCTCGCTGTGGAACCGGTGCTCGCCCATGGCCGCAGGGTGCCACCTGGCGCTGACAGGCGCTGGATCAATTCGAGGGCTGCGGGACGTTGCACTCGACCTTCGGGTTGACGCCGAAGTAGTTCAGCGGCCCGGCCAGCACCGTCAGGACGGTGTCGCTCGTCTGCTTGCAGTTGACCTCTCGCGCGTCGGAGAAGTAGTCCCGCTGGTAGGCCGCGAACGCCCCGATCAGCAGCCACACCACGAGGAGGATCCCGATCAGCTTGCCCATGTCGTGCTCCTAGGTCGCGGCCCGGTGGGTCACGGAAGGTGTACCCGGACGCGCCTCGTTCGACACACCCTGGCTCGCCGGGATGGTGACCACGAAGCGGCAGCCGTCCTCGACGTTCTCCACGTCCACCCGCCCGCGGTGCACCTCGATCAGGCCGCGCACGATCGCCAGCCCCAGGCCGGCCCCGCTGCCGGACGTGGCGGTGACGGCGTCCGGCGTGCGCGCGGCGCCGCCGCGGAAGGCGACGTCGAAGACCCGGTCGATGTCTTCGCGGGGGATGCCCCCGCACCCGTCGCGCACGCTCAGTCCGACGCTGTCCGCGCCCGACCAGCCGCGGATCTGCACGGAACCGTCGCTGGGCGTGTGCCGGATGGCGTTCATCAGCAGGTTGCCGATCACGCGGGACATGGCGTTGGGGTCGACGTGCACGAGCACGTCCCCGTCGACGTGGCCGTCGAGGCTGACGCCCTTGGAAGCAGCGACCGACTCCGCTGCGGCGAGGGACTCGCTGACGAGGTCGCCGAGCGCGACGGTCTGCGGCGACGGCACGAGTACGCCGGCATGGATCTGCGACAGCTCGAACAGGTCGTCGACCATCCGCACCGTCCGGTTGACCTCGGCGCTGATCTGCTGGTGGTAGCGGGCCGGGTCGTCGACCATGCCGTCCTCGAGCGCCTCGGCCATCGCCCGCAGGCCGGCCAGGGGAGTGCGCAGGTCGTGCGAGACCCACGAGACCAGCTCGCGCCGCGACTCCTCGAGCCGCCGCTCGCGCTCCCGGGCCTCCTCGAGCTTCGCCGAGCTCTCGCGCAGCTGGTCGCTGAGCGCACTGAACTCGGCAGGACCGCGCACCTCGGCGTCGTAGCGCCCCGACTCCCCGAGCTCGCGTGCCCCCTCGTGCAGCCGCCGCGACCAGTGCACGACCGCGGCGCCGACGAGCACGGCGAAGCCCAGCGAGACGAGGCCCGCCACGACGCAGACCCAGATGACCACGGTGTAGTCGTGCCCGGAGATGAACATCGCCCGGGCGGTGCCGACCACGGCGGCGATGATCGCCCCCACGGCGACCACGGCGACACCGGCGGGCAGCCATCGCAGGCTGGCTCCGCGGAACAGCCAGGCCAGGGCGAGGCCGATCACTCCCACGGCCGCCGCGCAGCCGGCCGCGATCATCACGATCTGGAGCTCGTCCTGGGTCATGCCACCTCCCACCGGTAACCCACGCCCCAGACCGTGACCAGCTGCGACGGCCGGGTGGGGTCGTCCTCGAGCTTCTCCCTCAGCCGGCGCACGTGCACCGTGACGGTGGAGTCGTCGCCGAACGACCAGCCCCAGACGTCGCGGAGGAGCTCCTCGCGCGAGAACACCGTGCCCGGGTGCGCCACGAAGTGGTGCACGAGGTCGAACTCGCGGGCGGTCATCGAGACACGCTCGCCGTCGCGGGTGACGACCCGCGAGCCGGGATCCACCATGACGGTGCCGGACGTCACCGGGCCGCCGACCAGCACCGGCTCGGCCGTACGACGCAGCACCGAGTCGACCCGGAGGACCAGCTCACGGGGACTGAACGGCTTGGTCACGTAGTCGTCGGCGCCCTGCTCCAGCCCCACGACGCGATCGCTCACCGTGCCCTTGGCCGTCAGCATGATGACGGGCACGGCACTGGTCTCGCGCACGCGACGGCACACCTCGAGTCCGTCGACGCCGGGCAGCATCAGGTCGAGCACCACCAGCTCCGGCGTGGTCTCGGCGATCGAGGCCAGCGCTTCGTGTCCGTCGGCGGCCGAGGAGACGGTGTGGCCGGCCGCCGTCAGGTAGGTGATGACGATCTCGCGCACGGTGGCGTCGTCGTCGACCACGAGCACTGCCGCCATCAGGCTCCTCCCTCGTCGTGTGGTTTCCGCGCACTCAGTCTGCGCCATGCCGGGGTCAACCGGACCAGGCTGACCAGCAGCACCACGATCGCGAACACGCACCAGCCGGCCACGTAGTTCCGGTCGAGCAGCGTCGGGTTGTCCGGCCGGGCACCCCAGGACCCGAGCACCGGGATCGCCGTGACCGTGACGGTCAGCAGCACCACCAGGCCGCTGGCCGTCACGGCCCAGGCGCGACGGGGGAGCACCCGCGCGGCGATGACGGCGGCGCCGATCGTCAGCGGCGCGAGGATCGCGTCGTGCACGAGGACACCTCCCGCCAGCCAGAGCACTGCGTTCGCGGTGTCGGCGAGGTCGTGCTGGAGCAGACGCAGCAGGCCGAACAAGCCCATGGCGACGCCGACGGCGCCGATCAGCACGCGCGTCCTCACGTCAGCACCTCGATCCGGGTGACCCACTTGGTCTGGAAGACCCCGGGCCGGTTGGGCGCGATCAGCCGGCACGGGTAGCCGTGGTCGAGGGCGAGGTCCTCGCCGTTGAGCTGCAGGGCGAGAAGGGTGAGCCCGTCCCGCGCGAACGAGGCCGGGACCACGGTCGTGGCGAAGGCGCCCCGCTGCTGCAGGGACGTGACCTTCACGGCCGCGTCCATCGGTGCGTCGACCAGGTCCAGCAGCTCGGACAGCCGTACGCCGGTCCACGTCGCGGCCGCGCTCCAGCCCTCCACGCACGCGATCGGCAACGCGTGGGTGCGCTGAGTCATCGCCACGAGGTCGTCGCGCACGAGCGACTGCTCCCGCTCACCGTTCACGAGGATCAGTCGGAACGACGAGCCCACCGCGGCGCCGGCCACGCCCGCTGCCTGCGCCGACCGGTTGATCGGGACGCCCTGCGGGCCCTCGCCCGTCCGCACGGCGAACACGGAGACCTTGCGCAGCCAGGGCACCGTGTTGCCGGCCGCGGCGAGCACCGCGACTCCCGAGGCGACCACTGCCGTGCGCAGGATGGTCCGTCGTGTCGTGCCGACCGGGGTGCTGTCGTCGCGCGGGCGGGCTCGGGCAGCGGCTCGGCGTACGCCCTCCGGATGATCGGCAGCTTCACGGCGATGTGCACCACCAGCGACCCGATCGCGATCCAGGCGACCGCGTAGTGGGTGGACCGGAACGAGAACGACCACGGGTACCACTGCGCCGCGTTGGCCAGCCCGGTGGCGAGCTGGAAGATCGCGGAGGCCACGAGCGCGGCGATGGAGGCGCGCTCGAGGAGGTGCAGGACCAGCTCCCGCCGCACCCGGAACGGCACCTCGGCGAACAGCTTGGGGTAGACGCTCCAGAGCTTGACCAGCAGCAGGGGGATCGCCGCGATGCCGGACAGCACGTGCACGCCCTGGGTGATCCGGTAGCCGATCACGGGCCGCGTGGGCGGCAGCAGCGGGAGGTCGGGCAGGTAGTACCAGTGGCTGACCAGCCCGGTCAGGAAGCAGAGGCCGAAGCTGACGCCCAGCCAGGTGCCGATCCGCGCGGTGAGGTGCTCGTGCCGCAGCGGCGAGGTGAACGCGGCCTCGGTGGGGACGGGCGGGCGCTTCATCGCGTGAGCACCGCGAACCAGCGGTCGTCGTGCTCGTCGAGGAGGGAGACGCGGAGGCCGGCTCTGGCGGCGAGCGGCTCGAGGGACTCGGGCCCCACCTGGGCCCAGGGGAACGGACGTGACCGCTTGTCGCCGGCGACCAGGTGCGCGTCGTGACGACGTACGCCGGTCCCGGGTGCTGCCAGGTCGCAGACCACCCGGCCGGAGCGGTTGAGGAGCTCACGCGCTCGACCCAGCAGCCGCGCCGGGGCACCGCCGATGCCGATGTTGCCGTCAGCCAGCAGCACGGTGTCCCACCGGCCCTCGCCCGGCAGGGCGTGGAACACGTTGCGTCGCAGGGCCGAGACGCCGCGTCTTCGGGCCTGCTCGACTGCCTCGTGGACGATGTCGACGCCCAGCACGACGTGCCCGGAGGCCGCGAGGTGAGCGCTCATCCGGCCGGGCCCGCAGCCGACGTCCAGGGTCGCGCCACGGCAGTGCCCGAGCAGCGCGCGGTCCGCGTGGCTGACGGTGCGCGTCCAGTCATGGACCGGCAGCACCTGGTCACCCGGGTCGATGCCGTGCACCGTGCAGGCCTCGCCGCGCAGCGCGTCGCTGTAGACGTCGCTGAACGAGTCGTGGGTCGGCTCGAGGGTGGTCATCGCCAGGTCCTGGCGAACCGGGTGTGCGGCGCCGCTGCGGCCACGGACTCCGCGTCCTCGGCCTCGTCGACGTCGCGCAACGACTCGACGTCGCTCACCGTCGCGCCCGCACGCACCAGCGCCGCCCGGGTGAGCTCGCCCGTGCGGTCGGTCGACATCGGCACCTGGGGAAGGTGGCCGAGCAGGTGCGGTCCACCGACCCCCAGCAGCCACCACCCGCCGTCGTGCGCGGGACCGAGCACGGCGGCGTCGCGGTGCGTGAGCCGCGCGCCGACCTCGGCCAGCGTGACCGGGTCCAGGTGGGGCGTGTCCATCCCGACCTGGACGACCGGCGCGCCCGAGGCGGCCGCTGCGTCGTGGTGGGCGTTCACCAACCGGGTCGCGAAGTCATCACCCCGCTGGCGGTGCACGGTCCAGTCGGACGTGGCGTCGTGCAGCTCGTCGCCGAGCTCCGCCTCGGCCAGGTCGCCCTCCAGCGCGAGGTGGCAGCGGGCGACGCCGTACGCAGCCGCGCACACCGCGAGAGTGTCGAGCAGGGCCGCCGCCGCTAGCCGGGCGGACCGCTCCATCCCGACCACGCGTCCGAGGCGGGTCTTCACCGCGCCCACCACGGGTGCCTTCGCGACGACCAGCACCACGGCCGGCTTCATCGGGTGCGTCACGACAGCACCCGGGCGAAGTCGCGCGCCGTCCGGACCGTGCCGACCACCGAGCCGGACACCTTCGACCGAGTGCCCGCAGCGCGGGGGTGGTAGTCGATGTCGCGCTCGACGAACCGCCACTGGGCCTGCGCCGCGCGTTGGAGGAGCTCGACGGGGTAGCCGAACCGGCGGTCCTCGACGCCCAACGCCAGCAGGTCCTCGCGCCGAGCCACCCGCATCGGCGCGATGTCGTGCAGCGGCAGCCCCAGCCGCCGGCGCAGCCACCACAGCACCACCGCGTTGCCGGTGCGCGCGTGCCACGGCCAGACACCGCGACGGATGGGCCGCCGCCGGCCGACTGCGAGGTCGGCCTCGCCGCGGGCCACCAGGTCGAGCAACGGGACGAGGTCGCCCGGGTCCATCGACCCGTCGCCGTCCATCACGGCCACGAGCTCGGACGAGGCCGCCTCGAGACCGGCGTGCACGGCCGCTCCGTAGCCCGGGCGCGGCTCGTCGACCACCATCGCCCCGAGCCCCCGCGCGACCTCGGCCGTCCGGTCGCGCGAGCCGTTGTCGACGACGATCGCCCGGCACCCGTCGGGCAGCTTCGCCAGCAGCGCGGGCAGCGCCGGCGCCTCGTCGCGGCACGGGATCACGACGTCGCAGGGCACAGGAAGGGGAGGCACGCTCTCACCGTAGGGTCGCGAAACCGCCCAGCGGGGCGAAAAGTCCTTACCGTTCCCTGACGCTTGTCGCCGACCCCGCGGGACGGCTGGTCCTGGTCAGCGCGGCCCCTAGCCTTGGGCGCATGACGCAGACCCCGACGCTGACCAGGGCGGCGGGCGCCCGCGTCGCGCCGGTCGTGGGGCTGGTCTTCGGGGTGCTGCTCGTCGCCGCGGCGATGGCGGTTCCGGCGGTCACGGGCTGGGACGTGCACGTGCGGCACTTCCCGCCGCTGCACGCGGAGTGGGACCCCCGGGTCGGTCCCGGGACGGCCCCCGCGGTGCTGGTCGGGCTGCTCGCCGTGGTGTGGGCGGTGCCGCTCGCCGAGCGGCTGGGGTGGCGGCAGCTGCTCCTCGCGTCGTACGCCGGCGGGCTGGCGTGGGCGTTCAGCCTCGCCCTCGTCGACGGCCGGGGCGGCGTCGGGACCATCCTCGGCACGGAGTACGAGTACCTCCGGACCGCACGCACGGTCGACCTCTCCGAGGCGTTGCGCGGCTGGGTGGCGCGGATCCCGTACGACGGGCTGCCCGACGACATCGCCAACGCCAACTGGCCCGTCCACGTCGCCGGCCACCCGCCGGGGGCGCTGAGCTTCTTCGTGGTGCTCGACCGGATCGGTCTGGGCAGCGGCTGGTCGGCCGGCGTCGTCGTGACCCTGCTCGCCGCCTCCGCGGCCGTCGCGGTGCTGGTCACGCTGCGGCTGCTCGGTGCCGAGGGCGTCGCCCGTCGCGCAGCACCGTTCCTGGTCTTCGGCCCGGCCGCGATCTGGCAGTGCGTGAGCGCCGACGGCATGTTCGCGGCGGTCGCGGCGTGGGGGATCGCCGCGCTCGCCGCGCGGTGCGGTCCGACGCAGCGTGCCCTGGTCCCTGGTGGCCGGGCTGCTGCTCGGCTTCGCGGTGATGCTCTCCTACGGCCTGCCGCTGCTGGGCCTGCTGGCCGTGGCCGTGCTGGTGGTCGCCAGGTCGTGGCGGCCACTGCCGTGGGCGGTGCTGGCCGCGGTCGGCGTGGTGGCGGCGTACGGCGTCGCCGGCTTCTGGTGGTGGGAGGCGCTCCCGGCCCTGCACGAGCGGTACTGGGCAGGGGTCGCGAAGAACCGCCCACCGGAGTACTGGATGTGGGGCAACCTCGCCGCGCTCACCTTCAGCGCCGGCCCGATGCTGTGGTCGGGGCTGGCGAGCCTTGCGGCCCGGGCCCGCGAGGTCGGGGTGGACGCGACTCGCGTGGTGCGCTGGCTCGTCGGAGCGACCGTCGCGATCGTGGTCCTCGCCGAGGTGTCCCAGATGAGCAAGGCCGAGGTCGAGCGCATCTGGCTGCCGTTCGTGCCGTGGCTGCTGGTCGCGTGCGCGCTGCTGCCCGAACGCTGGCGGCGGGGCGGGCTCGCGGTCCAGGTGGCGCTGGCGCTGGTGGTCCAGCACCTGCTGTTCACCGGCTGGTGATCAGCCGGCAGCAGCACGCAGGGGAGCGGTCGCGAACTCCGGGATGCCGCGGTCGGGGGTGATCGTGGCGGTGAAGCCGAGCTCGCTCGTCGCGAGTGCGGGTGACGCGACGACGTGCCGCACGTCGCCGGCGCGGTAGTCGCCGGTCACCTCCGGCGCCGGACCGTTCGCGGCCTCGGACAGCAGCTCGGCCACGCGCCGGATCGGGACCGGTGTGCCCGAGCAGACGTTGTACGCCGCCCACGACTCGACCGGCCGGTCGAGCACCGCGTCGACGGCGAGGACGTTGGCCCGCGCGACGTCCTCGACGTGCACGAAGTCACGCATCTGGCCGCCGTCCTCGAAGACCTGCGGCGCCCGGCCGTTCTCCAGCGAGGACCGGAAGATCGCGGCGACGCCGGAGTAGGGGGTGTCGCGCGGCATGCCCGGTCCGTAGACGTTGTGGTAGCGCAGCCCGATGGCGCGTGCCGCCGCCTGCCGGGCCCACGCCAGCGCGTAGTGCTCCTGGGCGACCTTGCTGGCGGCGTAGCTGCTGCGCGGGTCCAGCCGGGCGTCCTCGGGCACCAGCTCCCACCCGAGCACGCCGGTGCAGGTCGGGCAGTGGTTCTCGAAGTCGCCGGCGTCGAGCGCGGTCGTCGACCGGGCGGCGGGCTGCTGCGCGCCGTGCTCCGGGCAGGAGTAGCGGCCCTCGCCGTAGACGACCATCGAGCTCGCCAGGACGAGCGACGTGACGTCACGTCGGTGCATCGCGGCGAGCAGGGCGGCGGTGCCGAGGTCGTTGTGGCCGGCGTACGACGGAAGGTCGGCCACCGTGACGCCCGCCCCGACCATCGCCGCCTGGTGGCAGACGACGTCGACGCCGTCGAGCAGCTCCGACCAGGACTCGGCGTCGCGCACGTCGAGCCGGTGCACCGAGGGGTCGGGGACGACCTCGCCCCCGTGCGCCTCGGGGATGAACGCGTCCACCGCGACCACCTCGTCGCCACGGGCGGCGAGCTGGGCAGCGACCTGCGAGCCGATGAAGCCGGCGGCACCGGTCAGCAGGATGCGGGCAGTCACGTCGCGATGCTAGCGACGACGCGCCTCAGCCGAAGTCGACCTCCGCGGTGCTCACCGTGCCGGCGGTGCGGCCCGGGGCCGTGTGGTACTTCCAGTAGAGGTTGGTGTGCGCGATCACCTTGTCCGGCGTCGGCGCACCGTAGTCGCTGAGGTCCTCGGTGGTGTGCGCGTCCGCGACGAGCTTCGCGTCGTAGCCGCGCACGATCGCGCCGTGCAGCGTGGACCGGATGCACTCGTCGGTCTGCGCCCCCGCGACCACCAGGCTCCCGACCTCGAGCCCGGCGAGCACCGACTCGAGGTCGGTGTCGTCGAAGGAGTCGCCGTAGCGCTTGTGCACCACCGGCTCGGACTCCTGCTGGGTCAGCTCGGGCACGTAGCGCCAGCCCTCGCTGTCGCGGGGGAGGTCGTCGCCGGAGTGCTGGACCCAGACGACCGGCACCTCGTCGGCCCTCGCCCTGTCCACGAGCGCGGCGATGTTGGCCACGACCTCGTCGCGGTTGTGGGAGCCACCGACGACGTCGTTCTGGACGTCGATCACGAGCAGCGCGGTCTTGGTTCGGTCGGTCAGCGTGGTCATGGAACCCACGCTAGGCGCGACCACCGACAACCGTGTGCCCCGGTGCCGTCTAGGGTGTCCGCGTGAGCGGGCCCTCGAGGTGGCGTACGGCGGACCCGCTGGTGTTCGTGGTCGGTGCCGTCAGCCTGGTCACCTTCGCCCTCCACGGCGTCCACGGCGCCCTCACCCGCGACCTCGGCGTCTACAGCTACGCCGGCCAGCAGGTCGCCGACGGGGTGCCGCCGTACCTCGGACTGCTCAACCGCGCCGGACCGCTGGCCCACGCGATCCCGGGCGTCGGCGTGGCGATCGCCCGGCTGGTCGGCTCCGACGAGCTGATCACCATGCGGCTGCTGTTCATGGTGATCGCGACTCTCTGCGTCTGCGTCGTCTACCTGCTCGGCCGGGACGTCTTCGCCTCGAGGCTCGTCGGCCTGGTCACCGCCTCCGCGTTCCTCACCTTCCAGGGGTTCATCCAGTACGCCTCGAACGGCCCGCGCGAGAAGACTCCGATGACGCTGTTCCTGGTCTGCGCGCTGTGGGCGGTGAGCCGGAGACGGTGGTTCACCGCCGGGGTGTGCGTCAGCCTCGCGACGCTGTGCCTGCAGATCGTCTTCTTCAGCGCGTTCCCCGCCGTCGTGGTCGGCGCGCTGCTCCTGGCCGACCGTGGACGGATCCGGGCACTGGCTGCGGTGGCCCTCGGTGGCGCGGTGCCGGTGGCGGTGTGTGCGCTCTGGTTCGCACTCGCGGGATCGCTACGCCAGTCGATCGACGCGTTCTTCGTCATCAACTGGACCTACACGGTGCCCAACCCGGTGATGGAGGACCTGGCCGACGTACGCATGGACCTCGAGCTCGCCTACGGCGTGACGCTGTGGGTGCTCTTCGGCGGACTCGTCGCGCTGGCCCTGCGGTCGCTGCTCGTCGTGTGGCCGGCTGCCCGTCGCCGGTACCCGGACGTGACCGTGCTGGCCGCGTTCACCGTCGGGGCGGGGGCCGGGCTGGCGTGGAACCTGAAGGACTACGACGCGTGGCCCGACCTGTTCCCGCTGCTGCCCTTCGCCGCGGTAGGTGTCGGCGGCGCGTTCGCCCTCCTGGTCGAGCACCTGCCGCGGCGTCCGGCGATCGCGGTGACGGTCGTCCTGTCCCTGGCCGCGACAGCGCTGGCCGTGCACTACTCCCTGACGACGCGCGACGACACCCTGGACGCGCAGCGGGCGTCCGTCGCGGCCGTGCTGGAGGAGCTTCCCGAGGGCGCGCGGATCACCTCGATCGAGGCGCCACAGCCGCTGGTGCTGACGGGTCGCACGAACCCGACCCGCTACCAGATGTTCCGCGGCGGCCTGCAGGACTACCTCGAGGACACCTGGCCCGGCGGGCGCGACGCGTTCGCCCGCGAGCTGGTCGCGGACGCGCCGGACCTGATCGCGGTCGGCGAGACCGTCTCACTGCGCTGGCGGCGCGCGATCATGCCCGACTACGTCTTCATCGGCCGCGCACCCGAGTGGGAGTGGTACGCCCGGGCGTCGCTGGGTCCCGACACGATCGCCGCGCTGCGCCGCGCGGCCGGCTACGACCCGGCCGACCGGTTCGCCGTGCTGGAGGACACCCCGGAATGAGCGACACCAGGCGCACGTCGGCGGTCCTCGCGCTGGGCTCGATCGTCAGCGGCCTGCTCGCCTACGTGCTCTTCGTGATGGTCACCCGCGGGCTCGGTGCCGAGGCCGCCGCGCCGGTCTCGGTGCTCTGGACGCAGTGGGCCTTCGCCGGTGCCGCCTTCGTGTTCCCGATCCAGCACTGGATCACGCGGACCCTGACGGCCGACCACGAGGGCGTCGTACGCCGGGCGGCGCCGCAGGTCTCGCTCGTGGTGGTCGCGATCGCCGTGGTCCTCGGCGGGCTCTCCTGGCTGGCCCGCGACGACCTCTTCCACCGCGACGACGCCTGGTTCCCGGTGATGATCGCACTCACCACGGTGTCGTCGGCGGTGATCGGTGTGACCCGGGGCGGGCTCGGTGGCCGGGGGAGGTTCTCGGCCGTGGCATGGAGCCTGGTGGCCGAGAACGCCCTGCGCTGCGTGCTCGTCGCCGGACTGCTCGTCGCCGACGTGCGGAACCCGGTGGCGCACGGCCTCTGCCTGGTCGCCGGAGGGCTGGTGGTCGTGCTCTGGCCCTCGGCCCTGCGCTACGCCCGCTCCGTCGGCGATCCGGCGGACGAGGGCTCCGGCCCGCTCGCGTTCCTGTCCGGCGCAGCGGTGGCCCAGCTGGTCGCCCAGGTCGTGCTCACCGGCGCCCCGGTCCTGCTCGCCCTCGCCGGCGGAGCCCCGCACGAGGTGACCTCGATGTTCGCCGCCCTCGCGCTGTTCCGGGCGCCCCACCTGGTGGCCGTGGGCTCGGTGCCCCAGCTGACCGTGCGCCTGACCGAGCGCAGCCTGGCCGGGCAGCAGGCCGTGCTGCGGGCGTTGGTGCGCAACCTGTTGTGGGTCACCGCGGTCGCGGTGGCGCTGGCCGGGGCAGTCACGGCGCTGATCGGGCCGCAGGTGCTGCGGCTGGTGTTCGGCGACACGATCGAGGTGTCCGGGGCCCAGGCCGCGGTGATGGCCGTCGGGTGCACCGTGGCGGTCGCGAACCTGGTGCTGATGGTCGTGGCGATCGCCGAGGACCGTCCGGCGTCCTCCGCCAGGGCCTGGGCGGTCGCGGTCGTGGCCGGCGCTCTCGGGTTCGTGGCCCTGTCGGGACAGGACCCGGTCGCGTCCTCGACCGGGAGCTTCCTGGTGGCCGAGGTCGCCGCCCTGCTGGCGCTCACCGTCGTCGCCCTCCGGGCCGGACGGGTCAGCGACCGGGCTTGACGGCGGCCACGAAGATCGACGACCCGAACGGCAGGTCGCGGGAGTGGAGCAGCCGCTGGTCGACGCGGCACAGGCCCATCAGCACCCGGTCCGCGCGTGGGGACACCTCGGGGAGCCGAGCACCCTCGGCCGGCGTACGACGCAGCCGCCGCCGGGCGCGCTCGGCCACGAACAGGGGGAACACCGCGCCGAAGGCGTACGTCGACCGCTCGACCTCCATGCCGGCCTCCTCGACCAGGGCGGTGAACCGCGGTCGGGTGTAGCGCCGGTGGTGACCGGCACGGACGTCGTGGTCCGACCAGGCCCACTGGTACGCCGGCACCGAGAGCAGCATCCGTCCACCCGGGGTGAGCACGCGCGCCAGCTCGGACACGGCTCGTGCGTCGTCCTCGCAGTGCTCGACGACGTCGAAGGCGCTGACGACGTCGAAGGACTCATCGGCGAAGGGGAGGGCCGTCGCCGACCCGCAGACTCCCTCGCCGGGCTCGAGCCCCTCGGGGAACAGGTCGAGCGTCACGTGCGGGTGGTCGCCGCGCATCCAGCCGACGCTGGGCGCATCGGCGCTGCCGACGTCGAGCGTGCGCCGCGGAGTGCCGAGGAACGGCCCGAACACCTCGTGCAGGAGGTCGGCGCGGGCGCGGTGCCACCAGTAGTCCTGGTGCACCAGCGAGGAGGATCCGGGCTGGTCGGTCAGGGACACGCCGCTAGACCTGCTGCGTGGCCACGACAGCGGACAGGAACGCGTCCACCGAGCGGTCGAGGTCGCGCTCGCTGAGGTTGTTGTAGAACGGCAGGCGCAGCAGCCGGCCGCTGATGTCGACCGACACCGGGCAGTCGGTCGGCCGGCTCATGAACGCCTGACCCGCCTCCGAGGAGTGCAGCGGCAGGTAGTGGAAGGTCGCGTTGACCCCCGTCTTGCGCATCGCCTCGAGCACGTCGTTGCGGCGGCTCATGTCCGGCAGCAGCACGTAGAACATGTGGTACGCCGACTCGCGACCCGCAGCTGTGTGCATCGGCTCGAAGCCCAGCTCGTCGGCGTACGGCGCCAGCCGGCTCGTGTAGCCCTCGTGCACCGCGCGGCGCTTGGACTGGATCACGTCGCGCTTCTCCAGCTGGGCCAGCAGGTACGCCGCGAGCACGTCGGCGAGACCGAAGGAGGAGCCGGTGTCCTTCCAGGTGTACTTCTCGACCTGGCCGAGCATGAACGCACGCCGGTTGGTGCCCTTGTCGTAGAGCACCCGGGCCCGGTCGACGTCGTCGGGGTCGTTGAGCACGAGAGCGCCGCCCTCGCCGCAGACGAAGTTCTTGGTCTCGTGGAAGCTCAGTGCGGACAGCCGACCGAAGCTGCCCAGCGGCTGGTCCTGCCAGCTGCCGAAGAGCCCGTGCGCGTTGTCCTCGATGAGCACGACGTCGGGCCGGTCGGCCAGCACGCGGCGGATCCCCTCGACGTCGCAGGCGATCCCGGCGTAGTGCACGACGACGACCGCGCGCACGCTGTCGTCGAGGAGCGTGGCCAGGTGCTCGGGGTCGAGGCCGAGGGTCTCGCGCTCGATGTCGCAGAAGACCAGGCTGGCGCCCTGGCGGGCGAACGCGAGCGCCGTGGTCGTGAACGTGAACGACGGGACGATGACGGTGTCGCCGGGGGAGAGGTCCAGCAGCATCGCGGAGAGCTCGAGGGCAGCCGTGCACGAGGTCGTCATCAGCACCTCGGCCGCACCGGTGTGCTCGGCGAGCAGCGCGGCCGTGCGACCGGCGAAGTCCCCGCCGGAGGACGGGTGTCCGCCGCGGATGGCGTCCTGCACGTACGTGAGCTCGCGGCCCTCGATCGCCGTGACGTTGAACTCGATGTCCGGCAGCTCGAGGTGCCCGGCGTCGGTCAGCTCGTCAGCCTCCGTCACGGGTGGTCCTCCCTCTCGTTCACCAGGGCAGCGGTCGCCCGAGGTGTGCACTCAGGTCGCGGTCGCTGGCCTCGAAGTACGCCTTCACTGTTCCCCGTAGCTCGCTGCTCAATGCCGGTGTCTCTCCCTCGCTTCGGTTCACCGCCTCCTCGCGGGGTGGCGGCGCGGCCCCCGGGTCCACCCCCAGAGTGTTCCAGAGAGCCTCGAGCGGGGCCTCGTCCGCGAGGATCTCGGGGAGGAACAGCACGTGAACGCTGTCCCCGAACGCGTCGATCCACGGGGTGAGCTGCTCGAGGTAGCGACCCCGCTCGAGGTAGGCGAACGGGGACACCGACGTGGCCCCCGGGTCCCACGGCTCCGGCTGGGCGAGGTTGTCGCGCAGGGCGGTCTCCAGCGTGCGGGTCTCGAAGCCGTGCTCGGTGCTGAGCTGCCAGTTGGAGACGGCCCGGTCGACGGGGTCGCGCAGCACGGCGACCACGTGTGCGCGTCCGAGCATCTCCCGCGCTCGCTGCGGTGCGGCGGGATCCTCGAGGTAGCTGGTGCTCTTGTCGCCCAGGAGCTGGTGCGGGGCGGCGTGCGCGAACAACGTGTCGCGGTACCAGCCCAGCCCCTTCGCGGAGGCGACCTCGTCGCAGAAGACCTTGGGCTCCGGCCGCGACGGTCGCGCCATCGCGATGTCGGGGTGGGCGTCGAGGACGGTCTGGAGGTACGTCGTCCCGCACCGCTGCGCGCCGATCACCAGGAGGTGCCGACTCACGAGGAGACCCTCTCGGACACGTGGTAGGTGCTCAGCGCACTGACCGCGTTGAGCGTGCGTACGACGTACTCGCCGAGCATCGACAGCAGCATGATCACCACCCCGTTGAGGACGGAGAGCAGCACCGCGATGGTCGTCCACCCCGCCACCTCGGTCTCGACGAACAGCGACCGGACGAGGTAGAAGCCGCCGAGCAGGAAGCTGCCGAACGCCACCACGAACCCGACCAGCGCAGCCGCACGCAGCGGGAACAGCGAGTAGCTGAACAGGATCGTCAGGACCAGCGTGGTGATGCGGCGCATGCCGTAGTTGCTGTTGCCCACCGGCCGGGCGTCGTGGCGGACGAGGACGTCGGCGGGGCTGTGGGAGTACATCAGCGCCTGTCCGGTGATGTAGGGGTGCGCGGTGCGCGACTCGCAGATCCGGTCGACCACGTCACGGCGCAGGATCCGGAAGTTGGAGACGGTGAGGCCGGGTGGCTGCGCGAAGATCCGCCTGTTCAGCAGGCCGATCATCGTGCTGCCGAGGCGCCGGTAGCCGGGCGCCTGCTTGCGCTCGAAGCGGCCGAAGACGACGTCGTGGCCGGTGAGCGCCTTCTCGATCAGCAGCAACGCCTGGTCGGGCGGGTTCTGGAGGTCGTCGTCCATCGTGATCACGTAGTCGCCGGTGGCCTCCCGCAGCCCCGCGAGGTTGGCGTGGTGCTGGCCGTAGTTGCGCAGCAGGTTGAGCGCGACGACGTGCGGTGAGGTGCGGGCGCGGGCGGCGATGACCTCCCAGCTGCCGTCCTTGCTGCCGTCGTTGACGAGGACGAGCTGGTAGCGCAGACCGGCCCGTTCGAAGACCTCGGTGATGCGGTCGATCGTCTCCCCGACGACCGCGACGCTGTTGAAGACGGGCACGACGACGGAGTAGCTGCACCCTCGAGGATCTGCCGGCGCAGCGCCCGACCCTGCTTCGGCGTCCACGTCGTCCTCCTCCACGTTGGGTCAGTGGAGCATATGACTCGACGTCGGTGACGGTCGCCGGCGGTGGGAAGTGGCAGTCCCTCCGGCGCATCGGTGGGACTGCCACCCCCCTAACGGAACCGCCCGCCGACCTGGGCACAGTCAGCGGGCGGCTCCTGCTCCCCTTCGGCGTCTCGGGTCACCTGGAGGAGCTGTCGCAAAGCATGACTCACCGCTACGAACTACGCGAGTCACCCGATTAGGTGGTCTAGGGCGCAAATCGACCCGTGTCGTGTTCGCCTGCGGATCGTTGACGGCTGTGAGCCCTGATCGCCGTCCGGGGGGATGGTGATCAGGGCATCTCGGTGCCCGGGGTGTGCGGACCTTCAGGCGGAGACGACGGTGTCGTGGCAGTCGCAGATCGACCCGGCATTCTCGCCGGGGGCGAGCTCGTAGGCGCACAGCAGCGGGAACGGGATCCGGGAGCGCAGCTCGCTCCAGCAGCCCTCCAGCTCGAGGGCGAGGTGGTCGTCGCGACGCCGCCAGTACAGGTCCACGATCTCGCCGAAGACGCGGAACCCGCGCCATCGCCGGTGGATGCGTTCGACCGAGGTGCCGATCAGCGAGTCGAACCGGTCGAGGTCGATGTGCGCCAGGGTGGGCAGGTCGGTGTGCAGCCGGTCGGCGTCGAGCGGGAGGTACTGCCCCGACTCCTGGGCCGCCGCGGTGTCGATGCCGAGCGCGTTGAGGCCGTCCTCGAGCAGCACGTGGTGGGCGGGAGTGGCGGCGACCAGCACGGCCTCGCCGGCCGCGAGACCGTTGGCGACGTACGGGACCAGGCACTCGGCGAGGTTCTCCTCGGTGTGCCAGAACGCCACGGAGTGGTCCTGGGCGAGGTCGGGGTCGAGCTCCGTCGTGGTCACCGGCACCGCCGGGAAGGTGGCGGTGAACCGGGTGCGGTCGCTGCGGTGGTAGGCGATGCTGCCGCTCATCGCCTCGCACAGCTGGCGCACGATCATCAGCCCCAGCCCGCTGCCGCCGAAGCCGTGCGACCGGCTGCCGTGGACGTAGGCCTCGAAGAGCGATCCGGCGAGCGCTTCCGGGATGCCCGACCCGTCGTCGGCCACGGTCAGCCGCACGTCGGCACCGTCGCGGACGGCACTGACGTGCACGTTGGGTCCGCCGTAGCGCAGCGCGTTGGTGACCAGGTTGTCGACCACCTGGGTCAGGCGCAGCGGGTCGGCGATGGCCACGCGCGTCGTCGGCGATGTCGACCGAGATCCGGGTGCTGCCCACCTCGGGCTGGCGCTCGTCGAGCAGGTCGCGGCAGATCTCCTGGAGCGAGACTCGCTGGAGAGCCAGGTCCAGCTCGCCGCGCTCGGCGAGGTGCGCGGTCGACAGGTCGCCCAGCAGCCGGACCAGCATCGTGCTGCGGCGGGCCAGCATCTCGGTGAGGTGCTCGACCACCCCGCGCGGAAGCGTGTCGCGGTTCTCGTGCAGCTGGGATGCCGCTTCGCGCAGCACCGTTGCTGTGTTCTGCATGTCGTGAATGAGCTGGGCCTCGACGTCGCGCATCGCGCGGACTCCCTTTCCCCCGTTGAGCTGCGCGTCAGTCTAGGTGATCTCGTCCCGGTGGGAACCTTCGGAATTCGTCGTCTCGGGTCTAGAGTCGGAGTTGTTGAAAATCTCATCACTTTGCGGTCGAAGGGGGCGGGCAGGATGGCGGAGCCCACCGAGAGTGAGCAGGCCCAGCTCGAGGCGCGACGGGCGGAGCTGCGAGGGAAGTACCTCAAGCCCCCCGAGGAGCGGGACACCCCCGGCCGCGGCATCCATCACGCGGCGCTGATCTGCTCCGACGTGGAGCAGACGATCCGGTTCTACCAGGACCTGCTGGGCTTCCCGCTGGTCGAGCTCGTCGAGAACCGCGACTACCCGGGCTCCTCGCACTTCTTCTTCGACCTCGGCAACCAGACCTTGCTGGGCTTCTTCGACTTCCCCGGCCTGGGCCTCGAGCCCGGCGTGGAGTCGCTCGGCAGCGTGCAGCACATCGCCATCTCCTCGCCCCGTGACAGGTGGGAGCAGGTGCGCGAGCGGCTGGACGCGGCCGGCGTGGAGTACGCCGGGCCGGACCGTGGCATCGAGGAGTCGATGTACTTCAAGGACCCCGACGGCATCCAGATCGAGCTCCTGAGCGATCCGTTGATGTACTTCGGCGGCCAGCAGCTCGACGAGTAGCACGGCCGGGACACTCCGGGGCTCGCGAGCACGATCCTGACTCACCGACAGGAGAGGTGTGGGGCATGACTGAGTGGAACGCAATGACCTTCGAGGGGAAGGACACCATCCTGCGGGTGGTGCGCCAGGAGGCCGAGTCGATGTTCGCGATGATCGAGGATCCCGCGACCTGGGAGGCGCCGACCGCCTGCGAGGGATGGACCACGCGCGACGTGGTCGGTCACATCGTCGACACCACCGAGGGCTACTTCGCCGCCTTCGACGCCGCTCGCGGCGACGGCGAGGCGCCCGGGCCGCACGGGCTGACCGTGATGGCCGAGCTCGCCAACGAGGGCGCGACGGCCTTCCGCGACACCTCCCAGGCGGAGATGGTGCAGCGGCTGCGCGACGACTTCGACCGGATGCAGGCGATCCTCGACCCGCTCGGCCCCGACGACTGGACCGGGATGATGGTGACCCACGCCTACATGGGTCCGGTGCCGGCCTTCTTCTTCGCGGCCGGGCAGCTGATGGACTACGGCGTGCACTCCTGGGACCTGCGCGAGGGCCGCGGCATGGTGCACGCGCTCAACGGTGACGCCGCCGACCTGCTGGTGCCGTTCATGTTCGCGCTGTGGCAGGGCACCTGCCGGACCGACACCGTCACCGAGCCGTTCGACATCGGCATCCGCGTCAGCGGGCGCAACGGCGGCGACTACAAGGTCTCGGTCAGCGGCGAGGGCATGTCCTACGGGCCGGGCGAGATCGACGACCTGCCGGCCGTGATCGAGTTCGACGCCGCGAGCCTGGTGCTGCGGACCTACAACCGGATGAACTCCGGGACCGTGCGGGGTGACCAGGCGCTCGCCGAGCGCTACCTCAACCTGTTCTTCGCCGATCTAGCCCTGTCCGCGTCGAACTCCTGCGGGGTGCGGTCCCGTGGGAGCTGGTGCTTGGCGACGCGTGAGGTCGGCGTGCGCGGGAGCTCGTCCACGCGCTCCCAGAAGCGCGGGACCTTGAAGGCCGAGAGCCGCTCGGCCGTCCAGTCGCGGAGCGCGGCGAAGTCGGGCTCGGCGCCGGGGAGCGGGACGACGAACGCCTTGACCTCCTCCTCGGAGAGCTCGGAGGGGACACCGACCACGGCCACCTCCGAGACGTCGGGATGGGACCCGATCGCCTCCTCCACCTCCAGCGGCGAGAGGATCTGGCCCCGTCGACGCAGCACCTCCTTGCGGCGCGCGACGAAGGTGTAGGTGCCGTCCTCGTTGCCGGTGACGAGGTCGCCGGTGTGCATCCAGCCGTCGACCACCGCGGCAGCGGTCTCCTCGGGCATCTCCCAGTAGCCCGGGGTGACCGTCGGGTTGCGCAGCAGCAGCTCGCCCGTCTCGCCCGGCCCGAGGTCGCGACCGTCGTCGTCGACGACCCGGGCCTCGTTGACCTGTCCCAGCCTCGGGTGCTGGCGCGGCGAGCCGAGGGTGCCGAACGGCCGGGTGCCGTGCCGCCAGATCAGCCCGTACGGCGACTCCGACATCGCGTAGCCGCAGACCACCCGCAGGCCGAACCTCGCCTCGAACGCCTCCTGCCACTCCCGAGCAGGGGAGGGGCCGGTGTAGCACAGGCGCAGGTCGGTGTCGGCGTCGTCGGGCCGTGGGGGCTGCCGCACCAGGATCTCGAGCATCGCCCCGATGGCGTTGAACTCGGTCGCCCCGTGGCGTCTGGCCGTGTCCAGGAACCCGCTGGCGGAGAACTTCGGGACGAGGACCAGCCCCGCGCCGACGGCCAGCGAGCCCATCACCGAGTACGCCGGCGCGTTGACGTGGAACAGCGGCAGCGTCGTCATCATCCGGTCGTCGCGCGTGAGCTCCATCCACCACGGGAACCCCTCGCCGGCCCACGCGTAGGCCCGGTGGGTCTGCATCACCAGCTTGGAGCGTCCGGTGGTGCCCGAGGTCGGGATCAGCACGGCGACGTCGTCGGGGTCCAGGTCCACCGAGGGCAGGTCCGCGGCCGGTCGCTCGGCTCGCCAGTCACCCAGCAGGTCGTCGAGCTCGGCGTCCGTGATCACCGCGCGGGGCCGGACCTGGTCCAGCAGCCCGGCCAGCTCGTCCTGCGTGGACGACGGGTCCGTCGGCACCGAGATCGCGCCGAGGGAGGCGAGGGCCAGCCAGCACAGGACGTACGGCGGGGTGGTCCGTGCGGTGAGCACGACCAGGTCGCCGCGGCGTACGCCGGAGTCGGTGAGCCGTTCCGCGAGCGCGTGGACGTGGGCGGCTGCGCCACCGAAGGTCAGCGTGCCCTCGTCGGTGCGCAGCCAGGTGCCGGCCGGGTCGCGCGCGACAGCCCTGGACAACAGCCCGGGGATGGTGTCGCGCGCGACCACGACAGCAGTGTCTCCTACCGCCTGCGGGGCGCGGCCCGGACCAAGGCCTTGAAGGCGTTCTTCTTCGCAGCCGTGCTGAGCTTCCAGTTCGCCTGGCTGTGCAGGTTGGTGTTGAAGTAGGAGAACGCCACGCCCTTGTACCTGACCATCGCGTTGTAGGTCACCCGCGGCCAGTTGGGCTTCTTCGCGGCCGCCGGGTTGCTGTAGCCGGTCTCGGCCAGGCCCCAGGCGACGCCCTTCCTCTTCGCCCACCGCTGGATCGCGATGAAGTAGTCCTGGGTGAACTTCTTCCACTCGGTTTCGGTGGGCTGGCCGGACTTCTGCACGCCGAACTTCTCGTAGATGTCGAAGCCGACCACGTCGATCTTGGTGTTGGGCCACGTGGTGCTCAGGCGGTATTGCGACGCGCCGTGGAACTGGTGGTAGCCCATCAGGATGATCGAGTAGCCGAGGTTGGGGGCGGCCTTGCGCATGATCGGCGCCAGGCGCGCCTGCATCCGCTTCCAGACCTGCATGTCGCCGTCGCCCTCGGGCTCGTGGGCGACCGCGACCCAGACCGGGCCTCGGACCGACTTCATCCGCGTGGCGAGGTTGCGGGCCCAGGCATCACCCTTGCCCTTGGCCATCGAGGCCCACGAGTGGGGTGGCTTGAAGCTCATCCACGGCACCCGCTTGTTGGCGGCGTCGGCTCTCGCGGTCTTGACCGCGGACGCGACGGAGCCGGCGACCCAGTAGGTCCGGTGCACGCCGAGCTTCTTGCCCATGCTGCGCTCCCACGCGGCGACGTTGGAGTTGGCGCCGTACGCCGCACCGGCGTACGCGCCGCAGCTCGGGATGCCGCGGGCGCTGACGTTGCACCCGTTCGTCATCTTCGAGGGGGCCGCGCTGGAGGTGCCGGCCGGCCCGGTGAGGGCCAGGACCAGGGCCAGGACGAAGGCCAGGCCGGCGAAGGACTTCAGGGCAGGGGACAGGGATCTCTTCGGTGATGTACTCATGGCTCGCTTCGGGGACGGGTACAGGACACGCCCACACGCACACCCCCCGGTGCCGGTGCTCAAACCCCCCATCGGCGCGTCAGACCCGCCGAATGACCTGTGTGGGCCCCCCGAACCTAGCCCGAACGGGCCATGCGGAGGCAAGTCCACGGTCGTCTGTGGATTTCTGTGGCGCCGGGTGCGCTCCGGCACGGGAGCGGACCGCCAGGGTCGCCGAACGCCGCGTCCGACGGCGTGGCGAAATCGCAACGAACCAACATCAACCAGGACAGAGAGGCCCGGCGTGGCGACGTGGGCAGGCGCCGAGGTGCGAACTGGTCTATTCAGACGCTTTCGGTACGACTGCGCACAGGGCCCTGTGGATCGAGGGGCCGGTCGGGCTCGGGCAGCCGCGACACGACGACGGCGCTGACCAGGAGCAGCCCGGCCAGCGCGCACAGCGACGGGACGAAGGAGCCGGACGGCGTCCGGGTGACCTCCATCAGGAAGACGAGGACCACCGAGGTCTGGCCGGCGAGCTGGATCAGCCCGTTGGAGGTGCCCTCCGGAGTCGGGTAGGTGATCTCGGCGGAGTACTGCATCCCGACCGGCAGCGCGCTGGTCAGGAAGAAGCCGAGCACGAAGGCTGCGGCGGCCAGGCCGACCCGCGAGTCGGCGAAGGCCACCCAGAGGAGCGCGGGGGCGGCCAGTCCCAGCGAGACGGCGAGGAACGGCACCCGCCGGCGCCTCCAGTCCGACAGCGCGGACATCACGAGCGCGCCGATGATGCCGCCGAGCAGCAGCAGCGCCCCCAGGTTGCCGGCGTCGGCCGAGGAGAAGCCGCGCGGCGCGACGATCTCCTCGACCCAGGTCGAGAGGCCGTTGAAGACGCCCATGGCGACGAACGCGAGCCCGAGGAAGACGACGAACGGCCGGACCGACAGTGCCTGGCGCACGCCGACCAGCTCGGGGGTGGGGGTGACGATCGCGGACGCGTCGGGCGGGGTCGGCGGCCGGTCGCGGGCGACGGCCACGAAGACCAGGCCCGCGACCAGGGCGGCGACGCCGTACACGAGCTGGACCGACGAGATCGACATCGTCTCCACCAGCGTCGGGGTGACCGCCATCCCGACGGCGACGCCGAACAGGTTGGCCAGGGTGATCAGGCTGACGGCGGTCGCGCGCTGGGAGCGCGGGAACCACTGCGTCGACATCGTGGTCCAGGCGTTCAGCAGGAACGGCTGCGCGATCGCGGCACCGATGGTGGCCAGCAGGACCAGCGTGTAGTGCGGGCCGACCAGGCCGCGGACGACTCCGCTGACCCCGGCGAGCAGCGCACCGAGGCCGGCGGCGAAGCGGAACCCACGGTGCGTGAGCACCTGCGAGGCGACGAAGGAGACCGGCAGGTAGGCGAGCATGAAGGTGATGGCGAGCGCGCCGATCGCTCCCGCCGAGACGCCGTAGTACTCCTGGGCCTTGCTCGAGACGGGGGCGTAGCTGATCCAGAGCGTCTGGATGGTCAGGTTGACCGCCATGAACGCCGCGAGCACGACCCAGCGGTAGGGGTACACGCGGGAGGTCACGTCAGGATCGTAGGTCGCGCAGCACGCGTTCGCTCGCCAGCTTGCCGGGCGAGCCGATGACGCAGCCGCCCGGGTGGGTGCCGGACCCGCACTGGTAGTAGCCGTCGATCGGCGTGCGGTACTGGCTCCAGCCGGGAGCCGGGCGGAAGAAGTACATCTGCGGGGCGAGGAACTCGCCGGCGAAGATGTTGCCCTCGGTGAGCCCGGTGACCCGCTCGATGTCGACGGGCGTGACCACCTCGCGGTGCAGCACGAGGTCGCCGAACCCGGGGAAGTGCGACTCCAGCACGGCTTGCGCCTTGTCGCCGAAGTTCTCGCGCTCGGTCTCCCAGTCGCTCCCGCGCAGCTCGTACGGCGCGTACTGGACGAAGCACGACATCACGTGCTTGCCGGGGGGCGCCATGTCCGGGTCGACGACGGACTGGATCGCCGCGTCGATGAAGGGCCGCTCGCTGTACCAGCCGTACTTCGCGGCGTCGAAGGCGCGCTCGACGTACTCGATGGTGGGGCCGATGTTGAGGAAGCCGCCGTAGTGGTCGACCGTGTCGGGGAGGGCGGGGAAGACCGGGAGCCCGTCGAGCGCGAAGTTGACCTTCGCCGAGACGCCCCGGAACTTCATCCGCTCGATGTTCTCCACCAGGTCCGAGGGCAGCTCGCGCGGCTGCACGAGGTCGAGGAACGTACGCCGCGGGTCGAGTGCCGAGACCACCACCGGTGCCCGGAGCTCGGTGCCGTCGGCCAGCGCGACGCCGACCGCACGTCCCTCCGAGGTGATCACCGAGTCCACCCGGGCCCCGAGCCGGATCTCCGCGCCGAAGGCCTCCGCCGCCCGGGCGAGGACCTGGGTGAAGCCACCGTTGCCGCCCTTGTGGAACGCCCACGACCCGAGGTGGCCGTCGTGCTCGCCCATCTTGTGGAAGAGCAGCACCAGCCCGGAGCCGGGCGACATGGGGCCGACCTTCGAGCCGATGACGCTGGAGGAGGCGTGGAACCCCTTCACCGCCTCGTGCTCGAAGTAGTCCTCGAGCCAGTCCGAGGCGCTGCCGGTGAGCAGCCGGACGACGTCGTGCATCACCTTCTGCTCGACGCCGCCGAGGTGGTCGAGCAGCCACGCCACGTCGGCCTGGTCCTCGGGGTCCTTGCCGAAGACGTCGGGCGGGGCGTGGTCGAACAGCGGCCGGATGGCCTGGACGACGCGGTCGAGGTCGTGGTGGTAGCGGTCGTAGGCGTCGGCGTCGTGCCGCGAGTGCCGCCGGATCTCCTGGAGGTTCTGGCCGTGGTCGTCGCCGAGCAGCAGGTAGTCGCCGTCACCGGTCGGGTGGAACGACGAGGGCATCATCAGCGGCATGAAGCCGTGCCGGACCAGGTCGAGCTCCTGGATGATGTCGGGTCGCAGCAGGCTCAGCGCGTAGGAGAACGTGGTGAACGAGAAGCCGGGCAGCAGCTCCTCGGTGATCGCGGCACCCCCGACGAAGTCGCGCTGCTCGAGCACCAGCGTGCTCAGCCCGGCCTTGGCGAGGTAGCCCGCGTGCACCAGTCCGTTGTGGCCGCCGCCGACCACGATGGCGTCGTACGTCGGAGCGGTCATGGCTTGGCCGCCTTTCTCGCGGGGTTGAACAGGGGCAGTCGCGCCGTACGGGCCAGCACGGTGGTGTTGGAGTGGTTGAGGGCCAGCTCCATGTGGACCTCGGAGCCGGGCGTGGCCAGGTCGGGACGCACCCGGGCGAGGCCGATGTGGCGCTGCAGGACGGGGGAGTACATGAAGCTCGTGACGTAGCCGACCTGCGAGCCACCCGCCGTCGTCGGCCGGTCGTGGAGGACCGACTCGTAGGACAGGGGGTGCTCGTCCTTGGGCGGGAGCAGGCCGGCCTCGCGGTGCAGCGTGTCCCAGGCCATCCAGTCGACGACGATGCCGACGCTGGCCCACCGCGACGACTTCGTGGCCAGCTCGCGACGGATCGCCGCGCCCCCGACGAACGCGCGGTCGTCCTCGGCCACGCCGCGGAGCATCCAGCCCATCCCGAGCTCGGTGGGGGTGACGCGCTCGTGGTCGGTGAACGCGGTGCGGCTGTTGTGCCACTCCACGTCGACGAGCGGCAGCCCCGCCTCGATGCGCAGCATCATCAGCGCCTCCTCGCCGAACGGGCGGAGGCCGTGCCCGCGGCCGGCCTCGAGGATCGCGTCGAGCACGTCGAGCGCGTGCTCGCTCTCGACGGTGATCTCGAAGCCCAGGTCGCCGGTGTAGCCCGTGCGCGAGAGCGTGACCGGCGCGGAGCCGAGCTTGGTGTCGGTCAGCCCGAAGAACGGCAGGGACGCGGCCTCCGGCATCAGCTCGGAGAGCACGGTCCTGGACCGCGGGCCCTGGACGGCGAGGATGCCGTAGTCCTCCGAGACGTCCTCGAGCTCGACCCGGAGCCGGCCACGGAGGTCGCTGAACCACCCGAGGTTGGGCCGCGCCGCAGTCAGCAGGAAGTCGGTCTCGGAGTGGCGGAAGACGACCCCGTCCTCCATCACGAACCCGTGGTCGTCGCACCACAGGGTGTACTGCGCGGAGCCGGGACGGCACTTCCGGACGTCCCGGACCAGGACGCCGGCGAGGAACTCCTCGGCGTCGGGGCCGTGGATGCGGTACTTGAACAGCGGCGAGGTGTCGAAGACCCCGACGGAGTTGCGGACCGCGAAGTACTCGTGCTTCGGCGCGTGGGTGTAGCGCAGCGCCGAGAGGTGCCCCTGCCAGTGCGTGTAGAGGCCCTGCGAGTTGAGCTCGCTGAGCCTGGGGTGGAAGGGAGTCGTCCTGATCATGCGTGCGCTCGCTCGGTGGTGTGTGGTTTCGACAAGCTCAACCACCGTATCTCTTACTGATCCGCGAGTCAGTAGCGCCGAGCGTGTGGATCACCCAGGCACAGACCTCCGCCTCGTAGTCGAGACGGGCGTAGCGCCCTGAGGGGCCGGCGTGGGCGCCGGCTCCGGTCTCGACCCGGAACAGGCACCGCGGCGACCAGTCGGGGTCCGTGGCACGCAGGGCCGCGACCCACTTGGCCGGCTCGTGCACCATCACGCGCGGATCGTGCAGCGCCCCGGTGACCAGCAGGTCGGGGCGGGTGCCGACCGGCGGCAGGTTGTCGTACGGCGACCAGGCCATCAGCCACTCGAAGTCCTCCGGGCGCCGCGGGTCACCCCACTCGCCCCACTCGGGCACGGTCAGCGGGATGGTCGGGTCGAACATGGTGGTGACGGCGTCCACGAACGGCACCTCGGCCACGACGGCGCGCCACCGCTCCGGGCGCTGGGAGAGCACGGCACCCTGGAGGAGCCCGCCGGCACTGAGCCCGCGGGTGGCGAGCCGGGTGCCGTCGACGAGACCGTCGATCCCGTCCGCGACGGCCAGGTGGTCGGAGAAGGTGTTCTGCTTGTGCGCGAGGTGGCCCTCGTTCCACCAGCGACGGCCTCCCTCGCCGCCCCCGCGGATGTGGGTGGCCACGAAGACGACGCCGTGGTCGAGCAGGCTCGGCAGGGCCGGGTCCCACGCCGGGTCGTCGACGGCCTCGTAGGCGCCGTACCCGTAGAGCAGGGCGGGGGCGGTGCCGTCCAGCGGGGTGTCGCGGTGGCGGACGAGCGTCGCGGGCACCTGGGTGCCGTCGGGCGCGGGGAAGGTCCGCGTCTCGACGAGGTACTGCGTGGGGTCGTGGTGCGGGGCCTCGCGCCGGTGGCGCTCGGTGCGCTCGCCGGTGCGCAGGTCGACGTCGGACCAGACCTGGGGGTGCAGGTAGGACTCGTCCACCACCGTCACGACGGTCGCGTCGAAGCTCTCGTTGTGCGACTGGTCGACGGAGCCGGCCTCGAACCGGGGGTCGATCACGAAGCCGGCCGAGTCGAGCGCGTCCACCGGCAGCACGCGCAGCCGGTGCCGGACCTCGGAGCGGAAGCCGAGCACGACGTGGGTCGCGAACGCGTCGACGCGGTAGAGCCGCTCCGCCGGATCCTCGGGCCGGACCGGCTCCCAGGCCGTGTGGTCCTGGTCGGCGTCCCGGGGGACGGGGCACCGGGCGAGCCGGAACTCCTCGGCGCCGTCGTTGGTGACGAGGAGGAGGCAGTCGCTGCCGTCGGGCAGCACGGCGTGCTCGGCGTCGTACTCCACCCCGGCGCGGCGGCCGCCGACCGACCGGGGCGGGTCGAGCGGTCGGTGCGTGTCGACCACCCAGACCTCGGTGGTGTCCCGGCCCTCCGACCAGAGAACGACCAGGCCACCGCTCCGGGTGCGCACGCACCATCACGTCGAAGCGCTCGTCCGGCTCGTCGAGCACCAGCACGTCCGCGTCGTACGACGTCCCGAGGGCGTGCCGCCAGACCTGGAACGGGCGGTAGGCCTCGTCGTGCACCGTGTAGAAGAAGTACGCCGAGTCGGCGCTCCACGCGCCGCCGTAGTAGGACCGCGGCACCACGTCGGCCAGGTCGTCGCCGGTCTCGAGGTCGCGGAACCGCAGCTCGTAGACCTCGTCGCCGGTCCGGTCGACCGAGTAGGCGAGCAGGTTCTCGTCCGGGCTGACCATGCTGAGCCCGAGCTCGAGGTAGCCCGAATCGTCGGCCAGGAGGTTCGCATCCAGCAGTAACTGACTGCGACCGGTCTTCTCCGGCAGGTCGAAATCACGCAACAGTTGCGTGTACTCCCTTCCCGCCGGCGTGACCGTGTAGTAGTAACGACTCTGATGTCGCCAACTGACTGACCGATCAGTAGCCGGCAACCTGCTCTTCATCTCGGACCGCAGTGCGTCTATGAGGGGGCTCAGATGTCCGGTGGCAGATTCGTACCAGCGACGTTCGTCAGCGAGGTACGCCAGAAGCTCGGGCGACTCACGCTCGGCCATCCAGTGGTAGGGGTCGGCGTCGCACGACTCCGTGCTCGGTGTGCTCGTGCGGCACCTCCGGCGCGACCGGCGGACCAGGAGCAGGGGACCTCACAGCGGGCACCGTACTCTCACCCGGCTGGTCGCCGCGCTCGGACTGATGCTCGGCATGCTGTCGCTCGCGCCGGCCCAGCCTGCTGGTGCGGCCGAGGACGAGAAGGTGACGTTCACCCTCGGGCTGCTCAACGAGGTCGACTCGTTCAACCCGTTCCTGGGCTACGAGGCGCCGTCCTACGAGGCCTGGGCGCTGACCTACGACTACATGGTCGGCTACTCCGTCGACGACATGTCGCCCGTCCCCGCGCTGGCCGAGTCCTGGGAGAACTCCGAGGACGGCCTGACGTGGACCTTCAAGATCCGCGAGGGCGTGAAGTGGTCGGACGACGAGCCGTTCACCGCCGCGGACATCGCCTACACCTACAACCGGGTCCTCACCGGAGACAGCGAAGGCGCGCTCTACGGGTCCTACCTGACCAACGTCGAGTCGGCCACCGCCCCCGACGACACCACCGTGGTGCTCAAGCTGAAGAAGGCCAACGCGGTGCTGCCGCTGCTGCCGATCCCGATCATCCCGGAGCACATCTGGAAGGACGTCAGCGAGAAGGAGATGGCGACCTACCCGGCCGAGCCGAGCGACGGCAAGCCGGTCGTCGGCACCGGCCCGTTCCAGCTCGCCGAGGGCAAGGCCGGTGGCGCGCTCTACAAGTTCGTGAAGAACCCGAACTACTGGGGCAGGCAGCCACACGTCGACGAGGTCATCATCCGGGTGTTCAAGGCCGAGGACCCGATGGTCCAGGCGCTGATCAAGGGCGAGGTCGACTTCATCCACGACATCACGCCCGTCCAGATCGATGCGCTCAAGGGGCGCGAGGGCATCACCACGCTGAACGGCGTCTCGCCGTACTTCGAGGAGCTGGGGTTCAACGTCGGCGCGGTCGACCCCAAGACGGACAAGCCGCTCGGTGACGGCAACCCGGCGCTCAAGGACCCGAAGTTCCGCCACGCCCTCGGCTACGCGATCGACCAGGACCGCCTGCTCGAGGCCGCCTACCAGGGCTCCGCCAAGAAGGGCGACTCGGTCGTGCCGGTGGCCTACCCCGACTACCGCTGGGAACCCTCCGAGGAGGAGGCCTTCAGCTTCGACCTGGACAAGGCCAACCAGCTGCTCGACGAGGCGGGCTACGAGAAGGGAGGGGACGGGCTCCGCACGATGCCCGACGGCAAGCCGATCGGGACCTTGCGGCTCTTCGCCCGACCCGAGGAGAAGCACTCCACCACGATCATGGACTTCGTCGCCGAGTGGTTCGGCGAGCTCGGCATCAAGGCCGAGGTCACGGTGCGGGAGAGCAACCGCCTGACCAACAACATCCTCGACGGCGAGTACGACATCTTCCACTGGGGCTGGTACATGGAGCCCGACCCGTCGTCCATCCTCGACGTGTTCACCTGCGGCCAGCGGGGGAACGCCAACGACTCGTGGTACTGCAACCCCGAGTACGACGCGCTGATGACCGCGCAGAGCAGCGAGATGGACCACGACAAGCGGGTCGAGCAGATCCGCGAGATGCAGCAGATGCTGTTCGAGGAGTCGCCGTACCTCGTCCTCGCCTACACCTCGGACGGCCAGGCCTACCGCAGCGACAGGTTCGCCTGCTTCGTGCCGCAGCCGAAGCCGGACGGCGTGCTGGTGATGCAGTACGGCGCCGCCAACTACAGCCTGCTGCGTCCGACCGAGGACGCCGGCGACTGCGACGGTGTGGCCCGGGCGGTGGGGGCGAACAGCGCGTCGTCAGCGGAGTCGTCGGACGAGGGAGGCTCCAACGTCGTGCTGATCGGCGGCGCCGTGCTGCTGGTCCTGGTCGCGGCAGGTGGCGGCATCGTGGCCTTCCGGCGACGGGCGACCGCCGGCGAGCGCGAGTGAGTCGAGTGGTCCAGGCGTGACCACCCTGGTCACGGCGGCTGCTCCGCCGCCGGTCGCGAAGAGACGGAGCTACGGCCGCTACGTCGGCGCGAAGCTCGTCGGGGCTCTCGGGAGCCTGATCTTCGTCCTGATCCTGAACTTCCTGCTGTTCCGCGTGCTCCCCGGCGACCCGGCCCGGACCCTGGGGCGCGGGCGGTTCCGGACCGAGGAGCAGCTCGAGACGTTCAAGCGCGTCTACGGCCTCGACAAGAGCACCCTGGAGCAGTTCTTCATCTTCCTGAAGAACACCTTCACCGGCGAGCTCGGCATCTCGCTGCGCTACCGGACCCCGGTGGCCGAGCTGATCGCCGACCGGATCTGGCCGACGCTGCTCCTCGTGGGCTGCTCGACGCTGCTCGCGACCCTGATCGGGGTCTACCTCGGCATCATCAGCGGCTGGAACCGCGGCAAGAAGGCCGACAAGTTCACGACCTCCTCGACGCTGACGCTCTACTCGATGCCGGAGTGGTGGCTCGGCCTGCTGCTGATCGCCGCGTTCGCGGTGGGGCTGGGCCCGTTCGTGGGGATCTTCCCGACCGGCGGCCTGCACTCGACGGACGTCGAACCGGGCACCTTCGAGTACGTCGTGGACACGGCCTGGCACCTGACCTTGCCGGTGATCACGCTGACGCTCGCCTATCTGGCTGACTACTCGCTGATCATGCGGTCCTCGCTGCTCGACGAGCTGGGCGAGGACTACCTGGTCACGGCGCGCGCCAAGGGCCTGCGCGACGTCGACGTGCGCAACAAGCACGCCGTGCGCAACGCGCTGCTGCCGACCACCACGGTGATCGCGCTCAACATCGGCTTCGTGGTCTCGGGGGCGATCACCATCGAGACGGTCTTCTCCATACCCGGCCTCGGGCTGCTCTCTGCCGAGGCGCTCGACCTGCCGGACTTCTGGGTGCTGCAGGGCACCTTCCTGATCGCGTCGGCCGCGGTGATCCTCGCCAACCTCGTCGCCAACCTGGTCTACGGACTCCTCGACCCGCGGGTGCGGACATGAGCGGCTCCCTCACTCCCCGGCAGATCACGCGGCGGCGCCGGCGCCAGGCCTTCCGCCAGAACTGGGGGATGTTCCGTCAGCACCGGTCCGGCGTCGTCGGCCTCGGCATCCTGGTCGTCTTCGTGCTGGTGGCGATCTTCGCGCCGCTGCTCGCGCACCCGGACAGCATCGAGGTCACCAAGGCGACCGGCGGGGTGCTCGAACCACCGTCCAGCGAGTACTGGCTCGGCACCGACGACGCCGGACGATCGGTGCTGAGCCTGTGCATCTGGGGGACGCGCATCTCCCTGTTCGTGGGGCTGCTGGCGACGGCCATCTCGATGGTGATCGGCACCCTGATCGGCCTGATGTCGGGCTTCTTCGAAGGGTGGCCGGCCCGGTTCCTCTACCGGTTGACCGAGTGGTTCCTGGTGCTGCCGTTCCTGCTCCTCGCGCTGGTGATGGCGGCGGTGCTCGGCCGGTCGCTGCTCAACATCATCCTGGTCATCGGCATCACCAGCTGGCCCAGCACGGCCCTGTTGATCCGTAGCCAGACGCTCTCCGTCAAGGAACGGCCCTACCTCGAGCGCGCCCGCGCGCTGGGGGCCGGGCGATGGCACCAGATGTCCCGGCACATCCTGCCCAACGTGATGCCGATGGTCTTCGCGAACACCACGCTCACGGTGTCGATCGCGATCCTCACCGAGACCACGCTGAGCTTCCTCGGCCTCGGCGACCCGACCCGCGTCTCCTGGGGATCCATGCTCGACGACGCGTTCGGCGTCGGTGCCATGACGACCGGCGCCTGGTGGTTCATCATCCCGCCCGGACTGTGCGTGGTCGCCGTGGTCCTCTCGTTCAACCTCGTCGGCAACGCCCTCGAGGAGACCTTCAACCCCCGACTGCGGAGGCGGTGACATGACCGCCTCGACCAGCACCGGCCTGCTCGACGTACGTGGGCTGACGGTGGCCTACCGGACCTCGGAGGGTCCCTTGCCCGCCGTACGAGGTGTCGACCTGGTGGTGGGCAAGGGCGAGATCGTCGGGGTCGCGGGGGAGTCGGGCTGCGGCAAGTCGACGCTGGCCAGCACCGTCCTGCGGCTCCAGCCCCGCGACGCGACCGTCACGGGCGAGGTGCGGGTCCTGGACGAGGACGTGCTCACGATGGGCTGGGGCCCGTTGCGCGCCCTGCGGTGGGCGGACGCCTCGATCGTCTTCCAAGGGGCCTTGCACTCGCTCAACCCGGTGTACCGCGTGGGCGACCAGATCGCGGAGCCGATCCGGCTGCACGAGCCGGGTCTCTCCGACTCCGACGTCGACGGGCGCGTGACCGAGCTGCTCGAGCAGGTGGGGCTGTCGGAGGGTCGCAGCCGGTCCTACCCGCACCAGCTGTCCGGCGGGCAGAAGCAGCGGGTGATGATCGCGATGGCGCTGGCCTGCCGGCCGTCCCTGATCGTCGCCGACGAGCCCACGACGGCGCTCGACGTGATGGTCCAGGCGCAGATCCTCGACCTCCTGGCCGGGCTGGTGCACGACCTCGGCGTGGGCCTGCTGATCATCAGCCACGACCTCTCGGTGCTGGGTGACGTGTGCGACCGCGTCGTGGTGATGTACGCCGGACGCGTGGTCGAGACCGGTGGCGCGAACGAGGTGTTCACCGACCCGAAGCACCCCTACAGCCGCGCGCTGTCCGACGCGTTCCCGCTGATCGGCGACCCGGCGGCCCGCTACGCCCCCGCTGGTCTGGCCGGCGACCCGCCGGACCCGCGCGACCTGCCGGAGGGGTGCTCGTTCGCCCCGCGCTGCCCGCACGCAGCCGACATCTGCCGCCAGGCGGAGCCGCCGCTGCTCCAGGTCGGCACCGGCCGGACCGCCGCCTGCGTGAGGGTGGGGGAGCTGTGACCACGCCCGCGGGGCCTCTCATCGAGGCGACCGATGTCTACGTCGACTTCCTGACTCGCGGTGGGCACGTGGCCCGGGCCCTCGACGGGGCCGACCTCGCGGTCGGCCGCGGAGAGATCGTGGCCCTGGTGGGGGAGTCGGGCTCGGGCAAGACCACGCTGGCGCGCACCCTGATGGGACTGCAGCGGCCGAGCCACGGGGAGGTGCGGATCGAGGGCAAGCCGCTGGACTACTCGATCCGCGCGCTGCGGAGCTTCCGCAGCCAGGTCCAGATGGTGCTCCAGGACGCCGCGGGCTCGCTGAACCCGCGCCAGAACATCTACGAGTCGGTGGCCGAGGGCATCAGGCTGCACAAGCGGGTGGCGGCCGACGGCTCCGGCAGGAGCGAGGTCGACCTCGTCTCCGAAGCGCTCGCCGAGGCCGGCATGCGCCCGCCCGAGCGGTTCTTCCTGCGGTACCCGCACGAGCTGTCCGGCGGGCAGAAGCAGCGCGTGCTGATCGCCGGGGCGCTGGCCCTCCGACCGCAGCTGCTCATCGCCGACGAGCCGGTGTCGTCGCTGGACGCCTCCATCCGTGGCGAGATCCTCGCGCTGCTGCTCCGGCTCCGCGAAGAGCTCGGTGTCGGGATCGTCGTGGTCACCCACGACCTCGGGCTGGCCTGGAACATCGCCGACCGGATCGCGGTGATGTACCTCGGCCGGGTCGTCGAGTGCGGCACGACCGAGGAGGTGCTCGAGCGACCGCGTCACCCCTACACCCAGGCACTGCTGTCCGTCGTACCGGAGATGGAGCGGCTCGAGCCCGTCGTACTCACCGGCGAGATCCCGGACCCCACGCGCATCCCCGGCGGTTGCCGGTTCCACCCCCGCTGCCCGGCCCTCGCCGACGGCAGCGCGGAGCGGGCCGGGGTCGCCGACAAGTGCCGCACCGAGGCGCTGGAGCCGCTGCCGGCCACGGGCGACCACCGGGTGGCGTGCCACCTCGATGCTGCCTTGCGGGGCTCGGGCTAGAACCGCGGGGAGCTCAGCTGTCGGGTGGAGCGTGGCCGCACAGGAGCAGCATGTTGGCGATTGTGCTACCTCTCGCGTCCGGTCATGCCGAGATCCGGATGTTCGGTGCGCAGATCAACGGCGCCATGCCACCCTGTGCTGGTGAAGGCAGGCACGGAGTGGCGACCATGGCATCGGCGCCAACACACCGGCAGGTATCGAGGGGTGCCAGGCGGACAGCCGTGAGGATCGTCGCGCTACTGACCGTCGTGCTTCTGGCCACTGGTTGCGCACCGCTCGAGCCGACGTCGTCCGAGGCGCCCACCGCGCGGTCCGACGAGCCGACGCGAGACCACCGAGGCACCGACCCCGACGAGTACGAAGGCTCCGGTCCAGCGCACCGGCGCCGCCGCCCGCGTGCCGCGCCGCGTCATCATGCAGCAGCTTGCCAAGCGCGCGGAGCGCATCGCCGCATCCATGGCCAGCGGCTCTCCCGAGGTGCTGCCCACCGACGTCGACCCCGACTCCAACCGCGGGCTCGGATATCACTTGATGCTCCAGTTCGGCTTTGCGGCCGACCAGTGGCAGTACCTCGACGCGTTGTGGCAGCGCGAGTCCGGCTGGAACCACCTGGCAGAGAACGCCTCCTCAGGCGCCTATGGCATCCCGCAGTCGCTGCCGGGCTCGAAGATGGCGGACGTCGCTCCCGACTGGCGCACCAACCCGGAGACCCAGATCACCTGGGGGCTGGCCTACATCGCCGCGCGCTACGACAACCCCCAGGGCGCATGGGAACACTCCCAGCGCGTCGGCTGGTACTGACGACGGGCCCGGCGGACGACTGACCACCACAGCGCCACACACACAACAATGCTGAGGCGCGCTACCAACGTCCGGATCTGCCGCAGACAGTGTCCGCTTGGGACCTCGCGACTACTCCGTGTCGAGGAGCCCTAGTGCTGTGGCCTCGTCCCAGCTCAGCGCCTCTTCGACCCTTACTGCCCACCGCGCTCGTTCGTGGGGGTAAGGGTCACGCTCCACCCACCGCCACAGCACGATGAGTACCTGCGGGGGCGACAGAGCCGGCCACGGCGACCGCACCAGCCAACGGTCGAGTTCCTCGTCGTTCTCGTCCTCTCCGAGTTCGGGCCCGAGGTCCTCGCACCACTGCCGGTGCTGTGTCGGCCACAACGGCCCGAGCTCACTGCCTACGCCGGTGAGTTCGCGCAGCGGGACGTAGCCAAACCTCCGCGCCTCGTCCACGACGGGTGACGAGGTCCCTTCCTCGAGACGTTGAGCGGCACCCTCGGTGTCCGGCACAGGCTCGTACGTGCCGTCGTAGCGAACGTCCTCCACTGAGTCCATGACCAGATCTTCCGCTGCCGGGTGCTCAACCTCTTGCGGCCAGCCCTTCGGCGAGACGCTCCAGCGGGATCCGCTCGAGGCTGCCGTCGAACTCGCTGACGAGCCACACCGCGCTCGTCGTACTCGATGGCCCTGCGCGGTATCGAGCCCTGCAACGGGACGGTGCCGAGGACGTCGAACGTCAGGGGGTCGATGGCCACCATGGTCCCGTCCGAGGTCGGGAACCAGAGAGTGTCGTCGACGACGATGCCCCGGCCCACCACCCCTGTTGGAGCCACTGCGGAATCGGGCAGCTCCGCGCTGGTGACCTCCCCGGTGGCGCGGTCGATCCGGGTGACAATGCGGTCCTGCTCACGTGCTGAACCAGATCGCTTCCGCGGTGGCGACGGCGGGTGTGAGCACCTCCCGATCCAGGGCGACCCTGGTCACCTTGCCCCTGGCGTCGATGAGCACCACCTCGGAGGCGAGGCCCATCGCGACCCAGATCTCGCCGTCGACGACGGAGGGGCCCATCGGCTTTCCCCCTGGCTCGCCAGAGGGGGGTGCCACGTCGATCGTCTCTACGACCTCGTCAGTTCGCGGGTCGATCCGCAGCACCTCCCGCGAGTCGTGCTGACTGGCCCAGATGCTGTCCTCGTCCGCAGTGATCCCTTCCGGCTCGGCCAATCGGCAGCGTTCGCGACCTCATCCAGAGACGTCGGGTCGACTCGGACGACGCCGGTCGGGCCTCCGACCCACACACTGTCGAAGGCGTAGACGATCTTCTTGCCCGGGGCGAGGCCGGTGTGCCACTTCGCGTCCATGGTCGCCGGATCGACCTGGATCAAGCCCTCGAGGGTGGCCACCCACACTGAGCCGCCTCCCGCGGCGACATCGCCGAAGATGTCGTCGCCGTGGAGCTCCAGGAAGTCGTCTCCCACTCGCGTGATGGTCCCCGTCGTCCCGGGCTCGGCGGGCGGCTGCGACGGTGACGAGCAGCCCAGCAGGACAGCCGACGCCACCACGACCGTGACCAGACGTCCGCCTCCGATCACCGCACGCTTCCTCGCTCCCATGACACCGCTCCCTCTCGACCGGTGCAGATGTGGTGACGCACCATCGACTATGGCCCTGCACACTCGGGAACGCCAGAGGAGTCCCGGCGGACGGCTTACCGGAACTCCGGGCGCGACCAGCAAACGCAGCCTCTTGGCCACCAGGACCACCCACGGGTTCGACCCGGTGAAGGCGAGCCCGGGCCTGCCGATCTGCGCAGGGATGATGCGCCCGCATCTCGGCATGACCGTGCGGATCGCGGCAGATCCGGACGTTCATCCGCGTCGCCGGGTGTTTGGCCCGCGCCCGCATCGCGGCGATGAGCGGACGCTTTGGGTTGCTTGCGCCGCTGACCGGTTCGATGAGGTCGCCATGCTCAGCCATTGCGCTGGCGATGAGTGAGGTGCAGTGTCGAGAGATCACCACAAGGAACCATCTGGCCTCGTCACCAGGGAGAACACGACCATGACCACCGTCGAACCTGCATCGCCGACGACGGACCCTCACCTGACTGGTGTCTTCGCACCGAACGTCGCCGAGATCGACGCATCAGATCTGCGGGTCGAGGGCGAGCTTCCCGCCGAGGATGAGCGGACGGACAACTCGCCATGAGGCCGTGAGAGTAGATGGCCCGCTGGCGCTAGGTATAGGCGATCGCGGCACCAGGCCGCCTCGTGCCGGTCCGCAGGGAGTCCGCAACACAACCGGCTGCAACCAACGGTGGACAACGTTTCATCAGGCATCTGCGCAGGTCAGCGCGTTGCATCCGCCGACAGCCATCCCCAAGAGACGTGCGGGGATTGTTCTGGGTCATCGACACGAGCCCGGCCGCGAGGGCAGCCGTCGCAGTCAGGCAAGCCCGCGTGCTTCACCCGCGAAAGATCGGCGGCGATAACGGCGGCGGCTGCGTCGCATCAGCTGCGCCCCGCAGAGCGTTGTCCACCATCCTGTAGAACTTTGGTCTCGCAGGCTGCCGCGGGTAGAGCAAGACGACCACCGAGATGCGAACCCATCTCGGGTTGCCCAAACAGCGCCGCGGGACACCGATGATGAGCACATCGTGGGTGTAGTCGAAGGAGTGGTGGAGTGAGGAGCAGCGCACGCCGTTGCGCAAGAACAAATTCCCCCTCCACCCGCCTTCCGCGGGGTCATGGTGGTCGACGGCAGCCACGGCCTCACGCAATCGGCCCTTGTTCGTCTGCATGGCGGCGGTCACGTACATCGATTCGAACGTGCGCTGGAGGGCAGCGAACCCGATGCGGATCCGGACCCGGTGCTGCCTGTGACGGAACACGGTGCGCGTGATGTCGCCGTTCACTTGTTGCGGAACCGCCACGACCTCGTTGTCCTCGCCGATCCGGGACATGTCGCCATGGGGATCAGGCCGGATGTGGGCCCGTGCCTGGGCAGCGCCTGCACTCGCCACGACGCTCGTGGCAACCATGACCACGAGGAGCAGCACCAGACGGAGCACTCGGACGGTGACCGTCGAGACCGTCGGTATCCGCGTGAGCATTGCCGCCACCTCCCGGACCTGAGTGTGCCCTTGGTTGCATTGGCTGGCTAGGGCAACACCCGAACGGGTCCGATAGCGGGGCACTCCCGGTAAGCGGCAGGACTGGTCCTCGGCCTTACCGCGTCCCGCGTCAGTCCCGTGGGACCGAAACTCCCGTCGTCGAATGGCAGCGGTACCCGAACACGCATTTTTCTAGGTACTGCTGGTGGCCCCGCACACGTAGTAGTCGTCGGCCAGGTGGCGCTTCATCCGATCGGATATGTAGTCCGATCGCGAGCTCGATCTGCCCATAGTCCGCACATGCCAATGAGCGGTTGTTGCGGCTGGCCGAACCCTGGGCGTTTTCGTGTTCGTCGAAGCTCTGCCGGAGGCGGATCTGGTGCCTGTCGTCTGCCGGCCGATCTTGCTGAAGTGCGCGGACACACCGAACTCGTCAGCCTCACACCTGATCGCATCCGGCTACCCGCCCTGGCGCAAGCTCAGGGATGAGTCGAGCATCCGTGACCGTGACATGGTGGTGAAAATGAACGGACGCCGCCTGATCGCCATCGCAGCCCTCGGTGCGCTCCTGATCCTCGATGTCGGCGCAGCGGCGCACGCGGCGGATCCCACGTATCCGACTGGCTCATTCACCCCGGTGCAGCCCTCGAGGTACCTGCTCTACAACCCCAACGACGACAGCGATCCCTACGCGTCGTTCGACATCCGCCGGATCAGTCTGGCCGACGACGAGACCGCACCCGAGGATTTGGTCACGCAGATCGTGCCAGGCGACGGTCGGGCAGCTGTGACCCTGCCGTGCTACACCCCTGCCCCGGCCGGAGAGACGTCGTACGGCATGGTCTGCTTCGTTTCCTATGACCGGGCCGGGACCTTCCACCCGGAGGTCCGGCTGACCGACGAGGACGGTCACACCACCACCTACATGATCGGCCCGCTGCGAGTCCTGGCCGATGAGACCGCACCGACTGCACGACTCACCTCACCGAAGGCCAAGCCGCGCCTGCGCCACCACAAGTCCGCGTGGCGGGTGATGCGCGGAGTCGCGTACGACAGCGGGATTGGTCTGAACTACGTCCAGGTCGTCGTCCTGCAGAAGCGGCGCGGCTGGTGGTGGATCTACACCGGCTACCGCAACAGGTGGCGCAAGGGTGCGCGCACCGAGTGGTCCACCCACCGCACGTTCGGACCTCCCGGCACGCAGGCCGCGCAACGCGACAACGGCACCTGGAGCGTCCTCACCAAGGGCCTGACCATGGGGCGGATCTCTGTGCGCGTGTTTGTCGAGGACCGCAACGGCAACCTGCTCAGCCGCAAGCTCCTCGCGAAGGCGACGATCAAGCGCCGCTAGGAGGGCCCCACCGAAGGTATGTCGCCTCCTGCCAGCGGAGGACGACTGGGTCTGCCTCGATCCGCTCGGTCATGCCAATGAGCGGACGGCGCTGGACCTTCCTCGGGTCGCCTCCCAGGCGTACCTTGACAAGGTGATCACCTTGGTGCGTCTGGCGAGAGTGCTACTCGTCCTTCTTCTTGCGTTCTTCACCGTCTCGTTCGTGATCGGCCTCGCTTCTTCGGAGACCGGCGCTGTCGAGAAAGTGGCTCTAATCGGCCTCATTGTGGGGTGTGTATTCGTGGCGGCCAAGGTCTCGACGATGGCCACGACGGCCCAGATGTGGCTACAACGTCGCTGAGGCTCGACCGTTAGACCGCCCCTCACGTACCGCGATTTCGCGCAGTCGCCGGAATGAAAATCCAGCCATGCACGGTGCGCCCTGGCGAACCTACTAGGACAGGTCGACGCGGACTTGGTGCCGAACCCTCTCAGGGCCCGAGGCTGGGCCCGCCCTGCCCGCTCGGGGGACCGCTGACTTGGCTTGGACGGCTACGGGCCTCTGCGGCCTTCTGGTCGCGTGCCGCACGGCGCGAGGTTGTCCGCCCGGCCTCGGCGAAGTTTGCGGACAAGGCGCGATGACGACGAGATCTCAAGTCGTAGGCGATGGCCACTCCGAAAACCACGACTAGCGTCCCCACGATGATTCCGACGATGACCATGGCCGTCTCCCTCGCTGAATTTCTCAGCTACCGACTGCTTACCCATCATGCGCCTTGCCCGCGGAGATGGCCATGCCCACCTCCGAACGTCCGCTCATGCCGCGATCCGCTCGCGCGTGCACGCCGCTGCGCCGGCCGCGTCGGAAACGCCGAATGAGACGGTGCTCAGAACGTGCGGGGCACGGCCTTCTCCAGCTCGTGGGGGGCATCCAGCGTGAACAGCCCGCGTGGCAAGACCTGCGTAGCCAGGGGGCGGCGTCGACTGCGCTGGAGTGACACGGTCCGGGTTTGGAACCGTCGCGCGCGATAGCCGGTCCACGGGACCTGCAGGGTGCGATGTGGCGTGGAAAGCACGAAGTGCTCGGGGGTGACGTCGGCTCGGGTTGTCGTGCCGACCGGATACAGAAGCCGGGCTGAACCGTCCGCGAACGAGTCGCGGTGACCTCGTCGTACCCCATAGTCCCGTGTGAACGGACCCTTCCGAGAGCGTTTCCGAGGTCCGTCTGCTCGGGACTATCCAGTCCAACCCGATAGTGCGATGCGGATGGACCCTGCAGGGGGGTCGGCCGGGGTCCGAATGCATCGGAGTATCCGCGTCTGCCGCTGATCGCGCGCGCCCGGGATCAGGGGATCCTAAAACTCTCGCTTCCTGGATAGACGAGACGACTACTCTGGCGCGGTGGCGGAAGCCCCCGAGCGTGCGACAGACCATCCATGTGAGGACTGCGGTGCCTTGGTGGTCGAGGGGCGCGAACCGATCGACCCGGCCCACGAAGATCCAGACGTTGTAGCAACTGGAGCATCAACGGTGGGCAGCGAATGGTGTACCAATCTCGACTGTCCCTCGAATCACCGACCCCGAGGACTGCACCGCGTGGGTGTGAATCGTTACGTCTGCGAGGTGTGCGGCGAGGTCCAGACTGGTCGAGTGAGCGCCATTCTCGACCACCGCCGATCGCACTGACATGCCGCGATCGCCGCTCGGCCATGCAGGTGTTCTTGCTCGTTCCGCGGTGGAAAGTCGTCATGCCGCGCCGGGGGCGCGACCGAGCGGGGCGGAACCAGTCACCCTGACCGTGGCCGTCTCCACCGTCGTCATCGGGTCCTCCACGGGAAGCCCGTGCACCCACGTATTGCGGCAGTGCCACCAGGCCGTCAGATCGCGGCACAGACACCGTCACTGCAGGACACCGTGCCGGCGAATCGTGTCCCATGCAATTCTCGAGCACCTGAGAGTCCCGCGCCGCGCACGTCTGAAGATCACCACGTGTCGCGACGGGCAACAGGCTCGTCGAGACCTACATTCAGGCCATGGCCGACATCATCCTGGGACTCCTCGCGATCCTCGCCGGAGCCGTCATGCTCTTCGCAGGTCAGCTCGTGCTGCGCCTGGTGCTGCCCATCTGGGGCCTGTTCGCCGGCTTCGCCTTCGGCGCGGGGCTGGTCGCCGGGTTCGCCGACGAGCGCTTCCTCGGCACCGTGCTCGGCTGGGTCCTGGGAGTGGTGTTCGCCCTGGTCTTTGCGGTCCTCGCGTACCTGTACTACGCGGTCGCGGTCGTGCTCGCCATGGCTGCCTTCGGCTTCGCGATCGGCGCGGGCTTCGTCGTCGCCATCGGCATCGACTGGAACTGGCTGGCGGTCCTGGTCGGCGTGGTGGTCGGCGCCGTCTTCGGCCTCGCGTCGGTCTTCGCGAACATGCCGATGATCGTGCTCGTCATCTTCAGCTCCGTCGCCGGAGCCATCGGCGTGGTCGGCGGTCTGATGCTGCTGGTGGGCTCGCTCAACTCCGGCGACTTCACGCAGTCCGCGTTCGCGGACGCGGTGGAGGACGGCTGGGGCTGGTACCTCACGCTCGTCGTGCTGAGCATCGTCGGCATCGCTGCCCAGGCCAGGCAGGCGGCCGCGATGCGCCGTTCCGTGCGCGACGTCTGGTACGCCGAGAGCCAGTGACTGCCGTGCCAGACACGCGCACTGACCACGTCTGGCGTCGGGGCGGCTTGCCGTGTCACGATGCTCCTACTGACTGGCGAGTCAGTAAGCATCGAGGAGGCGCCATGGCCCAGGGCTCTCTGCAGGCGGCGCTGCCGCGGGAGATGTACGTCGACCAGGCGACCTGGCAGGTCGAGCGCGAGAGCGTGCTCTTCGCGCAGTGGTTCTGCCTCGGTCGCATCGACGACCTGGGTCTGGCGACGCCGAACCAGGTCGTGGTCGTCGACGTGGTGGGGGAGTCGATCCTGGTCTCCAGCGACCAGCAGGGACGCCTGCACGGGGCCTACAACGTCTGCCGCCACCGGGGCTCGCAGCTGCTGCCCGTGGCCGACGAGGAGAGCCACCCGCCGGTCGCCTGCGCTGCGTCGGCGCTGCGGTGTCCCTACCACTCGTGGACCTACGGGCTCGACGGACGGCTGCTCCGCGCCCCGCACGCGGACCTCGAGGACGACGAGCTCGACGACTTCCGGCTGCACCCGGTGGCGGTGGAGACCTGGGGCGGGTTCGTCTTCGCGCACCTCTCACCGGAGCGAGCGACCCCGATCGGCGAGGCCGTTGCACAGGTGGGGAGGACGCTCGCCAACTACGACGTGCAGTCGCTGGTCACCGGCGTGGCGCTGACCTATGAGGTCGAGGCCAACTACAAGGTCCTGCTCGAGAACTACAACGAGTGCTACCACTGCGGTCCGGTGCACCCCGAGCTGTGCCGGCTCGTCCCTGCTTTCGCGGGTGGCGGGACCGAGCTCGACTGGGACGGGGGAGTGCCGCACCGCGAGGGCACCTGGACGTTCACCCCGACCGGGACCACGACCCGGGCCACCCTCCCTGGGCTCACCGAGGAGGAGCGGACCCGGCACAAGGGTGACCTCGTCTACCCCAACCTGATGCTCTCGGCCTCGGCCGACCACGTCGCTGCGTTCGTGCTCAAGCCCCAGGGCGTCGACCGCACCTGGGTGACCTGCTCGCTGCTGTTCGCCGCCGACGAGGCCGCGTCCGACGGCTTCGACCCCAGCGACGCCGCCGAGCTGTGGGACCTGGTCAACCGGCAGGACTGGGCGGTGTGCGAGTCGGTGCAGCGAGGGATGTCCTCGCGCGCCTACCGCCACGGCTGGTTCGCACCGATGGAGGACGACAGCCTCGACATCCGTCGCTGGCTGCTGCCGCTGCTCGAGGAGAAGCCATGAGAAGCGCCGAGCGCGCCGACTTCGTCGTCGTGGGCCTGGGCGCCCTCGGCAGCGCCACGTGCATGGAGCTCGCCCGCAGCGGTCACCGCGTCGTGGGCCTCGAGCGATTCGGCCTGGGCCACTCGTGGGGCGCCAGCCACGACACCAGCCGGATCCTGCGGCACAGCTACCACACGCCCGACTACGTCCGGCTCACCCAGGAGGCGTACGGCGACTGGGCGCGCCTCGAGCGGGACGCGGGCACCAGCCTCGTCGACGTCGTCGGAGGCCTCGACCTGTTCCCGCCCGAGCCGGCGATCAGCCCGGTCGACTACACCGAGTCGCTCGACGCGGTCGGCATCAGCTACGACCTGCTCGACGCGGCCACCGTGATGGACCGCTGGCCGCAGTTCCGGTTGCCCGACGGCCTCGTGGCGCTGCACCAGGCGAACGCGGCGATCGTCCCCGCGGCGCGCGGGACCAAGGTGATGCAGGACCAGGCGCGGCGCCACGGTGCCGAGCTGCGCGAGCTGACCCAGGTGCTCGCCGTACGCGACCTCGGCGAGGCCGGCCTCGAGGTCGAGACCGCGCACGGGTTGCTGCACTGCGGTGGTCTCGTCGTGTGCGCCGACGCCTGGGCCAACGACGTCCTGGCCGGGCTCGACGTGCAGGTGCCGATGGAGGTGACCCTCGAGCAGGTCACGTACTTCGAACCGCCCGATCCCGCGCCGTTCGCCCAGGGTCAGCTGCCGCTCTGGATCTGGATGGACGACCCGTCGTACTACGGCTTCCCGTCGTACGGCGAGCCCACCGTCAAGGCCGCCCAGGACTGCGGGGGACCCGTCGTCGACCCGGACGCGCGCGGCTCGGAGACCGACCCGGGGATGCAGGCCCGGCTGGCCGAGCACATGCACCGCATCCTGCCCGGCAGCGGCGCACCGACGCGATCACTGCGCTGCCAGTACACCCTGACCCCCGACCGCGACTTCGTGATCTCCCCGGTGCCCGGGCACGAGTCGGTCGTGGTCGGCCTGGGCGCTGCCCACGGGTTCAAGTTCGCGCCGACCTTCGGCCGGCTGCTCGCCGACCTCGCCACCGAGGGCACGACGACCACGGACCTGACGCAGTTCCGGCTGGACCGCCCCGCGCTGACCGATCCCGACTACCAGGCCCACTGGTTGGTGTGAGATGACCTCAGAGCAGCTCCTGGCCCTCCAGACCGAGCTCGCGCGCGACCGCAGCGGCGACCCACTCGCGCAGCTGGGCGCGCGTCACGCTGCGGTAGACCAGCGTCGCGACGGACAACCCGTCCAGCAGCGCCGAGACCCGGGCCACGGACGCCGTCGGGTCCGGGCAGGTGAACACGTCTTCGGCCACTCCCTGCTCCACGACCTCGAGCAGCGCGGCCTGCCAGCGGTGGTCGAGCCGGCGCAGCACCCGTCGGATCACCGGCTCGCGCTGGGCAAGGGCCCAGGCGTCGATCCAGAGGCGCCAGCCGGCAGCGGTGCCGGTCGGACCGTAGTTCCGCAGCACCCGACGCAGCCGGTCGGTGGGATCGGTGCCGCGCGCGACCGCGTGGTCGAGGCGGTCCAGGTCACGGTCGACCGCGTGGGCGAAGGCCTCCGCGACGAGCGTGTCCTTGGTCCCGAAGTGGTAGAAGACCAGCCCCGGGCTCACGCCCAGCTCCTCGGCCACGTCGGCGACCCGGATCGCCGAGAGCCCGATGCGGTCGAGCAGGTCGGTGGTCGCCGTGAGGATCTCCTCGCGGCGTACCTCCACGGTGCGGCGGCCCCTGCGGGTCACGCGCGTCCCACCATCGCTCCCATGTCGCGCAGCATAGGTCCCCGACCGGAGGTGACAGGCCCATGACCGAGACGTACGCCGACCCGCTGGCCGCAGTCCGTGAGGTGATCCCGCCGACCGGTGAGCCGGAGCGGATGCTGCCGGCCGAGGCCTACACCTCGCCCGACGTCCTCGCCTGGGAGAAGCGCCACCTGCTCGCGGGCAGCTGGACCTGCCTCGGACGGCTGGTCGACCTGTTCCCGCCCCGGGACCGTGGGGGCCTCACCCAGCAGGCGGTCATGGTCGGCGACGTCCCTGCCCTGCTCGTGCGCGACGGCGACGAGCTGCGGATGTTCGCGAACACCTGCCGGCACCGTGGCCACGAGCTGCTCGGGGAGGGCGAGACCTCCCAGCGACGCCGCATCGTGTGCCCCTACCACGCGTGGAGCTACGACCTCGAGGGCTCGCTCCGGGGCGCCCGTGGGTTCCAGGAGGTCGAGGGCTTCGACGAGGAGGACCACTCGCTCGTGGAGCTCCCGGTGACCCTCTGGCACGGCTGGGTGTTCGGGCACGCGGTCAACCCGGTGGGCCACCCCGACGTACCGTCCTTCGCCGAGCACGTGGGTGACCTCGAGCTGATCGTGGCGCCGTACCGGTGCGAGGACCTCGTGCTCGCCGACCGGCACAGCTACGAGGTCGCGGCCAACTGGAAGGTGATCGGGGAGAACTACCACGAGTGCTACCACTGCCCGCTGATCCACCCCGAGCTGTGCCAGGTGACCCCGCCGGACTCCGGCGACAACTACGACCTCCCGGGGTCCTGGGTGGGTGGCTCGATGTTCCTCCGCGACGGCATGAGGACCATGTCGATGACCGGTGAGCTGGCGGCGACACCCCTCGGCGAGGTCGACACGACACGCGTGGAGTACGTCCACCTCCTGCCGAACCTGCTCGTCTCGGCGCATCCTGACTACGTGATGGCTCACCGACTCGTCCCGCTCGCCCCTGGTCGCACCTGGGTCGAGTGCTCCTGGTACGTCGCTCCTGCGCCCGACGGGTCCGTCCCGACCGCCGCCGGAGCCGTCGAGTTCTGGGACATCACCAACAAGCAGGACTGGGCTGCCTGCGAGTCCGTGCAGCGCGGTCTCGCCAGTCCCCACTTCCGCCCCGGGCCGTTCGCCCCGAAGGAGGACGCGGTCGCCGACTTCGTCACCCGGATCGGTCGCGCGTACGCCGCGGGACGGTTCCAGGCGTGAGCCGGCGGGGCCGCTGGGCGGCGTGCGTCCTGACGGTCCTGGCCTGCGTGGCCGCCGGGCTGGTGGTCGCGACGCCCGCGTCAGCGGCTCCGGGACCGGCCCCGGTGGCGAGGGCGGGCCCGACCCAGATCGGCTCGCTGACGCTGCGCAGGTGCGACGTGATGCCGCGCGCGCTGTGCGGCTCGATCCTGCGGCTGTGGGACCCCAACCGCCCCGGACAGGGCCGCGTGCGGGTCGGCTTCGCGTTCGTCCCGGCCCGGAACACCGCACAGCCGGCGATCGGCACGCTGGTCCCGCACGAGGGCGGGCCCGGCTACAGCACGACCGGGACGGGCCCCTGGTACGCCCAGATGTACGGCCCGCTGCTCCAGCGCCGCAACCTGCTGCTCGTCGACCAGCGCGGCACCGGCCGCTCGCAGCCGATCAACTGCCCCGCGCTCCAGGACCTGAAGATCGAGTACCACGTGGCGGCCGGCCGGTGTGGTCGCTCCCTGGGCGCCCGCGCCGACGACTACACGACGGCTCGCTCCGCCGACGACCTCGCCGAGGTGATCACCCGGCTCGGGCTCGGCCCCGTCGACCTGTACGGCGACTCCTACGGCACGTTCTTCACCCAGGTCTTCACCGGTCGCCATCCCGCGCAGGTGCGCAGCCTGGTCCTCGACAGCGCCTACCCGACGTACGGCGAGTCGGCGTACTACCCGACCCAGAGCCCCGCGATGCGGCACGCGTTCGACGTTGCCTGCACACCGCTCCTCGGCCTGCCGGGCCGGGGGCCGCTCGTTCCGGTCGGCGCTGCGGCTGGTGCTCCAGAAGGTGCGGCACAAGCCCTGGCGCGGGGTCTCCCACGACGCCGACGGTCGTCGCGCGAGGGTCAGCGTCAACGGCCGGACGTTGGTCGCGGTCGCCTTCGGGGCGACGTACTCCGTCCCGTTCTACCGCGAGATGACCGCCGCCCTGAGGTCAGGACTTCGCGGCGACCGCAAGCCGCTGCTGCGCCTCGTGGCCGAGGCTCTCGGTGGCGGCACCGACGCCGGCGACCCGGTCGACTACAGCGAGGGTCTCGACGCGGCCGTGGCCTGCCACGACTACCCGCAGCTCTACGACATGCGCGCCGGACCGGCCGTGCGCAAGCGGCAGTACGCCGCAGCCCTGGGCCGGGCTCGCCGGACGAATCCTGCGCTCTACGGCCCGTTCACCGTCAGCGAGTACGCCAACTCCGACTGGCAGATGCTCGACTGGTGCCTGCGCTGGCCGGTGGCGTCCGCCGACAACCCGGCCGGGCCGCCGATGCCGCCCGGCGGCTACCCGCCCGTCCCCGTGCTCGTGCTCAGCGGCGAGATGGACTCCATCACCACGCCGGCCGAAGGACGGCTGATCACCGAGCAGTTCCCGAACGCCGAGCAGGTGCTCGTCCGCAACAGCTTCCACGTCACCGCCGTCAGCGACATCGACAACTGCGCCCAGCGACTGGTCCGACAGTTCGTGCTCGCGCCCGGTCCGCTGAACCCGACGCTGCGCGCGTGTGCCGACGCGGTCGAGCCGGTGCGGACCCTCGGGATCTTCCCGCGCAACCTCGCCTCCGTGCACCCGGGTGCGACCGGCCCGCGCTCGACGCTGCGGGCGCGCCGCACCGGCCGGGTCGCCGCGCTCACCGTGGCCGACGTCGTCGACCGCTGGTGGAACAACTACTCCGCCGTCGGGTTCGGGCTGCGCGGCGGCCGGTTCAGCTTCACCGGCGACAAGGTCGTGAAGTTCCGGCTCAAGCGGGTCAAGCTGGTCCCCGGAGTGGCCGTGAGCGGCCTGGCTCGGTGGGACCGCTACGGCACAGAAGATGACCGTGCGGCTGAAGCTGCGGGGCGCAGGACCGCACGGCCGCCTGCGCGGCCGGCTGGCACACCCGCAACCTCGGCGCCGACGCGGTCCTCGTCGGACGTCTCGACGGCCGCCGGGTCTCGCTCCGGTTCCCCGCTCCCTGACGTCCCGGTCCCGCTAGCCTCACACCGTGACGCCTTCCTTCGAGCTGGACCAGGACCTCCTCGAGCTCCGTTCGTGGTTGCACGACTTCGCCGCCGAGGTGATCCGACCGGCGGCCGCCGAGTGGGACGAGCGCGAGGAGTTCCCGTGGCCCGTCGTGGAGGAGGCCGCGAAGATCGGCCTCTACTCGCTCGACTTCTTCGCCACCCAGAGCTTCGAGGAGACCGGGCTCGGGATCCCCGTCGCGATGGAGGAGCTGTTCTGGGGTGACGCCGGCATCGGCCTGTCCATCGTCGGTACGGCGCTCGCCGCCGCCGGCGTCCGGGCCAACGGCACCGACGAGCAGGTGATGGAGTGGGTGCCCCAGATGTTCGGCAGCCCGGGCGACCTGAAGCTGGGTGCGTTCTGCTCCTCCGAGCCCGACGCGGGCTCCGACGTCGGCGCGATGCGCACGCGGGCGACGTACGACGAGAAGACCGACGAGTGGGTCCTCAACGGCACCAAGACCTGGGCCACCAACGGCGGGCTCGCCGACGTCCACGTGGTCACCGCCGTCGTCGACCCCGACCTGCGCGCCCGCGGCCAGGCGAGCTTCGTGGTGCCGCCGGGCACGAAGGGGCTCAGCCAGGGCCAGAAGTTCCACAAGCACGGCATCCGCGCCTCGCACACCGCCGAGGTGGTGCTCGACCAGTGCCGGGTCCCCGGCCGGTGCCTGCTCGGCGGCAAGGAGAAGCTCGACGCCCGCCTGGCCAAGGCGCGCGAGGGCGGCGGCGCCGGGAAGAACGCCTCGATGGCGACCTTCGAGCGCACCCGCCCGGCCGTCGGCGCGCAGGCGATCGGCATCGCGCGGGCGGCGTACGAGGTGGCGCTGGACTACGCGAAGACACGCGAGCAGTTCGGCAAGGCGATCATCGAGAACCAGGCGATCGCCTTCGCCCTGGCCGACATGAAGACCTCGATCGACGCCTCCCGGCTGCTGGTCTGGCGCGCGGCGTGGATGGGCCGGCAGGGCAAGCGGTTCGAGGCCGCCGAGGGCTCGATGTCGAAGCTGTACGCCGGCGAGACCGCCGTGCGCGTCACCGAGAAGGCGATCCAGATCCTCGGCGGCAACGGCTACACCCGCGAGTACCCCGTCGAGCGGATGGCCCGCGACGCGAAGATCTACACGATCTTCGAGGGCACCTCGGAGATCCAGCGCCTCGTCATCGCCCGGGCGATCTCCGGCGCGCCGATCCGCTGACCGAGTCGAGACGGAAGGAGACACATGCGCGCCGCCCGCGTCACGAGCAACCTCCGCGTGCCAGACATCGAGACGGCCAAGGGGTTCTACACCGACTTCCTGGGGCTGGGCACCGAGGAGTTCAACCTCGGCTGGGTGGCCCGCTACACCTCTCCCGAGACGGGCGCGCACGTCCAGCTGGTCACCGGTGACGCGACCGCACCCGAGGACTCGGTCATCTCGGTGCACGCCGACGACGTCGACGCGGCCTACACGGAGGCCAGGTCCCTCGGCTACGAGATCGTGCACCCGCTGACGACGGAGACCTGGGGCGTCCGCCGCTTCCTCGTCCGGGCGCCCGACGGCAACGTGGTCAACGTGGTGCAGCACCGGGACTGAGCGTCTGGCAGAGCGTCGCCTGCGAGCCACGATCCCTGGCACGCCTGTCTGGTTGTTGGAACGTGTGATCAAACAGCGCGTTGATCACACGTTCCAACAAACGCTCAGGTGACTCCGGCGTCCGTGATCTGCCAGCGGCCGTCGCGCCCGCGGATGCGCCACTTCACGCGCGCATCCTCCCTCAGCGCGGGATGTGCTCCGTCCAGGCGCGCTGGGCGACGACCTGTTCACCGTCCGTGGCCTCGACCTCGATGGTGACGTCGTAGCCCCGGGCGGACACGTCGACGCGCATGGTCGAGGCGACCGTGACCTCCACGCCCGGCCAGGTGAGCCGGTAGGTGCAGTCGGCGTAGGCGTGCTGGGCGAACGTACGACGGTCCACGGTGACCGACCCGGCGTACTGCTCCGAGGCCCGGCCGTCGTAGGGGACGTCGTACTCCGCCCCGTGCCGTACGGCGCACGTCGTCGTGCCGCGGAGCACGTCGCGGGTGATCGTCCAGCTGATGTCGCCGGGCTCCTCCGAGGACGACGGGGCGCCCGGTGTGAACGCCGGAGGAGGCTGCTCGTCGCCCTCCCGGAGCGGCAGCTCGAGGGAGCCCTCGTGGACCGTCAGCGTGAGCGGCGCCGGGGGAGCGATCGTGTTCGGCCAGTCGGCACCGGCCACGGACAGGCGCAGCGTGTGACCGGGGGAGAGCTGGTAGGCGCACGCGTCGAGGACCACCTCGACGTCGTACTCCTCACCGGGGACGAGCGGAGTCGCCGAGGCCGGGGCGTGCACGCCGTCGCGGAAGGCGAGGTCGAGGCTGCCGCGGGTGATCAGCGCCGAGGTGCCGTCGGGGAACACGTCGCAGAGCTTGACCGACACCGAGGCGGCCGGGGCGTCGGCGCTGAGCCGGAGCTGCACCCGCGGCTGGCCGAGGACGACGCGCGGCTCCGACCACTCCCACACCAGGGAGCGGGCGTCGTCCTCGCGCTGGTCGGTCGAGAGCCCCCAGGGGAGGTGACCGGCGCAGTCGATCCACGCGGAGGTGCCGACGTCGGGGTCGACGGTGAGGGATCGCGGCCCGGGCAGCGGACGGACGTCGGTGGAGACCGACGGGGACGGCCAGGTGTCGGTGATCCAGCGGCCCTCGTGCTGGTCCATGAACGCCTCGGGCGGCGTCGAGGTGCGCACGAAGACGTCGACGCTGTCCTGGTGGGTCTCGGGGGAGCGGCCGCGCAGCCACCGGTCCCACCACGCGACCATCTCGCGGTCGAGGTCGATCCGCGGGCCCGGGAAGGCGGTCGACGGGTCCGCGTGCACCCACGGGCCGGCGAGCAGCCGGTGCGGCACCCCGGCCTCCTTGAGCGCCGACACGGTCCGGAACGAGTTGTTGCGGTAGCCGTCGGCCCAGCCGGCGACGATCATCACCGCGCAGTCGATCCGGTCGTAGCCGTTCCCGGCGCCGTCGACGTTCACCGAGCCGTGCCGCCAGTAGGGACCGTCGCGGTTCTCGCGCAGCCAGGTCAGCACCCACGGCTCGTTGGTGTCGAGCCGGCGCCGCCACTCCGAGCGCCAGTCGTCGCCCCACACGGCCGGGACGGGCGGCAGCACGCACATCGGGGTCATGTAGTGGCAGTAGTCCACGAGGTCGACCAACCTCAGGGCGCCACCACGCCAGTGCACGTCGTCGGTCCACCGGTCGTCGCTGGAGTAGATCGCGCACACGGCCTTCAGCGCAGGCGGCCGCTCGCACGCGATCTGGAGCGAGTTGAAGCCGGAGTACGACGTGCCCCACATCCCGACGTTGCCGTCGCACCACGACTGGTCGGCCAGCCAGGCGATCACCTCGACCAGGTCGGTCTGCTCGGCGGCGGGGTACTCGTCCGTGGCGTCGCCGGCCGACGAGCCCGTGCCGCGCAGGTCGAGCCGGCACACGGCGTACTGGTGCTCGTCGCGCAGCGCCACGTAGGACTCGGCGTACGACGAGGTCAGGTCGTCCTTGCGGTAGGGCAGCGCCTCGAGCAGGCACGGCTGGGGATCGCCGCCCTCGGGGAGGTACAGCGTCGCGGCCAGCGCGACGCCGTCCGCCATCGTGATCCGGACCTCCTGCTCAGTTCCCGCCACGACCAGCCTCCTCGATCAGCCGAGAGACGAGCGCAGGGTCCAGACCCTCGCTCGTGTGACCGCTGCGACCGACCGACGTGGCCGAGCACAGCAACGAGTCGAGCACGGACTCCTCGGCTGCGTCGACCACCGCCTCGAACAGGTCGTCGAGGGCCCGCCCGGCGACGCGCGGCCCGTCCTCTGGACGACCGTCGCGGTCGGTGCGGAAGGTGGTCGAGGCGGCGAGGAAGATCTCACCGCTGCCGTGGTGCGCCGTCGACCCCGTCCGGGCGAGGCCGAGCCCGATCCGCTTCGCCAGGCGGGCACAGTCGCTGCCGCTCACCGGGGCGTCGGTGACCGCGATGCCGACGCACGAGCCGGCTGGTCCCGGCCCGTCCGCCGTCTCCGGGAGGTGCCGTCCGACCGGCACCCCGTCGACGGTCAGCCGCTTGCGCTCGCCGAAGTTGGTGAGCAGCAGCACTGCGACCGTGTGGCCGGCCGGGGTGAGCCGCGACGAGGTGCCGATGCCGCCCTTGAAGCCCAGGCAGGACATCCCGGTGCCGGCGCCGACCGAGCCCTGGTCCGGTGCCTGCGAGGAGCCCCGCGAGGCCAGCGCGGCGGCGTACGAAGCGCGTACGTCGTCCACCTCGACCTGCATCACCCGGCAGTCGTTCAGGAACGAGTCGTCGCACTCGGCGACCACGGGGATCACGACCTCGTCAGCCACAGCCGGATGCTGCTCCAGGGCGATCGTGCACGCGGCGTCGTACACCCGACCGAGCTGCATCGTCGAGGTGAGGAAGACGGGCGTCTCCAGCAGTCCCCACTCCGACGCGGTCAGGAAGCCGGTGCACTCGCCGGCGCCGTTCAGGACCGCACCGCCGGCCGCGAGGGGACGCGGTGTAGGAATCCTCCGCGAGCAGCAGCGTGGTGACACCGGTCCGCGCCGTGCCCCGTCCCTCCGGGAGGCGCCGGCTCGTCGCGCACGAGCGTCGCGTGGCCCAGCCCCACGCCGGCCACGTCGAGGACCGAGTTCGTCGGACCGGTCGGGAGGACCCCGATGCTGATCCCGATCTCACGAGCGCGCGGCATGCCGCCATCCTGCCCGACCGGGGGCATGGTGGGATACTGACTCATGGATCAGTACGCCGTTCCGGCCGTGTGGTCCCCGGCCACGCGCGACCACGACCCGAAGCACGAGGTCTGGGTGGGCGTGGCGACCGAGGGCACCGAGGTCGCCGCGAGGGTCGACGTCATCCTCGACGCGCTGCGTTCCGCCGGCCATCGCCTCGTCGAGTCGCACCGGCACCCGGACGACGTGCTGCACCGGGTGCACGACCCCGGCCTGCTGGACTTCCTGGAGAGCGTGTGGCCGCGCTGGGACCAGGGCCCCTACGAGGAGCTGGTCGGCCAGGACCGCGTGGTGCCGTACCTCTTCCCGACGCCCGCCATGACCGGCGGACTGCCGGCCAGGCCCGCGGTCGCGGTGCACGCCGATGCGGGCCGGTTCGTCTACGACACGATGACCGTGGTCGGGCCGGGCACCTGGGACGCCGCCCGCGCTGCCGCCGACTGTGCGCTGACCGCCACCGAGCTCGTGGTCGCGGGGTCGCCGCTCGCCTACGCGCTGTGCCGTCCCCCGGGGCACCACGCGACCCGATCCGGCTTCGGCGGTTCCTGCTACCTCAACAACGCGGCCGTGGCCGCTGAGGCGCTGCGCGGCCAGGGCTTCGAGCGGGTGGCGGTCATCGACGTCGACGCCCACCAGGGCAACGGCACGGCGGCGATCTTCTACGGCCGCGCCGACGTGCTCTACGGGTCGGTGCACGTCGACCCGGCAGCAGGTTGGTTCCCGCACGTCGTGGGGTACGCCGACGAGACCGGCACCGGGCCCGGCGAGGGAGCGACCCGCAACATCCCGCTGGCCGAGGGGACAGCCGACGACGCGTGGCTCGACGGCGTGCGCGACCTGGCGGAGTGGGTCGTGGCCGAGGGGTGCGACGCCCTGGTCGTCTCGCTGGGCGTCGACGCGGCGAAGGACGACCCCGAGAGCCCGTTGCTGGTCACCGCGGACGGCTACCGGAGTGCCGGGTCGCTGCTCGGAGGGACGGGTCTCCCGTCCGTCGTGGTGCAGGAGGGCGGCTACCACCTGCCCACCCTGGGCGACCTCGTGGCGGCGTACCTCGAGGGCCACGGACGGCAGACTTTTCACGCAGACTGACGAAACTGCGACCGTCCCGTGGCAGTATCCGGACATGGCACACGTGCTGTCGGGACGGGCCGAGACCCCCACCCAGTCCCGGATCCTGACCTACGTCCGTGACGAGGGCCCGCTCTCGCGGATGGACCTCGCCAGCCGACTGAACGTCTCGCGGACCACGGTCGCCGCCGAGGTCGGACGGCTCGTCGAGCTCGGTCTCGCCGAGGACGGCGGTCCCGCCGCGTCGCGGGGCGGACGCCGCTCGACGCTGGTCGACCTCGATGCCGGTCTCCGCTTCGTCGGCATCGAGCTCGGCGCCACCTCGATGCGGATCGCGATGACCGACGGTCGGTTGAGCGTGATCGCCCGCGAGGCGTCCGCGGCTGACATCCGCCGCGGGCCGGAGTCGGTGCTCGGCGAGGCGATCGGCGTGGTCCGCAAGCTGCTCGCCGACCACGGCGTCGAGCGCCCGGCCGGCATCGGGATCGGTGTGCCTGGCCCGGTCGACTTCCAGTCCGGTGTCCCGGTCTCGCCGCCGATCATGCCGGGATGGGACGGCTACCCGGTCCGCGACGCCCTCTCGCGTGAGTTCGGTGCTCCGGTGCTCCTCGACAACGACGTCAACGTGATGGCGCTGGGGGAGCAGCACAACGGGGTGGCCCGCTCCGCCTCGGACTTCCTGTTCGTCAAGATCGGCACCGGGATCGGGTGCGGCATCGTCGTGCAGCGCCATCTCTACCGCGGCGCCGACGGCTGCGCCGGCGACATCGGGCACATCCGGCTGGACCAGCACGGCCCGGTCTGCGCGTGCGGCAACCACGGGTGCCTGGAAGCGTTCTTCGGCGGTGCCGCTCTCGCGCGGGACGCCACGGCGGCAGCACGCAGCGGTCGTTCGGACGTGCTCGCGCAGCTGCTGGAGGACCATGGTGAGCTGAGCGCCGAGCACGTCAGCCTGGCGATCGCCCAGGGCGATGCGTTCGCCCTCCAGCTCGCCCGGGAGGGCGGCCGTCGGGTCGGCTCGGTGCTGGCCAACCTGGTCTCCTTCTTCAACCCCGGCCTGATCGTGATCGGGGGAGGGGTCGCCGGGCTCGGCCACGCGCTGCTGGCCGAGATCCGCAGCGTGATCTACCGCCAGTCGCTGCCGCTGGCCACCGGCAACATGCCGGTCGTGCTCAGCGAGCTCGGTGGCGACGCCGGGGTGATCGGCGCCGCCCGGCTGATCAGCGACGCGGTCTACGCCGCTGGGTGAGTTTGACCCCACTTTCGAAAGAAACTTTCGAAATACTCTTGCTCTCTTTCGATTCCGCCCATAGGTTTCCAGCCAACGGCACCGTGACGGCAGTCACAGCGCCCGTCGACGAGGAGGCCAGGTGGAGGACGCGACCGAGCGCCCGCTGCTCGAGATGCGCGGGATCGTCAAGACGTTCCCGGGGGTCCGGGCACTCGACGGGGTCGACCTGGTGGTCCGGCCCGGCGAGGTCCACTGCCTGCTCGGCCAGAACGGCGCCGGCAAGTCGACCTTGATCAAGGTGCTCGCCGGTGCGCACCGCCCGGACGAGGGCGAGATCCGCTGGCAGGGTGAGCCGGTCACGCTGGCCAACCCGGACGCGTCGATCACCCTCGGCATCTCCACCATCTACCAGGAGCTCGACCTCGTCGCCGGCCTCACCGTGGCCGAGAACATCTTCCTCGGCCACGAGAAGTCGCGCGGCGGGCTGATCAAGGGCTTCGAGACCCGCAAGGCCGCACGGGAGCTGCTCGCGCGTCTCGGTCACGAGGAGATTCGTGCCGACCGCGAGGTCGGCACGCTGCCCTCTTCCGGCCAGCAGATCGTCAGCATGGCCCGCGCCCTCTCGCACGACACCAAGCTGATCGTGATGGACGAGCCGTCAGCGGCGCTGGACCAGCAGGAAGTGCAGACGCTGTTCCGGGTGATCCGCGACCTCACCTCGCAGGGCGTTGCCGTGGTCTACATCTCCCACCGTCTGGAGGAGATCCGCCAGATCGGAGACCGCGTGACGGTGCTCAAGGACGGCCGGACAGTGGCCACCGACCTCCCCGCCAAGGACACCCCGACCTCCGAGCTGATCCGCCGGATGACCGGCCGCGACATCGAGTACGTCTTCCCCGAGCGGCCCGAGGCCGACGCCTCGGCCCCCACCGTGCTCGAGGTCAACGACCTCAGCGTGCCCAAGGTGTTCGCCGACGTGAGCTTCTCGGTCGCCGCAGGCGAGATCGTCGGACTGGCCGGGCTGGTGGGCTCGGGACGCTCGGAGATCCTGGAGGCGGTGTACGGCGCGCGCAAGCCCGCGACCGGCTCCGTCTCGGTCGACGGCAACCGGCTTCGGCGAGGTTCCGTGGGCGCCGCGGTGAAGGCCGGCATCGGGCTCGCCCCTGAGGAGCGGAAGAGCCAGGGTCTCCTCCTCGACCAATCCGTGGCGCACAACATCACCATCTCGAGCCTGACCCGGTTCGCCCGCGCCGGGTTCCTCAGCAACGCCGCCGAGCGCGCCGCCGCGCACGAGTGGACGACGTCGCTCGACGTGCGGCCCGCCGGGGTCAACCGGCCGGTGCGCAACCTCTCCGGCGGCAACCAGCAGAAGGTCGTGCTCGCGCGGTGGCTGCTGCGCGACTGCCGGGTGCTGCTCCTCGACGAGCCGACCCGCGGGGTCGACGTCGGCGCACGCAGCGAGATCTACGCGCTGATCCGGTCTCTGGCCGCCCGCGGCCTCGCCGTGGTCGTCGTGTCCAGCGAGGTGGAGGAGGTCCTGGGCCTGGTCGACCGCGTCCTCGTCATCCGCGAAGGACGCATCGTGCACACCGGTCCGGCGACCGAGATCGACGAACACCGGGTCCTCGACCTGGTCATGGAAGGAAGCGCAGCGTGACGCAAGAACGAGATCTGGCCAGCACGGCGAACCCGGATGCGGACTCGGCCCAGGAGCCGTTGTCCGGGACGGGCACCGAGCGCGGCGGCGTCCTGGGAGTGCTGCGCGGCACCTCGGTGGGACGCAACCTCGGGCTCGTGGTGGCGCTGATCATCCTCTGCATCGTCGGCGTCGCCACGTCGGGGGAGCAGTTCGCCAGCGTCGACAACGCGCTGACGATCCTCCGGCTGGCGGCGGTGGTCGGCGTGGTCTCGATCGGCATGACGTTCGTGATCACGGGCGGCGGCATCGACCTGTCCGTCGGCGCGATCCTCGCGCTCGCCTCGGTGAGCGCGACGACCTTGGCCGCCCAGTCCCTCGCCCGGGGCAACCACTGGACGCTGATCATCGTCTTCGCGCTCCTCGTCGGCCTCGGCTGCGGGCTGATCAACGGCCTGCTGATCGCCTACGGCCGCGTCGTCCCCTTCATCGCCACCCTGGCGATGCTCGCCGCGGCGCGAGGCCTCGCCGAGATCATCGCCCAGAGACGCACCCAGATCGTCAGTGTTCCCGGCTTCACCGACTTCTTCCGCAACGACGTGCTGGGCATACCGCTGCTCGTGATCATCTTCGCCCTGGTGGCGGTGGTCGGCTGGGTGGTCTTCAACCGCACCACCTTCGGCAGGCGCACCTTTGCGGTCGGCGGGAACCCCGAAGCGGCCCGCTTGGCCGGCGTCAACGTCCAACGCCACACGGTCGCCCTCTATGCGCTCCTCGGCGTCTGCTGCGGCATCGCGGCGGTGATGATCGTGGCGCGTACGACGACCGGGTCATCCACCCACGGCACCCTCCTCGAGCTCGACGCCATCGCAGCGGTCGTCATCGGCGGCACCCTGCTGTCAGGCGGCCGCGGCACGATCGTCGGCACCGTGCTCGGCGTGCTGATCTTCACGACGCTGTCCAACGTCTTCACGCTGAACAACCTGTCCAGCTCGGTCCAGGCGGTGGCCAAGGGCATCATCATCGTCGCCGCCGTCCTGCTCCAGCAGCGGCTTGCCTCGCGCAGCAACAACGAAAGCACCTTCGTCCCTGGCGCGGTCGCTGGCTCGGACGGCGATTCGCCGTAGGCCCCGCCCACCGGTTTTCACCACGCACCACCAACCCATCAACACATCTCAACCACATCTCGGACCACCAGAAGGAGCAGCAATGTCCCGCACCACACCTCGCCGCCGGCTGGCGGCGGCCACCGGCGCCGCCCTTGCGGCCGCGCTGTTCCTGTCGGCGTGCAGCACTGACACGGACGACAGCGACGGCGGCAGCGACAGCGGCAGCGCGGCCAAGGCGACCTCGGAGAACGACGACCCCGGCGAGAAGGTCGTGATCGGCTTCTCCGGTCCGGCCGCCGACCACGGCTGGCTCGCCGCGATCAACAGCTCGGCCATCGCCGAGGCCAAGAAGTACGAGGACGTCGAGCTGAAGACCGCTGAGGGCACCAACGACGCCAACCAGCAGATCAGCCAGGTCGAGACCTTCATCAACGACAAGGTCGACGCGATCGTGCTGCTGCCGACCGACGGCGCCGCGCTCACCGACGTCGCCACCAAGGCGATGGAGGCAGGCATCCCGGTCATCAACGTCGACCGTGAGTTCTCCACCCCGTTCGCGGCCCGCAGCACGGTGCTGGGCGACAACTACGGCATGGGCGTCTCCGCCGGCACCTACGCCTGCTCGGTGATCGAGGAGAAGGGCCTCGACGACGCGGTCGTCGCCGAGATCGCGGGCATCGACGCGCTGCCGCTGACGCAGGACCGCTCGAAGGGCTTCAAGGACGCGCTGAAGGGCTGCGGACAGGACGTCGACAACCGGGTCGCGGCCGAGTTCACCGTCGAGTCAGGCGAGAAGGTCGCGTCCAACCTGCTCCAGGCTGCTGACAAGATCGACGTCATCTGGAACCACGACGACGACCAGGGCGTCGGCGTGAAGGCTGCGTTCGACAACGCGAACCGTGACGAGTTCACCTTCATCGGTGGTGCTGGTTCGTGCAACGCGATGCAGTGGATCACGGACGGCGAGATGGGTGCCACGGTCATCTACCCGCCGACGCAGGCCGCCGACGGCATCCGGCTCGCCCGGCTCGTCGCGCAGGACAAGGGCATGTCCGACCTCGTGCAGGTGGCGGTTCCCAAGCGGATCGTGCTGGACGCCCCGGTGGTCACCAAGGACAACGTCGACGAGTTCCAGGACCTCTGCTTCGAGTCCTGACAGACCGGGGGGTGACCGGGCGACACACCTGGGCCCGGTCACTCCCCTCCACCCCGCGCACGCACGGACAGCGAAGGACATTCGTATGGATCCGCACGCCCCCGATCCCGCCGACTCGCTCGGCGTCGGCATGGTGGGTTACGCCTTCATGGGCGCGGCCCACTCCCAGGCCTGGCGTACCGCGCCCCGCTTCTTCGACCTGCCGCTGAACCCCCGGATGCTGGCCCTGTGTGGTCGCGACGCCGCCAAGGTGGAGCAGGCCGCAGCCCGGCTCGGGTGGGAGTCCACCGAGACCGACTGGACCCGCCTGATCGCCCGCGACGACATCGACCTGGTCGACATCTGCACGCCGGGCAACACCCACGTCGACATCGCTGTCAGCGCGCTGGAGGCCGGCAAGCACGTGCTGTGCGAGAAGCCGCTCGCCAACACGGTGGCCGAGGCGGAGCAGATGGCCGCCGCGGCCGAGCGGGCCGCGCAGCACGGCGTACGCGCGATGGTCGGGTTCACCTACCGCCGGGTGCCCGCGGTCGCCCTGGCCCGCCAGCTGGTGGAGGAGGGCCGGATCGGCGAGATCCGGCACGTGCGCGCGCAGTACCTCCAGGACTGGCTCGTCGACCCGTCCAGCCCGATGACCTGGCGCCTCGACAAGGACAAGGCCGGCTCGGGCGCGCTCGGTGACATCGGCGCCCACATCGTCGACCTGACGCAGTTCATCACCGGCGACCGGATCACGACCGTCAACGGGCTGCTGGAGACCTTCGTGCACCAGCGGCCGATCGACACCGGCGGGACCGGCGCGCTGCTCGGTGGGTCGGGCAACGGCGCCGGGCAGGAGACGGGCGAGGTCACCGTCGACGACACCACGGCGTTCCTCGCGCGGTTCGCCGGCGGTGCCGTCGGGGTCTTCGAGGCCACCAGGTTCGCGACCGGACGCAAGAACGCGATCCGGATCGAGATCAACGGGTCGACAGGCAGCCTGGCCTTCGACTTCGAGGACATGAACGTCCTGGAGCTCTTCGACGCCACCGAACCCGCGGAGACGGCCGGCTTCCGGCGGATCATCGCCACCGAGGCCGCCCACCCCTACGTCGCCGCGTGGTGGCCGCCGGGCCACGGGCTCGGCTACGAGCACGGCTTCACCCACCAGGTCGTCGACCTGGTCACCGCGATCAGTCGCGGCGAGCAGCCGCTTCCCTCCTTCGCCGACGGCCTGCAGGTCCAGCGCGTCCTCGACGCGGTGGCGCGCAGCGCGGCGAGCGGGTCGTGGCACCCGACGACGGCGGGCGACGAGCACCTGCTCGGCGCACACTGATCACCACGACGAGAGGACGACGATGACCCGACCGCTCACCCTTTTCACCGGCCAGTGGGCCGACCTGCCCTTCGAGGAGGTCTGTCGCCTCGCCTCCGGCTGGGGGTACGACGGGCTCGAGATCGCCTGCTGGGGCGACCACCTCGATGTCTGGCAGGCCGTGGAGGACGACGACTACCTGAAGAGCAAGCAGGACCTGCTCGCCGAGCACGACCTGAAGGTGTGGACGATCTCCAACCACCTCACCGGACAGGCCGTGTGCGACGACCCGATCGACGAGCGGCACCACGGCATCCTCTCGCCGCGCATCTGGGGCGACGGCGACGCCGAGGGCGTGCGCCAGCGTGCCGCCGAGGAGATGAAGATGACCGCCCGCGCGGCGAAGCGTCTCGGCGTCGACACCGTGGTCGGGTTCACCGGCTCCGCGATCTGGAAGTACGTCGCGATGTTCCCGCCGGCCACCCAGGCGATGGTCGACGCGGGCTACCAGGACTTCGCCGACCGCTGGAACCCGATCCTCGACGTCTTCGACGAGGAGGGCGTCCGCTTCGCCCACGAGGTGCATCCCTCCGAGATCGCCTACGACTACTGGACGACCGTGCGGACGCTGGAGGCGGTGGGCCACCGCGAGGCGTTCGGCCTGAACTGGGACCCGTCGCACTTCGTCTGGCAGGACCTCGACCCGGTCTCGTTCCTCTGGGACTTCCAGGACCGGATCTACCACGTGGACTGCAAGGACACGAAGCTCCAGGTCGGCAACGGCCGCAACGGACGGCTCGGCTCGCACCTCGCGTGGGCGGACCCGCGTCGCGGCTGGGACTTCGTCTCGACCGGTCACGGGGACGTGCCCTGGGAGCGGTGCTTCCGGATGCTGAACACGATCGGCTACGAGGGCCCGATCTCCGTCGAGTGGGAGGACGCCGGCATGGACCGCCTCCGCGGCGCGCCCGAGGCGCTGGAGTTCGTCCGCTCGCTGGCCTTCGACCCGCCCGAGGCAGCCTTCGACGCGGCGTTCTCCTCGGGGGACTGAGGCGCAGGTCACTCACCGGCCACCTGCAAGAGTGGGGGCATGGCCGGAACCTCGACTGTCCCGACGTACGAGCTCAACGACGGCAACACCCTGCCCGCCATCGGCTTCGGCACCTATCCGCTGAAGGGCGAGGACGGGGTCGCCGCGATCACCAGTGCCCTCGAGATCGGGTACCGGCTGCTCGACACCGCGGTCAACTACGAGAACGAGACCGAGGTGGGCGAGGCCCTGCGCCGATCAGGGCTGTCGCGCGACGAGGTGCAGGTCACCAGCAAGCTGCCCGGACGGCACCACGCGTACGACGAGGCCAGGGCGTCGGTGCACGAGTCGCTGGAACGTCTCGGTCTCGACCACCTCGACCTGCACCTGATCCACTGGCCCAACCCCAGCGTCGACCTGTACGTCGAGGCGTGGCAGGCGCTCGTGGACCTCCGCAAGGAAGGCCTGATCCGGTCGATCGGGGTCTCGAACTTCACCGAGGCCCACCTGCTCCGCATCATCGAGGCCACCGACGTCACGCCGGTGGTCAACCAGGTCGAGCTGCACCCGAGGTTCCCGCAGGACGACATGCGCGAGGTGCACCAGCGGCTCGGCATCCGCACCGAGGCGTGGAGCCCGATGGGCAAGCGCCGGGCACCGCTCGAGGAGGAGCCGGTCACGCGGGCCGCCGAGCGGCTCGGCGTCACGGCCGGCCAGGTGATCCTGCGCTGGCACGTGCAGGTCGGCTCGCTGCCGATCCCGAAGTCCAGCAACCCCGAGCGCCAGCGCCAGAACATCGAGATCTTCGACATCGAGCTCACCGACGAGGAGGTCGCCGCCATCTCCGCGCTGGGTGAGTCCGACGGCCGCCTGTTCGGCGGAGATCCCGACTCGCACGAGGAGATGTGACGACACCACGGGGGTGATGTGATGAGCGACGAACAGGTGTCCGGCGTCGGGATCTCCCGGCCGGAGAAGGAGCTGATCCCGGCGTACGGTGCGGCCGCGGCGGTGACCAAGCTCGACCTCGCCAGCTACTACGCGACCGTCGCGCCGGCGATGGTGCCGTTCCTGCGGGGGCGCCCGGTCAACATGCAGCGCTTCCCCGACGGCATCGACGGGCAGTCCTTCTTCGAGAAGAAGGCGCCGGGGCACTTCCCCGAGTTCGTCGACACCGTCGAGGTGATGACGGCCAAGGGCGAGCAGCGGCAGGTGGTGGCCGGCGACGAGCGCAGCCTCGTCTACCTCGCCGGGCAGGCGTGCATCACGCCGCACACCTGGCTGTGCACCACCGACGACCTCGAGCGTCCCGACCAGCTGGTCTTCGACCTCGACCCGACGGTTCCCGGTCTCGCCTCCGTACGCCGCGCCACCCGTCTCGTGGGTGACCTGCTCGACGACCTCGGCCTGACGACCTACCTCAAGACGACCGGCTCACGCGGCTACCACGTGCTCGTCCCGCTGCGTCGCTCCTGGTCCTTCGACGAGGTGCGCGGGTTCGCGCGCGGGGTCGCCGAGGTGCTGGTCGAGCGCGACCCCGACCTGTTCACCCTGGAGGCACGCAAGGACAAGCGGGGCGAGCGGGTGCTGGTCGACGTGCAGCGCAACGGCTACGGACAGACCGCCGTCCCGCCGTACGCCGTCCGCGCCCGGCCGCGCGCACCGGTGTCGACCCCGATCCGCTGGGACGAGCTCTCCCGGGTGAAGCCCGACCAGTACACGATCCGCTCGATCGGTCGCCGGCTCGGACGGATGAACGATCCCTGGAAGGGGCTGCGGCGTCGCGGCCAGTCGCTGGAGAAGGCACAGGAGCGGCTGCACAAGCTGCGTCCGTGAGGTCGCGACCGTGCGCTGCCGAAGGTCACCGCATTCGGGTGAACGCGGCCCGGCGCGGGCGTGCCTAGCCTCGAAAGGCGGGGGGAGACTCTCGAAGGGGGCGGACATGGCCGACACATCCAAGCGCAGTGCTGCGAAGAAGAGCACGCTCACGATCCAGGAACAGCAAGTCCGGGGACAATCCCGAGCTCCAGGTCTCCGACGACGTCCGCACCGCGATCATCTCCGGCGCGGTGTTCGGCACGAAGGCCGTCCAGTACGCCGTGGTCGACGGCCGGGCGATCTTCGAGGGCGACATCGACCTCGGCAGCGTCGAGGACCTCGAGAAGAGCACCAGCGCCGTGCGCGGCCTGACGATCGAGGAGTCGGTCGTCATCTCCGGCAGCCAGTTCCGCTGGCCCGGTGGCGTGGTGCCCTACGACATCGACTCCGCGATGCCGGACCAGCAACGCGTGCACGACGCCATCGCGCACTGGGAGCAGAACACCGCGATCAGGTTCGTGCTCCGCACGTCCGCGAACGCCTCGAGCCACCCGAACTTCGTGCGCTTCCAGCACGGTGGTGGTTGCTCCTCTGCTGTCGGCATGCAGGGCAACGGCCAGCAGAACATCACGATGGGCACCGGCTGTGACGCGGGGCGGGGGATCCACGAGATCGGGCACGCCGTCGGGCTGTGGCACGAGCAGAGCCGCGAGGACCGCGACATGTTCGTCACGATCCAGTGGCAGAACATCCAGGCCGGCAAGGAGCACAACTTCAACCAGCACATCAGCGACGGCGACGACGTGGGTGCCTACGACTACGGCTCGATCATGCACTACGAGCGCAACGCCTTCACCAAGAACGGGCAGGAGACGGTCACCCCGATCAACCCGTCGAACGCGCAGATCGGGCAGCGGGTGGCGCTCAGCCAGGGCGACCTCGCGGCAGTGGCGAGCATGTACGGCGCACCGCCGCCCAACTTCAAGAAGGCCTCGGACGACGGGCCGCTCGTGACGGTGAAGAAGTTCCGCGACGACGGGCCGCTCGTGGTCAAGAAGCCGAACGACGACCCACCCCTGGTCACCGTCAAGAAGGTCCGCGACGACAACCTGGTGCCGGTGAAGAAGATCCGCGACGACGTCGTGGTCGTGGGGCCGCAGTTCCCGCGGCCGCCGATCGGACAGTTCCGTCCGGGGCTCTCGCCGTTCCTGCTCGCGACCGGGCACCACGCCGCCGTCGCGGGTGGCCAGGCAGCAGCAGGTGGACAGGAGGCCCTGGCAGCCGCTCTCGGCGAGGCGGCAGCCGCCGTCGACGACGCGAGGCGCAACGTCGTCGCGCTGCAGACGGCCCTGACCGGGGCGACCTCGCAGCTCGCAACGGCGCAGGAGTCCTACGACGCGCTGGCGGCCTCGATCCAGTCGACGTGACCCCGTGATCCTCCTGGTCTCGCACCCGGCGGACGACCACCTCACCCCGGTCCTGGCCGAGCTCGACCGGATCGGGAGCGAGTCGGTGGTGGTGGACACCTCGACGCTGCCCGCTGGCACTGCGGTGTCGTCCGGGCACTCGGCTCGCGGGGACCGGTGGCGGCTCCGGCTGGAGGACGGTTCCTGGCTCGACCTGTCCGACTGCCGCGCGGGGTGGTGGCGGCGCGCGCTGCCGCCCGGACCGGACCCACGCATCTCGGACCCGGCGCAGGCGTCGTGGGCGGCGAACGAGACCTTCGAGGCGATGAGCGGGTTCTGGGACGCCGTACCCATCACCTGGGTGAGCCCGCGGCGCGCGATCGAGACCACGATGATGAAGACGTGGCAGCTGCCGGCCGCTCGCTCGGCAGGGCTCGAGATCCCGGACACTCTCGTCACCAGCGACCCGGACGAGGCGCGGGCGTTCGTCGAGCGGATCGGGTTCGGCCGGGTCATCTGCAAGGCGTTCTCGGCGACGCTGGAGAACTGGCGCGAGACCCGTGTCGTCGGCGCCGAGGAGTACGCCCTGCTCGACCAGGTGTCCGCTCGCGCCGGTGATCTTCCAGGAGCTCGTGCCCGCAGAGGTCGACCTGCGGATCACGGTCGTGGGGGAGGAGGTCTTCGCTGCGGCGATCCACTCCCAGGAGCTCGCCTACCCGCTCGACTTCCGGTTGTTCCTCGAGACGGGACCCGGTGTCCGGATGTCGCCGACCGAGCTGCCGCGGGATGTGGAGGAGGGGCTGCTCCGGCTGCTCAAGTCGGCCGGGCTGCGGTACGGCGCGATCGACATGCGGCGTACTCCGGACGGGCGGCACGTCTTCCTCGAGGTGAACCCTGCGGGACAATGGCGCTTCGTCGAGGAGGTCACCGGTCAGCCGATCACGGCTGCGCTGGCGCGGCTCCTCACCGATCTCGACCGACCGTAGGGAGCAGCCTCGTGGCACACGTCTCGGTGCAGATCCAGTGGCCCGCCGGCCTCGACGCCCTGCCGGCCGGCGCGCGGGCACGCGTCACGGTGGAGGACGCCACCGAGGCGGACGCGTCGTCGACGGTGCTGGCCGAGACGTTCCTCGACGACCTCGACGTCGCTGTGCCCGCCGTGGCGGAGCTCGACGTCCCGGACGTCGTCGCCGAACGCCGATGGTGATCGCCCGGGTGCAGGTGACGCCGGCCCGGCGTGACATCGGTGGCATCGAGGCCGGTGACCTGATCAGCACCCAGTCCCATCCGGTGCTCACCCGTGGGCACGGGGAGCTCGGTCGTCGTACCGCTGACGCGGGTGGGGTCGTGAGCGACGTACGCGTGCCGGAGCCCGAGGACGGTGACGAGCGCGCCGTACTGCTGGGCTGGCTGGCCTTCCACCGCAACGCGCTCGAGGCCAAGTGCGCCGGCCTCACCGACGAGCAGCTCGGCGCGCGCTCGGCCGATCCCTCGGCGCTGAGCCTGCTCGGGCTGGTGCGCCATCTGGCCGAGATGGAGCGTGTCCACGGTGTCTGGGCGAACGGCTGCTCCAGCGAGCTGGTCTCGGTGTGGGGAGACACGACTTCGACTGCGACCCTTCGCAGGTGGGCGCCTCGATGCGCGCCTGGCGCGACGAGAGGGCCAGCACCGACGGCGTCATCCGCGGGCTCGCTCTCGACGACTCCGGCGGTGCCAACGGACGGTCGCTGCGGTGGAACCTGCAGAAGCTCGTCGGGGAGTACGCCCGGCACAACGGCCACGCGGACCTCCTCCGCGAGCGCATCGACGGTGCGACGGGGGAGTAGGCCCCGTCAGAACGTGGCGGCCAGCGTGCCGACACCCGGTCCCTCGAGGTCGTCCAGCGCCACCCTCCGCCCGCGAGGCCACCAGGAGCAGCGACAGCACCGGGCCGGCCACCTCGGGTCCGTCGCCGATCGACACGTCGGCGTCGGTGGCGACCAGCCGGATGCCGGCGACGCGCTCCTTCGCTCCGCCGAGCGACGCCGAGGTGCGCGTCTGCAGCCGGAGACGCCCGGGCCACGACCTCCGTGGGGTAGCTGCGGGTGATCCCCAGCGGCCGGCGGATGTCCTCCCCGTGCACGACCTCCTCCACGAGCCGGCTGTCGAGCGGTGCCGGCGGGGTCGAGGTCCGGGTCGCCGCCTCCCGCAGCCGCTGCAGCAGCTGCTCCGGCGCCGTGCCGCGCTCGCGCTCCACGCCCTGCGCGTTCTGCCGGTCGAAGTCGAAGCGGGCGCGCACCATGCCCGCCACGAACCCGAGGCGCGTGGTGCGCCACGTGTCGACGAGGTGCGCGGCCACGTCGTGCACCGTCCAGCCGTCGCAGAGGGACGGTCGGTCCCACTGGTCGGCAGGAAGCTGCTCGAGGTCCGCGATCAGGGCTGCCCGCTCCGCGTGCACCAGCGGCCAGACGTCGTTCATGTGCTCTCCTTCGACGCGCGTCAGGTTAGCCGCGGCCAGACCTTCGTCTGCGTTGATCACACGTTCCAACAAAACGCTTCTTGATCGAACGTTCCAACAACGCAGGCACCTGTGCCCTGCGTCCGGGTGGACTGAGTAGCGTCGGAGCCATGACCTCCACGCCAACCGTCGCCGTCCTCGGCACCGGCACCATGGGTGCCCCGATGGCCCGCAACATCGCGAACGCCGGCATGCCGGTCCGCGTCTGGAACCGCACCCGCGAGAGGGCCGAGCCGCTGGCCGACGTCGCGACCGTCGCGGAGACGCGTGGCCGATGCCGTGACCGGGGCGGACGTCGTGATGACGCTGCTGTGGGACACCGACGGTGTCGTCGAGACCATCGAGCAGGCGCGCGGTCACCTCGCCGAGGGCGCCGTGTGGCTGCAGCAGAGCACGGTCGGCGTCGCGGGTGCTGCGCGACTGGCAGAGCTGGCCGCGGACCTGGGGGTCACCTACGTCGACGCGCCCGTGCTGGGCACCAAGAAGCCGGCCGAGGACGGCGTGCTGGTCGTGCTGGCCGTCCGGACCGGAACAGAGCAAGGACGTGCTCACACCCGTGTTCGACGCAGTCGGGAGCCGGACGCTCTGGGTCGGGGACGCCGGTGCGGGCCAGCGGCTCAAGCTGGTCGCGAACTCCTGGGTCGCCACCGTGCTCGAGGGCGTCGCCGAGTCACTGGCGTTCGCGCGTGACCTCGGGCTCGATCCCGAGCTGTTCCTCGACGCGGTCAAGGGAGGCGCGATGGATGCGCCGTACGTCCAGCTGAAGGGCCACAACATGCTCGCGGGCCGCTACGACCCCGCGTTCACGCTGGCCGGCGCGCTCAAGGACGTCGACCTGATCCTGGAGGCGGCGCAGGGGAGCGGCACCGATCTCGGCCTGATGCCGGGCATCCGCGCCCATCTGGCCCGGGCCGTCGACGCCGGCCACGGCGACCTCGACATGGCCGCCACCTACCTCGAGCACTAGCGAAGGTCGAGGCCGGTCCGCTCGCGCAGCTCGTCCAGCGTGGCGCCGTACGTCGCACGCACCTCCACCCCGTCCGGCGTGATCTCGAAGACCCCGTGGTCGGTGTAGACCCGGCTCACGCAGGCCACGCCGGTCAGCGGGTAGGTGCACTCGGGGACGAGCTTGGACGAGCCGTCCTTCCCGAACAGCGTCATCATCACGTAGACGTCCTTCGCCCCGATCGCGAGGTCCATCGCCCCGCCCACGGCGGGGATCGCGTCCTTCGCGCCGGTGTGCCAGTTGGCGAGGTCACCGGTCACGGAGACCTGGAACGCGCCCAGGACGCAGACGTCGAGGTGGCCGCCGCGCATCATCGCGAAGGAGTCGGCGTGGTGGAAGTACGACGCCCCCGGCGTCTCGACGACGGGCACCTTGCCGGCGTTGATCAGGTCGGGGTCGACCTCGTCGTCCTCGGCCGCGCGACCCATGCCGAGCATGCCGTTCTCGGTGTGCAGGATGACGCCCTTCTCGAGGTCGAGGTGGTCGGCGACCAGGGTGGGCTGCCCGATGCCGAGGTTGACGAACGAGCCGGTCGGGATGTCGTCGGCGATCAGCTTCGCGATCTCGTCCTTCGACAACGGAGTCTTCGACAGGGGCTGCGAGCTCATGACGTCACCACCACCCGGTCGACGAAGATGCTCGGCGTGACCACGACCTCCGGGTCGAGCTCGCCGGTCGCCACCACGTCGCCGACCTGCGCGATCGTGGTGCTCGCGGCGGTGGCCATCACCGGTCCGAAGTTGCGCGCGGTCTTGCGGTAGACGAGGTTGCCCATCCGGTCCGAGCGGTGCGCCTTGATCAGCGCGTAGTCGCCGCGCAGCGGGTACTCCAGCACGTAGTCGCGCCCGTCGATGGTGCGCTGCTCCTTGCCCTCGGCGAGCGGCGTGCCGACGCCGGTCGGCCCGTAGAAGGCGCCGATGCCGGCACCCGCGGCGCGCATGCGCTCCGCCAGGTTGCCCTGCGGCACGACCTCGAGCTCGATCTTGCCGGAGCGGTACAGGTCGTCGAAGACCCACGAGTCGCTCTGCCGCGGGAACGAGCAGACGATCTTGCGGACGTTGCCGGTCGCGAGCAGGGCGGCCAGCCCGTGGTCGCCGTTGCCGGCGTTGTTGTTGACCACGGTCAGGTCGGCCGCGCCGTGCCGGCGCAACGCGTCGATGAGCTCCATCGGCTGGCCGGCCGTGCCGAAGCCGCCGATCAGCACGGTCGCGCCGTCAGGGATGTCGGACACGGCCCGGTCGGCTGCCCCGGTGCCGTCGAGTACGTCGGTCACGCGGCCCGCTCCGTGACGTTCTCCAGCACGACGGCGAGCCCCTGCCCGACACCGATGCAGATCGCGGCGACCCCCCAGCGGTGGCCACCCTCCTGCAGCACCTTCGCGAGCGTGCCGAGGATCCGGCCGCCCGAGGCGCCCAGCGGGTGCCCGAGGGCGATCGCGCCGCCGCGGGTGTTCACGATCTCGGGGTCGATCTTCCAGGCGTCGAGGCAGACCAGCGACTGCACGGCGAACGCCTCGTTGAGCTCGACGGCGCCGACGTCCGACCAGCCGATGCCGGCGCGGGCCATCGCCTTCTCGGCGGCCTCGACGGGCGCGTAGCCGAACCGGTGCGGCTCGAGGGCGTGCGTCGCCGCGGCCGGCGATCCGGGCGACGGGGGAGCGGCCGAGGGAGTCGGCCGCCTTCTCCGAGCCGAGCAGGACGGCGGAGGCGCCGTCGCTCAGCGGGGATGCGTTGCCGGCGGTGATGGTGCCGTCCTTGCGGAACGACGGCTTCAGCTTCCCGAGCGACTCGACGCTCGACCCGGCCCGGATCGACTCGTCGCGCTGCACGTCGGTGTCGGGCACCGCGACCACGAGGTCGTCGTAGAAGCCATCGGTCCAGGCCTGGTCGGCCAGCTCGTGCGACCGGGCGGCGAAGGCGTCCTGGCGCTCGCGGGAGACGTCGTACTTCTCCTGGAGCTGCTCGTTGGCCTCGCCGAGCGAGACCGTCCACTCCTCCGGCATGTTCGCGTTGACCAGCCGCCAGCCGAGCGTGGTCGACACCGCCTCGACGTTGCCGGCCGGGAACGCGCGCGACGGCTTCGGCAGCACCCACGGCGCCCGGGTCATCGACTCCACGCCACCGGTCAGCACGATCTCGGCGTCGCCGGTCTCGATCATCCGGGAGCCGCCCATCGCCGCGTCGAGCGACGAGCCGCAGAGCCGGTTGACCGTGGAGCCCGGGACGGACACGGGGAAGCCCGGCCAGCAGGGCCGACATCCGGGCCACGTTGCGGTTCTCCTCGCCGGCGCCGTTGGCGTTGCCGAGGATCACCTCCTCGACCGCCTCCGGGTCCAGCCCGGGCGTGCGGTCGCGGACGGCGCCGAGGACGACGGCGCCGAGGTCGTCGGGGCGTACGCCGGACAGCCCGCCGCCGAACTTGCCGAACGGGGTGCGGACGGCGTCGTAGACGAACGCGTCGCTCATGAGTCTCCTTGTGTGGTGGGGGAGTCGAGCTCGTCGAGCACGCCCTGGGCGATCCGGAACGCGGTGTTCGCGTCCGGGACCCCGCAGTAGACGGCGCACTGCAGGATGAGCTCCTTGATCTCGTCGTTCGTGAGGCCGTTGGTGCGGGCAGCCCGCACGTGCATGGCCAGCTCCTCCTGGTGCCCGCGCGCGATCAGCGCGGTCAGCGTGATCAGCGACCGGCTGCGTCGGTCGAGACCCGGCCGGGTCCAGATGCCGCCCCAGGCGTACTCGGTGATGAACTCCTGGAACTCACGGGTGAAGTCGGTGGCGTTCGCGGTCGCGCGGTCGACGTGGGCGTCGCCGAGCACCGCGCGGCGTACGGCCATGCCGTCGGACAGGTCCGGTTCCGGAGTCTCGGGCTCACCGAGCACGTGCTGGCGGATCAGTCGTGCGACCTGGGTCGGCGCCTCGGCCGGCGCGAGGTGGGCGACGCCGTCGAGCTCGACGTAGCGACCGTCCTTCACCTGCTCGGCGATCTCGCGGAGCTTCTCCGGCGGCGTCGCGCCGTCAGCGCTCCCGGCCACGGCGAGGACGGGGGACTGGATCTCCCCGAGGCGCTCGCGTACGTCGAAGTCGGCGAGCGCCTGGCAGACCTGGATGTAGCCCTCGTCCGAGGCATCCTGCAACGCGTGCAGCAGCGCCGACGCGGTGCCCTGCTCGCGCTCGAGGAAACCGGGACCGAACCAGCGTTCGGCGGAGCCGGAGACCATCACGGAGGTCCCCGAGACGCTGACCTGACCGATCCGGCCGGCCCACATCGACGGCTCGGCGATCTGCGCGCCGGTGCACAGCAGCACCGCGGAGGTGACCCGGTCGGGGTGGTCGAGGAGGAGCTGGAGCCCGACGGCACCGCCGACGGAGTCGCCGGCGTACGCGAAGGACCCGCGGAACTCCTCGCGCTGCTCGAGGATCTCGTCGACCACGCGGAGCACGCCCTGCGCGAGCTCGGCGACCGTGAAGTAGTCCTCGGGCACGGCGTGGTTGTGACCGTGCCCGGGCAGGTCCCACGCGACGACGTCGAACACGTCGGTGAGGTCCTCGGCGCACCGGCTCCAGAGCGTGGCGGCCGAGGTGCCGAGCGACGGGCCGAGGACGAGCAGCGGCAGCTCGGCGCGATGGGCGGCGCCGGTGAGGCGGACCGCGGTGATCGAGGGGACGCTCACAGCTGCTCCTCCTGGGTGTCACGGCGCGCACGACGCAGCACCTCGTCGATGGTCCGGGCGTAGGTGCCGAGGTAGTGGCGGGGGTCGAAGTCGGACTCACGGGCACCGGAGAGCCCGGCGAGGCTCCGGTGCTCGGCGAGCAGGGCAGAGGCCTGCTGCTTGACGACGGCCGCCATCCGGCCGGTGTCGACGTGCAGACCCTCGACCAGCTCGGCGACCTGCGAGCCGGCGGTCACGGCGTGCCGGGAGAGGGTCGCGAGCGTCGACCACTCGGTGTGCCAGCTGCCGTCGGGTCGCTCGTCGACCGTGGTGGCGGCTGCGAGGTGCAGCTGGGCCGCGAGGTTGGGGGCGGTCAGGGCGGCTCGGCGTACCAGCACGGAGAGCACGGGGTTGGCCTTGTGCGGCATCGTCGACGACCCGCCGCGACCGTCGGCCTTGGGCTCGACGAGCTCGCCGATCTCGGGTCGGGCGAGGACCAGGACGTCGTTGGCGATGTGGCCCCACGCGTCGCTGGCGCGGACGAGCGCGTCGGCGTACCGGGTGAACGGGGCGCGGTTCGTGTGCCAGGGGAGGGCGGGTTCGAGGCCGAGCGTGCGTGCGGTCTCGGCCACCAGGAACTGGGCGGCGTCGACGTCGCCCGCGAGCTCGACGACGGCGGCCAGGGTGCCGGCGGCACCGCCCACCTGCACCGGGAAGCGTCAGGGCCTCGAGCTCGTCCCGCGCGTCGAGCACGCCGTGGAGCCACTGCGCGGCCTTGAGCCCGAACGTGATCGGTACGGCGTGCTGGGTGAGCGTCCGGCCCGCCATCACGTCGTCGCGGTGCCGCTCGGCGAGGTGCGCGAGTGCCGTCACCTGCAGGTCGAGCTGGGCCTGCACCTGGGTCGCGACCGCCCGCGCGCACAGGACCAGCGCGGTGTCGAGCACGTCCTGGCTGGTGAGGCCGCGGTGCAGCCACCGTGCCGCCTCGGGGTGGTCGTCCTCGAGCCGGCTGCGCAGCAGCGCCACGAGGGGGACCACCGGGTTGCCGCTCGCCTCCGCCTCGGTGGCGAGTCGCTCGACGTCGCGCCGTCCGACCAGCCGGTGCAGCGAGACACCGGCAGCGGCGGGAGCCGGCCCCGACTGCACCAGTGCGTCGAGCCAGGCGTCCTCGACGCGGACCAGGAACCCGAGCAGCATCTCGGGCTGGAACAGGTCACCGGCCCGCTCGTCTCCCGGCCAGAACAGGTCGGTCATCAGGACCCCGGGAAGGCGAGGAAGACGGTCTCGCCGTCGCCCTGGAGCCGTACGTCGAACCGGTAGCCGTCCCGGTCGGCGTCCGCCACGAGCGGTCGGTCGACGATCGGCGGGCACCGACCGGAGCCAGGCATCCTGCGACAGGGCCGCTTCGTCGTCCGGGAGGTAGACGCGGGTGAAGAGCCGGTTGAGCAGCCCGCGGGCGAAGACCGTCATCGCGAAGAAGCGGGCCGCCCCGTCCTCGGTCGGTCCCGGGCGAACGGTCGTGAACGAGTAGCGCCCGGCCGGGTCGACCGCGGCCCGACCGAAGCCGGTGAAGGTCCAGCCGTCCCGGTGCAGGGACCCCTCGGCGCTGCGGCACGTCGCCGTTCTCGTCGGCCTGCCAGATCTCGATGAGCGCGTCGGGGACCGGCTGGCCGGCCCCGTCGTACACCGTCCCGTGCAGGTGGATGGCGCCCGGGTGCCCGGCGGGGACGAGCTGGCTGTCGCCCGCGTAGGGCAGCGCGTAGCCGTAGAAGGGCCCGATGGTCTGTCCGGGCGTGGCGGTCAGGATCGCCCCTGGAGACTGGGGAACTCATGCCGGGTGCTCCTCTTCCTCGAGGGGTGTGCGGTGCGAGCCGGTGAGGACAATGTCCCACCTGTACCCGGTCGCCCACTCGTGCTGCGTCACCTCGTGGTCGTACGACGCCACCAGCCGCTCCCGCGCCTTCGGGTCGACGATCGACTGGTAGATCGGGTCGAGGGCGAACAGCGGGTCGCCGGGGAAGTACATCTGCGTGATCATCCGCTGGGTGAACTCCAGCCCGAACAGCGAGAAGTGGATGTGTGCCGGCCGCCAGGCGTTGTGGTGGTTCTTCCACGGGTAGGGGCCGGGCTTGATGGTGGTGAACGTGTAGGTGCCGTCGTCGTCGGTCAGGGCGCGCCCGACGCCGGTGAAGTTCGGGTCGATCGGGGCGGGGTGCTGGTCCCGCTTGTGGATGTAGCGACCGGAGGCGTTGGCCTGCCAGATCTCGACCAGCTGCCGGCGTACGGGCCGTCCCTCGCCGTCGACGACGCGACCGGTGACCACGATGCGCTCGCCGATCGGCTCGCCGTTGTGCTGGATGGTCAGGTCCGACTCGGGCGCCCCCACGTCGTGGTGGCCGAAGACCGGCGCGAACAGCTCGATGGTCTCCGGGTCGGCGTGGTGGAGGTCCTTGGTCGGGTGCCGCAGCAGGCTGCTCCGGTACGGCGCGTAGTCCAGCCGCGGCTGGGTCTCCTCGGAGCCCGCCCGCTGGTAGTCGTCGCTGATCGTGGCGATCTCGTGCGTCGATCGCCGACTGGGGGTCCAGGGTGTCGGTCACGGGTGGAAAGGTACGCGCGGACGTGCTCGGTGGCGCGACCCGGATTTCACTGAGCGGAATGTTCGGGTGGAGGTCGTCGTACCGGACTGCCACGGTGCTGGGATCCATCTCGGAACGGAGTGCACGCCATGTCCTCATCCACCCCCGCCCGGCACGCCGGCGGCAAGGCCCTCTCAGCCCGGCTTCTGGCCGGTGCTGCTCTGCTGGCTCGCGGTCGCCCTCGAGGGCTTCGACCTCGTCGTGATCGGCGCGGTCATCCCCACCCTGTCCGAGACCGGCGACCTCGGCTTCACCGACGCGTCGCTGACCACGGCCTCCACGATCGGGCTGGTGGGCGTCGGCATCGGCGCGGTCGGCGTCGGCCCGCTGACCGACCGCTTCGGGCGACGGCTGACCCTGATCAGCTGCATCGCGATGTTCTCCGTGCTGACCCTCGCGATCGTGGCCGCCCAGAACACCACCCAGTTCATCGTGCTCCGCTTCCTCGCCGGCCTGGGACTCGGCGCCTGCCTGCCGACGGCGCTGGCGTTCATGTCCGAGCACGCGCCCAAGGGCCGGGCCAGCTCGGCCGTGACCCGGACGATGACCGGCTACCACGTGGGCGCCGTACTCACCGCGCTGCTCGCCCTGGTGCTGATCGACCCCTTCGGCTGGGAGTCGATGTTCGTGGTCGGCGGTGTGGCCGGCCTGCTCGCCCTGCCGCTGATGTGGGCCAAGCTCCCCGAGTCGGAGGCCTACCTCCGGGCCGTCGAGGCCCGCGAGCGGGGCGACGCGCCGGTGACCGTGCGGAGCTCGGACGTCTTCAAGGGCCAGTTCCTCAGGATCAGCATCGGCCTGTGGGTCGCCTCGTTCATGGGCCTGCTGCTCGTCTACGGCCTGAACACCTGGCTGCCCAAGATCATGGGAGAGGCGGGGTACTCCATCAAGGCGGGCACCACGCTGCTGCTCGTGCTCAACGTCGGTGCCGTGATCGGGCTGCTGATCGCCGGAGCGCATCTCCGACACCCGGGGCAACAAGCCCACGGTGCTGCTCTGGTTCGGCCTGGCCGCGGTCTTCCTCGCGCTGCTGTCGATCAAGATCGAGAACGAGCTGCTCGTGTACGCCGCCGTGCTGCTCACCGGCATCTTCGTGTTCAGCGCCCAGGTGCTCGTCTACGCCTTCGTCGGTCACCTCTACCCGCCCGAGATCCGCGGCACCGCCCTCGGCCTGGCCTCCGGCGTCGGCCGCATCGGCGCCATCGTCGGCCCGTCGATCACCGGCATCCTGGTGACCGCCGGGATCTCCTACCCCTGGGGCTTCTACGCCTTCAGCGTCGCGGCCCTGCTCGCCATCGCCGCCCTCGCCACCGTCCCCGCCCACCTGCGCCAGGAGGAGCTCGAGCGTCCGCACTGACGGCCGACCAGCGAGCTCCGGCGACACGGCTTCCGGCCAGTGGAACGATGGCGCCCATGGCAGGCAACGTCTCCACACCGGGTGCCAGCGTCACCAGCCGGGCGCTGGCGCTGCTCGGGGCGTACGACGAGGACCACCGGCGACTCACGCTCTCGGAGCTGGCCGAGCGGGCCGGGCTGCCGATGCCGACGGCCCACCGGCTGGTCGGTGAGCTCGCGGAGTGGGGAGCGCTGAGCCGCACGGCGTCGGGGGAGTACGTCGTGGGCCGGCGCGTCTGGGACCTCGGTCTGCTCGCCCCGGTGCAGACGGGACTGCGCCAGCTGGCGTCGCCGTACCTCCACGACCTGTACGGCGCCACCCTGGCCACCGTCCACCTCGCCGTGCGCGACGGGCACCCAGGTGCTCTACCTCGACCGGCTCTCCGGACACGCGTCGGTGCCCGTGGTGAGCACGATCGGCTCGCGGCTGCCGATGCACGCGACCGGCGTCGGCAAGGTCCTGCTCGCGCACGCGCCGGCTCCCGTGCAGGCCGAGGTGCTCGCGAACCTGACCCGCGTCACGCCGTACACCATCAGCCAGCCGGGCACCCTGCGCCGGCAGCTCGCCCGCGTGCTCAAGGACGACTACGCGACCACGGTCGAGGAGATGAGCCTCGGCGCCTGCTCGGTGGCCGTCCCGATCCGCGCCCGGGCCGAGGTGGTGGCCTCGCTCGGGATCGTGCTGCCCAGCCTGAAGAAGGACCGGGCGCGACTCGTGGCCGCGATGCAGGTGGCGGCCCGGGGGATCGGCCGCGCCCTGGTGGCGCCGTCCACGTCGGTCGATCGCTTCCACTGAGCAGAAGTCGCCGATGGTGAGTCCCGTACGACGACCGGCAGACTCCGCCCCATGGCCGCCGACGTGATCCGCACCCAGATCGGCATCGTCGGTGGCGGACCCGCCGGACTGATGCTGTCCCACCTGCTCGCCGGCGAGGGCATCGACTCGGTCGTCGTCGAGCTCCGCACCCGCGAGCAGATCGAGCACACCCACCGCGCCGGGATCCTCGAGCAGGACAGCGTGCGACTGCTGGTGGACACCGGAGTCTCGGACCGGGTCCTGCGCGACGGCTACCGGCACGAGGGCATCGACCTGGCCTTCGGCGGGGAGGGCCACCGCATCGACTTCGAGGACCTGGTCGGCGCCTCGGTCCAGCTCTACCCCCAGACCGACGTCTTCATCGACCTCGCCGACGCACGCGAGCGCGACGGCGGCGACGTGCGCTACGACGTCAGCGACGTCTCGGTCGTCGACGTCACCAGCGAGAGCCCGGGCATCCTGTTCACCGAGTCGACGGGGGAGCGGCGGGAGATCCGCTGCGACTACCTCGTCGGCGCCGACGGCTCCCGGAGCATCTGCCGCGACAGCTTCCCGGAGTCGCAGCGCCGCCAGTACTTCCGGGAGTACCCCTTCGCGTGGTTCGGGATCCTGTGCGAGGCCCCGCCCAGCGCACCGGAGCTGATCTACAACCACTCCGAGCGCGGCTTCGCGCTGATCAGCCAGCGCACCGACACGCTCCAGCGGATGTACTTCCAGTGCGACCCCGGCGAGGACGTTGCGGAGTGGTCCGACGAGCGCATCTGGGAGGAGCTCCAGGCCCGGGTCGGCGCCAACGGCTACACCCTCGAGCAAGGACCGATCACGTCACGGACGGTGCTGCCGTTCCGCAGCTTCGTGCAGGAGCCGATGCGACACGGCAACCTGCTGCTCGCGGGCGACGCCGCGCACACCGTGCCGCCGACCGGGGCCAAGGGGCTCAACCTCGCCCTGGCCGACGTCCGCGTGCTCGCCGAGGAGCTCGAGCGAGCCGTGGCCAAGGGCGACGGCTCCCTGCTCGACGACTACACGACGCGGGCGCTGGACCGGGTCTGGAAGGCACAGCACTTCTCCTACTGGATGACGACGATGCTGCACCGCCCCTCCGACGCCAGCCCGTTCGACCTGCGCCGCCAGGTCGGCGAGCTCTCCACCGTGGTGTCCTCGACCGCCGGCCGGACCTACCTGGCCGAGGCCTACACGGGGTGGCCCGGCCGCCAGTAGGTTCAAAGTCGGGGCTGAGGGGCATGCTGGGGCCGTGGACACCTCCGAGGAAGTGCTCGAGGCGGCTCGTCTGCGCGCGGCCGCACTCGCGACCGGCGACCCGCAGGAGCTGCGCCAGTGGCTGCACCCACAGTTCCGCTGGTTCTCCCACACCGGGGAGCGTTTCGACCGCGACAGCTACGTCGTCTCCCACACCGAGGGCAGCACGCGCTGGACGAGCCAGGAGCTCTCCGACGTGCAGATGGTCGTGCACCCGCACACCGCGGTGCTGCGCTGCCAGGTCGTCGACGCGGTCGACCGCGGGGAGGGCCCCGAGGAGCTCCGGATGCCGATGACCCAGGTCTGGGTGCGGTACGACGACCGCTGGGTCTGCCTCGCCGGACACGCCGGACCCTCGCTGTCCTGATACACGCTGAGCCGTATTGGTCCACAAACGCCCGAACCGGTCCAGACCGGGCACGGACGTGAGTGACCTGTGCGAGTCAATCTCCATAGTCCGTTGTGACTATTTTGCGTGTTGTGCCGTCAGACAAAAGCGGACAAGGCGTCTCATGGTCATAGACGTTCCAAGGGGGAATTTCGATGATCGCGACAGAAGCGGCCTTGTACGGGCCGGGTAGCGCCAGCGGATCTGGCGTGACCACGTTGCACGTGTGCGGCTGTGGGCAGGAGATCGGGGGCACCAAGCGCCTCCACTGCCCCCGCTGTGGCTGCGCCGTGAACTGACGGACCCGCCTATAGGGTGACCTCCGACGACCCGTCAGGAGGACACCGTGGCTCGGCAGCCAGTGCGGGAGCGAACCTCCGCCGTGTGGACGCTCCCCAACATCATCAGCATGGTGCGGCTGGCCGGCGTTCCCCTCTTCCTCTGGCTCGTGATCGGCCCCGAAGCCGACGCCTGGGCCCTCGTCGTCCTGATGCTCAGCGGTTTCACCGACTGGCTCGACGGCTACCTCGCACGTCGCCTCGACCAGATGTCCAAGCTGGGCGAGATCCTCGACCCGGTGGCCGACCGGCTCTACATCCTGGCCGCCATCATCGGTCTCTACTACCGCGACATCATCCCGTGGTGGATCGCGATCCTGCTGCCCCTGCGCGACGCCTTCCTCTGGTGCCTGGTGCCGTTCCTGCGCACCCGCGGCTACTCCGCGCTGCCGGTGCACTACCTGGGCAAGGCGGCGACCGCGGCTCTCCTCTACTCCTTCCCGATGCTCTTCCTCGGTGACGGCGACGGCGTGGTGCCCACGCTCGCCAACGTCTTCGGCTGGGCCTTCGCGATCTGGGGCATCGGCCTCTACTGGTGGGCCGGGCTGCTCTACGCGTGGCAGGTGCGCAAGCTGATGGCCACCCGCGAGCGCCGGGCACCGATCGTCGCGGACGGCTGAGCCGTGACGCCCGCGTCGACCGAGGACCGCCCCGCGCGGCTGCCGCCCCACGCGGCCACCGGCCTGCTCGACTACCTGACCGCGCACGCGATGGACGAGGACTACGCCATCGTCTCCGAGCAGCGGCGGTCGCGTCAGGGTGACGACGAGGAGACCCCGCCTCCGCGGAAGCACATCGGCGTCGTCGGCGCGGTCGTGATGGCACTCTTCGCGGTGCTCGTGATGACGGCGGCCGTCCAGACGTCCCGCAACGCGGTCGCCGACGAGAGCGAGCGGCGCGAGCTGGTCGAGCAGGTCGACCAGGCCCGCAACCAGGTGGACGGCGACCGCGACCGGGTGCTCGCCCTCCAGCGCGAGGTCAGCCGGCTGCAGGCGCGCCAGCTGCGCAACGACACCTCGGCCCAGGGGCTGCTCGACACCATCAGGCTGCTCGGCATGCGCGCCGGCACGATCCCGGTCCGGGGTCCCGGCGTACGCGTGGTCGCCGACGACGCGCCGGGAGCCGACAGCGCCCGCAACCAGGTGCTCGACTCCGACCTGCAGAAGCTCGTCAACGGACTCTGGGAGGCCGGCGCCGAGGCGATCTCCCTCAACGGGCAGCGGCTGACCAACCTCAGCACGATCAGGCTCGCCGGAGGGGCGATCACCGTCAACGCCCGCTCGCTGCGCCGCCCGTACGTCGTCTCCGCGATCGGCAACAAGGACACGCTGCCGGCACGTTTCGCGGAATCCTCCAGCGGTCAGGCATGGTTGGACCTGCAGCGCGAGGTCGGCCTGCAGCTGACCATCACTCCCGTCTCCTCGTTGCGACTCCCCGCAGCGGAGGCGTCCCTGCGCTACGCCAACCAGAAACCAGGAGGCGCTTCGTGATCGCGATCATCGGGCTCGTGGTCGGCATCGTCCTGGGCCTGTTCCTCACCCCCGACGTCCCGCTGTCGCTCGAGCCCTACCTGCCGATCGCGGTGGTCGCGGCCCTCGACGCCGTCTTCGGCGCCTTCCGGGCCTTCCTGGACGGGATCTTCGACGACAAGGTCTTCGTCATCTCGTTCATCAGCAACGTCCTGATCGCGGCGATGATCGTGTTCCTCGGCGACAAGCTCGGCGTCGGCGCCCAGCTGTCCACCGGCGTCGTGGTCGTCCTCGGGATCCGCATCTTCTCCAACGTGGCGGCGATCCGGCGCCACATCTTCCACGCATGACCGAGCGCGAACGGTCCGGACTGGAGCGCCTGCGCCGCTCGTTCTTCGCTCCCTCGCGTGGCCAGGCGGTCGTGGCCGTCCTCGTCGGGGTGCTCGCCTTCGCCGCGGTCACGCAGGTGCGGCTGGCGGGCGACGACGACACCTACTCCAACCTGCGCGAGTCCGAGCTGATCCAGGCGCTCAACGGCCTCCAGTCCGCCGCGCGTCGCGCCGAGCGGGACATCAACGACCTCGAGTCGACCCGCGAACAGCTGCGCAGCAGCACCGAGCGGCGTACGACGGCGCTCGAGCAGGCGCAGCGCGAGGTCCAGACGCTCGGCGTGCTCGCCGGCACGGTGCCCGCGTCCGGTCCCGGGGTCCGCATCACCGTCGAGGACCCCGAGAACCAGCTCAGCCTCAACCACCTGCTCGACGGCATCGAGGAGCTGCGCAACGCCGGGGTGGAGGCGATCGAGATCAACGAGCGGGTGCGCGTCATCGCCCAGACCTCCTTCGAGGAGGACCCCGAGGGTGTCCGGGTCGACGGCGTGGTGCTCAAGCCGCCGTACGTCATCGACGCCATCGGCAACCCCGACACCCTGGCCGGCGCCCTGCAGTTCCAGGACGGGTTCACCGACGACGTGGAGATGGACGACGGGTCGGTCTCGATCAAGAAGGCCGACCGCGTCGACGTCACCGTCACCCGGACCCCCGTCCGGCCCCGTTACGCCGAAGCCGTGCCCGGGCAGTAGCCTGCGGTGCATGCCGTTTCCTGAAGACCTGAAGTACACCGCCGAGCACGAGTGGCTGCGGGATCCCGGGCAGGCCGAGGGGTCGGTACGCGTGGGCATCACCTCCTACGCGCAGGACGCCCTGGGCGACATCGTCTTCGTCCAGCTCCCCGAGGTGGGGGAGAAGGTGACCTCGGGTTCCGTCGTCGGCGAGCTCGAGTCGACCAAGTCGGTCAGCGAGGTCTACGCCCCCCTGGGCGGCGAGGTGGTGGCCCGCAACGAGGCCCTCGACGCCACTCCCGAGCTCGTCAACACCGACCCGTACGGCGACGGATGGCTCTTCGAGATCGCACCTGACAACAGCGGGTCGGCCGACCTTCTGGACGCCGCAAACTACGAGGCGAGCCTCGAAGCCTGAGGTTGCTCGCGCTGATAGGTTGACGGCCAGAACCCTGACCCTCCACTGCCGGTTCAAGGTTTGCACCAACGTCGACGGGAGATTCACGACATGCCCTATTGCTCGCAGTGCGGGAGTCAGAACTCCGACAACGCACGTTTCTGCTCGCAGTGCGGCACCCCTCTCGTTCCGGCCACCGAACCCTCGATCGAGCAGCCGACCGACGACGCGACGGCGACGATCACCTTCGGAGCGCCGGCGAAGTCCGAGACCGACGAGCGCAGCGCGCTGAACGCCGCCGACGCGGCCGCGGTCGACGCCCTGCCCGCCGGGAGCGCCCTCCTCGTGGTGCAGCGCGGACCCGGGGCCGGGAGCCGCTACCTGCTCGACAGCGACCTCTCCACGGTCGGCCGGCACCCCGAGAGCGACATCTTCCTCGACGACATCACCGTCTCCCGACGCCACGTCGAGTTCCGGCGCGAGGGGGAGAGCTTCCGCGTCCACGACGTCGGCAGCCTCAACGGCACCTATCTCAACGGTGACCGGGTCGACGACGCCGAGCTGCAGAACGGCGACGAGGTCAGGATCGGCAAGTTCCGCCTGATGTTCTTCGCCAGTGACGCGAAGGGCAACTGACACATGCGGCAGGCGGCCCGGATCACGATCGGGCAGGCGGTCGCCGACCTCAAGGCCGAGTTCCCGGACGTCGACATCAAGGAGTCGAAGATCCGGCACCTGGAGAACGAAGGGCTCGTCGAGCCCGAGCGGACGCCCTCGGGCTACCGCAAGTACTCCGTCGAGGACATGGAGAAGCTGCGCTACATCATCCGCGCGCAGCGCGAGCACTACCTGCCGCTGAAGGTGATCCGCGAGCACCTCGACGCGCTCGACCGGGGCCTCGAGCCGCCGGCGCTGAGCGGGGGGCCGAGCGTCCCGGGTGCGCTGATGGCCAACCCGGCCCCGGGTGCGGAGTCACTGCTCTCGCACGCCTCCGACGTGCGCATCTCCCGGCGCGAGCTGGTCAAGACGGCCGAGATCACCGAGGAGCTGCTCGAGCAGCTCGAGAACTTCGGCCTGGTCCGCACCCGGACGGGCTCCAAGCACTACGACGGCGACGCGCTGGTGATCGCGAAGGTCGCGGGGGAGCTGGCGGCGTACGGTCTGGAGCCGCGCCACCTGCGCGCGTTCCGCACGGCGGCCGAGCGCGAGGTCGGGCTCGTCGAGCAGGTGGTCTCACCGATCCGCCGCAGCCGCGAGGACGGCGCCGAGGGACGCGCGGCCCAGACGATGGACGAGCTGGCCGTGCTCTCGATCCGGCTGCACGCCGCCCTGGTGAAGTCCGGGCTGCGCTCCCTGCGCTAGTGGACCGCGCCGTGGAGGTTGAGCACCACCACGCCCACGACGATCAGCGACAGCGCCGCGACCTTGGTGAGGTCCCAGCCCTCGCCGAGCACGAGCACGCCGACCACCGCGATCAGCGCCGTGCCGAGGCCCGACCAGATCGCGTAGGCCACCGACACCGGCACCTCGCGCACGACGATCGCCAGCAGCCAGATCGACAGGGCGTAGCCGACCAGCACGATGGGGGTCCAGAACGGGTGCCGGAAGCCGTCGGTGCTGGGCAGCGCGGCCGTCGCGCCGACCTCGATCCCGATCGCCACGAACAACAACGCCAGAGCCATCCCCATGTCGGCCCGCTCCTTCTACGAAAAGTCTCTGTAGCGAGTGCTACACATCCTAATGTAGCACTCGCTACACTCCGGGTGTGACCGGACGACGAGAGGTGCTGGCCGAGCAGGCGACCGACTACGTGCTCGAGCACGGCCTGCTCGACCTGAGCCTGCGGCCGCTGGCGGCTGCGCTCGGCACCAGCGACCGGATGCTGCTCTACCACTTCCAGGACAAGAACGACCTGGTGGCGACGGTGCTCCACGTCTCCAACGACCGGTCGGTCCAGGGCATCCGCGCGCTGCGGCCCTCCCGCGGCGTGCGGCAGGCGGTGCTCGACCTGTGGGGAGCCGTGAGCACGCCCGACCAGGCGCGCTGCGGACGGCTGTACGTCGAGGCCGCGGCCCTCGGTGTCCTGGGTGCCGAACCCTTCGCCTCGGTGGTCGGCCAGGCCAACGACGTGTGGCTCTCCGCGCTCGCCGACCACCTCGTGGCCTCCGGCATGAACCCGAGCGATGCGCCTCGTGCGGCGCGGCTGATCGAGGCGGCGTTCATGGGTTTCCAGCTCGACGAGAGCCTCGAGCCACCGACCCAGATCCGGCGCAGCATCGGGGATCTCGCCGACGCCGTGGCGGCTGTCTGGGCCGAGTAGGCTTGCCGACATGCGCGAGGTCGAGGTCGTCGGAGTCCGGGTGGAGATGCCCTCCAACCAGCCCATCGTGCTGCTGCGCGAGCTGATGGGGGAGCGCTACCTGCCGATCTGGATCGGGGCCGTCGAGGCGACCGCGATCGCCTTCGCCCAGCAGGGCGTGGTGCCGCCGCGGCCCCTGACCCACGACCTGCTGCGGGACATCCTCGAGGCCACCGGCAACGAGGTCTCGGAGATCCGGATCACCGAGATGCGCGACAACGTCTTCTACGCCCAGCTGGTCCTCGCCTCGGGGGTCGAGGTCAGCGCCCGGCCGTCGGACTCGATCGCCCTGGCCCTGCGCACCGGCTCGCGGATCGTGTGCTCCGAGGAGCTGCTCGACGACGCCGGCATCGTGGTGCCCGACGAGCAGGAGGACGAGGTCGAGCGGTTCCGGGAGTTCCTCGACCACGTGTCGCCCGAGGACTTCGACGAGGGTCAGCGCTGACCCGTCGTACCCTCCCTGACCCTCAAGTGGAACTTTAAGGTTCAGCGACACGCCGCCGTGAACTTTGACCAACCCTCGAGCCGGGGTCTACCTTCGAACTGTCTTCGCTGTAACTCCACGGCTGGGATTCCGTCCCGATCCGGATCACGGAACTCCCCGCCACCCTTCCCGGGGGTTACGCACAGTGGAGGAACTTCGGAGGTAGCAGTGGCGATCAAGGACCAGCCGCACGACGAGCAGGCGGCGCTGGACGCAGCGCACAACGCCGACGAGCAGGGCCTGCTCTTCGACGACGACGTGTCGCCACTCCCCAACGACCTCGGCTACCGCGGGCCCACGGCCTGCAACGCCGCCGGCATCACCTACCGGCAGCTCGACTACTGGGCCCGCACCGGCCTGGTCGAGCCGACCGTGCGTGGCGCCACCGGATCGGGGACGCAGCGGCTCTACAGCTTCCGCGACATCCTCATCCTCAAGATCATCAAGCGCCTCCTCGACGCCGGCATCTCGCTCCAGCAGATCCGCACCGCCGTCTCGCACCTGCGGGCCCGCGGCACCGACGACCTGACCCGCGTCACCTTGATGAGCGACGGCGCCAGCGTCTACGAGTGCACCAGCAACGACGAGGTCATCGACCTGCTGCAGGGCGGCCAGGGAGTCTTCGGCATCGCCATCGGTGGCGTGTGGCGCGAGATCGAGGGGTCGCTGGCCGACCTTCCCTCCGAGCGCACCGCCGAGGCGGAGGCCGAGCACGAGTCCGACGAGCTCGCCGCGCGTCGCAAGGCCCGCGCCACCGGCTGATCGCCGGTGGGCTGGTAGTTTTGTCCGTGCTGACAATCCTGTGCGGGAGAGTCTCCGGACCGTTCTGACGAGCGGACCGGGGCGCCGAAGGGGCAACTCCTCCCACCAACCTCTCAGGCTCACGGACCGCTCAGGCTGGCACTCAGGAGCAACGACGACGTTGTGACTGAGGGGAGGGGCACCAGTTCGCCTCGCGCCAGGAGTGACATGTCAGACCAGAACCTCGGGCACGGCCTCGAGCCCCGTCCGTTCAGCCAACGGCACATCGGGCCCGACGACCACCAGGTCACCGAGATGCTCAAGACGCTCGGGGTGAGCAGCCTCGAGGCGCTCATGGACGACGCCGTACCCGGCCGGATCCGCTCCGAGGGACTCCAGCTCCCGCCGGCCGCCTCCGAGCGGGCCGCCGCGATGGAGCTGCGCGAGCTCGCTGCGCTGAACAACCCGCTGGTCGCGATGATCGGGCTCGGCTACCACGGCACCGTCACGCCGCCCGTCGTACGACGCAACGTGCTGGAGGACCCGTCCTGGTACACCGCCTACACGCCGTACCAGCCCGAGATCAGCCAGGGCAGGCTCGAGGCGCTGCTGAACTTCCAGACGATGGTCAGCGACCTGACCGGGCTGACGACGTCCAACGCCTCCCTGCTCGACGAGGGCACCGCGGCCGCCGAGGCGATGACGCTCGTGCGCCGGGCGAACAAGTCGGGCGGTCCGTTCGTGGTCGACGCGGACGCACTGCCGCAGACCATCGAGGTGGTCCGCACCCGCGCCGAGGCGATGGGCATCGAGGTGGTCGTCGCCGACCTGGCCGACGGGCTCCCCGACGGTGAGCTGTGCGGAGTGCTCGTGCAGTACCCCGGCGCCTCCGGCCGGATCCTCGACCCGCGCGCGGTGATCGAGGAGACCCACGAGCGTGGCGGCCTGGCCGTCGTCGCGGCCGACCTGCTGGCGCTCACGCTGCTGGAGGCGCCCGGCACGCTGGGCGCCGACGTGGCGGTCGGGTCCTCGCAGCGCTTCGGGGTGCCGCTGTTCTACGGCGGTCCGCACGCCGGCTTCATGTCGGTGCGTGCCGGGCTCGAGCGGCACCTGCCGGGCCGGCTGGTCGGGGTGTCGGTCGACGCGTCCGGCCGTCCGGCGTACCGCCTCGCGCTGCAGACCCGTGAGCAGCACATCCGCCGCGACCGGGCGACCTCCAACATCTGCACCGCCCAGGTGCTGCTGGCCGTGGTGGCCTCGATGTACGCCGTCCACCACGGACCCGACGGCCTGCGGCAGATCGCCGCCGCCACGCACCACCACGCGCACCGGCTCGCCGCGCTGCTGCGCGCCGGCGACGTCGAGGTCGTGCACGACGACTTCTTCGACACCGTGCTGGCCCGGGTGCCGGGCCGGGCCGAGGAGGTCGTGGCCGCGGCCCGCGCGTCCGGGGTGCACCTGCGCCTCGTCGACGCCGACCACGTCGGGGTCAGCACGTCGGAGACCACGGACGCCGACATCGTCGACGCCGTCGCGACCGCGTTCGGGGTCGGCACCGAGGACGTGCAGGTGCAGCCGGAGCTCCCCGCCTCCCTGCGTCGTACGACGGACTACCTGACCCACGAGGTCTTCAACACCCACCGCTCCGAGACCTCGATGCTGCGCTACCTGCGCCGGCTCTCCGCCCGTGACTACGCGCTCGACCGCGGGATGATCCCGCTCGGCTCCTGCACGATGAAGCTGAACGCGACCACCGAGATGGAGCCGGTCAGCCTGCCGGGCTTCGCCGACCTGCACCCGTTCGCGCCGGCCGAGGACGCGCAGGGCTACCGCAAGCTGGTCGACCAGCTGGAGTCCTGGCTGGCCGACGTGACCGGCTACGACCGCGTCTCGATCCAGCCCAACGCGGGCTCGCAGGGTGAGCTCGCCGGCCTGCTGGCGATCCGCGGCTACCACCGGGCCAACGGCGAGGGGGAGCGCAACGTCTGCCTGATCCCGTCGTCGGCCCACGGCACCAACGCGGCCTCGGCGGTGATGGCCGGGATGAAGGTCGTCGTCGTGAAGTCCGCCGAGGACGGGTCGGTCGACATGGACGACCTGCGGCAGCAGTGCGACGCGCACAGCCAGGACCTCGCCGCGATCATGGTCACCTACCCCTCGACCCACGGCGCCTACGAGGACACCATCTCCGACCTCTGCGAGACGGTGCACGCCGCCGGCGGACAGGTCTACGTCGACGGCGCGAACCTGAACGCGCTGCTCGGCTACGCCAAGCCGGGCGAGTTCGGCGGCGACGTCTCGCACCTGAACCTGCACAAGACCTTCTGCATCCCGCACGGAGGAGGCGGCCCGGGCGTCGGCCCGGTGGGAGTGCGCGAGCACCTCGCGCGCTACCTCCCCTCGCACGGGATGCACCCCGAGCCGGCCAAGCGCACGGGCATCGGTCCGATCAGCGCTGCGCCGTACGGCTCGGCCGGGATCCTGCCGATCTCGTGGGCCTACGTCCGGCTGATGGGGCCGGACGGGCTGACCGACGCCACGGCGGTCGCGGTCCTCGCCGCCAACTACGTCGCCGAGCGGCTCCAGGAGCACTACCCGGTGCTCTACCGCGGACACAACGACCGCGTCGCGCACGAGTGCATCCTCGACGTGCGCGGGTTGACCAAGGACAGCGGCGTCACCGTCGACGACGTCGCCAAGCGGCTGATCGACTACGGCTTCCACGCGCCGACGATGAGCTTCCCGGTGGCCGGGCACCCTGATGGTGGAGCCGACCGAGAGCGAGGACCTCGGCGAGCTCGACCGGTTCTGCGACGCGATGATCGCCATCCGCGGCGAGATCCGTCGGGTCGAGGCAGGGGAGTGGACCCCGGAGGGCTCGCCGCTGCGCGGTGCGCCGCACACCGCCGCGTCGGTCATCACCGGCACCGAGGAGCGCGCCTACTCCGCCGAGGTCGCGGTCTTCCCGGCGGGACCGGACCCGGACAAGTACTGGCCGCCGGTCGGCCGGATCGACCAGGCCTACGGCGACCGCAACCTCGCCTGCGCCTGCCCGCCGCCGGAGGCGTTCCAGTAGGGATGCGTGCCGACCACTTCCAGGCGGTCCTCGACCGCTACCAGGCCGACCGCCGCCTGCCCTCGATCGTCGCCGGTGTGCTCGACGGGCCCGAGCTGGCCTGGTCGGGCACCGCCGGTGCACGCGACGACGACCGACACCCAGTACCGCATCGGATCGATCACCAAGACCCTCACCGCCGTGCTGGTGCTCCAGTGCCGCGACGACGGGCTGCTCGACCTCGACGACGCGGTCGGCAAGCACCTCCCGGAGGCCGGCTACGGCTCCGCGACGGTCCGGTCGCTGCTCGCGCACGTCTCGGGGATGCAGAGCGAGCCGGTCGGACCGTGGTGGGAGCGCTCGCCGGGAGTCTCGATCGAGCAGCTGCTCGAGGCCAACGACGGGTCGGGTGCCGTCTTCGGGCCTGACGAGCACTACCACTACAGCAACCTCGGCTACGGGCTGCTCGGTGCGACGGTCTCCCGGCTGCGGGACCGGCCGTGGTCCGAGCTCGTGGAGGAGCGGATCCTCGTCCCGCTCGGGATGACGCGCACGTCGTACCTTCCCGAGGAGCCGTACGCCGCCGGGCTGAGCGTGCACCACCTGGCCGGGACCCTGGCCGACGAGCCGCTGCACGACACCGGCGCGATGGCGCCGGCCGGGCAGCTGTGGAGCACGGTCGAGGACCTGGCCCGGTTCGCGGCGTTCCTGACGCTGGGCAACCCGCAGGTGCTCGCCGACGCGACCCTCGCCGAGATGCGCCAACCGGTGCCCCCTGCCCTCGAGTACGGCCTCGGCATCCGGCTGCTCCCGTACGCCGACGGCGTGCTCGTGGGCCACACCGGCTCGATGCCGGGGTTCCAGGCCACCCTGTTCGCCGACCCGCTCAACCACGTCGGGGTCGTCGCGCTGACCAACGCCACCACGGGCTTCTCGGGCTCCGAGCTGACGCTGGCGCTCCTCGCCGAGCGCACGCCCGGACCCGTGCCGCCGTGGGTGCCCACGACGAGCGTCCCGGACTGGGCGATCGAGCTGCTCGGCTACTGGCACTGGGGCCACTCGGCCTACGAGGTGCGTTGGCACAACGAGCGGCTGGAGTGGCGGGACCTCGCCCGCAACGGCGCCGTCGCCGAGCAGTTCCGCCTCGACGGCGACCGCATCGTCGGCGTCGCCGGCTACCACCACGGCGAGACGATGCACGTCGTCCGCAACGACGACGGGTCAGTCGCCCGGCTCGAGTGCGCGACGTTCGTCTACACGCGCGAGCCCTACGCCTAGATGATCCCCTGCGCGAGCATCGCGTCGGCGACCTGGAGGAAGCCGGCGATGTTCGCCCCGGCGGCGTAGTTGCCGGGCTGGCCGTACTCCTCCGCGGTCGTCACGCATCGCTCGTGGATGCCCCGCATGGTCTCGGCGAGCCGTTCCTCGGTGTGCTCGAAGGTCCACGAGTCGCGCGAGGCGTTCTGCTGCATCTCCAGCGCACTGGTCGCCACCCCGCCTGCGTTGGCCGCCTTGCCGGGTGCGAACGCGACTCCCGCTTCCGCGAACGCCTGCACCGCTTCGGGCGTGCACGGCATGTTCGCCCCCTCGGCGACCACCGTGCAGCCGCTCTTGATCAGGGCGGAGGCGTCGTTCTCGTCGAGCTCGTTCTGGGTGGCGCACGGCAGCGCGATGTCGCAGGCGACGTCCCAGACCGAACCGCCCTCGGTGTACGACGCACGGTCCGACCTGGCCTCGGCGTACTCGGAGATCCGCCCGCGCCGCTCCTCCTTGATCTCGCGGAGCAGGTCGAGGTCGATGCCCTCCTCGTCGACGACGTAGCCGCCGGAGTCGGAGCAGGCGATCGCGGTGCCGCCGAGCTCGTGGACCTTCGCGATGGCGTGGATCGCCACGTTGCCGGAGCCGGAGACCACGACCTTCTGCCCCTCGAAGGATCCGCCCGCGGCCTTCAGCATCTCCTCGACGAAGAACACGAGGCCGTAGCCGGTGGCCTCCGTGCGGACCCGGGACCCGCCCCACGAGAGGCCCTTCCCGGTCAGGACCCCGGACTCGTAGCGGTTGGTGATCCGTCGGTACTGACCGAACAGGTAGCCGATCTCGCGTCCGCCGACACCGATGTCGCCGGCCGGCACGTCGGTGTGCTCGCCGAGGTGGCGGTAGAGCTCGGTCATGTACGCCTGGCAGAACCGCATCACCTCGGCCTCCGAACGGCCCTTCGGGTCGAAGTCGGAGCCGCCCTTGCCGCCGCCGATGGGCATCCCGGTGAGCGAGTTCTTGAAGATCTGCTCGAAGCCGAGGAACTTCACGATGCCGAGGTAGACCGAGGGGTGGAAGCGCAGCCCGCCCTTGTAGGGACCGAGCGCGGAGTTGAACTCCACCCGGAAGCCGCGGTTGATGTGCACCGCGCCCGCGTCATCGGCCCACGCGACCCGGAAGATGATCTGGCGCTCCGGCTCGCACATCCGCCGGATGACGGCGGTGTCGAGGTACTCCGGGTGCTTGGCCACCACCGGGCCCAGGCTGTCCAGCACCTCGTGCGTCGCCTGGTGGAACTCCGCCTCCCCGGGGTTGCGGCGCAGCACCTCGCCGTAGACGTCGTGCAGCTTCTCGTCGAGCGTGGACAAGCGTTGACTCCTTCTGGTCGAGACCTGTCGGGGTGTACCCCGTCCGGCCGCGATCCAAGCACGAGGCGTCTCAGTCGGCGGGTTCGAACCCTGCGGTGCGCTCGCCGTCGATCAGGTAGCGGCCGTCCTCGAAGGCGAGGTCGAGCACCGTCGGGTTCGAGCTGTTGTCGAAGTTGTCGAAGCGCACCTGGTAGCTGACCGAGAGGTCCTGCGGGTCCGCCGAGATGCTGAGCACGCGGCCGTTGCTGGCGTCTTCCCAGAACTCGTTGTAGCGCTCGAAGCCACCGCTCTCGCGCTGGAACTTCGGGGTGAGCATCTTCCACGACTGCTGCCGGGTCGGTCCCGACGGCGGCGACGTAGTCGTTGATGAAGGACTCCATGCCCTCGACGGTCGGCTCGGCCGCCGGCGTGTTCTTGCTCGACGGTGTCTCGGACGGCTTCGCGGTGCCGTTGCTCGCGGGATCCCGACCGGAGAGGGCGGCGTACAGGATCCCGGCCAGCACCAGGGCCACGACGACCGCTACGGCCCCGACGACGGCAGCGCGCGGCGGCCGTCGCCGCTGCCGCGGGCGGGCCGGCTCCGGCGCGACCGGCGCCGGAACGGCGCGGAGCACCTGGGTCTCGGTCAGCTCCTCGGCGTGGGCGACGTCGGTGGCACCGCCGAGGAAGGCACGCACCTGTGCCATCGACCAGCGGCGGGACGGGTCCTTGACCAGGGTGGCGTCGAGCAGGGGCGCCATCCAGCCGGCGTCGGCCAGCTGCGGCGGCTCGTCGTTGACGATCTGGTAGAGCGCGCTGAGCACGTTCTCGCCGACCTCGTACGGCGGCCGCCCGGCCAGCACGCTGTAGATCGTGGCGCCGAGCGACCACACGTCGGAGGACGCATCGCCCCGCTCACCGCGCGCGACCTCCGGGGCGAGGTAGGCCGGAGACCCGGTGATCAGGCCGGTGTGCGTGAGCGTCGCGTCGGTGGCGATCCGGGCGATGCCGAAGTCGGTCAGCTTCACCCGGCCGTGCCGGTCGACCAGGATGTTGGACGGCTTCACGTCGCGGTGCACGATGCCGGCCGCGTGCGCCGCGTCGAGCGCGTCGGCGGCCTGCCACAGCAACGGTGCTGCGTCGTCGGGGGAGAGGCGGCCGTGCTGACGGGTGAGCTGGGCGAGGGTGGTGCCCTCGACGTACTCCATCACCAGCCAGCGCCTGTCGGTCTCGGCGTCGGTGACGACGTCGAAGACGGCGACCACGTGCGGGTGGTTGAGCTGGGCGCTCAGCCGCGCCTCGCGCTCGGCCCGCGCGAGGTCGGTGCCGTCCGCGCCCGGGAGCAGGCCGATCTGCTTGAGCGCGACCGGACGCCCGAGCACCTCGTCCCGCCCGAGCCAGACCGCGCCCATGCCACCTCGACCGATCTCCCGGTCGAGCGAGTACCTGCCGGCGATCACAGCGCCTGGCTCACCGAGCTCATGTTGAAGTCGGGCACGCGCAGCGCCGGCGTCGCGGTGCGGGAGAAGTAGTCCTCGCCCCACTCGCGCGAGAAGCTCGGCACCGTCTCCGACGCGTGCGTGTAGCGCCGCAGCATGTCGACCGGGCTCTCGTTGAACCGGAAGTTGTTCACCGCGCCGGTGATCTCCCCGCCCTCGACGCGGTAGACGCCGTCGCGGGTGAGGCCGGTCAGCAGCAGGGTCTGCGGGTCCACCTCGCGGATGTACCACAGGCAGGTCAGCAGCAGCCCGTCGTCGAGACCGGCCACGAGGTCGGCCTCGGTGCCGCTGGCGCCGTTGACGTCGAGGATCAGGTTGTCGATGCCCGGGGTCGTCGGCTGGTCCGTCTGCGTGGCCGTCTGCCGGGTCTGGATCAGCGACGTCAGCCGTCCGTCGGCGATCCAGTCCGTGGCTGCGAGGGGGAGCCCGTTGTCGTAGACGCTGCTCCGGTCGGAGGAGCCGCCGGCGATCACGAACGGCGCGCACTCGCGGCCGGGGTATGCCGGGTCGGAGTGCAGGCGTACGGCGGGGGCGACGATCTCCTCGCCGATCCGGGTGCCGCCGCCCGCCTGGGAGAACACGGTGCGTCCGTCGAGGGCGTTGCGGGCCCCGGCCTCGCCGTACGCGTAGACGAGCATGTCGGCGACCGAGGTGGGGGAGAGGACCGTGTCGTAGCGACCGGCGGGCAGGTCGAACCGGCGCTCGCCCCAGCTCAGGCGCGTCGCCAGGTCGACGGCCATCTGCTCGGCGTCGACGTCGGAGAAGTCGCGGGTGGCGCCACCGACCCACGCGCTGTTGGTGAGCTCGGTGTTCTTGCCGGTGCAGCCGTAGTGGCCGGTCGGCTGCACGTGCCGCAGCCGCAGCCCGGTCGAGGTGCCGAGGTAGGTCGTGGCGACCTCGTGGAAGACGAAGCCGTAGAGGATCCGCTGCTCGGCGTCGGCGCGACCGAAGGCGTCGCCGAGTGCGGCGGCGAACGCGTCGAAGACCTCGATGGACGTCGAGCCCGACGGGTCCTCCCAGTCGCCGGCCGCGTCGCCGGGCACCAGCTCCGCGCGGTCCTCGGCGGGGTCGGCCTGCGAGGCGGCCCGGTCGGCGGCCTCCACCAGGGCGGTCACCTGCTCCAGCGACGCCGCGGTGCCGCTGACCGAGGCGTTGCCGGCGCCCTGGAAGGCGATGACGGTGACGTCGAGGGCGTGCATCACGCCGTTGGTGGTCAGGGTGTTGTTCGCCCAACGCAGGTTGGCGCTGGTGGTGTCGTGCACGATCGCGACGCACTGCTCGGACGTCGAGGTCTCGAGGGCGTGCTCGACGAGTCGCTGCGGGCGGGCCGCGCCGATCTGGAGAGCCATCAGGCCGTCCCTTCCTCGGTCGTGTTCAGGATGCGGATGCCCCGGAAGAGCGCCGACGGGGCGCCGTGGCTGACGGCCGCCACCTGGCCGGGCTGGGCCTTGCCGCAGTTGAAGGCGCCGCCGAGCTCGTAGGTCTGCGGCCCGCCGACGGCCTCCATCGCGCCCCAGAAGTCGGTCGTCGTCGCCTGGTAGGCGAAGTCGCGCACCTGGCCCTTCAGCTCGCCGTCCTCGATCGCGTAGGCCCGCTGGCCGGTGAACTGGAAGTTGTAGCGCTGCATGTCGATCGACCACGACTTGTCGCCGATGATGTGGATCCCGCGCTCGACCTGGCTGATCAGCCCCGCCGTGTCGGGCCCGTCGGGCGCCGGTTGCAGGGAGACGTTGGCCATCCGCTGGATCGGGATGTGGCCCGGTGAGTCGGCGTACGCGCAGGCGTTGGAGCGGCCTCCGTTGAGGTCGGCGCCGTAGGTGTGCGCCATCGACCGGTCGAGCTGGTAGCCGACCAGGACGCCGTCCTTGACGATGTCCCACTGCTGCGCCTCGACGCCCTCGTCGTCGTACCCGACCGTGGAGAGGCCGTGCTCGACGGTGCGGTCGCCGGTGACGTGCATGACGGGGGAGCCGTAGCGGAGCTCGTTGAGCTTGTCGTAGGTCGCGAACGAGGTGCCGGCGTAGTTGGCCTCGTAGCCCAGCGCCCGGTCGAGCTCGGTGGCGTGCCCGATCGACTCGTGGATGGTGAGCCACAGGTTCGAGGGATGGATCACGAGGTCGTAGGTGCCGGCAGCGACGCTCGGGGCGGCGAGCTTCTCGCGCAGGAGCTCGGGGAGCTGGGCGCGCTCGGCGTCGAAGTCGAAGACGCCTCCGTCGAAGTGCTCCCAGCCGCGGCCGACCGGGGGCGCGACGGTGCGCATCGAGTCGAAGGCCCCGGTCGAGGCGTCGGCGCCGTGCACCTCGACATAGGGCTCGATCCGGACCCGCTGCTGGGTGATCGAGGAGCCGGCGAGGTCGGCGTAGTACTTGTTCTCCTGGACCTGCTGGAGGCTTCCCGTGGCGTGGTCGACACCGTCGGCGGCGAGCAGCTCGCGGGTCCAGCCGGCGAAGAGGCCGGTCTTCTCGGCCAGCGGCACGTCGAACGGGTTCACGTCGTACGCCGAGACCCAGGTGACGTCGTCGTGGACCGGCTCGGGAGCCAGCTCGACGGGGCGGCTGGTCATCTTCGCGGCGACCTTGGCGACCGTGACCGCGGTCTCCGCGACCGTCACGGCCTCGGACTCGGTGAGCGCCACGCCGGAGGCGAAGCCCCAGGCGCCGTCGAGGACCACCCGGACCGCGAACCCGAGGTCCTCGGCGTCCTGGGCGCCCTCGAGCGCTCCGTCGCGCACCGAGAAGTACTGGTAGCGGTTGCGCTCGAACCGGAAGTCGGCGTGCGTGACGCCGAAGTCGCGGGCGCGTTCGAGCGCCACCTGGCCGAGCTGCCGGTAGGGCAGCGCCAGGAACGTCGGGTCGATCTCGTTCTGCGGCATGGGGCCAACGCTAGTGGTGCGGTGGCGACCCTAGTGGGCGGCCAGTGACACCTGGACGGTGGAGCCGTGCCGCGCCTTGCGCACCTCGAGCTGGGCGGGCACGCGGTTGCGCAGCTCGGCGACGTGGCTGACCAGTCCGACGACGCGTCCGCCGTCGCGCAGGGAGTCGAGGGTGTCCATCACGCCGTCGAGCGTGGTGGCGTCGAGCGCGCCGAAGCCCTCGTCGATGAAGAGCGTGTCGAGCTGGGTGCCGCCGGCCTCGTGGCTCACGGTGTCGGCGAGCCCGAGGGCGAGGGCCAGGGAGACGATGAAGGTCTCGCCCCCGGAGAGCGTGGCCGGGTCGCGCTGCTTGCCGCTCCACTCGTCGCGCACGCGGAGGCTGAGGCCGCCTCGCTGCTCGCCGGCGCCGCGCTCGTCGGCCTGCTCGAGGCTGAACCGCTGGTCGGTCATCGTGCCGAGCCGCTCGTTGGCGGCCGCCACCACCTGACGCAGGCGCTCGGAGAGCACGTAGGCCGAGAGCCGCATCCGCAGCTGGTTGTCGACGCTCTTGCCCTCGACCAGGGCCGTCATCGCTGCGGTGAGGGCGTGCTCCTGGCGGGCCGGAGCCCAGGCAGCCAGCGCCCGGGTCAGCTCGTCGGTCAGTGCCTGCAGGCGGCCGGAACGCAGCGCGGCCTGCTCGTGCGCCGCGTGGAGCTCGTCGCGTCGTCGGCCGGACTCGGCCAGCCGCTCGGTCAGGGCCCGGACGTCGGGTGCGTCGGCGGCCAGGGCCGCGCGCACCGGAGGTTCGGCGAGGACCGCCTCGGCCGCCGCCCGGGAGGCGCGTCGCTCGTCGAGGATGCGGGCCCGGGACGATGCTTCGGCGCTGGTCAGGACTGCAGCGAGCGCCTCGGTGAGGGAGCCGAAGCCGGACTCGATGGCGGCTGCTTCCGCTGCCGCGGACGCACGGGTGAGCTCCTGGGCGGCGCGCTCGCGCGCTGCGAGGGCCGCCCGGGCCTCCTCGAGGTCCTGCACAGCGCGCCGATGGGCCTCGACGAGACCGCCGACCGAGCTCACCCCGGGGTGAGCGGCGAGGAGGTCGTCGAGCTCGGCACCGAGGTGCTCGAGGCGTGCCGTCGTCTCGTCGAGCTCACGCGCGCGCTCGCCGAGCGTCGCGCGGGCCGCGCTGAGCTCGGTGGCGACGGCCTTCTCCTCGGCCTCGAGCTCGGCCAGCTCGGCGCGGAGCCTGACGACGGCACGCTCGGCCGCCGTGCTCTCGGTGGCCGCTGCGGTGGCGACGGTCGCGGTGGCGCGCCAGTGCATCGGAGCGTGGCCACCACTGCGCACCAGCGCCGACTGGAGCCGGGTCGTCAGGGTCGCCACCAGCTCCTGGACGGCCTGTCGCTCGAAGTCGGCGGTCTCGAAGCGCTCGCGCGCGGACTCCTCGTCCGCCCGGCTGACCGAGCCGGAGCCGCCCGCCGGTGACGGGTGGTCGACGCTGCCGCACACCGGGCACGAGCAGCCGACCGCGAGGCCCCCGGCGAGCTCGGCGGCCATGCCGGAGATCCGCTGCTCACGGAGGTCGAGGTAGGCCTGTCGCAGGTCCTGGGCATGGGTCCGTGGCCTCGGCCAGCCGTCCGCGCGCCTCGGTCGCCTCGGCGGTCAGGTCGGCGGCCTCCGCGGCTGCCTGCAGCCCACGCTCGGCGAGCTCGACGGCCGCACGGTCGGAGGCGGCGCGTTGCGCCCGCGCGGTGGCCTGCTCGAGGGCGGCGAGGGTGTGCTGCCGGGTGGCCCCGAGCGCGCTGGTCCGCTGCTCCTGCCGGCTGACGAGCGACTCGAGCTGACGAGGTCTCCGTGGTCAGGGTGGTCAGCCGGGTCCGCTCGCGCTGGAGCTCTCGCTCGCGGGGCAGCCACGACTCGGCGACGGCGCGCTCCTCGTGGAGCCGGGTGACCTCGGCCTGCAGCGCCTCGAGCTCGATCTCGTCAGCGGTCACCCCGAGCACGGCGCACACGCGCTCGACGTGGCCGGCGGTGCGGTCCTCGGCCTCCCCGTGGTCGGCCTCGGCGGTCTCCAGACGCATCGCCTGCGGGAGCACCGGCGCCGCGCGCCGGTGGGCGTCGAGAGAGGCGCGCGAGCTCGTCCGCTTCGGCGGCCGAGGCCTCGAGCTTCTCGAGCTCCCGACGCGCCGTCAGGCCGCGACGGCGCGCGTCGGAGAGGGCCCGAGCCGCGTCGAGCGCCTGCTGGTCGCCCGCGACCGCGAGGGTGGCTGCGTCGAGGCCGGATCGGCGATGGGCGAGCTCGGCGGTCGCCTGGGTCAGCTGCGCCGCCGCCCAGCGTTCGAGCGAGCCGTCGGCGGCCAGCGGGTCGAGGTCGTGCAGGTCCCACCCGTCGGGAGTGACGACTCCCGCGGCTTCCTGGATCCGGTTGACGACGCCCGCGGCCAGGTCCTGGTGGGTCTGGCACCCGCGTCGCAGCTCGACGCGCCGCTCGACCAGCCAGCGCTCGACCTCCTCGAAGCGACGGGTGCGGAAGAGCCGCTGGAGCACGCCGTGGCGCTCCGAGGAGCTGGCCCGCAGGAACGCCTGGAACCTCCCCTGGGGGAGCATCGCGACCTGGGTGAACTGGGTGCAGGTCATGCCGAGCAGGCCGGTGACCAGCTGGCCGGCCTCGTCGAGCCGGTTGGTCAGCGCCACCCACTCGTCGCCGCGGCGCTCCTCGACCACCACGTGGGCCTGGACCCGGGTCGTGCCCTGACCGCGGCGCTTGGGTCGCTCCCAGGCGGGGGAGCGGGTGAACCGGAACGAGCGGCCGGCCACGCTGAGCCGCAGCACCACGCGTGCGGGGGTGAACGGGTCGGCCTGGTCGCTGCGGAGGTGGCGCGCGGTGTGCCGGTCTCCGGGGACCTCGCCGTAGAGCGCGAAGCACACGGCGTCGAGCACGCTGGTCTTGCCGGACCCGGTGTCGCCGGTGAGCAGGAACAGGCCGCCGGCGGCCAGCTCGTCGAAGTCGACCCGGACCGTCTCGACGAACGGTCCGAAGGCAGTGATCGAGAGCTCGTGCAGCCTCATCGGGCCGACACCACGGCGTCGCGGCCGACGACGAGGTCGGGGTCCTCCGAGCAGCACTCCAGCGCTGCGCGCAGGAGGTCGGACTCCGCCGCGGAGGCCGGGCGTGCCGCGGACGTGGGCCACGAAGTCGAGCGCGATCTCGTGCGCCGAGCGCCCGGCGGTCTCCCGGCGCTCCGGTGTGGGATCGGCGCCAGTCGGCACGAACCGCAGCGCGAGGGCGTGCGGGAAGCGGCCACGCAGCCGTTCCATCGCCTGCACGGGCCGCAACGTGTCGGTGAGCGTGGCCTGGACCCAGGAGTCCTCGTGCTCGGCGAAGCGCGGGTCGGCGAGCAGGTCGTCGAGGGTGCCCTCGAGCCGGGCCAGTCGCCGCGGGACGGGCGCCGTCACGAAGCGCGCCTGCTCGAAGCCGTTGGCGCCGAGATCGACCAGCCACGACCCCTTCACGTGGTCGGCCTCGGAGAACGAGTAGGCGAGCGGCGAGCCGCTGTAGCGGACGCGAGTCGCTGAGGGTCGCGCGGCCGTGCAGGTGCCCGAGCGCGGTGTAGTCGATGCCGTCGAACAGCTCGAGCGGGACGACGGAGATGCCGCCCACGGAGATGTCGCGCTCGCTGTCGCTCGGCAGCCCGCCGACGACGAACGCGTGCGCCAGCACCACCGAGCGGGTGCCCGCGGGCCGGGTCGCCAGGTCGCTCCGGATGCGCTCGAGGGCGGCCGCCAGCACCGCGTGGTGCGAGCGGGTCTCGAGGCCCCACGCCTCGGTGAGCACGTCGGGCTCGAGGTAGGGGATGCCGTAGACGGCGACGGGGCCGTGCGCGTCCTCGAGCAGCACGGGCTCGTCGAGGCGACCGGCATCGGTGCGCAGGTGCACGCCGGCGAGGTCGACCAGGCGGGCGTTGAAGCCGAGGCGTCGGCCGGAGTCGTGGTTGCCCGACGTGATCACCACGCGGGCGCGTGACGTGCCGAGGCGGTGGAGGGCCTCGTCGGCCAGTGCCACCGCGTCGACCGAGGGCAGTGCCCGGTCGTAGAGGTCGCCCGCGACGACCACGAGATCGACCTGCTCGGCCTCGACGGTCTCGATCAGGTGGTCGACGTACGCCGCCTGCGCGGCGAGGAGGTCCTCGCCGTGGAACGACCGGCCCAGGTGCCAGTCGGAGGTGTGCAGGATGCGCATGATTCAACGCTAGGAGAGTGCACCGACAGAAGCCCTGAGCACACGCCGCTGCTAGTGAGTGATGCGGTCCGCCCCGGTGTAGGCGACGCATCGCTGGGCGCGCGTGAAGCCCACCAGCAACAGGCCGGCGTCCTCGGCCAGCGAGCGCGCGAGCGACGTCGGAGCCCCCACGGCCACCACTGCCGAGACCCCCGAGACGACGGCCTTCTGGACCAGCTCGAAGCCGATCCGGCCGCTGAGCACCAGGACCGGAGGCACCGCCGACCCGGACAGGATCCGCGAGCCGATGACCTTGTCGACGGCGTTGTGCCGCCCCACGTCCTCGCGTACGACGACCCGGGTCCCGTCCGCCTCGAACAGTCCCGCGGCGTGCAGCCCGCCGGTCTTGCCGAAGCCGGGCTGCTGCTCGGCCAGCCGGTCGGGCAAGGAGAGCACGGTCTCGAGGTCGAGCGAGACGGGCGGTGCCGGCGCGGCCGCGGCGAGCACGTCCTGGACGGTGTCGGTGCCGCACACCCCACAGGCCGAGTTGACCAGCCGCGCCGTCGGCATCGCGAGCGGGGGAGTGGCGAGGTCGACCGTCACGACGTTGAACTCCTCGAGCGCGGTGAGGGTCTCGTCGGTGCAGTACTTCACGCCGGCGATGTCGGACGGCGTGGTCACGCGTTCGTGCACCAGCCATCCGGCGGCGAGCTCGAAGTCGTGGCCCGGCGTACGCATCGTGACGGCGACTCGCTGCGGCAGGGGAGTGGGGCGCGGCCACCCGGATCTCGAGCGGCTCCTCGGTCGCGACGCGGTCCTCGTGGTCGAGCCGGGCACCCTCCCGGAACTCGGCGACGCGCGTGCGCACCGACGGCCCCGGTCGCCTCGCTCTCGTCGTACTCACACCTCTGACTCTAGGCGCCGCTACCGTGACCCCATGCCGGAACCGACTCGCGTCCCCGTGCGTCCGATCCCCATGAAGCGTCTGGTGGCAGTGGCTGCCCTCCTCGTGCTCGCGGGCTGCGGCTCGGCCGAGCAGGGGAGCGCGGATGAGCCGAAGGAAACGGCGGAGCCGGCCCAGGTCGGTTCCTGCGCGACCGACGCCCCGACGGTCACGGACGCACCCGTGGTCGCGAAGGTCGATCTCGACGGCGACGGTGAGGCGGACGAGGTGAAGCTCACCGGGCCGGGAGGCGAGTGCGGCAACACGTTGTTCGCCCAGGTGGGTGACGGCTACGTCTCCGGTCCGCTCGCGGTCGGCGACCCACTGGTCACCAGCGCGTTCGCGATCGCGCCGCCCGGCCGGGACAGCCAGCTGCTCGTCACCCGGGCCGAGCACCCGCGCGGCGGCTACCAGCTGCGTGTCTACGCCGCGGACGGGGACGCGCTCACCGAGCTGACCGTGGACGGGCAGCCCCTGGTGCCGTTCGTGGCCACCGACGTTCCGCTGGGGCAAGCGCGCGTGGACTGCACCGACGACGGGTTCATCGTGGTCGCGGGCGCGCAGCGGACGACGTACGCCGTCGACGGCACCCACGTGAGCACCGAGGGGCCGACGAAGACGGACGGCGAGCTGGCCGGACAGCCGTTCGCCAGCTGCCGCCCCTGAGCCTGCTCAGGCGACGCGGGTCTTCGGGGTCTGCTTCGCGGTGTTCGACGGGTCCGTCACGGCGACGTCGCCGAGGGACTCCTCGATCCGGGTCATCAGCTCGGCCGGGATCTCGACTCCCGCGGCCTTGACGTTCTCGGAGACCTGCTCGGGTCGTGAGGCACCGACGAGAGCCGCAGCGACGTTGTCGTTCTGGAGCACCCAGGCCACGGCCAGCTGCGCCATCGTGAGGTCGAGCTCCTTCGCGATCGGCTCGAGGTCCTGCACCCGGCCCAGCACGTCGTCCTCCATGAACCGCTTGATCATGTCGGCGCCACCCTTCTCGTCGGTGGCGCGCGAGCCTTCGGGCGGGGCCTGACCGGGCTTGTACTTGCCGGTGAGCACGCCCTGGGCGATCGGCGACCACACGATCTGGGAGATGCCGAGCTCGCGGCAGGTCGGCACGACCTCGTCCTCGATGACGCGCCAGAGCATGGAGTACTGCGGCTGCGAGGAGATCAGCTGGATGCCGAGGTCCTTGGCGAGGGCATGGCCGTCGCGGATCTGCTCGGCGGTCCACTCGCTCACGCCGATGTAGAGCGCCTTGCCCTGGCGTACGACGTCGGCGAAGGCCTGCATCGTCTCCTCGAGCGGGGTCTCCACGTCGTACCGGTGCGCCTGGTAGAGGTCGACGTAGTCGGTCTGCAGCCGCTCCAGCGAGCCGTTGATCGACTCCATGATGTGCTTGCGGGAGAGCCCGGTGTCGTTCTTGCCGCGCGGGCCGGTCGGCCAGTAGACCTTGGTGAAGATCTCCAGCGACTCACGCCGTTCGCCCTTGAGGGCCTCACCGAGCACGGTCTCGGCCGCGGTGTTGGCGTAGACGTCGGCGGTGTCGAAGGTGCTGATGCCCTCGTCCAGGGCCGCGCGCACGCACTGCGTCGCGACGTCGTTCTCCACCTGGGAGCCGTGGGTGAGCCAGTTGCCGTAGGTGATCTCGGAGATCTTCAGGCCCGAGTTGCCGAGGTAGCGGAATTCCATGTCTCGACCCTAGGGGAGGGGATCAACCGGTGGCGTCGACCCGGGTCTGGATCTCGCCGACCGGCAGCACGGTGTCGGGCCCCGGGATGGTGAAGGCGTTGGCCACCGTGGTCACCCCGCCCGGGAGGGTGAACCGCACCGTGTAGGTGCGGGAGACGTGGATGGCGTAGCTGCCCGAACGTGCGTAGGCGTGCTCCACCGCACCCGCGGCGCCGACCTCGGCGTCCTCGACGCCCGAGCCGGTGGCGGTCACGCCGTCGCCGAAGTCCCAGGTGTCCTCGGTCGGCACGAAGGTCACCTGGATCTGCTGACCGAGCACGGTGACCGGGATGGTGGTCTCGTCGTTCTCGGTGAAGTAGTTGTTCGGGATGTTGACGTAGGAGCGGACTCCGGGCTGGACCTGCGCGACCGGCTTCGGCGCCACCTGCTCGGCCGCGTCAGTGACCATCTCCGGGGTGATGACCGGCACCTGCTCCTCGTCGGGATCGGCGCAGAAGGTGCCCGGCGAACGCGGCCACGGCACCGGCAGCCGGCTGCACCCAGCGCGCGAACCGCTCGAGCGTCGTCGTCGGGGCACGGCGGCTGCGGGCAGTAGTACATCGTCTCGAGCTGCACCCCGGCCGGCGACTCCACCGCCGGAGCACGACGGCGTGGTGAACGTCTTCGGCCACTCCGGGACGGGTACACCCGAACCGCCGTCGTCACCGGTGCCCCCACCACCGCCACCCGGGGTGGGGCAGCTGCCGCCCTCGTGGACGGTGCCGTCGGGGCTGGTCGACACCCCCGGGACGCAGCCGTACGACGCCCCGGCCGGCAGCACCACCAGCGCGGCGGCGCCCAGCATGGCGGCCAGCAGCCAGGAGATCCGAGCGTTCACGGTCGGCATCATGCCCACCCACGACGGTCGCTAACCGAGCACGTGGAAATCCGCGATCCGCCACTCGTCGGCCTCCCGGGCCACGTTGAACGAGTAGCCGAGCTGCTCGGCCTTGCCGGACTGGAGGACCTTGCCGTCCTGGGTCAGCGTGCTGGCCGGCACGGACACCTCGAACTGGACGAACCAGCCGTCGCCCTGGCGCTGGGCGCGCACGGCGGTGCGCTCGAAGACGGGCGCCTCGGCGTACTCGAAGACCTGGCCCTTCGACTCCTGCTCCTGCCACACGCCGAGGGCGCGACGGCACGGCTCGCAACCGGCCCCGGAGGCCTGCGACCAGAGGTCGGTGGAGGCGTCCTCGCGGGGCGTGTGCAGCAGCAGCGAGAGGGACCACGCGGCGAAGGCGGCCGCGCCCGCCGGCGAGCGCTCGTCGGGCGGAGGCTGCGTGACCTCGACCCCGATCTCGTCCCCGGGGGCGGGCATCGAGAACGCCTGACCGGTGGGCGTGGGGGAGGAGGTGGGGTCGTCCCGGGAGCCACTTCCCGACAGCGGGCCTTCCTCGGCCTCGCCGCAGCCCGGTGACCACAGCGAGCGCCAGCGTCGCCAGCGCCAGAGCCACCCCCCGTGGCCGCACTGCTACTTCACCGACTCGATCACGACCGGGTTCTTCGGCGTGCCGTCACCGGGTCCGAGCTGGGGGTTGTTGCTGGGCTGGCCGATGCCCTCCTTGGCGATGTCCTGCACGAGCTTGACGCCGGCGGCGTTGAGGTGGCCGAAGACCGTGTAGGACGGCGGGAACGCGCTGTCCTTGAAGACGATGAAGAACTGCGAGCCGTTGGTGTCCGGTCCACCGTTGGCCATCGCGAGGGTCCCTGCCGTGTAGGTCTCCTGCCCGGAGATCTCGTCGGGGAACGTGTAGCCGGGGCCGCCCTGGCCGGTGCCGGTCGGGTCGCCGCACTGGAGCACGAAGTAGTCCTGGACGTGCAGCCGGTGGCACGTGGTGTCGTCGAAGTAGCCCTGGTCGGCCAGGGACAGGAACGAGTTCACCGTGCACGGGGTCTGGTCGGCGTTGAGCTCGGCCTTGAGGATGCCGCGGTTGGTCGTGATCAGCACCGTCTTCGGCTTCTTGGTCACCGGGGTGCCGGGCGGCGGGTCCACCGCTTTGGCTGCCTGACCGCCCTCGGGGTAGGTGCACTCGGGGTTCTCGGCCTTCGGCGTCGCCGCCTCCTCGCTGCCGCACGCGGTGAGCGTGGCGAGCAGGCAGACGGCGAGCAGGGGAGCGAGGCGGCGCAGGGAAGTCACGCGGGCGATGGTAGCCAGTGTCAGACAGCCAGGAGCTGGAGGTACGCCAGCCCGAGGACGCCGCGGTAGCCGCGGAAGTAGGCGTCCCACTCCTCCAGGCTCGCCTCCTGTACGACGACCGGGGCGAACCCGTGCGCCACGGCGAGCTCGACCAGCTCGGCCAGCGCGACGAACTCGTCGTGCCGTCCGGCCAGGGGAGCGATCGCCTCCGGGGTGGGCGAGCGGCGGCAGGTCGACCATCAGTCGGTGGAGCCGCTCTTGATCCCGTGCATCCGGCCGACCACGCGCTCGACGGCGCCGCGGGGGAGGGCACGCCGCAGCGCGAAGACCGCGGGGGCGTTGCTGCCGACGGCGTAGAGCGAGGCCGGGGCCTTCTCCTCGATCGCGTCGACGATCACCCGGGCGACCCGCTCGGGCGCGACGCCCTCGCGCTCGTTGGCGTCGAGGGTCTTGAGCATCTTCTTGAACGGCTTGGTGTGCGGGGAGTCCTCGGAGATGTACTTCGTACGACGCCCGCTGATCCCCGTCTTGACCGACCCCGGCTCCACCGTGGTGAGCCAGACGCCGAACGGCGACAGCTCGAACCGCGCGGACGTCGCGAACGCCTCGATCGCCGCCTTCGACGCGACGTAGGAGGACCGGTAGGCGAGCGGGAAGCTGGCGAGCATCGAGCTGACCATCACCACGCGCCCGTAGCCGCGCCGGCGCATCCCGGGCAGGAGCAGCTGGGTGAGGTGCACCGGTCCGAGGACGTTGACCTGGAAGACCCGTTCGAGCGCGCCGAGCGGGATCTCCTCGAGTGGTCCGCTCTGCGACTCCCCGGCGTTGTTGACGAGCACGTCGACGTGGATGTCCTCGGCGTACAACATCCCGGCGAAGCCGTCGATGGAGGGCTTGTCTGCGGAGGTCGAGCGCCTTGAACCGCAGCCCGTCCACGCGAGCGGCATCAGGAATCGTGTCGGGGTTCCGGCTGGTGCCGATCACCCGGTAGCCCTGGTCGAGCAGGCGCTTCGCGGTGGCCAGGCCGATGCCCGAGGACGCGCCGGTGACCAGCGCGGTGCGGGTGCCCGCCGATGTGGAGGTCATGCCTCCGGAGACTAGGCCAGACGGCGCCGGTCGGCCACGAGTGCGAGCGTGTTGAGGGCTGCCCAGCCCAGCGTCACGGCGAGAACCTTCTTCTGCACGTCCGGCTTGTCCGTTCCGGTGGACAGGACCGCGGCGTCGGACAGGTCACCGAGGATGCGCAGTGCCATGGCTGCCGTGATCACCGACGGGTTGCGTGAGGCGAGAGCCAGGCCCGAGATGGAGAGGTCCCGACCTGCGTAGGTGTAGGCCATCCGGTCGAAGGCGGGAGCCTGCGCCTCAGGAGCCTCCACCCCGTTCGCCAGGTGCCGCGGCTTGACGAGTGCGAAGGCGCCGTACGCGGCGGTGGCCAGGGAGAGCAGCTTGGAGTACCTCATGTCCCCACGCTAGGGAGCGGTGCCAACTCCGAGCCACATCGCTACCGGTTGCGGTAGGCCTCGCCGGCAGCCGCCCAGCGACCGTCGGCCTTGGCGGCGTCGACCTCGGCCTGTCCGGACGGACGCATCCGTCCGGCCTCGGTGAGCTCGCCGACCTTGCGGACGTTGATCTCCGACCAGACGCTGCGCGGTCGCCGGGGCACGTACTTCTGCAGGTAGTAGTCGGCGTCGAGCGACCTGCGCTTGCCGGAGACCCAGCCGTAGCAGAGGCCGACGTCGACGGCCTCGTCCTCGGTCAGCGAGGGGATGCCGCTCGCCTTCTTGGCGACCTTGAGCCAGACACCGGGCTGGTGGTCGACGTGGTCGTCCAGCCAGGTCTCGAACGCGGCTGCGTCAGCGAAGTAGATGATCTCGGCTCCGTCGTCACCCGGTTCGACCATGGGACCAACCGTAGGCGCTAGCGTGCGGACATGCCGCGCATCGACGTACCCGACGGCCAGGACCCGCTGATGCAGCTGTGGGCAGGCAGTGACACGGCGCTGACGGGACCGGCCGCCAAGCTCAGCGACGCCGTCTACAACAAGACGAAGCTGCCACTGCGGGAGATCGAGGCCGCGCGGATCACGATCGCGCGGATCAACGACTGCGCGATCTGCCGGACGATGCGGGCCGAGGACGGTCCGGACGAGGCGTTCTACGACGACTTGCTCGCCGGTCGACGCGACGGCGAGGCGCTGAGCGACCGGGAGGCGCTGGCCTCGGAGTTCGCCGAGCGGTTCGCCACCGACCACCTGAACATGGACGACGCGCTCTGGGAGCGCCTGCACGCCGCCTTCAGCGACGACGAGCTCGTCGAGCTCGGGCTGTGTGTCGGCTCCTGGCTGGCCTTCGGTCGGCTCAACCGCGTCTTCGACGTCGACGGGGCCTGTCGGATCCCGGCGGCCCACGTGGGTGGCAGGGTCCATGTCGAGAACGGCCGGGCGGCTCCGTCCCAGGGGTGAAGCGCGCCGACAACGGCGCCACGGACGAAGGAGAAACCCATGGCCAAGTACCTGTTGCTCAAGCACTACCGCGGCGCCCCGGTGCCCGACGGCTTCGAGCCGATGGACCGCTGGACGCCCGAGGAGGTCTCGGCGCACATCGCGTTCATGGGCCACGTGGCCGACGTGCTGCGCGAGCGCGGCGAGTTCGTGGACGCGCAGGCGCTGTCGCCGGACGGGGCATTCGTGCGGTACGACGGCGAGGGCCGGCCGCCGGTCACGGACGGACCGTTCGCGGAGACCAAGGACCTGATCGCGGGCTGGATGTGCATCGACGTCGACAGCGTCGACCGGGCCCACGAGGTGGCGGCGTTCCTGTCCTCGGCCCCCGGCGCGGGTGGCCGGCCGATCCACGAGTGGATCGAGGTGCGGCCCTTCCTCGAGCAGCGACCGGGCGCCACTGACGACTGTCACTGATGGACTCACCTGTGGAGCAGGTCGCGCGGGGCCTGGTCCCCGCGGTCCTGGGTGTCCTTGTCCGTCGCGGCGCCGATGTCGCGGCGGCCGAGGACGCCGTCCAGGAGGCCCTGCTCGCTGCTCTCGACCACTGGGCCGACGAGGAGCCGGACGACCCGAAGGCGTGGCTGATCACCGTCGCCTGGCGCAAGCTGGTCGACGCGCAGCGCTCGGAGTCCGCACGCCGGAACCGTGAGGAACGGGTGCACGACGAACCCGGTCCCGGACCCACCGAGCAGTACGACGACACCCTGCTGCTGCTCTTCTGGTGCTGCCACCCGTCATTGACTCCCTCGTCGGCCGTCGCCCTGACGCTGCGCGCGGTCGGGGGACTGACCACCCGCCAGATAGCGGAGGCCTTCCTGGTCCCCGAGGCGACGATGGCCCAGCGGATCAGCCGGGCCAAGCGCACCATCGGCAACCACGGGATCGGGGAGCCCGGCGACCTGGCCAGCGTCCTCAAGGTGCTCTACCTGATGTTCAACGAGGGGTACGGCGGCAAGGTCGACCTGGCCGCCGAGGCGATCCGCCTGACGCGCATGCTGGCGAGTGCGAGTGCCGAACCGGAGGGTGCCGGCCTGCTCGCGCTGATGCTGCTCCACCATGCGCGTCGGTCGGCGCGATGGGACGAGCACGGCGCGCTCGTCTCGCTGGCGGAACAGGACCGTTCGCTGTGGGACACCGTGATGATCGCCGAGGGCGTGGACGTGCTGCAGTCGGCCCTGGGCGTGGATCGGCTGGGCGAGTACCAGGCACAGGCGGCGATCGCGGCGCTGCACTGCGACGCACAGACGGCCGACGAGACCGACTGGACCCAGATCCTGGAGTGGTACGACGAGCTCCTGCGCCTCACCGACTCGAAGGTCGTCGCCCTCAACCGGGTGGTGGCGATCGGGGAGGCGGACGGCCCGCTGGCCGCGCTCCGGGCGCTGGGCGACGTACCCGATGACGTGCCCCGCCGCACGGCCGTCGAGGCGTGGCTGCGAGAGCGGGCCGGCGAGAACGCGCTCGCGCACGAGCTCTACGTCCGAGCGGCGGCCGAGGCGGGCAACCTCGCCGAGCGCGACCACCTCGTGCTCCAGGCGGCACGGCTCTCGCGCAACTGAAGGTTGCGCATCGCCGTTCTGTCGGCTAGCGTCATGTGCAACCAAAAGTTGCAGAAGGTGGCGAGCATGGAACACGGAACGATCGAGCGAGAGATCCACATCGACGCCTCACCCGAGGTCGTCTTCGACGTGGTGAGCAGTCCGGAGCACGTGCGCGAGTGGTGGCCGGACGAGGCGGACTACCCGGCGGAGTCCGGGGGAGCGGGACGGATCGGCTTCCGGGACGAGAGCGCGCCGGGCGGCACTGCCTGGGTGCAGTTCCAGGTCGTCGACGCCCAGCCGCCCAGGCTCTTCTCCTTCCGGTGGACCCACGAGGAGGGGGAGACGGCGGCAGCGGGCAACTCGTTCCTGGTCGTCTTCGAGCTCGAGCCGGCCGGCGAGGGAACGCTGCTGCGGATGACCGAGAGCGGGTTCCGCGAGCGCGGCTGGGACGAGGCCAAGGCCGCCGCGGAGCACGCCGACCACGTCACCGGCTGGGACTACTTCCTGCCGCGGCTGCCGGCGTACGCCGCCAAGGTGGGAGCACGCACATGAGCGTGCTGGTGGACGACGACCTCTGGTCGGCGGTCGGGCGACCCGACGCGACGTCGGATGCTCGACCAGCTGCTGAGCGACGGCGTCGGCACGGCCACCAGCCTCAGCGAGCACCTGCCGGTGACCCGCCAGGCGGTGACGAAGCACCTCGCCGTCCTCGACCGGGCCGGCCTGGTGCACTCCACGCCCGCCGGGCGCGAGCGGCAGTTCCGCGTCGACGAGGCCCAGCTGGCCCGGGCCGTTGCCCAGCTCGCCGACGTCGGCGCTGCCTGGGACTCCCGTCTCCGGCGCATCAAGAAGATCGCCGAGTCGGTCTCGACGACGAAGAAGGGGACATGACCATGGACATCCTGCACCGGATCGGCGTCGAGAACTCCTCGCCGGAGGCCGTCTACGACGCGCTGACCACGATCGAGGGCCTCGCCGGCTGGTGGGCCAGCGACACGACGGGCACGTCCGACGAGGTCGGCGGCGTGATCGAGTTCCGGTTCGCCCCGGGCGGCTTCGACATGGCCGTGCGCGAGCTCGTGCCGGGCAAGGCGGTGCGCTGGGAGGTCGTCGACGGACCTGACGAGTGGATCGGCACAGAGGTGTCGTTCGACATCAGCCCAGAGCGACGCGTTCACGATCGTCCTGTTCAAGCACGAAGGTTGGCGCGAACCGGTCGAGTTCATGTACCACTGCAGCACCAAGTGGGCGATCTTCCTGATGAGCCTCAAGCAGCTGCTGGAGACCGGTCGGGGAGCTCCTGAGCCACGCGACGTGCAGATCAGCGACTGGCACTGAGCCCTGGAAGGGGAGCATCGCCCTCTGCATTACTTGACATAATGCACCTTATCGGCGATGCGTTCACGCTCAGAGAGCCCCGATCCGCCCTGCACGGGCCGGTTACACGCCGCTGGGTGCGGACTGTTCGTGGAGCACTACGTAGACGAGCCCACGTGTGCTCGTCTACGTAGGACTCTTCCAGAGGGTGCTCGGCATGAGTGCCGACGGTTTCCGTCAGCACTCGGTTCTACGCTCCGCCGACATGTTGATCAGCGGCCGTGAGGCACGGGCCATGCTCGAGGCAGCCGGCTTCAGCACGCGGCACGCACGTACGGCCCTGAACAGTCACCTGGCAGGCCCACCCATCAGGTCGGCGGTCGTGCATCTCTATGACGAGACGCTGGTGCGGGACCTGGCCGAACGTCCGGTCGTCGACTGGCTCGGACTCTCCCGCGTGTGTCCTGACGGGTTCCTGGTCACGCGACGAGACCTCGACCTCTCTGTTGCGCGCGAAGAGCTGGTCGCACAGGTCTCGCGGGGTTGGGACGGGATGTCCCCGTGGATGCGGGTGGCGATGAGCCTGCGGGTCGCACGCCGCGGGAGTCTGCCGCTCCTGGCCACGGTCGCGGGCGTGGTCGTCCTCGGCGCCGAGATCGTGAGTGCTCGAGACCACTCGGGAGTGCGCCTGGGGAGTCCGGGCGCCTGGTTCGCGGGGCTCCAGGGAGCCCGCCTGTCACTCGGGCCGGGTCGACCGTGGGTGCTCCAGCTGAGCTAGCTCCTAGGTCCGGATCAGGCCCCGACGTACGCCGCCAGGTGCTCCCCGGTGAGCGTCGCCTTCTTCGCCACCAGGTCTGCGGGCGTTCCCTCGAAGACGATCCGGCCGCCGTCGTGGCCGGCGCCCGGGCCGAGGTCGATGATCCAGTCCGCGTGCGCCATCACGGCCTGGTGGTGCTCGATCACGATGACCGATTTGCCCGACTCCACCAGACCGGTCCAGCATCCCGAGCAGGTTCTCCACGTCGGCCAGGTGCAGGCCGGTGGTCGGCTCGTCGAGGACGTAGACCTCGCCCTTCTCCGCCATCTGGGTGGCCAGCTTGAGGCGCTGCCGCTCACCGCCGGACAGCGTGGTCAGCGGCTGGCCCAGGCTGAGGTAGCCCAGGCCCACGTCGGCCAGCCGGTCCAGGATCTTGTGGGCGGCCGGGGTCTTGGCCTCGCCGTCGGCGAAGAACGCCTCGGCCTCCTCCACGGGCATCGCGAGGACCTCGGCGATGTTGCGACCGCCGAAGGTGTACTCCAGCACCGAGGCCTGGAACCGCCGGCCCTCGCACTCCTCGCAGGTGGACTCCACGGTCGCCATCACGCCGAGCTCGGTGAAGATGACGCCGGCGCCCTTGCAGGCCGGGCAGGCGCCCTCCGAGTTGGAGCTGAACAGTGCCGGCTTCACCCCGTTGGCCTTGGCGAACGCCTTGCGGATCGGCTCGAGCAGCCCGGTGTACGTCGCCGGGTTGCTGCGTCGCGAGCCCTTGATCGCGCCCTGGTCGATCACCACGACGCCGTCGCGGTCAGCCACGGAGCCGTGGATCAGCGAGCTCTTGCCGGACCCCGCGACCCCGGTGAGCACGCACAGCATGCCGAGCGGGATGTCGACGTCCACGTCCTGCAGGTTGTGCTTCGAGGCTCCCCTGATCTCGAGCGCGCCCGGAGCCGGGCCGGACCGACTCCTTGAGGGTGGCCCGGTCGTGGAGGTGGCGTCCGGTCGTGGTGTCGCTCTCCCCCAGGCCCTCCACGGTGCCCTCGAAGCAGACCGTGCCGCCGGCGGTGCCGGCGCCCGGGCCGAGGTCGACGACGTGGTCGCCGATCGCGATCGTCTCGGGCTTGTGCTCCACGACGAGGACGGTGTTGCCCTTGTCGCGCAGCTGCAGCAGCAGGTTGTTCATCCGCTCGATGTCGTGCGGGTGCAGCCCGATCGTGGGCTCGTCGAAGACGTAGGTGACGTCGGTGAGCGACGAGCCGAGGTGGCGGATCATCTTGGTGCGCTGCGCCTCGCCGCCGGACAGGGTGCCCGCCGGCCGGTCCAGCGAGAGATAGCCCAGGCCGATCTCCGCGAACGAGTCGAGCAGGTGCTGCAGCCCGGTGACCAGCGGGGCGACCCCGGGCTCGTCGAGGTCGCGCATCCACTCGGCCAGGTCGCTGATCTGCATCGTGCAGAGCTCCGCGATGTTCTTGCCCTTGATCTTGGAGGAGAGCGCCTCCGCGGTGAGCCGGGTGCCCTCGCAGTCGGGACAGGTCATGAACGTGATGGCGCGCTCCACGAACCGGCGTACGTGCGGCTGCATCGCGTCGACGTCCTTGGACAGCATCGACTTCTGGATCTTCGGGATCAGGCCCTCGTAGGTGAGGTTGATCCCCTCGACCTTGATCTTGGTCGGCTCCGCGTAGAGCAGCTGCTGGAGCTCCCTCTTGGTGTACTTCGCGATCGGCTTGTCCATCGGCAGGCCCGCACCGCTGAAGATCCGGCCGTACCAGCCGTCCATGCTGTAGCCCGGCACGGTGAGCGCCCCGTCGGCGAGCGACTTGGTCTCGTCGTACAGCGCGGTCAGGTCGAAGTCGCTGACGTGTCCCATGCCCTCGCAGCGCGGGCACATGCCGCCCTGGTAGACGGCGTCACGTACGACGCTCTTCTGCTCGACGCCACCCTTCTCGGTCTTCATCACCCCGCTGGCCGTCCGGGTCGGGACGTTGAACGCGAACGCGGTCGGCGGGCCGATGTGCGGCTTCCCGACCCGGCTGAAGAGGATGCGCAGCATCGCGTTGGCGTCGGTCGCCGTGCCGACGGTGGAGCGGGGGTTGGCGCCCATCCGCTCCTGGTCGACGATGATCGCGGTGGTGAGGCCCTCGAGCCGGTCCACCTCCGGCCTCGCCAGCGAGGGCATGAAGCCCTGGAGGAAGGCGCTGTAGGTCTCGTTGATCATCCGCTGCGACTCGGCGGCGATGGTGCTGAACACCAGCGAGCTCTTGCCGGAGCCCGAGACGCCGGTGAACACGGTGAGCCGTCGCTTGGGGATCTCGAGATCGATGTCCTTGAGGTTGTTCTCGCGGGCCCCCTGCACCCGGATCAGGTCGTGACTGTCTGCTGTGTGCGGCGGCTCGGTGATCGCCGCGCCGCCCTTCCTCGCTGCCATGCTCAGAGACTCTCTCACTTCACCTCGTTGATGCGCAGGGTGTTCCCGGCCGGGTCACGGAACGCGCAGTCACGTACGCCGTAGGGCTGGTCGGTCGGCTCCTGCATCACCTCGGCGCTGCTCCCCTGCAGCTTCTCGAAGAGCCCGTCGAGGTCGTCGGTGGCCAGGGTGACCATGGCGTAGGTGCCCTTGGCCATCATCTCGGTGATCATCCGCCGCTCGTCCTCGGTGATCCCCGGGTCGGCGCCGGGCGGGTAGAGCACGAGGTTGACGCCGGGCTGGTTGGCCGGGCCGACGGTGAGCCAGTAGAGGCCGTTGTAGCCGACTTCGTTGCGCAGCTCGAAGCCGAGGGCGTCGCAGTAGAACGCGATCGCCGCGTCCTTGTCGTCGTGCGGCAGGAAGGCCGAGTTGATGTTGATGTCCATGACGAGAACGCTAGGAGGTGCCGGCCGCCCGCGCTTCTTGATTCCTGACCGGTCTGGTGACCTGCTTGGCCACGCACGACGGCATCCCGGCGGTCGCCTCCCGGGACTCGCGCATGTAGACGCTCGGCGGGACGCCGACCAGCTCGGTGAACCTGGTGCTGAACGTGCCGAGCGACTGGCACCCGACGGCGAAGCACACCTCGGTGACGCTGAGATCACCCTTGCGCAGCAGGGTCATCGCCCGCTCGATGCGCCGCGTCATCAGGTAGGCGTACGGCGACTCGCCGTACGCCCGGCGGAACTCGCGACTGAAGTGTCCCGCCGACATGTGCACGCCGCGGGCGAGCGCCTCGACGTCGAGCGGCTGCGCGTACTCACGGTCCATCCGGTCACGGACGCGCCGCAGGCGGGCGAGGTCGTCCAGCCGCTGGGAGTCGGCGGAGCTGCTGGTCACGTCCGCGATCGTGCCACAGGCTCAGCCGGCAGCAGAGAGCCGCGACTCGTCGTCGTGGGCCTGGGCTGCTCCCGGCGCCGGCGTCCACGAGCGACGGCAGCGTGAAGCAGAACCGCGAGCCGGCGCCGAGCTCGCTCTCGACCCAGATCCGGCCGCCGTGCCGTTCGACGATGGCCTTGGTGATCGGCAGGCCGAGCCCGGTGCCGCCGAGTCGGCGGCCGTCGTTGTGGTGCACCTGGTGGAACCGCTCGAAGATGGTGTCGAACTCCTCGGGCGGGATGCCACGTCCCTCGTCGGCGACGGTGAACAGGATCTCGGTGTCGGACGGTACGGCGCTGACCCGCACGGTGCCGCCGGGGTGGGTGAACTTCAACGCGTTGCCGACCAGGTTCACCAGTGCCTGGACGATCCGGTCCGCGTCGCACAGGGCGCTGCCCCCGACGCGACCGAGCTCGATGTCGACGTCGCGCTCGGCGGCCAGGGCTGCCAACGAGTCGGTGGCGTCGACCACCAGCGGTCCGACGTCCTCCGGCCGGGGTCGTACGCCGAACGAGCCGGCCTCGAGCCGTTCGATGTCGATGATGTCGTTGACCAGGCGGGTCAGCCGCTCGGTCCCGCGGGCAGCCACGTCGACCACGTCCTGGGCCTGGGGCGGCAGCTTCCCCGTGTCCCCGTCGGCCAGCATCTCCAGCGACCCGCGGATCGCCGTGAGCGGCGTGCGCAGCTCGTGGCTGACGGCGCTCACGAACTGACGCTTCATCTCGTCCAGCACGGTGCGCTCGGTGATGTCACGGAACACGACGACGGCCCCGTCGATGCCGCTGGGTCCGGTGCGGGGCGACGCTGTCACCTCGACCGGGAACTCCGTGCCGTCCTTGCGCCGATAGCTGCGTTCGGCCTGGGTGACGACCTCCCCCATCGTCATGACCAGGTTGAACAGGCACTCCTCGTGCTGCTCGTGGCACAACGTGTCGCAGGCGTCCTTGCCGATCAGCTCTTCGCCGTCCCAGCCCAGCAGGGTCGCCGCGGCGGGGTTGACCAGGGAGATCCGGCGCTCGAGGTCGACGCCGAAGATGCCTTCGCCGACCGAGTCCAGGATGCGCTCGTGCCGCGCCGAGAGGTGCTGGTAGTCCTCGGTGCGCTCGGCGACGAGACGCTCCAGGGTGTGCCGCAGGCGCTGGTTGTCCATCGTGCGGGCCGCCTGACGCACGCCGGTGAGCACCAGCACGAGGGCGGCGAGCAACCACTCGGCGCTGCTGCCCTCCAGGGCGGCGCCCACGGTCAGTCCGAGGGCGACCAGCGCCGTGATGTCGGGCAGGACCGCCGCCAGCATGCCGGAGACGTGCCGCTGCAGCGTCCGGACGCTCTCCCCCATCGAGGAGGCGGTCAGGGCCGCGAGACCCAGGAGTGCCGGAGCCACGACGTAGGCCAGGTCGACGACCGTGCCCGCGTAGTCCTGGCCGCGCACGGACAGCAGGGCGTAGCCGTTGTCGGCCACCGTCCACGTCGCGAAGGTGAAGGCGAGCAGCGCCAGGTCGCGGCGACGTTCCCCGCTGCTGCGCAGCAGGAGCAGGACGGCGAGGCCGGCGAGGAGCACGTCGGTGACCGGGTAGACGATGTAGACGAAGGCGTCCCAGCCGGTGCCGACCGTGCTGACGACCTCCCCCAGCACCAGCACGGTGCTGGCCAGGAGCAGGGCAGTGCCCAGCACGACGACGTCGAGCATCAGGCGCGCCCGCGCACCGCGCTCCCCCTTGCCCACCGGGTAGACGACGAGACCGAGCGAGGCCGGGATCAGCCCGAGCAGGTAGAGCGCGTCGGCCACCGACAGCACCGAGCCCGCCCCCTCCGCGGTCCCGAGGGCCAGCCAGAGCAGGTCGGCGACGGTCCACATGGCCATCGTCGTGCCGAACAGCAGCCACGACACCCGCCGTCGGCCGTGGCTGGTGAAGGCGACGTACAGACAGATCAGCCCCGCCAGGGCGCCGACGGCCGTGCTGACCGTGTCGCCCGAGACCACCGGGTCGGTCGTCCACGGGCGCATCAACGCGATCCCCGCGAGCACCAGCAGCACCCACGCGGCGCGCGCGGTCAACCGTGCGGCGCCGTACTCAGCGCCCTGCCTGGGGCCCATTCACTGATGATCGCACCGGAACAGCCAGAAAAAGTGCCAAACCGGACAAACAGCGGGTCAGGAGGCGGCGTCGAGCACCGTCTCGACAAGCTCGAGGAGCTGGCGCATCGAGCCACCCTTGACGACGTAGCGGTCGGCACCGGCCTCCATCGCCTTCTCGGCCAGGGTGTTCTGGTTGAACCCGGACAGCACGATCACCCGGACCCCGGGCACGGCGGCCCGGATCAGCGGGAGGGCCTCGAGGCCGTCCATCCGCGGCATCGCGAGATCGAGCATGACCAGGTCGGGCTGCAGCTCGGAGGCGAGCTCCACGGCGGCCAGCCCGTCGGCGGCCTCACCGACCACGGTCAGCCCGTTGCGCGTCTCCATGCGGGCACGCAGCAGCATCCGCAGGTCCTCGGCGTCGTCGACGACGAGGACCCGGTGGGAGTCCTTCTCCTCGATGGTGTCCTCCTGGTGAGCGATGTTCGGGGTGGCCGCGATCCCGATCGCGGCCGCGGTGGTGCGCACGAGGTCGCCGGGCTGGAGTCCCTCGCCGTCGAGCGGTTCGAGGAGGTCGTCCATCATGGCTCGGGCTGCCGACAGGGTCTGGTCGAGGTAGGCGCGCGACGCGGATTCCTGCCCCTGCTCGAGGGCGTACGACGCCGCCACCAGCCCCTGCACCACGTTGTCGTTGATCTCGAGCGCCTGGCGGCGACGCAGGTGTGCCTCGCCCAGGCGGGAGGCCATCGCCTCACTCGCCAGGCGGGGCTTGGCATCGCGGAGGTAGAGGGCCACGAACGAGTCGTCCCCGTCGCCCTCGTGGCGCGCGGCGCTGATGACGTCGAGCACCAGCTCGCGTCCGTCGACGGTGTGGGCCCTCGCTGCGTTCTTCGCGGCGTCGGGCCACCCCGGCAGGATCTCCTCGATGGGACGATCGCGCGGGTCTCCCCCGAGCATCTCGGTCGCCCTCGGGTTGCAGCCGATGATCTGTCGACCGGAGTCGAGCACGAGGATCGCGTCCGGTGCCGACTCGACCAGGCTCTGGAACCGCGCCGCGATCTGCGCCTTCTCGGCATCGGCCAGCACCCGGTCGGTGATGTCGATGCAGGTGCCCCGCATCCGCACGGGCACCGAGTCGGGGCCCATCACGACCTCACCGTTGGTGAGCAGGTGGCGTACGTCGCCGTCGGGACGGACGATCCGCTCGATCACCTGCCACGGCTCCCCACTGCCGTAGGCGTGCTGGTGCAGGGTGCGGATGCGCTCGCGGTCGTCCTCGTGCACGAGCGAGAGGAAGCGGTCGTACGACGGGTTGAACGACTGTGGCTCGTGGCCGTAGATGCGGAACAGCTGGTCGGACCACCGGTTGGTGTCGCTGGGGATGTGCCAGTCGTAGTCGCCCATGTTCGCCAGGTGCTGGGCGTTGTCGACCCGCGCCGAGAGGTCGGCGTGGCCCTCCTCGGAGACCGCGCGGGACACGGCGGTGTCGAGGTGACGCAGCGCGAGCTCCAGCACGGGTGAGTCAGCACCCTGCTCCCCCGCCCAGGCCAGCAGCAGGGTCCCGAGGTGGCTGGGCAGCTGGACCGCCGCCACCCGCTCGATGCCCTGCTCGCGCCAGCTGGCCGGGACCGTGGCCGTCGTCGAGCGACCAGCCCCGGATGGCGTCGGCGTCCAGGTCACCCACGGGCAGGTCGGCGCCGTCGTACGCACCCACGCGCAGCCCGGCGGGCTCCTGCATCGGTGCGGCCGGGCTCACGAGCACCGCGGCCGCGGCGCCGGCGATCTCCCGCAGCGGTGGCAGCGCAGCCCTCACGACCTGTCCGGGATCGCCCGCGCCGTCGACGGCGTCGGCGAGGCCGAGCAGGAGACCCAGCTGGGCCGTGGAGTCCATGTCACCGCTTTCCGATGCGTGTCGAGCGCGTGCGTGTCCCCCGAGATGCGCTCTGGGAGCGCAGTGCTTGGACTCTACGTCTGTGGCCTGTGGGGCGCGAGACAACGGGAGGACTAGTTCACCAGATGCCGATTCGTTGTCCGGGCGCTGGCTCGGGGACGCCTCCGGGCCCCGCAATGGTTGCCGAATGCCACTGTTTTGCCCTTTGTGCGCGGCAGAAACCGGGCTCCTCCCTCGCGTGCGTCCGACCCGGCTGAAACCCCCGCCGCCAGACCCCCGAGCGTGCGGTCTAGCCCACCGCTGTCCCCCGTCTCGCCCCTCGGTTGGCTAACGTCCTCGCGTGGATGCTCCGGTGGTCGGTTCGAGCGGTGGTCTCGTCGTACGTCGCGCGACGGTGGACGACGCCGTCGCGTGCCAGGCGATCTACGCGCCGTACGTGCGCGACACCGTGATCAGCCTGGAGACCGACCCGCCCTCGGTGCCGGAGATCCGGGACCGGATGGAGCGTTCTCTGGAGACCCACGACTGGCTGGTGCTCGAGGACGACGAGGGCATCCACGGCTATGCCTACGGCAGCGCCTACCGGAGTCGTGCCGCCTATCGGTGGTCCTGCGAGGTGAGCGTGTACGTCGAGATCGGCCGACGCCGCACCGGAGCGGGCCGGACGCTCTACGAGGCGCTGTTCCCGCGTCTCGTCGACCGCGGCTACCTGACGGCGCTGGCCGGGATGACGCTGCCGAACGCCGGGAGCGAGGGACTGCACCGCACCCTGGGCTTCGAGGACGTCGGCACCTGGTCGCGCATCGGCTGGAAGTTCGGCGCCTGGCACGACGTGCTGTGGATGCAGCGTCGGCTGGCCGAGGGCAGCGACCCGCCGGCCGAGCTCAGCTGAGGTCGCTCAGATCTCGAGGTAGACCTTGATGGCGGTGCGCTCGTCCATCGCGCGGTAGCCCTCGGCGACCTTCTCCAGCGGCAGCCGCTGGTCGAAGACGAGTCCCGGGTCGACGGTCCCGGAGGTGACCAGCTCGAGCAGCTCGGGCAGGTAGCGGCGTACGGGCGCCATCCCGCCGGCCAGTCCGATGTTCTTCTGGAACATCCGGCGCACGGGGAGGTCGACGCCGTGGGGGACGCCGACGAAGCCCACCGTCGAACCGGGACGTGCGCACCCGAAGGCCTGCTTCATCGAGCCGTCCGTGCCGACGCACTCCAGCACGGAGTCGGCGCCGACTCCGTCAGTGAGGTCCTTGATGCGCTCGGCGCCCTCCTTGCCGCGCTCCTCCACGATGTCGGTCGCCCCGAACTGGCGGGCGATCTCCTGGCGCTGCTCGTGCCGCGACATCGCGATCACACGTTCGGCGCCCAGCTCGGCGGCCGCGAGCACTCCGCACAGGCCGACGGCACCGTCGCCGACGACCACCACGGTGTGCCCGGGCTCCACCCGGGCGGAGACCGCGCAGTGCCAGCCGGTGGGGAACACGTCGGAGAGACTCAGCAGCGAGGGCAACAGGGCGTCGTCGGGCATGCCGTCGGTCTTCACGAGGCTGCCCTCGGCCTGGGTGACCTTGGCGTACTCCCCCTGACCGCCGGTCGTGACCCCGAGGTTGACGCAGGCGTTGTGCGCGCCGGCGCGGCAGTGCGCACAGGTGTTGTCGCAGTGGTCGAACGGCGCGACCACGAAGTCGCCCGGACGGAACGAGGTCACCTCGCTCCCGACCTCCTCGACCACGCCGATCATCTCGTGACCGATCGTGGACCCCGGCGTGATCTCGTTCTCGCCGCGGTAGGGCCACAGGTCCGAGCCGCAGATGCAGCCGGCCGTCACCTTGACGATGGCGTCCGTGGGGGCGTCGATCGTCGGCTCGGGCCGCTCCTCCAGGCGGATGTCGCGGGGGGCGTGGATGGTGGCGACGCGCATGACACGCATCGTGTCAGATGCGGTCCTATCTCATATCTGAGATACAGTCGCGCGGTGACTGAGGACTACCTGGCCCGCATCGGCAACCTGATCCGCGACGCGCGCAAGCACCGCGGCTGGACCCAGCAGCAGCTGGCCGACGAGCTCGCGACCAGCCAGAGCGCGGTGAACCGCATCGAGCGCGGGCACCAGAACCTCTCCCTGGAGATGATCGCGCGCATCGGCGAGGCCCTCGACTCCCCCATCGTCAGCATCGGCCAGGGGCCGACGCACCTGCGCGTCACCGGGCCCACGACGCTGCACGGGTCGATCGACGTGAAGACCTCGAAGAACGCCGGTGTCGCCCTGCTCTGCGCCTCGCTGCTCAACCGGGGCCGTACGACGCTGCGCCGCGTCGCCCGCATCGAGGAGGTCAACCGGCTCCTCGAGGTGCTCGACAGCATCGGGGTCAAGTCGCGCTGGCTGAATGCGGAGAACGACCTCGAGATCACGCCGCCGCCGAACCTCGACCTCAGCCGCATCGACGCGACCGCGGCTCGCCGTACCCGCTCGATCATCATGTTCCTCGGCCCGCTGCTGCACCGGATCAGCGACTTCGAGCTCCCGTACGCCGGCGGCTGCGACCTCGGCACCCGCACCGTCGAGCCGCACATGACCGCGCTCCGACCGTTCGGGCTGCAGGTGAAGGCCACCGAGGGCAGCTACCACGCCAACGTGCAGACCGGCATCTCACCGACGCGCCCCATCGTGCTCACCGAGCGCGGCGACACCGTCACCGAGAACGCCCTGATGGCCGCGGCCCTGTCCGACACGACGACCACGATCCGCAACGCCAGCTCCAACTACATGGTCCAGGACCTCTGCTTCTTCCTCGAGAAGCTGGGCGTGCAGATCGACGGCATCGGCACCACGACGCTCGTCGTCACCGGGTGCACCGACATCTCGCGCGACGTCGACTACGCACCCAGCGAGGACCCGATCGAGGCGATGTCGCTGCTGGCCGCGGCGATCGTGACCGACTCCGAGATCACGGTGAGGCGGGTGCCGATCGAGTTCATGGAGATCGAGCTCGCGGTGCTCGAGGAGATGGGGTTCCGCTACCGCCTGTCCGAGGAGTACCTCGCCGCCAACGAGCGCACCCGGCTGGTGGACATCACCACGCAGCACTCGCTGCTCCGCTCCCCCATCGACAAGATCCACCCGATGCCGTTCCCCGGGCTGAACATCGACAACCTGCCCTTCTTCGCGGTCATCGCGGCGACGGCGCAGGGCCAGACGATGCTGCACGACTGGGTCTACGAGAACCGCGCGATCTACCTGACCGAGCTCAACAAGCTCGGCGGCCGGGTCACGCTGATGGACCCCCACCGGGTGATGATCGAGGGCCCGACCCGGTGGTCGGGCGCCGAGGTCGTGTGCCCGCCGGCGCTGCGACCGGCGGTGGTCATCCTGCTGGCGATGCTGGCCTCGAAGGGGACCTCGGTGCTCCGGTCGACGTACGTCATCCACCGCGGCTACGAGGGCCTGGCCGACCGGCTCAACGAGATCGGCGCCCAGATCGAGACGTTCCGGGACCTCTGAGCGTCAGCCGCTGAACAGCGAGTCGACGTAGGACCGCGCCTTCGCGCGTGCCGGCGGGGCGACCATGTCGGGCGTGATGCGCGGCAGCTGCGCGGTGTCGGTGGAGCGGTGGGCGTGCCAGTCGTTCTCGCTCTCGACCAGGGACCCGAGGTCGGCGCGGTCGAGGAAGACGCCCTGGCAGGACTCGCACTGCTGGACCGTCACGCGGCCGTGGGGACGAGCGGCCATCGTGCCGCTGCACTTGGGGCAGGTCATCTCCTCCATGTCTCGCACCGTACTCCCCGCGCTGCGACCACCTGAGTAGGAACGCGGATGGCCCGGGCGGCGATTCGGGAGCACCATCGCAGGGTGCCGGTGAATACTGCTCGCGTGACCGCGGAGCCCATGCCGTCCGGGAGTGCCTCGCCCGTGACCGGGTTCGCCTATCTCGACAGCGTGCTCGACCAACCCGGCTCGGTGATCGCGATGGCCCACCGCGGCGGCGCCCTGCACCCGGAGATCCCCGGCGCCGAGAACACGCTGCACGCGTTCCGGCACGCGGTCGCCCTCGGCTACCACTACCTCGAGACCGACGTCCACGCCACGAGTGACGGCGTCCTGCTGGCCTTCCACGACGAGGCCCTCGACCGGGTCACGGACACCCAGGGGCTGCTGGCGCAGCTGACCTCCGACGAGGTGCGAGCCGCTCGGATCGCGGGCGAGCACTCCGTGCCGACGATGGCCGAGCTGCTCGAGGAGCTGCCGGGATGCCGGTTCAACATCGACCTCAAGTCCTCCTCGGCGGTGCGTCCGCTCGCCGACCTGCTCGACCGCACCGGCAGCCACGACCGCATCTGCGTGGGGTCGTTCTCGCAGCGCCGAATCGACGCCTTCCGCCGCGCGACCCGGGGCCGGGTCGCCACCTCGGCCGCGCCGGCGGAGGTCGTGGCCTTCATGGCCCTCCCCTCGGGCCGCGCGGCCAGGCGCGTCACCCGGGGCCGGGTCGCGGCTCTGCAGGTGCCGCATCGTCGCGGTCGGGTCCGGGTCGTCACTCCGTCGCTCGTACGCCGTGCCCACGCGGCCGGCGCGCACGTGCACGTGTGGACCGTCGACGAGCCGACGGAGATGGACGAGCTGCTCGACCTGGGAGTCGACGGACTCATCACGGACCGGACCGACGTGCTCAAGCAGGTGCTGATGAGGCGCGGACAATGGAGGGACCACCCATGACGACCACCCCCACTCCCGGCATCGCGGACCTGGGTCCGATCGAGCGCCGCAAGGAGCAGCGCGCCTGGTACTGGTACGACTGGGCGAACTCGGCCTACGTCACCACGATCGCGACGGTCCTCTTCGCGCCGTACCTCACCTCCGTCGCCGAGCAGGCGGCCTGCGGCTTCGTCGGCGACGAGGACCGGAAGTGCAACGTGGACCTCTCGGTGCTGGGAATCTCGGTCTCCCCCGGCTCCCTGGTCTTCTACGTCGTCACGATCGCCACCATCGCCTCGGCGCTGGTGCTGCCGATCGTCGGCGCGCACGCGGACCGCAGCCCGCACAAGCGCGTGCTGATGGGCCGCTACGCCTGGGCCGGGGCCACCTTCGCGGCGCTGATGTTCTTCGTCACCGGCTCCAACTGGCAGCTCGGGGCACTGCTGCTGTTCGGGGCCAACATCATGCTGGGCGCCTCGCTGGTCGTCTACGACGCCATCCTGTGCGAGATCGCGGTCGTCGACGAGCGCGACCGGGTGTCCTCCCGCGGCTGGGCGATGGGCTATCTCGGTGGCGGCCTGCTGCTGGCCGTGAACCTCGCGATCGTCACCCTGCACGACAGCATCGGCCTCTCCACCGGCATGGCCGTGCGCATCAGCATGCTGTCCGCGGCGGTGTGGTGGGCGGCGTTCACGCTTGATCCCCTACCTGGGGATCAAGGACCGGCCGGCCCTCGGCAAGGTGCCGGAGTCGGGCAACCTGGTGCGCCAGAGCTTCGGCCAGCTGGCCGCGACGCTCAGGGACCTGAAGAACTACCCCGTCACGCTGACGTTCCTGCTCGCGTACCTGTTCTACAACGACGGGATCCAGACGGTGATCGCCTCCTCGTCGGTGTACGGCGAGAAGGAGCTCGGCTTCGAGACCTCGGTGCTGATCGCGACGATCCTGCTCGTGCAGTTCGTCGCGTTCTTCGGCGCCCTGATCTTCGGTCGCCTGGCCGAGCGGCACGGCAGCCGCTCGATCATCCTCGGCGGGCTGGTGATCTGGATGGTGATCGTCAGCGTCGGCTACTTCCTGCCCGAGAAGAACATCGGGCTCTTCCTCGCGCTCGCCGTCGGGATCGGCCTGGTCCTCGGCGGCACCCAGGCCCTGTCGCGCTCGTTCTTCAGCATGCTGATCCCGCGCGGCAAGGAGGCAGAGTTCTTCAGCCTCTACCAGGCCTGTGAGCGCGGCACGAGCTGGCTCGGCACGCTCGTCTTCGGCGTGGTCCACCAGCTCACCGACTCCTACCGGCCGGCGATCTTCGCCCTGATCATGTTCTTCGTCGTCGGCGGGCTGCTGCTCTGGAAGGTCGACGCCCGCCGGGGCATCGAGGAGGCGGGCAACGCCCAGCCGTCCGTCGTGTGACACCGGTTGAGACGACGTCTCACCGCCGCAGGTGTGAGCCGGCTCTCGGTGGGAATCCTGCGGGGATCACGCTCGTTGAGACAGATGACGCCCGCCACAAGGGCGGCTTTCACGGGCGAGCCGGCGCGAGCTGGTCCGACCCAGCGTCATGACCGGCTTGCTGTTCCGTCTCCGGGGCGGTACGCATGAGGAGTACACCCGCGATCGGACCGGTTGCGGTGCATCAGTTTTGGAGGACCCATGGGAGAGCGCACGCTACGAGGGGCACGACTCGGGGGCCAGAGCTTCGAGGACGAGCGCGGCATCGAGTTCGCCGCCCGTCAGCAGGTGGGATACCGCTGCACCCAGGGACACGAGTTCGAGATCACGATGTCGGTCGAGGCCGAGGTCCCCGCACTGTGGGAGTGCCCGCGCTGCGGCGCCGAGGCCCGGGCCACCTCCGGCATCGAGCCCGAGGTGAAGGCCGAGAAGCCGGCGCGTACCCACTGGGACATGCTGCTCGAGCGCCGTTCGGTCAAGGAGCTCGAGGACATCCTCACCGAGCGGCTGGAGCTGCTCCGCGGCGGCCAGATCGGCCCGGCGCACCTGCACCGGCCCAACGCCCGCAAGAAGAAGTCCTCGGTCTGACTCTGACCTCGGGCTGACTCAGTCCACGACCTCGCCCTGGACCACGCCATCGTCGGGTCCGGGGCGTCGTTGTGCCTGGGGTCCGCCCATGCCTGACCCACCCGTCGGGTAGGTGACCCCGACCAGCCGACGGCTGATCACCCCGGCCAGGAACCGGCGACCGATCGGGCGCGTGATCGGCAGGATGCACAGGATCCCGAAGAAGTCGGAGACGAAGCCCGGGGTCAGCATCAGCGTGCCGCCGACCAGGATGAGCACCCCGTCGGCCAGCTCCCGGTGCGGCATCCGCCCTTGCTCGAGCGCCATGCGCAACGCCTGCCAGGCGCGACCGCCCTCGCGCTTGATCAGCCAGGAGCCGAGGATGCTGTCGGCGATCAGCAGCAGGATCGTCCACCACGCACCGATCACCTGGCCGATCTGGATGATCACGTAGATCTCGACGAGCGGCACCAGGATGAAGGCAGCGACCAGCAGCCCCCACGGGAACCTCCGTCTGCGCACTTGGCTCATGACCTGCTCAACGACCGGCGGTGGGTGGCTGTTCCGCGGAGCCCGTGCCGGGGCGCAGGCGCGCGCCGAGCGCACGCAGCTGCCGGGCGCGCTCGCCGAGCCCCCACCGGGTGATCCGCCTCAGCGACTCGGTGGCGACCTGCCGGCTCATCTTGGAGTCGCCGCGCTCACGCTCGACGAACTCGATCGGCACCTCGCGCACGCGCAGTCCGGCCCTGAGCGTCCGGAACGCGAGGTCGGCCTGGAACACGTAGCCGGAGGACTGGACCTCGTCGAGCCCGATCCGCTCCAGCGTCGTACGGCGGAACAGGCGGTAGCCGGCCGTCGCATCCCGCACGGGGATGCCGAGCAGGTGACGCGTGTAGAAGTTGCCGCCTCGCGAGAGGAGCTCGCGCCGGGCCGGCCAGTTGACGATGCTCCCGCCGGGGACCCAGCGCGAGCCGATCACCAGGTCGGCCTCGCGCAGGGCGTCGAGGAGCGACTGGAGCTGCTCCGGCTGGTGGGACCCGTCGGCGTCCATCTCGCCGATCACGTCGTAGCCGCGCTCCAGGGCCACCTCGAACCCGGCCAGGTAGGCGGCGCCGAGGCCCTCCTTGGCGGTGCGGTGCAGGACGCTGACGCGAGGGTCCGCGGCGGCGATCGAGTCGGCCAGGTCGCCCGTGCCGTCGGGTGATCCGTCGTCCACGACGAGGACGTCGACCTCGGGCTGCACCCGATGGAGCCGGCCGAGGAGGGGTTCGAGGTTCAGCGCCTCGTTGTACGTCGGGACGACCATGACCACCCGACCGAGCCCGGGGACCCGGCGCGAGGAGTCACCAGCAGGCATGCGGAGCAACCTATCGAAGGTCGTCGCGAGAGAGGGCAGGACGGGGGGAGCTGGGAGACCTTCGGACCGCTCACGCCCTGGCCGGCTGCCAGGATCGTAGGCGTTGTCTACTGGTCACTTCACTCCCCCCGTGTCCTCCCGTCGAGACCGCTGTGCTCGACCCGCCAAGTGCGATGTCGAAGCCATCTTGGCGAGATGGCCCGAAAACGCATCCGTCGAACCTGCGGCTGACGTTCTGCCCGGAGTAACTCGCAGACCTTCGCGCGGGAGGGCCGCCGATGTCAACAGGGGCTTGGCACGGGTGGTGACACCAAAACTGCAGGTCAGCCCCATGTCTCCAGGGTTAACAACAGGTTTCGAAATTTTCATTGTTCCGGCGTGTCGCACTGGACACGCCGACCGTGGTCCAGACCTTGAGGGTTCAACCGTCGATGGGGTCAGGACCCCGGCACCACGACGGTCCCGGTGGCGGTGGTGGCGACGATCGCCTCGGCGAGGATGGTCGCCGCCGACGCCGAGCCAGCAGAGGCGTCACCGCGCGCCACCACGCGGAGCTCGAAGCTCATCTCCCGTGACCGGCGGCCGACCCGGGTCAGGGTGGCCACGGCCTCGACGACGTCACCGGCCCGGACCGGGCGCGCGGAACTGCACGTCGGAGTAGGACGCGAACAGTCCCTCGTCGCCGTCGGTGCGGATGCACATCTCCGTGGCCACGTCGCCGAAGAGCCCGAGCCCCCAGGCTCCGTCGACCAGGTTGCCGGCGTAGTGGGCCTCGGCGTACGAGACGTAGCGGCGGTGGACGACGGTGGTGCCGACCTCGGCGGTCATGAGGCCTTCCTCTCGGTGGCGAGTCGGTGGACCAGGAAGCTGGCGACCTCCCCGGGCGTCGTACCCCTGGTGAAGACGCGGTCGACCCCGAGGTCCGTGGCCATCGTCTCGTCGAAACGGGGGCCGCCGACGACGAGCAGCGGGCGACGCGCCGGCGGGAAGGCCTCGCGGAACGCGGCCGACATCTCCCGGGTGTTGAGCAGGTGGGCGTCGCGCTGGGTGACGACCTGGGAGACCAGCACCGCGTCGGCCTTCTCCTCGACCGCGCGGTCGACGAGCTGGGGCACGGAGACCTGGGCGCCGAGGTTGACCACCTTGAGCTCCCGGTAGTACTCCAGCCCCTTCTCCCCCGCGAAGCCCTTGATGTTGAGGATCGCGTCGATCCCCACCGTGTGGGCATCGGTGCCGATGCAGCCGCCCACGACCACCATCCGGCGGCGCAGCGAGCTCTTGATCGCGGCGTTGACCTCCTTGGGCGTGAGCAGCTCGTAGTCGCGCTCGACCACCTCGACCACCGACGGGTCGACGAGGTGGTTCACCCGGCCGTAGACGACGAAGAAGGTGAAGTCGGGACCCATCGGCTTGGCGTGCACGACGAGCGCGGGGTCCATGCCCATCTTGTTGGCCAGCTGTACGGCGGACCCCTCGGCGATCTTGGAGTGCGGCATCGGCAGCGTGAACGACAGCTGCACCATCCCGTCGCCCGTGGTGTCTCCGTATGGACGTAGAAGCTGCTTGCTCACGCGCCCTCCTCCAGGATCTCGCTCGCGGGATTGAAGTACGCCGCCGACTTCCTCGCCACGCCCTCGAGCCCGCGACCCGCGTCGGCGGGGCGCTTCATCAGCCCGAAGGTGCCGTCGGCGATAGCGTCGAGCAGGCCGTGGGGGTGGTCGGCGATCCGCTCCAGCAGGTCGATCGACTCCCCCAGCACCGTTCGCGCGCGCTCGGCGATGAAGCCGTCGGGGGCGGGCCGGAAGTCCTCGTGCAGGGCGCCCGCCGCGTCCATCACGTAGCGGACGTTCTGCAGGGCCAGGTCACGGTCGCTGATCCACGGCGTCACGACCGCCTCGGTCATCATCCCGACGAGCAGGATGCCCTGGCCGGTGAGCGCGCCGGCCAGGTTGAAGAAGCCGTCGAGCAGGTAGCCGCGGAACACGTCGCCGGTCATGTGCCGGGTCGGGGGCATCCACTTCAGCGGCGCCTTCGGGAACAGCTCCCGGGCGAGCAGCGCGTGGGCCAGCTCCATCCGGAACGACTCCGGGACCGCAGGGTCGATCTCGAACGCGTGGCCGAGGCCGAGCTGCCAGTCCTCGAGCCCGGCCTCCTTGGCGAAGTACTCGTTGAGCAGCTGGCTGGTGGTGACCGTGTGGGCGGCCTCGATCGCGTCGGCGGTGGTGAGGTAGTTGTCCTCGCCGGTGTTGATGATGATCCCTGCCCGGGCGTGCACCTGACGGCTGAACCGCTGGTCGACGAAGGTGCGCACCGGGTTGATGTCGCGGAAGAGGATCCCGTACATCGAGTCGTTCAACATCATGTCGAGCCGCTCGAGACCGGCCAGCGCGGCGATCTCCGGCATGCACAGGCCACTGGCGTAGTTGGTCAACCGGACGTAGCGGCCGAGCTGCCTGCTCGAGTCGTCGAGCGCGGCCCGCATCAGGCGGAAGTTCTCCTGGGTGGCATAGGTGCCGGCGAAGCCTTCACGGGTCGCTCCCTCGGGCACGTAGTCGAGCAGCGACTGACCGGTCGAACGGATCACCGCGATCACGTCGGCTCCCTCGCGGGCGGCTTGCTGGGCCTGCGGGATGTCCTCGTAGATGTCACCGGTCGCGACGATCAGGTAGATCCATGGCTGGCGGGGCGCGTCCCCGACCTTCTTCACGAGGCGCTCCCGCTCGCGGCGGCGGCCGTCGATGCGGCGTACGCCGGCGGCGACCTGCTTGCGCGAGGCGGTGCGCGCCCGCTGGGCGTCGCGACCCTCGGGGAGGTGGAACCGGACCGAGCCCGCCGACGCCTTCTGGGCCAGCGTCGCGAGGTCCTCCGCCTCCCCCCGGACCAACGCGTCCCAGACGGGCAGGGACAGCCCGTGCTCGAGCCCCACGTCGGCGCGGACGGCGTCGGCCAGCCGGTTGACCCACGGCGTGCCGTCGGGGTCGGCGCCGGCCAGCCCGGCGAGGCGGAGCGTGGCGCGCTCGACGGAGACGGTCGTGTGCTGGGTGGCCAGCTTGACGATCGGTCGGCCGACCTTGCGCGCCAGGCTGCGCGCCTTGCGCACGGTGACCGGGTCGAGGTCGAGCTTCTTCTGGGTCGGCACAGTCACAGTCTCCGCTCGAACAGGGCACGGACGGCAGGGTTCGACCGGACGATCTCCAGCGCGAGGTCGGCGTGACCGGGCACGTAGCCGTTGCCGACCACCATGGTGACGTCGGCGGCGAGCCCCTCGGCGCCCAGCGCAGCCGCGCTGAACGAGGTCGCCATCGAGAAGAAGATCACCGTGCCCCCGTCGTCGGTGGACAGCAGGGCGCCGCCCTCGCAGCCGGGGACGTCGACGCAGACCACGGTGAGGTCGGCCGGTCCGCCAGCGGCGGCCACGGCGTCGCGCAGCGCCACCGGGTCGCGCGCGTCGCAGACCAGGACCTGGTCGGCCAGACCCGTGGGCTCGAGGAGATCCGCCTCGCCCTGGTGCGGGACGACGGCCAGGACGCGCGCAGCACCGGCACGGCGGGCAGCCGCCAGGCACAGGGAGCCGGACTTGCCGGCACCGCCGATCACCACCACGGTCGGGTCGGAGTAGCGCGCGACGTGGCGTTCCGTGAGCGCCGGGGCACCGCAGACGTCCATCACCGACAGAGCCAGCGGTGCGGGCAGGTCCTCGGGCAGGCGTGCGGCGATGCTGCGCCCGAACAGGATCGCGTAGCCGTCGGCCGGGACCTGCTCGCTGCGGCCGTCCCACTGCGCGAGGGCGTCCTCGATCACCAGAGGGGTCAGCGTGAGGGAGACCAGTGTGGCGATCGGGTCACCGACGGCGAGTCCGAGCGGGGAGCCCTCCCCCACCTCCTCGACGGTCCCGACGAGCATCCCGCCCGACCCCGTGACGGGGTTGTGCATCTTCCCGCGGCTGCGCACGATCTCGAGCACCTCGGCCCGGACGGCGTCGCCGTCACCTCCGTGCTTGCCCTCGAGCTGCCGGAAGGAGGCCGCATCGAGGTTCAGGCGCTGGACGCGCACCCGGACCTCGTCGTCGCGGATCACCGGGTCGGTGTCGAGCCGCTGGGCCGCCTGGGGCAGCACGCCCACCGGCTCCAGCACCCGGTGCATGCCGACCGGATCTCCTGTCATGCGTCCCACGCGCCATCCTTTCCCGTGAAGCTCGAGAGACCAGCGTAAATCTTCCTGCGATGTATTTGAAACACCGCAAAGTTCGTGTTCCCATGGTGCCATGAGCATCGAGACCTCCATTGCCTCCATGGTCGAGGGAGAGACCGGTCAGCCCTACCCCTACCGACAGGTGGAGCTGGTCGAGCCGGACTGGACCCGGTTCCCGGGGTGGAAGGACGTCACCCGCGAGGAGTGGGAGAGCGCCCAGTGGCAGCGGTCGCACTGCATCAAGAACCTCCGCCAGCTGCGCGAGCTGCTCGGTGACCTCGTCGACGAGCGCTTCTACGCCGACCTCGAGCGTGACCAGGCCGCCCGGGCGACGATGTCGATGCTCGTGCCGCCGCAGATGATGAACACGATGGCGCCGACTGCGTTGGATTCATTCGGCGCCCCGACCGGTCCCGGCTCGCTGACCGACGCCTTCTACGCCGACCCGGTCCGGCACTACATGATCCCGGTGCTCTCCGACCGCCGCACCGACTGGCCCTCGCACCCGCACGCCAGCCGCGACTCGCTGCACGAGCACGACATGTGGGCCGCCGAGGGCCTGACCCACCGCTACCCGACCAAGGTGCTCGCGGAGCTGCTGCCCACCTGCCCGCAGTACTGCGGTCACTGCACCCGGATGGACCTCGTCGGCAACTCGACCGCCACGGTCGACAAGCTGAAGTTCCTCGGCAAGCCCGTCGACCGGCACGCCGAGATGCTGGAGTACCTCCGCACGCACCCCGGTGTCCGTGACGTCGTGGTCTCCGGCGGCGACGTGGCGAACATGCCGTGGGCCCGGCTCGAGGAGTTCCTCACCAAGGTGCTCGAGATCGAGAACGTCCGCGACATCCGGCTGGCGACCAAGGCACTGATGGGCCTCCCCCAGCACTGGCTCCAGCCCGAGGTCGTCGAGGGCATGGCCCGTGTCGCCGGGACCGCCCGCGAGCGCGGGGTCGGCCTGGCGATCCACACGCACGTCAACCACGCCAACTCGGTGACCCCGCTGGTGGCGAAGGCCGCGAAGGCGATGTTCGACGCCGGCGTCCGCGACGTGCGCAACCAGGGCGTCATCCTCGACGGCGTCAACGCCGATCCGCACGCGCTCCTCGACCTGTGCTTCCGGCTGCTCGACGGCGCGCAGATCCTGCCCTACTACTTCTACATGTGCGACATGATCCCCAACGCCGAGCACTGGCGGATCTCGGTCGCGGACGCGCAGCGGCTGCAGCACCACATCATGGGCTACCTGCCGGGCTTCGCGACGCCGCGGATCGTCTGCGACGTGCCGTTCGTCGGCAAGCGCTGGGTCCACCAGCTCGCGTCGTACGACGAGGTCCGGGGCATCTCCTACTGGACGAAGAACTACCGCACCTCGATCGAGGCGGCCGACCCGGAGGCGCTGAGCCGCACCTACGAGTACTACGACCCGATCCACACGCTGCCGGCCAAGGGCCAGGCGTGGTGGGCCCGCCAGGGCCAGGAGCACGTGCAGCCGGTCTCCTGACCGCTCAGCCGTCGTCGCGCAGCGGGTGGGCGAGCTCGTCCTGGGGCATCTTCGCCCAGACGATCGCCACCACGGCGAAGAGGCCCGGCAGGATCCCCGCGATGAAGAACGTCGTGCGCAGCCCCAGCAGGTCGGACACGGGGCCGGCCAGTGCCATCGAGACCGGCATCAGGCTGATCGAGATGAAGAAGTCGAGCGACGCGACCCGGCCGAGCATGTGCGGCGGCACCCGCCGCTGGAGCAGCGTCCCCCAGATCACCATCGGCGCGGAGAACAGCACGCCCAGCACGAACGCAGCCACCACGATCATCCAGATCTGCGTGGCGAGACCCATCACGATCAGCGGCAGGCAGCCCACACCCCACAGCAGGATCATCACGGTCAGGTAGTGCCGCGGCATCCGCACCGAGGCCATCCCCAGCGACCCGAGGGCACCGCCGATGCCGAACGCCGCCATCACCGTGGCGTGGTCGCCCGGTCCGCCGCCGAGCCGGTCCTTGATCAGGAACGGCATCAGCACCTCCAGCGGCCCCATCATGACCAGCAGCATCAGCGCGGCGAACAGCAGCGTGGCCAGCAGCCACGGGGTGCGCAGCATGTAGACGAAGCCCTCGCGGATGTCGCGCAGACCCGAGGCGACCGCACTGCCCGTCTCGGGCACGGCGTCGGGGTCGCGGCGTACGGGCGTCAGCGGCACGAAGGTCAGGGCCACCAGGCCACCGAGCGCGAACAGGGCGGCCACCGAGACCGCTGCACCGGCGGAGACCGCCCCGACGACGACGCCCGCGACGCCGGGTCCGAGCGCCTGCCCGAGCGTCGGTCGCACCATGCCCTCGAAGCCGTTGACGGCCTGCAGGTCGGCCTCGTCGACGAGCGACGGCAGCCACGCGGAGTAGGCCGGGTAGTAGAACGCCATCCCGACGCCGGTGGCGAGGGAGACCGCGGCGAGGTGCCACACCTGCGTGGTGTCGGTGAGGGAGAGCAGCGCGACCACGCTCATGCCGGCCAGCTCGAGGGTTGCGACGCAGAGCAGGATGCGCTTCTGCGGAACGCGGTCGGCCACGACCCCGCCGAGCAGGGCCGGCAGCAGCACGCCGGCAGCACCGGCAGTGGAGACCAGCGACAGCTGCGCCGGACCACCGCCGATGCGGATGACCTCCCACACCATGGCCACGACCCAGACTCCCGAGGCGAACGTGGAGAACGCGAGCGCGAGCGCCAGCCGGCGGTAGGCGGAGTGCCGGAACGGACGGAGCGCACGCGGGAGCTGGCGCGGGGCGGCGGTCTCGTCGCGCGGCGCCTCGTCCCTCGGTTCCGTCAGCAGGTCGGTCACGTCATCTCCTGGGTCTCAGTCTGGAGGTAAGGACTGACAGGTTCGGTGGAACTCATCGGTCCACGCTCAGGACGACCTTGCCCAGGGCGCGACGCGCCTCGAGGTCGGCATGTGCCTGCGCCGCCTCCGCGAGCGGGTACGTCGACACCAGCGGTTGCCACTCCCCCGCCGCCAGCAACTCCAGGGACCGGGCAGCCAGCCCGGGGATGCCTCCGGGCAGCGCGACCATCCTGGCGCCGAGGCTCCAGCCGACGCTGATGCCTCGCGCGACCACGTCGCCGGAGTCGAACTGCGTCGGCGCGCCGGCCGAGAAGCCGAACATCACGTGCCGCCCACCGGGCCGGAGCAGCTCGAGGCTGGCGCGCCCGACCTCCCCGCCGACTCCGTCGTAGACGAGGCTGACACCTCCGTCCGTCTCAGCACGCACGCGCTCCGCCCAGCCGGGGTCGGAGTAGTCGGCGAGCACGTCGGGCTTCAGCTCCTCCAGCCGGGCGACCCGCTCCGAGCTGCCGGCGGCAGCGACGACGCGCGCACCGGCCGCGCGGGCTCCATGCACCAGGAGCCAGCCGAGACCGCCGGCCGCTGAGGGGACGAGGACCACGTCGTCGGGTGTCGGCGGCTCGAGCTCGAGCACCCCGAGAGCCGTTCGGCCCGTCCCGACGGCGGCGATCGCGTCCGGGAAGCCGACGTGGTCCGGCAGGGGGAAGAGCTTGTCGACCGTGGTGACCGCCTGCTCGGCGTACCCGCCCGGCACGAGACCGAGGTGTGCCACGACGCGGCGACCGACCCATGACGGGTCGACCCCGCTGCCCACGAGGTCGATGTGACCGGCGACCTCCCGGCCAGGGATCGTCGGCAGCTCGGGCAACGGCATCGGGCCTGCCTCGCCGCGCCGCAACGTCGTGTCCAGGAGGTGCACGCCGGCGGCCCGGACGGCGACGCGCACCTGTCCCGGCCCTGGTTCGAGGTCAGGCACCTCGTCGAGGACGAGGTGGTCAGCAGGGCCGAACTGGTGGAGCCGGATGGCGTGCATGGCTCCAGCAGACAACCTCTAGTTGGGTTGAGGTCAAGCAGTGGTGTGGCGCAGGCAACGGCATGTCCTCGCCCCGGAAGGGGAACCCCCTAGCCATGCCGCGACTGAGGACCGTCTCGCCCAGCACACCGGGCTTCTCACGACGTCGCGCCGGGAGCGGGTGGACGTTCCTCGACAAGACCGGGCAGCGCATCACCGACCCGGACGAGATCGAGCGGATCAAGTCGCTCGCGATCCCTCCTGCGTGGCAGGACGTGTGGATCTCACCGTTCCCGAACGGGCACATCCAGGCGGTCGGCACCGACGACGCCGGGCCGGCGGCAGTACCTCTACCACCCGGACTGGCGGACCAAGCGCGACAAGATGAAGTTCGACCGGGTGCTGCAGGCGGCCCGCAAGCTGCCGGCAGCACGACGAGCGGTGAAGCGCGACCTCGGGCTCGAGGGGATGCCGCTCGAGCGGGCCGACGCGGTCGCCGTACGCCTGCTGGACCTCGGCTACTTCCGCATCGGCAGCGACATCTACGCCGACACGAACGGCTCCTTCGGGCTCACCACGCTCGAGAAGCGGCACGTCTCCAAGGACAAGGACCGGATCGTCTTCAAGTTCGAGGGCAAGTCGGGCATCGAGCACAGCATCGAGATCGACGACCCCGAGATCCTGGCCGTCCTGGACAGCCTGCGCCGCCGACGCGGTGGATCGGAGCGACTCCTCGCCTACCAGCTGCAACGCCGCTGGCACGACCTCGACTCCACGGCGGTGAACACCTACATCCGGGGGTTGTTCGAGGACCTCACCGCCAAGGACTTCCGCACCTGGCACGCGACGGTGCTGGCCGCTGCCGCCCTGGCCGCCAGTGACGAGCCGGGCGACACCAAGCGCTCGCGCCAACGCGCGATCAAGGGCGCCGTCTCGGAGGTCGCGGAGTACCTCGGCAACACCCCGACGATCGCGCGGAACTCCTACATCGACCCGCGCGTCATCGACCTCTACGAGAGCGGTACGACGATCGACCCCGAGCTGGTCTCGAAGAAGTACCGCTCCCCCGCCGCCAAGCAGCGCACCCTCGAGGCGGCCGTGCTCGAGCTGCTCAGCTGAGGGCGAGGCCCACCACGAGTACGACGAACGAGGCGACGCAGACCACGGTGCGTACGGCGTTCCACCGCACCCACCGCCGCTCGAACAGCGCACGTGCTTCCTCGACGGGCTCGGTCGTGTCGAGGCGGTTGTTGAGCGGAACGTTCACGACCGCGGTGATGGCGAGCGTGACGGCGTACAGCACCAGCGCGAGCAGCACCCAGACGAAGTCGTCCTCGTCGAAGCCGGTCACGACCGTGACGATCCCGAGCAGGAGCGGACCGCCGAAGACGACCGCGAACCAGCCGTTGAGGATCGCGACGTTCATCCCGCGCATCCCCTCGACGTACGTGCGATCACCGTTGCGCGCCAGACCAGGCATCACCGCGATCGCGAACGCCAGGTAGACGCCCGCCATCAGTCCCGTGGTCACGGTGGTGGCCACCAGGCCGAGGTCGTGGACGGTCTCCATGGAGCTCAGTCTGCCGCCGTACATGCGGTCCGCGCGCCCAGCCCCACTCAGCTCGTGTGGTGCACCTCCTGCAGGCCGTACACCGGGGTGTCGATCCCCTCGTAGCGCGCCTTGAGCTGCAGTGCGAGGTACAGCGAGTAGTGGCGTGACTGGTGCAGGTTCCCGCCGTGCATCCACATGTTCGGCACCTGCGTGGGCTTCCACATGTTGCGCTGCTCGCCCTCCCACGGCCCGGGGTCCTTGGTCGTCTCCGAGCCGAGGCCCCAGCACTTGCCGAGCCGGTCGGCGGTCTCCTGGTCGATCAGGTCGGCGACCCAGCCGTTCATGGAGCCGTACCCGGTCGCGAAGACGACCACGTCGGCCGGCAGCTCGGTGCCGTCCTCGAGCACGACCGCGTCCTCGGTGAGGTGGTCGACCTGGCCCTTGACGAGCTTCACGTCGCCGTTGGCGACCAGGTCCGCCGCGCCGACGTCGATGTAGTAGCCGGAGCCACGGCGGAGGTACTTCATGAACAGCCCGGAGCCGTCGTCACCCCAGTCGTGCTCGAAGCCGGACTTCTCCAGCCGCTCGTAGAAGTCCTTGTCCCGCTCGGCCATCGCCTCGTAGGCAGGGATCTGGAAGGTGTGCAGGATCCGGTAGGGCAACGACGCGAAGATCATGTCGGCCTTCTCGGTCGTCACCCCGGCCGCCACCGCCCGCTCCGAGTAGAGGTCGCCGAGCCCGATGTCCATCAGGCTGTCGCTCTTGACGATGTGGGTGGACGAGCGCTGCACCATCGTGACGTCGACGTCGTTCTCCCACAGCGCGCCGCAGATGTCGAAGGACGAGTTGTTGCTCCCGATGACGACAGCCTTCTTGCCGCGGTAGGCGTCCGGTCCCGGGTGCGCCGACGAGTGGTGCACGTCGCCCTGGAAGACCTCGGTGCCGGGGATGTCGGGCAGGTTCGGCTTCCCGGACATGCCGGTCGCGAAGACGAGCTGCTTCGGGCGCAGCGTGAGCGGCTGGCCCTCCCGCTCCACCTCGACGGTCCACTCCCCGGTCTCCTCCGACCAGGTGGCGCTGGTGGCCGTCGTACTCGACCAGTAGGGCACCTCCATCACCTTGGTGTAGGACTCCAGCCAGTCGCCGATCTTGTCCTTGGGGGCGAACACCGGCCAGTTGTCGGGGAACTTCAGGTAGGGCAGGTGGTCGTACCAGACCGGGTCGTGCAGGCACAGCGACTTGTAGCGGTTGCGCCACTGGTCGCCCGGACGTGGGTGCTTGTCGATCACCAGGGCCGGTACGCCGAGCTGGCGCAGCCGCGCGCCGAGGGCGATGCCACCCTGCCCGCCACCGATCACGAGCGTGTAGGGCTGGGTGGTGCTGCCGAGGCTCTCGGCCTCGTCCTGGCGCTTCTCCTTCCAGGTCTTCCGCTCCTTGTTGGCGCCGTGCTCGGCACCCATCGGGCGATGCGTCCCGCGCGGCTCCTCGTGCCCCTTGAGCTCGTAGAGCGTGGTCAGCAGCGTCCAGGCCCTGTCCTCGCCGTCCTCCTCCTTCAGCCGCAGGAGCCCGCGCCCTCGACCCGTGCCGGTCTCGTAGACGATCCACGCCGTGACGACGCCGTCTGCCTCGTCGGGCGGCTCCTCGGTCGCGAAGCCGGACGGGTCGGCGTGGTCGAGGGTCTCGGTGAGCAGGTCGGTCACGCCGTCACGACCCTCGACGGTCTTGATGTTCCAGGTGAACGCGATCAGGTCGCGCCAGTAGCTCTCGGTCGCGAACAGCGACGCCGCTGTCTCGATGTCGCGGGACTTCAGCGCCGCCTCGAACCGCGCGAGCCATGCGTCGACGCGGGACTGGGGGTCGCTGGAAGCGGTGTCGGGGGTCTCGAGGGTCTCCCGTTCCGGGGCCTGGGTCATGGTTTCCTCCTTCGCCTAGGCTGGTGTGACCGAGCACACATCGTGGGAACGGCCGGCGACAGGGTTGCAGGAGGTTGCAGTGGCCGAGCAGGAGCTGCACCGCACGCGGGAGGCCGTGCTGACCGGCTCGGGCGCGCGCACGGCCTCCTCCCCGCGTACGACGGTCGCCGCGTCGTGGCGCCGGGTGGCCGCGTGCGGCCTCGAACCGGGCTCGACCCCGGAGATCCCGCCGTTGGACACCAGCGAGCTCGAGCGCCGACGCGCCGCGAGCGAGCTCGGTGAGTTCGTCCCGCGGCTGAGCCAGACCCTCTCCTCGGTGATCGACGCCGGCCAGATGGTCGTCGTCGCCGACGCGGACGGGCGAGTGCTGTGGCGGGTCGGCTCGAGCGGCGTACGACGCCTCGCCGACGGCCTCGGCTTCATCGGCGGCTCCGCGTGGACCGAGGGCAACGTCGGCACCAACGCGATCGGCACCAGCCTCGTGCTCGGCGAGGGCGTGCACATCCAGGGGCCGGAGCACTTCGTCGAGTCCCACACCCGGTGGGGCTGTGCCGCCGCACCGCTCCGCGACCCGTGGTCGGGGCGGACGCTCGGGGTCGTCGACGTCAGCGGCCCGTCGCGCGGGATGCACCCCGCCGAGCTCGCGCTGGTGGAGCTGGCCTCGCGACTGACCTCGATGGAGCTCGTCGACCGGCGTCGCGCCGAGCTCGACCGCCTGCGGGCGAGCGCCGCTCCCCTGCTCGCCGGGATCCGCGGTGACGCGCTCGCCGTGGACAACGACGGCCACCTGGCGGCCGCCGTCGGCTCGCGGATGCCCGAGCGGGTCTCGCTCCCCGACGGTCTCGTCGGCGGGGCCGTGTGGCTGCCACACCTCGGGGCGGCGTACGCCGAGCCGCTGGCCGGCGGCTGGCTGCTGCGCCTCGACGGCGACGTCGACGATGCCGCCACCTCGCTCACGCTCGACCTCACCGGCTCGCCCCAGGCGCGGGTCACCGGTCCGAGCGGCTCGTGGTCGCGGCGGCTCTCGCCGCGCCACGCGGAGATCCTCGCGGCCCTCGTCGAGGCCGGTCCGGACGGACGGTCGGCCGCCGGTCTCGCGCAGGACCTCTTCGACGACCGCGGACGCGTCGTGACGGTGCGCGCCGAGATGTCGCGCCTGCGCCGCGCGCT
>CAVROK010000010.1:0-707249 GCA_963722835.1 uncultured Actinomycetota bacterium
CAGTGTCGCGGGGTGACCGGACGGTCACCCCGCAACCACGGCGTCACTCCGCGTTGATGACCTCGCGGCCGGAGGCGTAGAGGTAGACCACGTAGGCGACCGCGTCGGCGTTGATCGCCAGCGCGTCGTGGTTGAGGTTGTCGATGTCGTCGCAGGCCGAGTGGTAGCACGGGTCGTAGGCGACACCCGCCGTGCCGCCCCACTTCGCCTGCCTGCGCCGGCGTCTTCGGGCACCTCGGCGCCGGTGAACAGGCCGCCGGACGGGATGCCGTTGTTGATGAACGCCTGGTAGTCGGACCGGCCGGTGAACGCGGTCGGCTCGGACGGGATGTCCGCGCTCGGCGTAGTAGCGCTCGAACAGCGCCTCGATCTCGTCGGACCCGTCGGGGCCGGCCAGGCCGAAGCCGGAGCCGTCGCCGTCGTAGATGAAGAGGCCGTAGTTGGGCGAGCCGATCATGTCGAAGTTGAGGTACAGCTCGATCTTGGCGCGGTCGGCGGCGGGAAGGTTGTTGACGTAGAACGTCGAGCCGACCAGGCCGGCCTCCTCGGCGCCCCACCAGGCGAAGCGCAGCTTGTTCTTCGGCTTCGACCTTGGCCAGCGGCTCGGCGACCTCGAGCAGACCGCTCGAGCCGGAGCCGTTGTCGTTGATGCCCGGGCCCTCGGGGACCGAGTCGAGGTGGGCGCCCGCCATGATCACGTTGTTCGGGTCGCCCGCCTGCGACTCGGCGATGACGTTCTCGGTGGTCGGCGGGACGCCGGCTGACGTTGGCGAAGAGCCGCATCTCGAGGTCCGGTGATGGCGGACAGCTCGGCACCGAGCGCGTAGGTCAGGTTGAGCGCCGGGATGTCCGCGGTGTAGTCGTTGCCGAGCGTCACCGCGGGGATGCCCTGCCGGCTCGGGTCGGCCGTGTTGCCCTGGTTGAAGAACAGGATGCCCGAGGCGCCGGCCGCGGCGGCGTTCTCACCCTTGATCTCGAAGGTGCAGGTGCCGCGCTGGATGAGGGCGATGTCGCCGTCCGGGAAGCCGGCGAAGTCGGCGGCCTCGCAGCCGCTGGTCGAGGTGTTGCCGAGGCCGAGCTGGATGTCGACCGGCGTCACGTGCGCGGTGACGTCGCCCGGCTCGGAGTGCGGCGTCGCGTCGAAGTCGGTGTCCTCGACGTAGGTCGACGGGGTCGGGTTGGTCTGCTCCAGCGCGAGCCGGACCGATCTCCTCGAAGGTGAAGACGTCGAAGGTCTGCCGGGTGACGACGTAGCCGGCCTGCGTGAGCCGGTCCTCGACGTAGTCGGCCGACGCGTCGTAGCCGGGGGTCCCGACCGAGCGGTTGCCGCCGTTGGCGTCGGCGATGTCCTGGAACGCCTGCTCGTGCTCGAGGACGCCCGTTGAGCGTGACGCAGTCGAGCACCTTGCGCACCGAGTCGTTGGTGCGAACGGTGCAACCGCTGACTTGTCCGGCCTCGACCGGCGCCGTGTGCGGCGACCAGGCCGACCAGTGACGATCCCGAAGGCTGCCAGCGTGCGGCGAAATCGCCGAGTCGATCTCACAGAGCACTCCCTTGCCCGGGGCGCCACCCGAAGGCGGCCCGATCGGGCCGACCCTAGGCCTGCTGTCCGCCGGAAGGGAATGGGCTCGATGGCTAAGGACGGAACCGATCGGCGGCTGCTGCCGTCGTACCTTCATGAGGCCTGTCACGCGTCGTCGTACTCCGCTCCTGCTCCTCCTGGCCGCCGTGCTCCTCTTTGCGGCGGCGTGCTCGTCGCGGAGGCGGTGACAGCGATGACGGCGAGCTCGGGTCGGGGACGCGGGCTTCTTCGAAGGCGGCAGGACGCGCCTGCTCGAGCGCGGACGCCGGCGACGCGAGCGTCCGCCGACGGAGGGACGCTGTCGACGGCCTGGCCTTCGAGGCCGAGCGGCCAACGCTGCGCTCGACGAGAACGCCCGGCCAACGCCGTCGACAGGAAGATCATCGCCAAGGGCAACGTGTCGCTCGAGAGCCGAGGACGTCGGCGACGCGGTGTTCGACGTCGACGCGGTCACCGACGAGTTCTTCGGCGAGGTCACCGAGCGGGAGACGACGACCAACAAGGACGGCGACATCAGTACGGCCCGGCTGCTGCTGCGGATCCCGGTCGCGGGCTTCGACAAGGCGTTCACCGGCCTCGAGGACGGTCGGCCGACCTGCAGTCGTCGAACACCGGCAAGGAGGACGTCACCACCAAGGTGATCGACACCCAGGTCCGGATCCGCGCCCAGCGGCGCAGCCTGGCCCGGGTCGAGGCGCTGTTCGACCGGGCGCAGTCGATCAGCGACATCATCCGGATCGAGTCGCAGGTGAGCCGTCGCCAGGCCGACCTGGAGTCGCTCGAGCGGCGGCTGAGCTACCTCAACGACCAGACGTCGATGTCCACGATCTCCGTCAACATCTCGCTCCCGCCCAAGGAGAAGAAGGGAGAAGAAGAAGGACGAGCCCGAGGAGGCCGGCTTCTTCGCCGGCCTCGAGGACGGCTGGAACGCGCTGAAGTCCTTCGGCACCGACACCGCCACCGTCGCCGGCAAGCTGCTCCCCTTCGCCGCCGTACTCCTCATCATCGGCGGCCCGATCCTGCTGCTGGTACGCCGCCTCCGCCGCCGCGACGCCGACGCGCCGGACCTGCCCACCCCGGCCGACGCATGAACGTCCTACGGACGGGGCCATCCGCGGCCCCGTCCGGAGGACGTTAGGTCAGATCAGGCGGGGAAGGACCCGCCCGAGGCGGCGAGGTCCCGCAGCCACGGGGTGGCCTGGAACCGGTCGCCGTACTTGGCGGCCAGGTCGTCGGCCCGCTTGAGGAAGGCGTTGAGACCGATCTCGCCGGTCTCCTTGTCCTCGTAGCCGGTCATGAACTGGGCGGCGCCACCGGTCATCGGCGGGAAGCCGATGCCCATGATCGAGCCGATGTTCGCGGCGGCCGCCGAGGTGATGACGCCCTCCTCGAAGCACTTCGCGGTCTCGAGGGCCTCGGCGAACAGCATCCGGTCCTTGATGTCCTCGATCGGGATCTGCTCCTCGGCGACGGGGAACAGCTCGGCGAGACCGGCCCAGATCGAGCCGCGCTTGCCGTCCTCGTAGTCGTAGAAGCCCGCGCCGCGGAGGCGACCGGCACGGCCGGCCTCGAGCATCTTGTCGACGACGTCGCTGCCCGGGTGCCCGACGTAGTCGTTGCCCGCGGCGAGCTCACCCTCCTTGGTGGCCTTGGCGATCTTCGCCATCAGCTCGAGGTTGAGCTCGTCGGACAGCTGGAGCACGGCGGCCGGGTAGCCGGCCATGAGGGTGCCGCGCTCGATGGAGTACGGCGCCACGCCCTCCGCGAGCATCGCCATGCCCTCGTTGACCATGTAGCCGATGACCCGCGAGGTGTAGAAGCCACGGCTGTCGTTGACGACGATCGGGGTCTTCCGGATCTGCTGGACCACGTCGTACGCCTTGGCCAGCGCGACGTCGTTGGTCTCCTTGCCGGTGATGATCTCGACCAGCGGCATCTTGTCCACGGGGGAGAAGAAGTGCAGGCCGATGAAGTCGGCCGGCCGGTCGACACCCTCGGCGAGCTGCGTGATCGGCAGGGTCGAGGTGTTGGAGCAGAGCAGCGCGTCCTTGTTGATGAACGGCGCGATCTCGGCGAACACCTTGGCCTTGAGCGACGGGTCCTCGAAGACGGCCTCGATGACCAGGTCGCACCCGGTCAGGTCGGCCGGGTCGGCGGTCGCGGTGATCCGGCCGAGCAGCTCGGCCTTCTTCTCCTCGGTCGACCTGCCCCGCGAGATCGCCTTGTCGAGCAGGCCCTCGGAGTAGGCCTTGCCCTTCTCGGCGTTCTCGGCGGCGACGTCCTTGAGGACGACCTCCATGCCGGCCTTGGCGCAGACGTAGGCGATACCGGCGCCCATCATGCCGGCGCCCAGGACGCCGACCTTGGTGGCCTTCCACGGCTCGATGCCCTGCGGGCGGAGCGAGCCGGAGTTGATCGCCTGGAGGTCGAAGAAGAACGCCTGGATCATGTTCTTCGAGCCCTGGTTGACGACCAGGTTGGCCAGGTAGCGCGACTCGATCCGCGAGGCGGTGTCGAAGTCGGTGTTCGCGCCCTCGATCGCGGCGGACAGGATCGCCCGCGCGGCCGGGTAGACGGCGCCCTTGGTCTGCGTGCGCAGCAGCGCCGGGAACGCCGGGAGGAACGCGGCGAGCGCCGGGGTCTTCGGGGTGCCACCGGGCATCTTGTAGCCGGGGGCGTCCCACGGGTTCTGGCTGGCCTCGGGGTTGGCCTTGATCCACGCCTTCGCGGCCGGGACCAGCTCCTCGCGGGTGGCGACCAGCTCGTCGACGATGCCCTTCTCCTTGGCCTTGCCCGGGTTGAACTGGGTGCCCTGGAGCAGCATGTCCATCAGCGCGGTCTGGATGCCGAACATCCGCACCGTGCGGGTGACGCCGCCGCCGCCGGGCAGCAGGCCGAGGCTGGCCTCGGGCAGGCCGACCTTGACGCTCGGGTCGTCGACGAGGATCCGGTGGTTGGCGGCGAGGCAGATCTCCAGGCCACCGCCGAGCGCGGCGCCGTTGATGGCGGCGACGACCGGCTTGGGGAAGAGCTCGAGCCGGCGCAGGGCGGCCTTGATGCTCTCGGCCAGGCGCGAACACCTCGCCGGCGTCCTCCTTGGTGGTCTGCGTCATCAGCTTGAGGTCGCCACCGGCGAAGAAGGTCTTCTTCGCGCTGGCGATGACGACGCCGGTGATGTCGTCCTGCTCGGCGTACAGCCGGTCCACCGCTGCCTCCATCGAGGCGCGGTAGAGCTCGTTCATGGTGTTGGCGCTCTGGTTCGGGTCGTCCAGCGTCAGCGTGACGATGCCGTCGCTGTCGCGCTCGTAGCGCACAGCGGTCTGGGTGTCGGTGCTCATGATTCCTGGTGTGTTCCTGTTCGTGAGTTCGAGGAGTACGTCGAGGGCGTCAGACGCGCTCGACGATGGTGGCGATGCCCATGCCGCCGCCGACGCAGAGCGTGGCGAGGCCGCGGCGCAGGTCGCGCCGCTCGAGCTCGTCGATGAGGGTGCCGAGGATCATCGCGCCGGTCGCACCGAGCGGGTGGCCCATGGCGATCGCGCCACCGTTGACGTTGGTGATCTCGTGGCTGATGTCCATGTCGCGCATGAACCGCATCGCGACGGCGGCGAACGCCTCGTTGATCTCGAACAGGTCGATGTCGCCGACCTCGAGGCCGGCCTTGGCCAGCGCCTTGCGGGCGGCCGGAGCCGGTCCGGTCAGCATGATGACCGGGTCGGCGCCCGACACCGCGGTCGCGAGGACCCGGGCGCGGGGGGTGAGACCGAGGTCCTGGCCGACCTGCTCGGTGCCGATCAGGGTCAGCGCGGCTCCGTCGACGATGCCGGACGAGTTGCCGGCGTGGTGGACGTGGTTGATCTTCTCGAGCCAGTGGTACTTCTCGAGCGCGACGTTGTCGAAGCCCGCGTCCGCGCCCATCTGGGCGAAGCTCGGCTTGAGACCGGCCAGACCCTCGGGGCTGGTGTCGGGACGCACGGTCTCGTCGTGGTCGAGGATGGTGACGCCGTTGAGGTCCTTGACCGGTACGACGGCGCCGGCGAAGTAGCCGTTGGCCCACGCCTTCGCGGCGCGGTGGTGCGACTCGGCGGCGTAGGCGTCGACGTCGTCGCGGCTCCAGCCCTCGATCGTGGCGATCAGGTCGGCGCCGATGCCCTGGGGCACGAAGCTCGCCTTGAACGCGGTGGCCGGGTCCATCGCCCAGGCGCCGCCGTCGGAGCCCATCGGCACCCGGCTCATGGCCTCGACGCCGCCGGCGACGATCAGGTCCTCGAAGCCACCGCGGACGCGGGAAGCGGCCTGGTTGACGGCCTCGAGGCCGGACGCGCAGAAGCGGTTGAGCTGGACGCCGGCGACGGTGTCGGGGAGACCGGCAGCGAGCGCGGCGGTCTTGGCGATGTCACCACCCTGCTCACCGATCGGCGAGACGACGCCGAGCACGACGTCGTCGATCCGGTTGGTGTCGAGCGTGGGGTTGCGCACCTGGAGCTCGTCGAGGAGACCCACGGCGAGGTCGACGGGCTTCACCTCGTGGAGGGTGCCGGTCGCCTTGCCCCTGCCGCGCGGAGTGCGGAGGTGGTCGTACACGAATGCTTCTGCCATGACCGTCCTTGGGATTCGGGAAACGCGCGCGGAGGGCGCGATCAAGTGTGGCTGCTCATGATTGTGACACTATTACTGTCATGGTCAAGCCACAGGGTAGTGCGACTCAGGTCACACCCGAGCTCCTGACGCTCGACGAGCTGACCGGGCGGGTCGGGATCAGCGTCCGGACGCTGCGGTTCTACACGACCAAGGGCCTGGTGCCGCCGCCGATCCGGCGCGGTCGGTCCGGCTACTACACGCCCGAGCACATCGCCCGGCTCGAGCTGGTCCAGGAGCTGCAGAGCCACGGCTTCACGCTGGCGGCCATCGAGCGGTACGTCGCCGCCATCCCCGCCGACGCCACCCCCGAGGACATCGCGCTCGCGCGCACCATGCTCGCGCCCTGGCAGTCCGACCTCCCGGTCGAGATGGACCACCGCCAGCTCGAGACCAAGGCCGGCCGCGCCCTGACCGACGAGGACGTCGCGACGCTCCAGGCGCTGGGCGTGCTGCGACGCCGCGGCACGTCGTACCTCGTCGCCGGCAACCAGCTCGCCATCGGCCTCCGGCTGCTCGAGCTCGGCTTCCCGCGCGAGGTGGCGGTCGCCGCCGCCGCGGTCTACCAGGAGCACGGCGAGCAGATGGCCAAGGAGCTCTACGAGGTGATCCGCGACAAGCTGGCGCCGCTGTACGACGACGCCCAGTCCGAGCGCTTCCGCGAGGTGATGGAGCGGCTCAAGCCGCTCTCGGTCGGCGGCCTGGTGACCGCCTACGAGGCGGCAGTCGCCCGCACCGCCCGCAACCCGCGGAGCTAGGACGACCGACTAGCGGCTGCGACCGCTGGAGAACGACGCGGCGCTGTGGCCGCCGCCGCCCGAGCCGTTGCCGCCGCGGCGACGCGAGCCGGCCGCCCGAGCGACCGCCCGCCGCTGCCGCCCGACTTCGGGGCGCCGCTGCGGTTGCCGCCGCTACGACCCGAGCCGGATCCGCCGCGCTGGCCCGAGGGCTTGCGCGAACGGCTGCCGGTGCCACCGCCGCCGCTGCCGCGGGGGCGCGAGGGCGCGGTGCCGGCCGCGGGGACGATCCCGCCCGGGGTGCTGCGCTCGCCGGGGGCGAGCTCCTGCAGGACCGGGTGGCCGACGTTGGCGAGCTTGGTGGTCGTCGGCTTCACGCCGGCGGCGCGGGTCAGGTCGCGGACGTCGCGGACCTGGTCGTCGGTCATCAGCGTGATGACGGTGCCGGCGGCGCCGGCGCGCGCGGTGCGGCCGGAGCGGTGCAGGTAGGCCTTGTGCTCGGCCGGCGGGTCGGCGTGGACGACCAGCGCGACGTCGTCGACGTGGATGCCGCGGGCGGCGATGTCGGTGGCGACCAGCGTGGTCGCCGTACCGCTGTGGAACGCGTCGAGGTTGCGGGTGCGCGCGCCCTGGCTGAGGTTGCCGTGCAGGTCGACCGCCGGCACGCCGCTCTTGTTGAGCTGGCGGGCCAGCGCCTTGGCGCCGTGCTTGGTGCGGGTGAAGAAGATGGTGCGGCCGGGCGCGCTGGCCAGGTCGACGAGCACGGCGATCCGCAGCTCGCGCGAGACGTGCAGGACGTGGTGGTCCATCGTCGCGACGGGCGACTGGGCCGAGTCGGCCTGGTGGACGACCGGCTGGTCGAGGAACCGCTTGACCAGCACGTCGATCGCGTTGTCGAGGGTGGCGGAGAAGAGCATCCGCTGGCCGTGGCGCGGGGTCTGCCCGAGCAGGCGGCGTACGGCGGGGAGGAAGCCGAGGTCGGCCATGTGGTCGGCCTCGTCGAGCACGGTGACCTCGACGTCGCCGAGGTCGCAGTGGCCCTGGCCGATCAGGTCCTCGAGCCGGCCGGGGCAGGCGATGAGGATGTCGACGCCGCGCTTGAGCGCGGAGACCTGCGGGCCCTGGCCCACGCCGCCGAAGACGGTGTGGGTGCTGAGGCCGGCGGCCTTGGCGAGCGGGCTGAGGGCGGCGTCGATCTGGCTGACGAGCTCGCGGGTCGGGGCGAGGATCAGCGCGCGGGGCCGGCGCGGAGCCGGCGCGGCCGCCCTTGGCGGACAGCCGGGCGACGACGGGCAGCGCGAAGGCGTAGGTCTTGCCGGAGCCGGTGCGGCCGCGGCCGAGCAGGTCCTTGCCGGCGAGCGAGTCGGGCAGCGTCGCGGCCTGGATCGGGGTGGGGGTGGTGATGCCGTTGGCAGCCAGCACCGCGATCAGGCGGCGGGCACGCCGAGGTCGGCGAAGTTCGTGGTCACGAGAGGTCTCTCCGGAGCTCGCGCTGCAGCATGGGCGGCGGACTCCCGGTCGGGCGTCTCGCCGTGCTGTCCCGCCGGCGGCGGGAAGGGAAGCGGGCCTCGGTTTCGAGGAGCGCGGCGGGCTGCGTGAGCCTGCGGTGCGCGGGGCCCGGGGCAAGACCTGCCGGACCGATGTGACAAGAGTAGGGGTACGAGGCCGCATTGGTTGAATCCGCGCCTATGTGAAGCGCAGCACTCCGTCGTCGATCTTGGCGCGCTGGATGACCCGCCGGTCGACCAGGTAGTTCTGGTCGAGCCGCCAGGGCGCCCGGTCGCCCTCGCTCGGGAGCAGGTGCGCGGAGCGCTGGATGTAGCCGGAGCTCAGCAGCATCAGCGGCCGCCGCTCGACTGCGGGGTCGGGCACCGGGACCACGGTGCGGTAGCCGTGCTGGTCGAGGTGGGCGAGCAGCCGGCACACGTAGTCGATCACCAGGTCGGCCTTCAGCGTCCACGACGCATTGGTGTAGCCGAGGGTGAAGAAGAAGTTCGGCATGTCGCTCAGCATCAGCGCCTTGTAGGCCATCCGCGACGGCAGGTCCAGCGGCTCGCCGTCGATGGTGAACTCGATGCCCCCGAACGGCAGCTGCATCTGGAAGCCGGTCGCCGTGACCACGATGTCCGCGGGCAGCTCCTTGCCGGACGCCAGCCGCAGCCCGTCCGGCGTGAACGTCTCGATCGTGTCGGTGACCACCGAGGCGTCGCCGTCGCTCAACGTCCTGAAGAGGTCGTTGTTGGGGACGAAGCAGAGCCGCTGCTCCCACGGGTTGTACGGCGGCGCGAAGTGCTCGTCGACGGCGAAGCCGGTCGGCAGCTGGCTGACCGTGCCCTTCCGGATCAGCGCCTTCGCCCGCGACGGCCAGCGGATGCTGAACTTGTAGAAGCCGATCGCCTGCAGGATGTTGGCCCACCGCGCCGCGCGGTAGACGACGCGCTCGGGCATCCGCAGCCGGGTGAGCAGCCGGGCGACCGGGTCGTGCCGGCGCGCGGTTGATGACGTACGTCGGCGTCCGCTGCAGCATCGTCACGTGCTCGGCGGCCCCGTCGCCATGCCATCGCCGGCACCAGCGTCACCGCGGTCGCGCCGCTGCCGATCGACGACCACCCGCTTGCCGGCGTAGTCGAGGTCGTCGGGCCAGTGCTGCGGGTGCACGATCTCGCCCCGGAAGTCGGCCATGCCCGGCCAGGTCGGCTGGAAGCCCTGCTCGTACTTGTAGTAGCCCGCGCAGGACCACAGGAAGCTCGCGGTCAGGGTGATCGTCTCGCCGGCCGACCGGGGTCACCGACGGTGGCCGTGACGGTCCAGCGCGCCGTGCCGGAATCCCAGTCGGCACTGGTGATCCGGTGCTCGTAGCGGATCAGCCGGTCGACGTCGTACTCGTCGGCGACGGTGTCGATGTACTCCCGGATCAGCGGGCCGTCGGCGAGCGCGATGTCGCTCTTCCAGGGCCGCCAGGTGTAGCCGAACGTGAACATGTCGCTGTCGGAGCGGACGCCGGGATAGCGGAAGAGGTCCCAGGTGCCGCCCTTGGACGCGCGGGACTCGAGCACGGCGACCGTCTTCCTCGGCAGCCGCTCGCGGACCTGCGCGGCAGCGCCGACGCCCGAGAGACCGGCTCCGATGATGAGGACGTCGACGTGCTCCATGGTCGTCCTACATCTCCCGACTTGGACGGCGGTCCCGCGAGTCGATCAGAGCCGTCGACGTCAGCGATGCCCCAGGCCGTGAGCGCTTCGCGGGTGTGGGCGCCGGCCTTGGGCGCGGGCGGCAGGCCGAGCGTGGCCCCGGTGCGGGAGAACCGCGGCGCGGGCTGCGGCTGCACGATCCCGTCCTTCTCGACGAGGATCTCGCGCGCCTTCATGTGCGGGTGGTCGACGGCCTCGCTGAACTTGAGGATCGGCGCGACGCAGGCGTCGGTGCCGTCGAAGATCGCGCACCACTCGTCGCGGGTCTTCTCCTTGAACCGGGCGGCGATCAGGTCCCGCATCTCGTCGAACCGGTCGAGCTCGAACTGGCCGGGCAGCCTGGTCCTTGATGCCGAGCAGCTCGACGAACTGCGGCGAAGAACTGCGGCTCCAGCGCACCGACGGACATGTGCTCGCCGTCGGCGGTCTCGTAGATGTCGTAGAACGGCGCGCCGCCGTCGAGCAGGTTGCTGACCCGCTCTCGTTGAACGTCCCGGCGGCGAGGAACGCGGCCAGCATGGTGTTGAGGTGCGCGGTGCCGTCGACGATCGCGGCGTCGACGACCTGGCCCTCGCCGGAGACCTTCGCCTCGAGCAGGGCGGCCAGGATGCCGATGACGAGGTACGTCGATCCGCCGCCGAAGTCGCCGACCAGGTTCGCCGGGAACTGCGGCTTCTCCTTGACCTGGCCCAGGCCGTGCAGGGTGCCGGTGATCGCGATGTAGTTCATGTCGTGGCCGGCCGCCTGGCTCCACGGGCCGTCCTGGCCCCAGCCGGTCATCCGGCCGTAGACCAGCCGCGGGTTGCGGGCGTGGCACACGTCGGGTCCGATGCCGAGCCGCTCGGCGACTCCCGGGGCGCATGCCCTCGACGAGCACGTCGGCGCCGGCGACCAGGTCGAGGATGACCTCCGCCGCGGCCGGGTCCTTGAGGTTGAGCGCGACGCTGGGGCGCCCGCGGTTGAGCAGGTCGTGGCTGCCGCCGGTGAGCAGCTGGCCGCCCGGCCGCTCGATCCGGATCACGTCGGCGCCGAGGTCGGCCAGGATCGTGCAGGCGTGCGGGCCGGGCCCGATGCCGGCGATCTCGACGACCTTGATGCCGCGCAGCGGACCGGTGCCCTGACCCAGGTGGAAGCTCTCGAGCGTCATGCGTCCGATCATGACACAACCTTGACAGTCGCGCTGTCACGGTTCGGGGCGGACGCCGCCCGGCCTCCTCAGCCTCCTGCGCGCACGATCCGCTCGAGCTCGAAGTGCATGGGGTCGGTGTAGTTCCAGTCGCCACCCCAGGCGAAGCCCCACTTCTTCATGATCTCGACCACCACGGGGTGCATCTCGCCGACGGTGCCGCGCTGGTTCTCCAGCGAGTTGATGTCGATCGCGAGGCCGAAGGAGTGGTTGGACAGCGTGGTGGAGCCGGCGATGAAGCGCGGGTAGTAGCAGCCCACGTGGTAGTTGATCTCGTCTCCCAGGCCCGGTCTGCTGGATCTCGATCATCGCGTCCCGCAGCTGCGGCATCATGTACTTGTTGCAGGTCACCTTGCCCAGCAGCGGCAGCGTCTCGGTGACGATGTGACTCGCGCACCCAGGCCGACTCGGGCTGGACCCGGCCGCCGCCGATCGGGGTGTAGCGGAAGATGCCGACGGCCTCGCGCGAAGGTGCCGACGTACTGCACCGACTGGAACGTGCCGGGGTCGAGTCCGCGCTCGGCGACGATGTCGAGGTCGGTCATCGAGATGTCGCCGACGAGCGGCTTTCAGCTTCTTGCGCAGCGCTTGCGGCGAGATGCCACCGGTGTAGAGGACGAGCGCGTTGTCCTCGGTCAGCCCGAGCGCCTCGCCCCACTCCGTCGTTGACGACGGCGTCGACCGTGCCGATCTGCGGCGCGTAGGCGCCGACATGGATGGGGAAGGTCCGCTCGCCCGAACCGACGGCGAGGTAGCCGTCCTTGTCCAGCGGCAGCCGGTCCTGGAGGTCGTCGCGCACCGCGATCTCGCCCGCGGCGAATCGGTCCCAGGTCCTGGGAGCCTGCTCCCCGGCGCGGGCGTGAACTTGCGGTACTCGGCGACGTCGACGGCGGCGATCCGGTAGCTCTTGTTCTCCAGCGAGAACTGCCCGATGCGAGAGCGGCTCGGCCGCGGTGACAGCCGGTCTGCCGCGCGATCTTGATGTCCAGGATCTGCTCGACGAACGTCGTCCGGGATCGTCTCGTTGCTCACGAGCAGCATGTCGTCGCCGTACGCGCGCCCGTCGAGCGGCCCGGCGGGTCGACCGTGTGCACGGCGTAGGTGGCCGAGGGCGTCGGGATCGTCGGGACTCGGCTCCTGTGCTCGTCGTGGAGGCGGCGTTGCTGGTGTCGTCGTCGGGCTCGTCGGCCGGGGCGGCGCAGGCAGCACCCAGCATCGCGACGGCGCAGACCAGCGCCAGCCGCGCACGGTGCTGCGCAACCCCCATGGAACTTCCCTCCCCTGGAAAGGGTAGTTGGGAAACGGAAACGCTGGCACCAACTAGCTCGCATCGCGAGCCGGGACGACGGGCTCGGCGGTCAGCCCAGGACGCGCTCGGCGACCCACGCGATGTCGTCCGCCGTGGCGGCCGGGTCGGCCGAGGGCTGCATGACGTGGCTGAGCACCAGCCGGACGACCATGTCGATGACGGCGTCGAGCCGGTGCGGCTCGAGGTCGATCCGGTAGCCCGCGATCCGCTCGCCGACCACCATCTTGGCCCCGACCAGCAGCGACTCGGCGTGCGTGGTCAGCAGCGGCAGCAGCTCGGTGTCGGCGCCGTGGGTGGCGGAGACGACGGCGTGCAGCAGCGCGTTGTTCTGGGCGTACTTGAGCACCCGGCGGGCCGAGTCGCGGATCGCCTGGATCAGGTCGTCGGGGTTCTCGTCGAACGAGCGGACGACGCCCGCGAGGAACCGGTCGAGCTCGCGCAGCACCACCGCCTCGGCGAGGTCGCTCTTGGTGCCGATCTCGTTGTAGACCGTCTGCCGGCTGACGCCGACCTCGTCGGCGAGCCGCGCCATCGTGACCCGCGCCCAGCCCTCGCTCGTGATGACACCGACGGCCGCGTCGCACAGCCGGTCGCGGAGTCCTCCGACCACGACCGGGGCCGGCGACGCCGCGGCGTGGGTGCTCACACCAGCGAGGATAGACATCAGTCGGTCCAGCGTCAGCGCGAGCACCGGGCAGGCCTGGACGGCGGCGTAGACGTGGGCGCGATCCGACTCCGGCGGCGAGTCGTCGAGGATGTTGACCTGGTCCTCGTCCTCGTCGACCTCGAAGTAGTCGTTGGCCATCGCCTCGCACATGCCGAGGCCCTCGCACTTGTCCAGGTCGGCGACGATCTTCATCGGCGCATCCACCTTCTCCGGGATCGAACGGCACGAAGTCGATCTTCTCGCGGACGCCGCAGTCGGGGCAGCACCACTCGTCGGGGATGTCGGCCCACGCCGTACCGGCGGCGAAGCCCTCGTGCTCGTCGCCGGCGGCGACCTCGTAGACGTAGCTGCAGCCGGGGCACTTGGCGGCCAGCACCTCGCCCTCGAACTTCTGGGCGAAGAAGTCGTCCTTGTGGACGTCGTGCTCGATCGGGGGCGGGAACTTCTCGAGGTACTTCTCGCGCTTGCTCGGCAGGATGTTGGCGAGGGTGACGTCGCCGTCGAGGTGCTCGACCACGCGGTGGTCCATCACCTTCCGCCACAGCGGGGGGATGAGGGCGAGGTTGATCATGCCCGGCGTAGCCGGTCGGCAGCGCCGGCGACTCCTTGAAGTCGCGCAGCGCCTGGTAGCGACGGGTCGGGTTGGCGTGGTGGTCGCTGTGCCGCTGCAGGTGGTAGAGGAAGATGTTGGTGACGATGTTGTTGCTGTTCCAGCTGTGCATCGGCAGCACCCGCTCGTAGCGCTGCTTCTCGCCGACCTTCTGCCGCAGCATCCCGTAGTGCTCGAGGTAGTTGACGACCTCGAGCAGGGAGAACCCGAACACGATGGTGATCAGCACGTACGGGGACGACCTGCCAGCCGTAGAGGGCGACGATCGCGCCCCACAGCACGGCCGACATGGCCCAGGCGTTCAGCACGTCGTTGCCGAGGTGGAACGGGTGGGTGCCCTTGCGTCGGTAGCGCTTGGCCTCGACCTCCCAGGCGCTCTTGACCGAGCCCCAGACGGTGCGCGGCCAGAACCGGTAGAGGCTCTCGCCGAGCTTCGAAGAGGCGGGGTCCTCGGGCGTGGCGACGCGGACGTGGTGGCCGCGGTTGTGCTCGATGTAGAAGTGGCCGTAGAACGTCGGAGCCAGGGTGATCTTGGAGAGCCAGCGTTCGACGGCTCTCCTTCTTGTGGCCGAGCTCGTGGGCGGTGTTGATGCCGATGCCCGACGACGCCGGCGAGCGAGAGGGCCCAGAAGGCGCTGACCCACCAGGCCATGTCGAAGGTCGCGTTGTCGTAGAGCGCGCCGAGGTTGGCGTCGGCCCAGCCGCCGGCGCCGACCCAGTCGAGGACGCGGCGGAGCGGGTTGTTGCCCATCAGCAGGTCGAAGCCGGCGAAGAGCACGACGTACATCAGCGGGACGTACATGAAGACGATCCGGCGGTAGTACTTGTCGTTCTCGAGCGCCTCGATGACCTCATCGGGCGGGTTGGAGCTGTCGCGCCCGAACGCCAGGTCGAAGACCGGGATGATCACGTTGATGAGCAGCGGCCCGACCAGGGCGAAGCCCCACCAGCCGCCGGAGGCGATGAAGGCGAGCGCGAACAGCGATGCCCAGGCCAGGGACCATCATCCCGAGCAGCCACAGGTAGCGCTTCTTGTCCTTCCACACCTCGGTCGTGCCGTCCGGGACGGTCTTGCCGATCAACTCAGCGTTCATTGACAAGACGGTAGTGTTTGTAAACCAGTTTGACAAGACCCTCTTAGTTGTAAACCTTCGCGGGCCTGCTCGACCAGGGTCACCAGGTCCTCCGCGCCGGCGACGTCGGCGTCGGCGAGCGCCTGGGCGCGGACGAGCAGGTCGTCGAGGGTGACCGCGCGGCCGTCGTACGGCGCCGCGTGCTTGAGCACCTGGGCCAGGTCGGCGACGGTCGCCGCGAGCTCGAGCCGGTACGACGCCGCGGTCGCTTCGTCCGCGGCGAGCACGTCGATCACCGCCTCCTCCTGGCGGACCGCCGCCGGGCCGCCGGGGCCGACCGGGGTCCAGCGCACCGCTGCGCTGCCGATCACGGCGCCCGGCTCGACCCGTCGGCGAGCCGGACCTCGTAGAGCGCGGTCGCGTGGTGGCCCGCGCCCAGCTCGCCCGCGTCGGTGCCGGCGTCGGTGAAGTCCTCGTCGGCGATCGCGCGGTTGTCGTAGCCGATCAGCCGGTACGACGTCACCAGCTCGGGATCGAAGGCGACCTGGGTGCGCGCCTCTCCGGCAACCGGCGTCAGCGTGGTGACCAGGTCCTCGCCGAACAGCTGCTCCGCCTCGGCGTAGGTGTCGACGTACGCGTAGAAGCCGTCACCCAGGTCGGCGAGCTGCTCCATCAGGTGGTCGTTGTAGTTGCCCAGCCCGTAGCCGACGGTGACCAGGTGGATGCCGTCGGCGCCCTCCTCCTGGATCCGGTCGACGATCGAGCTCGGGCCGGTGTGGCCGACGTTGGCGACGCCGTCGGAGGCGAGGACGACCAGGTTCACAGCCTCGGGGTCGAAGGCTTCTCGTGCCTGCTCGTAGCCGAGCCGGAGGCCGGCCTCGAGGTTGGTGCTGCCACCCGGCTTGAGCTCCTCGATCGCGTCGAGGATCGCGTCCGTGTCGCGGACCGGGGTCGGCGGGAGGAGCGGCCGGGCCTTGTCCTCGAACGAGACGACCGACACGGTGTCGTCGGGGTTGAGCCGGTCGGCCAGGAGCGCCAGCGAGGACTGCACCAGGCCGAGCCGCTCGCGGATGTCCATGCTGCCGGAGCGGTCGACGACCAGCGTGATGTTGACCCGAGGCCGCTCGGCGGCGGACACCTCGCGGGCGGAGACGCCGACCCGGACCAGCTGGGTGCCGTCGTCGAGGGTCGGTGCCAGGCCGGTCTCGGTCGTCAGACCGAGGTCGGCGTCGGTGGGCGCGGGGTCGTCGTACTCGAACGCGTTGACCCACTCCTCCACCCGGATCCCGGCCGGGGGCACCCGGAAGCCCTGGTCGAGCAGGGTGCGGGCGACGCCGTACGACCCGGTGTCGACGTCGAGCGCGAACGTCGACCGCGCGTCCGTGGTCGTGTCGACGAACCCACTGGTGCCGTGGTCGTGGAAGAAGTTGTCCTCGTTGGGAGCGGGCGGGAGTGGCGGCTCACCACCGCCGCTGTCCTCGGCCGTCATCTGCGGCTGGGCCGAACATCGTGCCGCTGTCGTAGTCCACCTCCGGCGACTCGTAGTCCTCGTAGTAGGCCCGGGCGTCGATACCGCGGCGGCTGTTGGGATCGGGCTCGCTCTCGTCGGAGCACGAGGTCAGGAACGCGGTCGAGAGGAGGGCGGCGATGGCCGCTGCGGCGAGCCGAGGAGTCATGTGGCTGGGACGTGCGCCCCCGCCGTTCGGTTCCTTGGTTTCAGGCTCGCTGCACTGGCACCTCAACCACTGCGGCTTCTCCGCGAAGGACCCACAGGGAGCCGGTGATCCACGCGAAGAGCGGGCCGACCAGGAGTACCAGGGACCAGGGCAGGACCGGCGCGTCGGACGCCAGGACGGCGGCGAGCGCGGCGAGCCCGAGAGCGGCGAGGCCCCAGCGCAGCTGCGGCGCCAGGACGGGGCCGTCGGACGGGCCGGTGTTGAGCGGCTGGATGAACGACACCCCGATGCCGGCCACCCAGACGGCGAGCGCCACGAGGAAGCCCTTGCCGATGTGCTCCAGGCTGCCGAAGGCGAACGCGGCCGCGGTCGCGGTGGCGGGGAGCCCGAACCCGAGCAGCACGAGGGCGGTCACCAACGACGCCTCAGCGGGCGCGTCCTCGTGCGGTGTCGGGCTGTTGCTCGTCACTCGAGGAGGTTAGAGGACCAGGGGGATTCACCCAGTGGGCACGTGGGCGAGGGTCGAGACGGGCAGGTACTCCCAGCCGCGCAGCACCCGGGTCGTCCGCCGTTCCGGCCGGCCGACGACGCGCAGGTCGGGATAGCGGTCGTACAGCGTCCGCAGCGCGACCGCGGCCTCGAGCCGCGCCAGGCTCGCGCCCAGGCAGAAGTGGATGCCGGCGGAGAAGCCGACGTGGTCGGCCGCGTTGGCGCGCCGTACGTCGAACTCGTGCGGGTCGGTGAAGACCTCCGGGTCGCGGTTGGCGCCGCCGAGGTAGACGAGCACGCCTTCGCCCGCGCCGACCCGCTCGCCCGCGACCTCGGTGTCGTGCAGCGCGAAGCGCACCGTCAGCTGGACCGGGGCGTCCACGCGGAGGACCTCCTCGACGGCGTTGGCCCAGCCGTCGGGGTTGTCCTGCAGCCAGGCCAGCTGGTCGGGGTGCTCGTCGAGGAGCACGACCGCGTTGCCGATCAGGTTGACCGTCGTCTCGAAGCCGGCGCCGAGCACCAACAGCCCGATCCCGTGCAGCTCGTCCGCGTCAGGTCGGCGGCCTCCGGGTCTCGGAGCACCTGGCTCAGCAGGTCGTCACCAGGGTTGCGGCGCAGCCGGTCGAGGTGGCGGTGGAACCAGGCGTGCATCTCGCGGAGCGCCGTCTGCGGCGGGCGGTACTGCTTCCAGCTCAGCCCCGGATCGAGGGTCACCGCAGCGTCGTTGCCCCAGCCGAGGACCTGCCCGCGCTCCTGCTCGGGGACGCCGAGGAGGTCGGCGATCACGGCGACGGGGAGCTGTGCGGCGTAGCGGCTCACCAGGTCGAAGGTCGGCTCCCGCTCGAGGTCGTCGAGCAGGCGGGCGGCGACGCCTGCACCCGATCGGCCATCCGCCCGACCTTCCGTGCGGTGAACGCCCGCGCGACCAGGCGCCGGTAGCGCGTGTGGGCCGGCGCATCGACGACCAGCATCGACGGCGGGTCGACGGGGCTCAGCGTGTCGTCGTCGCGGACCCGGGCGTGCAGCTTCTGCAGCGGCGCGGGCAGCTCGCCGAGCGCGCTGCTGGAGAACTGGTCGCTGCGGAGGACGCCGTTGGCGACCGCGTGGTCGACCGTCCCGGCGACGAACCCGTTGCGCACCACCCGGCCGCCGGCGCGGAGACGCTCGTACGACGGGTACGGGTCGTCGTAGTACGCCCGGTCGGTCGCGAGCCGCGCCATCAGGTCGCCCTTGGCGGCCGCGCGGTGGAGGAACCTGCGCTGCAGCCCGTGGGCCAGCGTCCAGGCGGCGAACGAGCGCGGGTCACGCAACGGCACGTTCCCCACCCTGATGCCGGGCGACCGCCCTGTCCAGGAGCCGGAGCAGGTCGCGGGTGCGGCGCTCGACCCGGCGGTGCTGCTCGTCCCAGGCCTGCTCGGGCGAGTGGGTGTCGAGCTGGGTGTCGAGGGTGAGCTGCCAGCGGTAGCGCAGCGAGGCCACCAGGCCGTCACGGTCGCCGAAGAGCGTCGGCGTACTCCTCGGTCCAGGGGAGCTCCGCCGCCGGGTCCGCGACGAGCAGGTCCTCGATCTCGCGCAGGATGTGCCAGCGGCGCTTGGTCTCGCTCCAGGTCATGGTGCTCACCGTCCTCAGTGCTGTGGTTGCTTCGGTGCACGCAACGCTAGGCAACGCGCACCGTCCGGGCATCGGGCGGCGGCAGGCAATCTACGGGACCGCTCCGACCCTGGTAGGAGGCGGGCTGCCGCCCGCGGTCGGATGACGGCGAGCCACCTGCTGCCTACGCTGGCTGTCATGAAGTGGGGACTGCTGCGCGCTGTGCGCGACCGGATCGAGGACAACTGCCTCGCCCGCGGCATCCTCTACCCCTGGTGGGTGCCGGTCATGTGCCTTCGTGCGGCCAGGTGGTCTGCGTGCTGCTCGCGCTCGGCATGCGCGACGCCCTGTGGCCGCTCGACCCGCTCGCGCTCACCCTGCTGCTCGTGCTCGCCGCTCCGCGTGGTCGCAGATCGGCTTCGGCGGGTGGCTGCCGTGGTGGCTCGACGCCCTCCGAGCTCGTCGCCGCCGGCTGGCTGCTGTCGTGGCGCCCGCCGACCCGCGCTCGCCGATGGACGCGCGCCCGGCACTGCTGGTGTTCGCCACCGCCGAGGTCGACCGCGCGCGACGGCATCCGCGAAGGAGCCGTCGTCGCCGTGCGTCATCGTCGCTGCTGGGCGTCGCCGCGACTCGGGCCCGGCTCGTCGGCTGTCGCCGTGCACACGCTGAGCTGCTGCTGGGCTTCGTCGTCGGCGCGATGCTGCTGTGGCAGATGCGCGCACTGGTGGCCGAGCGCGCACGCCCGCGAGCGCGACCTGGGAGCAGGCGACCACGGCCGAGCGCGAGCGGATCGCCCGCGAGATCCACGACCTGGTCGCCCACTCGCTGAGCGTCACGCTGCTGCACCTCACCGGCGCCCGGCACGCGCTGCGCGACGTGCGCGACCGGTGCCGGCCGACCGCCGACGACGCCGTCGCCGAGGTCGACACCGCGCTGGCCGACGCCGAGCAGGTCGGGCGCCGGGCGATGGCCGACATCCGGCGCACCGTCAGTGCGATGGCCGACGGGCCGGCCTCGCCGCACGCGCTGCCCGGCGCCGCCGACATCGCCGCCCTGGTCGAGGAGCTCGCCGACGCCGGGCCTGCGCGTGGAGTACGACGAGCGCGGCGACCTCGACCACCCTGCCGGCCGCGGCCGGGCTCGGCCTCTACCGGATCGCCCAGGAGTCGCTGGCCAACGTCGCCAAGCACGCGGCGACCAGCACGCGCCGGCCCGGGTGTCGCTGAGCGTCGGCGCGGGGCGCGCGGCTGCGTCGTCGCGCAACCAGCTCGACGGGCCGGCCGCGGCTCGCGGTGCCGACGGGCTGGGGGCCGGACTGGCCGGCATGCAGGCCCGGGCCGCTCAGCTCGGCGCCATCGCTGCAGGCCGGCGCAGGACGGCGCGGTGGGTGGTCGACGTACGCCTCGGCAGCGGGCCCGGCGCCCGTGGCCACTCGATCGCCGGGCTCGAGCCGCCTGCCGGCGCTCCCGCGAGCGGGGCCACCGCATGAGCGACACCGACCGCCACGCCTCGCCGTCCGCGTGGTGCTGGTCGACGACCAGGAGCTGGTGCGCTCCGGACTGCGCCGGATCCTGCGCCGGCGCGACGGCTTCGAGATCGTCGCCGAGTGCGCCGACGGAGCGGACGTGCCGTGCCCTGGCCGCTCGCTGCGACCGGCTCGGGCCGCCGACGTCGACGTCGTGCTCATGGACCTGCGGATGCGGCAGGTGGACGGGATCACCGCCACCGCGGGCTCGCGGCCGCGCCGACGCGCCGCCGGTGCTGGTGCTGACGACGTTCGACGACGACGAGATGCTGTCCGGTGCGCTGCGCGCCGGCGCGGCGGGCTTCCTGCTCAAGGACTCCTCCGCCGACGACCTGATCCGCGCGGTGCGTACCGTCGCCGCGGGCGAGCTCGTGGCTCGACCCGGCGGTGACCGGCCGGGTGCTGCGCAGCTACCGGAGCGTCGCGCCGGCCGCCGGCCGACGGACGCGGCGTCATCGACGCGCTGACCGCCGCGCGAGCTCGAGGTGCTGCGGGCGATGGCGATCGGGCCGCAGCAACGGCGAGATCGCGGCAGACCTGGTGATCTCCGAGCTGACGGTCAAGAGCCACATCGGCCGGATCTTCACCAAGCTGGCCCTGCGCGACCGGCCGGCCGCGATCGTCTATGCCTACGACCACGGCCTGGTCAGTCCGGCGACGTCCTGACCCCGGTCGATCCGGTCGCCGGGCCGCCCTCCGCCACGGGTTCGCGACCGGCGCCCGCAACCGCGGCCAGGATCAGCACCATGCCGACCACCCCGAGGACGCCGACCCGCTCGTCGAGGAAGAGCGCGGCGACGATCGCCGCGGTCACCGGCTCGAGCAGGCTGGCGATCACGGCGGCTGCGCTCGACGTGGTGCGGAGGCCGGCGTAGAGGAGGCCGTACGCGAGCGCCATCGTCATCACGCCGAGGTACGCCAGCGCACCGAGTGCCACCGGGTCGCCGGTCGCGAGGGGCCCGCCGACGATCAGCGCGACCGGGACGAGCGCGACGGCGCCGGCCGTCGTCGCCACGGTGGTCAGGGCGAGGGGATCGGTGCGCTGCGAGAGCGGCCGTCCGAGCGCGGTCGTGGCGGCGTACGTCGCGCCGGACCCGACCGCGAGCACGACCCCGAGCCACGGCCGCGGCCCGGTCTCGGTGTCGCCCGCGGCGACGCTGACCAGCACCAGGCCGGCGAGCGCGATGGCGACGACGAGGACCCGTCGGGTGCCGGGGTGGCGGCGGTGCTGCACCGCTTCCGCGGCCGTCAGTAGCACCGGTGCCAGGCCGAGGCTGACGACGGTCGCGACCGTGACGCCGACCTCGACGACCGCCCCGAAGTACAGCGCCTGGTAGGCGCCGGTGCCGATGCCGACCAGGCAGGCGGTGCCGGGTGATGCCCGCAGCAGGGCGACCAGCTCCGCTCCGCGGCGGAGCACAACCACCGCCGCGACCAGGACCAGTGCCGCGATCAGCATCCGGTAGCCGCTGATGGTCACGAACGACAGCGGCGTGCGGTCGCTGATCACCTGCAGGGTCAGGCCACCGGTGCCCCAGAGCACCCCCGCAAGCGAGATCTGGACCAGGCCGACCGGGAGTGCCGAGCCGGCTGGGCGCGTCGGGGACACAGGCGCCGAGGGTAGTCGAGTGACGGCCGGCGTCGGACCCGTCAGCCGGCGAGAGCCGCCTCGATGTCGGGGCGGATCTTGCCGGGCTTGGTGGTCGACGCCGTAGCGGTTGATCACCAAGCCGTCGCGACCGATCAGGAACTTGGTGAAGTTCCACTTGATCGCGCCGCCGAGCAGGCCGCTCTGCTCGCCCTTGAGCCACTGGTAGAGCGGGTGGGCGTCCTCGCCGTTGACCTCGACCTTGGCGAACATCGGGAAGGTGACGCCGTACTCCTTGTCGCAGAAGGCAGCGATCTCGTCCTCGTCGCCGGGCTCCTGGTGGCCGAACTGGTCGCAGGGGAAGCCGAGGACGGCGAAGCCCTGGTCGGCGTAGCTGTCGTGGAGCCCGCTGGAGGCTGGCGTACTGCGGGGTGAAGCCGCACTTCGAGGCGGTGTTCACCACCAGCACGACCGAGCCGTCGTACGACGCGAAGTCGATCGCCGCGCCGTTGATGTCCGCGGCCTTGAAGTCGTGGAACGTCGTCATGGGGCCAGTTTGCCAGGGGGTTCGTGACCGATCGCGCCGTCCCACGCCTCGCCCCACGCGTCGCCGTACGCGATCTCGGCGAGCGGCCTTCGGTTGCGGACCCGCTGCTCCCGTTGCTGATCGCGCTCGGGGACCTCGGCCGGGTTGCCGCGAACACCGACGGCGATGCCGGCCACGATCCGCCAGTGCGGCGGGATCCCGAGCGCGTCGGCGACCGGGTCCTTGTCGAAGCCCTTGAACTGGTGCGCCCACAGCCCCATCGCCTGCGCCTGGAGGCTGAGATGGGCAGCGGCCTGACCGGCGCAGTAGAGGTTGATCGGCAGGTCGACCGGCTTCTCGTCCGCGGCCTTGTCCGGCGCGTCCGCGACCTGGGTCGCGGTGAGGAGGACCACCGAGGCTCGCGGCACCCAGCCCGAGTTGCCCCGGCTGAGGTGCGGCACCAGCGCCTGGTGCGCCGTACTCCCGCGCTCGCAGACCACGAACCGCCATGGCTGCAGGTTGCCGTGGCTCGGCGCCCACTGCGCCGCGTGCAGGAGGGTGACGATGTCGGCCGTCGGCAACCGGTGCTCGGCGTCGAAGATGCTCGGGCTCCACCGCGACCGCAGCGGCTCGGTGAGCGACTCGGCGCCGGGCATCGGTGCGTGGGACATGGCGCCAGTATCCCGCCGTCAGCGGGCGGCCAGCACCGCCTGCGCCGCGGTCGTAGCCGGGGATGAAGGTGATCCCGGGACCGCCGTAGCAGCGCCAGTCAACGGTCGGCCAGCCTGACCAGCCCACCGACGGTGCCGACGTAGGCAGTTCCGTCGGGGCCGATGCTCACGGCGGCGTAGTGGTTGTTGAAGAGGAGCCCTGAGCCGACGTACCGGCTCCAGACCTGCTCACCGGTCCGGATCGAGAACGCGGTGAAGAACCACGCGTCCGGGGAGAGCTGCCCGAGCGGCAGCGGCACCCGGTAGGCCAGCTCGTCGGCGGCGGGGTGGGTGTAGGCGTAGACCAGGCCGGAGCCGAGCGAGGCCTTCGACACCGAGGACGGGACCCGGGCGGTGTCGTTGGCCCACGCGATGCGGCAACCGCCGTCGCGGTAGTCGACGCGGACCTTGACCAGCCCGGGGACCGTGGTCGGCTGCCGGAGGGCGAGCGTCTTGAGCGCGTAGCCGTAGTTGTTCTCGGCGATCAGCCCGCCCGGCACCGAGATCAGGCTGTTCTCGTCGGCGCCCTGGCCGGCGGGGAAGACCGGCTGACGACAGACCGGTCGCCCCGGCTTGTCCTTGCCGCGCGTGAAGACGAGCACGTTCATCTTCGGGTCGGCGTTGTCGGTGATCGCGATCCACCCACCCGACGGCAGGGACGCGCGGCCGACGAGGGTCGGCGTCGTACCGCTGCCCTGCGAGACCTGGCTCGGCTTGACGCGGGTGCCGCGGTCGTAGGTCTTGCGCCAGGTGACACTGAGTCCACCGTTGGGCCACCCGTTGCGTACGTCGAAGCGGTAGAGCGCGTGGTCGGAGACGACGAAGACCCCGCCCGACTCGTCGATCGCGAAGCTGTTCGCGATCACCTCACCCGCGAGCCGGCGGGTGCGGATGCGCCCGTCCAGTCCGACGAAGCCCACCGTGCCCTCCTGGGTGACGAACCAGATCCGGTTCGACCAGTCGGGGAGCACGCTCTGGATCCGCTGGGTCTCGAGCACCGGGCTCAGGTCGACGTCCCTGTCCACCACGAACTTGTCGCCGTCGAGGCGCAGCCACAGCACGTGGTTCTCCGCGTTGGAGACGATCAGCCGGCCGCGGTGGTCGAGGTAGAAGTAGCCGCCGGAGAAGTTCGAGGTGTCGGGGAGCAGGCCGGGGTCGCGCTTCGGCAGCTGGTACGACGCGATCTCCGCGAGTGTGTCCGGGTCGAGGGCCTTGACCACGGGCCTCCCGACGCCGATGCAGACCGTGAGCATGGTGCCGTCCGGGAGGAAGGACAGCGAGGAGCAGTCCCGGATCAGCGAGCTGGTCGAGCTGACCACGAGGTCCGGACCGACCGGGCCCGCGCGGTCGTAGGTGTCGGTCTGCCACGCGTCGTTGTGGATGATCGACGCGTCGTTGGCGGCCAGGTAGGGGTGCTGGGGCACCGGCGACCGGTGTAGCGGTGGCTCCGCCGACGCGTCACCGAGGAACGGCTGCAGCAACGCTCCGCGCGGGTCGTCGGGGATCGGGACGGCCGGCGTGCTCGCCACCGACGCCGACGCGCCGATCGCCAGCGCGGCGGTCAGCGCGGTCAGGGTTGCGAGGACCCTCATGCCCTCCGCAACGCCGACGGCCGTCGTCGGTTACGTCCTCAGGCCGCGCCGCCGCCGATGTTGACCATCCAGTCGATGCCGAACCGGTCGGTGATCTGGCCGAACTCGTCGCCCCACACCTGCTTCTCCAGCGGCACGGAGACGGTCGCGCCCTCGGAGAGGGCTTCCCAGTAGCCGCGGATGGCCTCGGCGTCGTCGCCGTCACCGGACAGGCTGATCGTGATCTGCGAGCCGGACGTGTACTCCATGCCCTGCGGGGTGTCGGCCCCCATCAGCGCGAAGCCGCCGGCGGTGGTGAGCATGGCGTGCATGACCAGGTCGGCGCCCTCGGCGTACTTCTCGCCGTACTCACCGAAGGTGTTGATGGTGAGCTCGCCGCCGAAGACGGACTGGTAGAACTCCATCGCGTCGCGGGCGTTGTCCTTGAAGCTGATGTACGGATTGAGCAGCGATCCCATGACCTCCACCGTAGGGGTCATCCCTGCGGAGTTGAAGGGGCACTACCTAGTGCGTGTAGGCGGGTAAGCGCTGAATACGTAGTGCGCAGCCTTGGCTGCGTGCCGGGCGCGGATGTACGGGTGCCTCGCAGTGGACAGAGTCGTGGTCACAACAGAAACCACTGTCAAGGACTCTCCACTCGAAAGGCACCACCAGCCATGAACATCAAGGGCAAGTTCAACTACTCCAACGTGGCATCCTCCGTCGCGCTCGTCATCGCCGTCAGCGGCGTGGGCGGAGTCGCCTACGCAGCCGGCGTCGCGAACAACTCCGTCGGCTCGCCGCAGATCAAGAACGGCCAGGTCAAGACCGACGACCTCGGCCAGGCTGCCGTGACCGGCAAGAAGGTCAAGGCCAGCTCGATCGGCCAGAACCACCTCAACAAGGCCGCGCGGACGGCGTTCACTGCCGGCGCCAAGGCGTACTACGACGACCTGAACTTCCACAACATCACGTCGGGCAACCCGGACCACACCATCTTCGAGTTCACCGTCCCGGCGGGGAACTACCTGGTCTCGGCGTCCGCGAACGTCACCAACACCGGCGGCGACGACCACGACTTCTTCTGCGAGCTCACGCAGCCGATCGGTGACGAGTTCACCCGCACCATCTCGACCTCGGAGGTGCGGGTGGACGCCGGCGGCGGCGAGCTCGGCACGATCAGCCTCGACGGTGTCGCGATCAACACGCAGAGTGGCTCGGTCGAGCTCACCTTGACCTGTGACGCGGAGGGGGCGTACTCCGCGCAGGTGCTCGACCCGCGGATCGTCGCCGTGAGGCTCGGTTCCGCCACCGAGAAGTAGGTACGACGACGCAGCCCCGCAACGCACGAAGCTCCCGGCCAGGTCCACCTGGTCGGGAGCTTCGTCGTGTGGTGCGCGAGGGGGGAGTTGAACCCCCACGTCCTTTCGGACACACGGACCTGAACCGTGCGCGTCTGCCTATTCCGCCACTCGCGCCTCGCTGATGATCCTGCTGGACCTCAGCCGGGAAAGGCTATCCCGCGGTGCAGGCCGCACTCGTCGCTGCCATGCGCCAGAGCCTGGTCACCGCCAACGAGCCGGGTGGCTTCACGCCGACGGAGTCCGTCGACTTCGCGCACGGTCTGGTCGCCGCCGCGACCATCGATCCCGACGACTACTACGGCCGCGGCCCCTACAACCCGTCGGGTGCGCTGACCTACCTGCTCTACGACCAGAAGTTCAGCGACCGGTTCATCAGCACGATCGCCGACGACCTCGACGAGTACGAACGCCAGGACAACGACGGCGCCAGCGGGCTGTGGAGCAGCCGGCCGGAGCAGGACGTCTTCTTCGGCGACTACATGGAGAACGGCACCTACGACATCTACTCCGGCAACATGGACCCGATGACCGGGGTGATGAGCGCGATGTCGCACAACCCGTCGGTGGCCCTCGAGTTCTTCAGCAACGACGACGCGACCGACGACCAGACCCCGCGCTCGGAGTACTACATCCGCGAGCGCAACTGGGACCGCGACAACTACAACGGCATCGCCGCGGCGCTCAACGCCGCCACCACCGACGAGTCGCTGATCCACGCCACCGGTCGCGACGCGCAGGAGATCCAGCAGCAGGCCGCGATGCTCGCCTCCGAGACGGTCTTCTACTTCAACGAGCGCGACAACAAGGACGACCTGCCCGAGATCCTGCACCGCTTCCCCGAGCACGGCGCCGCGGAGGACTTCGCGCACATCCTGTCGACGTACATGCCGAGCGTCGAGGACGGCATGGACAACCGCACCCACGACGAGAACGGCGACGAGATCGACGGTCTGCGGCCGGACGCCGGCGCGAGCGTCGTCGAGGGTTTCGGTGACACCGCCCCGATGCCGACGTTCTACGACGACGGCCTGCGCAACTTCATGCTGATGTCGACCGCCACCGACCAGGGCCTGGGCGAGCTGACGATGGGCATCAACGAGTGGCGTGGCGAGAAGCTGGGTGCCCTGGCGGACCAGTACCACGACGCCCGCGAGTACGCCGACGGCCGCACCGACAACGCCAGCGCCAACGAGGTCGACGACGCCCGGGCAGCACTGCAGACCGGGATCCAGGAGGACGCACGCCTGCAGGGCTTCCTCCTCGGCACCATGGGCGACGACGAGATCCACGACGCCGCTGAGCAGGACGCGCGCACCAAGGCCACCATCGGGGTGTTCTCCGACTTGGCCGATGCCGTGCCGGTTCCCGGTGCCGGCCGGCTCGCCGAAGGTGCCGGCAAGGAGCTGATCATGGCCGGCATCGAGCACGCCCGCGGTGAGGGCTTCGACCGCCTCGAGGACGCGCTTGCCACCGCCGAGGACGACGCCGTGACCGACTGGAACAACCAGGCCGCGGCGACGCTGGAGCGCGAGAACTTCGCGGTCGCCGCACTGCTCGACTCCCGCGACCTGTCCGCCGACCCGGACGCGATGCACGACGTGACCCGGCCGGGCGGCAGGATCATCTCCTATGAGGACTACCTCCAGCTCTCGCCGTCCGAACGCGACCTCGTCGAGAACGAGCTGTTCTCGACCGACCGGGGCGTCGGTGGCGTGATGAGCCCGCAGGACTACCGCGAGGCCTACCAGTCGATGTTCGACGACTACTTCGCGAAGGGCCAGGAGCCGGAGGAGTGAGCGCTTCCCTCGTAGCCGCCCTGCGTGCCGGGGTGTCGGTCCTCCTCCTCGTCGGCGTCCTGGCGGGATGCTCGTCCGACGGCGACGACAAGGCTCCGTCGACCTCCGACGTGTTGCTGGCCAAGGGACGACGTCGCTCCTCTCGAGCCGTCCTCGGTCAGCTCGTCGACGTCCCGCGCCTACACCGGGAGCCAGGAGTGGTCGTGCTCCGACAACGACGGAGTGCTGCTGGAGAACGGCTGGGAGGCGGAGGTCCGCGACCTGCGCAACACCGAGGACAACTGGGCGCTGTTCTCGGCGGTGCTCGACGACCCCGACGGTGACGCCTCGGCCGAGCTGGCAGGGATCCGGTCACGGGTCGAGCAGTGCCGGACCGACGAGAAGGCCCAGCTCGAGGACGTCGAGCTCGGGGTGGACGACAGCTATGGCTACCGGAGTCTCTCCCCGGAGGGGCAGGTCGACACCGTGCGCGCCTACGCGGTGGTCGACGACCACCGCCTCGTCCAGCTCACGTTGCTGGGCCTCAACGGCCGCGACGCACCCGACCAGATCCGCGAGCTGCTCCGCAAGGCGGTCGCGAAGGCGAGCTGATCAACCGGCGCAGTCGGCGCAGGTGCCGAACACGGTCAGGTGGCCGTAGTCCGGGCTGAAGCCGTACGACGCGGCGAGGTCGCCGAGCGCCTGCTCCATCTCCCCGCGACCCACGGAGATCGTCTTCTTGCAGCCCCGGCAGACGAAGTGGGCGTGCTCGTGGCCGGTCGCGGAGTGGTACGTCGGGGCGCGGTCCGAGATGTGCGCGTGGCGGATCAGCCCGAGCTCGTTGAGCAGCTCGAGGGTGCGGTAGATCGTGGAGAGGTTCACCGACTGCGAGTGCTTGCGCACCTCGGCGTACACCTCGTCGGGGGTGGCGTGGCCGAGGTTCTCGACGGCCGCCAGCACGAGCTCCCGCTGCGGGGTGAGGCGGTGACCGCTCGCCCGCAGCCGCTCCTGCCAGCTGGTCTCCACTACTGCCTCACGAGCTGCGCGTGCGTGTGCGGCTGGAGCTCCTTGCCCATCGCGGCCATGTCGAAGGCGTAGAGCAGGTCGCCGTTGACGTAGCCGTAGAGGCGCTTGCCGCCGGCGTACTCCTTGGCGGTGGCGGTGCGCACGACCGCGTCGGTGGTGATCTCGAAGCGCGGCTGGTCGGGGTGGATCTCGCCGTACCAGGTCTCGACGAAGCCGGTGTTGTGCGCCAGCACGACCTCGATGGAGCGGTCCTCGAGGCACCGGATGAAGCCGGTCTCCTGGGCCGCCTCGCGCACGGTGTTGCCCTGCTCGTCGACGATCCAGGCCCGCGCGAGGTAGTGGATGAACGGGCGGCCGTCCTGCTGGAAGATCAGCTCCTGCCCGAACTGGAACGGCTCGATCGTCTCGTACTCCCCGTGCCCGTTGCCCGCCCACGTGCCCAGGATCCACGCCAGCGGGGCGCAGTTGGGGTGGATGTTGTCGGGGATCTCGAAGGGCATGCGGGTCATCGCTCCTGGGGGTCTCGCGGGTTCATGTTGCTCCTCAATCGGCGCAGTGCGACCAGGGCGATCGCTCCGACGCCCAGCACGGCCGCGGCCAGCACCACGACGAAGAAGGCTTCCATGCTCGGCAGTCTAGGGTCGAACCATGCGGTCTCTTGTGATCAAGTGCACGGTCGGCGCGGACGAGCCCGAGCGGTGCAACCAGGCGTTCACGGTCGCTGCCTCCGGCGTCGCCGCGGGTGCGCGGGTGTCCCTGTGGCTGACCGGGGACGCCGCGTGGTTCGGCGTACCCGGCCGGGCGGAGGACTTCCACCTCGACCTCGCCACCCCCCTCGCCGAGCTGCGCGACGTCGTACTCCACGGCGGGCTGCTGACCGTCTGCAGCCAGTGCGCCGCCCGCCGCTCCCTCACCGCCGACGACCTCCTCCCCGACGTCCGCATCGCCGGCGCCGCCACCTTCGCCGAGGAAGCCCTCACCGAGGGGGCCCAGGCGCTCGTCTACTGAGGTTGGGAAACTCCTCGGCACCTGTCGCCGAGGAACTTCCCGAGGTGCCGTTCGCGCACAGCTCCATCAGGCGGCAACGACTCCACAGACCGCAGAGGATGGCTGTTCCGCGCTCGGGCGCCTCTGCACGCTCCTCATGTGAGTGTCGAAATCCTGCTGCGCACCCAAGGTGGCGTGATCTCCCGTCGGCAGGTCCACCGCGCCGGAGGCGACGACAACCTCATCGAGCGGATGCTCCGGCGACGGTTCTGGCAGGCGATCCACCCCGGCGTGTACGTCGACCACACCGGTGTCCCGAGCGTGGAACAGGCCCAACAAGCCGCGGTCCTCTATGCGTGGCCGTCAGCCCTCGCTGGTGAGTCCGCTCTGCTCGCGCACGGCGCCCTGATCGAACCGCCGGAGGTGGTCACGCTGGCCGTCGACCACACCCGGCGCGTGCGGAACCAGCCAGGCATGCGCACCCTGCGCGTCACCAAGCTCGACGACAAGGTGCTGTGGAACCTGACTCCTCCACGCATTCGCGTCGAGCTCGCCGTCCTCCAGGTGGCGGCTGAGCGACTGCACCGTCGCGGGGAGGCAGCGGCGGTGGCGGTCCTCGCCGACGCATGCCAGCGTCGCGTGACGACCCCAACTCGTCTCTGCGCTTCCTTGGACGACCTGCCCTCGCTGGGTGGCCGAGGATTCCTTCGCCTGGTGCTCAGCGACGTGGCCCAGGGTGCGTACTCGGTGCTCGAGCACCGCTACCTGACCCGCGTCGAACGCGCACATGCACTTCCGCGCGCGTCTCGACAGCACCCCTTCAAGCGCACCACGTCCGGCTTCCGCGACGTCTACTACGAGAACCAACGACTGCTCGTCGAGCTCGACGGTCGACTCGGTCACGAGTGGGCCAGCGACCAGTGGGCTGACCTCGAGCGCGACCTACGCTCCGCTACCGAGGGCCTCCAGACGGTCCGTCTCGGTTGGGGAGCCGTCAGCTCATCGTGCAAGCTGGCGCACCTGATGGGTGGGGTTCTCGGCGTTCGCGGCTGGACCGGCGTACCGGGACGCTGCCCGAGCTGCCCCGATGACTGACCTTGGGCAACTTCTCGGCACGAGGCGCCGGAGAGTTTCCCAGGGTCGGCCACCAGCCTCACCGCGTGTAGGGATACGCCCGCTCGACCCGGCCGTCGAGGGTCGTGGCGAGGTAGCCGGACTCGCCGTACTGGTTCGCGACGTGGATGTCGACGCTGGGCACCTCGTCGAAGCGGGGGATGTAGCGGAGGATCACGTAGACCTGCGCGGGGAGCTCGACGTCGAGGGTGCGTTTGGCGCGGGCCACGTTGCGCATCATCTTCACGATGTCGAGGCGGTTGGTCTCGATGATGGCCGAGCCGGGGAAGGTCGCGCGGATGCCGCCGAAGGTCTGCCACTTCCCCTCGCGGTACAGCCAGCCCTGCTGCCGGGCCTTGCCCTGCACCGGCACGTTCACGATCACGTAGTCGCCGTAGAGGATCAGGTCCACGACCTGGCTGGTGCCGAACTCCTGCCGGTACTCCGCGAGGAAGCTGCGGACGCCGCTCGCGGTCTGGGTGTACGCCGGCCCGGCCGGCGGGTCCTCGTCGGGATCGGTGTCCGCGGGATCAGCTGGATCCTCCGGGTCCTCGGCGTCCGGTGCGGTCGGCGCCCCCGGTGAGTCGCTGGTCGTCGCGTCGACGACTCGGTTGGCGATGTACGCGATCGCCACGCCACCCACCAGAGCGATCGCCACGATCACCCCGATGATGATCGCGAGCCGCTGGGTGCCACCTCCCCCGCCGCCGAGACCCGACTTCTGCTTCGGGTTGAACTCGCTCCACGGCTGGGACTCCGCCGGCGCGAGCGCCGCCTCGAGCTGGTCGAGGTCGCGGGACATGAGGTCGAGCTCGGCCATGCTCTGGGCCGAGCCGACGTTGCCGAGGCGGATGTCGCGGTCGGCGGTGCTGATCCGGCCCTCGGCGTGCACCCGGTTGATGCGCGCCACGATCGCGTCGCGGTCACTGTCCCCGGGAGGGCGCTGGAGGTCGTCCACATCGGCAGCCTAGGGGGCTGCCGCTCCCACCGCAGTCAGTCAGAGCCCGAGCAGGGCGCGCGCCTCGTCGGTGGTCATCGGTGTGCGCTGGGCCAGCCGGCCGAGCTCGACCGCCCGCGAGACGAGCTGCTCGTTGTGCTCGACCGGGACGCCCTTCGACAGGGTGAGCACGTCCTCCATCCCGACGCGCAGGTGACCGCCCTTGGACAACGAGGCCAGCGCGACGGGCAGCGTCGTACGCCCGATGCCGGTGGCCGACCAGCTGGTCGTCTCCGCGGGCAGCGCGGCGACGGCTGCGACCAGCGCGTCCGCGGTGCCCGGCATCCCGCCCGGCACTCCCATGACGAGGTCGACGTGCACCTTGCCGCCGTAGGGAAGGCCGTACTTCGCGAGCAGCCGGTGCAGCGACGCCACGTGACCGAGGTCGAACAGCTCGAACTCCGGGACCACCTCGCGCTCCTGCGAGAGCTGGTAGAGGTCGCACACGAACGGCCACGGGTTGAGGAACACGTCGGCGCCGAAGTTGGTCGTGCCCATCGTCAGGCTGCACGAGTCCGGCTGGGCGTCGAGGACGCGGAGCCGGTCGTCCAGCGGGTCGTGCACCGAGCCGCCGGTGGACAGCTGGACGACGAGGGCGGTCTCTGCACGCAGTGCCGCGACCGTGTCCTTGAGCCGGCCCTGGTCGAGCGTGGGGCGGTGCTCGCCGTCGCGGATGTGCACGTGGACCATCGAGGCGCCGGCCGCCTCGCACCGCTTCGCGGTCTCGACGAGCTCCTCGAGCGTCGTCGGCAGCTGCGGGCAGTCGGCCTTCGTCGTCTCCGCCCCCGTCGGCGCGACCGTGATGAGCAGGTCTCCCATGCGGGTGAACCTATCCTCTGCCCATGCGTGCAGTCCTCCAGCGTGCCTCGTCCGCCTCGGTCACCGTCGACGGCGAGGTCGTCGGTCGGATCGACGAGCCCGGACTGGTCGTCCTGCTCGGCGTCACGCACGACGACGGCCCCGACCAGGTGGCCTGGATGGTGCGCAAGGTGCGCGACCTGCGGATCATGCGCGACGAGCTCTCGGTCGCCGACCTGGGGGCGCCGGTGCTGGTGGTCAGCCAGTTCACCCTGTACGGCGACGCGCGCAAGGGCCGCCGACCGACGTGGCAGGCGGCTGCCCCGGGCGAGGTGTCCGAGCCGATCTACGAGGCGGTGTGCGCAGGCCTCGAGGAGGCCGGCACCCACGTCGAGAAGGGTGTGTTCGGCGCGCAGATGCAGGTGCAGCTGACCAACGACGGACCGATCACGATGGTCCTCGACACTGCTTCCTAGCCGGCCCGTCCGAGCTGGACCTCGCTGATCGCGGTCGTGTTGCGCGGGCCCTTCGCCACCGCGAGGATCTCCAGCTGGACCTCGTCGGCCTCGGTCCTGCGGCACCCGGATCAGGCGCAGGCTGCGGTCGTCGGGCGAGCCGTTCATCCGCTGCACCACCTCCTCGTCGCCGATCGTCCAGCGCACCCGGGTGACCCGGTTGTTCTCGCGGTAGCGGTCGTCGCCGGTCGCGTCGTCGGTCTTCGCGTACCCCGGGATCAGGCCCACCTCACCGATCGGCGTGCTGTCCTGCAGACGCAGCGTGATCGTCTCCCCGACCGCGGTCCCGTCGCAGCGCCAGGTCGTGTCGGCGACCCCGTCGGTGAGGTTGGCGGCGGCGTAGCTGACCTTCGCGCCGCTCGCGTCCTTGCCTGCCGGGGAGGTGCAGCCGGCCTTCGCCTCGACGCCGCCGACGCGCTCGACCTTGCCGTCCCAGGCTCCCTTGCCCGGCGCCTGCGTGGACACCGGCTGACGAGCCTGTCCGTCTCCGCCCTCCTGCATCACGACGGTCGGTTCGGAGCTCGGATCGCCCTCGTCGCTCACCTGCCCGGCGAAGGCGCGGCCGACGGCGTACGCCCCGAGGATCAGCAGCAGGGCCAGCAGCGCGAGCAGCAGCGGCACGAACCACGGGGAGTCGCTGAGCCGCTCGACGAGCGTGGGCTCCTCGTCGTACGCCTCGGTGCGGTGGGTGCCGACGACCAGCCGCCCCCGGCGGGCCGGCAGCTCGTCGGTGTCGTCGCTCGCCTTGGCCGGAGCCGGCGGCTCCTCGACCGGCTGCGCACCCTCGGTCTGCGCCGCCAGCGCGCGCTCGTACGCCGCCCGATAGGCCGCGGCGAACTCCTCGGGCACCTCGGGGGGCAGTGAGCCCGGCGGGGTCGGATCCGACACGCGATCGAGCCTATCGGTGTCGAGATGCCAGCACGGCGCCGAGCAGGGCACCCGCGGTGTTGGCGAACACGTCGGTGAAGCTCGCGTCGCGGCCGGGCAGCAGCAGGCCCTGCGCCAGCTCGACCGCGGCGGCGCCGATGAAGACGTACGCCGTCCAGTCCTGCCACCGCAGCCGTGGCCAGACCAGCGTGCCCAGGTAGGCCACCGGGGCCACGACGAGGACGTTCATCAGGACCTCGACGCGCGAGAAGGTGACCAGCCCGTCGGGCAGGAAGGCGCGCAGCACGCCCTCGCCGTCGACGACGGCCGCGCTCTGGACCTGCGAGGTCGGCGAGAGCAGCACCGCGGCGAGCACCACGGCATAGACGACCAGGAGGACGCGTGCTCGTCCTGCGAGCCCCGCCCCCCGTGGCGTCATGTGCTGCCGTTGCTCGGTCACTGCGCCCAGTGTGACTGCTGCACCCGCAGGCACCCCCATGCGCGGGTCCACTGGTCTGGACATGCAACAGCGCCCGGCCGCGGACAGGTCCGACGGCCGGGCGCTGCGCTGCCTCAGACCGAGACCGCGACTTCCTGGATCGCGCCGACGGAGGCGGTCACCTTGGTGTCGACGGGCTGGATCCGCGGGGCCAGCGTGCGCAGCGTCCACTCGCCGGGTCCGGCGAAGAACCGGAAGTGTCCGGTGGCCGACGTCGGGACCTCGGCGGTGAACTCGCCGGTGCGGTCGAGCAGGCGCACGTAGGCGTTGCCCACCGGGATCGGCCGCCGTGCACGACCTGGCCCTGGATGATGGCCTCCTTCTTGACGTCGATGCCGTCGAGGGACAGGCCGCCTTCAGTGGCTCCGCACATCAGGCCTCACCCGCCTCGTCGCCGAGGGTCACGGGCACGCCGACCAGGGAGCCGTACTCGGTCCAGGAGCCGTCGTAGTTCTTGACGTTCTGCTGGCCGAGCAGCTCCTTGAGCACGAACCAGGTGTGGCTCGAGCGCTCGCCGATGCGGCAGTAGGCGATGGTGTCCTTGCTCCAGTCGACGCCGGCCTCGGAGTAGATCTCCTTCAGCTCGTCGTCGGACGCGGAAGGTGCCGTCGTCGTTGGCCGCCTTGCTCCACGGCACGTTGGCGGCGGTCGGGATGTGACCGGCGCGCTGGGCCTGCTCCTGCGGGAGGTGGGCCGGGGCGAGCAGCCGACCGGCGTACTCGTCGGGGCTGCGGACGTCGACGAGGTTCTTCACGCCGATGGCCTCGACGGTCTCGTCGCGGAACGCGCGGATGGAGGTGTCCTGGTCCTGCGCGGTGTAGGAGGTCTTCTCGCGCGTGGGCAGCTCGTCGGTCAGCTCGCGGCTGTCGAGCTCCCACTTCTTGCGGCCGCCGTCGAGGAGCTTGACGTCCTGGTGGCCGTAGAGCTTGAAGTACCAGTAGGCGTAGGCGGCGAACCAGTTGTTGTTGCCGCCGTAGAGCACGACGGTGTGGTCGTTGCCGACGCCGCGGTCGGAGAGGAGGGCCTCGAACTGCTCCTTGTTGACGAAGTCACGACGGACCTGGTCCTGGAGGTCCGTGGTCCAGTCGAGCTTGATGGCTCCCCGGATGTGGCCCTTGTCGTAGGAGGTGGTGTCCTCGTCGACCTCGACCAGCACGATGCTGGGGTCGTCGAGATGCTCCTCCACCCAGTCAGCGGTGACCAGTGCTGTTTCGCGGCTCATGTGTGTGCCTCTTCTTCCTTGTTTTCGAGAATCCGTGTGCGGGACTTGTGCGGGTGATCGGTCGGTCAGGGATGGGCAGGAGTGGTGCGACTCGCGGTGAGGCGCTTGATCAGCAGGTACATCTCGCAGCCCAGGCAGAACCCGAAGACCGCGTTGAGCAGGGCCGCCGCGAGGGCGAACCCGGTGGCGATGGCGCCGAGCAGGGTCGCGCCGGAGAGGTACCCGACGAGACCGACGAGGGCGAACACCAGGCCGACGCCCTGGGCGAACCGCGGGGGCTCCGGGTCCTCCAGGTGGAGCGGCGCCGCCAGGCGGGGACGCACCACGCGCTTGAAGACGAACGCCGCCGGCGTGCGCTGCACGCCGAGTGCGACCGCGATCGCGAACAGCACCGTCTGGACGCCGAGGAGCACGAGGCCCACGGTGTCCGGTGCGGTGATCAGGGTGAGCCCGAGGACGACGCTGGTGAGCATCGCGTTGAACTGGGGACCGCGCGGGTCGATGCCCGGGCGGTCAGGCCCAGGATCGGACGCAGCAGGCGGGACGGCCGTCGGGGCCGGCTCCTGGCGTGTGGTCATGGCTCTCCTGGCTTCTGGCCTCGGTGTCGGATGACATGCGCAGACGGTGCCGCTTCCGCGTGCTTAGTCGATGAAGTCTATCGACTAAAGGGAAGATGGTCAGGGACGACCGTCAGGACATTCGACACAGCGACGAGCGCACGCGGCAGTTGTCCACTGCGCGGCGACGGGTCAGCAAGGTCGAGCTCATGGGGAGCAGCGTAGGCAGGGGCGGAGTCGGGGCCATAAACTGCGTCTCACTATTTGAGCAGCCGTTCCACATCGCGGACATCAGGCTGGCTCCCCCGCGGCACCGAGCGCTGCCAGGACCTGCTGACGCGTGGGGGCTCCGGTCGCGCGGGTGACCTCGTCGCCGTGGGAGGAGAGCACGATCGTCGTCGGGGTGCGCAGGATCCCGAGGCGGCGTACGACGTCCAGGTGGTGCTCCGCGTCCACCTCGATGTGCGCGACGCCCGGCGTCGACCCGGCGACGTCATCGAGCACCCGACGCGTCGCCCGGCAGGGCGCGCAGAACGCCGAGGAGAACTGCAGCAGCGTCGCGCGCTCGCCGAGGTCACTCGCCCAGGGCGTGCCGTCGAGGAGCGAGGTCGGCGCCTCGGTGACCTTCGGGTCCGGAGCAGGGGCGGGCTCGACTCCGCGCACGAGGTGCGTCCCGCGGAAGCGGCCGTCGGTGAGCGCGCGGAACAGGCCGAAGGCGACGGCACCCACCACGGCCACGATGAGGACCCACACCCCTGCGCTCATGCGGGGAACAACGACGAAAGGAGCAAAAGGCTTCCCGGCCGCCTAGCCGCCGGCGAACGGCGGCAGGAACTCCACGGTCGAACCGGGCTGGACCATGACCTGCGTCGGGTCGTCGGTCGTGACGGGGCGGTCGCCGACCATCATCGAGCAGCAGGACAGCACCTCGGCGAACCGCGGGGAGTCTGCGTGGGCCTCCCGTGCGCGGCTCACCAGCTCCGCCAGGGTGACCGCGCCGGGCACCTCGAGCGCGTCGCTGTCCGTGCCGGCAGCCGCCCGCGCGGACGCCCAGTAGCGCAAGGTCACATGCCCAACGTGGGAATCGTGGTCAGCGTCGGCCGTCATGTTGGATATCCTTGCCTACCTGTGGTGGGGATTTCATCAGCGTCGATGGCCCACCGACCGACGCAAGGCACTCACCACCCAGGAGGTGCCATGGGCACCGTGCTGCTGCTGACGAAGGCTTTGCAGCCCTCCGCCGACGTGCTGCCGGGGCTCGCGCTCCTCAGCCACCAGGTGAAGATCCTCCCCGCCGAGGGCAGCGCGCTGCTCGAGGCGCCCGACCACGACCTGCTGATGGTCGACGGCCGCCGGGAGCTCGCGCACGCCCGCGACCTGTGCCGGCTGATCCGTACGACGGGCTCCGACCAGCCGGTGCTGCTGATCGTCACCGAGGGCGGCCTGGCCGTCGTCGCTGCCGACTGGGGCATGGACGACGTCCTCCTCGACACCGCCGGGCCGGCGGAGATCGACGCGCGCATCCGCGTGGCCATCGGCAAGCTGGCCGCCCGCAGCACCGACCCGGACGAGTCCCACATCATCCGCTCCGGCGAGGTGGTGGTGGACGAGGCGACGTACACCGCGAAGCTCGGCGGCCGCGTGCTCGACCTCACCTTCAAGGAGTTCGAGCTGCTCAAGTACCTCGCGCAGCACCCGGGCCGCGTCTTCACCCGCGACCAGCTGCTGCAGGAGGTGTGGGGCTACGACTACTTCGGCGGCACCCGCACGGTCGACGTGCACGTACGCCGGCTCCGGGCCAAGCTCGGCACGGAGCACGAGCTGCTGATCGGCACGGTGCGCAACGTGGGCTACCGGTTCGTCATCCCCCCGCGCGACCAGGGCGAGGCCGCCAGGGCGGCCAACGACCAGGAGGGCGACCGGATAGCCTCCACCCATGGTGCAGATCGACCGGATCAGCTCGGATGACTTCGACTGGGCGGCCGAGGACGGCCCGGCCGCGGAGGTACGCCGCATCGCGCGCGCCTCGACGGCCCACGACGGCGCCACGACCCTCAACGAGCAGGCCCTGCTGCAGCTGAAGAACCGTGGCCTGCGCGACGCCGAGCTCTGGGTCGGCGGCGGCGGTTTCGCGCTGCGGCACGGCGACATCCTCGACCTGGCCGTGCACCCCGAGTCCCGCCGAGAGGGCGTCGGCACCGCCCTGGCGGCCGAGGCTCTCCCCGAGGGCCGCAAGGTGGAGGCCTGGTCGCACTGCGACCACCCGGGGGCCGAGCGCCTGATGGCGAAGTTCGGCATCCCGCGCGAGCGCGAGCTGAAGATCATGAAGCGCTCGCTGCTCGAGGACCTCGGACCGGTCGAAGCGCCCGACGGGGTGACGATCCGCGGCTTCCGGCCCGAGCGACGAGCCGGCCCTGCTGGAGGTCAACGCGAGCGCCTTCGCGCACCACCCCGAGCAGGGGCACATGACCCACGAGGACTTCCGCGAGCGCACCAGCGAGTCGTGGTTCGACCCGGAGGGGCTGCTGCTCGCCGTACCCGCCGAGGACGGGAGCGACCTGCCGCCGCTGCTCGGGTTCCACTGGACCAAGGTGCACACCGACGAGGACCCGGCGTACGGCGAGGTCTACGTGGTCGCCGTCAACCCGAAGGCCGCCGGCCGCGGTCTGGGCACGGTGCTGACCCTCGCCGGGCTGCAGTACCTCAAGGACCGCGGCCTCGACTCGGTGCTGCTCTACGTCGACGGCGACAACGACCCCGCGATCGCCGTCTACACCGGCCAGGGGTTCCACGTCGACCGCACCGAGGTGCAGTACCGCGGCACCTCCACCGGCTAGGCAGGGACCATCCGCTGGGCCAGGCGGGCCAGCCAGCGCGGGTCCGAGGACCACTCCGCGACGTCGGTCGGGTCCCAGGCGTACGCCGGGATCTCGCCCTCCAGCAGCCCCGCCACACCCGGCAGGCCGAGCTCGTCCGCGGCCCAGTCGTAGAGGACCCGCACCCGCGGCTGGATGATCCCCTTGTCGAGGACCCGGCCGAGGGTCTGCTCGCCGTGCAGGTACGGCGTGACGTCCTCCTCGAGGGGATAGCGGTCCGGCAGGATCCGCGAGAGCGACAGGAAGATCGCGGTCGTGCCGAGCCGGGGATCGCCGAGCGGCGGCCCGATCGGAGCCAGCCAGCCGAGCGCCGTCCGCGGTGCCCGGACCAGCGCGTGGGCGTAGAGCACCCGCAGCAGCACGACGTTGAGGAAGAACCGTTCGACCCGTCCCTCCTGCTCGGCCAGGTGCCGGTGCGCGAGGTAGCCGTGCGCGATCGAGGTGTTGTGCGCGCGGTACCAGCGAGCGGAGCTGGGCTCGTGGATGAAGTCGATGATCGCCTCGACTGCCGGGGACGACGGGACACCGGGCTCCCCCGCGACCAGGAAGCGAGCCTCGGCGGTGTCGCGGATCAGGCCCTCGTTGAGCGCCCGCCACCACGGGCTCCCCGGCCGCTCTGCGCATCCAGCGGCGCGAGCACACCGCGCCGCAGCTGCCACCGCATGAACGCCACGGCCGCCCGCCGGTACGGCAGGTGGTGGTTGGGCGGGGCCGACGACTCGTAGAGCCGCACCATCAGCTCGAGCCGACCCTCCGGCTCGTCCCGCACCCCCGCCACGACCTCCTCCGCGCGCTCGGCGGCTGAGGAGGCAGGCATGGGTCAATCGTCGCAGGGCGACGGCGACCCGGTCGGCTCAGGCGAGGGCGCGGCGGAGGCGGTCGGCGATCTCGTGGTTGCAGCGCTTGGCCACGCGGCCGGCGCCGACGATGTGCACGAAGCCGTGGATCATCGCGGGGTACCTGACCTGGTCGACCTCGACGCCGTTGTCGGCGAGCAGGCGGGCCAGGGCCTCGCCCTCGTCGCGGAGCGGGTCGTAGCCGGCCGTGACGACGTGGGCCGGTGCGATGCCGGCGGGGAAGTCGACGCGGCGGATGCCCGAGGCGTCAGGGTGGGACTTGTCGGCGCCCGGGGCGAAGTACGCCTCCTCGGCACCGGTCATGAACCGCTCGGTCAGCACGAAGCCCTCGCCGAACATCCGGCGGCTCTCGGTGCGGTCGACGAAGTCGGCGCCCGGGTAGATCAGCAGCTGGAAGGCCAGCGGCAGGCCCTTCTCGGCGGCCCAGACGGCGGTCGAGAGCGACAGGGACCCACCCGCCGAGTCACCGCCGACGGCCAGTCGCGTGGGATCGGCGTTGACGTCCTCGGCGTGGTCGACCAGCCAGCGGTACGCCGCCTGGCAGTCCTCGGTCGCGGCCGGGAACGGGTGCTCGGGAGCGAGGCGGTAGTCGATCGCGAGGATCTGTACGCCGGACTGCTCGGCCAGGAACCGACAGGCGGGATCGTGGCTCTCGAGGTCGCCGTACATCCAGCCGCCGCCGTGCAGGAAGAGCAGCGTGGGCGCCGGGTCGGCACCGGTCCGCTAGGTCGGGATGTAGAGCCGCGCCTTCAGCGGCCCCTCGGCGCCGTCCACCTCGAGGTCGCGGAGTGCGCCGATCGGCTGGCGGCCACCCACGAGGATCTGCTGGCGCCGCAGCTCGACGCGGGCCTGGTCGACGGGCAGCGTCTCGGCCGCCGGCACGCGGGCCAGCCGCTTGAGGGAGAGCAGCAGCTGGATCTCGGGGCAGAGCTCCTGCCCGTCCATCACCACCGGCTTGCGGTTGAGGAACCGCTGCGCGCGCTCGGGCAGGTTCAGGGCGGCGCGGAGGGCCAGGGCGTCGATCGTGTCGCGGAGGGGAGGCACTGGGTCAAACTACGACAGACACCCACTGTTCATTTTCCGGTGTCAGACTTCGACCATGTCGACCGAGAGCTTCCAGTCCGCGGTCGGGTCCGACACCGAAGAGGGCCCGCTCGATCCGAGCCTGCGCGTCGTCCCGGCCGACATCTTCGACGTGGACCCGCCGTACTCCCCCGAGGAGGTCGAGTTCGCCCCGGGCGAGTTCGAGGACCGCTTCCTCGACCGGGAGCTCTCCTGGCTGCGCTTCAACCAGCGGGTGCTCGAGCTGGCCGAGGACGAGAGCCTGCCGCTGCTGGAACGAGTCCGGTTCCTGGCCATCTTCACGAGCAACCTCGACGAGTTCTTCATGGTGCGCGTCGCGGGTCTCAAGCGACGGATCGCTGCCGGGGTCGCCGTGCGCGCGGCGTCCGGGCTGATGCCGCGCGAGGTGCTCGAGCAGATCTGGCGCGAGACCGGCGAGCTCACCTCGCGGCACTCGACCGTCTTCCGCGAGGACCTCATCCCGGCGCTGGCCAAGGAGGGCATCGAGCTGGTCCGGTGGGACGACCTGGACCGCGAGGAGCAGAAGGTCTGCAAGAAGCTGTTCAAGGAGCGGGTCTTCCCCGTGCTCACACCGCTGGCCGTCGACCCGGCCCACCCGTTCCCCTACATCTCCGGGCTCTCGCTCAACCTCGCCGTGCTGGTGCGCAACCCGAAGACCGACAAGGAGCACTTCGCGCGGGTCAAGGTGCCGCCGATCTTCAGCCGGTTCGTGCCCCTCGGCAACCAACGCTTCGTCCCGCTCGAGGACGTCATCGGCGAGCACCTCAAGCGGCTCTTCCCCGGGATGGAGGTGCTCAGTGTCAACACCTTCCGGGTCACCCGCAACGAGGACCTCGAGGTCGAGGAGGACGACGCGGAGAACCTGCTCAAGGCGCTCGAGAAGGAGCTGCTGCGCCGCCGGTTCGGCCCGCCCGTGCGGCTCGAGGTCGAGGAGACCATCGACGAGCACGTCCTGGAGCTGCTGGTCAGCGAGCTCGATGTGAGCGAGAGCGAGGTGTTCCGCTTGCCCGGGCCCCTCGACCTGCGCGGACTGCACGACATCGCCGACCTCGACCGCGAGGACCTGAAGTACCCCGCGTTCATCCCGACCACGCACTCGCGGCTCGCTCCGGTCGAGTCGGCGTCGCCGGTCGACGTGTTCAAGGCGCTCGGCCGTGGCGACGTACTGCTGCACCACCCGTACGACTCGTTCAGCACCTCCGTGCAGCGGTTCATCGAGCAGGCCGCCGCCGACCCGCACGTGCTGGCGATCAAGCAGACGCTCTACCGCACCTCCGGTGACTCGCCGATCATCGACGCCCTCGTCGACGCCGCCGAGGCCGGCAAGCAGGTGCTCGTGATCGTCGAGATCAAGGCACGCTTCGACGAGCAGGCCAACATCCGCTGGGCGCGCAAGCTCGAGCACGCCGGCTGCCACGTGGTCTACGGACTGGTCGGGCTGAAGACGCACTGCAAGCTCGCGATGGTGGTGCGCGACGAGCCGGAAGGCATCCGCCGCTACACCCACATCGGCACCGGCAACTACAACCCGAAGACCGCGAGGCTCTACGAGGACTTCGGGCTGCTCACCACCGACGAGGCGATCGGCGAGGACGTCGCGCACCTGTTCAACAACCTGAGCGGGTTCTCGCGCAACGCCAAGTACGCCGAGCTCCTGGTCGCCCCGGACGACGTCCGCAGCGGCCTGATCGACGCCATCCACAACGAGATCAGCCACCACCGCGAAGGCCGCCCGGCGCGGATCCGGATCAAGGCCAACTCGATCGTCGACGAGGCGATCATCGACGAGCTCTACATGGCCTCGCGCGCCGGCGTGCCGATCGAGCTGCTGATCCGCGGCATCTGCGCCGTCCGCCCCGGGGTGCCGGGGCTCTCGGAGACGATCCGGGTGCGCTCGGTGCTCGGCAGGTACCTCGAGCACAGCCGGATCATGTGCTTCGAGAACGGCGGCGAGCCGATGGCCTGGATCGGCTCGGCCGACCTGATGCACCGCAACCTCGACCGTCGCGTCGAGGTCCTCGTCAAGCTCCCCTCACCCGCCGAGGTCAAGGAGGTCGGCGAGGTCCTCGACCTCGCCCTCGCCGCCCACACGGCCGGCTGGGAGCTCGACTCCGACGGCACCTGGACGCAGGCCACGTCCCCCGACGACAAGCCGCTCCAGAACCTGCAGGAGCAGCTGATCGCCCGTCACCGGCGGCGTCGGGCGCGCTAGGCGCGGGTCTGGCCCCGTACCACGCCCGCCGGACATGCGAATGTGAGGCGAGGGGCCCAGGAGAACCACGTCGGCCCCTCTCGCAACATGTGCATGTTCGGGCCCGGAGTACGCCGTCCCGGTCAGTCAGCTCCGCGTCGAACATGCGAATGTGACTCCAGAGGCGGAACGGCGCCTCTCTCGCCGCTTCTGCCACATTCGCATGTTCGACGACCGGCCCCGGCGACCAACCCTCAGCAGGTCGCGAACAGCACCGGCCCGTCGTACAGCGCGGAGAGGACGTAGCCGGTCGGCTCGCGCGGCTCCAGGTCGAGTACGACGTCGTTGCCGCTCGAGCGCGACGAGGTCAGCTCGAAGTCGTCGGCGAAGGAGACGCCGCGGCCCGGCGCGTCACCAACCGCCAGGCGCGCCCGGGGTCGGAGGTTCTCCTCGGCACGGTCGCCCTCCTCGAAGTGGGCGACGACGCGCAGGGTGCGGTTCGGGAGCATCCCCATCATCAGGCCGTCGAGCGGGGTCACGCCGCCGGCGTCGCGGACCAGCTCCTCGGCGCGGGTCTGGTCGGCCTTGTCGGCCCTCGACATCGCGAGGTCCTCGCAGGCGAAGTCGCCCGTCCACACCATCGCGTTCGCCGGCTCCTCGAGCTGCGCCGCCATGTCGGTCACGCCGTCCACCGACGCCGCCGAGGCGCCGTCCCCGGAGGCGACCTTCGCCGCCTTCTCGGCGTACGACGGGTTGTCGCTGGTGACGACCAGGCCCTCGTCCTCGAGCAGCGCGATGTACTGCACCTCCGGCGACAGGGTCGGGTCGAGCCCGGCGACGAGGTCGATCCCGCCGTTCCACACACCGTCGTCGTCCTTGGGCTCGTCGTACCCGGCGGAGCTCAGGTTGTCCTCGAGCACGTCGAAGTCGGTGCCCTCGGCGACCGCGAGCACCATCGTCGCGCCGTCGCGTCCCTGCGAGTAGGCCTCCCACTGCGCGTTCACGGGCCCGAAGCCGAACTTCTCGTGCATCGCCACGGCCGCCGAGTCGATGCTGGAGGCGGCGGTGAAGTCGCGGTCGTACGCCGTGGCGACGAACTCCTCGATCGCGTCGCTGTCAGGGTCGTCGCCCAGGCGCGCCTTCACCTCGCGACGAACGAGGCCCCAGTCGGTGAAGGAGACCCGCAGCGAGGCCTTCGGCACCGCGTGCATCGCCTCCTCGAGGTGCGTGCGGTTCCGCTGCTGCCAGACCAGCACGCCCGCCACCAGCAGGCCGGCCACCAGGACGAGCGCGAGGCCGAGGACGAGGTACCTGCGCACGGGCAGACAGTAGCCCGCCGTCATTCACCTGTCCGTGTGAGGATGTGCGCCATGGCAGCCCCCACCCCGGCGAGCGGTCCGGATGTCGTCGCGGCTGGGGCCGTCGTCGGACGCAAGGGCCCGCAGGGACGCGAGGTGCTGCTCGTCCACCGGCCCAAGTACGACGACTGGTCGTTCCCCAAGGGCAAGCAGGACCCCGGCGAGCACGTGACCCACACCGCGGTCCGTGAGGTGCTCGAGGAGACCGGGGTCGAGATCCGGCTCGGCGTACCTCTCCTCCCCCAGCTGTACGCCGTCAGCGGCGGCCGCGCCAAGCAGGTGCACTACTGGGTCGGGCACGTGCTCGGCGACGACGACGTGTCGGGCTACGAGATCAACGAGGAGGTCGACGAGGTCGGCTGGTTCGACCTCGACTCCGCCAAGCAGAAGCTCACCTACCTCGACGACCTCGACCTGATCGAGCAGTACGGGTCACGGCAGAAGAAGACCGCCGCCCTGGTCGTCGTACGCCATGCCAAGGCGGTCAAGCGCAGCACCTGGGACGAGCCCGACCCGCTCCGGCCCCTGTCCCCCGAGGGCGACGAACAGGCCGTGGCGCTGTCGCCGATGCTGCACGCGTACGGCGTCTCCCGCGCCCTCACCTCCACCAGCACCCGCTGCGTGCAGACCTTCGCGCCGTTCGCCGGCGAGCACGTCGTGCCGCTCGAGGAGCTCGAGGAGCTCTCCGAGGAGGGGTACGACGAGGCCAGCGTCCGCACCCTCCTGGACACCCTGATCGAGGTCCCCGGATCGAGCGCCCTGTGCAGCCACCGACCGGTGCTTCCCGAGCTGTTCACCATGCTCGGCATCGAGGAGGAACCCCTGTCGGCCGGCGAGCTGGTGGTCGTCCACCACCACAAGGGAAGCCTCGTCACCTCCGAGCGGCACCGACCCAGCTGATCAGGACAAAACGTCGCTGACCTGCGGGTGTTCAGATGCTGGTCGTCTCCCGCCCGCCTCGAAAAGCGAACGGTGTCGTTGAACGGGCAGCCACCGTTCACCTCGCGTTCACCGCCAGCGGCGCACCCGGTCACTTCGGATTCCTAGGTTCAGGCCGTCCGACAACTTCTGACTTCAGGAGAAGAAGTGAACCGCACTTCCCTTCGCCGCATCGCCGCTCCCGGCATCGCGGCACTTGCCCTCAGCCTCACCGTGACTGCGTGTGGCGCTGCCAACGAGAGTGACGGCGGTGACGACACCACCTCGGCCAGCGAGGACACCAACCTCTCCGGTCAGCTCGCCGGTGCCGGCGCCTCCTCCCAGGAGAAGGCCCAGGAGGCCTGGTCCACCGCCTTCCAGGGCCAGAACGCCGACGTCACCATCACCTACGACCCCGTCGGCTCCGGCGACGGCCGCAAGCAGTTCATCGCCAAGGGCGTCTCGTTCGCCGGCAGCGACGGCTACCTCAAGGACGACGAGGGCGAGCTCTCGGCGGCCAAGGAGCGCTGCGCCGGCACGGACCCGATCGAGGTCCCGGCGTACGTCTCGCCGATCGCCGTCGTCTACAACCTCGACGGTGTCGACAACCTGCAGCTCTCCGCCAAGACGATCGCCGGCATCTTCGACGGCAAGATCACCAAGTGGAACGACGCGGCGATCGCCGACGAGAACCCCGACGCCGACCTGCCCGGCGACCGCGATCACGCCGGTCCACCGCTCCGACGACTCGGGCACCACGGAGAACTTCACCGACTACCTGAGCAAGGCCGGCGACGGCGCCTGGAAGTACGACGCCGACGGTGTCTGGCCGACCAAGGGTGGCGAGGCCGCCGAGGGCACCTCCGGTGTCATCTCCGCGGTCAGCAACGGCAAGGGCTCGATCGGGTACGCCGACGAGAGCCAGGCCGGTGAGCTCGGCAAGGTCAGCGTGAAGGTCGGCGAGGAGTACGTCGCCCCCGGGCCGGAGGCCGCCGCCAAGGTGGTCGACACCTCTCCCGCTGCCGAGGGTCGCGCGGACGTCGACATGGCGACCGACATCGACCGCACCACGACCGAGGCCGGCGCGTACCCCATCGTGCTGCTCTCCTACCTGATCGCGTGCCAGAGCTACGACGACAAGGCGGAGGCGGACCTGGTCAAGGCCTACCTCACCTACATCGTCTCCGAGGAGGGCCAGCAGGCCGCTGCGGAGAACGCCGGCTCGGCTCCGCTGTCCGCCACCACTGCGGACAAGGCCACCGCGATCGTCGAGAAGATCGCCGCCACGGGCTGATCGGACCGCCACACGATGGCGTGCGGGGGGTGACCGCCTCCCGCACGCCATCTGCACAACCAGCACCACCCGACGACTGAGCAAGACCGACAGAGGAAGAACGTGACGACGACCGAAGTAGAAGTCGCCCCCCGCACCGGGCGCCCCGGTGACCGCGTCTTCTCCGCCCTGGCGCTCAGCGCCGGCATCTCCATCCTGATCGCGCTGGCAGGCGTCTTCGTCTTCCTGATGATCGAGGGCATCCCGGGCCTGAGCCAGGACTCCCGCTTCTACGGTCCCAGCGCCTCGACGTTCATCGGCTACGTCTGGCCCCTGCTCTACGGCACGATCCTCGCGGCCGTCATCGCCGTGGTGATCGCAGCTCCGTTGTCCTTCGGGATCGCGCTGGTGATCAGCCACTACGCGCCGAAGTCGATCGCGGTGCCGGCGGCGTACGTCGTCGACCTGCTGGCCGCGGTGCCGAGCGTCGTGTTCGGCCTGTGGGGCATCAACGTGCTGGCCGGCAAGCTGGTGCCCGGCTACGAGTGGGCCTTCGAGCACCTCAACTGGCTGCCGTTCTTCGAGGGTCCGCCGTCCAACACCGGCCGCACGATCCTCACCGCCGGCATCGTGCTGGCGATCATGATCCTGCCGATCATCACCGCGATCTCCCGCGAGATCTTCGCCCAGACCCCGCGGCTGAACCAGGAGGCCGCCCTGGCCCTCGGTGCCACCCGCTGGGAGATGATCCGCCTGACGGTCTTCCCGTACGCCAAGTCCGGCATGGTGTCCGCCACGATGCTCGGCCTCGGCCGCGCGCTCGGCGAGACGATGGCCGTCGCGATGGTGCTCTCCGCCGGTGGCGGGATCAGCCTGAACCTGATCTCGTCGTCGAACCCGGCGAGCATCGCCTCCAACATCGCCTCCAACTACAAGGAGGGCACGCCGGCCAAGGTGACGGTCCTGATCGCGACCGGCCTGATCCTCTTCCTGGTGACCTTCATCGTCAACTTCGGCGCCCGCTGGCTCGTGGGCCGTTCCGAGCGGAAGCAGAACCGATGACGACCACGACCACTCGCCCGCCGCAGCCCCAGGCCAGCCCCGTCGAGCTGGCCAAGCCGCGCCTGCCGCAGTGGGCCCCGATCCTCGTCGGGGTCGGCTCGGTCGCGCTCGCCGCGATGATCGGCCTGCTGACCGGCTGGGGGTACGCCGCGATGGCCGTCATCGCGGTCGTGCTCTACATCGTGCTGATGCCGGGCTGGTCGCTCGTCGTCGAGAACCGCCGCTCCGCGGTGGACCGCCTGATGACCGGCCTGGTCTGGGCGGCCTTCCTCGGCGCGCTGGTGCCCCTCGTGTCGCTGATCTGGACGGTGGTCTCCAAGGGCGTCGGGGCGATCAGCTCGACCTTCCTGACCTACTCGATGTTCCGCACCGACCTCGACCAGCCCGTCGGGATCTACCACGCACTGATGGGCACGCTGCTGATCACGGCGCTTCGCGGCGCTGATCTCGGTGCCGATCGGCATCTTCGCGGCGATCTACCTGATCGAGTACGGCAAGGGCAACCGGCTCGCCCGCGGCATCACCTTCCTGGTGGACGTGATGACCGGCATCCCCTCGATCGTGGCCGGCCTGTTCGCGTTCGCGCTGTGGATCCTGATCTTCGGCCCTCGGCGCGCGCCGGACTCGGCGGCTCGATCGCTCTGGCCATCCTGATGATCCCGATCGTCGTCCGGTCCACCGAGGAGATGCTGCGCCTCGTCCCGGACGACCTCCGCGAGGCGTCGTACGCCCTGGGGGTGCCGAAGTGGCGCACCATCGCCAAGGTCGTGCTGCCGACCGCGCTGGGCGGCATCGTCACCGGCGTCACGCTGGCCATCGCCCGCGTCGTCGGCGAGACCGCGCCGCTGCTGCTGATCGCCGGCCTCACGACGCGGACCAACTTCAACATCTTCGACGATCGGATGACCACGCTGCCCGTCCTGATCTTCACCCAGAACGCCAACCCCGGGATCCCGCCGGCGGGCGGCGGTGACCCGCCCGGCATCGCCATCGCCTGGGGCGGGGCGCTCGTCCTCATCATCATCGTGATGGTGCTCAACCTCATCGCCCGTGTCGTCGGCAAGATCTTCGCGCCTGCCAAGGCGCACTGACCCACCACTCGTCTCAGCACAAGAGAGCAAAGGAACCATGGCCAAGAGCATCGATGTCTCGGACCTGAACATCTACTACGGCGACTTCCTCGCCGTGGAAGGTGTCTCCGTGACCATCCCCGCGCGCTCGGTGACCGCCCTGATCGGGCCGTCCGGCTGCGGCAAGTCGACCTTCCTGCGCTCGCTGAACCGGATGCACGAGGTGATCCCCGGCGCCCGCGTCGAGGGCAAGGTGATGATCGACGGGCAGTCGCTCTACGACCGCGACGATCGACCCGGTGGAGGTACGCCGGATGGTCGGCATGGTCTTCCAGCGGCCGAACCCCTTCCCGACGATGTCGATCTACGAGAACGTGCTCGCCGGCATGCGGCTGAACAACCAGAAGATGAAGAAGAAGGAAGCCGACGAGACCGTCGAGCGGGCCCTGCGCGCGCGAACCTGTGGGAAGAGGTGAAGGACCGCCTCAACAAGCCCGGCATGGGTCTCTCGGGTGGCCAGCAGCAGCGGCTCTGCATCGCGCGGGCCATCGCCGTACGCCCCCAGGTGCTGCTGATGGACGAGCCCTGCTCCGCCCTCGACCCGATCTCCACCTCGGCCATCGAGGACCTGATCCACGAGCTGAAGGCCGACTACACGATCGTCATCGTCACCCACAACATGCAGCAGGCCGCCCGGGTCAGCGAGGACACGGCGTTCTTCAACATCGCCGGCGCCGGCAAGCCCGGCAAGCTGATCGAGATGAACCCCACGAAGAAGATCTTCAGCGTCCCCGACGAGCCCGCCACCGAGGCGTACATCTCGGGTCGCTTCGGCTGAGGCTTCCTCGCTCGTCCTGCCTTGGGGCGGGTGCTCTCCCGGCCCGGACATGCGAATGTGGCGGGAGTGACGACGGCAGCGGTCGTACGTCGCTCTCGCCACATTCGCATGTTCGGGGGCGCCACCTCTGCCACCCCTGATGACCACGAAGCGTCCACAGCCCACCAGAACCCAGCGCCATCCACAGCCCCGGAAGCTGACCGGGTGCCGCCAGCACACAAGGCCCGACGCTGCGCGGCATGGATCTGATCAGCCAGGTGACTGTCCTCGGCGGGGTATGCGACCGGGCCACTCTCGTCGAGCTCCGATCGCCGGACGAGGTCGATGCGGCGCTGGCGAGCGGCGTACTCGAGCGCGACGCCCGCGGCCGATACGCACTTCCCACCACCCGACCAGCCCTCCGAGTGGCGAATCGCGTGTCCGGGGTGCTCTCGCACCGCAGCGCCGCGCAGTACTGGGGATGGGCGCAGAAGGCACCACCGCCCCTGCCCGAGGTCACGTTTCCGCGCACTCGCCGTGTCGACCCGGCCCTGCGCAAGGTGCTCGTGCCGCACTGGTGTGAGCTCGGGCCGGACGACGTCGCACGGGCGCGTGACGTCGCGCGTGCGCACGCTGATCGACTGCATGCGCAACCTGCCCTGGGACGAAGCCGTCGCCATCGTGAACAGCGCGATCCGGGCCGACGACTTCACGCAATCCGACGTGCAGCGGATCGCCGAGAAGACCCAGGGCCGTGGTCGCCGGCGCATCATCGAGGTGGCCAGCGCGGCGACGGGTCAGTGCGCCAACCCGTTCGAGGCCGTGCTCTTCGCCCAAGCACTGCTGGTGCCCGGGCTCGACGTCGAGCCGCAGCTCGTCGTCACCGTGCCCGGTACGACGCGCAGGTACCGACCCGACCTCGCTGATCAGCGACTGATGATCGCGATCGAGGCCGAGGGCTTCGGCTCACACAGCAAACCGGCTGACCTGACGCGTGACTGTCGGCGCTACAACACGCTGTCCTTGCTCGGTTGGCACGTCATCCGCTTCACGTGGTGGCACGTGATGCACGAGCCGGCGTACGTCCAGAAGGTGCTTGTGGAGGCCGTGTCGATGCTCACCGAACATGCGAATGTGGCGTGAGGGGCAGATGTCCGCCACGTACGGCGCGCTGGCCACATTCGCATGTTCCCGGGCCGCACCACCCACATCGGGCCTGTCCGGATCAGCGAGATCGGCCTAGGTTGGCGAGCAACCAGCCAACGGGAGGCACAACATGGGGATCCTCAGCGACATCAAGGTGCGGCAGCCGGCCAGGAACGACCTGGTCGGGCGGAACTTCACGGTCGCCGGCATCGGGACCGGGTTCGAGGCGACGATCGGCATCCGGCTGCTCAACCGCGCGGGCAAGGTGATCGCGACCGGGTTCGCGACGTCGAGCGGCGGGATGGCGGTCATCGGGGAGTTCAGCGCGACGCTCAAGGTGAAGAACCCACCCAGAGCCGGTACGCCGGTCAAGCTGCAGGTCTTCGGTGACAACCCGGGACCCGGGCCTGGTCCGGGGAGCGACCTGCGCGAGGTCGAGCTGGTGATGTACCCCGACCTCGTCGGCTACCTGCTCTACCGCGTCGAGAAGGGCGACACCCTGACCGGCATCGTGCGCAAGGCCCGTGACTTCGGCAAGACGACGGTCGCGCAGATCGTGGCGGCCAACGACCAGATCAAGGACCCCGACCTGATCCAGACGGGCTGGCGGCTGCGGATCCCGATCAGCCGCTAGGGCAGCTGGAAGACGAACCTCAGCAGGAAGTAGACCGCGGCAGCGACCGAGCCGGCCGCCGGGAAGGTCAGGATCCAGGCGACGACGATCGACCGCGCGACGCCCCAGCGGACGGCCGAGACCCGCTTGGTCGCGCCCACGCCCATGACCGCCGTCGTGATGGTGTGCGTGGTCGAGATCGGCGCCTCGAACACGTAGGCCGTCGTGTACAGCACGCTCGCCGCGACGGACTCCGCCGCGAAGCCCTGGGGCGGGTCGAGGTGGATGATCCGGCGGCCGAGCGTGCGCATGATCCGCCACCCACCGGAGTAGGTGCCCAGCGAGATCGCCGAGGCAGCGGCGACGATGACCCAGAGCGGCAGCGGGTCCCCGGCGGCGACGTACCCGCCGGAGAGCAGCGCCAGGAAGATCACGCCCATCGTCTTCTGGGCGTCCTGCAGACCGTGGCCGAGCGCCATCGCCGCAGCCGAGACCGTCTGCGCCAGGCGGAAGCCCTGCCCGACCTTGCTGGGCGACTTCTTGCGGAAGATCCACATGATCGCCAGCATCACGCCGAACCCGAGCGAGAAGGCGACCAGCGGCGAGAGCACCATCGGGATCGCGACCTTGTCGATCACCGTCGGCCAGTTGACGAAGACCCCGGCCGCGAGCGCGGATCCCACCAACCCACCGATCAGCGCGTGCGAGGACGACGACGGGAGCCCGAAGTACCACGTGATCAGGTTCCAGGTGATCGCACCGATCAGCCCGGCCATCACGATGACCAGGCCGTGGCTGCCGGTCCCGGGATCGATCACGTCGCTGACGGTCTGGGCCACCTTCTGGCCCAGGAAGGCGCCGACGAAGTTCATCACCGCGGCCATCACCAGGGCCACCCGAGGGGTCAGCGCGCGCGTCGAGACAGAGGTGGCGATCGCGTTGGCGGCGTCGTGGAAACCGTTGGTGTAGTCGAAGATCAGGGCAACCGCCACCACGGCGATGATGATCGCCAACTCCACCGGTCAGGACTCCTTGGCGTGGATCTGCTCGACGGTGTTGGCCACCTTCTCGAAGGCGTCGACCGCGTGCTCGAGCGAGTCCACGATGTCCTTGAGCTTGAGCACCTCGAGCGCCTCGTACTGCCCGCTGAACAGCTTGGCCAGGATGCGCCGGTAGCTCTTGTCGCCGGCGTTCTCGAGGCGGTTGATCTCGATCCAGTACTCCTCGAGGTCCTTCATCGAGCGCAGTCCCGGCATCGCCTCGGCGGTCAGCTCCGCACACCGCTGGAGTACGTCGACCTGCTCGGCCAGCTCGCTGGGGAGCGCGACCACCTCGTAGAGCATGGTGAGGTCGACCGCCTCCTCCATGAAGTCCATGACGTCGTCCAGCCCGGAGGCCAGGGCGTAGATGTCCTCGCGGTCGAACGGGGTCACGAACGTCGAGTTGACCCGCTTGGCGATCTCGTGGGTGGTCTCGTCGGCCTCGTGCTCGGCGTCGCGCATCCGGGCCGCGATGTCCACGAGGTCGGCCGACTCCCCGAGCATCTCGGCCAGGATGTCGGCGCCTTCGACCAGACGGGTGGCTGACTCGGTGAGCAATTCATAGAAGACGTTGTCCACAGGCTTGAAGCGCAGCGCCACCATTAACTCCTGTTGAGGAGGACACGAACGTTCCACATGCTAGGGCGTGGGACGCTCGAGCACGCAAGTCGCCCCGTTTGAAATACCCCCTAGGGGTATGTAGGCTCTCCGTCATGGACACGCCCGGCTACCACGACCACAAGGCCGACTATCTCAAGCGCCTGCGCCGCATCGAGGGCCAGGTGCGCGGCCTGCAGCGGATGGTCGACGAGGACGTCTACTGCATCGACATCCTCACCCAGGTCTCCGCCGTGAAGAGCGCCCTGCAGAGCGTCTCGGTCGGCCTCGTCGAGGACCACCTCGGCCACTGCGTGCAGGACGCGGTCGCCGGCGCAGCGACCGGCGACGACGCCGGGCGTGCCCGCGCCGAGGAGAAGGTCGCCGAGGCGAGCGCCGCCATCACCCGCCTGCTCAAGAGCTGAAGGAGAACGATGAGCACCACCTACGAGGTCACCGGCATGACCTGTGGCCACTGCGCCCAGGCGGTCACGACCGAGGTCCGGGCGATCGCCGGCGTCAGCGACGTCCAGGTCGATGTCGCGAGCGGCCGCGTCACCGTCGAGGGTGACGGTTTCAGCGACGAGCAGGTCGCGGCCGCCGTCGACGAGGCCGGTTACGCGCTGGCCTGACATGCGAATGTCACGGACGTGGCGCCTGAGGCTCCCACGCAACCCTCGAGTCACATTCGCATGTCGGGCGCGGAGAACCCCATGACCCAGACACGAGAGCAGACCCGCTCCGTCGACCTCCTGGTCGGCGGGATGACCTGCGCGTCCTGCGTCGCCCGGGTGGAGAAGAAGCTCAACCGGCTCGACGGCGTGGAGGCGACCGTCAACCTGGCGACCGCGTCGGCCCGGGTGGTCTTCGACCCGAGCGTCGTCGACGAGGGCACGCTCGTCGAGACCGTCGAGCGCACCGGCTACACCGCGGCACTCCCCTCCGGCGAGGAGTCCGACCCGGAGGCCGAGGAGGCGGCGTACGCCCGCTCGCTGCTGCGTCGCCTGCTGATCGCCGCTCCCCTGACCGTCGTCGTCCTGGTGCTGGCGATGGTCCCCGGCGTCCCGCGGCTGCCGTGGCTGCAGCTGGCGCTCGCGGCGCCGGTCGTGCTGTACGCCGGCTGGCCGTTCCACCGGGCCGCCGCGGTCAACGCCCGCCACCTCGCCTCGACGATGGACACCCTGGTCTCGCTCGGCACGCTCGTCGCCCTGGCCTGGTCGGCGGTGCAGCTCGTGGCCGGGGAGATGCACCTCTACTTCGAGGTGGCGGCGACCGTCACCACGTTCCTGCTGCTGGGCCGCTACCTCGAGGCGCGGGCGAAGTCCCGGGCCGGGTCGGCGCTGCACGCCCTCCTCGAGCTCGGAGCCAAGCGCGCGGTCGTCCTCGAGGACGACGGCGAGCGCGAGGTCGACGTCGCCGACCTCCGGCCCGGGATGCGGATGCTGGTGCGCCCCGGCGCCCAGGTGCCCACCGACGGCCTCGTGGTCGAGGGCGCCAGCGCCGTCGACGAGTCGATGGTCACCGGCGAGAGCCTCCCGGCCGAGAAGGCCGTGGGCGACGAGGTCGTCGGCGGCACCCTGAACACCGACGGACGCCTCGTCGTGGAGGTCACCCGGATCGGCCGGGACACGCTGCTGGCCCGGATCCGCCAGTCGGTCGTCGACGCGCAGACCGGCAAGGCTCCGATCCAGCGACTGGCCGACCGGATCTCGGCGGTGTTCGTGCCGGTCGTGCTGGTCATCGCCGCGGTCACCTTTGCCGCGTGGCTGCTCACCGGCAACGACGTGGACGCCGCGATGACCGCCGCCGTCAGCGTCCTGGTCATCGCCTGCCCCTGCGCGCTGGGCCTGGCCACGCCGACGGCCCTGCTCGTCGGCACCGGCCGCGCCGCCCAGCTCGGCATCGTGATCCGCGGCGCCGAGGTGCTCGAGTCCTCCCGCGCCATCACCACCGTCGTGCTCGACAAGACCGGCACGCTGACCACCGGCGCCATGCGCGTGCACGCCACCGCCGGGGACCCCGAGGCGATCCGCCTGGCCGCGGCCCTCGAGGCGTCCAGCGAGCACCCGGTCGCTCGCGCGATCGTGGCGTACGCCGAGACGCCGAGCCGTCCCGGTCGAGGAGTTCAGCAACGAGCCCGGCATCGGCGTCAGCGGCCGTCTCGAGGGCCACCGCGTCCAGGTCGGCCGCTCCCCCGAGTCCTCCGAGCTGCCCGGTCCGCTGGCTCGGGCGGTCGACGAGGCACGCAGCCAGGGACGCACGACCGTGCTGGTCCGGGTCGACGACGAGCCTCGCGCCGTGATCGCGGTCGGCGACACCGTGAAGCCGGGAGCGGCAGCCGCGACCGACGAGCTGCACCGTCTCGGCCTGCGGACGGTCCTGCTCACGGGCGACCACGAGGCGGCCGCGCGCCACGTCGCGGACGAGCTCGGCATCGAGTCGGTGCGGGCCGGGGTGCTGCCCCACGACAAGGTCGACGAGGTCGCCCGGCTGCAGCAGTCGGGCGAGGTCGTCGCGATGGTCGGCGACGGGGTCAACGACGCCGCCGCGCTCGTGCAGGCCGACCTCGGGATCGCGATCGGCACCGGCACGGACGCCGCCATCGAGGCCGGCGACATCACCCTGGTCAGCGGCGACCCTGCCCTGGTCGGCACGTCGGTGCGGCTGGCCCGTCGTACGCTCCGCACGATCCGGCAGAACCTGTTCTGGGCGTTCGCCTACAACGTGGTCGGGATCCCGATTGCCGCGCTGGGACTGCTCAATCCGATGATCGCGGGCGCCGCGATGGCGGCCTCGAGCGTGTGCGTGGTGGCGAACTCGCTGCGGCTACGCAGCTTCCGAACGCCCGGCTGAGGGTCGGTCAGTCGCCCTCTCGGGGCTTGGGCGGGAGGACGCCGAGGATCTGGTCGATCTCGGAGAGCGACAGCTGCGCGTCGGACTGGTTCGCGGCCACGATGAGGTTGGCGGTCAGCTCCACCTCATCGAGCAGCTCATCGTCCTGCAGGCGCACGTCGAACGGGTCCACGCTCCAAGTCCCTTTCCCTCGGTCCCCCTTGGATGGTGTTGACCAAGTCCTACCCGGGTCCGAGCCGCCGGAAACCACTATGTGGACACCATGGTCGCCGATCTGCGCTGAGTCGGGTACCCGGGGGTCCACGAACGCACGAAGGCCCCGACCGAGACGGTCGGGGCCAACGCGTTGGTGTCGATCAGAGAGCGCGAACGTTCTCCGCCTGAGGACCCTTGGGGCCCTGCGTGACGTCGAACTCGACCTTCTGGTTCTCGTCGAGGGACTTGTAGCCCTGCGACTGAATCGCGGAGTAGTGCACGAAGACGTCGTCTCCGCCGTTCTCCTGGGCGATGAAGCCGAAGCCCTTCTCGGCGTTGAACCACTTGACAGTGCCCTGAGCCATGCTGTTGTTCTCCTGTTACTTAAGGCGTTGAGACCGCCACTTCAGCGGCCTCTGCAGAGTGCGGGTGATACGCCGTCCCGCCTCGCAAGCCTTGTAGCAAAGAGAAGAAACGCCGTTGGATCACAAACCCCAACAAGCGTTGTGTAACCGCTGGAACTTGCACCCTGCACCCCGAGCGTACCAATCCCGGGACCAAACGCGAGACTTCCCCTGCGTGTGCGCGAAAGGTTCACCCGAGATGTCCGTCCCGGACCCCTGAGATCAGGGGCCTCCAGGGGCACAACGGGAGGGTGGTCACCACCCGACAGGTCGGCGTCAGGTGCGTACGCGCCGGCTCAGGTCTTCGCTCGTCCTGAGCTGGTCGACCGCTTCGCGCTCCACGAGCACGGGGATGAAGTCGCGGATCGGACTCTCGTCGTACTGGTGGTGCACCTGGTCGATCACGGTCCGGATCTTGTCGGGCGACGCCTGGGGAAATCGACCGAGAAGGCGCTCCGAGATCTGGTCGAGAGCATGGATCTCTTCGGTTGAGGTCATGGAGAGAGTGAACACCCGACGGAACCCCGGCAACAGGGGCCTGGGCGGGCGTCGAGCCGCCCCGGCAGCACCCCTGTGACGCCAGTGCCTGGTGCGGCAGCAGCGCCGACTTTTCGCGTGAACCGGCGACGTCGGTTCACGGCCTGTTCACCCAGACTTCACCGACACCGGTCTAGGCGGGAACCGGGGCGAAACACGCGTTCCGGGCAGCGCGGTCTACATGCTGGGAAGCCGCACCCCTGAATCGCTTCCACCTGTGTTCCGCGACCGTCTGCGGCCGTAGGGTCGGCCAATGAGCGCTTCCTCGCCCACCGAACCGGTGCGGCCACACGACGAGCCAGACGGTCCCGAACAGTCGGAGACCGTCGCCCGTCGGGTGAGCACCAGCGTGGCTCGTGGGCGGCGCCGGGGGCCTCGGAGGTGACGGACACCTCCGTCACGGAGCAGGACGCCGACACGTCGGAGGACCCGTTGCGACACCGGTTGCTGACCCGGATCCCGGGACTCTCGCGCCTCGCGGAGCAGTCCGGCTGGGTGGGCGGCTCGTCCGGCGAGAAGACGACCGAGGACGAGGGCTGGGTCTACCACGAGGGCGACGGCGAAGGTGAGGGCGAGTCGTTCCAGGGCTGGCTCTACCACTACGCCGACGGGACGATGGTGGACCCAGACGGCGTCGAGTACGCCTTCCCCGCGCGCGACGGACGCCGAGCCTGCTCCCGAGCCCGTCAAGGTGGAGCCAGAGGCGGTCGTCGAAGCCGAGCCGGAGCCTTCGCCGGAGGTCGACCCGGAGCCCTCGGCCGAGGCCGAGCCGGAGCCCGACCCCGAGCGTGAGGCGGAGCCTGTCGCGGAGGCCGAGCCCGAGGCCGAGCCGGTGCCAGAGCCCGAGGCCGAAGCAGAACCGGAGTCCGAACCCCGGCCCGACCTGACCCTCGTGGTGCCCCCGCCCGCCGACGACGCGGACACCGCGACGGAGGCCGAGGACGAGACTGCGGACGAGGCCTCAGAAGAGGCTGTGGACACGGCCGAACCAGAGGCGGCACCCGACGAGGCGCCCGCTGCGGAAGCCGAGCCCGAGCCGGAGGTCGCGGCCGAGGCCGACCGACCCCGCGCCCGAGCCCGACGCCGAGAAAGAACCCGCCCCGGAGCTCCCCGCCGGCGTCCCGCGGTTCGTGGAGTACACCCCGACCCACGTCCGCGGCTACCTGCTGGGCGGGGTCTTCGTGCTGGCCTCGGTGGCTGCGGTGCTGACCCTCTTCGTCGCGGTCAGCGAGAGCTCCGTGGCCGCGCTGGTCATCGCCGGCGGCTGTGTCGTGCTCGCGGTGGTGGCCTGGTGGGCGCTGCTCGGCTGGCGCCCGACGGTCGTCTCGATCCGCGAGGGCGTCATCGACGTCACGCGCGGCTGGGCACACCGACCGCTTCGAGCTCGCCGATCCGTCGACGACGGTCGAGTTCAGTGGCCGACCCGGCTCCCCGACGTGGACCGCGGTGCTGCGCACGAAGAACGGTCCCCGCACGATCCTGCGGTCGAGCCACGTGAAGCCCCGCCAGTTCGAGCGCATCGTGCGGCACCACCGCGCCACGGCCCCCGACGGGGACGCCACCAACTGACCGCTACGGGCCCAGGCACCGCCGCAGGAAGGCGTTGTCGAACTTCCCGTCCGGGTCGATCTCGTCGCGCAGCTGCGTGAAGTCGCCCAGCCGTGGGTGCACCTCGTGCAGCCTCGACGACGACATGGTGAAGACCTTGCCCCAGTGCGGCCGGGCACCGAAGGGGTGGAGCGCCTCCTCGATCAGGGGCAGCACCTCCCCGACGCCGGGAGGGTCGAGCACCCAGGTGAAGTGGAGACCGACCACGTCCTCGCCGTACGCCCCGCTCAGCCAGAGCCGGTCTGCTGCGATGGAGCGGATCTCGGAGACCTGGAGCAGGGGTGCGAGCCGGCCGCCGAGCCCCAGCAACGCCTCGCATGCCGCGGGCGCGTGACGGCGAGCGACGAAGTACTCGCTCTGCAGCTCCGCTCCCCTGCTCGGGGTGAACTCCATCCGGAAGTGGGGCAGCCGTTCGTGCCACGGCCCCGTCTCCCCGAGCTGCACGGTGAGCGCCTCCACCTCTCCACCGGGCAGCATGTGCGTGGGCGCTGTGGCCGGCAGGCTGCGGGCCAGGGCACCGGTCACGTCGGGACGGTCGGCGGCCCTCGACTTCAGCCAGACCTGGTTGGCCTCCGGGCTGACCCAGTCGGTGAAGACGCTGACGCTGTACGTCGACCCCATGATCGTGTCGAGGTGCCCGGTCAGGTCGTCCCACGCGAGGCCGACCAGCACGTCCTGCCGGATCTCGAACGTGGGCTCGATCGCGAGCGTGACGTGGGTGACCACCCCGAGAGCACCCAGCGCCACGACGTGACCGTCGAACGCCGGGTCACCCGACGCGACCGTGCGCAGCTCGCCGCCCGGCCCCACGAGCTCGACAGCACGTACCGCGGTGGCGAGCGATCCCAGCCTGTCCCCCGAGCCGTGCGTCCCCGTCGCCACGGCTCCGGCGACCGTGATGTGCGGCAAGGAGGCCATGCTGGGCAGCGCCCAGCCCGCGTGGTGCAGCTCGGTCGAGAGATGCCCGTAGGTGACGCCGGCCGACACCCGCACCGTCGCGGCATCGGCGTCGATCTCGATGTCGGCGGGCAGGTCGAGCAGCGAGACCAGCGTCCCCTCGGTGTCGGCGAGGTCGCTGAAGGAGTGGCGCGAGCCGAGGGCGCGGACCTGGTCGGTCCCGGCGACAACTGCGCAGAGCTCGTCGATCGTGCGGGGGCGCACCAGCCGCTCGGCGGCGTACACGTGGTTGCCCGCCCAGTTGACCTCCTGGCTCTGCATCCGGGTCTCCCTTCAGTCCGTCGCCGAGAAGCGCCACTCGATCACGGCGCGGTAGGTCTCCCCCGGTCGGAGGACCGCCGACCCGAACTCCGGGCGGTTCGGGGTGTCGGGGAACAGCTGCGGTTCGAGCGCGATGCCGTCGCCCTGCCGGTAGAGCCCGCCGGACGTCCCGGGCGCGGTGCCGTCGAGGAAGTTGCCGGTGTACACCTGCAGCCCCGGCTGGTCGCCAGACAGCGACAGCCGGGTGCGGGTCTGCGGCGACTCGAGCGTGGCCATCCGCCGCCATCCCTCGGCGTTGACGGCGAAGTTGTGGTCGATGCCCTGTGCCTGCTGGGTCTGCGCGTCGCGTCGCCGCACCGCGTCGGCGATCGCCGTGGGCTCCCGGAAGTCGAAGGGCGTCCCGGCGACCGGCGCGAGTGCGTCGAGGGGGATCCCGGTGTCGTCGACGGGCAGGTAGTCGTCGGCGTCGACGTGCAGCAGGTGGTGCTCGGCCGTGCCGCTTCCCTCCCCCTCGAGGTTGAAGTAGGCGTGGCTGGTCAGGTTGACCAGGGTGGGGGCATCCGTCGTCGCGGCGTACTCGATCCGGACGCCGTCGTCGAGGACGGCGAAGGTGGCGTGGACCTCGAGGTTGCCCGGGAAACCCTGGTCGCCGTCGGGGCTGTGCAGGTGCAGGACGACGCGGTCGTCGTCCCCCTCGACGACGTCCCAGATCCGGCGGTCGAACCCGTCAGGTCCCCCGTGCAGGTGGTTGCCACGGTCGTGCGCCTCGACCTCGACCTCGCGGCCGTCGAGCGGGAACCGGCCGCCGCGATGCGGTTGGCGTAGCGCCCGATCGAGCCCCCGATGTAGAACGCGGAGTCGAGGTGGTCCTGGGGTGTGGGGTGGCCGAGCACCACGTTGCGCCGCTGCCGTCGCCGCACTCGACGTGCAGCTCGTGCGTCGTCGCCCCGAGGTCGAGCAGGTGCAGCTCGGGCCGGGCTCCGCCCCCGAGGACGAGGCGCTGCACCGGTCCGCGCTCGCACTCGCCGAAGGGTTCGATCCGCACGTGGGCACGCTACTGCCCGCGTGCCCTGCCCGGGTCAGTCGCGCAGCAGCACGCTCATCGTCAGGCCCTGGGCGCTGCTGTTGGCCGTGGCGTCGAGCCCGCCTCGCGTGCCGCTCGCAACCGCTTGGCCACTGTCGGTCAGCAGCGAGGACACGTGACCGCTGCCGGTCGCGGTGCCCTGCGAGCGCTGCACCTGTCCGGCGGGCGCGGTCCAGCCGGTCGTGGTCGAGCTCTTGTCGCTCCAGAAGCTGATCAGCCAGCTGGTGCTGTCGGCGGCGTTGACGGTGGGGGTCCGGTGGACGGCCGTCGCGGTGTTCTGGGCGGCGAAGGCGGACGCGCCGACCGGTGGGCTCCCGACGCCGCGGTATGCGGCCAGCGTCAGGTCGGACTTGGCCAGGTAGTTGGTGCCGTCGGTGTTGCGACTGGTCACGGTGACGTTCGCGCCGAGGTCCGCTGCGGTCGCGGTCTTCGTCCAGAGCCGCCCGACCTCGCTCTTCGCCTGACCGCTCAGCACCTGGGTCCAGCCGGCCGGACCGGCGTACTGGGGAACGATCGTGTTGGCCGCGAAGAACAGCAGCATGGTGTCCCCGACCTGGGTGCCGGCCGGCACCGCGATCGTGTGGTTGGCCCGGTTGCCGTTGTTGTTGTTGCGCCCCACGAAGCTGACCCCGCTGGCAGGAGCCGCCGTCGGGTTCAGCGTGGTGGTGGCGGTCGCGGTGTGGCCGTGGCCGTCGCCCACCGTCAAGCGTGACCGTCCGGGCACCGGCGGAGGCGTAGGTGTGGCTCGGGTTGGCGGTCGGTGCTGTGCGCCGTGCCGTCGCCCCAGTTCCAGTCGTAGGTGAGGGCGTCGCCGTCCGGGTCGCTGGACGTCGAGCCGTTCACCGAGCAGGCCAGGTTGGTGCAGCGACGCGTTGGTGATGCGGGCGGTGGGCGGGTTGTTCGTCGCGGTGGGAGGGCCCTTGGTAGGGGAACAGCGCCCGCGAAGACCAGTCGGTGCCGGCCGAGGCGAGGGTGGTGGGCGTCCCGGTCGGCGAGTGCGCCGCCTGGCTCCAGGTCGCCGACGAGAGGCTGCCGGTCGTGCTGGCGAAGTACAGCCGGCCGCCGGCGACGAACGCACCACGGACGTTGGCGTAGTTGATGCCGGACGCCGTCGTGGAGAACCGCTGCTGCCCGACGACCCCGCTCTCGACCTCGAAGCCCCGGCGGTAGAGCGCGTTGGTCCCCGACTTCGTGTAGTAGATGTGGCCGCCCGAGTAGAACAGGCTGGTCAGCGTGCGTACGTCGTTGTGCCAGTCGGCCCTGGTTGACCAGGGCATCACCGGCGTTGACGGGGGTGGCTGCGCCGTACGTCGTCCCGTTGAAGGTCATCCGCGACAACGAGCCGTCGAGGTTGGCCTTGTAGAGCACGCCGTTGGCCATGAACGCCCCGTGCTGCGTACTCCACCCGGGTCCGTTCGGTGCGTTCGCAGCAGTCCCGCCAGTGGTGCCGTTGAAGCTGCGCCTGACCAGCTGGGAGCCACCGGCCGCGACGCGATAGACGTCGACGGGCAGGCTGGTCGTCTGGAGCTGCGGCAGCGTCGCGCCGCCGGCGAGCGGCAGGAACGCGATCCGCGCGTGGTAGGTGTTCCCGGGCGTGTGGCCGATCAGTGTGGTGTCGGACCCGACGTAGAGGCCGTCGCTCGTGGCGAGCATGTCCTGCACGCCGACGCCGAGTGAGCGGGTGGGGTTCCAGGAGTAGGGCATCCCGTTCACCGTGTTCAGCGCGGCGATGCCCGCACGGCTGACGGCGCCCGGGCCGGGGGTGTCGCCGGCTGCCGGGGTTGTTCTGCCAGCGCTGGTGGCCGCCGGCGTACACGACGTTGTCGGTGACCTCCACGGTCCACGTCGAGTCGCCACCGGTGTACGCCGTCCAGGTGGCCGGCGTCGGGCCGGTCGCGACGTCGTCCTCGAACCGGGCGACCACGTCGCATCCCGAGGTGCCGGCCATGCTGCCGCTCGAGCCGCCGTAGGCGCCTGTCGTCGAGACCACGAAGAAGGTGCCGTCCGGGGAGTACTCCACGTCGGTCATGTAGGTCTCGAAGCTGCCGGAGCACGCCGAGGTGAACAGGTTGGTCGACCACGGCGAGAGGCTCTGGTGCACCGCCGTGTTGACGTTGGTCGGGAGGTTGGCGACGTCGAACTTGGCGATCTGGTGGCGGTTCTGGCCGTCGACCGTGGTGAAGTTGCCGACGGCCATCAGGTGCTGGTTCTGCTGGTCGATCGAGATCTGGAGCACGTTGGTGAGGGCACCGGGCCTGGTGTTGTGGGTGCCGGCCAGGACCGCGTTGAAGTAGGGGTCGCGCCTGCCGGTGTCGGCGTACACCGTGCCGAGCGCGCGCTGGGCGACACCGTTGATGTGGGTGAACTTCCCGGCGATGAACAGGTGGTTGCCGACCAGCTCGAGGTCCCGGATGTCGCCGGTGATCGACGGTGCCGTGAAGTTCGGGTCGACCGCGCCGGTCGTCGCGTTGAGCTTGATGATGCGGCCGGGAGTCGCCCTTCCGGCTGCGTTGTTGAACCTGCCGGCGACATAGACCGACTGGCCGTCGGCGGCCGGCAGCACCTTGAACACGGTGTTGTCGGGGTTCGGCGCGAACCCGGTGTTCAGCTGACCGGTGGCCGCGTTGAACGAGAGCACCCGGTTGCGCGTCACCGTCGCGGAGGTGTTGTAGTTCTGCGCCTGCGAGAAGGTGCCGCCGACGACGATCGTGTTGCCGACCTTCGCCACGGAGTTGACCGTGCCGTCGAGGATGTTCGGCGCGAGGCTCCCGGGCTCGTCGCTGACGATCCTCCCGGGCTGTGGCGCGGCGTTGCCGGTGTCGGCCGCCTGCGCGGGCGAGCCAGTGGCGACCAGCCCGGTCAGGGAGATGGCAAGGACAAGCAGATGGAGCAAGAGTTCTGCGCACGGAAAACGTTCCCCCGAAAGATCGACTCGGCAGCAACCCACCGTGCTGCCCTCGGTGCCGTCCTTCGTGCGTACCCGGTGGATCGTCGGAATCAAACCTTCGGTCGTCAGCGGTCTGGTCCACGTCGGTGAGGTTTGTGCCGGTTTGGTGGTCTACGCCTGAAGGGAGGGGGGCCTTGTGGCGCGGTCGGGCCCGGCACATGCTGAAGGGCAGCGCTCAGCACGGCCCACTCTGAGAGGGGCCCGATGGACACCGGGACACGCGAGCAGATCCGCCGCATGGAACGCCTGTGCCGGAGGCACCGAGCTTCGCTCCGGTGGGCAAAGCTGCGGGACAAGCTGCCCTCCGAGCTGGCCGACAAGGCCTCACCTCACCGGCGGGAGGTGCTGGAGCGGGCGCTGACGTGCGATCAGTGCCGGGCACGCAACGACCTGGGCTGGAACGCCCTCACCACCACGGGTGCCTCGGCCCCGGTGCGGAACCCCACGACGACGAACCTCGACGTCGTCGTCCCATGGCATGCCTGGCCTGCGACTGGCGGCTTCGGTGACCGTCGCGCCGGGCCGGGACCTCCTGTCCACATCGGCTGGGTGATCGTGGGCGCCTCCACCCTCGCCGTCACCGTCGGACTGGCCGCCCTGGGGGTGAAGGCACGCATGGACGACCCGGCTGAGGGCACGTCCCCACCTGCGCAGGTGGTGGAGCAACCGGCCGACGCCTCCGGGGAGATTGTGAAGCAAGCGGACTACGGGGATCTCCGTGTCGGTGACTGCGTGCGCGACATGGAGACCGACGACCTCTACTTCGAGGTCGTGTCGTGCGACGTGCCGCACACCGACGAGGTCGTCGGGACCTTCACGCTGGATCGGACGAAGTGGCCCGGTCAGGCACAGGTGGACCAGTTGGCTGGGCGCGGCTGCGCCCCACGATTCGAGAGGTACATCGGGGTCCCCGCAAGCGAATCGTCGCTCGAGCTGCTCACCGACGCCCCGGTGAAGATCGGCTGGCCCGAGAACCGATCCGTCGTCTGCACGGTCGTCCAGGGATTCGGGAAGCACACCGGGTCGTTGCGCGACGCCGGACTCTGACCGTGGCCCGTGCCCTCCCCGGCGTCCCGGCATACTGTCTGACCGCCGGGCCTCTAGCTCAATTGGCAGAGCAGCGGACTTTTAATCCGCGGGTTGTGGGTTCGAGTCCCACGGGGCCCACTCGTACCGGCGTTCCGGAACCTGCGGAGTCGCGAGGTGGGAGACCGGCAGCACGAACCAGTGGAAGGCCACGCAGCGGACCTTGGCGTGCTCGATCGGGCCGTCGGTGCTCTCGAACACCTCGCGCCACACGATCTCGGCGGCGTTGCCGCACTCGGGGCAGGTCGTCAGGTCCATGGTCGGCTCCATCGTCAGTGGTGCAACTGGACAACGAGCCGACGGCCGGTTGAGGACGGGTGGGACGACGTGACGTGCCCCACGCGCGTGTCAGGGACGTCGTTGCCGTGCGGGTGACGCGCTGCGGGCGGGCATCCGCGGAGCGGCGATGGAGGCGACGGGCAGCAGGAACGAGTGCCGGTCGACACACATCACCTTCGCGTGCTCGACGGGTCCGTCGGTGCTCTCGAAGACGTCGCGCCACTGGATCTCGGCGGCGTTTCCGCACTCCGGGCAGGTGGTGAAGTCCATCGGTCGCTCCTTCCTCGTGTTGGAAGGGAGGAGCGGTGCGCGCGGTGGGGAGATACGAGTGTGCCGGGGATCACGCCGTTCCGACGAGGCTCAGTCGACCGACAGGTTGATGTCGACCATCAGCTCGTCGGCGAGCCCCTCCAGCATCGAGCGCAGCGCGTCCGTGCTCGTTGCCGGTGGGGCCTTGAGCACGGCGCGGGCCTCGAAGAGGGTGCCGCCGGACATCGGTGCGTCGCGCACGTCGGTGCTGAGCTCCTCGATGCTCACGTCGCGTGCGGCGAGCGACGCCGAGATCTCGGCGACGATGCCGGGATGGTCGGCCCCGAGCAGCTCGAGCTGGAGCAGGACGGACGGCTCCTCGGCCGGCTCGACGGTGTGCTGGATTCCCACGTGCAGCCCGTCGTCCCCGAGCGCAGTGAGGTCAGCGACGAGGGCGCCGCGCCGGTCGTCCGGCACCGACACCAGCACGATGCCCGCGAACTTGCCCGCCAGACGCGACATCTGGCTTCGTTCCCAGCTCGCGCCGTGCGCGTTGATCGGAGCCGACAGCTCGGAGACGAGACCCGGCCGGTCATCACCGATGACCGTGAGGATGAAGGTGGCCACTCACGCAGGCTAAGGCCCCTGTCCAGCGGCTCGGAGGTCGGGAAACTTCTCGGCGCCAGATGCCGACGAATCTCCCAAGGTCCGCGTCGGACAGGTGTACGAGGGTCAGCATGATCCGCAAGGCCGCCGTGCTCCGTCGCGCCCGTCTCCCCCGGGTTGTTGGAACGTGTGATCAAACGTCGTTTTGTTGGAACGTGTGATCAACCGATCCGTGGATCTGGCACGTGCCGGCGAGGTGACGCACGACCACGGCCGCTGTCCAACGGACCGAGAGGCCGAGCCCCGCAAGTCAGCCCGACCCTTCGGCAGGCCGATCGACCTCCACGTGCGGCCGGGACTGCCAGAGGGCCCACTCGGCGCTCACGTCGCCCGCACTGCGCAGCAGCTTCGGGAGGTGGTGCTGCAAGAGGTCCTCGGTGGTCGTCTCGGCGGCGTGCACGGTGACGTTCATGGCGGCCCGCACCGTCCCGGCGCCGTCGCGGACCGGCACCGCGACCGACCGCACGCCGGGGGCCAGCTCCTCGTCGGCCAGGGCCCAGCCTCGCGCGCGCACCTCGACCAGCTCCTCGTCGAGCTGCTCGCGACTGCGGCCGATGTAGCGCGGCAGCCCGGCACGGCTCGGCATCGACAGCGTCTGCTCGAGCTCGGCGGCCGACAGCGCGGCGAGCAGCACCTTGCCCTGCGAGGTCTGGGGGGCCGGGAACCTGGTGCCGATCTCGACGCGCAGCGCGATGATCTTCGGCACCGACACCCGGGCGACGTAGACGATGTCCGAGCCGTCGAGCTGGGCCATCGACGACGACTCACCGGTCTGCGCGACCAGCCGCTCCAGGTGCGGGCGCGCGATGTCCCACAGGCCGAGCCCGCTGACGTAGGCGAAGCCGAGGCCGAGCACCTTGGGGGTGAGCGCGAAGGCGCCGTCGGAGGAACGCACGTAGCCGAGCTCCTCCAGGGTGAGCAGCAGCCGCCTCGCCGTCGGCCTGGCCAGCCCGGCTGCCGTCGCCACCTCGCTGAGCGACATCGTCCGGTGGGCGGTGCCGAAGCAGGCGAGGATGTCGAGGCCACGGGCCAGGGACTCGACGAAGTCCGGGCCCGATCCGCGTCCGGCCACGTCGTGCTCCCTTCGGTGCCTAGCCCGGCGTCGTGTCGGTCGCGAAGTCGGTGTACTGGTAGGGGTTGTCGAACAGCTCGTCGTCGGGAAGGTCGGGGTTCATGCCCTGCGCCCAGACCTCCTCGCCGAGCGTCGAGCGCAGGTAGTCGACCGTCGACTCGATCCGCTGCCGTACGTCGGCCAGGTCGGCGCCGACCAGCCGGTGCTCGTGCTTCACGATCCTGCCGTCGACGAGCACCGTGTGCACGTCACCACGCTGTGCCTGGAAGGCGATCTGCCCGTAGGGGTTGAGCATCGGGAACGACACGGGCGACGCGTCGTTCTTGATCAGGACGACGTCGGCCTTCTTGCCGACCTCGAGGCTGCCGAGGTCGGAGCGGCCCAGCACCTGTGCGCCGCCGCGGGTCGCCCACTCGACGACCTGCTCGGCGCGGAGCCGGTGGTGGGTCACGGTGTCGCCGTTGGCGTGCGCCTCCATGTGCTCCCGGGACCGGTCGGCCCCGAGCGTCGTACGCATGGCGGAGAAGAGGTCGCTGCTCCACCAGACGCTGGTGTCCATCGACATCGAGACCGGGATGCCGTACTTCCGCAGCTGCCAGGTGGGCGGGTAGCCCTGGCCGGCGCTCTGCTCGGACTCGGTGGAGACCGAGACCGAGCCACCCGACGCGGCGATCCGGTGGTAGGAGTCCTGGCTCAGCGTCGCGGCGTGGACGTAGACGGTCTCCGGCGTCGCGAAGCCGTTGTCGCTCATCAGCCGGATGCCGTCGTCGTTGGTCGCGCCCCAGACACCGGCGTGGGTGCTCACCGGGAGCCCGAGCTCGCGGGCCACCTCGAACGCGGCCTTCTCCGGGAACGCCGGGTCGCCGGTCACGTCGAAGGCCAGCTGGACGCCGAGACGGTCGTTGGCCCCGGCCCTGCGCTTGAGGAACGCCTGGACCGCCGGGTCTGCGGTCCACTCCCACGGCCCGGCCTGGATGTTGCCGTAGGCCAGCACGTAACGACCCGGCGCCGCCACGAGCGCGTCGGCCGCGGCCTCGGCGTGGTCGACGGTCTGCAGCCCGTGGGACCAGTCCACGGTCGTCGTGACCCCCGACTCGAGCGCGTCCCAGGCCGAGAGCAGGTTGCCGGCGTAGATGTCCTCGGGACGGAACTTGCTGCCGTGCTCGAGGTAGTACCAGACGAAGTACTGGGTCAGGGTCCAGTCGGCGCCGTAGCCGCGCATCGCGGTCTGCCACATGTGCCGGTGGGTGTCGATCATGCCGGGCATCACGAGCCCGTCGGACGCGTCGATCTCCTGCGTCCCCTGGGGTACGTCGAGCGCCTGGCCGACCGCGGCGATCGCGTCGCCGACCACCAGCACGTCGGCCCCCGCCAGCACGGTGTGGGCGTCGTCCATCGTGACGACGGTGCCGCCACGGAAGACGATCGGAGCGCCTGAATCGGTCTGTGCCTCGGGCATCGTTCCTCCAGTTCCCGACCGGAGCGGACGTCTATCCGTATGCCGGTCAACCTCCCAGTCGTGTCACTGTCGTACGCTGTTCGCGAGCCTGTCAAGGGTGAGTGCCCAGTCCCCTTGACAGGCTCCTCCAGCGCTGGCGAGACTCGATGGGCAGCCACGACGTACGAATGTCCGTATCGCGACAGTTGGAGGGCATCCACCGATGACGAGCGGCCCGACGCCGAGCGCTCACCCGCGGAGCGGACCCCTGGCCGGCCTGCTCGTCGCCGACTTCTCGCGCATCCTGGCCGGGCCCTACGCCACGATGCTGCTCGCCGACCTCGGTGCCGAGGTGGTCAAGGTCGAGGGACCGGCGGGTGACGACACCCGCACCTGGAGCCCACCGGTGCGCGAGGGCGTGTCCACCTACTACCTCGGCGTGAACCGCAACAAGCGGTCGATCGCGCTCGACCTCAAGGACCCGGACGACGCGGCCGCCGCGCAGGAGCTGGCCCGGCGGGCCGACATCGTGATCGAGAACTTCCGGCCCGGCGGCCTGGCCCGGTTCGGTCTCGACTACGACACCGTCGCGCGCGACCAACCCCGGCGTCGTCTACGCCTCGATCAGCGGGTTCGGCAGCGGCCCGAAGGGGGCGCCGCTCCCCGGCTACGACCTGATCGTGCAGGCGATCTCGGGGCTGATGAGCCTGACCGGCAGCCCGGACGGCGAGCCGTACCGTGCCGGCATCTCCGTCTTCGACGTGATGGCCGGGCTGCACGCGACCATCGGCATCCTGGCCGCGGTCAACCTGCGCCACGAGACCGGCCGCGGCCAGCACGTCGAGGTCAACCTGATGTCCTCGGCGCTCTCGGGGCTGGTCAACCAGTCGAGCGCGTACGTCGCCGGCGGCACCGTCCCGATGCGGATGGGCAACAGCCACCCCAGCCTGTTTCCCTACGAGCCGCTGCCCTGCTCCGACGGCGACCTGATCATCACCGCCGGCAACAGCGGCCAGTTCCGCAAGCTGGTCGCGGTGCTCGGCGTCCCCGAGCTCGCCGACGACCCCCGCTTCCTGCGCAACGAGGACCGCACCGCCAACCGCGACGTGCTGCGTCCGTTGCTGGTCGAGCGGCTGCGCACCCGCACGAAGGACGAGTGGTTCCACGACATCATCGCGGCGGGTGTCCCGTGCGGTCCGATCAACACCATCGACGGCGGGGTCGCCTTCGCCACCGAGGTCGGGCTCGACCCGGTCGTCGAGGTCGGCGAGGGCGACGCAGCCGTGCCGTCGGTGCGCAACCCGATCACGTTCTCGGAGTCGCCCGTCGACTACGTGCTGCCGCCGCCGGGGCTCGACGAGCACGGCGCGGAGATCCGACGCTGGCTGGAGGAGAAGAGAGCATGAGTGACCTGAGCTTCCCGACGTCCCTGGGCACCTCCGACGCCGACCAGATCCGGCTGCTGGGCCAGGACCTGACGGCCGACCTGATGGGCCAGGTCGGGTTCGGCGAGCTGGCGTTCTGGCTGGTCGCGATGCGCCGACCGACGCCGTCCGAGACCCGGGTGTTCGAGGCGGTGCTGGTCGCCCTCGCCGACCACGGCTTCACCCCCACGGCGATCGCCGCGCGGCTGACGTACCTCTCCGCGCCCGACTCCCTGCAGGGCGCACTGGCCGCCGGCCTGCTCGGCGGCGGCTCACGGTTCCTCGGTGTCACCGAGGACTGCGGCGCCTACCTGCACGACGTACTCGAGCCAGCACGACGGCGACCTGCCCGACGACGACGCGGGGTGGGACGCCCTCGCCCTCGACGCCGTGCGTACGACGAAGGCCGCCGGCCGTTTCGTCCCCGGGCTCGGCCACCCGGTGCACAAGGTGACCGACCCGCGCACCCCGGTGCTGATCGGCATCGCCGAGGAGGAAGGCCTCCGCGGCCCGCACCTCCGACTCTTCGAGGCCATCGGCCGCGTGCACGAGGAGGTGCTGGGGCGTCGGTTGCCGCTGAACGGCGCCGGAGTCTGCGGCGCCGCACTCGCCGACCTGGGCCTGCCCGTCGAGATGCTGCGCGGCTTCGCGCTGCTCGCCCGGGCGGCCGGACTGCTCGGCCAGATCGCCGAGGAGCGACGCCGGCCGATCGGCATGGACGCCTACCTCGCCGTCGACCGCAACGCCGTCTACGTGGACCCGGACGACCAGCAGGAAGGAGACGGCTGATGGCGACCGTCTGCGCGGTCATCGCCTCGACCCACCACCCGTTCTACTACCGGGCGAGCACGTCCACCGGCGACGACCGACCACCGTTCGCGGACGAGTGGGTGTCGAAGATCGAGACCTTCCGCGAGACCCTCACCAAGGCCCGGCCGGACGTGCTCGTGATGGTCGGCAGCGACCACTTCCACCAGCTGTGGCTGGACAACATGCCGCAGTTCCTCGTCGGCAAGGCGCCGTTCTTCGACGCCAACTGGTACAACGAGGAGCGCGAGTTCGGTCTCCCCCGGATGACCCTCGCCGGCGAGGAAGAGCTCGCGACGCACATCCTGCGCCACGGCCTCGACGCCGACTTCGACCTGGCGTTCAGCAACGAGCTGCGGATCGACCACAGCATCACCTGCCCGATCATCACGCTGCGGCCCGAGGCCGACCTGCCGATCGTGCCGATCTACACCAACATCTTCGCCCCGCCCCTGCCGCAGCCGAAGCGGTTCGTGCAGCTCGGCCGGACGATCCGCGAGCTGGTCGAGTCCTGGCCCTCGGACCTGCGCGTCGCGATCATCGGCACCGGCCACCTCTCCCTCGAGCTCGGCGGACCGCGCCAGTTCGGCGAGCACGGGCCCGACCCGGAGTTCGACCGCAAGGCGGTCGAGTGGATCGCCAGCGGCGACCTCGAGGGCTGCCTGTCCGAGGTGACGCTGGACAGCCTGCACCAGCCCGGCAACGCCACCCACGGGTTCATGGACTTCATGCTGATGATGGGCGTCGCCGGCGAGGGCAAGCAGCGCCGACCACGTCGACTCCCTCGACCTGTTCCACACGATGGAGGCCTACTTCACCTGGTATCCCGAAGGAGCGCCGGCGTGAGCAAGTACCTGCTGGACAAGTTCCTCTTCACCGTCGACCGCGACCCCGACCTGGTCGAGCGCTACCGCGAGGACCCCGAGGGCACGGTCAGCTGGTGGGAGCAGGAGATGGCCAACACGATCCTCAACTGCGTCAGCCAGGAGCGGTCGACGTGGCTGGCGTTCACCGACGAGGAACGTACGGCGCTGCGCGAGCAGGACCACGTGAAGCTGTTCGAGATGGGCGCCCACCCGTTCCTGACGCTGACCCTCTTCATCGCGATGTTCGAGCGCGACCACGGCCCGCTGGAGTACCAGATCGCCTACGGCCAGGCGATGAAGCACCTCACGCTGCCCTACCCCGACATCGCCACCTGAGAGGCCGTCCGTGCGAGCAGTCGTGATCCACACCCCCGGGATGCCCCCGGAGGTCGGCGAGCACCCCGACCCGGTCGCCGGAGCAGGACAGTCCGTCGTCCGCGTGACAGCCGTGCCCGTCGTACCCCTCGACCTGCTGTGTGCGTCCGGCCAGTCGTACTTCGGCGCGCCGGCGGTGCCCTACGTCCCCGGCGTCCAGGGAGTGGGCGTGGTCGAGGAGTCCGAGCACCTCCCGACCGGCACCCGGGTCTGGTTCTCGACCAGCGCAGGCATGTCGCCCGGCGACGGGGGCATGGCCGAACGCTGCGTCGTCCCCGACGTCGACGTGGTCCCGATCGACACCGATGCCTCGGACGCGCAGGTCGCCGCCCTGGGCCTCTCGGCCATCGCGGCCTGGATGTGCCTGACGTGGAAGGGGCGGCTCCAGCCCGGCGAGACAGTGGTCGCGCTCGGGGCCGGTGGCGCCGTCGGGCAGTCGGTGATCGGAGCGGCCAAGGCCCTCGGCGCCGGACGCGTGGTCGGCGTGTGCCGCCCGGGACCGAGCACCGAGCGCGCCCGCGCGGCCGGGCGCCGACGAGGTGGTCGCCCTGCACACCGACGCGGAGGCGATGACCTCGCTGCTCACCAGTGCGGTCGGCAGCACGGCCGACGTCGTCGTCGACCCGGTCGGCGGAGCGGCGGCCACCGCTGCCCTGCGGGTGCTGGGACTCCACGGTCGGCTGGTGAACCTCGGCGGCTCGATGGCCGACGACGACGACGTACTCCTCGGCGCTGCTGCGCAGCAGGTCGCTGGAGATCCTCGGCTACACCAACAACGCGCTGCGCCCCGAGCAGCGACGCGAGGCCCTCGGCGCCGTGCTCGCCCACGCGGCCGAGGGACGCATCCGCGTCGTCCACGAGACCTGCCCGCTCGACCGGGCCGAGGAGGCCTGGGAGCGTCAGGCTGCGGGCGCCGTGAACGGCCGACTGGTGCTGGTGCCCTGACTCGCTGGAGCGATCTCGGTCTTGCACTTAGGCAAGCCTTACCTAAATACTTGCTCCATGACGGACGTCCGCACCGAACCCGACCTCGCGCAGCGGGCGCGGACGGCGCTGGCCCAGGCCGAGGTGGGCAGCCTCATCGGCCGCAGCGCCAGGCCCGCGTCCCGCAACATCACGGTCGTCAAGGTCACCGACCAGCCCGACGGCGAACCCGTCGTCGAGCTCGAGCCCGGGTCGACCATGGTGCGGCTGCTGTCGTGGTGGCCGGTGGTCACCGTGTCGGTCCCGGGTCCGGATCCGTACCGGGCGCTGCACCTGACCGGCACCGCCAAGGTCCGCGAGCCCCTCGACGAGCGCCTGTGCGCCTACACGCTGAACCTGCTCTCCACCCGGCTGGTCAGCACCACCTCGGTCACCGTGCCGGTGGCCGACTTCAAGGCCGCGGAGCCGGATCCCCTCTGGCGCCAGGCGCCCCAGGCGCTGCGGCACCTCGGCGAGGCGCACGCCCCCGAGCTGCTGGCCTGCGTCCGGGCCCACGGCCTGCCGGAGACCGAGGCCGTCGTACCCCGTGCGCTCGACCGCTACGGGCTGGAGCTGGCCGCGATCGGGCTCGACGGCATCCGCACCGTCCGGCTGCCGTTCCCGGGCGGGCCGGTGCAGTCGCTGCAGGAGGTCACCGACGGGTTGCGGGTCCTGCTCACCTGCCGGTGCGGCACCTGCCGGCACCGCTCTCGCGAGGCCTGACGCCCCTCGTGTACTTTCTGCGCGAATTTGTCCCGATTAGCCGTACCTTGCCGACCCGGACGTCGTTGATCGACACGAAAGATACGGACTGGATGCTTCGGGGTACCACCCCCACGGGTGCACACTCGGACACGAGGCACCGGGAGGCCACATGGACCACGTCGCGGCGGGTGAGACGCAGCGCGAGGTCGTGCGCAACCGCCGCCGGCGGATGCGCGAGCAGGCCCGCTCGCACCGCGCGGTGCCGGTGTCCGATCGCTACCAGACCCCCGAGTGGCTCGAGCGCTCCTTCGTGCTGCCACTGACCAGCCCGGAGGCAAGCGACGTGGCCAGCCAGGACGTTCCCAGCCAGCCCTTCCCGAAGCACGACGACGACCCCGTCGTGCGCGAGGCGTCCGAGCTCGGTTCGAGGTCCGTCCAGCGGCCTCCGAGCCACGAGATCGACTTCGCGCGCGTCGTACGCCGCTCCGACCTGTGCCGCCGGATCACCCGACTGCACTGGATCGCCACCGGGCTCGCCGGCCTCGCGCTGGTCCTCTACCTGCTGCTCTCCTCGGTGCTGCTGCTCGACCTGGTCATCGTGCTCGCCCTGGTCGCGGTGGTCGCCTTCGCTGCGCGGGTCTGGTTGAACCGCGCGCCGGTTCCACGCCTGCAGCGCTGAGGCCGCCGCCCACTCGGGCGCGCTGGAACCTGTTCTACCCTTCGGTGGTGCCGATCAAGTACACCGTCGTGGAGATGACCGAGGACGACCTCGAGCAGGAGCGTGCCGTGCTCGGCGGGCTCGCGCAGAGCGTCCGCGAGCTGGCCGAGGCCTCACTGCGTACGACGGTCCCGCTCGACGTGGTCACCGAGGTGACCGCGGAGATCGAGCGCCTCACCGCCCGCCTGCGCGAGGAGCAGATCCCCGGCCCCTTCGGGGTGAGCCTGACCAGCTCGGGCGTGGTGCGCGGGCACGGCAATGCGGTCGTCGGGATGCGCAACCCGATCGCCGTACCCCTCGACATGCAGCGCTCCGACGAGGGCCGAGCCTGGGCCTCGTTCCACCTGAACGCGCTCTACGAGGGCCCGCCCGAGACGGTGCACGGCGGCGTGGTCGCCCTGGTCCTCGACCAGGTCTTCGGCGAGGCCGCGGCCGCCGGCGGGTCGCCCGGCATGACCGGCACGCTGACCATCCGCTACGAGCGGAACACCCCGCTCGGTGACGTCTCCGCCGAGGCGTGGATCGACCGCGTCGAGGGCGTGAAGACCATCGTCAAGGGCGAGATGCGCGACGCGGACGGCCAGACCACGGCGACCGCCGAGGGCATCTTCATCCTGCCCCGGTGGGCTCGTGAGGCCCTGGAGAAGGACGGCCAGAAGCCGCCGCGCTTCGAGTGACGACTCGCGCCCTCAGGCGCTGCGGTGCTCCGCCCGGCCGCGCTCGCCGGAGTCGGTGAGCCGGGCCTCCTCGGCCGCGATCCGCTCGAGCTCGGCGCGCCTCTCCTCGAACGCGTTGGGGTCGCTGACCAGGTCGGCGGCACCGCGCGGCAGGCGCTTCATCGCTTCCCGCGCGAAGATCTGCTGCTCGGTGGCGGTGCGCTCCGAGCGGTCGTTGCTCAGGAACGTCACCGTCCAGTGCAGCAGCGCCGTGACCTGGTTCTTGAACCCGGTCAGGTAGATCAGGTGGACGCCCAGCCACATCAGCCAGGCGATGAAGCCACTGATCCGGAGCTTGCCGACCATCGCCACCGCGTCGAACCGGGAGATGGTGGCCATGCTGCCCTTGTCGAAGTACTTGAAGGGCTTCTGGGCCGGCTTGTCCTTCAGGCGGCCCTTGATCTCCTTCGCGGCGTACTTCGCGCCCTGGATCGCCACCTGTGCCACACCGGGCAGGTTGTTCAGCGCGATCATGTCGCCGACCACGAAGACCTCGGGATAGCCCGGCAGGGTCAGGTCGGGGTTCACGCTGATCCGCCCGGCGCGGTCGAGGGCGGCACCGGACTGCTCGGACAGCGTGCGCCCGAGGGAGCTGGCCTGCACGCCGGCGGCCCAGATCTTGGTGACCGACTCGATCCGGCGCTCGGTGCCGTCCTTGTCCTCGACCATGAGCCCGCGCTCGTCGACGTCGCTGACCATGGCGCCGAGCTGGACCTCGACACCGAGCTCCTCGAGCGCCACCTTGGTCTTCTTGCCCAGCTTGTGCCCGAACGGCGGCAGCACCTGGGGCGCCGCGTCGAGCAGGATCACCCGTGCGTGCTTGCTGTTGATGTAGCGGAAGTCGCGCTTCAGCGTGCGCTTGGACAGCTCCGCGATCTGGCCGGCCATCTCGACTCCGGTGGGGCCGGCGCCGACGACCACGAAGGTGAGCAGGTGGTCGACGGGCTCGCCGCGCGCGGCGGCGTTCTCGGCCATCTCGAAGGCACCGAAGATGCGGCCGCGCAGCTCGAGGGCGTCGTCGATGCTCTTCATGCCGGGCGCGAACTCGGCGAAGTGGTCGTTGCCGAAGTAGGACTGGCCGGCGCCGGCAGCCACGATCAGTGAGTCGTACGGCGTGACGGTCTCGCGGCGCAGCAGGTGGTGGGTGACCTCGCGCTTGTCGAGGTCGATGCCGGTCACCTCGCCCAGCAGGACCTTGGCGTTGGTCTGCTTGGACAGCACCTCGCGGGTCGACGGTGCGATCTCGCCCTCGGAGAGGATCCCGGTCGCCACCTGGTAGAGCAGCGGCTGGAAGAGGTGGTGGGTGGTCTTCGCGATCAGGGTGACGTCCACGTCGGCACGACGCAGCGCCTTGGCGCTGAACAGCCCACCGAACCCGGACCCGATGATCACGACCCGGTGGCGGCGCAGCGGGTTCGCCCCGGCAGCGGTCTGTGCGGTGGCGATGGACTGCTCGATGTCGGTGCTCACGTCAGCCATAACAATGATTGTTCCCACGTACATCCGTTTAGTGCCACCCGTGGGACGTCGGCTCGGTCACACCGTTGCGCGCTGCAACGGCGCATCCGGCACGATGAAGGGGTGACGCACTACGACCTCGCCGTGATCGGCACCGGCTCCGGCAACACGATCGTCACCAAGCAGCTCAAGGACTGGCGGGTCGCGATCCTCGAGGAGGGTGTCTTCGGCGGCACCTGCAGCAACGTGGGCTGCATCCCGACCAAGATGTTCGTCTTCCCAGCCGACCTCGCCCGCCTGTCCGGGGTGGCCCAGGACCTCGGGGTGGACTCACGCCTCGACGGCGTCCGCTGGCCCGAGATCCGGGACCGGATCTTCGGACGGATCGACCCGATCGCCGAGAGCGGCCAGGCCTACCGCGAGCGGCTGCCCAACATCGACCTCTACCGCGGACACGCCACCTTCCTCGACGACCGCACGATCGACACGGGGACCGGGCAGCAGATCACGGCGGACCAGATCGTGATCGCCGCCGGAGGGCGGGTCAGCGTGCCCGACATCCCCGGCCTCGACGAGGTCACGTTCCACACCAGCGACACGGTGATGCGGCTCGAGGAGCTCCCGCGCCGGATGACCATCGTCGGCGGCGGCTACGTGGCCGCCGAGTTCGCGCACATCTTCTCCTCGTTCGGCACGGAGGTCACCCAGGTCGTGCGGGGCTCGTGGCTGCTGAAGGGCCACGACGAGGACATCTCGCACGCCTTCACCGAGCTCGCCACCCAGCAGTGGGAGGTGCGGCTGGAGACGACGACCACCAAGGTCCAGGAGCGTGACGGGGCGATCGTGCTGACCCTCTCGGACGGCAGCGAGCTCGCGACCGACGTACTCCTGATGGCCACCGGCCGCGTCCCGAACTCCGACCGGCTGGGTCTGGAGAACACCTCGGTCGAGGTGCGGGACGGCCGGGTCGTGGTCGACGAGCAGCAGCACACCGCCGCCCCGGGCATCTGGGCGCTGGGTGACGTGAGCAGCGAGTGGCAGCTCAAGCACGTGGCGAACCTCGAGGCCAGGACGATCAAGCACAACCTGCTGCACCCCGACGACCCGGTCACCAGCGACCACCGCTTCGTGCCGAGCGCGGTGTTCACCTCGCCGCAGATCGCGAGCGTGGGGCTGACCGCCCAGGCCGCCCGCGAGCAGGGCGTGGCACACCGGGCGATCACCCACGACTACGCCGAGGTCGCCTACGGCTGGGCGATGGAGAGCCCCGCGGGCGAGCACTTCGTCAAGCTGCTGGCGACCCCCGACGGCGAGCAGCTGCTCGGAGCGCACATCATCGGCCCGCAGGCCAGCCTGCTCCTCCAGCCGCTCGTGCAGGGGATCAGTCTCGGTACCCCAATCGCCCGAATGGCACGAAATCAGTACTGGATCCACCCCTCGATGGCCGAGGTCGTCGAAAATGCGCTTCTGAAACTGGTCGATTGAAATTGATCGCACATGAGTGCCGAACGCGGTCCCATTCCCCTAATCTTTTGCTGAACCCGGGAGTGTCGTCCGCACTCCACGGCCCTCCACAGGAGCAAGGACGGTGCCCCTGACGAAGCGCTCGTTGGTGCTCCCCGCGAGTCCCCCATCGGTGAAGCTCGCGCGCTCGTGGGTGTCCAAAATCCTCTCGGAGATCGGTCGGGAGGACCTCGTCGACGCGGCCCAGCTCGGTGTCTCCGAGCTCGTCACGAACGCCCTGATCCACTCCCAGCCGCCGTTGTCCGTCCGGGTCCGGGGCACCGTCGACCACCCGCGGATCGAGGTCGTCGACTCCTCGCCGGTCCCGCCGCAACGCGCACCCGTGGCTCCCGAGCCGGAGGAGGTCGACGACTTCAACGTCACGACCTTCGGGCGTGGTCTCGACCTGGTGGCGATGATGTCGAGCCGGTGGGGTTCCGACCTCGCCCACGACGGTCGCAGCAAGTCGGTCTGGTTCGAGCCCAGCCGCGACGCCCGGATCGAGGAGCACCTCGAGGGCGAGGTCTTCACCTTCGACCCCGACCTCGCCGACGGGCCCGAGATCCTCGAGGGCGACCGGATGACCATGCACCTGCTCGGCGTCCCGGCCAGGTTGTTCGGCGAGCTGCGCCGCTACCACTTCGAGGTACGCCGCGAGCTGCGCCTGCTCGCGATGACCGCCCCCGACGACTACCCGCTGGCGACCAGGATCACCGACATCTTCGTGCAGGCCGACCGGGAGCGCCGTTCCAGCGCCGGCATCAGCCGTCTCGACGAGGCCATCGCCCGCGGCATCGCGAGCATCGACCTCGACTACGAGGTGCCGTTGAGCACGCCCGCGACGATGGCCCGGATCCGCGACCTGCTCGACGAGGTCTACCAGGCGTTCTCCAGCGACCACCTGCTCGCCCTTCGTCCTCCCGACGTGCTCGTCGCAGCTGCAGGACTGGTACTTCAGCGAGTTCGAGCGACAGGGCCGGGGCGAGGCACCGACCCGCTGGGACGGCCCCACGGCGATGTCGGACGCCGTCTAGGCTCGTCCGCGATGGCGGCAACCCCCCGGACCGGACCCGATCCGGTCCCCGTTCTCCTCGGCTGCTTCCTGACCGCGGCAGGTGGCGCCGTCGGCGCCGTCGCGAGGTGGGGCCTCCAGAACGCCTTCCCTGCCTCGGCAGGTCAGTTCCCGTGGACGACCTTCCTGATCAACGTGATCGGCTGCGCGCTCCTCGCGGCGCTCCCGCTGGCCCTCGCCCGTCGGCAGCGGCGCCTGGCTCGGCGTCCTGGTGGGACCCGGACTGCTGGGCGGCTTCACGACGATGTCGGCCGCCTCGGTCGAGACCGTGACGCTCGCTCGCGGTGACCACGTCGCGATCGCAGCGGCGTACTGCCTCGGGACGCTGGCGGCCGCGCTGATCGCCGTACTGCTCGTGGACCGGCTGACCACGGCCGCCGAGCGGGCAGCGGCCGACGACCGCCCGGTGGAACGAGTGACCGGCCTCCTCGTCGCGCTCGGTGCCGCGGTCGGTGCCCCGCTGCGGTTCCTGATGAGCCACTGGCTCGACCGGCGGCGCCACTGGGGGACGCTGCTGGTCAACCTGGCCGGGTCGCTCGTCCTGGGCGCGCTGGTCGGAGGTGTCGTGGACGGCGATGCCCTGGCCCTGCTCGGCACCGGATTCTGCGGCGGGCTGACGACGTACTCGGCTTTCGCGGTGCAGGCGGTCGACGGCGGCCGGCGTCGCGGGGCGGCGTACGTCACGGTCACGATCGCCGGCTGCCTCGCCATGGCGACCCTGGGGCACGTGGTCGCCACGGTCCTGTCCTAGCGTGGCCCCATGTCCGATTTCGTGCTCCGCGACGTGCGGCTGGTGCCGCTGCGCGGTGACACGGCCCCTCCCGGTCCCGTGGACGTGCGGGTGGAGGCAGGACGCGTGGTCGAGGTCGGCCTGGCACTCGACCGACCGCGCGGCACCGAGGAGGTGCTCGCCGACGGTCGCTGGCTGGTCCCGGGACTGTGGGACCAGCACGTGCACCTCGGGCAGTGGACGCTCGCGACCCTGCGACTGGACCTGAACGGCACCCGTTCGGTCGAGGAAGCACTGGGTCGGGTCGCGACCCGGATCGCCGAGGGCCCCGACGTCCCCATCGTCGGGTGGGGGCACCGCTCCGCGTCGTGGCTGCGCCAGCCGACCGTGGCGGAGCTCGACGAGGTGACCGGGGTGCGTCCGGTCGTGCTGATCAGCGGCGACGGGCACCACGCGTGGGTCAACACCGTCGCGCAGCGTGGGCTCGGTCTGCCCGAGCGCGACACCATGGTCAGCGAGACCGAGTGGTTCCGGGTCTACCCGCGGCTGGCCGCGGTCGTGGGTGCCGACGGCACCGCGCCGGACGCCTACCTGCACACGATGCAGCAGGCCGCCGCCAAGGGCGTGACCGGGCTGGTCGACCTCGAGTTCGACCAGGGCGCTTCCGCCTGGGCCGAGCGCGACGCCGGCGGCGCCCGCCTGCTCCGCATCCGCGTGGGGGCGTACGTCGACACGCTCGACGACTTCCTCGCCCACAAGGTCCGCACCGGCGAGCCGATGCCCGGGTGCAGCCCGCTCGTGACGATGGGCCCGCTGAAGATCATCTCGGACGGGTCGCTGAACACCCGCACCGCGTGGTGCTGCTCGGAGTACGCCAACGGTGGCGGCACCGGTGCACCCAACATCACCAGCCAGGGGCTGCGGCACGTGATGGAGGCGGCCAACCGGCACCGCCTCGAGGTGGCGATCCACGCGATCGGCGACGCCGCTGTCGAGCAGGCGCTCAAGGAGTTCGAGGTGACCCGGGCACGCGGCTCGATCGAGCACGCCCAGCTGATCGGTCGCGAGGACTCGCGCGCGATGGCCCGGCTCGGCGTACGCGCGAGCGTGCAGCCGGCCCACCTGCTCGACGACCGCGACCTCACCGAGAGCTTCTGGCCCGACCGCACCGAGCGGTGCTTCGCGCTGCGCTGGCTGCAGGACGACGGCGTCGAGCTGGCCCTCGGCAGCGATGCGCCGGTGTCACCACTGGACCCCTGGCTGGCGATCGCCGCCGCGGTCCACCGCAGCGCCGACGAGCGCGACCCGTGGCACCCCGAGCAGTCGCTCTCCCCGGCCGAGGCGCTCGGAGCGAGCACGGACGGGTGGGGCACCGTCGCTCCCGGCCACCCGGCCGACCTCGCCCTGCTCGACGCCGACCCCCTGCCCGCCGGCTCCTCCGCCGAGCAGGCCGCCCACCTCCGCGCGATGACCGTCGCGGCCACCTGGGTCGCGGGCGACCTCGCCTACTCCGACGTCTGAGACTCCGGGAGCAGGCCGAGCGCCAACGTGAGCTCGAGGATGCTGCGGGGGTCCTCGAGCCGGTCGCCGAAGACCTCGCGCAGCTGGCCCATCCGGTAGCGGACGGTCTGCGGGTGCACGAACAGCTCGGCGGCCACGGCGTCGCGGCGGCCGTGGTGGAGCAGCCACGAGCGGAGGGTCTCGGTCAGCTTCTCGGCGCTGGAGTCGCGCAGCTTGTCGAGGGGTGCGAGGACGCGGGCACGGAGGTCGGCGTACGCGCTCGGGTCGGCGGTCAGCACCAGCTCGGCGAGGTGCTCCTCGCTGTCGGTGCCGAGCCCGAGGCCGCGGACGCGCAGGGCTCGCTGCCGGGACTCGCCCACCTGCGCCCACGGTCGAGCCGGACCGGCCACCGCGCCCTTGCCGTCGAGCGTCCGCAGCAGCGACCGCCGGGCGCGACCGTGGACGTCCGGGACCAGGAGCAGGGCCATCCCCTCGGCCTCCTCGGTCGCCTGCAGCGTCTCGGCCGACACCGCGCCGAGCACGCTGCGCACCTGGGACTCGGCGACCACGACCGCCGTGAGGGTGCGCGGCGGCGTCCAGTCCGCGCGGGCGATCGCCGCCTCGACCGCCTCCGGCGGCGAGCCGTCGACGAGGTGCTGCGCGAGGCGCTCCAGCAACCGCTGGCGGACGCGACCCGTGGTCTCGAGCTCGTCGTTGTGCCCGGCCAGGCTCGCCGCCGAGAGCTGCTCGATGTAGGCGAAGACCAGCTCGGCGAACAGCACCAGGCTGCCGGCGTCGACGCCCGTGCGCACGGCCGCGGACGAGAGCTCGCGCCAGGAGACCCGCGCGCCGATGCGGTACGCCGAGAGCAGGGCGTCGACGGTGCGGCCGCTCCGGGCCTCGCCGCGACCCAGCTGGTAGGCGCCGTCGACCGCGAGCGCGGGGGGCTGCTGGGCCCGTTCGCCCTGCGAGCGGGCGGCCAGCTGGACGAACCCGCCGAGCGCCGTCTCCACGGCGACCCGGATGGTCTCGCCCATGGGTCCGCTGAGCGCGTCGGAGTAGCTCGGGACGTCGTCGATGATGGCCGCGACGGTGCCCTCGGCGACGTCGGGCAGGATGCGTTGCAGCTCCGTGACGGTGTCTTTTCGGAGCAGGAGCGTGGTGGGCGTCACCTCAGGAGCCATTTTTCATCCTCTGCGAACAAAAGAGCGGGTCCGATTCACGCGCTCCGGTCATGACTTTAGCCGGTTTTCACATCAGTCTAGATACATGGCCTCGACGACCTACCCCGCAGGCGACGCATGGGGTCCGTCTGCCCTCGGCCGGTCCATCCGAGAAGGCGCCCTGCGCCTCGCCGAGCTGGCCGCGACTCCGCTCGTCCCTGCCGACTACCTCGACGTGTTCAACCCGCTCCGCCGTGGCGCCGAGCTGCGCGGCCGCGTCGTCTCGGTCGACGCCCGAGACCGAGGACGCCGCCACCCTCGTGATCAAGCCCGGCGCCGACTGGGCGGGCCACGTGCCCGGCCAGTACGTCCGCGTCGGGATCGACGTCGACGGTGTCCGCCTGTGGCGCGCCTACTCGCTGACCCACGGCCCCCGCGCCGACGGCTACATCTCGATCACGGTCAAGGCGGTCGCCGACGGCAAGGTCAGCAACCACATCGTGCGTGACACCCGCCCCGGGACCCTGGTCCACCTCGAGCAGGCGGCCGGCGAGTTCGTGCTGCCGCCCGAGGGCGGGAAGTTCCTGTTCGTCACGGCCGGCTCCGGCATCACGCCCGTCATCGGGATGCTGCGCAACCTGTTCCCCGTCGCCGACTCCGGCGCCGTGCGGCTCCCGCGCAGCGCGAACTTCGACATCACCGTCGTGCACGTCGCGCCCAGCGAGCCGCACTCGATCTTCATCGACAACCTCCGCTCGCTCGACGAGGCCGGGATGATCAAGCTCGTCGCGAGGTACGACGACGAGCACGGCCTCCTCGACGTCAACGACCTCGAGCAGCTGGTCCCCGACCTGCGGGAGCGCACCACCCTCGCCTGCGGGCCGGCCGGCCTGCTCGACGCCCTCGAGGGCCACCACGAGGAGCGCGGGCTCAAGCTGCTCACCGAGCAGTTCCGCGTCACCCCCCTGGTGGTCGGCGAGGGCGGCACCGTCAGCTTCCTGAAGAACGGCACCGAGCTCGAGGCGACCGGCGACCGGCCGATCCTCGAGCAGGCCGAGGAGGCCGGCGTACTCATGCCGAGCGGGTGCCGCATGGGCATCTGCTACGGCTGCGTCCTGCCGATGCGCGAGGGCACCGTGCGTGACCTGCGCACCGGAGAGATCACCACCGCCGTCGAGGGTGACGGCGTCCGCATCCAGACCTGCATCAACGCTGCCGCCGGCAGCTGCCAGATCGACCACTGACCCACCACGACAGAGGAGATCACCATGACCGTCCTGCAGAAGAAGCCCACCAGCCCGATCGACCACCTCTCCCCCGAGGACATCGAGGAGATCGGCCGCGAGCTCGACGCGATCCGCGCCGAGTTCGTCGAGAAGCGCGGCGCGAGCGACGCGGCGTACATCCGCAAGGTCATCGACACCCAGCGCAAGCTCGAGCTCGGCTCGCGCGCCGTGCTGCTGTTCTCGCTGTTCCCGCCGGCCTGGTTCGTCGGTACGGCGGGCCTGTCGGTCGCCAAGATCCTCGAGAACATGGAGATCGGCCACAACGTCATGCACGGCCAGTGGGACTGGATGCGTGACCCGAAGATCCACTCGACCACCTGGGAGTGGGACAACGCCTCGCCGGCCGAGCAGTGGAAGCACTCGCACAACGAGCTGCACCACAACTTCACCAACGTCGTCGGCAAGGACAACGACCTCGGCTACGGCATCATGCGCGTCGACGAGGACCAGCGCTGGCACCCGATCTACCTGGCCCAGCCGCTGTGGAACTTCATCAACGCCTGCTTCTTCGAGTACGGCATCGCGGCCTACGACCTCGAGCTCGGCAAGGCGATCAAGCGCAAGCTGACCAAGACCCCCGAGTTCAAGGCCAAGCTGCGCGCGACCGGGCGGAAGATCCGTCGCCAGGTCACCAAGGACTACGTCGTGCACCCGCTGCTGTCGGGGCCGTCGTTCTTCCACACGATCACCGCGAACTTCACCGCCAACGTGGTCCGCAACCTGTGGACCCACTCGGTGATCATGTGCGGCCACTTCCCCGAGGGCGTGGCGACCTTCGAGAAGCACTCGATCAAGGGTGAGTCCAAGGGCGAGTGGTACGTCCGCCAGATGCTCGGCTCGGCCAACATCTCCGGCTCCAACGCGATGCACATGATGACCGGCAACCTGTCCTTCCAGATCGAGCACCACCTCTACCCCGACCTCCCCAGCAACCGCTACAAGGAGATCGCGCCCAAGGTGAAGGACGTCTTCGAGCGCTACGGCCTCGAGTACACGACCGGCTCGCTGCCCCGTCAGGTCGCCTCGGCCTGGCACAAGGTGATCCGCCTGTCGCTGCCCAACAACTTCATGGGCACCAACTCGCACCCCGCCCCGCTGCCCCAGCGCGAGGAGCGCCCGGTCGCGGCCTGAGCCTCGGGAGTCGGCGGTTGCGGGGGGACCGCCCGGGCGACATGCGAATGTCGCAGGTGTGGCGGGTGAGCCGTTCTGACGGCTCACCCGCCACATTCGCATGTCCGGAGGACCGCCCCTCCCGCCGTACGACGTGACCGCCGGTCCGGCACACTCGGGGTGACCACACCTCCGACGGCAGGAGCGCCATGACGCGGCTGGAGCCCATCAAGCCCACCGTCCGCTGGGCGCTGGCCCACGGGCTGCCGAGCGTGCTGATGAGGGTCGCCGCGCGACGCGGTGACGTGCAGGGGCGGTTGATCACCGGCGGTGTCTCGGGTGACGGCGAGGAGCTCCAGGGCCTCGCGGACGAGGTCCGCGCGAGCGGGCCGCTGCACCGCTCGAAGTTCGCGCTGATGACGGCGACGCTGCCGGTCGTCCGGGACGTCCTGACCAGCCCCGACTTCCGCACCGGGATCTTCGAGCCCACCGAGGGGTTCCTGGGACGGGTCGCCACCTGGGCCGCCGAACCCGGTCAGCTGGGGCCGCTCCAGCCCCCGTCCCTGCTGGTCAGCGAGCCGCCGGACCACACCCGCTACCGCAAGCTGGTGACGCGCGTCTTCACGGCCCGTGCGGTGGAGGGACTGCGCGAGCGCACGCAGCAGATCGCCGACGAGCTGCTCGACGGACTCGACCCGACCCGGCCGGTGGACCTCGTCTCGGCGTACTGCAGCCAGCTGCCGGTGACCGTGATCGCGGAGGTCCTCGGCGTACCCCCCGAGGACCGGGAGCGGGTGCTCGACTTCGGGAACGCCGCCGCGCCCAGCCTCGACCTGGGCCTCGGCTTCCGGCAGTTCCGCCGGGTGGAGCGCGGGCTGAAGGAGTTCGAGGCCTGGCTCGACGCGCACCTCGCCAAGCTGCGGCGCGAGTCGGGCGACGACCTGATGAGCCAGCTCGTCCGCGTGCAGGAGGAGGGTGTCGGCCTCGACGACGCCGAGCTCAAGGCCACGGCGGGGCTCGTGCTGGCAGCGGGCTTCGAGACCACCGTCAACCTGCTCGGCAACGGCATCGCCCTGCTCACGCAGCACCCCGACCAGCTGCAGCGGCTGCGCGACGAACCGTCGCTGTGGCCCAACGCCGTCGACGAGATCCTCCGGATCGACCCGCCCGTGCTGCTGACCGGTCGGCTGTGCCGGGCCGACACCGTCGTCCACGGAGTGCCGGTCAAGAAGGGCGAGGTCGTCACCACCCTGCTCGCCGGCGCCAACCGCGACCCCGAGGTCTTCGCGGACCCTGCGCTCTTCGACGTCGCCCGCGCGAACGCCCGCGACCACGTGTCCTTCTCCGCGGGTCGGCACTACTGCCTCGGCGCAGCACTCGCGCGGATGGAGGGGGAGATCGGGCTGAGGACGCTGCTCGAGCGCTTCCCCGACCTGGCGCTCGAGCCCGGCACCGAGCGACGGTCGACCCGCATCCTGCGTGGCTACGAGCGGCTGCCCGCCACGCTCGCGCCCTCAGTGGAGCACGTGGCGTGAGCGGCATGGAGGTCAGCGACGAGGAGTTCGAGGAGCTCGTGGCCGAGGCGCTCGACGGGATCCCGCCCGAGCTCGCGGCGCTGATCGACAACGTCGTCGTGCTCGTCGAGCCGGAGCCACCTCCGGACGATCCCGACCTCCTGGGGCTGTACGACGGAGTGCCGCTGACCGAGCGGGACAGCACCTACACCTTCTTCGCACCCGACCGGATCTTCGTCTACCGCGGGCCGTTGCTGCGGATGTGCGAGAGCCCCGAGCAGCTGGTCGACGAGGTGCGGATCACGGTCGTGCACGAGATCGCGCACCACTTCGGCATCGACGACGAGGCACTGCACGACCTCGGCTACGCGTGACCGACCGGTCCCCTACACTCTTCCGAGTCGCGCTCGGCCAGCCGGGCACGGCAGGGCCCCCATCGTCTAGCGGCCCAGGACCCCGCCCTTTCACGGCGGTAGCACGGGTTCGAATCCCGTTGGGGGTGCGGAGCCGGGTCCGGACCGGGCTCGATTCGGAACGCGGCACCCCTATGGGTTAGCATTCCGTGGCTTCGCTTCCAGAGCAGAAGCAGCACGATCCAGGCCCCGTAGCGCAGTTGGTTAGCGCGCCGCCCTGTCACGGCGGAGGCCGCGGGTTCGAGTCCCGTCGGGGTCGCCAGCACCTCCAGCCCCGGTCATTCGGCCGGGGCTGGTGTCGTTCCCGGGAGACGTTGGTCACCAGGCGCGTGCCGCCTGGCCAGCCGGGTACGTTCACCGACATGACCACCGTCGAACGCGTCATGGACACCACCCCGGAGCGCGTCTGGGACGTGCTCGCCGACGGCTGGCTCTACCCCCTCTGGGTGGTCGGGGCCTCGCGGATGCGGGAGGTCGACGACGGCTGGCCGACCACGGGGACGCGGATCCACCACTCGGTCGGTCTGTGGCCGCTGCTCATCGACGACGACACCGAGGTCGTCGACTGCGAGCCGCACCAGTCGCTCGGCCCTCCGCGCCAAGGCCTGGCCGCTCCTGGGCGAGGCCAACGTGCGACTCGAGCTCACCGCGCAGGGCGCGGGCACCCGTGTCGTGATGAGCGAGGACGCAGCCACACCGCCCGGCACGCTGGTCCCCAAGCCGGTGCGTGCTCCCGGGATCGTCTGGCGCAACACCGAGAGCCTGCGCCGGCTGGCCTACCTGGCCGAACGCCGAGCCTGACCCGGTCGTGAGCTCCTACGACGCCATCGTCATCGGCTCGGGTCCCAACGGTCTGGTCGCCGCCAACCATCTCGCCGACGCCGGCTGGTCGGTGCTGGTCCTCGAGGGCCAGTCGGACGTCGGCGGCGCCGTACGCAGCGACAGGGATCTGGACCCCGACTTCGTGCACGACACGTTCAGTGCCTTCTACCCGCTCGCGGCCGCCTCGCCCACGATCAAGTCCTTCCACCTCGAGGACCACGGCCTGGTCTGGCGACACGCGCCGGCGGTGCTCGGCCATCCCCTTCCGGACGGGTCGTGGGCCTTGCTGGACCGGGACCGGGAGGTCACGGCCGCTGGACTCGAGCGCCAGCACCCCGGCGACGGCGAGGCCTGGCTGGAGGTGTGCCGGCAGTGGGACGTGATCGGCACCCACCTGATCACCGGCCTGCTCACCCCGTTCCCACCCGTGCGCGCTGCGATCGGCGGTCTCGCCCGGCTCCCGGCCGCGGGCGGTCTGCAGCTCGTGCGCGACCTGCTCACCCCGGTGCTGGGGTTCACCAGGACGAAGTTCGCCGGCGAGGCGCCACGGCTCCTGATGGCCGGCAACGCCGGCCACGCCGACATCCCCCTGGACTCACCCGGCTCCGGACTGTTCGCCCTGCTGATGACCATGCTCGGACAGACCGTCGGCTTCCCCGCCCCCCAAGGTGGCGCCGGGGAGCTCACGCAGGCCCTCGCGCGCCGGTTCCGTTCGCTGGGGGGAGAGATCCGCTGCGACAGTCCGGTCGAGCACATCTCGACCAGCGGTGGCCGGGCGCGCACCGTGCACACGGCAAGCGGAGCCTTCGACGCCACCCGGGCCGTCGTCGCCGCGGTCGTCGCGCCCAGGCTGTACGGCGACCTGCTCGACCCCCTCCGACGTCCCCGACCGGGTCCGCCGCGGCATGCGCTCCTTCGAGCTCGACCCGTCGACGATCAAGGTCGACTGGGCTCTCAGCGGTCCGGTGCCGTGGGCGAGCACTCCGGCCAAGGCCCCCGGGACCTTGCACGTGGCCGACAGCGTCGTCGACATGACGGAGGCCCTCGGCCAGGTCTCGGCGGGACTCATCCCGGCGCGTCCGTTCATGCTGGCCGGACAGATGACCACGACCGACCCGACACGCTCGCCCGCCGGCACCGAGTCGATGTGGGCCTACACCCATGTCCCGCAGCAGTCGCGCGGCGACGCGGGCGACGAGGGCCTCCGCGGGGTCTGGGACCACGACGACCTCGAACGCTTCGCCGACCGGATGCAGGCGCGCTTCGAGCGCCTCGCTCCGGGCTTCGGATCGCTGGTGACGCGGCGTCGCGTCCTCGGGCCTGCCGAGCTGGAGCACCGCAACGCCAACCTGGTGGGCGGATCCATCAACGGTGGCACCTCGCAGCTGCACCAGGAGCTCATCTTCCGGCCGGTCCCGGGTCTGGGGCGGGCCGAGACCGGCGTACCCGGTCTCTACCTCGGCTCCGCCTCGGCCCACCCCGGCGGCGGGGTCCACGGCGCCGCCGGCATGAACGCCGCGCGCGCGGCCCTCGCGCACCATCGCGTACGCCGGCTCACCGGACGTCGCGGATGACGGTCTACGTCGCGTGGGTCTCCGAGCTGCCGGAGCCCCACCTGCCCGGTCCCTGGACCGAGCTGCGCGTCGCCGCTCCGGGCCTTCTGCTCGTGGAGAGCGAGGACACCCTGTCGCGGGTCTTCCACGAGCTGAAGTGGGCGCTCGCCGAGGACGCCGCGCTGTTCGTCGCACCGCTCGCCGCGACCCCGAAGCTGCGCCACGTCGAGCCCGGAACACTGTCCTGGCTGCGCGCCCGGACCTCTCCTCCCTAGCCGTTTTCGTCGCTCCCAACGCATCCGGTAGAGTTCCGCGACGTCTCCGGAAGGCCCACCAGGGCAGCCGGAGAACGGTGAGGGCAGGTAGCTCAGTTGGTACGAGCGTCCGCCTGAAAAGTGGAAGGTCGGCGGTTCGACCCCGCCCCTGCCCACCGAAAGAAACCCGCTGGTCAGCCCGCTGACCCAGCGGGTTTCTGCTTTCCTGTAGGGGGAGGCCCCACATGAGATCTCGAACCTGGTCGACAGGACTCGTCCTCACGACCGTCGCCGCCCTCTTCCTCACCGCTGTCCCTGCCGATGCCGCCAAGGCGCCCCGTGGCCGCGTCGCGTACGTGGGGCTCAGCGACGGAATCCTCAGCGTGGACCTCAACGGTCGACACCACCAGCGGCTGACCGCGAAGGGCTCCGATGCGGTCAGTCCGGCTTGGTCGCCGTCCGGGAACCAGCTCGCCTACCTCAGGGTTGTCGCCGGCAGCGGTGTCGGCGTTCCCTCGCCGTACCGCGACCTCCGCGTGATGCGTCCCAACGGCAAGGGCAAGCGCACGTTGCTGACCGGCGGGCGCGCCCGCACCTTCACCGACCTCGCGTGGGCTCCGCGCGCGGGTCGGATCGCGGTCACGATGCACAACCGCGCCGAGAACGTGCACGACGTGGCCATCTACACGCTGAAGTCCCGCAAGTTGACCCGGCTGCGCCTGTTCGACGGGACCGCCTGGATCCCGTGGCACATCGACTGGTCCCCGGACGGCCAACGGCTGATCCTCTCCGCCTACGAGCTCGACGGAAACCCGCACGACATCGGTGCCTCCGAGCTCTGGACGGTGAGGCCCAACGGCACCGGGCTGCGGCAGCTGACGAACACGACCCGTCTCGAGTTCGCACCCGTGTGGGCACCCGACGGTCAGCGCATCGCCTACTCGGAGGGGTTCAACTGCTCGACAATCGTGATCGCCAACGCCGACGGCACCCCACGGCGCCGGGTCCCGGGATGCAAGGGCGGTCCGGACTGGGCGCCCGGGGGCGGCCGTCTCGTGGTCGCGGCTGGCAACTCCGTCACGATCATCCGACCCGACGGCTCGGGCCCGAGACGCCTGGCCAGCGGCTACGACCCCGTGTGGCGGCCGAGGTAGTCAGACCTCGAGGAGGGCCCGGCATGAGATCTCGAACCTGGTCGACAGGACTCGTCGTCACGACCGTCGCTGCCCTCCTGCTCACCGCGTTCCCTGCTGATGCCGCCAAGGCGCCCCGTGGCCGCGTCGTGTACGTGGGGGACTATCCCCGCCACGGGATCCTCAGCGTGGACCTGAACGGCCGCCACCACCAGCGGCTGACCCGCAAGGGCGGCTATGCCTCCAGCCCCACCTGGGCACCGTCCGGAAACCAGATCGCCTACCTGACGGGCGGCGTGGACACCTACCGCTACCTGAGGGTGATGCGTCCGAACGGCACGGGCAAGCGCACCTTGCTGAACGGCGGCCAAATCCGCACCTTCTCCGACCTCGCGTGGGCTCCGGGTGGTCGGCGCATCGCGGTCACGATGCACAACCGCGCCGAGACGGTGCACGACGTGGCCATCTACCACCTGAAGTCCCGCAAGCTCGTCCGGCTGCGCCTGTTCAGCGGGGACAGGTGGATCCCTGTCACCATTGACTGGTCACCGGGCGGCCAGCGGCTGATCTTCTCGGCGTACGACATCGACGACAGCAATCCCCACGAGCTCGCCGACTACGAGCTCTGGATGGTCCGGACGGACGGCACGGGGCTCCGCCCCCTGATGAACACGCCGGGCGTCTACGAGGGCTCGCCTGCGTGGGCACCCGACGGCCAGCGGATCGCCTACTCGGAGGGGTTGAACTGCAGGACCATCGTCATTGCCAACACCGACGGCACCCCGCGGCGTCGGGTCCCGGGATGCAAGAGCGACCCGGACTGGGCCCCCGGCGGCGGCCGTCTCGTGGTCACCTCCGGCAGCCCGGCCCTGGTCGTCACCATCCGGCCGGACGGCACGGACCGCAGGTATCTCGCCCGCGGCTACAACCCCGCGTGGCGGCCCAGGTAGTCAGACCCCGGCCCCCACCAGCGAAGGCGCGGGCTCGGCTCCCTGGGACTCGCGACGCTGCGCGCGGATCATCCACACGCCGAGCGCAGCGACAGCCAGGCCCAGCGGCACGACCCAGGGCGACAACAGCGCGTTGAAGCCCAGGACGCCGCCGACCACGATCGCGACCGCGATCCACCGAGGGAACACTCGGGCGCGGAAGCTGGAGATGCCGTAGAGCACCCAGCCGAGGGCGAACAGCAGGTAGCTGGAGATGGCGCCCAGCGCCAGCAGGACGGTCGGTTCGGCGTCGAAGGCGGTGGGCACCTCGTCGCCGAGCCACGGGACGGCGAACGTCTCGAACCAGAGGTCGCCACCGAGCATCATGGTGCCGATGAGGGCAGCCAGCGTCGCGATGACGCCGAGCTTGCCGGAGCTCCGCTCCTGCCAGGCGTGCGAGGCGACCGCGAACAGCATCAGCGCGACGAAGCCGGCCATGTAGACGACTCCGCCGATCTGGAACGCAGGCGCGGTCGTCGTGGCGATGTGGTCCTGAGGGTCGAACGGCAGCATCACGAGCTGGGCGCCGACCATGAGGACGCCCGCGGCCACGGCCAACGGCCCGGCCAGACGAGCGAGGGGTGAGTGGGGCCTGACGGCCACACCGGGACGAGGATCCGAATCGATCATGGTGCTACTCCTGTGGTGGGGTGTGCGCCACCGATCTGGTGGCTCCCGACCAGCACACGTGAGCGGGGAGTGCACGGCCATCGGGCTGGGCACACACCGGGCGGAGGTGCCCGCGCGATCCGTGCGGGCAGACGTGCGGCCAGCCCCCCTGCCGATGAGGCAGGCGCGGTGTCAGCGGGTTCTCAGCGTGAGTGAGCGTCGCTGCAGCCACGCTCCGAGCAGCACGAGGAGCACGCTCACGGCCAGGAAACCGAGGTCCCAGCTCAAGGGACCGCCCAGGTCGTCGCGCACGTGGTGGATGCCGAGCAGCTGGTGATCCACCAGTCCCTCCACGAGGTTGAACAGCCCCCACCCCATCAGCACCCCGCCCGCGTGGAACCTCCAGCTCGGCGCCAGCCGGCCCTGTCGCCACAGGGCGATCGTGACGATCGATGCGCCGAGCACCATGAACCACGTGAACGCGTGGAAGAAGCCGTCAGCGAGCGTGTTCACCTCCAGGCCGGCCAGGTCGGTGGGCGGATGACTCGTCCGTGGCGCTGACCATGTGGTGCCACTGGAGGATCTGGTGCAGCAGGATGCCGTCGACGAAGCCGCCGAGACCGACCCCGAACATCAGGCCCGGCCCACGTGACGGGTTCTCCAGGCCGTCGGAGTGTGCGCGTTCAGCAGTCACCCGCCGTCGGTACCCGCGCGGGCCGACCCATCACCGCCTGCCCGGAACCCGCCGGCACAGCGATGCGCCGGCGGGTTCTCGCTGTCAGCGGCTGGACCTGACCCGTGCGCGTCGCTGCGCGCCAGGCCCGACTTGGCCATGCCCTTCGCCGTGTGACCCTTGCCCTGGCCGTTGACCGCCTTGGTGCTCTTCGCGAGCACGTAGACGGCGTGGGCCGTGGCGTCGGACATCTGGTCGAGCGCCGGCATGCTGATGTTGGCGCGCGTGTCGCAGGCCTGGTGGTAGCAGGGGTCGTACGCCGCACCAGCCGTCCCGCCGTACGTCGCCGCCTGCTCGGCCGTCTTGATGCCCTCGGCACCGGTGAACAGACCTCCGGAGGGGACGCCGTTCGCGATGAACGGGCCGTAGTCGCTGCGACCGTCGAACGGGGTCTCCTCGGTGGCCAGGCCCTGGCTGGCGAAGTACTTCGTGAACAGCTGCTCGATCTCCGCCGAGCCCTCGGGACCGTCCGCGCCCTCGCCGGTCGAGTTGTCGCCGTCGTAGACGAAGCGCACGAAGTTCGGCGAGCCGACCATGTCGAGGTTCAGGTAGAGCGCGATGTCACCGAGCGCGTCGGGGTTGTTGTCCGCGAGGTCGGTGACGTAGTGGTCGGAGCCCAGGAGGTTCAGCTCCTCGGCGCCCCACCATGCGAAACGCACCTTGTTCGCCGGCTTCTTGACCTTCGCGAGCTGCTCGGCGACCTCGAGGATCGTCGCGGAGCCGGAGCCGTTGTCGTTGATGCCCGGGCCCTCCTCGACGCTGTCGAGGTGCGCACCGGCCATCACGACGTTGTCGGGGTTGCCGCGCTTGGTCTCGGCGATCACGTTGTACGTCGTACGCGTCTCGTTGGTGGTGTCGGTCTTCAGGTGCAGCTTCGGTGCCGGCTGCCCCGAGCTCCTGCCCGATGGCGAAGCTGGTGCCGACGGCGGGGATGCCGACGGCGTGCGCCGAGCGTGCCGTTGAGGGTCGCGGCGTTACCACTCGGTGCCGCGGTTGAAGATCACGACCCCGGTCGCTCCGGCGGCCTCGGCGTTGTCGGCCTTGACGCCGAAGTCGCAGCTGCCGCGCTGCATCAACGCGATGGCGCCGGCGGGGAACGCGGCGAAGTCCGCTGCCTCGCAACCCGCTGGGTCGCCGGAGGGGGTCGGTCGACGGGTGAAGGTCGGTGTCGACCGGGACCAGGTCGGCCGTGATGTCACCGGAGCCGGAGAACGTCATCGTGATGAAGTCCGCCGGGGTGGCGTAGGTCTTGGCCGTCGGCGCGGTCCGCTCCATCACGGCCGTCGAGTTCTCCGCGAAGAAGGGAAACGCGAAGGCCTGCACGGTCGGCCGGTAGCCGGCGGCGCGCAGCTTCTGCACGACGTAGTTCTTCGACGCGGCGTAACCGGGCGTCCCCGAAGCGCGGGTGCCGCCGTTGGCGTCCGCGACGGACTGCAGCGCGTCGAGGTGCTGCGCCACTCCGCGGACGGTGACCGCCTTGCGGAAGTCGCGTGACTGCTTCGAGGGATCCGGCCCCTTGGCCACGGCGGTGGCGCTGCTGGCGACCAGTGCGGCGACACAGAGGGCAGCGGTTGCCGCCACCGTTCTGCGCGCAGGCGTGAACATTCGCATCATGTTTCTCCTGAGATCGGCCCCGCGGCGGATCTCACCGCGGGGACAGAAACGAGCTGCGACGAACCTAGGCCGGTGTGAGCCGGCTCACAACCCCGGCCGAGGCCGGGGCCTTTCTCAGAGCAGGAAGATCAACAGGATGACGACGGCGATGACGAGGGCGAGGATGGCGATGGTCCGAGTGTTCATGAGCAGTTCCTCCCGGTGAGCGGACTCGTTGCCGCAGTCTCGCACCGCTCGGCCCCGCTGCCCGGCATCCGCGCGACACGAAGTCAGTCGTCGTGCCCTCGCCAACCAGTCCTTGGCGTCCTCGATCTCGTCGTCGTCGAACACCTTCACCTCGCCGGGCATCATCCAGCCGAACGCCTTCACGGCGTTCTCGAGCCAGTCGGCGTCGGAGACGACCGCGACCCGCTCCCAGCCCTTGAGGTGGTGGAACCACAGCTTGGTGTCGGCGAGCACGGCACCCGCGGAGTACTCGAACTCGTCGTCGAGCACGTAGAGCAGGCGAACCTTGCCGCGCTCCATCGCGGCGTTGACGGCCGGGACGAGCACGTCGCGGTAGTCCTCCTCGGTGACCTTCCCGCTCGCTTCCAGACCGGTCGTGCCGGCGGGCATGCCCTCGATGACCTTGATCACGGCGACTCCTCTCCTCGACACGGCATCCTGCGCGGCGTCGTACGGCGTTGGGCTCACCCTGAACGGGCGAGGAACGGACTCCGAATCTTCGGACGCCTCGGGGGTACGGACCGGGTGCACGGCACGTCGACCCAGGAGGAACTGCATGTCCGACAAGGAGAGCTACGGCGCCTACAGCGTCGACGACGAGGACCAGCCCCAGGGCAGCGAGGACAGCCTCGTCGACGACCGCGGACTCGAGGAGCCGCTGGACGAGGGGTACTCCCCGCCCGAGAAGTGGTCGGCCGGCCAGAAGTGGGGCAACACCCCGCTCGAGGAGGAGCTGGGCGAGACCATCGACCAGCGGGTCGAGCAGGAGGAGCCGGAGCCTGACCCCTATGCAGCGGCGGCGGCCGAGGACCTCGACGAGCAGGACGAGGATCCCGAGGTCGGCGATGAGCGGGCGGGCCGTCTCGTCGAGCCGGACGAGGGCTGGCGCACGGACACCGAGAAGGACCTCGACGCCGAGGACGTGGGCATCGACGGTGCCGGCGCGAGCGCGGAGGAAGCCGCGGTGCACGTCATCGACGAGGAGGACGCGCCCTGATCGGTGTGCCGAGCGCTTGGTAGCCTGCGGCGGTCTCACAGCGACCGCAGAAGGCTCCCGTGCCAGCACCCACCGCCCACCCCCAGCGCTCCCGTCGGGACCGCTGCCCAGGTGTGTTCCGTCCATGGCCCGCCGACGACGGCGGCCTGGTCCGGCTGCGGCTGATCGGCGGTCGGCTCTCCGGTGAGTCGCTCGCCGCGCTGGGCGAGGTCGCGCGGACGTACGGCGACGGCGACGTGCACCTCACCAAGCGGGCGAACCTCCAGCTGCGCGCGATGCCCGCCACCGACGGCGACCTTCCTGGCGAGGTCGTCGAGGCGATCGCCGCGACCGGGTTGCTGCCGTCCCGGACCCACGAGCTGGTCCGCAACGTGATGGTCTCGCCGGAGACCGGGCTCGCGGGCGGACGCACCGACGTACGCCCCGTGGCCGCGCGAGCTCGACCGGCTGCTCTGCGACGACCCCGCACTGGCAGGGCTGCCCGGACGGTTCCTCTTCGTGCTCGACGACGGACGCGGCGACCTGGCCGAGCGCAGCTGCGACCTCGGGCTGATCGCCCTGGACGACTCCCACGCCCAGCTCCGCGTGGGCCGCGAGTGGGGTCCGGTGCTCTCCCTCGACCTCGCGGCCTCGGCCCTGGTCGACCTGGCCCGCCGCTTCCTCGGCGTACGCGGCGAGGCTGCGGACGCGCCCTGGCACGTCGACGAGCTGTCCCAAGCGCTGGTCCCGGCGGTCACCCCGGACCCGCGCGCGATGGTGCTGTCCGCTCCCCTGCCGTTCGGCGTGGTCGACAGCGGCACCCACGTGGCCGTCCCCGACGGGGTGCTCGACACCGCCGGGCTCGCGCGGCTGGCCCCGCACGTCGAGCTGGTGGTGACGCCGTGGCACGGTGTCCTCGTCCCGGGTGGCGAGGAGGACCAGTGACGCAGATCGAGCAGCCGGTGCGGCACTTCGACTACATCGCGCACGGCCCGGACATCTACGTGGAGTCGTTCGCGACGATCCGCCGCGAGGCCCAGCTGGACCTCGTGCCGCCGGACGCGGAGAAGGTCGCCGTGCGGATGATCCACGGCACCGGGCAGGTCGACCTCGTCCCCGACCTCGTCTTCCATCCTTCGCTGGTGGGCGCTGCCAGGACCGCCCTGATGACGGGCGCCGACATCCTCTGCGACGCGCACATGGTCGCCATGGGCATCACGGCCGGGCGGCTGCCGGCCGACAACGAGGTGCGCTGCTTCCTGCGCGACGAGCGGGCGGTGGACCTCGCGCAGCAGTGGGGTACGACGCGCAGCGCGGCCGCCGTCTCCCTGTGGGAGCCGCACCTCGACGGGGCCGTCGTCGCGATCGGCAACGCACCCACGGCGCTGTTCCACCTGATGGAGCTGCTGATCGCGGGTGCACCGCGTCCGGCCGCGATCGTCGGCTGCCCGGTCGGCTTCATCGGCGCCGCCGAGTCGAAGGACGCCCTCGTCAACCTGCGCGTCGACCACGGCATCGACATCCCCTTCGTCACCGTGAGGGGTCGCCGCGGCGGCTCGGCGATGGCATCGTCGGCCGTGAACGCACTCGCGCAGGAGCAGGAATGACCGGTCACTTCTACGGTGTCGGGCTGGGTCCCGGCGACCCGGAGCTGATCACGCTCAAGGCCGCCCGGCTGATCCGCGAGGCCGACGTGGTCGCCTACCACGCGGGCGTGAAGAAGCAGTCACACGCGCGTCGCATCGCCGCCGACCTGATCCCCGACGGGGTGATCGAGGAGGAGCTCCGCTACCCGGTGACGACGGGCACCACCGACCACCCGGGTGGGTACGCCGGAGCGATGGCCGAGTTCTACGAGTCCTCCGCCTCGCGGCTCGCGGCACACCTCGAGGCCGGGCGGAGCGTCGTACTGCTGGCCGAAGGTGACCCGCTGTTCTACGGCTCCTACATGTACATGCACGACCGGCTCTCCGAGCGGTTCCCCACCGAGGTCGTTCCCGGAGTCACGGCGTTCGCCGCCGCGACCGCCGCGGTCTCCTCCCCGCTGGTGCGACAGACCGACGTGCTCACCGTGCTGCCCGGCACGCTGCCCGAGCCTGAGCTCGCGCGCCGTCTCGCCGACACCGACGGCGCGATCATCATGAAGCTCGGGCGCACCTTTCCCGCCGTACGCTCGGCACTGGAGCAGGCCGGTCGCCTGGAGCACGCGCTGTACGTCGAGCACGCGTCCACGCCCGGCCAGCGCTGGCTGCCGGTGGCCGACGTCGACCCCGAGACGGTGCCGTACTTCTCGCTGATCGTGGTGCCGGGCGACTCGCTGCACGAGGAGCCGGGCGGGCGACGCGCGGCCCTCGCAGCAGCGGTCGTCTCGACGGAGGTCGCCGAGCTGATCGTCGTCGGCCTCGGGCCCGGGCCCGACGAGTGGATCACCCCCGAGGTCTCGGCGGCGTTGGCGCAGGTCGACCACGTCGTCGGCTACGGGCCCTACGTGAACCGGGTGCCGCAGCGCGCGGGTCTGACCCGGCACGCGTCGGGCAACACGGTGGAGCTCGACCGGGCCAGGTTCGCGCTCGAGCTGGCCGCGCGTGGGGAGAAGGTCGCCGTCGTCTCCGGCGGTGACGCGGGCGTGTTCGGGATGGCGTCGGCGGTCTTCGAGGCCGCGGAGGACCCGGCCTACGCGTCGGTGGACGTGCGCGTGCTGCCGGGCCTCTCGGCCGTGCAGGCGGTGGCCGCTCGCGCCGGCGCGCCGATCGGCGCCGACTTCGCGGTGGTCTCGCTCTCCGACCGGCTCAAGCCGTGGGCGGTCGTGGAGCGCCGGCTGCGCGCGATCGCGGAGGCCGACCTGGTGCTGGCGATCTACAACCCGGCCTCACGCTCGCGGACCGAGCAGGTGCTGGCCACGCAGAAGCTGCTGCTCGAGCACCGCCCCGCCGACACCGTCGTGGTCGTCGGCCGCGACGTCGGCCGGTCGGAGGAGTCCCTCACGGTGACCACGCTCGCCGAGCTCGACGCCGAGTCGATCGACATGAAGTGCCTGCTGATCGTGGGCGCCACCTCGACCCGTCGTACTCCCTCCGGCCAGGTGTGGACCCCCCGCTACGTCCGCTGAAGTTCCGCCGAGCGGGCACTCGAGGTACGCCCAAACTCGCCGAGCGGGCACTGGATGTACGGCACAGTCCGCCGAGCGGGCACTCGATGCACGACCTGATCATCGTGCTTGGTACATCGAATGCCCGGTCGACGGTGTTGCGTGTACATCGAACGCCCGGTCGGCGTCGAAAAGCGTGCACCGAGTGCCCGGTCAGCGGGGGCGGCGCTTGGCCTGGCGGTCGCGGGCGGGGTCGTAGAGGTACGACGGGGTCGCGTCGCCAGGGTCGAGGGCGCGGCCGACGAGGATGACGGCGGCCTGGCGGAGGCCGGCGAGCTCGACCTGCTCGGCGATGTCGGCGACGGTGCCCCGGAGGACGAGCTGCCCGGGCTGGCTCGCGCGGTGTACGACGACCACGGGGCAGTCGGATCCGTAGTGCTCCGCCAGCTCGTCCATCAGCTCGCGCGTCCGGGTGATCGCGAGGTGGATCACCAGGGTGGCCCCGGTCGCCGCGAACGCTGCGAGCCGTTCGCCGGAGGGCATCGCGGTCGAGCGCGCCTGCGCCCGGGTGAGTACGACGGACTGCGCGACCAGCGGCACGGTCAGCTCACGACCGACGAGCGCAGCCGCAGCGGCGTACGCCGGGACGCCCGGCGTCACGTCCCAGGGCACTCCCGCATCGTCGAGCCGCTGGGCCTGCTCGGTCACCGCGGAGTACACCGACGGGTCGCCGGAGACCAGCCGGACCACCTCGAGCCCGTCGCGATCCGCCGAGACGAGTCGCGACATGATCTGGTCGAGGTCGAGGTCCTGGGTGTCGACGAGGTCGGCATCGGGGCTGACGTGCACGAGGAACCCCTCGTCGAGATACGTGCCCGGGTAGAGCACGACGTCGGCGTCGGCCAGCAGCGCGGCGGCACGGAGGGTCAACAGGTCGGCGGCGCCGGGACCTGCCCCCACGAAGTGCACGGTCACCGCGAGAACGCCCACATCGTGATGGCGCGAGCGGGCGACCAGCCGGTGAACGAACCGATCGGTGCTGCGTGCTCGACGGAGTGCCTGGTCAGCTCGCCGCCGTGCGACGCGTGCATCGCCGCCAGGAGCGCCTCGGTCTCCAGCGTCACGCCGTGGACGACGATCCGCCCGCCGGGACGAAGACGCGCCAGGCAGGTCTCGATCAGTCCGGGCGACGTCGCTCCGCCGCCGACGAAGATCGCATCGGGGTCGGGCAGCGAAGCCAGCGCGTCCGGCGCGTGGCCGCGCACCACCTGGAGCGCGGGCACGCCGAGCGAGTCGGCGTTGCGCTCGATCCGGGCCGCCCGGTCGGGGTCCGACTCGATCGCGATGGCAGCGCAGGTCGGATGGGCCCGCATCCACTCGATCGCGACGGAGCCCGCCCCGGCCCCGACGTCCCACAGCAGCTGCCCGGTCTGCGGGGCCAGCCGGGACAACGCCCCCGTGCGCAGGTCGCGCTTGGTCAGCTGCCCGTCGTGCTCGAAGGCGTCGTCGGGCAGGCCGGCCACCCAGGACCCGAGCGGCGGGCCGCTGAGCTCGAGGGCGATCACGTTGAGTCGCGGCGCTGGAGCCGCCCAGGTGTTCGCCGTGGCCTCGACCCGTGACTCGTCGGGAGCACCCAGGTCACCGAGGACGATCATCCGGCTCGCGCCGTACCCGCGGGCGTTGAGGAACCCCGCCACCGCCGCCGGGGTGCTCTCGTCGGAGGACAGCACCAGCACGCGATGCCCGGGGGCCAGGTGCCGCAGCACCACGTGCGCGTCCCGGCCCACCGCGCTCAGGACCTCCGTCGACTCGGCCGACCAGCCGAGCCGGGCCCGCGCGAGGGCGACCGACGACACGGCCGGGATCACGTCGGCGAAGTCGGGTCCGAACAGGTCCACGAGGGTGCTGCCGATCCCGGAGACGAACGGGTCTCCCGACGCGAGGACGACGAGTCGGTGGCCGTTGTACTTCTGCATCAGGCCGGGCAGCCCGTCGCGCAACGGCGACGGGAGCGTCTCCCGGACCTGGTCCTGGACCGCGGGCAGGAGGTCCAGCTGGCGCGGCCCGCCGAGCACCACCGTGGCCTCCGTGACCAGTGCGCGCGTGGCCTCGGACAGGCCCGCCCACCCGTCGGCGCCGAGGCCGACGACAGTCACGGAAGAGGGGCGGGACGGGGACACGTCAGGTGACGCTATCGTGACGGGCGACAGGCACGAGGTGCCCCGAGGTCTCCCAGCGTGACGTGGGACCGAGGGGAGAATCTGGGAAGCCGGTGAGAATCCGGCACAGGGCCCGCTGCGGTGACCCCGGTCCTCCAGGAACGACGGGACAGGGGAAGTCCGAAGACCGGCCTCGCGCCTTCGCATCATCCGATGTCCCATGGCAGAGCGAGCGGGAGCCCCACATGCCACAGCAGTACCCCTTTTCCGCCGTGGTCGGTTCCGACGACATGGCGCTGGCCCTCATCCTCACGACGATCTCGCCCGAGGTCGGCGGCGTGCTCGTGCGCGGCGAGAAGGGCACGGCCAAGTCGACGATCGTGCGTGCGCTGGCCGCGGTGCTGCCGCCCATCGACGTCGTCGCCGGTGACCGCTTCTCCAGCGACCCGCGCGACCCGGCGCCGCTCTCCCCCGACGGCCCGTTCGGCCCGGACGCCGCGACCGAGACGCGCTCGGTCCGGCTCGTCGAGCTGCCGGTCGGGGCGACCGAGGACCGCGTCCTCGGCTCGCTGCACCTCGAGCGCGCCCTGTCGGAGGGCAAGACCGAGTACGAGCCCGGCCTGCTGGCCCGGGCGCACCGCGGGATCCTGTACGTCGACGAGGTGAACCTGCTCCACGACCACCTCGTCGACCTGCTGCTCGATGCCGCGGCGATGGGTCGGTCGACCGTCGAGCGCGACGGCGTCTCGGTCGAGCACGCCGCCCGGTTCGTGCTCGTCGGGACGATGAACCCCGAGGAGGGCGAGCTCCGCCCGCAGCTGCTCGACCGGTTCGGGCTCACCGTCGAGGTGGCCGCCCCGCGCGACCCGGCCCTGCGCGTCGAGGTGGTCCGCCGGCGGATGGCCTACGACACCGACCCGGACGCCTTCGCCGCGGAGTACGCCGAGCCGGAGAAGCTGCTGACCGAGCGGATCCTCGCCGCCCAGCGCCTGGTCGGCGGAGTCCGCCTGACCGACGCGGCACTGCTCAAGATCGCCGAGGTGTGCGCCGCCTTCGAGGTCGACGGGATGCGCGCCGACATCGTGACCGCCCGCGCCGCGATGGCCCACGCCGCGTGGAACGACCGCGCCGAGGTGACCAGGGCCGACATCCGCGCGGCCGCCCGGCTCGCGCTGCCGCACCGCCGGCGCCGCAACCCGTTCGACGCCCCCGGCCTCGACGAGGACCTGCTCGACCAGATCCTCGGCGACGACGAGCCCGAGCCCCCGCCGCCACCGGAGGGTGACGACGGGGACGACGGGGACGACGGCGACCAGGCGACGGCGACGGGACGTCAGACGAATCGGCTCCCCCGACGACCGACTCGCATGACGTTCCGGACCAGCAGGACGGGACGTCAGACGATGTGGCTCCCCCGGCGACCAATCCGTATGACGCACCACAGCAGACCGGAGCCGACAGCCAGGCCACCACCGTCGGGGCGCACGACCCCTACCGGACGCGGCTGTTCACCGTCCGGGGCACCGGCAACGGGGCCGCCGGCAAGCGCAGCCGCGCGATCACCGAGTGGGGTCGTCGCGTCGGCGCGCACCGTCCCCTCGACGGGACCGGGTCGATCGACCTGACCGAGACGCTGCGGGCCGCTGCGCCCCACCAGCACGCCCGCGGTCGTCGTACCGGCCCGATGCAGTTCCGCGGCGACGACCTGAGGGTGGCGACCCGCGAGGGCCACGAGGCCAACCTGATCCTGTTCTGCGTCGACGCGTCCGGCTCGATGGCCGCGCGCAAGCGGATGGAGCAGGTGAAGACCGCGATCCTCTCGCTGCTGCTGGACGCCTACCAGCGTCGCGACAAGGTCGGTCTCGTCACCTTCCGCACCGACCACGCCGAGCTGGTGCTGCCGCCGACGCACTCCGTCGAGATCGCGGCCGCGCGCCTCGGCGAGCTCCCCGCCGGGGGCCGTACGCCGCTGGCCGAGGGCCTGCTCGAGTCCGCCCGCGTGCTCGAGGTCGAGCGGGTCCGCGACCCCCGCCGTCGTCCGCTGCTGGTCGTCCTCACCGACGGCCGCGCGACCTCCGGCCCAGGAGCCGTCGAGCGGTCCCGACAGGCCGCCGCGCACCTGGCCCGCCGCGACGTCGCCGCGCTCGTCGTCGACTGCGAGTCCGGGTCCTTCCGCCTCGGCCTGGCCGCCGAGCTCGCCCGGCACCTGCACGCCGAGCACGTCCCGGTCAGCGAGGTCAGCGCGGCCGCACTGACCGGCGCCGTCCACGAGCGCGTGGCATGACGGCCATGGCTGCCGGCCTGTACGACGTCATCGAGCGCCGTCGCGACGTCCGTGCCGAGTTCAGCGACCAGCCGCTCGACGACGACGCGCTCCTCCGGATACTTCAAGCCGCCCACTCCGCCCCCAGCGTCGGGCACAGCCAGCCCTGGGACTTCGTGCTGGTCCGCGACACCGCGACCCGCGAACGGTTCCAGCACCACGTCGCGACCGAGCGCGCGACGTACGCCGCCTCGCTGCCCGCCGACCGGCAGCAGACCTTCGCGCGGATCAAGGTCGAGGGCATCCTCGAGTCCGCCCTCGGCGTCGTCGTCACCTACGACCCGGAGCGTGGCGGCACCCAGGTCCTCGGGCGGCACGCGATCGACGACGCCGGCCTGTACTCCACGTGCCTCGCCATCCAGAACCTCTGGCTGGCCGCGACCGCCGAGGGCCTCGGCGTCGGCTGGGTGTCGTTCTACCGCGAGGAGTTCCTGCGCGACCTGCTCGGCATCCCCGAGCGGGTCCGCCCGATCGCCTGGTTGTGCGTCGGCCCGGTGACCCACCTCGAGGACGTCCCGGACCTCGAGCGCCACGGCTGGCGGCGAGAAGCGCCCGCTCGAGGCAGCCATCCACCACGAGAAGTACGGGAGCTAGCACCATGCCGAAGGGACAGCCGCTCGTCGTACCCGACGACGGGCTCACCACCCGCCAGCGCCGCAACCGGCCGCTGCTGATGGTGCACACCGGCGACGGCAAGGGGAAGTCGACGGCCGCCTTCGGCCTGGCGATCCGCGGCTGGAACCAGGGCTGGAACGTCGGCGTCTTCCAGTTCGTGAAGTCGGCCAAGTGGCGCATCGGCGAGCAGACCGTGCTCGAGCGGCTGGGTGAGCTGCACCAGGAGACCGGCGAGGGCGGGCCGGTCGAGTGGCACAAGATGGGCGCCGGCTGGTCCTGGACGCGCAAGCAGGGTGACGACGAGGACCACGCGACCGAGGCCGCCGAGGGCTGGGCAGGAGATCAAGCGCCGGCTGGCCGAGGAGACGCACGACCTCTACGTGCTCGACGAGTTCACCTACCCGATGAAGTGGGGCTGGGTCGACGTCGACGAGGTCGTCGAGACGCTCGGCGAACCGACCCGGCCGGCAGTACGTCGTGATCACCGGCCGCAGCGCCGACCCCCGGCTGATCGAGGTGGCCGACCTGGTCACCGAGATGACCAAGGTGAAGCACCCGATGGACGCCGGCCAGAAGGGCCAGACAGGGCATCGAGTGGTAGCCCTGCCACGACTCGTCATCGCCGCGCCCGCCACCGGGCAGGGCAAGACGACCGTCGCCACGGGGCTGATGGCCGCGCTCACCCGCGCCGGCCACGTCGTCAGCGGGCACAAGGTCGGGCCCGACTACATCGACCCCGGCTACCACGCGCTCGCCTGCGGTCGACCGGGACGCAACCTCGACCCGCACCTCGTCGGTGAGGAACGGATCGTGCCGCTGCTGCTGCACGGGGCCGCCGGTGCGGACGTGGCCGTCGTCGAGGGCGTGATGGGCCTGTACGACGGACGCATCGGCACCGACGGGTACGCCTCCACCGCGCACGTCGCCGCCCTCACCTCCTCGCCGGTCGTGCTGGTCGTCGACATCTCCCGCGCCTCCCGGTCCGTCGGCGCCGTCGTGCACGGCATGGCGACCTTTGACCCTTCGGTGCGAGATCGCCGGGGTGATCCTGAACAAGGCCGGGTCGCCGCGGCACGCTGCCGAGGTGGCCGGTTCGATCGACCTGCCGATCCTCGGGATCCTCGGCCGAGACGACGCGATCAGCGCCCCCTCCCGGCACCTCGGCCTGGTGCCGGCGGCGGAGCGGTCCGAGGCGAGCCACGCCCTCGACGCCCTGGCCGAGCGGATCGCCGAGACCGTCGACCTCGAGGCCGTGCTGAAGCTCGCGTCGACCGCTCCCGACCTCGACGCGTCTCCTTGGGACCCGGCCCGCGAAGTGGTTCGATCGGCAGGACGACGCAAGCTCAACCAGCGCTGGTAGCGGTCCCGTCGTCGCGATGGCCGGCGGTCGCGCCTTCACCTTCCGCTACACGGAGACCGAGGAGCTGCTGCGAGCCGCCGGCTGTCGGGTCGAGACCTTCGACCCGCTGGTCGACTCGGCTCTCCCGGAGGGAACGGCGGGGCTCTACCTCGGCGGCGGCTTCCCCGAGGTGCACGCGCCCGGGCTGAGCGAGAACGCGCCGCTCCGCGCCGACCTGCGCGGCGGCGATCGAGGCAGGTGTCCCGACGGTGGCGGAGTGCGCCGGCCTGCTCTACCTGTGCCGGTCGGTCGACGACGCCGTGATGGTCGGCGCCCTCCCGGCCGAGGCCCGGATGACGCCGCGACTCACGCTCTCCTACCCGCAGGTGACCGCGCCGACGGACTCGCTGCTCACCCGGACCGGCGAGACGGTGACGGGTCACGAGTTCCACCGCACCCACGTCGAGCCGGGCTCCGGCGCGACTCCGGCCTGGAGCATCGACGGCGTGCCGGTCGGCTTCGCGGGCCCGACCCTGCACGCGTCGTACCTCCACGTGCACTGGGCCGGCCACCCCCAGCTCGCCCAGCGGTTCGCCGACGCGGTCCACGCCGCCACGCCCCACGCGCATCAGTCGGTGGTTGAGGAGCGAGCGCCAGCGAGCGTCTCGAAACCACGAGACCCCCTGCGCCACCACGGCGACGCGGAGGTCCGGGGGGCGGGCGTGCTCGACTTCGCGGTGAACGTCTACCCCGGCCCGCGGCCGATCTGGCTGGAGCAGGCGCTCCGCGACAGCCTCGAGGAGGTCGGGGCGCTACCCCTCCGCCGACTCCGCGGAGGCGGCCGATCGCCCAGCGGCACGGGCGAGCACGCGAGGAGGTGCTCGCGACGGCCGGCGCGGCCGAGGCGTTCACCCTGCTGGCCCGGGCCCGGCCCTGGCGCCGTCCGGTGGTGGTGCACCCGCAGTTCACCGAGCCGCACGCGGCGCTCGAGCAGGCCGGACACACGGTCACCGAGGTCGTGCTGCCGCACCCGTTCACCCTCGACCCGGCGCTCGTCCCCGACGACGCCGACCTCGTCGTGGTCGGCAACCCGACCAACCCGACGGGCGTGCTCCACCCGGCCGACCTGCTGCGTTCGCTGCAACGACCCGGGCGGCTCGTCGTCGTCGACGAAGCGTTCATGGACACCGTCCCCGGCGAGCCCGAGACCCTGGCGGGCGACGGAGGGGTGCTGGTGATCCGGAGCCTGACCAAGCACTGGTCGATCCCCGGTGTGCGTGCGGGCTACGTCGTCGGCCCCGCGGACGTGGTCGCGGACCTGCGCCGCGAGCAGTCGCCGTGGTCGGTCTCGTCGACCGCCGCAGCGGCCATCCGCGCGTGCACCAGCACGGCGGCCGTCGCCGAGTCGGACCGACGCGCACGGACGATCATCGAGTGGCGCGAGGCGCTCGCCGCAGGCCTGACCGAGCTGGGCATCCAGCACGTCCCGTCGAGCGGCTCCTTCGTCCTGGCCCGGCTCGGGGAGGGCGTCCACGGGGCCCTGAGACGAGCCGGCATCGCCGTACGAAGGGCGGACACCTTCCCCGGCCTCGACGCCACCTGGGCGCGGATCGCCGTACGTCCCGAGGAGCCGACGAAGGAGCTCCTGCAGACACTTCGGGCGGTTCGCGACAACGGCGGGAAGTGACACGCCGGGCGCCCTGTCCGCCGACCCTGTGGATGCCCTAGGCTGACGCCGCGGGCACGAGGAAGCCGGTGGGACTCCGGCACAGTCGCGCTACTGTGACACCGCCTCCGTCAGGTGCGGTGGAGTCAGACCCGAAGGTCCGCAGCTCCATCCATATCGACAGGGACGCACTCATCCCTCAGGAGGAAACATGGCACAGACCGCCGTCGCACCCGTGGTCGAGGTTCCCTCGATCCCGCTCGGCCAGATCGCCCCGTGGGCTGTCTTCTTCGGGCTGCTCGCGACCCTGGTGATCTTCTTCATCAGCGCCGACCAGGGCGCCGTCTCGATCCCGGCCGGCAACGGCGATCCACGAGTGGGTCCACGACGGACGTCACCTGCTCGGCTACCCCTGCCACTGAGCCCTCCCCCTCCGGTACGCCGCGAGGGACGCCCGCTTCTGTCCGCAGACCCTGACGTGACCCGACGCGCCGTATCGCCTTGTCGATCGGACCTCTCATGACCGCACGTGCCTTTCTCATCCGGGGGCTGATCGCCGGCCTCCTCGCCGGCTTCGCCGCCTTCGCCGTCGCCTACACCGTGGGCGAGCCCCACGTCCAGACCGCCATCGAGCTCGAGGAGTCGGCGCGCCCCAGACCGGGGAGGCAGGCCGACCACAGCCACGACCGACGGGGAGGGCACGACCGTCTCCCGCGACAACCAGCGCACCTGGGGTCTGCTGACCGGCACCCTCGGCATCGGCACCGCCCTCGGGGCGATCGTCGCGCTCGTGTCTGCCGCCCTCGTCGGGCGGATCGGCCGCTGGTCGCCCGGCCAGTCGACGGCCTTCGCGGCCGCTGGCCGGCTACGTGGCGGTCGCGCTGGTGCCGTTCCTGAAGTACCCCGCGAACCCGCCCGCCGTGGGCAGCGGCGACACCATCGGCGACCGGACGACCCAGTACTTCGTGTTCCTGCTGATCTCGATCCTGGCCGCGATCGCGGCCACCGCCTCGGCCAGCGGGTGTGGGAGCGAGCCGGCGGCTACGTCGCCGTGCTGTCCGGGGTCGGTCTCTACCTCGTGGTCGTCGTCGCAGCCGGGGTGCTGATGCCGAGCGTCAACGAGCTCGGCGACTTCCCGGCCGACACCTTGTGGGGCTTCCGCCTCGCAGCGATCTTCACCCAGGCCACCATGTGGGCGGTGATCGGAGTGCTGCTCGTCGGCATGGTCGGGCAAGCTCTTCCGGGACACGACTGCCGATGCACAGCGACGCGAGCTCGCTGCCAGCCTGTGAGCGACGTACGCCCGCCCTCGCCGGAGGCGACCGCCGCTGCGCGTGATCGGCTGGCCGGGCTGGCCACGCCCGCGGGCGCCCTCGGCCGGCTGGGTGACCTCGCGGTCTGGATCGCCGGCGCCCAGGGCACGGTGCCGCCGGCGCTGCTCACCAACGTGCGGCTGGTGATCTTCGCCGGCGACCACGGTGTCGCGGCGCACGGCGTCTCGGCGTACCCGCCCGAGATCACCGGCGCGATGGTCCGCACCTTCGTCGCGGGAGCTGCCGGCGTCAACGCCCTCGCGACCGCGCACGACGTGCACGTGCGGGTGCTGGACCTCGGCGTCGACGACGACCTGGCGGACCTGCCGGACGACGTGCGGGCGCACAAGGTACGCCGCAGCAGCGGGGCCATCCACCTCGAGGACGCCCTGGCTCCCGACGAGACCACCCGCGCCTTCGAGGCCGGGCGACGGGTCGCTCACGAGGAGATCGACGCCGGCGCGCAGCTGCTGCTCAGCGGTGACATGGGGATCGGCAACACCACCCCCGCCGCCGCGCTGATCGCCGCCGGGCTGGGACTGCCGGCCTCCGAGGTCACCGGCCGCGGCACCGGCGTCGACGAGGACGGGCTGCTCCACAAGCAGGCGGTCATCGACCAGGCGCTGGCGCGGGCGGGCTCGCGTCGCGACGACCCGATGGAGTGCCTGACGGCGCTGGGCAGCGCCGACCTGGCCGCGGCGACCGGCTACCTGGTGGCGGCGGCCGAAGCCGGGATCCCGGTCCTGCTCGACGGCGTCATCTCGGTGGCGTGCGCCCTCACGGCGGACCGGCTGGCACCCGGTGCGGCGGCCTGGTTCGCGGCGGGACATCGCTCGACCGAGCCGGCCCAGTCGCTCGCCCTCGACAAGCTCGGCCTCGAGCCGATCCTCGACCTCGGGATGCGGCTCGGCGAGGGCAGCGGAGCGGTCGCCGCCGTACCCGTCGTACGCAGTGCCGTGGCCGTGCTGCGCGACGTCGCGCTGCTCGCCGACCTGCTGCCGGATGCGTGACGCCTGGCGTCTCGCCGTGGGGACCCTGACGGCGGTCCCGGTGTCGGCACCGACGACGGTCGACGCGCGCACGGCCGGCCGGGCGATGCTGCTCGCCCCGTTCGCCGTCGTACCGCTCGGCCTCCTGGTCGGGGTGATCGGCTGGGCCGGGCAGCAGCTGGAGCTGGCTCCCCTCGCCGTCGCGTTCGTCGCCCTGGGCGCCCTCGCCCTGGGCAGTCGGGCGATCCACTGGGACGGGCTCTCCGACGTGGCGGACGGGCTGACGTCGTCGTACGACGCGGAGCGGTCGCTCGCGGTGATGAAGTCCGGCACCTCCGGGCCCGCCGGCGTGATCGCCACCGTCGTGGTCGCCGGCATCCAGGCGGCCGCGCTGTCGTGGCTCTTCTCCTCCTGGCAGGGAGCCGTGCTGGCGGGGGTGCTGGTGTGCGCCTCCCGGGTCGCCCTGACCATCACCTGCCTGACCCAGGTGCCGGCCGCGCGACCCGACGGTCTCGGGCTGCCGCACGCGGGCACGGTGTCGCCGTTCGCGGCGGTGGTCGCGTGGCTGCTGACGGCGGTCGTGGTCGTGGGCGTCTCCACGTGGGTGGGGTTCGAGCCGTGGCGCGGAGTCGTGGCCGTGGCGCTGGCCGTCGTCGTCGTGGGGGTGCTGGTGCGGCGGGCCGTACGCCGCTTCGGCGGCGTGACCGGTGACGTCTACGGTGCCGCGATCGAGCTCTGCCTCGCGACCCTGCTCGTGGCGATGACGTGAGCCGGGCACTCGGCCTCCTGCTCGGCTTCGCGGCCGACCGCGTGCTGGGCGACCCGGCCCGGTTCCATCCGGTGGCGGGCTTCGGCGCTCTCGCGGCGGGGCTGGAGCGTCGCATCTACCGGCCGACCCGGACCCGCGGTGCCGCGCTACACCGCCACGCTCGTCGGTGGAGCCGCCCTCGCCGGCCTCGTGCTCCAGCGCCGACAGCCTTTGCTCTCCACCGCGGTCGCGACCTGGGCCGTGCTCGGCGGCGCCTCCCTCGAACGCGAGGCGCGCGCCGTGGCTCGGCCCTGCTCGCCGCCGAGGACGGCTGCCCTCGTGCTCGGGAGCGACTGACCCATCTCGTGGGTCGCGACACCAGCGCCCTGGACGAGCACGAGATCGCCCGCGCCGTCGTGGAGTCCGTGGCCGAGAACACCTCGGACGCGGTCGTCGCACCGCTCGTGCTCGGCGCTCTCCTCGGCGTCCCTGGCCTGCTGGCCTATCGCGCCGCGAACACGCTCGACGCGATGGTGGGTCACCGGAGCGCTCGGTACGCCGAGTTCGGCTGGGCCTCGGCCCGCCTCGACGACCTGCTCAACCTGCCCGGCTCACGCCTCACCGCCCTCCTCACCACCCTGCTCGGCCCGTCCCCACGCGGCGCCCTCGCCGCCTGGCGCCGCGACGCCCCCGCCCATCCCTCCCCGAACGCCGGCCCCGTCGAGGCCGCCTTCGCCGGCGCCCTCGGCATCACGCTCGGCGGCACCAACCTGTACGGCGCCCGCACCGAGCACCGCGCCGTCCTCGGCTCCGGCCGCTCCCCCGACCCCGCCGACATCGCCCGCGCGACCGACCTGGCCCGGCGGGTCGATCTCGCCGCTGTGGGCTTTGCCGCGGCCATCGCGTGCTTCCTCGGCCGCCGACGCTGACCACCGCTGGTTCGTGCTCACCCCGGCGACCACCGCCGCTTCGTGCTCGCCTGGGTGACCACCGCTGGTTGAGCTTGTCGAAACCAACTGTGGTCGGTCGGGGCTCCTTCGGTATCGGGAGTGTGGTCGTCGTCCGTCGTGGTTGCGGCGGCGTTCCCGACGCGTTCGTCCGGCCCGCGGCGCTGCCCCTCGACCGTCGCCGTTGCGGTGTCTTGATCGGGCTAAGCGGTCGTCTCACGGTGGGCAGTGGGCCGACGAGCAGCGGTCACCACACGCTGGTTGAGCCTGTCGAAACCACCCATCCAGACGACCGAAAGAAGTTCTCCACACCTTCGAACTGGCTATCGAAAGTGTCGGTGGCTCACACCTACGAGTTGGTTCATGGAAGCCACTGAGACCCTCACCGCCACCGAGGTGATCGACGGTCTCGTCCAGGCCAAGACCGACGAGCATGCCGCCTCGGTGCGACAGGTCCAGCTGACCGTGCAGTGGGCGCTGCTGCACCCGTGTCGCGACGACTGCCCGGCGACCTCGGGCGGGCACCCCGCCTTCGGTGAGACCGCACCCCTGGCCGGAACTGGCACCCCGCTGGTCGACGAGTACGCCCCAGCCTCCCTGGGCGCCGCCCTCGGTGTGACGGTGGATGCCGCCCGGTTGCTGCTGGGAGATGCACTCGAGCTGGTCTACCGACTCCCGCGGCTCTGGGACCTCGTCGTCGCCGGGGTCGTCGAGGTCTGGCGCGCCCGCCAGATCGCCCGGGAGACCCACGACCTCGGCCTCGAGGCCGTCGCCTACGCCGACCGGCTCATCTGCGCGGTCCCGGACAAGATCCGCCTCGTCGACGCCGCGAGGCTGGTCAACGAAGCCCGCCTCTACTTCGACCCCGACCGCGCGGTCGCCGACGAGGAACACGAGCTGGCCAAGCGCGGCGTCTGGTCCCGGCAGGGACGCAGCCCCGCGACCACCGACATGTTCCTGACCCTGGACACCCCTGACGCCGAGCTGTTCGACCAGACCCTCAGCCGCATCGCCCACGAACTCGGCCAGCTCGGCGACAGCGACGGTGTCGACGTCCGCCGGGCCCGGGCAGTCGGGGTCCTCGCCGACCCCCAGTACGCCCTGGACCTCATGTCCGGCCACCAAGCCGCCCCCACCCAAAGTGGCGTTACGGCGATGAACCTGTACGTCCACCTCACCCCCGCTGACTTGAGTGAGGACTCCACCGGGGCGGTGTCCATGGAGAAGCTCGGTGCCGCCACCACCGCGTTGCTCACCGACTGGCTGACCCGCTACGCCGCGGCCGGCGGGAAGGTCACCCTCCGCCCGGTCCTCGACCTCACCGACCCAGACCCCGACACCGGCGCTGGGACCGCAGTCGACGCGCACGACCCGCCGAGTGCGATGCGGGAGCTGTGCGTGCTACGCGACGCCTACTGCGTCTTCCCCGGCTGCCGCCGCGACTCCCGGGCTTGCGACCTGGACCACATCGTGGCCTACCTCCCGATGGCAGAAGGCGGACCACCCGGCCAGACGCATCCCGGAAATCTGGCACCCCTGTGTCGCTTCCACCACCGCCTGAAGACCTTCACCGCCTGGGACTACAAACGACTCGACGACGGCAGCTACACGTGGACCGCACCCACCGGCCACCAGTACACCGTCCACCCGGCCTCACGCCGCCCACCCGACCGAAGAACCTGACGCCCCGCCACCCCGGCCCACCCCAGCCGGGGACACAGGCACGCGCGGGCGATTCGACAGGGACCGCTGCTACTACATCTCGGGAGTGGTGTACGGCCCCGGGCGTGCCGCAATCACGTGCCGCGTCAGAATCATGTCCCCGAAGTCGTGACGCGCCTCGAGCCACGGTCGCGGGGGTCGCGGCCTCGCCACCGAACCAATCCTCGAGCCGCTTCGAGCTGACGATGAATTGTTCGAGGAGTCACCTGCTCGAGCTCCCAGTTGCTCGAGCGTCGTGAGCGTGGGCGAGATGACGCTCCGTCAGCAGGTTGACCCCCGCAGCATCCACGAGAACTCGCCCGACAGGTGGCGATTGCGGATGTAGTCACGCTCGGGCAAGCCGTCTCGTGCAACGGCCAGCTGTCCTCGCCGGTCGGCTCTTCGTTTGCACTGGATCGGAGCCTCACGCAACGCAAGACGGCGCCGTCGCCGGCCACGTAGAGCTCTCTCGAGCTGGAAGCCGTGCAGACGTGGCCCTCGTGGCAGCCGCCTCATGAGCGCGTCTCGGGTCACTGGCCTATTTCCGCCCCGCTGATCAGGTCCCGATCGCCCCCTGTCATGGGATGAGCCTAGGCACGTCGGGCCCTGTGGGCGCGGGATTACGCGGGACCTCACAGCACCAGCACCCGACCGGCCACCACGAGGTGCACCTCGTCGCAGGCAGCGCCGAGCGTCTGGTTGACCGTGCCGAGCAGGTCGCGGAAGAGGCGGCCGGAGCGGTGCTCGGGGACGACGCCGAGGCCGACCTCGTTGGTGACGAGTACGACGGGGCCGGGGTGGGCGGCGAGGGCGGCGACGGCGGGGTCGAGGGCGGCGGAGACGAGGTCGGAGACGACGGTCGAGGGCTGGTCCCAGGCCGAGGCTGCGTCGAGGACGGCGGTGAGCCAGGTGCCGAGGCAGTCGACGAGGACCGGGCCAGGGGTGGCGAGGGCGGCAGCGAGGTCGCGGGTCTCGAGGGTGGTCCAGCCGGCGGGTCGGCGGGCCTGGTGCGCGGCGATGCGGGCCGCCCAGTCGGGGTCGGGGTCCTCGGCGGTGGTGGGGCCGGGGGCGACGTACGTGACGTCCGGGGAGGAGGCGAGCAGCGACTCCGCGTGCCGGGACTTGCCCGAGCGCACCCCGCCGGTGACGAGGATCTTCATCGCGCCAGCTCCGAGACCCAGGCCACCGCGTCGTCGACCGAGGGCACGGTCTCGACTCCGGGCGGAGCGGCCGGACGGCGTACGACGACCACCGGGATGTCCAGCGAAGCAGCCGCCTCCAGCTTGGCCTCCGTCAGGGTGCCGCCGGAGTCCTTGGTGACCAGCACGTCGACGGAGTGCGCCCGCATCAGTGACACCTCGTCCTCGAGGACGTACGGCCCCCGGCTCAGCACCATCGTCCACTCGGGCGGCGGACGCTTGTCCGGCGGGTCGACCACGCGCGCGAGGACCGGGGTGTTGCCCAGCACCTTCACGAAGCGCGCGATCTCCTGGCGACCGACGGTGAGGAACGGGCGCTCGCCCAGCCGGGCGGCTGCGCTGCGCGGCCTCCTCGTGCGAGTCGACCCAGGTCCACGACGGGGAGCCGACCCAGCCGGGCCGCTCCAGCCGGAGCAGGGGGACGTCGCGGCAGGCGGCGGCGGCGTTCGCCGAGATCTGCGCGGAGAACGGGTGCGTCGCGTCGACGACGGCGTCGAAACCGAGGGCGGCCGCGCGCAGACCTGCGACTCCGCCGAACCCGCCGATCCGGACCTCGCCGACCGGCAGCCGGGGCCGCGCGACGCGGCCGGCCAGCGACGAGACGACGTCGACCCCGCGCTCGTCCAGCGCCGCCGCGAGCGCACGCGCCTCGGCGGTGCCGCCCAGGATCAGGACCCTCATCGGCGGTCCCCGGGCGGCAGGACGGGCAGCGATGCCGGAGCCCCCGACACCGCCAGCGCGAGCAGCGCGTCGACGTCGAGGTGCTCCTCGACGAGGTCCGCCGAGCAGGTCGAGACGGCGCTCGCGCGCCGCGGGGAACGAGGCGGCCGAGGTCGACGCCGAGCGCGTCCGCGAGGTAGGCGCGCCCGCGTCGCGTCGTCCTCCAGCGAGCCGTGCACCATCGTGCCGGTCACGGATCCGGCCGGACGTCGATCCGTCGACCCGGCCGTGGTGGATCTCGTAGCCCGCCGGCTCGTGCACGCGCAGCACCTTCTCCTCCCCGGAAGGTCGTCGTCGAGGTCGAGCAGGCCGAGGCCCTCGACGCCGACGCCGGCGCACCCTCGATGCCGTCGCGGATCGGAGATCGAGCGTCCCGAGCATCTGGCACCCGCCACAGATCCCCAGCACCGGCTTGCCGGCCGCCGCGTGCGCGACCACCGCGGTGTCCAGGCCGCGCGCGCGCATCCAGGCCAGGTCGCTGAGCGTCGCCCGGGTCCCCGGCAGCACCACGAGGTCGGCATCGGCCAGGGCACGCGGGTCGGAGACGAAGACGACGTCGAGGTCGGGCTCCAGCCCGAGGGCGTCCACGTCGGTGAAGTTGCTGATCCGCGGCATCCGTACGACGGCCACCTTGCGCGCCCCGCCACTGGAACGACGCCCGGAGAGGTCCAGCGCGTCCTCGGAGTCGAGCCACACGTCGGGGCTCCAGGGCAGCACCCCGAAGACGCGCCGTCCGGTGAGCGCCGCGATCTCGTCGAGCCCCGGAGCCAGCAGCGAGACGTCGCCACGGAACTTGTTGACCACGAACCCCGCCACCAGCGCCTGGTCCTCCGGCGACAGCAGCGCGACCGTCCCGAGGAACGCCGCGAACACCCCGCCGCGGTCGATGTCACCGACCACGACCGTCGGCATCGAGGCGTGCCGGGCCAGGCCCATGTTCACGTAGTCGCTCGCGCGCAGGTTGATCTCCGCCGGGCTGCCCGCGCCCTCGGCGACCACCAGGTCGTAGCGGGAGGACAGGTCGTCGAAGGCGTCGTACGCCGCCGCGGCCAGCCGGCGACGCCCGTCGACGAAGTCCCGGGCATCGACGGAGCCGGCCGGGTGCCCCATCACCACGACGTGGCTGCGGCGGTCGCTCCCGGGCTTGAGCAGCACCGGGTTCATCGCCGGCTCGGGAACGGCCCCGGCCGCCAGCGCCTGGATCCACTGGGCCCGGCCGATCTCGGCACCCTCGCCGGAAGGTCCCGCGCACACCATCGAGTTGTTGGACATGTTCTGCGCCTTGAACGGCGCCACCTTCACACCGCGGCGGGCGAACGCGCGGCACAGGCCGGTGGTGACGATGCTCTTGCCTGCGTCGGACGTGGTGCCGGCGACGAGCAGCGCGCCGGTCATGCCGGCTTCCTGAGCAGGTAGACGTCCATCACCCAGCCCGCCGAGGCCTTCGCCGCCGCACGCGCCGTCTCGATGTCCGCGAGCACCTCGCCGACCGTGCCCTGCGACCAGGGCCTCGTCGTCGGTGCCGAGGTTGGCGCCCCACCAGATCTGCCAGTCCTCGAGCCCGTCGAGGTCGAGCCGCGCGTTGAGCATCACCGCGATGTTGTCCAGGCCGGCGTCGACCGCCTCGCGCAGCAGCCGACCGGTGGTGACGTGCACGGGCCGGCCGACCTCGTGCAGCACGATCCGGTGCCGCGCGGCGAGCAGCTGCGGGCGCGCTGATGCCGGGCAGCACGTCGTACGAGAGCTCGGTCCGCTCCTCCAGCGACTGCACGATCCGGATCGTCGAGTCGTAGAGCGACGGGTCGCCCCACACCAGGAAGCGCGACGTCACCCGGCCGCGACGAGAGCACCTCGAGGTACGCCGCCACCCGCGCCTCGTGCCAGTCCGCCACTGCCTTCGGGTAGTCACGCGGGTCGTTCCGGTCCCGCTCCGGGTCGGCGACTGGCACCAGCTCGACCCCGTGGGCCGCGCAGATCTCGCGTCGCACCTCGAGCAGCGGATCGACGCCCGACTTCTCCGTCATCTTCTGGGCCGCGACCACGTAGTCCACCGACCTCAGGGCGTCGGCCACCTCCGGGGTCACGTGCTGCGGCCCCATGCCGACGCCGAGGATGCGGACCCGCCTCACCGGTCCTCCAGGTCACCTTCGAGCTCGAGGTAGACCGCCTGCATCGCCGCGACGACCTCCGGGTCGGGCTCCTCCCACAGGCCGCGGTCGGCCGCCTCGTGCAGCTTCTCGACGATCCCGCGCAGCGCCCACGGGTTCGACTTGCGCATGAACTCCTGGTTGGTCTCGTCGAGGACGTACTCCTTGGCGAGCGCGTCGTACATCCAGTCGTGCACCACGCCGGCGGTGGCGTCGAAGCCGAACAGGTAGTCCACGGTGGCCGCCAGCTCGAAGGCCCCCTTGTAGCCGTGCCGCTGCATCGCCCCGATCCAGCGCGGGTTCACCACCCGGGCACGGAAGACGCGGTTGGTCTCCTCCTGCAGCGTGCGGGTGCGTACGGCGTCGGGCGTGGTCGAGTCCCCGACGTACGCCTTCGGGTCGGCGCCGGTCAGCGCGCGCACGGTGGCGACCATGCCGCCGTGGTACTGGAAGTAGTCGTCGGAGTCGGCGATGTCGTGCTCGCGGGTGTCGATGTTCTTGGCCGCGACCTTGATCCGCCGGTAGTTGGCGCGCATGTCGTCGGCCGCCGGCGCCCCTTCGAGACCGCGGCCGTAGGCGAACCCGCCCCACGCCGTGTAGACCTCGGCGAGGTCCTTGTCGTCGCGCCAGCTGCCCGACTCGACGAGCTGGAGGATGCCGGCGCCGTAGGACCCGGGCTTGGAGCCGAAGATCCGCGTGGTCGCGCGACGCTCGTCGCCGTGCTCGGCCAGGTCGGCCTGGGCGTGCGCGCGCACGAAGTTCTGGTCGAGCGGCTCGTCGAGGTTCGCGACCAGCTGGACGGCGTCGTCGAGCATCGCCACCACGTGCGGGAAGGCGTCACGGAAGAACCCGGAGATCCGCACGGTCACGTCGATGCGCGGCCGCCCCAGCTCCTCGAGGGGTACGACGTGCAGGTCGCTCACTCGCCGCGAGGCCTCGTCCCACTCCGGCCGGACACCGAGCAGCGCCAGCACCTCGGCGATGTCGTCTCCCGAGGTGCGCATCGCGCTGGTGCCCCACACGCTGAGGCCGACCGACTCGGGGTGCGAGCCGGTGTCGTCGAGGTAGCGACGCACCAGCGACTCGGCCATCGCCAGCCCGGTCTCCCACGCCAGCCGCGACGGGACCGCCCGCGGGTCGACGGTGTAGAAGTTGCGGCCGGTCGGCAGCACGTTGACCAGCCCGCGCAGCGGCGACCCGGACGGACCGGCAGGGATGAAACCGCCCGTCGAGCGCGTGCAGCACGGCGTCGAGCTCGTCGGTCGTGCTCGTCAGCCGCGGCACCACCTGCGTGGCCGCGAAGCGCAGCACCCGCTGCACCTCGGGGTCGTCGTGCAGCGCGTCGGCGGCGTCCGCCACCCAGTCGGCGTCCTCCATCCGCTGCACCAGGTCGCGCGCCTGCGCCTCGATCCGGTCGACGGCCTCGGTGGCCTCTGCGTTCTCCTTCAGGCCCAGGGCTGCGCGCAGGCCCGGCACGGCGGCCGACTGACCGCCCCAGACCTGGGCGGCGCGCATGATCGCGAGCACCAGGTTGACCCTCGCCTCGCCGGCCGGCGCCTCACCGAGCACGTGCAGCCCGTCGCGGATCTGCGCGTCCTTGATCTCGCAGAGCCAGCCGTCGACGTGCAGGATGAAGTCGTCGAACTCCTCGTCGTCGGGCCGCTCATCGAGCCCGAGGTCGCGGTGCATCTCCGCCGCGTGCATCAGCTGCCAGATCTCGCCGCGGATCGCGGGCAGCTTGGCCGGGTCCATCGCGGCGATGTTGGCGTGCTCGTCGAGCAGCTGCTCGAGACGGGCGATGTCGCCGTACGACTCGGCGCGAGCCATCGGGGGGATCAGGTGGTCGACGATCGTCGCGTGCGCGCGCCGCTTGGCCTGCGCGCCCTCGCCCGGGTCGTTGACCAGGAACGGGTAGACCAGCGGCAGGTTGCCGATCGCGGCGTCGGTCGCGCACGACGCCGACAGCGCCGCGTTCTTGCCCGGCAGCCACTCCATCGAGCCGTGCTTGCCGAGGTGCACCACGGCGTGCGCGCCGAAGCCGCCCTCGAGCCAGCGGTAGGCAGCGAGGTAGTGGTGCGACGGTGCCAGGTCGGGATCGTGGTAGATCGCGACCGGGTTCTCGCCGAAGCCGCGAGGCGGCTGGATCAGGATCACGACGTTGCCCGCCGTGATCGTCGCGAGCACGATTTCCTTGTTGTCATTGACGAAAAGCGATCCAGGCGCCTCGCCCCACGCCTCGGTGACGGCGTTCATCAGCTCGTCGGGAAGGCCCGCCGTCCAGCGCTGGTAGTCGGCCACCGGGATGCGCACGTGCGCCTCGGTCAGCTGCGCGTTGGTGAGCCACTCCTCGTCCTGCCCACCTGCGGCGATCAGCGCGTGGATCAGCGCGTCGCCGGCCTCGGTGTCGTCCTCGAGCTCGAGCCCGGGGATCGCACCGGGAGCACCGAGGTCGTAGCCCTCGTCGCGCATCCGGCGCAGCAGCCGGACCGTGGAGACCGGGGTGTCCAGGCCGACGGCGTTGCCGACCCGCGAGTGCTTGGTCGGGTACGCCGAGAGCATCAGCGCGATCTTCCGCTCGCTCGCCGGCACGTGCCGCAGCCGGGCGTGCTTCGCGGCGATCCCGGCCACGCGGGCACACCGCTCGGGATCGGCGACGTAGCGCGGCAGACCGTCCCGGTCGATCTCCTTGAACGAGAACGGCGCGGTGATGATGCGGCCGTCGAACTCCGGGATCGCGATCTGGGTGGCGGAGTCGAGCGGGGTGACGCCGTCGTCGGAGGCCTCCCAGTCGGCACGGCTGCTGGTCAGGCAGAGGCCCTGGAGGATCGGGATGTCCAGCGCGGCCATCCGCTCGACGTCCCAGGCCTCGTCGTCGCCGCCCGCCGACGCGGTGGCGGGCTGGCTGCCACCGGCCGCGAGCACGGTCACGATCAGGGCGTCGAGCGAGCCGAGGGCGTCGTACAGGTCGTCGGGCGCAGCGCGCAGCGAGGAGGAGAAGATCGGCAGCCCGACCGCGTCGCCCGTGGCGTCGATGGCGTCGGCGAGGGCGTGCGCGAAGTCGGTGTTCCCGCTGGCGTGGTGCGCCCGGTAGAACAGCACGCCGACGCGTGGTTTCGAGACGCTGGCTGATGCTCGCTCGTCAACCACCGAAGGCGGCCGCTCCAGCCAGCCCCACGCCGGGATCTCGGCCGGCGGCTCGAAGCCCTCACCGGTCAGCAGCACGGTGTCGCACAGGAACGCGTGCAGCTGCGCGAGGTTCGCCGGTCCGCCCTCGGCGAGGTAGCGGTGCGCCTCGGCGGCCACGCCGATCGGCACCGAGGAGAGCTCCATCAGCTCGGCGTTCGGCTGCTGCTCCCCGCCCAGGACCACCATCGGCTTCCCGGCGTCGCGGAACCGCTCGAACCCGGTGCACAGGTCCTGCGGCGAGCCGAGGATGCGCGCGACCACCAGGTCGCAGCCCTCGAGGGTCTCGCCGAGGCCCTCGTGCGCGGGCCGGGCCGGGTTGGCCCAGACGTAGTCGGCCCCGGACGCCCGTGCCGAGAGCAGGTCGGTGTCGGAGGTCGAGAGGAGTGCGATCTTCATGTTTCTCCCTGGGGGTTCTCGCCCCTCGTCGGCGGAGGTCCCGTGGCCAGTGTCTGGCTGTGCCCGGGTCGCGTGGACCGAGCGTCACAGTGGCGGAACCGCCCCGGACTCGCACCGGGTTCCTGTCCCACGAGACGTGGTGCGGTCAGCCTAGGTCACCGCGCGTGCGGGAGAGCCGTTGAGTCTCGACAGGCTGTCCTCCGACGAGGTGCTCCCGGGCGATCCGGGTGGCCACCTCGGGGGTCACGGCGCCGTACCAGACGTCGTCGGGCTGCACGCTGACCACCGGTGCCTGGTTGCAGGGGAACTGGCAGCCGGTGTGCGTGATCAGCACGTCGTCGTCGCCCTGGCCCTGCCGCATCAGCTCGATGATCAGGGCCTCGGCGGTCCGGTCGGAGCCCAGCGCCGTGCACCGAGGTCCCCGGCAGACGAGCACCTGGTGGCGGTGCTCGGTGACCTCCTCCCAGGCGGCCGAGGTCAGTCCGGCCTCGGTCCCGGTGATCGCCCGGGTCAGGCCCACCAGCGCGCGCACCTCGGCGGCGTCCTCCGCGAGCGACGTACCGACCGCGACCTCCGGTCGGTGGCCTGCGCGCTCCCGCCACCAGTACGACGCGATCCGCCGCAGCCACGACACCGCCGGGGCGAGGCTGCCCAGGCTGACGCCCACCACCACGATGCGCTCGGCACCCTCGTCGGCCAGCCGGGTCAGCTCCCGCGAGAGGGACGGGTCGCCGAGCTGCAGGAACGCGACCGTCGCGTCGTGCTCGGCAGCCCACTCGACGAGCAGCTCGCGGGCCTGCACCTCGCGGGCCGACATGCCGACGAGCACCACGGGTTCGAGCACCGGGTCACGCTACCCCGAGGCTTTTCGAGACGTTCACCGGACCTTTCTTTCCATTTCCCTGCAAATCGGACATACGCCGAGGATCATCGACCTCAGAAGATGACGTTCGTTCCAACGCGGGAGGGCGTAATGGATCTCAAGTCAACTTCTCGGGAACAGCACCGCGACGTGTTCGTGCTCTCCGGCGGCGCGAACCGTGGTGCCGTGCAGGTCGGCATGATGGAGGTGCTCCTCGAGCACGGCATCGTCCCGGACGCGCTGGTCGGCACCTCGGTCGGAGCGCTCAACGCGGCCTTCATGGGCTGCCGCCCCGACCGCGCCCGGGTCCGTGAGCTCCGCGCCCGGTGGATGAACCTCACCACCCGCGACATCTTCCCCGGCGGCACGCTGACCCGGATGGGTCACCTGCTCCGCCAGCGTCCCTACCTCTTCTCCCCGGCCGCACTGACCCGTCTGATCGACGACTGGCTGCCGGCGGAGAACCTCGAGGACCTGCCGACGCCCGTCCGGGTGGTCACCACGCCGCTCGTCGGGAACACCGCGGTCTACCACCGCCACGGTTCGCTCTCGCAGCTCCTGCTCGCCTCCGCCGCCGTACCGGCCGTGTTCCCGCCCGTGGAGCTGCCGGCCTCCTGCGGCCACCCCGGTCCCCACGTCGACGGCGGTGTCGCCGACCTGGTACCGATCAGCGGGGCCGCGGACCTCGCTCCGACTCGGGTGTTCGTCCTCGACGCGAGCGTGCCTGCACGTGCGCCGCGAGGGCGTACGCCGATCGACATCCTGGTCGCCAGTCTCGGGGTGGCGACCCGGGTGCGTCCCGCACCTGACCTCGGCGCGGCCGTCGCGGTCCACCGGCTCAGCACCCCGGACCTCGACATCCGGATGACCGACTTCTCGCACACCCACCGGCACATCGCCGACGGGCGCGCCGCCGCCGAGCAGCTGATCGAGCAGCTCATCGCCGAGCGCGAGCAGGAGCTCGTCCTCGAGGGGGGAGCGGGCGAGGAGTCCGACACCGGACTGACGCCAGTGCCCCCTCGACGCAGCATGCGGCTCTGGGACCGGCGCAACCGCGCCGCCTGAGCCGACCCAGACTCCCTCGTCGGCGCCGGTCCTGCTCAACCGGCGCCGACGAGGGCGAGAGTCGTATCTTGGCCCCGTGATGGTTCCCGGGCGCGCCACCTGGCGTACGGCGACCGTCGCGGCTGCGCTCGTGCTGAGCGCCTGCTCGGCACCCCTGTCACCCGACAGCGACTCCGAGCCGAAGGCCGACCGGACTCCCACGCCCACGCAGGTGCCGACGCCGTCGACCTCGGCTCCCCAGGTTCCGTCGCCATCCGCCTCACCCACGGCGCGCCGGTCGCCGTCGGCCGGTGCCCGCACGACCTACGTGGTCGCGATCTCCGTCGACGGGCTCAACCCGAGCGCCCTGACCCAGCTCGGCGCGACCCGGCTGCCGAACTTCTTCGCCCTGGTCAGCGGCGGTGCCGGCACGCTCAACGCGCGCACCGCCCAGGAACAGACCGAGACGCTGCCCAACCACACCGGCATGCTGACCGGGCGGCCGATCGAGGGCCCGGACGGCCACGGGGTGCGCGTCAACAAGGACACCGGCCGCGGCACCGTCGACTCGTACGCCGGCCGGGAGATCCTCTCGGTCTTCGACCTCGTCCACGGCGAGGACGCCAGCACCGCGATGTACGCCAGCAAGTCCAAGTTCGCGCTGTTCGCGCGCACCTGGGCCGACTCCCTCGACCGCGCCGTCATCGACGAGGACAACAGCCGCCTCGTCGGCCGGCTGGTCGACGATCTGCGCTCGAAGCCCGCCAGGTTCTCCTTCGTCCACCTCTCGGCGCCCGACGTGGCCGGTCACGACTCGGGGTTCATGGGGTCGGCGTACCTCGACGCCGTACGCCGGGTCGACGGCCTGCTCGGCCAGATCCGCGCGGCGATGGCCGCCTCCCCGGTGCTCCGGCGTGGCGGCTACCTGGTGGTCACGGCGGACCACGGCGGGCGTGGCGGGAGCGGACACGCGGATCCCGCGAAGCTCGACGACTACCGGATCCCCTTCCTGGTCGACGGGCCGGGCATCGCGCGCGCCGACCTCTACGCCCTGAACCGCGACTACCGCGACCCCGGCACCGCGCGCCCGTCGTACGCCGGGCGCCAGCCGGTGCGCAACGCCGACCTGGCCGACGTCAGCACGGCCCTGCTCGGCATGTCACCCGTGCCGGGCAGCGTGTTCGGCAGCCCCGACCCGCTCGATGTGAGGTGAGCCCATGAACGTGCACGTGCAACGGGACGGACCGGTCACCACGGTGACCATCGACCGCCCGGAGGTCCGCAACGCCGTCGACCGGGACACCGCGGCGGCGCTGGCCGACGCCTTCCGGGCGTTCGAGGCCGACGAGGACGCCGCGGTGGCCGTGCTCACCGGGGCCGGCGGGCACTTCTGTGCCGGCGCCGACCTCAAGGCGGTGGGCGAGGGGCGTGGCAACCGGGTCGAACCCGACGGGGACGGTCCGATGGGACCGACCCGGATGCGCCTGGGCAAGCCGGTGATCGCGGCGATCGAGGGCTACGCCGTCGCCGGCGGACTCGAGCTGGCCGTGTGGGCAGACCTGCGGGTCGCGTCGCGCGACGCGGTGCTGGGCGTGTTCTGCCGCCGGTGGGGCGTGCCGCTGATCGACGGGGGCACGGTGCGCCTGCCTCGCCTGATCGGCGAGTCCCGCGCGATGGACCTGGTCCTCACGGGACGCCCCGTGCCGGCACCCGAGGCCTTCGAGATGGGCCTGGTCAACCGGCTGAGCGAGGCGGGCGAGGCGCTGGCCGTGGCCCAGCGCCTCGCCGCGCAGGTCGCCGCCTCACCGCAGACCTGCGCGCGGCAGGACCGGCTCAGCGTGCTCGAGCAGTGGGGTCTTCCGGAGCAGCAGGCCCTGGGCGTCGAGCTCGCCCACGGGCTGGTCTCGCTCCAGGCCGACGCCCTCGCCGGGGCCTCGCGCTTCGCTGCCGGAGCAGGGAGGCACGGAGAGCCCTCGAACGATCAAGACCCCCCGCCGCAATGACGGAGGGTCTTGCGGGACGCGGAACGTCGCCGGGGGACGACGCCCTGTCGTTGTCAGTCTCGGGCGCTGCGCTGGGCGGGGATGACGTCGCCCAGGAGTTCCTTGACTTCCGACTCGCGGTAGCGGCGGTGGCCACCGAGAGTGCGGATGGCGGACAGCTTGCCGGCCTTGGCCCAGCGCGTGACCGTCTTCGGGTCCACACGGAACATGGCGGCTACCTCAGCGGGCGTGAGGAGTGATTCTGTTTCGGTCGGTCGCGTTACCACGGCGCTCCCCTTTGAATGATGCAGTGACTCGGAGCTCTTTGCTCTGTCCAGAAGTGTGCCACCGGGCCCGATCCCCCGAAACCTGATATGTCCGGATTCTTGAAAACGGCCATAAATCGGGCGATGTAGTCTAGACCAGTCCGGGTCCACCCTTGCCTGGACGACAAAGTCGTGCAATCACCCCAAGTGCGACAAAAGAGAAAGGTCCACCACCGTGGCCCAGCAGGACTACCGCCTGTTCGACGAGCTCGACGGACACGAACAGGTCGTCGCCTGTTCCGACGAGCGCAGCGGGCTCCGCGCGCTGATCGCGATCCACTCCACCGCCCGCGGGCCGGCGCTCGGTGGCACCCGCTTCCACGCCTACCGCAGCGACGCCGACGCCCTGCGTGACGTGCTCAACCTGGCCCGGGGGATGTCCTACAAGGCGGCGGTGGCCGGCCTCGACCTCGGCGGGGGCAAGGCGGTCATCATCGGTGACCCGCTGACCGACAAGACTCCCGAGCTGCTGCGCGCCTACGGCCGCTTCGTGCAGTCGCTGAACGGCCGCTACTACACCGCCTGCGACGTGGGCACCTACTCCGAGGACATGGACGTCATCGCCGAGGAGAGCCGCTTCGTGACCGGGCGCACGGTCGCTGCGGGCGGCGCAGGCGACAGCTCGGTGCTCACGGCGTACGGCGTGTTCCAGGGGATGCGTGCCGCCGCGGAGGCCAGCTGGGGCGCTCCGACGCTCGCCGGACGCACGGTCGGGGTCGCCGGCGTGGGCAAGGTGGGCCGGCACCTGGTCGAGCACCTCCTCGAGGACGGCGCCGACGTCGTCGTCTCCGACGTCTACGAGCCCGCCCTCACGCGGCTCGTCGAGGCCCACCCCGAGGTCCGCGCGGTGCCCGACACCGACGCGCTGGTCGCCGCACCGCTGGACGTCTACTCGCCCTGCGCGCTCGGTGACGCCCTGACCGACGAGGTCGTCGCCACGCTCCGGGCGACCGTGGTCTGCGGTGCCGCCAACAACCAGCTGGCCCACGCCGGGGTGGAGAAGCAGCTGGCCGACCGCGGGATCCTCTACGCGCCGGACTACGTCGTGAACGCCGGCGGGCTCATCCAGGTCGCCGACGAGCTGCACGGCTTCGACTTCGAGCGTGCCCGCAGCAGGGCGACCCTGATCCTGGACACGACGCGCGAGGTGTTCGCGCTCGCGGACCAGGAGGGCGTGCCTCCGGCGGTCGCCGCGGACCGGATCGCCGAGCAGCGGATGGCCGATGCCGCGCAGGACGGCGGGATCTGGCTGCCCTCTGGAGGGCCCTCAGCGGGCCACTGAGCGGTTCAGTCGCGGGAGCGGGAGTCGGAGTAGTCCGACCACTTGTCGTACTCGTCGGGCTCGTCTGCCGACTCGACCGGCTCCGTCGGGGCGGACTCGCCTCCGTGGAGCTCCTGCGCCAGCGATGCGAAGTCCGTCTCGTGAGTGCGGTACTTCAGATCGCGAGCAACCTTGGTCTGCTTCGCTTTTGCACGGCCGCGCCCCATGGGTGGCCCCCTCGCGTTTGGCCGGCGGCGCTGTGGCCTGCCGGTCTGAGTTAACTGTTCGTGGGTCAACCCTAACCGGCGGGTGGTGATTCCCGCACCTCGGCCCGCCCATCGAACAGGCGCAGATCTCCCGGTTCGCTACCGGTGGTCACCGTGCAGCACGACCCGGCCGCCGTCACCTGCCGTGGCCTCGGTCACGGTCCCGGCGACCCAGGCGTCGATCCCGAAGCCCGCGAGCACCGCGACCGCCCGGTCGGCGTCCTCGGCCGCGGTGAGGGAGACCATCCCGACGCCGCAGTTCAGCGTCTTCTCGAGGTCCTCGCGCGCCACCCCGCCGGTCTCGGCGACCAGGCCGAACACGGGCGGCAGCGACCAGGAGGACCGGTCGACCGACGCGGTCAGCTCCACCGGCAGGACGCGCTCGAGGTTCGCGGCGAGACCGCCACCGGTGATGTGGGACATGGCGTGCGTCTCGGTCTGCTTGGCGAGCTCGAGGCAGGCCTTGGCGTAGATCCGGGTCGGCTCGAGGAGCTCCTCCCCGAGCGTGCGCCCGAGGTCGTCGACGTGCTCGTCGAGGCTGCGCGCTGCCCCCCCTTCTGATGACGGAGCGAGCAGGACGTGCCGCACCAGCGAGTAGCCGTTGGCGTGCAGGCCGCTCGAGGCCATCGCGACCACGACGTCGCCGGGGCGGACCCGGCCGGGTCCGAGGAGCTGGCTGGCCTCGACGACTCCGGTGGTCGAGCCCGCGACGTCGTACTCGTCCGGCTCCAGCAGGCCGGGGTGCTCGGCGGTCTCGCCGCCGACGAGGGCGCAGCCGGCGGTCACACACGCCTCGGCGATGCCCTTGACGATGGCCGCGATCCGCTCGGGTACGACGCGACCGGTGGCGATGTAGTCGGTCAGGAACAGCGGCTCGGCGCCGCACACCACGAGGTCGTCGACCAGCATGCCGACGAGGTCGAACCCGATGGTGTCGTGCTTGTCGAGCGCCTGCGCGATCGCCACCTTGGTGCCCACGCCGTCGGCCGAGCTCGCCAGCAGCGGCCGGTCGTAGGCCTTCAGGGCGCTGGCGTCGAACAGCCCGGCGAAACCGCCGATGCCGCCGATCATCTCCGGGCGCCGGGCCTTGTCGACCCACACCCGCATCAGCTCGACGGCCTTGTCGCCCGCCTCGATGGAGACGCCGGCGGACTCGTAGGTGGCCCCGGAGCTCGACTGGCTCATGGGCGGTCGAGCGCGTCGACGGCGCCACCGCCGGCCAGCGAGGTGGCCAGCCCGTCGGCCTCGATCAGCGGCGCCATCTCGAGGAGGTGCTTGCCGAGGAACTCCGGCTCGGGCAGCTTCACCGGGTAGACGCCGTCGAAGCAGGCCCGGCACAGGTTGTCGGCGGGGACGTTGGTCGCCTCGATCAGCTGCTCGAGGGAGATGTAGGCCAGGGAGTCGGCGCCGATCGAGGCGCAGATCTCGTCGGTCGAGAGGCCGTTGGCGATCAGCTCGGCCCGGGTGGCGAAGTCGATGCCGTAGAAGCACGGCCACTTCACGGGCGGGCTGGAGATCCGGACGTGCACCTCGCGAGCCCCCGCCTCGCGCAGCATCCGGACCAGGGCGCGCTGGGTGTTGCCGCGCACGATCGAGTCGTCGACCACGACCAGGCGCTTGCCCTCGATCACGTCGCGCAGCGGGTTGAGCTTCAGCCGGATGCCGAGCTGGCGGATCGTCTGGCTGGGCTGGATGAACGTGCGGCCGACGTAGGAGTTCTTCACCAGGCCGGTGCCGTAGGGGATGCCGCTGGCCTCGGCGTACCCGATCGCGGCGGGGGTCCCGGACTCCGGGACCGGGATGACCAGGTCGGCGTCGGTGGGGAAGTCCTTGGCGAGACGGCGGCCGATCTCGACGCGGACGCTGTGGATCCGCTGGCCGGAGATGAGGGTGTCGGGGCGGGCGAGGTAGACGAACTCGAAGAGGCAGCCCTTCGGGACCGGCTCGGCGAAGTGACGGCTGCGCAGGCCGTGCTCGTCGACGGCGATCATCTCGCCCGGCTCGATCTCGCGGATGTAGGAGGCGCCGACGATGTCGAGGGCCGCGGTCTCGCTGGCCACCACCCAGCCGCGCTCGAGCCGGCCCAGCACGAGCGGCCGGATGCCCTGCGGGTCGCGGGCGGCGTACAGCGTGGACTCGTCCATCCAGACGAACGAGTAGGCGCCCTTGAGCTCGGGCAGCAGCTGCGCCGCCCGCTCCTCCAGGGAGGTGTCGGGGTGCACCGCGAGCAGTGCGGTGACCAGCGAGGTGTCGTTGGTGCTGGTCTCGAGCTTGCGGGCGCCGAAGTCGAGCTCGGTGTCGGCCGGGAGGTCGGCCACCATCTGCTGGAGCTCGCGGGTGTTGGTCAGGTTGCCGTTGTGCGCCAGCGCGATCGACCCGTCGGCGGTGGGCCGGAAGGTCGGCTGCGCGTTGTGCCAGGTGCTGGCGCCCGTCGTGGAGTAGCGGGAGTGGCCCACGGCGAGGTGGCCCTTGAGCGCCTCGAGCGTGGACTCGTCGAAGACCTGGGAGACCAGTCCCATGTCCTTGTAGACGAGGATCTGGCGGCCGTTGCTGACCGAGATGCCGGCCGACTCCTGACCGCGGTGCTGGAGGGCGTAGAGGCCGAAGTAGGTGAGCTTGGCGACGTCCTCGCCGGGGGCCCAGACACCGAAGACGCCACAGGCATCCTGGGGTCCGCGTTCGTGGGGGTCGAGGTCATGCGTCAGGCGGCCGTCTCCAGGACGGCGCGGATTGCTGGCCACGCGGCCGAGTGTACGTGCCGCCCGTGGCCGTCGAAGCCCGCCGTCCACGGGTGTCGCTGCTGTGAGTCGGGGGCGGGAAGGACCAGGGTCCCCCCGGCTGCCCTGGTGGCTGCCCGCCCCCGGCTCACATGTCTGTTCACATCCCGGCGGATCCCGCCTTGATCGCCTCGCGGATGCGGGAGTAGGTGCCGCAACGGCAGACGTTGCGGATGCCGTCGAGGTCGTCCTCGGTGATGTCACGGCCCTCGGCGCGGGCCTTCCTGACCGTCGCGACGGCCGCCATGATCTGGCCGGGCTGGCAGTAGCCGCACTGGGCGACGTCGTACTCCAGCCAGGCCTCCTGCATCGGGTGCAGGTCGGCGTCCACGGTGTCGGCGAGGCCCTCGATGGTGGTGACCTCGTCGGACTCCTTCACGTCAGCCACACGCACCGAGCAGGGGTTGAACGCCTTGCCGTTCAGGTGCGAGGTGCAGGCCTTGCAGACGTTGATGCCGCAGCCGTACTTCGGGCCGGTGAGTCCGACGATGTCGCGGATCACCCACAGCAGGCGTACGTCGTCCTCCACGTCGACCGTGACGGGCTTCTGGTTCAGGACGAAGGTGTGCTTGGGCATGACATGGTCCTCAGTAGGTGTGGCTCAGGCCGTCGGTGGGCGACTCCGGCACGGGTGGGACGAAGCTCTTCACCTCGAACTTGACGGGGTCGTCGTGGTTGATCGGGAACTTCGTCGGCATCTTGCCGGTGGCCCTCGCGAAAGCGCAGGCGACGGCGGCGAAGGACGAGGCGACCGCAGCCTCACCGGCCCCGCCGGGCTGCTGCTCGTCGGAGTCGACGATCACGCACTCGAACTCCAGCGGGGCGTTCCACTGCCGGGTGTAGAAGTAGTTGTCCCAGCTGGCCTCGAGGAAGTGCCCGTCCTTCAGGTGCACGCTGCTGGTCAGGGCCAGCGCCAGGCCGTCGGAGAAGCCGCCCATCATCTGCGCCTCGAGGCCCCGGGGGTTGACCACCAGGCCCGCGTCGACCGCGACGACCGCCTTGGTGACCCGAGGGCCGGTGACGCCGTCCCGGACCTTGCGGTTGACGGTCTCGGGCCGGCAGTCGATCTCGACGAGCACGGCGGTGCAGCCCTTGTACTCCTTGTGGATCGCGATGCCCTGGGCGGTGCCCGGGCGGCATCGACCGGCCCCAGTTGCCGGCCTCGGCCACCTTCTCGAGCACGCCGCGCACCCGTTCGTCCTTGACGAACTCGAGCCGGAACGCCAGCGGGTCCTTGCGCATCGCCCGGGCCAGCTGGTCGATCACCAGCTCGTTGGCGGTGCGGACGTCGGGTGAGTAGATGTTGCGCATGCTGCCCGTGTTGAACCGGGTGTCGGTCTCGTTCAGCAGCTGCGTGACGGCCCCGAAGTTGTAGGGCAGCTCCTGGGTCAGCGCGAAGATCGACTCCGCGAAGCCGAGGTTGCCGAGACCTGCGGGGAGCTCGGCCGCCGACGAGGTGAGCATCTCCCCCAGCCCGTGGCTGAAGTCGGTCTCGATGCTGGTGTGCCGCTGCTCGAAGCTGAGCACCTGGCCGGCGAGGTACGTCGCCCGGATCCGCGAGGTGCACATCGGGTGCAGGCGGCCCTGGCGCGGCTCGTCAGCGCGGTGCCACATCAGCCGCACCGGCTTGCCCATCGCCTTGGAGATCTTGGCCGCCTCGATGGCGTGGTCGCCGAACAGCTTGTGACCGAACGAGCCACCGCCGGTGATGACGTTGACCTTGACCTTGTCGATGGGCAGGCCGGTCGCCTTGGCGATGTCGTCCTGCGCCACGATCGGGGACTTCAGTCCGGCCCAGACCTCGGCCCGGTCGGCACGCACGTCCGCGATGGCGGCGTACGGCTCGAGGGCGGCGCTGCTGCGGAACATGAAGGTGAAGTCGGCCTCGATGGTCTTGGCGAGGACCGGGACCTTGGGTACGGCGAGCGGCAGCTCGGCCTTGCGCAGCTTGGCCAGGACGGTCGCGTCCGACTCCCCCTCGATCGGCCCCCCGTTCCACTCGACGTCGAGCGCGCGGACGGCGTCGATGCACTGGCCGAACGTCGCGGCGCGCACCGCGACGCCGGTGTCGACCTGCGCGACGTCCGTCACCCCCGGCATGGCCAGGACGGCCGCCTTGTTGACGATGCGTCTTCGGCGAGCCGTTCATGGTCGGCGGTCGGCAGACCATCGTCGGCAGCGCGTCGGGGACGTCGAGGTCCATCGCGAACTTCTTCTTGCCGGTGACGATGTCGCGGGCGTCGACCCGGTTGGCCGGCTTGCCGATCACCTCGAACGAGGAGGTCGGCTTGAGGTCCACCTTGACCGAGCGGGTCGTGCTGCTGGCGGCCTTGGTGGCGAGCTCGCCGTAGGTGAGCGATGCTCCGCCCGGCGCGGTGATGACACCGTCCTTCGACTTCAGCAGCGCGACCACGGAGCCGAGCTCGATCGCGGCCGCCTCGAGCAGCGCGCCCTTGGCGATGGCGGCGGCGACCCGGACCGGGGTGAACATCGACACCGTGGTGTTGGAGCCGCCGGTGAGCTGGTTCCAGACGAGCTCGGGACGGGCCGGGGCGAGGGTGACGTGCACCTTCTCCAGGGGGAGGTCGAGCTCCTCGGCGATGGTGATCGCGGTCGAGGTGGTGATGCCCTGGCCGACCTCCATCCGCGGCATGTCGAAGGACGCGGTGCCGTCCTCGTTGATCGTGATGGTGATCAGCTGGGCGGTGGGCCGCGCAGCGTCGGTCTGGAGATCCTCGAGGTCGTAGATCTCGGCGATCTGGGCGGCGCTGGGCACGGCGGCGTACGCAGCGCTGGTCCCGAGTCGCAGGTCGGCGGCGACCACGAGGGTGGAGGCTCCGACGACGTAGCCGAGGAAGCCCCGGCGGCTCACGCCGTCAGGGGTCGTTGCGGTGAGGGTCACAGCGTCCTTTCGCGATGCTGCGGCCCGGGAGGCTCCCGAGCCCTCCCTCCCCGTTGACGACTGCCGACCCGCTCCCGTGGGTGACCGCCGTCACGGGAACCGTACCTGCCACATGGTTGACGGCGATACCTTTCGGTTCGTCCGGTTCTCACGACGCCGGTCGCGCCGGCCCTCCCCGCATCGCGGCACCGGTGGTGTGGCGGGCCTCGTTGTCGCGGAACCGCGGGGCGTAGTGCGTGAAGAACGCGGTCGCCACCAGCTCGCGGCGGCTGCGCACGCCCATGCGGTCGAAGACAGACTTCAGGTGCTGCTGGACCGTGTGCGGGCTGACCGAGAGCTCACGCGAGATCTGCTCCGTCGACTGCCCCTGGAGGACCAGCCCGACGACGTCGCGCTCCCGCGCGGTCAGGCCGTGCGCGGACATCATCAGCTCGAAGATGCGCGCGGGATGCGCGGGCTCGACGATGACCGCCACCCGGTCCTCGCCGGCGAACCGCGCCGCCCGCAGCTGGACCCAGGACCCGTTGCGAGGCCCGGACCCGCGCCTCGGCGGGAAGCATCGGGTGCGTCAGGGCGCGGTGGGCGACCGAGCGCAGCGCGTCGGGCACGTCGCCGTTGTCACCGGGCAGCAGGTGCGAGCCACGTGGCGGCGGCGTCCGTGGCCGACACCAGGGACTCCACATTTCTGGTATTCAGCGGCGGCTCCCGAGTCCCTAGCGTCGGACCCATGAGCACACCACGCGTCATCCGCCCCGCCGACGGGCGCGTCGAGCCGGCACCGGGCCAGGTCACGGACCGGTTCCTGATCGACGGTGCCGACACCGCCGAGCGCTTCTCGCTCGTCCAGCACCTGTTCGCACCGGGAGCGCTGGCCGCGCCCATGCACCGGCACCGGCTCGAGGACGAGTACACGTTCGTGCTCGAGGGGACCATCGGGGCGGTCGTCGACGGCACCGAGGTCACGGCCCGGCCCGGAGACCTGGTGTTCAAGCCGCGCGACCAGTGGCACACGTTCTGGAACGCCGGGGACGAGCCCGCCGCCGTCCTGGAGCTGATCTCCCCGGCGGGGCTGGAGCGCTTCTTCCGCTGGCTGGCGGAGCTCGACCACGAGCCGTCGACCTCCGAGCTCGCGGAGAACGCGAGTCCCTACCAGTGCGACGTGGACCAGGCGGCCACCGACGCCCTGGTCGAGCGGTTGCGCAGCCGCTAGCGCGGCCAGAGGTCGGTGCAGGCCTCGCGGGCGCGCTCGAGGGTGTCCGGGTCGGCGGCGACGATCAGCCCGGCGCCGCCGGACCGCGCGTCGTAGAAGCGGCCGTCGCGGTGCGCCGCGGCACCTCCCGCCTCGCGCACCATCAGGGTGCCGGGCAGGTGGTCCCACGGGTTGGTGTGCCCGTAGAGGACGTAGTCCGCCTCGCCCTCCATCAGCTTGGGGTAGTCCACGCCGCAGCAGACCCAGGTGCCGATCAGCCTCGGCAGGCCGACCGGCTGCCGACCACGGCGCGACCAGATCGAGGTCGCCCCCTGCGGCTGGTCGCCGGCGGGCTCGCGGTGGACAGGCTCGCCGTTGCGTCGTACGCCGCCACGGTGCTCGGCCACCCAGGCGACCTCGTGCTCGGGCTGCCAGATCCAGCCGCGGACCGTCTCACCCTCGATCACCTCGGCGATCATCACCGCGTGGTCCTTCGACCCGTTGACGAAGTTCTTGGTGCCGTCGACGGGGTCGACCGTGAAGCCGTGGTCGGCGGCCTGGAACTGGTCCATCAGCTCCGGTGCGGTGGCGTAGGCCTCCTCGCCGAGGACCACTGCCTCGGGGTAGGCCTCGAGCAGCGCCTTGGTGATCAGCTCCTCGGCCTCGTGGTCCGCGATGGTGACCAGGTCGCCGGGCCGCTTCTCGTCGATCTGGGACTTCGAGAGCGACCGGAAGCGCGGCGTGATCACCTCGGCCGCGACCGACTGCATCAGCTCGAGGACGTCGTCGGTCGAGAGGGGCATCGCGCTCAGCCTGCGAGGTTGGACAGGAGGAGGGTCTCGGCCAGGCAGACGCGTTCGAACTCGGCGAGGTGCAGGCCTTCGTTGGCTCCGTGGGCCCGGGTGTCGGGGTCCTCGACGCCGGTGACGAGCACGCTGGCCTCGGGGAAGCTCTCCAGGAACTCGGCGATGAACGGGATCGAGCCGCCCACGCCCATGTCGATCGGCTCGACGCCGTCCCACGCGTCGGTGAACGCCTTGCGGGCCGCGTCGTAGGCCGGCCCGGTGGCGTCGATCTGGGTCGCCTCGCCGGTGTCGACCACCTGGACGTCGAGCTCGGCGCCGAAGGGGACGTGCTGCTCGAGGTGGGCGCGCAGGCAGTCGATGGCGTTCTGCGTGGTGTCGCCCGGCGCGATCCGCAGCGACAGCTTGGCCCGGGCCGTGGCGGTCAAGGTGTTGCTGGCGCCGTCGACCTTCGGGGCGTCGAGGCCGGTGATGGTCAGGGCGGGCTGGGTCCAGAGCCGGTCGACGGCCGAGCCGTGACCGATGAACTCGACCCCCGGCGCGATGCCCGACTCTGCGTGGAGCCGGTCTGCCGGGTAGTCCACGTCGGCGGCCTTCCCGGAGTGCAGGCCCGCGACCGCGACGGCACCGGAGTCGTCGTACAGCGTGGCGAGCAGGCGGGTCAGCGTCATCAGCGCGTCGGGCACCAGCCCGCCCCACATGCCGGAGTGCACCGCGTGGGTGAGGGTCCGGACGCCGACGTCGACGCGGACCAGACCTCGCAGGCTGGTGGTCAGGGCAGGGACGCCGATGTCCCAGTTGCCGCTGTCGGCGATCACGATCACGTCGGCGGCGAGGGCGTCGCGGTGCTCGGCGAGCAGGTCGGCCAGGGTGTCGGAGCCGACCTCCTCCTCGCCCTCGATGAACATCGTCACGCCGACGCCGAGGTCGTCGCCGAGCGCACGGACGGCGCCGAGGTGCGCGACGATCCCGGCCTTGTCGTCGGCGGCACCACGGCCGTAGAGGCGGCCGTCGCGCTCGGTGGGCTCGAAGGGCGGGGAGTCCCACTCGGCGTGGTCGTTCTCCGGCTGCACGTCGTGATGGGCGTAGAGCAGCACCGTCGGCTTGCCCTCGGGGGCGAGCTTGCGCGCGATCACCGCCGGGGCGCGTCCGTCGTCGCGGGCGCTGACGATCTGCACGTCGTCGAAGCCCTCGGCCCGGAACAGGTCGGCGACGGCCTCCGCGCTGCGCTGCACCTCGGGCGCGCGGGCAGGGTCGGCGCTGACCGACTCGATCCGGACGAGGTCCTCGAGGTCCTTGCGGATGCGGGGCAGCTCCGCCGTGACGCGGGACCGCAGCTCGTCGATGTGCATGGGTCCAACCTAGGAGTCGTGGGTCAGGGCGCGAGCGGCAGGTAGCGACTCAGGTCGGCCCGTTCCCCCGAGGCCCGGACCCGGCCCTCGTCGACCGCACTCGCCCAGGTCGTCTCGCCGGTGGCGAGGGCGACCCAGGTGGCGGCGTCGAGCTCGATCACCGCAGGCGGCGTACCCCTCGTGTGGCGGACGCCCTCGACGACCTGCGCCGCGGCGTACGGCGGGACGCGCACCTCGACCGACTTGCCGGGAGCCAGCTGCGCGAGCCGCGCGAGGAAGTGCTTGGTCAGCAGCCGGAGGTCGGCCTTCGAGCGGTCGGTCCGGGCGATCGCGTCGGCGACCGCCGCAGGGTCCTGGGGCTGGAGGCGCGGCACGCCCCCACGTTAGCCAGCGACGCCGACAAGCCGACGGACCGTCGCGAGCCCCTGCGGCGTGCCCGGCCAGTGCCGCTCCAGGGCCTCCGGCCCCGCCACCCGTACGACGGACCGCAGCACCCACGCGACCAGCAGGGCATCGTCGGCGTAGCCCACCACCGGGATGAAGTCGGGGACGAGGTCGATCGGGGAGGCGAGGTAGGCGACGAGCAGCACCAGTCGCCACCGCACCCCGCGGGGCAGGGAGCCGTCGCCGGCCAGGCGTCGCACCAGCACCAGCACGTCGGGCAGCAGCCGCAGTGTCGCCGTCAGCGTCGTCGGCTCACCCGCCCGGCGACCGGCGAGGAACAGCGTGCCGACCAGGACGACCCAGACCAGCAGCAGGCCGGTCACGACCGCCATCACGATGGTCATCACGTCAGACAGGGCGACCGCTCTCGTCGTGGTCGTCCTGCCGACGGTCGGACTCCGGTGGCACGACCACCTCGGCGTACGCCGGGACCGGACGGATCGGCTTGACCAGCCGGGTCATCCGCCGACGCACCGGCTCCTCGAAGAACCGGTAGAGGAACCACGCCACCAGGACCATCACCGGGAGGAACAACAGCTCGGCGTAGTACTGCGCCCTGGGTTCGAGGTGGAGCCGCGTGTGCTCCGTGACGTCGCGGAACAGGTTGAGCATCGGGCTGTGCACCAGGTACAGCGCGTAGGACAGGCCGCCGCCGAGGACCAGCCACCGGTTCGCGAGCAGGTCGTGCAGCGGGCCGGTGCCGATGGCGAGGAAGAAGATCAGCGGGGCGAAGAAGGCCACGACCCAGATCAGTGCCCAGCCGGGACCGTCCGTGGCACGCACGGTGGCCAGCCAGGCGACGATGGCCGCCACGCTGAGCATCGCGCCCACACCGGCCCACCCGCGCAGGCGCGGTGTGAGCTCCAGCCTCGACGCCGCGGCGCACAGCAGCATCCCGGCGACGAACTCGCACAGGATCCGCAGCACCCAGACGTGGCCGCCCATGTCGCCCCGCAGGGTGGAGGCGACCAGGAACGGCGCCAGCGCGAGCGCGGCCAGCACCAGCAGCTGCCAGGTGCGGAGGCGGTGGTGCAGCCGGGCGACGACCAGGACCACGATCGGGAACAGCAGGTAGGCCAGCCACTCCGAGGAGAGCGACCAGGCCGGCCCGACCCAGCTGCGCGGGCCCCGCTCCGGCGGGAACCACATCTGGACCATCAGCGCCTGCCGGACGAAGTTGACCAGGGTCAGCGGCCCCACCGGTGCCGAGTCCCAGAGCTCGTGGCGCACCACGCGGAGCGCGCCGGCACCGAGGATCACGAGGATGTAGAGCGGCCAGATCCGGGCCAGGCGCAGCCAGAGGAACCGGCCGGCCCGGCGTACGTCGAACGCCGCACCGAGCTGGTCGCTGTAGTTCAGGGCCAGCACGAATCCCGAGAGCATGAAGAACAGGTCGACCCCGTGGGCGCCGGAGCCGACCACCGGCCAGACCAGTCCGAACGCGTCCGGGTGGTGGGCGCGGATCACGTCGGCGTTGTGCCGCGTCGAGTGGTAGAGCACCACCCACAGCGCGGCGAAGAACCGCACACCCGTCAGGGCCCGGATGTGCTGGCTGTGCATCGACGGGTCTCGGCTCAGCCCAAGGCGGCGGGGAGCGTCGCCGTCCAGGCGGTGCGCAGCTCCTCGAGCGGTACGTCGAACAGGCCGGTGACCGACAGCAGGTCGCCCCGGGTCTGGCCGAGCGAGGTGATCGGGACGCCGTGGTCCGCGGCGAGCTCGAAGAGCCGCTCCTCGTCGTCGGGGGTGACCGTGACCAGCACGCGGCCGGCGGACTCGCTGAACAGCGCGACGAACGGGTCGCCCTCGAGCTCGACGCGCACGCCGACCCCGTTGCGGAGGCACGACTCGACCAGGGCCTGCGCGAGGCCGCCGTCGGAGAGGTCGTGGGCCGAGGAGAGCACGCCGGTCGCCTCGACCAGCAGCTCGCTGAGGGCGCGTTCGGCAGCGAGGTCGACGCGGGGCGGCGTACCCCCGAGGTGGCCGTGGACCACGTGGGCCCACTCCGACCCGGACAGCTCGTCGCGGGTCTCCCCCAGCACCAGCACCTGGTGTCCCGCGGCCGGGAAACCGGTGGGTGTCCGGCGCGTGACGTCCTCGATGACGCCGAGCACGGCGACCACCGGGGTCGGCAGGATCGCGGTCTCGCCGGTCTGGTTGTAGAGGCTGACGTTGCCTCCGGTGACCGGGATGCCGAGCTCGACACAGGCGTCCTTGAGGCCACGGCAGGCCTCGGCGAACTGCCACATCACTCCGGGGTCCTCGGGCGAGCCGAAGTTGAGGCAGTCGCTGATCGCGAGAGGCGTGGCCCCGCCGGTCGAGACGTTGCGGTAGGACTCGGCGAGCGCGAGCTGCGCGCCGGCGTACGGGTCGAGGCGGGCGAAGCGACCGTTGCAGTCGGTGGAGACGGCGACGCCGAGGTTGGTCCGGTCGTCGACGCGGATCATCCCGCTGTCGCTGGGCTGGGCGAGCACGGTGTTGCCCTGGACGTAGCGGTCGTACTGGTCGGTGATCCAGGACTTGTCGCACAGGTTGGGGCTGGCGGCCAGCCGCAGCACGGTCTCGCGCAGCTCCTCACCGGACGTCGGGCGGGCGAGCTTCTCGGCACCGTCGGCCTGGAGGGCGTCCTGGGAGTCGGGCCGCGCGAACGGGCGGTGGTACGTCGGGCCGTCGTGCGCCACCGAACGGGGCGGTACGTCGACGACCCGCTCGCCGTGCCAGTCGATCTGCAGCCGGTCGCCGTCGGTCACCTCGCCGATCACGGTGGCGTCGACGTCCCACTTCTCGCAGATCGCGAGGAACGCCGCGACGTCGCCGGGCTCGACGACGGCCATCATCCGCTCCTGGCTCTCGCTCATCAGGATCTCCTCGGGCGCGAGCGAGGAGTCGCGCAGCGGCACCAGGTCGAGCTCGACGTGCATGCCGCCGTCGCCCGCACTGGCCAGCTCACTGGTGGCACACGACAGGCCGGCGCCACCGAGGTCCTGGATGCCGGCCACCAGCCCTGCGGCGAAGAGCTCGAGGGTGCACTCGATGAGCAGCTTCTCCTGGAAGGGGTCGCCGACCTGGACGCTGGGGCGCTTCGCGGGTCCGGTCGACTCGAAGGTCTCGCTGGCCAGCACGCTGACGCCGCCGATGCCGTCGCCGCCGGTCTTCGCGCCGTACAGGATGACCTGGTTGCCGGCGCCGCTCGCCTTCGCGAGGTGGAGGTCCTCGTGCCGCAGCACGCCGACGCAGAGCGCGTTGACGAGCGGGTTGCCGAGGTAGGTCTCGTCGAAGACCGCCTCGCCGCCGATGTTCGGCAGGCCCAGGCAGTTGCCGTAGCCGCCGACCCCCGCGACGATCCCCGGCAGCACCCGGTGGGTGTCCGCGGCGTCGAGCGGGCCGAACCGCAGCGGGTCCATCACCGCGACCGGGCGGGCACCCATCGCGAGGATGTCGCGGACGATGCCGCCGACCCCGGTGGCCGCGCCCTGGTAGGGCTCGACGTACGACGGGTGGTTGTGGCTCTCGACCTTGAAGGTGACGGCGTAGCCCTGGCCGATGTCGATGACGCCGGCGTTCTCGCCGATGCCGGCGAGCATCTTGCCCATTCGGGTCTCCTGGGGGATCTCGGAGAACTGCTTGAGGTGCACCTTGGAGGACTTGTAGGAGCAGTGCTCGCTCCACATCACGGAGTACATCGCCAGCTCCGAGCTGGTCGGGCGGCGGCCCAGGATCTCCCGGATCCGGGCGTACTCGTCAGCCTTCAGGCCGAGCTCCGACCACGGCTGTTCGCGCTCGGGATCGGTGGTGGCGTGGGCGACGGTGTCGAGGGCGGAGAGGGTGCTGCTCTGCGTCACGGGATCAACCTACGGGAGACGCCGCGCGCAGCGGGCCGACGGACCCGGCCGACGAGAAAAGCGGCGTTCGAATTACATGTCTTGTAATTCATTCAAGGCCTGTTACTGGTGTGATTAGTGGGGTTAGAGTCATCGTCATTTCCCGACATTCCTGGAGATTCCGATGCTTCCCCGATCGATGTCCCGGACCTTGGCGACCGGCCTCGTCACCGGCCTCACCGTCACGCTCCTGAGCGCCCTGCCCAGCGCCCCGGCGTACGCCGCCAACCCGGTCACCCCGGGCAACTTCACCGGTCTCGGCTTCGACCAGTGCGAGGCTCCCAGCCAGGCGGCGATGTCGGCCTGGATCAAGAAGTCGCCGTTCCGGGCCGCCGGCATCTACATCTCCGGCAACTCGCGGGCCTGCCGCACCCAGAAGAACCTGACGCCGACCTGGGTGCGCAACCAGCTCGCCGCGGGCTGGCGGCTGCTGCCGATCACGCTCGGGCCGCAGGCCTCGTGCTCGCACCGCTACCCGCGCTACGGCAAGAACATCGACCCGACGATCATCCCGAGCAGCGCCGACACCTACGCACGCGCTCGGGCCCAGGGCCGGGCCGAGGCCAACAAGGCCGTCAGCGACCGCCCAGCGTCTCGGCATCGTCCGGGGAAGCACGCTGTTCTACGACCTCGAGGCCTTCGACACCCGACGCAGCACCGCGTGCAACTACTCCACGCTGTGGTTCATCCACGCCTGGACCAACCAGCTCCACCGCCAGCGCTACGCGTCGGGCTTCTACTCCAGTGCGGCCTCGGGCATCCGGATGCTCGACGACCAGCGGGTCAACCGCAGCAGCAGGATCACGCTGCCCGACCAGGTCTGGATCGCCGACTGGAACGGCAAGGCCAACACCAGCTCGTCGTACATCCGCAGCGACGGGTGGCAGCCCTACAGCCGGCTCAAGCAGTACCAGGGCGGCCACCGGGAGACGTGGGGCGGCGTGACGATCAACATCGACCGCAACTACCTCAAGCTGCGGACCCCGAAGCTCCCCGGTGCGGCGGCGCCCGCCCCGGCTCCGACGCCGGCCCCGGCCGGGCCGAAGTACACCGGCAACACGCTGTCGGACCCCCGGTGCACCCCGAAGAGCATCACCCAGCGCGACTACCCGACGATCAACCACAACGCGAGCCCCACGTTCCTGACGCCGCTCCAGTGCCTGCTCAAGCAGCAGCGCCTGTACAAGTACGAGGTCACCGGCAAGTGGAACGTGCCGACGCGCAACGCGCTGTACGCCTTCCAGAGCCGCGGATCGCGCAGGCCCAGCAGACGACCGTGACGCGGCGGGTCTGGACGGCGCTCGTGACCCGCGGCAACAGCCGCACGCTGCTCAAGGTGGGCATGACGAGTCCGGACGCGACCCGGGTCCAGCGGGGCATGAACGCCGCGATGGCCAGCAAGCTCGGCGTGAGCGGGACCTACTACCCGATCACCTCGCGGGCGGTCAGCGCCTACCAGCGCAAGGTCGGCATCGCCGTCACCGGCACCGTCACGCCCGCGACGTGGGCAGCGCTGGAAGCCGGCCGGATGTGAGCACGCTGGTGAAGAACCCGAGCCCGTCCGTGCCGGGACCGCAGAGGTCCTCCACGGCGTGCTCGGGGTGGGGCATCAGGCCGACGACGTTGCCCGCCTCGTTGGTGACGCCGGCGATGGCGCGCTGCGAGCCGTTGGGGTTGCCACCGGTGTAGCGGGCCACGACCCGCCCCTCGGCCTCGAGCATGTCCAGCGTCCGCTGGTCGGCGACGTAGGAGCCCTCACCGTTCTTCAGCACGATGGTGAGCTCCTGCCCGGCGTCGTACGCCGAGGTCCAGGCGGTCGCGTCGTTCTCGATCGTGATCCGCTGGTCGAGGCATCCGAACTTGCGGTGGTCGTTGCGGATCAGGGCCCCAGGCAGCAGGTGGGACTCGCACAGGATCTGGAAGCCGTTGCAGATGCCGAGGACCGGCAGGCCCTCTTTCGCCGCCGCGATGACCTCCGTCATCACGGGCGCGAACCGGGCGATCGCACCGCAGCGCAGGTAGTCGCCGTAGGAGAAGCCCCCGGGCAGCACGACCGCGTCGACGCCCTGGAGGTCGTGGTCGCCGTGCCACAGCGCGACGGGCTCGGCCCCGCCGAGGGCGACGGCACGACGCGCGTCGACGTCGTCGAGGGAGCCCGGGAAGGTGACGACCCCGACCCTCGGTCCAGCCAGGTTCACTGGACCACCCGCACGGCGTAGTCCTCGATCACGGGGTTGGACAGCAGGGTCTCGGCCATCTGGTGGACCTCGGCCAGCCGCTCCTCGGTGGCCTCACCCTCGATCTCGAGCTCGAACCGTTTGCCCTGGCGGACCTCGCTGACCCCGGTGAAGCCGAGGCGCGGGAGTGCTCCCTGGACGGCCTTGCCCTGGGGGTCGAGGATCTCGGGCTTGGGCATGACGTCGACGACGACACGTGCCACGGGACGGCCCCTTTCCGGGGATCGAGTGCGAGCGCGCTCAGTCTATCGGCGCCGCAGGGCCACGATCGCGAGGGCGACGCCGAAGCCGGCGAGGGCAGGACCGAGGATCGCCCACAGCTCGACACCGGTCATCGCACTGCCCTTGATGTAGCCGAGCCCCTGGAAGGTCCAGAGCAACCCGACCGCGACCATGAGTACGGCCAGCACGAGGGCGACGACGCGGCCCATCAGACGGCCGACCGTGCCGCGAGGATCTTGCCGGCCCGCCGGAGGTCACTGCGTACGGCGAGCAGACCAACCGTGCTCGCCGCCCAACCCAACGGCCGCAGGGCACCGGACCCGCGCACCTCGAACTCGACGTCGACGCTGCACCCGCCGCGGTGCGGGGCGAACCTCAGCGTGAGGTCGGCCTCGATCGCGCGCCAGCGTCCCGTCTCCGCCCAGAGCACGTCGGGCTCCAGCTCGGTGATCTCCATCAGGGGCGCCATCCGGACGGCCGTGTGGTCCACCCAGCGCATCCCGACGCGTGGTGGGCCGTCGTCGAGCAGCTCGACGCGCCGCAGGGAGGACTGCCACTCCGGTCGGTGGCGAGGGTCGGCGAGATAGTCGAAGGCGTCGTGCACGGGCACCGGGTAGCGGAGCGTCGTGGTGCGCATCCCTAGAACTTCTCGCCGACGAGCAGCTCGAACGCCTCGACGTACCGCGCGCGGGTCCGCTCGACGATCTCCTCCGGCAGGGCCGGCGGGCGCTCGCCCGACGTACGGTCCCAGCCGCTCGCCGGGGAGGTGAGCCAGTTGCGCACGATCTGCTTGTCGTACGACGACTGGGTCCGGCCCGGCTGCCACTCGTCGGCCGGCCAGTACCTGCTCGAGTCGGGCGTGAGCACCTCGTCGCCCAGGACCACCTCGCCCGTGGTGCCGACCAGACGGGTGCCGAACTCGAACTTGGTGTCGGCCAGGATCAGGCCGCGCTCGCGCGCCAGCCCCTCGGCACGGGCGTAGACCGCGAGCGTCAGGTCACGCAGCGTGGCGGCGGCGTCGATGCCGATGTCGCTGACGACGGCGTCGTAGGAGACGTTCTCGTCGTGGTCACCGAGGGCGGCCTTGGTGGCCGGGGTGAACAGCGGCTCGGGCAGCCGGCTCGCCTCGACGAGACCGCGCGGCAGCGGGATCCCGCAGACCTCCCCGGTGGACTGGTAGTCGAGCAGGCCGGACCCGGTGAGGTAGCCACGCGCGACACACTCCACCGGGTACATCGCGAGCTCCTCGCACACGACCGCCCGGCCCTTCACGGCCTCGGGGACGTCGGTGGAGATGACGTGGTGGGGCACGAGGTCGCGGAGCTGGTCGAACCACCACAACGACATCCGGGTGAGGATCTCGCCCTTGTCCGGGATCGTGGTGTCGAGCACGAAGTCGTACGCCGAGATCCGGTCGCTCGCGACCATCAGCAGGTGACCGTCGTGCAGTCGGTAGAGGTCACGCACCTTGCCGGAGTGGAGGTGCGTGGCGCCCTCGATCGGCGGGGCGTCAGGGATGTTGTGCACGCGCACACCCTACAAACGCGCGCCGCCTGTCCTGGGAATGGAAGGAGGGGGTGCGCCGGCGCTGGCCGACACACCCCCTCGGGGAGTTGCCTGGATCAGAGGATCGCCTTGAGGATGGCGCTCTTGGTGGGACCCTTGCCGGCGTCGGCGGCACCACTGGCAGCCGGCACGGAGGCCACGGCCATGGCGACGGCCACGGCGACGAGTGCTCCACGGATTCCACGGTTCTTGAAGTTCATGATGATGGGTTCCCTCCCCTCATCGCTGGACCCCGATGGTCCAACGTATGAGACAGACCCTACGTGGATTCCGGACCTTTGTACATAAATCGGACAATTCGATTTCGAGATCAACCAGTCTCGAAGGTCCGCGCACCGGACGGCTCGCCGGGCTCCCGACGCACCTCCTCGACCCGTGCCGCCGGCGGTCCCTCGGCGCACCAGGCGACCAGCTCGTCGACGTCGCCCGCGTCGCCCTCGAAGTGGGCGTGGACCGAGCCGTCGGGCTCGTTGCGCGCCCACCCGGCGACCCCCAGCCGCTCGGCCTGCTCGCGCAGCGAGGCCCGGTAGAAGACGCCCTGCACGTGCCCGGTCACGACGACGTCGACGGCGCTGGTGTCCATGCGCCCATCTTCCAGCTCGGTCCGAGGGCGCCAACAGGGGCCGCCTCTGATCGATCGCGAGGCGGCCCCTGGTCCGGTGCACCGGGCAGAATCGGCGCACTGACTGTCGGCTTGTGCGGTCTCGACGCTAAGCGACAGGGAGTTCGGTCACAACCCCCATGTCCACCCATTTCGGACACTGGGACGGCGGGTCGGTCTCCGAGTCAGAGGATCTCGCCGGGTCGGTACGCCGCGGCCTCGGGATCGGTCGCCACGACCTCCTCGATCCGTCGCACGACGGCGGCGACCTGGTCCCGTGCTGCTCCCGTGAACTCGATCGGCTCGGAGACCAGCGCGACGATCTGCTCCTCGGAGAGTCCCAGTCGCGGGTCGGCCGCCAGCCGGGCGAAGAGGTCGTTCTCGGCCAGGCCCTGCCGCATCTCGAGGGCGACCGCGACGGCGTGCTCCTTGATCGCCTCGTGCCCCTCCTCGCGGCCGACTCCCTGGCGCACGGCGGCCATCAGCACCTTGGTCGTGGTGAGGAAGGGCAGGTAGCGGTCGAGCTCGCGCTGGACCACCGCGGGGAACGCGCCGAACTCGTCGAGGACCGTGAGGAAGGTCTGGAAGAGCCCGTCGGTCGCGAAGAACGCGTCCGGCAGCGCCACCCGGCGCACGACGGAGTCGGAGACGTCGCCCTCGTTCCACTGGTCGCCGGCCAGCTCGCCCACCATCGAGAGGTGACCGCGCAGCACGACGGCCAGTCCGTTGACCCGCTCGCAGGAACGGCTGTTCATCTTGTGCGGCATCGCCGAGGACCCGACCTGGCCCTCCTTGAAACCCTCGGTGACCAGCTCGATCCCGGCCATCAGCCGGATCGTGGTGGCCAGGTTGGACGGCCCCGACACGAGCTGCACCAGCGCCGAGACCACGTCGAGGTCCAGCGAGCGCGGGTAGACCTGCCCGACACTGGTCAGCACCCGCTCGAACCCGAGGTGGCGCGCCACCTGCTGCTCGAGCTCGGCCAGCGAGGCACTCGATCCGTCGAGCAGGTCGAGCATGTCCTGCGAGGTGCCCATCGGCCCCTTGATGCCGCGCAGCGGGTAGCGCCCGATCAGGTCGTCGAGCCGCTCGAGGGCGACCAGCATCTCGTCGGCCACCGTGGCGAAGCGCTTGCCGAGCGTGGTCGCCTGGGCGGCCACGTTGTGCGAGCGTCCCGCCATCACCAGCGACTCGTGCTCGCTGGCCAGCCGACCGAGCCGCGCCAGCGTCGCGACCACCCGCCCCCGCACCAGCGCGAGCGAGGACCGGACCTGCAGCTGCTCGACGTTCTCGGTCAGGTCGCGCGAGGTCATGCCCTTGTGGATGTGCTCGTGCCCGGCGAGCGCGCAGAACTCCTCGATGCGCGCCTTCACGTCGTGCCGCGTCACCCGTTCGCGAGCCGCGATGCTGTCGAGGTCGACCTTGTCGACGACCGCCTCGTAGTCCTCCACGACCCCCTCGGGCACCTCGATCCCCAGGTCGCGCTGCGCCCGCAGGACCGCCAGCCACAGGTGCCGCTCGAGCACGATCTTGTGCTCCGGCGACCAGATCTCGGCCAGGTCCGCCCCGGCGTACCGGGTGGCGAGGACGTTGGGAACGGTCACGCAGCAATCTTCGCAGGTGACAGCGGACCCAGGTGCAGGACCCACGGCCGACCCGGCCCGGTCGGGAACCGGCACCCGGCGACCTCGTCGTACCAACCCCCTGCCGGCCCGAGCACCAGCTCGGACTGGCTGTGCAGCCCGATGATGTCGGCCCCGAGCACGACGAAACCCGAGACCGTGGCGAGGAACGGAAGGCTCCCCTGCCGCTCGATCTGCAGGCGCACCCCCAGCCAGGCCCAGGGCGACACCTCGCCCCAGCCGCCGCGGAGCCGCGCGAGCTGCTCCTCGCGGGTCAGCCGGACGTCGACGTCGCGTCGCGCGACGAAGAACCCGGCCCGGCACCGGTCCATCAGCTCCCGGTAGCCAACGGTCCGCCTTCCAGCCAGGTCCCGAACGCGCTCCGCCTCGTAGAGGACCGCCGACCGCGTGCGGACCGGCTCGCCGGCGAGGCCACTGGCCAGGACGCGATCAGCGTGACGGCGCCCGAGCCCAATCGGCTCAAGCACCTCGGCCGCCTCGCGCGCGCTGATCAACATGCCCCGAGGCTAGGGATCGGCACCGACAGCAAGACCCAACCATCGGGTGCTAGGTAGAGGGGGCCACGTGGCCCCCTCTACCTAGCACTCGCGAGATGGCAGCCGCCCCGCCGCCCGGCCTCAGACCTTGGCGGCGATGTCGGTGCGCCACTGGGCGCCGTCGAAGCTGATCGAGGAGACGCCCTCGTAGGCCTTGGCGCGGGCGTCGGCGACGTCGGAGCCGACCGCGGTGACGGCGAGGACGCGGCCGCCGGCCGTGACCAGGGCACCCTCGTCCGAGGAAGCGGTCCCGGCGTGGATGACGTCGACGTCCGGCTCGGCGGTGAGCGTCTCGGTGCCGACGATGACGTCGCCCTTGCTGGACGACTCCGGGTAGCCGGCGCTGGCCATCACCACGGCGACGGCCGCGCCGGGCTTCCAGCGAGGGGCGTCGATCTCGTGCAGGCCGCCGTCGGCGGCGGCCTTGAGCAGGGCTCCCAGCGGGGAGTCGAGGAGGGCGAGCAGGGGTTGGGTCTCCGGGTCGCCGAAGCGGGCGTTGAACTCGACGACGCGTACGCCAGCGGGAGGTGAGCGCCAGGCCGGCGTAGAGCAGGCCGGAGAAGATGGCGCCGCGGCGGGCCATCTCGTCGACGGTGGGCTGGAGGACGCTCTCGAGCACGTCGGGGACGAGGTCCTCGGGCGCCCAGGGCAGCGGCGTGTAGGCGCCCATGCCGCCGGTGTTGGGGCCCTGGTCGTCGTCGAAGATCCGCTTGAAGTCCTGGGCGGGCTGGAGCGGGTAGACCGTCGAGCCGTCGGTGATCGCGAACAGCGAGACCTCGGGGCCGTCGAGGAACTCCTCGATGACCACGCGGTCGCCCCCCACCGAAGCACTGCGCGGCGTGGGCCGCCGCCGCGTCGCGGTCGTCGGTCACGACGACGCCCTTGCCGGCGGCGAGGCCGTCGTCCTTGACGACGTAGGGCGGGCCGAAGGCGTCGAGGGCAGCACTCACCTCGTCCGGCGTGCTGCACACGTGGGCCTCGGCGGTGGGGACGCCGGCGACCGCCATCACGTCCTTGGCGAAGGCCTTGGAGCCCTCGAGCTCCGCGGCGGCACGCGACGGACCGAAGCAGCTGATGCCGCGGTCACGTACGGCGTCGGCGACCCCGGCGACCAGCGGGGCCTCGGGGCCGATGACGACGAGGTCGGCGCCGACCTTCTCGGCCAGGGTGGCCACGGCGTCGCCGTCGAGCTGGTCGACGTCGTGCAGCGTGGCGCAGGCCGCGATGCCGGGGTTGCCGGGTGCGGCGTGGACCTCCTCGACGTCGGGGTCGCGGGAGAGGCAGAGCGCGAGTGCGTGCTCACGGCCTCCGGTGCCGATGACGAGGACCTTCACGCTCGACGATGCTAGTGCCGGTCTCCTGCTGCCGGTCAGCCGGCAGGCGGACGCACCCGTGCCTCGTACGCCGTGCGCGCCGACTCGTCGCGGTCGGCCAGGACCCGGTCGGCACCGAACGCGCCGGCGATCTTCTCCTGCAGCCAGCGCGGCAGGACACCGGTGGCCTTCGTCATGCCGAGGACCCAGCGCGGCACCCACAGCTCGGGGAGGCCGGTCCGGATCGCCGTGGCGATGACCTCGGCCACGTCCTGCGCGGTGACGGACTTGACGCCCTTGGCGGCCGGGACCCCGGCCGAGAGCTCGGTCTGCACGATGGTGGGCAGCACCACGGAGACGTCGATCCCGTGCGGCTTGAGCTCGGCGCGGGTGGCCTCGCTGAAGCCGACGGCGGCGAACTTCGAGGCCGAGTACGTCGCACCGTCGGCCACGGCCACGCGCCCGACCGCCGAGGCGACGTTGACGATCGCGCCGCGACCCCGGTCGACCATGCCCGGCGCGACCGCCTTGGTGCCGTTGATCAGGCCGTGCACGTTGACGTCGATGATGGCCCGGGTCACCGACTCGGGCTCCTTGAGCACCGACCCGAGCGGCATGATCCCGGCGTTGTTCACCAGGACGTCGATCGGCCCGACCTCGCCCACCTCGGCGAGGAAGCCCTGCCACGACTCGGCACTGGTGACGTCGAGGCGCGCGCCCACGGCGCCTCGGCCCACCCGCTCGGCGACCTGCTTGACCAGCACCTCGTCGAGGTCCCCGAGGGCCACCGTCGCTCCCTGGGAGGCCAGCAGCTCGGCGGTGGCTTCACCGATTCCGCGGGCGGCACCGGTGATCACGACCGTGAGACCGGAGATGTCGCGCTTGTTCATGGAGTGGGCGTCCTTTCGAGGCGGTGCAGGGCGACCGGCTGGCCGTCCGCGGGAAACGGGAGTGAGTGGTAGTTCAGCCGGTCGCGGTACGTCGCGTCCACCGTCCATTCAAAACGGCGGAGCAGCTGGTGCAGGATCAGCTTCACCTCGGAGCCGGCGAAGGCCATCCCGAGGCACTTGTGCACCCCACCGCCGAAGGGCTCCCAGGCGTAGCGGTGCACCTTGTCCTCGCGGCGGTGGCTCGCGAAGCGCATCGGGTCGAAGACCTCGGGCTGCGGCCAGTACTCCTCCATGTGGTGGCCGAGGTGGAGCATCACGGCGACCGGCTGGTCGGCGGGGATCCGTACGCCGAGCACCTCGGTCTCCTTGACCGAGCGACGCGCCAGCACCGGCACCGGAGGGACCAGGCGGAGGCACTCCTTCATCACCAGGTCGAAGGACTCGAGGGCCTCGAGCTCGTCGAGGCTGGGTGAGTCGGGCAGGTGGGCGGCGTCGTCGCGGAGCCGGGCTCGCCACTGCGGGTGCGCGCCGAGGTGGCGCATCATCGTGGTGACCGTGATGGTCGACGTGTCGTGCGCGGCCATCAGCAGGAAGATCATGTGGTTCACGACGTCCCGGTCCGAGAGCCCCTCCCCCGCGTCGTCGCGCAGGGAGCACAGCACCGAGAAGAGGTCCTCGCCGCCGCTCGCGCGCTTGGCGGCGACGTGCCGGCCGAGGAAGTCCTCGAGCAGCAGCCGACCGCGCATCGCGCGGCCCCAGCGGGTGCCCGGCAGCGGACGGCGCACGATGCCGGCGGCGGCCTGGACGCAGGCGATGAAGGCCGCGTTCACCTTGTCCAGCTCGCCGGGAGAGGCCAGCTCCGCGCCACCCATGAACACCTGGGTCGCGAGGTCCAGGGTCAGGGCCTTCAGGGCCGGGTAGACCTGGAACTGCGGGCCAGGGATCCAGGAGTCGAGCCCGGACGCGATCGCCGGCCCCATCGCGGAGGTGTATGTCGCCAGCCGGTCGCGGGTGAACGCCTGCTGCATCATCATCCGGTGCCGGTGGTGCTCCTCGAAGTCGAGCAGCATCAGGCCACGGTCGAAGAAGGGGCCGACCAGCTCACCCCAGCCCGGTCCGTTGGCGAACGCCTTGTCCTTGTTCTGCAGCGCGGCGCCGCACGCGTCGGGACCGAGCATCACCGTGGCCGTGCCCGCGACGAAGTCGAGCTCGGAGACCGGGCCGTACGCGTCGTACTGCCGACGCATCAGGGCCAGCGGGTCCCGGAAGTAGGAGAAGGTCGCGCCCACCAGGGGCGTGCCACGGTGCCGCAGCGCGGGACGGGCAGTCTCCGTCATGGACCACACTTTCTGACAGGCGGGTCTGTCAGTTTGTGTGATTCCCGTGGCCCCGTCAAGATGCGTGCATGAGTGCTCCGGCTCGCAGCTACGGCGGCCGGTCCGCCGCCGAGCGGGCCGAGGACCGTCGGCAGCGCCTGGTCGAGGCCACCATCTCGGTGCTGGCGGCCCAGGGCGAGCGGGCCACGATGACGGCGATCTGTCACGAGGCAGGCCTGACCGAGCGCTACTTCTACGAGAGCTTCCCCAACCGGGACGCGGCGCTGGTCGCGGCGCTGGACCAGGTCACCGAGGAGATCGCGAGCGACTCCATCGGCGTGCTGCAGGCCTCGAGCGGCTCCGTCGAGGAACGCGTGCACGCGATGACCCGGGCGTTCGCGCACTGGGCGACCGAGCACCCCGAACGCGCCATGGTCGGCGTGGTGCACCCGAACGCCACCAGTGCGCTGCGGCAGCGACGGCACGAGCTGATCAAGACGGTCGGCGACCTGGCCGCCCGCGAGGCCGAGGGGCTGTACGGCGACCGCGCGTGGCCACCGGACCGGGCACGGCTCCAGGGGCTGGTCTTCGTCGGCGGCCTCGCCGAGCTGGTCTCGCTCTGGCTGACCGGCGAGACCGACCTCGACACCGACGGGCTGGCCGACGCCGCTGCCGACCTGTTCGCCCAGCTCCTCCAGCGGCCGGCGGGTCAGGCGTAGGGGTCGGTGATCTCGCGGAGCCGCTCCAGCGCGTCCCGCAGGGCCCGGGTCCGCGCCTTGCCCAGGTGTCGCTCCCACTCGGCGTGCACGTCGCGCTCGACCCGCCGGGCGACGGCGATCGCCTCGGCGCCCCGGTCGGCGAAGACGACCAGCGTCGCCCGGGCGTCCACGGGGTCCGGGACCCGGCGTACGTAGCCCCGGTGCTCGAGGTGGTCGACCAGCGCGGTCGCGGTCTGCTTGGTCACCTGCGCCTGCTCGGCGAGCTCGCCGATGCGGGTGCCGTGCTCGGAGATGCGGGCGGCGACCCGACCCTGCGCCTGGGTGATGTCGTCGAACCCGGCCTCGGCGAGTCCGGCGAGCACGCGCGTCTCGACCGCACGGTGGACGACGAAGCAGAGCACGCCGAGGTGCAGCTCGTCCTCGTCACTCATGCGGAGCCCCTTGACATTCGTCAGATGATCGAACCAATATGGTTCGATCATCGTACCAACTCCCGAGGGAGCAGTGATGGATCGCGACGAGGTGTGGCGCACCATCGACGAGCAGCGCAGCGAGCTGGCCGACCTGATGGAGACCTTCACGCCCGAGGAGTGGGAGACCCCGTCGCTGTGCGAGGGCTGGCGGGTCCGCGACGTGGCCGCGCACCTGACCCTCGCCCAGATGGGCCTCCTGCCCGCCTGCGTCAACGCCGTCCGGGCACGCCTCAGCTTCGACCGGATGATCCACGACACCGCGGTGCGCCAGGCCCGGCTCCCGGTCGAGGACTACCCCGTCCTGCTCCGCGCGATGGTCGGCTCGCGCCGCAAGGCACCGGTGGTCAGCGACCTCGAGCCGATGATCGACCAGCTGGTCCACGGCCAGGACATGGTGCGCGTGCTGGGACGACAGCGGTCGATGCCCACCGAGGCCGCGGCGACGGCCGCACAGAGGGTCTGGTCGACGGGATTCCCGTTCCACGCTGCCAAGCGGCTGCGCGGCTACGAGCTGGTCGCGACCGACCATGCGTGGCGGGCCGGCGAGGGTCGCGTCGTCGAGGCACCGATCGCCGACCTGCTGCTGCTCGTCACCGGTCGCGACGTGGTGAGCCTCAGCTGACGACGACGGTCTGGTCGCGACCGGGGCCGACCCCGACCGCCCAGAACGGTGCGCCCGACATCTCCTCGAGCGCCTTGACGTAGCGCTGGGCGTTCTTCGGCAGGTCCTCGAAGGACCGGCAGCCGGAGATGTCCTCGTCCCAGCCGTCGAGGTACTCGTAGACCGGCTTCGCGCGGTGGAACTCGGTCTGCGTCATCGGCATCTCGTCGTGGCGGACGCCGTCGACGTCGTAGGCCACGCACACGGGCACCCGCTCCCAGCTCGAGAGCACGTCGAGCTTGGTCATGAACAGCTCGGTGAGCCCGTTGACCCGGGTGGCGTAGCGGGCGACGACGGCGTCGTACCAGCCGCAGCGCCGGTCGCGGCCGGTCGAGACGCCGACCTCGCCGCCGACCCGCCACAGCTTCTCGCCGTCCTCGTCGAACAGCTCGGTCGGGAACGGGCCGGACCCGACGCGGGTCGTGTAGGCCTTGATCACGCCGATGATCCGGTCGATCCGCTTCGGCCCGACGCCGGCACCGACGCAGACGCCGCCGGAGACCGGGTTGCTGCTGGTCACGAACGGGTAGGTGCCGTGGTCGACGTCGAGCATCGTCGCCTGGGCACCCTCGAAGAGCACCGTCTTGTCCTCGTCGAGCGCCCGGTTCAGGAGCAACGAGGTGTCGGCCACCATCGGCTCGAGCCGCTCGGCGTAGCCGCGGAGGTCCTCGACGACCTCGTCGACGGTGATCGCGCGGCGGTTGTAGACCTTGGTCAGCAGGTGGTTCTTCAGCTCGAGCGCGGCCTCGACCTTCTCGTTGAGGATCTCCTCGTCGAAGATGTCGGCGATCCGGATGCCGACCCGGTTGATCTTGTCGGCGTACGCCGGGCCGATGCCGCGGCCGGTCGTCCCGATCTTGTTCTTGCCGAGGAACCGCTCGGTGACCTTGTCGATCGTGGAGTGGTACGACGCGATCACGTGCGCGTTGGAGCTGACCACGAGCCGGCCCATCGGCACCTTGCGCTCGATCATCGCGTCGAGCTCGCGGAACAGTGCTTCCGGCGAGATCACGACCCCGTTGCCGATCACCGACGTGCAGCCGGGCGTCAGGATGCCGCTGGGCAGCAGGTGGGTGGCGAACTTCTGGCCGTCCACGACGATCGTGTGGCCGGCGTTGTGCCCGCCACTCGTGCGGACGCAGAAGTCGATCGCGTCCTCGGTGGTGAGCAGGTCGGTCGCCTTGCCCTTGCCCTCGTCGCCCCACTGGGCGCCGAGCACGACGATTCCGGGCATGGTGCTGGCCTCCATCAGTAGGTCGCGGCCAAACGCTACCAAGCGCCGCAGGCGTACCTCCATCCCGCGCAGGCCCGGCCCTCTAGGGTGTCGGCGTGGACCCGCTCCTGCTGATCACCAACACCGACGCCGGCGGCGCCCAGCGGGAGGCCCTCGACGTCGCGCTCGGGGTGCTCCGCGAGGACGCCGACGTCGAGGTGGCGACCACCAGCAACCCCGGCGAGCTCGACGGCGTGCTGCACCGAGCGGGGTGCCGCTCCATCGTGGTGGCCGGCGGCGACGGGAGCCTGCACGCGGTCGTCAACGCCCTGCACCGCCGCCACGAGCTCGCCGAGCGCACCCTGGGCCTGATACCGCTGGGCACCGGCAACGACTTCGCCCGGGCCCTGGAGCTTCCGCTCGACCCCGCGGAGGCAGCCGCGGCCCTGCTCAGCGGCTCGCCGCGGCGGATGGACCTGATCGTCGACGAGCTCGGCGGTGTCGTGGTCAACAGCGTGCACGCGGGTGCGAGCGCGCAGGCGAGCCGTCGCGGCGCCCGGTGGAAGGAGCGCCTGGGGCCGTACGGCTTCGGCATCCTCGGCTACCCCATCGGGGCGGCCCTCGCGTCGATCAAGCCACCGTTCGTGCGGCTGCGCGTCGAGGCCGACGGCGAGGTGATCTCCGACATGGACAAGCACATCCTGATGGTCGCCATCGGCAACGGCACCAGCGTCGGCGGCGGCACCGAGCTCACCCCGGACGCCGACCCCACTGACGGTCGGCTGGACGTGATGGTCTCGATGGCCACCGGACCGCTCGAGAGGTTCGGCTACGTGTGGCACCTGCGCAACGGTGACCACCAGGAGCGCGACGACGTCATCTCCCTGCGCGCCCGCCAGGTCACCATCTCCGGCGAGGACTTCTTCCTCGCCGCAGACGGTGAGATCAGCGGTCCGGAGCGCCGCCGGTCGTGGCACCTCGAGCAGGGCGCCTACTCGTTGATCGTCTAGGCCGTGCTCGGGTCGGTCTCGTCCTCGGCGCGCAGCGCCTTGTCCTTCTCGACCCGCGGGTCACCGGCGTCGGCGAAGTAGTCCCCGGGCGTGGTCTCGTCACGACCGTTGGAGAACTTCATCGTCCGCAGCATCGCCGAACCCACCACCGCGATCGCGAGGTTCACGACGAACGCGGTCAACGCGATGTAGCCCATGTCGCCGAGGCCCGGGATCTCTCCGAGCGATCCGCCGAAGTGCTTGCCGGTGGCCGGGTTGACGACGTTGTACGCCGCGATGGTGCCGTAGACCATGCCCACGGCCCAGCCGGCGAGCAGCGCGTAGCGGTGGAACCAGCGCGTGTACAGGCTGAACACGATCACCGGGAAGGTCTGCAGGATCCAGACGCCTCCGAGCAGCTGGAAGTTGATGGCGTTCTGCTTGTCCAGCGTGAGCACGAAGATCAGCGCGAACGCCTTCACCACCAGCGAGGCCAGCTTGGAGACCTTGGCCTCCTCCGCGTGGGTCGCGTTCGGTTTGATCCACTCCTTGTAGATGTTGCGCGTGAACGTGTTCGCCGCCGCGATCGACATGATCGCCGCGGGCACCAGGGCACCGATGGCGACGGCCGCGAACGCGACGCCGGCGAACCAGCTCGCGAAGGAGTCCTCGAAGAGCTGCGGGATCACCAGCTGCGGGTTCGGCTTGCCGTCCACGCCGATCGGCTGCGTGCCGGCCGCGATCGCCACCCAGCCGAGCAGTGCGAGCAGGCCCAGCACGAACGAGTAGGCGGGCAGGATCGAGGCGTTGCGCCGGATCGTCACGCGGCTCTCGGAGGACAGGGTGGCCGTGACCGAGTGGGGATACATGAACAGCGCCATCGCCGAGCCGAGGGCCAGCGTGGCGTAGGCCCACATCTCGCCCTCACCGGGGATGAACGCGCCGTTCGGCTTGCCGGTCGCCTCGTTGGTCGCGGCCATCTTCTCCTTGGCGGCACCGAAGATGCCCTCCCAGCCACCGTCGATGGTGGTGGGCAGGTAGATCACCGCGACGATGATGACGAGGTAGATCAGCGCGTCCTTGACGAACGCGATCACCGCGGGCGCGCGCAGCCCCGAGGTGTAGGTGTACGCCGCCAGCAGCACGAACGCGACCAGCAGCGGCAGGTCCTTGGCCAGCCAGTTGCCGCCACCGCCGAGCCCGACCACCTCGAGGACGGCCTGGATGCCGACGAGCTGGAGGGCGATGTAGGGCATCGTCGCGACGAAACCGGTGATGGCGACCGCGAGCGACAGCACCCGGGAGTCGTAGCGACCGCGCACGAAGTCAGCCGTCGTCACGTAGCCGTGGCGGTGGCTGACCGACCACAGCCGCGCCATGAAGATGAAGATGATCGGGTAGAGGATGATCGTGTAGGGCACCGCGAAGAACCCGGCGACCGAGCCCATCGCGAACATCGCCGCGGGCACGGCCACGAAGGTGTAGGCCGTGTAGAGGTCACCGCCGAGCAGGAACCAGGTGACCCAGGTGCCGAACTTGCGGCCGCCCAGGCCCCACTCGTCGAGGGAGTCGAGGGTGTCCCCCTTCTTGAACCGGGTGGCCATGAAGCCGAGCACGGTGACCACGGCGAACAGCAGGACCAGGACGCTCAGCGCCACCCAGTCGATGTCGGTGGCGAGCGGGATCACGAGCGCGTTCATCGTGCGTCCTCCCCGTCACTGCCGGCCGTGTGGCCCGTCGTCCCGGCCCGGGGACTCCGTGCGGCGAGCACGATCCGGTGGGCGGCGTACGTCAGTCCGGCGGTGATGAACACCCAGAGGAACTGGTACCAGAAGAAGAAGGGGATGCCGCCGAGCTTCGGCGTCTCCCGCGCGTAGCTGCTCACCCAGCACAGCGCCACGATCGGGATCGCGAGCAGGACGCCGGCGAGGACGAGCAGCCCCTTGTTGTCGTCGGAGGCGCGCCGTCACCGGCGCCCGAGTCGGTGTGTGCCATCCCGCGACTCTAGACCGAATGTGACGGGTGTCTCATCCCCTGCGGCGAGGTTGTCTCAGCGCAGGGCGGCGTGCGCCTCCGGGCTCGAGTCGCGCAGGAACTGGTCGCAGCGGTCGCGCTCGCCGTCCTCGCCGATCCGGGACGCCGCCTCGGTCAGCGCCGCGAGCGAGCGGAGGAACCCGCGGTTGGGCTCGTGCTCCCAGGGCACCGGACCGTGGCCCTTCCAGCCGTTGCGGCGCAGCAGGTCGAGGCTGCGGTGGTAGCCGACCCGGGCGTAGGCGTAGGCGGTCACGTCGTCGACCGCGTCGTCGGCCAGGGCCAGCTCGGCCAGGGTGGCCCAGGCGAGCGGCGACTCCGGGTGCCGGCGTACGACCTCGTGCGGGGCGTCACCGGCGGCCAGCTGCTCGGCAGCGGGATCGGTGGGCAGCAGCGTCGGGGGCGGGCCGGCGATCAGGTCGCGGCCGAGGGGCGAGTCGGTCATGGGGCGATCGTCGCACGGGCGGGGGCGGGCCGGTTTCCCAGGTGATGAACCCAAACTGCCTCTTCACACACCTTGCGCGGTGTGTGAAGAGGCAGTTTCTCTCTAGACCTGGGAAACCGGATCCCGTCCTCAGCGGTCGATGCTCTTGTGCACCACGGCGAAGGAGGAGTCGAGGTCGACGTCCCACTCGGTGCCGTCGGCCTTGCGTACGTCGACCTCGTAGGCGACGCCGCGGTCGTCGCTGGCCTCGACGTTGGTCGCCGTGCCGCCGCCGACCGCCTTGGTCGCGGCGTCACCGGCGGAGGACCGCTCGCTGGCGGACAGGGCGCGGTCGTCGGCCTCGGGAGCCTCGTTGGCGTCGTCGTTGGCGTCGTCCCGGCCGTCGTCGTCACGACCGTCGTCGTCGCGGCCGTCGTTGTCGTCGGCGTCCTGGCCGATCACCTTCATGTCCTTGTCGAGCTTGACGTCGACCTCGGTGCCGTCGGCCTTGCGGATCTCGACCTCGTAGGCCTCGTTGCGGTCGTCGGCGTCGCGGTCGTCACGGTCCCGGTCGGTGGACTCGGCGCTGACCACCTCGCCGTCCCCGACGGCCGCCTTGGCCGCGGACACGGCGCGGTCGCGCTCGCTGCCGCCGAGGTCGTCGGCGGACGCGCTGGAGGCCCAGACGGTGCCACCGACACCGAGGGCGACGACGGCCGCGAGGGAGGGGATCCAGATGCGCTTGCTGCGGAGCTTGCTGGTGTTCATGGGAGTTCCTTTCCGGGGAGCTCGGGGGCTTGCTTGCCTGTGTGACCACAGGTTGCAGGCCGGTCGCTGAACCCCACCTGAACGCACCTGAAAGCGCGTTCAGGCACCCCCACCAGGAAGCCGTACGACGAACCGCGCCCCGCCCGACGCGGCGGCAGCGACGCTCACCGACCCGCCGTGGGCGCGCACGATCTCCTGCACGATGGCCAGGCCCAGCCCGCTCCCGCCGGCGTCCCGGGCACGCGCCTCGTCGAGGCGGACGAACCGCTCGAAGACGCGCTCGCGCTGGTCCTCGGGCACGCCGGGACCGTCGTCCTCCACCACGAGCTCGACACCACGCTCGTCCTCGTGCACTCCGATCACCACCCGCGAGCGGGCGTGCCGGACGGCGTTGTCGACCAGGTTGCGGACCACCTGTGACAGCGCCGCCTGGTCACCGCGGACCCGGCCGCCCTGGACGCCGGAGGTGTCGACCTCGAGACCGTTGCGGACGCGGCGTGCCTCGGCGAGAGCGAGGTCGTCGAGGTCGACGTCCCGATGGCCCAGGGCGACGGCACCCTCGTCGGTGCGGGTCAGCACGAGCAGCTGCTCGACCAGTCGCTGCATCCGCGCGCCTTCCTCGAGCACGGCGTCCGCGAGCTCGCCCTCGGGCAACGCACCCGGGTGCGCCTTCGCGACCTCGGCGGTCTGGCGCATGCTGGCCAGCGGCGACCTGAGCTCGTGCGACGCGTCGCCGACGAACTGGCGCTGCCGGTCGCGGGCCGCCTCGAGTCGTTCGAGCATCTGGTTCATCGTGGCCGCGAGCCGGTGGATCTCGTCGCGCGAGGACGGCTCCGGGACGCGCCGTTCCAGCCGGTCGCCGGTGATCTGCTCGACCTCGCGCCGGATCCGCTCGACGGGCGCGAGCGCGCGCGTGGCCACCATCCAGGTGGTGCCACCGACGACGAGGAGGAGCAGCGGCAGCCCGACGAGCAGGGGTGGCAGCAGCGCGTCGACCGAGTCCTCGACCTCCTCGAGCGAGACGGCCACCGTGACGTCGTACTCCTCGGCGTCCTCGGTGACGACGTAGTAGGGCACGTCGGCGCCGGCCGGCGTCACCTCGTCACCGTCGGCGCGCGGGAGCGGACGCGACAGCTGCTGCGAGGAGCGGACCACGGTGCCGTCGGCGTCGGTGACCTGCCAGACCTCGTCCTCGAGGTCGTCGTCGTCCGCGTCCTCGCCCTCGGGCTGGTCGGGCAGCCCGGAGCTGTCGATCTGGTCGGCCAGGGACGACGCCCGCTGCTCGGCGCTCGCCTCGACCCCGTCACGCAGCGAGCCGCTGACCAGCGTGACGAGGGCGAACGCGCCGACCACGAGGGCGACGGCCACGACCAGGACGGCGGCGACCGTCGTACGCGTACGGACCGAGGCGCTCGACCACGCCCGGTCAGCCACCGTCGCTCCCGAGCCGGTAGCCCGCACCACGGATCGTCTCGATCGCCTCGCGGCCGAACGGCCGGTCGATCTTGTTGCGCAGGTGCCGGACGTAGACCTCGACGATGTTGGGGTCACCCTCGAAGTCGTCGTCCCAGACGGACTCGAGGATCTGGCGCTTGGAGACCACGTCGCCGACGTGCCGGGCCAGGAAGGCGAGCAGCGAGAACTCCCGTGCGGTCAGCTCGAGCTCGACCTCACCGCGCCACGCCCGACGCGACGCGGGGTCGATCCGGAGGTCACCGGCTTCGAGCTGGGTCGGACGCTCGCGCGCCCCACGGCGGGCCACTGCGCGCAGCCGGGCCACGAGGACCGGGAACGAGAACGGCTTGGTCAGGTAGTCGTCCGCCCCGGTGTCGAGCCCCTCGACCTGGTCCCACTCGCCGTCCTTGGCGGTGAGCATCAGGATCGGCGTCCAGTTCTTCTCGCCGCGCAGGGTCTCGCAGACCTTGTAGCCGTTGATGCCGGGCAGCATCAGGTCGAGCACGATCGCGTCGTACGAGTGCTCACGCGCCAGCCACAGCCCGTCGGTGCCGTCGTACGCCACGTCGACGGCGAAGCCCTCCGCCTCGAGCCCGACACGCAGCGACGAGGCCAGGCGCTTCTCGTCGTCGACGACGAGAACTCGCATCGTTCCTCCTGTGGCTGCCGACTCGTCCGGGAGGCCATTGTGTCCGCCCGCTGCTGAAGCTGCGCTGAATGGCCGACGGGGGGATGGAATGTCGCCGTCCGGGTGTTGAGTGTCGTCATGGCCGACACTTCCCAACGCCAGCAGACGAACGGCGACGCGGTCCCGCGACGTCAACCCGTGGCCGGCGCTGTTCTCGCTGGTGATCGGGTTCTTCATGATCCTGGTCGACACCACGATCGTGTCGGTCGCGACACCGGCGCTGATCAACGACCTCGACGCCGAGGTCAACGCCGTGGTCTGGGTGACCAGTGCCTACCTGCTCGCGTACGCCGTCCCGGTGCTCATCACCGGCCGGCTCGGCGACCGCTACGGCCCGAAGAACCTCTACCTGCTCGGCCTGACGGTGTTCACGCTGTCCTCGCTGTGGTGCGGGCTGACCTCGAGCATCGAGATGCTGATCGTGGCGCGCGTCTTCCAGGGCTTCGGCGCCGCGATGATCACGCCGCAGACGATGGCGATCATCACGCGCATCTTCCCCTCGGAGAAGCGTGGCCAGGCGATGGCCCTCTGGGGCGCCACGGCCGGTGTCGCCACCCTGGTCGGCCCCCTCCTCGGCGGCGTCCTCGTCGACGCGCTCGGCTGGGAGTGGATCTTCTTCATCAACGTGCCGGTCGGCATCGTCGGGTTCGCCCTGGCCTACCGCCTGGTGCCGAGGCTGCCGACCAACACCCACCGCTTCGACTGGATCGGGGTCGCGCTCTCGGGTGTCGGCATGTTCCTGCTGGTCTTCGGCATCCAGGAGGGCCACCAGTACGACTGGGGCGTGATCACCGGCATCATCACGGTGCCGGCACTGATCGCCGGCGGCGTGCTCGTGCTGACGGCGTTCGTCGTGTGGCAGGCGCGCAACCGAAACGAGCCCCTCGTCCCGCTCTCGCTGTTCCGCGACCGCAACTTCAGCCTCGCCAACGTCGCCATCACCACGATGGGCTTCTCGATCACCGCGATGGCCTTCCCGTTCATGCTCTACGCCCAGCTGGTGCGCGGTCTCTCGCCGACCGAGGCCGCGCATGCTGCTCGTGCCGATGGCGATCATGTCGATCGTCCTGTCGCCCTGGGTCGGCAAGCTCACCGACGCGCTCCACCCGCGTGGGATCACCGGCTTCGGCTTCGCCGCCGCGATCGTGGCGCTGGTGCTCCTCTCGCAGGAGATGACGCCGGACTCCGAGACGTGGGAGATCCTGCTGACGATGGCGCTGTTCGGCATCGGCAACGCGTTCATCTGGGCGCCCACGTCGGCGACCGCGACCCGCAACCTGCCGATGCACCAGGCCGGAGCCGGTGCCGGCGTCTACAACGCCACGCGTCAGGTCGGCGCCGTGCTCGGGTCAGCAGCGATCGCGGTGCTGATGGACGCCCGCCTCTCCGCCCAGGGCCTGAACTTCCAGCCCAGCGAGGCCGGCGGCGGCAACCTGCCCGCCCAGGTCTTCGAGCCGTTCAGCACGGCCATGTCCCAGTCCATGCTCCTGCCCGCGGGCGTCCTGGTGATCGGCTTCCTCGCGGCGATCTCCTTCCAGCGCCCGCGTCACCTGATGCGGGCGGCGCAGGCTGAGCCGGCGCCGGCCGGCTGACCGCCTCAGGCCGGGACCAGCTCCCGACGTACGTCGGCCACGGTCACCCGCTGCCGACGACGTGCGGCGATGACCGTCACGGCGAGGGCAGCCAGGCCCCAGACGAGCAGGACCAGCACGTCGGCGGCGATCGTGCCGACCTCGCCGCCGAGCGTCAGGTGGGAGATCGCGTCGGAGGCGCGGGCGATGGGCAGGAACCCGTTGAGCGCCTGGAGCAGGGCCGGGGCCGTGTCGATCGGGAGCAGCCCGCCCAGCGAGACCACCTGCAGCGCGGCGAAGGCGATCGAGGCGATCCATCCGCGTCGCGCACCGAACCAGCTGGTGAAGGCCTGGTTGATCGCGGTGAACACCGCCGCCGCGAGGAGGCACAGGGCGACCACGCCGACGGGCGAGGCCAGCTCGGCGCCGAACAGCACGGCGACGAGGAGCAGCAGTCCGGCCTGGATCGCGCCGAGCACGAGCGCCGGCCACCACCCGGCCCACGCGAGGCGGGTCGGCGAGATGGCGGACCGGAGCCGGTCGGTGGGCACCCCGTCGCGGACCAGGTAGATCACGAACGCGCCCAGCCACAGGGCGAAGGCGAGCATCCCCGGGGTCAGCAGCGTCTCGCCGTCGAGGGCGGGGTTCAGGGTGCTGGAGGCGGAGTCGACCGGGTCGGAGATCACCTTGGCCTGCTTCTCGGGATCCCCACCCGACGGGATCTTGTCCGCGCCCTCCTGCAGGCCGGAGCCGAGCTTGTCGGCACCCGCAGCCAGCTTGTCGGCGCCGCCGCCCAGGGCGTCGGCCCCTCCGGCGAGCGCATCGGCGCCGTCGGCGAGCTTCGTGGCCCCGTCCTCGGCCTGCCCGGCACCGTTGGCCAGCTGGTCGGCCCCGGTGCTCAGTCGTGAGGCACCGTTCGAGAGCTGCCCGGCGCCGCTCTCGAGGCGGTTGACGCCGTTGGCCAGCTGCCCGGTGCCGTTCGCGAGCTGCTGGGCGCCGTCTGCCGAGGCGTTCACGGCGTCGAGCAGCTGGGTGACCCCGCCGCCGAGACCGCCGAGCTGGCCGAGCTGGTCGAGGACGCCGGCCTGGCCCTGCGCCTGCTGCACGGCCTGGTCGGCCGCGTTGCACAGCTGGGCGTTGGCCTGGCGGAACTCCGGGGTCGCGTTGCACGCCTGCTGGAGGTTCTGGGCGAGCGAGAGCAGGCCCTGCAGCCCCTGGCGCAGCGCGGCGGTGTCGATCTGCCCGGCGGCCTCGGCCTGTCCGGCGAACTGACCGGTGGCGTCGCGCAGGCGGTCGAGACCGCCGGCCAGCGCGGTGGCGCCCGAGTCGAGCCGGTCGGCACCGTTGGACAGGCGGCCGATGCCGCCCTCGAGGCGAGCGGCACCACCGGCCAACCGGTCGGACCCGTTGGCGAGACGGTCGGCGCCACCGGACAGGCGACCGAGCCCGCCGGCGAGCCGGTCGGCCCCGCTCGAGAGCTGGTCGGCGCCACCGGCGAGGCGGTCGGCACCGGCGCCGAGCTGCTCGGCACCGTCGCCCAGCTTGAGGGCGCCGTCGGCGGCCTCGCCGAGCTGCTTCTTGAGCACACCGGTCTGGGAGAGCACGCCCTCGAGGTAGGTGGCGGTGATCGTGTGCCCGAGCTTGTTGGTGGCGATGTCGCCCACCTGCTGGCTGATCTGCCCGACCAGGGCGCTCGACGAGTCGTTGCTGCGCACGGTGATGCCCGCCGTCTCCGGGTCCACGCCCTGGATCCCGGACAGGGTCTCGGAGAAGTCGCGCGGGATGGTCAGCACCGCGTAGTAGTCGCCGTTGGCCAACCCCTCCTCGGCGTCGCGGACGTCGGTGAGCTCCCAGCCCAGGGAGGTGTCGGAGTCGCTGCGCGGCGAGGTCAGCTCGCCGGCCAGCAGGCGACCGGCGTAGATGGGCTGCTTGCCCTCCTGGGTCACCGGCTTGTCGAGGTTCACGACCGCGGTCGGCACCCGGTCGGAGTGCTCGGCGCGGTCCGCCATCGACCAGAGGATCAGGCCACCCAGCAGCATGGGCAGCAGCAGGGTGCCGATCAGGATCCGGTTGAGCTTGACGCGCATCAGACGGTCGCCTCCTCGGGCGTGGTGTCGTACGTCGGTCGGAGAGTGGGTTCGGTCAGGTCCAGGACGCCCGCCTCGCGAGGGGCGTCCGACGAGGTCCCCGCGACCACGGTGGCCCCGGCGAGGGTGAGCCGGCGCAGCCGTTGCCACCGCTGCTCGACCAGCTCGTCGTCAGGTCCGGCGTCCACGTCGTCGACGACCACGAGCATCGGCTCGCCGTCACTGGCCCGCGCGGTGAGCCGGTCCAGCTCCTCCGAGGAGGGGACCCGCTCGTGCAGGGCCACGCGGCGGCGTACGGAGGTCGCCTCCGCGGGGAGCACCCGTCCCAGCACGACGAGCCGGCCGTCGGCGTGGTCGAGCCGGCCGCTGAGGGCGGCCAGGAACGCGCGTCGTCGTACCGGATCACGATCGCGTACGGCGAGCAGCTGACCGGGGCGCAGCACGAGATCGACGCCCTCGACGAGCACCTCGCCCTGGCTGCGCAACGACAGCCCTTCCGCACGTACGACGGGCCAGCCGTGCTGCTCGACCCACTCCTCGTGCTCGACGTGCTTCTCGATGCCGGAGCCCTCGACGTCGAGGGCCGGCAGCCGGCGGTCCAGCCACTCCGGCAGCCACCACGCCTTGTCGCCGAGCAGCGTCATGACCGCCGGGACGAGCGTCATCCGCACCAGGAAGGCGTCGACGAACACCCCCACGGCGAGGCCGAACGCGATCGGCTGCACCGAGGAGTCGCCATGCGGCACGAACGCCGCGAAGACGCTGATCATGATGATCGCGGCGGCGGTGACGACCCGGGCGCTGCCGGTGAACCCGGACAGCACGGAGCCGCGGGCATCGCCGGAGTGCACGTAGTCCTCGCGCATCCGCGAGACCAGGAAGACCTCGTAGTCCATCGCCAGGCCGAAGAGCACCCCCATCAGGATGATCGGCATGAACGAGATGACCGGGCCGACGTTCGGCACGTTCAGGCTGTCGGCGAACCAGCCCCACTCGAAGACCGCGGTCACGGCCCCGAACGACGCACCGACGGAGAGCAGGTAGCCGAGCGTCGCCTTGATCGGCACGGCGATCGACCGGAACACCACCATCAGCAGCAGCAGCGAAAGGCCGACCACCACGATCGCGAACGGCAGCAAGGCCCCGAACAACCGGTCGGAGACGTCGATGGTGACGGCGGTCTGGCCGGTGACGCGCAGCCCGGTGATGTCGTACTTCTTCTCGAGCTCGCCCGCGTCGTCGCGGATGTCGCGGACGAGGTCGGCGGTCGCCGGGTCGGTCTGGGCCTTGGTCGGGATGATCTGCACCATGCCGAGGTCCGCAGTCCGGTTGGGGGTGGACAGCGCGACGGCGTCGACCCCGTCGTACTTCTCGAGGTCCTTGCCCAGCTTGTCCATCACACCGATCGGGTCGGTGGTGCGGATGATGTCGGCCGTCACGAGCAGCGGGGTGTTGAAGCCCGGTCCGTAGTCGCGCGTGACCAGGTCGTACGTCGTGCGCTCGGTGCTGCCTTCCGGGGAGGAGCCGTTGTCCGGCAGTCCGAGCGCGAGGTCACGAGCGGGGATCGTCAGCACGAGCAGCACCCCGGTGACCAGCACCGCCGTGACGACCGGGAGCTTCGTCACCAGGCGCACCCAGCGGGCGCCGAGCGTGTGCGTCTCGCCCTTCTCGACGACAGCGTTGCGCGCGGCGCGGGAGCCTTGGCGGGGACGGAGCCGCTCGCCGGCGAGACCGAGCATGGCCGGCACGACCGTGAGTGCCACGACGACGGCGATCGCGACGGCCACGGCGGCGGCGTACCCCATCACCGCGAGGAACGGGATCTTGGCAACCACCAGTCCGCACAGGGCGATCACCACGGTGGCACCGGCGAAGATGACGGCGCTGCCGGCGGTGGCGAGCGACTGGGCGACCGACTCGGCGGGGTCGAGACCGCGAGCGAGCTGGCCGCGGTGCCGGGAGACGATGAACAAGGCGTAGTCGATGCCGACGGCGAGGCCGATCATCAGGGCCAGCGTCGGGGTGGAGCTGTTCACGTCCGCGAAGGCCGCGACCGAGAGCACCCCGGACATGGCGATGCCGACCCCGAGGATCGCGGTGACGATGGGCATGCCCGCCGCGAGCAGGGAGCCGAAGGTGATCGCCAGCACCACCAGGGCGACGAGCACGCCGATGCCCTCGGTGGCGGAGACCTGGACCGCCTTGTTGGTGAAGATCTGGCCGCCGAGGTGCGTCTGGAGAGAGGAGTCCCCGGGGAGCTCGGCCGCCTTCTCGAGATCCTCGATGGTCGAGTCCTCGAGCCGGTCGAGGGGCACGTCGAGCTGCACCTGGACGAGGGCGTCGCGACCGTTCTCCGAGAGGCTCAGCTCCTGGTCCTTCGCGAACGGGTTGGTCGCGATCTCCACGTGGTCGACGTCGCGGACCTCGCCGACGAGGTCCTCCACCTCGGCCCGGTGGTCACGGATCCGGTCACCCTCGGGAGCGACCACGAGGATCTGGCCGGAGGTGCCGGCGACCTCCGGGAAACGCTGCGCGAGCACGTCGAGCCCGTCCTGCGACTCGGTGCCGGGGATCGTCAGGTTGTCCTGCAACGAGCCGCCGAGGCCGACGGCGAGCGCACCCATGAGCACCAGTGCGAGCATGGCGAGAGCCAGCACCCGCTTGGCGCGCCGGACCATGACGTGGCCGAGTCGGTACAGGAACGACGACATTCGAATACATTAACGTATTGGATACATTGACGTATCGAACAGGGAGGTGATCCGTGACACTGCCCGACGCCCCGACGGCCGCGGCCCGTGCCGCCCTCCGGAAGCGCGCGAACACCCGCGCGCGCCTGCTCGAGGCCGCCGAGGACGTCTTCGTGCGCAAGGGACTCCGAGGCGTGACCGTCGACGACCTCGTCGGCGCCGCAGGGTTCACGCGCGGCGCCTTCTACTCCAACTTCTCCTCGATCGACGAGGTCTTCTACGCCGTCTACGACCGCCAGTCGACCCGGCTGCTGGAGATCGTGGCCGAGGTGACCGGGTCGATTCCCGAGGACGAGTTCACGATGGACTCACTCGGCCTGATCCTCGACGCCATCGCGCCCCTCGGCGAGCGGTGGTACGCGCTCCAGACCGAGTTCACCCTGCACGCGCTCCGTGACGAGGACGCGCGCCAGCTGTTCCGGGCGCACCGCGACCGGCTGGACGGGCGGATGCAGGAGGCGATCCACGACGTGGTCCGGCGGCTCGGGCGCGAGCCCACCGTCTCGATCGAGCTGGTGACGGAGACCGCCGTGGCGCTCTACCTGCACAGCCTCGGCCAGCAGGGGCTGGGCTTCGGCAGCCTCGACCCCCGTCAGCTGGTCGAGAGCGTGCTGCCCCAGGTGATCCTGGCGCTGACCCGCGAGCTCGACTGAGCGGCGCTCAGCCGACCGAGTGGCCGGTGCTGCGCAGGTTCTCGCAGGCCTCGACGACACGGGTCGCCATGCCGGCCTCGGCGGCCTTGCCCCACGCGCGCGGGTCGTAGGCCTTCTTGTTGCCGACCTCGCCGTCGATCTTGAGCACGCCGTCGTAGTTGGCGAACATGTGCCCGGCGGCGGGACGGGTGAAGGCGTACTGGGTGTCGGTGTCGACGTTCATCTTGATCACGCCGTAGTCGACGGCCGCGGCGATCTCCTCCGCGGTCGAGCCGGAGCCGCCGTGGAAGACGAGGTCGAACGGCAACGATGCCCGCCGAGAGGCCGAGCTTCTCGACGACGGCGTCCTGGGCCTTCTTCAGGATCTCGGGGCGCAGCTTGACGTTGCCGGGCTTGTAGACGCCGTGCACGTTGCCGAAGGTGAGCGCGGTCAGGTAGCGGCCGTGCTCACCGGTGCCGAGCGCGGCGACCGTGGCCAGCGCGTCCTCGGTGGTGCTGTAGAGCTGCTCGCCCCCGCCACCCTCGACGCCGTCCTCCTCGCCGCCGACGACGCCGATCTCGACCTCGAGCACGATCCGGGCGTCGGCCGCCTTCTTGAGCAGCTCCTGCGCGATCTCGAGGTTCTCGTCGAGGGGTACGGCGGAGCCGTCCCACATGTGCGACTGGAACAGCGGGTCCTCGCCGTTCTTCACCCGCTCGAGGGAGATGTCGAGGAGCGGCCGGACGAACCCGTCGAGCTTGTCCTTGGGGCAGTGGTCGGTGTGCAGCGCGATGTTGACGGGGTAGGACTTGGCCGACCTCGGCGGCGTACGCCGCGAACGCGACCGAGCCGCTGACCATGTTCTTGATCGTGGGGCCGGAGAGGTACTCCGCGCCACCGGTCGAGACCTGGATGATCCCGTCGCTCCCGGCCTCGGCGAATCCGGCGAGCGCGGCGTTCAGCGTCTGCGAGGAGGACACGTTGATGGCCGGGAACGCGAACGACTGCGACTTCGCGGCGTCGAGCATCTCGGCGTACTTCTCGGGAGTGGCGATCGGCATGTCTGCCAAGCCTAGTGGACTGTCTCGCTGCCACCAGAGGGCGATCGTGGGAGGATCCTGCAGGCCGACCGACCGCGGCGCCGGACTCACAGCACGGAGCGTCATGCCACCTCAGCTCGTTGCCTTCCCGGGCGCCGTCACGGGTTCGCCGTGGTCCTGCTCGCCCTGGTGCTCGCCCTCGTCCTGGGCGCGTGCGGCGGCAGCAAGGACGACGACAAGTTGCCGGAGGACAAGCCGGGCGACTCCACGAGCAGCCCGGGCGGCGACGACGAGCCGGCCCCCGATCCCGAGTACGGCGCGGCCACGGTCGGCGACTGCCACCGGATGACCGCGGCCCAGTCGGTCGCCTCGGTCGACACCAGCAAGAAGGTCAGCTGCGGATCCGCGCACACCAGCGTGGTGGCGCACGTGGGCTTCCTGAAGCAAGCCGGTCACCCCGACCACACCGCTGGCCAAGCGGAGGGCGCTGGGCAAGCGGCTCTGCCAGCCCGCCTACCAGCGGCTCGTCGGCGGCACGCTCGCCGACCGCGCGACCTCGATCCTCACCTGGACGCTGTTCACCCCCGGCCAGGCCGAGCTCGAGCGCGGCGCGCGCTGGGTGCGCTGCGACGTGGTCGCCCGCAGCGGCGACGAAGCTGGTCCAGCTGCCGGCGAAGACACCCGCTGCTCGCGCAGGGCGTGCCCGACGAGCTGCGGATCTGCCAGACCGACGCCGGGGTGGACGTCTCGTGCGCCCAGCCGCACGCGTTCCGGGTCGAGGCGGTCTACCGCGCGGTCGGCAAGGCCTACCCGACGCCGCCCGCCTACACCGCCGTCGCCCGCGCACGCTGCCGCCAGCTGCTCGGGTCCTTCGGCGGCTACTGGCAGCCGCCCAGCCGCGAGGGGTGGGCGGCCGGCGACCGGTTCGTCCGCTGCCTGCGACCCGCGGCCGACGCCACTCGCCGACGCTCAGCCGCGCCAGGCCTCCCCGAGGTCGGCGTGCCGGGTGATCCAGCCGTGCATCGCGATCGCGGCGGCCGCCGAGGCGTTGATCGACCGGGTCGAGCCGAACTGCGCGATCGAGAACGTCCCGTCGCAGTGCTCGGCGCGCCTCGTCCGAGAGCCCGGGCCCTTCCTGGCCGAACAGGAAGCAGACCGACCGCGGCATCTCCCAGGTCTCCAGGTGCTCCGACCCGGGCAGGTTGTCGACGCCCATCAGGGAGACGCCCTGCTCGTGCAGGTACGCCGCCAGCGCCGCCACGGTCTCGTGGTGCCGGACGTGCTGGTAGCGGTCGGTGACCATGGCGCCGCGCCGGTTCCAGCGCTTCCGCCCGACGATGTGCACCTCGCGGGCCAGGAACGCGTTGGCGGAGCGGACGATCGTGCCGATGTTGAAGTCGTGCTGCCAGTTCTCGATGGCGACGTGGAAGTCGTGGCGCCGGGTGTCGAGGTCGGCGACGATCGCCTCCATCGACCAGTACCGGTAGCGGTCCACGACGTTGCGCCGGTCGCCCTCGCGCGAGCAGCTGCTCGTCGTACTGCTCACCCGTCGGGCCACGTCGCCCTCCCAGGGCCCGACGCCGACCTCCTCGGGACCGTGCGGCATCGGGTCGTACGGCGCCCGCTGCTCCTGCTCGCCCTCGGGATCCGCACCGCTCACAGCGCCACCCTAGGAGTGATGCGGAATCCGTCAGGTGGCCCGGATACCCTCGGCGCGTGAGCACGCTGCACCCGATGCTGTTCGGGATCGAGTGGATGGACCCTGACGTGGCTGCTCGACGGAGTTCGGCTCGTCGTTCTTCTGGGTGAGCCTGCTGATCATCGTGGTCGAGTGCGGCCTGTTCTTCCCGTTCCTCCCCGGCGACAGCCTGCTCTTCGCCATGGGGCTGTTCATCTCGCGCGGAGACATCGATCGTGCCGGGCGGCGAGGTGGCCAACCTGCGTGTTCGCGCTGGTCGCTGCTGACCGCCGGCGCGTTCGCCGGCAACGTGATCGGCTACGAGATCGGCCGCGCGATCGGGCCCACCGCTCTACGAGCGCGACGGCCGCATCCTCAAGCGCAAGTACTTCGACCAGACCGCGGCGTTCTTCGACCAGCACGGCAACAAGGCCCTGGTGATCGGGCGCTTCGTGCCGTTCGTGCGCACCTACATCACCGTCGTCGCCGGCGTCACCCGGATGCGCCGCCGCCGCTTCTTCTTCTGGAGCTTCGTCGGCGCCGTGCTGTGGGTGCTGAGCATCACCCTGCTCGGCTACTTCCTCGGCCGGTCGTTCCCTGGCTCCGGCGAGAACATCGACAAGGCGATCTTCGTGATCCTGGCGTTCTCGGTGGTCCCGATCGTCTACGAGTGGTGGCGGCACCGCCGCACGTCGAGCCACGCCGCCGACGACAACGACCACGACGGGCGCCCCGATCTCGACATCACCGGCCACCACGTGCCGCCGCGGCACAACGACTGACGCGACCTCAGACCTGGTCGGCGCGGGCGGCGTCGAGCTGGGCCTTGGTGAGCACCGGACGGACCTCGAGGTCGACGTCGGCGAGCGGGTTCGCACCCTCGGGGCTGCGGTCGATCGCGCAGACGACGGTCTCGACGATCGCGCCGGCCTCGCGCAGCGCCCGCGTCGCATCGCGGACGGCGCCCCCGGTCGTGATCACGTCCTCGATCAGCGTCACGCGACGGCCGGACACCTCCGGCCCCTCGGCGAGCTTGCAGGTGCCGTACTCCTTGGCCTGCTTGCGCACGAACAGCGCCGGGCAGTCCGGTGCGGGCACTCAGCACGGTCGCGATCGGGACGCCGCCGAGCTCGAGACCGCCGAGCAGCTCGGTGCCCTCCGGCACCAGGCCGACCATCTGGTCGACGACCCGGGCGAGCAGGGCGGGCTCGGCCTCGAAGAGGTACTTGTCGAAGTACTCCGAGGCGACCTGCCCGGACCGCAGCGTGAACTCCCCGGTCAGTCGGCAGAACGCGTCGACGTCGCGGGCGAGGCCAAGATCGGGACCAGCATCGGGCGAGGTGTCGGCGGCCATGCCGGGAGGCTATCGGCCCCGTTTGGGGGTGGCGCTGACCAGGTGCCCGAAGGCGATCATCCGGTCGTCGGTGTGGAAGATCTCCGAGCAGGTCGTCAGCGTGATCAGCCGCTGGCCCCGGCCGCTGGGCCGGCTGGGTCCCGCCGTCGGGGTTCTTCGGGAGCGGGTCCAGCACCCAGGTGCCGGTGAACGGGATGACCAGCTTCCGCGGGTCGGTGTCGAGCCGGTAGGTGAAGGTCGTGTCGACGGTCTCGACGACCACCTCGTCACCGGGTCGGAGCTCGGGCATCCGGCGCAGCGGCTCGCCGTGGGTGACCCGGTGCGCGGCCAGCGCGTAGTTGCCGACCTCGCCGGGATCCGCTGACCTGGTGAAGTGGCCGAAGCCCTTGGTCAGGACCTCGTCGCTGGTGCCCTCGAGCACCGGGACGACGTACGAGCGGCCGAACGCCGGGATCCGGATCAGTGCGGAGGCCTTGCCCCGGGGGACGTACTCCGGCTGGAGCCGCCGGCCGCCCTGGTCCCACTGGCGCTCCAGGGAGCCGGTCAGCTCGCGCTGCTCGCGCTTGGAGACCCAGGTGGTGCCCCAGACCTGCCAGCCGACGTAGCCGAGGACCAGCACACCCGCGACGACCAGCGCGACCCCGGACCAGAACGCGATGCGCCGACCCTGGGCACCGTCGCTCCCCCGTGTGCGCACCATGCGGGCCATTGTGGCCGAGTGGCGAAGCGTTAGGTTCGGGACGTGAGCGATCGCAACAGGGCAGCCCGGCGCCTCGACGGCGTCGGCAGCACGATCTTCGCGGAGATGTCGGCCCTGGCCGTCCGCACCGGTTCGGTCAACCTCGGGCAGGGCTTCCCCGACGCCAGCGGGCCGGAGCCCGTCGTCGAGGTGGCGTACGACGCCATGCGGGCCGGACGCAACCAGTACCCGCCCGGTCGCGGCGCCCCCGAGCTGGTCGAGGCAGTCATCCGGCACCAGCAGCGCCACTACGGGCTCGACCTCGCTGCGGAGAACGTCGTCGTCACGACCGGCGCCACCGAGGCGATCGCCGCCGCGATGCTCGGGCTGGTCGACCCCGGCGACGAGGTCGTGGTGTGGGAGCCCTACTACGACAGCTACCGCGCGATGATCCAGTTCGCCGGCGGCGTACGACGCCCGGTGACCCTGCGTGCTCCCGACTACCGCTTCGACGTCGGCCGACCTCGAGGACGCGGTGACCGACCGGACGAAGCTGCTCCTGCTGAACACCCCGCACAACCCGACCGGCCACGTGTTCGACCCCGACGAGCTCGCCGCCGTCGCCGAGGTCGCGCAGCGGCACGACCTGGTGGTGGTGACCGACGAGGTCTACGAGCACCTCACCTTCGACGACCACGCGCACGTCCCGATCGCCACGCTGCCGGGGATGTTCGAGCGCACGGTGACCATCTCCAGCTCGGGCAAGACCTTCTCGTTCACCGGGTGGAAGATCGGCTGGGTGAGCGGTCCCCCGGAGCTCGTCGCCGCGGTCGAGGGCGCCAAGAACTGGTTGTCGTACTCCTCGGGCGCGCCCTTCCAGCCGGCCATCGCGCACGCCCTCGACCACGAGGCGGCGTTCCACGAGCAGCTGCGCGAGGACCTGCAGAAGAAGCGCGACTTCCTCTGCGACGCCCTCGACTCGATCGGCCTGGACGTCCACGTCCCGCAGGGGACCTACTTCGTGACCACGGACGTCTCCGCGCTCGGCCATGCCGACGGCAAGGCCTTCTGCGCGGCGATGGCCGAGCGCGCGAAGGTCGTGGCCATCCCCAACCAGGTCGTTCTACGAGGACGGCTCCGACGAGGGCCGCCACCTCATCCGGTGGGCCTTCTGCAAGGAGCAGGACGTCCTCGACGAGGGCATCCGCCGGCTGCGCGCGGCCGACCTGCGCGCCTGACCGGACTCACCAGACCGGCGGCTTGCCCTGGCCCGGAGGGGTCGAGGTCGGGGCCGACGGCGGCGGGGGTGGGCCCGGAGGCGGCCCTTGCGGCGGCCAGTACCCGCCCCCGGTGGGCTGGGCGAACCAGGCCCGCGAGCGGGCCGCGAACAGTCCGGCGATCGTCAGCACGCAGGCGAGCACGTGGAACAGCGAGAACGGGAACGCCACCAGTCCGGCCAGCACCGCCACCGCCGCGCTGCCGACCAGCAGGTAGCGAGCCCAGTTGTGCCGCCGCCAGGTGAACCACGCCAGCAGCAGGGCCCCGACCGACCAGGCCAGGAACATCAGGCAGCCGACCCAGAGCACGGGCATCAGCAGGTCACGCTCGATGTCGGCGCGCTGCCACTCCGGGGAGCGCACGACGTAGTCGACGATCTGGTCGTTGGCCACGAGCAGCACGAGCAGCATCACGGCGTACACGGCCGCGATCGAGCCGGCGAAGACCCAGGTGAGCAGGCACGCGAGGCGCACCGGCATCGGCACCGGGCCGGCCGCCGGCGGCTGCCACGCGAGCGGCGCGCTGGTGGGCGGTCCCCACTGCTGCTGCACCTGTCCGCCGGGCTGGTCGACGGCCGTCTGTCCGTAGCCGGGAGTGGGCGCCGGCAGGCTGGAGGGGCTCTGCGTGGAGACCTCGGACGCCGAGGGGCCGCTGGGCTGCTCGGAGCCCGGACCGGCAGCAGGTCCGGAGTCGACCGGCCGCGGGGGCGGCGGCAGCGGACGCGGCTTCTCCGGCGGGGCCTCCGGCTGGCGCACCGGACGGCCCGCGAACCAGTCGCGGGAGGGCCCCATCCACAGCACCACGGTCGCGGCCACGATCAGCGCGCCGAGCAGGCCCCCGGTGAGCGGAGCGGTCAGCAGGGTGGCGATCAGGAGCGGGACGGCGACCACGGTCAGCCCGACGCGCGCGCCGCGGTGGCGCTGGAGCACGAAGACCCCGAACACCGCCGCTGCCGCCGCACACACGCCGGTCACGGTCAGCACCGCCCGCAGACCCGAGAGCACCTCGGAGACGCTGAGCCCGAGACCCTCACCGGTCGGGGTGGAGAGCCACTCCGCCACCCGGTCGCGGGTGTCGACGGTGTTCAGCCCGGAGATCGAGCTGAACACCGTGATCACGAGCATCACCGAGCCCACGACCACGAACCACCCCGCCATGGTCAGCTGGCGTGGGCGCGCGGATGCCTCGCTGTCGCTCATGGGGCTCATTCAAGCAAGGCGCTGGGCGGAGCTCACGACACGGTGAGCTGGAGCTCCTCCGTGTCCCCTGCGTGGTCCACCGTCACCTGCTGCCCGTCGGTCACCTCGCCGCCGATCAGCATCCGCGCCAGCGGGTCCCCGATCGCGGTCTGCACGAGCCGACGCAGCGGCCTGGCGCCGTACGCCGGGTCGTAGCCGTTCTCGGTCAGCCACGCCCGGGCCGCCTCGGTCACCGTGACGGTGATCCGGCGCGGGGCGAGCCGCTGGTCGAAGGCCGCGAGCTGGAGATCGACGATGTGCGCGAGCTCGTCCTTGCCGAGCGCGTCGAACATCACGACCTCGTCGAGCCGGTTGAGGAACTCCGGCTTGAACGACTGCCGCACCACCGCCATCACCGAGTCGCGCTTCTTCTCCTCGTCGAGCAACGGGTCGACGAGGTAGGTCGACCCCAGGTTGCTGGTCAGGATCAGCAGCGTGTTGCGGAAGTCGACCGTGCGGCCCTGACCGTCGGTCAGCCGCCCGTCGTCGAGCACCTGCAGCAGGATGTCGAACACCTCGGGGTGTGCCTTCTCGACCTCGTCGAGCAGGACCACCGAGTAGGGGCGACGCCGCACCGCCTCGGTCAGCTGGCCGCCCTCGTCGTAGCCGACGTAGCCGGGAGGAGCACCGACCAGGCGCGAGACCGAGTGCTTCTCGGAGTACTCGCTCATGTCGATGCGCACGATCGCGCGCTCGTCGTCGAAGAGGAAGTCCGCGAGCGACTTGGCGAGCTCGGTCTTGCCGACCCCGGTCGGACCGAGGAAGAGGAACGAGCCCGTGGGACGGTTCGGGTCGGAGATGCCGGCCCTGCTGCGTCGTACGGCATCGGAGACGGCGTTGACCGCCGCGCCCTGACCCACCAGCCGCCGCCCGATGATGTCCTCCATCTGCAGCAGCTTGGCGGTCTCGCCCTCGAGCAGCCGGCCGGTCGGGATGCCGGTCCAGGCCTCGACGACGTCGGCGATCTCCTCGGGGCCCACCTCCTCGTTGACCATCCGCTCCTCGGTGGACTCCTCCGCCGACTCGGCCGCCTCGATCTGCTTCTCCAGCTCGGGGATCCGGCCGTAGTTGATCTCGCTGGCGCCGGCGTAGGTCGCCCTCGCGCAGCTTGCGCTCGGCCTCCACCCGGAGCTGGTCGATCTGCTTGCGCAGCTCGCCGGAGCCCTCCAGCGCAGCCTTCTCGCGCTCCCAGCGCGACTCCAGCCCGCGGAGCTCCTCCTCCCGGTCGGCCAGGTCGGCCTGCAGCCGCTCGAGCCGGTCCTTGGAGGCCGCGTCGGTCTCGCGCTCGAGGGCGAGCTCCTCCATCTTCATCCGGTCGACGGCGCGGCGGAGCTGGTCGATCTCGACCGGCGAGCTCTCGATCTCCATGCGCAACCGGGAGGCGGACTCGTCGACGAGGTCGATGGCCTTGTCGGGCAGCTGGCGGCCGGTGATGTAGCGGTCCGAGAGCATCGCCGCGGCCACCAGGGCAGCGTCGGTGATCTTCACGCCGTGGTGCGCCTCGTACTTCTCCTGCAGCCCGCGCAGGATCGCGACGGTGTCCTCGACGCTGGGCTCGCCGACGAAGACCTGCTGGAAGCGGCGCTCGAGGGCGGGGTCCTTCTCGATCCGCTCGCGGTACTCGTCGAGCGTGGTCGCACCGATCAGGTGCAGCTCGCCGCGGGCGAGCATCGGCTTGAGCATGTTGCCGGCGTCCATCGCGGAGTCGCCGCCGGCGCCTGCACCGACGACCGTGTGCAGCTCGTCGATGAAGGTGATGATCTGGCCCTCGGCGTCCTTGATCTCCTCGAGGACGGCCTTGAGCCGCTCCTCGAACTCGCCGCGGTACTTCGCACCGGCCACCATCGCGGCCAGGTCGAGGCTGAGCACACGACGGCCCTTGAGCGAGTCGGGGACGTCGCCGGCGACCACGCGCTGGGCGAGCCCCTCGACGACGGCGGTCTTGCCGACACCGGGCTCGCCGATCAGCACCGGGTTGTTCTTGGTACGGCGCGAGAGCACCTGCACCACGCGGCGGATCTCGGCGTCACGGCCGATGACCGGGTCGAGCTTGCCCTCCTCGGCACGCGCGGTGAGGTCGACGGCGTACTTCTCCAGCGCCTCGTACGTCGACTCGGCGTCCTGGCTGGTCACCTTCCGGTTTCCCCGCACGGCCGTGACGGCCTGGCGGAGGGTGTCCTCGGTGACACCGTGCTGGGCGAGCAGCTCCTTGACGGGGGTGTCGACGACGGTCAGTGCCAGCAGCAGGTGCTCGGTGGCGGCGTAGTCGTCGCCCATCTCCTTCATCAGGTCGAGCGTCTTGGCCAGCACGCGTGTCAGCCCGGACGACGGGCCGGGAGTCGACACCGTCGACCCGGAGGCCTGGGGCAGGTTCCACAGCGCCTGGTCGAGCGTCCTGCTGACCTGCGCGACGTCGGCGCCGGCCCGGGCCAGCAGGGAGGGCGTGATGCCCTGCTCCTGGCGCAGGAGCGCCACCGCGAGGTGCACGGGGTCGATCTGGGGGTTGCCCTCGTTGACGGCGAGGGTGCCGGCAGCGTTGATCACCTCGACACTGCGCGAGGTGAGCCTGGAAGCGTCCACGTCGTTGTCTCCTGTGGTGTGTCTGGTCGGGACTCTGTCTACTCCAACGAGCCCAAAGTTGAGTCCATTCCCCTCAACTTTGGCGAATTCTCCAACCCCACCTTCCAGGTAGACCACCCACCGAGCGGGACCGGATGCTCGCCGCGATCGGCCGGCAGACGCGGCTCCTCGACAACATCACGGCCGACCTGCTCGCGGCTGGTCAGGCCCAGCACGGCACGCTCGCCGTCCAGCTCGAGCCGGTGGACCCCACCGACATCGTGCGCGCGGTCGTCGACGACACCTTCGACCTCACCCTGGTCAACGACTCCCGGCCGCTGGTGGTCACCGACCCGATGCGGTTGCAGCAGATGCTGGGCAACCTGCTGAGCAACGCCCGCAAGTACGGCGAGCCGCCGTTCGAGGTGCGGGTCACCCCCGCCGGCTCCCACGTGAGCATCACCGTGGAGGACAGCGGCGCGGGGGTTCCCGAGGCGTTCCGGCCACGGCTGTTCCAGGAGTACTCCCGGGCTCCGGGGACCACTGCGCGCGGAACTGGTCTAGGCCTGTTCGTGGTCCGAGCCCTGGCCGAAGCGCAGGGCGGAAGTGTCACATATGCCCCACGCGTCCCACACGGCTCAATTTTCACACTCTCCCTGCCTGCGGCTGTCAACCCCTCGCCACCTGCGGTGTAGCCCACCGACCCTTAGTTGAGCCGATGCGACTCAAGTTTGTCCGCATATTTCGGACTCGGGCGAAATAGATGACCCAAAATAGCCATCGCCCTTACCAAGGCACGCCGGATAGAACGGACACGCCCCCCTAACACCACCAAAGGAGCGACAAATGAGCAGGATCCGGATCCGCGTGAAGACCCTTGTTGCAGCCGGCCTCATCGCCGTCATGACCGTCGGCGTCGTGGCGCCGGCCGCCACCGCAGCCAAGGCCCCTGCCTCGAAGGCCATCCTCAAGAAGGCCATCCTCTGACCCGAACTTCGTAGCGTCGGCGCATCGACGTTCGTACGCCCACCCGGACCGACCGCCCAGGTCCCGGTGGGCGTACGACGTTCCGGGGCCAGCTCGATAGTCCCGAGTGAACGGACCCCTTTCCTCGTCCGGGAAGGGTCCGTCCGCTCGGGACTATCCGTCTCTCCGGCTACTCCTCGGGGATCTGGTGGGCCGGGAGCTCGGAGGTCTCCTCCGGGTCGACCAGGCAGGCCTTGCAGAACCCCGCGCCGAACGGGGTGAGGTGGATCGAGCGGCGGACCACCTTCGGGAAGCGCACCGAGTGCATCGCCTCCAGGACGTCGGGCTGGGCCTCGACCACCTGGTACTCCATCGGGTCCTCCAGCTGCTCGCGGGAGAACCAGATCAGGCCCAGCCGGAACAGGTTGTTCAGGTACGCCGGCACCTCGTCGAGGTAGCGGCACCCCGCGCGGGCACCGATCATCGACATGCCGGGCGCGACCAGCGCCGAGCTGACCAGGCCGATCGGGCCGCCCGTCCGGACGTCGACCGAGGGCTGCGGACCGCCGCGCAGGAGCAGCAGCAGGATCCGGGCCTCGTCGGGGGCGAGCTCCTCCAGGATCCGGGCGTACGCCGGATGGGTGTCGTCGTCGTCGCTCCACACGTCGCGGGACCGGTGCAGCAGCTCCTCGCCGCGCTCCCGCAGGGACTGCTCCGGCGACATGCGGCTCGCGCGGGGTGATGTCGGGCAGCACGACCGAGGAGAGCGACACCGTCGCGTCGAGCAACGCGTGCGGGATCGGCACCCCTGCGGACACGGCGCGGGCCACGTCGCTCACGGTGCGCGTCGCCTCCGCCACGTCGCGGGCGACGCCCTGCACCAGCTCGCCGGCCTCGTTGGGGTGGGTGACCGTCCGGGCCAGCAGCCGCCCGGACCGTACGCCGGCCCCGACCGCCCAGGCCGCGGACCGCACCCATGCGGTTGCCGCGATCCGGGCCATGCCGGGCAGCGCCTCGGCGGCCTCGTCCCACAGCGCGGGTGGTCGACCCTGGTCCGTCATGCTGCTCCTCCCACGCCGAAGAGTGCCAGGTGGAGCAGGCCCCCACCGAACCCCATGATCGCCCCGTGCGCGTAGAGCATCCACTCGTCCTCCTTGATCGCGGAGCGCATCATCTCCACGAAGTCACGGGGCGGGAGCTCCTTGGTGCGGGCAGCGATCAGGGTGTAGATCTTCTCGGCCTGGCGACGGCTGAACTCGGGATCCTTGAACGGCTCGATGGTGCGGTCGACCGCCTCCACCGCGACGGCGTCGCGGATGTTGTCGAAGCGACGGCCGCCGACGGCGATCCGCACGGCTCCGCGAATGGGGCCGGCCGCGTTGTCGATGGCCGGACGCATCGCGTCGGCGAGCATCTGGCGGGTCCGGTCGCCGCGAGGGCCGTCGAGCAGGAAGTCGCCGATGTTCTCCAGCGTGATCACGTCGTCGGCGATGATCCGGGCGTAGACCTCGGCGGCCTGGTCCTGGCGGCGCAGGAACAGCCCGTGCACCTTGATGCCGAGGATCCGGTGCTCCTCCGGCGGCTCGAAGATCAGCCACATGCCGAGGGCGTTGGTCGTCCAGCCGACGATCACGCCGAGGACGGGCAGCAGCCACCACTGGCCGAACCAGTGGTCGGCGATGGCGACCGGGATGCCGAGCACGAACCCGAAGACGAACCCGAACGCGACCATCAGGTTCAGCTCGCGCTGGCCGAAGTCGCGGAAGATCCGCACCACCAGCGCCGGGTTGCTCTGGAAGTGGTTGATCACCATGATCTTCGGGTCGAGCAGCTGGTCGATGTGCTCGCCGATCTCGTCGGTCACCGTGCGTACGACGCCCGGCAGCTGCGCCTGCACCCGGGCGATGACGGCCGCCCGGCCGCGAGCAGGAAGGTCACGCCACAGGGTGGGGTGCTCGCGCTTGATGATCTCCTCGACCATGCCGGGCAGCTCCGGCTCGAAGACCTGCACGATGTGCTCGGCGATCTGGTCGGGCTCGAGCTGCTGGTAGAACTCCTTCGGCGTCCCGAGCTTGGCGATCGCCTTGTCCACGGCGATGCTGCCCATCTTGGCGGCCCGGGCGGGCACGATGCCCTGCCAGCCGATGCCGCCCTGGAGGAACCCGGGCACCTCCTGGATCTTGCGCGGGAGGATGCGCGAGAGCTGGCGCATGCCCGGCACGTGGATGCCGTGGAACCGCACCGGGGAGAACAGCATCACCAGGCCGGTCCAGTTGATCAGCCAGCCGATGACGCCGGTGAACACCGGGACCGAGAGCAGGTGGAACCAGTCGACGTGCTGGAAGGTCCAGTCGATCTCCAGCAGCATCCGTCACCGTCCTCAGGCCGTCGCTGACACTAACGGCTCGGCGGCGCAGACGTCACTGAGATCCTGCGCACCCTCGCGGGCGTGGCTCAGCGCGGGTCGCGGAACGGCGCCAACGGGTTCGTCGGGCGCAGCGCCGGCAGGTTGGGCCGGCGCTCCTGCAGCGAGGTCAGCGTCGACTCCAGGGCGGCCTGGAGCTCGGTGACCCGGCTGCGGAGCTCGCGGTTGCGGCTGCGCAGGGCGGCGACCTGGTTCTCCAGCTCGAGGATGCGGCGCACGCCCTCGAGCCCGATGCCGGCCGCGGTGAGGTCGGCGATCTCGCGGAGCAGCTCGATGTCGCGCAGCGAGTAGCGGCGACCACCGCCACCGGTGCGACCGGGCGAGACCAGGCCGACGCGGTCGTACTGGCGCAGCGTCTGCGGGTGCAGCCCGGTCAGCTCGGCGGCCACGCTGATCACGTAGACCGGCACGGTCGGACCCGGCAGCCGAGCGCGGCCTTGACCACTCTGCGGCGACGACCCCGACGAACCTGGCATCACGCACCACCCTCGAACAGCGCGGCGCGCGGATCGGCGCCGCTGCGTGCGTCACGGTACGCCGCGACGGCCTCCCGCGTGGCGTCATCGAGCGCGTCGGGGACCTGCACGTCGACGGTGACCAGCAGGTCGCCCTTGGTGCCGTCCTTGCGCTGCGACCCCGCGGCCACGGACGCGCAGCACCCGGCCGTTGGGAGTGCCCGGCGCGATCCGGAGGGTCACCGGCGGACCGCCCAGGGTCGGCACCTTGATCTCGGCGCCGAGAGCGGCCTCGTCGAAGGTGACCGGCGCCTCGAGGGTCAGGTTGTCGCCCTTGCGGCCGAAGATCCGGTGCGGCGTGACGTGCACGGTGACGAGCAGGTCGCCGGCCGGTCCGCCGTTCTCGCCGACCGCACCCTTGCCCTTCAGCCGGATCTTCTGGCCGTCCTTGACCCCGGCCGGGATGCGGGCCGAGACCGCGCGGCTGGACATCCCGCGTCCGCTGCCGTGACAGGTCGGGCAGGCCTCGTCGTAGACCAGCTGGCGGCCGTGGCACTCGGGGCAGGTCTCGTTCATCGAGAAGCCACCGCCCACCGAGCTCACGACGACGCCGGCGCCCTCGCAGGTGGGACAGATGTGCGGACGGGTCCCCGGCTTGCCGCCGGTGCCGGAGCAGGTGGCGCAGGGCGCGTCCGAGCTCAGCCGCAGGCTGATCGTGGTGCCGTCGACGGCAGCCTGGAACGGCAGCGTCGTCTGGGTCTCGACGTCGGACCCCCGCGCCGGCCGGGGTGTGCGGGCGCGGTTGCCGAAGCCGCCGCCCCCGCCGCGGTTGAAGAGGTCGCCGAACAGGTCCGAGACGTCGAAGCCACCTGCTCCACCGCCGGGCTGGCCGAAGCCTCCGGGGAAGCCGCGGGCACCCGCGCCGGCGAACATCGAGCGCATGTCGTCGTACTCCTTGCGCTTCGCCTGGTCGCCCACGACGTCGTAGGCCTCGGCGACCTGCTTGAACCGGTCCTCGGCCGCCTTGTCCCCCGGCTTGGAGTCGGGGTGGTTCTCACGCGCCAGCTTGCGGTAGGCCTTCTTGATGGCCGCCTGGTCGGCGTCCTTGGCGACTCCCAGGACCTGGTAGAAGTCCTTGTTCGCCCAGTCGGCGTTGCTCATCTGCTCACCCCTCCTCCCGTGCTCGTCGGGTGGTTCGTCGTCGTTACTCCGCGTCCTTCTCGTCGGGCGCGTCGGCCTCGGCCGGCGCAGCGGCCTCGGGTTCAGGATCCAGCACGGTGACCTTGGCCGCACGTACGACGCGGTCACCGATCCGATATCCGGCGTGGGCCACCACGTCGACCACGGTGGTGCTGACCTCGGACGAGTGCCCGTGCATCAGGGCCTCGTGGAGCGTCGGGTCGAACTCGTCGCCCTTGGCGCCGAACTTGGTCAGGCCGAGGGCGCTCACGATCCGCTCGAGCGAGTCGGCGACGGCCTTGAAGCCGCCCTCGAGCTCGCCGTGCTCGCGGGCCCGGTCGATGTCGTCGAGCACCGGCAGCAGCCCGCCGAGGACCGCGAAGGTGGCGTTCTGCTTGACCAGCTCGCGGTCGCGGTCGACGCGGCGCTTGTAGTTGAGGAACTCGGCCTGGAGCCGCTGCAGGTCGAGGGTGCGCTCGGCCAGGGCCGTCTGCGCGAGCGTCAGCTCGTCAGCCGGCGGCCTGGTCCGTCGCCCTCGACCTCGGTCTCGTTGGCCATCTCGCCCGCCGCGTCGCCGAAGCTGTGCGCCGGTCCGTGGTCCTCGGGCTCGCCCCCGGGCCGGCGGCCCGGCTGGGCAGGAGGGGTCTCCTGCCCAGCCGGCGCTGCGTCCGGGTTCTGGTCCTCAGGGGTCACTTGGTGTCCTCGTCGGTCGGCTTGTCCGCAGCGCTGTCAGAGGTCTCCTCGTCCACGATCTCGGCGTCGACGACGTCGTCGTCACCCTCGGAGGTCGCCTCGCCCGCCTCGCCGGCCGACGCGGCGCCCTCCGCCTCGCTGGCGGCGTAGAGGGCAGCACCCATCTTCTGGCTGGACTCGCCGACCTTGGTGATCGCGGCCGTCAGCGCGTCCTTGTCGGCGTTCTCGTCCTCGAGCAGCTTCTTCAGCTCGTCGACGTCGGTCTGGACCTCGGTCCGGACGTCCTCGGGCAGCTTCTCGGTGTTCTCGGAGAGGAACTTCTCGGTCGAGTAGACGAGCGAGTCGGCCTGGTTGCGGGCCTCGACGGCCTCGCGACGGTTGGCGTCCTCCTCGGCGTACTGCTCCGCGTCCTTGACCATCCGGTCGATCTCGTCCTTCGACAGCGCGCTGCCGCCGGAGATCGTCATCGACTGCTCCTTGCCGGTGCCCTGGTCCTTGGCGGACACGTGCACGATGCCGTTGGCGTCGATGTCGAAGGTGACCTCGATCTTCGGGCACGCCACGGGGAGCCGGGGGCAGTCCGGTCAGCTCGAAGTTGCCGAGCGGCTGGTTCTGCGCCCACATCTGGCGCTCACCCTGCGCGACCTTGATCTCCACCGAGGGCTGGTTGTCGTCCGCGGTGGTGAAGATCTCGGAGCGCTTGGTCGGGATCGTGGTGTTGCGCTCGATCAGGTTGGTCATCACGCCGCCCTTGGTCTCGATGCCCAGGCTCAGCGGGGTCACGTCGAGCAGCAGCACGTCCTTGACCTCGCCCTTGAGGACACCGGCCTGGAGCGCCGCACCGATGGCGACGACCTCGTCGGGGTTGACGCCCTTGTTGGGCTCCTTGCCGCCGAGCAGCTGCTTGACGACGTCGGTCACGGCCGGCATCCGGGTGGAGCCGCCGACGAGGACCACGTGGTCGATCGCCGACACGGCCATGCCGCCGTCCTTGAGCACCTGCTGGAACGGCGCCTTGGTGCGGTCGAGCAGGTCCGAGGTGAGCTTCTGGAACTCGCTGCGGGTCAGCTTCTCCTCGAAGTGCAGCGGGCCGGACTCACCGTGGGTGATGTAGGGCAGGTGGATCGTGGTCTCGCTGGACGAGGACAGCTCGATCTTCGCCTTCTCCGCGGCCTCCTGGAGGCGCTGCAGCGCGATCTTGTCCTTGCTCAGGTCGACGCCGTTGTTGCCCTGGAACTTCTTGACCATCCACTCGACGACCTTGGCGTCCCAGTCGTCACCACCGAGGTGGTTGTCACCGCTGGTGGCCTTCACCTCGACGACACCCTCGCCGATCTCGAGCAGGGACACGTCGAACGTGCCGCCACCGAGGTCGAAGACGAGGATCGTCTGGTCGGACTCGCCCTTGTCGAGGCCGTAGGCCAGCGCGGCCGCGGTCGGCTCGTTGACGATGCGGCTCACGTTGAGGCCCGCGATCTCGCCGGCCTCCTTGGTGGCCTGGCGCTGCGAGTCGGAGAAGTACGCCGGGACGGTGATCACCGCGTCGGTGACCGGCTCGCCGAGGTAGGCCTCCGCGTCGCGCTTGAGCTTCTGCAGCACGAACGCGCTGATCTGCTGGGGCGTGAAGTCCTTGTCGTCGATCTTGGTCGACCAGTCGGTGCCCATGTGGCGCTTGACCGAGCGGATGGTGCGGTCGACGTTGGTGACGGCCTGCCGCTTGGCGACCTCACCGACCAGCACCTCGCCGGACTTGGCGAAGGCGACCACCGACGGGGTGGTCCGGGCGCCTTCGGCGTTTGCGATGACGGTGGGTTCTCCACCCTCGAGGACCGAGACGACCGAGTTGGTCGTCCCGAGGTCGATGCCGACCGCTCGTGCCATGTGTGTGTACCTCCGTGTGAGACGTCGGGTGACGTCGTTCTCTCCTGTGTTCAGGTCTGTTCGGGCCGCTTGAGGACCGCGTCGAATCGTGGTCCTGCTGCCCTCGTCATGTCAAACAACCTGAGTCGAGTGGACTCAAGTTTGCCCGACACTGAGCCCAACGGACCAGGCGGGGGTCTTGTTCCCGTGCCGTTCAATGAATTTCGTGAGGCTGCTGTCGGTGTTGCTGGTGCTGCTGCTCGCCGGGTGCGGCGGCGCGGCTGAACGAGCCGAGCCCCGTCCGGAGCCCTCGCCGCCGAGCTCGCAGCCCGCGGCCCCCTCCCCGCCGCCCACGGCCACTGCCACTGCCACTGCCGAGCCACCCCCTCCCGCCGACCCCGACGACGCCCGGGTGGCCACGGCTCTGCGGACGGTCCGCCACCTCGCGGGCGCCATCGGCCCACGGCCCGGCACCTCGCCGGCGTTCTTCTCGGCGGCCACCTGGGTCGAGCGCCGGTTCGACGCCTTCGGCTGGACGGTGGAGCGTCAAGCGTTCCGCGCGCCGGCGGGCGTGTCCTGGGGCGTGCCGGTGCCGGCCGGGCGGTCGGTGAACCTGGTGGCCAGCCGGGGCGACGTACGCCCGGGGCGGCCGTGGCTGCTGGTCGGCGCGCACCTCGACACGGTGCCGCAGGCGCCCGGCGCCGAGGACAACGCCTCCGGCATCGGGGTGCTGCTCACGGCCGCCGAGGCCCTGGGCGGTGCCCGGACCCGGCTCCCGGTCGTCCTGGTCGCGTTCGGGTCCGAGGAGCCGCGCGGACCGGGCGACGACGACCACCACTTCGGCTCGCGGCACTTCGTCGACCGGCTCACGCCCGCCCAGCGACGGTCCCTGCGCGGGATGGTGTCGCTCGACCGGGTCGGCGTCGGCGAGGTGGTCCCGGTCAGCAGCGCCCGGGGTCCGGACCGGATGCGGGCCGAGCTGCTCCGGGCGGCACGACGGGCCGGGGTCCCGACAGCGGCGATGACCGAGGACCGCGCGAGCGACCACTGGTCCTTCGTGCGGGACGGCCTCCCCGGCGTACGCCTCGGGAGCACGCCGTACGCCGGCTACCACTCGGCCGCCGACGTCCCCTCCGTCGTCGACCGTGCCCAGCTGCGGCGTACCGCCCGCACGGTCGTGGCCTGGGTGGCGCCCTGAGGCTCACTCCGGCGTGAACGGCCCGCTGCTGGTCGACCACACGTCGCTCAGGATCGCGGCCGCCTGGCGTCCGCGCACCACCCGCGGCGCGAAGGTCGCCGGGTCCATCACGTAGGGGTCGAGCCGGACCGCCTTCAGCTCCGGGCCCCAGAACGTGGCCTGCAAGACGACGCCCTGCATCGTCTGCTCCATGAAGTCCATGTCGAAGACGAAGTTGCCGAGCGAGTGCAGCACCGGCACACCGCGCACCATGTCGACGCCCTGCACCCAGTGCGGATGACCGCCGACGACCAGGTCGGCACCGGCGCGCACCAGGCTGCGGCCGACCTGGCGCTGCACGGGCTCGGGCGCATGGGTGTACTGCGTGCCCCAGTGCGGCAGGACCACCACCACGTCGGCGCTCCGGGACGCGCGACGGACGGCCGCGAGCACCGTCTCGAGGTCCGACCGCACCAGCGGCCCCGTGCGCGGCGGCATCCGCACCGACAGCGCACCGGGGGTGCTGCCCTCCGCCCGCGGTGTCTCGCCGATGGCGTTGAAGCCGAGGAAGGCGAATCGCACGCCGCCCCTCTCGACGACCGCCGGCCGGACAGCCGTCCCGGCTCGGCCCGCGCCGAACGGCTTGATCGGGCTGCGCCGCAGGGCTGCCACCGTGTCGAGCAGCGCCAGCCGGCCGTAGTCGCCGGTGTGGTTGTTGGCCAGCGACAGCGCGTCGAAGCCGGCCCGCTGCAACGGTGCGAGCAGCTCCGTCGTGGCGCCGAACGAGTCGCCGCCCTGCGTCGGGGACCCGCGCAGCGACAGCGTGCTCTCGAGGTTGCCGACGGTGATGTCCGCACGACGGAGCCGGCTCGACATCGGCGCCAGGGCCGCGGCCGGGTCGGTCACCCCACGGGTGAGCATCACGTCGCCCACGACGGTCAGGTCGAGCGCGCGTGGACTGTCGCGGACGGGGTCGACACCAGCCACCCGCGCGACCACCTGGGTCGGACCGACCTCGTCGAGCGGGACGACCGACACCGGTCGACCCCGCCACCGCGTCAGGCCGTTCGCCACGATCCGACGGGCCTGTGCCGCGGTCAGGTCGAGCTGCGGATCGGTGGGCCGACCGACGACCACGCGCTCGACCGGCGGCTCGGGCGTGCCGGAGGGGGCGGGTTCGCTGGTCGACGGCGTGCTGGTCGGGGCCGGTGGCGACGCAACCTGCTCGTCGGACCCGGCACAGCCGGCGAGCGCCACCGAGGCGGCAGCGAGAGCCAGGACGAGGCGATGGTGCGCCATGTCGGCAACCGTACGCAGGCCGAATGACCGGCTAGCACCATCGTCCGGACCCTCGACGTGCAGCAGCGTGGAGCCATGACAACGACAACCGCCGTGCGACGGCCGCGGACTGCGATGATCGCGGTGCGCTCATGACCACCATCAGCCACGGGGAGGACGCGACGATGGCGACCGCTCCGACCTGGTGGCGACAGCTGGGTCGCGACAGCGCCTACACCCTCGTCGCCCTCCCGCTCGTGGTCACGGCTCTCTGCCTGGTCGCCGTGCTGGTCTCGGTCGGCGCCGGGTTGCTGGTCCTCGGGATCGGCCTGCCCGTCCTGGTGCTCGGCCTGCTGACGGCTCGTGGGTTCGCCTTCCTCGAGCGCCAGCGCCTCGGTCGTCTCACAGGCGCACCGGTCGTCCATCCCCGCTACCTCCGGGCCGACCAGGACGCCACCGTCCTGCGCCGCCTGACCATGCCCGTACGCGACCGGCAGTCCTGGCTCGACGTCGTCTGGGTAGTGGTGAGCGTGCTCACCGGCACGATCGCGTGGGGCATCGCCGTCGTGTGGTGGAGCTGCGCGCTCGGCGGCACGACGTACGCCATCTGGGAGCAGGCCGTCCCTCGCGGCACCGACCCGGTCACGCTGGCCTCGTTGCTCGGCTTCGGCACCAGCGAGACGGCCGACATCCTCGTGATCACGGGGATCGGCGTGTTCGCCCTGCTGACGCTGCCACTGGCCCTGCGCGCCGCCGCACTGCTGCACTCGACCCTGGGGCGCGACCTCTTGTGCGGTCGGGCCGAGCTCCAGCAGGAGGTACGCCGGTCCGAGGCCGGTCGCGCTGCCGGCCGGGCCGCCGAGGCCGAGTCTCTGCGCCGGCTCGAGCGCGACATCCACGACGGCCCGCAGCAGCGCCTGGTCCGGTTGTCGATGGACCTCGGCCGCGCGCGGGCCCAGCTCGACCGCGACCCCGAGCGGGCACGCGAGACGCTCGACGGAGCGCTCGCCCAGACCCGGGACACCGTCGAGGAGCTGCGCTCGCTCTCGCGTGGCATCGCACCGCCGGTGCTCGTCGACCGGGGGCTCGAGGCCGCGCTGCGGGAGGTGGTCGCGCGCTCGACGGTGACGACCAGGCTGGACTACGAGGCGCCTGCGCAGCTGCCGGCGCACGTGGAGAGCACGGTCTACTTCATCGTCAGCGAGTGCCTGACCAACGTGTCCAAGCACAGCGGCGCGACCACGGCACGGGTGTCGGTCGAGGTGCACGACGACGAGGCCGTCGTACGTGTGGAGGACGACGGGCACGGTGGTGCGATGCCCACGTCCGACGGTGGTCTCGCGGGCCTCACGCAGAGGGCACGCGCGGCCGACGGCTTCCTCGACATCACCTCACCGCGTGGCGGGCCGACCGTGATCAGGGCGGAGCTGCCGTGCGGATAGTCATCGCCGACGACTCCGTCCTGCTGCGCGAGGGGCTCCAGCTCCTGCTCGCCGACGCCGGCCACGACGTGGTCGCGGCGGTGGGCGACGGCCCCTCCCTGGTCGAGGCGGGTCTCGCCCACCGTCCCGACCTGTGCGTGGTCGACGTACGCATGCCCCCGTCGAACACCGACGAGGGGCTGCGCGCCGTCGTGGAGATGCGCCGGGAGTGGCCTGAGGCGAAGGTCATCGTGCTGTCGCAGTACGTCGAGCTCTCCTACGCCGCGGACCTGCTCGCGGACGGGCGCGGCGGGATGGGCTACCTGCTCAAGGACCGCGTCAGCGACGTCGAGGACTTCCTCGTGGCGGTCGAGCGGGTGGCCTCCGGCGGCACCGTGATCGACCCGATCGTCGTCTCGCAGCTGATCGGCCGGCGGCGCGACCCGCTGGCCGCCCTCACCCCACGCGAGGCCGAGGTCCTGGCCCTGATGGCCGAAGGTCACTCGAACGCCAGGATCGCGCGTGCGATGACGATCACCGAGGGAGCGGTGGAGAAGTACACCGCGCGCCTGTTCGCCAAGCTCGGGCTGCTCCCCGACGACAGCGGGCATCGGCGAGTGCTCGCCGTACTCGCCTGGCTGCAACGCGGCTGACACGCAACGGTTACCTGCTCGACGTGCCGGGGGCTGGTCACACGCGTCGGGCAGGAGCAGGCTGGACCCCATGCCGACACCCACGACCGTCGTCCTCTTCGGGGCGACCGGTGACCTCGCCCAGCGCAAGCTGCTGCCCGGCCTGCTGCACCTGTTCCAGTCGGGCCTGCTCGACGAGGTGCAGGTGGTGGGCACCTCGCTCGACGAGCACGACCGCGACTCGTTCGTCGAGTTCGCCCGCCACGCGATCGGCGAGTTCGGAGGCGAGGGGCCCGACCCGGAGGGCTGGGACGAGTTCTCCAAGCGGATCCGGTGGGCGCCGGGTGCCGGTGGCGCCGAGGCCTTGCGGCAGACGGTGGCCGACGCCGAGGCGGAGTTCGGGACTGACGAGCTGCGCCGGCTGCACTACCTGAGCGTTCCACCCAAGGCGGCCCTCTCGGTGGTCCACCTGCTGCGCGAGGCCGGCCTGGTCGACCGCAGCCGGATCATCATGGAGAAGCCGTTCGGCACCGACCTGGCCTCCGCGAAGAAGCTCAACGCCCAGCTGCACGAGGTCTTCGACGAGGAGCAGATCTTCCGGATCGACCACTTCCTCGGCAAGGAGGCGGCCCAGAACATCCTGGCGTTCCGGTTCGCCAACGGGCTCTTCGAGCCGATCTGGCACCGCAACCACATCAGCCACGTGCAGATCGACGTGCCCGAGGAGCTCGGGCTGGCCCAGCGCGCCAACTTCTACGAGTCCACGGGCGCCTACCGCGACATGGTGGTCACCCACCTGTTCCAGGTGCTGGCGTTCACCGCGATGGAGCCGCCCACCGCCCTCGAGCCGCGGGCGATCAGCGAGGAGAAGAACAAGGTCTTCCGCTCGATGCTGCCGATCGAGCCGCACGACGTCGTACGCGGGCAGTACATCGGCTACCGCGACATCGAGGGCGTCGCGCACGACTCGGAGACCGAGACCTTCATCGCGCTGAAGTGCTACGTCGACAACTGGCGCTGGGCCGGGGTGCCGTTCTACCTGCGCACCGGCAAGCGGCTGGCCGAGGGGGCGCGGATCATCTCGATCGCGTTCCGGGAGCCGCCGCGGTCGATGTTCCCGCCGGGCTCGGGCGTCGGCGACAACGGCCCCGACCACCTCACCTTCGACCTCGCCGACCAGTCGAAGATGTCGCTGTCCTTCTACGGCAAGCGGCCCGGGCCCCGGCATGCGGCTGGACAAGCTGTCGATGCAGTTCGCGATGCACGAGACCGGCTGGGCCGGCGCCGTGCTCGAGGCCTACGAGCGGCTGATCTACGACGCCGCCCGCGGCGACCGCACCCTGTTCACCTCCGCCGAGGGCATCGAGCGGCTCTGGGAGGTGTCCTCCCCCCTGATCGACAACCCGCCCGTGGTGCGGCCCTACACCCAGGGCACCTGGGGACCCAACCGGATCCACCAGCTGATCGCTCCGCACCTGTGGCGGCTGCCGTTCGAGCGCACCTGGCGCGACCCGAACACCATCGGCGCCTAGGTCGCGTCGACCGGCCCGGCGGCCGGGCCCTCCACGTCGAGCAGCAGCTTGCGCAGCAGCCCGACCAGCTGTTCGCGTTCGCCGGGGTCGAGTGCGGAGAGCAGCCGGTCCTCGTTCGCCCAGTGCCGTACGACGAGCTCGTCGGTCAGGCGACGGCCCTCCGGGGTCAGCTGGATCTCCCGTCCGCGACCGTCGGACGCGCTCACCTCGCGGGTGACCAGGCCCCGCGACTCGAGCCGGTCGACCCGCTTGCTGACGGCTCCCGAGGTCACCAGCGTGCTGGCGGAGAGCTCGCCCGCGGTCAGCCGGAACGGCGGGCCGGCGCGACGCAGCGTCGCGAGCACGTCGAAGTCACCGTTGCCGAGGTCGGCCTCGGCGAACACCGGCCGCAGGCCCGCGTCGAGCAGGTCGGCCACGCGGTGCAGGCGCCCCATCACGGCCATCGGCCCGGTGTCCAGCTCGGGCCGTTCGCGGGCCCACTGGGCGACGATCTTGTCCACGGCGTCGAGCTCGGGGGCTGGCATGGGTTGATATTACCTTCCAAGGAAACTAAACTGTTTTCCATGGAAACTAACCGCTGGACGACTCCGCTCATCACCGCGGTGGCCCCGATCGCGTGGGGCTCGACGTACCTCGTCACCGAGCAGTTCCTGCCGCCCGACCGGCCCCTCTTCGCCGCCACCGTCCGGGCCCTGCCGGTCGGTCTGGTGCTGCTCGCGTTCCGGCACCGCCTCCCCCGTGGTGACTGGTGGTGGAAGGCGATCGTGCTCGGTCTGCTGAACATCGGGATGTTCTTCCCGCTGATCTTCCTCGCGGCCTACCACCTGCCCGGCGGGCTGGCCGCGACCCTCCAGGCGACCTCGCCGCTGGCGGTGATGGGCATCGCCTGGCTGCTGATCGGCGAGCGCGCCGGCACGATCCGCGTCGCGGCCGCCGCCGTCGGTCTCGTCGGGGTCGGCCTGCTGGTGGTGCGCAACCCCGGCGAGATGGACGCCCTGGGGCTTGCCGGCGCGTTCGGCTCGGTGCTGGTCAGCGCCGTCGGCTTCGTGCTGATCAAGCGCTGGGAGGCCCCGGTCGACATGCTCACCCTCGTCTCGTGGCAGCTCGTGGTCGGCGGTCTGGCGCTGCTCCCGGTCGCGCTGATCGTCGAGGGCGCCCCGCCCGCGATCGACCTGCCGGCCGCGCTCGGCTTCCTGTGGATCGCCGGCGTGGGCACCGGCCTGGCCTACGTGTGCTGGTTCCGCGGGCTGCGGCTGATGTCCGCGGGAGCGGTCTCGATCATCGGCCTGGTGAACCCCGTGGTCGGCACCGCGCTCGGGGTCGCCTTCGCGCACGAGGCGTTCGGGACCGTCCAGGCGGTCGGCATGGTGCTGGTGCTCGGCAGCGTGCTGGTCGGCCAGCGGTTCGGGCCGCGACCGCGGGTCGTCGTACCCCCGGAGCCGGAGGCGGCGGCGCCGCCGGCCCTCGAGCGTTCTGCCGCCTGAGGGGAATACTCGACCCGCGATCGGTGTACGCACTTGGTATGACCCAGATTCCGAACCTGACCCTGAACGACGGCCACACCATCCCGCAGCTGGGGTTCGGCGTGTTCCAGGTCCCGCCGGAGGACACGGCGCGGATCACCGGAGAGGCCCTCGAGGCCGGCTACCGGCACATCGACACCGCCGAGATGTACGGCAACGAGAAGGGCGTCGGCGAGGCGATCCGCGCCTCCGGCATCCCGCGCGACGAGCTGTTCGTGACCAGCAAGCTCAACAACGGCTTCCACGAGCCCGACACGGCGCGCGAGGCGTTCGACCGGACGCTCACGGACCTCGGCCTCGACGAGATCGACCTGTTCCTCATCCACTGGCCGCTGCCGACGCAGTACGACGGCGACTACGTCTCCACCTGGAAGGTGCTCGAGGAGTTCAAGGCCGACGGGCGCGCCCGCTCCATCGGCGTCTCCAACTTCCAGCCCGACCACCTCGCGCGGCTCGCGAAGGAGACCGAGACCGTGCCCGCGGTGAACCAGATCGAGGTGCACCCCTACTTCACCAACGAGACCGCCCGCGCCGCCAGCCGCGACGCCGGCATCCTGGTCGAGTCGTGGTCGCCGATCGCGCAGGGCGGCGTCCTCGACGACGGCACGATCGTCAAGATCGCCGAGCACGTGGGTCGTACGCCGGCCCAGGTGACCCTGCGCTGGCACATCCAGCGCGGCGACATCGTCTTCCCGAAGTCGTCGACCCCCGAGCGGATGGCGGAGAACATCGCCCTGTTCGACTTCGAGCTCGACGACCAGGCGATCGAGTCGATCTCCGCCCTCGACCGTGGCGAGGACGGCCGCACCGGCCCGAACCCCGACACGTTCGACTACATCCCCGGCTGATCGGCTGATCACTTCCGTCATACAAAAACTGGCGCGGTGCTACCGAAGTTTCGGTAGCACCGTGCCAGTTTCACAACCCCGGTTGTGAAACCGGCAGCCGTCAGTCGATCGTCACCATGATCACGTTGCTGCCCTGCTGGGTCTTCGGGTCGAAGACCCGGAACCGGTTCTCGCCGGTGCGGCCGGTCATGATGTAGGTCGCGAAGCTGCCCACGCGGACGGTGGCCTGGACGCCGAAGTCGGTCCACTGGCCGTCCTCGAAGCGCTGCACCTCGAGCTGCTGGGCGTCGGCGCCCTTGTAGGTGCCGGTGAGGTTGACCCGCTCCATCGGCCGGGCGATGACCGGCGAGATGGCCAGCTCGATCTGGCCCTGCTTGCCGGCGTCGGCCGACTCCTCGTCGCTCGGGTCGTCGCTCGGCTCGTCCTCGTCACCCGGGACCGGCAGCGCCGTCGACGGGAGCGGGTTCGACGGCGAGTCGGGCTCGGCACCGACCGGGCCGGGAGACGAGCCCTCGTCGAGGCCGAGCGCGCGCACCATGATCGTCGTACCGAGGAAGATCAGCACGCCGATGACGACCAGGACGCCCAGGGCCTTGACCAGGACGCTGCGCACCTGCGCGGAGCGCTCGTCGTCGTCCAGGTCGTCGTTCATCGGTGCCGTCCTGCTTGATGGGCGTCGGTCTCGGTCGGAACGAGCGTACCCACGCGCGAGCCGGCCGCATACGGGCCGTCCGGACTGTGCCCTACGACTGGACCTGCTGCTCACCCGGCTCGACCGGGAAGTGGCAGGCAACGGTGTGGCCGGGGCCGGTGGCCGCCGGCCCCGAGGTGATCTGGAGCAGCGGCGGCTCCTCGATGCTGCAGATCTCCTGCGCCTTCCAGCAGCGCGTGTGGAAGCGGCAGGCCGGCGGCGGGTTGATCGGGCTCGGCACGTCGCCGGCGAGCCGGATCCGCTCGCGGGCCTGGCGGCGCTTGGTGTCGGGCACCGGCACGGCCGAGAGCATCGCCACGGTGTAGGGGTGGCGCGGCCGGTCGTAGAGGTCGTCGCGGTCGCCGATCTCGACGATCTTGCCGAGGTACATCACCGCGACCCGGTCCGAGACGTGGCGTACGACGGACAGGTCGTGCGCGATCATCACGTAGGTCAGGTCGAGCTCCTCCTGGAGGTCCTCGAGCAGGTTGACCACCTGGGCCTGGATCGACACGTCGAGCGCGGAGACCGGCTCGTCGGCGACGATCAGCTTCGGCTTGAGGGCCAGCGTGCGGGCGATGCCGATGCGCTGGCGCTGGCCGCCGGAGAACTCGTGCGGGTAGCGGTTGTAGTGCTCCGGGTTGAGGCCCACCGTCCCCAGCAGGTCCTGCACGGTCTTCTTCCGACCGCCCTCCGGCTCGACCCCCTGGAGCTTGAACGGCGCACCGACGATCTTGCCGACGGTGTGCCGCGGGTTCAGCGAGGAGTAGGGGTCCTGGAAGATCATCTGGATGTCGCGACGCAGCGGCCGCATCTTCCCGTCGGACAGGTGCGTGATGTCGGTGCCCTCGAAGGTGACCCTGCCGGCGGTCGGCTCGAGCAGCCGGGTCACCAGTCGGGCGGTGGTGCTCTTGCCGCAGCCGGACTCCCCCACGATCGAGAAGGTCTCGCCGCGGCGTACCTCGAAGTCGACGCCGTCGACGGCCTGCACGGCGGTCGTCGACTTCTTCAGGAAGCCCCCGCTGATCGGGAAGTGCTTGACCAGCCCCTCCACCTTCAGCAGCGGCTCTTCGGAGCTCGACGAGGTCGGGGTGGTGTCGGTGGTGGGAGTCGTCACTGCAGCCTCGGGGAGATCTCCTGCGCCCAGATCTCCTGGCGCTCGGCGGACGGGATGTGGCAGGCCACGAAGTGGCGGCTGCCGTTGTCGAGCAGGTCGGGCCGGTCGTGCAGGCAGGGCGAGCCGACCCGCTCCTGGAAGTCGCAGCGCGGGTTGAACGGGCAGCCGGGGGGCACCTGGATCAGGCTCGGCGGCGTGCCCTTGATCGGCAGCAGCCGCTCGGTCGGCGGCTTGTCGAAGCGCGGCATCGAGCCGAGGAGACCCCAGGTGTAGGGGTGTTCGGGCCCGTTGAAGAGCTGGTCGGCGCTGCCGTACTCCGCGGCCCGACCGGCGTACATGACCAGGATGTCGTCGGCGAGCTCGGCGACGACCCCGAGGTCGTGGGTGATGATCACGACGGCGGAGTTGAACTCCTTCTGCAGGTCGCGGATCAGGTCGAGGATCTGCGCCTGGACCGTCACGTCGAGCGCGGTCGTGGGCTCGTCGGCGATCAGGAGGTCGGGGTCGCAGGAGAGCGCCATCGCGATCATCGCGCGCTGGCGCATGCCGCCGGAGAACTGGTGCGGGTAGGCGTCCACCCGCTGCGAGGGCTCGGGGATGCCGACCCGGTCGAGCATGTCGATCGCGTGCGCCCGGGCCTGCTTCTTGGAGACCTTGTTGTGGATCAGGTAGGCCTCGATGATCTGGTTGCCCACCGTGTAGAAGGGGTGCATCGAGGACAGCGGGTCCTGGAAGATCATCGCCATCCGCTTGCCGCGCAGCCGTCGTACGTCGTCCTCGGAGGCGCCCACCAGCTCGGTGCCGTCCACCCGGATCGAGCCGCTGATCTGCGCGGACTTCCCGTGCAGGCCCATGACCGCCATGCTCGTCACCGACTTGCCCGAGCCGGACTCACCGACGATGCCCAGGGTCTGGCCCCGCTCGAGGTGGAAGGAGAGTCCGTCGACGGACTTCACCACACCGTCGTCGGTCGGGAAGTGCACCTGGAGGTCCCGGACGTCCAGGAACGGCCCATCGCCGGCAGGGCGGTGCGTCTGTTCGGTCTGCGCGCTGAGGCTCATCGGGTCCGCACCCTCGGGTCGATGACGACGTACAGCAGGTCGACGACCAGGTTGCACATGGCCACGAAGACGGCGGTGATCAGCACGACGGCGAGCACCTGTGGCAGGTCGTTGGCGTAGATGGCCTTGATGGCCAGCTGGCCGAGGCCGGGCAGGCCGAACACGGTCTCGGTGAGCACGGCGCCACCGATGAGGAGGCCGAAGTCGAGGCCGAAGATCGTCACGATCGGGGTCAGCGCCGAGCGCAGGCCGTGCTTCACGATCACGGTTCTCTCCGGCAGGCCCTTCGCTCGTGCCGTGCGGATGTAGTCCTCACCCATGGTCTCGAGCATGCCCGCTCTGGTCAGTCGTGCGTACTGCGCCGAGAAGAGGAAGGCCAGCGTGATCCACGGCAACAACAGGGCATGCGCCCACTTCAGCGGATTCTCGGTCAGTGGCACGTACGTCGCACCGGGTGGAGTCCAGCCGAGCTGGTAGCTGAAGAACGCCAGCGAGACCAGGCCGGTCCAGAAGATGGGGAGCGAGATGCCGGCGAGGGCCACGGTCATCGCGGCGCGGTCGAAGAAGGAGCCCCGCTTGAGGGCCGAGATGACGCCGATGGTGACGCCCAGGATCAGCCAGATGATGGCGGCACCGACGGCCAGCGACAGGGTCACCGGGAAGCGCGCCTGGATCTCCGGCAGCACCGGCTGGCCGTTCTTGAAGGAGTAGCCCAGGCAGGGCGCCGGACAGCGGTCGACAGTGAGACCGTTGCTCACGTCGCGCCCGGCGACGACCCCCTGGAGCCAGTGCCAGTACTGCACCGGCACCGGGTCGTAGAACCCGAGCGCCTCGGCAGCGGCCTTCATCTGGTTGAGGTCCGGGGATCGACCCACGTAGCGCGCCGCCATGCTCTCGGGCGTCGTGCCACCGATGCGCGGGATCAGGTAGAAGATCGCGAACGTGATCATGCTGATCACGAGCACGAGCCCTACGGCAGCGATCAACCGCCGGATGATGTAACTGACCAAGATCCTGGCTGGGTGGCCGGCCCCGTGACACGGGACCGGCCACCCTCGCCCTCACCTACCTTCGGTGTGGAAGTGACTCGAACGTGGCTACTGCTTGACGCCCATGGCGGCGTAGTCGTAGTAGCCGAACGAGTCATTGACGAACACGTTCGTCGCGTTCATCGAGCGGATCAGCACTCCCTTGGCGTAGATGCCGGGGAAGATCACTGCCTCCTCCATCACCCGCTTGTCGATCGCGGCGGAGATCTCCTCCCGCTTCGTCTCGTCCTGCTCGAGGACGAGCTCGTCGACCATCTTGTCGACCTCAGGGATGCGGACCGAGAAGTTCGCGGACCCTCCCTGTGGCTGGATCAGCCGACTGTCGACGATCTGCGACAGGAAGCCGTAGCCGGAGGGCCAGTCAGAGGCCCAGCCGTAGGTGCACAGACCGATCTTGTTCTGCACGTTGTACGACGGCTTGCCACAGGTCTCCGAGGTGTAGGTGTCGTCGGCCAGCGGCTTGATGTTGACCTTGATGCCCACCTTGCCCAGCGACTGCTGGAACGCCTCGGCGGTCGCCTTCTCCTTCGGACGCTCCGAACGGAAGCCCATGTTGATCTCGAACCCGTCGGGCTGGCCACACTTCTCCAGCGCTTCCTTGGCCTTGTCCGGCTGCCCCTTCGGGTTGGCCTTCTGGTCGTAGAGGTCGAAGTCCTCGTAACCACCGATCACCGGCGGCAGCAGGGTCGTCGCGATGTCACCACCGGCGAACTCACCACCGTAGGCGTTCTGGTAGGACTCCGGGCTCATCGCGTACATGATCGCCTTGCGACACTCGATGTTGTCCAGAGGCTTCACCGTCGAGATGATCTGGGTGTACCAGAGGCGAGCAGCGATCGGGTTGTCCGCACGGTCCTGCAGCTCCTTCTGCTGCAGCACCTTCGGCAGGGCCGCGGGCTGCACACCCGTTCCGGCGATGTCGACGTCCTGGTCACCGGAGATGATCTGGTTGTCCAGGTCGTCGGCCTGCAGGCCGAGCTTCACGTCGATCTGGTCGGGCAGCGCCGGGCGGTTCGGGTCGGTCGACGCGTCCCAGTTGGGGTTGCGCACGAGCGTGCCACCGGTGCTGACGTTGACGTCGCCGTCCCACATGTACGGACCCGAGGAGATCGGGTGGGTCGTGTACTTCGTGCCGGTGTCCTTGGCGGCCGGCACGGGTGCCGTCTGCGGGAGCATCGCCAGGTAGTCGAACTCGGAGAACGGCTGCTTGAGGTGGAAGACGATCGTGGTGTCGTCAGGCGTCTCGATCGCCGAGGAGATGTCGGCGTCCTTCGGGCCCTTGAACGGGCCCTTGTAGCCCTTCGGCCAGTCCAGCAGGGGCTCGAAGTAGTTCGGGCCCTGCTTGAGCTCGGCGCGGTCGAAGGTGCGGGAGACCGCGTAGGCGATGTCCTTGCTCGTGATCGGCGTGCCGTCCTCGTACTTCAGGCCGGACTGGATCGTGTAGGTCCAGGTCTTGCCGCCGTCCGAGGCCTTGCCCAGGTCGGTCGCGATGTCCGGGACCAGCTCGAGGCCGGCCTTGCCCGGTGCGGGCTTGAACATCACCAGGGTGCGGTAGTACTGGCGGCCGAGGTCCCACGAGTAGCCGTAGTAGGTGTCCCCGGGGTCGAAGCTGTCGCCCCAGGCGCCACCCAGGCCCATCTTGAGCGTGCCGCCCTTGGCGTCGGACTCGTTGACGACCGAGTCCACACCGGAGTTGTCCAGTGCGGGGGCGTCTCCGTCACCGCCGCCACCGCCGCCGTCGTCGCTGGCCCCGCAGGCGCTGAGGCTCAGCGTCACGGCAGCGATCAACGCCACGGCTGCTCTCATTCGCGTCGTGCGCATCTTGTTACCTTCCTTCTCGACCGTCCTGGTGAGCCCAGGTCAGGCTGGTTGTCCGGTGTCGTCACCGGCTCCTGGGATCGAACGCGTCGCGCAGTCCGTCCCCGAAGAGGTTGAAGGCCATCACCGTGGCGAAGATCGCCAGGCCGGGCCAGAACATGAAGTGCGGGACCGTGTAGAAGACCACGGCGTCGGAGAGCATCCCGCCCCACGTCGGGGTCGGGGGTGGCACGCCGACACCCAGGAACGACAGGGCCGCCTCGAAGAGGATGTTGGTCGGGATGATCAAGGTGGCGTAGACGAGGATCGGCGCCATCAGGTTGGGCAGCAGCTCGGTGAACAGGATGTAGTGCCGCTTGGCGCCGAGACTGCGAGCGGCCTCGACGTACTCGCGTTCTCGCAGGGAGATCGTCTGTCCCCGCACGATGCGCCCGATGTAGGGCCAGCTGAAGAAGCCGATGATGAACACCATCAGGGCGAGGCGCAGCTGGAGGCCGGAGAGACCGAAGGCCTCGTCGGGGAACACCCCCGCGAGGGCGATCGCGAAGACGAGCAGCGGGAACGCCAGGAACATGTCCATCAGCCGGCTGAGGATCGCGTCGACCCAGCCACCGAAGAAGCCGGCGGTGATCCCCAGGACGGTGCCGATGAAGACCGAGAGGGCCGTGGCGAGGATGGCGATGAGCAGCGAGATGCGAGCGCCGTAGAGGACGCGGCTGAAGATGTCGCGCCCGTTGATGGTCTCCAGGCCCATCGGGTGCTCCCAGCTCGCACCGCCGAACGGGCCGATCGGGATGCCGCCGAGGCTCATGTTGAGCAGGTCCTCGTGCCACTCCGTCGGTGGGCCGCCGGTGATCTTGGTGATCAGCGGGGCCAGGATCGCGACCGTGACCAGGAAGACGATGAACCCACCACCGGCGAGCGCCAGCTTGTCGCGACGCAGTCGACGCCAGGCGATCTGGCTGAGGGACCGCCCCTTGATCTCCTCGCCGGCCTCGGCGACGAGCGCGGCGTCGAAGCTCTCCGCCGGGTTCGGTGCATCCAACGTGCTCAGGACGGCCTCCCCGGGTCGCGGTCAGGTGCGCAGGTCGACCGCCGGGTGAGGCGATCGGACCAAACTTCGTCCTGCTTCCACGGCGGGTCAAGAGGCCATGCGCCCCGTTGCCGAATCGTGACCGCCCGCCCGCGCGGAAACCGGGAACTATGCGACGTCCTCCGTCGTCTGGCTGACGCCTGCTCAGCGCGGGTCGAGGATCACGACGGGGATCTCGCGATCGGTCCACGACTGGTAGGAGTCGTAGTCGCGGTAGAGCTCGACGAGACGCGGCCACAGCTCGGCCCGCTCGGACGGGTCGGCGGTGTGAGCCAGCATCTCGGTCCGGTCGCCGCGGATCTGGACGGTGGCGGTCGGGTCCGCCTGCAGGTTCCGGTACCACAGCGGGTGCTGCGGTCGCCCCGCCTGCGAGGCCACGACGACGACCCGGTCGCCGTCGCGCAGGTAGACCAGCGGCGTGGTGCGCAGCTTGCCGGTACGCCGGCCGCGGTGCTCGACGAGGCAGATCGGCACGGGGTCCTTCCAGCCGGCTCCGACCCGCCAGGTGCCGCCGATGCGCCCGCGGGTCAGCCGGTAGACCGCGACGTTGACGGTCGACATCAGCTTGATCACGCGACGCGCGAACTCGCCGTCGAGGCCCTCCGGCTTGGTGTCCACGGGAGCTACATGCCCCGCTTCCAGACGAGCTCCTCGAAGAGGCGGCTCGAGCGCCAGCCGTCCGGCGTACGCACGAAGTCGTGGTGGTAGATCCCGCCGAACTCGACGAGGTGGTCGGGGCCCTCGTCCTGCGGGAGCCCCATCGGGTTGTGGAAGTACGCCGCGACCGCGGCCGTGTCGCCGTCGATGCGGCTGTCGACCTGGCCGAGGGTGTGCATCCGGCGCGGGAAGAGCGGCAGCATCTCGGCGAGCCACGCCTTGATCTCGGGGTACGACGCCGCGATCCCGCCCGTTGATGTGTAGTCGATCGCGGCGTCGGGGGTGAACACCTCGTCGAGCCGGTCCCAGTCGCCGCTGTCGATGGCGCGGGTGTAGCGGATGAGCGCGGCCTCGATCTCGAGGCGGTCGGAGATCTCCTGCAGGTCCACGGGCTCACTCTGGCAGAAAACTGGAACATGTTCTAGTGTGTCGCGGATGCGGTTCACCTATGCCGAGGCGATGACGAACGCCCACTTCTACGCCCCGCTCGCCCAGGCGGCGGAGGCGGCCGGCTACACCTCGATGACGGTGGCGGACTCCCTGATCTACCCCGAGGAGTCCGACTCGACGTACCCCTACACCGACACCGGCGACCGTGAGTTCCTCGAGGGCAAGGAGTTCATCGAGACGATGATCCTCTGCACCCACCTGGCCGCCGCGACCACGACGCTGCGGTTCACGCCGTTCGTCCTCAAGCTGCCGGTGCGGCCGCCGGTGCTGGTGGCCAAGCAGGTCAGCTCCGTGGCGTGGCTCAGCAACAACCGGCTCGGGCTCGGCGTGGGGCTGTCGCCGTGGCCGGAGGACTTCCAGGTGCTCGGCGTGCCGTGGGAGAAGCGCGGCAAGCGGATGGACGAGTGCATGGACATCCTGCGCGGGCTGACCTCCGGCGAGTTCTTCGGCTACGACGGTGACTTCTACTCCTTCCCGCCGCTGAAGCAGACGCCGGCTCCGACCGAGAAGGTGCCGCTGCTCGTGGGTGGCCACGCGGACGCGGCCCTGCGGCGCGCCGTACTCAAGGGGGACGGGTGGATGCACGCGGGCGGTGACCCGGAGGAGCTCGACCGGCTGCTCGCGCGACTCGCGGAGATCCGCAAGGCCGAGGGCGACACCCGCGACGACTTCGAGGTGCACGTGATCTCCTACGACGCCTACGACCTCGACGGCATCAAGCGACTCCAGGACAAGGGTGTGACGGACTGCATCGTCGGCTTCCGGATCCCCTACATCAAGGGTCCCGACACCGAGCCGCTGGAGACGAAGGTCGAGAACCTGAACAAGTACGCCGACTCGATCATCAGCAAGGTCTCCCTGTGACGGACGACCTCACCCTCGCCTTCCGGGAGGCCGTCGCTGAGGCGGAGAAGCTGATCGCCAACCCGCCGTTCGAGGTCTCGGAGCAGGACCTCGCCGAGGGCTACGACTACCTCGCCGGCAGCATCCGGTCCTCGCTGCAGATGGCCTTCGACTACGACCTCGAGCACCCGGTGCTGATCAACCCCACGCACCAGTACGCACGCCAGGGCCTCGACAACCCGGACGCCGTCTACTTCAACGCCTACCTCGACGCCGGTGGGTCGTACGTCGTCAGCGGGGTGCGCGGGAGCACCGCCGACCTGTCCTTCCAGGTGATGGACGGGACCTACTCGGACCGAGCGGGGCGCCGGGCACCGCTCGCGGCGTTCGACGACCGCGAGCTCGACGATCGCCGAGGACGGCACCTGGGAGTGGCGCTTCGGCCCCGAGCTCGGCCTGAAGAAGGGCTCGACGCTGATCATCCGCGAGGTGTACGACGACTGGAACGCCGAGCAGCGCGGCCAGATCCGGATCCAGCGGCTCGACACCGCCGGCCAGCCGCGACCGGCCGCTCACCCCGGAGCGGGTCGCGAAGAGGTACGGCGTGGCCGCCAAGATGCTGGTCGGCCGGATCAACACGTGGTTCGCCTTCCCGGAGTGGTTCACCTACAAGGAGCCGGTGAACACCCTCACCGTGCCGAAGTCGACCCCCGGCGGCCTGGCCTCGCAGTTCTCCTCGATCGGCCACTACGACCTGGGCGACGACGAGGCGATGATCGTGACCGTGCCGGTCGCCGAGTGCGCCTACCAGGCGATCCAGATCGGCTCGCGGTGGTACATCTCCACCGACTACGAGCACCACCAGACCTCGCTGACCCGGGCGCAGTCGCACGCCGACCCGGACGGCAAGCTCCGCTACGTCGTCAGCGAGCGCAACCCCGGCATCGCCAACTGGCTCGAGACCTGCGGCCACCCCCAGGGCGTGATGATGCTGCGCTGGCAGCGCCTCTCCCGCGACGCTGGACGCCTCGGACGGACCGACCGTCGAGGTCGTCCCCTTCGACTCGCTCGCCTCGCGTCTCCCCCACTTCGAGGACAACCAGATCTCCCCCGACGAGTACACCGCCCGCATCGCCGACCGCCAGGTCGGCATCGCCCGCCGGATGATCTCGTGACCGCCGAGCAACCAGAACTGCCCCTCGACGATGTACGACCAACCAGAACTGCCCTCTCGGCGAACTGAAGGAGATGTGACGTGACTGGAGCACCCCAGCTGCTGGAGGGGAAGGTCGTCGTGCTGTCGGGGGTGGGGCCCGGGCTGGGGCGCTCGCTCGGCGAGGAGGCGGCCAAGCTCGGCGCCGACCTGGTGCTGGTCTCGCGGACCCAGAAGCGGCTGGACAAGATGGCCGAGGTGGTCCGGTCGCACGGCCGCAAGGCGCTCGTCGTACCGACCGACATCAACGACGAGGACGCGTGCCAGCGGCTCGTCGAGGCCACGATGGCGGAGTACGGCCGCGTCGACTGCCTGATCAACAACGCCTTCGCGATCCCGCCGATGGAGCCGCTGACGACGATCAAGCACGACGCCCTGCGCAACGCGCTGGAGACCAACGCGTTCGCGCCGCTGCGACTCTCGACGCTGTTCGCGGACGCGCTGGCGGAGTCGAAGGGCTCGATCATCATGGTCAACTCGGCGGTGCTGCGGCAGTCGCAGCCGGAGTTCGCCGGCTACAAGCTGACCAAGGGCACGCTCGTGCACCTCGCCTCGTCGCTGGCCACCGAGCTCGGCCCGCGCGGCATCCGGGTCAACACGGTGGCGCCGAGCTGGATCTACGAGGACGTCAACAAGGCCTACTTCGACTGGATGGCGCGAGGAGCGCGGCGTCACCCACGAGGACATCTACCGCGAGACCGCCGACCTCACCGACCTCAAGCGGCTGGCCACGCCCGAGGAGGTCGCGCAGGCGACGCTGTTCCTCGCCTCCGACCTGGCGTCCGCGGTCAGCGGGATCACCCTCGACGTCAGCTGTGGTGAGTTCCATGGCTACTAGAACCAGAGAAGACCTGGGGTCGTTCGACGACATCAAGGCGGCCGCCGTACGCACGACCGGCATGGACGACTTCGGCGGCACCGAGCACGAGGAGGGCCTTCGTCTGCTCTGCGAGGACCTCGTCGACGAACGGTGGGCTGACGCCCGAGGGCAACTACATGCAGCGCACGTTCATCAAGAGCGCGCTGGTCGGTCGGCTGCTCTCCGAGCACGGCTTCCAGGAGCACCCGTCGTACGCCGAGGTGCCGATCCAGCGACCGATCTTCGTCTGTGGCCTCCCGCGCACCGGCACGACCGCGCTGCACCGGCTGCTCAACGCCGACCCCATGCACCAGGGCCTCGAGCTGTGGCTGACCGAGGTGCCGCAGCCGCGGCCGCCGCGCGAGACCTGGGACGAGAACCCGATCTACGGCGCCCTCAACGCGGCGTTCTCCGAGCACCACATCGAGAACCCCGAGTTCATGGGGATCCACTTCATGGATGCCTCCAGCGTCGAGGAGTGCTGGCGGATCCTGCGCCAGTCGGGCAAGTCGATCGGCTACGAGTCGCTCGCCTACGTCCCGGAGTACTCCGCCTGGCTCGAGCAGCAGGACTGGACCGACGCCTACGAGCGGCACAAGGCCAACCTCCAGCTGATCGGGCTCAACGACCCCGAGAAGCAGTGGGTGCTGAAGAACCCGTCCCACCTCGTCGGGCTCGACGCGATCATGTCGGTCTACCCCGACGCGCTGATCGTCTACACCCACCGCGAGCCCGTGGTGGCGATCGCGTCGGCGTGCTCGCTCTCGGCCGAGGCGACCAAGGGCTGGTCCACCTCCTTCGTCGGCGAGACGATCGGCCGGACCCAGCTCGACATGCTCAGCAAGGCGGTCGCGCGGTTCGAGCGCGAGCGCGCGGCGTACCCCGCCGAGCAGTTCATCGACATCGACTACAAGGAGTTCGTCTCCGACCCGGTCGCGACCACCAAGCGCATCTACGAGCAGTTCGGCCTCGAGTGGACGCCGGCCGTCGACGAGGCCGTCACCAAGCTCGACGCGGAGTCGCGCCAGGGCGGGCGGCGCCCGAAGCACTCCTACGACCTCGCCGACTACGGGCTCACCGAGGAGCAGGTCCGCGCGGCGTTCTGACTACCCGGCAGGCGAGTCCCGGACCCGCACCATGCCGGCCAGCGTCGCGGCGTACGCCGAGCCGTCGGGTCCGAGCGTCACGGCGGAGTAGTGGTTGTTGAACATCAGGCCCGTGCCGGTGCGCACGCTGAACGCGGTGCGGCCGGTGCGCGCGTCGATGGCGGTGAGGTACCACGCCGCGACGCCGAGCCAGGTCGGTCGCTTCGTGTACGCGTAGAGCAGCCCGTTGGCGAGGGACACCTTGGGCACCGACGTCGGGGCGACCTCGTCGCTGGTCCACCTCACCGAGCACTCGTCGCCGTCGAGGTCGACGCGTGCGAGACCCGGCGTGGTGGCCCGCCCGAGCACGGTGCTCAGCGGGCCGGAGTAGCCGTAGTTGTTCTCGACGATCACCCCGTCGCCCACGGACACCAGTGAGTTCTCGGTGGCGCTCGCGCCCTTGGCGAGCACCGGCGTCTGGCAGACCAGGTCGCCCGTCGTCGTGTCGTAGAACGCGACATGCATCCGCGGATCGGCGTTGTCCGTGATCGCGACCCGGCCACCGGGCAGCACCGTCGGCGTGGTCCCGCTGCCGCGGGCGAGCTGGCCGGGCTTCTGCTCCGCACCCCGGTCGTACGACGCACGCCAGTCGACTCGAGGAACGCCGGAGGGGCCGGCCGACATCCGGTAGAGCGCCTCGACCGTCACGACGTAGACACCCTGCTCGTCGACCGCCAGCGAGTTGTCCACCTGCTCGTCGAGCGGCAGCACCGCGACCGCTCCATCCGTGGGGTCGACGGTGCCGACCCGCCCCTCCTGGGTGACGAACCAGATCCGCCCGTCCCAGTCGGGCAGCACCGCGACCAGGCAGTCGTCACGGGGCACCTCGGCGGAGACGTCGAAGGTGCGCCGGACCGGCAGCGCCGGCCGACCCGAGGCGTCGGAGGTCCCGACCTCGAGGACCCGCCGGTCGGTGGTGGCGACGATCGCGCGGTCCTCGGCGTCGAGGTAGAAGTACGCCCCGGCACACAGGACCTCCCACGGCGCCGACCCCTCGACCTCCGGCCGGTCGGGCAGCCGGCGGGTGGCCATCGGGTGCAGCGTCTCGGGGTCGATCACGTGCAGCACGGGTCCACGGAGATCGCCGCACAGCCCGACCATCCGGTCGCGACTGTCGAACGCGAGCGTCGCGCACTCCTCGAGGCCGTACCAGGCGGTGGCGACCTCGGGATCGCGCCCGAGCGGTCCCTCGCCCTCGTAGGAGTCGGTCGCCCAGCCGTCGTTGTGCATCGAGCTCCGGCCGTTCGGGGCGAGGTGCGGGTGCTGCGGGACCTGCATCTCGATCGGCCGCGCGGTCGCCGGGTCGCCGGTGTACGACGGGGTGGCGAGCAGCCCGACACCCGGCGGGATCGGCAGCCGCCCGTCGGGTACGACGACCACGACACCGGCGGCCAGGGCGACGGTGATCGTCACGACGAGCAGCGTCCACCACGGATGGCGCGGCCGGGCGGCCCGTCGTACGGCCGGGACGAGCAGTGCCAGCAGGCCGGCGACCAGCACCCAGGGACCGAGGGCGACGACCAGCACCCAGAAGAGCACCCACCCCAGGAGTCGCCGCACGCTCCGGAGCCTAGGGGTGGAGACCTCCGGTCAGAAGGGGTACGTCGGCGGCTCGCCGCGCGCGGTGATCCAGCGGGTCTCGGTGAACGCGTCGATGTTGGCGGCGGCTCCGCCGAACCGGGAGCCGGTGCCGGAGGCCGCGACGCCGCCGAAGGGCGCGTTGGCCTCGTCGTTCACGGTCTGGTCGTTGATGTGCACGATCCCGGTGGGGATCCGGTCGGCCAGCGCGAGGCCCCGCATCACGTCGGAGGTGATGATGCCGAGCGAGAGGCCGTACTCGCTGGCGCGGGCGAGCTCGACGGCCTCGTCCTCCGAGCCGACCCGGGTGACGGGAGCGACCGGTCCGAAGATCTCCTCGGTGAAGGCGGGATGGTCCGCCGTGACCTCGGCGAGCACGGTCGGCCGGTAGAACAGCCCGTCGTACGACGCTCCGGCAGCCGCCTTGGCGCCGGCGTCGGTGGTCGACGTGACCAGGCCGTGGATCTTGTCGCGCTGGCCCTCGTCGATGACCGGGCCCAGCGCCACCTCGTCGGTGGCCGGGTTGCCGACGGGAAGGTGGGACGCCTTGTCGGCGAGCGCCTCGACGAAGTCGTCGTAGATCCGGTCGGCGACCAGGTGTCGTCCGGTCGTCATGCAGATCTGGCCCTGGTGGAAGAACGAGCCCCAGGTCGCGAGGTTCACCGCCTTCTCGACGTCGGCGTCGTCGAGCACCAGCATCGCCGAGTTGCCGCCGAGCTCGAGGTGCGCCCGCTTGAGGTGCCGGCCCGCGAGCTCACCGACGGCCCGGCCGGCGCTGGTCGAGCCGGTGAACGAGATCACCCGCACGTGCGGGTCGGAGACCAGGGCCTCCCCCACGTCCGCTCCGCCCGGCACCAGCTGGAGGACGCCCGGTGGCAGCCCGGCCTCCTCGAAGACCCGGACGATGTTCACCCCGCCGGTCATCACCGTGCGGGGGTCCGGCTTGAGCAGCACGGAGTTGCCGAGCGCGAGGGCAGGAGCGACCGAGCGGATGCTCAGGATCAGCGGCACGTTGAACGGCGAGATGACACCGACGACACCCGCGGGGACGCGCTTGGCCATCGACAGCCGCGGCTGCTCACTGGCGAGCAGCGACCCGAGCGGTGCCCCGGGCAGGCCCGCCGAGGCGTAGCACTCCTCGGCGGCGACGTGCAGCGCGAAGCCGGCCATGCCGCGGACCGCCCCGACCTCGCGGACGTTCCACTCGGCGAGCTCGTCGCCGTGCGTCGTGAACAGGTCGCCGGCCTTGCGGAGCACCTCGGCACGTGCGGGGTGCGGCAGTGCCGCCCACTCCTGCTGCGCGCGGGCTGCGGACGCGGCCGCCTCGGTGACGTCGTCGACCCCTGCCCGCCCGGTGCGTCCGAGCTCCTCGCCCGTCGCCGGTTCGACGATCGGTGCGTCACCCGCCGAGCCCGGGCGCCAGCCGCCGTCGACGTAGATGTTCCCGGCCCAGTCGGCCCCGTCCAGCAGTGTCGTCACGCTCATGCCCTCACCCTAGGCACGCGGCCCGAGCGGCCGAGCGGCTCCGATTTCGACCAGTGGAACGCTCAGTCCTCCTCGAAGGCAGCAGCGATCTCGCGCCGGTGCGTGTGCAGGATCGCCCACGTCCCGAGGCCGAGCGCGATGCCGAGCACGCCCGAGATCGCGAAGACCGCGGGCAGTCCGAGCCACGCGCCGAGCAGCCCGCCACCCAGCATGCCCAGCGGGATGCCGCCCCAGATCACGGTGCGGTAGGCACCCTGCACCCGACCGAGGAGGTGCTCGGGGATCATCGCCTGGCGGACGGACATGATCTGCACGTTGAACATGGAGATGGCGGCGACGGAGACCGCGAACAGCGCCGGCCCGCCGATCGGGTGCTGCCAGAACGCCATCAGCAGGATGGCGACAGCGGAGAGCGACTGGGCCAGGCCCATGGCGTTGGTGCGGCCCAGGAGCCGGGTCACGCTCGGGGAGAGCAGCGAGCCGATGATGGCCCCGACGCCGGCACCGGCGAGGGCGAGGCCGTAGCCGCGCTCGTCGAGGCCGAGGTTCTGCAGGGCAAAGAGCACCAGGATGCCCTGGGGCAACGTGTGGGCGAACGCCGACAGACCCGTGATCACCATCAGCTCGCGCAGGAACCGGTGGCGGGCCAGCCAGCGGAGTCCCTCGACCGTGTCCTGGCGCATCGTGGACTCGGTCTCACGCACCGGCCGGAACTGGCCGACCACGGTGAGCACGAGCAGGGCGGCGAGCAGGTAGGCCATCCCGTTCGCCCACAGCGGCATCGCGACCGCCACGGCGAACAGCCAGGCGCCGATGGGCGCCCCGAGGAAGATGTTGCCGACGCTCTCGGCGCCGGTCAGCAGGCTGTTGCCTCGCTCGAGCTGGTGGCGTGACACGACGCTCGGCAGCATCGCGCGCGCCGCACTGTCGTAGACGGTCTCGGCGCACCCGAGCAGGAAGGCGACCGCGTAGAGCACGGGCAGCGAGGCCTGGTCGGTGATCACGGACAGGGCCAGGACGCCGACCATGAGGGCCCGGAAGACGTTGGCGGCCGCCATCGCCGTGCGCCGGTTGACGCGGTCGACCAGGGTCCCGGCCGGGATGGCGAAGAGCAGCCACGGCAGGAAGGCGAGGGCGCCCAGCGAGGCGACCGCGACCGGGTCGCGGGTCAGCGTGGCGGCCAGCAGCGGCAGCGCGGCCTGGAGGATGCCGTCGGAGAGGTTGGACGTGCTGCTCGAGGCGAACAGCCGCCAGAACGAGGCACCGAGCCGCGGGCGCGTCTCCGTCGTCGTGCTCACCCGTCGGCCTCGTGCTCGGTCGGGAGCAGGTGGTAGACGACCGAGACCCGCCGAGCGCCCGCGCCCGAGGCGCTGTCGCGGTAGCGGTTGATGACCTCGTCGATCTCCGCGTGCATCGAGGCGAGCTGGTCGGCGTCGACCGTGACATGGGTGTCCCGGCGTACGGTCACGTCCTGCCACTCCTGGGGCCAGCTGCTCGCCCGGGACATCACGTCGAGCAGCCGCTGCTGGTCGGCCTGCATCTGGGCCTGGAGCACCAGGTCGACGGCAGCCGTGTTGCCGGGGTCCTCGGCGAGCTCGAAGACCGGCAGGCTCCACCCGCCGCGGCGCGGGATCCAGACGCGTTCGCGCCCGGTGCCCAGCTCGGTGTCCTCCTCGACGAAGCCGTGGCGGTCCAGCTGGCGCAGGTGATAGCTCGTCGAGCCGCTCGACTCACCCAGGGCGGCCCCGAGCTGGCTGGCGGTGGCCGACCCCCGCGCGTTGAGCTCGGCGAGCAGGCGCAGCCGGAGCGGGTGGGCGAGCCCCTTGAGCGCGTCGGGTCCGACGACGGTGGGCTCGGGATCGACCTTCGCTGGGGTGCTCACCGCCCCAGACTAGAGTGCAAAGATCTCTTTGCAAAGAGTTCTTTGCATCTCTCTCACGACACTCGGTCAGCGCGCAGCGCCTTGAGCCCCCACCGACCGAGGACCACGGCGATCGCCAGGTTGACCACGATCAGGACGCCGTGCGCCACGAAGTACGCCGTCGGGCGGTCCTCCTCGGTGGTGAACAGCGCCCGGGTGAACTGGGCGTAGGTCACGACGTTCCAGACCGCGACGGCGAGCAGGACCAGGGCGTGCTTGCGTTCGAGCCTCACGCGGGGAGCCTACGGAGCAGGATCACGCTCCGCGGCGGCGGCGTACGACGATCCGGGCACCGTGGCGCGGGACGCTGGTGATGTTGCGGACCTTGGCCACCTCCTTGGTCCCGGGCGGCAGCTCCACGTCGTAGGTGGACAGCACCTCGCGGAGCACGGCCACGCCCTCCATCAGCGAGAAGCCCGCCCCGATGCAGCGACGGACGCCGCCGCCGAAGGGGATCCAGGTGTTGATCGCGACCTCGCCCTCGAGGAACCGCTCCGGCCGGAACCGGGTGTGGTCGGGATGGCTCTCCTCGGACTCGTGGGCGAGGATGATCGACGCCGCCACGTTGGCCCCGCGCGGCAGGTCGATCCCGCCGATGGTCGCCGGCGCCATCAGGTGACGCACCACCATCGGGATCACCGGGTGCAGCCGCATCGACTCCTTGAGCACCGCCTCGAGGTACTCCGTGTTGCCGGCCGACGCCGCGTCACGAGCCTTGCGCTCCTGCGCCGCGTCCTTGCCGAGCTCGTGCAGCGTCCAGGCCAGTGCCGTCGCGGTCGTCTCGTGGCCGGCGAGCAACAGGGTGACCAGCTGGTCGCGCAGCTCCTCGTCGGTGAGGCCCTCGCCGTTCTCGTCGCGGACGAGCAGCAGCCGGGAGAGCACGTCGGTGCGCTCGTCGAGGTCGGTCGCGGCCCGGCGGTCGGCGATCACGCCGAAGATCACCCGGTCGAGCTCGACCTGGTTCTCGATCGTGCGGCGCCACGGACCGTACTTCTGCAGCTTCGGGAAGCCCCAGCCGAGGAAGACGAGCGGCGGGATGTTCACGGTCTTGTTCACCAGGGGGCGCAGCTCGCCGAGCCGCGCCTCGTCGGTGACCCCGAAGACGACCTGGAGGATCACCTCGAGGGTGAGGGCGTTCATCCGCTCCAGCGAGGCGAACGGCTCCCCCTCGCGCCAGTGTCCGACCTCGGTCTTCGCCAGGCCGGTGACCATGTCCTCGTAGCCGCGCAGCGCGTGGCCGTTGAACGCCGGCATCAGCAGCCTGCGGGCGCGCTTGTGCTGCGCGGAGTCGACGAGCAGCAGCGAGTGCTCGCCCATCACCGGGCCGAGGATCGCGTTGCCCTTGCCCGCGTGGAAGACCTCGGGGTCGCCCGCGAAGATCTCCTTGACGTGCTCGGGCCGGTTGAAGACCACGAGGTGCCGGCCCTCGGGAAGGATCTTGATCGAGAAGACGTCGCCGTACCGCCGCTTCAGCGCGGGGATGAAGTGGTGCCGGAACCGGAGCAGGCCGATGCTCTGGAGCAGACCCGGCAGCGGCGGACCGGGCGGCAGGCTCGCGGTGTCGACGGGAGGTGCGTCCCCCACCGGCACGGGCCGCATCCTGGCGAAGCGGCGCTCGGTCACGGTCTCGGTTCGCATACGGCGAGTATGCCGAGGAACCGCTCGCGCGGCGAGGGCCGGGCTCAGCCTCCGAGCAGCTGGCCCGCCTTCACCAGCGTCTGCCACAGGCCGTAGGCCAGCGGGATCACCACGATCAGCCAGGCCAGGGCGACCAGTGCCGGGCTGGTCGGGGCCGCGTCGGCCCGGGTCGTCTCGTTGCTCGTCTCACCGGTCATGTCACCGGCCTCCTCTCGCCACTGCGACGCGGTCCTCTTCGGCCCACTTCTCGGCCGTCTGCACCGCGTCGTCGTCGAAGTGCTTCTCGTCCACCGGCCGCACCATCAGGTTGGACACGAACCCGACCACGAGAAGCACGGTCATCGTGATCAGCGCCGGGTAGTAGTCGTCGGCCACCAGGCTGCCCGGCTCACCTGCTGCGTCCAGGAACCCGTTGACGATGAGCGGACCGACCACACCGGCCGCCGCCCACGCCGTCAGCAGCCGTCCGTGGATGGCGCCGACCTCGAGGGTGCCGAACTCGTCCTTGAGGTACGCCGGGACGGTGGCGAACCCGCCGCCGTAGTAGCTGATGATCACGCAGGCGATGATCACGAAGATCGCGGTCGACTGGGTGCCGATCAGCGCGAGCAGCACGTAGAGGCCGGCGCCGACGCCGAGGTACATCATGTAGGTCGGCCGCCGACCGATGACGTCGGAGAGGCTCGACCAGACGAACCGGCCGGCCATGTTGGCCAGGCTGAGCATGCCGACGAAGCCGGCCGCCTCCGCCGCGGAGACCGACGACTCCCCGTTGCTGCCGCGGAAGAAGTCCTGGATCATCGGCGCCGCCTGCTCGAGGATGCCGATGCCGGCCGTGACGTTGCAGAACAGCACGATCCACAGGAACGCGAACTGCGGCGTGCGGATCGCCTGCTTGGCCGTGACCAGCGCGCCGTTGCGTCCGGGCTGGGGTACGACGGTGTCGTCCTCGCCGTGGCCGGGGGGCACCCGCACGAGCGCTGCGCCGATCAGCATGAAGACGAGGTAGACGACGCCCAGCGTGAGGAACGTGCTGCTCAGCGCCGAGGTGCTGGCCACCGAGGACGTGTCGGCCGGGTCGAACCCGGAGTCGAAGACGCTCATCAGCTTGGTCGACAGGGGCGAGGCGATCAGCGCGCCGCCGCCGAAGCCCATGATCGCCATGCCGGTCGCGAGACCGGGGCGGTCGGGGAACCACTTGATCAGCGTCGAGACGGGCGAGATGTAGCCGATGCCCAGGCCGATGCCGCCGATCACGCCGTACCCGAGGTAGAGGACGGGCAGGCTGCCCATCGCGATGCCGAGCGAGCCGATCACGAACCCGGAGCTCCAGCACAGGGCCGAGGTGACCATCGCCTTGCGCGGGCCGACCCGCTCCACCCAGGTGCCGAGCACCGCGGCGGAGAGGCCGAGCATCACGATGGCGATCGAGAAGATCCACGCGACGGCGGTCTGCGAGGAGTCGAAGCGTGCGACCAGCGAGGTCTTGAACACCGAGAAGGCGTAGACCTGGCCGATGCAGAGATGGACGCAGAGGGCCGCCGGTGGAATCAGCCACTTGCTGTAGCCGGCGCGGGCGATGGTGCTGCTCTTGTCGAGCACGGACATGTGGGCCTCCCGAGGGGTCTCGGTCCCGTACCCGCACCGCAAGTCGTCAAAACCTTGACGACCTCGGAGGTCAGTCGATGAGACCGGCGCGTCGGGCCAGTGCCGAGGCCTCCGTGCGGCTGCTGGCGCCCAGCTTGGCCATCACGTTCGACACGTGGACGCTCACGGTCTTGGCCGAGATGAACAGCTGCTTGCCGATCTCGCCGTTGCTGCGGCCGGCCGAGACGAGCGCGAGGATCTCCCGCTCCCGCGGCGTCAGCGCGCCGGCGTCGGCGGCGCCCGTGCGCAGGCTCGAGCCGAGCTCCTCGACGAGGTGCCGCGCACCCAGGCGGGAGGCGACCCCCCGTGCCAGCGCGGCCTCGGACTGGCTCGCCTCGGTGTCGCCCGAGGCACGCAGGACGAGCGCGAGCTGCATCCGCGCCCGGGCCTCCTCCAGGGCGTGGCCGAGCTCGGAGAACAGCTCCGCCGCGAGCCGCCAGCGGCTGACGAGGTCGGCGAGGTCCACGCGGCCACCGAGCAGCCAGTCGAGCCGGAGCTCCTCGGCGCGCAGCCGCGCCTCCCAGGCACGCCCCTCGATCGCGAAGGGACGCTGGTCCTCCTCGCGCACGGCCAGCACCCGCTCGGCGTCCGCGACCAGGCGTGCGGCCGTGGCGCGGACCTCGTCTCGAGACGCGGTCGGCGTGCGCGGGGCCTCGTCCGCGAGAGCGGCCAGTGCCAGGGTCGCGAGACGCAGCAGGGCACCGAAGCTCTCGCCCCACAAGGGCGTCAGGACCCGGCAGATGTCGTCGTACGTCGCCACGGCGACCGCCGCGCCGTCGCGCAACGACTGGAGCTCGATCGCGGCACCGCCGGCCGTCACGGCGACGAGACCCTCGCGGTGCCACCGCTCCCGCAGCCCGGGGAACCGGCTGAGCGCCGAGACGTCTCCGCGCCCGGCAGCGACCACGAACGAGACCGACTCGAGCATCACGCGCGGCGTGGGCGGCGGGTCCTCGTCGCGGAAGTCGGCGATCTCGAGCGCCTCGTCCCACTCGCCGCGCATGTAGGCCATCAGCGCTGCCTGCATCCGTCCGGCGATCCCCTGGATCGTCCAGGGACGGCCGATCTCCCGCGCCAGGTGGGCGGCCTGGAGGAAGTTGGCCTGGGCGGCCGCGAGCTCGCCGTAGTCGTACTCCAGCCCGCCGCAGCGCAGGAACCCGCGCAGCTCGCTGAGCACGTCACCGCGCTCCTGCGCCTCGGCGATGATCCGCTTCAGCTCGGCACGGCTGCCCTCACCGAGGTCGAGGTGCTGGCTCAGCCAGGTCAGCGTCACGCCCACGTCGGCGGCCAGGCGCGGGAGGTCCAGCTGGTCGGCCAGCTCGATCGCCTCGTCGGCCCGGGCGCGAGCGTCGTCGAAGTCGCCGTCCCAGATCAGGGCCTGGGCGTGCATCGACAGGATCCGGGCCCGCAGCGGGGTGGGGTCGGGCCCGACCAGGTCGAGCGCCTCCCCGCTCACCAGGCTCGGGCGCATGTCGGTCTCGGTCGAGCGGATCGCCTCGACCCGTGCGAGCAGCAGCCGGGCGCGGGCGAGCCGCGGCGCGTCGGCCGGGAGCCGGGCGAGGTGGGAGTCGATCAGCGAGAGCGCGGTCTCGGGTCGACCGGAGGTGCACAGCGCGTCGACCGTGCGCGCCACCAGCTCGGCCTCGTCGGGCGGGTGCTCGAGCGACGCGGCAGCGCGGGTGTAGATCTCGAGCGCGGTCATGTAGTGCCCGGCCGCCTCGTCGGGTCCACCGCTGGACATCGCCTGGTCGCCCGCCTCGACGCTGGCCTGGAGGGCGGTGGGCAGGTCGTGCGAGGCGAGGGCGTGCCGCGCGAGGTTGGCCGACTGCCGGCTGCCGTGGAGCTCGCGCACCGCCTCGGCGTACGCCGTGTGCAGGCGCATCCGCTCGCCGGGGAGCAGGTCGTCGTACACCGCCTCGCCGAGCAGGGCGTGCCGGAAGGCGTACTCGGCGTCGCCGGTGCGCACCAGCACGTTGGCGTCGATGGCCGTCCGCAGCGCCACCTCGAGCTGGTCCTCCGTCACCGGGGCCACCCGGGCGAGCAGGTCGTGCGGGACCCGCTGGCCGGCCGCCGAGGCCACCCGGACCACGTCGCGCGCAGCCTCGTCGAGCCGGTCGAGACGCACGAGCAGCAGGTCGGCCAGGTCCTCGGGCAGGCTCCAGCCACCACCCAGGAAAGCGCTGACCAGCTCCTCGACGTAGAAGGCGTTGCCCTGGGAGCGCTGCACGATCCGCTCGATGTCGTCCTCGTACTCGTCGCCGAAGGCGACTCCCGGCTGCCCGATGATCTGCTCGACCAGACCGCGTACGGCGCCCGCCGGGAGCGGGTCGAGCTGGAGCCGCTCGACGCCCGGGGAGCCGGACCCACTCGGCCACGCGCTTGCGGAGGGGGTGGCGGCGGTGCATCTCGTCGGACCGGAACGTCACCACGAGCAGGCAGCGAGCCTGGAGCCGGCGCGAGAGCAGGAAGCTGATCAGGTCGCGGGTGCTCGCGTCGGCCCAGTGGGCGTCCTCCACGACGAGGAGGATCGGCCCGAGGGCAGCCAGGTCCTCGACGAGGGCATACATCGCCTCGAACACCTCGGCCCGGTCGAGGCCCTCGGAGGGCTCGTCGGCCGATGCCCGGTGACGCAGGCGGGAGAGCGCGGGGTGGAGGTCCTGCTCCAGCAGCTCGGGGGCGACCTCACCGACCTGGCCGAGCATCTCGGCGAAGGGGAGGTAGGGCATCGACGCCTCGCCGAAGTCGAGACAGTGACCGAGCAGGACGCGCCAGCCATCGCGTCCCAGCTGGTCGGTCGCCTCGCTCAGGAGGCGGGTCTTGCCGACACCGGCGTCGCCCGAGAGGAGGACCATCCGGGTCTGGTCGGACCCTGCACCAGATCCTGGCCCGGGTCCGCGTTCGGGGCGGGAAGCAGCACGGAGCAGGACCTCGAGCTCACGGTCTCGGCCGACGAGACTCTCGGTCCTGCTCCGGTCAATCCGCACATCGGTCATCATCCCGCACGGTGAGCCGCGCGACGCCACCAACGGCGTCCGGCGCGTGCAGCGACGTCCTCTGTGCGAGCCCGACGCACCATCGCGTCGGTGCGGGTCTTCATCTCCTGGAACATGAAATCTTCGTTGAGAGGGCTGTACATGTGACTCATCTCCTTGGCTGGATCGATGTCTCGATTCCAGTGCTAAGGCGCCGACGACACATCGGGAGTTGCCTTAGGTGAGGGAGCCAGGTGCCTCAGATCTGGTGGATGGCGACCACGTCGTGCACGGGGACCGGGCTGAGCCGCTCCACGCTGCAGGTGAGCTGGGCCTCGCCGTACGTCCGCCGGCTGACGGTCACCGACCACTCACGCACCCCGTCGACGCCGTCGTGGGCGAACACGCAGGTCCAGCCCTGGCGCTTGAGGAGACGTACGGCGTCGAGGCGGTCCTCCTCGAGGTGACGACGGAGCGCGATCTCGGCGTACTGGACGTGCATCGGGGCCGACGACCGGCCGCGCAGCCGGTTCAGGTCGACCCGGCCCGCCTCGTGCAGCCAGGCCGTCTGGCTGGCCGAGCCGGGCTCCATCCGTCCGTAGTAGAGCCCCTCGGGCAGCACCACCATGTTGGCCGCGAACCGGTCACCGCCCGTGTGCGAGATCTCCCAGGTCTCGTCGGGGTGCGTGGCCGTGAGGGCCGCGGCGACCGGCCGGCCACGCTCGGCGCAGCACGCGTCGTGGCGGCCGTGGGTGCACACCCCGAAGAGCGGCCCCTCCAGGCGCGGCCAGTCCGGAGCCTCGCCCCGGGAGACCGCGTCGAGGTCGAGGCCGAGCAGCTCCTCGGGCTCGACGAAGGTCGTCGTGAGCAGCTGCCGGCGGGCCGGGAAGCAGAGGAAGACGCTGTACGCCGGGCCGCGGTGCGCGCGATGGTGCCGCCGAGCGAGCAGCACCTTGATGTTCTTGTGCGTGGCCAGGTGGGACCGGACCGAGGCGGGCAGCCGGCTGTCCCGGGGGGCGCTGGCTCCCCACGGCCCGTGGTGCTCGACGAGCAGGAAGGCGGTGACGTGCGTCGCCGTACCGGCCAGGTCGTCCAGCCGGTGCTCGGAGGCCGCCGCGCAGCGGAAGTCGCTGTTCGACGGGCCGGCGGTGGGCGTGGTCAGCGGACGACCCTTCGAGACGCCTCGTGCCTCGGCTCCTCAGGAACCACCTCGAGCAGGCCCTCGCGGATGAGCCGACGGCACAGGACGAGAGCGGACTCGGTGTCCAGGCCGAGGTCGTCGGGGGTGAACGATCATCGAGCGTGCGGACCCGCTCGACCGCGTCGGTGATCCGCGCGGGGACGGTCATCCGGCGGTCGCCGAGGAGCAGGTGCAGGCGCTCGCCGTCGGGCCGCAGCACGCACGGCTTGCCGGGTCGGCGGCGCAGGGTGGTGTCGACGGCGACAGCGTCCAGCTGCATCCGGTCGACCATCGACCCGCGCAGGTAGGCGCCGCGCTTCTCCAGGAACGAGCGGGTCTGCTGGTCGGCCACCTGCGCGACGTCGGTCGCGGCGAGGGCGTCGCCGAGCGAGCGCAGCCGCGCCTCCAGCCCGGCGGCGAGGACGTCGGGGTCGTCGAGGTAGCCCGCGGGCAGGTGCGCATCGGCCTCGACCTGGCCCATCGCCTGGTCGACGGCGCGGTCGAGCAGGGTGCGCCAGGTGACCTGGTTGATGCCGATCGTCACGTGCAGCGAGACCGTGTCCCTGCGCGCGGGCGGCGTGCGGGGTGCCGGTCGGGAGGTACATGCTCAGCCCGGGCTCGAGCAGCACCTCACGCGCCTCGGCCTCCTCGCCCGGGGCCGCGTGGACCTCCCACAGCTTCGACCCGTGGGTCTGGAAGACGAACACGTCGTGGGTGTCGCTGTGCACCGCGAAGCCCTGCGAGCCGGGCGGCGTGAGGTAGGCGTTGGCCTGGCACGGGTGGCCGAGCGCGAGCTCGAGCTCGGCGACCAGCCGGGTCAGCGGCGGCCAGTACCGCTGCAGCCCCTGGAGCACGACGGTCGCGCCGCCCTCGAACAGGTCGATCACCTTGCGGGCGTCGACCAGCCCGGTCAGCGGCTGGCCGGCGAGCGAGGCGCCGCTGCGGGTGTAGCGCGACTGCGGCAGCACCGACCCGTCCTGGGCCAGGCGCACCGCGGGCGTGCGGATCGCCGTCGACGTCAGCAGCTGGTCGACGTCGTCGAAGGAGAGGAGACCGACCAGGTCGGCGGGGTCGGTCTCGTGGAGGTGAACGTGGGACGCCCAGATCTTCTCGACGAAGGTCTGGGCGTCCCCGCTCAGCAGCTCGAGGGCGTCCACTCAGGCGTCGGTGGCGTCGCCATCGGTGGAGTCGGTCGAGTCGCCGTCGGTCCCGTCCGCGTCGCCGCCGTCGGTGCCGTCGGCGTCGGTGGAGTCACCGTCGGTGCTGTCCGTCGAGTCGCCGTCGGTCGAGTCGCCGTCGGTGCCGTCGGCGTCCCCGCCGGGCACGGCGTCGGACCCGCCGGCCGTGGTGTCCAGCTCGTCGTCGCTCAGGGGCTCGTCGTTGCTCATGTGGTGCCTCCTCGTGAGTGGTGCGGCGCGACGTCGCGCCGTACGCCTGTCGTTCCCGATCTTGCCGGATCGAATCAGCGGGCACCACTCCGGGTCGGGGGTGGGAACGGTCATGGCCCCGACCCAGGTCGGGTCGGAGCCGTGATCTCGATCAGGTACGTGAGCGCGTCAGCCCTCGTCGAAGACCTTGACGACTTCCTCGTCGATGGTGTGCTTCGGGCCGGTGAACCAGTTCTTCGCCGAGGTGCCCACCAGATCGCCAGGACGATCAGCGCGCCGACGTCAGCATCGGCGCGTAGTTGACGAACTTCCAGGCGAAGTCGTCGCTGAACGGCACAGCGCCTGGCACGAACGGCAGGATCAGGTAGAGCGAGACCACGACGATCTCGACGACGGCGATGAGGTTCATCCACTTGTACTTCGCGCCGTTGGTCCAGGAGCCGGGCTCGAAGGCGTCGCCCATCCGCCACCGCAGCCAGATCGGGATCAGCGAAGGCGAGGTAGAGGCCGATCACCGCGATCGAGGTGACCGCGTAGAACGCGACCGGGATGATCAGCGGCACTGCCTCGGTGCCGATGTTGACCTCGATCAGCGCCGGCAGGGTGACGATCGCCGCCGATCACGGCGACGAACATCACCGCGTTGACCGGGATCCGGGTCTTGGGGTTCAGCTTCTTCAGCGTGCTCCGAGCCCGGGATGGCGCCGTCGCGGCTGAACGCGAAGGTCATCCGCGACGCCAGGTCATGCAGGACGTGGCGCAGAAGAACTGCGCCGAGGCGCGAGATGAACAGCACGAGGAAGTGCCGGCCCAGTCGGTGCCAGGGCCTCGGTGAAGATGAAGGCGACGCCGCCACCGCCGACCCGGCGTTGTCAGGGTTGCCGTCGGCGTCGTTCGGGACGGCGAAGACCACGCGAGCAGCAGGATGTAGCCGCCGATCACCGAGTAGAGGATCGAGCGCCAGATGCCCTTGGCCGCTGCCTTGGAGGCCGATGCGGTCTCCTCGGAGAGGTGGGCGGAGGCGTCGAAGCCGGTGATCGTGTACTGCGTCAGCAGGAAGCCGAACGGGACGATCGCGAACCAGAAGCCGAAGTAGACGTGCTGCCGTCGCTGAAGCCCGGAGTTGTTGAACCGCTCGGTGAACACGTAGCTGAAGCTCTGGTGCTGGTCGGGGATGAACAGCAGGATCAGCACGATCGCGTGGCGCCGACGACGTGCCACCACACCGAGACGTTGTTCATGATCGCCATCAGGTGGCTGCTGAAGATGTTCAGCAGCGCGGCGAGGGCGAGCACGACCAGAGAAGATGATGAACACGCGAGTCAGCGAGTAGCCGTCGGCGTAGCCCGTCGACCAGTGCTGAGCGTCAGGTCGATGAACGTCGCGCAGCCGTAGGAGACACCCGCGGTCACCGCGACGAGGCCGATCAGGTTGAGCCAGCCGGTGAAGAAGCCGGCGGCGCGGGCCACCCATCTTGGAGGCCCACCAGTAGATCCCGCCGGAGGTGGGGTACGCCGAGACGAGCTCGGACATGCGTGAAGCCGATGATCAGGATGAAGACGCCGAGGATCGGCCAGCGACCACGAGATCGAGATCGGGCCGCCGTTGTTCCAGCCGGCTCCGAAGTTCGTGAAGCAGCCGGCCAGGATCGAGATGATCGAGAAGGAGATCGCGAAGTTGGAGAACCCGGACCAGCTGCGGTTCAGGTCCTGCGCGTACCCGAGCTTCGCAAGAAGCTTCTCGTCCGTCGTTGAGGTGGTCGTCGGTGGTTGCCATGTCGGCCTCCTGGGAAAGACTCGGGCACCGTTTCGAGCAAGGTAGACCCGAGATCTGCGACTCGTCCATAGCATGCACGTAAAAGGTTTGAGTCCAGACCATTGACACGTGCGACACGCGGCTCGAACACTGATTCGCGTGGCCCCCGCACCCGACCCCGCGCACGACTCGGCGCTGCCCGAAGCCGTGCTGCGCCCGGTCCGGGGACACCACGCGTTCGAGGCCTGCGTGGAGCAGCTGGCCACTTTGATCCGTTTGGGGGTATATCCACGCGGGTCGGTGCTGCCCTCCGAGCGCGAGCTGGCCGGCCGGCTCGCCGTCTCGCGGGCGACCCTGCGCGAGGCGATGGCGGCGCTCCGGGAGGCCGGACTGGTACAGACCACACGAGGTCGCGGCGGCGGCACGGTGGTGACGATGCGGCCCTCGACGCCGTCGGCACGAGCGGCGTCCCGGCGTACGACGTCACGGCGGGCCGAGTGGGCCGACACCCTGGAGTTCCGCCGGATCGTCGAGCCGGGCGTGGCCCGGCTGGCCGCCAGCGTGCAGCTCGGCGAGAAGCAGCGCGCGCGCCTCGAGTCCGCCCACGAGTCGGTCGCCCGGGCCAGCGGCCCTGCCGTGCACCGGCAGGCCGACTCGCGCTTCCACCTCACGATCGCGGCGCTCACCGGCTCCAACCGGCTGATCGAGGCGGTGACCTCGGTGCAGTCGACGATGCACGAGATGCTCAGCGCGATCCCGGTCCTCGAGGCCAACATCGCCCACTCCGACACCCAGCACGCGCGCCTCGTCTCCGCGATCCTCGCGGGCCGCGAGGACCGCGCGCACCAGGTGATGCAGGAGCACTGCGACGACACGGCCGCCCTCCTGCGGGGGCTGCTGGGATGACACCAGACCGAGACCGAGCCAGGCACGAGACCGACAATCACGGGAGAGCACGATGAGCACACCGAACGACCGTTTCCTCACCCTCGAGCGACTGCGGGGCATGATCGAGTCCGACGAGGTGGACACCGTCGTGCTCGCCTTCACCGACATGCAGGGCCGGCTCCAGGGGAAACGCCTGCACGGCCGCTACTTCCTCGACGTCGCGCTCGAGACCGGCACCGAGGGCTGCAACTACCTGCTCGCCGTCGACATCGACATGAACACGGTGTCCGGCTACACGATCTCGTCGTGGGAGAAGGGCTACGGCGACATGGAGTTCGTGCCGGACTGGGACACCCTGCGGCTGCTCCCCCACCTGCCGGCCACGGCCCTCGTCCAGTGCGACCTGGTCTGGCTCGACCACGCGCCGGTCCCGCAGTCCCCGCGCACGATGCTGAAGGCGCAGCTGGAGAAGGTCGCCGCCATGGACATGGTCGCCCTGGCCGGCACCGAGCTGGAGTTCATCGCCTTCAACAACACCTTCGAGGACGCGCACGACCGCCGCTGGCGCGACCTCACCCCGGTCAACCAGTACAACGTCGACTACTCCGTGGTCGGCACCACCCGCGTCGAGCCGCTGCTGCGCGACATCCGCAACCACATGTACGCCGCCGGGATGGACGTCGAGGGCGCGAAGGGCGAGTGCAACTTCGGGCAGCACGAGATCGGGTTCCTCTACGCCGAGGCACTGGTGACCGCCGACAACCACGCCGTCTACAAGACGGCCGCGAAGGAGATCGCGTCGCTGCACGGGCAGTCACTCACGTTCATGGCGAAGTACGACGAGCGCGAGGGCAACTCGTGCCACATCCACCTCTCGCTGCGCGGCGCCGACGGCACCGTCGTCTTCGGTGAAGGACACGACCGCTCGGAGCTCTACGACCAGTTCGTGGCCGGCGTGCTCGCGACGATGGCGGACTTCACCCTCCTCTACGCGCCGAACATCAACTCCTACAAGCGGTTCGCCTCGGCGTCCTTCGCTCCCACGGCGGTCGCCTGGGGCACCGACAACCGCACCTGCGCCGTGCGCCTCGTCGGCCACGGCCCCTCCGCGCGGATGGAGAACCGGCTCCCCGGTGGCGACGTGAACCCCTACCTGGCGCTGGCCGCGATGCTCGCCGGCGGCCTGCACGGCATCGAGAACAAGCTCGAGCTCGAGGACGAGCTGGTCGGCAACGCCTACGACTCCGACAAGCCCCACGTGCCGCACACCCTGCGTGCCGCGCGGGAGGCGTTCGCCTCCTCCGAGATCGCCCGGGCCGCCCTGGGTGACGACGTCGTGGACCACTACGTCAACATGGCCGACGTCGAGCTCGCGGCCTTCGACGCCGCTGTCACCGACTGGGAGCTCGCCCGGACCTTCGAGAGGATGTGAACCTTGACGACTGCCGTCATCAACCCTGTCACCGCCCAACAGATCGCCGAGGTCGGCTCGGCCGGCGTCGAGGAGACCGACGCCGCGATCGGCCGGGCCCAGGAGGCGTTCCCGGCCTGGCGTGACGTCGCCCCCGGCGACCGGGCCCGGATGCTGCGCACGTTCGCGTCGGTCGTCGACGCACACATCGAGGAGCTCGCGCAGCTCGAGGTCGCCAACGCCGGCCACACGATCGGCAACGCCCGCTGGGAGGCGGGCAACGTCCGCGACTGCCTGAACTACTACTCGGCCGCGCCCGAGCGGCTCTTCGGCAGGCAGATCCCGGTCGCCGGCGGCACCGACGTCACCTTCCACGAGCCGCTCGGCGTCGTCGGCATCATCGTGCCCTGGAACTTCCCGATGCCCATCGCTGCCTGGGGCCTCGCGCCGGCACTGGCCGCCGGCAACACGGTCGTGCTCAAGCCGGCCGAGATCACCCCGCTCACCGCCATCCGGATCGGCGAGCTCGCCCTGGAGGCCGGCCTGCCCGAGGGCGTGCTGACCGTGATCCCCGGCAAGGGATCGGTGGTGGGCGAGCGCTTCGTGACCCACCCGGCCGTGCGCAAGGTCTGCTTCACCGGGTCGACCGAGGTCGGCAAGGGGATCATGCGCGGCTGCGCCGAGCAGGTGAAGCGCGTGACCCTCGAGCTCGGCGGCAAGAGCGCCAACATCGTCTTCGCCGACTCCGACGTCCAGGCCGCCGCGGCGAGTGCGCCGTACGCCGTCTTCGACAACGCCGGCCAGGACTGCTGTGCCCGGTCGCGGATCCTCGTCGAGCGGTCGGCGTACGACGAGTTCGTCGGCCGGTTCGAGGAGTCGGTGCGGTCGCTGAAGGTGATCGACCCGGCCCAGGAGGACAGCGAGATGGGCCCGATGGTCTCGGCGGCGCAGCGCGACTCCGTGCAGCGCTACATCGACGGGGCCGACATCGCGTTCACGGGCTCACGTCCCGACGGGGACGGCTTCTGGCTGCCGCCGACCGTGGTCGAGTCGAAGAGCACCAGCGAGGCGGTGTGGCGCGAGGAGGTGTTCGGGCCGGTCGTCGCGGTGATGCCGTTCGACGACGAGGACGAGGCGGTCGCGCTGGCCAACGACACCGAGTACGGCCTGTCCGGGTCGATCTTCACCAACGACCTGGGCCGTGGCCTCCGCGTCGCGCGCGGCGTCGAGTCCGGCAACCTCAGCGTCAACAGCCACTCGGCGGTGCGCTACTGGACGCCGTTCGGCGGCTACAAGCAGTCCGGCCTCGGCCGCGAGCTCGGACCGGACGCCCCGAACGCGTTCACCGAGGAGAAGAACGTGTTCATCGCCCACTGCACTCGCAACAGGTGGTTTCGAGCAGCGAGCGCAGCGAGCGCTCTCGAGAACCACCGGAGCAAGAGGAAAGGACCCAACATGGCAGGACGTCTGGACGGCAAGGTCGCGGTGGTCACCGGTGGGTGCTCGGGCATCGGGCTCGCCACGGTCAACCGGTTCGTCGAGGAGGGCGCCCGGGTCGTCATCGGCGACATCGACGACCAGCGCGGGTACGAGCTCGTCGGTCAGCTCGGTGGCGAGGAGATCGCGGCGTACGCCCACGTCGACGTCACCAGCAAGGAGGAGGTCGACGCGCTCTTCGCGACCGCCAAGGACACCTTCGGCTCGGTCGACATCGCCTTCAACAACGCCGGCATCTCCCCGCCCGACGACGACTCGATCCTCGACACCGAGCTCGAGGCGTGGCGGCGCGTGCAGGAGGTGAACCTGACCAGCGTCTACCTGTGCTGCAAGGCCGCGTTGCCCTACATGATCGAGCAGAAGTCGGGCTCGATCATCAACACCGCCTCGTTCGTCGCGGTGATGGGAGCGGCGACCAGCCAGATCTCCTACTCCGCCTCCAAGGGCGGCGTGCTGTCGATGAGCCGCGAGCTCGGCGTGCAGTTCGCGCGCGAGGGGATCCGCGTCAACGCGCTGTGCCCCGGGCCGGTGAACACGCCCCTGCTCAAGGAGCTGTTCGCCAAGGACGCCGAGCGCGCCGCCCGGCGGCTGGTGCACGTGCCGATGGGCCGGTTCGCGGAGCCGGAGGAGCTGGCGAACGCCGTGCTGTTCCTCGCCTCCGACGAGTCGAGCTTCATCACCGCGAGCACGTTCCTGGTCGACGGCGGCATCTCGGGCGCCTACGTGACGCCCCTGTGAGATGACGGGTGAGTTGTCGATGCGACCGCTGATCGGGCTGACGACGTACCGCGAGCAGGCGAAGTGGGGCGTGTGGGACCAGCCCGCCGACCTGCTGCCCGTGATGTACGCCGACGCGATCGCGCGGGCGGGCGGCGTACCCGTGCTGCTGCCGCCGGCCACCGACGACCCCGACGCGGCGGCTGCGACCGTCGCGCGGCTCGACGGCCTGGTCGTCAGCGGCGGCGCCGACGTCGACCCGCACCAGTACGGCGAGGAACCCCATCCGCGGACCGCCTTCGTGGCGACCGGACCGCGACGCGTGGGAGCTCGCCCTGTTGACCTCGGCCGCGGCCGCCAACCTGCCGACGCTCGGGGTGTGCCGGGGGATGCAGGTGATGGCGGTCGCGGCCGGAGGAACCCTCGAGCAGCACACGCCCGACGTGGTCGGGCACGAGGAGCACAGCCCCGGCGGCGACGTGTTCGGGTCGGTCGACGTCTCGGCGACCCGGTCGTCCCTGCTCCACTCGATCCTCGGGGACGGCGACCACGGTGCACTGCCACCACCACCAGTCGGTGCGCTCGCACCCCGGCTACGAGGCCGTCGCCCACGCGGACGACGGCACCCTCGAGGCGATGGAGGCCCCCGGCGACCGCTTCTGCCTCGCCGTCCAGTGGCACCCCGAGATGGGTCGCGACCAGCGGTTGTTCGACGCACTGGTGAGGGCTGCGGGGGGTCGCCGGTTTCCCAGGTGATGAACCCAAACTGCCTCTTCACACACGTTGCGCGGTGTGTGAAGAGGCAGTTTCCTCTCTCAACCTGGGAAACCGGATCTCGCCCGGACAGGCTCAGTCGAGGACGGCGTGCAGGGCGGCGGCGAAGCCGTCGGGGTCGCCGGTCTGGCCGTACTCGCCGCCGAGGAAGCCGGCGTGGCCGCTGGGGAACTCGGTCGACGGGGACCCGAGCGGCCTCGGCGACCGAGCGGCCGCCACGGGCGGCCATCTGCTGTCCCGACTCCACGCCGACGGCCGATCACCAGGCGGTCGCCGAGTGCCCGGAGCGCCTCGACGTCGGGCAGGTACTCGTTGCAGGCCGGGATGTTGCGCATCAGCGGGTCGGTGCGGGAACCGTCGTCCTCGTCCGGCATCCCGAACATCGCCGGGTCAGGCAGCGGGCTGGTCGAGGTAGGCCTCGGTGACGGTGCCCGTCGTACATCACGAACGGGATGAACTTGGCCATCGCACGGCGGGCTGCCCTCGCGGTCGTACGTCGCCCGCATGTCACGGCAGACGGCGAGGACGGCGTCCCTGTCGGGCAGCAGCGCCGCGGTCGGGGGCTCGTGGGCGACCACCCGCAGCACGTCGTCGGGATGGATGGCGGCGTGGGCCAGGGCGTTGACCGCGCCACCGCTGCTGCCGAAGACGTCGACCGGTCCGACCCCGAGGGCCTCGATCACGCGGTGCAGGTCGTCGGCGTGCTGCTCGGCGGTGATCGGCGTGGTGTCGGTGGGGTTCCGGCCGGCACCGCGCGGGTCGTAGGTCACCACGGGGCGGTCGGTGAACCGGCTCGCCAGGCTGCCGAAGCCGACGGCGTCCATCGGGGAGCCGATCAGGAACAGGACCGGGCGCTCGGCGGTGGCGGACGCGAGGTCACCGCGGACGTCGTAGGTGATCGTGTCGGCACCGCTGCCGACGGTGTGGGTGGTGACGGTGAGCTCGCTCATGGCAGATCCTCTCGGGTGCGCGGGCCGGGCGGCACCGCGGACGTGCGTGCTGGGTTCGACCCGCGGGATCGGCAGAACTCATCGCACGCGCTCACGCGATCACCTCGGCCACGAGCGGGACCCCGGGGCGGTAGGCGAGGTGGACGTGGGACGGCGCCTCGAGCACGGTCAGGTGCGCGCGCCGGCCGGGTGCCAGCACCCCGACGTCGTCGCGGGCCAGCGCTCGCGCTCCGCCGGCGGTGGCCGCCCAGACCGCCTCGGCCGGGGTCATCCGCATCTCCCGGACGGCGAGCGCCACGCACAGCGGCATCGAGGAGGTGTAGCAGGAGCCGGGGTTGCAGTCGCTGGCGAGCGCGACGGTGACGCCGGAGTCGAGCAGGTGCCGTGCGTCGGGGTACGGCGACCGGGTGCTGAACTCGACGCCGGGCAACAGCGTCGCCACCGTGCCGGAGTCGGCCAGTGCGGCGACGTCCTCGTCGTCGAGGAAGGTGCAGTGGTCGACCGCGGTGAGGCCCAGCTCGCAGGCCAGCCGTACGCCGGGACCGGGGCCGAGCTGGTTGGCGTGCAGCCGACCCCCGAGCCCCTTCTCCTTGCCGGCCGCGAGGATCGCCCGGGCCTGGTCGGCGTCGAAGGCGCCGCGCTCGCAGAACACGTCGATCCACTTGGCGTACGGCGCTGCCGCCTCGAGCATCGGACCCGTCACGAGCTCGACGTAGCCGGCCGGGTCGTCGGCGTACTCCGGCGGCACGACGTGGGCGCCGAGGAACGTGGTCTCGTCGGTGTACTGCCGGGCGACGGCCAGGCCGCGAGCCTCGTCGAGGGTGCTGAGCCCGTAGCCGCTCTTGATCTCGACGGTGGTCGTGCCCTGCCGCCGCATCTCCGCGACCAGCCGCGCGACGTTGGCGGCGAGCTGCTCGTCGCTCGCGGCGCGCGTGGCCGCGACCGTGGTGCGGATGCCTCCGGCCGCGTAGCTCTCCCCCGCCATCCGGGCGGCGAACTCGGGCGCGCGGTCGCCGGCGAAGACCAGGTGGGAGTGGGAGTCGACGAAGCCGGGGAGCACCGCGCGGCCGCCGAGGTCGCGGACGGCGTCCGCCGAAGGCGCGTCGGCTCGACGGCCGACCCACGCGACCCGGCGCCCCTCGGTGACGACCGCCGCGTCCTCGATGACGCCGAGCGGAGTGCCGTCGTGGGTCGGGTCGTTGGTGACCAGCTCGGCGATGCCGGTCAGCAGGAGGCTGGTCATCGGCCGACCACGTCGGCGCCGGTGGCGGCGAACACGAGCGTCTCCGGAGTCGCGCCGGTGCCACGGGTGCGGATCGTGCCGAGGTCGACGGTGACGAGGTCGGCGCGTTGCCCGACCGCGATCCGGCCGGCGTCGTCGAACCCGAGCGAGCGGTGGCCGTCGTACGTCGCAGCAGCGAGCAGCTCGAGCGCGGAGAAGTGGCCGCGCTGCTGGGAGGCCAGTCGCTCGTGCATCTCCACCGCGCGCATCTCCTCGAACAGGTCGATCACTGCATGGCTGTCGGAGCCCAGCGTGAGGGTGGCGCCCGCATCCTGCAACCGGCGGGCGGGGCCGATCCCGTCGGCGAGGTCGCGCTCGGTGGTGGGGCAGAAGCAGACGTTGGTGCCGGTCTCGCCGAGGAGCCCGATGTCGCCGTCGGTGAGGTGCGTGCCGTGCACGGCGGTGGTCAGGGGGCCGAGGGCACCGGCGTCCGCGAGCAGCTGGGTCGGCGTACGGCCGTGGCGCCTCGAGGGCGGCCTCGTTCTCCGCCACCTGCTCGGAGAGATGGACGTGCAACGGCCGACCGGCGGCGGCCTCCACCACGACGGGCAGCTGGTCGACGGGGACCGCACGCACCGAGTGGACGGCGACGCCGACACGTGGGTCGTCGAAGGCGGCGACCCGCTCGGCCCACCGCGCTGCGGAGCCGTCGGAGTAGCGCACCTGGACGCCCTCCGGCGGGCGGCCGAACCCGGCCGCGAGGTAGCAGGTGTCGAGCAGCCGGATCCGGATCCCGGCGTCGTCGGCGGCAGCGAGGAGCGCGCGGCCCATCGCGTTGGGGTCGTCGTACGGCGTCCCGTCGGGCTGGTGGTGCAGGTAGTGGAACTCCCCGACCGCGCTGATCCCCGTCGCGCGCATCTCGGCGTAGGTCTCGCGGGCCAGCTCGAAGTAGGTGTCCGGCGTGAGCTCCGCGGCCACGGCGTACATCTGCTCGCGCCAGGTCCAGAACGACCCCCGCTCCCCTGTCTGGTCGACACCGTGCGTGCGCCCCCGGAGCGCGCGGTGGAACGCGTGGCTGTGGCAGTTGGCGAGGCCCGGGAGGGTGAGGCCGGTGACGGCCGTCGCGTCGGTGCCCTCGCCCCCGACCGCGGTGATCAGCCCGTCCTCGACCTCGACGAGCACGTCGTCGTGCACGCCGTCGTCCAGCAGGGCGTGCTCCAGCCGCAGCCTCATCCGACGAGGACCTCGAGGGCGTCGGCCAGGGCCTCGACACCGGTCAGGCAGTCGTCCATCGACGCGAACTCCTCCGGGGAGTGCGAGACGCCGGTGGGGTTGCGGACGAACATCATCGCGGTCGGTACGCCGGCGGCGGCGAGGATGCCGGCGTCGTGTCCGGCCATCGTCGGGATCACCGGTACGTCGCCCCAGCGGTGCGCCAGCCCGGTGCGCAACGAGTCCGTGAGGACGGGGTCGAAGGTGACCGGTCCCGACACCGACTCCGGGGTGACGGTCAGCCGGGTGCCGTCGCGGCCCGCGCGCTCGACCCCGTGGCGCTTGATCTCGGCGACCAGACGAGCCAGCTCCGTGTCGGTCTCGCAGCGGGCGTCCAGCCAGGCACTCACCCGCGACGGGATCGCGTTGGTGCCGTTGGGCGCGACCTCGATCCGGCCGAAGGTGGCCCGTTGCCCCGACAGGCGCGCCTGCTTCCCGGCGGCCATCGCCGTCATCGCGAAGCCGAGCATCGGGTCGTGGCGGTCCTCCATCCGGGTGGTGCCGGCGTGGTTGGCGTCACCGGTGAAGTCGAAGCGGTAGCGCCCGTGCGGCCAGATGCCGCTGGCCAGACCGACCGGGGCGTCGCGGTCGACGAGGTCGCGGCCCTGCTCGACGTGCAGCTCGAGGAAGCAGCCGATCCGGTCGACCCAGTCGGCGCGACCCAGCCCCGGTGAGAGACCGGCCTCCGCCATCGCGTCGGCGAGGGGTACGCCGTCCCGGTCGCGCAGCTCCTTCGCCGCCTCCGGCGTGGTCGAGCCGGTGGCCAGTCGTGAGCCCAGGCAGGCGATCCCGAACCGGGAGCCCTCCTCCTCGGCGAACGCGCCGACCACCACCGGCCGGCTCGGCACGACGCCTCGCTCCCGGAGCAGGTCGATCGCCGCCAGCGAGGAGACCACACCGAGCGGCCCGTCGTACGCCCCGCCGTCGAGGACCGAGTCGAGGTGGGAGCCGATCAGGACACCGGGTAGTTCGGACCGGTCTGCATCCGCGCCCGCGTCCTGCGCGTGCGTGCCGGTCCGAACTATCCAGGTCGCCAGCAGGTTGCCGTTGCCGTCGGCCTCGACGGAGAGGTCGCGGGCGGCGCACTGCTCGAGGAACCACGCGCGCAGCTCGGACTCGACCGAGGTGAACGGCTGGCGGAAGTAGCCGCCGCTGGAGGCCGAGCGGCCGAGCGGGGCGAGCGCGGCCCACATCCGCTCGAAGTCGTCAGGCATGCTCGCTCCCATGGAGTTCGCCGAGGTCGTACGCCGCCGCCGGATGGTCCGCAACTACACCGACGAGCCGGTCGACCCGGCGGTCGTGGAGCGGGCGCTGGCCAACGCGACGCGCGCGCCGAGTGCGGGGTTCAGCCAGGGCTGGGGCTTCCTGGTGCTCGACACCCCCGACGACGTACGCCGCTACTGGACCGCGAGCGCCGACGGGACCGACGACCCCGACACGTGGCTGCGCGGCATGATGCGCGCGCCGGTCGTGATCGTGCCGTGCTCGAGCAAGGCGGCGTACCTGAGCCGCTACGCCGAGCCCGACAAGGGCTGGACCGACCGCGACGAGTCCCGCTGGCCGGTGCCCTTCTGGCACATGGACGCCGCGATGGCCGCGCTGCTGATCCTCCAGACCGCCGTCGACGAGGGTCTCGGCGCCTGCTTCTTCGGCATCCCGCCGGACAAGCTGGCCGCAGGTGCGCGAGGCGTTCGCGATCCCGGCCGCGTTCGACCCGGTCGGCACGATCACGCTCGGCCACCCGGCCGCCACGACCGGGGCGAAGGGATCGCCCTCGCGCCGCCGCCGGCTCGAGCTCGACGAGGTCGTGCACCGCGGCAGGTGGAGCGAGCCCGGCTGACATGGGGTCAGTCCACCGAATCCGCGGACGGGACGCCACCCGAGCGGGTGCCGGGATGTCTCGGATCCGAGATCCGTCGCGCCGTTTGTCCCGGTTGCCACGGGGGTACTCCACCCGCGACGGGGGGAGAACTGAAAGGGAGGAACACCATGATCGTCCTCGGACTGATCCTGCTGATCATCGGCCTCGTGGCCAGCATCTCGATCCTGACCACGATCGGAGCGATCCTGCTCGTGGTCGGCCTGGTGCTGAACCTGGTGCCGATCGGAGGGACGCGCCGCCGGGTGTACTAGCCGGCCCGGCCCACGGGCCAGCACGTGCTCGGGAGGGCCCCGACCCCTTGCGGTTCGGGGCCCTCTTGCACGTCCGGAACTGCCCGGAGACGGCCTAGCGGCTCGCGGTGCGCTGGTACTGGCGGATCGAGAGCGGAGCGAAGACGCCCACGATGATCACCACCCAGATCAGCGTGTAGAGCGTCGGGTGCGTCATCGACCACGGACTGGTCGGCTCGGTGCCCGGCATGGTGTTGCCGAAGAGGCTCGCGCGCGGACTGCGTCACCGAGGAGACCGGGTTCCACTCGGCGAAGGTCTCCAGGGGAGCGGGGAGGTTCTCCAGGGTGACGAAGGTGTTGGCGATGAACGTCAGCGGGAAGATCACCAGGAACGAGGCGTTGTTGACCACCTCCGGCGACCGGACCAGCAGCCCGACGTAGGCCATGATCCAGGAGATCGCGTAGGCGAACAGGAGCAGCACCAGGAAGCCCGCGACCGCCTCGAGGACCGAGGACCGGATGCGCCAGCCGATCAGCAGCCCGGTCAGCGCCATCACGAGCAGGCTCAGGATGTTGATCCCGACGTCGGACGCGGTGCGACCGACGACCACCGCCGAGGGCGACATCGGCAGCGAGCGGAACCGGTCGACGATGCCCTTCTGCAGGTCCTCGGCGAGGCTGTAGCCGGTGAAGGTGGCGCCGAAGACCACCGTCTGGGCGAAGATCCCGGGCACCAGGAACTCCGTGTAGTCCACGCCCGTGCCCTGGTCTCCGATCGCCGAGCCGAAGACGAAGGCGAACAGCAGCACGAACATGATCGGCGAGAGCAGCGTGAAGACCAGCAGGTCGGGGACGCGCAGGATCTTCTTCAGGTTGCGGCGGGTGATGGTGACGGTGTCGGAGACCGCCTCGGCCATCTGGCTCATGATGCTTCCTCCTTCGTGCGGTCCGACTCGTCGTCGGCGTCGGCCTCCTCGGTGGCCTCCTCGGCGGGGTGGCCGGTGAGCTGGAGGAACACGTCGTCGAGGGTCGGTCGTCGCAGCCCCACGTCGCTGACCGGGATGTCGGCCCGGTCGAGCCGCCGGAGGTATTCGACGAGGTCGGCCGCGCCGCCGGAGACGGGCACGACGACCTGGTGGTCGCGGGTGTCGACCTTGGCCGGCCCGATGCCGATGCCCTCGGCCTCGGCGGCGGCACGGTCGAGGTCGGCGTCGTGGGGGACGACCACCTCGATCCGCTCGCCACCGACCTGCGACTTCAGCTCGTCGGCCGTGCCCAGCGCGATCACCCGGCCGTGGTCGATGACCGCGATCCGGTCGGCGAGGCGGTCGGCCTCCTCGAGGTACTGGGTGGTCAGCAGCAGCGTCGTGCCGCCCTCCACCAGGCCCTCGATGACGTCCCACATCCCGGCCCGTCCGCGAGGGTCGAGCCCCGTCGTGGGCTCGTCGAGGAACAGCACCGGTGGCTCGGCCACGAGGGCGCCGGCGAGGTCGAGCCGCCGACGCATGCCGCCCGACCACCCCTTGACCTGGCGGTCGGCGGCGTCGGTGAGGTCGAAGCGCTCGAGCAGCTCGTGGGCGCGTGCCCGGCTGGCCGTCGCGCCGAGGTGGTAGAGGCGGCCCACCATGTCGAGGTTCTCGAAGCCGGTGAGGTGCTCGTCGACCGCGGCGTACTGGCCCGAGACACCGATCCGGCGACGCAGCTCCCGCGCGTCGCGGACGACGTCGAGCCCCAGCACCTCGGCCGAGCCCGTGTCGGCCTTGAGCAGGGTCGTCAGCACGCGGACGGTCGTCGTCTTGCCGGCGCCGTTGGGGCCGAGCAGCCCCATCACCGTGCCGCGCGCGACCTCGAGGTCGAGCCCGTCGAGCGCGGTCACCGAGCCGTAGTGCTTGCTCAGCCCCTTCGCCGTGATCGCCAGTCCTGTGGTCTCGCCTGCCATCCGCACTCCTCGCGGTCGCGATCGCTGTCTGCAGCGACCCTAGTTCGGGGCACCGACAGGTTGGCGGCGATCAGGACGAGCGCGGCCGGGAAGGGCTAGGTTCCTCCCGTGGGGAGCGAGATCGTGGAGAAGCTGCAGGCGCTCGTCCGCATCCCCACGGTCTCCCACGCCGACGGGTCGCGCATCGACGCCGGCGCCTTCGAGGCCTTCCGCGCGTGCCTGGCCGAGTCGTTCCCGCTGCTGCACGAACGCCTCGACCTGCACCGGGTGCTCGACGACTCGCTGCTCTTCCGCTGGGCCGGCACGGGAGACGCCGAGCCGGTGGTGCTGATGGCGCACATCGACGTCGTGCCGGTCGACGAGTCGGCGCCGTGGCAGCACCCACCCTTCGGGGCGGAGATCCACGACGGCTCGATCTGGGGTCGCGGCACCCTGGACGACAAGGGTTCGCTGGTCGGCATCTGCGCTGCTGTCGAGCGGCTCCTCGAGGCCGACTTCGTGCCCAGCCGCGACGTGTGGCTCTCCTTCGGGGCTCGCGAGGAGGTCTCCGGGCCGGACGCACCGGCCGCCGTCGAGGAGCTGCGGTCACGCGGCGTGACGCCGTGGTTCGTCCTCGACGAGGGCGGGGCCATCGCGCACCAGGCGTTCCCCGGGGTCGAGCCGCCGCTCGGGGTCGTGGGGGTCTCCGAGAAGGGCACCACGACGATCGAGCTGCGGGCCGAGGGGCGCGGCGGGCACTCCTCGACACCGGCGCCCGGCGGACCGACCGCGAGGATCGCGCGGGCCGTCGTACGACTGGAGAAGCGGCCGTTCGCCGCGTCGCTGCCGGAGCCGACGCTGGAGCTGTTCACCCGGATCGCGCCGCACGCACCGCTGCGCGCTGCGGCCCCTGTTCGCCAACGCCCGTCGCCTCCAGCCGCTGCTCAAGCGCGCGTTGCTGGCGGCCGGTGCGGAGCCCGCCGCCCTGGTGCGTACGACGATGGCCGTCACGACGCTCTCCGGCTCCCCCGCGCACAACGTGATCGCCTCGAGCGCCACCGCCGCGGTCAACCTGCGCATCCTGGTCGGCGACACCGTCGCGTCGGCGACCGAGCACGTGCGCAAGGCCATCGCCGACGACAGCATCCGGCTCGAGGTCGTCGACGCCAACGAGCCCAGCCCGGTCAGCCCGATGGACGACGCCTTCGAGCTGATCACCACGACGATCAGCGAGGTCTTCGACGACGCCGTGCCGACGCCGTACGTGATGATGGCGGCGACGGACTCCCGCTACTTCACCGCGATCTGCCCGCGGGTCTACCGGTTCACGCCGTTCCGGATGACCAAGGCCCAGCGCGAGAGCATCCACAGCTACGACGAGCACATCGGCGTCGACGACTTCCTCGCCGGCGTCGACTGGTACGCGCGCCTGATCGAGAGGCTCCCCGCATGAGCACCCCCACCACGCACACCGCGCAGCGCAGCTCGGTCCCCGGTCTCGGCACCATCGTCGGCTTCCTGGTCTGCGTCGAGATCGCGAGCGGGATCCTGCAGGGCTTCTACACGCCCATCTTCAGCGACATCGCCGACCACCTCTCCATCCGCGACGCCGACGTCAACTGGTTCGAGGCGGCGCAGCTGGTCGTCTCGGCGCTGGTGGTGCCGTTGCTGGCGCGGCTCGGTGACCTGATCGGGCACCGGCAGGTGCTGCTGCTGTCGACGGCCGTCACCGCGCTGGCGACGTGGGCGGTCGCGTTCGCGCCGAACTTCACGCTGTTCCTGATCGCCTGGGCGATCCAGGGCTTCTACGTCGTCTGGCTGCCGCTCGAGGTCTCGATCATCCACCGGCGCACGGCGAGCTCCGGCGCCCAGACGCGCCTCACCCGACGGGCCGCCGCCTTCCTCGTCGCCGCCCTCGAGACCGGAGTCATCCTCGGCGCCGCGGCCAGCGGCGCGCTGGTCGGCGTGACGTCGATGACGATGCTGCTGACCATCCCCGCGATCGCGGTGTCGCTGTGCTTCGTGGTGATCTGGTTCGGGGTGGCGGGCACGCCTCCGGTCGCGACCGGGCGCATCGACTGGGGCGGCTTCGCCCTGGTCACGCTGGCGATCGGCATGGTGATGGCGCGGCCTGATCCTGGTGCGGATCCAGGGTCCCGACTCGTGGCTGGCCTGGGCCGTGATCGCTCGCCGGCGTGCTCGCCTTCTGGCCGTTCGCGCTGTTCGAGCTGCGCGTCGAGGAACCCCTGATCGACGTGCGGCTGCTCGCGACGGCGGCGCAGTGGCCGGTGCAGCTGACGGCCTTCCTGTTCGGCATGTCCGTCCTCGGCGCGCAGATCCCGCTGTCGACGTTCGCTCGCACCGACCCGGACGAGGTCGGCTACGGACTCGGTGCGTCCGCCGGCTTCGTGACCGTGCTGATCGTCGTCTACGTGCTGGCCCTCGTCGCGGGCGCGCTGCTGCTGCCGTTGGCCGCGCGGTTCGCCGGCACCCGGGGGGCGATGCTCGGGGCCTGTGTCCTGGTGGCGCTCGGCTACGGCCTGTTCCTGCCGTTCCACGACTCGACCGGCCAGGCGCTGGCCAACATGGCGATCGCCGGCATCGGCTCCGGAGCGCTGGTCGCGGCGCTTCCTGCGGCCGCAGCGGCGGCGGCACCGGCTGACCGGACCGGTTTCGTCACCGGGATGACCAACACCACCAAGACGATCGGTGGTGCGATCGCCTCGAGCATCTTCGCGATCGCGCTCTCGTCCACCGGCTCGATCGCCGACCTCGAGGCCGGCCATGCACCGCTGTCGGGCTACCTGACGGTGTGGGCGGTCTGCTCGATCACAGCCCTGGTCGCGGCGGCCAGCCTGCTCGTCGTACCCCGGGACGCGTTCGCCGACGAAGTCCCGACAGAGCCGCTGGAGCCACGCCCCCTCGTTGACTAATCTCTGAGGGCGGAGGTGAGTGACGTGTCCGCTGATTCCACCGAGTCCCCCGATCCAGCCGAGGGTCCCGACCGCAGTCGACCCCAGCGTGCCCAGGATGCCCGCACGGGCAGCGACTCCGCCGCGGCGCGGATCCGGCACCAGGCGCGGTGGGTGGACCTGCAGATCCAGCAGGCGATGGCCCGCGGCGAGTTCGACAACCTGCCCGGCGCCGGCAAGCCGCTGGGCGACCTCGGGTCGCCGTACGACCGGGACTGGTGGGTCAAGAAGCTGATCGAGCGCGAGCAGATCACCGGCGTGCTGCCGCCGGCCCTGCAGCTGCGCAAGGAGGACGCCGAGCTCGACGCGCTGCTCGACCGGGAGGCGCTGGAGAAGGACGTGCGCGAGGTCCTCGAGAGCTTCAACCGGCGGGTCGTCGAGGCGCGTCGCCAGCTCCAGGGCGGACCGCCGGTCGTGACACCGACCCGGGACGTCGAGGCCGAGGTGACGGCGTGGCGAGCACGGCGGGCCGAGAAGCTGGTGCGACCGGCACCGCGGTCGACGAAGCCGGCACCGCAGAGTCGGCCGAGCCCGCGAAGCGTCGCCGGCGCTGGTGGCGGCGCTAGGGCTCAGGCCTGGTCGCCGCGACGGAAGGTGTCGTCGAACCAGCCCTTGACGCTGCCGGCCAGTCCGGCCGTGTCGTGGACGAACTTGCCGAGGGCGTCTCCGCTGTTGCGGAAGGCCTCCGAGTAGCTCTGCGCGGCCTCGCGGGCGGCATCGGTGAGACCGGCGTCGGCGTCCTCGTCGCGGCGCGGGTACGTGCCGGCGAGCACGGCGGTGTAGGCGCCGCTGTCGACCCAGCGGCGCAGCTCGCGGGCACGTACGACGGCGAACGGGTGCGCCTGGTTCTCCACGAGCAGCAGTCGGAGCACCGACTCACGCAGGTCACCCGACTCGTCGTACTCGCTGCCCTGGGCGAAGAAGGAGGTGGTGTCGAGGTCGTCGAGGTGGCCGCCGCTCGCGGTCTTCATGTGGTAGCGGAAGGCCACCTGCGGGTCCTGGGTCGCGAGCAGCCCGGCGCGGTCGGCGGAGAGCTCGGACTTGCGCGACCACTCCATCAGGGCCGCGACGATCACCCGGAGGCCGACGCCCCCGAGCGGGATCGACCCGAGCACGCCGCTCAGCACGATCAGCCGACGCAGCAGGGTCTGGTAGACGGCGTGACCGCTCAGCGCGTGGCCGAGCTCGTGCGCGATCAGGAAGCGCAGCTCCTCCTCGTCGAGCAGCTCGACCATCGCGCTGTTCAGCACGATGATCGGCTTGTTCATCCCGATGGTCGAGGCGTTGAGGAACGGGTTCGCGACGACGTACATCTCGGGGAGCTCGGGGGCGTCCAGCGTCGCGCCGACCTCGCCGAGCAACCGGTGCAGCCGGGCGAACTGGCGGTCGTCGACCCGGATGGCCGAGGCGAGGTACTGCAGCCGGACGGCGCGCTCGTTGACCAGGCCGGAGAACGCCTTCAGCACCGTGTCGAACCCGCGCAGCTTGCGCAGGGCGACCAGCGCACCGCGGTCGGCAGGGTGCTCCCAGGCGCGGGTGCTGATCCCGGGCAGGGGCGTGCGGGCGCGGACGGGTCGTTCGGTCACGAGGAGACTCCCAGCAGCGGTTCGGACATGGCGGGCATTCTGCCCGCAGCCGAGCTGCGTCCGCAGGGGAATGCGCGCGATCCTGGTCCGGCCGAGTCGGTCAGGGGACGACGATCACCGGCACCGGCGACTGGCGCACGATCTTGGTGGCGTTGGAGCCCAGGAACAGCCGCGACATCAGGCTCGCCGACGAGGAGCCGAGCACCAGCACGTCGCCCTTCTCCCAGGGCAGCGCCTCCAGCGCCTCCGACCAGCTGCGGCCGGTGGCCACGGCGGACTCGACCGCGTCCGGCGCGTCCTGGCCCAGCGCCGCGATCGCCTTGTCCTGCTCGGCGGCGGTGTGCTTGACGTAGGCCTCCAGGATCTCGTCCTCGCCCTTCACCTCGGGGGGATACATCGTCCGGCCGCGGACGCCGAACGTGGCGACCCGCAGGCTGGCCCCGACGTCGCGACAGATCGCCGCGGCCCGGACCAGCACGGCGTGCGAGGCCTCGTCGCCGCGGAAGGCGCAGGTGGCCCGGGTGACGGTGGCGTCCGGCGCTGGCCCGGTAGCCGCGCGTGGCCACGGCGACGGGGACGTGGGAGGAGTGCAGCAGCCGGTCGGAGGTCGAGCTGACCACGACCGTGCCCCAGGACCCGTCCGAGCCCGGACCCGACGACGATCATCGCGGCGTCGACGCGCTCGGCCTCCTCGATCGAGGTCCCGGCCACCGACGAGCCCGGCGACGGCGACCGCTTCGACGGTCAGGTCGGGGCACTGCTCGGCGGCCGCGGCCTCCGCCTCGGCGACCGCCTTCGCGCCGTACTCCTCGGACCAGCGGGCGAACTCCCGGTCGGTGCCGCCGGCGACCGGCGTGGGCCAGCGCGACGGGATCACCGTCACCAGGCGCAGGTCCTGGCCGGCGGAGCGCGCCAGGGTGGCGCCGAGGTGCACCGGCGAGGGTCGCCCTTGTGCGGCGTGAAGCCGACGACGAGCGTCATCTCAGTGGCCTCCGCCGAGGTCGTTGTGATCGGCGACGATCCCCTTGTTCAGCGACGCGTGCCGTCGGCCCCAGAGCAGGTAGAACGCCAGCACGACCGCCAGCCACGCCCCGAAGATCAGCCAGGTCACCGCGGCCAGGCCGGACAGGATGTAGATGCACACCCCGATGGTCAGCAGCGGGGTCACGGGGTAGCCGCGGGACGCGGAAGGGCCGCTCGCAGGTCGGGTTCCGTACGCCGCAGCAGCAGCACGGCGAGGGCCACCACGATGAACGCCATCAGCGTGCCGATGGAGACGGTGTCCCAGAGGTAGTCGGCCGGGACGAAGCCACCGATCAGCGCGACCACGATCGAGACCACGATGGTGTTGAAGGTCGGGGTGAGGGTCCGCGGGTTCACGGAGGCGAACTTGTCGGGCAGCATGCCGTCGCGGCCCATCGCGAACAGGATGCGGGTCTGGCCGTAGAGCGTGACCAGGGTGACCGAGAAGATCGAGATCACCGCACCGGCCGCGAGGATCGTGGCCGGCACGCTGCTGCCGGTGATGTTCTCGAGGATCACCGAGAGCCCGGCGCTCTGCTGGTCGGGGTTCTCGAACTCCTCGACCGGCTGCGCGCCGACGCCTGCCACCGCCACGAGGACGTAGACCGAGACCACGATCGACCAGCGCGCCCATGATCGCGCGCGGCAGCGCCCGTTGTGGATCTCGCACCTCCTCACCCGCCGTCGAGACCGCATCGAGCCCGATGAAGGAGAAGAAGATCGGTCGCCGCCGCTGCGCTGATGCCCGGCGGCCCGGCGTCCCAGAAGCCCGCCGAAGTGGTCGGTGTTGAAGGCGGTGAAGCCGATGACGACGAAGAGCATCAGCACGCCGAGCTTGATCAGCACCATCACGGTGTTGACCCTGGCCGACTCGCTCGCGCCCCGGATGAGCAGCACCATGCACATCATCACGAGCACGACGGCCGGCAGGTTGATGATGCCGGTGGTGTTGTCCTCGTAGGGCACCGGCGAGTAGGACAGCGCGTCGGGCAGGTGCCAGCCGAAGAGGTTCTCGAGGAGCTCGTTGAAGTAGCCGCTCCAGCCCACGGCGACAGCGGCCGAGGAGACGCCGTACTCGAGCAGCACACAGGCCGCGACGATCATCGCCACGAACTCGCCCATCGCGTGGTAGGCGTAGGAGTACGTCGACCCGCTGACCGGGATCGCGCTGGCCACCTCGGCGTAGCAGATCGCCGAGAGGCCCGGCACCCAGGCCGGCGACGAGGAAGGCGATGATCACCGCCGGACCTGCGTCGGGCACGGCCTCCTGGAGCACGAAGAAGATGCCGGTGCCGACGGTGGCGCCGACGCCGAACAGCGTGAGCTGGAAGGTGCCGAAGCTGCGTTCGAGCTCCGGCCCGGCGTGCGGTCCCTTGAGCCCCGCGATGGGCTTGCGCCGCTTCAGCTGCTCACCGAACGACGGCGACGGACCCGCTACTTGAGTCATTGTCCAGCTCCCGATCCCCGGCTGCCGGGCGACAGCCCCTGCTTGGGAACCTAGACCGCCGCGCGGGCCGCTGTGAAGGGCGACGGCGGCGTTCAGACGTCGACGTTCACAGCTGCGAGACATCAGCCCTCGCGGATCGGGAACACGTACGCCGCGCTGCTCGGCCACCTCGACGGCGCGGTCGTAACCCGCGTCGACGTGGCGGATCACACCCATGCCCGGGTCGTTGGTCAGCACCCGCTCGATCTTCTGGGCGGCGAGGTCGGTGCCGTCGGCGACGCACACCTGGCCCGCGTGGATCGAGCGACCCATGCCGACCCCACCGCCGTGGTGGATCGACACCCAGCTCGCGCCCGAGGCCGTGTTGACGAGCGCGTTGAGCAGCGCCCAGTCGGCGATCGCGTCGGAGCCGTCGAGCATCGCCTCGGTCTCGCGGTACGGCGAGGCGACCGACCCCGCGTCGAGGTGGTCGCGACCGATCACGACGGGGGCCTTCAGCTCACCGGAGGCGACCATCTCGTTGAACTTCAGGCCGGCGAGGTGGCGCTCGCCGTACCCGAGCCAGCAGATGCGCGCCGGCAGGCCCTGGAACGCGACCCGTTCACCGGCCATGGTGATCCACTTGTGCAGCCGCTCGTTGTCGGGGAAGAGCTCGAGGATCGCGCGGTCGGTCGCGGCGATGTCGGCCGGGTCGCCGGACAGCGCGGCCCAGCGGAACGGCCCCTTGCCCTCGCAGAACAGCGGCCGGATGTACGCCGGCACGAAGCCCGGGAACTCGAAGGCGCGGTCGTAGCCGCCCTTGCGGGCCTCGTCGCGGATCGAGTTGCCGTAGTCGAAGACCTCGGCGCCCTTGTCCTGGAACTCCACCATCGCCCGCACGTGCGCGGCCATCGAGGCCTGCGCGTCCTTGGTGAAGCCCTCGGGGTCACGTCGGGCGGCGTCGTGCCAGTCGGCGAACGAGACGCCCACCGGGAGGTAGGACAACGGGTCGTGCGCGGAGGTCTGGTCGGTGACGATGTCGATCGGCGCGTCCTGCTCGAGCAGGGCCGGGAACATCTCGGCCGCGTTGCCCAACACCCCGATGGACAAGGGCTTCCGGGCATCGCGGGCCTCGACGGCGAGCTCGACTGCGTGGTCGAGCGAGTCGGCCTGCACGTCGAGGTAGCGGTGCTCGATGCGCCGCTTGATCCGACTGTCGTCGACGTCGATGCAGATCGCGACACCGTCGTTCATCGTGACGGCGAGCGGCTGCGCGCCACCCATGCCACCGAGGCCGGCGGTCAGCGTGATGGTGCCTGCCAGAGTTCCGCCGAAGCGCTTGTCGGCCACCGCGGCGAAGGTCTCGAAGGTGCCCTGGAGGATGCCCTGCGTGCCGATGTAGATCCACGAGCCGGCGGTCATCTGGCCGTACATCGTCAGGCCCAGCTCCTCGAGCCGGCGGAACTCCTCCCAGTTGGCCCAGTCGCCGACCAGGTTGGAGTTGGCGATCAGCACCCGCGGCGCCCACTCGTGGGTGCGGAAGACGCCGACGGGCTTGCCGCTCTGCACGAGCATCGTCTCGTCGTCCGCGAGGGTCGTGAGCGTGCGCACGAGGGCGTCGTACGACTCCCAGTTGCGCGCGGCCTTGCCGGTGCCGCCGTACACCACCAGCTCGGCGGGGTTCTCGGCGTTCTCCGGGTCGAGGTTGTTCATCAGCATCCGCAGTGGCGCCTCGGTCTGCCACGAGCGCGCGGTCAGCTCGGTGCCGTGGGCAGCATGGATGGGTCCCCTCTCGGTGGTTGAGGAGCGAGCGCCAGCGAGCGTCTCGAAACCACTCTCGTTCGTGTTCACTTCAGCTCTCCGATCACTTCGTGGACGGCGTGCAGGACGGCACCCGAACGGACCAGCTCGACGGCGGTCTCGATCTCGGGTGAGAGGTGGCGGTCAGGGCCGGGGCCCTCGATCCCGGAAGCCCGCAGCAGTCGTACGACGGCGCCGGTGGCCGGCGACGGCTCCAGGGGACGACGCAGGTCGAGCGCCCGAGCAGCGGTGAGCACCTCGATCGCGATGACGCGGGTGAGCCCGTCGACCGAACGGCGCAGCTTGCGGGCGGCCGACCAGCCCATCGAGACGTGGTCCTCCTGCATCGCGCTCGACGGGATCGAGTCGACGCTCGCCGGGTTGGCGAGTCGCTTGAGCTCGGAGACGATCGCGGCCTGCGTGTACTGCGCGATCATGTGGCCGCTGTCGACGCCAGGGTCGTGGGCGAGGAACGGCGGCAGCCCGTGGCTGCGGGACTTGTCGAGGAACCGGTCCGTACGCCGCTCGCTGATCGACGCGACGTCGGCGGCCACGATCGCGGCGAAGTCGAGGACGTAGGCGACCGGGGCGCCGTGGAAGTTGCCGTTGGACTCGACCCGACCCAGCTCTCCGTCGGTTGAGCCTGTCGAAACCACGACCGGGTTGTCGACGGCACTCGCGAGCTCTCGACCGGCCACGGTCGCACAGTGCTCGAGGGTGTCGCGTGCGGCGCCGTGCACCTGGGGCGAGCACCGCAGCGAGTAGGCGTCCTGCACCCGGTTGCAGTCCGGGCCGCGGTGCGAGGCGACGACGCCGGAGTCCTTCAGGATCGCCACCAGGTTGGCGGCCGAGGCGGCCTGCCCGGGGTGCGGGCGGATCGCCTGGAGCTCGGCGGCGAAGACCCGGTCGGTGCCGAGCTGGCCCTCGACCGACATGGCGGCGGCAATGTCCGCCGTACGCATCAGGACGGAGAGGTCGCTCAACGCCATCACCAGCATCCCGAGCATGCCGTCGGTGCCGTTGATCAGCGCCAGGCCTTCCTTGGCGGCCAGCTCGACCGGGGTCAGGCCGGCCGCCGCCAGCGCGTCCGCCGCCGGCAGCAGCGCCCCGGAGGCGTCGCGCACGTCGCCCTCGCCGATCAGCGCCAGCGCACAGTGCGAGAGCGGGGCGAGGTCGCCGGAGCAGCCGAGCGAGCCGTACTCGTGGACCACCGGAGTGATGCCGGCGTTCAGCAGCCCGGCGATCAGCTCCGCCACCTCCGGCCGTACGCCGGTCCGGCCGGTCGCCAGGGTCGAGAGACGGAGCAGCATCAGCCCACGCACGACCTCGCGCTCGACCTCCGGGCCCGACCCGGCAGCGTGCGAGCGGACCAGCGAGCGCTGCAGCTGGGCGCGCATCTCGGTCGGGATGTGTCGGGTGGCCAGGGCACCGAAGCCCGTGGAGATGCCGTACGCCGGCGTCGCCGCGGCGGCGAGCTCCTCCACCACTCCACGCGCCCGGGCGATGGCGGCCAGCGCGTCGTCGCTCAGCACGACGGGAGCGCCGCCGCGGGCGACGGCGACGACCTCCTCGAAGGAGAGCGGCCCGGGGCTCACCCGGACGGTGTCCGGCGCAGCAGCCGGAACGGTGGTCGGGGTCGACGGACTCATGCGACGATTCAACGTCCAGCGGGGGTCCGCTTCCAGCCCGGCACGGTGCCTCGTGTCTCGGATCCCAGACTTAGCGATCAACCGAGGAGAGCGATGCGCAGAGCAGGCGGTGTGCTGCTGCTTCTCCTCGCCCTGGTCGGCACCGGCTGCGAGGCGCCGCTGGCCCCGGAGTCGAAGAAGGCCGAGCCGACGGCCAGCCCGTCCGCGTCGCCGCGGCCCGACGCCGCCAGCAGCGACGCAGCGCCCTCGCCGTCGCCCACCCCGCTCCCCAGCCAGACCGTCCCGTCGATCAAGATCCCGAAGATCCCGAAGCCGCGCGACCTCGGCCCGGTCCTCGGCGCGGACGTGAGCTGGCCGCAGTGCCCACCGGGAATGGGCATCCCGCAGAAGCGCTCGCACGGCGCCCCGATGCCGGTCGACGCCGCGCGCTACGTGATCATCGGCCTGACCAACGGCCCGGCCTTCTACCCGAACCCCTGCCTGAAGAGCCAGACCGACTGGGTCCGCAGCCGCAACCTGCTGGCCGGCGCCTACTCGGTGATCAGCTACCCCGAGCAGCGGCACTTCGACGCCTACAAGAACAAGGGCCCGTACGACGGCTCCACCCGCCTCGGCGCACTGAGCAACGTGGGCTACCAGCAGGCCGTCTTCAACCTGGCCAACATGAAGCGCGCCGGGCTGCGCTCGCCCGTGATCTGGCTCGACGTCGAGCCGGTGCCCGACTTCGACTGGCCCCGCGACCTCGCGGCCAACGCAGCCGTCGTCAAGGGAGCCGCCCGCGGCTACACCGACGGCGGCTTCCGGATCGGTGCCTACTCGACCCAGGCGCTGTGGCAGCACGTCGTCGGCGACCTGCGGCTGGGGATCCCGGAGTGGCGGGCGGCGGGCCAGACGTCGCGGGCCGAGGCGCTGCGACGCTGTGGCGTCGACCGGATGTTCCAGGGCGGCGAGGCCGTCCTCGGGCAGTGGGTCGAGGCCGACCGGGACATGAACGTCACCTGCCCTGGCGCCTCCATCGACCTGCTCCGCTGGTTCCACCAGTACTGAGCCGAGCCCGGCTGGTTTGCCTTCGCACCCCTCGGGGCAGTACACCTGTGCCCGCAGAATCGCCCACGCGAGGAGAAACCGTGCGTCTCGGACTGACCGCTGCCGCGGCCGTGCTCCTGGTGACGTCTGCGTGTGGCAGCAGCGACGACGAAGAGGGTCCTCTCGCGGTCGGCGGCGACCCGACACCGAGCGCGTCGGCGAGCCCGGCTGCGCAGGCGCCCACGCCGCCCGAGGCCGGCAACGACAAGCAGGGACGGCACGCGTTCGCTCGCTACGTGGTCGAGGCGCTCAGCTACGCCTACGCGACCAACGACCCGGGCCCGATCAACGAGGTCGCCGCGGACACGGCCACGCAGCAGTGCCAGATGTGTGCGACGTTCACCGACCACCTCGCCGAGCAGAAGTCGCGAGGCCAGTCGCTCGTGGGTTCCCGCTACCCGGTCGCGAGCATCCTCGACACCGGTGAGGTCGCGCCCGGCATCTGGGTGGTCGACGTGGTCAGCGACACCCCGGCGTACCGGGAGGTCGACGCCGACGGGAAGACGCTCAGGCGTTACCCCGCCCAGAAGGGCTACGTCGTCGAGATCGGCATGACGTTCAACAAGGGCTCGTACCAGCTCACGGGGTGGAAAGCAGGAGAGCAGTGATGCGACGCATCTGCACGGTGATCGTGGTCGTCCTCGGCCTGGTCCTGGTCGGACCGGGAGCGCTCGCCGGTGAGGGCGACGACTTCGACGGCCACAACACCAACGAGGGCACCGTGATCGACGGGGTCGGCGGGCAGGAGCACCACGACCCCGGCGGCTACGTCGGCGGCACCTATGACCCGACCGCGCCCGCGCCCCCGGCGTACGAGCACTACTGGACGCCCGCCTGCAGCGTGAACGGCCCGCCCGGCACGGGCAGCGCCGACGCCATGTGCATGGCTGCCACCGCGAACTGCCAGGCCCGCGGCCAGGCCGGCGAGATCTTCATGCGCCACTACCGCCGGCTGGTCGGCTCCCCGGACGCCGCCTGGGAGTTCGTCGGCAACGAGTGCCGCGGTGCCGACGACCCGGTCGAGGAGGAGCCGGAGGTCACCGAGGAGATGGTGCTCGACCAGGCGTACGCCGCTGCGCCGCACCCGACCGCCGCCGTACAACCCGGAGCCCGCTCGTACGTGAACCTGCCCAACAACTACTGGGCCGACGCCCCCGACGAGACCGTCACGGTCAACGTCCTGGGCAACCCGATCGCGATCACCTTCACCGTCACCGACGTGACCTGGGACTTCGGTGACGGCTCCTCGGCGAGCGGCGAGGGCGTGGAGGACGCCGAGGTCGGCGCCCCCGGCGCGGTGGAGCACGCCTACGGCCGACAGGGCAGCTACGAGATCACCGCGACCAGCACGGTCGGCGTGCAGTTCACCCTGCCCAACGGCCAGGCGGTCAACCAGCCCGGCGCCTTCCAGTTCAGCAGCGACCCCGTGACGCTCCCGGTCGGCGAGATCCAGACCCGCGTCGACAGCACCGGCTGACGGTCAGCCGGTCCGAGCGGACGCCGGGAACCACGCAGCCGATGCCTGCGTCAGACTCACGTGATGCGTCCGTTGGCCAGAGCGTCGGCTCCGCTGCGACTGCTGGCCCTGGTGTCGGTGTGCGCCTTGGTGCTGGCTGGGGTGTGGCTCTGGCTCGCCCGTGACGACGGTGGCGCCGAGGTGGTCGGCGACTCGTCGTACCCAGGGCTGGACGACCATTCGGTACGAGGGCGTGCAGGTCGACATCCCGGCGTCGTGGGAGCGCTCGGACAGGGACGACTGCGAGTTCGAGTTCGAGGTCTGGGCTCCGCCCGGGTCGACCGGCTGCCAGTGGGCCGGCGGCGTGGCGTTCTACAGCTCCGCCACCTTCGACCCCGGCCCACGGGCCGGGCGTCAGACGAACCGAGTCCCGGGACGAGCCTGCGTGGGGTGGCTACACCTACGCCGGGGACTTCGCGGTCTACGCCTCGGACGACGACCGCGAGACCGTGCGGCGAGTGCTGCGGTCCGCCGGGTAGACCTGCCTGCGCCTCTCGCAGCCTCAGCCGAGCCGGTTGCCGTAGTTCGGCAGCCGGTAGGCCTTCTCGTAGTTCTTGCCGATGAAGTCCGTGTTCCGGTTGCCGATGTTGGCGATGATCGTGAACCCGTTGTTCACGAACGACTGGCGGCAGCGCTGCTTGCTCTTGCGCAGCGGCTCGCCCTTGTAGTGGGCGCACAGCCCGTCGACCGGGTAGCCCGCCCGCTTCAGCTGGGTGATCGTCGACGCACGCTTGCTGACGTTGCGGCCGGTGTTGAACAGGATGTAGACGCCCTTGCTCCTGGCGTACTTCACCAGCCGCAGCGTCACCGCCACCGGCTTGCCGGCGTCGTAGTACGTCGCCAGCGAGGTGTTGTCGATGTCGAGGTTGAGGGCCAGCTTGGTGCCACCCTTCGCCACCCGGTCGCGCACCCACGCGCGCGACCCGTTCATCGCCTTGTAGGTGTCGGACACCCACTTCTTCTTGGTCGGCATCCGCGCCGCCTCGGCAGTCGAGGGCACCAGCACGGTCAGGGTCATGGCCAGCGCCACGAAGGCGGCGGCGAGCACACGTCGGGGCATGGGCAGCATCTGCCTCTCGTCAGGGGCCGAGCGCCGAGGACGCCCGATTCGTCCCGGCCATCCTGACACTGGTGGGGCTGGTGTGACAGGGGTTTCGACAAGCTCAACCGGCGGGGGTGGCGGTCCGCGCCCGGACCGCAGGGACGGCGCCGGGGGCCGCCCCAGGCGCCGAACCAGACGAGGCCACTAGGTTCAAGCACATGAGCCAGGTCCCCGCCGCGACCCGCACGCTGCGGGTGCTGCGCTACCTGGCGTCCCAGCCGGACCCGGTGCCGCTCGAGCGGCTGGCGAGCGCGCTCGACCTGCCGCGGTCGACGGCGTACCACCTGGTCAACGCGATGATCGAGCAGGGCTTCGTCACCCACGTCGCGGAGGACCGGCGCTACTGCCTGGGGGTCGCGGCGTTCGAGGTGGGCATCGGCTACGCCCGGCAGGCGCCGCTCCAGCGGATCGCGCACCGGCCGCTGGCCGCGCTGGTCGACCGCATCGGCCAGTCGGCACATCTCGCGGTGCCGCACGGTCGCGACGTGCTCTACGTGCTCGAGGAGCGGGCGCCCGGACGGCGGCCGCTGGTCACCGATGTCGGCGTACGGCTGCCCGCCCACCTCACCGCGAGCGGCCGCGCGATCATGGCGGCGCTGCCCGACAACCAGGTGCGCGCGCTCTACCCGGACCGCAGCGCGTTCGTGGACCGGCACGGTCGCGGACCGCAGAGCCTGCGGGCGCTGCGCACGGTGCTCGACGAGGCACGGCGCCGCGGGTACGCCACCGAGGACGGCGAGGTCACCCCGGGCTTCGCGTCGGTCGCCGTGGCCGTGCTCGACCACAACGGCACGCCGCTGGGCGGCATCGCGACGACGTACGACGCCCACGAGCAGGTCGACCTGGACACGCTCGTGGAGGCGGTGTCCACCACGGCCACCACCGTCAGCCGCCGCCTGGGAGGCCCCTTAGCGTGAGGAGGTGCTCGACGCCTCCACCATCACCACGCGCCGGCGATGGGCCATGCTCGCGGCGAGCGTGGCGGCGCAGGCATCGGCGTCGGTGGCCATCAACGGCCCGGCGTTCCTGATCCCGGAGCTGCAGCGCGACCGTGGCCTGTCCCTGGCGCAGGCGGGCACCGTGGCCGCCGCCCCGATCGCCGGGGTGATGGTGACCCTGTTCCTGTGGGGTCTGGTGGTCGACCGGATCGGCGAGCGCAAGGTGCTCCTCGCGGGCCTGGGCGGTACGGCGCTCCTCGGCGCGCTCACCACCACGGTCCACGACACCGCTCCGCTCGTGGTCCTCCTGTTCGTCGTCGGCATGTTCGCGGCGTGCACCGGGTCGGCCAGCGGGCGGATCGTCGTCGGCTGGTTCCCGCCGCAGCGACGCGGGCTCGCGATGGGCATCCGGCAGATGGCGCAGCCGCTCGGCGTCGCGGTGGCCGCCGGCACGATCGCGGTCGTGGCGGACCGCTCCGGCATCGCCGTCGCGCTCTGGGTTCCCGTGGTCGCGGTCGCGCTGGCCTTCGTCGTCGTGCTCGCGATCGTCCTCGACCCGCCGCGACCCGAGCGCGACCGCGGCGCTCACCGCGAACCCCTACCGCGCGGACCGGTTCCTGGCGCGCGTGCACGGCGTCTCGGTGCTGCTGGTGGTGCCGCAGTTCCTGGTGTGGACCTACTCGCTGACCTGGCTGGTGCAGGAGCGGCACTGGTCGGCCGCGGCCGCCGGAGCGCTGGTCGCCGGCACGCACGTGCTCGGCGCCCTCGGCCGGATCGCGGTGGGTCAGCTCTCCGACGTCGTCGGGTCCCGGGTCCGCCCGCTGCGCTGGGTCGCCGCGGCGGCCGCCGTGACGATGGGGCTGCTCGCCCTGACCGAGCCGTTCGCGATCGCGGTGGTCCTGCTGGTCGCCGCCTCCGCGATCACGGTCGCGGACAACGGGCTGGCCTTCACGAGCGTGGCCGAGCGGGCCGGGCTCCTACTGGTCGGGTCGCGCGCTCGGCGTACAGAACACCGCGCAGTACCTCACCGCCGCCGCCGTCGCCCCGGTCGCCGGGCTGGCGATCACGCACTGGGGGTACGCCGCGACCTTCGCCCTCTCGGCCCTGTGCCCGGTGGTCGCGCTGCCGCTGGCGCCGCGGACCGACGAGACCAGCGCGGAGTAGGGCAGCCGACCAGGTGACCGGGGAGTAACCCGACGGCGCAGGCACTCGTTGGTCCGGTCAACTGACCGCAAAGGACTCCCATGCGCCGTCTCGACCCCTCGTCCAGCGCCGGTCGGCGGCTCCTCGTCGCCGCCGGCATCTCCGTGGGCGCCCTCGTGGCGGCCGTCGCGATCCCCTCCGGGGCCCTGTTCGCCCGCGAGGGGTCGGTCCAGGAGCAGCGGCAGGCCGACGGCTACAAGCAGGCCTACGCGAGCAAGGCCAAGACCCTCCGGGCGAAGGCCCAGGGCGCCGACACGGTGTACCTGCCCGACGGCACCCACCTGCACCCCAACAGCCTGGTCGACGACGGCCACGGTCACTCCCACAACGACCCCAAGACGAAGAACGCCGTCTCGCGAGCCGCGGTGACCACCGACGCCGAGACCGCGGACCCGACCACGCCGCAGCAGGCGCGGGCGGCGGCCGACGACGCGGCCGCAGCAGCGTCGGCAGAGCGAGCCGAAGCTCTCCAGCGTCCCGGTGACGGCGACCCGCACCGCCACCCCGACCAACCGCTACAACATGTTCAACTCCTGCTACGGCCTGCAGTCGGTGAAGACCGGGCGCTGGCTGACCGACTCCAACGTGCCCACGTTCGCCGCCGCGTCGGAGAACGACGGCGCCCCCTTCTACTTCAAGCCCACCGCGCTCGGCCGCTACCTGCTCTACAGCGCCGACCGCCGCTACCTCGACGGCGGCTACGCCACGGCGGGGTACGCCGCCTCGCCCGGCCCGTCCAACGACTGGGTCGTGCAGATGCCGAAGTCGGGGCAGTTCACCTTCCAGATCCCCGGCAAGGGCTACCTGACCGACGGCGCCTCGAACGCCACCATCACCGGCACCCCGTCGCTCGTCCGGCTGCACCAGCGCGGCGGCTGCGCGGAGTTCCCCGAGGTCAGCACGAACGTGTCCGGCAACCCGTTCTCCGGCGTGAGCCAGATGCAGGAGACCCGCGGGTTCGTCGACGCGCACACCCACGGGATGGCCTTCGAGTTCCTCGGCGGGCAGGTCCACTGCGGCCGGCCGTGGTCGCCGTACGGCGTGGAAGCGGCTCTCAAGGACTGCCCGGACCACACGGTGACCGGCGGCAAGGGCGCGGTCATGGAGGCGTTCCTCTCCGGCAAGGCCAGCCACGACCCGGTCGGCTGGCCGACCTTCAAGGACTGGCCGGCGCCGGAGTCCCTCACCCACGAGGGCACCTACTACAAGTGGATGGAGCGCTCCTGGCGCGCCGGCCAGCGGATCCTGGTCAACCTGCTCGTCGAGAACAACAAGCTGTGCGAGCTCTACCCGCTCAAGCGCAACTCCTGCGACGACATGGACTCCATCCGCCTGCAGGCCAAGGACATGTACGCCTTCCAGGACTACATCGACGCGCAGAGCGGCGGCCCGGGCCAGGGCTGGTACCGCATCGTCAAGACGCCCGAGCAGGCACGCAAGGTCATCAACGCCGGCAAGCTCGCCGTCGTGATGGGGATCGAGACCTCGGTGCCGTTCGGCTGCACCCAGAAGCTCGGCGTGCCGGACCTGAAGTGCAGCAAGGCCAGCATCGACCGCCAGCTCGACGAGGTGCGCAAGATGGGCGTCACCCAGATGGAGCTGGTCAACAAGTTCGACAACGCCCTGGCCGGCGTCGCCGGCGACGAGGGTGCGACCGGCTACCTGGTGAACACCGCCAACACGCTCGAGACCGGGTCGCCGTGGCGGATGCAGACCTGCAACCCGAACGACCCCGAGGTCCACGACAAGAACCAGGACAACTCACTGCCGCTCGACTCCGGCAGCGTCCCGGCGCAGGACGCGCTGTTCGGTGCGGTCGCCAAGGTCTCGGGGGTGCAGCTGCCCGCGGTGCCGCTCTACCCGGCCAAGAACCACTGCAACGCGATGGGGCTCTCCGCGCTCGGCGAGCACACCATCCGCGGCCTGGCCAAGCGCAACATGATCTTCGACCCCGACCACATGAGCGTGAAGGCCCGCAAGTCCTCGCTCGACCTGATCGACTCGCTGGGCTACAGCGGCATCGTCTCGAGCCACTCGTGGTCGACGCCCGACGCCTACCCGCGGATCTACCAGCAGAAGGGCTTCATCGCGCCGTACGCCGGTGACAGCAACGGCTTCGTCGAGAAGTGGAAGCGCCACCTGACCTGGGCCAACCCCAAGACCTACTGGGGCTTCGGCTTCGGGGCCGACATCAACGGCCTCGGCGCGCAGGGAGACCCGCGTCCCGACGCCGCCCAGAACCCCGTGACCTACCCGTTCACCACGATCGGTGGCGTCAAGGTCGACCAGCAGGTCAGCGGCGAGCGCGTCTACGACATCAACAAGGACGGCGTCGCGCACTACGGGCTCTACCCGGACTGGATCCAGGACCTGAAGATGCAGGCCGGCGACGACATCGTGAAGGACATGGCCCGTGGTTCCGAGGCCTACCTGCAGATGTGGGAGCGGGCGTACGGCGTGAAGTCCAACGCCTGCACCAACCCGGAGACGAAGCTCACGCCGACGGCCTTCACCTCGAAGGTCAAGGCGGGGATGACCTCGTGGCAGACGCTCAACGCCGTGGGCCAGCCGGACCGCCGGCTCGGCACGTCGTACAGCTACTGCTCGACGGGCGGCCGGATCACCGTGCAGTTCAGCGCGGCCGACAAGGTCACCAAGGTGGTCCGCTCCTGAGGCACCGGGCGTTGCCGGGCGCGGTAGTTACCCGTAGGTAGCATTTGTCACACCGGGTACGCCTGTCTGGCTCCCCCCGTTGCCCGTAGTCTGCGAGCGCCGGACTCCGCCCAGCGCCCGGCACACCGCACGACAGAGTGGAGTGACAAGTGGTTCTGGTGCTCATCGTCGGCCTGCTGATGAACGCGGTCGCGCTGCCGCTGGCAGCCAAACGAGTGCTCTTCCTCTACCGGGCCATCTCGCACGGGCAGCCGGCGCCGGACCGCATCAAGGGGGTCACCCGGCGCATGGGTGCCGCCGTGAAGCGCCAGCTCGTCGAGGTCTTCGGGCAGAAGAAGATGCTCAAGTGGTCGGTCCCGGGCACGGCTCACTTCTTCGTGATGTGGGCGTTCTTCATCCTCGCCACGGTCTACGTCGAGGCCTACGGCTCACTGTTCAAGCTGCTCCTCCACGGCGGCACCTTCGAGGAGGGCGAGCACCTGAGCTGGGCGATCCCGATCGTCGGCCACTGGGCGCTGCTCGGCTTCCTGCAGGACTTCATCGCGGTGATGGCGCTGTTCGGCCTGGCCACGTTCTGGTGGATCCGCATGAGGAACGCCCCCAAGGACCTCGGCCGCAAGTCCCGGTTCTTCGGCTCGCACCTCGGGCCGGCGTACCTGACGCTGTTCATGATCTTCAACGTCATCTGGACGATGTTCCTGTTCCGCGGCGCCGGCGCTGCGCTCGGGACGCTGCCCTACGAGAACGGCGCGTTCGCCTCGATCGGCGTCGGCAAGCTGCTCGACGGCCTGTCCGTGGAGACGCTCGAGATCCTCGAGGGCGTCGGCCTGCTGCTGCACATCGGCGTGATGCTCGTCTTCCTGATCTTCGTGCTCAACTCCAAGCACCTGCACATCTTCCTGGCGCCGCTGAACGTCCTCTTCGGGCGTGACCCGGTGGCCCTGGGCGCGGCCAAGCCGATGATGAGCGAGGGCAAGGCGCTCACCCTCGAGGACCTCGAGGAGATGGACGAGGACACCAAGCTGGGCGTCGGCGCCGCCGAGGACTTCAGCTGGAAGGGCGTCCTCGACATGGCGACCTGCACCGAGTGCGGCCGGTGCCAGGACCAGTGCCCGGCCTGGAACACCGAGAAGCCGCTCTCGCCCAAGCTGCTGATGATGGCCCTGCGCGACCACACGCTGAGCAAGACGCCGTACCTCCTGGCGGACGAGGACAAGCGCGAGGGCATGCTCGAGGGCAACGAGGCCCTCGCCCGCGAGGTCGAGCGTCCGCTCGTCGGTGACACCGGCGACGACTGGTTCTACATGCCCGACAGCGGGGCCGGCGCGATCGACCCCGACGTGCTCTGGTCCTGCGTGACCTGCGGCGCGTGCGTCCAGCAGTGCCCGGTCGACATCGAGCACGTCGACCACATCATCGACATGCGCCGCTACCAGGTGCTGGTCGAGTCGAACTTCCCGAGCGAGCTCAACGGGCTGTTCAAGGGCATGGAGAACAAGGGCAACCCGTGGAACATGTCCCCCACCGCGCGGATGGACTGGGCCAAGGACCTGCCGTTCGAGGTCAAGGTCGTCGGCGAGGACGTCGAGGACCTCGACGACATCGACTGGCTGTTCTGGGTCGGCTGCGCCGGCGCCTACGAGGACCGGGCCAAGAAGACGACCCGCGCCGTGGCCGAGCTCCTCGACATGGCGGGCGTCTCGTTCGCCGTACTCGGCAACGGGGAGACCTGCACCGGTGACTCCGCCCGGCGTGCCGGCAACGAGTTCGTCTTCCAGGGACTGGCGACGCAGAACATCGAGACCTTCAAGGAGTACAAGGTCAAGAAGGCCGTCACCACCTGCGCACACTGCTTCAACACCCTGAAGAACGAGTACCGCCAGCTCGGCATCGAGCTCGAGGTCGTGCACCACACCCAGCTGCTCAACCGGCTGGTGCGCGAGAAGAAGCTGACCCCGATCCGGACCGACCCGTCCCGTTCGTGGAAGGGCAGCCCGCACCTCAAGCCGATCACCTACCACGACCCGTGCTACCTCGGTCGGCACAACCAGGTCTACGAGGCTCCGCGCGAGCTGCTCAGCGTGATCCCCGACAGCACGTTCGTCGAGATGCCGCGCAACTCGGAGCGGTCCTTCTGCTGCGGCGCCGGCGGCGCGCGCATGTGGATGGAGGAGACCATCGGCACGCGGATCAACGAGACCCGCACCAAGGAGGCCGTCGGCACCGGCGCCGAGCAGATCGCCGTGGGCTGCCCCTTCTGCCGGGTGATGCTCTCCGACGGCCTCACCGCCGCGCAGAGCAACGGCGAGGCCCGCGAGGAGGTCGAGGTCCTCGACGTCGCCCAGATGCTGCTGGCCGCGGTGAAGGGCGAGACCAAGCCTGCCGCCAAGAAGAAGGTCGCGGCCTCGAGCGAGGCCAAGGCCGGCGGCGGGTCCGGCGGCGGGGGTACGTCGACCGCGACCATCGAGCGCGAGGAGACCAAGGCCGAGCCCGAGGCCGGCGACACCACCCAGACCGAGGAGACCGTCACCGACACCGAGGACGTCGGCCCCGCGGCGAAGGCGTCCGGTGGGAGCTCGCTGTTCGACGTGGGCGACTCGGCTGACGACGCCTCGGAGGAGCCGGAGAGGCGAAGGCCGACGCGGGCTCCGGCGGTTCCCTGTTCGACGTCGGCGGCGACTCCGACGCTGACTCGGACTCCGGCGCTGACTCCGGCGACTCCTCGGACGACGAGCCCGAGGCGAAGGCGGCCGAGCCTGCGGACGAGACCGACGAGAAGCCGGCCTCCTCCGACGAAGGATTCGGCGGCGGCTCGCTGTTCGACGTCGGTGGCGACGACAGCGCCGACGAGCCGTCCGAACCATCGACCGCCGACACGGGCGAGGCCGTCGACCGCAGCCAGGACGACGCCGACACCGACGTCGAACCCGAGCAGGACCAGGCCGACGAGGACAAGGCGCCGGACGCCGCCGAGGAGCCGAAGGCCGAAGCTGCTCCCGCGTCGTCGGGTGCCGCCGCCACGCCTGGGACCGAGATCCCCGAGGGCGGCTCGCTGTTCGACATCGAAGCCCCCGCCGAGGAAACCGTCGAAACCGCACCCGCCGAACCGTCCACCCAGGACACCGGCGAGAACGTCGACCGCAGCCAGGACGACGCCGACACCGACGTCGAACCCGACGAGGACCAGGCCGACGAGGACAAGGCGTCGAGACAAGGCCGGAGTCCGAGGAGCCGGAGGCCGAGGAGCGCCGAAGGCCGAGGCACCCGCCTCCTCCGGCACCGGCTTCACCCCCGGCACCGAGATCCCCGAAGGCGGCTCGCTGTTCGACATCGAAGCCCCCGCCGAGGAAACCGTCGAGACCGCACCCGCCGAACCCTCCACCAGCGACACCGGCGAGAACGTCGACCGCAGCCAGGACGACGCCGACACCGACGTCGAACCCGAGGAAGACCAGGCCGACGAGGACAAGGCGCAGGACGCCGCTTCGGAGACCGCTGAAGCGCGGCCGACGAGCCCGAGGAGGAGCCGGAGGCAGAGGAAGCGCCGAAGGCCGCGGCACCCGCCTCCTCCGGCACCGGCTTCACCCCCGGCACCGAGATCCCCGAAGGCGGCTCGCTGTTCGACATCGAAGCCCCCGCCGAGGAGCCCGTCGAGACCGCACCCGCCGAGCCGTCCACCGACGACACCGGCGAGAACGTCGACCGCAGCCAGGACGACGCCGACACCGACGTCGAACCCGAGCAGGACCAGGCCGACGAGGACAAGGCCGAGGACGCCCCTGACGAGACGGCGGACGAGCCCGAGGACAGTGCCGACGAGCCGGACGAGGACTCCGACGACGCGCCGGTGACCTCCCTGAGGGACATCAAGGCGAAGTACTCCGGCGAGTCGACCGAGTCGGCCGAGACCGAGGCCGAGGCCGAGCCGGCAGCTGAGGACGAGACCGACGCCGCCGACGACGAGTCTGCGGACCAGGCCGACGAGGCCGACGAGGCCGACGAAGCCGACGCGGACGAGGACACCGACGCGGACGCGGACGACGAGGAGGAGAAGCCGAAGCCGGCCGCCTCCGGCGACGCCCACCAGCCCCGCACCGACGCCGAGATCGGCGAAGGCGGCTCCCTCTTCGACCTCTGACCCACAGCACGGATAGTCCGATGCAGATGGACCCTGTCCACCGCTGAATTGGGGTCCTGATGCATCGGACTATCGGCTCTCCACGGCCCATGCACATCCGATAGTCCCGAGCGATCGGACCGTCCTGAGCGGCAGAAAGGGGTCCGTTCACTCGGGACTATCCGGTTTGGGGGCTCCCCCTTCGAACTCTGAGCTGACTTGGGGAGGATCGTCGGCGCCAGGTGCCGGGATCTTCCCCAAGTCCCCGCCGGCGCTCCTCCGAGCCGGTCCTCGCCCAGCCTGCCTCCCTCCCGCCCCACCGAACCCAGAACATGCAAATGTCACTCGCCGGGCTGAAGTGGCGGTCCCGAGTCCCTCGCGCCACATTCGCATGTCGCTGGCGCGCCCCACCCCGTGTGACCCGGGTCACGACCGGTAACCGGCGCCCGACCGCGTCGTTGCACCTCACAACAGACCGGCCGGTCCAGGGGAGGAACCCGAATGTCGCGACGCCCGCTCGCCCGTTTGCTTGCCACCGCCGTCGCAGGAGGGCTCGCCGCGACGACGCTCGCCCTCGTGCCGGCCCCGGCCGGCGCGGCGACCGCCCCGACCGCCAGCAAGGCCGCGACCGCGACTGCCGCGACGAGCACCTGGAAGCCCCGGGGCGAGCAGTACACCGCGACCTCGAGCGTCAAGGACCTCGCCATCCCGATGTCCGACGGCGTCACGCTCCGCGGCGACCTGACCCTGCCGGCCAACGCCGACGGGACCCCGATCGGCGCCAAGGTGCCGGTCATCGTGACGATCACGGCCTACAACAAGACCGTCATCGCGGGCGGCTTCGGCGGCACCCTGGCGGGCGCCGACCCGGCGTACCTCGTCAAGCGCGGCTACGCCCAGCTCACCGTCGACGCGCGCGGCACCGGCTCGAGCGAGGGCCAGTGGAACGCCTTCGACGCGCGCGAGAACAAGGACGCCGCCGAGGTGATGACCTGGGCGCACAAGCAGCCCTGGAGCAACGGCAGCACGGCGATGACCGGCGCGTCGTACATGGGCATCAGCCAGATCTTCGCCGCGGCCGGCCGTCCTCCCGGCCTCAAGGCGATCTTCCCGCAGGTCCCGGCCGCCGACGTCTACCGCGACGTCGTGGCCTCCGGCGGCCAGATCGACTCCGGCTTCATGCCGCTCTGGCTCGGCCTGGTGACCGCGACCGGGCTGATCCCGCCGGCCGTCGCCGGCACCGACCCGCAGTCGGGCATCGGCGCGCTCGCCTCCCACATCGGCGGCGCGGCCGCGTTCACCGCCCCGACCCTGGTCAAGGCGCTCGCCGGCCAGGAGACGGCGTACGACGGCCCGTTCTACGCCGAGCGCTCCCCCATCAACGTCATCGACAAGGTCAACGTGCCGACGTTCCTCGTCGCGGGCGAGTACGACCTCTTCCAGCGCGGCACCCCGCTGCTCTTCGAGCGGCTGCGCAAGCGCGGCGTCCCGACCAAGCTGATCATCGGTCCGTGGGACCACCTCAAGGGCTCCTCCGGCGCCGAGGTGGGCAACGCCGGCTACGGCCCGCTCAACGAGCTCCAGCTGCGCTGGTTCGACCACTACGTCAAGGGCAAGGCCGACCCGACGCTCGACTCCGACATCGCCCCGCTGACCTGGTACGAGCAGGGCACGGACGCCTGGCGCAAGACCACGAACTGGGTCGGCAGCGACCGGGTCGCGTCGAGCTGGCGGCTCTCGGGCAGCTCCACCAACGGCTCGGCCGGCGCGCTGACCACCGGCACCGCCCAGGACGGTACGGCGCAGGTGCTGCCGATCCCGGTCGCCGGACTCTGCACCCGCTCCACCAACCAGTGGACCGCCGGCATCATGGGCCAGAACCCGCTGCCCAACCCGTGCCTGGAGGACAACCGGCTCAACGACCTGACCGGTGTCACCTTCGACTCGGCACCCGTGACCAAGGCGGTGCGCTTCCAGGGCCCGATCAACGCCCGGCTCTACGTCTCCAGCCTCGGCGGCGACGGGATGCTCTCGGTCGCGGTCGAGGACGTCGCCCCCGACGGCACCGTCAAGCGCCTCACCGGCGGCTGGCAGGTCATCTCGCACCGGGCCCTGAACACCGCGAAGTCGCGCTACCTCGGCGGGAAGCTGATCCAGGCCTTCCACCCGTTCACCAAGGCGGCCGAGAAGCCGCTGGCGCGTGGAGCGGTCGAGCCGGTCGACGTCGAGGTGTTCCCGACGGGAGCCTCCATCGAGCCCGGCCACCGGCTGCGGATCGCGGTGCAGGCCTTCGACGTACCCCACCTCGACGCCGACGCTGCCGCAGCTGCTCGGGACGCTGACGTCCATCACGATCCACAACTCGGCGAAGTACCCGTCGGTGCTGACTCCCGCTGCCTGGCACCGGTCGCACGCTCACGGAGTCAGCGCCTGCGCCGCTCAGCTCTTCATGGCGACGCCCTCGCGCCAGTAGCCCATGAAGGCGACCTGGCGCCCGCTCGAGCCCGAGCTCGGTGACCAGGGTGCGTCGCATCGCCTTGACCATCCAGGACTCGCCCGCGATCCAGGCGTAGGTGTCCTCGAGGTCGTGGCCGAGCGAGCGGGTGTGCAGCTGCTGCTCGAGGTCCTCCCCGGCCGAGGAGTAGCGCGGCGTCTCCCAGACGTCGATGTCGAGGTCGCTGTCGATCTGCCCGACCAGCTGGGGCAGCGCCTCGAAGTCGGTCGACGGCGGCAGGCCGAGGTGGCGGCGTACCTCCTGCACGAGCCGGCGGCCGCACGGGGCGTCGTCGCGGGCGTACCACGTCACCTCGAAGCCGTCCGGTGCCGGCAGGTCGAGGATGTCCTGTTCGCTCGGCACCTCCACGAACACCTCGCCGGTGAGGCCTGGCTTCACGTCCTCCAGGATGCGCGCGAGCGCGGGTACGGCGGTCTCGTCGCCGATCAGCAGCAGGTGCGAGCGGTCGACCGGGTCGAACTCGGTGCCGCCGTACGCACTGAGCCGGTGCGGGGCGATCACCTGGATCACGTCGCCCGGCTCGGCCGCGAGCGCCCAGCGGCACGCCGGCCCCTGGCCGTGCCCGGCATCGTCGTGGACGACGAAGTCGACGACCAGCCGGACGTCGTCGCCGTCGCGGACGACGTCGCGGACCGTGTAGGTGCGCATCGGCGACGCGCACCTCGTCGGGAGCGTCCAGCCAGGCCTGGTAGTACTCCTCGGGCACCGCGGGGATCGTGGGCAGCGCGCCGGTGGGGCCGGGCAGGATCACCTTGAAGCGGGTGTCGAAGCCTTCCTCGCCCAGGTCGGCGAACACCGGGCTGGCGAGCTCGACGCGCACGAAGGCGGGGCTGATCCGGACGGCCGTGTGCACGGTCGCGTCGGCGATCAGCACGCTCGGGGTGGTCTTGGTCTCGGTCGTCATGCGGTCCTCCGGGAGTGCAGGGTGCGAGAGCGGCGGCCCAGCGGGACCACCATGGGCGTGGCGGTGACGGGGTCCTCGATCACCTGGCAGTCCATCCCGAACACGGTCCGGACGCAGGCCTCGGTGATCACCTCGGCCGGCGCCCCGGCCGCCTCGATCCGGCCCTCGCACATGGCGATCAGGTGGTCGGCGTAGCGGGCGGCGAGGTTGAGGTCGTGCAGCACCATCACGATCGTGGTGCCCTTGGCCTCGTTGAGGTCGGAGAGCAGGTCGAGCACCTCCACCTGGTGGGCGATGTCGAGGTACGTCGTCGGCTCGTCGAGCAGGAGCAGGTCGGTCTGCTGGGCCAGGGCCATCGCGATCCACACGCGCTGGCGCTGGCCGCCGGAGAGCTCGTCGACGAGCCGGTCGGCGAGGTCGAGGGTGTCGGTGAGCTCGAGGGCCTCGGCGACGGCCTGTTCGTCCTCGGTCGACCACCGCCGGAACGCGCTCTGGTGGGGGTGGCGGCCGCGGCCGACCAGGTCGACGACGGTGACGCCCTCGGGGGTGACCGGGTTCTGCGGCAGCAGCCCCAGGATGCGGGCGACCTGGCGCGACGGCAGGGTGGCGATCTCCTGCCCGTCGAGCAGCACGGTGCCGGAGCTCGGCTTCAGCAGCCGGGCCATCCCGCGCAGCAGGGTGGACTTGCCGCAGGCGTTGGCGCCCACGATCACGGTGGTCTGGCCGTCGGGCACGTGCGTGGTCAGGTCGGAGACGACGGTGCGGTCGCCGTACCCCAGGCTGACGTCGCGTGCCAGGAGTCGACTCTCGTCCGGAGGTCTGAGGGCGTTCTCGTCGGGTGTCATCACGACCTCCTGGAGGTGTGTCCGGTGGCCAGCAGCCACAGCAGGAAGGGGGCCCCGAAAGCACCGGTCACGACGCCGACCGGGTAGTTCACGTCAGGCACGGCGTACGCCGCGATGTAGTCGCCACCGACCACGATGATCGAGCCGACCAGGGCGGCTCCGACCAGGGTGGTGCGGCCGCCGTTGAGCGCGCGGGCGATCGGCCCGGCCAGGAAGGACACGAAGGCGATCGGGCCCGCCGCCGCGACGCCGAGCGCCACCAGCACGACGGCGAGCAGCAGCAGGAGCTCGGTGTGCCGGGCGGTGTTGCCGAGGCCGGCCGCCGTGTCCTCGCCCAGCTCGGCCGCGCGGGCAGCGCGACCCAGCCAGACGACCACGGGCAGGAGGGCGACCAGGAGCAGGGTCAGCAGCCGGATCGTGGGCCAGTCGGCCCGGTTGAGGCTGCCGGTCAGCCACTGCAGCACGACCTGGACGTCCCACTGGTCGGCGCGGACGAAGAGATAGCTGACCACCGAGAACAGGGCGGCGCTGACCCCCACACCGACGAGCACCAGGCGGGTGCTCGCCCCGGGCCCTGCCTGGGACCGCACCAGCAGAGCGGTGAGCAGCGCGCCGACCACGGCGGCCACGGCGACCGGCGCCCCGCGCTGGTCGAGCACGATGATCGAGAACACGGCGGCGGCGCTCGCGCCGATGCTCACCCCGATGATGTCCGGGCTGGCGAGCGGGTTGCGCAACGTGGACTGGAAGATCGCGCCGCCGACCCCGAAGGCGGTGCCGACGAGCACGCCGAGCAGGGCGCGCGGCAGCTTGCTCTCCATCAGGATGAAGCTGGCCCCGGGGATCTCGGTGCCGGAGAGGATCCGGAAGACGTCGGGCACGGTGATGATGAAGTCGCCGAGGACCACCCGGCAGACGAACACCGTGCCGAGCGCGGCGGTGAGGGCGACGACCATCGCGAGGTAGCGGCGGGCCGGACGCCGGCGCGCACGGCGTACGACGTCGCGCGCGGACACCTGCGGCCGCTCGAGGAGCAGGATCTCGGAGTCACTGGCGTTCATGGCGGCTCACAGACTCCCCATCCGGCCACGCCGGATCAGCAGGAGGAAGAAGGGTGCGCCGACGACGGCGGTCATGATGCCGACCTGGACCTCGCTCGGAGGCAGGACGACCCGGCCGAGCACGTCGGCGACGAGGACCAGCGCAGCGCCGTACCCCATGCTCAGCGGCAGCACGAGGCGGTAGTCAGGCCCCACGACGGCGCGTACGGCGTGCGGCACGATCAGCCCGACGAAGGCGATCGGACCGGCCAGCGCCGTCGCCGCCCCGGCGAGCAGCACGATGGCCACGCCGAGGACGAAGCGGTCGACCACCAGGCGGCGGCCGAGCCCGCGGGCGAGGTCGTCGCCGAGCGCGAGCGCGTTGAGGCTGCCGATCGACGCCAGCCCGAGCACCGCACCCACCACGATGAACGGCAGGCCGACGGCCAGCACGTCGGTGTCGCGGCCGCCGATGGTGCCGACCGACCAGAGCCGGAAGGCCTCGATGGTCTGGCCGTCGGTGAGGAGGATGGCCTGGGTCCACGACGTGACCGCAGCCGTGAGCGCGGCACCGGCGATGGCGATCTTCATCGGGGTCGCCCCGTCGCTGCCGAGGGCGGCGACGAGGTGCACGACCACCATCGCCACGGCAGCGCCGGCGAAGCCGAACCAGACGTAGGTGCGCAGGTCGAAGAAGTCGAACAGCGAGATCGCCAGCACCATGGCGAGCGAGGCGCCGGCGTTGATCCCGAGGATGCCGGGGTCGGCCAGCGGGTTGCGGGTCAGGCCCTGCATCAGCGCTCCGACCATGCCCAGCGCGGCCCCGACGGCGAGCCCCAGCAGGGTCCGGTCGACGCGCACCTCGGCGATGCCGTGGAACCGGTGGCTGCTGTCGAAGATCGCCTCCAGCGGGATGATGCGCGCGCCGATCACCATCGAGGCGCACGACGCGACGACCAGCACCACGACGAGCACCACCACTGGCGCGGTCGCCCCGCGACGCGCCCGGCTGGTGCCGGGCGCGTCGGGAGGCTGCGTCAGCAGGTCGGTCGTCACGAGCCCTGTACGGCCGCGTCCAGCTTGGGGAGCACCTGTGTCGATCACGACGGGGATCGACAGCGGGGTCGGGTTGGTGATCGCCTCGGAGACCACCGTGTCGGCCTCGGTGTAGACGTTGCCGTTGGCGAACGCCGGGATCTTGCCGATCTGCGGGTGCTTGGCGAACGTGTCGAGCGTGCCGCCCTCGTCGGTGAAGGCCAGGACCACGTCGGAGGTGAGGGTGTCGGCCTTGTCCGCGGAGATGGTGCCGTAGAACTCACCGGGCTTGACCACCTGCGGCCACCGGCGGGGCGTCCTGGAGCCCGAAGTCGCGCAGGAACTGCACCCGGGTGTCCTGCGAGCCGTAGATGCCGATCGTCGAGAGGTCGGTCGTGGAGAGGTAGCTGAGCATGAAGGTCTTGCCGTCCATGTCGGGGTACTTCTCCTTGGCCGCCGCGATCTCGCCCTCGGTCTCCTCGAGCACCTTCGCGGCCTCGTCGGTGCGGCCCAGCGCCTTGCCCACCGTCTCGAGCGAGGTGCGCCACGGGGTGATCCACGGGACGTCGGGGTAGGCGACGACCGGCGCGATCTTGGTCAGCTTGTCGTAGTCGGCCTTGGTGAGACCGCTGTTGGTGGCCAGGATCAGGTCGGGGCTGACCTTGGCGACCTCGGCGAACGGGATGCCGTCGGTGTCGTCGTACCGCGTCGGGGCCTCGCCGCCGAGCTCCTCGACCTTGGCGTCGAAGAAGTCCGTCGAGCCGTTCTTGTTGCCGCCGTAGGTGATCTTCGTGGCGCCCACGGGCACGACGCCCAGAGCGGCCACGTGGTCCTGGTCGCTCCAGCCGAGGGTCGCGACGCGCGTGGGCTCCTTCTCGATCGTGGTCGAGCCGAAGGCGTGCTCGACGGTGACGGGGAAGGCGTCGGCCTCCGCCTTGGTGTTGCTGGTGCCGGCGGAGTCGTCGTCGGTCGACCCGGTGGCGCAGCCGGTGAGGGCCAGCGCTCCGAGGCTCAGGGCGAGCGCGAGGGTGCGCAGTCGCTTCATCGGGGAATCCTTGCGTCAGGTGGGCAGTAAGTTAGGCAAGCCTAACCTCGCATGACCCGCCTGTGGCAAGGGGGTGTTCCGCGTGGGACGCCTCGCGCCCGCGGTGCGGTCAGATCTGGGTGCGGTGGAAGTTCGCGTAGGAGCGCGACGGAGTCGGACCGCGCTGGCCCTGGTAGCGCGAGCCGTACTTGGCCGAGCCGTAGGGGTGCTCGGCCGGCGAGGTGAGCCGGAAGAAGCACAGCTGGCCGATCTTCATGCCCGGGTAGAGCTTGATCGGCAGCGTCGCCACGTTGGCCAGCTCGAGGGTGACGTGCCCGCTGAAGCCGGGGTCCACGAAGCCGGCCGTGGCGTGCGTCAGCAGCCCGAGCCGGCCCAGCGACGACTTGCCCTCGACCCGCGCGGCCAGGTCGTCGGGCAGCGAGACCACCTCGAAGGTGGAGCCGAGCACGAACTCGCCCGGGATGCAGGATGAACGGCTCCTCGCCCTGCGCCTCCACGATCCGGGTGAGGTCCGACTGGTCGACGGCCGGGTCGATGTGCGGGTAGCGGTGGTTCTCGAAGACCCGGAAGTAGCGGTCGAGGCGGAAGTCGATGCTCGAGGGCTGGATCATCGACGCGTCGTAGGGCTCCACGGAGATCCGCTTCGCCTCGATCTCGGCCAGGATGTCGCGGTCGGAGAGCAGCACGCGGACAACCTACCTGCACAATGTCGCCCATGCCGTTCCACAGGTACGTCGCCCTCGGCGACTCGTTCACCGAGGGCGTCGGCGACCCGGACCCGACCCGACCCAACGGGCTGCGTGGCTGGGCCGACCGGGTGGCCGAGGTGCTCGCCACCCGCACCGACGGGTTCGGCTACGCCAACCTGGCCATCCGGGGGCGCAAGCTCCGCCCGATCCTCGAGGAGCAGGTCGACCCCGCCCTGGCGCTCGCCCCTGACCTGGTCAGCATCCACGCCGGCGCCAACGACGTGCTGCGTCCCCGGGTCGACCTCGACGACCTCGCGGCGGCGTACGACGCAGGGGTCGGTCGCCTCGCCGCCTCCGGCGCCCACGTCGTGATGTTCACGATCTTCGACCCCGGCGGCCAGGGCATCTACGCCGCGATGCGCGGCCGGATGGCGATCTTCAACGAGTTCGCGCGCGAGATCAGCGACGCGCACGGCGCGACCCTCGTGGACATGTGGCGGATGCGCGACCAGGCGATCGCCGAGGTGATGGACACCGACCGGATGCACCTCAACCCGGTCGGGCACCAGCACATCGCCTTCGCGGTGCTGGAGGCGCTCGGCATCGACCACGACGAGCAGCGCCTGGCGCGGGCGGCACGGCCGGTGCTCACGCGCTCGGAGCGGCTGCGCGAGAACGCCGCGTGGACGCGGGAGTTCCTCGCCCCGTGGGTCCACCGCCGCCTCACCGGACGGTCCTCCGGCGACTCCGTCTCGCCCAAGCGACCGGCGCTGGCCCCGATCGAGGCGCCCTCCCGAGTCGGGTAACCTCTCCCCCGTCGGGCCTGCCCGGGTGAATTCCCGGGGACCGATGCGCGGATGTAGCTCAGTTGGTAGAGCGCGACCTTCCCAAGGTCGATGTCGCGAGTTCGAATCTCGTCATCCGCTCCATGGCATTTGAAGGTTTTCCTGAGGCAGCGCTCGACTTCTACGACGACCTCGAGCTCGACAACACCAAGTCGTTCTGGTCGGCCCACAAGCACGTCTACGACGCGTGCGTGCGCGAGCCGATGCTCGCGCTCACCGGCGCGCTGGCCGAGGAGTTCGGTCAGGCGAAGGTGTTCCGCCCCTACCGCGACGTGCGCTTCGCGAAGGACAAGACGCCGTACAAGAACCACCAGGGCGCGTTCGTCGCCGTGGGTCCGGCGACCGGCTGGTACGTCGAGATCGGCTCACCGGGCGTCCGGGTCGGCGCCGGCTACTACCACGCCGGCGGCCCCGACCTGGCCCGGATCCGCACCGCCATCGACACCGAGCACTCCGGCAAGGAGCTCGAAGGCATCGTCGAAGGACTCCGGGCCGACGGCTTCGAGATCCGCGGCGAGCAGCTGAAGACCACGCCGCGCGGGTACGCCGCCGACCACCCCCGGATCGACCTGCTGCGCTACAAGTCGATGGCGCTCGGCAAGCCCTACGGCTTCGAGAACCTGAACACCCCGGCCCTGCTCGACCGGGTGCGCGCCGACTGGCGCTCCCTGCGCCCCCTGGTCGAGTGGGTCGCCGCCCGGGTCGACATCGTCGGCTGACGAGCGCCGCTACTCCGGCTTGCGCACCGTGGCCATCGTCCGCTCGATCTCCCAGTGGGCGGCCATCGAGACGAGCAAGCCCTCGTCGTTGACGCGGTAGACCGCGATCAGGTCGGTGTCGGCCAGGCTGCCGTCCTCGAGGACGGTCGAGAAGGTGCCGATGTTGGCGCACGCGTTGCCGTTGGCGAAGGAGTCGCGGATGGTGAAGTGGAACTCCTTGACCGGCGCGATCGCCATGTCCCAGAAGGCGCTGACGCCCTCCGGCCCGTGGTGGCCCTTGCCCTCGGGGTCGAAGAACGACGGACCGACCGGGTCCTCGATCACGCAGTCCTCGGCCCACAGCGTGAGCCACTCGTCCTTCTGCTTGCGCGAGACGAGGTCGTAGGAGCGCTGGGAGAGGCGGCGTACGGGGTGGTCACCGTCGGGGGCTTCCCAGGTGACGAACTCAGACTCGATCATCCCGGAACTGTAACGTGTTCCAGTTTTCTGCGCGATGAGTTCCCGGTGCGCGGTCGGTCTACAGGGATGAGCAGAGGAGAGAACCATGGACTCAGCAACCGGACGCGTCATCGCGAGCATCACGACGTCGGTCGACGGCTACGTCACCGGCCCCGACGACGGGCCGGGCAACGGGCTCGGCACCGGCGGGGAACGCCTGCACTACTGGGTGATGGGCGGGCCCTGGACCTACGAGACCGAGCACGAGGTCGGCAACATGGAGGGCGCCGACAAGGAGTTCTTCGACAGCCTGACCGGCAACATGGGTGCGGGCATCGTCGGCCGGGGCATGTACGACGCCGCGGGCGCGTGGGGCGGCACGAACCCCTTCGGCGGGACGCTGTACGTCGTCACGCACCGCACCGAGGACGAACCCGACCCGTCGACCGGATTCCGGTTCGTCGACGACTTCGACCGCGCGATGGAGCTGGCCCGCGAGACGGCCGGTGACCAGGACGTCGCGGTCGGCGGCGGAGCCGACGTGATCCGGCAGGCGCTGACCGGCGGGCACGTGGACGTGCTGGCGCTCTCGACGGCGCCCGTCGTGCTCGGCAGCGGCAAGCGGTTGTTCGAGGGCTTCGAGCAGGACGTCGACCTGGAGAAGATCCGGGTCCACTCCTCGCCGTACGCCACGCACGTGACGTACGCCGTCAAGCGCTGAGCCCTTCGAGACGGGCGCTGCGCGCCCTCCTCTGGAACCGTCTCAGCGAGCGGGTCCCGTCTTGGCCCGCTCCTTCCACTTGCGTCGCTTGCGGTCCAGCTTGTCGCGCTCGTGCTCGAGGTCGGTCACGCGAGCCTGCAGCCGGGTGTTCTCCGCGAGTGCCTCGGCGAGCGCGTCGACGGCGACACCGAGCTGGTCCCGGTGCCCCGGGAGGGCGCGTTCCGGGACGTCGTCGACCAGCATCGCGAGGTCGCCACGCACGTCGTGGCCGGCCTGGTCGAGGGTGGCGCGCCACCGCTCGACGAGCGGCTGGAGCGCGCCGGTGGGCGCGACCGGCAGCGCCGCACGGTCCGGATCGTGTACCCGTCAGCAGGTCGGCCGACGACCGGCCGATCGGTGCCTCGAGCTGGCGGTTCACCTTGCGGAGCACGGCGACTCCGGCGGGGTCGGCATAGGGAGGTACGACGCACGCGAGGTCGTCCGCGGGCAGGCCGGCCAGCCGCGCGAACTCGCGCCAGTGCGCGTCCACTCCCTCCTGCGCGACCACGTGCAGCCGGTCGGAGTGGAAGGTCCACCCCCAGCGGGCCAGGATCGACGCGAGCTCGTGGCCGGCCCAGAAGCGCTCGGCCTGACGGTGCTCGCGGACACCGTCGGTGACGTGCTCGAGCACCCGGCCGACGTAGGTGTCCCAGCCGGTGGCCCGTCCGGACCGCAGCTCGGCCAGCCAGCCGCCGTACAGCTGCTGCGAGAACGACTCGAGGGTCACCACGAGGTGCACCTCGATGCCGATCAACGGGTCGAGGGCGAACCGGATCTGGTCCTTGTCGGCCGCGCACAGGTCGGGGGTCGACAGCACCGAGACACCCTTGTGCGCCCAGACGCGGTCACAGATCCGCGCCCACGTGCCCTCGACCTGCTGGATCGAGAGTCCCGCGTCGCGGTGGGTGCGCAGCACCTCGTGGGTGGCCAGCCGGGCCTGCTCGGCCGTGGCGACGGACTGCACACCGGCGGCCTCGATCGCCTCGCGCGTGAGCAGCGAGGTTCGCCGGGATCACCGCTCGCGGAGCCTGGGCCAGTCCGATGTGCCAGATCAGCTTTCGTCGTGCCATGCCACCGAGTCTCGCCAACGTCCACCACCAGCAGGTGAACGCGAGGTGACCACCAGATCAGGGAACGGTGACCTGCGTCTCGTCGGCGGCCGGCCCCTCGGGTGCGTCCTGCTCCGCGGCGGGTGCGGGAGCAGCCGGCTGCTCGTCGCCGCCCTGGTTCCCGGATCCCGGCGGATCCGTCGGGGACTGGCCAGGAGCCTGCGGACCCTTGGGATCGGCGTCGCCGTCACCTGACGGGCCGGAGTGACCATCCCCCGACGGTGCCGGCCTCGGCTCCACGGACTCCGCTTCGTCCGACGCCGGTGAGCTCTTCCTCCGGGTCCGCGTCGCAGCCGAGCTGCTCGTCGGGTCCGTTGCTCTCGACGCAGGTGTCGCCCTCGTCGTCGCCGGCGTCCAGCAGGTCCTGGCCGTTGCCACCATCGAGCTCGTCGGCCCCCCTACCGCCGACGAGCACGTCCTTGCCGTTGTCCCCGACGAGCTGGTCGTCGCCCAGACCACCGAGCAGGCAGTCGTCGTGGTTCCCGCCACGGATGAGGTCGTCCCCGCCGAGTCCGACCAGGATCTGTCGGCCCTGGCCTCCGGAGAGCACGTCGTCGTCGTCGGTGCCGGCGACGATCTCGTCGTAGTCCTCGAGATCGCCGCACGTCGCTGAGGTCGACTCCGAGGTCGGCGAGCTCGGGGAGCCCGTGGTCGATCTTCCAGGTCTGGATGGGCGCAGCCGTCACCTGCAGCTGGGTGGCCGCTGCCGGCCGCTGCACCAGCGCCGGGACGAGGAGGAAGGCCGCGAGCAGGGCGAAGGCCCAGGCCGGGACGAAGCGCGCCTGCATCAGTCGCCCTTCGGCGGAGTGCAGCGGCACGAGCTCCGGCGCGACGGCCGGGGTGGAGTCGGTGCGCTGCGCGGGCACCTTCGGCGTCGTCCCGGGGAGGTCCTGCGGCTCGGGCACGAGACCCTCGTCCGCGACGGGCTCCACCGGCTCCTCGTCGGAGCGACGCTTGCGGGGCTTGCCGTCCAGACCGAGGACGAGCAGCGTGATGAGGCCGGCAGCCGCGCCGACGAACCAGGGGCGCTGGGGCAGGTGGAGCACCCAGGCCTTGCCCTCGAAGCGGACCCACGACTTGCCGACGATCTCCTCGTCGGTCGGGTGCCACGGGTCGGGGTCGGGGTTGTTGTCACCCTGGGTGGTGTAGCCGGTGTCGCCGTTGCCGCCGGTGATGCGGTGGATCACCTGGCCGGCGCCGTCGTACACCTTGAAGGTGACGATGTCGCCCTTCGCGTAGGTGTCCTGGTCCCGGGTGAGGATCAGGTCACCGGTCTTGTAGGTGCCGTCCATGCTGTGGCCGGACACCTCGATGTACCCGGCGGGACCGCCGAAGGCCGTCGGGCCGAGCAGCGCGAACCAGATCCCGAGCAGGCCCAGGATGACGACGTTGCCGAGCATCTTGCGGCTCAGCAGGTATCGCTTCATCTGGACCTCCTTCGGGTCTGGTGACTGGCACGGTAGTGGTGACGCCCCTCGCAGGGGCGCCACCACTACCGAAGACGCTGTTGCTCAGTAGCGGGCGTTCTCGCCACCGACGGGCATGCCCGGGTAGCCCGGGTCCACCGTGATGCGAATGGCGTTCAGGTTCTCGACCGGGATCCCGCCGGCGTGGCGCGTTGACCCGCACGAACTGCGCACCCGGAGCCAGGCCGGGGCTGAGCCGACGCTGCGCGAAGCGAGCCATCTCGGTACCCGTTGGAGTTCAGCGCGATCAGGTGGACGGCCTGGCCCTGGCACTCCGAGTCGGTCAGCTTGATCAGCGGCGTTGTCCACGGTCGGGACGGGCTGTGCTGCTCGTCGGTGCCCCACTCGACGACGCGACGCGCTGTACGCGCACGCGAGGTCGTTGGTCTGGCCGGACTGGACGGGGCCGGCGCTGACGCCACCGGCGAAGCCGGCGGCCGAGGCGGCACCGACGGCCGCGACGACGGCCACGATCGGGACTGCGATGAGCTTCTTCATGGTTTTTCTCCTTGGTGTGAGGGGTTCCCCCCCGATTCCCCTCGCGCTTCATGCGACGGATCGGTGGCTCACCAAGGGTCGTTCGGCACGGCCGTGCCCGGCATCGTCAAAATTGTTGAAAAGTCGAGAATCGCGTGACCCGGCCAGGGTCAGCGTCGTTCGGGCGCGTCAGGCGGCCAGGCTCAGTGCGGCTTCCAGGCGTCGTCGTCGACGGTGAGGTCCATCACGTCCTTGGGCAGCGCCCGGGTGGCCAGCGACTCGATGGTGACGTGCTCGAACACCTCGCGCAGCGACGTACGGGCCGCGATCCAGACGTGCTGGAGGACCTCCGCGGACTCGTTGTAGGAGACCGCCTCGGGCCGCAGGCCGTAGACGCTCACCAGCGGACCGTCCACGGCGCGGATGACGTCGGCGACGGTGACGTCGGAGGCCTTCGCGGCCAGGCGCCAGCCGCCGGACTGCCCACGCTGGCTGACCACGATCCCCGCGCGGCGCATGTCGGCGAGGATCGCCTGGAGGAAGCCGTGCGGGATCTCCTGCAGCTTGCCGAGCTCCTCGGCGCTCACCGGCCGACCGTCGTCGCGGTTGGCGATCTCGATGAGCGCCCGGAGGGCGTAGTCGGCCTTGGCGGAGACGCGCATGTGCGAAGTCTGTCAGATTGCTCGGATTTACTGACCAGATCGACTCGCCGTGGACCGCATTTGTGCGGGTTTTCGCGTCCGAAACCGGAGTTTGGCCTTCGTCACAGACCTGCCCGAAATGCTTGCGTCGGCTCGTTCTGCGACCGATACTTGTTGTTACTGACTGGTAGAACTCGTCGGTAGCAAGGGCGGCCCCACTGGCCGGCCATTCCCCGAAGCCCTCAGAAAAGGTGGGTCCGTGAGCCACTACAAGAGCAACATCCGCGACATCGAGTTCAACCTCTTCGAGGTGCTCAAGCGCGACGAGGTCCTCGGCGAGGGCCCGTTCGCCGACGTCGACGCCGAGACCGCGCGCTCGATCCTGGGCGAGGTGGACCGGCTGGCTCGCGAGGAGCTCGCCGAGTCGTTCGCCGACGCCGACCAGAACCCGCCCGTCTTCGACCCGAAGACCAGCACCGCACCGCTGCCCGAGTCGTTCAAGAAGAGCTACGCCGCGTGGATGGACGCCGAGTACTGGCGCCTCGGCACGATGGCCGAGCTCGGCGGCACCCCCGCCCCCTCCAGCCTCAACTGGGCGCTCGGCGAGCTCGTGCTCGGCGCCAACCCCGCCATCTGGATGTACGGCGCCGGCCCGATGTTCGCCGGCATCCTCTACCGCAACGGCAACGAGCGCGACAAGAAGATCGCCCAGCTCATCGTCGACCGGGGCTGGAACACCACGATGGTGCTCACCGAGCCCGACGCCGGCTCCGACGTCGGCGCGGGCCGCACCAAGGCCACCGCGAACGACGACGGCACCTGGAACATCGAGGGCGTCAAGCGCTTCATCACCTCGGCCGAGAGCGACCTCTGCGACAACGTCGATCCACATGGTGCTCGCGCGCCCGGTGGGCGTCGAGGGCGTCGGTGGCCCGGGCACCAAGGGCCTGAGCCTGTTCATCGTGCCGAAGTACCACTTCGACGTGGAGACCGGTGAGCTCGGCGAGCGCAACGGCGCCTACGTCACCAACGTCGAGCACAAGATGGGCATCAAGGTCTCCAACACCTGCGAGGTCACCTTCGGCGACCCCGGTGTCGGCGGCGGCGAGCCGGCCGTGGGCTACCTGCTCGGCGAGGTCCACGACGGCATCGCGCAGATGTTCCAGGTCATCGAGAACGCCCGGATGATGGTCGGCACCAAGGCCATCGCCACGCTCTCGACCGGCTACCTCAACGCGCTGGAGTTCGCCAAGAGCCGCGTGCAGGGCTCCGACCTGAGCCAGGCCGCCGACAAGACGGCCCCGCGCGTCACGATCACCCACCACCCCGACGTACGCCGCTCGCTGATGGTGCAGAAGTCCTTCTCGGAGGCGATGCGCTCGCTGGTGCTCTACACCGCCTCGTGGCAGGACCGCGTCCAGATCGCCGAGCACAACGGCGAGACCGACGAGCTCGCGATGCGCGTCAACGACCTGCTGCTGCCGATCGTGAAGGGCTACGGCTCGGAGCGCTCGTGGGTGCTGCTCGGCACCGAGTCGCTGCAGACGCTGCGGCGGGTCGGGCTTCCTGCAGGAGTACCCGATCGAGCAGTACGTCCGCGACGCCAAGATCGACACCCTCTACGAGGGCACGACCGCGATCCAGGGCCAGGACTTCTTCTTCCGCAAGATCGTCAAGGACCAGGCCAAGGCGCTCGGCTTCCTCGCCAACGAGATCGAGCAGTTCATCAACAGCGAGGCCGGCAACGGTCGCCTCAAGGTCGAGCGCGAGCTGCTCGCCAAGGCGCTCGAGGACGCCCAGGGGCTCGTCGGGCTGATGATCAACACCCTGATGAGCGCGGACGAGTCCGCCGAGGGTGGCGACATCAGGAACATCTACAAGGTCGGGCTGAACACCACCCGCCTGCTGATGGTGCTCGGCGACGTCGTCTGCGCCTGGCTGCTGCTCGCGCGGCGCCGAGGTCGCGCTGGAGAAGCTCTCCGGCGAGGTCTCCGCCCAGGACAAGGCGTTCTACGAGGGCAAGGTCGCGGCCGCGCAGTTCTTCGCGCACCACAACCTGCCCAAGCTGACCGCCGAGCTCGCCATCGCCGAGGCGACCGACCTGTCGCTGATGGACCTCGACGAGGCGCATCCTAGTCTGCCAGCGCCGTGTCCGCCCGCTGGAACGGCATGCGCGGCTGAGTTGAACTCGGGAGCCCACTTCCGGGCAACCCGAAGGGAGCACCGCCATGGGAATCGGACTCGGAGTCGTCCTCCTGCTGCTCGGCCTGATCTTCGCCCTCGACGTGATCGACCTGCCCGCCAGCGTCGACGACGTGGTGGCCACCGACACGCTCGGCTGGATCCTGATCATCGTCGGAGCGCTCGCCATCGTGCTGGCCCTCGTGATGAACAACCAGCGCACCCGCTCGACGCGTGTCGTCGAGGAGCGGCGCGTCGACCCGCCCGCCTGAGCCTCTTCCACGGCGGCCCGTCCGCCCTCCTGACACACGTCGGCGAGGGCAGGCGGGCCGCCGTACGCTGTCCGCCATGACTGACGCCGACGCCCGACTGGCCGGGCTGGTCGAGACCTGGCGCCGCGCCTGCACCGACTTCGTCGCGCTGGCCCGCGAGATCCCGCCGGAGCAGTGGGACCTGCCGACCGACCTCGAGGGCTGGAGCGTCCGGGACATCGTCGCCCACACCGCGCACCTCGAGGCCGTCCTGGCCGGCGCGCCCGAGGAGACCGATCGAGGTGGCCGAGGCTCCTCACCTGAAGAGCCTGATGAGCTACTACACCGAGCAGGGCGTGCTCGCACGCCGCGAGCGCGACCTGGACTCCGTGGCCGACGAGATCGAGCAGGCGGTGGCCACCCGGCACGCGGCGCTGCAGGCCGAGCCTCCGACCGACCCGAAGGCAGCGCCGCCGAAGACTCCCGGCGACATCCCCTGGGACTTCCAGACGCTGCTGAACAACCGGCCCGTGGACGTATGGATGCACGAGCAGGACATCCGTCGTGCGATCGGTCGCCCGGGCGGGTACGACGGCCCCGCCGCCGCGCACGTGCTCGCGCGTGTTCGGACGGGCGCTGCCGATGGTCGTCGGCAAGCGGGTCTCGCCGCCGCCGGGGACGACCGTCCACGTCGCCGTCCCCGAGGCCGGGCTCGCCTGGACGGTACGGGTCGGTGACGACGGCCGAGCGGCGGTCGTGGAGGACGACGGCGAGCCCACCACGACCGTGACCCTCACCCCCGAGGACTTCGTCGTCCTCGCCGGAGGACGGCGGCACCCCTCGAGGACCGAGCCGGAGATCGCGGGTGACCAGGCGATCGGACGCGCGCTGGTCGAGTCGCTGGCGGTCACCCCGTGACGTCCGAGGGCTGGTCCCTCGCCGACATCCCCGACCTGACCGGCCGACGCGCGCTGGTCACGGGGGTGACCAGCGGGATCGGTGAGTCCACCGTGCTCGAGCTGGCCCGCCACGGCGCAGAGGTGATCCTCGGCGCCCGCAACCCGGCCAAGCTGGAGAAGACCGTCGAGCGGATCAGGCGCGAGGTGCCGGGCGCCACCCTCCGCCCGCTGGAGATCGACGTCTCCGACCTGAGCTCGGTCCGCAAGGCCGCAGACCAGGTCACCGAGCCGCTGCACCTGCTGATCAACAACGCCGGGGTGATGGCCACGCCGCACCACCGCACGGCCGACGGGCTCGAGCTGCAGATGGCCACCAACTACTTCGGCCCGTTCGCCCTGACCGGGCTGCTGTTCCCCCGGCTGGTGGACTCCGGCGACGGGCGCGTGGTCGCGATCAGCTCCCAGGGCAGCCGGATGGCGCGCAAGGCACCGCTGGACGACCCGCAGGACCAGAGCCGTCGCTACGGCCGGTGGCAGGCCTACTTCGCCTCGAAGCTCGCCGACCTGTTGTTCCTCTTCGAGCTCGACCGCCGCTGCCGCGAGCAGGGCCTCCCGGTCAAGGGCCTCGCCGCCCACCCCGGCTACTCCGCCACCGGCCTGATGGGCACCGGGCGCAACACCGGCAACACCGCCGAGCGGATGCGGTTCACCGCGACGATCCTCCAGGCGGTGTTCTCGGCGGTCGGCCAGCCCGCCTCGCTCGGGGCGCTGCCGACGCTGATGGCCGCGACGGCCGACCTCCCGGGGTCGACGTACGTCGGGCCGGACGGGCTGCTGCAGTTCAAGGGCCACCCGCGGATCGTCAACGCCCGCAGGCTGGCGCACGACCGCGAGGCGCAGCGCCGGCTGTGGGAGCTCAGCGAGGAAGCCACCGGGCGTTCGGTTCCTGGACGGATGACCAACGCCACCCTGCGCCCGATCACGCCAGCCGACCACGACGACGTGCTCGCGCTCAACGAGCGGCACGTCGAGCTGCTGGCGCCGCTGGACCGGCCGCGCCTGCTCGAGCTGCTCGGCTGGGCCGACCGCGCCGACGTGATCGAGGTGGACGGCGGGTTCGGCGGGTTCGTGATCACCTTCGCCGCCGGCTCGGCGTACGACGGGGAGAACTTCGCGTGGTTCTCCGAGCGCTACCCCGACTTCGGCTACCTCGACCGCATCGTCATCCACGAGGACTTCCAGCGTCGCGGGCTGGGCTCGCAGGTCTACGACGAGCTCGAGGGCAGCTGCGGACGACCCGTCTTCGCCCTCGAGGTCAACCTGGACCCGCCCAACGAGCCGTCACTCGCCTTCCACCGGGCGCGCGGCTACACCGAGGTCGGCCAACGCGTCGCGGGCGGCCACCTGGTCTCGCTGATGGCCAAGCCACTCGGCTAGTTGATCACCCGCAGCACGACCCGCGCCTTCGAGTAGCGCACCCCCGCGCCGAAGTGCTGGTGGTAGACGTTGACCAGCTCGCGGAGGTCTCCGGGCGCCATCTTGATGCAGCCGTAGGACTTGTAGTCGTTGAACTTCGGCCACTCCCAGCGACAGGCCTGGTCGCCCTTGCGGTCGCGGCACTGGCTGTTGCGCGCTCCCTGCTCGGAGTGGATGAACAGCTGGTGCCTGACCTTGCCGTTCGGGCAGGCCTTGTCGTCGAGGCGGAAGGCCCGGCCCTTGATGACGTTGCCGTGGTAGTCGTTGTGCTGCCGCATCCGGTAGGTGCCGTTGGGCAGCCAGCCCTTCGAGGTCACGCAGGAGTTGCGGCCGACCTTGCCGGGCAGGCCCGACCCGGCGCGCCAGCTCTTGGCGAGCGTCAGCTTCCACTTCCCGGCCTGGCGCTCGTAGACCCGCCAGGTGATCTTCGAGTTGAACTGGTTGCCCCAGTTCTTGTCGAAGGTCAGCACGCCGCGCCACTTCGGCGGGGCGGACTCGGCCGGGGAAGCCACGAGCACGGAGGCCGCCAGCGCGGCCAGGGCGACCAGCACGGCCAGGAGTCGTCTCACGAGCGCAGAGCCTAGGGGGTCCGCGCGGACGGCGCACGGTGCTTGTCCTGGTGGCGGATCGAGAGCAGGTTGGACCCATGCATCTGCTCGTGCTCGGCGGCACCCAGTTCCTCTCCCAGGCCGTGGCGGCCGACGCCGTCGCCCGTGGCCACGACGTGACCTGCGCGGCGCGCGGCGAGTCGGGCTCCGTGCCGGAGGGGGCGCGGCACGTCTTCCTCGACCGCGCGGCGCCCGACTGGTCCGCGCTCGAGGGCGAGTGGGACGCGGTCGTCGACGTGGCCCGTTCGCCGCGCTGGGTCGCGCGAGGCGCTGGACCACCTCGCCGATGCGCACTGGACGTTCGTCTCCACGATCAGCGTGTACGCCGACCACTCGGTCCCCGGCGGCACCCCCGAGACGCTCGAGCTGCTGCCGCCGGTCACCGACGAGGTCGAGCAGGACAGCGCGGAGGCGTACGGCTCGGCCAAGGTCGCCTGCGAGCAGGACGTGCAGGCGCGGGCCCGGGAGGCGTTCGTCGTACGCCCCGGGCTGATCATCGGGCCGGGCGACCCCAGCGGCCGGTTCACCTACTGGGCCGAGCGGCTGGCGGAGGCCGGGGAGGTGCTCGCGCCGGAGTCACCGGACCGCGACACCCAGGCGATCGACGTACGCGACCTGGCGGCGTGGATCGTCACCGCGGCCGAGAAGCGGCTCACCGGTGTGTACGACGCGACCGGCGAGGTCCAGCGTCTGGGTGACCTGGTCGCCGAGGTCGCGACTGCGGTCGACGGCGGTGCCGACGTGCTCTGGGCGCCGGCCGACTTCCTGCTCGAGCGCGGGGTCACCTACTGGTCGGGACCCCGCTCCCTCCCGCTGTGGCTCCCGGCGGACGCCCGCGGGATGACCTCCCACGACGTCTCGGCCGCCTTCGCGGCCGGGCTGACCACCCGGCCGGTCGGCGAGACCGCCGTCGACACCCTGGCCTGGCTGCGCGCCACCCCCGATGCCCCGCGCACCGGCCTGAGCCGTGCGGAGGAGCAGGACCTCGTCGACGACTGGTACGCCACGCGTGGCTGAGGCCACTCCCCGCTTCCCTCGACACTAGAACGTGTTTCAGTTTGAATGGCTCCATGGACCTCTCCGTGGTGCTCTTCACCAGCGATCGGGGCATCACCCCGGCGGACGCCGCGCGGGCGGCCGAGGACGCGGGCTTCCACGCGTTCTACGTGCCCGAGCACTCCCACATCCCGACCAGCCGTGACTCGGCGCACCCCGGGACGGGCGGGGAGATCCCCGACGACCGCTACCTGCGCATCCTCGACCCGTGGATCGCGCTGGCGACCGCGGCGGCGGTGACGAGCACGATCCGGCTGGGCACCGCGGTGGCGCTGCCGATGGAGCACGACCCGATCACGCTGGCCAAGACCCTGGCCACGCTCGACCACCTGTCCGGTGGTCGCGTCACGCTGGGCGTCGGGTTCGGCTGGAACGTCGAGGAGCTCGAGGACCACGGGGTTCCCGGCAAGAAGCGGCGCACCGTCCTGCGCGAGTACCTCGAGCTGATGCAGCAGCTGTGGGGCAACGAGGTGGCGTCGTACGACGGGGAGTTCGCGCACCTCAAGCCGAGCTGGGCCTGGCCCAAGCCGGTGCAGCAGCCGCGCATCCCGATCCTGGTCGGCGCCGGCGGCACCCCGAAGAACTTCGACTGGATCGTGGCCAACGCCGACGGGTGGATCACCACGCCCATCGAGACCGACATCGAGGAGCGGGTCGCAGCGCTCAACGAGTCGTGGGCCGCGAAGGGCCGCGACGGCAAGCCGCGGATCGTCGTACTCGTGACCAGCCGGCTCGAGCCCGGGCAGCTGGAGCGCTGGGCCGAGCTGGGCGTCGACGAGGTGCTCTTCGGCCTGCCCGACAAGAGCGCCGAAGAGGTCGAGCAGTTCATCGCCAAGATGGGCGCGAACCTCAGGGCTGCCGCCTCCTGATGGGCACGTACGTCGTCAGCGGCTCCGCCTCGGGCATCGGAGCCGCGCTCGCCTCGCGACTGCGCTCCGACGGGCACACGGTCATCGGGGTCGACCTGCACGACGCGGAGGTGACCGGGGACCTGTCGACGGCCTCGGGCCGCGAGGCCGCCGTGGCCGCGGTCGGCGAGCTCACCGACCACGTGGACGGCGTCGTCCCGTGCGCGGGTGTGGCCGGCCTGACCGACACCGACCCCCAGCTCGTGGTCTCGCTGAACTACTTCGGCGCGCTCGCCCTGGTGACCGGGCTGCGCCCGCTGCTCGCAGACGGCTCGAGCGTCGTCCTGGTCAGCTCGAACTCGATCACCTGCCAGCCCGGGTGGAGCGCCGAGGTGACGGCCGCCTGCCTCACCGACGACGAGGAGAAGGCCCGACGACTCGCGTCGACCGAGGACGCCGTACAGATCTATCCGGCGACGAAGGCGGCGCTGGCGTACTGGGCCCGGCGCGAGGGGATCAAGCCCGAGTGGGCCGGTGCCGGGATCCGCGTGAACGCCGTCGCGCCCGGGATGATCGCCACCCCGATGACCGACCAGCTGCGCCAGGACCCCAAGCTCGGCGTCTTCGCGGACGCCTACCCGACCGCGCTCGACCGTCCCGGCCGCCCCGAGGAGGTCGCGGCGCTGATCGCGTTCCTGCTCTCCGACGACGCCAGCCTCCTCGTCGGCTCGGTGGTCTTCGCCGACGGCGGCACCGACGCCCTGCTGCACCCGATGAAGCCCGAAGGCATGGACGTGCCGAAGATCGTGCTCGGCGCGATGGACGTCGTCTCCAGCGCTGTGACGCGCGTCAAGGCGATGCGCCGGAAGTAACCCCGCCTGCCCGGGGTCGTTGACCGGTCATGCCCAGAACACGAGTGGTCCTGTCGACATTGGCGGCGGGGGCGCTCCTCCTCGTGCCTACCCAGGTGACCGCCGAGCCCGCTGCCGATCCCGCCGCTGCCCACCGACCTGCTCAGCGAGTCGTTCACGGGCACGCCGGCGACCAAGCAGCCGATCGCCCACCCGGCGATCCCGGCGCACCCCTACATGTCGGCCACGGGCACCAACTCGATGCACAACGACGCCTACGCCTCCGACGCCTACACGGTCAGCGGACCGCTCGGCCGCGACCTGCAGGTGCGCTCGGCGAGCTACGGCGTCTCCGAGTGCGCCACCATCGCCTTCGACTCGCGCAAGCGCATCGTCGGCCTGTGCGGCGGCGCGCAGGGCTTCACGATGCGGCTGATCGACCCGACGACGCTCGACCAGATCGCCTCGCTGGACATGCCGGCGCGTGACCTGACCTCGGGCGCGAACCCGCTCAGCGACCTGTGCGGCGGCACCTACTTCTACCTCGACAAGCAGGACCGCGCCTACGTGCTCACCACCGGCAACCAGATGTGGGAGGTCGACGGTCGGGCGCCACCTCGCTGTCGCGCACCCGCACCTTCTCGCCCACGATCCCCGAGGGCGACTGCATGACCGCGACGATGCCGGACTGGAAGGGCCGGATCTTCTTCGCGACCAAGGGCGGCCGCGTCGGCACGATCGACCCGAAGACCGGCGCCTCGAAGCTGCGCACGTTCCCCGGCGAGGCGATCTTCAACTCCCTCGCGGCCGACGAGACCGGCGCCGTCTACGTGGTGACCGACCACCGGCTGCTGACGCTCGTCGCCGACAAGAACGGGATGCCGCAGGTGCGGTGGGCGGCGACGTACGACCGGGGCACGCGGCAGAAGCCCGGCCAGCTCTCCCAGGGGTCGGGTACGACGCCGACCCTGATCGGCAAGGACCTCGTCGTGATCACCGACAACGCCGAGCCGCGGATGAACGTGCTGTTCTACAAGCGCGACGGCAACCCGAAGAACCGGCTGATCTGCAAGGCGCCGGTGTTCGGGGCCGGCACCTCGGCCACCGAGAACAGCCTGGTCGCCGCGGGCCGTGCGGTGATCGCCGAGAACAACTACGGCTACGAGGGACCCCAGTCGACGATCGGCGGGCGGACCACCTCGCCGGGTGTCGCCCGGGTGGTCCTCGAGGGCTCGAAGTGCCGGGTCGCCTGGACCAGCCCGGTCACCGCCCCGACCTCGGTGCCGAAGGCTTCGCTGGGCAACGGGCTGGTGTACGTCTACTCGAAGAAGGCCTCGACCCCGCTCGACGACAGCTGGTACTTCACCGCGATCGACATCCGCACCGGCAAGACCCGCTGGATGCAGCGCACCGGCAACGGGATCCAGTGGAACAACCACTACGCCTCGATCTACCTCGGCCCCGACGGTGCGGCGTACATGCCCACGATGGCGGGGCTGGTGCGGTTCAAGGACGGCGGCTGAGCTGTCGGTTTCGCAATCCCGGTTGTGAAACTGACAGCCCTCAGAACAGGTTCACCAGCCAGTCCGCCGCACCGACGAGCGCGAGGAAGCGGAGGAACCGGCCGACCAGGCAGGTGCTCACGAAGAGCCAGATGTTCACCTTCAGCTGCCCGGCCAGCACGGCGATCACGTAGAGCGGTGGGAAGCCGATGGAGGCGGAGGCGAACAGGATCGCGGCGGTCTGGCCGGGGTGGGTGTTGATCCGCTCCTGCCAGCGGGCGTACGACGCCTGCCACTTCGGCTGGGCCATCTTCTTCCTCAGCCAGGGCAGGTTCATCGTCCACTCGGCGGCGTAGTACAGCAGCACCTTGCCCGCCGTCTGCCCGACCGCCGCGGCCGCGGCGATGCCCCACAGGGCGGCGCCGTCCACCGCCGCTCCGACGGCCGCGAGGTAGGCCTCGATGTTGACGAACGGGAGCAGGGCGGACCCGAAGGAGACGACCAGCGTCGTCAGGACCAGCTTCACCGGCGAACCGGCTCGGTCACCTCTGTCGAGGGGGGCGTGAACGACCCGGAGCCGAGGTCCATCCCGAACTGCCGCTCCGCGTCCTCGAGGTAGGGCAGCGGCGCGTCCGAGAGCGGCAGGCCCAGCCGCATCAGCTTCACCAGCGAGATGCTCTTGTGCACCAGCAGCACGACGGCGATCGCCAGCCCGACCCACATCCAGCCGGTCACGAGCAGCAGGATCGCGAACAGGCCGGAGTTGACGGCCTTGCCGGGGTGCGACCAGTTCAGCAGCCACAGCTTGCGGTCGATCACGTAGAAGTAGTTGGGGCTGGTGATCGGCCACGCGAGGAACGCGATCGACAGGAAGCTGTCGACCACCATGAACTCGGCGAGGTAGACGAAGACCGCCGGGGCCAGGTTGGGCTCGAGCCAGGCCAGGCCGATGTAGAAGGCGGCCGCGCAGAGCCGGTCGCTCATGATGTCGAGCACGGCGCCGGTGCGGGTCTCGCAGTCGAACCACCGAGCGACCTGGCCGTCGAGCGAGTCGCCGACCCAGTGCACGAGCAGCGCGATCACCAGCAGCGTCTTGCTGTCCTGGCTGACCGCGAAGGCGGCGATGACGATCGAGGCGGTCGTCCGGATGAAGGTGACGATCGTCGCCGGGGTGCCGATCCGCTCGCGTGCGGGGTCGGCCACGATCCGCCCTGGTTTGACCATGCCTGCAGGCTATCCGCGCCGGGTGAACCTGCGGGTCAGGTATGCCCCTGACTCGCCCCCGGTCTGGACCCCTCGCTCAGAACAGCAGTGCTGCTGCGGGGTCCTCCATGACGCCGGCCACGTCGGAGAGGAAGCGCGAGCCCTTCTCCCCGTCGACGTGCCGGTGGTCGAAGGAGAGCGCGAGCTGGGTGACCTGGCGGACCACGATCTCGTCGTCCACGACCCACGGCTGCTTCTTCACGGCGCCGAAGCAGAGGATCGCGGACTCGCCCGGGTTGATGATCGGCGTGCCCGCGTCGACCCCGAAGACCCCCACGTTGGTGATCGTGAAGGTGCCGCCGCTCATCTCGGCCGGCTGCGTCTTGCCCTCGCGCGCCGTGGCGGCGAGGTCGTTGAGCGACCTGGCCAGGTCGAGCAGCGAGAGCCGCTCGGCGTCCTTGACGTTGGGCACCACCAGCCCGCGCGGAGTGGCGGCGGCGATGCCGAGGTTGACGTAGCTCTTGAAGACGATCTCCTGGGCGGCGTCGTCCCAGTAGGAGTTGACCTCCGGCGTACGCCGCATCGCGAGCATGCACGCCCGGGCCAGCACCAGCAGCGGCGAGACCTTGACGTCCTTGAACTCCCGGCGCGTCTTGAGCCGCTCGACGAACTCCATCGTGCGGGTGACGTCGACGGTGACCCACTCGGTGACGTGGGGCGCGGAGAAGGCCGAGTCGACCATCGCCTGGCCCATCATCTTGCGCACGCCCTTGATCGGCTCGCGGCGCTCGCGCTCCGCAGCGTCATAGCGAGCGTGGTCGCCGGGGCAGCCGTTTCGTATGACGTCCGCGCGGACCCGGATCAGCCGCGGTCGACGTCGTCGCGGGTGATCGACCCGTTCGGGCCGGTGGCCGTGACGGTCGCGAGGTCGACGCCGAGGTCCTTGGCCAGCTTGCGCACGGGCGGCTTGGCCAGCACGGGAGTGTCCGTGGCGGGCGCGGTCTCGCTGGCCGGTGTGGCGGGCACGGCCGGCTCGTCGGCCTCGACGACCGCCTGCGACTGGGCGCCGCCGGGGGCGAAGGCTCCCTGGACCTGCATCTGGGTGGCCGCTGCGGCCTCGGTCGACGGCGAGGCGGAGCCCTTGCGGGGGCGGCGGACGGGGCCGCGGTCGGCCTTGTTGCGGCCGACCAGGCTCTCGCCCTCGCCACCGCCGGACGCGGCCGGGTTGGACAGGTCGATCTCGCCGATGTCCGCCGCGGCGGGCGCAGGTGCGTCCGCGGGCTTCGCAGCAGCGTCGGCGGGGTCGCCGATCGAGATGATCGGGGTGCCGACGGGCACGGTCTCGCCCTCGGGCACCAGCAGCGCGGTCACCACGCCGGCGAACGGCGAGGGCAGCTCGACCAGCGACTTGGCGGTCTCGATCTCGACCACGATGTCGTTGATCTGGACGGTGTCGCCCTCCTTGACCCGCCAGGCCACGATCTCGGCCTCGGTGAGGCCCTCACCGACGTCGGGGAGCAGGTAGTCGGCCACAGGAATCTCCTAGTACTCGAGCGAACGGTCGACGGCGTCGAGCACGCGGTCGAGGTCGGGGAGGTAGTCCTCCTCGATCCGGGAGGCGGGGTACGGCGTGTCGAAGCCACCCACCCGGAGCACCGGCGCCTCGAGGGAGTAGAAGCACTCCTCCTGGATCCGGCCGGCCACCTCGGCGCCCATCCCGAGGTTGACGTGTGCCTCGTGGGTGATCACGGCCCGGCCGGTGCGGCGTACGGACTCGAAGACCGGCGCCATGTCGAGCGGGCTCAGCGTGCGCAGGTCGATCACCTCGAGCGAGGTGCCCTCGGTCGCCGCCGCCTCGGCCGCCGCCATCGCGGTCTTCACGGTCGGCCCGTAGGCCAGCACGGTCGCGTCGGTGCCACGACGGACGACCCGGCTGGTGAACAGCGGAGCCGGGGTCGCGGTGTCGTCGAGGTCGGCCTTGTCGGCGTGGTACTGGCGCTTGGGCTCGAGGAAGATCACCGGGTCGTCGGAGGCGATCGCCTGCTGGATCATCCAGTAGCCGTCGATCGGGTTCGAGCACGCGACGACCTTCAGGCCGGGCGTGTGCGCGAACTGCGCCTCGGGGCTCTCCGAGTGGTGCTCGACCGCGCCGATGCCGCCGCCGAACGGGATCCGGATGACCATCGGCATCTTGGAGCGGCCCTTGGAGCGGTAGTGCATCTTCGCGACCTGGCACACGATCTGGTCGTACGCCGGGTAGACGAACCCGTCGAACTGGATCTCCACCACGGGTCGGTAGCCGCGCAGTGCGAGACCGACCGCCGTGCCGACGATGCCGGACTCGGCGAGCGGGGAGTCGATCACGCGGTCCTCGCCGAAGTCCTTCTGCAGACCGTCGGTGATCCGGAAGACGCCGCCGAGCTTGCCGACGTCCTCGCCCATGATCAGGACCTTGTCGTCGTCCTCCATCGCCTTGCGCAGCCCCATGTTGAGGCCCTTGGCGAGGGTGATCTTCTGCGTGGCAGCCATCAGCGCGCCCCCTCGAACGTCTCGAGGTAGGCCGCGTAGCCCTCGCGCTGGCTGCGCAGCTCCTCGGTCTCCTCGGCGTAGACGTGGTCGAACATGTCCATCGGCTTCGGGTCCGGCAGCGCCTTGACGCCCTCGCGCAGGTGGTGGCCCAGGTCGTCGGCCTCCTGCCGGACGGCCTCGACGAAGTCGTCGTCGACCAGGCCGTTGCGGCGCAGGTAGACCTCCAGCCGGGCGATCGGGTCCTTCAGCTTCCAGTGCTCGACGTCGTCGGAGAGCCGGTAGCGGGTCGGGTCGTCGGTCGTGGTGTGCGCGCCCATCCGGTAGGTGTAGGCCTCCACGAACGTCGGGCCGCTGCCCTCCCGGGCCCGGTTGAGAGCCGCCTGCGTGACGGCGTACGTCGCCAGGACGTCGTTGCCGTCGACGCGGACGCCGGGGAACCCGAAGCCGAGCGCGCGCTGGTAGAGCGGGATCCGGGTCTGCCGCTCGATCGGCTCGGAGATCGCCCACTGGTTGTTCTGGCAGAAGAACACGACCGGGGCGTTGTAGGACGCGGCGAAGATGAACGCCTCGTTGACGTCGCCCTGGCTGCTCGCGCCGTCGCCGAAGTGGGCGATCACCGCCGCGTCGCGCTCCGTGTCGCCGGTGCCGACGGCGCCGTCGCGCTGGATGCCCATCGCGTAGCCGGTGGCGTGCAGGGCCTGGGCGCCGATCACGATCGTGTAGAGGCCGAAGTTGAAGTCCTTCGGGTCCCAGGCGCCGTGGTCGACGCCGCGGAACAGGCCGAGCAGGTTCAGCGGGTCGACGCCGCGGCAGTAGGCGACGCCGTGCTCGCGGTAGGTCGGGAAGACGTAGTCCTGCGGGCGCAGCGCGCGGCCGGCGCCGATCTGCGCGGCCTCCTGGCCGAGCAGCTGGGCCCAGATGCCGAGCTCGCCGTGGCGCTGCAGGGCGGTGGCCTCGGTGTCGATGCGGCGGGTCAGCACCATGTCGCGGTAGAAGCCGCGCAGCTGCTCCGCGCTGAAGTCGAGGTCGAACTCGGGGTGGTGGACGCGCTCGCCCTCCGGCGTCAGCAGCTGGATCAGCTCGGGGCCACCGTCGGCTTGCGAGGGGCCGAAGACCTCGACGAGGTCAGGACCGAATTCCGGCATTCAACACTCCCTGTGTCCGGGCGATTGCGGGATCTCCGCGTCGCGTGGCATCCAGTGGGCCGAGTGGTTGCAGGGGTGGCGCAACCGGGACGACCCGATGGTCGAAGCTCCTGTGACCAGCGCCACAGGTGTCAGGCAAAAGGTAGCGGACGGGGCCCTCCGCGGCCCAATCGAGCGGGACCTCGTCACCGAGCAGGCGCAGTCTGCGGCCGGCCGCGAGTAGCGGCGTCGAGCAGGCGCGCGACCTCGCCGTGCCGTCTGGCCAGAGCAGTGCGCCGCTCGTCGAGTCGCCGTGATCGGTCAACCAGAAGCAAGCCGGCTCGTCACGCCGGATCACCCGGCGTCGGGGTCGGGCTCGGGGGCAACGGGTTCGAAGTCGTCGGCGGGGGCGGAGCGGGTGGCGGCGGCGACGGCGACCACGGTGATCACCAGACCGGCGATCTCGCGGGCGTTGAGGGTCTCGCCGAGGATCAGCCAGGCCAGCACGGCGGTGACCGGTGGCATCAGGAAGAACACGCTGGCAGCGGCCCCGGCACCGCGTGCCCGGACCAGGATGCCGAGCAGCCCGAGGCCGATGATCGAGTTCACGACGGCGAGGTACAGCAGGGCGATGCCCGCCGCCGCAGGGTCCTGTACGACGTCCGTGCCCTCGACCACCAGGCCGAGCGCGAGCAGGGGCGGTGCGGCCACCCCGAACTGGATCGTGGCCGACCACAGGGGGTCGGGCGCGTTCCCGATCCAGCGCTGTCCCAGCGTGCCGATGCTCAGCCCGAGCACGCTGATCACGCCGCAGACGATCCCGAGGGTGCCGCCGGCCTCGTCGACGTCGGGCCCGAGCACGAGCAGCACGCCGCCGACCCCGACCACGAAGCCGAGCACCTGGAGCCGGGTGAGTCTCTCGCCGAGGAACACCGCGGCCAGCAGGGCGGTGAGCACCGGGCTCAGCGAGTGCATCAGGGACGCGAGCGTCGCCCCGAGACCGGCGTCGAAGGCGAGGTACATCGCCCCGAACTGCACCCCGTTGAGCACGAACCCCGAAAGCCCGATCCGGACGGCGTCCGCGCGGCTGACCCGCAGCGGTCCGCGCAGCACCCGCGCCAGGGCCCAGGCGATCGCGGCCGCCAGCACGAACCGCACCGCGACGAGCATCAGCGGCGACATCGCCTCCACGCCGTACGGCCCGGCGATGTAGCCCGAGGACCACACCAGCACGAAGCCGGCGGCCGGGGCGAGCGGGAGGTGCCGCGAGGTCGGTCGCGAGCCGGTGGTCCCCGCCATGCCCTCCCCGATCCCGAGACGATGGTTGCCTCCGGCCACCGTAGGTCTGCTTGGCTCACTGGGTACGAGGGACCCCCACCGACGTACCGCCGCGCAGGCAGACAGGGAGCCAGTCATGAGCATCCGGGAAGGCAGCGAGGTGTCCTGGTCGTGGGGCACCGGCACCGCGACCGGCAAGGTCAGCGAGATCCACCGCGAGAAGGTCACCCGCACCACCAAGGGCGAGGAGATCACCCGCAACGGAAGCGAGGACGACCCGGCGTACGTCATCGAGCAGTCCGACGGCACCGTCGTGCTCAAGCTGCGCAGCGAGGTCGAGCAGACCTGAGGTGAGTCCATCCCGCACCGCCGTTCTCGACGGAGCAGGGTGCGAGGTTCACACTTGGTGGATGAGCCCTTCCGGGTACCACGACGGCAGCCGGTCGCTGCAGGACCGGTTCGACACCCGAGCGCTGGCCGACCGGATCGACGAGCTGCTCGTCAAGGACACCATCGGCGAGGGCGAGCGGGCCTTCATCGAGGACCGCGACATGTTCTTCCTCGCGACGGCCGACGCCGAGGGACGACCGACCTGCTCCTACAAGGGCGGTGAGCCGGGCTTCGTCCGCGTGGTCGACCCGCACACGCTGGCCTTCCCCAACTACGACGGCAACGGCATGTACCTGTCGACCGGCAACGTCCTGGTGAACCCGGAGGTGGGGCTGCTGTTCATCGACTTCGAGCGCGGCCACCGGATGCGGCTGGAGGGTACGGCGAGCATCGACCTCGACGACCCGCTGCGCAGCGACTACCCGGAGGCCCAGTTCGTCGTCCGGGTCAGGGCTCGCGCGGTCTACCCCAACTGCCCGCGCTACATCCACCGCTACTCCCTGGTGCAGCGGTCGCGGTTCGTGCCCCAGGCCGACTGCCTGACGCCGGTGCCGGAGTGGAAGCGCTCCGACTGGGCGGCCGACGCGCTGCCCGAGGACGACCCGGCCCGCGACCCCGGTGAGCGCGAGGTGCTCGGGCGCTAGAGCTTGTCGCGGTCGTGCAGCTGCAGCCAGAGGTCGGTGTCCGGGCCCTTCGGCACGATGCCTGACGGGTTCACGTCGCTCTGCACGACGTAGTAGTGCTGCTTGATCTGGTCGAAGTCGATCGTCTCGCCGAACCCGGGGGTCTGGTAGAGGTCGCGCGCGTAGCCCCAGAGGTTCGGCATCTCGGTCAGCTTGTTGCGGTTGCACTTGAAGTGGCCGTGGTAGACCGCGTCGAAGCGGGCCAGCGTGGTGAAGAGGCGTACGTCGGCCTCGGTGATCGTGCTCCCCATCAGGTAGCGCCGGTCGGCCAGCCGCTCCTCGAGCCAGTCCATCGTCTCCCAGAGCCGGTCGTAGGCGTCGTCGTACGCCTCCTGCGAGCCGGCGAAGCCGCACCGGTAGACGCCGTTGTTGACCTCGGTGAAGACGCGGTCCATCACGTCCTGCATCTCCTCGCGGCACTCGGCGGGCCAGAGGTCGGGCGCGTCGGCGCGGTGGTAGTCCTGCCACTCGAAGAACAGGTCGTGGGTGATCCACGGGAAGTCGTTGGTGACCACCTGGCCGGTGGCGATGTCGACCATCGCGGGAACCGTGATGCCGCGCGGGTAGCCCGGGATCCGCTCGAAGTACGCCTCCTGGAGGCGGTGGATGCCGAGCACCGGGTCGACCCCGTCGGGGTCGAGGTCGAAGGTCCAGCTGTCCTTGTCGTGCACCGGGGCGCACAGTCCCATCGAGAGCACGTGCTCGAGACCGAGCAGCTTGCGCACGATGATCGCCCGGTTGGCCCACGGGCACGCACGAGCCGCGATCAGCCGGTAGCGGCCCGGCTCGACCGGCCAGTCGGTGCTCCCGCGGGTGATCCGGTCGGGGATGTAGTCCATGTCCCGGTCGAAGGACTCACCCGGCTCCACGTACGTCGAGTTGCGTTGCGCCATGGGGACATCGTTCCCGAAAGCGACAAACGTCAACCATCGCCGTTCCTTCGGTGGTTGAGGAGCGAGCGCAGCGAGCGTCTCGAAACCACGCAGTGATTCTCAGTGCGCGCCGAGCTGCTCGGCGACCCGGAGGAACACGTCGTTCGCCTCGGGCTCGCCGATGCTGACCCGCACGCCCTCGCCGGCGAACGGCCGGACGGTGATGCCGGCCTCCTCGGCGAGCGCGACCAGGTCGGGCGTGCGGTCGCCGAGCGGCAGCCAGACGAAGTTGCCCTGCGGCTCCGGGAACGACCAGCCCTGGGACCTCAGTGCCGCCACGACGCGGTCGCGCTCACCCACGACCGAGTCGACGCGCTCCATCAGCTCCTGCTCGGCGGCCAGGCTCGCGACGGCCGCCGCCTGGGCCACGCTGGAGACGCCGAACGGCAGCGCACAGGCACGTACGGCGGCCGCGACCTCCTCGTGCGCGACGGCGTAGCCGACCCGGAAGCCGGCCAGCCCGTAGGCCTTCGCGAAGGTGCGCATCACCGTGACGTTCGGGTGTGCCGCCGCGAGCGCGAGCCCGTCGACGGGGTCGTCCTCGCGGACGAACTCGCGGTAGGCCTCGTCGACCACGACCAGCACGTCGTCGGGCACCTTCGCGACGAACGCACGCAGCTCGGTGTCGGTCACCGACGGGCCGGTCGGGTTGTTCGGCGTACACACGACGACGACCTTGGTGCGCGCGGTGACCGCCGCGGCCATGGCGTCGAGGTCGTGGCGGCCGTCGGCGTCGACCGGCACCTGCACGGAGACCGCGCCCGTCGCGGACACCGCGATCGGGTAGGCCTCGAAGGAGCGCCAGGCGTAGACGACCTCGTCGCCGGGATCGCAGAACGCCTGGAGCAGGTGGTAGAGCACGGCCACCGACCCGGTGCCCGCGGCCAGCCGCTCGACCGGCACGCCGAGCCGCTCGGACAGCGCGGCGTAGAGCGCGGAGTTGCCCATGTCGGGGTAGCGGTTCATCGCCGCGACCGCCGCCTCGGCCGCCTCCACGACACCCGGCAGCGGCGGGTGGGGGTTCTCGTTGGAGGACAGCTTGAAGACCCGCTGGCCCGGCCGTGGCACCGGCGGCTTGCCGGCGACGTAGGCCGGGATCGAGGCGATCGTCTCTCGGGGTCGGGGCGGCTGCGTGGTCACGGAGTCACCCTAGGACTCACGGCAGCAGCACGCGGCTGCCGGTGAGGGCGAGGTCGCGACCGAGGCGTACGTCGAGCGGGTTGGTCATGCAGCGGACCGCACCCCCACCCTTGAGGAACTCGCCGACCTCGACGACGACGACCTCGAAGCCCCACTCCTCGAGCTGGGCGCGCACCCGGTCGGGGCAGGCCGGCATCAGGATCGTCCGGCCGAGCACGATCGAGTTCGCGCAGAACGACAACCCCTCCTCCTCGGTGAGCACGAGCGGCTCGGGCACGAGGTCGAGCAGGGCGGCCGCCGACGCCTCGTCGTACGCCGCCGGGCAGACCATCGCCCGGGTCTCGTCGAGGGGGCAGAAGCCGATGTCCATGTGGTACATCCCCGGGTGGGTGATCCGGACGCCGCGGACGCTGATGCCCAGGTCGGTGGCGAGGTGCTTGAGGGCGAGCTCCTCGGTGCGCGGGCCGTAGCCGACCACCAGCTCACCGCGCCAGGCGAACGCGTCGCCGGCCTCGAAGTGGGCGCCGACCCCGTCGCGACCGACCGAGCGGCGGTCCCAGCCGCGGCCGGCGAACCATGCCTCCGCGGCCGGGGTCTCCATCCGGCGCTGCGGGTAGCGCATGTGCGAGAGCACGACCCGCGAGCCCGCGCCGTCCGGCTGCTCCAGAGCGAGCCCGAGGTTCATCGCGTAGACCATGTCCGGGGCGTCGGGGAGCTGCGGCAGCACCTCGACGGTCCCGCCGGCGGCCTCGATCGCGGCGACGAGGCCGAGCCACTGCTCCCGCGCGCGGACGGGGTCCGGCTGGTCGTCGAGGTGCATGAACGGGTTGATCGCGTAGTCGACCCGGAAGTGGTTGGGCTCGACCATCAGGTAGTGGTGTCCCCACTCGAGCGTGTCGTTCATGTTCGCCTCCTCGCGATCGTCGGATTGTCGGACAATCCCAGTGTGCGCCACGGAAGGTGCCGAAAGCAAAGAATTGTCGGACAATCTGATGTCGTGCCGGACACACCCTTCTCCGCCCTCAACCACGAGCTCGGCCTGCAGCAGGTCTCGACCGTCGACCGGGTCGCCGAGGAGCTGCGCCGGTCGCTGTTCGACGGCGAGCTGCGCCCCGGCACCGCCCTGCGCGAGGTCGCCCTGGCCGACGCGCTCGGGGTCTCCCGCTCCACGGTGCGCGAGGCGCTCGGGATCCTCGTCGCCGAGGGCATCGCCGACCGGGTGCCGAACAAGGGCACCCAGGTGCGCCGGCTCGACCCGGACCAGGTCCGCGACGTGTGCCGGGCCCGCACCGTCATCGAGACCGCCGGGCGTGTGGCGCTGGGACGAGGCGAGCGAGCCGGCCCGTGACGAGCTGCGTCGCGCCCTCGCGGCGTACTCCGAGCTCCGCGGCAGCGACTGCACCACCGCCGAGTTCACCGCCGCCCACCTCGAGATCCACCGCGCGCTCGCGGCGCTCACCGGGTCGAGCCGTCTCGTCTCCGCGGTCGAGGCGCTGCACGCCGAGGTCCGGGTCGCCCTCGCCCATTTCGACCGGGCCCGCGGCAACGCCGCCGAGCAGGTCCACTCGCACAGCCACCTGCTCGACCTGATGGAGGCGGGCCGTCTCGAGGACGCCGCGGCCGAGCTCACGTCCCACCTCGCCGAGGCGGAGAGCTCCATGGTCGAGGAGGTGCGGCGCCACGGTTGACGGGGTCCGGCTGACTACGCTGACCGCATGAAGTTCCTGACCTGGCTGGTGGTGAACGCCCTGGCCCTGGGCGCCGCCACGTGGCTCTTCGACGGGATCACGCTCGACGGGTCCAGCGACGGGGACAAGGTCCTCACGCTGCTCATCGTCGGCGCCATCTTCGGGGTGATCACCTCGTTCATCCGGCCGATCGTGAACCTGCTTGTCGATCCCGCTGATCATCCTGACGCTCGGCCTGATGCTGCTGGTCGTGAACGCGCTGATGCTGATGCTGACCAGCTGGGTCGCCGAGCAGTTCGACCTCGGCTTCCACGTCGACGGCTTCTGGACCGCGCTGTTCGGCTCGATCGTCATCTCGATCGCCTCGCTGGTGCTCGAGTCGCTGTTCCCCCACCCGCGGCGGTGACCCGGTGACGCTCCCGGCGCCCACCGGCACGCCGTACCGGATCGGCTTCGTCTGCCTCGGCAACATCTGCCGCTCGCCGATGGCCGACGTGATCATGACGCGACTCGTCGACGACGCCGGGCTCTCCGGCAAGGTCGAGGTGGTCAGCAGCGGCACCGGCACCTGGCACCTCGGCGAGCCGATGGACCCGCGGGCCGCCGTACAGCTGGAGGCGGAGGGGTACGACGCCTCGGCGCACCGCGCGCAGAAGTTCGACGACCGGTGGCTCGAGAAGGACCTCGTGCTCGCGATGGACGCCAAGAACCTCGACGAGATCACCGGCGGCCGCGGAGCCAGCGACCGGGTGCGGATGTTCCGCTCGTTCGACCCGCTCCTCGAGGGCTCCGCAGACCCGGCCGACCTGGACGTGCCGGACCCCTTCTACGGCGGCGACGAGGGCTTCGTGGAGGTCATCGGCATGGTCGAGCGCACCTGCCGGCGGATCCTCACCGAGCTGCAGGCGCTGGACCTCTGACGCAGGGGCGCGTGTCGACGCCGGTAGAAGTGTCCGGTGTCGTCATACTCGGGCCATGCTCGACGGCCTCAGGGTTCGTGTGCTGCCGGAGTCCCAGCGTCGGACGTTGGCCGAGCTCACCGAGGACCTCGACCTGACGTCGGGTGACTCGCCCTCGAAGATCTCCGCGTTCTGGACGATGTTGACGTTGTCGTCGGTGATCGCGGCCGCAGGTGTGCTCTCGGACTCCACGGCGACCGTGATCGGTGCGATGATCATCGCGCCGCTGTCGACTCCGATCATGGGAATCGCACTGGGGATCGTCAAACGCGAGCGACGACATGCGACGCGTTTCGTCCTGCTGGGCGGCCTGTTGGTGATCGCGATCGGCGTCGTCTTCTCAGCCGCGCTACCGGGGTCCTACCACCTGCTCGCCAACAGCCAGATCGCCTCGCGGACGTCGCCGGGACTGTTGGACGTCGTCGCAGCAGTGGCGACGGGTTTCGCCGGTGCTGTGGCACTGGCCCGCCGAGACGTGGCGGCTGTCCTGCCGGGCGTGGCGATCGCCATCTCATTGGTGCCACCGCTGGCGGTGGTCGGGGTGTGCCTGGGCCAGGGTGCCGGATGGCTCGCACTCGGAGCGCTGCTGCTGTTCCTGTCCAACCTCCTGGCGCTCGTGCTCGCCGGCACGGTCGTGTACGCCGTGCTCGGCTACGGCGTCGTCATCACCGGCCCGGACCGAGCGCGCAGACGCGCCCGCGTCACGGTGAGCGTGCTCTTCATCGTGGTCGTCCTGCCCCTCGTCGCCAACACGGTCGCGACCTACCTGATCAGCGTCTGGACCGCGCGCGTGGAGACGACCGCAACAGCGTGGATCTCGAGTGTGCCGGGTGGCTCGATCACCAGCGTCGACAACAAGTCGAGGACGATCTACATCCATGTCCAGACGACCGGAGAGCTCCCGCCGATGTCCACGCTCCTGGCAGATCTGGACGGGCAGATCCCGGATGGGCTCCGGATCGTGGTCGCGACGACGGTGGGACGGGACATCGACGTCGGCACCGTCGGCCAGTGAGCGCCCGGGCAACACACGTGCTGTGACACGAGATCTGAGTCGTGTCGAGCCTGACCGATGAGTTCTGCCCTCCCCACAGGTCTGTACCTGTGCCTATCGTTGGGACCCGGAGGAGCACCATGACAACGCTCGACAACCAGACCCCGCAGGCGGACGCACCCGCCGACTTCCCGCAGGTCGCGGACCAGTACCGCCGCGAGCTGACCGCGCACTGCTACCGGATGACCGGGTCGGTCTACGACGCGGAAGACATGGTGCAGGAGACCTACCTGCGCGCCTGGCGTGCGTACGACGACTTCGAGGGCCGCTCCTCGGTCCGCACCTGGCTCTACCGGATCGCCACCAACGTCTGCCTGACCAACCTGGAGAGCAAGGGCCGCCGCCCGCTGCCGACCGGTCTCGGCATGCCCGGCGCCCAGGCCCGCGACGAGCTGGTCGAGGCCGCCGAGGTCCCGTGGCTCGAGCCGGTGCCCGACGTGATGGTCGACGTCGCCAACATCGACCCCGCGCAGGTGGTCGGCAACCGCGACTCGATCCGGCTCGCCTTCGTGGCCGCGCTCCAGCACCTGCCGCCCAAGCAGCGCGCGGTGCTGGTGCTCCGCGACGTGCTGCGCTGGTCGGCGAAGGAGACCGCCGCCGCCCTCGAGACGACCGTCGCCGGGGTCAACAGCGCATTGCAGCGCGCACACGCCCAGCTCGCCGAGAAGCAGCTCACCCAGGGCACCGTCGAGGACGACCTGACCCCGGAGCACGAGGCGATGCTCGACCGCTACGTGCAGGCGTTCTGGGACAAGGACGTCAACGCACTGGTGACGATGCTGGCCCACGACGCGATCTGGGAGATGCCGCCGTTCACCGGCTGGTACACCGGCGCCCAGAACATCGCCGAGCTGATCGACCACAACTGCCCCGGTGGTCAGCACGACATGCCGATGATCCGCACGTCGGCCAACGGGCAGCCGGCGTACGGCCTCTACATGCGCCAGCCCGACGGGCACTTCGAGCCGTTCCAGCTCCAGGTGCTCCAGATCGTCGACGGTCGCGTGCAGCACGTCGTCGCGTTCTTCGAGATCGAGCTGTTCGAGACCTTCGGGCTGCCGACCAGCCTTCCGGCGTCGTACTCCCTGACACCGGCCTGAGATGTCCACCGCTTCGCCGCCGGCCTCGGTGGCGGTGCTGGACAGCGCCGTCACCTGGACCCACGCCTGCCTGCAGCTCGCGCGCACGAGCGACCTGAGCGCGCCCACCCCCTGCGCCGACTGGGACCTCGGCAAGCTGCTCGCGCACATGGAGGACTCGCTGGAGGCCCTCGGCGAGGCCGCGGAGATCGGCCGGGTGCGGGTCGCCGACCTCGACGCGCGTGCGGACCCGGGCCGCACGATCGACCGCCTGGTGCAGCGCGCCTGCACGACCCGGGCCGCGTGGATGCGGCGGCTCACCTCCGCACCGATCAGCGTCGGCGACCTGCCCCTCGGCCGCGACACCCTCGCGATGGTGGGTGCCCTGGAGATCGCCGTGCACGGCTGGGACGTCGCCCAGGCCGTCGGCAGCGGGCTGCGGCTCCCCGAGGACCTCGCCGCCCGGCTGTACGGCGTCGCGCAGGTCGTCGTGAGCCCGTCGGAGCGCGGCACCCGCTTCGCCGACGCGATCCCGGTGCCCTCGTCGGCCCCGATGAGCACCCGGTTGCTGGCGCACCTGGGGCGGGTGGCGTAGAGGGCCGCCGGAACGAGACCACTCTGGACCGGCACCCCCGCGACGGGCAGTCTGGACCGATGGCGCGGATGCGTGGGATCGCCGAGCGGGTCGAGCACCTCCTCGGCCAGGCCGTCGTCGCCACCACCCCGGTCGCCGGCGGAGACATCTGCACCTCCACCCGGGTCCGGCTCAGCGACGGCTCCTCCGCGCTGGTGAAGACGAGGGCCGGCACGCCCGAGGGGTTCTTCGAGGCCGAGGCACGCGGGCTGCGCTGGCTGGCCGAGCCCGGGGCCGTCGAGGTCGCCGAGGTGCTCGCGGTCGAGCACGACTGCCTGGTCCTGCGCTGGATCGAGCCGGCCCGGCCGACGGCGGAGACCGCGTCCGCGCTCGGGAGGTCGCTCGCGCGGCTGCACGCCAGCGGGGCCGACGAGTTCGGTGCCGACGAGGACGGGTTCATCGCCTCGCTGCCCCTGCCCAACAAGACGGCGCCGACGTGGCCGGAGTTCTACGCGACCCGACGCGTGCTGCCCTACCTCAAGCTCGCCGCGGACCGTGGACACGTCGAGCCCGACGACGTCCAGACCATCGAGGGAGTCGTCGGCCGGTTCACCGAGCTCGCCGGCCCCGACGAGCCGCCCGCGCGGCTGCACGGCGACCTCTGGTCCGGCAACGTCGTCTGGTCGACCGAGCACGGCACCCTGATCGACCCGGCGGCACACGGCGGTCACCGCGAGACGGACCTGGCCATGCTCGCGCTGTTCGGGCTCCCCCACCTCCAGCGCCTGATGGACGCCTACCAGGACGAGCAGCCGCTCGCCGACGGCTGGGAGGAACGCCAGCCGCTCCACCAGCTGTTCCCCCTGCTCGTGCACGCCGCCCTGTTCGGCGGGCACTACGGTGCTCGCGCCGCCGAGGCCGCTGCCCGGCTGTAACGCGGTGTCACGGACGCTGAGTGCGTCGTACGCCGTGTGTTCAGTGTCGACAACTCCGCGTGACAAGTGCGCGGCGCGCGGTCTCAGCGATTGCTCAGCCGTCGGTGGCACTCTTGACCCGTGAACGCGGATTCCCAGGCCCAGCGCCAGCACGTCCTCGTCGTCGAGGACGACCGCGCCGTACGTGAGTCGCTGCGCCGCTCGCTGGAGTTCAACGGCTACCACGTCTCGACCGCCTCCGACGGGGCCGAGGCGCTGGCCGGCATCAGCGGCATCAACCCCGACGCCGTGGTGATGGACGTGATGATGCCGCGCCTCGACGGCCTCGAGACCACCCGCGCGCTGCGCAAGGTCGGCAACAGCGTCCCGATCCTGGTGCTCACGGCGCGCGACGCCGTCGGCGACCGGGTCGAGGGCCTCGACGCGGGGGCCGACGACTACCTCACCAAGCCGTTCGCCCTCGAGGAGCTGCTGGCCCGGCTGCGCGCGCTGCTGCGCCGGGTCGCGCCGGAGGCCGGCGACGCCGACGAGCACCTCTCCTTCTCCGACCTGAGCATGGACCTCGCCTCGCGGGAGGTACGCCGCGGCGAGCGGCTGATGGAGCTGACCCGCACGGAGTTCACACTGCTCGAGCTGTTCCTGCGCCGGCCCCGCCGGGTCCTGGAGCGCTCGTTCATCCTCGAGGAGGTGTGGGGCTTCGACTTCCCCACGACCGCCAACAGCCTCGAGGTCTACGTCGGCTACCTGCGGCGCAAGACCGAGGCCGAGGACGAGCCCCGGCTGATCCACACGGTGCGTGGCGTCGGCTACGTCCTCCGAGAGGCGGCGTGAGGGTGGGTCGCTGGGCCCCCCTGCACTACCGGCGCTCCCTGGCCAGCCGGGTCACCCTGCTCACGACGATGGCGGTGGGCATCGCGGTGACCGGGGTCGCCTTCGCGGCGTACGCCACGGTGCGGATGCAGAGCATCAACAGCCTCGACGAGTCGCTGCACAGCCGCGCCGTCCAGGTCGCGCACACCAAGGCCCTCGATCGAGCTCGCCGGACCAGATCCCGTCCTGGGCCCTGGGCGCGGCGGACGTGAAGATCATCTTCCTCGACACCGCCGAGCCGTCCGTGCAGGCCGGCAGCCAGGACGCCCTCAAGGCGATCGGTCGCAACGAGATCAAGGTCGCCCTCGGCAAGCGCTCGTGGTCGGCCCGAACGACCGTGCTTCGACGGCCAGCGCTACCGCGTCGTGGCGGTGCCCGCCGACGACGGCGAGGCGCTGATCCTCGCCCAGTCGCTGAAGCCCACCGACCAGATGCTCGACCGGCTCGGCCTGGTGATGCTGCTGTTCGGACTCGCCGGGATGATCAGTGCGGGGCTGGCCGGCTGGGCCGTGGCGCGCAACGGCCTGCGACCCGTACGCCGCCTCACCCACGCCGTCGAGGACATCGCCCGCACCGAGCGCCTCGACCCGATCCCGGTCGAGGGCAACGACGAGGTCGCCCGCCTGTCCCAGGCGTTCAACGCCATGCTCGCCGCGCTCTCCGCCTCGCAGGCCCGGCAGCGCCAGCTGGTGGCCGACGCCGGTCACGAGCTGCGTACCCCGTTGACGTCCCTGCGCACCAACCTCGACCTGCTCGCGCAGGCCGACGCCTCCACCCAGCTCTCGGAGAGCTCGCGCAAGGAGCTGCTCGCCGACGTGCGCGCCCAGATCACCGAGATGACCAACCTGATCGGTGACCTGGTCGAGCTCGCGCGCGACGACCCCAGCGCCACGCCCTCGGTCGAGCCGGTGGAGCTGGCCGCCGTCGTGGGGCAGGCCGTGACGCGCGTGCGTCGTCGTACGACCACGGTCGAGTTCGACGTGTCCACCGAGCCGTGGTGGGTCACCGGCGACCCGGCCGCGCTGGAGCGGGCGATCACCAACCTGCTCGACAACGCCGCGAAGTGGAGCCCCGAGGGCGGCCGCGTCACCGTCGAGCTGCGGCAGGGCACCGTGATGGTCGCCGACCAGGGTCGCGGCATCTCGGAGGCGGACCTGCCGCGCGTGTTCGACCGCTTCTACCGCTCCACCGAGTCGCGCGGCATGCCCGGCTCCGGCCTCGGCCTCTCCATCGTCAAGGCGGTCGCGGACCGGCACGGCGGCAACGTGCGCGCCGGCACCGGCCCCGAGGGAGGCGCCGCCTTCTGGTTCCACGTGCCGGGGACGATGGCTCCTCCTGAGGTCTTGGCACGGTCGTAGCCGACTCAAAGGCCGCTCTCAGGATGACTCCTCACAATCGGAGTCATGGATGAGCAGAACCGGTACCCCCACGACTCGCGCGACGAGAACGACGCGCCCACCCCGTCGGACACGACCTCCGACACCTCGCAGCAGAGCTGGTTCGGCGACTACGCCCAGCAGCAGCCCGAGCCGACCCGGCCGATCCCTCCCTACCAGCAGCCGCCCGCCCCCTGGGCGCCCGGATACACCCCTCCCCCGGCGCCGCCGAAGACCTCGCGTGGCCGCGGCCTGACCGCCGCAGTGCTCGTGGGCGCGCTGGTCCTCGGCGGTGCCGCGGGAGTCACCGGTGCTGCGGTGTACGGCGCCGTCACCGACAACGACTCCACCGGTTCGACGAACACCCCGGCGAATGACTACCAGGCCACCCGCAACACCGTCGTCCAGGACGGCACCGTGGAGAAGGTCGCGCAGTCCCTCCTCCCGTCCGTCGTGAAGGTCAACGTGACCAGCAGCTCCGGCGCCGGATCGGGCTCGGGCATCGTCCTGAGCGAGGACGGCAAGATCCTGACCAACAACCACGTGGTCGCCGGCGCCGGTGACGACTCCTCGATCACCGTGAACTTCAACGACGGCACCACCAAGCGCGCCAAGGTCATCGGCACCGACCCGCTCACCGACGTCGCGGTGATCCAGGCCGAGGACGTCTCGGACGCCACGCCCGCCTCGCTCGGCAAGTCGAGTGACCTGAAGGTCGGCCAGACCGTGGTCGCGGTCGGCTCGCCGTACGGCCTCAACGCGACGGTGACCACCGGCATCGTGAGCGCGCTGAACCGGCCCGTGTCCGTCGCCGCCGAGCAGGAGCAGGAGCAGGACGAGCCCGAGTCGCCGTTCGGCCAGAGCCCCGACCAGCCGCAGACCGGACCGGACCTCAGCACGACCTACCCCGCCATCCAGACCGACGCCGCGATCAACCCCGGCAACTCCGGTGGCCCGCTCGTCGACATGTCCGGGCGCGTGGTCGGCATCAACTCCTCGATCCGTACGGCGAACAGCAGCAGCGAGTCAGGCGGCTCGATCGGCCTCGGCTTCTCGATCCCGATCGACGAGGTGCTGCCGATCGTCAACCAGATCACCGACGGCGAGACGCCGACGCACGCACGGCTGGGCGTGACGGTCTCCGACGTCACCGGCAACTCCCTCACCCAGGGCGCGGAGCTGCAGTCGATCGAGGGCGGCGGCGCCGGTGCCGACGCCGGGCTGAAGAAGGGCGACGTCATCACCAAGGTCGGCGACGTGGTCATCGACGGTTCCGAGTCGCTGGTCGCCACGATCCGCGGGCACCGTCCCGGGGAGAGCGTCGAGATCACCTACCTGCGCGACGGGAAGCCGCAGACGGCGACCGCCGAGCTGGGGTCGGACGAGAACACCCAGGACTCCTGACCCCACCTGGACCCGGGGAGGGGATCGGGTCGGTCCGCGGGGCGACACCTGCGGACCGACCCGACCTCAACAAACGTTGAGGTTCGGTCTCCAGGGGCCCCATTCGTCGGGCTGATCCGCGATTTGGTGGGTTGCCGTAGGCACCCTTCTCCGGCATACCGGACCGGTATGCACCGGCCGGTGCCAGATCCACCCTCTCGGCGTAATGTCACCGGCACCGCTCAGCAGGGGGCGGCCTTTCTCGGGGGAGAGGGGGGTCTCGATGTTCATCCAGGTCATCCAGGGTCAGTGCCGCGACGCGGCGCGACTCCACGAGCTCAGCGATGAATGGCGCGACACCCTCGGCTCCTCCGCCGAAGGCTGGCTGGGCGGTACCTACGGCGTCACCGACGACGGCCAGTTCGTGGCCGTCGTCCGGTTCGAGTCCCGCGAGGCCGCGGCGGCGAACTCCGCCCGGCCGGAGCAGGGCACCTGGTGGCAGAAGATGCAGGAGTGCTTCGAGGGTGAGGTCACCTTCCACGACTGCGAGGACGTGACGATGTTCCTCGGCGGCGGCTCGGACGACGCCGGCTTCGTCCAGGTGATCCAGGGCAAGCTCACGGACGTCGACCGTTTCCGGACGTTCATGAGCCAGCCGATGGACGCACTCCACGAGGCGCGTCCGGACATCCTCGGCGGCACCATCGCGATCGAGCCCGACGGCACCTTCACCCAGACCGTGGCGTTCACCACCGAGGCCGCGGCGAGAGAGGGCGAGGCCAAGGAGATGCCGGCCGACATGCAGGGCGTCGAGGACGAGTTCTCCGTCATGAAGGACGTCACCTACCTCGACCTGCGCCACCCGTGGTTCGCCTCGAAGGCTGGAGCCGCAACGGGCTGAGGACCAGGCGGAGACTCTCCTCGAGGGCGTTCAACGGGGGCGGCTGTTGAAGCGGCCGGTGCGCCTTCCGGAGAGTCTCCGCCCGCTTCAGGTCGTGTCAGGAGCGGCAGACGCGGACCGCAGCCGTTCTGCCTTCCAGAGCGTCTCGGCCCACTCGTCGTCCACCTCGGAGCGCACGGTGATGCCACCACCCGTGCCGATCCACCAGGTGCCGTCCGGCGCGCCGACGAGCGAGCGGATCACGACGCCGAGGTCGGCCCGTCCGTCGGCGCAGATCCAGCCGAACGCACCGGCGTAGAGCCCCCGCGGAGACGCCTCGACCTGGTCGATCACCTGCATCGTGCGCAGCTTCGGAGCCCCGGTCATCGAGCCGGCGGGGAACAGCGCACGCAACGCCCCCATCGTGGTGACGTCGTCGCGCAGCCGGCCGCGCACGGTGGAGACGAGCTGGTGCACGCTCGCGTAGGACTCGACCGACATCAGGCTCGGCACGGTCACCGAGCCGACCTCGCAGACCATGGAGAGGTCGTTGCGCAGCAGGTCGACGATCATCAGGTTCTCGGCGCGGTACTTCGGGTCCGTGGCGAGCTCGCGCGCCCGCTCCTCGTCGTGCTCGGGAGTCTCCCCGCGCGCGGTGGTGCCCTTGATCGGCTTGGTCTCCAGCCAGCGGTCCCCGGAGTCGGCGTGCTCGACCGTCGCGTAGCGCTCCGGGGAGCTGCTCAGCAGGTGCGTCCCGCGGTGGCTCAGCAGTCCGGCGTAGGGCGCCGGGTTGCTCGCCCGCAGCCGGAGGTACGTCGCCAGCGGGTCACCGGCCTCGACCCGGTCGCGGTAGGTCAGGTTCACCTCGTAGGAGTTGCCGGCCCGGAGCTGCTCCTGGACCTCGGCGAAGGCGGTGCGGTACCAGTCGGGGGCGTCGTCGTGTGCCGGCTCGAGCCTCGCCCCGACCGCTCAGGTCGAGCGCGGTCGACAACCGACGTGGTCTCGTGGCTGAAGAACTGCACGTCCCGGCTGCGCATCCAGACCGCGTCCGGCCCGATCCCCCACGGGCGCGCGCCGAGGTCCGGTCGGGAGCCGTAGCCGAAGCAGCCGACCCAGTGCACGTCGGAGTCGCCGGCGTCACGACGCGATCTCCTGCTCGAGGACGGCGAACACGTCGTCGCCCACGACCTCGGAGTGACCGGCCTGCGTGCCGGGTGACCTCGCCGAGAGCGGCGTCGAAGGTGAGGGACACGTCGTCCTCGTCGAGCACACCGACCAGCGAGCGGCGTCCGGACCAGTCGCGCGCTCCTCCGCCGTCGAGCCAGAACACCCTGTCGCTGCGGGCGAAACCCTCGCGGACGGCGTCGAGCACCGGCTCGCTCATGCAGAGGAACGTCCCGACCAGCTCGGCGCCGTGGCGCGACAGGATCGACTCGGGGTGGAACTGCACGCCCTCGAGCGGCAGGCTCGCGGTGGCGCACGGCCATCACGACACCGTCGGCGGTCGCGGTCACCTCGAGCTCGTCGGGCACTGCCGTCGCCGCGAGCGAGTGGTAGCGCACCGCCTCGAACGGCGACGGGATCCCGGCGAGCACGCCGACCCCGTCGTGCACGACCTGGGCCACCTCGCCGTGGGCCGGCTCGATCCGGCCGACCGTCCCGCCGTACGACGTGACGAGGGCCTGCATCCCGAGGCACACGCCGAGCACGGGCACACCGAGCTCGAAGACCGCGCTGCCGAGGGCGAAGTCGGCAGGGTCCGCCGGATGACCCGGCCCGGGCGAGAGGACGACGTGGGTCGCCGCAGCGGCGCGGTCGAGGACGCCGGGTGCATCGTGCTCGACGACCTCCGGGAGCTCGCCGGTGACGGCGGCGACGAGGTGCACGAGGTTCCAGGTGTAGGAGTCGTAGTGATCCACGACCAGCACCCGGGTCGTGGTCACCCGAGGAGCTCCAGCAACAAGCCCCGGAGCAGTGCGAACCCGTTCTCGGTGAGGATCGACTCGGCGTGGAACTGCACGCCGCGGAAGTGCGGCCCGGCGACGAGGTGGATGTCGCCGGTCGCGGGGTCGGCCTCCACCTTCACGCCCGGCGGGACGTCGTCGGTGTCCGCACGGCCGACGAAGGTGTTGTAGAACCCGACGCGCTCCACCCGACCGTCGATCTCGACCGACGACTGGGTGCCCTGGAAGACGATGTCCTTGTAGGCAAGGGGAATCCCGAGCCGGTCGCAGAGCACCTGGTGGCCCAGGCACACCGCGAGGAACGGCTTGCCCGAGTCGAGCAGGAGGTCGATCGCCTGCCGGTAGGCAGCGATCTTGGGGTGGTCGTGCTCGCGCGGGTCGCCCGGCCCGGGGCCGACGACGACCAGGTCGACGTCGTCGAAGGCACCGTCCACGCCCTGCTCGAGCAGCGTCTCGTGGCGTACGACGCGCGAGCCCATGCCGAGCACCGAGAACACGTGCGCCAGCATGTTCACGAAGTCGTCCTCGCCGTGCACGATCGCGATCGTGCGGCCGGCGAGCGTGGGAGCCGGAGGGGCGCCGGCCTGGTCGGTCAGCCAGAACTTCGCGAGGCGCTGGTTGCGGGAGTTCAGCGCGATCAGCACGTCCTCGTCCTGGGTGAGGTCGGCCACCGCGGTCGGCGTACCCGTGGCTCCGGGGACCAGCCCGAAGGCGGACAGGATGCCGCCCGCCTTGGCCAGCGTCTCGGCCACCTCGTAGTCGGGCCGCGAGTCGCGCACCAGCGTGGCGCCGGCGGTGACCTTCATGGCCCCGTCGGGGCTCACGTCGGCGGTGCGGATCACGATCGGCGAGTCGGCGGTCGGGGCGCCGTCCTCGTCGCGGCCGATCAGCGCGAGGGCGCCGGCGTAGTAGCCGCGGCCCTCGGACTCGTACTCGTGGATCAGCCGGCAGGCGTTCTCGACCGGGGCACCGGTCACGGTCGCGGCGAACATCGTGTCGCGCAGCACGTCGCGGACGTCGGAGCGGGTGCGGCCGGCGAGGAGGTACTCGGTGTGGACGAGGTGCGTCATCGGCTTGAGGAACGGGCCGAGCACCTGGCCACCCTCGTGGCAGATGTCGCACATCATCTTCAGCTCCTCGTCGACGACCATGAAGAGCTCGTAGATCTCCTTCTCGTCGGCGAGGAACTCCAGCAGCCGCTGCTTGCGCTCGGTCGGTTCGAGCCCGCGCAGCCGGAAGGTGCCGGAGATCGGGTTCATCCGCACGTCGCCGCCGTGCACGCTGACGTGCCGCTCCGGGCTCGCGCCGATCAGGAACCGGTCGCCGGTCCAGAAGCAGTAGGTCCAGTAGGCGCCGCGCTCGCTGGTGAGCAGCCGGCGCAGGACGGTGAGCGCCCGGTCGGCGTCCCAGTCGGACAGCTGCGCGCGGTAGTGCCGGCCGACGACGAGGTTGGCGCCCTCGCCGTTGCCGATCTCGTCGCGGATGATCCGCTCGACGACGGCCGCGTAGTCCTCGTCGCTGGTCTCGAACCCGCCCTCGTCCTCGAACGTGACCGGGGCGTCGGGCAGCGCCTCGAGCAGCTCGTCGAGCGGCACCTCCCGCTCGGTGGCGATGTCGACCACGGCCAACGGAGTGCCGTCGTCGTGGGCCACGAAGCCGCGCTCGGTGACCTGGCGGAACGGTACGGCGACCAGCCGGTCGAACCGCCGTCCCTCCTCGGGCACGCCCTCCTCGAGCGGGATGTCCGCCAGCCGCTCGAGCCGGCTCAGCGACCCGCCCACGAGCGTGACCGTCGGGCTGTCCCGCAGCCGGATCACCGCCCACGCCTCCTGCCCCGTCAGCTCCTCGAGGGCTGCGGCGGCGGAGAGGGGGGGTCTCGGTCATGCCGGGAACGCTACTAGGTCGGCATGGTGCCGGTTTCCCAGGTGATGAAGGGAATCTGGCTCTTCACACACCGCGCAACGTGTGTGAAGAGGCGGTTCGGGTTCATCACCTGGGAAACCGGCATCCCCACCTCACTCGTCCAGCCGCCGCAGCAGGTGTCCCCGCGCGGCGGAGTCCATCGGGCCGTCCCGTACGGCGAGCCGCTCGGCGATCTCCTGGCGGTGGCCCGCGCTCTTGTTGCCGCCGTACTTCATCTTGGCGCGGACGCTCTCGATCGTCAGCCGCAGCCCGCGGATGCCCGGCAGCTGGCGGCGGTCGCTCTCGTTGTCCGGGGTCGGGGTCGCGCGGGTGGAGTCCGCGGGCTCGAAGTGGCCGAGCTGGGCGGCGAGGATCTCCGCCTTCTCGGCCGGGTCGTCGACGACCTCGGCGCGGCAGAGCAGCTGGACCGCGGTGTAGTACGACGTCGGCACGCCGTACGTCGGGTCGGAGCCGGGTTCGGTGTTCCACTCCGCCTCGACGTAGGTGTAGTCGCCGGTCAGCGCGAGCACGACGTGCGGGTCGGCGTCGAGGGCCTTCCAGACCGGGTTGGGTCGGGCGAGGTGGAGCAGGACGGTCGCGTCGCCGTCGTACAGGAAGTGGGTGGGGACGACGACCGGGTAGCCGTCGACGTGCCCGGCGGTGATCAGCTGGCCGAAGTCCGCCGCCGCGAGCACGCCCTGCCACTCCTCGCGGGTGGCCTGGTCCCAGGGGTGGATCAGCATGTGCCCATCCTGCAACCAGAACTGCCCGCTCGGCGACCTCGGGCCAACCAGGAAAGCCCTCTCGGCGACTAGGAGGTGAGGGTGAGCATCCGCTGGGTGGCGCGGGTGTAGACGACGTAGAGGGTGGAGCGGCCGGTGGGGGACTCGTCCTCGATCTCCTGGGGCTGTACGACGACGATGCCGTCGAACTCGAGGCCCTTGGTGTCCAGCCCGGTGAGTACGACGAGCCGCGAGTCGGGCGAGCCGAACTCGGGGGCGAACTCCTCCCACGACGAGACCCAGCGGCTGACCTCGCCGAGGCGGGCGACCGGCACGACGACGCCGACCGTCCCCTCCAGCGACCCGGCGAGCTCGCCGAGCGCCGCGTGGACCGCGGACTCCAGGTCGTCGACCCGGCGCTCCTCCGGCGCGACACCCGTCGACCGGACCGCGTCGGGCAGGTCGGCGTCGAGCCCGACCCGGGAGGCGTAGTCGGCAGCGAAGTCGTAGATCTCCGAGGAGTTGCGGTAGTTCGTCGAGAGGTGGAAGTCGTGGCGGACCTTGTCGCGCAGCGCGTCCTCGCGGGCAGCGGCGGCCTCGTCGGGCACCGGCCACGACGACTGGGCGGGGTCGCCGACGATCGTCCAGGTCGCTCCCCGTCCGCGGCGGCCGACCATCCGCCACTGCATCGGGGTCAGGTCCTGCGCCTCGTCGACGAGCACGTGCGCGAAGCCGTCGTCCTCGACCCGGTTGGTCGGCGGGGTCCAGCCGCGGGGGCCGGCGTACTCCCGGTCGGAGGCGGTGAAGACCTCCTGGAGGGAGGCGTCCTCGAGGGCGAGGTACTCGTCGTCGACCGAGCCCGTGTTGACGATCGGCGGGTCGCCGAGCAGGTAGCGCAGCTCGTCGAGCAGGGCCACGTCGTCGACCGAGATCTGGTCGCCCCACGACTTCGAGAGCAGCCGCACCGACTCGTCGTCGAGCACGCCCTCGCTGACCCGGGCGAGCAGCTCGGGGTCGCGGAGCCAGCCCAGCACCGTGGCGGCGTCGAGCACCGGCCACCAGGCGGCGGCGAACTCGAGGAACTCGTCGCGGGTGCGGATCTCCGCCGCGAAGTCCTCCTTGGTCCGTTCGCGCGCGCGCTCGCCGGTGACCTGGCGCCACATCGCGTCGACCAGCGTCGAGGCGACCTTGGTGGTCGACCGGTTGCGGCGTCCCATCGAGAGCAGCTGGCGGCGGATCGCCCCGAGCTCGCGGCGGCCGAGGTGGATCACGTCGTCGCGGTAGAAGAACCGGAACTCGTGCGGTGCGTCGGGCACGCGCCTGGCGCGCCGTACGACGCAGCAGCTCGGCCATCGCGAGCGAGCCCTTCACCTCGGCGACAGCCGGCTCGTCACGCCGCGTGGCGCGGACGCCGTCGACGACCTCCCCGAGCGAACGCAGCGCGACCGCCGTCTCGCCGAGCGACGGGAGCACGCGCTCGATGTAGCGCATGAACACCCCGGACGGACCGACGACGAGCACGCCGCCGGTCTCGTAGCGGCGGCGGTCGGCGTAGAGCAGGAACGCCGCGCGGTGCAGCGCCACGACGGTCTTGCCGGTGCCGGGACCGCCGCTGATCGACACGACGCCCTTGTTGGGCGCGCGGATCGCCTTGTCCTGCTCGGCCTGGATGGTCGCGACGATGGAGTGCATCGAGCGGTCGCGGGCCCGCGTCAGCTGCGCGAGCAGCGCACCCTCACCGATGATCGGGAGGTCGGTCTCGGCCTCGGCGTCCAGCAGGTCGTCCTCGACGCCGAGGACCTTCACGCCCTTGCTGCGCAGGATCCGGCGGCGTACGACGCCCTGCGGGTCGGCCTGCGTGGCCTGGTAGAACACCGCCGCGGCGGGTGCCCGCCAGTCGATCAGCAGCACGTCGTAGTTGTCGTCGCGCAGCCCGATCCGGCCGATGTAGCGCGGCACGTCGCTGCGCTCCGGACGCAGGTCGAGACGCCCGAAGACGAGTCCCTCGTGCGCGGCGTCGAGCGAGGCCATCCGCCGGGCCGCCTGGAACACCATCGCGTCGCGCTCGACCAGGCCGCCCTCGTTGCCGATGCGACCACGCTCGAGACCTTCTCGCGCCAGCTCCTGGGCCGACAGGCTGGCCTTCTCGAGCTGGTCGTAGACGGTGTCGACGTACTCCTGCTCGCGCGCGATCTCACGCGCGGCAACGTCATTGTTCAACGCCGGGGCCCTCCGTTGCGCTGTCGTTCAGGGGAACGGAACACTTTACCGCCCCGGACGACCCGAGCGTGCGGGTATCGGTGCGGTGAGCATCACGCCAGGTCGTGCACGAACTCGCCGAGCTGGGTCAGGTTGCGGCACTCGACCATCGGCATCAGCCGTCCGTACTCGCGTGCGGCGGAGTCACCGGTGTTCCAGTTGCGGGCGTGCTCGGGGTTCAGCCACCAGCTGTGCCGGGCGGCGTGCACGAGGTCCTTGACGACCGGCAGGGCGAGGTCGGTGTGGTTGGACCGGGCGTCGCCGAGGACGAGCAGGTTGGTCTTGGGGGTCAGCGCGTCGGCGTACGACTCCTGGAAGCGGGTGAACGCGCGGCCGTAGTTGGTGCGACCCCACAGCGAGGCGTAGCGCGCGCTCGCCGCCAGCTCGGACATCGTCTGCGCCGGGTCGCCGGCGGTGTCGAAGCGGTCGGTGACCTCGTGGATCTCGTCGACGAAGGTGAACGCGCGCACCCGGTTGAACTGCTCGCGGAGCGCGAAGACCAGCATCAGCGTGAAGCTCGCGAAGTTGGCGACCGATCCGCTGACGTCGCAGAGCACGACGAGGTCGGTGCGCCCGGGCCGCTTCGGCTTGTGCCGGGTCTCGATCGGTACGCCGCCGCTGGACATCGACGCGCGGACGGTACGCCGGAAGTCGAGCGGCCGACCGCGACGTGCGTGCTGCTCGCGGCTGACCCGGGTGGCGAGTCGCCGCGCGAGCGGCTGGATCTCGCGGCGCATCAGCTCGAGGTCGGCCTTGCGCGCCGAGGTGAAGTCGACCTGCTCGATCGCCGGTCGCACGGTGTGCCGGGCGACGTGCTCCGGGCCGCGGACCTCGGCCGCGCGTCGGCGTACCTCCGAGTCGACCAGCGCCTCGAACGCCCGCGCCTGCGCCTCCACCAGCCGCCGCAACGAGGGGTCCTCACCGGTGTCGCCGCCGGTCAGCCCGGCCAGCGCCTTGGCGACGAGCTCGTCGGGCGAGACCCGGTTCATCACGTTGTACGACGACCAGCGCTGCTCCCCCGGCCCGCGCCCCCGGATCAGCCCGAACCGCTGGACGGCCTCGCGCGCCAGCATCGCCAGCGCGTCGGGGTCCCCCATCGCCATCGCGGTCGCCAGCGCCTCGCGGAAGTCGGCGAGCGCCTGGGGGCCGTCCCGCCTGGTGGTTTCGAGACGGCCGCCCAAGATCGACTGAGCCTCGCCCTCCTCAACCACCGAATCGGTGGTTGAGGAGCGAGCGTCAGCGAGCGTCTCGAAACCACTGGCTGCCCCTCCCCGATCAGCGCCGGGAAGTAGAGGTCGAAGACCTGGTCGAACCCCGGGCGGTGGTTCTGGCGCTTGACCAGCGTCGCGGCGTACGCCGCCCGGAGCGTCTCGCGCTCGGCCGATCCCGAGGGCCTCGATCGCCTCGACCGCGTCGAGCCCCTCGGCGAGGGAGACCGGCAGCCCCGCGTCGCGCAGGGCCTCGACGAACTCGATGTGTCGATCGAGCAGGGTCACTTCTGGCGCAGCCTCAGCTCGCGGACCGCTCGCTCGTGGTCGCTGGCGTGCTTGAGCACGACCCCGAGGGTCTGGTCGATCGCCTTCTCGTCCAGGGTGCCGGTGCCGAGCGCGACGAGCGTCCGGGCCCAGTCGACGGTCTCCGCGATCGACGGCGCCTTGCGCAGCTCCATGCCGCGCAGCTTGCCGACCACCTCGACGATCTGGCCCGCCAGCCGCTCCTCGACGTCGGGCACCTGGGAGAGCACGATCTCGCGCTCCCGCTCGGCCTCGGGGTAGTCGATGTGCAGGAACAGGCAGCGCCGCTTGATCGCCTCGGACAGCTCGCGGGTCGCGTTGGAGGTGAGCACGACGAGCGGACGCCGGGTCGCGGTGACCGTGCCCATCTCGGGGATGGTCACCTGGAAGTCGCTGAGCACCTCGAGCAGGAGGCCCTCGACCTCGACGTCGGTCTTGTCGACCTCGTCGACGAGCAGCACCGTCGGCTGCTCGCGCCGGATCGCCGTCAGCAGCGGCCGGGTGAGCAGGAACTCGTCGGTGAAGATGTCGTCGTGGGTCTCGTCCCAGGACTGGTCGCCGGCGGCTTGGATGCGGAGCAGCTGCTTCTTGTAGTTCCACTCGTACAGCGCCCGGGCCTCGTCGAGGCCCTCGTAGCACTGCAGCCGGACCAGCTCGGCGCCCGTCGCACGCGCGATCGCCTTGGCCAGCTCGGTCTTGCCGACCCCGGCAGGGCCCTCGACCAGGAGCGGCTTCTCGAGCGCGCCGGCGAGGTACGCCGTCGTCGAGGTCGCCGTGTCGGAGAGGTAGCCGGCGGCGGCCAGCTGCTTCTCGGCATCGGCCGGGGACTCGAACCACGCGGACTTCTGCGTCACCTGAGGGGTCACCCGGTCATCATGCCCCGGTGCACATCCGGAACGATCGGAGTGTGCCCGACGACATACCCGTGGCAGCGGCGTACCTCTTCCTCGTCGCGGTGGCCTTCCTCCGCGGCGGGGCGACGTACGCCGTGGGCCGGCTCGCCCGGAAGGCGGGCACCCGGGCGGACCGCACCCGGCACCTCCTCGAGCGACCCGGGATGGCCCGCGCCGAGCAGGTGGTGGGCCGGTGGGGCGCACCCGTCGTCGCCGTCTCCTTCCTGACCGTCGGCTTCCAGTCGCTGGTCAACGCCGCCGCCGGCGTGCTGCAGATGCCGCTCCGGCGCTACCTGCCGGGCCTGCTGGTCGGCGCGCTGATCTGGGCGGGGATCTACGTCACGATCGGGATCGCCGTGCTCCAGGCCTGGATGGCCTCCGAGAACGGGTTGTGGCTGCTCGGTGCCGTGGTCGCGGTCGCGCTGGTCGCCGGCCTCACCGTGCTCCTGCGCCGCCGGTGGCGGCAGACCGATGGGGTGGGCTGAGCCTCATCCCGGTGCGGAGCCACGCTTGGGTCGACGTGCCCGCGGCCCCGCGGAACGGTGCTCGGCGTGCTCGCGCAACCGGCCCAGCACCATCGACCAGGCAGCCGTGAGGAACTCGGCCTGCGTGTCGTCGGCCGCACGCTGGTGCACCTCCACCCGGCAGCCGTCACCGGTCGGATCGAAACGCAGGTAGCCCACGAGCTGACGACCGGGAAACGGCACGGCGTCATCGTCGAAGTCCCACCGCATCGCGATCAGCGCCGGTGGCGCGACCACCTCGTAGTGACCCCGCACCGTGGTGCCCCACTCCATCTCGGCCGCGAACCGGCCGTCCTTGAGGCTGACCGGCACGCCCAGCCACTCGGTGTAGCGCCGTCCGTCGGCGAAGGCGTCGAACGCCTCCTGCTGTCCGAGGGGAACCTCCGTGCTGACCTCGACCCACTGCTGGAGGGTGGCGGTCGCCAGGGAGCGCTCCGGGACGTCGTCGGCCTTCTGCCAGCGCTCACCGGCCGAGGCGAGCAGCGGCAGCACCGCCTCCATGGCTTCGTGGTCGGCCCGATAGCGCCGGAAGTTCCCGTCGGCGCGCAGGTCGACGAGGCCGGCCTCACGCAGCGCTGCGAGGTGCGTGGAGATCGTGCCCGCGCTGATCTCGAAGGCTGCGGCGATCTCGCCCGCCGGCATTTCCTCGTCCCAGAGCATCCAGAGGATCTCGCGACGGATCGGCGAGGTCAGTGCCTCCAGCGTGCGCTGCAACGAGCTGGGGTCGGCCGCCACCGGCCGGCGTCGCGTGGCCATCGCTGCTCATCCTTGCACTGGGTCGAAGACCGATCTATTTTGATCATAGTCAAAATAGATGGAGGATCCCGATGACGTCCTACCTCGTGCTCTACCGCAGCCCGGTCTCCCCCGGGGAGCAGATGGCCAACGCCACGCCCGAGCAGGCTCAGGCCGGCATGGACGCCTGGACGGCCTGGGCCGGACAGGCCGGCGACTCGATCGTCGACCTGGGCTCACCTGTCGCCGCCGCCGGCACCAAGGGCGCCGGGGCCGGCTCCGACGGCGGGTTCCTCGGCGGCTTCTCGGTCCTGCAGGCCGACTCGGCCGCGGACCTGGACCGCCTGCTGGAGGGTCACCCGCACCTGATGGTCGAGGGCAACAGCATCGAGTCCTACGAGTTCCTCGCCCTCCCCGGCATGGAGTGACGCCTGCTCACCAGCGGTCGTGGACCAGTTCCCGGACGCGCTCGTCGTAGATCCGGCCGACGCCGGCGAGGAAGTCCTCGCTGAGGGCTGCGGCGCCACCGGCCTCCGCGTTGGACCGAGCCTGCTCGGGGTTGCGGGCGCCGGGGATGACGGTGCTGACACCGGGCAGCTGCCACACCCACGCGATCGCGGCCTGGGCCGGGGTCAGTCCGTCGGGACCTGACTCGCGCACCAGCGCGGTGAAGTCCGAGGCGGCCGGCAGCCCGACGTCGTAGGGCACGCCGGAGAAGGTCTCCCCCACGTCGAAGGCGCTGCCGTCGCGGTTGTAGCTGCGGTGGTCGTCCTGCGCGAAGGTGGTGCTCTCGTCGTACTTGCCCGAGAGCAGTCCCGAGGCCAGCGGCACCCGCGCGATGATCCCGACGCCGGTCTCGATCGCGGTCGGCAGCACCTTCTCGAGCGGCTTGAGCCGCAGCGCGTTCAGGATGATCTGCACGGTCGCGAGGTGCGGCCTCTTCATGGCGGCCAGCGCCTGGTCGACCGTCTCCACGCTCACGCCGTACGCCGCGATGGAGCCGTCCTCGACCAGGGCATCGAGAGCGTCGTAGGTCGCGTCGTCGTCGATCGTCGCCGAGGGAGGACAGTGCAGCTGCACGAGGTCGACCCGGTCGACGCCGAGGTTCTGGCGCGACCGGTCGATCCAGGCACGGAAGTTGGCCGGGTTGTAGTTCTCCGGCAGCTGCTCCTCCCGGCGGCCCATCTTCGTGGCCACCGTGAAGCCCGCGTCGGGATGGTCCGCGAGGAACCGCCCCACGATCTGCTCGCTGCGACCGTCGCCGTAGACGTCGGCCGTGTCGTAGAAGGTGACCCCCTGCGCCGCCGACTCCTCGAGGACCGCCCGGGCGTCCGACTCGGACACCTCGCCCCAGTCCGCACCGAGCTGCCAGGTGCCGAGTCCCACGACCGACACCTGGCGGCCTGTCCTGCCGAGCTCACGATGTTCCATCACGACTCCACTTCTACACGGTGGAGCATGAGCCCGGTCAGGTCGTGTCAGTCGATCGGACGCAGCTCGTCGGCGTAGGACAACGAGACCCGGCGCAGGACACCGGCGTCGTTGACGGCGTACTGCCCCATCCGCCACAGCGGCGGGCTGTAGGCGTGCACGCTGATCGAGCCGTGCACGGCGCCGTTGAGCCGGTGGATGTGGTCGGGCCCGAAGGAGAACACCCGGCCGGCGGGCACGCGGGTCTCACGTGCGCCGTGCACCAGGGTGAGGTTGTTCTCGACCAGCTCGCCGGCCACCACCGCGACCGCACCCGAGGACACGTCGTGGTCGTGCCAGCCGGTGTCGTTCTCGGGAGTCCAGCACAGCAGCCACACGTCCACGTGCGCGTCGCGGTGGATCGAGACGTAGACCCGGTCGTCGGCGTCGAAGGCGACGTGGTGCGCCCACGACTCCGGCTGGTGGGCGATGCCCGCCGTCAGCGCCTCGAGCTCGGTCTGGGTCAGGTCACGGTCGGGGAGGTGATCGAGCAGGTCCCGGATCGTCACGTTGTCGGGGTACGTCGCCAGCGGGGCCGCCTGCTCGGCGGGCACCCCGGCTCCTCCCAGCGCGGCCTCCTCGGCCAGCACGCTCAGCTCGCCACTGCCCATGCCTGCTCACCTCCCTGCTCCTGGGTGCCGGCCGCTCCGAGGAGGCGAGCCGGGTTGGCGACGCGGACCGCGTGGGTGGCCGCATCACCGAGGAACTGGGTCAGCGGCTCGCCGTAGGGACGGTCGCTGCCGTGCACGAGCGCGTCGATCCCGAGCACGCGGACGACCGACTCCAGGGCACGCGTGCCGGTGCCGGAGGTGTCGACGTAGACGTGCGGGTCGACCGTCGTACGCCCACCCCCGCGGAGCGCATGGCGTTCGGCCTGCACGGGCGCGAGTCCCGCACCGGCACCGAAGAGCACCCGCAGCCTGGGGAACAGGCCGCGGCCGCCGACGGCGTGCCAGCCCCACCAGGCGGCCTGCAGCTGCGCGGTGTAGCCGACCACCGGCGCCCACCAGTCGGGCAGCGTGCCCGCGAGGACGCGGCGCGGCTCGGGGCCGGGGTGCACGAAGACCGGCTTGCCGGAGAGCTCCGCGACGAGCAGCAGCGCGGCGACGCGCTCCCACGCCGACGGGGTCGACAGCTCGGTCGCCGGGAGCTGGAGGCCGACGAAGCGGTCCTCGGTCAGCAGCCGCCGCACCGAGGCGATGTCGGGGTCCTCGGTCGGGGCCGAGACCCACGCCCGGAAGTGGTCGGGCAGCTCGCGGACACCCCGGTGCCAGGCATCGAGGATCGGCTGGGCCTCGGGGCGCACCAGGCCCTCGATGCCCAGCGGGGAGGAGAGGCTGAGGCAGGCCGTGACCACCCCTGCCTCTCGGTCCGCCGCGACACGGGTCGCGACGTCATGGCCAGCCGGGTCCACGTCGTACGGCGGCTCGCCGTCGGTGTGGAGCGTCCAGTCGCGCAGGTACGGCGCCTTGGATCGCGCGCGCAGCCGGTCGACGAGCTCCGCGGGCCACAGGTGCTGGTGCACGTCGATGGCGCCGCTGTCGTGGGTCTCGGGCATCTGAATCAGCCTCCTCTCACTGTAGTAAGTAGAGTGACTTTATCGTATTAATCATGAGTGCACACGAACCGGTCGATCCGGGCGTGGCGTGGTCTGGTCCGGGGAACAGTTGCCCCGGAGCACCGGTTGTCCCGGTGACCCGCCGCGCCTCCCGAGGAGAACCCTTGTCCCAGCTGTTCGAGCCGATCACGCTGCGTGGGCTGACGCTGCGCAACCGCGTCTGGCTGGCGCCGATGTGCCAGTACTCCGCGACCGACGGCGTGCCCAACGACTGGCACCTGGTGCACCTCGGCGCGCGGGCGACCGGCGGGTTCGGGCTGGTGCTGACCGAGGCCTCCGCCGTCGTGCCGGAGGGCCGGATCGCGCCGCAGGACGCGGGGATCTGGAACGACGAGCAGGCCGAGGCGTGGCGGCGGGTCGTCGAGTTCGTGCACCGCCAGCACACCCCGATCGGGATCCAGCTCGCCCACGCCGGCCGCAAGGCGTCGACCTACCGCCCCTGGGCCCCGCGGTCCGGGTCGGTCCCGGTCGACGACGGCGGGTGGCCGACGGTCGCTCCCTCCGACGTCCCCTTCGAGGGGTACGACGCGCCGGCCGCCCTCTCGGTCCAGGAGATCGGCGAGGTCGTGCAGGCGTTCGCCGACGCCGCCCGCCGAGCTGTCTCGGTCGGCTTCGACACCGTCGAGATCCACGCCGCGCACGGCTACCTGCTGCACCAGTTCCTCTCGCCGCTGTCGAACCGTCGCGACGACGACTACGGCGGCTCCTTCGAGCACCGGACGCGCCTCGTGCTCGAGGTGGTCGACGCCGTCCGCGCCGAGCTGCCCGACTCCGCTCCGTTGCTCGTCCGCATCTCCGGCACCGACTGGATCGACGGCGGCTGGGACCTCGAGCAGAGCCGGCGGCTCGGCGTACTGCTGAAGGAGCACGGGGTCGACCTCGTCGACGTCTCCTCCGGCGGCAACGCCCAGGCCTCGATCCCGGTGCAGCCCGGCTACCAGGTGCCGCTCGCGGCGGGCGTGCGCGAGAGCGGCATCCCCACCGGCGCCGTCGGGCTGATCACCGAGCCCGAGCAGGCCGAGAAGATCGTCGCCAACGGCGAGGCCGACGTCGTCCTGCTCGCCCGCGCCGCGCTGCGCGAGTCCGCGTGGCCGCTGCGCGCGGCCCACGAGCTGGGGGTGCCGTTCGAGGAAGCACCATGGCCGAACCAGTACCTGCGCGCCCGCTGGCGCTGAGCGCTCAGACCGTCGTGCCCGGGGGAAGCCTCGACCCCGCCGGCTGGACAGACCCGACCCGGCTGTCGCGCCCCACGATCGGGATCGCGTCCGGGTCGTCGAGCGCGACCTGGTCGCCCCCGATGTCGGCGCCGTCGAGGAGCTCGCAGCCGGTGTCCACGATCGACCGGGTCACCCGGGCACCGCTGCGGACCACGGTGTCGCCGAAGGAGCACGCTCTCGACCTGACCTCGGCCCCCTCCTCGACCACGACGCCGGGCCCGATCACACTGCGCAGCGACCGTGCCGGCCACGCGGCTGCCGGAGCTGAGCAGGCTGTCCTCGAAGCTGGCGCCCTTGCCGACGAAGGCCGGCTCGCGCTGCGGCTGCTGGGTGCGGATCGGCCAACCCGCCGTGAACAGGTCGCCCTCGTCGGTCGATCAGCTCGAGGTGCGCGTTGAGGTAGTGGTGCGGCTGGCCGAGGTCGCGCCAGTAGCCGTCGAGGCGGTGGGCATAGACCTTGCCCCGGTCGACGAGCCGCGGCAGCAGCAGGTCACCGAAGTCGCCCAGCCCGGTGTCGCCGATGTCGTCGTCGCCCTCGTGCGGCTCGTCGGACAGCTCGTGGTGCAGCTCCTCGAGGAGGTCGACGAGCACCTCGGGGTCGTAGAGGAAGACCTCGGTGGCCACCATGGACGAGGCGGGCTTGTCGGGCTTGTAGGCGAACGACGTGACCCGACCGAGCCGGTTGACCTCCACGACGGCGTGGTCGCTGGGGTCCTCGCCGTACACGTCCGTCGAGGTCGGTGACCACCATCGTCACCTCCGCCTGCTTCGCGCGATGGGTGTCGACGACATCGCGGAAGTCGAGCCGGTAGACGTGGTCGGCGCTCATCACCAGCACGAGGTCGGCGCCCGAGCGCGGATGTCGTCGCGCAGGCCGGTAGAGCTCGTCGGCGTTGCCGTGCGCGAAGCCTTCCTCGTCCAGCGAGCCGGTGCCCTGCTGCGGGATCAGCAGGCGCAGCCCCCCGCCGGTGCGGTCGAGGTCCCACGGCCGGCCGTTGCGGACCTGGTCCTGCGAGGGCGGAGGCCTGGTACTGCACCGAGAGCCACACGTCGTCGATCCCCGAGTTCACGAGGTTGGAGAGCGGGAAGTCGAGCAGCTGGTAGCTCCCGGCGAACGGCAGGGCGGGCTTGGCGCGCTCGAGGGTGAGCACGTCCATGCGTCCGCCGGCGCCCCCGGCCTGAACGATCGCGAGAATCTTCGTGGTGTCCATGGCGCCATCGTCGTACCCCACTGGTTGCGGCCTAACCTGAGGCATGGATCGCAACGACGCCGCGGAGGACCGCAAGCAGGACGACGGGCGCAACCCGTTCGAGAAGTTCGTGGAGGCGGTCAACCAGCGGGTGAGCCGGGCGCCGTTCTTCGGCCTCTGCCTCGCGATCGTGCTCGTCTGGCTGGTCAGCGCTCCGTTGTGGCCGGACCCGAAGTCGTGGCAGGTCGCCATCCACACCGTCTCCAGCGTGCTGTCGCTGCTGCTGCTCGTGCTGCTCGAGAACTCCGGCCGTCGGGCCGAGGAGGCCGCGCAGGAGAAGCTGAACGTGCTGGCCGAGGCGCTCGCCGAGCTGATGGAGTCCCGGGCGCGCGACGACTCCGAGCTGCGGGACGCGACCCGCAAGCTCCGCGAGGCGGTCGGGCTCGAGGAGCGCCACTGAGCCTCGGCGTTCCGTCAGTCGGCCATCGGCAGGGCGAGCCAGTCCTCCCAGGAGATCGAGTGCCCGATGAAGTACGGCGCCTCCAGGGGCCACTCCGCCTCGATCCAGCTCGGCACCGTCTCGTCGAAGGCGCGCTCGACCTCTGAGCCGACGTACTCCTCGCGCACCCACCAGGAGATGTCGGCGTCCGACCCGACCTTCTCCGGCGGGTCGACGTAGACGCAGCCGATCAGCTCGGTCTCGTCGGCGTCGAACAGCGCGAAGTTGAACCCCTCGTTCTTCTCCATCTCGTCCACGTGGTGCTGGAGGTCCTCGCGGTCCTGCTCGGCCGTCATCGTCGGCGGCGGCCAGCCCCAGATCCCGCCGTAGATCGACCAGAGCCGGACCTGCGAGCCCATCACCGCCGGCATGTCGAGCTCGGTGTCGTCCGGGCTGATCGGCCGCAGGTGGTGCCCGGTCGGCAGCTCGACCCGCCGCGGGTGCTTCCAGCCCTCGGGCAACCAGGTGCTCGCGCTCATGCTCTCCTCCGCTTTCCCCTGCGGCCGGACGTCCCCGACGCCGAACATGCGAATGTCGCTCGTGTGACGGACGTGGCGCTCAACAGCTCCAGGCGTCACATTCGCATGTCCGGTGACGGCCCACCAGGCACGCCGGCGGCGCGGTCAGCAGGCGGGGTCGTCGACGAGGTCGAGGTGCACGCGGCGGACGCGCGGGTCCCGGGTCGCCGTGGCCTGCCGTACGACGGTGAAGGTCCCGGTCGCGACCTGGACGGCGTCGTCCTCGCACCGGAACACGATCCTGTAGGGACCGCGCTTCTGCGCGAAGTCGACCTCCTGGTCGAACGCGTCCCGCACCAGGCCCGACTCGCGCACGCTGATCGTGACCACGGTGTGGCCGTTGCGCACCGCCTCGCTGATCATCGCGGTCGGCTCGTCCGGCTCCTGGGCGACCTCGAGCCCGCCCCCGGACCACTGGAGGAAGCCGAACACGGCCGTGGCCAGCGCGACGCCGGTCAGCAGCACGACGCGCAGCACCCGGACGGCGCACGGCATTTCTCCCATGTGTCCGATTCTCGCAGCGGACGGGCGAGCGCGCGGAACAATGCAGAGTTGAGTCGGACCAGTGGCCGAGGAAGGTGAGGGTGTCGATGTCGGAGCAGGAGCCGCGCGTCGCCGTACGCCGCGCCGACCAGCCCGGCGACCTGGGCTGGGTGGTGCTGGCCCATGGCGAGATCTACGCCCGGCAGCTCGGCTGGGACACGGACTTCGAGGCGCTGGTGGCCCGGATCGTCGCCGACTACGCCGCCCACCACGACCCCGAGCGGGAGGCCGCGTGGATCGCCGAGGTCGACGGCGAGCGGGCGGGCTGCATCTTCCTGGTCGCCGACGACGAGCCGGGCGTCGCCAAGCTGCGCATCCTCCTGGTCACCCCCGAGGCTCGCGGCCTCGGGGTCGGCACCCTGCTGGTGGAGACGTGCCTCGACTTCGCCCGGAGTGCCGGCTACCGACGGGTGACGCTGTGGACCAACGACGTGCTGGTGTCGGCCCGGCGCATCTACGAGGCCCACGGCTTCGTCCTCACCGAGGAGGAGCGTCACCACAGCTTCGGCCACGACCTGGTCGGGCAGAACTGGACGCTCGACCTTCAGGCTGACGGGGAGCGAGAGGACCCGGCTCGTCCGGCCTGACGTCGTCAGGCCGGACGGCGAGATCGCTGGCGGTGGCGGAGGGATTTGAACCCTCGGTTGGGTTGCCCCAACAAACGCTTTCGAGGCGTTCTCCTTAGGCCGCTCGGACACGCCACCGCCGGAGAGGCTACCGGAGCATCCATGCCCCCGAGAAATCAGGAGGGGCTCAGCGATGGCTGCGGAAGAACTCGTCGAGGAGGGCGGTGCTCTCCTCGGCGAGCACTCCCCCGATCACCTCGGGGCGATGGTTGAGCCGTCGGTCGCGGACCACGTCCCAGAGCGATCCGACGGCACCGGCCTTGGCGTCGTACGCGCCGAACACCACGCGGTCGACACGAGCCAGCACGGCCGCCCCGGCGCACATGGTGCACGGCTCGAGCGTGACGACCAGGGTGCAGCCGGAGAGCCGCCACTCGCCGGCGACCGACGACGCCTCACGGAGGGCCACCATCTCGGCGTGACCGGTGGGGTCACCGTCGCGCTCGCGGACGTTGCTCCCGGAGCCGATCACCTCGCCGCGCTCCGGAGACCACCACCGCGCCGATGGGTACGTCGTCCCAGCGGGTCGCCTCGTCCGCGAGGGCGAGGGCCGCCCGCATGGGCGTCTCCCAAGCGGTCACCCGTCGAGGCCGACGAGGTCGTCGAACTTCGTGCCGAACCCGGCGCTGTCGGCGACCTCGCTGAGGATCTCCTCGGGGTACAGGTCGTAGTCGTCGAGCAGGGCGCCCATGTCGCGCGCGGACAGTCCCATGTCCTCGACGATCGCGAGGTCACCGGCCGGCGCCTGGTCGTCCTCGTCGTCGATGTGCACGCCGATGTGGTTGACCGCGGAGCGGGCCAGGCTCCAGTCGGTGGCCGCGGTCGCGTCGGAGAGCAGCACTCGCACCATCTCGCCCTGCGCGCGCACGAGGAGCACGAAGTCCTCGGCGACCGAGATCAGCGCCAGGGCGCCGTTCTCGCCGGGGTAGCGGCGCAGCTCCTTGGCGATCGTGTCGACGGAGTCCAGTGACCGGTCGGGCAGCTCGGACAGGCTCCAGGCGCCCTCGTCGCGGTAGGCGACGACGGCCAGGTCGATCTCGCCGACCTCGGCGTCGGTGACCTCGGTCATGGCCCTGTCCTCACACCCTGATGGTCGCAGAACACGACGGCGAGAACCACCAACGCCAGCGCACGATTCCGGGTCGTGCTCGGACCCCACTACGGTGTACGCCATGCGCCTGCACGTCGTCGACCATCCGCTGGTCTCGCACAAGCTGACCACGTTGCGCAGCCAGGACACCGCGTCGCCGGAGTTCCGCCGGCTCACCGAGGAGCTGGTGACGCTGCTGGCCTACGAGGCCACCCGCGACGTGCGCGTCGAGCCCGTGCACATCACCACGCCGGTCGCGCCGACCGAAGGCGTCAACCTCAGTCGTCCGCGTCCCCTCGTCGTCCCGATCCTGCGCGCCGGACTCGGCATGCTCGAGGGGATGATGCGGCTGATGCCCACGGCCGAGGTCGGATTCCTCGGCATGGTCCGCAACGAGGAGACGCTCGAGGCCTCGACGTACGCCGAACGCCTGCCGGCCGACCTCTCCGGACGACAGTGCTACGTGCTCGACCCGATGCTCGCCACCGGCGGCACTCTCGCCGCGGCGATCCGCTTCCTCACCGACCGTGGCGCCGACGACATCACCTGCATCTGCCTGCTCGTGGCTCCCGAGGGTGTGCAGAACCTCGAGAACGGACTCGCCGGCCTCGACGTCCCGGTGACGGTCGTGACGGCCGCCCTCGACGAGCGGCTCAACGAGAAGGGCTACATCGTCCCGGGACTCGGGGACGCGGGCGATCGCCTCTACGGCCTGGCCCAGTAGCGGGAGTCAGCCGGTCGCGCGATGGCCGGCGTCGGCCAGGTCGACCTTGCGCGGCAGGCTCACGGTGACGGTGGTGCCCCGACGCGGTGCGGACTCCACGGCGATCCGACCGCCGTGCAGCGCGACGATCGCCTTGACGATGGTCAGGCCGAGGCCGGTGCCCTGGATCGCCTGCTCGGTCGCGGTCGTGGACCGGAAGAACCGCGTGAACAGCTTCGGCTGCTCCTCCTCGGGGATGCCCATGCCGTTGTCGCTGATCACGATCTCGGTGTCGTCGGGCCTCGTGCGCAGCTGGAGCTCGACGTGGCCGCCGTCCGGCGTGAACTTCACCGCGTTGGTGAGCAGCTGGACCAGCATCCGCTCGAGCTGCACCGGGTCGCCGTGGTGCACCACCGGCTGGGTCGGCACCAGCACCGAGACCTCGAGGGTCCGGTCCGCCAGCGCTGGTGCGATCGCGTCGTGGGCGTTGCGCACCACCGTGCGGACGTCGGTGACGACCGGCTCGATCTTCAGGGCGGAGGACTCGATCTGCGACAGCGTGAGGAGGTCCTCGACGAGGAGCAGCAGCCGGCGACCGTTCCGGTCGACCCGGTCGATGATCTCCTGCTGCGAGAGCGTGAGCTCGCCGACGGCGCCGTCGCCGAGGAGCTCGGTGTAGCCGATGATGCTGGTGATCGGCGTCCGCAGCTCGTGGCTGACCGTCGAGACGAAGTCACCCTTCACCCGCTCGAGGTCCCGCAGCCGCTCGACCGCGGTGCGCTGGTGCTCGAGGGTGAGGAGCAGTGCTCGCTGGGCGTCCTCGCGCTCGGTGACGTCCTCCGCCGTCGCCAGGTAGCCGGTCTTCTCCCCGCGCTCGCCGTCGATCCGGGTCAGCGTCATCCGCATGCTCCGCTCGGCGCCGTCCTTGCGTCGGAACCGCCACAGCTGGTTGCTCTCCCCGGCCGCGACCGAGGCCCGGCAGATGTCGGAGAAGTTGGGCAGTGCCCGGAGCCGCGAGGCCTGGCGGCGCAGCTCCTCGGGCGGGTGGAAGGTGTCCGGGAGCTCGCCGACCACCTCCTCGGCGACGTAGCCGAGCATGGTCTCCGCACCGGGGTTGAACAGGGTGATGCGGCCGTCGTGGCCGGTCGCGATGATCGCGGTACCGGTCGCCGCACTGGACCAGCCGGCGCAGCGTCTCGGTCTCGGAGTCCGCGCGGGCCGCCGACATCCGCTGCTGGGTCACCATCACCGAGAGCGGCAGCAGGATCAGGCCACAGTCGAGCAGGAACAGCTGGAGCACGCCGTGGGCCAGCTCGGGCGCGATCGCGTAGCGGTCGCCGAGGCCCTCGATGGGCCCCATCCGGAAGGCCTCGGTCATCGCGGCGCCGATGACGCCGACCAGGGTGAGCAGGACGGTCGCCTCGCGCAGCGTCCCGCGGAAGGCGTGCCAGGCGAACATCGGCATCACCGCGAAGATCACCGGCGGCGCGTCGGTGCTGATGAACACGGCGACGGTCGTGCCGAGGGTGAGGACGGTCTGGACGATGCGTTCGCGGTTGCTGGCGAGAGGCGTGAAGGTGAGCGTCTCGAGGAACAGCGGCAGCAGGACCATCAGGGCCGCGGCATGGGCACCGAAGGCACCCAGTGCTCCCAGCCACGGGGTGCCGTCGCCGGTGACCCACACGGTCAGGCCGCAGCCCAGACCGGCGACGAGGGAGCCCATCGTGATGGCGCCGACCAGCCGCGAGACGTCGCCCTGGTCCAGCAGCGCAGCGCGGCGGCCGTCGAGCCCCCGGACGAGCAGCGCCCGGACCACCCACACCGCCGCGACCGAGCTGAGGCTGAAGCCGAGCGCGACCACCCAGTCGTAGCCCTGCACCAGGTGCGCCGCCAGGAGCAGGACGAAGGTGACGCCCGCCAGGGCGGGACGCAGCCGGCTCGGCGAGGTGAGCAACAGCCCGGCGGCCAGCCCGGCCGCGGGCCACAGGGCCGGCACGAGGCTCTCCGCGTGGACGCCGCCGAGGCCCGCCCAGGCCGAGAGGCCGATGCCCAGCAGCAGCAGGGCGATGCGCAGCTGTCGCGCCGAGACCGGCGGGGCGTCGGAGAGCAGGGTGAGGCGAGGTCGTGTCGCCGTACTGCTCTCGGACTGCACCTGACCCCCCGTGGTCGGCCCCGGATTACCGAACTCCAGCGTCCAGTATGTGCCTGTTTTGACCTATGCGGGGGGTTTTCCGAAGGCTGCCTCGCGGCTCGGGTCAGAGGGCCTTCACGGCGTTGAGCAGCTTGCCCATGGAGTCCTTGGCGTCGCCGAACAGCAGGGTGGTGTTCTCCTCGAAGAGCAGCTCGTTCTCGATCCCGGCGAAGCCCGGCCGCATCGAGCGCTTCATGAACACCACCTGCTTCGCCTCGTCGGCGTTGAGGATCGGCATGCCGTAGATGGGAGCACCCGGAGTCGTCTTGGCGGCCGGGTTGACCACGTCGTTGGCACCGACCACGAGCACGACGTCGGCGTCCTTGAAGTCGCCGTTGATGTCGTCCATCTCCTTGAGCTGCTCGTAGGGCACCTGTGCCTCGGCGAGCAGCACGTTCATGTGGCCGGGCATCCGGCCCGCGACCGGGTGGATGGCGTAGTCGACCTGGATGTCGCGCTCGCCGAGCACGTCGACGAGCTCGCGCAGGGAGTGCTGGGCCTGGGCGACCGCGAGGCCGTAGCCGGGGACGATGATCACCCGGTCGGCGTACGCCAGCATGATCGCGACGTCCTCGGGGTTGGCCGACTTCACCGGCCGGTCGGAGGCGACGCCACTGCCGAGGGTCGAGCCACCCTTGAGGGCGCCGAAGAGGATGTTGGCCACCGAGCGGCCCATCGCGCTGGCCATCAGCAGCGTCAGGAAGGTACCGGAGGCACCGACCAGCGTGCCGGCGACCAGGAGTACGACGTTGCCGAGCACGTAGCCGCCGGCCGCCACCGTGAGGCCGGTGAACGCGTTGAGCAGCGAGATCACGATCGGCACGTCGGCGCCCCCGACCGGGAGCACCAGGAGCACCCCGAAGGCGAGCCCGACGAGACCCAGGACGATCCCCACCCACACCACGGGGTCGAGCACCAGCTGGGTGGACAGGCCGACGCCGCCGAGCAGGGAGACCGCGAAGACGAGCGCGAGCCCCGGGAAGACCACCGGGGCCGAGGTCATCAGCTCCTGGAGCTTGGCGAACGTGACGAGCGAGCCGGCGAAGGAGACCGACCCCACGAAGATCGTGAACGCGGTCGCGGCGAGCACGAACCAGCCGGGGTCGTGTGCGGCCTCGACGATCTCGTGCAGCTCCAGCAGCGCGACCAGTGCAGCAGCGCCACCACCGACACCGTTGAACAGGGCCACCATCTGCGGCATCTGGGTCATCTGCACCCGCTGGGCGCCGAAGACACCGCCCGCGGTGCCGACCACGATCGCGCCGAGGATCAGCGGCACGTTCTCGAGGTCGAGGTAGAAGAAGGGGACCGCGCAGGCGACCACGGCTGCGACCGCGCCGATCAGGTTGCCGGTGCGAGCGGTCTTCGGACCCGAGAGTCCCTTGAGCGCGAGGATGAAGCAGACCGCGCAGGCGAGGTAGGTCAGCTGGACCCAGGTGGGAGTCACTTGGCCGCCTCCGCACCGTCGGTCGCAGGCTTCTTCTTCTTGCGCACGAACATCTGGAGCATCCGGTCGGTGACGACGAAGCCGCCGACCATGTTCACCGCGGCGAGCACGATCGCGACCAGTCCGACGGCGATGGCCACACCGTTGTCGGTGGTGCCGGTGACGATGATCGCGCCGAGCAGGATGATCCCGTGGATGGCGTTGGCTCCGGACATCAGCGGGGTGTGCAGCGTCGAGGAGACCTTGGAGATCACCTCGATGCCGACGAAGACGCTGAGCACGAAGATCGTCAGCCAGACGACGGCGTCGTTCACTGCTGCTCCTCGGAGTCGAAGGGAAGGTCGAGCTGCTCGTCGCCCGGACCGGTGGCGACAGGCTCGGCCGGCGGTGGCTCAGGTTCGGGTTCGGCAGGTCCTTCGATCGCCTCGCGGGTGGGCTCGTGGACGATGCGTCCGGCGTGCGTGACGGCTGCGCCGGCCACGACCTCGTCGTCGAAGTCGGGCGCGAACTCACCCTCCGCGGTCATCAGGGTCAGCAGGTTGACGATGTTCTGGGCGTAGAGCTTCGAGGCCGGGCCGGGCATCTGCGCGGGGACGTTGTCGCCGCCCCACACCTGGGCGTGCCCGATGCGGACCACCTTGCCGGCCACCGAGCCCTCGACGTTGCCGCCCGACTCGGCCGCGAGGTCGACCACGACCGAGCCCGGCTTCATCTGCTCGACCATCTCGGCGGTGACCAGCATCGGCGCAGTGCGTCCGGGCACGGCGGCGGTGGTGATCAGCGCGTCCGCGTTGGCGATGTACGGCGTCAGCAGCTCGCGCTGGCGGGCGGCGCGGTCCTCGGTCATCTCGCGGGCGTAGCCGCCGGACCCCTCGAGGGTCTCGAGTTCGAGGTCGATCGACTTCGCGCCCATCGACCGGATCTCCTCGGCGGCAGCCGCGCGGACGTCGTAGGCCTGGACGACCGCACCGAGGCGCTTCGAGGTGGCGATGGCCTGCAGTCCTGCCACCCCGGCTCCGAGCACGACCACCTGCGCGGCCTGCACCGTGCCGGCCGCCGTCATGTTCAGCGGGAAGAAGCGGCGCAGCAGGCCGGCCGCGACGATGCCGCAGCGGTAACCGGCCACGAGCGCCTGCGAGGAGAGGGCGTCCATCGACTGGGCGCGCGAGATCCGGGGGACCAGCTCCATCGCGAACGAGGTGATGCCCAGGTCGCGCAGGTCGGTGACCAGGTCGTGGGAGGAGTTGACGGGAAGGAAGGACATCGTCGCGGCGCCGTCGCGGAGCAGGCGCGCCCGGTAGCCGGGGAGGGGGTTCACCGAGACCACGACGTCGGCATCGGGGAGCAGGTCGTCGGTGACGGTGGCCCCTGCCTCGGCGTACAGCTCGTCGCTGAACTCGGCGCGGCTGCCGGCGTCCGGCTCCACCACCACCTCGTAGCCGAGGTCCGTCAGCTTGCCGACGAGCTCGGGGACCATCGCGACCCGGGTCTCGCCGTCACGGGTTTCCCTTGCGACTGCGATCTTCACGGGCCGAACCTAACGGAAAGCCCGCACCGCCTCGCAGATTGGGACCCCCGTCTCACCGGTTCGTCCCGGGATGGGTGGTGATCAGGCCAGACCGATCCCCGCCACGGTGCCCACGCCGTAGCCGACGCCCATCGAGACCAGTCCCCAGAAGACGATCCGGACGACGGCCGGGACGACCCTCGCGCCGCCGACCCGGGCACTGATCACACCCGTGCCGGCGAGGGCGAAGGTGACCGCGACCAGGATCGCGACCGCTCGCCAGTCCTGCGGGACGAGCACGGCCGCGAGCACAGGGAGCGTGGCACCGAGGGTGAAGGAGATCGCGGAGGCGGCGGCGGCCTGGCCGGGACTGGTGAGGTCGTCCGGGTCGATGCCGAGCTCGATGTCGAGGTGGGCGCGCAGGGCGTCCTTCTCGGTCAGCTCGAGCGCCACCTGCCGCGCGGTCTCCTCGGACAGTCCGCGCTGACGGTAGAGGTCGGCGAGCTCGGCCAGCTCCTCCTCCGGCTCCTCGCGCAGCTCCCGGCTCTCCTTGTGGATCAGTGCGAGCTCGGTGTCGCGCTGGGTGCTCACCGAGACGTACTCGCCGGCGGCCATGCTCAGGGCTCCGGAGACGAGCCCGGCCAGGCCGGCGACGAGGATGATGTGGCCGTTGCTGGTGGCGCCGACGAAGACCATCACGATGCCGGCCACCGAGATGATGCCGTCGTCGGCCCCCAGCACGGCCGCACGCAGCGCGTTGAGCTTGCTGGTGAACGAGTCGCTGTGCGGCTCGTCGGCGTGCTGGCTCATCTCGGGGAAGTCCCCGGAGGGCCGCTCGGTGAGGGAGGAGACCATGGCTCCATCGTCCTGACTCGTCGTGCCCGCCGCAACGAAGGACAGGCTGGGCTCACTGCGTCCGTGCGGTCAGCGCTCGGCCCGGAAGGTGTAGCCCGTGGTGTAGGTCTCAGGGTCGACATTGGTGACGAGGACGCGCACCGTCAGCCTGCCGTTCGACGTGTCGGGGGGGGAGCATGCAGGTCATGGTGGTGCCCTTCGTGCCGGCGAGGTACGGCGGGCACGTGCCCGTCGGGGCCTGGCCGCCGTACTTCGCGGCGTACTGCTTGGTGAGCTCGGCGAGCACGGCCTTGCCGGTGACGCCGAACTCCTGCGGCTTCTCGTCGATCTTGACCTTGAAGTGCCCGCCGCCGGCGGTCCGGTCGATGGTGACGGTGGCGCCGATCCGGACCAGCCGGCCGTCGTCGAGCACGACGGTCCGGACGCAGCGCGAGCTGGCACCCACCTCGAACTCCACGTCGGCACAGGTGAGGTCGCCCGGCACCATCGACGGGTTCTCCTTCTCGAGCTGGTCATTGGCGCGGGAGGCGATCGTCGAGCCGTCGAGCCGGTCCGCCTTCGGCTTCGTGGAGACCTCGAGGGGGGGGCGCTGCCGCCGCACGCGGTCAGCAGGAGCGCGAGTGGGACCAGGCCACAGGGGCCTCATCGCAGCATCTCCTCGACCCAGGCCGGCACGGTCTGGGTCGCAGGTCCCTGCCGCACCTGCGCGAAGTCGCTCACGGCGTCGGGCGCGAGGTTGAGCTCCACGGTGTCCGCACCGGCGCCGATCGCGTAGTGCACGAAGGCCGCGGCGGGGTAGACGAGACCCGACGTGCCGATCGCCACGAACAGCTCGCACTCGAAGAGCGCGCGCTGCACCGCGTCCATGTCGTAGGGGACCTCGCCGAACCAGACGACGTCGGGGCGCAGCGTGGGTTGGCCGCAGGTCGGGCAGGGCGGCCGGTCGACCAGGGTCGCGGTCCACTCGTGCCGGCGGTCGCAGGTCGTGCACCAGGCCGCGCGCAGCCGACCGTGCATGTGGTGGACGCGTTCCGACCCGCCGCGCTCGTGCAGGTCGTCGATGTTCTGCGTCACCAGGTAGAGGTCGTCGCCGAGGTGCTCCTCGAGCCGGGCGAGCGCGACGTGCGCCGCGTTCGGCTCGACGCGGGCGAGCACGGCCCGGCGCTCGTCGTAGAAGCGCTGCACCAGGTCGGGGTCGGCGGCGAAGGCCTCCGGCGTCGCGACCTGCATCGGGTCGTGGCCCTCCCACAGCCCATCGGCGTCGCGGAACGTGGGCAGCCCGCTCTCGGCGGAGATGCCGGCACCGGTGAGCACGACGACCTTCACGCGCGCAGGCTATCCAGCGGAGGCGTCAGCGGTACTCCGGGTTCTCGAAGTCGAAGCGCGCGCCTGCGTCCCAGGCCGAGCGCTGGTTGCCGTACGCCGGGACGCCGCCGGCCTCCTTGAGCATCGCGGCGAGGTGCATCAGGTTCCAGGTCATGAACGTGGTGTTGCGGTTGGTGAAGTCGTTCTCCGGCCCGCCGCTCCCCTCGTCGAGGTACGACGGTCCGGGGCCTGCCGCGCCGATCCAGCCGGCGTCGGCCTGCGGCGGGATCGTGTAGCCGAGATGCTGCAGGGAGTAGAGGACGTTCATCGCGCAGTGCTTGATGCCGTCCTCGTTGCCCGTGATCAGGCAGCCACCGACCCGGCCGTAGTAGGCGTACTGTCCCGCGTCGTTCAGGATCCCCGAGCCGCCGTACAGGCGCTCGATGACCTTCTTCATCACGCTCGAGTTGTCGCCGAGCCAGATCGGGCCGGCGAGGACGAGGATGTCGGACTCCATCACGTCGCGGTGGATGTCCGGCCAGGCATCGGTCGCCCACCCGTGCTCGGTCATGTCGACGTAGACGCCGGTCGCGATGTCGCAGTCGACCGCGCGCACCACCTCGACGCCGACGCCGTGCTTCATCATGATCGCCGCGCTGACATCGATCAGCCCCTCGGTGTGGCTGAGCTCGGGAGACCGCTTGAGGGTGCAGTTGATGAACAGGGCGCGCAGTCCGCTGAAGTCGGGTGCCTCCATGACACGACCTTGCGCCCGATGCGACCGGTCCACAACCGCCGGTCTAGCGCGTCAGTAGTACCAGGGGTAGGGAGACCAGTCCGGGTCGCGCTTCTCCAGGAACTGGTCGCGACCCTCCTGGGCCTCGTCGGTCATGTAGGCCAGCCGGGTGGTCTCGCCGGCGAACAGCTGCTGGCCGACGAGCCCGTCGTCGATCAGGTTGAAGGAGTACTTCAGCATCCGCTGCGCCGTCGGGCTCTTGCCGTTGACCAGCCGACCCCACTCGAGGCCGGTCTTCTCGAGCTCGGCGTGGGGGACGGCCTTGTTGACCGCGCCCATCCGGACGCCGTCCTCGGCGGAGTACTCCTGGCCGAGGAAGAAGATCTCGCGGGCGAACTTCTGGCCGACCTGACGGGCGAGGTACGCCGACCCGAAGCCGCCGTCGAAGCTGCCGACGTCGGCGTCGGTCTGCTTGAAGCGGCCGTGCTCGGCGCTGGCGAGGCTGAGGTCGGCGACGACGTGCAGCGAGTGACCCCCGCCGGCCGCCCACCCGTTGACCAGGCAGATGACGATCTTGGGCATGAACCGGATCAGCCGCTGGCACTCCAGGATGTGCAGCCGACCGAGCTTCGCCTTGTCGACGGTCTCGGCCGTCTCCGCCCTCTGTTCATACTGATAGCCGGCCTTGCCACGGATGCGCTGGTCGCCTCCGGTGCAGAAGGCCCACTTGCCGTTCTTCTCGCTCGGCCCGTTGCCGGTGAGGAGGACACAGCCCACGTCGCTCGTCGTACGCGCGTGCTCGAGGACCCGGAGGAGCTCGTCGACGGTGTGCGGCCGGAAGGCGTTGAGCACGTCAGGCCGGTCGAAGGCGATCCGGACCGTGCCGTGCTCCTTCGCGCGGTGGTAGGTCAGGTCGGTCAGGTCCTCGAAGCCGGGGACGTCGTCCCAGTCGGCCGGGTCGAAGATCTCGCTGACTCCGTCGATCGCGCTCATGGCAAGAACACTAGTGAGGACGGAATCGTCACCGCCCCGATGGTGTTGTGGCCGACATGACACTTGTAGGTGAATACGTCCCCAGCAAGGCGAAGTGGGTCCGCGACCAGGTCGAGAAGTTCGAGGCGACCGACGGCCAGGAGGCCAACACCCTGCGCGGCAGTCGCGACCCGATCGTGGTGATCACCTCGGTCGGCGCGAAGTCCGGCCACCTCCGCAAGAACCCGGTGATGCGCGTCGAGCGCGACGGCATCTATGTCGCGATCGCCTCGAAGGGCGGGTCCGACGAGCAGCCGGAGTGGTACTACAACTTCCTCGCCCACCCCGAGGTCGAGCTCCAGGACGGGGCGGTCCGCAAGACCTACCGGGTCGAGCTCGTCGAGGGCGACGAGCGGGCCGACCTGTGGCAGCTCGCGGTCGAGACGTGGTCGACGTACGCGTCGTACCAGGAGAAGACGGAGCGCCAGATCCCGGTCTTCAAGCTGACTCCGACGGGCTGATCCGCGAGTTCCACATGGCGAGACTTGTCCGTTTCGTCGTTTATGCCCCTTAACCGGGGGGTAACCGAAACGCATGAGCCAGGTCTCGGTGTCTCCGGTGACCGCCCACGGGCGGTCCACCTGGCGCGCGCTGCGACCGCTGCTGATCCTCGGTGGCTTCGTCGCCGTCTGGTGGGCCCTGATGACAGGTGTCGCCCACGCCGACGGTTCGGACAAGGCCCCGCGCCACTCGGTCCTCGACCAGGTGCGCTCGACGGCCAAGGCTCACCACGCCACCCCGGTCAAGGACCTGGTCCGCAAGACCCAGCACGCCGTGAAGGCGAACACCTCCAAGGCAAGCGCCGACGTCCGCAAGGTCGTCCGGCCCGTCACCGAGAAGGTGACCCAGAAGGTGACCTCGGTGGTGAAGTCGACGCCGGTCGTTCGCGACGTCAGCAAGACCGCGACGACGACCGTTTCGCAGACCGTCGCCAAGACCCGCGACGTCCTTGACAAGACCCCCGCCGGCCCGGTCGTCGACCCGGTTCTCAAGCCCGTCGACGACGTCGTGGACACGGCGACCCAGAAGCCCGAATCCTCAACAGGGCAAGGGAATTCTCACTCGAAGAGCCACTCGGGTACGAGCACCGCGACGTCGTTCGCGCAGCAGCTCCCCAGCGTTCTCGAGACCAGCGGACACGGGTCCGCAACCGCCGCCACGAGCGACCAGGCGAAGCCGTCCCAGGACGGTGGCTCGCCGCTGGACGGTCCTCGTGGCGACCCCTCAGCTCCCGGCCCCTGCGCTTCCCCCAGCGGGTCGGGTTCCACCTCGTTCACGCCGGTGGGCACCCTCGAGTCGTCGTTGCTCGTAGCGCCCTCCGTCCTTCGGGACACCCACACCTGGCGCCTCGCGCGGCTGCCCGGTGGTCCGGCGTACGAGCCCGGTTCCTCGCCTGACTGAGTGAGTCCTGCGCTCGTCCGCTTCCACGCGGAGACGAGCACACGACCCCGTGGTCCCGACCTCTCCGGTCCAGGACCACACACCACTCTCAGTCAAAGGAGCAGCACATGCGTACCTCAGTACGCCGCATGCTGGCCGCGACTGCGATAGCCGGGGGATTCACAGTTCTTGGCATCGCGTACGCGACATCGGCATCGGCAGCAGACGGGCCTGATTCGACATCAGGCGCCGGCGGACTCGTGTCCGGGAACCAGACAGAAGGAGGCGCCACCGCACCGGTGAAGGCCTCCGACAACCAGGTGACTGTGATCGGCAATGACAACCGGTCCAGCAGCACCGAACAAGGCGGGGGCAGCAGCTCCGGTCCCAGCAACACTTCGGGCGCAGGAGACTCGACCTCGGGTGCCGACGGCACCGGGTCGGGCAACCAGACCGACGCGGGCGCGACCGCACCGGTGGACGCCTCCGACAACCAGGTCACCGTGATCGGGGACGGCAACAGCAACGACAGCGCTGCCTCCGGTGACGACAGCGGGAGCGCCAACCAGGGCCCTGCTGGTGATGGGGGCGGTGACACCACGGACGGTTCGTCCGCCGACGGTTCTGGCAACCAGACCGACGCGCAGGCCGACGCACCCGTCACTGCCTCGGGCAACCAGGTCACCGTGATCGGTGACGGCCAGGTGGCCGACGTGCAGCCGGGTGAGAACGGCATCGACCCGTCGGCGAACCCGGGTGGCACAGCCGGTGACGGCGACGCCGCCGGGGACGACACGTCGGGTGCGGACGGCACCGGGTCGGGCAACCAGACCGACGCGGGCGCGATCGCTCCGGTGGACGCCTCGGGCAACCAGGTGACCGTCATCGGTGACGACAACACCAACGACAGCTCGGGCTCCGAGAACGGCTCCGGCGGCAGCGCCGGGTCCGCTGACGCGGGGGACGAGACGTCGGGTGAGGACGGCACCGGATCGGGCAACCAGACCGACGCTGACGCCCTCGCTGCCCGTCGACGCGACCGGCAACCAGGTCACCGTGATCGGCGACGGCAACAGCTCCGAGAACACCTCCGGCAACGGTGGTTCCTCGGACGGTTCCGCGACCGACTCCACGACGGGTGACGACGGCACGGTCGCCGGCAACCAGACCGGTCTCGGAGCCGTCGTTCCGGTGGACGCGAGCGGGAACCAGGTGACCGTCATCGGTGACGGCAACACCAGCACGGGTGAGTCCACCGCCGGCGGCGGCTCCGCGGCCGGCAACGGCGCGGGCAACGAGACGTCGGGTGAGGACGGCACAGGATCGGGCAACCAGACCGATGCCGGTGCCGCTGCGCCCGTCGACGCCACCGGCAACCAGGTGACCGTGATCGGCGACGGCAACACGCCAGCAACGAAGGCGACACCACCGGTGCCACCGACGGCAACACCACCGGAGAGGACGGCAACGGCTCGGGCAACCAGACCGAACCCGCCATCTCCGCACCCGTGGACGCCGGCGAGAACCAGGTGACCGTCATCGGCGACGGCAACACGCCGAGAACACCACCACCGAAGGTGACACCACCGGTGCCACCGACGGCAACACCACCAGCGGAGAGGACGGCAACGGCTCGGGCAACCAGACCGAACCCGCCATCTCCGCACCGGTGGACGGTGGCGACAACCAGGTCACGGTGATCGGCAACGACAACACCTCGGAGTCGACCGACGAGGAGACCGGCACGGACGGCCCCGGTGGATCCACCACCGACGGCGAGGACGGCACCGGCTCGGGCAACCAGACCGCTCCCGGTCTGGAGGTTCCGATCGACACGACCGGCAACCAGGTCACCGTGATCGGCGACGGCAACGAGACCGACCGCGACACCGAGTCGAACAACGGCGAGGAGGAGACCGACCCCGAGGTGCCGGGCACTGACCCGACCGACGAGGAGGGCTCCGAGTCGGGCGACGACCCGGCGAGCGGCGACGCCGGCAGCGACGGGTCGGACACGATCTCGACGCTGCCGCAGGGTGCCCTCGCTGCGGACGTGGCCACGGCGCTCCCGCAGACGGGTGCGGCCGCTGGGCTCATCCTCTGGGGTGCGCTCGGTCTGACCATGCTGCTGCTGGGTCTGGTGCTCCTCGCCAGCCAGCGTCGGCGCGGCCCCGCGATCCGCGACGGGCGGGAGGTCGTCCTGGCCGGCTGACCGGTCAGCCGGGGAGATCGAACGGCCGGCTCGCCGGCCCCAGATCCGCCGTTCCCCGGCGCCGGAACACGCCTTCCTCCCCCGGTGGGTGCCGGCCCGGCTGGAACGGAGGAGCGGGTGAACTACCACGGCCCACCTGCTCCACCGGGCCTCCGACCCTCAGGTGACTCGAGGGTCGGGGGCCCGGACGGTCGCGCCTCGGCGAGCTAGCGAGAGATCGAGGCGCCCAGGGCGGAGAGGTGGCTCAACCGGGCGATCTCCGAGTCGAGGATCTCGGGTCCACCACGACGGGCGATGACGACCATCTCGTCGTCACCGAGGGCGCACCCGGCGACCAGCAGGTCGGCGTCGGCGTCGCTCACGTCGATCCGAAGACCACGCTCGAGGTCCGCAGGCCAGCGGAGGTGGTCGGGCACCTCGGTGGGAGCGGCCGGAGTCCCGTGCAGGATCTTGGCGGTGTCGCCCTCACGGCGTACGCGCACGGCCCAGTCCACGACGAACGTCGCGGGGATCAGGTCGACGAGGGTGTCCCGGGCGAGCTCGGGCGCGGAGGTCATCGCCTCGACCACCTCGAGGTCGCGGGTGAGGTTGGAACCGGCTCCGTAGCGGGAGATCCACAGCACCTCGACGTCCTCGAGCGAGGTGCACGCCGAGATGATGCTGTCCGGCATCACGCCGGGCTCGGCCTTGAGGAACACGTCGTCGACCGCGCGGCCGTCGACACTGCGCTCGACGATCTCGATCGCGTCGATGTTGCCGCCCGGCCGAACCGATGGCGGAGGCGAGACGTCCCAGCGAGCCCGGTACGTCGGGCAACGCGACGCGGAGCAGGTAGGACATGTGACGACCCTAACCAAGGGGTGTTTCTCCGTGATTTCGGCTCAGCGGACCAGCTTGAGGTTGAACTCCGCGGTCCCGAGGGCACCCATCAGGCGCACCCACAGCGGCAACCACATCTCCAGACCGCGAGCGTTCTGCAGCCCGTCGAGCTCGATGACGTCCTGCCAGCCGAGCTCGCGGAGCAGTCCGGCCACGACGCCACGGGCCTCGGCGTCGTCCCCGGCGGCGAAGATCGTGGTGTCCCCGTCACCGACCGAACCGGGGTCGACCATCACCGACGCGGTGACCGTGTTCAGCGACTTCACCACTCGCGTGTCCGGGAAGGCCCGCTGGATCTGCTCGGCGAGCGAGTCGGTGTCCTTGACGCTCAGCGTCGGCGGGAAGCCCTGGGAGAAGTCGAGCGGGTTGGCCACGTCGACGAGCACCTTGCCGGCGAGATGGTCGGTGCCGACCTCGCCGAGTGCCGAGAGGCTCGCGTCGCCGGGGGTCGCGTTGACGACCACGTCGGCGTCCGCAGCCACCAGGCCCAACGGCTGGAGGGGTACGTCGAGCACCGGCCCACTCCTCACGCCCGGACGTCGCGTCGGGGTCGCGCGTCCCGACGACGACGTCATGTCCTGCACGCTGGAAGCCCTGCGCCAGCGTCCGTCCGACCACACCGGTGCCGATGACCGCGATCCTCATGGGCTCAACGTATGCCCGTTGACCCCGCCACCGGCAGGGGCTGTGGGCGCCGACTCCCTAAGGTGTGCCCATGTCCCGCATCCTCGTCACCGGAGCCACCGGCTTCATCGGTCGCCGGCTCGTGCCCGTCCTCGTCGAGGCCGGGCACGACGTCCGCGCCATGACCCGCCACCCCGAGAGCTACGACGGTCCCGGTGACCCCGTTCGCTGGTGACGTGCACGACGCCGGGACCCTGACCGACCCGCTGCGGGACATCGACGTCGCCTACTACCTGGTGCACTCCCTGGACGACGCCGACTTCGAGCGCAAGGACGCCGCGGCGGCCGAAGGCCTTCGCGGCGGTGGCGGCCGAACAGGGCGTGCGCCAGATCGTCTACATGGGCGGCCTCGGTGACGACGGCGAGGAGATGTCGGCCCACCTGCGGTCACGCCGCGAGGTGGAGGGCCTGCTCGGCAGCAGCGGCATCCCGGTCACCGTGCTGCGTGCGGCGATCGTCGTGGGACACGGTGGGATCTCGTGGGAGCTGACCCGGCAGCTGGTGAAGAACCTGCCCGCGATGGTGGTGCCCAAGTGGGCGAGCACCAAGACGCAGCCGATCGCCATCGACGACGTGATCCGCTACCTCGCCGGGGTGTGCGACCGCGACGAGGCGCTCGGCCGCGTCTTCGAGATCGGCGGCCCCGACCAGCTCACCTACGTCGACATGCTCCGTGTCGCCGCCGAGATCGACAAGGATCGCAAGCTCACGATCGTCGAGGTGCCGGTGCTGACGCCGCGGTTGTCGTCGTACTGGCTGGCGCTGGTGACCGACGTCGACGTCACCACCGGTCGCAACCTGATCGACTCGATGGGGACCGAGGTGGTGGTCACCGAGCAGTCGATCCGCGAGGTCGTGCCGGGCGAGCCGATGGGGTACGCCGAGGCGGTGCGCCGGGCGCTGGAGGAGCGCCGGGAGGCCTAGGTGGCCTGGCCGAGGAAGATCGCCGGCAGCGCGTAGAGCATCGTCACCGACCAGACCAGGTGGGTGATGATCGGGGCGAGGATGCCGCCGGTGGCGCGGCGCTGGAGACCGACCACGAAGCCGAGCAGGATCGCGGCGAAGCCGAGCATCACGTTGCCGGTGGCGAGGGTGGCCACGGTGTAGGCGACGGTCGTCACGGCGACCTGGTGGCGCGGGATGGCGGCGTACATCGCGCCGCGGAAGAACAGCTCCTCGGCGATGCCGTTGACGACCGTCACGACGAGGAGGATCAGCGGCGCGCCCTGATTGGTGTGCTCGAGGACGTTCTCGATGAACGGGCTCAGGTTGTCGTCGAGGATCGGGATGGCCTTGATCAGGAACGCCCCGACGACGAAGAGCCCTGCGAGGAGACCCCCGATGACGAGCGGCTGGACGACCGGCCGTGGGGCGATCAGGTCAGGCTCCTCGGGCCGGCCGATCCGGCCGAGGTGCAGGGGACCGGAGAGGAAGGCTCCCAGCGCCCACACAGCGGCGAGCAGCATCGTGCAGACGTAGAACCGGGTGGTGTCCTCCGGATCGATCTGGAGCGAGTAGCCGAGCACCACGCCGCCGATGACGACCACCACCGCCGCCACGACCTGGCGACGACGGAACTCGCGTGGCGACTGCCGGTGGTCGCGCGGCGTCATCTCCCACAGACTCGACCGCAGGCTGCGGCCCAGGGTCCCGAATTGCCGTCGCATGCCCGAAGGCTAGCCGGGGTCCACTGCTCCCGAACGTGCCCGTGGCCGGTCTCACAGGACCGTCAGGACCGCCTCGTAGGGTCGGGAGCATGGCCTCGATCATGTGGTTCCGCCGGGACCTGCGACTGCGCGACCACCCCGCGCTGCGCGCGGCCGTCGACAACGGGCCGGTCCTGGGGCTGTTCGTGATCGACCCGGTGCTGTGGGCGGGCGCCGGGTCCGCGCGGCGGGCCTGGCTGGCCGCGACGCTCCGCTCCCTCGACGAGAGCATGGGCGGCCGGTTGTGCCTGCGGCTCGGCCGGGCGGCGTCGGTCGTGCCACGGCTCGCGGCCGACGTGGGTGCCGAGCAGGTGCACGTCACCAACGACTTCACGCCCTACGGACGGGCGCGCGACCGGGCCGTCGTCGAGGCGCTCCCGGGCAACGTCGAGGGGGTGGCCACCGGCACGCCGTACGCCGTCGCTCCGGGCACCATCTCGAACGGCTCGGGCAACCCCTACAAGGTGTTCACGCCGTACAGCCGGGCCTGGCGCAGCCATGGCTGGGACGACCCGGTGCCGGCGCCGCGCAACGTCGAGTGGGTGTCCGTCGACAGCGACAAGCGGGTCGGAGCCATGCTCGACAAGGCACTCCGTGAGGCGCCGGACGGGATGCCGCGACCCGGCGAGGACGCCGCCAGACGGCGCCTGCGCAGCTTCCTCGAGCACGACGTCGCCGACTACGACCGGGCCCGCGACGATCCCGGCGCCGACCGGACCTCGCGGCTCTCCCCCTACCTGAAGTACGGCGTGGTCCACCCCCGGCAGCTGCTCGCCGAGACCGCCTCGAGGCGGAGCGCCGGCGCGACGACCTTCGAGACCGAGCTGGCCTGGCGCGACTTCTACGCCGACGTGCTCTTCTGGAATCCTCGCTCCGCGTGGCAGGACCTCAACCGCGTGCCGGGGCTGAGCTACGACGAGCCGGGCGACGCCATCGAGGCGTGGAAGCAGGGGAAGACGGGCTACCCGATCGTCGACGCCGGGATGCGTCAGCTGCTGAGTGAGGGCTGGATGCACAACCGGGTGCGGATGATCACCGCCAGCTTCCTGACCAAGGACCTGCACGTGTGGTGGCCGCTCGGCGCGCGGCACTTCCTCGACCACCTCGTCGACGGCGACCTCGCCTCCAACAACCACGGCTGGCAGTGGGTCGCCGGCACCGGCACGGACGCGGCGCCGTACTTCCGGGTGTTCAACCCGGTGACGCAGGGGCTGAAGTTCGACCCCGGCGGCGACTACGTGCGGCGGTGGGTCCCCGAGCTCGCCCACCTGTCCGGCAAGGCCGCGCACGAGCCGTGGGACACCGAGGACGGCTACGCGAAGGGCTACCCGAAGCGGATCATCGACCACGCGGAGGAGCGTCGTCGGGCGCTGGACCGCTACCAGCGCGGCCGAGACTGAAGGTCTCCACGACCTCGTGGCGGGGGCGGTTGCGCGGGCCCTCGCCGAGGTACGACGCCACCAGGGCGATCTCCTCGACGGTCCACCGCGGCCCGGCGTACGCCTCGAGGAGGCGGACGAACGGGCTCGCCTCGATCGGCCGGTTGAGCCGGGCGAGCGTGAGGTGCGGGGTGAACCGCTGCCCGTCGACCGCAGCGCCGGACTTCGCGACCGCCGCCCGGGCTCCCGTCGCCATCCGGCGCAGCTCCTCGACCTCGGTCTCGATGCCGGCATAGACGATCCTCGCCCGCGAGACGTTGGGGAAGGCGCCGCCACCGAGGATCCGCGCCTCGACCGGATGCCGCTTGCGGGCCGCCCGGCCGAGCCGGTCGAGCAGGTCGTCGTACGCCCGCTCGGGGACGTCGCCGGAGAACGCGAGCGTCAGGTGCCACTGCTCGGGCTCGGTCCAGCGAAACGGCGTCGCCTCGCGGCGCGGCGCCACGAACTCCTCGAGGTCCTCGATCACCGACTCCGGCGGGACCACTGCGACGAACATGCGGGTCACGTCCCCAGTGTGACTCCCATCCGTCGGTGGTTGAGGAAGCGGGTCAGAGGCCGAGGTCGCGGCCGATGAGCTCCTTCATGATCTCGTTGGAGCCGGCCCAGATCTTGGAGACGCGGGCGTCGCGCCAGGCGCGGGCGACGCGGTACTCGTTCATGTAGCCGTAGCCGCCGAAGAGCTGGACGCAGTGGTCGAGGATCTCGTTCTGCACCTGCGAGGTCCACCACTTCGCCTTGGCAGCGTCGATCGCGGTGAGCTTCTTCTCGGCGTGTGCGACGACGCACTGGTCGACGTACGCCTGCGTGACGTCGACCTGGGTGAACATCTCCGCGAGCAGGAACTTGTTGTGCTGGAAGGAGCCGATGCCCTGGCCGAAGGCCTTGCGCTCCTTGGCGTACTCCAGCGTCTCGACGAGGATCTGCCGGGCGTGCGCGAGGTTGGAGATCGCGCAGCCGAGACGCTCCTGCGGGAGGTTCTCCATCATGTGGATGAAGCCGTTGTCGAGCTCACCGACGATGTCGTCGTCGCTGACCCGGACGCTCTCGAAGAACAGCTCGGCGGTGTCGGACTCCTCCTGGCCGACCTTGTCCAGCTTGCGGCCGCGCGAGTAGCCGTCCGCAGACGTGTCCACGCCGAACAGGGTGATCCCGCGCGCCTTCTTCTCCGGCGCGGTGCGGGCCGCGACCACGACGAGGTCGGCGGAGTAGCCGTTGGTGATGAACGTCTTCGAGCCGTTGAGCACCCAGCTGTCGCCGTCCTTGACGGCCGTGGTCTTCAGCGCGGCGAGGTCGGAACCCCCGGAGGGCTCGGTCATCCCGATCGCGGTCAGCAGCTCACCGGCCGCGACGCCCGGCAGCCAGCGCTTGCGCTGCTCCTCGCTGGTCAGCTCGACGAGGTACGGCGCGACGATGTCGGCGTGGATCCCGACACACGAGGAGAGCGCCGCGTTGACGTGGGAGAGCTCCTCGAGCAGGACCGCGTTGAACCGGTAGTCACCGGCACCTGCCCCGCCGTACTCCTCGGGGATCTCCAGGCCGAGGAAGCCCTGCTTGCCGGCCGCCAGCCAGAAGTCACGGCCGAGGGCCTTGTTCGCCAGGTGCTCCTCGAGGTGCGGGCGGACCTCGCGGTCGAGGAACTCCCGGACCGAGGAGCGGAACGCCTCGTGGTCGTCGTCGTAGATGGTGCGCAACATGGCACCCATCGTAGGTTCGGTTGTTACCGAGGGGTAGCCACGGGCGTGACGACCGCCTCACACCAGCCGGTGATGGAGCCGCGGATTGTGGGTACGCCGGAAGGCCTCGGTAGTTTGATCGTTACAAACCGACTCACCAGGAGCATGCCTTGGAGATCTGGCCCGGCAAGGCCTACCCGCTCGGCGCCACGTTCGACGGCACCGGCACCAACTTCGCGCTGTTCAGCGAGGTGGCCGACCGCGTCGAGCTGTGCCTGTTCGAGGTGGGGCCGCGGGGCAAGACCACCGAGACCCGGATCGAGCTGACCGAGGTCGACGCCTACGTCTGGCACTGCTACCTGCCCTCGGTGCAGCCGGGCCAGCGCTACGGCTACCGGGTGCACGGCCCCTGGGACCCGAGCCAGGGCCAGCGCTGCAACCCCAACAAGCTGCTGCTCGACCCCTACGCCAAGGCGACCGCCGGCGAGATCGACTGGGACCAGTCGCTGTTCGGCTACAACTTCGGCGACCCCGACTCACGCAACGACGACGACTCCGCGGCGCACATGACCCACGGCGTCGTGATCAACCCGTTCTTCGACTGGGAGGGCGACCGCTCGCTCGACATCCCCTACAACGAGTCGGTCATCTACGAGGCCCACGTCAAGGGCCTGACCGAGCTGCACCCCGAGGTGCCCGAGGAGATCCGGGGGACGTACGCCGGCCTGGCGCACCCCGCGGTCACCGAGCACCTGACGAAGCTCGGCGTCACGGCGATCGAGCTGATGCCGGTCCACCAGTTCGTGCAGGACAGCACCCTGCTCGACAAGGGACTGCGCAACTACTGGGGCTACAACACCCTCGCCTTCCTCGCGCCGCACGCGTCGTACGCCTCCAACGCCGACGACCCGACCTCGCTGGGCCAGCAGGTCCAGGAGTTCAAGGCGATGGTGAAGGCGATGCACGCCGCCGGCATCGAGGTCATCCTCGACGTGGTCTACAACCACACCGCCGAGGGCAACCACCTCGGACCCACGCTGTCCTTCAAGGGCATCGACAACCAGGCGTACTACCGCCTGGTGGAGGACGAGCCGCAGTACTACATGGACTACACGGGCACCGGCAACTCCCTCAACGTCCGCCACCCCCACTCGCTGCAGCTGATCATGGACTCGCTGCGCTACTGGGTCACCGAGATGCACGTCGACGGCTTCCGCTTCGACCTCGCCTCCACGCTGGCCCGCGAGTTCTACGAGGTCGACCGGCTGGCCACGTTCTTCGAGCTCGTGCAGCAGGACCCGGTCGTCAGCCAGGTGAAGCTGATCGCCGAGCCGTGGGACGTCGGTCCCGGTGGCTACCAGGTCGGCAACTTCCCGCCGCAGTGGACGGAGTGGAACGGCGCCTACCGCGACACCGTGCGCGACTTCTGGCGCGGCGAGCCGTCGCTGGGCGAGTTCGCGTCCCGGCTGGCCGGCTCCTCCGACCTCTACGAGAACTCCGGTCGCCGACCCTTCGCCAGCATCAACTTCGTCACCGCGCACGACGGCTTCACCATGCGCGACCTGGTCTCCTACAACGAGAAGCACAACGAGGCCAACGGCGAGGACAACAACGACGGCGAGAGCCACAACCGCTCCTGGAACCACGGCGTCGAGGGCCCGACCGACGATCCCGAGGTGCTGGCGCTGCGTGCCCGCGAGCAGCGCAACCTGCTGGCCACGCTGCTGCTGAGCCAGGGCGTGCCGATGATCCTGCACGGCGACGAGCTGGGCCGCACCCAGCAGGGCAACAACAACACCTACGCCCAGGACTCCGAGATCTCCTGGGTGCACTGGGACCAGGCCGACAGGCCACTGATGGAGTTCACCGCGGCGCTGATCCGGCTCCGGCGCGAGCACCCGACCTTCCGGCGCAAGCGCTTCTTCACCGGCACGGCGGTGCGCAGCGGCGAGAAGCTCGACGACATCGTCTGGCTGCACCCCGACGGCCGCACCATGGAGGACGACCGACTGGGAGGGCGGCGGCAAGACGTTGGGCATGTACCTCAACGGACACGGCATCGCCGGCCGCGACGCCCGCGGCAACCGGATCACCGACGACCACTTCCTGCTGTTCTTCAACGTCGGCGACACCATCGAGCTGACGCTGCCGCCGGCCGAGTACGCCGAGCGGTGGGACCTGATCATCGACACCGGTGGCGTGGCCGACAACGGGCGGACCTACCTGGCCGGTGACACGTTCGACGTGCACCACCGCTCACTCGTCGTGCTCCGCGAGCACCACGAGCCCGAGGCCGAGCCGGACCACTCCGTGGCCGCGTCGCTGGCCGCCAACAGCAGCAACCAGGCCGGGAGCCGCCAGTGACGGCGGGCGAACCGCGCCGACCGGCGTCGACCTACCGGTTCCAGGTCAGTGCCGACTTCGACCTGTTCGAGGCGGCCCGCCGACTGCCGTACCTGCACGACCTCGGCATCGACTGGGTCTACCTCTCGCCGCTGCTGGCTGCCGAGCCGGGCAGCACGCACGGCTACGACGTGATCGGCTTCGACCACGTGGACGGGTCCCGTGGCGGCGCCGAGGGTCTGGCGGCGCTGTCCGCCGAGGCACGCCGGCTCGGCATGGGCGTGCTGGTCGACACCGTGCCCAACCACGTCGGGGTGGCGACGCCTGCGCGGAACGCCTGGTGGTGGGACGTGCTCGAGCACGGGCGCGACTCCGCGCACGCCGAGGCGTTCGACATCGACTGGGAGTTCGGCCGGGGCAAGCTCCTCGTGCCCGTGCTGGGGGACGACGACGTGCCCGTCGACGGGAGCCCGACCGGTCACCTCCAGGTCACGAACGGCGAGCTGAGGTACCACGACCACCGCTTCCCGATCGCGCCCGGCACCGACCACGGCACGCCCGACGAGGTGCACGAACGCCAGCACTACGAGCTGGTCAGCTGGCGCCGCGGCGACTCCGACCTCAACTACCGCCGCTTCTTCACCGTCACCACGCTGGCCGGCGTCCGCGTCGAGATCCCCGAGGTCTTCGCGGCCACGCACACCGAGATCCGCCGCTGGTTCGACGAGGACCTCGTCGACGGCCTCCGGATCGACCACCCGGACGGGCTGCGCGACCCGGAGGAGTACCTCGGTCGTCTCGCGGACCTCACCGGGAGCGCCTACACGCTGATCGAGAAGATCCTGGAACCCGGGGAGGACCTCCCCCGCGGGTGGGCGATGGACGGCACCACGGGGTACGACGTGCTGGCACTGCTCGACCGGGTGCTCACCGACCCTGCCGGTGAGCAGCCCCTGACCGAGCTCGAGGACCGGCTGCGGGGCGGGCACCAGGACTGGGAGCAGCTGGTCCACGACCGCAAGCGGGCCGTGGCCGACGGCAGCCTGCTCGCCGAGACCCGGCGGATCGTGCGCGAGCTCCCCGACCTGCTCCCCCACGGCCACGAGCGGCTCGAGGACGCAGTGGCCGAGCTGCTCGCGTGCTTCCCGGTCTACCGCTCCTACCTGCCGACGGGACGCGAGCACCTCGACCGGGCGCTCGAGCTCGACCCGCCGGGGTCGACCCGACCTGGCCGACGTGCTCGACGACCTCGCACCGGTGCTGGCCGATCCTGACCACCCGGCCGCGCTGCGCTTCCAGCAGAGCAGCGGCATGGTGATGGCCAAGGGAGTGGAGGACTGCGCGTTCTACCGGTCGTCGCGGCTGACCTCACTCAACGAGGTGGGCGCCGACCCCGGCATCTTCGCGATCACGCCGTCCGCGTTCCACGACGCGATGACGACCCGGCAGCACGACTGGCCCCATGCGATGACCGCCCTCTCGACGCACGACACGAAGCGCGGCGAGGACGTCCGCGCCCGGATCACCGCGCTCGCCGAGGCGCCCGACCTCTGGGCGCAGGCCCTGGACTCACTGCTCGCGCTCGCGCCGGTTCCCGATCCCGGGTTCGGCAACCTGCTGTGGCAGGCGGCGTACGGCGCGTGGCCGATCAGCACCGACCGGCTGCACGCGTACGCCGAGAAGGCGATGCGCGAGGCCGGCGACCGGACCACCTGGACCGACCCCGACGAGGAGTACGAGTCGGCGGTGCATGCCGCGATCGATGCCCTCGACACCGACGACGGACTGCGCCGGGTGCTCGACGACCTGGACGCCCGGCTGGCGTCGGCATCCCGGAGCAACTCGCTGTCCCTCAAGCTGCTCGCCCTGACGGTGCCCGGCGTGCCCGACGTCTACCAGGGCAGCGAGGTCGAGGAGCGCAGCCTGGTCGACCCGGACAACCGACGTCCGGTGGACTACGACGCGGCGCAGGCCTCGCTCGTCGACGGGTCCGTCGAGAAGCAGCAGCTCACCGCCGAGGCGCTCCGGCTGCGACGCGACCGGCCGGAGCTGTTCACGTCGTACACCCCGCTGGTCGCCGAGGGTCCCGCCGCCGACCACGTGCTCGCGTTCGACCGGGGTGGTGCCGTCACGGTCGTCACGCGGCTGCCGCTCGGGCTCGAGGAGAAGGGCGGCTGGGGGGACACCGTGCTGCACCTGCCCGAGGGTCGGTGGCGCAACGCTGGCTGCCGGTTCCAGGTGATGAACCCAGCCTTTCAGAGACAGGTCGCGGTGGCGGCTCCCTCATAACCTGGGAAACCGAGATCCCTCGCCGACCTGCTCGAGCTGCCCGTGGCGCTGCTGGTGCGGGAGGGCTGATGCGCGGCCGGTTCGACGTGTGGGCGCCGCTGCCGTCGCGGGTGCGGCTCTCGGTGGGCGACGACGGTCGTCGAGATGACCAAGGGCGCCGACGACTGGTGGACGCCGGAGGGGGCCGTGCCCGACGGGGAGGTCGACTACGGCTACCTGCTCGACGACTCCGACACGGTGCTGCCCGACCCGAGGTCTCGTCGACAGCCGAGCGGCGTGCACGAACGCTCGCGCACCTTCGACCCCGCCGAGTTCGAGTGGACCGACGACGGCTGGACCGGGCGCCAGCTCGCCGGCTCGGTGCTCTACGAGCTGCACGTCGGCACCTTCACCCCCGAGGGCACCCTGGACGCGGCCGCGACGAAGCTCGACCACCTGGTGTCGCTCGGCGTCGACCTGGTCGAGCTGCTGCCGGTCAACGCGTTCAACGGCACCCACAACTGGGGGTACGACGGCGTGCTCTGGTCGGCCGTCCAGGAGACGTACGGCGGCCCGGCGGCGTACCAACGCTTCGTCGACGCGGCCCACGCTGCCGGGCTCGGCGTCATCCAGGACGTCGTCCACAACCACCTCGGTCCGTCGGGGAACTACCTGCCGATGTTCGGCCCCTACCTGAAGTCCGAGGGCGAGAGCTCGTGGGGCTCGCTGGTGAACCTCGACGGCGAGGGGTCCGGCGGAGGTGCGCCGCTACATCCTCGACAGCGCGCTGACCTGGCTGCGCGACTTCCACGTCGACGGGCTGCGCCTCGACGCCGTGCACGCGCTCGTCGACGACTCCGACGTCCACCTGCTCGAGGAGCTCGCCGGCGAGGTGGCCGCGCTGTCGGCGCACCAGCGGCGGCCGCTCAGCCTGATCGCGGAGTCCGACCTCAACGACGCGCTGATGGTCACGCCCCGCGAGGCGGGCGGCCTCGGCATGGATGCCCAGTGGAGCGACGACTTCCACCACGCCCTGCACGTCGCGCTGACGGGCGAGACCAGCGGCTACTACGCCGACTTCGAGCCGCTCTCGGCGCTGGTGAAGGTGTGCGAGCGCGGCTTCTTCCACGACGGCACCCACTCGTCGTTCCGGGGTCGGGAGCACGGAGCGCCGGTCCCCACCGCGACGATGCCGACGTGGCGGCTGGTGGTGTGCAACCAGAACCACGACCAGGTGGGCAACCGGGCCGCCGGCGACCGCCTGACCGAGCGCCTCGACGAGGACCAGCTGCTGTGCGCGGCGCTGGTCACGCTGGCCGGGCCGTTCACCCCGATGCTCTTCCAGGGCGAGGAGTGGGCCGCGACCGCACCGTTCCAGTTCTTCACCTCCCACCCCGAGCCGGAGCTCGGCACGGCCACCGCCGAAGGGCGGCTTCGCGAGTTCGAGCAGATGGGCTGGGACCCCGCGCTGGTGCCCGACCCGCAGGACCCCGAGACCTTCCGGCGCTCGCAGCTCGACTGGTCCGAGCTCGGTCAGGAGAGCCACGCCCGGGTGCTCGCGGCGTACCAGCGCCTCGCCGAGCTGCGCCGCTCGCTGCCCGCCCTGACCGACCCGTCCTTCGCCTCGGTGGCGTGCACCGCCGACGAGCAGCGACGCGTGTTCACGCTGCGGCGCGGCGACCTGCTGGTGGTCGTGAACTTCGGCGACGCGCCCGCCGAGCTGATCGTCGAGGGCGACCTCACCCTGCTGTTCCGTACGCCGAGCCGCCCGGAGCTCGCGGACGGACGGCTCTCGCTGCCGCCGCATGCCGGGGCCCTGCTGGGTCCCGCTGCCCGGGTCTAGCCCGCACCCGGCGACGGGCAGGATCACTGCCTAGCATCGACAGATGCCAACAGCGCGGTCGCGCCGTCGGGTCGCTGGGCTCGTCGGCCTGGTCTGCGCCCTGATGGCGGTGGGGTCCGCCTGCGGTCAGGACTCGTCGAGCGAGGGCGGCGACACCTCCGACGTCGACGTCCACACCGACCGCGACACCGACTCCCGAGCTCCCGGAGATCACGGACCTCACGCAAGCGGGCGGCGCCACGTTCGACATCCCCGATGCCGACTGGATCCAGGTCATCGACGGGTCCGCGTGGGCGACGCTGGGCCTCGACCGGGCCGTCCGGGTCTCCTCGGACGGCCGACGAACCGCGCGGGTGTCGACCCCCGCGCCGGCCTGCACGGCGATGGACGTGGGACTCGGATCCCTGTGGATCGGTGCCTGCGGCGAACCCGGCGTCGTGCTGCAGGTCGACCCGGCGCGCGGGACGGTGATCGGCAGGACCAGGATCCCGGGCCGGATGATCGAGGAGGAGGGCTCCGTCGCCGTGGGTCTGGGCTCGGTCTGGGTGGTGACGCGGGCGCCGGACAAGAGTCTCGTCCGGATCGACCCGGACCGGCACCGCGTCATCGCGACGTACCCGTTGCCGCCGGGCGTCGTCGGCGTCCGGGTCGGCGAGGGCGGTCTGTGGGTCACCGATCCCCTCGCCGGCCGACTGATCCGGCTCGACCCGGACGGGGGCGCGACGATCGCGTCGGTGCCGACCGGGGCGGGTGCGCGCTTCTTCGACATCGGCGAGGGGGCGGTCTGGGTCCAGAACAACGACGCCGGGACGGTGAGCAGGGTGGACCCGCACAACCACGGGGTGGTCGCCACCATCACCGTCGACGACGGCCCCGTCGACGGCGGCGACCTGGCCGTCGGCGGTGGCTTCGTGTGGGCGCGCGTCAGCGGCTCGCTGGTGAGCAAGATCGATCCGCGCATCAACAGGGTGGTCGCCAGGTACGGGCCGGCCGCCGGCAGTGGCAGCCTCGCGGCCGACGCGTCCGCCCTCTGGATCACGGCGCACGACGTCAACGCCGTCTACCGTCTGCCTCTCTCCTGACCTCCTAGAGTCGGACCATGGTCCGAACCGGCGCGCCGCTGCGAAGGATCACCAGCCGGGTCCCCGGGGCCGTCCTCCTGACCGTCGTCGCCGGACTGCTCGTCGCCTGCGGAGGCGACGAGTCCGCCGCACCGACACCGCGGCCGACGACGTCCGCCAGCGCGACACCCACTCCGACTCCGACGCCCACGCCAACCCCCGCGCCCTCGGTGCCGCCGACCCCGGCAGCGCCGGCCCGCGGCACGACGCCGCCGCCCTGGCTGGGCACCCGGGTGCTCCCGGAACAGGCGAACGGTTTCGGCGAGGTCCGGCCCACCCCGCGCGCGCTCGATCCCCGACGGTTCACGTTGCCTGACGAGCTGCCGGCGTTGCCGGGCACCGGCTTCGCCTCGCGGGTGACCACACCGGCTCCCGCGAAGGTGATCGCCCGCTCCACCTGGAAGCCCGGCTGCCCGGTCGACCGGACCGACCTGTCCTGGGTGCGGCTCACCTTCGTCGGGTTCGACGGTCGACGGCACACCGGCGAGCTCCTCGTGAACCGGTCGGTGGCCGACGACCTCGTGCAGGTCTTCAGCCGGCTGTACGCCGACCGCTTCCCCATCGAGGAGATGCGGATCACCCGGGCCGACGAGCTGGACGCGCCGCCGACCGGGGACGGCAACAACACCGGCGCGTTCGCCTGTCGGCCGACGACCGGCGGATCGTCGTACTCCCAGCACGCCTACGGGCTGGCCATCGACGTGAACCCGTTCCAGAACCCCTACGAGAAGGGAGACGTGGTGCTGCCGGAGCTCGCCTCGTCGTACCTCGATCGGGGGCGGGTGCGACCCGGGATGATCGAGCGCGGACGGACCCGTCCGCCGGGCCTTCGCCGAGATCGGCTGGACGTGGGGCGGGGCGTGGTCCTCGCTGAAGGACTACCAGCACTTCTCGCAGAACGGCCGCTGACCCGAAAGAGGGTCTTGTGCCTCGGCCGGGATCGGAGTTGGTTGGTCCCATGGTGGAGCGCAGCGGCAGAGGTACCAGCCACCGCCTCGAGGTGGCATCCCCCGAGCAGGTGCGCAACGTGGTGCTCATCGGCCCCAGCCAGTCGGGAAAGACCTCCCTCGTCGAGTCGCTGCTGCTGTCCACGGGCGCGGTCACGCGAGCCGGGAGCATCGCCGACCACAACACGGTGTGCGACTTCGAGGACGGCGAGCGGGCGCACGAGCGCTCCAGCTCGCTGGCGGTGGCACCGGTCATGCACGCAGGCTGCAAGATCAACCTGATCGACACCCCGGGCTACGCGGACTTCGTGGGTGAGGTGCGGGCCGGGCTGCGGGCGGCGGACTGCGCGCTGTTCGTCGTCGGGGCCAACGAGGAGGTCGACGAGAGCACCCGTCAGCTGTGGCGCGAGTGCACGGCGGTGGAGATGCCACGCGCCGTGGTGGTGACCAAGCTCGACCACGCGCGGGCCGACTTCGACCGCGCCCTGCGCGGCGTGCGGGAGGCCTTCGGCGAGCGGGTGCTGCCGGTCGTCGTACCCGACGGGGCGGGGGTGACCGGGCTGCTCGGCGGCTCCGTGGACGACGACCGTCGCGGCACGCTGATCGAGGCGGTGATCGAGGAGTCCGAGGACGAGTCGCTGATGGACCGCTACCTCAGCGGCGACCTCGTCGACGAGGACCTGCTGGTCAAGGACCTCGAGACGGCGGTGGCCGGCGCCCGTCTGCATCCGGTGCTGGCGGTGTGTGCCACCGACGGCCGCGGATGCGCAGAGCTGCTGGACCTGTGCGTCCGCGGTTTCCCGTCTCCGGCCGAGCACCCGGCGCAGGAGTCCTACACCCCCAGCGGAGGACCCGCCGGACCCGTCACCTGCGACCCCGACGGGCCGCTCGTCGCCGAGGTGGTGCGCACCAGCAGCGACCAGTACGTCGGGCGGGTCAGCATCGCGCGGGTGTTCTCCGGGACGCTGGTGCCGGACGCCTCGGTCCACGTGTCCGGCCACTTCTCGGCGTTCTTCGCCGACGACGCGGGCCACGAGGACCACGACGAGGACGAGCGCATCGGGGCCCTGTCCCACCCGTTCGGCCAGCACCACGTCCAGGCCGCCAAGGTGCTGGCCGGCGACATCGGCTCGATCGGCCGGCTCACCCGCGCGGAGACGGGCGACACGCTCTCCAGCCCCGACCAGCCGCGGGTGCTGAAGCCGTGGACGATGCCGACCGCGCTGCTGCCGGTGGCCATCGAGGCGCAGTCCCGCTCCGACGAGGACAAGCTCTCGACCGCGCTCGGGCGGCTCCGGGCCGAGGACCCCAGCCTGCGCATCGAGCAGAACAACGAGACCGGCCAGGTGGTGCTCTGGGTGATGGGCGAGTCGCACGCCGAGCAGGCGCTCGACCGGCTGCGGTCGCGCTACGGCGTCGCGGTCTCCTCGCGCGACGTGATCGTCCCGCTTGCGGGAGACCTTCACCCAGCAGTCGCGCGGGCACGGTCGGCACGTGAAGCAGTCCGGCGGCCACGGGCAGTACGCCATCTGCGACATCGAGGTCGAGCCGCTCCCCCAGGGAGGAGGGTTCGAGTTCGTCGACAAGGTGGTCGGCGGCGCCGTACCCCGCCAGTTCATCGGCTCGGTGGAGAAGGGAGTCCGCGCCCAGATGGAGCGCGGCGTCGCCAAGGGCTACCCGGTCGTGGACATCCGCGTCACCCTCACCGACGGCAAGTCCCACAGCGTCGACTCCTCCGACGCGGCCTTCCAGAGCGCCGGTGCCCTGGCCCTGCGCGAGGCGGCCGACGCCGCCGAGCTCGCGCTGCTGGAGCCGTACGACGAGGTCGCCGTCATCATCCCGAGCGAGCACGTCGGCTCGGTGATGAGCGACCTCTCCGCCAGGCGTGGCCGGCTGCTCGGCACCGACGAGGCCGCCGACCAGCGCACCCGGGTGATGGCGCACGTCCCGCAGGCCGAGCTGGTCCGCTACGCGATCGACCTCCGGGCCACCACCCACGGCGCCGGCACCTTCACCCGCACCTTCGCCCACTACGAGCCGATGCCGACCGACCTGGCGGGGAAGGTGGATCGGCGGGGGTGACGGGCTGTCGGTTTCACAACTCCGGTTGTGAAACCGCGCATCGCCTCAGCTGCCCCCGAGCAGGTCCTCGAAGCTGCCCATGGCGGCGACGTCGCGGTCGAACTGGTCGCCGCGGGGGGCGGCGGGGCGGGAGCCGACGAGGGCGGCGAGCTCGGTGGCGGCGCGGTCGATGCGGGCGCGGAGGGCGTGGTGGATGCCGCCGGCCGTGCCCCAGTCCTCGCTCGCGGCGAAGACGCCGGTCGGGACGACCACGGCGCGCAGGTAGGTGAACAGCGGGCGGAGGGCGTGCTCGAGGACCAGCGAGTGGCGCGCGGTGCCGGCCGTGGCGCCGACGAGCACGGGCGTGCCGTCGAGGGCGCCGGTCTCGAGGATGTCGAAGAACGACTTGAACAGCCCGGAGTACGACGCGCTGAACACCGGGGTCACCGCGACGATCGCGTCCGCGCCGGTGACCGTCTCGATCGCCTGCGCCAGCTCGGCGTTGGGGAACCCGGTGAGCAGGGCGTCGGTGATCGCGTGCGCCAGCGGACGCAGCTCCACGACCTCGACGTCGGCCCCGCCCAGGGCGTCCGACGTGGCCTCGCCGAGCAGGTCGGCGAGCAGCCGGCTCGACGAGGGCTCGGACAAGCCCGGCGCTCACGACCGCGATCCGGCGGGCGGCGCGAGGCCCGGGCGTTCCGGCGAGGTGCAGGTTGCTCATTTCGGGGTCCCCGCGGCGTTGTTCGGAGGAGCGACTTCGGGGCCCCCGCGGGGTTGTGACCGGAGGAGCGAAGCGGAGGAGGCCACAAGCTTGTGGGGTGAAGCGTTGCGGGGGAGAAGAACGTCGTGGGGTGATTTCATGCTGCGGCCTCGTCGGTGTGCTTGCGGAGCTCGGCGACGACCTCACCGAGCATGTCGAGCTGGTTGAGCACCGTCGTCATCGGAAGTCCGGCGTGGTCGACCAGGAACAGCTGGCGCTGGTAGTCGCCGGCGTACTCCTTGAACGAGAGGGTCCGCTCGACGACCTCCGCGGGCGTCCCGACGGTCAGCGGGGTCTCGCGGGTGAACTCCTCCAGCGACGGGCCGTGGCCGTAGACCGGGGCGTTGTCGAAGTAGGGACGGAACTCCTTCACGGCCTGCTCGTGGGTCTTGGCCATGTAGACCTGCCCACCCAGTCCGACGATCGCGTCCTCGGCCTTGCCGTGGCCGTAGTGCTCGAAGCGCTGCCGGTAGAAGTCCACCATCCGCGCGGTGTGCGAGGCCGGCCAGAAGATGTGGTTGGAGAAGAACCCGTCGCCGTAGTACGCCGCCTGCTCGGCGATCTCGGGACTGCGGATCGAGCCGTGCCAGACGAAGGGCGGCTCGCCGTCGAGGGGGCGGGGCGTCGAGGTGAAGCCCTGGAGCGGCGTACGGAACTTGCCCTGCCAGTCGACGTTCTCCTCGCGCCAGAGCCGACGCAGCAGCGCGTAGTTCTCGATCGCGAGCGGGATGCCCTCGCGGATGTCCTTGCCGAACCACGGGTAGACCGGGCCGGTGTTGCCGCGGCCGAGCATCAGGTCCATCCGGCCGTCGAGCAGGTGCTGGAGGGTGGCGTAGTCCTCGGCGATCCGCACCGGGTCGGTCGTGGTGATCAGCGTGGTGCTGGTCGAGAGCTTGATCCGCTCGGTCTGCGCGCCGATGTAGGCCATCGTCGTGGTCGGGGCGCTCGCCACGAAGGGCGGGTTGTGGTGCTGGCCGACGGCGACGACGTCGAGGCCGACCTCTTCGGCCTTCTTCGCGATCGCCACGGTGTTCTTGATGCGCTCGTGCTCGGTGACCGTCCGCCCCGTCGTCGGGTCGGTGGTGACGTCACCCACGGTGAAGATGCCGAACTCCATCAGAATGCCTCCGCTAGAAGTAGTTGCCGGTTCAACGACAACCGGCTCCCTACTATTCCACGATCGCGCTCACAGCGCCTTGCGGTACCAGTGGTCCGCGAACGGCTCGTCGTTGAACGGCTCCACCTCCACGAAGCCGGCGCTGAGGTAGAGGCCGATCGCCTCGTCGAGGCTCGCGTTCGTCTCCAGCCGTACGGCGCGAGAGCCGTGGGCCACCGCACGCTGCTCGAGCTCGACGAGCAACCGGCGACCGACCCCGCGACCGCGCGCACCGTCGTGGACCCACATCCGCTTGAGGTCGCTCACCGCCTCGTCGTCGAAGTGCTTCAGCGCCCCGCATCCCATCGGGGTGCCGCGCAGGTAGGCGACCAGGAACACCCCGTGCGGCGGCCGCACCTCGTGCGGCTCGGCCGTCGACCCCACCGCCGGGTCGAACGGGGTGTCGGACCGGCGGCCGAGCTCGGCGAAGTAGGCCGCCAGGGACTGCCGGGCGTCGGGGTGCTCCGGGTCGACCTCGCGGATCTCGACCGCGCCGGCCGTCAGCAGACGCTCGACGACGCGCATCGCGTCGACCAGCTGGCGCTGCTCGTCGTCAGCGAGGGGCCGGAGCACCGCCTCCGCCACGGCATCGGAACGCTCGTCGAGCAGGGCGCGCTCGGCCAGGCCCTTCTTCGTCAGCCGGGCCACGCGGGTCCGTCGGTCGTCCGGGCTCGGCGCGGTCGTGACCAGGCCGGCCTCGACGAGTGAGCGGACCAGCCGGGTGAGGTAGCCCGAGTCGAGCCCCAGTCGCGCACGCAGCGCACGCAGCTCGGCGCCGGTCGGGCCGATCTCCCAGAGGAGCCGGGCCTCGGCCGCGGTCAGCCGTCCGCCGAGGTAGTGGTCGTCGAGCACCCCGATGTGCTCGGTCACCGAGCGGTTGAAGCGGCGTACGTCGGCGACCAGGGACATTCTCTGACCCTAGTCAGAGAAGTCCGTTCGAGCAACGGATGCGCCTTGACGGCCGAACGGGGTACCCCCATGCTGCGAGCACCCCGCACACAACCGGAGGTCGGACGAGATGGCCAGATCCCGCGTGGACTACCAGGACGTCGATGCCGACTATCTCGAGCACCGCTCCCTGAAGAAGGGCGCGGCCGGCTGGATCCTGCTCGCCGGGCTCGGCGTCAGCTACGTCATCTCCGGCGACTTCGCGGGCTGGAACTTCGGCCTGGACGAGGGCGGCTGGGGCGGTCTGCTGATCGCCACCGTCCTGATGGGCCTGATGTACACCTGCATGGTCTTCGGCCTCGCGGAGATGTCGTCGGCACTCCCGGTCGCCGGCGCGGGCTACGGGTTCGCCCGGCGTGCGCTCGGCCCGATCGGCGGCTTCGCGACCGGCATGGCGGTCCTGATCGAGTACGCCGTGGCGCCGGCGGCCATCTCGGTGTTCATCGGTGGGTACGTCGAGGCGCTCGGTCTCTTCGGCCTCACCAACGGCTGGCTGGTCTACCTGATCGCCTACGTGGTCTTCATCGGCGTGCACCTCTACGGCGTCGGCGAGGCGCTGAAGCTGATGTTCGGCATCACGGCCATCGCCGTCGTCGCTCTCATCGCCGCCGTCATCGGCCTGGCCCCGAAGTTCTCCACCGACAACCTCTTCGACATCTCGGCGAACGGGTCGACCCTGTCGAGCGACTTCCTGCCCTACGGCATCAGCGGGGTGGTGGCCGCGCTGGTCTACGGCATCTGGTTCTTCCTCGCGGTCGAGGGAGTGCCGCTCGCCGCGGAGGAGACCGAGGACCCGAAGCGGGACATGCCCCGCGGCATCATCACCGCGATGCTGGTGCTGCTCGTCTTCGCCGCCTGCATGCTGCTCGTGGTCCCGGGCGCGGCCGGGTCCGAGGCCGTGCGCACGTCCGACAACCCGCTCCCGGAGGCGATCCGAGCGGTCTACGGCAGCAACTCGCTGCTGGCCGACTTCGTCAACTACGCCGGGCTGGCCGGGTTGGTCGCGAGCTTCTTCTCGATCATCTACGCCTACTCGCGCCAGCTGTTCGCCCTGTCGCGCGCCGGCTACCTGCCCAAGGTGCTGTCGCTGACCAGCGGCCGGAACACCCCGTGGGTGGCGCTGATCGTGCCGGGGACGATCGGCTTCGTGCTGGCCGCGACCACCAAGGACGGCGCGCTGCTGATCAACATCGCCGTCTTCGGGGCGACGACCTCCTACGTGCTGCTCAACCTGAGCCACATCATGCTGCGCCGGCGCGAGCCCGACCTCGAACGCGCCTACCGCACGCCCGGCGGTGTGATGACGACCGGGCTCGGCCTGGTGCTCAGCGTGGTCGCGGTCGTCGCGACGTTCTTCGTGGACATCAAGGCGGCCGGGATCACCGCGGCCGTCTTCGTCGCGGCGCTGGCGTACTTCTGGTTCTACAGCCGGCACCACCTCGTCGCGAGCGCGCCCGAGGAGGAGTTCGCCCAGATAGGCGAGGCGGAGAGCGAGCTGAAGTAGCAGCTCAGGAGCTGTCGAGTGCGCGGCGGAGCCGCTCGCGCAGGCCGCTCGCGCGCTGCACCTCGCGGCCGACAGCGGCGCGGACGGCCGCTTCGGAGCCGACGATCCGCACGCGTTCCTTGGCCCGCGTCACGGCCGTGTAGAACAGCTCGCGGGTCAGCAGCCGGGAGTCCTCGGGAGGCATGATCACGCTGACCACGTCGGCCTGCGAGCCCTGCGACTTGTGCACGGTCATCGCGTGCATCGTCTGCACGTCGGGCAGCCGGGTGGGCGCGAACACCCGCCGCTCCAGGTCGGCGAGCACGACGCGCAGCCGCCCGTCGGGACGGCGCAGCGTGACGCCCATGTCGCCGTTGTTCAGCCGCTGGCCGCGGTCGTTGGCGGTGACGAGGACGGGACGGCCGGAGTACCAGTCGTCGTACGTCGTCACGCCCGGTGCGGTCGGCGACCAGCTGCTCGACCAGACGGTTCCAGCCACTGACGCCGTAGCGACCCTCGCGGTGCGCGCAGAGCAGCCGGTGCTCGTCGAGCGTGGCGAGGGCGCCGGCCACGTCGTTGCTGTCGGCGGCCGTGCGCATCCGGGTCGCGACGTCGGCCACGCGCCGGCGCAGGTCGTCCATCGCCGGCTCGTCCTCGGGGTCGATCAGCTCGACCGGGTCGCCGGCCGAGCCGAGCGCGGCCATCACGGCGTCACCGTCGCCGTCGCGCAACGCCTGGGCCAGCGCGCCGATCTCCTCGCCGTAGCGATGCGTCGTGCGCAGGGAGAGCACCGGGGAGTCGTCGCCACCACCCAGTCCCTCGACCAGGTCGGCGAGCACGGCTCCCGCCTCCACCGAGGAGAGCTGGTCGGGGTCACCGACGAGCACCAGCCTCGCGTCGGGGCGGACCGCCTCGAGCAGCCGCGCCATCATCGTCAGCGAGACCATCGAGGTCTCGTCGACCACGATCACGTCGTGCGGGAGCCGGATGGCGTCGGTGGTGCCGGAAGCGGACGCTGCTGTCGGGTCGCCACCCAGCAGCCGGTGCAGGGTCGTCGACTGCAGGCCGGTCACCCGTGCCCGGTCGGTGTCGGAGGCGAGCTTGGCGGCCGCCTCGTCCACGGCCTCCTGCAGGCGGGCCGAGGCCTTGCCCGTCGGCGCGCACAGCGCGATCCGCGGGCGCTGGCCGGACGTGGCCTCGTGCTGCTCGGCGACCAGCGACAGCAGGCCCGCGACCGCCGTCGTCTTGCCGGTGCCCGGGCCGCCGGTGAGGATCGTCGTCCACTGCCCGGCCGCGGCGCGTACGGCGGCCCGCTGCTCGTCGTAGCCGCGCGTCGGGGAACACCCGCGCGAGCCCGGCCTCGAGCAGGGAGGTGTCGACCTCCGGGGCCGGCCGGCGCAGGCGGAGCACCAGGTCGTCGCAGACCTGGCCCTCCTCCCGCCAGTAGCGGTCGAGGTAGAGGGTGCTGCCCTCGAGCCGGAGCACCTGCTCGCGGAGGAGCGGGCTGTCGGCCACCTCTGCCAGCCAGGCGGTGGGCTCGGGCCACGGCAGCGTCACCGGTGCCTGCTCCTCGGCCTCCTCAGGGGTCACGTCGAGGGCGAGGTCGGCGATCGTCGACAGGTCGACGCAGACCGAGCCGTGCCGGACGGCGCGGACGGCGAGCGCCGCGGCCAGGAGCACCGTCTCGCGCGACTCCTCGAGGATGGCGCCGAACCGGGCGGCGACGTGGACGTCGGCCGCGCTGAGCACCTCGGCCTCGTTGAACTCGCGCAGCAGGCCGGTCGCACCGAGGGCGAGCCGCCGGGCGTGCGCGGTCGAGGGTCTCGGACGCTCACGACGCGACCTCGCCGGTGGCGAAGCCGGCCAACAGGTCGGAGAGCTCGACGACCATGCGCCGCGGGTGGACGCCACGCGAACACCCCGCACGGCTGGCCGTCGACCTCGGGCGTCTCCGGGCCGCACATCCCGCGGAGGTAGAGGTAGAGGATCCCGCCGAGGTGACGATCAGGGTCATAGCCGGGCTGCCGCCACCGCAGGTAGCGGTGCAGCACCACCGAGTAGAGCAGCGCCTGCAACGGATAGTGGGAGTGCAGCATCGCCTCGGTCATCCGCTCGGGCGTGTAGTCGAGCGCGGTCAACGGCTCACCGGGCGTGCCGAGCCGGTTGGTCTTGTAGTCGACGACCAGGTAGCGCTGCTGCCCGGGAGCGCCGACGCGCAGCACCACGTCGATGGAGCCGCTGAGGTAGCCGCGCAGCAGCTGGTCGCCGAGCCCGGGCGCCTCGAGCCGGTCGGCGTAGGCACGCATCGGGTCGTCGGCGGAGAGGTGGCGCCGCAGCACTCCGGCCATCGCGGCCAGGGCCACCTCGCGCGCCGGCCTCCTGCCCTCCGGCCGAGCGGGAACTCGAAGTCGAGCTCGCAGAGCCGGTCGCGCAGGCCGAGGTCGACCAGCCGGAGCGCCGTCGGCCAGCGGACCGAGCGAGGTGTGCTGCATCGGCAGCAGCGCCTCCGCCAGGTCGCTCGGCGGGCGCGTCGACCGACCACCACCGCTGGGCCTCCGTCGACGCGCGTCGCGAGCTCGGCACGCAGGTCGGGGGCCCGCGGGTCGGCGTGCTCGAGGACCTCGTGGACGAGCGAGCCGAAGGTGGGGCCCGCCGGCAGCCCCTCCATCGGTGAAGGCAGGTCGCCGACCGCTACCGAGGAGGCGTCCACCGGCGGCGCCAGCGCATCGTCGGCCTCGACGTCGGTCTGCTCGTCGACGGTGCCGGCCTCCTCGGGCTCGCTGTTGGCGGAGGTGACCACGCGGTCCTCGGCGCGGATCAGTCCGGAGTACGACGTGCGCCGCCAGGCGGTGTCGACCCGACGGTCGAAGCGGCGGATGTCGAGGCGGACCGACCTGCTCGGCCTCGAGCCGGACCGAGGCGGCGGCCGGCTCGGCGAGCTCCACGCTGACGCCTCCGGCCTGCTGCCACTGCTGGAGCTGCGCCATCACCTCGAAGTCCGACGGCCCGCGCCGGGGTCGAGAGCGGCACGTGGGCCTCGCCGGCGTTCCGGCCGAGGAGGAGCCGGGTGATGCCGGCATGGCCGGCGTACCAGCTCGGCGCCCACCAGGTGACGACCTGCGACTGGGCACGGGTCAGGGCGACGTAGGTCAGCCGCAGCTCCTCGCCGGCCTTCTCGGCGGCCGCCTCGGGCGGGATCGCCGCCGCCGCCGAGGTCGAGGGTGCGGCGGCCGTCGTCGGCGTGGAAGAGGTGCTCGGTCTCGTTGCCCGGCCAGCAGTCGAAGGCCAGCGGCAGGTAGACGACCGGGAACTGCAGGCCCTTGCTGCCGTGGATGGTGAGCAGCTGCACCGCCGTGGCGTCGGTGTCGAGACGGCGGGTGCGTTCCTTGCTGCGGTCGGCGACGCGACGCTCGGTGCGCAGCCAGTCGAGCAGGGCGACCAGGCCGAGACCCTCGCGGTGGGAGACCTCGTGCAGGACCTGGCCGAGGTGGTCGAGGTCGGTGAGCAGTCGCTCGCCCTGGGGCCGGGCGAGCACGCGTGCGGCGAGGCCGTCCGCGACCAGCGACTCGTGGACGGCGGCGATGCCGCGGCTGCGGAACAGGTCGAGCCAGCCCCGGACCTGCTCGGCGAGCTCGTCGGTGAGGTCGTCGCCGCCGCTGTCGAGCGCCGCCGGCGAGTGGCCCACGAAGGCGGTCAGGCCGAGCGAGCGGATCCGGCCGGTGCGCTGCGGCTGCTCGAGCGCCTCGAGCAGGGTGAGCCACTGGTCGCCGGCCTCCGTGGCGAGCACGTTGGAGCCGCCGCTGACCACCGACGGCACCCCGCGGTCGTGGAGCTGCTGCTGGAAGAGGTGGGCGTGCTTGAGGCTCGACATCAGGATCGCGACGTCGCCGGCACCGAGCTCGCTCGCCCGTCGTACGTCGCGTCGCCGGCCAGCAGCCGCGCGACGTCGTCGGCGAGGTCGGCGGCGATCCGGGTGCGGAGCACGTCGATGGACACGGTGTTCTCGCCGCGTCAGGGTCTGTCCGGCGGCCGGCACCACCCGGACGCGCAGCGGGGCCGGGTGGGGCGCTCCGGCGAGCCGGCTGCCCTGGTGGTGGGCCTCGACGGGATGCACGGTGATGGCCGGGTCGCCCAGCTCGGCAGCCACGGGTCAGCACCTGGAGGGCGTCGACGAGGGGGGCGTCGCTGCGCCAGTTGGTGGTCAGCGTGTGGAGCGTGGCGGCCGTCCGGCGCGCCTCGAGGTAGGTGAAGATGTCGCCGCCGCGGAAGGCGTAGATCGCCTGCTTGGGGTCGCCGATCAGCACCAGGGTCGCGTGGCCGTGGAAGGCGCGCTCGAGCACGTCCCACTGCACCGGGTCGGTGTCCTGGAACTCGTCGACCAGCACGATGCGCCAGCGCTGCCGCATCCGCTCGCGCGCCGGGGCGTCGTCGGGCTCCAGCGCGGCGGCCAGCCGGCTCAGCAGGTCGTCGTAGGAGAGGATGCCGAGCCGGCGCTTGCGCCGGTCCATCTCGGCGCGCACCAGCTCGGCGAAGCGCACCCGCTGGCCCGCGGACGACCCGGCCTCGGCGTCGTGGGGAGCGAGGGTCGCCTGCGGGTCGCCGACGGCGGACCGGGCGAGGCGCAGGGCGGTGGCGCGGTCGAACGGCGGCGCGCTCGGCGCGTGGCGCCGTACTCGCGGAGGTAGAGGTCGTCGACGACCTCGACGACGAGCTCGTCGAGGTTCTCGACCAGGGTGGTGCCGGCGTCGCTGTCGCCCGCGACGCCGAGCGAGCGCAGCACGAGCTGGCAGAACTGGTGGGTGGTCGCGATCGTGGCCGCGTCGAAGTCGGCCAGCGCGTCGCCGATGCGGCGTCGGCGCTCGTGCAGCTCGGACGCGCCGACGTCGCACAGGAACTGCAGGAACCGGTCGTCGGCGGGCGACGGCCGTGGGGTCGGCCAGGGCTCGCTCGGCCAGCACGAGCTGGCTGCGCACGCGCTCGCGCAGCTCCTGGCTGGCCATCCGGCTGAAGGTGATCACCAGCATCTCGTCGAGCGTGGCCACCCCCTCGGCGACGTAGCGGGCGACCAGGGCCGCGATCGTGTAGGTCTTGCCGGTGCCGGCGCTGGCCTCGAGGACCGTCGTGCCGCCCGGCAGCTCGCCGAGCAGGTCGAACGGGGTCATCTCGGTCTCGCTCACACGTGCACCCGGTCCATCATCGGCGCCCAGATGCGGCAGGACAGCGCCCCCAGGCGCGTGCTCTCGCCCTCCCACTCCTCGCCGTCCAGCGGCGTCGCCTCCAGCAGCCGCTCGAGCGTGGCCCGAGCACCCCAGACGAGCACCTGCTCGGGGTCGGCGTCCTCGCCGGGGTAACGGTCGCTGGCCCACTTGTACGTCGCGGCCCGGCGCCGTGCTGCCTCGGGGCTCCGGCGCTTCTCGGCCCAGGCGAAGCAGGACTTGAGCGGCAGCGGAAGCGGCTCCGACATGCCGGCGTCGTAGACCGCGACGAGCTCGCGCAGCAGGTCCGCCGCCTCGGGGACCGGGGCCCACACCGCCCGCCCGACCGGGGCGTCCGGCTCGCCGCGACGGCCCTTCTCGCCACGCCCGACCGCACCGGCGGAGAAGCCGCGCGTGGGCCGGGTGGCGCACAGCGCCAGCAGCGGCACCCAGGCGTCCAGCCAGTGCTTGGGACCGACCCGGGAGAAGTTCGCGAGCACCAGACGTTCGCCGTAGACGTCGGTGACGGTGCCGGTCAGCAGCCGCCCGTCGCCCAGGTCGAAGGAGACGTCGAGCGACTCGGGATCGCGGCCGGCGCGCAGGGTGTCGGCCTGCTCGGCCACCGGCCTGGCCTGGTCGAGCAGCCGGTTGGCCAGCCGCCAGCCGAGCCGACCCGGCGGCAGCACCCCGCGGCGCCACTCCTTGGCGAGGGTGTCGTCGGGCGACCGCCCGGCGAGCAGGTCGCGCAGCATCCGGTCGCCGACGCCCCACTGCTGCAGGCCGTCGAGCTCCACCGGCATGCCGTCGAGGGTCTCCTCGACCTCGGCCGGGAGCGCGAGGTCGAGGCGCTTGCGGAGGAACTCCTTGACGGGGTTCTTCAGGAACGCGACCAGCTCGGCGAGGTCGACGTCGCCGGCCCGCCGGGGCAGTGCCTGCTCCGTCAAGGTCGGCGCGGACCGGCGAGGACCGGAGGCCGCGCGGGCGCCCGCGAGCGCCTGGGCGTCGAAGGAGAACGGCTGCGCCGGGTCGAGGTTGCGCTGGTCGAACGCCTGCAGCGGGTGCCGGCGCAGCACCCGGTCGGTGGCCCCGGCGGCGGTCTCGTCGAGCGCGTCCAACAGCTCCTGGAGGGGGACGGCGGGCGGCCGCGGCTGACCCGTCGTCTCGTTGGCGCCGGTGTAGGTGAGCACCAGCGTCTGCTGCGCAGCGACGATCGCGTCGAGCATCAGCTGGCGGTCCTCGCTGCGGGGGTCGCGCTCGCCGGTCAGCGGCGTCCGCGCGAGCACGTCGTCGCCGTCGACCGCCCCGGCCCGCGGGAAGACGCCGTCGTCCACGCCGAGCAGGCACACCACCCGGTGCGGCACCGAGCGCATCGGCGTCATCGTGCAGATCGTCAGCGTGCCGGTGCGGAAGTTGGCCCGCGTCGGGCGCCCGGCGACTCGCTCCCCCATCAGGGCACGCACGTCCGAGAGGCGCACCCGGGTGCCCTGCACCTCCGGGTCGACGGCGAGGGCGGTCAGCTCGCGACGGAGCTGTCCGCGCTGCCACTCGTCGTCGCGCGAGACATCGGTGAGCTCGTCGACGCCGGTGCGGATCGCCTCGAGCCAGTGGTCGACCGGGTGCTCCCCGGACAGCTCGTCGGTGACCCGCTGGAGACGCTCGATGCACTCGGCGAGACGACCGGCGAGGTCGATGCTGGTGCTGGCCACGTCGTCGAGCGGGAGGGTCGTGGCGAAGTAGCGCTGGGCGTCGTCGGAGACAGCCACCCCCGCGAGGACGCGGTCGAGGCCGAACCGCCAGGTGTTCTGGACGTAGTCGGCGAGCCCGAAGTCGCGCCGGTGGTGCTCGTCGAAGGACCAGCGGATGCCCGCGTTCTCGACCCAGCCGGTGACGGTCTCGAGGTCGTTCTCGGTGAAGCCGAAGCGTCGGCGTACGGGGTCACTGGCCAGCAGGTCGAGCACCCGGCTGGCCTCCGCGCGCCCGCCGGCGATGTCGAGCAGCTGGGCGACGACGGCCAGCAACGGGTTGGTCTGGGTGAGCGCCCGGTCGGCGAGCATCACGCGCAGCTGGTGGCCGGGGTGGTGCCGCCCGCCGTCGTCGGTGACCGCCGCCATCCCGAAGGCGGCCGTGATCAGGGGCGCGTAGGCCTCGATGTCGGGGCACATCACCAGGATGTCGCGGGGCTCGAGCGTCGGGTCGTCGGCGAGCAGCCCGAGCAGGACCTCACGCAGCACCTCGACCTGACGGGCCGGACCGTGGCAGGCATGCACCTGCACGCTGGTGTCGTCGTCGGCCACGACCCGGCGCGTGGGGTCGGTCGTGGTGTTGCCGGCGAGGTCGGACTGGAGCCAGCCGAGCAGGGTGTCCGGGTGCTCGACGTCGCCGGTCGCGGGCGCCGGCTCGACGACCGGGTTGAGGCCGCGCTGGAGCTCGCGCAGGTCACGGCCGAGGGAGGCGAGCAGCGGGTGGCCGACACGCTCGTGGGAGTCGTCCTTGCGGCGGGGCACCGAGCCCGGCCGTGTCGACGAGCGTCTGCCACAGCGCGTCGGAGGGGTGCGGCAGCCACAGGTGGACGTCGCGCTGCTCGCCGAGCGCCGCGAGCAGCTCGACCTCGGTCGCCGGGATGCGGGTGTGCCCGAAGAGCGAGAGCCGGGCCGGCAGGTCGAGGCCTGCCCCTCCGTCCCGCAGCCGCGCCACGGTCTCGCGGTGTCGCTCGACCGGGGAGGGCTCGTCCACCGCGGCGACCAGGCGGCGCCACAGCTCGGCCTGCCAGAGCAGGTCGGTCGGCAGCGGCCCACCGGCCCCGTCAGTGTCGAGGCCCGTCTCCCAGTCGGCGAGGAGCGCGGGTCGCTGGACGGCGTACGACGACAGCAGCCCGGCCAGCCGTCGCGCCACGGAGTAGCGGCGACCCCGGCGGAGGTCGGCCTCCTCGCCGGTGTGCTCGTGCCCGAGGTGCAGGCTCAGCGTCCGGCACCACTCCTCACCGGCGCTCGCGTCGAGCACGTCGAGCAGCGGCCAGGCGAGCGACTCGGGAGCCCACGGGTCGTGCTCGGTGGCACCAGTGACCTCGCCGACCAGGCTGCGCGGCGAGCGGAACTGCACGCCCGCGCAGACGCCGTCGTCACCACCCGGGCCGGGCCCGAGCCGGTGCGAGAGGCGCTGGCTGAGCCAGCGCTCCACGCCGCGCGCCGGGACCAGCACGAGCTCCTGGTCGAACGGGTCCTCGAGGGGCTCGGACAGGAGGTCGGCCAGGCCTTCGACGAGCAGGTCGGCCCTGGGAGCACGGTGGACGATCAAGGTCACCGTTCGTGCCTCCCCGCCCGTCGCGCCGTCAAGCCTGGTTGAAGTCTGGGTCAACCTAACGCAGCGGACCGACAGTGCACGGGGGTCATCCCACGGGCGTCCTGACCCGTTCGGTCGGGGCCGGGAGGGCCTCGGTCTCGCGCAGGCCGTGGCGCTCCCACCAGCGCTGCATCGGCGCCGGCGCCCACCAGTTCCAGCGGCCGAGCAGCTTCATCGTGGCCGGGACGAGCAGCATCCGCACGATGGTCGCGTCCACGAGGAGGGCGACCAGCATGCCGATGCCGATCATCTTCATGAACACGATGCCGCTGGTCGAGAAGGCGCCGATCACCACGGCGAGCAGCAGCGCTGCGCTGGTGATGATGCGGCCGGTGCGCTGCACCCCGGTCGCCACGGCCAGGGTGTTGTCGTGGGTGAGGTCCCACTGCTCGCGGATCCGGGAGAGCAGGAACACCTCGTAGTCCATCGACAGGCCGACCAGGATCGCCAGCATGAAGATCGGCTGGGTCGCGTCGAGGAAGCCGGTCGAGGTGAAGCCGAGCGGCCCCTCGAGATGACCCTCGGCGAAGATCCAGGTGATCACGCCGAAGGACGCGCTGATCGACAGCAGGTTCACCAGGATCGCCTTGATCGGCAGCACCAGCGAGCCGAACGCCAGGAACAGCAGCACCAGCATCACGCCCGCGATGATCAGGGCCATCCACGGCAGGTGGCTCTCCAGCGACGAGAGCAGGTCGACGGTGTCGGCCGTCAGCCCGCCCACCAGCGGGTCGTCTCCGTCAGGCCCGGGAACGTCGCGGATCGCCTGCACGGTCTCCTGCGACGACTGCGTCTGGCTGTTGCCGTTCCAGCTGGCACGCAGCAGCGTGTGCCCGTCGGCCTCGGCGACGGTGCGTACGTCGACGACACCCTCGACCTCCTTCACCTGGTCGGTGTACGCCGCGACATCGGCCCGATCCGTCGTGTCGAGCATGATGTTCGCCGAGGACCGCTCCGGCCCGAACTCCGTGTTCAGCTTCTCCGCGGCGACGTGCGCAGGGCTGTCCGGAGGCAGCACCCGGTAGTCGACCGAGCCCCACTTCACCCCGAGGAAGGGCGACGCGACGAAGAGCAGCGCGCCCACCACGACGACCATCACCAGGACGGGACGGCGCATCACGGCCTGGGCCAGGCGCGCCCACGCACCGTGGTCGCTGTCCACGACGACGGGACGGTGCCGGCGCCACGGAAGACGGCCGGCATCGATGCGCCGGCCGAGGAGCAGGAGGATCGCGGGCAGCACGGTCAGGGCCGCGATCACGGCGACGAGGACGGCTGCCATCCCGCCGTACCCCAGGGAGCGCAGGAAGTTCTGCGGGAAGATCAGCAGCGACGACATCGCCGCGGCGACGGTGAGTCCGGAGAACAGCACGGTGCGGCCGGCCGTCGCCATCGTCACGCGGATCGCCTTCGCCGCCGCCTCGGGGTCGTCGTCGGGGTGGCGCGCGAGCTCCTCGCGGAACCGGCTGATCACGAACAGCGCGTAGTCGATCGCCAGGCCGGTGCCGAGCAGGGTGATCACGTTGATCGAGAACACCGAGACCTCGGTGACCCCGGTGATGAGGCGTACGACGGCCAGTGCGCCGAGCACCGCGATGGCACCCACGAGCGCCGGCATCAACGCCGCGACCACCGAGCCGAAGATCAGCAGCGACAGGATCACCACGAGCGGCAGCGAGACCGCCTCGGCCCGGGCGAGGTCCTCGCTGACGGTCTCGTTCACGCCCTTGTAGACCGACCAGGTCCCCGCGATGTCGGTCTCGAGCTCGTCGGACTCCAGGGTCGGCACCAGCTCGTCGTTCATGTCGGCGAGCTCGGCCTGGCCCTCACCGGCCAGCGAGATGAACACCGTCGTCGCGTGCTCGTCCTTGCTCACCATCGACGGGTCCTGCGTGTCCCAGAAGGTGGCCACCGAGGTCGTGGTCCCCGACGGGATGCCGGCCAGGGTCTGGTCGACCTCGGCCTTGAACGCCGGGTCGTCGACGGTGAGGTCCTTGCTCGTGTAGATCGCCACCACGTCGACGGACTTGTTCCCGAAGACGTCCTGCTCCTGGGCCAGCTCACTGCGCTGCCTCGGAGGACGGGTCGTCGAAGCCGCCCTGCCCGAGCTTGTCGAAGACACCGACGCCGAAGACGCCGGCGAGGACGGTGGCCAGCAGGCCGAGGGCGAGCACGAGGCGGGCTCTGCGGATCAGGATCTCTGTCCAGCGGTGGATCATCGGGTACTCCTGGGCGAGTAGTGAACAGTGTTAACAGTTAACGGTGTAAACTCCCAGACTGTCAAGACCCGACCGGACGAGAGGTGCGCCACCAGGTGACGACCACGCGCGAGCAGAACCGCACCGAGACGATGCGCCGCATCGTCGACGCCTCCCGCAGGCTGGTCACCGGCACCGGTGAGATGACCCTCCGCGCGGTGGCGACCGAGATCGGCATGACGGCCCCGGCGCTCTACCGCTACGTGGACAACCACGAGGAGCTGGTGCGGGTCGTCGCGGTGGACATCGACGCCAGCGCGGCCGCCGAGATCGCCGTGGCCCGCGACGCCCAGCCGTCGGACGATCCCGCTGCCCGGCTGGTCGCGTCGGCGGCAGCGTTCCGGCAGTGGGCGCTGCACAACCGCGAGGAGTTCTCGCTGGTCTTCACCAACCTCGACGTGAGCTGCATCGAGGAGCTCCAGGCGGAGTCGAAGACGGGCCTGCTCTTCTCGGCGTTGCTGTTCGAGGTGTGGGAGCGCTACCGGTTCGCGCTGCCGGCGCTCGACGACCTCGACCCCGACCTCGTCGAGATCCTGCGCGACCCGCGCGTGCCGGCCGACCTGACCGGCGTACCCGACGAGCTGCGGCCGCTGATCTGGCTGCTCGAGCGGGCCTGGGCGCGGCTCTACGGCACGGTCACCCTCGAGGTGTTCGGGCACATCGACCCGCGGATCGTGGAGAAGGGCCTGCTGTTCCGGGCGATGCTGGAGGACCAGGCCGCTCCGCTGGGACTGGCCGACGAGCTCCCGCGGCTGCAGGAGCTGGTGACGTCGCTGCTGGACTGACGTCGGCGGTGCGGCTCAGGCCTCGCGGCTCTGCCAGAGGCCCATCAGGTTGCCCTCGACGTCCTTGAAGTACGCCGCCCACCCCATCTCGCCGACGTCCTGACGACCGAGCACCGCCATACCGCCGAGCTCCTCGATCTTGGCCAGGGCGGCGTCGATGTCCTCGACGTCGATGGTGATCACCGGCCGGTCCGCCGGGCTCTCCCGCTTGAGCATCCCGCCGCCGATGTAGCCGACGTCGGTCGGGAACCCACCCTCGCCGGTCGGCCCGGTCTGCACGATCGAGTAGTGCAGGTCGGGGATCTCGTTGATGGTCCAGCCGAACGCCTCGGCGTAGAACTTTCGGGCCCGGTCCCCGTCGTCGAACGGGATCTCGAAGTGGACGACTTTTCCGCTCATGCGGCCGACCCTAGCCCGGTGGGGGTTCGCTGGCCCACCCTCAGACGACCGCAGCCGCAGCCGCCCGGCCCGCCGTACGGCCGGAGAAGAGGCAGCCGCCGAGGAAGGTGCCCTCGAGCGCGTTGTAGCCGTGCACCCCGCCCCCGCCGAAGCCGGCGACCTCGCCGGCGGCGTACAGGCCGGGCAGCGGTTCGCCCGAGGCCTGCAGCACGCGGGCGTCGAGGTCGGTGTGCAGGCCTCCGAGGGTCTTGCGCGACAGGATGTTCAGCCGTACGGCGATCAGCGGGCCGTTCGCGGGGTCGAGGAACTTGTGCGGCGAGGCGACCCGGATCAGCTTGTCGCCGCGGTAGTTGCGGTGCCCGCGGATGAAGGTGACCTGCGTGTCCTTGGAGTAGGGGTTGTCCAGCTGCCGGTCGCGCTCGGTGATCGTCGTGCGCAGGGACTCCTCGGTGATCAGCGACGATCCCGCGACCCGGTTCATGCCCGCGACGAGCTCGGACAGCGACGAGGCCACGACGAAGTCCTCGCCGTGCTCCTTGAACGCCTCGACCGGACCCGGCGCACCGGGGCGGACCCGCTTCAGCAGCAGCTTGACGTCCTTGCCGGTCAGGTCGGGGTTCTGCTCCGAGCCGGACAGCGCGAACTCCTTCTCGATCACCTTCTGAGTGAGCACGAACCACGAGTAGTCGTAGCCGGTGCGCATGATCGCGCCGAGGGTGCCGAGCGAGTCGAAGCCCGGGAGGTACGGCGCCGGGAACCGCTCGCCGGTCGCGGAGAGCCACAGCGACGACGGGCCGGGGAGGATGCGGATGCCGTGGTTCTCCCAGATCGGGTCCCAGTTGCGCAGCCCCTCGGTGTAGTGCCACATCCGGTCGGGGTTGATCACCTCGCCCCCGGACGACTGGGTGATCTGGATCATCCGGCCGTCGACGTGCGCCGGGACGCCGGAGACCATGGACTTCGGCGGGTTGCCGAGCCGGTCGACCGGCCAGTTCTGGCGGACCAGGTCGAGGTTCGCGCCGATGCCGCCGGAGGTCACGATGACGGCCTGTGCGCTGAAGGAGAACTCGCCGGTCTCGTCGCGGTTGCTGGGTCGGCCGCGTTCCATGTCGTCGGGGGCGAGCACAGCACCGCGCACGCCGGTGACGGTGTCGCCGTCCTTGACCAGCCCGTCGACACGGTGCCGGAACCTGAAGGTGACCAGTCCCTTGGCGACGCCCTCGCGGACGCGCCTCTCGAAGGGCGCCACCACGCCCGGGCCGGTGCCCCAGGTGAGGTGGAAGCGCGGCACCGAGTTGCCGTGCCCTCCGGCCCGTCCGTCGCCGCGCTCGGCCCAGCCGACGACCGGGAACACCCGCAGGCCCTGGTCGTGGAGCCACTGCCGCTTCTCGCCGGCCGCGAAGGCGACGTACGCCTCGGCCCAGCGGCGCGGCCAGTAGTCGCTCTCCCGGTCGAACTGCGCGCTGCCCATCCAGTCCTGGAGGGCCAGCTCGTAGGAGTCCTTGACACCCATCCGCCGCTGCTCCGGGGTGTCCACGAGGAAGAGCCCGCCGAGGGACCAGAACGCCTGGCCCCCGAGGCTCTGCTCGGGCTCCTGGTCCAGCAGCAGCACCTTCCTGCCCGCGTCGGCGAGCTCGGCGGTGGCGGCCAGACCGGCGAGGCCGGCTCCGACGACGATGACGTCTGCGTCCATGGCCGTGATCCTGACACGGGGGTGGCAGGCTGGTGCGGTGACCTCGACCCCGCTCGACAACCCGGCGCTGCGCGATCCCGCCCACCAGGTCTCGACGAAGGCGCCGATGCTGTGGGCCGTGGGTGCCGCGACCAGGTGCCTGATCCTGCTGGTCGCGATCGTCGCCGTGCAGGTCTTCGACTGGTACGACGTGCCGTGGTGGGTCTACCCGCCGCTGGTGATCCTCTCGGTCGTCTACGTGATCGTGATGCCGCGCGTGCGCTACCGGATCCACCGCTGGGAGAGCACGGACACCGCCGTCTACACCCAGACGGGCTGGCTCAGCCGCGAGCGCCGGATCGCCCCGATGTCGCGCGTGCAGACCGTGGACTTCCAGCAGACCGCGGTCAGCCGCCTGTTCGACCTGGCCTCGGTCCGGGTCACGACCGCCTCGGCGGCTGGCCCGCTGCGGATCAACGACATCGACAAGCACGTGGCGGACCGGCTGGTCGAGGACCTGACCCGGCGTACCGAGGCGGAGGCGGGGGACGCCACGTGAACACACCCCACGACGTTCTTCTCCTCCGCAACGCTTCACCCCACGGCTTGTGGCCTCCCCGGTCACAACGCCGCGGGGACCCCGTGACCGAGGCGTACCCGCCGTACCCCCCGCCGCAGGCGTCCGCACCCGGCCCGGCGCCGGAGGTGCCCTGGCGGCGGCTGGACCCACGGATGCTCCTGGTCCACCCCGTGCTCGAGCTGGTGAAGTTCCTGCCGTTCCTGATCGGGATCTTCGTGCTGGGGCGGAGCAGTGACGGCGGCTGGTGGCAGGCGCTCGGCATCGCCGTCCCGGTCGTGGTCGGGGTGCTGCGGTTCGTGATGACGCAGTTCCGGATCACCGGCACCCAGATCGAGCTGCAGCGCGGGCTGATCGGCCGCAAGGTGCTCACCGCGCGGCTCGACCGGGTGCGAGCCGTCGAGCTCACCTCGACCCCGATCCACCGCGTGCTCGGCCTGGCCAAGGTGGAGGTCGGCACCGCGAGCGGCGCGACGGAGGACAACGACAAGTTCGTGCTCGACTCGCTGCCGCTCGAGGAGGCGCGGCGGCTGCGGGTCACGTTGCTGCACCGGTCGGACAACACTGACGCCGCAACGTCATACGAACCGGTCGCCGGAGCGACCACCTCGGATGACGTCCCAGCCGCGTACCAGGACGTCGAGCTGCTGAGGTTCGACCCGGGCTGGGTCCGTTACGCCCCGCTGACCTCGTCGGGCAACGTGATCGCCGCAGGCCTGCTCGCGGTGCTCGCGCAGTTCAGCGAGCAGATCGGCACCGACTGGCTCAACGAGAGCGACGTACGCCGGCAGGCCGAGGCCCTGGCCGTCGGTGTGATCATCCCGCTCGTGATCGTGGCCTTCCTCGTGCTCGGCGCGGTGTTCTCGCTGCTCGGCTACCTCGTCGCCAACTGGGGGTTCGTGCTCGCGCGCGACTCGCGCGGCCGCACCTTCCACGTACGCCGTGGCCTGCTCACCAGCACCGAGACCAGCCTCGAGCGCGAACGGGTCCGGGGCCTCTCGATCGACGAGCCGCTCGGGCTCCGGTTCGCGAAGGCCGGACGGCTGTTCGCGATCGTCACCGGGGTCTCGAAGAGCGAGGCCGGCCGCACCCAGCTGGTCCCCCCGGCGCCGCGCTCGATCATCGACGCCACCGGGATCACGGTGCTCGAGACCTCCGAACCCCTCGACCTGCCGCTCGTGCAGCACGGCCCCGCCGCACACCGCCGACGCTGGACCCGCGCCCTGGCCGGGGCCTCGCTGCTCCCCGTGGCGGCGGTCGTTGCCGCGGCCACCACGCCCGTCAGCTGGTGGATCGTGCTGCCCGCCCTGCTCGCGATCCCCGCCGGAGCGGGGCTGGCCGTCGACCGCTACCGGCGGCTGGGCCACGGCCTCACCGACGACTACCTCGTCGTACGCTCCGGCTCGCTGCGCGGCCGCCGCGACGTCGTCCAGCGCACCGGCATCATCGGCTGGAACATCCAGCAGTCGTGGTTCCAGCGCCGCGCCGGGCTGGTGACCCTGGTCGCCATGACGGCCGCCGGCGCCCAGGCGTACGCCGCCATCGACATCCCCGAGCACCTCGCGATCGCCCTCGCCCACGACGCGGTGCCGGGCCTGGTCGAGCCCTTCCTCGCCTGAACCCGGATAGTCCCGAGTGATCGGACCCCCTGCGGGCACTTCCGAGGGTCCGTTCACTCGGGACTATCGGGTAATGGACGCCGAGGTTGGACGCCAGCCGCCCGGGGTAGAACTCCCCGCATGCGCACCACGACCGGCCTGGCGGCCCTGGCCCTGCTGACCACGCTCGCCGCGTGCAGCTCCGGGGAGAGCGAGGGCAAGCCCGAGGACACGCAGGGCACGGACAAGAAGGCCGCGGTGGACCGCGACACCACCACCGTCGAGCCCACCTGGCGGCTCGACCTCGACGCGATCGCCCAGCCCGAGGTCGCCGAGGGGGTCGCGCTGGTGGTCGCCCGAGGTCCCCGGCGCTCCCTCGAGATCGTCGCGGCCGACGTGGAGACCGGACGGAAGCTGTGGTCCCGACCCTGGAGCCCCGGTGCGATCCCGCCCGGCTACTCCGTCGGACCCGTCACGCTGGAGTCGCAGAGTGGTCGGGCCGTGACGGTGTTCTCGGTGCCTCCGCGCGACCTGAAGGCCCTCTCGCCGGACATGTGGCACCTCCCGCTCGTCGTCGTCGACCTCGAGACCGGCAAGGAGCTGCACCGCACCGAGCCCGTCGAGCTGCTCACCCCGCCCGTGGCGTGCGCCGACGACAAGGACGCCTGTCTCGAGCTGCGCGACCACAAGGGCGGCCTGCGGCTGGACCTGGACACCGGCAAGCTGGCGAGCGACCCCGCCGGCACCCCCGAGGGAGCGCGGAGCATCGGCGACGCCGGGCTCTTCGCCACCAGCAAGCGCCCCGGGGAGAAGCTCGGCGTGGTCCGCGACGGGGAGACCCTGTGGACAAGCCCGATCGGGAAGGTGATGGGCCCGACCGTGTCGAGCGACACCGGCTGGAGCTTCGTCCACGACGAGAAGGCCGACCGCTACGTCGGCTGGATGCGCGCGGCGCTCCCGCCCGAGTCCAGCGAGCTGGCCCAGGCCGGCGAGGCCTTCTCCTACGACCTCGGGGTGCTGCGCCTCGCCGCCTTCGACGGGACCGACGGCACGGTGGCCTGGTCGCGGCGCGGTGCGGAGCACTCCTGCCTCGGCATCACCGACTACTCACCGCGCGTGCGGTGCGTCTTCAAGGGCGAGGTCACCTACTCCGCCGAGGGCAAGCTCACCAAGCTCGAGGGCGGCTCGGCGACGGTCGAGGGGTTCGATCCCGAGACCGGGAAGACGACGTGGTCGGTGCCGGTCGCGGCACGTGCGGTCGCCGACCTCGTCGATGACAAGGACCAGAAGGTGGCGCTCGGCGACACCGGCCTGGTGGAGACCGACGAGGGCCCGCGCGTGGTCGACCTGGCCACCGGTGAGACGGCGGTGCCCGGCGACGACGAGGTCTTCGTGTGCGCCACGGAGAACACGATCTTCACGTACGCCATGCCCATCTTCATCGACAGGCGTCCGATCACCCGCCGCTACGGCGGACCCATGCTCAGCGCCTGCACCGCGGACGGCACCGCCGCGCCCGCCTACACCACAGCCGCGGTGACCGACGGCGGGCGTGACGCCGGCGACGACCGGCACGTGCTGGCGGGCCCCCAGGGTCTGTTGGGCTTCGACCTCTCCTCAGCCGAGGGATAGTCCGAGACGTTTGGCACCTCCGGTACGGCGTGTCGTGGTGCCGAACGTCTCGGACTATCCGGGATGGGGGTTGCAGCCCACAGGAACGTGTTCTAGATTGGACAGGTGTCCAGTCAGGTGTCCAGCATGCCGCGGCGTGACCTCAACGCGCGCCAGGTGGACACGCTCGACCGGCTGCTCGCGGCCGCGCGGGCCGAGCTGGACGACGTCGGCCACGAGGTCCTGACGATCCGCACCGTCGCGACGCGCGCGGGGGTCTCCTCGGCCACGGCGTACAACTACTTCGCCTCCCGCGACCACCTCTTCGCCGAGCTGTTCTGGCGCCACCTCGCGACCTCGGACCTGCCGAAGCTGACCGGCCGCAGCAGCACCCGGCGGCTGCAGCAGACCACGCGTCACCTGGCCGAGACGATCTCCAGCGCTCCGGCCCTGGCCGCCGCGGCGACGAAGAGCCTGCTGGGCAGCGACCCCGCCGTCGCCGAGCTGCGCCTGCGGGTCGGGGCCGTCTTCGCCGACCGGTTCCGCACCGCCATCGGCGAACGGATCGACCCGAAGGTGCTGGACACCCTGCTGATCGCGTTCTCCGGGGCCCTGCTGCAGACGGGCATGGGGCTGTTCACCTATCCCGAGCTCGCCGACCGCCTCGACGACGTCGTCGCCGTGATCATGAAGGGCAACGCATGATCGGCTTCGACCCCTACGACTACGCCGTGCAGGAGGATCCCTACCCGCTCTACCGCCGGCTGCGGGACGAGGCGCCGCTCTACCACAACGAGGAGCACGACTTCTGGGTCCTCTCCCGCCACGCCGACCTGCACCAGGCGATGCGCACCGACGGCGTCTACTCCAACGAGATGGGTGTCTCGCTCGACGCGAGCGCGTGGACGCCGTACGCGCACCAGACGATGTCCTTCCTCGCGATGGACCCGCCCCGGCAGACGCGGTTGCGCAAGCTGGTCTCCAAGGGGTTCACCCCCAAGCGCGTCGCCGAGCTCGAGCCGAGCATCCAGCGGATCACCGACCTCTACCTCGACGAGGTGATGGAGCGCGGCGAGTTCGACTGGATCGGCGACTTCGCCGGCAAGCTGCCGATGGACGTCATCTCGGAGATGCTCGGGGTGCCCGAGGCCGACCGTGACGAGGTACGCCGGCTCGCCGACCTGCTCGTCCACCGCGAGCCCGGACTGCGCGACGTGCCGCCGGCCGGGATCGAGGCGGCGATGACGCTGTTCGGCTACTACACCGACCTGCTGGCCGAGCGGAAGCGGACGCCTGCCGACGACCTCACCAGCGCGCTGCTGGCCGCCGAGGACGGCGGCGACCGGATGAGCGACCAGGAGATCATCGCCTTCCTGTTCCTGATGGTCGTGGCCGGCAACGAGACCACCACCAAGCTGCTCGGCAACGCGATGTACCACCTCACCGACCACCCCGACCAGCGCGACGAGGTCTTCGGCGACGGCGACGAGCTCGTGGGTCGGTGGATCGAGGAGACCCTGCGCCACGACACCTCGACCCAGCTGCTCGCCCGCCACCTGGTCGACGACCTGACCCTGCACGGCGTCACCGCGCCGAAGGGCGCGAAGCTGTTGTTCTGCCTGGGTGCGGCCAACCGCGACGACCGGGTCTTCTCCGACCCGGACACCTTCGACGTGCACCGCGACGAGCAGGAGCTGCGGCAGAGCCTGAGCTTCGGCGGTGGCCGACACTTCTGCCTCGGCGCCAACCTCGCCCGGCTCGAGGCGCGGGTCGCTCTGCGCTCGCTGGTCGGACGAGCCCGGTCGATCGAGGCCGACCACGCGGGTGCCGTGCGGTTCTACTCCGCCAACGTGCGCGGGTTCGCCAGCCTGCCGGTGGAGGTGGCGGCGCGATGAGCAAGTACGCCCAGCCCGCTCGCCGCCCGGCCGTCGTCACGGGTGCCTCGTCGGGCATCGGCGCCGCGACCGCGCTGGTGCTCGGTGCGCAGGGCTTCCCGGTCGCGCTCGGTGCGCGGCGCACGGACAAGTGCGAGGAGGTCGCCGCACAGGTGCGCGACGCCGGTGGCGAGGCCGTCGTGCACCCGCTGGACCTGACCGACGACCAGTCCGTCTCCGACTTCGCGAAGGCGGTGACCACCGACCTCGGCGACGTCGAGGTGGTCGTCTCCAACGCCGGCTCCGTGGGCCCGGGCGTGATCCACGAGGTCGACACCGAGCGGATGCGCAGCGAGCTCGACGTGAACCTCCTCGGCGCCCACCGCCTGGTCCGGGCGTTCGTCCCCGGGATGGTGGAGCGACGCCGCGGCGACCTCGTCTTCGTCTCCTCCGACGTCGCGGTGCGGCCGCGGCCGTTCATGGCGGCGTACGCCGCGAGCAAGTGGGGCCTCGAGGGCCTGGCGCAGTCGATGCAGATGGAGCTCGAGGGCACCGGCGTGCGCGCCAGCATCGTGCGGCCCGGGCCGACGTGGAGCGAGATGGGTTCCACCTGGGACGACGCCGACGCGGCGTTCGTGCTCGAGCAGTGGGTGCGCTTCGGGCTCGCCCGGCACCCGCACTTCCTCAAGCCGCGTGCGATCGCCGAACGCCATCGCCACCATCGTCAGCGCACCGCGCGGCGTGCACCTGAACCTGGTCGAAGTGACGCCCGAGGCCCCGGTGGAGGACCGATGACCATCGACGGAGTGGGGGAGGTCTCACGGCTGGTCCCCGACGACCCGCACGGCCACCTCCAGGAGCTGCGCACCGACCCGATCGGTCTGCTGCACCGGGTGCGCGAGGAGTGCGGCGACATCGGCAGCTTCCGGCTCGCCGACCGCGACGTGGTGATGGTCTCCGGCGCCGAGGCCAACGAGCAGTTCTTCCGCGCCCCGGACACGACGCTGGACCAGGCGGCGGCGTACCCCTTCATGACCCCGATCTTCGGCAAGGGCGTCGTCTTCGACGCCACCCCCGAGGAACGCCAGCAGATGCTGAAGAACCAGGCCCTGCGCGGCGACATGATGCGCGGGCACGCCGCCACCATCGAGAACGAGATCAACCGGATGGTCGCCGAGTGGGGCGACGAGGGGGAGATCGACCTCCTCGACTGGTTCGCCGAGCTGACCATCTACACGACGTCCTCGTGCCTGATCGGTCGGCCGTTCCGCGAGGAGCTCGACGCGTCCTTCGCCCACCACTACCACGACCTCGAGCGCGGCACCGACGCCCTCGCGTACGTCGACCCGTACGCCGACATCGACTCCTTCCGCCGTCGCGACGCCGCTCGGGAGAAGCTGGTCGACCTCGTCCAGGCGATCATCGACAAGCGGCAGGCCCGCGGGACCGTGCCGCGCGAGGAGCGCGACCTGCTCGACGTGCTGATCTCGATCGAGATGAGCGCCGACTACATCACCGGCATCTTCATCTCGATGATGTTCGCCGGGCACCACACCAGCTCGGGCACCGCGGCCTGGACGATGATCGAGCTCCTGCGCCACCCCGACGTGCTGTCCTCGGTGACCGCCGAGCTCGACGAGCTCTACGCCGACGGCAGCGAGGTCTCCTTCCAGGCGCTGCGCTCCATCCCGCACCTGGAGGCCGCGCTGAAGGAGACGCTGCGGCTGCACCCGCCGCTGATCATCCTGCTGCGGCTGGTGCAGGAGGAGGTCGAGCTCGCCGGTCACACGATCCCGGGCGGCACCATGGTGGCCGCCTCGCCGAGGGTGTCCAACCGGATCGCCGAGGACTTCCCCGAGCCGGAGAGCTTCGACCCCGCCCGCTACCTCGACCCGCGGCAGGAGGACCTGGCCAACCGGTGGACGTGGATCCCCTTCGGCGCCGGCCGGCACCGCTGCGTCGGCAACGCGTTCGCGATGATGCAGCTCAAGGCGATCTTCTCGGTGCTGCTCCGCGACTGGGAGTTCGAGCTGGCCCAGCCGAGCGAGAGCTACCGCGACGACTGCTCGAAGATGGTCATCCAGCTCGAGCAGCCGTGCCGGGTCAGGTACCGGCGGCGCACCGAGCGAGCCAGTGGTTTCGACGAACGCTCGACCTGAGCGGCTCGCTCCTCAACCACCGAGGGCGAGCGATGAGGGCGGTGGCCGACCTCGACCTCTGCCAGGCCCACCAGATGTGCCAGGCCGAGGCGCCGGACGTGTTCGGCTTCGACGACGCCGCCGACAAGGTCGTCGTGCTCATCGAGCATCCCGACGAGTCGCACCGCGACGACGTACTCCTCGCCGTGCGCTACTGCCCGGCGATGGCCCTGTCACTGGAGGAGGACTGATGGTTTCGACAAGCTCAACCAGCGTGAGCAGAGCTCGATGGACGAGTTCTGGGAGCGCTGGCTCGCGGACAACCGGGAGGCGGAGCGACGCCGCGACTGGGGACTCCTGGCCGACCACTACGCCGAGGACGCGACGTACGGGTGGATGTACACCCCGGACGAGCACTTCATGGCGATGGGGCGCGAGGAGATCCGCAAGCTGGCGCTCGGCGCCGAGATGGCCGGGCTCGACGGCTGGCACTACGACTACGCCGCCACGGTGATGGACGAGACCAACGGGATGGTCGTCGGTTTCTGGAAACAGCGCGCCGGCATCGAGGACGAGTCGACCGGCAAGGAGTACGAGATCCTCGGCATCGGCGGCTCGTGGTTCGGTCTCGAGGACCGCGACGGCACCACACTCATCGCCTGGCAGCGCGACTGGTTCGACCTCGGCTCGACCGCGCACACCTTCCTGTCGCTGGCGAGCTCCGGCAAGGCGCCGCAGCCGCTGCTCGACCGGATGGGCCTGCACGGCCCGTCGCAGCCGGGGCACTACACCCACGCCGAGCTGCCCTCGACGGTCTGGCCCCCGGTGGTGGGCGATGACTGAGCTTCGACAAGCTCAGCACCGGCACCGGCTGCTGATCGACGGCAAGCTCGTCGAGGCGAGCGACGGCTCGTCGTACCCGATCCTCAACCCGGCCACCGGCGAGCAGATCGGCGTCGCCCCCGACGCCACGGCCGACGACGTCGACGCCGCCATCGCCGCGGCGCAGACGCGCGTTCGACACCACCGGCTGGTCGACCGACCTCGAGCTCCGGGTGCGCTGCGTCCGCCAGCTGCACCAGGCGCTCGTCGACCACGGCGAGGAGATGCGCGCGCTGACCACGGCCGAGGTGGGCGCGCCCGCGTTCCTGACCGCCGGGCCGCAGTACGACGTGCCGGTCGAGGGACTGCGCTGGACGGCCGACCTCGCCGAGGGCTACGAGTGGGAGACGGACCTCGGGGTCGCCGAGCCGATGGGCATCCCGACCCGCCGGACGATCCGCCGCGAGGCCATCGGCGTGGTCGCGGCGATCACCCCGTGGAACTTCCCCAACCAGATCAACCTGGCCAAGGTCGGCCCGGCGCTGCTCGCCGGCAACACCGTCGTCCTGAAGCCAGCGCCCGACACCCCGTGGGTCGCGGCCGAGCTGGGCCGGCTGGCCACCGAGCACACCGACCTGCCGCCGGGCGTGCTCAACGTCGTCACCCCGCGCGACAACGGCGTCGCGTCCGTGCTGGCCACCGACCCGCGGGTCGACCTCGTCTCGTTCACCGGCTCCACCGCGACGGGCCGGGCGATCATGGCCGCCGCGGCGCCGACGCTGAAGAAGGTCTTCCTCGAGCTCGGCGGCAAGTCCGCGGCGATCGTGCTCGACGACGCCGACCTCGCCGCGGCCGTCGGCACGACCGCGTTCTCGGTGTGCATGCACGCCGGCCAGGGCTGCGCGCTGACGACGCGCCTGGTCGTCCCCCGCGAGCGGTACGACGAGGCGGTGGAGGTCGCGGCCAGCACGATGGCCTCGATCGGCGCCAAGGACCCGACCGATCCCGGCGACGATCTGCGGACCGGTGATCAACCAGGCCCAGCGCGACCGGATCGCGCGCTACCTCGCGCTCGCGGAGGAGGAGGGTGGACGGTTCGCGACCGGCGGGTCGGTGATCGACCGGGACGGGTTCTGGGTCGAGCCGACCGTCATCACCGGTCTCACCAACGAGGCCCGCGTCGCCCGTGAGGAGATCTTCGGTCCCGTGCTCGTCGTACTCCCCCACGACGGTGACGACGACGCGGTCCGCATCGCCAACGACTCCGACTACGGGCTGTCCGGCTCGGTCGACAGCGGCTCGCTCGAACGGGCGCGCGCGGTCGCGAACCGGATCCGGACCGGGACGATGGCCGTGAACGGCGGCGTGTGGTTCGCACCCGACGCACCGTTCGGCGGCTACAAGCAGTCCGGCGTCGGCCGGGAGATGGGGGTCGCGGGCTTCGAGGAGTACCTCGAGACCAAGATGATCGCCGAAGGAGTGACGTGATGGTTTCGACAAGCTCAACCAGCGGTGGGGAGCGCTTCCTGGACAAGGTTGCGGTCGTCACCGGCGCGGCCCAGGGCATCGGCGAGGCCTACGCCCGAGGCCTCGCGGCCGAGGGCGCGGCCGTCGTCGTCGCCGACCTCAGCCCCAAGGGCAAGGACGTGGCGGACGTCGATCAACGCCGAGGGTGGTCGGGCGATCTTCATCGAGACCGACGTCTCCTCCGCCGAGTCGGCGAACGCGATGGCCGACCGCACCGTCGCGGAGCTCGGCGGCATCGACCTGCTGGTCAACAACGCCGCGATCTACGGCGACATGGCCTTCGACCTGCTCATCACGGTCGACTGGGACTACTACCGGAAGTTCATGTCGGTGAACATGGACGGCGCCCTGGTGATGACCCGCGCCGTCTTCGGTCACATGCAGGCGCGTGGCGGCGGCGCGATCGTCAACCAGAGCTCCACGGCGGCCTGGCTGTACGCCGGCTTCTACGCGCTCGCCAAGGTCGGGATCAACGGCCTCACCCAGCAGCTGGCCCACGAGCTCGGCGGGATGAACATCCGGGTCAACGCGATCGCGCCCGGGCCGACGGACACCGAGGCCACCCGCAAGCAGGCCGGCGACGCCGCCAAGGACCTGGTGAAGGGCCTCGCGATCAAGCGGATGGGGACGCCGCAGGACATGGTCGGCGCGTGCCTGTTCCTGCTCTCCGACGAGGCGTCGTGGGTCACCGGGCAGGTCGTCAACGTCGACGGCGGGCAGGTTTTCAGATGACGGAGTTTTCGATGAGTGAGCTGCGAGCGGTCGGTTTCGTCGGCCTCGGCAACATCGGCAAGCCGATGGCGCTGCGGCTGCTGACCGGCGACCTGCCGGTGTGGGTGCACGACGTCGCGCCGGAGCCGGTCGCCGAGCTCGAGCAGGCCGGCGCGCACGTGGCGGCGGACCTCGCCGAGCTCGCCGCCCACGTCGACCTGGTCTGCGTGATGGTGCGCGACGACGACCAGGTGCGCGAGGTGCTGGGTGGCGTGATCGCCGTCGTCCGGCCCGACGACGCCCCACCGCTGACCGTGGCGATCCACTCCACCGTCGGCCCGACGACGCCGGGCGAGCTCGCCGACGTCGCGGACCACCACGGCGTGCGGCTGCTCGACGCACCGGTCAGCGGCGGACCCATGGGCGCGGCCGACGGGACGCTGGCGATGATGGTCGGCGGGTCCGAGGAGGCGTACGCCGGGGCCGAGCCGGCCCTGTCGCTGATGGCGTCCAAGACCGTGCACGCCGGGCCGGTCGGCGCCGGCACGCGGATGAAGCTGGCCCGCAACCTGCTGCACTTCGTGTCGTTCACCGCCGCCACCGAGGCGCAGCGGCTGGCCGAGGCCTCCGGGCTCGACCTGGTCGCGCTCGGCGAGGTGGTGCGGCACACCGACGCGATCACCGGCGGACCGGGCGCGATCATGCACCGCGCCACGACCGCGCCGCTCGCGCAGGACGACTTCTGGCACGGGGTGTTCAGCCACGTGGTCGCACTCGGCGACAAGGACCTGGGTTTCGCGATCGTCCTGGCCGGCCAGCTCGGGGTCGACGTACCGCTCGCCGAGCACGCCCGCACCCACCTCGCCACCGGACTCGGCCTCACCTCAGGAGGCGCCTCATGACCGACGAGTCCCAGGACGAACGCCGCAGCGCGGCCTCGAGAAGATGTCGGAGGTCTACGGCTGGGAGTTCCAGGACGGGCCGGGTGACTTCTTCGGCTACACCGCGGACCACCTGTTCGCCGACATCTGGAGCCGTCCCGGGCTCGACACCAAGGAGCGGCGACTGCTGCTGGTCGGCATGCTCGCGGGGCAGGGTGCGACCGACGTGCTCGAGATCCAGCTGGGGGCGGCGTACCGCAACGGCGAGCTCGACGCCGAGGGGCTGCGCGAGATCGTGGTGTTCCTGGCGCACTACGCCGGGTGGCCGGTGGCCGCGCGGCTGAACAACGTGGTGGAGACGATCCTCTCCCAGGAAACGGCACCGTGAGCAGGTTCGCCTCGCTGTCGCGCGACGAGCTCGCGGTCGTCGTACCGGAGCTGCTGTTGATCGGCCAGCTGATCGACCGCTCCGGGATGGCGTGGTGCATCAGCGCGCTCGGACGCGAGGAGATGGCGCAGATCGCGATCGAGGAGTGGATGGCGGCCTCGCCGATCTACACCCGGCGGATGCAGCGGGCGTTGCGGTTCGAGGGACCTCCGGACGCCGGGGACGTCATCACGATCTTCAAGGGGCTCCAGCTCGACATCGGGGCGCCGCCGCAGTTCATGGACTTCCGCTACAGCGTCGAGGATCCCTGGCACGGACGGTTCGAGCTCGCCCACTGCGGGGCGTTGATGGACGTCGAGCCGATGGGGCCGGACTACGTGCGCTCGATGTGCCACGACATCGAGGACCCGACCTTCGACGCGACCGCGGTGGCGACCAACCCGCGCGCGCAGGTGCGACCGGTGCATCGCCCTCCGCGTACGACGCCGGGCAGCACTCCGCACTGCCAGTGGACCGTGGTGATCGACGACGCGCACGAGCCGGTCGGGTTCTCGGACGGGTGCCTGGAACTGCAGGAGTCCCGCGCCGCCTCGGTCGAGCTGGACCCCATCGATCCCGCGTCGCCGGGTCGCTCCGACTACTCCGGCCCGCTGGTGTCCGACCTCGACTTCGCGGAGTTCTCGCACTCGGCGCTGGTGCGCATCGCCGACGAGGTGTGCCTCCAGATGCACCTGCTGTTCCTCGGGTTCCGGCGGGCCGTGCACGCGCGGCTGCCCGAGGCGGACGCGCGCGAGATCTGCGTGAAGCAGCTGACCGGGATCGCCGGAGTCGCCGCCTCGCGTCTCGCCGCCGCGCTCACGCTCCCTGCCTCGGTGGAGGGCGCTCGCCGGGTGCTCGACCTGCATCCGCTGTTCAACCCGGAGGCCTACGTCTCGACCGCGGACTCCCCCGCCCACCTCGACGGTGCGTGGATCTCCCTGGTCGGCCCCTCGGAGATCCGGCCACTCCAGGCGATCGTGCGAGCCATCGATCCCCACCTCGACGTGGTCGTCTCGGGGTCACCCTGGACGGTCGAGGTCGTCGTACGCGACCAGCCGGCCGACGAGCCCGGCGAGGTCGCCGTCACCCGGATCAGCACCGGCGCGGCGTTCGCCTTCGAGCCCCGACGGTCGCTCCCGATCACTCCGGTCTGACCAGACGACCCAGTGCGAGCCGGGCGACCGGCGCGTAGCCCAGGATCACGGGCAGCGGACCGTGCACGCGCAGCCACGTCGATGATCCCGTCAGGTGCGCGGTCACGCCGTGCTCGAGCCGGAGCCGCACCGGGCCGAACCACGCCTCCCACGCCCACTCGCGGTCAGCCTCGTCGACCGCCAGCACCCGGAACCGGATCCCCAGCGTCGGGTGCGGGAGCAACCCGGCGCGCACCGTCCCCGTCCCGCCTGCCGCGAGTCGCCGCAGGTCGGTCTCCACACGCTGGATCTGGGGCGCCCAGGTCGACCAGAGCGCCGGGTCTGCGTACCGCTCCCACGCGAGCGCGGCCGGGGCCGCACCGTGGGCCTGCAGACTGAGCGTCGCCATGGCGCGAGGCTAGCCCGCCGACGGGGACCAGCCTCGGGTCACATGATCTTCTTCAGCACCCCGAGCGGGGCGTGCTTCATCAGCACGCTCATCGGAGCCCACGGGAGGGGCGGGACACAGGCGGAGTCCTTCTCCTTCTCGATGGCGTCGACCATCGCGCGGACGCCCTTCTCGGTGGAGACCATGCCCTTGGCCTTCTTGGGGTCGACGCGCTCGTTCATCTCCGAGGCGATGTAGCCGGGGTAGAGCACGGTGACCTTGATCGGCTTGCCGTAGAGCTCGTTGCGCAGGCCCTCGGCGAGGTGGGCGGCACCGGCCTTGGTGGCGGCGTACGTCGTCATCGTCTTGGGCATGCCCCGCATCGCCGACATCGAGCTGATCATCACGAAGTGGCCGGCGTCCTGCTCGCGGAAGATCTCCATCGCAGCCTCGGACTGGGCGAGCGCCGCGACGAAGTTGGTCATCGCGGTCTCCTTGTTCGCGTCGTACCGCCCGGTCCCCAGCGGCGCGCCCTTGCCGAGGCCGGCGTTGATGACGACGCGGTCGATGGTGCCGAGCTCCTTCTTGAAGTCCCGGAACACCTCGAAGACCTGGTCGTCGTCGTTCACGTCGAGGGTGCGGAGCTCCACCCGTCGCTCCGGGTGGGCGGCCGTGATCTCGGCCTTGAGCGCGTCGAGCTTCTCGATCCGCCGCGCGCACAGCGCGAGGTCGTGCCCGATGCGCCGCGAACTGCCGCGCCATCTCCGCACCCAGCCCGCTGCTGGCGCCGGTGATCAGGATCGTCTTCCGCTTGGGGTCAGCCATGAGGGTCATCCTGCCAAGCAGCGGTCAGATCGACTGCGCGCAGGGCTCGGACGGCGCGGGCGAGGAACCGGTCGACGACCTCCCGCTCCTCGTCGCCGAGCGAGGCGTCGAGCGCGGCCAGCTCGCGGAACATGGGCATCAGGTAGCCGACGACCTCGGTGCGGCCGCCGGGGCTGATCGTGACCGAGGTACGCCGGCCGTCGCTCGCGTGGGAGGCCCGCTGGGCGTGCCCCCGCGCCTCCAGCCGGTCGATGATCCCGGACGCGGCCGCCGAGCTCACGCCGAGCACCCGGCCCAGCTCACCGGGGCCCATCGGCTGGTCCATCAGGTGCTCGAGCGCGCGCAGCTCGTTGTGGGTGAGCGAAGCCCGCCGGGCGACGGCCGGTGCGACCTGCTCGGAGAGGCGGGTCAGCTCGCGCAGCAGGTCGAGCGTAGGGCTCGGCTCCCACTCACCGATCCGGTGCGGGTCGGGAGGAAGCGCGGACGCCGTGGTATTTTCGCTCACTGAATTGCTCACTTAGTTAACTACTTGCCGAACGACATCGGGAGTCTAGGCCGTGGAACACCTCCGTCGCCTCATCGTCGGGCGCGCCAGCGCCGTTGTCTCCGTGCTCGCTCCTCGGTCTCGGCGTCCTGCTGATCGTGGGCGTGGGCGCCCTGGAGGACGAGGCCGGTGCGACCGACCAGCTGCCTCGCGGCTACGACAGCACCCGCGCCGCGGAGCTGCTCGAACAGCTGCCGGAGGAGGACGGCTCCACGGCGGTCGTGCTGTTCACCGCACGCGACGGCGAGGCGCTCGGTGCGGCGCAGCGGCAGGAGCTGGCAGCCCTGGTCGAAGGGATCGACGTCGACCGGGTGAGCCGACCCCAGGGGCCGCCGCTGCTGCCGAGCGAGGACGGCCTCGCTGCGATCAGCCTGCTCCGCGTCGACGCCACCTCCGGCAATGCGCTCTCCGCACCCGTCGAGCAGCTGCGCACCACCCTCGACGACGAGGTCCCGGACGGCGTACGCGCCGAGGTGACCGGTCCGGCCGGGGTGCAGTCTGACCTGTCCGCGGTCTTCGACGGGGCCGACACCCGGCTGCTGGCCGTGACCGCCACGGTCGTCGCGCTGCTCCTCGTGATCACCTACCGCAGCCCGATCCTGTGGGTGATCCCCCTGCTGGTCGTCGGCATCGCAGACCGGGTGGCCACCGTCCTCGCCACGCGCGTGCTGACCGAGCTGTCCATCCCGTTCGACGGATCGGTCACCGGCATCCTCTCGGTGCTGGTCTTCGGGGCCGGCACGAACTACGCGCTGCTGCTGATCTCGCGCTACCGCGACGAGCTGCGCGCACCAGGCGGACCGCGTCGAGGCGATGCGTTTCGCCCTGCGTCGTACGGCGGAACCGGTGCTCGCCAGCGCCACCACGGTCGTGGTCGGGGTGCTCACGCTGGCGCTGTCGCTCACGCCCGACACGCGTGGGCTCGGGATCGCCTGCGCGATCGGGATCCTGACGGCCGTCGTGTTCGTGCTGGTCGGGTTGCCGGCGACGCTGGTCCTGTTCGGCCGCTGGGTGTTCTGGCCGCGCGTCCCACGCGTGGGATCGGACACCCTGGCCGAGGCGCGCACGCTCTGGCGTCGCGTCGGAGACGCGGTCGCAGCCGCGGCCGACGGTGTTCGCGGCCGGCACCGCCGGCGTGCTGGTCGTCCTGTCACTGGGCCTGCTCGACGTGAAGGTGGGGCTGCCACAGGCCGAGCAGTTCCTGCAGAAGCCCGAGGCGATCAGCGCCGCAGAGCGCCTGGCCGAGCACTTCCCCGCGGGCAGCAGCGACCCCACGGTGGTGCTCACCGAGTCGCCGCAGGAGGCCGCCGCGGCGGCGCGTGAGGTCCGGGGCGTCGACAGCGTGCGACCGGGCGCGGAAGGCGGCGGGTGGACCGAGCTCGACGTCGTCCTGAAGGCCTCGTCCGACAGCGAGGCCGGACGGCAGACGGTGGAGCGGCTGCGCGGGGCACTGGGCGACGTCGGTGGGCAGAGCCACGTCGGCGGCACCGCTGCCGAGAGCCTGGACCGCGGCGCAGGCGGCGGCGCGGGACCGATGGGTCATCTTCCCGCTGGTGCTCACGCTGGTGCTGGGCGCCCTGCTCCTGCTGCTGCGCTCCGTGGTGGCGCCGCTGCTGCTCGTGCTGACCGTCCTGGCGACGTTCGTCGCGGCGCTCGGCGCCGGCTGGTGGGTGTTCCAGACCGTCTTCGGGTTCAGCGCGCTCGACGTGACGACGCCGCTGTACGCGTTCCTGTTCCTGGTCGCCCTGGGCGTCGACTACAACATCTTCCTGGTCACACGTGCCTGGGAGGAGGTCCCCGGTCACGGCGCGAAGGAGGGCATGCTGCGCGCGCTCGCGGCCACCGGTGGCGTGATCACCAGCGCCGGCATCCTGCTCGCGGCCGTGTTCGCGGTGCTGGGCGTGCTGCCGCTCGTGGTGCTCGCCCAGGTGGGCGTGGTGATCTGCATCGGCGTGCTCCTCGACACCCTGCTGGTCCGCACGGTGCTGGTGCCGGCCCTCGCGCTCCTGCTCGGCGACCGGTTCTGGTGGCCGAGACGGCTTCCGGCTCAGCGGTAGGTCAGCACGTCGGGTACGCCGTCGAGGTGGGCGTGCCCGTTGAAGGTGACCAGCGTGGTGCCGCGCCGACCCGTCACGAGCCGGGTCACGCCGGAGTTGACGCAGACCGGGTTGAGCCGGCGCCACAGCCGGCCCGCGACCTCGGGCTCGTCGGCGAGCAGGCTCGCGGCCGACCACGCGATCGGGCCGCCGCTGGTGAAGACGAGGACGGTCCCCGCCGCCTCCGACGTACGACGCAACGCCGCTCCGACCCGAGAGGTGAAGGTGCCGAACGACTCGGCGTACTCGTCGTCGTGGTCCCCGCCCGTCCAGCGGTCGGTCGCCGCCTCGAACCACTCCTGGAACTCCGCCTTGGTCGGACGCCGGCCCTCGAACGGTGCCGGGTGCGAGGAGAGCATCGCGACGTGGTCGAACTCGTCCCAGTCCGCGTCGACCTCCGGCGTCACGGAGGCACCCAGCTCGCCGAGGCACGCCTCCGCGGTCTCGCGGTGCCGACGCATCCCACCCATGACGACCGCGTCCGGCACGATCCCCCGAGCCGCGAGCGCGCGACCGAGCAGGCGCGACTGCTCCCAGCCGACCTCCGAGAGCACGTCGTAGTCGTCGGAGTCCCACGAGGCCTGGCCGTGCCGCACGAGCAGCAGCTGGCCCACTAGGCGGCGCCCTCGATGATCGCGTTGCACCGCTGCTCGAGGTGGTTGGCCGCCGGTCCGAAGATCGCGTAGGCCTCGTTGCTCGTCTGCTCGTGGAAGTAGCGGTAGTAGATCTGCTGGGCGATCACCCCGAGCCGGAACAGCCCGTAGACCTCGTAGAAGCGCCACTGGTCGGGCGTCACGGAGTAGCCGGTGCGCTCGCAGTAGTAGTCGACGACCTCGTCCCGCGAGAGCATCCCCGGCAGGTTGGTCGGCTGCCGACGGAACTCGCGGAAGAACTCGTCGTCGTCGTCGCGCACCCAGTAGGCCATCGTGCCGCCGAGGTCCATCAGCGGGTCACCGACGGTGGCCATCTCCCAGTCGAGCACGCCGACCGGGCGGGTCGGGTCGTCCGCGTCGAGCACGAGGTTGTCGAACCGGAAGTCGTTGTGGATGATGCAGCTCGCCACGTCGTCGGGCTGGTGCTCGGCGAGCCACGCCATCACCGTCTCGCCCTGCTGCTTTCGGATGGCGCCGATGTCCTCGGTGTGCGCGTTGCGGAAGCGGGTGGACCAGCCGGAGATCTGGCGCTCGACGTAGCCCTTCCCCTTGTTCATCGAGGCGAGCGGGGTCGCGTCGACGTCCACGCCGTGCAGGTCGATCAGCACGTCGAGCGCGTTGGTGCACAGCTCGCGCGTCTGCTTCTCGTCGAGCGACACCTCGGGCGGGAAGTCGCGCCGCGGGATGATGCCCGGCACCCGCTGCATCACGTAGAACTCCGAGCCGATCACGGACTCGTCGTCGCAGAGCGCCACCATGTCCGGCACCAGCGGGAACACCTCGCGCAGGCCGTCCTGGATGCGGTACTCGCGGCCCATGTCGTGCGCGCCCTTCGCCTTCTGGCCGCTCGGCGGTCGCCGGAGGATCAGGTCGTGCGAGCCGTCGCGCAGCGAGTAGGTGAGGTTGGAGGCGCCGCCCCCGAACTGCTTGACCTCGACGTCGTCGGACAGCTCGGTGCCGCGCTCGGCGAGCCAGGCGCGCACCGCCTCGACGTCGAACCGGTCCTCGTCGCGGACCCCGGATGCTCCTGCGATGTCAGTCACTGCCTGCTCCCTCTCGGCCCACCGCGTTGAGGCGGGAGGCCTGCTTGCGCATCACCTGGTCGTACGACGGCCGGTCGGTCTGCTTGAGCTCGTAGGCCGCCCGGGCCGCCGCGTCCGGGAGGATCAGCTCGTCGCCCCGGTCCATGCCCTCGAGCACGGCGGCCGCGATCTCCTCGGGACCGAGAGGAGCGGCGGCGACCAGGCCGCCGATCACCTGGCCCACCGCCGTGTCGCCCCCTGGAGGTTGCAGAGCCTGCATGTTCTCGATCAGCTTCGTGCGGAAGTAGGACGGGCACACCACCGAGCAGCGCACGCCGTACTCGGCGAGCTCGTGCGAGCAGGTCTCGCTGAACGCGACCACGCCCGCCTTCACCGCGTTGTAGGAACCCATGCCGGCCGGGTGCACCAGCCCGGCGAGCGAGGCGACGTTGACGATGTGGCCGGAGCGTTGCTCCTTGAACATCGGCACGAACGTGCGGGTGCCGCGGACCACGCCGAACAGGTTGATCTCGGTGATCCACTGCCACTCGTCCATGCCGGCGACGTCGATGCGGCCACCGCCGGCGACCCCGGCGTTGTTGACCAGCACGTCGAGACCGCCCCAGTGCTCCTCGACCCGGGCGCGCGCCGCGGCCCAGTCGTCGTCCGAGCGGACGTCGAGCGTCGAGGTCGGCACCGTCCGCGATGTCGCCGGTCAGCACGTCGTCGCCCCGGGCGCGGAACGCCTCGGTCAGGGCGGCACCGAGTCCACCGACCCCGCCGGTGACGAGAACCGCTCATCGGTGCTTCTCGATCTCGAGCCGTGCGACCACACCGCGGTGCACCTCGTCGGGTCCGTCGGCCAGCCGCAGTGCCCGGGCGTTGGTCCACATGCCGGCCAGCGGGAAGTCGGACGGAGAGACCGCCACCGCCGTGCAGCTGCATCGCCATGTCGATGACCTGCTGGGCCATGTTGGGGACCACGACCTTGATCTGGCTGACCTCGCTGAGCGCGTTGAGCGGTCCACCCACGTCGAGCTTCCACGCGGCGTTGAGGACGAGCAGCCGCGCCTGGTCGATCGCCATCCGGGCGTCCGCGATCCGCTCCCGGTTGCCGCCGAGGTTGATGATCGGCTTGCCGAACGCCGAGCGAGCGAGCCCCCGCTCGATGGCCAGCTCGAGCGCGACCTCGGCCTGGCCGACCAGCCGCATGCAGTGGTGCACCCGGCCGGGACCGAGCCGTCCCTGGGCGATCTCGAAGGCACGGCCCTCGCCGAGCAGGATGTTGTCCTTCGGCACCCGGACGTCGTCGAAGCTCACCTCGCCGTGGCCCACGGGTGCGTCGTACTCGTTCATCGTGGACAGCAGCCGCTCGACCTTCACCCCGGGGGTGTCCCGCGGCACCAGCACCATCGTGTGCCGGTGGTGCCGGTCGGCATCAGGGTCAGAGAGGCCCATGAAGACGAAGACCCGGCAGTCGGGGTGCCCCACGCCGGTGGACCACCACTTGCGCCCGTTGATCACGACCTCGTCGCCGTCGACGACGGCGGTGGCCTCCATGTTGGTCGCGTCGGAGGAGGCGACCCCGGGCTCGGTCATCGTGAACGCCGAGCGGATCTGCCCGTCCAGGAGGGGCTCGAGCCACTCGGCCTTCTGCGCGTCGGTGCCGTACTTGAGCAGCACCTCCATGTTCCCGGTGTCGGGCGCGTGGCAGTTGAAGACGTACGGCGCCAGGTTGGTCGCCCGGCCCATCTGCTCGGCCAATGGTGCGTAGTCGCTGTTGCTCAGACCCGCGCCCCCGTGCGTGCCGTAGCGCCGGGCGTACTCCTCGGAGTGCTCGACCGGCAGGAACAGGTTCCACAGCCCCTGGGCGCGGGCCTTCTCACGCAGCTGGCCCAGGATCGGCGGGTCCCGCCACACGCCGTCGGCGGCTGACTGGCTCGCCTCGCGGTGGTACGCCGCAGCGACCGGCTCGACCTCGTCGCGGACGAAGGACCCGACCAGCTCCAGCAGCTCGGCCGCCCGCGGGGAAGGAGAGAAGTCCATGCGGGGGACCTTACTCAGCAGGAGGAGGCGGCCGTCACCGTGCTCGACTTCGTGCGGACTCCCGGGGTCCAGTCCAGGACCGGGTCGCCACGCTGACCGTCGCGGGTGCGGAACTCTGCCGAGAGCCGCACCTCCTGGCGAGCGCGGACGAGCATCGTCACCACGGCCACCTGGCGACCGTTGTGCTCGGTCGTCTCGATCCGCACCTGCTTGCCGTTGGCGGTCAGCTCGGTGAGCTCCCCGCCGGTCGGGGCGTACATCCGCAGGTTGAGCCGCATGAAGCCCAACGGGGCGTACTCGCCGGTGCCGCGGACGAAACGGGAGAGCTGGTAGCCGCGGCGCGGGACCGAGGAGTCGAGCACCATCCCGACCCGCAGGGTCTGCGCACCCTTCGGCGTGCAGCGGGCCGAACGGATCGAGGTCACGTAGTCGAGGTAGTACTCGATCTTGGCGGCGGTGCCGTCGTTCAGGTACAGCCCGACGTGGGGCTCGTCGCCGGTGTCGCGCGGCAGCTCGCCGCTGACCGCACTGCCGGCGATCCGGCGCTGCTCGTCGGGGTGCGCGCTCCACACCAGGAAACGACGTTGCGACGCCGCCCGTCCGAGCTGCCGCAGGACCTTCATGGGCTTCACGTCCCGGGTGACCAGGGTGTTGAAGATCTCGCGCGACGCCCGGTCGAAGTAGGCGTCCTGCTCGTCCCGGGTCTCGTAGCGCTGGTAGACCTCGTTGAGCAGCTTGCGCACGACGTTGCCGGCGGTGAAGGTCTCGTCCCCGACCTCGACCGGCCCGGTGGCCCGCAGCACCGAGGCCAGCGCCACCGGGTCCACGGAGATGATGCCGTCGATGTCGGTCCCGAACGAGCGCTTCTGCAGGGCGTCGATCAGGGAGGCCGCCCGCGGGAAGTCGGGGGTGAGGTTCATGTCCCGGATGTTCTCGCCGAGGTTGTCGCCGTACAGGGCGCGCTCCTCCTCGGTCAGCGGCAGCACGGGTGAGGTCAGGACGTCGAAGTCGTCGACCGCCCGCTGGTCGCCGAGGCTCAGCTTTCCGTCGACCGCGTCGATGACGATCAACGAGCCGGGGAGGCCGCCGGTCGACCGGGTCTCCGCGTTGTTCTGGACGACGAGCAGGTAGCGGCGCGGCTCGCTCGCGCCCATCATCGGCGGCACCAGCTCGGACAGGGTGACGCCGCCCTCGGCGGCAGCCAGGGTGGACTGGAGCTGGTCCTGCACCGAGCTCGTGACATCGCGCAGCGGGCCGAGCAGGTGGTCGGGGTCGAGCCGGTCGACGTCGTCGACGGCGACACGGAGCGCGGCGGACAGGCGCCGCAGGGGGTCCTCGAGCTCCGCCACGGCGGTGAGGTCGACACGACCGTCGGGCTCACGCAGAGTGGCGCTGTTGGTCTTCTCCAGCAGCGTCACGGCTGGTGCGTAGCCACGCGAGGACGCCTCGTTGAGGGCGCGCGCCATCACCTGGACGGCCTCGACGTCGTCGCCGAGCAGCGGCACCCGGACGAGTCCGTCCCACAACAGGTTGTCGGAGTGCCGGCGGGCCGTCTCGCTCGTCGACTCGATGCTGCGCAGGGTCTGCTTCACGGCCGCCACGTCGTTGCGGCGTACCTCACCCTTGAGAGTGGCGACCTCGTTCTTGGCCTCGCGCAGCGCGAGCACCGTGCGCACGGCCTGGTAGGTGAACACCAGGACGAGCAGCAGGAGCAACACCGCGCCGAGGCGAAGGAAGAGACGTCGCCACGACGTCACGCGCGGCACGTGCCGCCTCCGTTCGGAGTCGTCCGCGTCGCCGCGACGTCAGTTGGTCTGACGACGACGGGCGACGACGACAGCCGCGCCACCGACAACCAGGAGTGCGACACCGCCACCGAGCAGCAGCGCGTCGGGGCCACCGGTGCTGGGCAGCTCGGCGCTCCGGGTCGCGGCCGCGGCAGCCTGGCTGTCAGGAGTGGTGCTGCTGACCTGGGGCGGCGTGACCTTGCTGGTGGGCGGGGTGTCCGGGTAGGCGTGCGCCGGAGAGCTGAGGCCAAGGGACCCCAACGCGGCGAGACACGCCACGAAGAGTCCGGCGAATACCTTGTTCATGCTGTTTTTCCCCCGTTGTGCTGGATTGCTTCAATCGATGGAAATCGTCGCACAGGTCCACAGATGGGCACACCTGCAACGGGTTTCCGACCCGATATCCACCACGACTGGTCTATACGTCGTGAACACCACCATTTGCCATCAGGGCGGGCACGGTCAGCCCGCGACGGTGGCCACCACGCGGGCTCGGACGACCGGATCCTGCCAGCGGCGGATGGCCGCGTGGAGGCGCCAGGTCGACCAGAGCCCGAACACGACCGCGAAGCTCACGGCGTACCGCGGGTCCTCCAGCGTGGCGAGGCCCGAGAAGACCAGGCCCGTCACCGTGGTGGCCACGGCCAGCCGGGCGCTGTAGCCCGCCATCACCACGGGCGGAGCAGGGGTGGCGCGGGCGCTGCGCAGGTCGACCGAGAACGGACGGGCGATGCTCCACCGCATGCCGGCGGCCACGACCTGGAGCGTGACCACGAGGGTGCAGCACAGCAGCGCCACCAGCTCCGCGGCGGTGGGCCGGCCGGCACGCAACGCAGCGAGCACCAACGTCAGGGCGGCCGAGGCGAGCAGCACCTCCATCAGCACCACGACGCGCGAGAGGAACGAGACCCTCGGTGAGACCGGCAGGGAGTCGCGCCACAGGGCGCCGCGGCCGTCGAGGCACCAGGTGTTCACGCCGAAGAGCAGCGCGCCACCGGACGCGACCAGGCCCGGCAGGACGGTCAGCAGGTGCCACTCGAGGTCGCCCGCCAGGGCGACCACGCCCGGCATCAGGGCCAGGACGGCCATGCCCCGGCGCAACGGCACCGAGCGCCACACGGCGGCGCGGTCGATCCGCAGCATCATCGCGAAGTCCGAGACCGCGGTCGGGCGAGCGGGATAGCGACCGGACTCCAGGCGAAGCTCCTCGCGCATCGGCCGCTGCAGCGCCCAGCGCGCCGGAGCCGCCCCGACGACCACGGACGCCAGCCCGATGGCCGTGATGACCAGCAGGGTGGCGAGCCAGGAGATCCACCGGCCGCCCTGCGGGTCGAGGACGGCGAGCAGGAGCTTCGAGGTGGGGCTCGCGTCGAGGACCCGGGCGAGGTTGCCCGTCACGACCAGGGCCGTGGCTCCGGCCGCGACGAGGAGCACCAGCACGCGGAACACCGCGATGCCGTGCGGGCCGCGGCGTACGCCCTCCGCCAGCCAGCCGACCGCCTGCGCGAGTGCCGTGGCCGCGAGAATCCACAGGAGCAAGGGGAGCTCGTAGGCCCAGAGGTCCTTCGGCCCCAGGGCGTACGACGCCATGCCGAGCAGCAACCAGGCCTGCATGATCCACGCGATGTTGAGCGGAGCCAGCACCAGCGCGCCGAGGTGGTCGGTCGTGGTGGAGACGGGGAAGGCGACGGCCTGGTCGCGCGGGACCACCTCGCGACCACCGGCGGACGCGATGGCGGTGAAGATCGCCAGCAGCAGGAAGCCCAGGGTCGCGGAGGGGAGCAGGGCGAGCACCTGGCCGGCTCGAGGGCGCGGGACCTCGCCGCCGAGGTACGCCGGCCCCACGATCGCCGCCAGCGTCAGCCCGAGGACGACCCCGCTGACGATGTGCATCCGCCGTCGCCCGGAGGCAGTGACACCGGAGCGCCGGAAGGCCAGGAGCGATCCGAGGTCGCGCCAGCTCGCGCGGAGCTCAGTCCAGGAGAGCGCGGTAGACACCGGCGCCCTCCTCACCCACGAGCTCGTGCGCCCGCAGCTCGGCGACGCTCGCCCCACCGCGCAGGACCAGCGCGTTCTCGCAGGCCTGCATCGCCAGGTCGCGCAGGTGGGTGGACACCAGGACGGCCGCGCCCCGGGCCCGTGCGTCCGCGATCACCTCGAGCGTCGCCTCGACGCCGAGCGGGTCGACGCCGTCGAACGGCTCGTCGAGCAGCAGCACCGTCGGGTCGTGGAAGCAGGCGAGGATGACCGAGAGCCGACGCCCCATGCCGTGGCTGAACCCGGAGGTGACCCGGTGGGCCGCGTCGCCGAGGTCGAACCGCTCGAGCAGGTCCTGGGCCCGGTCCTCCCAGTGGTCCATGCGGCGCAGCCGCGCGGCCAGCTGGAGGTGCTCCCACGGGGTCGCGCGGGGCACGAGGCCCCCGACGTCGGGGCAGTACCCGGTCAGCCGCTTCACGGCCAGCAGGTTCTGGGCGACGTCGAGCCCGTCGACCAGCACGGTGCCCTCGGTCGGCGGGATCACTCCCGCCAGCACGCGCATCGTGGTCGACTTCCCGGCCCCGTTGCGCCCGAGCAGCGCCGTGGCCCGCCCGGCGTGCGCGGTCAGGTCGATGCCGCGCACCGCAGCCACCGCCCCGAAGCGCACCCACAGACCCTCGATCACCACCCGGGCCGTGCCGTCGGGCCCGTCGGCGGTCTCGCTCACGTCCTCCACGGGCGCCATTCTCCCCGAGATGCGAGGCCGTGGCGTCCGATTTGTGAAGTTGTTGGTTTCCCCGGCCGGCCGGGGAAACCTGCACCTGGCGGCCGTTGCAACACGTGCCAGGTGACGGAGTCGGCTGCCAGGTCCATCCGTTTTGTCCCGGACGGCACGAAGCGGCGCACCCAAGGGGTACGCCGCCTCGCGGGGATGCGCTGGTCAGACGGGGAAGGACTCGCCCTTCTCCGCCATCTCGACGAGCCGGTCGGTCGGGGCGAACCGGTCGCCGTACTTCTCGGCCAGCTCACGGGCACGGGCGACGAACCCGGTCAGGCCCTGGCCGGTGCGTCCGTCGTAGCCCTGCATGAACTGGACGGTGCCGCCGGTCAGTGCCGGGTAGCCGATGCCCATGATCGAGCCGATGTTGGCCGCGGCGGCGGACTCGATGACCTTCTCCTCGAAGCACTTCGCGGTCTCGATGGCCTCGATGAACAGGTAGCGGTCCTTGAGGTCCTCGATGTCGGCCGGCTCGGCGCTTCGACGGGAACAGCTCGGCCAGCCCGGTCCACAGGGAGCCGCGGCCGCCGTTCTCGTCGTACTCGTAGAAGCCCTGGCCGCGGAGACGACCGGGACGGCCGGCCTCGATCATCTTCTCGACGACCGCGGAGCCGGGGTGCGCCTGGTAGGCATCCCCTGCCGCGGCGGCGGTGGCCTTCTCGATCTTGGACATCAGCTCCATGTTCAGCTCGTCGGAGAGCTGCAGGGTGCCGACCGGGTAGCCCGCCTGGGTCGCAGCCCGCTCGACCGACATCGGGTGGACGCCCTCGGCCAGCATGGCGAGGCCCTCCATCACCATCGTGCCGATGACCCGGCTGGTGTAGAAGCCGCGGCTGTCGTTGACCACGATCGGGGTCTTGCGGATCTGCATGACGACGTCGAGCGCCTTGGCGACGGCCTCGTCGGAGGTGCGGCCACCGCGGATGATCTCGACCAGCGGCATCTTGTCGACCGGTGAGAAGAAGTGCAGCCCGATGAAGTCGTCGGGCCGGTTCACTCCCTCGGCCAGGTCGGTGATCGGCAGCGTCGAGGTGTTGGAGCACAGCAGCGCGTCGGAGTTCACGACGTCCTGGATCTCGCCGAACACCTGCGCCTTGAGCGACGGGTCCTCGAAGACCGCCTCGATCACGAGGTCACAGCCCTTGAAGTCGTTGGCCTCGGTCGTCGCGGTGATCCGGTCGAGGATCTCGCTCTTCCTGGCCTCGTCCATCTTGCCGCGCTCCACGGCCTTGGACAGGATCTTGTCGCTGTAGGCCTTGCCCTTCTCGGCCGAGGCCTGCTCGACGTCCTTGAGCACGACCTCCATGCCGGCGCGGGCACACGAGTACGCGATGCCGGCGCCCATCATCCCCGCGCCCAGCACGCCGACCTTGGTCGCGGTGAACTTCGGGACGTCCTTGGGCCGCAGCAGGCCGGAGTTGATCGCCTGGAGGTCGAAGAAGAACGCCTGGATCATGTTCTTGCTGTTGGAGCCCACGATCAGGTGCGCGAGGTAGCGCGACTCGATCCGGCTCGCGGTGTCGAAGTCGACCTGCGCGCCCTCGATGGCCGCGGCCATGATCGCCCGCGGGGCGGGGTAGAGCGCGCCCTTGGTCTGCTTGCGCAGCATCGCCGGGAAGGCCGGGAGGAACTGCGCCAGCGCCGGGCTCGACGGGCTGCCGCCCGGGATCTTGTAGCCGTCGCGGTCCCAGGGGTTCGACGCGGCCTGCGGGTCGTCCTGGTGGGCCTTGATCCACTTCTTGGCGGCGGGGACGAGGTCGTCGCGGTCCTTGACCAGCTCGTCGACGAGGCCCTTCTCCTTGGCCGGACCCGGCTTGAAGCGCGTGCCCTGCAGCAGGATGTCCATCAGTGCCGACTGGATGCCGAACATCCGCACGGTGCGCGTGACCCCGCCGCCGCCGGGCAGCAGGCCGAGGGTGGCCTCGGGGAGCCCGAGCTCGACCTTCGGGTCGTCGACCACGATGCGGTGGTGGCAGGCCAGGGTGATCTCGAGGCCGCCGCCGAGCGCGGCGCCGTTGATGGCCGCCACGACCGGCTTGCCGAAGGTCTCCAGCCGGCGCAGGTCGCCCTTGATCCCCTCGCACATCTCGAAGACCGCCTGGGCGTCGTCGGGAGTGGCGGCGAGCATGCCCTTGAGGTTGCCGCCGGCGAAGAACGTCTTCTTGGCCGAGGTCACCACGACGCCCGTGACGTCGTCCTTCTCGGCGTACAGCTTGTCGATCGCGGCGTGCATCGACTCCTTGTACAGCTCGTTCATCGTGTTGGCGCCGGCGGTCGGGTCGTCGAGGGTGAGGACGACGATGCCGTCGTTGTCGCGGTCGTACTTCACTGCAGAGTCAGTCATCGTTGCTTCTTTCACTTCAGGAATGGGAGCGGCCGTACGGCGAGTCGGGTCACACCAGCTCGACGATGGTGGCGATGCCCATGCCGCCGCCGACGCAGAGCGTGGCCAGGCCGCGCTTGAGCTCACGACGCTCGAGCTCGTCGACCAGCGTGCCGAGGATCATCGCGCCGGTGGCACCCAGCGGGTGGCCCATCGCGATGGCCCCGCCGTTGACGTTGGTGATCTCCGGGGAGATGCCCATGTCCTTCATGTAGCGCATCGCCACCGCGGCGAACGCCTCGTTGATCTCGAACAGGTCGATGTCGTCGACCTCGAGGCCGGCCTTGGCGAGCGCCTTGCGGCTGGCCGGGGCCGGACCGGTGAGCATGATCGTCGGGTCGGCGCCGGAGACGGCGGTCGCGATGATGCGCGCACGCGGGGTGAGGCCGAGGTCCTGGCCGACCTGCTCGTTGCCGATCGCCACGAGGGCGGCGCCGTCGACGATGCCGGAGCTGTTGCCGGCGTGGTGCACGTGGTCGATCTTCTCGATCCAGTGGTACTTCTCCAGGGCGACCGAGTCGAAGCCGGCCTGGTCACCGATGCCGGCGAAGGAGGGCTTCAGCCGGGCGAGGCCCTCGACGCTCGACTCGGGCTTGATGAACTCGTCGACGTCCAGCACGGTCACGCCGTTGACGTCCTTGACGGGTACGACGGAGCCGGCGAACCGGCCGTCGGCCCAGGCCTTGGCGGCCCGGGCGTTGGACTCCACGGCGAAGGTGTCGACGTCGTCGCGGGAGAAGCCCTCGATCGTCGCGATCAGGTCGGCGCCGATGCCCTGCGGGACGAACGCCGTGGCGAAGGCGGTGGAGGGGTCGGAGGCCCACGCGCCGCCGTCGCTGCCCATGGCGACGCGGCTCATCGACTCGACGCCACCGGCGAGGATCAGGTCCTCGAAGCCGCCGCGCACGCGCGACGCGGCCTGGTTGACCGCCTCGAGGCCCGAGGCGCAGAAGCGGTTGAGCTGTACGCCGGCCACGGTGTCCGGGTAGCCGGCAGCGAGCGCCGCCGTCTTGGCGATGTCGCCGCCCTGGTCACCGACGGGCGAGACCACGCCGAGCACGACGTCGTCGACCCGGTTGGGGTCGAGCGAGGGGTTGCGGTCCTTCACGGCGTCGAGCAGCCCGACGACCAGGTCGACCGGCTTGACCTCGTGGAGGCTGCCGTTCTTCTTCCCCTTGCCGCGGGGCGTGCGGATCGCGTCGTACACGAACGCTTCTGTGGCCATGTGTGTCATCCCAACTTCAGCTGAGTCACGGGTGGGCGGGCGTAGCGCAGCACGCGGCAACGCCGTGTTTCATTGTGACAGTAATACTGTCACGGTCAATGCGGGCCGGTTGTGTCCGAGATCACCCAGTGCGACGGTCGATCCAGCCATCCCGACAGCGCGGTGGCGGTGTCGCCGCGGGCAGCGTTCACCTGGAACTGGGTGAGGAACAGCGTCGACGTCAGGTCGGCCCCACGCACGTCGGCTCCGCGCAGGTCCGCGCCGAGGACGTCGGCGTCGGCCAGGTCCGCGTCGCGCAGGTCCGCGCCGATGAGTACGGCGCCGCGCAGGTCGCCGCCGACGAGGTGCTCCCCGCGCAGGTCGCGACCCGCGAGGTCTCGCCGTCGGAGGGCCGCTCCGTCGGCACCCCGGCGCACCAGGGCACTCACCTCGCCGAGCAGCGGATCGGCGCGCAGCTGCAGGGTGACGACGTCGACGTCGACAGGGTCGGCCGCTGCCGACTCGACCGCGGAGCGGAGTCCGGCCAGCTCGTCGTGCACGGCGCCGGCCGGGGCACGGTCGGTTGCTTCAGCGAGGTACCAGAGCAGCTCGTGGAGCCGCTCGACGACCTCGAAGGTCGCGAACATCTCCGCCCGGAGCTCGGGCGAGCCGCGCCACTCCCGCCCGCCGAAGTGCTCCTGGACGACGCGCTGTCCGGCACCGAAGCAGTCGTAGACCGTGCAGCCGGGGAAGCCGCGCTCGCGCAGCTCGTCGTGGATGGTGCAACCGAAGTCCTCGGTCGCGAGGTTCGGGCACGGCACCCCGGCCGGCTTGTCGATGGCGAAGTCGGCGCTGGCGACGAACGCCGGCACCACGCAGCACAGCGCGGCACAGTCCGCGCAGTGTGCGCGGAGCTGGGAGCGGTCGGGGCTGCTCACGCCTGGACGGCGACGCCCTTCTCGATCAGGGCGTCGACGTCGTCGATCCCCCAGGCCGTGAGGGCTTCACGGGTGTCGACACCTGCCTTCGGTCGCGGCGGGAGGCCGAGGTTGGCCGTCGTACGGGAGAAGCGCGGAGCGGGAGCCGGCTGGCGCACGCCCTCGTGCTCGACGAACACCTCGCGGGCGGCCATGTGCGGGTGGTCCATGGCCTCGGTGAGCGGGATGATCGGCGCGACGCAGGCGTCGGTGCCCTCGAACAGCTCGGACCACTCGGCCTGGGTGCGACTGCCGAACTTCTTGGCGATCTCGGCGCGCAGCTCCTCGCTGCGCTCGAAGTCGTAGCGGTCGGGGGCGTCCTCGAGGCCGAGCAGCCGGACGAACTCCGCGTAGAACTGCGGCTCGAGCGGACCCACCGACATGTGCCGGCCGTCCGAGGTCTCGTAGAGGTCGTAGAACGGCATCCCGCCGTCGAGCAGGTTGGCCGCGCGGTCCTCGAGCAGGTTGCCGGCAGCCAGGAAGCCGGTGCTCATCGCGTTGAGGTGGGCGGTGCCGTCGACGATCGCGGCGTCGACGACCTGGCCCTGGCCGGAGAGACGAGCCTCGAGCAGCGCGGCGAGCACCCCGATGACGAGGTACGTCGAGCCGCCCCCGAAGTCGCCGACCAGGTTGGACGGGAAGTGCGGCCGCGACTTGTCCTGGCCCATGCCGAACAGGGCGCCGGTGATCGCGATGTAGTTCATGTCGTGCCCGGCGGCCGAGGCGAGCGGACCGCTCTGCCCCCAGCCGGTCATCCGGCCGTAGACCAGCCGCGGGTTGCGCGCGAGGCACGCGTCGGGTCCGAGGCCGAGCCGCTCGGTCGTGCCCGGCCGCATGCCCTCGATGAGCACGTCGGCGTGCTCGACGAGGTCGAGCACGGTCGCGATCGCCTCGGGGTTCTTCAGGTCCAGCGCCACGCTCGGGCGGCCGCGGTTGAGCACGTCGGTCGGGCCACCGGTCAGGGCCTGCCCGCCGGGTCGCTCCACGCGGATCACGTCGGCGCCGAGGTCGGCCAGGATCATGCAGGCGTGCGGGCCGGGACCGATACCGGCGATCTCGACCACCTTGACCCCCGCGAGAGGCCCGGTGCCCTGTCCGAGTGCATAGCTCATGGCGCTGATTCTGACAGTCGTGCTGTCAGGGTGTGACGCTGGTTCGCTCAGTGGTGCGCGTGCGCCCCGTCGGCGTCGTGGCCGTGCATCGCGTGCACGACGGCGTGCCCGCGACCGCGCGAGATCAGCCAGCGGTTGACCGGCACGGTCAGCACGAACGCCACGGCGAGGGCGATGGCCAGGCTGAGCCAGAATTTTCCGCTGGCGAGCCCGGCCGCCATCGCGCCCGGGATGAGCAGCATCAGCGCGTTGTCGACGATCTCCATCACCGTGATCGAGACCGTGTCGGAGGCGAGCGCCACCCGGATCGCCTGGCGGGTCCCGAGCCCGTGGCGCCGCACCGAGGTGAAGGTCAGCAGGTAGCCGAAGAAGAACGCCAGCGCCACCGCGAGCGCGATCGTCGCCAGGTCGGACCAGCCCCACCAGGTGCCCAGCACCATGCCGAGGACCTCGCCGATCGCACAGCCGGTGAGGCAGTGCAGGGTCGCGCTGATCGCCGTGGACCACGAGGTGCTGGAGCCGTTCATGGCTCCGGACCATATACCCCCAGGGGGTATATGGCAAGTGACCCGACTCACTGTGCAACTAGTTGCACAACAGCGCTCGGCGGCACAGACTGCTGCGGTGGCCCTCGAGCACGCACTCCTGGTCTCGCTGCGGGAACGACCCGCGACGGGCATCGAGCTGACCCGCCGGTTCGACCGGTCGATCGGCTTCTTCTGGCGGGCCACGCACCAGCAGATCTACAAGGTGCTCCGGCGGATGGAGGGCGACGGCTGGGTGCGCGCCGGCTCCGGCGACTCCCGGAGCACCGAGCGCCGCTACACCGTCACCAAGGCAGGCGAGCGCGTCCTCGCCGAGTGGGTCGGCTCCCCCACCCCGGCCACGACGATGCGGTCCGACCTGGCGGTGAAGCTGCGCGGTGCGTCGTACGGCGACCGCGCGAAGCTGCTCGGCCACCTCGAGGACCTCGTCGAGGAGCACCGCACCCGGCTGGCCCACTTCGAGCAGCTCGAGCGCGAGCAGTTCCCCGACCCGCGACGCACCTCGACGACCACGACCTCGACACCTGGCTGGTGCTGCGCGGCGGCATCAAGCAGGAGCAGTTCTGGATCGAGTGGCTGACCGAGTACCTGGATGCCCACAGGGGTTTCGACAAGCTCGACCGACGGAGTGCACCGATGACCGACTACCCGCACCTGCTCGCGCCGATCACCATCGGCGACCTGACGCTGCGCAACCGCGTGGTGATGGGCTCGATGCACACCGGGCTCGAGGACTTCGCCTGGGACGTCCCCAAGCTCGCGGCGTACTTCGCCGAGCGCGCCCGCGGCGGGGTCGGGCTGATCGTCACCGGCGGCTACTCGCCGAACAAGCGCGGCTGGCTGAAGCCGTTCGCCAGCGAGCTCAGCACCCGGCTCCAGGCCGAGCGGCACAAGCAGGTGACCGAGGCGGTGCACGACGAGGGCGGCGCGATCGCGCTCCAGGTGCTGCACGCCGGCCGCTACGGCTACACGCCGTTCTCGCAGAGCGCGAGCGACATGAAGTCACCGATCACGCCGTTCCGGCCCAGCGCGATGTCGACCAGGGCGGTCGACCGCACCGCCACCGCCTTCGCCCACAGCGCGGCGCTCGCACAGCGCGCGGGGTACGACGCCGTCGAGATCATGGGGTCCGAGGGCTACCTGATCAACCAGTTCCTCGCCGCGCGGACCAACGACCGCGACGACGCCTGGGGAGGTACGCCGACCCGCCGGATGCGCTTCCCGGTCGAGGTCGTCCGCCGCACCCGCGAGGCCGTCGGCGACGGCTTCCCCATCGTCTACCGGATGTCGCTGCTCGACCTCGTCGAGGACGGCCAGACCTGGGACGAGGTCGTCGAGCTGGCCCTGCTCGTGGAGCAGGCCGGCGCCACGGTCATCAACACCGGGATCGGCTGGCACGAGGCCCGGGTGCCGACGATCATCACCCAGGTCCCCCGCGGCGCCTGGACCTGGACGACGAAGCGACTGCGCGAGGAAGTCTCGGTCCCGGTGTGCGCGTCGAACCGGATCAACACCCCCGAGCTCGCCGAGGAGCTGGTCGCCGACGGCACCGCCGACCTGGTCTCGCTGGCGCGGCCGCTGCTCGCCGACCCGGAGTTCGTCAGCAAGGCCGCGGCCGGGCGGGCCGACGAGATCAACACCTGCATCGCCTGCAACCAGGCCTGCCTCGACCACGCCTTCGCCAACAAGCGGGCCAGCTGCCTGGTCAACCCACGCGCCTGCCGGGAGACCGAGCTCGTGCTGCTGCCGCTGCCGATGGTCTCGACCCTTCGACAGGCTCAGGACGACGCACGCTCGACCGACGAAGAGGCGAGACCACGCCCGACCGTCGCGGTCGTGGGCGCCGGCCCGGCCGGGCTCAGCGCCGCGACGTCGTTCGCCGAGCGCGGCTACGCCGTCACGCTCTTCGAGAAGGACTCCGAGCTCGGCGGCCAGTTCCGGCTCGCGATGCAGATCCCCGGCAAGGAGGAGTTCGCCGAGACGATGCGCTACTACCGCCGCCGGCTCGAGGTGCTGGGGGCCACCGTGCGGCTCGGCACCGTCGCCGGCGTCGACACCCTCGACGGCTACGACGAGGTCGTGGTGGCCACCGGCGTGGAGCCGCGCATCCCGGCCATCCCCGGGATCGAGCGGGCGCTCTCCTACGCCGACGTGCTCAGCGGAGCAGCGGTCCCGGGCGACCGGGTGGCCGTGATCGGCGCGGGCGGGATCGGCGTCGACGTCTCGCACTGGCTGACGCACACCGAGGAGGACCTCGAGGAGTGGCTGGCGCACTGGGGCGTCGGTGACCCCTCGCTGCACGTCGGTGGGCTGACCGAGCGCAAGCCCAGGACCCCCGCGCGCGAGGTGTACCTCGTCCAGCGCAAGACCTCGATGATCGGCAAGGACCTCGGCAAGACGTCCGGCTGGGCCCACCGCGCCGTGCTGAAGCAGTCGGGCGTCGAGCAGGTCAGCGGTGCGTCGTACGAGCGGATCGACGCAGCGGGCCTGCACCTCACCGTCGACGGCCGGCCGCGGCTGCTCGAGGTCGACGACGTCGTGGTGTGCGCGGGCCAGGAGTCCAACCGCAGGCTGTACGACGACCTGGTCGCCGCCGATCCCGCCCGGCCCGTGCACCTGATCGGCGGTGCCGACGTGGCCGCGGAGCTCGACGCCAAGCGGGCGATCGAGCAGGGCATGCGGGTCGCGGCCGGCGCATGACCGCGACTTCCACGAGCGCACGTGCGGGACTGACTACTGGTCGGTGACGAACCCTTCCTTCTTCAGCCACTCGAAGGCCACGTCGGCCTCCTCCCTGCCCTCGACGTCGATCTCCGCGTTCAGCTGCAGGAGGACCTCGTCGGTGAGCTTCTCGGCCACCGGGGCGATCAGGTCAGCGATCTGCGGATACTTCTTGGCCACCTCGTCGGTGAGCACCAGTGACACGTTGTACTTCGGGAAGAAGTTGCGGTCGTCCTCGAGCACCTTCAGGTCCAGGGCCACGATCCGGCCGTCGGTGGTGAACACCTCGCCGAAGGTGCACTCGCCCTTGGCGGTGGCGTCGTAGATGGCCCCGGTCTGGAACGTGCTGAGGTTGTCCTCGGGCACGCCCTGCGGGTCGCCGAGCGGTACGTCGTACTTCTCGAGCATGCCCTTGAGCCCGTCGGGGCGGTTGATCAGCTCGGACTCGACGCAGAAGGTGCGCTCGTCCACCGGGACCTTCTTCATCTCGGAGAGCTTGCTGATCTTGTACTTGTCGAAGGACTCCTGGGTGATCGCGAAGCCGTAGGTGTTGTTCATCGGCGCCGGCTTGAGCCAGACCAGCTTGTTCTTCTCGAGGTCCTCGTCACGCACCGCGACGTACTGCTTCTCCTCGTCGGGGATCGGCTTGTCGTGACCCAGGTAGGTGATCCAGCCGGTGCCGGTGTACTCCCACATCGCCTGGATCCGGTCGTCGAGCATCGCCTGACGTGCGGCGGCCGAGCCCGGGATGTTGGTCAGGTCGACGGGGTTCGCGCCGGCCGACTGCAGCAGGATGATGGCCATCTTGCCGAGCAGGACGTTCTCGGTGAAGTTCTTCGAGCCCACGGCGATCCTGGCGCCGTCGAGGCTCTTCACGTCCTCCAGCGGGCCGGCCAGCTGGCCCTTCGGGACGAACCCGCCGGCCGTCGGCACGCTGCAGGCGGCGAGCACGAGGCTCAGGACGCCGCCCCGAGGGCCGCAAGGATCCGTGGCCGGTTGCGCATGGCTCAGACTCCCTTCGGTCGGGCGACCAGCTCGAGGACGCGTCCGAGCCACTCGATGAGCAGGGCCAGCAGGGCCACCAGCACCGCGCCCCAGACGATCACCGAGTAGCGCAGCAGGGAGATGCCGGCCTGGAGGGTGGCGCCGAGACCGCCGCCGTTGATGAAGGTCGCCAGCGTGGCCGTGCCGACGAGCAGGACGAGCGCGGTGCGCACGCCGGCCATGATCACCGGGCAGGGCCAGCGGCAGCTCGACCCGGAGGAGCACCGCGGTGGACGACATGCCGACCCCCCGGCCGGCCTCGACCAGCGTGGGGTCGACGCCCTGGAGACCCACGATCGTGTTGCGAAGCACCGGCAGGATCGCGTAGAGCGTCAGCGCGATCACCGCCGTGCGGAACCCGAAGCCGAGCCACATCGCGAACAGCACGATCAGCCCGACCGAGGGCGCGGCCTGACCGCCGTTGGCGATGCCGACCACGACCGGCGCCGCCACCTTGGCCCGGCCGCGGGTGAGCAGCACGCCCAGCGGTACGGCGATCACCACGACGAAGAACGCCGAGACGAAGGTGAGCTTCACGTGCTCCCAGATCTGCTTCCAGATCGTCGGCCAGGCCAGTGAGCTCTCCTCGACCGAGTCGAGGGTGGCCGTGGCGTGCCAGATCGCGTAGGTGCCGAACCCGACCACCACGATCACCGGGATCGCGAACAGCACGATCAGGGCCTCGGCGTTGAGCCGGCCGCCGAACCGCTTCGAGGACGTCGCCGTGCCGGCGTCGGGCGTGGACTCGGTCGTCTCCTGGGCCATGGTCAGGACGCCCCGGATCCGTCGTCGGCGGTGACCTCTTCCACGTGCTGGTCGCTCGGGTCGGAGGCGGCATGGACCCCGCCGCTCGACTCGGCCTCGAGCCGCTCCTGCTGGACCCTCATGAAGTCGGTGACCGAGGCGAAGTCGACCACCCCCATGTAGCGGTCGCGGTCTCCGGTGACCACGGCCCCGCCGTGGCTGTTGGTCAGCATCGTGTCGAGCGCGTCGTTGAGGGTGGCCCGGTGGTCGATGTTGATCAGGTCCTCCTCGCCGGCGTGGATCGTGTCGCCCTTGAGCTGGCGCAGCCAGGGCCAGGCGGTGGGTCGCTCCTGGTCGTCGAGCACGATGACGGCCCGGTCGCCGTTGGCCTCCGCGCGCGCCTTCGCCTCCGCGGTGCGCTCCCCGATCGTGGCGGTGGTGGGGTGCCGCAGCTCGACCTCGTCGATGCGCGAGAGGCTGAGCTGCTTCAGCGAGGAGCCGGCGCCCACGAAGTCGGCGACGAAGTCGTTGGCCGGGTTGGCGAGGATCGCCTCGGGGGTGTCGTACTGCGCGACCTGCGCCCCCTCCTGGAGGATCAGGATCCGGTCGCCGAGCTTGATCGCCTCGTCGATGTCGTGGGTGACGCAGACGATCGTCTTGCGCAGCTCGCGCTGGATGGAGAGCAGCTCGTCCTGCAGCCGCTGGCGGGTGATCGGGTCGACCGCGCCGAACGGCTCGTCCATCAGGATGGCGGGCGGGTCGGCGGCGAGCCCGCGAGCGACCCCGACGCGCTGCTGCTGGCCGCCGGAGAGCTCGCGCGGGTAGCGGTCGCGGTACTTGCCCGGGTCGAGGCTGACCAGCTCGAGCAGCTCGTCGACGCGCTTGTCGATGCGGTCCTGCTCCCAGCCGAGCATCTTGGGCACGATCGCGATGTTCTTCGCCACGGTCATGTGCGGGAACAGGCTGCCGCCCTGGATCACGTAGCCGATGTGCCGGCGCAGCTGGTCGGCGCTCTGGCCGCTGATGTCCTGGTCGCCGATGTGGATCGTGCCCGACGTCGGCTCGATCAGCCGGTTGATCATCTTCAGCGACGTCGTCTTGCCGCAGCCCGACGGGCCGACGAACATGACGATCTCGCCGGCGGGGATGACCAGGCTGAGTCCGTCGACCGCTGCCGTCTGCTGGCCGGCGTACTTCTTGGTGACGTTCTCGAGCCGGATCTCGGCGCCGCTGATCTCGGCGCCGGACCCCTCGGTGTGGGTGTCGGTGGCAGTCATGTCAGACCCGGATTCCCTTCGAGATGGTCGCTCTGCCGAGGAGCAGGAGGAGGAGGTCGAAGACCAGCGCGATGATGACGACGCCGATCGTCGCGCTGAGTGCGTAGTTGGTGCCGTTCTTGCCGCCGGCCTGGGCGAGGCCCTTGAAGATCCAGGCGCCGAAGCCCGGACCGAGGATGTACGCCGCGATGGCCGCCACCCCCATCGACATCTGCGTCGAGACGCGGACCCCGGCCAGGATGACCGGCCAGGCCAGCGGCAGCCGCACCGAGAACAGCGACTTGGCCTCGCTCATCCCCATGCCCTTCGCCGACTCGAGCAGGTCGGCGTTGACTCCCTGCAGGCCCACGACGGCGTTGCGGAGCACCGGGAAGATCGCGTAGAAGGCGACCGCCACCAGCGCCGGCCAGAAGCCGAGGCCCAGGACGGGGAGCAGCAGGCCGACGAGCGCGAACGACGGGATCGTCAGCCCGATCGAGCTGATCGCGTTGGCGAGCGGTTCGAGCCGCGGGGTGCGGGTCACCCAGACAGCCGCAGCGATGCCGATCAGCGTCGCCAGCAGCACGGCGACGACGACGAGGAGCGCATGGCCCCACGCCAGCGTGAGCACTTGGGCCCAGCGGTCAGACAGGAATTCCCACACGCGGATGTACCCCCAAGAAGCGCGGGCCAGGGCGAATACAGGTGTTCACCCAACCATGCTGGTGCGCCCGTGACCAGCAACAACAGTCGATCAGGGCGGTTTCGGACGCGAGGTGGCGGACACCCGACTCGGGTCGTGACTACGGGTGCGCGGCGCCCGGCTCGTGCTCGCGGTGGCTCTCCGGCTCGATCTGGAAGGTCGCGTGGTCGATGCCGAAGTGGGTGGCGACGCACTCGCCGAGCTCGTCGAGGATGCGCCCCACGCCCCGGGTCTCGAGGGCCTCCTCGGTCACCGTCACGTGCGCCGAGAGCGCCGGCATCCCGCTCGTGATCGACCAGGCGTGCAGGTCGTGGACGTCGGTCACACCCTCGGCGCCGATCAGGTGCTGCCGGACCACCTCGACGTCGACGCCCTGGGGAGCCGACTCCAGCAGGACGTGCAGGCAGTCGCGCAGCAGCGACCAGGCCCGCGGCAGGATCAGCACGGCGATCAGCAGGGAGGCGATCGAGTCGGCCCGGTCGAACCCGGTGGCGAGCACGACCAGGCCGGCCACGATGGCGGCGGCCGACCCGAACGCGTCGCTGAGCACCTCGAGGAACGCGCCGCGCATGTTCAGCGACTGCCCACGACGAGCAGCCAGCAGTGCGATCGAGACCAGGTTGGCGACCAGGCCCACGGCGGCGAAGACGAGCATCTGGCCGGCCTCGACCGCGACCGGGTCGAGGAGTCGTCGTACGCCGGCGACGGCGAGGTAGCCGCACACGCCGAGGAGCACGACCGCGTTGATCAGGGCGGCGAGGATCTCGGCGCGGTGGTAGCCGAACGTCCGGCGAGGCGTGGCGGGCAGCGTCGCGACGTACGACGCCGAGAGCGCCAGCACGATCGCGGCGGTGTCGGTGAACATGTGGCCCGCGTCGGCGAGCAGCGCCAGCGAGCCGGACAGGACGGCACCGACGAGCTCGACGACGGCCACCCCCGCGGTGACCACGAGCACCAGCCACAGGCGCGAGCGGTCCGCCGCCCTGCCTGCTGCGTGTCCGTGGTCGTGGCCTGAGCCCATGCGGAAAGGGTAGGGGGAGGTCTAGCGTGAGCGCCGTGAGCCAGGGCACAGGGTCGACCCGTCTGGTGGTCCCGGTCCCGGAGATCGCGGCCCGGGTCGCGGGCGCGCACATCACCCTGCTCGACCCGTTCCTCGACGCCGAGGACGTGGACGACGGGGTCATCGCCGAGCTGCGCGAGCTGTTCGCCGACCTGGTGCCCTTCGCCTACGTGCTCGGCGAGCCCGCCCGCTTCCCCGACGGGGAGAGCTACCTGCCCCCGCAGCCGGTGAACGTGTTCCGCCGGATCACGCACAGCCTGCGCCGCGCCTTCCCCGAGGTGATCGGCTCGATGACCTCGCTCGACACGGTGATCCCGCACCTCTCGCTCCCCGAGGACGCCGACGTCCCCACCCCGCTCGAGGTGCACGCCCGGGAGGCCCTCCTGCTCGACGAGGCCGGCGTGCTGCTCGCGACCTTCCGGTTCGGGACGTCGGCGGCGTAGGCGCGGCGACCCGGTCCCATGTAACGCGGTGTTACGGACGCAGAGTGCGTCGTACGCCGCGTGTCCAGTGTCCATAACTCCGCGGTACAGCGGCATCAGGCGAGCGACTTGATCTTCACCACCAGCACCGAGCCGAGCACGCTGAAGCCGGCGGCGAGCACGTAGAGGGTGGAGTAGCCGAAGCCGAGGCCGAGGACGATCGCGGCGACGCCGGGGGCCAGCACCTGCGGGAGGGCGTTGGCGATGTTGATGACGCCGAGGTCCTTGGCGCGGCCCTCGGCGGTGGGCAGCACCTGGGTGATCATCGCGAAGTCGACGGCGGTGTAGATGCCGAAGCCGATGCCGAGGATGACCGCCCCGGCGAACGCGCCGACCCAGGTGGTCACGAACGCGAGCAGCAGCAGGGCGGACGCAGCGACCAGGCCGGAGGCGATCACGAAGACCTTGCGGCGACCCAGCCGGTCCGACCAGATGCCGCCGACGACGGCGGTGAGGACCGTGCAGAGCCCGTACGCCGCCGTGAGGAGCAGTACGCCGTGCTCGGCCTCGTCGTCGGTGAGGTCGACCGCGTCCTGGAGGTAGTAGAGGAGGTAGAGGATCACCAGCGCGTTGCCGAGGTTCATCAGGAACCGGGTGATCCACGCCCACGCGAAGTCGGGGTGCTGCCGCGGCGAGACCCAGAACGACCGCACGAACCGGCCGAGGTCGAAGGGCTCGCGGTCCTCGCGGGCGAGCGGGATGTCGCGGCTGTCGAGGAGGTAGGGCAGCGAGAGGACGACGAGCGCCACCGCCGTGGTCAGGTAGCCCGCCGCGATGCTGCCCGTGGCGTCGGCGATGGCCGAGCCGGCGACCACGCCGAGCGTCTGCGCGATCGCGAGCCAGCCGCCGACGCCCCCGCGCTGGCGGGCCGGGACCTGGTCGGGGACGGTCGCGGTGATCGCCGCGAGCATCGCGTTCAGCGCCGCCTGTGCCATCGCCCAGCCGAGCGCGAGCTGGAGGATCGAGCCCGCCTGCGACAGCACCAGCATCGCGACGACCGCGCCGACGAGCCCGCCGAGCACCCACGGCAGTCGCCGACCGACACGCAGCACGGTCCGGTCGGAGAACGCTCCCCAGACCGGGTTGAGCACCGTCGAGACCAGGGCCCCGCCGAAGAGGACCAGGGCGAGCGAGGTCTCCTTGTTGGCCGGGTCGATCGCCTCGGCCTGCTGGGCGAGCAGCACCTGGATCGGCCCGAAGAACCCCGACCAGACGCCGACGCTGATCAGCGAGAGCCAGACGACCCAGACCTTGCTGACCGCGCGGGTCGGCTCGGCGAGGGCGGAGCCCCGGACCGGGGCGGTCATCGACGGTTGGCCGCGATCATCCCCGAGTACCAGTCGAACGAGCGCTTCGGCGTACGCACCAGGGTGTCGTAGTCGACGTGCACCAGGCCGAACCTCTGGGGGTAGCCCTCGGCCCACTCGAAGTTGTCCATCAGCGACCAGCAGTAGTAGCCGCGTACGTCGGCGCCGTCCGCGATCGCGTCGCCGACGGCACGCAGGTGGCTGTCGAGGTAGTCGATCCGCGGCTGGTCGTCGACCACGCCCTGCTCGTCGGGCTCCATGCCGTAGGAGCAGCCGTTCTCGGTGACGTAGATCGGCGGGATGTCGGGGTAGCGCTCGACGAGCTGGCCGATCACCTGGTGCATCCCCTCGGGGATGATCGGCCAGCCGAAGTCGGTCTTCGGGTAGCCGGGGATGTCGTGCTGCACGAACGGCACCCCGTCGCTCTCACGACGCCGCACCGATCCGCATCGGGTTGTAGTAGTTGAAGCCGTAGAAGTCGAGCGGCTGCTGGATGTCTCGAGGTCGCCGTCCTGGATCGGCATCACGTCGTCGTAGCCGACGGGGTAGCGACCGAGCAGCATCGGGCCGGCGAAGATCCGGTTCCAGATGCGAGTCGTAGAAGTCGGCCGCGGCGATGTCCTCGGTGCGGTCCGACGCCGCCCAGACGGGCGCGTGGTTGTTCGCGGCGCCGACCTCCCTGGCGCCGTTCGCCCGCAGCGCCTGCACGGCCAGGCCGTGCGCGAGGTTGAGGTGGTGGGCGACCGGGAGCGCAGTCGAGCCGGAGCTCCTTGCCCGGGGCGTGCAGCCCGATGCCGTGGCCGAGCACGGTCACGACGTTGGGCTCGTTGACCGGCGCCCACTTGCCGACCCGGTCGCCGAGTCGCTCGCCGCAGAGGGCGGCGTACTCCGCGAAGGCCTCGGCGGTCGCGCGCGCCTCCCAGCCGCCGCGGTCCTGGAGCGCCTGCGGCAGGTCCCAGTGGTAGAGCGTCGCCATCGGCTCGATGCCGGCAGCGACGAGCTCGTCGACGAGGCGGTCGTAGAAGTCGAGGCCGGCGGTGTTCACCGGGCCGCTGCCGTCGGGCTGGATCCGCGGCCACGCGATCGAGAACCGGTAGGCACCGATGCCGAGCCGCTTCATCAGGGCGACGTCCTCGGCGTAGCGGTGGTAGTGGTCGCACGCGACCTTGCCCGTGCTGCCGTCCCTGATCCGGCCGGGCTCGGCGGTGAAGGTGTCCCAGATGCTCGGGCCCTTCCCGTCCTCGTCCCACGCGCCCTCGATCTGGTACGACGCCGTGCTGGTCCCGAACACGAATCCCGCCGGCAGCTGCGGATAGCTCTCTCCCATGGTCGGCAAGTAAACCGGTGATCGCACGGCCCGGATAGTGCGAGTGGGACGATCGGGGGGTGATCGAGTACCGCACGGGAGAGGACCGGTTCGTCACCCGCGCCGAGGGGCGCACGACGTGGCACTCGTTCTCGTTCGGGGCGCACTACGACCCGGCCAACATCGGTTTCGGCGCGTCTGGTCGCGCACAACGACGAGCAGCTGCCGCCGGGCACGGGGTACGACGACCACCCGCACGCCGATCTCGAGATCGTCACCTGGGTGCTGAGCGGAGCGCTGCGGCACACCTCCTCGGTCGGCAGCGGGGTGATCGGGCCGGGTCAGGTGCAGCGGCTCTCGGCCGGCAGCGGAGTGGTGCACTCGGAGGTGGCCGACGGCGACGAGCGAGACCCGGCTTCGTGCAGGCCTGGGTGCGTCCGGACGAGCCGGGACTCGAGCCCGACTACCGTCCGCGCAGACGTGCCGACGGGCGACGGGTGGACGACGGTGGCCGGCGAGGGTGGCGTCGTGCCCCTCGCCTCGCGCCGGTACGGCGCTGCAGGTGGCCGACGCTCGACGCGGAGCAACGACTCGACCTGCCCGGACGCGGCCAGGCTGCACGTGTTCGTCGCCGCGCGGCAGCGTGATGCTGGGCGAGCGGCTGCTCGAGCCCGGCGACGCCGCCCGCCTGCGTCGACGAGGGCGGCCGGCGCGGTCACCGCCGAGACCGAGCAGCGCAGGTGCTGGTCTCGGTCGCTTCAGGGGATGAGCACGCCGGGGTTGAGCACCCCGCTCGGGTCGAGCTCCTGCTTCAGCGCGCGCAGCATCTGCACGCCGACCGGGCCGATCTCGCGGGCCAGCCACGGCTTGTGGTCCTGGCCGACGGCGTGGTGGTGGGTGATCGAGGCGCCGTTGTCGATCATCGCGTCGGAGGCGGCCGCCTTCGCCGCCAGCCACTGCGACGACCGGGTCGTCGGTCTGCTTCGTGGCCACCGTGAAGTAGAGCGAGGCGCCGGTCTCGTAGACGTGCGAGATGTGGCAGAGCACGAGGGTGCCCTCGCCGAGCGCGGCGGTGAGCGCGGCCTTCACGGCGTCGTACACCCGGTGCAGGTTGGACCAGAACGTCACCGTCTCCAGGGTCTCGACGAGCACGCCGACGTCGAGCAGCGAGTCGCGCAGGTAGGGGCCGTGGAAGCGGCCCGACGACCAGCCCTCGTCCTCGCCGAGCGAGGTGCCGCCCAGACCCGGTGAGCAGCGAGGTGACAGCGGCGCGCTTGGCGTCGACCGCCTCCTGGGTGCCCTCGAAGCCGGTGACCATCAGGCAGCCGCCAGCCGACTCGCCCGCCGACCTCGGCCGGCTTGGCGAGGTTGATCTGCGGTCTCGTTCTCGTCGGAGAGCCGCAGCACGGTCGGGAGCACGCCGGCCTGGGCGAGGGTGCGCATCGCGGCGGCGCCGTCGACGAAGGAGTCCCAGCGCCAGCTCTCGTAGACCTTGACGACCGGGCACCCGCCGGACCCGCACGGTGACCGCGGTGACCACGCCGAAGGCGCCCTCGGAGCCCATCACCACCTCGCGCAGGTCGGGGCCGGCGGCGTTGGCCGGCGAGTTGCCGAGCACGAGCTCGCCCTGCGGCGTCGCGACGCGCAGGCCGACGACGAGGGAGTCGAAGCGGCCGTAGCCGGCCGAGGACTGGCCGGAGGAGCGGGTGACCGCGAAGCCGCCGATCGAGGCGTACTCGAAGGACTGCGGGAAGTGGCCCAGCGTCAGGCCGTGCTCGGCGAGCAGCGCCTCGGCCGCGGGACCGCGCAGCCCCGGCTCGAGGGTCGCGGTCATCGAGTCGGTGTCGACGGCGAGCAGCTTGTCGAAGCGCACCAGGTCGAGCGAGACGACGCCGGCGAACCCCTCGCGCCGCGCGACGAGGCCGCCGACGACGGAGGTGCCGCCGCCGAACGGGACCAGGGCGACGTGCCGCTCGACCGCCCAGGCGATCAGCGCCGCGACCTCGTCGTGGCTGCCGGGCCGCACGACGGCGTCGGGCGAGTCGGAGCCGTCGCCGGCGCGGAGCTTGAGCAGGTCGGGCGTGGACTTGCCGCGGGTGCGGTGCAGCCGGGTCTCGTGGTCGGTGAGCACGTGCTCGGCGCCGACGATCGCCGGCGAGCTCGTCGAGCAGCTGCTGGCCCAGCGGCGCGGAGAGCCGGACGCTCGCCGGGTCGACCGCCGGGCGTCTCCGTCGTGCCGATGAAGGCGTCGACGAGCGCGAACGCGCTCTCGGACAGGGGGCCGGCCTGGGCGGGGTCTCCCCAGCGGGACCAGTGCATCTCAGGTGAGCTCATGTGTTACAGTGTGACACATGACGTCCATTCGTCACAACCCCGATCGAGCCACCACGCTCCGCCGACGACGCCTACCTCGACGCCGCCCGCGAGGCGATCCTGGCCGTCGGCTGGAGCCGTACGACGCTGACCGACATCGCCCGCCGGGCCGGCGTCAGCCGGATGACGCTCTACCGCCGCTGGCCCGACACCCAGACCCTGCTCGCCGACCTGATGACCCGCGAGTGGGGGCACGTGGTCGCGGCCGCCGGGGTCGAGCAGCCCGAGCCGACGGCGACGCCCTCGACCGGATCGCCCACGGCGTCGTCGCGCACCGTCCAGGCGCTGCGCGCCAACGAGCTGCTGCGCCGCATCGTCGACGTCGACCCCGAGGTGCTGCTGCCCTACCTGCTCGACCGGCGCGGCCGCAGCCAGGAGATGGTCGCCGAGGCGCTGGCGGCGCTGATCGCGCAGGGGCAGCGCGACGAGAGCGATCCGCCGAGGCGACCCGACCGTGCTGGCGCGCGTCCTCCTGCTGGCCTGCCACGGCTTCACGCTGTCGGCGCACACCATGTCCGACCGGACGGCGACCGCCGGGACGCCGACGTCTCCCACCTCGACGCCGAGCTGCGCCGAGCTGGTGCGAGAGGTACCTCGCAGCCATGACGCACCGGCAGCACGATCCAGGTCGGCCTCGCCGACATCCCCGAGTCGACCGACGTCCTGGTCATCGGCCTGGGCATCACCGGCGCCGGCGTCGCGCTCGACGCCGCCAGCCGCGGCCTGTCGGTCGTCGCGGTCGACGCGCACGACGTCGCCTTCGGCACCAGCCGCTGGAGCTCCAAGCTGGTGCACGGCGGCCTGCGCTACCTCGCCCAGCGGCCAGGTCGACGTGGCCCACGAGAGCGCCGTCGAGCGCGGCATCCTGATGCAGACCACCGCGCCGCACCTGATCCGCGCGCTGCCGATGCTGATGCCGCTGACGCCCGAGATCTCCGAGGCCCAGGCCGGCGCTCGCCCGGGTCGGGCTCCGGGCCGGCGACCTGCTGCGGCTCGGCGCCCGCACCGGCCGCGAGACACTGCCCCGGCCGCGGCGGATCGGGGTCACCGAGACCCTCACGCTCGCCTCCGTCGTACGACCGCGACGGGCTGCGCGGCGGACTGCTCTCCTGGGACGGGCAGCTCGAGGACGACGTACGCCTGGTGCTCGCCGTCGCCCGCACCGCCGTCGCCGAGGGCGCCCAGCGTGCACACCCGGGTCCGGGTCAGCGAGCCGACCGGGACCGGCGCCGTGCTGACCGACACCCGCACCGGGGAGTCGCGCACGATCCGCGCGCGCGCGGTCATCAACGCCGACCGGCGTCTGGGCCGGCGACCTCGTCGAGGAGATCCGGCTGCGCCCCAGCCGGGGCACCCACGTGGTGCTGCGCAAGGACACCCTGCCCGGCGTGCGCTGCGCGATCATGGCGCCGGTGCCGGGCGCGAGCAACCGCTTCGTCTTCGCGCTCCCGCAGCCCGACGAGACCTTCTACGTCGGCCTCACCGACGAGGAGGTCGACGAGATCCCCGACGTGCCGGTGCCGCCGGAGGAGGACATCGAGTTCCTGCTGCGGCGTGCTCAACACGCGCGCTGCGCCAGGACGTACGCCGCGACCAGGTCGATCGGGGCGTACGCCGGGCTGCGCCCCCTGCTCGACTCGGGGACCACGACGGCCGACATCTCCCGCAAGCACGCCGTGCTCGTCTCGACGACCGGCGTGGTCACCGTCGTCGGCGGCAAGCTGACCACCTACCGCCGGATGGCCCAGGACGCCGTCGACCGGGCGGTGTCCGACGTCCGCTCTGACCGCCGGGCCGTGCCGCACCGCGGCAGCTGCCGCTGCTCGGCGCCGGGTCGCCCACCGAGCTCGCCGCCCTCGAGGCGCCCGAGCGGCTGGTGCGCCGCTTCGGGATGGAGGCGCCGGCCGTGCTCGCGGATGCGGTGCGAGGCGACCGGCCTGCCGGAGGAGGAGCTGCTGGCCCCGATCGCTCCCGGCCTGCACGCGACCCTGGCCGAGCTGGTCTTCGCGGTCACCCACGAGGGTGCGGCCACGGTCGAGGACCTGCTGGACCGGCGTACCCGCGATCGGCCTGGTGCCCGAGGACCGCGCGCTCGCCGTGCCGGCCGCCGAGAAGGTGCTCGACCTGCTCGCTCTGACGCCGAGAAGGGATAGTCCCGCGACGGTCGGACCGCGCTCAGCCGCTTCGCGCCGGCTCGCCGAGCGCCTCGAGCACGGCGCTGGCCGCCCGGCGACCGGACCGCATCGCCCCCGGGATGCTCGGGGTCTCCCGGTGGTCGCCGGCGACGAACAGGCCGTCGCCGAGGTCGACCTCGCGGCCACTGATGAGCGGGGGGCGGGCGACCGGCCAGGCCGCGGAGTGGGAGTTGCGGGTGCACCAGGTCCCAGGCGCTGGTGTCGGTGCGGAAGATCTGCGCCAGCTGGGCGCGCACCTCGGCCTCGGTCTCGGCGCCCACGTCCGTGCCCGGGCACCGGGACCGAGCAGGCCGAGACGAGGTGCTGTGCCGGGAGGCGCGTAGCGCGGGGCGATGTTGGAGACCACCAGCGCGTGCGAGATCGGACCGGTCGCCGGACCCATCGGGTTCACGAACGGCATCTTCATGGTGGTCGGCGGGACCTCCGTGGCGAACCACCAGCGTGGAGAGCCCCCGCATCGTGGGGATGCCGAGCCCGAGCAGCGTCGAGGCCGTCGTCGGGTCGGTGGCCACGACGACGGCGCGCGCCTTGATCTCGGCCGCTGTCGGTGTGCAGGCGTGACGCCCTCGCCGGTGCTGCGGGTCACCCCGATCACGTCGACGCCGTGCTCGACCGGGTGGTCGAGGCTCAGCGCCATCTGGTTGGGCAGCGCCTGCATCCCGAGGGCGGGCAGCGACGGGCATGCCCGTACGCGAGCGCGCGCATGCCGAGCATCGCGAACTGGTAGGAGGTGCGCAGGTCCTCGTCGGCGAAGACCAGCCGGAAGAACGGGCGCAGCACCTCCTCGCGGATCCGGCCGGAGATGCCGTGCCGGTCCAGCGACTCGCGCGAGGGTCATGTCGGCCCCGGCGACGGCGCGTTCGGGGGTCTTGCGCAACGGCTCGGTCCAGCGCAGCAGCCGGGCGATGTCCTGGGGCTGGCCGAGCCCCGAGCGGATGGTCGCGATCAGGGCGGCCTGCGAGCCCTGGAGGATCCGGTAGCCCTCGGGGTGGGCCAGCACCATGCCCGCGCTCGATCGGCCGCGGGTTCAGTGCCGCGACGTCGACGGCGGCGCGTACGTCGGGGTGGCCGGCGTTGAGCCACTGGAAGCCGCGGTCGCAGCGGAAGCCGTCGATGACGTCGGTCCCGACCCGTCCGCCGACCCGGGCCGAGCGCTCGAGGACGCGCACCTGAAGACCGGACTGCTCCAACGCCCGTGCGCAAGCGAGTCCGGCGACTCCCGCGCCGATCACGGCCACGTCCGTGGCGTCCATGGCTGGTGAGTATCACGCACCGGCAGGGGCGACACACACGCGACGTGAGCAGCGGCCCCGCTTGGTATGGACCACGCCGGCGCCCACGGTTGCCGAAAGCCGCAAAGTGCTCAGGTTTCCCGGCGTGCAGAACTCCACGGATGTGCTCGCATTCGCGGCGCGCGCCTCCGGGACGGGCAGCAGCGGGTAGACGTGCATCAGGCCGGGCGCCACGACGTACTCCAGTCGACCAGTCGGCGGCGTCGGCCCGCTCGAACAGCGCGTCGCAGCCGGGCTGCAGCAGGTCACGGGTGCCGCAGAACATCAGGGCGGGCGGGAGACCGGCCAGGTCGGCCAGGCCCGGGCTCACCCGCGGGTCGGCGAGCGCGGCCGGGTCCTCCGACCCGGCCCAGAAGGACGCGTAGACCGACGAGGTGCGTCGTAGGAGAGCCACGGGTCGCGCTCGGCGGCCTCGAGGGTGCCCGGCGCCGAGCCGGTGAGGTCGACCCAGGGGGCGAGCAGCACGAGGCGCGTCGGGCTGGGGTGCCGCCGCGGTCGCGCAGGGCCTGGGCCACCGCCAGCGCGTAGCCGCCGCCGGCCGAGTCGCCGGCCAGCACGAAGCCGTCGGGGGACTCGGCGGCCACCTCCTCGACGAGCTGCGACCATCTCCTCGAAGGAGTCCTCGACCGTGAACTCCGGGGCGAGCGGGTACGCCGGCAGCACGGCCCGCGCACCCAGGGCGTCGGCGAGCGGCACCACGAACCGCCAGTGCCAGCGGCACGCGCCGCGCACGTAGGCGCCGCCGTGGAGGTAGACCAGGCTGCGCGCGGTGCCTCGTCGTTCCCGGTGCGTCCACCGGGCTTCCAGAGCGTGAACACCGGGAAGCCGTGCACGTTGTCGATCTGCTCCTCGTGGCCGCGGCGCACGGCGCTCGGCGGTCCTTCGTCGCCGGTGCGGTTGCGCGCGACCAGCGCGTCCCGCAGCGCCGCGAGGTCGTCGACCGGCGGGTTGCGGCGCAGGAAGGGGACGACCTTCGTGGCGATGGCGTGCTGGAGGCTCGGCATCCGCCGATCGTAGAGCTGCCCTGTTTCAGACAGATGTGGTCAGGCTGCGTCCGGCGCGGACCGCTGGTCCGTCGGGTCGGCCGGCAGCCGGGTCGACATCACGATCAGGCCGACGGCGGTCACCACGGGCACGAGCATCGCCCGCTGCAGGCTGGAGTGCGAGGCGACGAAGCCGATCAGGGCCGGGCCGACCAGGAAGGCGGCGTACCCGAAGCTCACCACCAGGGCGAGGCCGCGGCCGCCGCCGACGTGTCCGGCCAGGCCGTAGATCTGCGGCGCGATCAGCCCGACGCCGAGGCCCACCAGGCACCAGCCGACGAGGATCGACCGCGAGGTTGCTGCTGAACGCGGTGAGCAGGTAGCCGACCAGGGCGCACACCGAGCCCGGCTCGGACGACCACGGCCCGACCAAGCCGCTCGACCACCAGGTCGCCGAGCAGCCGGATCACCACCATGAAGCCCGCGACGCAGGCCAGGCCCCAGGCGCCGGCGGACGGGCTGACGTCACCGACCTCGGCGACGTGGAGGGAGGACCAGTCGATCGCGGTCCCCTCGGTGAGCCCGAAGCACACCGCCATCGCGGCCAGCAGCCAGGCGACCGACGGGATCTCGCCCGGCGCTGCCGTCCTCGGCCACCCGCCGCGGGGACTGGGGTACGACGCGCAGCACGCCGACGAGCAGCAGAGCCAGGAGCACGCCGCCGGTCCACAGCGACGACGCGGGTGGCCGTGTCCTCCGCGAGCAGCCGGCCCAGCACGACGACGACCAGGGCGCCGGCGAGGTTGCCGATCGAGAAGCACGCGTGCAGCCGGCTCATCACCGGACGACGCCGGGCCTGCTCGACGCTGACGCCGAGCGCGTTCATGGAGACGTCCATCGCGCCGTTGCCCAGGCCGAAGACGGCCGCGCCGACCACGAGGACGGCGTAGCTCGGCGCGAAACCCATCACCAGCGGCTGCCCCGACCATGACGACGCCGCCGACGAGGCTCGGCAGCCGTGCGCCGTAGCGGTCGGCCAGCGGGCCGCTCACGTTCATCGACAGCACGGCGAACAGGGCCGCGGCGACCAGCACGCCGACGATCTCGCCGGGGCCCAGGTCGAGCAGGGACCGCAGGCCGGGCAGCGAGCCGCCGAAGGTCCCGACGATCAGGCCGTTGCCGAGGAAGAGGGCGCGACCGCGAGGAAGTCGCGGGTGGAGCCGTCGGTGGTGACGGACGCCGGGGTGGGACTCAGGAAGCTGCTTCACCTTGCTCCGTGGTGCTGTCGCAATGGGCGCGTGGGCGTCGTGGTGGAAGGTGCCGAGGTCGCCGATCTCGTAGCCGGCGGGGTAGGTGCGGTAGTAACCGTACGTGCTCACCCACTTCGGCTTCGACCGCGCCGGGAAGAGCCGCAGCAGCCGGGCGCGCAGCCGCATCGCGCCGCGGAAGAACCACCGCTCGCCGCGGCTCGGGACCGGGTAGCGGAAGGCGCGGAGCAGCGGCTCGTCCATCAGCGAGTACGCGAACCGGCTGCACCGCCCACTTCGGAGCCCAGCTGTTCGGCGGGAAGGTGGTCATCAGGTCGAGCGTCGAGTCGGCGACCCGGCGACCGCCCGCGTCGAAGGCGAAGTGCTCGCGCTCGTAGTCGTCGAGCAGCCGCTCGAAGCCGGCGTAGTCCTGCGGGATGTCCTTGATGTTCATGTGCCGGCCGAGCTCGATGTAGTAGTTCGTGGTCGCGGCGATCTCGTTGGGCGTCATCGTGCGGAAGCCGTGGTCGTCCATCCAGCGCTTGGGCACCACCACGAAGGTGGCGAGCACGTAGCGGAAGTCCTCGTTGCTGATGTCGTACATGCGCGTGCATCTGGTTGATCCGGCGTACGGCGGACCGGCCGCGGCCGGCTGCCGAGCCCGTGCCGCTGGACCTCCTCGAGCAGGAGCCCGGTGTCGTCGTACCGCTTCTGCACGCGGTCGGTGAACTCGCCGGTCTCGTCGAGCAGCCGCCCGATCGAGGGCACCGCGTAGGTGCGGAACAGCGCGAACGACAGCGCCTGGAGGTTGTCCCAGGGGAAGTCGTAGGCCGAGACGTGCAGGCTGATCTCGTGGCTGTCGCGGACCGGGTCGAGCTGCTCGCTGCGCCGGGCCCAGTGGTTGCGTGGCAGCATCTCGCTCTTCTCGTGGACTGCAGGACGTTGACAGTGAATCTGTCACGGTCAGCCTACGGCATGTCCTCCACGGGCACGGTCGACTCCTCCTGCAGCCCGAGATCGACCGCGGCGCCTCCGACGTCCAGCCGGTCCCACAGCTCGAGCAGCGCCGCCGGCCACACCGTGTCGCCGTCGCCGCCAGCTCGGCACGGGTCCACCAGCGGTGCGAGGTCATGGTGAGTCGCTCCTCCTCGGTGTGGCCGGCGTCGTCGACGTCGAAGGGCGGCGACGGTCACGCCCGAAGAACACCTCGTCCTGCTCGACCACCACGTCGGTGTAGCCGTGCCGCACGTGGCGACGCGCGAGCGGGCCGCGCAGCGCGTCGGGGTCGAGGACGAGGCCGGTCTCCTCGGCGACCTCGCGGACGGCGGCCTCGAGGTCGGACTCCCCCGGCTCGATGCCGCCACCCGGGGTGATCCACCAGCGCAGCCGGGGATCCCCGGGTCGGAGTCGGAGAAGAGCAGCATCCGGCCGGCGTCGTCGACGACCAGCACCCGGGCCGTACGCCGCTGACGCACCGGCCTGCTCGGCCGGGTCGACGGCCCGGAAGGTGCGGAGCGCCGTCCTCGGTCATCGGCGCACGCGTGCGCAGGAACTGCTCGAGCACCGGCCCGGCCGTCCGCGAGCCCGACTCGCCGCGCTCGACGAAGACCGCGACGGCGAGGTCGCCGCGGCCGGCCACCATCCAGGCGTGGGTGGGCAGCGGCGGCTTGTCGCCGAACTCCGCGGTGCCGGTCTTGGCGATGACCGGACCGCCCGGGAGGTCCGACAGGATGCTGCCGCTGCCGCGCTCGACCACGGCCCGCATCATCGTGCGCAGCTGGCCGGCCTCCTGCGCGGTCAGCGGCTTCGCCGGCTGCTGCTGCTCGACCTCGTGGTCGGGCAGCAGCCGGGGCAGCACGGCGGAGCCCTTCACGCACCGAGGCCACCACTGTGGCCATCGCCATCGGCGAGGCGAGCACGGTGCCCTGGCCGATCATGCTGGCCGCCGCCTGGGTCTCGCTGCCCGGCGCGCCGACCTCGCCGAAGAAGGTCGGGAAGCCGGTGTCGTGGTCGACGCCGAGACCCAGCGCGGCTGCCGCCTGCGCGAGCGACTGTCGGGCCGAGCTTGTCGCGCTGGGAGATGAAGGCGGTGTTGCACGAGTTGGCCAGCGCGTCCTCGAAGCTGATCTCGCCCAGCCCCGAGGAGGGGTAGTCGTCGTAGTTCTTGAAGGTCTTGCCGTCCACGACCGTGGTCGGCGGGCAGGTCACGCGGGACTGCGGGGTGAGCCCGGCGCGCAGCAGCGCGAGGGCACTGACCACCTTGAAGGTCGAGCCCGGGGCGTACTGGCCGAAGGTGGCGGTGTTGTAGCCCTTCGAACCGGGTCCGCTCGCCACCGCCACGAGGTCGCCGGTGGAGGGGCGGATCGCCACGAGCGCGCTCGCCGGACCGACGTCGGCCAGCGCCTGCTGGGCCGCGGTCTGCGCGTCGACGTCGAGGGTGGTGCGCAGCGGGGAGCCGGCCACCGGGTCGGCGGTGAACAGGGTGCGGCGCTCGTCCTCCTCGTCGACGGCGGAGACGGTGGCCCCGCGGGTGCCGGTCAGCTGCTCGTCGTACCGCTTCTGCAGGCCGGAGAGGCCGACGTCGTCGCCGGGCTTGATCCGGCCCTTGCTGTCCTTGACCAGCTCGGCGGTGGCCGGGCCGACCGTGCCGAGGATCGCGGCGGCGAAGTCCTTGGTCGGCGCCAGCGGCAGCTCGTCCTGGACGGCGCCGGCACCCTCGATGCCGGACGATCCCCGCGAGCACGTCGGCGGGCGCGTCCTGCTTGCGGTAGACGATGGCCTGCACGAAGGCCCGCGGGCCGGCCGCCGCTGACCTGCTTGACGAAGGCCTGGGCGTCGACGTCGACCAGCTGCGCCAGCCGCCGGGCGGAGTCGGCCGCCTGCGCCGGCGTCAGCCCGGTCTTGTCGACCCCGACGCGGAGCACCGGCCGGGGCGTGACCAGCGGTGCGTCCTCGGCGCCGAGGATTCGGCCGCGCTCGGCCTTGATCGTCGGTCTCGACCAGCCGCTCGCCGTCCTTCAGGGAGGGCTCCACGACGGCGGGGGTCCCACCGGACCAGCCAGGCGTCGCCGTCGGCGGTCTCGCCCTGCTGCAGCGTGACGGTCGGTGTCGTAGGACCAGCGTCTTCGAGCCGACCTGCCAGGTCCACTCGAGCGTGCCGGTGGCGGTGTCGCCGTCGGTCGAGACGTCGCCGACCGAGACCTTGGCGTCGGTCGTCCGATGCCGCGGGTGATCTCGGCGTACGACGTGCGGCCTGCTTCGTCGCGCCGGCGCCGCCGGCGAAGTCGACCCCGGTCAGCGTCCCCGGCGGCGAGGGCCGTGGCCAGGTCGTCCGCGGCGTCCTCGGCGTCCGGGCCGGAGCCGGGGAGGCTGCACGCCGCGACCGAGGGCAGCGCCGACAGCAGCAGGGCGCCACGCCGGCCGCGGACCTGCGTGACGACGGTGCGGACGCATGCGGCCGATCCGACCATGCCGCGCGGGGGCAGACAAATCCCCCCGGGTGGTATCCGGGGGATCGCTGGTCTGTGCCGCGCCGATCGGCCGACGGCGGAATGGGGCCGCCGGCGCGACACAGGTCTGGGAACCGAGTGCCAGCGTCAGCCCTTGAAGGCGTCCTTGACGTTCTCGGCCGGCCTGCTTCAGCGAGGACTTGCGCTGGTCGGCCTTGCCCTCGGCCTCGAGCGACTCGTCGTCGGTCGCCTTGCCGGTGGTCTCCTTGACCTTGCCGTTGAGCTCCTCGGCCTTGTTGCCGATCTTGTCGTCGGTACCCATGACTGCACTCCTGACGTCGTTGCCGGTCGTGCGACGACCTGGGTCACGCGATCGTCCGAGACGGCCAGGCGTACGCCGCACAGTCGCGAGGCCAGTGCTGTGACCCCGAGCCCGTGACCGCCTTCACACGCCATCGGGTCCCGAGCTGGCGTGCGTCAGCTCTCCTTGCGGCGGTGGTGCGCGACCACCTGGGCGGCGACCTCGGCGACCTTGACGTTCATCTCCTGGGAGACCTTGGCGAGCATCTCGAAGGCCCGGTCGTCGTCGATGTCGTGCATCGCCATCAGCAGCCCGACGGCCTTGCCGATCTCCCGGTTGCTCTCCAGCCCGCGACGCAGGGTGGTGGCCTCCTCGCCCCGCTCGAGGGCGGCGAGGGTGACCGACGCGAAGGCGGTCAGCATGATCGCCTGGTCCAGCGAGTGCTCGGTGAGGGCGCCGGCGGTGTCGCTGAAGACGTTCAGCGCGCCGACCTGCTGGCCGTCCTGGCGCAGCCGGAAGCCGGCCATGCCGCGGACGCTCGGTCTCGTCCAGGATCCTGCGCGGCGAGCTCGGGCCACTTGCTCCCCTCGGTCAGGTCGGAGCAGATGTGCTGGTCGGGCTCGTCGTCGTCGATCGCGTCGAGGCAGGGGCCCTCGCCGAGCGCCTTCTCGAGCTCGTCGATGCGTCGGGGCGATCTCGTCGGAGGAGGCGACGGTGTCGATCCGGCCGCTGCGGCGCAGCATCAGCGAGGCGTGGTCACAGCCGTCGACGAGCTGGACGGCGCTGTGGCAGACGGCGTCGTAGACGGAGTCGTAGGACTCGCCCGAGTAGACGATCTCGGCCATGGCGCGGAACGTGGTGAGCAGTTCGGACGGAAACGGGGTGGGCATCTCGAGCATTCCTCTCTATGTCGTGGCAGAGGTCGTTCCCAGGTTCTTGAGTCCGACGGACACCGAATGATCGCACGCGGCGGGACGCGGCGTCACACGGTGGTCGACTTGCGGACCGCTGCTCAGGGCCTGAGTCCGGCTGCGTCGGCCCGGGTCGGCGTACGCCTCGACCTCGGTGGCCTTGGCGGAGAGCCAGACCTCGCGGCCCGACCTCGAGGTCCGAGCTCGGCGACCGCCGCCGGGGTGACGTCGGCCAGCGCGGCCGGCGCGCCCGTCGACCTGCAGCCGCACCCGGTCGGCGAGCACCTCCATCGAGGCCACCCGGCCCGGCCAGACGTTGCGGGTGCTGGTGTGCTCGGGGTGGCTCGGTGTGCACCGTGATCGCGCTCGGGCGCAGCGAGACGAGCACCGGCCCCGGCGGCGCGTCGGTGGCCACGGCGAGCTCGCCCGCCGCCGTCGAGGTCGACCACGCCGTCCGCGGCCGAGGTGCCCGGCCACAGGTTGAGGCCGACCAGCCGGGCGACGTACGCCGAGGCCGGGCGGCGGGCCACCTCCGCGGGCGTGCCCTGCTGCACGACCCGACCGGCCTCGAGCACCAGCAGCCGGTCGGCCAGCACCATCGCCTCGAGCGGGTCGTGGGTGACCAGCACGACCGGACCGGCGAAGTCGGCGAGGTGCGCGCGCAGGAAGGCGCGGACGTCGATCCGGGCCCCGCGTCGAGGGCGGCCATCGGCTCGTCGAGCAGCAGCACCTCGGGCTCGGCGGCCAGCGCGCGGGCCAGCGCCACCCGCTGCGCCTGACCGCCGGAGAGCTGGGCGGGCCGGCGGCCGCGCGAGCTCGGCCAGGCCGAGCCGCTCGAGCCAGTCCTGCGCGTGCGCCCGCGACGCCGCCCGGCCGGTGCCGCGCGGACCGCGCCGCGAAGGCGACGTTGTCGCGCACGTCGAGGTGCGGGAAGAGCCGGTAGTCCTGGAAGACGACCCCGGCCCGGCGCTGCTCCGGCGGGACGAACGATGCCCGGCGTCGCTGCCAGGCGTGCGCCGCCGACCCCGACCGAGCCCCGGCTCAGCTCCTCGAGCCCGGCGACGGCCCGCAGCAGCGTGGACTTGCCGGCGCCGTTGGGCCCGAGGACGCCGAGCACCTCGCCCGGCGCGCACCTCGAAGGCGACGTCGAGCTCGAAGCTCGCCCCGGCGGACGCTGCCCTCGAAGTGCAGGCCGTCGGCGCGCAGCCTCGAAGCGCCGGTCCCGGCGCGTCATGCCGACCCCGGTGCCGACCCAGCGGCCGCGCAGGGCGAACAGCACCGCCACCGAGACGGCGAGCAGCACCAGGGAGAGCGCGATCGCGGCGTCGGGGTCGGTCTCCATGCGCGAGGTAGACCGCGAGCGGCATCGTGCGGGTCACGCCCTGCAGGTTGCCGGCGAAGGTGATCGTGGCGCCGAACTCGCCGAGCGCCCGGGCCCAGCACGAGCACCGCGCCGGCGACCAGCGCCGGCCGGATCAGCGGCAGGGTCACCCGGCGGAACACCGTCAGCCGGCTCGCGCCGAGCGTCGCGGCGGCCTCGTCGTACCCCTGGTCCGCGGAGCGGAAGGCGCCCTCGACGGCGATCACGAGGAACGGCATCGCCACGAAGGTCTCGGCGAGCACGACGGCCGCGGTGGTGAACGGGATGGTGATGCCGAACCACGCGTCGAGCTACTGGCCGACCAGCCCGTTGCGGCCGAAGCACGAGCAGCAGCGCGACGCCGCCCACCACCGGCGGCAGCACCAGCGGCAGGGTCACCAGCGCCCGCAGCAGCCGCAGGCCGCGGCATGCGTCGAGCGCGCCAGCACCCAGGCCAGCGGCACGCCGAGCACGAGCGAGATCAGCATCGCCGCGGTGGCCGAGAACAGCGAGAGCCACAGGGCGTCGAGGACCTCCGCGGTGCCGAGGATCCGGCCGAGCCCGCCCACGGTGCGCGGACGCAGCAGCCCGAGCGAGCGGGACGACGAGCAGCAGCGCGCCGATGAGCGCGGGGACGCCCAGCGGCCACGGGGTGCGCTGCCGCCTGCCGAGCTGGCCATCAGGGGCTCTGCGAAGCCCGCTTCCTCGAGCACCTTCGCGCCGTCGTCGGAGAGCACGAGGTCGACGAACTCCGCGGCCTCCTTCTGGTGCTTGGAGTCCTCGAGGGTGGCGATCGGGTAGCTGGTGGAGGCGTTCACGTCGGCCGGGATCTCGACGCCCTTGACCTTGTCGCCGGCGGCCTGCACGTCGGTCACGTAGACCACGCCGGCGTCGACCTCGCCGAGGGTGACCTTGGTCAGGACCGACTTCACGTCGACCTCCTCGGTGACGGGCTTCACGGTGAGCTTCGCGTTGGCGAAGACCTCGGCGGCGACCTTGCCGCAGGGCACCTGCGGCTGGCAGACGGCGACCTTGACGCCGGGCTTGGCGAGGTCGCCGAGCGCCGTGACCTTGGCCGGGTTGTCCGGCGGCATGGCGATCTCCATGCTGTTCGTCGCGAAGTCCTTCGGGTCCTTGGCGTCGCCGGCCTGCGACCACCGTGTCCATGTTGCTCGGGCTGGCCGAGGCGAACACGTCGGCCGGGGCGCCCTGGCCGATCTGCTCGGCCAGGCCGGAGCTCGGCCCGAAGTTGAACTCGACCTTGGTGCCGGGGTGGTCCTCCTCGAACTGCTTGCCGAGCTCGGTGAACGACTCGGTCAGCGAGGCGGCGGCGAAGACGCGCAGCGTGACCGTCTCCGTCCGCGCTGCCACCGCCGCTCGTCGTCAGCTGCCGCACGCGGCGAGGGACGCCGCAGCGGCCAGGGCGACGGCGAGGACGGCGACGAGAGTGCGGCAGGCGGTGCACGCTTCATGACTTCTCCGGTAGCTCGACGACGACGTTGGTGGACTTGACGGCGGCGATGGCGAGGACGCCCGGGCTCGAGCGCGAGCTCGTCGGCGGCCTCGCGGCTCATCAGCGAGACGACGCGGTGCGGGCCGGCCTGGATCTCGACCTGGGCCATCACGGTGTCGCGCACGACGCGGGTGACCAGGCCGACGAACCGGTTGCGGGCGGAGGCCGTGCACGACCGGCCCGGCTCGCGGTGCTCACCGCTCTCGGCCAGCTCCTGGGCGAGCGGGCCAGCTCGGCGCCGTCGACGACCTGGCGCGAGTCCTCGGTCGTCGTGCTCAGCCGGCCGGACTCGGCCCACCGCCGGACGGTGTCGTCACTGACCCCGAGGAGCTCGGCGGCCTGCTTGATCCGGTACGTCGCCACAGCCGGACACTAGCCGCACCTGCGGCGTCCTGTCACTGATCGCTCCGCAGATGCGGCGATAGTGCACCTGGCAAACCCCAGGCTTCGCCCGGATCGCGGCTGTGCGTTCACTCCGCGCGGCGAGCCTGCATGAACATGCAGCGGTGTCCCTCAGATCTCCCGGATAGAGCTGGCTGTCTCAGGCCCTCCTCTGTCCCTGAGAGCAACACGGCGCCTGCTGCCCGCTTGCGCGAAGTGAGACTCGATGTCATCGACGTACCAGCACTCCGTCGACCACCCGGAGACCGCTGACCAGGCTGCTGCCGCTAGCAGTGGGCACGGTGCGGAATGGTCCTTCGTAGTGAGGCGTGGGCGTGGCCGTCATGATCAGGCCGCGACCAGTAACCATCTCCCCGTGAGTGAGAACGTCGTCATCGAGCCACGAGCTCTCTCCTGGAACCCGAAGATAGCAGCTAGCCAGTCCATGGCCCGCGGGCCATCGCGATAGGCGATCATCGGGACAACGCCCTGTTCGTCAGCCACCGCGATAACCATCCTCCCTTGCGCCGACAGCCTCTTCGGCCACCCGACGATGCTCCTCGTCCGTCGCGCTAGGGCAACCGCTCATCGGCAAGCTGACGCGATGCGATGCGATCGGTGTAGCGACCGGCAGTCGGACGAGGAACTCGCCAGGTCTCTATGGCGCTGGTGGCCATGGAGGGAGGTGAGTGAGACCAGTTCATCCGGACATCGGCGAGACCGCGGGTTTGTCAATGGCGGAGGCAGCTCGCGTGCCTGTGTGGCAGCGGCGGCCAGCCCTTCGTACCGGGTGAAGAACGCCGCAGCGTCGGCTGCGCGCCAGCGTCCTCTCCGCTGGGTGACAGATGCTCGGAGGCTCAGTCGTCCCAGCCCGGCGGGCGGTGCTTCTTGGCCAGCTTGCCGACCACCAGCCGGTAGGACTCGTCGACCGCCTCGCACAGCTCCTCGTCGTCGATGGCGCCGCCGAAGCGGAGGTCGTTCCAGCCCGAGCGGCCGATGTAGGCCATCACGCTGGCGTCGTCGGGGTAGCGGTCGAGCCACTCGTCGGCGACCTCGCGGTTCGGGCCCGACTTCACCCCGACCCCGTCGCCGCCGATGAACGCGAAGATCTTGTCGTGCACCTTCACCACCGGGTGCTCGTGGTCCCACGGGTTGTCCGGCCACGCACCGGGCTTGGCGAGGCAGTGCTCCAGCATCTCCTCCGGCGTCATGCGGCCGAACCTACCGATCCCGTCGGCTCCCGTCGGATTGAGGCGACGCCGAATCTGGATACATTCAAGACATGGCCAACCCGAACTCCTCCTCGATCCCGCGGCCCGAGCAGGGCGACGTGGTCGAGGTGATCCTCGAGGACCACCGGCTCTTCGAGTCGCTGCTGCGCGAGCTGCGCAACGAGCAGAACGACCGCGACGCCCTGCGCCAGCAGATGGCCGAGCTGCTGGTCGCGCACGGCGAGGCCGAGGAGAGCAAGGTCTACCCCCAGCTCGAGCGCAAGGACGCGATCGACGAGGAGGAGGCCGAGCACGGCAAGAAGGAGCACGACGAGGGCTACGAGACCCTGCTCCCGCTGCTCGAGGCCACCGAGCTCTACGACGAGGACTTCAGCGAGAACCTCCACGAGTTCAGCGAGACGCTGCTGCACCACCTCGACGAGGAGGAGCGCGACATCCTCAACCCGGCGCGCGAGGACGTCTCGGAGGAGGACCGGGCCCGGCTCGGCGCGGCCTGGCTGGCCGAGCGCAACCGGATGCTCGACGAGGGCTGCGGCAGCGTCGAGCAGGTGCGCGCGCTCGTCGACAAGTCTTGAAGGGCCTTCCTCGCCGACACCCGACCGCTGCGGGACCGGCACTTCCGGCGGCTCTGGACGGCCAACATCGTCACGGTCGTGGGCGCGCAGCTCACCGTGGTGGCGGTGCCGGCGCAGATCTACGCGGAGACCGGCTCCTCGGCGTACGTCGGGCTGACCGGCGTCTTCGGGCTCGTCCCGCTCGTGGTCTTCGGGCTGTGGGGCGGTGCGCTCGCCGACGTGATCGACCGGCGCACCCTGCTGGTCTGTCACGACGATCGGGCTGATCGTCACGAGCGCGCTGTTCTGGCTCCAGGCGTGGACCGGCGCCGGCAACGTGTGGCTGCTGCTCGGGCTGTTCTCGGTGCAGCAGGCGTTCTTCGCGGTGAACCAGCCGACCCGGAGCGCCGTACTCCCCCGGCTGCTGCCGCTGAACCTGCTGCCCGCCGCCAACTCGCTGAACATGACGGTGATGCAGGCCGGCGCCATCGGCGGCCCGCTGATCGCCGGGCGCGCTGATCCCGGTCTTCGGGTTCTCCGTGGCTCTACCTGATCGACACGATCACCCTGGTCCCGACGCTGTCGCCGTGCTGTGCCCTGCCGCCGCTGCCGATCGAGGGCACCACCGGGCAGCCTGGGGTTCGAGGCGGTGCATCGACGGGCTCGCCTACCTGCGCGGCCAGCCGGTGCTGCTGATGTCGTTCCTGGTCGACATCATCGCGATGGTCTTCGGGATGCCGCGGGCGCTGTTCCCCGAGATCGCGCACGTCGACTTCGGCGGGCCGGAGGGCGGCGGGATCGCCTTCGCGCTGCTGTTCGCCGGCATCCCGATCGGCGCCGTGCTCGGCGGGGTCTTCTCCGGCTGGGTGTCGCGGGTCGAGCGCCAGGGCGTGGCCGTGCTGGCCTCGGTGGTCGTCTGGGGCCTCGCGATGGTCGGCTTCGGCCTCGCCGTGTCGCTGGCGGACCACTGGCAGTGGCCGATGCTCGCGGCCGCCGTACTGATGCTGGTGATCGGCGGCGCGGCCGACATGGCCTCGGCGGCGTTCCGCACGAGCATGCTGCAGAGCGCGGCCTCCGACGCCGTGCGCGGCCGGCTGCAGGGCGTGTTCACCGTCGTGGTCGTCGGCGGCCCGCGGATCGCGGACGTCGCCCACGGTGCCGTCGCCGTCTCGATCGGCGCGGCCGCGACAGCGGCCGGGGGTGGCCTGCTCGTGGTGATCGGCACGGTGCTCGCGGCCGTCGCGTTCCCCGCGTTCGTCCGCTACCGCGTCATTGCGGCTGCTCCCCGGCGCTGATCAGCCCGCTCTCGTAGGCGAACGCGATCGCCCGCGGCCGGTCGCGCAGGTCCGAGCTTGTCGAGCACCCGGCCGAGGTGGGTCTTGACCGTGGTCTCCCCGAGGTAGAGCTCGGCGGCGATCTCGGCGTTGGAGTAGCCCGCGCCCGACCAGTCGCAGCACATCGGTCTCGCGCGGCGGTCAGCACGCTCCAGCTCCGGCGAGAGCGCGCGGGGCGGCGGTGCGCTGCCGAAGCGCGAGATCACCCCGGGTACGACGGACGGGTCGATCACGCCCTGGCCACGGGCGGCCCGACGGATCGCGTCGACCATGTCCTGGGGCGGCGAGCTCTTCAGCAGGAACCCGGTGATGCCCGCGCCGCAGCGCCTCGTCGACCACCTCGTCCTCGTCGAACGTGGTGAGCACCAGCACCCGGGGCGCGTCGGCCCGCGGCGAGCACCTCGCGGGCGGCGTCGAGCCCGTTCATCCGGGGCATCCGGACGTCCATCAGCACCACGTCGGGACGGGCACTGCCCACGACCCGTACGGCGTCCTCCCCGTCGACCGCCTCGCCGACGACCTCGAGGTCGTCCTCGCCGTCGATCAGCAGCCGGAGCCCGGCCCGCACCATCGCCTCGTCGTCGGCGAGCACCACCCTGATCGTCACGACGCCCCCACCGTCGTGCTCGGTCAGCGGCAGCCGGGCGTGCAGCCGGTGCCCTCCGCCGGGCGTCGCGTTCGCGGTGAGCGCTCCGCCCAGCACGTGCACCCGCTCGCGGATGCCGACGCAGGCCGTGGCCGCCACCGGTCGACGCGGCGACCGGCTTGCGGGCGGGACCGTTCTCGACGTCGACCTCGACCTCGCGCGGGCCCACGGCCACGCGGACCTCGACCAGCGAGCCGGGGGCGTGGCGCAGGGCGTTGGTCAGTCCCTCCTGCACGATCCGGTACGCCGACATGTCCACGGCCTGCGGCACCTCGGTCACCGGCCCGGTCACCTCCACGGCGACGGAGGTGCCGGTGCCGCGAACCTGGGTGACCAGCTCGTCGAGCTGGGCCAGCGACGGGAGCGGCGCCAGTGCGGCGGACTCGCCCTCACGGACGAGACCGACGATCCGGCGCAGCTCGTCGACCGCCTGCCGGCCGAGCGTCTCCGCTCCGCGCAGGGTCTCCTCCTCCACCGAGCCGACGCCGAGCCGGCGGCGTACGACCCCGACCTGGAGCGTCATCACGCTGACCGTGTGCGCCACGGCGTCGTGCAGCTCGCGGGAGATCCGGGTGCGCTCGGCGGCGACGGCGACCTCGGCCTGCTTCTCGCGCTCGTGCCGCAGCTCCTCGGCCAGCGCGGCGAGCTCCGCCGAACGACGCTGCTCGCGGCGCAGCAGCACCCCGACCACCCAGGCGGGCGCGAGGATCAGGCCGTAGAACAGGAACTCCCAGACCGACTCGCCCGCCACCACGATCGTGACGGCGGGCACGACGGCGGCGACGCCGTAGCCGACCAGGCCGCGCTCGCGCGAGAGCCGGTACGCCGCGTTGCCGACCAGCAGCATCCACACGATCAGCTGGGCCCCGCCGGACGGGCGGCAGGTCGGGCACGAACAGCATCGGCACGGCGACCACCGCGGCGAGCAGCACGATCGCGCCCAGCGGGGTCCAGCGCGCGACCAGCACGGCCAGCTCCGGTGAGCAGCGCGGAGCTGACGCTGAGCGGTGTGAACTCCGCCTCCGGTCCGCCGTACCCCGCCTCGAACAGCGCGGCCGCCGCCATCACGGCGGCAGCGATGACGTAGACGCTGTCGAGGCGAGCCGGGCGATGCATGGCAGAAATGTACGCAGCCGGAGGGCCCGCCGCACGTCGTTCCGGCACACGACCGGGGGTCCTACCCGGGGAGGACCCGCGGCGCCTCGCGGGTGGTCTCCGGAGTCTCCGCGGGTTTGGTCTCCGCAGCTCGATCCGCGCGGGTGCTCCGTCTCGTGTCTCCTAGCGTTCTGGTCATCGCAGAAACCCCCACCACCATTGAGGAAACGACGATGACCACCACGCTCCACACGCAGGACACCACCACCTCTCACTCCAGCTCCGACACCGGCCGCACGCTGACCGTGCTCGGCGGACTCGTCGATGATCGCGGCACCGCTGCTGTTCGTCGCCGGCGCCGCCACGTCTCCCCCGCAGGAGGACGGCAGCGCCTCGTCGTACATCGACTCGCTCGGCGACGACCCGTTCATGACCGCCCTGTCGGCGAACCTGTTCCACTACTCGTGGGTGCTGTTCGCCTTCGCCGCCCTCGCGGCGATCGGCCTGGTCCGCGGCCCTCGGGGTCGCACCCTGACCGTCGTCGGCGGACTCGCCGCGGCGTTCGGGTCGATCCAGTTCACCGGGCTGCTCTACTCCGACTGGGTGCTCGAGGCGCTCGACAACCAGCTCTCGATGGGCCAGGCGGTCGACATCTTCGAGCACGTCAACGGCGCCGCCTCGATCTCGGTCTGGCTGCTCACCGCCAAGCTGTTCGGCCTGCTCGGCTTCCCCGTGCTGTTCGCCGGCCTGGCCCGCGCCGGTGTCATCTCGTGGTGGCTGGTGCCCCTGTCGCTGCTCCCGATGGTCGCCTTCGGTGTCCTCGGCGGCGTGCTCGGCATCGTCCTGGCGATCGCCTGCTACGCCCCGAACTTCGTGGTCGGCGCCCGCCTCGTCCAGCGAGGTCGCCTGGCCACCGCCCGCTGACCGCCGTCACGCCGAGAGGGCGATTCCGGTGGTCTCGGCTGACGGGCACTGATGACAGCACCGTTCCCCCTCGGCTTGTTGCGTGCAACCAGTGCCCGCTCGGCGTATTCACGCGCAGGCGTAGAGTGGCCCGGTCGGCGAGCAGCAGGGGGCGGTGGCGCTCATCGTGTGGTCGTCGGCGGAGGTGGTGCCGAAGGTGGGGGTGTCCTCGAGCACGGTGTAGATCTCCCACTGCTCGCCGTTGGGGGCGCCCTCGACCCAGAACTTGTCCTGCCGGGCGTAGCAACAGGTGGTGTCGCGCTCCTCGGTCGCGGCCAGGCCGGCCGTGGCGAGCCGGGTCTGCTCGCGCTCGACGGTGTCGGTGTCGGAGACCTCGACACCGAGGTGGTTGATCGAGCCGCCGCGGCCGGGGTTCTCGATCAGCACGAGCTTGAGGGCGGGCTCGGCGACGGCGAAGTTGGCGTAGCCGGGCTTGACCTTGGCCGGCTCGGTGCCGAACAGCGTGGAGTAGAAGGCGATCGACTGCTCGAGGTCGTCGACGTTGAGGGCGAGCTGGACGCGGGACATGGGTTCTCCTTCGTTCAGACATTGATGAATGTCAATGTCTCGGGAGGTTGCCACGGACATAGACATCTGTCAATATTGACGAGTGTCGAAGTCTTCCCTCACCCTCCTCACGCCCACCGAGCAGGTCGCCTGCTGCTCGCCGCTGCTCAAGCAGCCGCTCGGCGCCGACGAGGCGGCCCGGATCGCCCCGCTGCTCAAGGCGCTGGCCGACCCGGTGCAGGCTGCGGCTGCTCTCCCTCGTGGCGTCGTACGACGGCCAGGAGGCCTGCGTGTGCGACCTCAACGACGCCTTCGACCTCTCCCAGCCCACGATCAGCCACCACCTCAAGGTGCTCCACGAGGTCGGCCTGCTCGACCGCAGCAAGCGCGGCGTCTGGGTCTACTACCGCGTGCGCGGCGAGGCACTGGCCGACCTGAGCGCACTGCTCGGCGGGGTCACCGCGTGACCCTCCGCCGCCGGGCGGGTGCGGAGCTGGTCGGCACCGCCTTCCTGGTGATGGCGGTCGTCGGCTCGGGCATCGCGGCCCAGCGCCTCAGCCCCGGCCGACCCGGCCTGCAGCTGCTCGAGAGCTCGCTGGCCACCGGCGCCGTCCTCGTGGCGCTGATCCTCGCGCTGCAACCGGTCTCCGCCTCGTTCAACCCCGTGGTCACGCTGGTCGAGCGCGCGCTCGGCCTGCTCGGCACCCGCACGGCGGCCGTCCTCGTCGCGGCGCAGGTCGTCGGCGGCGTGCTCGGCACCGTGCTCGCCAACCTGATGTTCGACCTCGACGCGGTCGCGTTCTCCACGCACGAACGGACCGGTGGCGGGCTCTGGCTGGGTGAGGTCGTCGCGACCCTCGGCCTGGTGCTGCTCGTCGTCGGGTGCCTGCGCGGCGACAGGCCCGAGACGGTGGCGTACGTCGTGGGCGGGTACATCGCGGCGGCGTACTGGTTCACCAGCTCGACCAGCTTCGCCAACCCGGCCGTCACCGTGGCGCGGATGTTCTCCGACACCTTCGCCGGCATCGCCCCGGCCTCCGCGCCGATGTTCGTGCTGATGCAGCTGCTGGGCGGTCTGCTCGCGATCGCGCTCGTCCGGTTCCTGTACGCCGCTCCCCGCCAGGAGGTCACCCCATGACCGATCGACCCGTCGTGCTGTTCGTCTGCGTGCACAACGCGGGCCGCTCGCAGATGGCGGCCGGCTATCTCCAGCACCTCGCCGGTGACCGGATCGACGTACGCTCCGCCGGGTCGCAGCCTGCGGACCAGGTCAACCCGGTCGCGGTCGCGGCGATGGCCGAGGAGGGGATCGACCTCGCCGCCGAGCAGCCGAAGGTGCTCACGCCCGACGCGGTGCAGGGCGCCGACGTCGTCGTGACGATGGGGTGCGGGGACGAGTGTCCCGTACTTCCCGGGCAAGCGCTACGAGGACTGGGTGCTCGACGACCCGGCCGGTCAGGGCATCGAGCAGGTGCGGCCGATCCGCGACGAGATCCGCGGACGCGTCGAACGGCTGGTCGCCGACCTGGCCTAGCCGGTGACCGTCAGCCTCGAGACCTGCTGGCTGCTGATCTGGGCGGACGTGAACGGGAAGCTGACCCACTGCTTCTTGCCGAACATCTCGGTCTGGTCCTTCGACCACGGCGAGGTCGGGTCCTCGGACTGGCCGTAGGTGAGGATCGTCTTCGTGTCCACACCGCCGCCGTCGAGGAACGAGATCGCCTGGATGTGCGAGGAGCCGTAGGTGACCGGCTTGTACGCACCGCTGTTGGCCACCGGGTTGCGCGACGCGAGCGCGTTGGCGTTGCCGGTCTCGTCGCCGAGCCCGCCACCGAGCGGGATCGCGGGAGCACCGGTGTCACCGGCGACCTGGAGCGATCCCCAGGTGGCGTTCATCGCGATGTTCTTGCTGCGCAGGAAGGCGATCGCGTCCTTCATCGCCTGGATCACCTGGGGGTCGACCTCGTTGAGGTTGCGCGGCGTCCCGATCGGGTCGCGCTCGTCCCACTGCTTGACCCAGTAGGTCTCCGTGCCGAGGACCGGTGCCGTCGGCAGCCGCTTCACGAACTCCTCGAAGATGTGGTTGCCGCGGCTGTTCACGTTGGAGGTGCGGTCCCAGGCGCGCAGGACGTCGCAGGCGTCACCGCCCTGTGCGAGCGCGCAGACCTCGTTGAGGTCGTTGCCCTCGCTCATCGCCTCGGCGCCCATCACCCGGTTCTCGTGCTGGAACCCGCGGAGCTGGGTCGGCGAGATCTTGCCCTTCGCCAGCGCGTCGATCACGTAGCGGTCGACCATCCGGGTGCGCAGCGTCCGCTGGCACTTCTCGCAGCCGATGATCCGCGCGAAGCCCTCGAGCTTCTGCGCCGGGTTCGGCAGCCAGTAGGAGTCGTTGGCGTTCATCGTCCAGTCGCGGCGCACCGTCGCCGGCAGGTTCTTCGGTCCGAGGATCCCGGGCCGCTGGGCGTCGGCGTCCGTGCCCCAGGCACAGTCGGACGCGGCGCGGGTGCCGTCGAGACCGGGCAGCCCGGCGACCTGGAACAGCACCCGGCCGATCGGGGTCATGCACTTCTGGGCCAGGTCGTTGGAGACGTTCGGGACGACCGAGTGGTCGGCGTACAGCGCGTCCCCGTTGCGGTCGGCCGCCGTCGTGTTCACCCACGGCATCCCGCCGGCCTTGTCCTGCCGGGCGAGCAGGTCGCGTACGCCGGTCGCCTTGCCCATCTCGAGGAACGTGTCGATCGTGCGCAGCTGCTCACCGTTGGCGTCACGGAGCGCGAAGAAGCTCGTGGGCGTCCAGTTCATGAACGTCGCCGGGTCGTCGAGCACGTAGCCCTCGTCGGTCCGGTAGAGCTTCCGGGTCACCGTCGACAGCGAGCCGTCGGCGTTCTTGACCGTCACCTTCGGCGAGCGCTCGTCGACCTGCTTGACGCCCTCGGTGGTCAGGTAGGAGGTGCCGGTTCCGAGCGTCTGGTACTCGTACGGCGTGAACCGGTAGGCGGTCGAGACGGTGTGGCTCCACGCGACGTTCTTGTTCCAGCCGATGTTGACCACCGGCGAGCCGATCAGGCTGGCGCCCGCGACGTCGTACTGCCCGGGGATCGTCAGCTGCTGCTGGGTGAACCGGTAGCGGCCGCGCCACGGGAAGTGCGGGTTGCCGAGGACCATGCCGCGGCCGGTCGTCGACGCGCTGCCGCCGATCGCGGTGGCGTTGGAGCCGAACGGCGACTTCGGGTCCTTGCCGAGCGCCGCCAGCAGCTTGTTCCTGTCGGGCAGCTGCTTCGGGGCGTCCTGGAACGACGCGTTCACCGGCAGCTCGGGGATGCCGGGGTCGCTGGGGCTCGGCGGCGTGGCCTCGGTGATCTGCGGGACGAAGTGGCCGGTCGAGGCGATCAGGTTGGCGAGGTAGACGCCGTACCAGATGTCCAGGGCGGTCGCGTTGGGCTGGATGTACGCCGCCCCGCGACATGTCGGGTCGGAGATCTTCGCGGTGCCACCGGTCTTGCGCAGCCACGCGTTCACGCCGGCGGCGTACCCCTCCACCATCTGGCGCGCCTGCGCGCCCGGGCCGGCCTTCGAGGCCATCAGGTTCTCCACGACCTTGCGGTCGTGCAGGTCGGTGACGAGCGTGTCCACCTGGAGGTTGGTGCCGGTCATCGAGACCTGGTCGTCGAAGCTCTTGTCCGGGCCGAGGTAGCGCGAGCGCTGGCCGCGCGCGGTCAGCACGGTGTCGGCGAGCGTGCAGATCGAGGTGCCGGCGGCGGCGTACCCGGAACCGAAGCCGAGCGACCCCCAGTCCTTCGCCGTGACGTGCGGGATGCCGTGCGTGGTGCGGGTGATCGTCGCGTTGTACTTCGGCGTCGCCGCCTGCGCCCCACCGGAGACCGAGGGCACGACGACGGACAGCAGTGCCGGCACGAGGCCCAGGCTCAGGGCAGCGGCGATCAGGGGTCGCTTGGTGGACATGTGCAGTCAAACGCCTACACACCGGTCGGGGTTATGCGCGCCGTCTCAGCCGCCGTCAGCTCGGAGGACCGCCGGCGCGGACTAGCGCGAGCGCCGCGAGCACGGTCTGAGCACTTGCCGCCGCTCGACTCGCTGCGGCACACGGGTGCCCGTCGAGGCCTGCCCGGCGCTGCGACGGTACCCGGGCATCCCGACGTGCACGCCGCGGAGCGTGCCACTGGCGGGAGTACTCTCGGGTCTCCCGACGGGGCTACGCCGAGGACGTGCCACCCCGGGCAGCGCGTCGGCCGGTGTGGTCCGTCACCGAACGAGCTCACGGTGCAGTCCGTCGATCGGCTCGACCCGGGCGCCGTCAGGCGGGCACCGAGTCACCCGCGTCGCGTACGGCGGAGCGCGGGGTGAAGTCCATCGACGACTCGAGCCGCCGGTTCAGCGTGGTCACCGAGTCGATCAGGTAGTTCTGCCGGACCCGCCACGGCCCGCGGTCGCCCTGCCGCGGGAACTGGTCGATCGCGCGCTGGATGTAGCCCGAGCTCAGGTCGAGCAGCGGCCGCTCCTCGAGCTCGCCCCTCGGCGACGGGACCGCGGCGACGAGGTCGTGGCGGGACAGGTGGTTGAGCACCCGGCAGACCAGCCGGTGGGTGAGGTCGGCCCGCAGCGTCCAGGAGGCGTTGGTGTAGCCGATGCAGACCGCGAAGTTGGGCAGGCCGGTGAGCATCGCGCCCTGCCAGACGAACTGCTCGTGCAGGTCGACGGTCTCGCCGTCGACCGAGGGCGCGATCCCGCCGAACGGCTTCAGGGTCAGGCCGGTCGCGGTGACGACGAGGTCCGCCTCGAGCACCCGCCCGCTCCGCAGCCGGATGCCCTCGGGCACGAACGCGCTCGACGTGGTCGGTGACCACCTCGGCGTCGCCGTGCCGGATCGCGCGGAACAGGTCGGCGTCGGGCACCAGGCAGAAGCGCTGGTCCCAGGGGTCGTACGTCGGGGTGAAGTGCTCCTCGACCAGCTGCTCGTCACGCAGCCGCTTGCGTGGCCAGTCCGAGGAGCAGCGCCCGGGCACGGTCGGGGAAGCGCCGGCAGAAGTTGTAGAACCCCAGGGTGAACACGATGTTCTTCGATCCGGATGATCCGGTGCGCCATCGCCGCCGGGAGCCTCTCGCGCAGGACATCGGCGACGGCGTCGCGTCCGGGCAGGGCGCCGATCCAGGTGGGGCTGCGCTGGAGCATCGTCACGTGCGCGGCCTGCTCCGCCATCGCCGGCACGAGGGTCACGGCGGTCGCACCGCTGCCGATGACCACGACCCGCTGGTCGTCGTAGGTCAGGTCCTCGGGCCAGAACTGCGGGTGCGCCACCTCGCCCGTCGAAGTCCTCGAGCCCGGGGAACTCCGGGGTGTGGCCACGGTCGTAGTCGAAGTAGCCGGCGCAGGAGTAGAGGAACCCGCACGTCATCGTGGCCGGGCCCTCGGGGGTCTCGAGGCGCAGCGTCCAGCGGGCATCGCTCGCTCGACCAGTCGGCGCCGACGACCTTGGTGCGGTAGCGGACGTGCTTCTCGAGGTCGAACTCCGCGGCGGTCTCGTGGATGTAGTCGAGGATCGTCTCGGCGTCGGCGATCGCCTTGTCGGCCGTCCACGGCTTGAACTGGTAGCCGAGGGTGAACATGTCGGAGTCCGACCGCACGCCCGGGTAGCGGAACAGGTCCCAGGTGCCGCCCATCGCCTCGCGCGCCTCGAGCACGGTGAAGGAGCGGTCGGGGCACTCGGTGCGCAGCCGGTACGCCGCGCCGATCCCGGACAGGCCGGCCCCGACGACCACGACGTCGACGTGCCCCACCGGTCAGTCCCGGGCGGTGCTCAGCGGAGCGCCGTACACCAGGTCCTGGTAGTCCTGGTGGTGCGCGATCCACCCCTTGATGAACGGGCACAGCGGCAGCACCTTGCGGTCCCCACCGGCGCGTACGTCGTCGAGCGCCGCCCGCGCCAGCGCCGAGCCGACGCCCAGCCCCTCGCACTTGTCCTCGACCTCGGTGTGGGTGAAGACCACCAGCTGGTCGGTCAGCTGGTACTCCGCGAACCCGACCCGCTCGCCGTCGATGTACGCCTCGTAGCGCCGGGCGTCGTCGTTCTTCTGGACCTCCACGTCTGCCATGCCCCCAACCTTGCCCCCCGGGTCAAGCGACGACACCTAGCATGACCGGCGTGAGCGTGCAGCTACTCCGCCTTCGGCGCCATGGCGATCCGGGTGGGCGGCACCGAGCTCCTCGCTCACCCGACGACGCGAGCGGGGGGTGCTGGCGGTCCTGCTCGCCGCGCACGGCGCCCCGGTGGCGGCGGAGCGGCTGGTCGCCGAGGTGTGGGGTGACGATGCGCCGGGCCAGTCCCTCGCGGCGCTCCAGGTGGCCGTGTCGCGGCTGCGGTCCCAGCTCGAGCCGGACCGGAAGGCGCGCGCGGGGTCGCGGCTGGTGAGCACGGCGGCGGGCTACTCGCTCGTCGCGGACACCTCCGACGTCGACACGTGGACCTTCGAGACCGTCGCCGGCGAGGCGCCTCGCGGCCGACTCCGCGGACGAGCGGTTGCGGCTGGCCGAGCAGGCGCTGTCGCTCTGGACGGCCGCGCCGTACGCCGACTGCGACTCCCCCGTCGTGCTGGCCGAGACGAGCCGGCTCGAGGAGCTGCTCGTCACGATGGAGGAGGTGCGTGCGCGTGCCCTGATCGACCTCGGTCGTCCCGACGAGGCACTGCGAGGGCTGGCCGAGCTCGCCGGACAGCACCCCTACCGCGAGGGGATGTGGTCGTTGCTCGCGCTGGCGCAGTACCAGTGCTCGCGACAGGCCGACGCCCTCGACACCCTGCGCCGGCTGCGCGAGCGGCTGGCCGACGAGCTGGGCGTGGACCCGTCGGAGGAGATCCGCAGGCTCGAGGAGGCCGTGCTCCGGCAGGACCCGGCCCTGGCCACGGCGGCGCAGCCGACCCCGCGGCCCGTTCGGCCACCGGCACGTCCGACCTCGGCCGGGCCCGCGGAGGCGCGCCCCGGCACCATCGGCCGCGCGGAGGCCGTGGAGAGCGCCTCGGCCACGATCGAGGCCGCGCGCGACACCGGCAGCCTGCGCTTCCTGCTCGTCGCCGGCGAGCCCGGGATCGGCAAGTCGAGGCTGGTCGCGGACGTCACGGACGCGTCGGAGCGCGACGGGTTCCAGGTGCTGGTGGGGCGGTGCCACGAGGGTGACTACGCGCCGCCGCTGTGGCCGTGGCTGGCGATCGTGCGGGCGCTCAGCGACGGCGGCGAGGTGGACCCGTTGCTCGTCCCGCTGCTCACCGAGGGCGAGCCCGTCGAGACCACCGGCGGAGCCGGGACGGGGCTCCGGATGTTCGACGCGGTCGTCGACCTGCGTCGCGCGGTCGTCGGCGCAGTCACCCCTCCTGCTGGTCCTCGAGGACGTCCACTGGGCCGACGCCACCTCGTTGCAGCTGCTCCGGCACCTCGCGAGCTCGGGGGCACCGATGCCGGTGGCGGTGCTGGTCACGCGACGCACCACCGAGGCCACGACCAGCGACGCGCTCGTCGACACCCTGGCCGTGCTGGCCCGGGCGGGCGCCGAACGGTTGCGGCTCGACGGACTCGACGACGCGTCGGTCGGTGCGCTGCTCGACCGAGTCCGTGGGCGAGCACGACCCGCAGCTCGACGCGTTCGTCGCGGAGGTGACGGGCGGCAACCCGTTCTTCGTGCTCCAGTACGCCCGCCAGCTCGCCGGCGTACCCGACCTCGCGCGCGTCGACCCGGCGGCCCTGCCGGTGCCCGACGGCATCCGCGACGTCCTGCGCCAACGCATCCAGCGCCTCCCCGAGCCGGTCGTCCGCACGCTCGCCGCCGCCGCCGTGCTCGGCCGGTCCGTCGACCCCGACCTCGTCGCCGAGCTCGCCGGCGTCTCGGTCGACGAGTGCCTCGACCAGCTCGACCTCGCGCTCGACCAGCGGCCTGCTCGAGAGCCAGGACGCCGGCTACGTCTTCGTCCACGCGCTCGCGCGGGAGAGCCTGTACGCCGAGATCAGCGCCGCTCGACGGATGCGGCTGCACGACCGCGCCGGTCACGTGATCGAGGACCGGCGCAAGCGCACGGCCGACGCGAGCACCACGATCGCCCACCACGCCCACCTCGCCGCCCCGCTCGGCGAGGGCCACGCCGCGCGGGCATGCACGTGGCTGGCCCGCGCGGCAGCCGTGGCCGTGTCGCGCCACGCGCACCCGGAGGCGCTCGACCTGTGGCAGCAGGTGCTCTCCGACTGCGAGCCGGAGTCGCCGACCGCGGCCGAGGCCCACCGGGGCGTCGCTGCGGCGCTGATCCGGCTCGGACGGATGGCCGAGGCCCACAGCGCCCTCGACACCGCCGTGCGCATCGCCAGCGAGCACGGCGAGTGGAGCATGGTCGCGGAGTCCGCCGCGGTCCTGAGCCGGGCCGGGGCCTGGTCGTGGCGCGAGCACGGCGTGGTGCACACCCCGTTCATCGAGGTGCTGACCGAGGCCATCCCGCACGTCGCGCCCGACCTCCAGGCACGGTTGCTGGCCATCCTCCAGCTGGAGTACTTCTACGGCTGGAAGAGCGTCATCGTCGAGGAGTACGGCCGTCGTGCCGTCGACCTCGCTCGCACGACCGGTGACGTCGAGCTCCTGCGCGAGGTGATGATGCTGCGCCTCGTCGCCTCGGCAGGCAGCTGGGACGCTGCCGGCCGGCTGGAGCTCGCGGAGGAGCTGCTCGCCCTCGGGCCGGTGGACGAGCTCGGGGTGACGGCGCTGTTCCACCTCGGGCACACCCGGTGGGACTCCGGCGACCCCGACGGCGCCGACGAAGCCATCCGTCGCTGTGCCGAGGCGGCCGCCGAGCTGCGGCACAGCGGGCTGGAGATCCCGCTGGGCTGGTGGCGGGCCACCCGGGCGCGCGACCTCGACGACCCGGCGCACGACCGGCTGATCGACGAGGTCGTGGAGACCCACCGCCGGGACGGCTACATCGCCAGTCGCGAGCTGGAGTGCCTGCACAGCATCCGGAGAGGCCCGGTCGGGGCCCCGGTGGCGGAGGCCACCGTCGCGCTGGCCGAGCAGAGCGGGATGCCGGTCCGGGCCCTCGTCGCGCACGCGTTGCTCGAGTCCGGACGCCCGGAGGCAGCCCACGCGCTGCTCGGGGAGCCGGCCCCCGACGAGGTGGTCGACTACAGCGCCAACGCCGGCCGCTGCCTGCGGCTGCTCGTGCTGAGCGAGACGGGCACCCCGGACGAGGTGCGTGCGGCGCTGGCTCCGCTCGAGGGCCATCTCGGCGCGCCGGTCAGCTACGGCTCCATCGACCATCTCGGCGTCGTCGACCACTTCGTGGCTGCCGGGTACGCCGCCCTCGGCGACCGCGCGCAGGGCACTCGTCCACGCCCGGGAGGCCGTCGTGCTCAACGAGCGGCTGCAGTGCCTGCCGTGGAAGCGCCGCGCCGAGGCCCTCCTCGCACGCCTGTCCTGAGTCAGGTGCAAGTGCGCGGCAAGAGCCGTGCAAGCGGTGTCGACCAACCTCGGGTCACCGGTTCGAAGGCGAACCGATCGACCCGAGAGGAACACCCCGATGTCCGAGACCCTGCCCACCACCACGATCCCGGCCCAGACCACGTCACAGCCCACCCGGACCAGCAACCAGTCGCACGCCATCGACGACCTGCGTCGCCGCGTCGCCGGCCGCGTGCACACCCCCGCCGACCCCACCTGGGACGCGGCCCGCGCCGCGTGGGTGGTCAACATCCCGCAGCACCCGATGGCCGTCCTCGAGGTCCACGACGCCGACGACGTGGTCGCCGCCGTCCGCTGGGCCGTCGACCACGGCTTCCAGGTGACCGCACAGCCGACCGGTCACAGCGGCCTCACCGCCCTCGACCAGACCGTGCTGCTCCGCACCCGCGGCCTCGGCGGCATCGAGGTCGACGTCGAGCGCCGCACGGCGACGGTCGGCTCCGGCGTCAAGGCCGGCGAGCTGTGCGCCGCCCTCGAGGGCACCGGCCTGACCTTCCTGTGCGGTTCCAACCCGGACCCGTCGGTCACCGGCATGACCATCACCGGCGGCATCAGCTGGTTCGGCCGGGCCTACGGCCTCGGTGCCGACAGCATCGTCAGCGTCGAGCTGGTCGACGGCCTCGGCCGCTGCCGCCGGCTCAGCGCCACCGAGGACGCCGAGCTGTTCTGGGCCGTCCGCGGCGGCGGCGGCGACTTCGGCATCATCACGAGGATCGAGGTCGCGCTGCACCCCTGCCCCGAGGTGTACGGCGGCCGCTTCCTGTGGCCGCTCGAGCAGATGGCCGAGGTCCTGCGGACCTTCAGGCAGCAGACCGAGAACGCTCCCGAGCAGCTGACGACGTGGTTCCACGTCTACCAGTTCCCGCCGCTGCCCGAGGTGCCCGAGCCGATCCGCGGCAAGGCGTTCGCCTCGGTCGCCGTCGCGTTCATCGGGGGCCGCGAGGAGGCCGAGCCGCACCTGGCGGCCTACCGCGCGATCCCGGGGATGGCGATGGACCTCGTCGGCGAGGTGCCGCTGAGCGCCCTCGGCTCGATCGCGGAGGAGCCCACCGACCCGATGCCGGGCATGCAGCGCTCGCAGCTGCTCGACGAGCTCGACGACGCTGCCATCGACGCGCTGGTCGCCACCGTCGGACCCGACAGCGGGTCACCGCTGACGATCGTGCAGATCCGCCACTTCGGTGGCGCCTTCGCCGAGGACCGGGAGGGCCACGGCTCGCACGGACCGGTCACCGAGCCCTACAACCTGTTCGCGCTCGGCGTCCCCGCCGTGCCCGAGCTGGTCGCGCCGATCGAGATGTTCTTCGGCCGGCTCGGGGCCGCGGTCGCGCACGTCGCGAGCGGCCGGACCCTCCTGAACTTCCTGGAGTTCGACGAGGACCCCGGCAAGTGGTGGAGCCCCGCGACCCGCGAGCGGCTGTCCGCCGCCAAGCAGGTCTCCGACCCGCTGCACACCATCCGCAGCAACCGCCCCGTCCAGCCCTGAACCCCCAGCACCGCCACCCACCACCCGAGAGGAACACCACCATGAAGACGCAGACCATCAACCCGTGGACCTGGCAGGACGCGCACGGCTACTCGCAGGCGGTGCTGGTCGAGGCCCCGCAGCAGACGATGTACGTCGCCGGGCAGGGCCCGATCGACCCCGACGGCCAGCTCGTCGCCGAGGGCGACATGGCCGGCCAGGCCGCACTCACGATGGACAACGTCGAGACGGTGCTGGCCGCGGCCGGCATGACCCTCGCCGACGTGGTCCGCTACGACGTGCACACCACCTCGCTGGAGGACTACTTCACCCAGGGCGCCGAGCAGGTCGGGAAGCGGTTCGCCCAGGCCGGCAACATCCCCTCCGGCGGCATCGCGTGCCAGGTCGTGGCGCTCGCCGTGCCCGGCATGGCCGTCGAGATCTCGGTGATCGCGTGCCGGTGACCCCGGCCCACCCGGCACCGCGGCCCTGCGCTCAGAAGCCATCCTTCTGGCGCAGCGGCCGCGGTCGGCCGTCCGGGTCGTGCAGCAGCAGGTACGGCGCGAGCACCGCCGCCTCGGCGAGCCGGCTCAGCTCGGGAGGGTGGACGCGACGCAGCCGTCCCGGTGGTCGCTCGCCGATCCGGCCGCCGTCGTGCCACGCGTCGAGCCGGCGGGCCGACTCGTCGTACGCCGCGAAGGTGCCCGGGCGCGTCCACGCAGTCGTCCATCACCTCGAGCAGGGAGTCCGGGTCCGAGGGGTCCACCTCCCGGTCGAGGTGCTCGGCCGCGAGCGTGAGCCGGAGCCGTCGCGCGTAGGGAGAGTGGTCCTCCGCCGACGGGTCGACCACCACCGCCGACAGCTCGGAGTCGTGGGTCCACGACCGCCGGTTGAAGTTGTCCGAGCCGATGGTCGCCCAGGTGTCGTCGATGACGCAGACCTTCGCGTGCACGTAGACCGGGGTCCCGCGGTGGTTCTCGATCCCGTAGATCGCCACCCGGTCCGGCGCCGCCTCGGCCATCTGCCGCATCGCCCGGGCCCGGCCGAGGAGCTGCGGCGTCCGTGCCATGAACCCCTCCTGGTCGGTGAACAGCGGGACCACCGCGATCACGTGCAGGTCCGGGTGGTCGTGCAGCGCCTCGGTGAACACGTCCCCGACGTGCTGTCCCCAGAGGTACTGGTCCTCGATGTAGATCAGCTTCCGTGCCCGCGACACCGCCTTGCTGTAGCCGCGCGCCACGCTGCGCTCCCCACCCCGGGCGAAGGGGTAGTCGCGCCCGCGGCGCAGGTTCGGGTAGGTGCGCAGCAGCTGGACCAGGTGCGGGGCGCCCTCCGGCGAGGGTGGCGGTGGCGCCTGCTCGGGCATCGGGTCGGGGGACATGTCCATCCGCAGGATCTTGTCCTGGCTCCAGTACAACGGGTGCCGGGTGAGGCGGGTCGGGTCCTCCCACCGCTCGCGGAAGACGGTCTCGACGTCGTACACCGCCGGGCCGGTGATCGCGGCCATCACGTCGTGCCAGGGCGGGGTGTCGCCGTACTCCGACGCCATCCCGAGCGCCTGCGGGTCACCGAGGTGCTCGGCGTCGTCGCGACGGGAGTGGCACAGGTCGATGCCGCCGACGTAGGCGATGTCGCGCTCGGGCTGGTCTCGGTGCCGGATCACGACCAGCTTCTGGTGGTGCGACCCGCCCATGCGCACCCGCATGTCGAGGAGCGCCTCGGCGCCCCGCGACTGGAGCTGGCGGCCGAGCAGCCGGTTCTGGCTGGCGCTGAAGTTCAGCATCTCCATGTGCGAGCGCCAGATCAGCCCGCGTACGTCGACCCCGCGCTCGTCGGCGCGGCCCAGCACCTCCACCACCTCGGTCCCGGGGCGGCCGAGCAGCTGCTCGTCGGCGTCGCCCTGCCAGTCGGTGAAGAACACCAGGTCGCCGGGCTGCGTCGCCTCGATGCGCTCGAACAGCTCGGCGAAGTAGGTGCTGCCGTGGATCAGCGGCCGGACCAGGTTGCCCTCGGACCAGGCCGCGTCCCCCGGGTGCCGGTCGTCGAGCCGGGTCTGGGCGTTCGCCCGCTCCTGCTTGGTCAGCAACCAGTCCGTGTGACGCACCGCCGTGCTCCCTCCCGAGCGTTCATCCCCCGGGCCAACATGCCAGACCGGCTCCGGTCGCGACAGCCTTCCTAGACTGCCGGGCATGGGCACAGCTCGGACCGTCCCGGTCACCACCGAGATGGACGGCGACGAGCTCGACGCCGAGGACGCCTGGCACGTCGTACGCCGGACCGGGCTGCGCCGCCTGCTCGTGGACTCGTTCCTGCGCTTCCGCTACGGCGACGGATTCACCAGCTCGCGGGCCCTCGCCTTCCAGGCCTGCCTCGCCGTCGTCCCGTTCATGCTGGCGCTGACCGGTCTGGCCGCCGACATCGACGAGGAGCGGCCGGCCCGGGTGCTGGCCCGGACGATCGAGGCCATCTCTCCGGGCTCGGGCAGCCGCGACGCGCTCGCCTCGGCGGTCACCGGGCCAACCTCCAGCGAGCAGGCCGGCGAGGTCGCCCTGGTGATCGGCTTGTTCTTCGCGCTGGTCTCGATGACCACCGCGATGGGCCAGGTGGAGCGGGGCAGCAACCGGATCTACGGGATCCGCCGGGACCGGCGCGCGCCGGCGAAGTACGGTCGCGCCGCGGTGATGACCGCCGTGCTCGCCCTGCCCGTCGGGCTCGGGTTCCTGCTGCTCGTCGCCGGTGGGGCGTTCGCCGATGCGATGGCCCGTGACTACGGCTGGAGCGAGGGCGTCGTGCTCGCGTGGAACGTCGCGCGCTGGCCGGTCGGCGTGCTGCTGCTGGTGTTCACGATCGCGGTCATCCTCGACCACGCTCCCCGACGCCGACAGCCGAGCCTCTCCTGGCTCGCACTCGGGTCCGGCGTGGCGGTCGTGCTGACGCTCGTGTCGACGGGGCTGCTGGCGGCGTACGTGCACCAGAGCCCGTCGTTCGGTGCGGTCTACGGTCCGCTCGCCGGCATCTTCGCGCTGCTCCTGTGGAGCCTGCTCTCCGCGATCGCGCTGTTCTTCGGGATCGCCGTGTGCGCCCAGCTCGAGGCGGTCCGCAGCGGCCACCCGGAGCCGGTGTACGACGATCCCGGCCGGCCGCACGACGTCCAGGTCGACTAGCCGTCCGACGTCCCGCGTCCGCTGCAGGACGACGAGCGGCAGGACGCCCCAGGCCAGCGAGTAGAAGACGAGGACCGCCGCGCCGGCGATCAGCGCTGCCGTGTCGTCCACCACCACCCCGAAGATCAGCACGACGACGGCCACCAGGGTCAGGCCCATGGACACCATCCCGGCCTTCGCGAACCACGCGCCGACCCGGACCACGGTGTCCTTCTTGTGCTTGGCGAACAGGAACCGGTGCAGCGAGACGGGAGCGGTCATCAGCCCCACGGTGACCACGGCCAGGCTGAAGGCGACCAGGAAGGTGTAGCGGTGCCGGTCGGTGATGTCGTCGAAGCGTGAGCTGAACGGCAGCGTCAGCAGGAACCCGGCCAGCACCTGGATCCCCGTCTGGGCGACGCGCAGCTCCTGGATCAGCTCGATCCAGTTGCGGTCGGACCGCTCGGTCTCGGTCTCGTGGCGACCGTTCACACCGGCTATGTATCCACGCAGGAGGATTCCAGTCCTCGCCTGCGCGAGGCTCAGCCGTCCAGGCCGGTCTGCTCCCGCACCCACGCCCACATCCGGTCCCGCTCGGCCTCGCCCGTGCGGGTCTTGCGGAGCAGGTGCGTCGGGCGGGGGCGACGGTCGTGCCACAGCTGGCCGGACGGCGGTTGCGGCGCCGTCGCCGCGAGCCAGACGGTCGTGTCGGCGCCGCCCGCGGCATCACGCAGCAGCGGACCGGTGAGCGTGTGGAACCGGGGCAGGGACTCCTCCACACCCGGGGTGTCCGCCCATCCCGGGTGGGTGGCGTGCACACCGATCCGCGGCCCGGCCCACCGGCGCGTGAGCACGGGCAGCAGCTCGACCTGGGCGCGCTTGCTCCGGGCGTAGGCGGTCGTCGGGCTGTAGTCGCCACGGAGGAACTCCGGGTCGTCGGCCCGCAGCGCCTGGCCGTACATCCCCCCGGAGGTCACCAGCAGCACGCGTGCGTCGTGGCCGCCGAGCACCGGCCGCAGGAGCTCGGTCATCAGCACCGGCCCGAGGACGTGCAGCGACATCGTCAGCTCGTGGCCCTGGGGCGACTCGGTCCGGGTCTCCGGCATCGAGCCGGCGTTGTGCACCAGCACGTCGAGGCGTTCGACGTCGAGCTGCTCGGCGAAGCGGCGTACGTCGTCGAGGTCGGAGACGTCGCAGCGGTCGACCGCGACCTCGGCGCCCGGCACCAGCTTCTCGAGGCGCTCCCGGACCTCGGCCCCCTTCTCCTCGTTGCGTACGACGAGCCGCACGCTCGCCCCGAGACGAGCGAAACCCTCGGCCGTCGCGAGGCCCAGCCCGGACGTCGCGCCCGTGACCGCTGCCGTGCGGCCGACCAGCGCGCCGGGGGGCGGATCCGCCGGCCAGCCGGGCAGCCGGCTGCGCACGGCCGAGCCGATCCGGGTGAACCCCGGCGCCACGGTGCGGTCCATCAGCACGTCGACACCCGTGGCCAGCCGTTCGGGGAAGGTGGCCATCAGAGCTTGGCCAGCGCGTCGCGCAGGCCGGTCTCGGCCTCGTCGCCGAGCTTCTTCAGCGCCGGACGCAGCAGCGGGGCGACGAAGCGGCCGAGCCCCTTGAACTCGAAGTCGGCGGTGTAGGTGACCCGGGACCCCGCGCCCAGGGGAGCGATCTCCATCGTGTCGTGGGCGACCACCGACTTGTTCTCACCGCGCAGCGCGAACAGCGAGTCGGGCTGGTGCTGCACCACCTCGTAGGTCAGCTCCGTCTCGCGCCCCATGAACGACGAGGTGTTGTGGTACGTGGTCCCGACACCCCCGTCGCCCGAGGCGCGTTCGGTGCGGACCGTGCCCGGGTCCCACTCGTTGGTCGTGGTGAAGTCGCTGAGGTAGGCGAACACCGTGGCGGGTGCGGCCGTCGTCTCGACGCTGCGCTGGAGCTTCATTCAGGGCCTCTCGTGGATGGGTCCGGGTCTGCCTCGTGGTGACGCCTGCCGTGGGTGCGCCGGTCCTCCTTCATCTCCGCCTCGTAGAGGTGGCGACGACCGTGCACGAGCTGCTCGCGCGCCCGCTGCTCGATCTCCTTGAAGGCGGAGTAGTAGGTGTCGTCGTACTCCTCGACGATCTGGAACGTCCACCGGCCCTCGAGGACGTTGCGCCCGACCAGGCGCTCCTCGACGAGAGCGGCCAGGTCGTCGTGGCCCGCCTCGCGCAGCCCGGAGACGGCCTCGCCCAGGGTGAGGTCGGCGGTGCCGGAGAGACGGTGGAAGGAGTAGAGGTGCCCGCGCGCGGCCTCGACCGCCTCGAGCGCCTCCGAGAGCTTGCCGAGTGCCGCGACCGTCTCGTCGCCGACCCCCGCAGGACGCTCGTGCTCCGGCGTCAGGAGGGCTCACCCACGATGTCGACCATCCAGCTGATGCCGAACCGGTCGGTGACCATGCCGAAGATGTCGCCCCACATCTGCTTCTCCAGCGGCATCGTGACCTCGCCGCCCTCCGACAGCTTGTCCCAGTAGCCCCGCAGCTCGGCCTCGTCGTCCCCGCTGAGACTCACCGCGAAGCCGCCGACCGCGTCGAGCTCCATGCCGGGAGGGGCGTCGGACGCCATCAGGGTGAAGCCCGCCGGCGTCTCGAGCTGGGCGTGCATGACGAGGTTGGCCTCGGGGGCTCCGGAGTCGCCGAACTCGCCGAAGGTGTTGACCTTCAGCTCGCCGCCGAGGGCGTTCGCGTAGAACTCCATCGCCTCGCGGGCGTTGTCCTTGAAGTTCAGGTAGGGGTTGAGCGTGCTGGTCATGCCGTCCTCCTCGAGCCGATGTGCCTGCGTCCTGTGTCCTCTTTCGGAGGCTAGCCCTCACCACCGACTGTTCGGCAGGTAGCGCTGGCGGCGGACCGGGGTGCTCCCGGCCTCGCTGCTCCAGCGGGCCAGCTCGACCGCGGCGTCGACGATGTTGCGGAGGTTGACCAGCAGTCCGCCGTACTCCTGCCAGGCGGACTCGGCGAGCCGCTCGGTGGAGAGGTCGCGCGCCAGCCCGCCCAGCTCGTCGCGCACGGTCGACAGCGTCTCCGGGTCGCTCTCGTCGAGCGCGCTCGCGGTCGTGGTGAGCAGGCGCTTCCACTCCGCGCGGAACGCGTCGTCCCAGACGTTCGCGCTGTCCGCGCTCGTCGCCAGCGTGCGCGCCAGGCTGAGGGTCTCGGCCACGGTCTGCTCGAGCCGGTGCAGGGCACCCTCGATGTCCTCGAGGTCCGCGGGACGGCTGCGACGGGGGTTGAACCGGCTGCTCTCCCGGGCCTGGGTCAGCAGTCCCCACGCGTCGTCCACGTGCACGTCGAGCGCGCGGCACCGCCGGACCCAGTCCTCGACGTCGGAGGAGGAGAGGTCGGGCCCGAGGCCGGCGGCCATCTCGGAGAGCACCCCCGCGAGCTCGTGCGGCAGCTCGTGGGCGTGCGACCACGCGGCCCGGTCGCGCAGCGGCGGCCACACCAGCAGGTTGACCGCGAGCCCGACGACGACGCCCACCGTGGTGTCGAGCAACCGGCCGGCGAGCAGGTTGGACTCGTCGATGGCGTTGGTCGCGAGCACCACGATCCCGGTGGTGGCGATGGTGATCGCCTCCTCGCCGAGCCACCGCACCCGACCCACCACGACCGAGGCGGCGAGCATCACGCCCATGCCCAGCGGGCCGACGCCGAACAGGGCCCCGGCAGCCCAGGCCAGGAAGACCCCGAGGAACGTCGCGACCACTTGCTGCCCGCCCCGCGAGACCGTCCGGTAGACGGTGGCGTGCACGACGAGGACGGCCGCCCACGGCGCCAGGAAGGGCTGCTCGAGGCCGAGCACGTCGGTGGCCACCACCCAGGCGAGCACCCCGGCCAGCACGGTCTTGGCACCCTGCGCCCAGTCGATCAGCGCGACGGGGTCGGGCCAGCGCGGCGGGTTGCGCGGTCGCGCGGGTCGACGTCCCTCCCTGAACGTCTTCATCCCGTGACCGTACCCAGCGGACGCGTGGGTCACCCACGCCCGCCGAAGGACCGGCTCAGCCGAGAGCCGAGTGCACCTCGTTGGCCGTGCGGTAGCCCGCGGTCACCGCGCCGTCCATGTAGCCCTGCCAGTAGATGGCGCTCTCCGTGCCGGCCCAGTGGATCGGCCCGATCGGCTGGCGCAGCGCCGTACCGGCCCGGGTGATGACGTTGCGCCCGGCGATGGCGGTCGGACCGCCCCACGAGTACTCGTCGAGGTCCCAGCGCTTGAGGCCGCGGTCGACCTGCAGGGTCTTGGCCCGCGAGTCGAAGTACCTCGACCAGCGCGTCCGTGCAGTCGTCCATGAGCTGGTTCGCGGGTTGGGTCTCCCGGGTGCGCATGTTCTCGCCGGAGATGAAGCCCATCAGCCAGTACTTGCCCTGGCTGTAGGTCTCGAAGGTGACGTCGATCGGACCGCCGTTGCCGATCACCTGGCCGCTCCAGCCCTCGGTGCGCCACCACGGGCTGTCGTACGCCGCCTGGAACTTGCCCTCGTAGCCCATCTTCATCTGGGCGTGCAGGCGGTTGCGGTTGGTGGTCAGGCCACCGGGGTAGCTGATCTTGCCCGAGATCGCCGGGCTCATCGCCACGATCACCCGCTTGCCGGTGAAGGTGCCGGCCGCCGTGGTGACGACGGCCTTGCCGCTGCGGGTGTCGATCGTGGTGACCGGGGCGTTGTAGACGATGGAGTCGGAGATCGTGTTCGCCATCGCCTCGGGCACCCGGTAGGCGCCGCCGTCGAAGAACCGCTCCTGGGCGCCGCCGCTGGTGTTGAGCAGCCGGAACATCGTGCCGGGGTTGTTCGCGTCGCCGGCGGAGGCGATGTAGTTGAACATGAAGAGCGCCGAGACCAGCTCGGGCCCGACCGACAGCGTCGAGGAGCAGATCAGCGAGAGCTGCAGCTTGGCGTCCGCGGAGACGACCGTCCGGTCGATCCACTCCTTGAAGGTGATCGAGTCCCAGTACGTCGCCAGCAGGTGCTCCCACGGCTTGCCCGGGGTGATCGTCAGGCAGATGGCGCTCAGCTTGGCGATCGCGAGCGCCGTCTCGCCGATGGACTGGTTGATCGGGATGCCGATCGCGGCGGGGTAGGGCGTCTTCACGCCGTTGTGCCAGTAGAAGCTGGTGCCCTCGTTGTACGTCGGGAAGGTGTTCACCCCGAACTCGTTGGCCAGGGCCTGGATCGAGTTCTGCGTGGGACCGATGAACTCCGCGCCTCCGTCGAAGTGGAGCCCGCCGCCGACCGTGCTGACCGTCTGGACGCGGCCACCGGGACGGTTGCGCGCCTCGACGACGACCACGCTGCGGCCGGCCGCCTTGAGCTTGCGAGCCGCCGCGAGGCCGGAGAGTCCGGCACCGACGACGACACAGTCGAAGACCCCGCCGGGCGGGACCGTGACGGCCTGGGCGCTTCCGGCGGTGAGGGGGCCGACGGCTGCGGCGGCACCGAGGGCCACTCCCCCGCGGAGGACATTGCGACGAGAAAGGGCCTGACGGTGGGAAAGGGTCATGACCGGGAAAACTAGTCCAAATGGTGGACGCGCGAGGGCGGTTTGGCCAGATTGGTCGGACCTCGCGCGCAGGCGGGTTCGACACGCCGCCAACACGCCGATGAGTGGGCGGTCCAGCGCGGGTCTGTACGGGTGTGGCGCCACCGCGGCGCCGGAGGGAGAGTTGCAGTCATGACCGAGCAGTCACACCCGCAGGGACCACTCGACCACGAGTTCACCGCTGACCTGCGCAAGAGCCCGGCCAAGGGCGGCTGGACCTACGTGGTGATGCCCGGCTCCGCCGAGTTCTTCGGCACCGGCGGGCTGGTCAAGGTGCGCGGCACCTTCGACGACGAGCCGTTCGAGAGCTCGTTCATGGCGCTGGGCGACGGCACGCACAAGCTCCCCGTCAAGGCCGACATCCGCAAGCGGATCGGCAAGGAGGAGGGCGACGCGGTCGTCGTACGGCTGGAGGAGCGGCTCAGCTCCTGAGCGTGTGCCCGACCGATCGGTGGGTACGCCGCAGGTATGACTGACGAACCCACCACCGACATGGCGCAGGACAAGGTCGTCGAGCTGATGCGCAGCGATCGCTTCTGCATGCTCACCTCGATCGGCGCGGGCGACCAGGGTCGGCTGCACGCCCACCCGATGACCCCGCAGGAGGTGACCGACGACGCCGACGCGTGGTTCTTCATCGACAGCACCAGCGAGCAGGCCGCCAACATCAACGCCGAGAAGAGGGTGAACCTCGCCTTCTCCGACGGCTCGAGCTGGCTCTCGGTCGCGGGTCACGGCCGGATCGTGCACGACGTGGCCAAGGTCGACGAGCTCTGGAACCCGATGGTCGAGGCGTGGTTCCCCGAGGGCAAGGACTCCCCGGACCTCGCGCTGCTGCTCGTGGAGTCCGACTCCGCGGAGTACTGGGACACCCCCGGAGGTCGCATCGCCTCGGCGCTGGCGTTCGTGAAGACGAAGGTCACCGGCGAGCGTCCGAGCGGGCACAGCGAGGCCGTCGACCTCTGACGATCCGGGGTTGCTAGCCTGCCCCGGTCGAACACCACCCCGGGGAACGCCGAGTCCTGCCCGCCCCGGGGTGCCACTCGGACCGAGGTTCGGGCAGGAGTGGGGGACCCACAGGTTCCACGCACGGCCAGGTCGACCTGATCGACCCGGACGTGCTCGGGGTGAAGTCATCGTGAGATGGCGGAGCACTTTCTCGCTCCAACCCGACAGCTCACCTCACAGGCGTGGGAAAGGACTCACCCATGCCTGCACTGTCTGGCTCACCGACTGCTGCGCACGCTCGTCGTCGTCCCCGTCCTCGCCCTGGCGATCCTCGCCGCGGCCAGCGCTCTCGCACCCGCGCCCGACGCCTCGGCGGCGTCGAAGCCGGCGGCCTCGCGCCAGCAGAAGGTGCTCCGCGCCGCGGACGTCGCCCTCCGCCAGCTCGGCGACCGCTACCAGTACGGCGCTGACGGTCCGCGGTCCTTCGACTGCTCCGGGCTGATGAAGTACAGCTACCAGAAGGCCGGGCTCAAGCTGCCCCGGACCTCCTCGGCCCAGGCCAAGCGCGCGCACCGGATCAAGAAGAAGAACCTTCGTCGCGGCGACCTGATGTTCTTCCACGACGGCGGCGGGGTCTACCACGCGGCCATGTTCCTGAAGTGGAAGAAGGGCCAGGCCGTGATGGTGCACTCCCCCGGCAGCGGCGAGCGGGTCCGCCGCGACAAGCCGTGGACGAAGTCGTGGTTCGCCGCCACCGTGCGCTGAGCGACCGCCCGGACGACACGGCTGCACGACCGCACTCGGTGACCGGGGAACGACGGTCCGCGGACCTACGATTCGCCCATGACGACGCAGGATCTGGCGCTCGACACCGCGCCGGGCGACGACTCCTCGGGGGCCCTCGGGACGCTGTTCGACAGCTCGCCCGCGCGATCCGTGCAGACCTCGCTCGCAGCCGTGACCGGCTTCGTGCTCGGGCTGCTCGCGATCCTGGCCGTGCCGTTCTCGCTCACGATGGTGCTGAGCGGAGCACTGGCCGTCGTCGCGCTGGTCGCCTCGGTGACCGGGATGGCCCGCGCCAGCCGACCGGACGTCGCCGGCGGCCTGCTGGCCTCCGTCGGCCTGGTGCTCGCGCTGGCGACCATGGCCCTGATCGGGCTGAGGTACGCCGGCCTCGACACCGCGTTCGGTGACGCGCTCGTCCCGACGCTGGTCGACTGGCTGGACGCGCTGAACGTCCTGCTGCCGGCCCCGTGAGCGAGAAGTTCGCCAGCGTCGAGGACTACCTCGACTCCCTCGCTCCGGACGTGCGGGCGGCGGTCGAGGAGCTCCGGGCGCTGCTGTTCGAGGTGGTGCCCGGCGCCACGGACACGATCAGCTACAACATGCCCGCGGTCGCACGGGACGGCCGCCGGGTCGTGCACTACGCCGGGTGGAAGAAGCACCTGAGCATCTACCCGGTGCCCGAGGTCGGTCCCGAGGACGACGACCTCGAGCGCGAGCTCGCGCCGTACCTGGCCGGCAAGGGAACCCTGAAGTTCCCGCTCGACCAGGCACTGCCGCGCGAGCTCGTCGCCCGGGTCGCTCGCGCCCTCAGCGCCGGCGTGCCGTGAAGAGCAGGTACTCCCACTCCATCGAACCGCCCGCTGCGCCGTACCGGTCGGCGAGCGCGTCCAGGTCGCGGTCGAGCGCCGCGCAGCGCTCGGGGTCCGCGGCGTTGGCCTTGTAGACCGCGATCGTCGGGCCGTAGCGCGCCTTGAAGAACTCGCGGAACTCGCCGGCCGAGTCGAACCGGTCGACGTGCAGGCGCTGCTTGGTGACCACGACGTCCTCGACGTTGTCACCGAGGAGCTCGCGCACGTGGTCCTCGGACCCCCACAGCGGCGGGGGCTGCGCACCGGGAGGCGGCGGCGGGGCGTAGGGCTTCATGGTGGCGAACATCTGGCCGATGAACCCCTCCGGCGTCCAGCTGAGCAGGCCGATCCGGGCGCCGGGCTTGGTCACGCGGAGCAGCTCGTCGGCCGCGGCCTGGTGGTGCGGGGCGAACATGATCCCGACACAGGAGATGGCGGCGTCGAAGGACGCGTCCTCGTAGGGCAGCGCCTCGGCGTCGCCCTCCTCCCAGCTGATCTTCTTCTCGCTGTCCTGCGCCCGGCCGATGTCGAGCAGCACCGGGGAGAGGTCGCTGGCGACGACCTCGGCTCCGGTCGCCGCAGCGGGGAACGAGGCGTTCCCGCTGCCGGCCGCGATGTCGAGGACCCGGTCGTCGGCGCCGATGCCGGTCGCCTCGACGAGCGCGGGGCCGGTCGCGGCGATGACGTCGCTGGCGACGCTCGCGTAGTTGCCGAGGCCCCACATGGTGCGGTGCTTGGCCTTCAGCTCGGCGTCGGCACCGGGCTGTGCCGGGACCTGTGCGGATGCCTCGTGCGTGGTGGTCATGGTGTCCTCCGTGTCTGGGTGCTGCGGGGTGGTGACACCAGACTCGGGTCGGCGGCGACGTCGATCCAGTGCCAGATCTGTACCGCCGGCGGTTCTGAAAATGAACTGGCCGCGGGCGCCGATCCGGCGTCTACTGGACGGGCGAGACTCAGGGGAGGGTGCGATGTCCGGCTATGGCCAGTTCTGTCCGGTGGCGAAGGCGATGGAGGTCCTCGACGAGCGCTGGACGATGCTCGTCGTGCGCGAGCTGATCCTCGGCAGTCGACGGTTCAACGAGCTGCGCAAGGGCAACCCGAAGATGTCACCGGCGCTGCTCTCCAAGCGGCTGCGCACCCTCGAGCAGGTCGGGGTGATCCGCCGCGAGATGGTCGGCGGGCACGCGTCGTACACCCTCACCCAGGCGGGCCAGGAGCTCGAGCCCGTCGTCAAGGCGCTGGGTGCGTGGGGCACCCGCTGGATCGGTGAGCTCGGCGACGCCGACCTCGACCCGCACCTGCTGATGTGGGACATCCGGCGCAACGTCCCCGTCGATGCCTGGCCGCGCACGCGCACCACGGTCGGGTTCCGGTTCGACGACGTGCCGGCGCGACTCGTGGACTGGTGGATGGTCGTGGCTGACGGCGACGTCGACGTGTGCGACTTCGACCCGGGCTACGACGTGGCCGCCACCGTGCACACCAGCCTGCGCACGCTGACCGAGATCTGGCGCGGCGACATCACCTGGGAGCGCGCGCTGGGCAACAGCGCCGTGCGGATCGAGGGGCCCACCGACGTCCGTCGCGCCGTACCCGGCTGGTTCGGCCAGGGGATGTTCGCCGCCGTACCGAGGATCGCCTGATGTCGACCGAGGACCTCGACCGCACCCTGCGCGCGTGGGTCGACGAGCGCGACCTGTCCGGCACCGTGCTGGTGACCCGCGCCGGGGAGACGGTGTTCGAGGGCAGCTACGGGTACGCCGACCGAGCCACGCAGACTCCCAACACCCCGGCCACCCGGTTCGCGCTGGCCTCCGTGACCAAGCTGTTCACCGCCGTCGCGGTGGCCGACCTGGTCGCAGCGGGTCGCCTGACCTTCGAGACGCCGGTGGTCTCCGTGCTGCCCTCCTCCCGGCGGCCCTCGACGTTGCTCGACTCGGTGACGGTGCACCACCTGCTCTGCCACACCTCGGGGATCGCGGACTACTGCGAGGAGGACGAGGACTCACCGTTCTTCCTCGAGGACTACGGCTCGCTCTGGGAAGAGCTCCCGGTGTACTCGATCGAACGGCCGGCCGACTACCTGCCGCTGTTCCGCGACCTGCCGCCGTACCGCGAGCCGGGGCTGGAGTGGCAGTACTGCAACGCCGGCTACATCGTGCTCGGTCTGGTGATCGAGGAGGTGACGGGTCGGCCGTACGCCGAGGTCGTGCAGGAGCGGGTCTTCGACCGTGCCGACATGACGGCCAGCGGGTTCTTCCGCCTCGACGACGTGCTCCCCGACGTCGCCGTCGGCTACCTGCCGCGGGCCAAGCCGGACGACCCGTGGCGTACGAACATCTACCGCACGCCCATCATCGGTGGCGCCGACGGAGGCTCGAACACGACCACGCACGACCTCGACCGGTTCATCCGGCTGTTCGCCGACGGCACGCTCCTCGGTTCCGGCACCGACCTGGTCTTCGCCAAGCACGCCGACGCCGGCTACGGCTTCCACTCGGGCTACGGCGTGCTCCACTACCCGGACGGTCGCTACGGCCACGGCGGCGGCGACCCCGGGGTCAGTGCCCTCGTCAACCGCTGGCCCGAGCAGGACATCACCATCACCGCGCTGTGCAACGTCGAGGACATGGCCACCGAGGTGCGCGACGCGGCGATGGCGGAGTTCGGGCTCGCCTCGGGCTGAGCGGGCACGGCCGTCAACCCTGATCAACCAAGGTTGGGAAACTCGCCGGCATCTGGTGCCGAGGAATTTCCCAAGCTGACTCGCGAGCCCAGCCGACCCCGCGTCGAACCTCGGATCCGTCGAGTTTGGGGAGCCTTGTCGGCATCTGGTGCCGGGGATCCTCCCCAAGTCGGAGATCCGACCTCGACGGGGTGGTTTCGACAGGCTCAACCAGCGGTGGTCCCGGCGAGGCTCAGTCCCTGCGCGCTCGCGGAGGCGGCGCCGGGCTCGCCGTGGGTGCGCTTGGCGCGGGCGGCGCGTTGGACCGCGTGGTGCCGGTCGGCGCGGCGTACGTCGCCGTCGGCACTGACCAGCTTGTCGATCACGGTGCTCAGGTAGTACATGGCCATCTCCTCTCGCCGTCGTTGCAACACCACCAATGACGTTACGCCGGTGTCGGCCGACACCGCAACCACCAAACGGGCTACACTGGTGTCGTGACTGAAGTGACCGCGGTGGTCGACCTGCCCCGACCCGACGTCCCCGCGCCCATCGCCGTCGTCCGCGACTTCGTGAACACCACCGACCACGAGACCGGCACCGACGAGCTGACGACGCGCGCCGAGCTGGTGCGCTACCTCGCGGGCGAAGGCCTGGTCGCGGACACGGCGAGAGCCACGGCGGAGGACCTCGCCCTGGCGCGCAGGCTGCGGGCTGGACTGCGTCGAGCGCTGGAGGGCAACCACGACGGTGTCGTCGACACGATGCCCGAGCTGGCCGAGACTCTGCAGGAGCTCCCGGTCACCCTCACCTGGACCGAGGCCGGCCCCGCCCTCGAACCCAGCGGCCCGGCGGTGAGGAGCGCCCTCGCCCGGATCGGCGTCGCCGCACACGAGGCGGCCGCCGACGGGATCTGGTGGCGGCTCAAGATCTGCGCGTACGACGAGTGCGAGTGGGCCTACTACGACAACTCCAAGAACCGCTCCCGCTCGTGGTGCGAGTACGGCTGCGGCAACAAGGTGAAGACGCGCGCCTACCGCGCCCGCCAGCGAGCCCAAGCCACCTAGCCGACCCTCTAGCCTGTCCGCCATGGGCGACACCTGGGGCGACGAGGCACCGCCCGAACAGGCCTACTCGCGCGTCACACGTGACCTCGTCGCCGTCACTGCTGGCTTCGCCGACTACTTGGACTCCTTGCCCGCGCAGCTCGAGTCGTCGTTCGACTGTCGGGTCCGTCCTGCGACACCGGACGAGGTGACCCAGCTGGACCCGTCGTCAAGGGGACTCGAGACGTCCGCCGTCGAGGCGGCGGACCCCGACTGCGCCGTGCTCCTGATCGGCCGCACGACCTACGAGGGCGGCGCGCAGGCCACCATCGCGTTCGGCCGGGCCGTCCACGAGACGGTGCCGCACTGCTTCTGCGACGCCTGCGACGAGGACGCCGAGTCGATGATCGAGCAGACGCAGACCCTGGTCGCCGCGGCGGTCGGCGGCGTGCACGAGTTCCGCCGCACGTACGAGGCAACGGACAACGCGGCGGAGGAGGCCTCTGTACGACCCGCCGTGGCTCGAGCACGGCATCGAGAGCGACGCCCTCACCACGAGCCACGCCGGGCACGAGCCTCGAGGGTGAGGAGTTCTCGGTGCACTGGAAGCCGTGGCCCACGTGACTCGTCACGTCGCGTTCTTCCGCAACCTCAACCTCGGGCAGCGCCGCAGCCACAGCCCCACCCGTCCCGAGCTGCTCGACGCCTTCGCCCGCGCCGGCGCCACCGACGCGAGCAACTTCCAGGTCAACGGCACGATCATCTTCGAGGCCGACAGCACGACAGGCCCAGGCGATCGCCGACCAGGCAGTCCGGGAGCTCACGCCGGTCTGTGGGTACGACGACGCGGTGATCGTGCGACCGGCCGAGTGGATCCTCGGGCTCGAGCTCGACACCGGCCCTCGCGCCGAGGTCTCGTTCTTCCACGGTCCTGACCCGTTCCCCGAGGAGCTCCCGTGGGAGGTGCCCAACGCCGGGCTGGTCGTCGTCCGCGCGGACAGCCTGCACGCCGTCTCGCTCAACGACGCCGAGCGCACCACCGGGGCGACGTGGGCCCTCGAACGTCGGCTGGGAATGCCGGTGACCTCCCGCGGAGTTCCCACGATGGAGCGGCTCCAGAAGAGACTGCGATCGCTGACGAGCTGAAGGAGAGTCGATGCCGGACTACGGCCATGACCTGCAGTTCGGGATCTTCCCCAGCCCCGACGCCGCGACGGCCGACCGGCTCGAACAGCTCAGCGCGGCCGTCGACCTGCTCACCGACACGCTGCTCTCGCACCTGTCCTACGAGGAGCGCGAGCTGCTGCACCCGCTGGCGACGTACGGGAGCGGCTGAGCCGTCAGGCCGCGAGTGCGACCTCGTCGGCCGGCTGCGCGCCCGAGTCCGGCTTGGTCACCCGCTCCTGCAAGCTTCCGCCACCGCACGACGACGGCCGCGCGCACGGCGTGCCGGGCGCGGAAAGGGCGTGCACGCCCAACGCCGCCCAGACCAGGTTGCTGACCAGTCGACGGCCAGTTGTGACACTCAGTGCGCTGACGGCCAGCAGGCCGGCGCTCACCACGTTGACGGTCTGGAACCGCATGGAGTTCGCATCGAGTCGACTGCGCGACACCAGCGCGTACGCACCCACGGTGCCGACTGCACCGACCCACCCCACCGACGTGGCGACCATCAGGACCATCTCGTTCACAGGCACCATGGTGACCACCGAGAAGCCTTAGCGCAATTGAACAAACCTCGACTCCCGATTAAGTTCTACTTCATGCATCTGGACCCCCGACGGCTCTCCGTCCTGCTCAACATCCACCGTGCAGGCGGGGTTCTCGCTGCTGCCGACACCGTGCGCGTCACCCGTCGGCGATCTCGCAACAGGTCGCGAAGCTCGAGGAGGAGACGGGAATCACAGTCCTCGACCGGCAGCCGGGCGGCTCGGTGCTCACGCCGGCGGGCCGGATCCTGGTGGAGGCGGCCGAGCGCATCGAGTCCGAGCTCACCGACGCGCGTCGTGCCCTGGTGGCCCTCCAGGGCGACGTCACCGGCACCGTGGTCATCGGCGCCTTCCAGAGCGTCATCCAGGCGGTGCTCGTCCCGTGGTCGACTGACCTCAGGGAGCGGCTGCCCGGGCTCGACCTGCTCATCCACGAGGTCGGTGCCGACGAGGGCCAGCGACAGCTCCGGGAAGGAGCCATCGACCTCCTGATGCTCGAGGCCGACAGCCCGACCGGGCGGTCGTCAGCCGCGCGGCACCCACGACGTCGCCGTGCTCGACGAGCCGTGGGTGGTCGCGCTCCCGGTCAACGCGCCCACGCCCACGACGCTCGACGAGCTGGCGCAGGTCACCTGGGTCGGCGTCGACCCGGCCGCCGCAGCGCACCGCGCCACCGAGCGCGTCCTCGCCACGTTCGCGCGGACGCCGCCGGTCGCGCACGTCTACAGCGACAGCGACGTCGCCATCTCGATGGTCGCCGGCGGTCATGGGGGTCGCGCTGCTGCCCTCCCTCGCCCTGCTCGGAGCACTGCGACGCGAGGGGATCCAGGCCGTCTCGCTGGCCGGCCTCGGCACCCGGCTGGTCGTCGCACGGCACCGCAGCTCGCGGGCCGAGCCGCGGCGCGAGGTCCTCACCGTGCTGAACGAGATCGTGCAGGCGGCCGCCGACCTCGACCTCGCGGCGGTCTGAGCCGAAAACCCGGTTGCGGTGCAACAGCCGAGCGCCGAGAGATCAGGTCCCATGCGCGATCCGAAGAGCCGAGCTGCCCGACCGCCAGTTCGGCTGGTCGGACATGTGGGCCTCGCCCGAGACGACCCGCGCGAGGAGACCGGCCCGTCCGACGAGCGCTCGGTGCTGCTGCGCTACCTGCGCAACTACCGGCTGACGCTGCAGCTGAAGTGCGACGGGCTCGATGCCGAGCAGCTCGCCCGACGCTCGGTGCCGCCGTCGAACATGTCGCTGCTCGGCCTGGTCCGGCACCTCGCCACCGTGGAGCAGTACTGGTTCCGCGTCGCGATGGCGGGCGAAGCGACGTCGAGCGCCTCTACCGCGGCGAGGGCAACGACGAGTTCGACGACGCGATCGGTGATCCCGCCTGCGTCGAGGACGCGTGGGCGTCGTGGCGCGCGCGAGGTCGCGAACGCCGAGGAGTACGTCGAGCAGCACCCCGACCTCGACACCACCGGGCCGGAGGGCGACGTGCTCCGGGAGGTGCTCCTGCACATGGTCGAGGAGTACTCCCGGCACTGCGGCCACGCGGATCTCCTGCGCGAGCGGATCGACGGCCGGATCGGCCAGTAGGGCGTCCCTGCCACGCCCGAGGGCCTGATGCGGCAGGCTGAACGCGTGTTCCACATCGGAGTCGACCTCGCCTGGGGGACCAAGCGACCCACCGGCCTGGCCGTGCTCGACGAGGCCGGCCGGCTGGTGCTCGTCTCGGCGGTCCGCACCGACGAGGAGATCCACGACGCGCTGGCGCCGTACGTCGAGGGCGACTGCCTGGTCGCCATCGACGCCCCGCTCGATCGTGCGCAACGAGACCGGCAACCGCCCCGCCGAGGCCGCGCTCAACCAGGACTTCGCCAGGTTCGACGCGGGCGCGCACCCCTCCAACACCGGCAAGCCCGAGCTCAGCGGCACTCCGCGCGGCGCCGCGCTCTGCCAGGCGCTGGGCCTCGACATGAACCCGCGGTCGGGCCGGTCGCCGGCGCGCGCTCGAGGTCTACCCGCATCCCGCGACCGTCGCGCTGTTCCGGCTCGGCCGCACCCTGAAGTACAAGCACAAGCCGGGCCGCGACCTCGACAGCCTGCGCGCGGAGCTGCTCGCCCTGATGGCCCTGCTGGAGGGCCTCGCCGCCGCCCGGCCCAGCCTCGACCTCGACGCGGCGTCCTCCGGCTGGGCCGAGCTGCGCGCCCAGGTCGAGACCGCGACCCGGAAGAGCGAGCTGCGGGTCGTCGAGGACCAGGTCGACGCCGTCGTGTGCGCCTACATCGCCCGGTTCGTCGACGCACGACCGGAGGACACCACGACGTACGGCGACCTCGAGACCGGCTACATCGTCACGCCGACCCTGCCCGACGGATCTCGAGCCGAGCCCGCGGCAGACGACGGTCCCGGCCGCGGTCGACGACCCGGTCCGCGAGTACGCCCTCCACCACCCCGCACTCGTCGCCGCCGGCGAGCAGTTCCTCGCGCTCGTGACCGGCATCCTCGACGACGCGGGCATCAACTACCTCAGCGTCGACGGACGCACCAAGACCGTGGCGTCGTTCGCCGAGAAGGCCCGGCGCACGCGCGACGGGGCCGTCGCTCTACACCGACCCGCTGCGCCAGATCACCGACACGATCGGCGTGCGCGTGATCACCTACGTGCACAGCGACGTCTCCGCCGTGGCCGAGCTGCTGCGTGACCAGGTGGTCGTCCACGACGACCGCGACATGGGCCAGGAGACCGCGCAGGAGGGGCAGTTCGGCTACGCCAGCCGGCACCTGCTGATCGGGCTCGACGCCGCCCGCGAGGGGCATCCGTCCTTCGAGTTCCTGCGCGGCCGGATCGCCCAGGTGCAGGTGCGCACCGTCCTCCAGCACGCGTGGGCGGAGTTCGAGCACGACATCCGCTACAAGGGCACGCTGCCCGACGAGCACCGCGCCGACTTCGACCGCCGGTTCACCCTCGCCGCCGGGCTGCTCGAGCTGGCCGACCAGCAGTTCTCCACGATCCGCGACACGTTGCGGGCCTCCGCGTCGAGCGCGACCGAGAAGGACCTCGCCGACGACGACCCGCGCATCGACCCGCGCGAGCTCGCGGCCTTCCTGGCCGGGCAGTACGCCGACGCCGGCTGGTCGCGCACCGACCACTACTCCTGGATCTCCGGGCTGCTGCTCGAGCTCGGCATCGTCGGGCTCGACGAGCTCGGCGAGGTGCTGCGCAGCGTCGACGAGGAGCGGATCCAGGAGCGGATGGACTACCGCTATCCCCCCGGTGCGGTCCGCCGTCTCGACGACGCACTGCTGGCGGCGTACGGGCCGGCGTACGTCGGGCTCCGGGGCAACGCCCACCGCCAGGCCGCCCTCGAGGCGAGGCTGGAGAAGCTCAGCTAGCGGCTCAGTCGGTCACGTCGACGTGCACGTGGTCACGGTGCTCGAGGATGCGAGCGACGGCGCGCGACCGGCCCGAGGTGTCCGGCGCGTAGTCGCGCCAGCCCTGCCCGGCCCGGCGTGCGGTCCAGATGCGGCCGTCGAAGATCACCGTCTCGACGTCCAGCCGATCGGCCTGCGCGACGAGGTACTGCGCCATCGCCCAGCCCTTGGTCTTGTTGCGCGGCGAGATCGGCCGCACGAACACGTCGACGGCACGTCCCTCGTAGTGCGCGGAGCCCGGCATGTGGCCGGTGCGCACCCCACCGGGCGCGAAGCCGCCGACCGGTTGCCGGCCGAAGGCCTCGTCGAGATCCGCTCGCACCCGGTCGGCGCGCTGCGTCAGCCCGGAGCGGCCCAGCTTGTCGGACTCCTCGTCGCCGCCGCCTCCGTGCGTGCAGGTCAACGCGTGGCGCGAGCGTCCGGTGAGCGCGGAGGCGACCGCACGGGCGTCGGTCTGCGCGAGGTCGGCGACCTGGCCCACAGCCTCGGCCGCGGCGTCCAGCCCGAGCCCCTGGCGGACCGCGCTGGCGGAGACCGTGGCCGCGCACCTCTGCCTGGTCAGTCGTCAGCTCGACCGTCCGGTCGGCCACCTCCACCTCGCAGTCGGCCGTGCCCGGGCAGGACGCCGCGGATGGCCGCGACGACCAGCAGCGAGCCCGCCAGCAGCAGGACGAGGACGCCCGCCAGGACGAGCAGGATCGCTCCACGAGGCTCCGGCTTGCGACTCACCGGTTCAGTGTCCGGAACGCCGCCAAGCCGCGCGCCGAGCTGATCCCACCCACCCCATGGGTACCGTTGGAGATCACGACTCTCACGGAGGTCTCGTCATGATCGGTTTCCTCGTCTTCGGGCTCGTCGTCGGCGTGCTCGCCCGGCTGATCAAGCCCGGACGCCAGAACCTCGGCATCCTGGCCACGCTCGGTCTCGGCGTCGTCGGCTCCCTGATCGGCGGCACGATCGCGTGGGTGATCGGCACCGGCAGCATCTGGGAGCTCGACTTCCTCGGCTCCATCCTCGCGATCGTCGCGGCCGTGCTGCTCGTCGGCACCGCCGAGGCCATCACGGGCGGCAGCAAGAACAAGCAGATCACCTCCTGACCGGCGAGGACTACCGGACGAGGCAGACGCAGAACTCGTTGCCCTCGGGGTCACGCATCACGACGTAGGTGTCCTCGGGGTCGTCGTTGCGGCGTACCCACTCGGCGCCCAGGCCCTGCAGCCGCTCGACCTGTGCGTCGAGCTCGTCGCTGTAGAGGTCGAGGTGCATCTGGTCGCGGGCCGTCACCGGCGTGGTCGCGACCTGCAGGGAGAGGTTGACGCGCTCGCCGCGCAGCACCCGGAAGTCGTCGCCCGGGTCGCGACGGCTGGGGCGCAGGTCGAGGGCAGCTGACCAGAAGTCGGTCATCACCTCGATGTCGGCGCAGTTGACCACCGTGCTGCCGATCCGGATGCTCATGGCCGGACCCTGCCACAGCCCGCGGACAAGACCACTCGGCAGCGTCGGCGCCGTCGTGGGTATGGTTAGCCTTACCTAACCATCACGCCCGAGGATGCCCCATGCCCAGAGCCATCTCGCGACCCCGCCATGCGTTCGCCGTCCTGCTCGTCTCCCTGCTCGCCCTGAGTGCCTGCGGGTCGTCCGACGACGAGCCCGCCGCTGCCGCGAAGGACGACGGCTGGTCCTACAAGAGCGGTGACGGCAAGACCTACACCGAGGACACCACCCCGAAGCGGATCATCGCGCACGCCTACTCCGCCGCCGCCCTGATGGAGTTCGGGATCAAGCCGGTCGGCATCTACGCCGACGGTCCGATCAAGGACGACGTCGGCCTCCAGGGGGTCGACTTCAGCGGGATCGAGGTGCTGTCGGAGACCTGGGGCAAGATCGACGTCGAGAAGGCCGCCACGCTCCGGCCCGACCTGATCGTCGGCGACTGGTGGCCGGCCGAGAAGGCCTACAGCGGCATGGAGGGCGGCGTCGAGGCGAAGTCCAAGAAGATCGCCGAGCTGGCCCCCGTCGTGGGCCCGACCCAGGGCGACTCGATCGTCGAGCTCATCGAGGGCTACGAGAGCCTCGCGAAGAGCCTCGGCGCGGACGTCGAGTCCGGTGACGCCGCGGCGGCCAAGGCGGGCTTCGAGGAGGCGGTCGAGACCTTCACCACCGCCGCGAAGGCCAAGCCCGGCCTGACGGCCCTCGCGATCAGCCCGTACGACGGCAAGTACGCCGTCGCCGTGCCGAAGTACGCCCCCGAGCTGCTCGACTTCCAGAGCTGGGGCCTCGAGGTGATCAACCCGGCCAAGCCCGACAAGGACTTCCCGTACTGGGAGACGCTGAGCATGGAGAAGGTCGACACCTACCAGCCCGACCTGCTGCTCTTCGACGACCGCAACTACCCGGGCAACCTCAAGGAGCTCGAGAAGGCCCCGACCGCCGAGACGGTCAAGGCCTTCGAGGCGGAGGCGTACACCACCTGGCCGGCGTACTGGCTGCACACCTACTCCGCGTACGCCGAGCAGCTCAACCAGCTCGCCGAGACGATCGACAAGGCGGACGCCGACCTCACATGAGCACGACGCTCGACACGGCCCCGGGACCGGCGGGCAGCGCGCCGGCCCGGGGCCGGACCGGCGGACGACTGCTCGTCGGACTGGTCGTGCTCGCGCTGGCCCTGGTCGCCGTCTGCCTGCTCAGCCTCACCCTGGGCGCCCGCGGGATCGGCGTCCTCACGGTCTGGCAGGCCCTCACCGACCCGGGACCGGACACGCCCGCCCAGACGGTCATCCGCGAGATCCGGGTGCCGCGCACCCTGCTCGGCATCGTCGTCGGCGCGGCCCTCGGGCTGAGCGGCACGATCCTCCAGGGCGTGACCCGCAACCCGCTGGCCGATCCCGGGATCATGGGCATCAACGCCGGTGCCGCCGCCGCGATCGTGACCGCCGTGATGGTGTTCGGCGTCAGCGGCCTGAGCAGCTACATCTGGTTCGCCTTCCTCGGCGCCGCCGCGGCCACCTTCGCGGTCTACGCGATCGCGTCCTTCGGTCGCGAGGGGGCGACGCCGGTCAAGCTCGCCCTGGCCGGCGCCGCCGTGACGGCCGGGCTCACCTCGGTCTCGAGCACCATCGTGATGATCAACACCGAGGCCCTCGACGAGCTGCGGCTGTGGCAGGTCGGGTCGCTGGCCGGCCGCTACGCACCGGTGCTGATCCAGGTGCTGCCGTTCATCCTGGTCGGCGGCTTCGTCGCGCTGCTCTCGGGCAGGGCGCTCAACGGCCTCGCCCTCGGTGAGGACGTCGCCACCGCGCTCGGGCAGCACGTGCTGCGCACCCGGCTGCTGATGTTCCTCGTCGTCGCGGTGCTGTGCGGTGCGGCCACGGCCGCGTGCGGACCGATCACCTTCGTCGGCCTGGTGGTGCCGCACCTCGCCCGGTTGATCTGCGGGCCCGACTACCGCTGGATCCTGGCGTACGCCGTGCTGCTCACGCCGATCGTGCTGCTCGGTGCCGACATCATCGGCCGCCTCGCGCTGGGCCAGGGCGAGCTCCCGGTGGGCGTCGTCCTCGGCGTGCTCGGCGCCCCCGTGTTCGTGCTGCTGGTGCGCTCCCGCAACCTGGTGCAGCTGTGACCACACCGACCCTGACCCGACCGGTGGGCACGCAGGCCGCCGCCGTACGCCGGGCGCGGCTGCGTCGCGGGACCGTCGTCACCGTCGCGCTCGCTGCGCTGGCCTTCGCCCTGTTCGTGCTCACGATGATGGTCGGCAGCTTCCCGCTCAGCGCCTGGGAGGTGATCGGCTCGGTGACCAACCTGACCGACGACCCGGCGGTGGACTTCATCGTGCAGGGCCTGCGCCTCCCGGTCGCCGCGACCGGAGTGGCTGCCGGGCTCGCCCTCGGCATGTCCGGCGCGATCTTCCAGAAGCTGCTGGCCAACCCGCTGGCCTCCCCCGACTTCGTCGGCGTCTCGTCCGGGCGCCAGCCTCGCCGCCGTCTCGGCGATCGTGCTGTTCAACGCCTCGAGCGTGGTCATCTCCGGCTCGGCGCTGGTCGGCGCGATCGTGAGCGCCGCGATGGTCTACCTGCTCGCGCTGCGCGGTGGCCTCAGCGGCTACCGCTTCATCCTCGTCGGCATCGGCGTCTCGGAGTTCTTCCTGTCGCTCGTGGGCTACGTGATCGCGAGCGCCGAGCTGTTCCAGGCCCGCCAGGCGATGACCTGGCTGGTCGGTTCCCTCGGACAGGCCGGCACAGGCGAGCTGCGGGCACTCATCGGCGCGGTCGTGTTGCTGCTGCCCGCCGCGCTGCTGCTGGAGCGGCCGCTGCGCAGCCTCGAGCTCGGCGACGACGCGGCGCGCGCGCTCGGCACCCGCGTCGAGCTCCACCGCCTCGCGCTGATCGCGGTCGCGGTCGTGCTCGTCGCCTTCGCCACCGCGGCCGTCGGGCCGATCATCTTCGTGGCGCTGATCGCCGGCCCGCTCGCCCGTCGGCTGCTCGGACCGGCCGGTGGTCACGTGTTCGCGGCCGGTCTCGTCGGCGCCTCGCTGCTGCTGGCCTCCGACCTGATCGCTGCCAACGTCTTCAGCTCACCGCTCCCCACCGGCCTGGTCACGGGGGCCGTCGGAGCGCCGTACCTCGTCTGGCTGCTGGTCACCGTGAACCGGGAAGGACGAGGCGGATGAGTGACGAGACGCGCCACCAGCTGCAGGGCAGGGACCTGAGCCTGGGGTACGGCGGCGACGACGTCGTGCGCCATCTCGACGTCGAGGTGCCCGACGGGAAGATCACGATGATCGTGGGCGCCAACGCCTGCGGGAAGTCCACCCTGCTCCGCGGGCTCGCGCGGCTGCTCCGGCCCACGTCCGGCGACGTCGTGCTCGACGGCACCAGCCTCCGCGAGATGCGCAGCGTCGACGTGGCCAAGGTGATCGGGCTCCTCCCGCAGACCCCGGTCGCCCCCGACAGCATCACGGTCGCCGACCTCGTCGGGCGCGGCCGCTACCCGCACCAGGGTTGGTTCCGGCAGTGGTCGGCCGCCGACGAGCTCGCCGTACAGACCGCGCTGGAGGCCACCGACACCGCCGACCTCGCGTCCCGCCCGCTGGCCGAGCTCTCCGGTGGCCAGCGGCAGCGGGTCTGGGTCGCGATGGCGCTGGCCCAGGACACCGACCTGCTCCTGCTCGACGAGCCGACGACGTTCCTCGACATCAACCACCAGGTCGAGCTGCTCGACCTGCTCACGGACCTCAACCGCCAACGGCGTACGACGATCGTGATCGTGCTGCACGACCTCAACCTGGCCTGCCGCTACGCCGACCACATCATCGCGATGAAGCAGGGACAGATCCTCGCGGAGGGCAACCCGCGCGAGGTGATCGACGCCGCCGTGGTGACCGAGGTCTTCGGCCTCGAGTGCGAGGTGACCCCCGACCCGCTCACCGGCGCCCCGATGGTGCTGCCGCGAGGTCGCCACCACATGGAGTCCACCGCACCCAACGCTGGTTGAGCTTGTCGAAACCACTCCGGGACGCCGTCTCGCAGAATGAACAAAACCGCAGGTCAGAGGCCCTTTTCTGTCAGTGGCCGGTGCTTGAATTCACGCATGAGCAGCCAGCCGACCGACCTCCACCCGGTGGTCGACTTCGGCGAGCGACTCACCACCCGCCTCGACGACCTGGTCGACGTCCCGCTCCTCTCGATGCCGCCGGAGGACAAGCGCCGGGCGCTGGCCACCATCGCGAAGGGCGAGGCGCAGCTGGCCTACCTGAAGCTGCGGCTGCTGGTCGACGCCGAGGAGTCCGGCGCCACGGCTGATGCCAGCGCCGGGTCGGCCGCGGACTGGCTGGCCGTGGTGTCTCGGCAGGTGCGCCGTGACGCCCGCTCGGACTTGAAGCTGGCCACCAAGCTCGAGCAACACGAGCTGCTCTCCGCCGGGATGGCGGCAGGGCAGGTCAACCCCGCCCAGGCCAGAGCGATCGTCGCCGCGGTCGAGAGGTTGCCCCGCAGCGGTGAGTTCGCGGTCACCGCCGAGCAACGCAGGCAGGCCGAGGAGCACCTGGTGGCGTTGGCCGCCGAGCACGACGCCAAGGCCCTGCGGGTGCTGGGCCGGCGGGTCTTCGAGGTGATCGCCCCCGACCTGGCCGAGCGCTTCGAGGGCAAGCTGCTCGAACGCGAGGAGGCAGAGGCGCTGCGGCGTACGACGTTCACCATGTGGGAGGACGACGAAGGCACGGCCCATGGCCGGTTCCGGATCCCGGCCCGGCACGGCCAGATGTTGCGCAAGATGATCCTCGCCCTGACCTCGCCCGCACGATCGGCCGCTGCCTCGCCCGCCGACCAGGTGGGCGCGTCGGGCATCGACCCCGACCTCCCGGGTCCGGTGCGCGACGGGATCGCGTTCACCGAGCTGATCGAGTCCATCGAGGCCCGGGAGCTGCCGAAGACCGGAGGCTGCGGCGCCACGGTCGTGGTCACGATGACCCTCGACCAGCTCCTGGCCGACCTCGACGAGGCGGGGGTCTGCACCCTGGACACCGGCGGCCTCATCTCCGCCACCGAGGCCCGCCGGCTGGCGTGCTCCGCGGGGATCATCCCGATGGTCCTGGGCGGCAAGGGCCAGGTCCTCGACCTCGGCCGCAAGCGCCGGTTGCACACCGAGGGCATGCGCGTCGCCATGGGCGTCCGCGACGGAGGTTGCACCACTGAGCACTGCGAGACCCCGCCCGGGCTGTGCCACGCCCACCACGACATCCCCTGGTCGGCGGGCGGCAGCACCAACGCCAAGACCGGACGCCTGCTCTGCCCCCGCCACCACCGGCGCATCCACGACCCTCGCTACACGGCTACCTGCCTCCCGGACGGCAAGGTCAGGTTCCACAGGCGGACGTGAGGATCAGAGCCAGCGCTTGCGGATCATTGCGGCGGAAAGAACCGGTCGGAACCGCTCGCGTTTGTGATTCCCCGGATTGGGCGCGCGATCTAGCTGTCGGCTTCGGTAAATGCCGCCTTGTACTTTGCGGCAACAGACGGGGGAAGCTCCCCCGAGACACGCAACAGCACCCTTCCGCGGACGTAGTCGTACTCCGTGCCGAGCAATGGGGCGTCCTTCAAGATGCCCTGGATGTAGTCAGAACGGCGCACCGCGGCGGATCGTGAGTCGAACATCTCAACAGTCGCTCCGTAGGACACCCCTGGGTCAGAGTCAGAGGTGTCACCGCCCGCGTCGGTGATCACCGCCGCCGAAACGTAGCCGTTCGGTCGACCGAGCAGATTGTTGGAGTCGGTCTTCTCGGTCAGAACGGTGACCTTCTTGGTCGAACGCACCTGCTTCGCGATTGCGCGCGCGTACTGCCCAGCCGTAGTTAGCTCAGCCTTTGCCGGCGTCGCGGCCGCACTCGCCGATGGCGTCGCAGTCACTGTGACGGTCGCAGCTGGGCGCGATGGACTCGCCGACGTGTCCCCTCCGCCGCACGCTGACGTCGCCATCACGAACGCACAAGGGATGGTGATGAAACGGGCCCGAGCCGCGAACGTCATGTCTGCTCCAGAACTCATGCAAGTAGATCAATGCGAGTTCCGCGCAGTCTTCCGTGATTGACCTCGGCTTCCACGCCTTGATTCCACATGTCGAGCAGATGCCGCCGATGGGCTCGCTGGTACCCCACGCCGGCACGCGGCGCAAGAGTCCCACCCCACAGCGAGCAAAGCGACCGGCCCGCGCAACGAACAACGCGGCTGCCGACCCCCTCAGCCCTGCTCCCCGAACGGCTCGATCGGCACCTCGACCAGCAGCGGCGGATCGTCGGCGGTCTCGGTCTCCAGCACCTCCGCCAGCTCCTCCGCGCTGCTGACGCGGAGCCCACGCACGCCGAAGCCCTCGGCGAGGCCGGGCCAGTCGACGCCGGGGTCTGCGAAGTCCATGCCGACGAAGCCGGCGGTCCTCTCGCCGCGCATCCGGGAGAGGGTCTGCTTCAGCGTGCGGTACTCACCGTTGCTGAACACCACGAAGGTCACCGGCACCTGCTCCTGCGCGGCGGTCCAAAGGCCCTGGAGCCCGAACATCGCGCAGCCGTCGCCGAGGGCGGCGACCACGCGACGACCGGGTCGGCCGAGCGCGGTGCCCACGGCGGCGCCGATGCCCCAGCCGAGTCCGCCACCGACGGTGTGCTGGAACGAGCCGGGCTCGGACAGGGTCAGGTGCTCGCGCAGCAGCAGGCCGGTGGTGATGGCCTCTTCCACCAGCACCGCACCGTCGGGCAGGTGGGCGGCGACAGTGGCGGCGGCCAGCCGCGGGGGCAGCGGCACACCGGACGCGGCTGGGACCTCGGGCGGGACCCGTCCGACGTCCAGGGGCGACCGCGCCTCACCGGTCGCGCGTACGGCCTCGTCCAGCGCGCCGAGGATCGCGCGTACGTCGCCCACGAGGCCCACGTCGGCGGGGTAGTTCCGGCCGACCACGGCTTGCTCGTCGTCGACCTGGACGAGGCGGGTGTCGGGACCGACGGCCGCCTCCGGGCTGTAGTGGTGCGGGACGAACGCGCGCACCCCGGCGAGGAGTACGACGTCGTGGCGATCGAGCCGCTCGCGGATCTGCTGGTTCTCGGGAGCCAGCATCCCGGCGTACGACGGGTGGGTCATCGGGAAGTCGAGCCGGTCGTTCATCGGTGCGTGGTAGACGGTCGCCCCGAGTGACTCCGCCAGAGCGACCAGCTCGGAGACGGCATCGACACGACCGACGCCGTCGCCGGCCACGACGGCCGGGCGCTGTCCTGACAGCAGGAGCTTCACGGTGGCGTCGAGGTCGAAGGCCGGCACCGACGGCTCCAGCCGGGTGCGCGGCGGCGGCGGGACGGACACCTCCTCCTCGAGCAGGTCCATCGGCACCGACACGAAGACCGGACCGCACGGTGGCGTGGCCGCCTCGCGAAAGGCGCGCCGCAGCAGGGTGGGCACCTCGGCGCTGTTGCGGGCCTCCACCGCCACCTTGCTGGCGGCACTCGCCAGCCCGACGAGGTCACCGGAGAGCATCGGGTCCTGGATCAGGTGGCGGCTGTCCTGCTGGCCGGCGAGCACGACCATCGGGGTGCGGGAGCGGAGCGCGTTGAGCATCCCGATCAGCCCGTTGGCGGTGCCGGCCGCGACGTGCAGGTTGACGAAGGAGGTCCGGCCGGTGGCCCTGGCGTAGCCGTCGGCCATCGAGACCAGCGGTCCCTCGTGCAGGCCGAGGACGTAGCCCAGTCGCGGGTCGGTCGCGAGCCGGTCGACGAGCGGGAGCTCGGTGGTGCCGGGGTTGCCGAAGACCCGGTCGACGCCTTCGTCGACGACGATGTCGAGCACCGTCTCCGCCAACCTCATTCCACACACCTCCGAGCAGCGCGGTCGTCGTCCGTCCCGATCGACCGTCGACCCTGCGCTGCCCGCCCGGCAACTCTCGGTTCCGGTGGGTGGAAGCTCCCGGTCCTAGACCGAGCGCTTCTCGATCTCGTCGAGGAACGCCGTGGCGAGGCGCTCGTAGTCGTCCGCGCTCAGCCGGATCTGGTCCCCCGGCGCGATCGCGAGCACCGACGCCTCCGGCTTGTAGCTCACCACGGAGCCGACGTCGAACGTGCCGTCGTTGGTCATCAGCGACTCGGCCAGCACCTCGACCTCGCTGAGGGGGTTGGTGTCCTTGCCGGTCATCTTCCGAACCCGGTGCACGAAGCGCCGGTCGAGGCTGAGCAGGGCGCTGTTGAAGTACGTCGGCTCGAGCTCGCTGCCGGCTCCCGAGGCCCGCCAGTCGGCGAGCTGCTTCTTCACGGCGGCCCGGGCGCTCTCGATCTCCTGGGGTTCAAAGCTGTTGCGACCGAGCATCGTCGGCTCCTCTCCTGAGTGGGTTCTTGAACGTATGACGGTGCGCGCCGCGGGAATGTGACCGCGCTACGAAAACGAGCTGTCATCGACTTCTTCTCGGCCCACCGGAGCGTCCTGCGACCAGGACCAGCACCACCCGCGTGATCCCGAGGATCGGCCCCAGCGGGAGCGCGAACCCGATCCAGAAGGCGAGCTCGACCGGCAGCAGCACGAGCGAGAGCAGCCAGGCGCCCGGCCGGCCGCGCCAGAGCCACCAGCCGAGCACCACCTCGGCCGCGCAGACCAGCACGAACGCCACGAGCAGCGGCACCGTCGACTCGAGGCCGATCTGCTCGAACGGTCCGCCGCCGTACGTCGGGAAGCCCAGGAACGTCCACACCTCGCCCCGGTCCGCGAGGTACCACGTGGCGTAGAGGGCGGGCAGCCCGAACCCGAAGCCGGCCACCCACGCCAGCACCGCCGCGATGCGCGTTCTCACGCGGTGTGCTCGTCGGTGGTCATGCTCCTCCTCGTCGGTCCGGCCCGGTCAGCATCGGGTCGGCCGTCGAGGGCGTCAACGCCGACCTAGCCCACCTCGCGGGCGCCCTCCCAGGCCAGCCTGACCTTGTCGAGCACGGAGGCGGCCTGGCGCAGGCCGGTGCGGGCAGCATCGGCTCGCTTGGCGGGGTCGAGCACGTTCTTGCCGATGTCGACGAGCGCCTGCTCGTCGGGGGTCACGACGGCGGTGTGGGTCGCGCCGGTGCGCTCGAGCTGGGCCTTGATCGAGGTGGCCTTGCTGAACGACTGCGGCAGCGGGGCGATCACGATGACGGCGTCGGCACCCTTGGCCAGGTCCACGTTGGCGGTCGAGCGCATGCCACCGTCGACGTAGTGCTTGCCGTCGATCGTGATGGCAGGCCACACGAGGGGTACGGCGCAGCTCGCCGCCACCGCGTGCACGATGTCGACGCCGCTGTCCTTGTCGAAGGCGACGAACTTCCCGGTCTCGGCCTCCACGGCGGTGACCTTGAGCTCGCGGTCGCCCCACGTCTCGACGCCGATGCGCGAGCGGATGACCTCGATGCGCTCCGCTCCGCCCGGCGGGTGGGCGCGCATGGACATCGCGCCGATCCGGGACCGCTTCTTCCGCCCGCTGCCCGGGATCAGGAGGGGAGGCAGCAGCCGCAGCATCGTGAAGCGGGACAGGTTGGCCCCGATCTCCTTGTCCGCGGGCTCGAGCTGGCCGGCGTACAGCGCCTCCACCGACTGGCCGGTGGTGATCTGGGCGCCGACGACCGATCCGGCCGACGTACCGACGACCAGGTCGGCCGTGGTGAGGTCCACGCCGGCGTCGGCCAGGCCCTTGAGGATGCCGAGCTCCCAGGCGATGCCGGTGATCCCGCCGCCGCCGAGGACGAGTGCTGTGCGCGTCATGGAGCAGAACCTAGCGCCGGTATCTCCAGCGCGCCTCGGTGCCTCTTCCTACGTGGACCGGGGGCACGTCCGATCGGGCGGGTCACGTACACCCGAACAGGAGTGGTCATGACCACTGACAGACGACTGAAGACGATGGACGGGCAGCAGCGGCGCATCGAGGTCGCGCGGCCCTACGACCGGGACCTCGGTCCCCTCAAGCAGCTGCCGGGCAAGTGGGTCGGCACCGGCACCGGCTGGAACATGATCGCGCTGCCGTTCGCGGACGGGCCGGCTGGCTACCGGCTGCTGCTCAACCAGTACGACGAGGTGCTGAACTTCACCTTGGTCGACAAGGGCGTCCCGAACCGCGGGGTCACCGACGACCACGCGACCCAGACCGACCAGTTCGTGGTCACGCTCGACTACGAGCAGGCCGTCAAGCAGGTGGCCGTCGTCGACGACCCCGAGAGCACCGTCCAGGGTGACGTCGGCGCTGCGATCCACCACGAGCCCGGGTTGTTCCTCAACATGCTCAACGAGATCCCCGACGGCTTCGACATCGCGCGGCTCGCCACGATCCCGCACGGCGACGCGGTGCTCGCGCTCGGCAAGAGCTCGGTGATCGAGGGGCCGCCGGTGATCCCGGCGGTCGACGGGCTGCCGATCGGCGTCACCCACGACGTCGAGAACAACCGCTACCTCGCGCCGTACAAGAAGTTCCACGACAACCCGTTCAAGGGCACCGTCGGCTTCCCGGGCTTCCCCGGCTTCGACCCGGTCGAGCCGCACAAGCTGCTGGAGCTGGCCAACGAAGGCGTCGACGTGACGCTCCACGACGGTGCTCGAGCTCGACACCAGCCACCCCACCGGCGGGATCAAGAACATCCCGTTCGTGGTCAAGCAGGCCGACGCCGCCTCGATGCGGTCGACGTTCTGGATCCAGGAGCTCGCGCCGGAGAGCGAGGGCGCCGAGCCCGTGCTGCGGATGCAGTACCTCCAGATCGTGATGCTCGACTTCTTCCCCCGCCGCGACGGCCTCCCCGGCCGGATCGGCTGGCCGCACGTCAGCATCAACACGCTCACCAAGGAGTCCGCCGAGCCGGCTGCTCCCCGGGAGCTGGCCACGCACTGAGGTTCGTGGGGGCGGTGGCGGTTTCCCCGGGCGGCCGGGGAAACCGTCACCTGGCAGGCGTTGCAACACCTGCCAGGCGATGGAACTGCCCGTCAGGCCCGACCTCTTTGTCCGGTACGACGACGAAGGGCCCCTCGGATCACGAGGGGCCCTTCGTTGATGTGTGTCTCAGGCGGTCGAGGCGAGCGGCGAGCGCGTCACCTGGCGGGAGCGGTGCCGCAGGGCGCGCTCGAGGTCGCGGAAGAAGCAGCCGGTGATGTGGCCGCCGGCGACGGTCAGCGGTGCGCGGCCGAGCCGGGCGACCAGTCCGCCGACCCGGGCGTGGGCGTCGTACACGAGCGCGGTCGTGCCCGGGTGCCTGCCGTCGTCGAGGCGGACCCGGAGGTCGACCTCGAGGGTGCCGCAGCGTCCGCGGCCGGCCACCGAGACCAGCAGCGCGGTGCCGGGCACCGTGTCGGTGATGCTGAACGAGCCGCGGTAGGTGTCGGCCAGCCGGCCCACCCGAGCGGCCAGGATGGCGGCGTACTCGCTCTCCCCCATCGGTCGCAGCTGTTCGCAGCCGGGGATCGCGGCCTGCAGCACCTTGCGGTCGTGCAGGGCCTCCCAGACCTCTTCGGGCTCTGAAGCCACGTGTCGTACGTCGGTGAAACGCATCCTCCACACCTCCCTGGTCCTCCAGCGCTCAAGGAGACGTCGTCGGGACTCCTGATACATCGGCCGCACGACCGGTTCTGGATCAGGCGCCTTCCCCGGCAGGATGCGCCCATTCGGGTCGACCGGGAAGCGAGTTTCCGCAGATCAGCGCGGCGGTCTAGGCCGAGACCCGGTTGAAGGTGAGGTGGGTGACCCCGCTGGGCGACGAGGTCGCCTCGATGTCGTAGCCGTCCTCGAGCGCCTCCAGACCGTCCCAGATGCGGACGCCACGGCCGAGCACGATCGGCACCTGGACGAGGTGCAGGTGGTCGACGAGGCCCGCCGCGAGGAAGTCGCGTACGACGGTCGCGCCGCCGCCGATGCGCACGTCCTGGCCCTCGGCTGCCGCGCGAGCCGTCTCGAGCGCCTCGGCCGGAGTGGCGTCGAGGAAGTGGAACGTGGTGCCGCCCTCCATCTCGATCGAGGGCAGCTCGCGATGGGTGAGCACGAAGGTCGGCGAGTGGAACGGCGGGTTCGGACCCCACCAGCCCTTCCACTCCGGGTCGTCCTGCCAGCCGGGTGGGCCGAACTTGTTGGCGCCCATGATCTCGGCGCCGATGCCGAGACCGTGGCGCTCGGCGAACGCGTCGTCGACCCCGGCGCTCCCGCTCGCATCCCAGAACCGGGTGCCGAACATCCACTCGTGCAGTCGCTCGCCCGCGTGGCCGAACGGCGACTCGGCGGACTGCGGCTCGCCGGTGGCGAAGCCGTCGAGGGAGATCGACAGGTTGTGGACCCGGGTCAGCGACATCAGTGCGCCATGTCGACGAAGCGGGAGTAGTGGCCCTGGAAGCTGACCACGACGTCGCGGGTCGGGCCGTTGCGGTGCTTGGCGACGATGATGTCGGCCTCGCCGGCGCGGGTGGACTCGCGCTCGTAGACGTCCTCGCGGTGCAGCAGCATCACGATGTCGGCGTCCTGCTCGATCGAGCCGGACTCGCGCAGGTCGCTCATCATCGGGCGCTTGTCGGAACGCTGCTCGGGACCACGGTTGAGCTGGGAGAGCGCCACGATCGGGACGTCGAGCTCCTTGGCGAGCAGCTTGATCTGCCGGGAGAACTCCGAGACCTCGACCTGGCGGGACTCCACCTTCTTGCCGCTGCTCATCAGCTGGAGGTAGTCGATCACGATCAGCTTCAGGTCGTGGCGCTGCTTGAGCCGGCGGGCCTTGGCACGGATCTCCATCATCGTCATGTTGGGGCTGTCGTCGATGAACATCGGTGCGCTGGAGACCTGACCCATCTTCGGGCCGAGCTTGTTCCAGTCCTCGTCGCCCATCTCGCCCTTGCGCATGTTGTTCAGCGGGATCTTCGCCTCCGCCGACAGCAGGCGCATGGTGATCTCGGTCTTGGACATCTCCAGGCTGAAGATCACGCTGGTCAGGTTGTTGTGGATCGACGCGGCACGACAGAAGTCGAGGGCGAGCGTCGACTTACCGACGGCGGGACGCGCCGCCACGATGATCATCTGGCCGCCGGTGAACCCGTTGGTCAGGTCGTCGAGGTCGGCGAAGCCGGTGGGCACGCCGCCGCCCGAGCCGTCCTTGGCCGAGATGGCCTCGATCTCGTCGAGCGTGGACTCCATGATCGCGGACAGTGGCGCGTAGTCCTCCTGCTGCCGCTTCTCGCCGATCGCGTAGATCTCCTGCTGCGCCACGTCGACCGTCTGGTCGACGTCGCCCTCACCGGCGTAGCCCATCTGCGCGATCTTGGTGCCGGCATCGACCAGCCGGCGCAGGATCGCCTTCTCTCGCACGATCGTCGCGTAGTAGCCGGCGTTGGCCGCGATCGGGACGCTGGCCGAGAGCGTGTGCAGGTACGGCGCACCGCCCACCCGCCCGAGCTCGCCGCGGCGCTGGAGCTCGGCCGCCACGGTGACCGGGTCGGCCGGCTCGCCGCGACCGTAGAGGTCGACGATCGCGTCGTAGATCGTCTCGTGCGCGGGTCGGTAGAAGTCGGCGCCGCCGATCTGCTCGTTGACGTCGGCGATCGCGTCCTTGGAGATCAGCATCGAGCCGAGCACGCTCTGCTCGGCGTCGGAGTCCTGCGGGGGCATCCGGCCCGACCAGTGTTCCTGGTTGCCGCTCACGTCGTCCCCGAACCCGGCGTAGGTCGGGTAGGCGGCCGACTCCCCGCCCTCAGTCTCGGTCACACTCATCCCACTGGCCCCTTCCTTCACATCTCCACCAGCAGGCTAGGACCCGCCACCCACAATTCCCGGGCGACTCCGGTGCTACCCAGAAGCTCCGACCGGGCGACACTAGGCTCCTCCGGCAGCCCCCACCAAGCCCTTCATCCACAGGCACCTGTGGATAACCCTGTTGATCGTGTGGAACACGCCGCCCTCGGCCGGGGCGCCCTGTTGGTGAGGCTGTGGAGCCAGAAAAAGTTCACTCGCCAAAGTGGCCGCTGACCTGCGGTTTTGATGAATCGCAGGCTGTGGACAAAAGATTTCTGGCCTGCTGGTATTCACCGCCCGGCCATCTTGGACTGTCCTGTTCGTTTGTCGACAAAGCCCCCCGAGGACCGGTAACCCACAACCAGACCCGGGTTTTACACAGGTTTGGCTAGCGCCTAGCCTCGCCCCCGTGGTAGTGACGGCTCGGGCGCACGACCGCGAGATCCTCCGCCTGGCCGTGCCCGCGTTCCTGGCGCTGGTCGCCGAGCCGATGTTCCTGCTCGCGGACGCCGCGATCGTCGGCCACCTCGGCACCCCACCGCTGGCGGCGCTCGGGATCGCCTCCGCCGTGCTCGGCACCCTGGTCAGCCTGTGCATCTTCCTCGCCTACGGCACCACCGCGTCGGTGGCCCGGCAGCTCGGGGCCGGCAACACCCGGGGAGCGCTCGCCCAGGGCGTCGACGGGCTGTGGCTCGCGGTCCTCATCGGGGCCCTGGTCACCCTCGTCACGCTGCCCCTGACGCGTCCGATCGTGCGCCTGTTCGGGCCCAGCGCCCGGGTGGAGGACCTGGCGGTCACCTACCTCCAGATCGCCCTGCTCGGCACGATCCCGCTGCTGCTGATGCTCGCGGCCACCGGCGTGCTCCGCGGGCTGCAGGACACGCGGACGCCGCTCATCGTGGCGGTCGCCGGCAACGTCGCGAACGTGGTGCTCAACCTGCTGCTGGTCTACGGCGTGGGCGGGATCGAGGGGATGGGCATCGCCGGCTCGGCCCTCGGCACCCTGCTCGCCCAGGTCGGGTCGGCGGCCGCACTCGTCTGGGTGGTGGTCCATGCGGCTCGACGCGAGTCGGCTCCGCTGCGACCCGACCTCCCCGGGATCCGGCAGGCCGGCCGGGCCGGCGTACCCCTGATCCTGCGGACGCTGATGCTGCGCGCGTCCCTGCTGGTGATGACGTACGCCGCCGCGCGACTCGGCGATCCCGAGCTCGCGACGATGCAGCTCGCCCTGACCATCTGGACCTTCCTCGCCTTCACCCTCGACGCGGTGGCGATCGCGGCCCAGGCGATCACCGGCCGCTACCTGGGCGCCGGCGACGCCGAGGGCACCCGTGCCGTGACGCAGCGGATGGAGCGTTGGGGCTGGCTGAGCGGCATCGTCACGGGCGCCGGCCTCGCGGCCCTGTCGCCCTTCCTCGGACCGCTGTTCACCGGCGACGACGTCGTGCAGGACCTGCTCGTCCCGGTCCTGCTGGTGGCCGCGCTCACCCAGCCCCTGGCCGGGATCGTGTTCGTCCTCGACGGCGTGCTGATCGGGGCCGGCGACGCCGTCTACCTCGCGTGGGCGCAGCTGGTGTCCCTGGCGCTGTTCGCGCCGGCCGCGTGGCTGGTCGGCGGCGACGGCCTGGTGTGGCTCTGGGCCGCGTTCGGCGTGTGCTTCATGGGCGCCCGAGCCGTGACCCTGCTGGTCCGCGCCCGAGGCGACCGGTGGATGCGGCTGGGCGCCTAGCTGTTCTTGGCGAGGAACTCCCGGATCGCCTCGCGCGGCCGGTCGCGGATCTCGGGGCCGTGCGTGAAGGCGGCGGTGGAGTACTCGAGCTCGCCGAGCCGGTGCGCGGTCTGCTTGGTCATCGCGAAGTTCGTGCAGAGCATCTTCAGCGGCCACCGCCGACCGAGCACGTTGAAGATCGCGTCGCCGGTGATCAGGGTGCCGGACTCCTCGTGGAGGTACGACGCGTGGCCCGGTGAGTGACCCGGCGTGTGGACGACCCGGATCCCGCCGGCGAACGGCACCACCTGCCCGTCCCCGAGCTCCTCGCCCACGGCCACGCCCTCGACCTTGGGCTCGGGAAACTTGCGGAACAGCTTGCCGATCCTCGAGGTGGGGTCACCGTCGGGCTGGGTCCCCGAGCGGACGAACTCGGCGTCGTCGGCGTGCACGTCGACCGGGCGGCCGGTCTCCCTGGCGACGTACGCCGCACCGCCGGCGTGGTCGGGATGGCAGTGGGTCAGCATCAGCCGGGTCACGTCGCTCGGGTCGGAGCCCACCGAGCGGAGCGCCGCGATCACCTTCTTGCCCGACGCCGCGACGCCCATGTCGATCAGCGTCACCTGACCGTCGTCGTCGCGGAGCATGAAGCCGTTCACGAAGTCGCCCATCAACGGGATCCGCCAGACACCGGGGGCGAGCTGGACAGCGAGAGCCTTGGCCATGACCGCGGAGCCTACGCTTGCGCGCATGAAGCTGGGGTCGCCGTTGCAGCAGATCGCGATGGGCATGGTGATCGTGGTGGCCTACGCCTACTTCCCCGCCGAACCCTCACCGGACTGGGAGCGCTACGACGCGCTCGCCGATCCCCTCGGCTGGGTGCTGGTGGTCTCCGGCATGGTGGCCCTCGCGCGGGTCAACGACTCCTTCGTGCTGACGCGGTGGCTGGCGATCCTGGCCGGCGTGGTCAGCGTGCCGATGTGGTTCCCCCAGCTGAACCACCACCTCGAGGCCTCCGGCGAGTGGTTCGTCTCGCTGCCCCAGCTGCTGTTCTGCCTGTTGCTCGCACGCGAGATCGGCCTCCTCGGCGTCTCGCGGTCCCCGAGGGACGGGTACGTCGCGAAGCGGTTCGGCCTGCTGGTCTGGGGATTCGCCCTGGCCGCCGTACTCCCCGTGGTGACGCTCGGCGGCGGCGTCGACCAGCTCGAAGGACCGACGCAGCTGGTCTCGCTGCTGGTCAGCGTCGCGCTGGTCTACTACCTGTTCCGCGTGCACCGGCGCGAGTGGCTCGGTGGTCCGGGCCCGCTGGAGATCCAGCCCCGCAAGCGTCCCGAGGAGCACGAAGGCCGCCCACCCTCGACCTGAGGGAGGCGGCCTTCGGGTGTCTGCGTCAGAGATCAGGCGGAGACGATGTTGAGGTTGACCTGCGCCTCGACCTCGTCGTGCACCTTGACGGTGACGGTGTGCGCACCGAGCGACTTGATCGGGTTGCCCACCACGATGGTGCGCTTGTCGATCTCGGCGCCGGCCTCGGTGATCGCGCTCGCGATGTCGGAGGCGGTGACGGCACCGAAGAGGCGACCGCCCTCACCCGCACGGACCTTCACGTTGAACGTGGCGCCCTCGAGCTTGGCCTTCACCTCGGCCGCGTGGTCGGCGTCGCGCACGGAACGGGCGTCACGCGACTTCTTGATCGAGTCGATGGTCTTCTCGCCACCGCGGGTCCAGCGGATGCCGAAGCCACGCGGGATGAGGTAGTTGCGGCCGTAGCCGTCCTTGACCTCGACCACGTCGCCGGCGCCACCGAGTCCGGTGACCTCCTGGGTCAGGATGAGCTTCATTGTCCTGATCCTCCTCAGCGAGCCGTGGACGTGTAGGGCAGCAGCGCGACCTCGCGGGCGTTCTTCACGGCCGTGGCCACGTCGCGCTGGTGCTGGACGCAGTTGCCGGTGACGCGACGCGCGCGGATCTTGCCGCGGTCGGAGATGAACTTGCGCAGGAGGTTGGTGTCCTTGTAGTCCACGTGGGACACCTTCTCCTTGCAGAACTGGCAAACCTTCTTCTTGGGCTTGCGGATGACTGCCTTTGCCATTGTGGTGCTCCTCCTAAAGAGCCCGGTCAGCTGACCGGAATGGTCTCGGTTGGACTGTTGAGTGGTGCTGGATCAGGCCCGGCTCGGGTCAGAACGGGGGCTCGTCGGAGCCGCCGCTGGCCCACGGGTCGTTCTGCTGGGCCGGCGCCTGGCCGCCCTGCTGACCGCCCCAGGAACCGCCCTGGTTGCCGCCACCCTGGTTGCCGCCACCCTGGGGCGAAGCAGCCTGGGGCTGACCGCCCTGCTGGCCACCGCTCTGGGCGGGGCTGGAGGCCCACGGGTCGTCCCCGCCGCCACCACCCTGGCTGCCGTAGCCGCCGCCTCCGCCGCTGCGCTGGACGCGCGCGACCTTGGCCGTGGCGTACTTCAGGCTGGGGCCGACCTCCTCGACGTCGAGCTCGACGACGGTGCGCTTCTCACCCTCGCGGGTCTCGTAGGAGCGCTGCTTCAGGCGGCCCTGGACGACGACGCGCATGCCCTTCTGGAGCGACTCGGCGACGTTCTCCGCCGCCTGGCGCCAGACGGCGCAGGACAGGAACAGCGCGTCCCCGTCCTTCCACTCGTTGGACTGCTTGTCGAAGGTCCGCGGCGTCGACGCGATCCGGAAGTTGGCCACCGCGGCACCCGACGGGGTGAAGCGGAGCTCGGGGTCGTCGACGAGGTTGCCGACGACGGTGATGACTGTCTCGCCTGCCATGTGTTCTCCCTGGAAGTGGGTGCCGGTGTCTGCGGTCGCGGAGGGTCAGTGGGCGTCGGGACGGATGACCTTGGTGCGCAGCACCGACTCGTTCAGCGTGAGCTGACGGTCGAGCTCCTTGACGGTCGCAGGCTCGGCCTGCAGCGACACCACGGCGTAGATGCCTTCGGCGTTCTTGTCGATCTCGTAGGCGAGACGACGGCGACCCCAGATGTCGACGTTGTCCACGCTGCCCCCGTCGTTGCGAACGACGTTGAGGTACGTGTCGAGCGAGGGCTGAACGGTTCGCTCCTCGAGGTTGGGATCGAGGATGACCATGAGTTCATAGGTACGCATAGCGTTCTCCACCTCCTTCGGACTCAGGCGGCCACGGCGTTTCCGTGGCAGGAGGGCTGATGCGGTGTCGCGACTCCTGTCGGAGGAGCGCGACGCGCAAGGCTACCAACCGGGTGGGCTCCCGGCGAAATCGTCGTCCACAGGCGTACGCCGCCGGCGGAACAGCGTCACGACCAGAGCGCTACCCCGACGGCCGAGCACGAACAGCCGACCGCGCCGGCCGGGACTCCGATCTCGAGCACGGCGAACCACGCCGTCGAGGGGGTGGACCATGACAGGCCGACCAGCAGGCCCACCACGCCACCGATGCGAGCGCGAGCAGGCACCGAGCCGAGGAGCATCCCCGCGACGACGACCGGCAGCCGCCGCAGCTCACGTCTCACGACGTCCTCCGCCGCGCCAGCGGGATCACGGCGGCCCGGCCGATCGCCGTGGCGATCCCGAGCTGCCACCAGAGCTGCTCCCAGTAGCCGTCGAACTGGAAGGTCCCGTAGGCCCACCCGGCTGCGGCCCCGACGAGGGCAGCGGCCGCGACGTGCACCACCTGGGACCTGACGCGCAGGCAGAGGAAGTGCACCGCCAGGCAGCCCAGTCCTGCTGCCGGGCTGCCGTAGATCGAGGCGACGACCACGAAGGCCACGTAGAAGAAGAAGGCCGGGATCACGCCCGTCACCGACCAGGACCCGAACCCGTCGTCCAGGAGTGCCTCTGCCCCCAGCACGAGCGGCAGCACGGCGGCACTGGTCAGCGCTGCCAGGACGTAGCCCACGGGACCGGGCGATCCGACTCCCAGCCAGGACCGAGCCGGGGCGGGGCGCTGCGTCGTGCCCGCCGTGCTCATGACGGCCTCCGCTCGGGCACCACCACGTCGAGCACCGCGCCGACCTGCTTGACCAGGCCAGCGGCACCGGGGAGCCGCGCCACCCGCACGGCGCTGCCGAGCATCGCCACCGAGCGCTCGACCAGCTGGTGGGTGCGCTCCTGGCCGGGGCTGGTGTCGATCACCCAGAAGAGGGTCACGCTCAGGTGCGCCAGCCAGAGCAGGTCGGGCAGCACCGGCACCAGCCGGGCCGGGACCGAGGGCGAGGCCCCGTCGACGACGTCCCGGAAGATGGCCATCGACAGCTCGCGGGCGTCGGCCGACTCGTCGCTGAACGGGCTCACCGCGGTCCCCGGCACGATCGCGGTGCTGACGAAGGCCGATCCGAAGCCGTGGTACGGCGCCATCACCTCGAGGCCGGCCCGCTCCACCGCGAGCAGCCGTTCGGTCAGCGAGCCCCCTCCCGCGAGTGCCTCGGCACTGCGCTCCCGGTGGGCGACCTGGATCCGCCGGTAGAACTCCTGCACGAGCTGGTCCTTGCTCGCGAACCAGTAGTAGGCGTTGCTCGGGGCGACCCCGGCCTCGGTGGCGATGGCGCGCATCGTCGTCCCGGCGTACCCCTTCTCCTCGAAGAGGCGGATCGCGGTGTCGAGGATGAGCTGGCGGGTGTCAGCAGGCATCGCAGAAATCCTTGAACATGTTCAAATCCTACTTGAACATGTTCAAGAACACCACTTCAAGACCGCTAAGGAGCCATCGGCCGCCGACTCGAGTCACGGTCCGTCGGGCGCGTTGATCACACGTTCCAACAACGTGGCCGTTGATCACACGTTCCAACAACGGCGCAGACACCTCGCGAACACCGCGACAACCGAGGGGCGAAGGCTGACCCTCCACCGGCGGCGGAGCTGTCATGGGCGAAGCCTAGGGTGGAGCCATGGCCAGCAAGACCGACATCGGAGCACACGTCGAGCAGAGCGACCCGGTCGCGGAAGCACAGGCACGCGAGACGACGCTGGTGCAGTTCTTCCTCGGTGACCCGCAGGGCTACAAGGGTCCCGAGATCCGCTACGCGGGCGGTGCGGAGGGGCTGCGCACGGACGCGGAGGCGGCGGGCGTCGACCTCTACGTGCACGCGCCCTACATCGTCAACGTCGCGACGACGAACAACCGGATCCGGATCCCGAGCCGCAAGCTGCTCCAGCAGCACATGGACGCCGCGGCCGAGATCGGCGCGAAGGGGCTGATCGTGCACGGGGGCCACGTGAACAAGGACGACGACCCGGCCAAGGGCTTCGACAACTGGCGCAAGGCGATCGAGGCGACCGACATCAAGATCCCGCTGCTCATCGAGAACACCGCCGGTGGCGACAACGCGATGACCCGCCACCTCGACCGGATCGCCGGCGTGTGGGACGCGATCTCCGAGGCCGAGGGGTTCGAGGAGGTCGGGTTCGTCCTCGACACCTGCCACGCCTGGGCCGGGGGCATCGAGCTCGGCAGCGCCGTGGAGAAGGTGCGGTCGATCACCGGCCGGATCGACCTGGTGCACGCCAACGACAGCCGCGACGCCTTCGACTCCGGGGCCGACCGGCACGCCAACTTCGGCGCCGGGCAGCTCGACGCCGAGGAGTTCGCCGGCGTCGTCCGTGACGCCGGAGCGCCGGTCATCTGCGAGACCCCGGGCGGGCCCGAGGAGCACCTGGCCGACTTCGCGTGGCTGCGCGAGCACGGCGTCTGACCCTCACGCGCCGGGCCCTGCTGGGCTCGGCGGCAGCGGCGACCCTCGCTGCGGGCTGCGGGGAGAAGGCGCCGGCCTCGACCACGACCCGGAGTCAGGCGGGTCCGCTACGCCGAGGACCACCCGAACCAGTACGCCGACCTCCGGCTGCCCGACCGGACGCCGCTCGGCACGCTGGTGCTCCTGCACGGCGGCTACTGGATGCCCGGCTACGGCCTCGACCAGCTCGACCCGCTGGCCACGCTGATGACCGAGTCGGGGTGGGCGACCTGGAACGTCGAGTACCGCCCGATCGGCGACGGCTCGGCCTGGCCCGACCCGATGACCGACGTCGCGCTGGCCATGGACCGGCTGGCGAAGGAGGACCTGGCCGAGCTCGTCGTCACGCTCGGCCACTCGGCCGGCGGCCAGCTCGCGGTCTGGGCCGCCTCCCGCACCGACGCGACCCCCGGAGGAGCGCCGCTGGTCCGGCCCGTCCGGGCGATCTCGCTCGCCGGCGTCCTCGACCTGGTGCGCGCCTCCTCGGCGCCCGGCTCCAGCGCGCCGGTGACCGCCTTCGCCGGCGGCAGCCCCAGCGAGGTCCCGGAGCACTACGCGTCCTCCGACCCCTCGCTGCTCGTGCCGGCCACCTGCCCGGTCTGGGCCCTGCACGCCGAGGACGACGCCGTGGTGCCGCTCGAGCAGGCCAGCTCCTACGTCTCGAAGGCACGCGCTGCCGGGGCCACCGCGGAGCTGGTGCGGGTCCCGGGCGACCACTTCACCGTCATCGACCCCCGCGCGGAGTCCTTCGAGACGATCCAGGGTCTCGTGACCGACGCGGCCGGTGCCTGACCCGTGCCGGCGGCTCCCCGTTAGGCTCGCGGCGTGACCTCTCCCGCCGTCGGCGCCCTCTCCGTGCGCACCCTCACGGCCGCGGAGCACCTCGACTTCGTCCGCTCGGTGACCGCACGCCCGGGCGGCTCCGCCAGCTTCCTGCAGACCCCGGCGTGGGCGGCGGTGAAGCCGGAGTGGACGGCCGAGTCGATCGGGTGGGTCACGACCGGCGCGACCGGTGCCGAGGAGGTCGTGGGCGCCGCGCTGGTGCTCTACCGCCAGCTCCCGCGCGTACGCCGCTACCTCGCCTACCTCCCCGAGGGTCCGGTCATCGACTGGTCGAGCGAACGCCTCCAGGACTGGCTCTCCCCGCTGGCGGCACACCTCAAGGGCAAGGGGGCCTTCGGGATCCGGATGGGCCCACCGGTGGTGACCCGGCGGTGGAGCGCGGCCCAGGTGAAGGCCGGCATCGCCGACGAGGCGGTGCGGTCGCTGACCGACGTACCCCCGGCCGACCGCAGCCAGGTCGGGGCCAGCGTCGTCTCCCAGCTGCGCGAGGCCGGGTGGCGCCCCCAGTCGGTGGCCGGCGGGTTCGCGGCCGGGCCAGCCGCAGTTCAACTTCCAGATCCCGCTGGCCGATGCCGAGGGGAACCCCCGCAGCGAGGACGACGTCCTGGCAGGCATGAACCAGCAGTGGCGGCGCAACATCAAGAAGGCCGCCAAGGCGGGCGTCGAGGTCGAGCACGGCACGGCCTCGGACCTCAAGGCGTTCCACGAGCTCTACGCCCACACGGCCGAGCGCGACCACTTCACCCCGCGCCCGCTGGGCTACTTCGAGACGATGTTCGAGTCGCTCGGCGCCGAGGAGCCCGACCGGATCCGGCTCTACCTCGCCCGCCACGAGGGCGACCTCGTCGCGGCCACCATCTGGATCCGGGTCGGCGCGCACTCGTGGTACTCCTACGGCGCCTCCTCCACCGAGAAGCGCGACGTGCGCGGCTCCAACGCGGTGCAGTGGCAGATGATCCGCGACGCCCTCGCCGCCGGCGCGCACGTCTACGACCTGCGCGGCATCACCGCCACCCTGGACGCCGACGACAGCCACGTGGGCCTGATCCAGTTCAAGGTCGGCACGGGCGGTGAGGCGGTGGAGTACGCCGGCGAGTGGGACCTGCCGCTGAGCAAGCCTGCTGTACGCCGCCTTCGACCTCTACATGAAGCGCCGGGGGTAGCCGATGGCCTTGACCTTGTACGTCGACGGCGACCGTTGGCGCACGCATCTCAAGGACACCCTGTCTCGGAACCCCGGGCTGGTGCCGGTCGCCAAGGGCAACGGCTACGGCTTCGGCCTGCACCGGCTCGCCCGCAAGGCCGCCTGGCTGGGCGTCGACACCCTGGCCGTCGGCACCTACGACGAGCTGCCCCACGTCAGCCAGCGGTACGACGGGTCGCTGCTCGTGCTCACCCCGTGGCGCCCGTTCGCCCCGGCCCCGGACGACGACCCCCGGGTCATCCACACCGTCGGACGGCTCGAGGACCTCGAGGCCCTGGCCGCGCAGGGCAGGTCGACCGGCCACCGACCACGCATCGTGCTCGAGCGGATGACCTCGATGCTGCGCCACGGCTTCACCGCGCGTGAGCTCCGCGAGGCCGCACGGCTGGTCCGCTCCGACGCCGGCGTCACCCTCGACGGGCGTCGCGCTGCACCTGCCCCTGGCCCGCCGCTCCCACCTCACCGAGGTCGAGCGGCTGCTCAACGACGTGGTGGCCGCCAACATCCCGCCGACCACGATCTGGGTCTCCCACCTCACCGGTCAGGAGCTGTCCCGGCTGGCCGAGCAGTGGCCCGACTTCACCTTCCGGCCGCGCGTGGGGACCTCGCTGTGGCTCGGTGACCGCGGCGCGCTGTCGGTGCGGTCGACGGTGCTCGACGCGCACCCGGTCGAGCGCGGGGACGTCTACGGCTACCGCGGCCGCACGGCACCGCGCGCGGGCACGATCCTGATCGTGTCGGGCGGCACCTCCCACGGCATCGGCCTCGAGGCGCCCACCGGGGATGCCACGTTGAAGGCGCGAGCCGCGTCGATCGCGCGCGGTGGCCTCGACGCGGCCGGGTTCGTGCGGTCGCCGTACACCGTGGACGGCAAGCAGCGGCTGTTCGCCGAGCCTCCGCACATGCAGGCCTCGATGCTGTTCATCCCGGCCGGGTCGACCGTGCCCGCCGTGGGCGACGAGATCGACTGCCGGGTGCGCTTCACCGCAACGGCGTTCGACGCCGTCGAGGTCAGCTGAGGACCGGTCTTCGCTCGTCCTCGGTCTGCCGGACCGGGTCGTGCTCGGGGCGTACGACGTCGCGCACCACCATCGCGCAGAAGTAGAGCTGCGCCGCCACCCGCACCCAGATCGCGAGGTCGTAGACGGGGGCGCCACCGCCGACCGCCTCCTCGAGCCAGCCCCCGAGGTAGGTCCAGACGGCAAAGAGGTAGAACAGCTCGCCGGCCTGCCAGATCAGCAGGTCGCGCCAGCGGGGCCGGGCGAGCACGGCGAGCGGCAGCAGCCAGAGCACGTACTGGGGTGAGTAGACCTTGTTGACCAGGAGGAACCCGGCGACCACCAGGAACCCCAGCTGCGCCAGCCGGGGCGTCTGCGGTGCCCGCAGCCCGAGCAGGGCCACGGCGACGCAGATCGCCCCGAACAGCACCCAGGACCAGAGGTTGATCGTGCCGGAGGTGAACTCGCTGCCCGGCATGGGTGAGCGCCAGCCACACCGAGCCGAGGTCGGCGGCGCGCTCGGAGTTGAACCGCCAGAAGACCTTCCACTGCTCGGCACCGGTCAGCCAGGCAGGCAGGTTCACCACCAGCCAGGCGACCGCCGCGGCCCCGGTCGCCGCGGCGAACGACCCGAGCTGTCGCCGACGCCACGCGATGACCAGGATCGGGCCGAGCAGGAAGAGCGGATACAGCTTGGCGGCGGTGCCGAGTCCGATCAGCACGCCGGTCAGCACCGGCCGGTCGCGCGCCCAGGCCCACAGCGCGCCGGCGACGAGCGCGACCGCCAGCAGGTCCCAGTTGATGAGGTCCGTCATGAACAGCGCCGGGGACAGCACGAACGGCAGGGCGTCCCACGGTCGTCGCCGGTGCACCCCGGCCATGAACCAGGTGGCCAGCAGCCCGAAGGCACCGAGGATCACCGCCGTGACCACGAAGTAGGAGTTGACCTCCCTGGACATCCCCGGCAGCGACCACAGGGAGCCGGGATCGAGGTGGTGCCGCTCGACCACGGGCGGCCCGGACGGGTCGAGCTGGGTGATCTTCGCCGACACCCAGGCGAGGTAGGAGATGCCCACGGGGTACTCCATCGCGCCGTAGCGACCGTCGTTGTCGGCGTAGGGCCACAGCCCCTCGGCGAACCCCCGCCCGGTGTAGAGGTAGGGGATGTCGGAGTAGCAGGCCTTGGCGTACCTCGCCTCGTTGCTGGACCAGTTGGTCTGCAGGCACGGCTCGTAGCGCACGATCGAGAGCGCGAACACGACCGTGAACAGCGCGAGCAGCACGCGGACGGGCACCCACCAGCGGTGCGGCCGACCGTGGCGGCCGACGGGCCCGCCGATCACCTCGCTCATCGAGCGGGCGAAGGGGTCGGTCCGGGTGGGCGCGACCACGTCTTGGTCGCCTGGCTGATCGTCCGGCGGGAGCACCCCGCGCCCGCCCTCGTCCACGCTCAGCAGGTGGGGTCAGTCGGGCCGCAGGACTCGCGGGGACGCCTTCGCCGCCCCCGCCGTCACCGCCGTCACCCGGGTCCGGGTCCGGAGGGTCCGGGAGCTCGGGCTGCGTGGGGTCGGGCTGGGCGGGCTGCGTCGCCGTCGGCTTCGGCTTGTTGTCGGGCTTCGGCTTGGCCTTCTTCGTCGGGCTCGGCGGCGGCGTGTAGGGCGCGTGGCCCTCCTCGGGCGCCTCACCGTCGACGAAGACCGGCTCCGGGAAGTCCTCCTCGTCGAGGCCCTCCATCAGGATGCCCATCACCGCGGTCCAGGTCGACGCCGGGTAGTCGCCGCCGTAGAACGAGGGCAGGTAGCCGTTGAGCGCCTCGTTGCCCTTGCCGCGCACGTACATCACCGCGGTGGAGACCTGCGGGGTGTAGCCGACGAACCAGGACGACGACACGTCCTCGTCGTCGTTGGTCGCGGTGCCGGTCTTGGCGGCCGCAGGGCGGTCGAGGCCCAGCGCGGTGGAGGCCGTGCCGCCCTGGACGGTCTGCTGGAGTGCGTAGCTGACGTCGGCCGGCGAGGTCCTCGGGGAGCACCCGGTTGCCGTTCTTGCGCGGCTGCCGGTAGAGGACCTTGCCGTCCGAGCCGCGGCTGACCCGCTTCACGATGAACCAGTCGTGGTGGACGCCGCCGTTGGCGATGGTCGCGTAGGAGTTGGCCATGTCGATCGGGCTGACCGTGGCCGAGCCGAGGGCGACGGCCGGGAACGGCTTGAGCCCGGGAGCGTTCTTCGGGACGCCGAGCTCGTTGGCCATCTTCACGACCTTCTCGGGGCCGTTCTCCATGGAGGTGGTGAGGTCGACGTACGCGGTGTTGACGGAGTTCTCGGTCGCGGTGATCAGGTCGATGGCCGAGCCGTAGCTCTGCCCCTTGCCCTCACCCTGGTTGCCGACCTCGCTGCCGTCCTCCAGCACGAACGGGGCGTTGCCGTCGAAGCGGTCGCGCAGCGAGTAGCCGTCCTTGAGACCCGGCCGCGAGGGCGAACGGCTTGAACGAGGACCCCGGGGACCCACCGAGGGAGGCCCAGTTCAGCTGGCTGTCGAGGTAGTTCTGGCCGGCGTAGAAGCCCATCAGCGCGCCGGTCTGCACGTCGACGGACGCGGTGGCGACGTGCAGCTTCTTCAGTCCCTGCGGTCGCTCGGCGAGTACGCCGTCCTCGGCAGCCTTCATCGCCTTCTTGGTGAAGGTCGTCTCGACGCGGAGGCCACCGGAGTCGATCTCGGTCTCGTCGAAGCCGAGCCGGAGCAGCTCCTTCTTGACCATGCTGAGCATGAAGCCGCGCTGGCCGCCGTACTGGTTCCCGGCCTTCGCCTTCGCCAGCTTGGGCAGGGTGCCGTAGTACTTGTCGGCCTCGGACGCGTCGAGGTTGCCCACCGAGACCATGCCGCTGCAGCACGTAGTCGTAGCGCTCGATCAGGTCGTCGCGCCCGGCCGCGCCGCGCTCGGGGCTGAGGTAGTTCGGGTGAGTTGAGCACCGCCGCGAGCATCGCGGACTCAGGCACGGTCAGCTTCTTCGGCGGGATGGCCGAAGTAGGCGTTGGAGGCCGCCTGGACGCCGTAGGCGCCGCGGCCGAAGTAGATGGTGTTCAGGTAGCCCTCGAGGATCTGGTCCTTGGACTGCTCCTGCTGCACCTTCAGCGAGAGGAAGGCCTCCTTGACCTTGCGCGAGAGCGTGCGCTCCTGGCTCAGGTAGAGGATCTTCACGTACTGCTGGGTGATGGTCGAGGCACCCTGGGTGGCGTTGCCCTGGGCGTTGGAGAACGCCGCGCGCAGGATGCCCTTCGGGTCGATGCCGTTGTTGGTCCAGTAGGTGCGGTCCTCGGCGGCGATCGCGGCGTCCTGCATCGACTGCGGGATGTCGGCCAGCGGGATGGACTCGCGGTTCTGCTCGGCGAACCGTCCGACCTTGGCCTTGCCGCCGGCGTAGTAGACGAAGGTCGACTGCGCCTCGAAGGCCTTGTTGGCGTCGGGGATCTCGGTGTTCTTGTAGGCGAAGTAGAAGATGCCGGCCAGCACCAGGATGCCGACCACCGAGGTGACCGCCATCCACTTCAGGACCGTCTTCAACCGCCGGTGCTTGCCGGGGCCCTTGGGGCCGTTGCCCTTCGCGCCGTTCCCCTTGGCGGCAGTCCCCTTCGCGCCGTTCCCTTGCGCAGACCCCTTCGCAGCGGCACCCGCGGACCCGGAGGTCGCTCGCTTGCCGGAGGTTCCTCCCGGCGAGGCGCTGCTGCGGTTGCCGCTCACTGAATGCTCTTTCCGTCCGCTGGGGTGGTCTGCCCCGAAAGGTTACGGGGTCAACGGATGAGCCCCGTCCGGGTTCCGCTCACGGAGTGGCGAGTAACACTCGATATATCGATGCGATAGGTTGTGGTGATACCCGACCGACGAGATCCGACGTAGAGGCAGGCTGACGTGGCAAGCAAGGGGGCGACCCTCGAGCTGGCAGTCCTCGGACTGCTGCACGACTCCCCGCTGCACGGCTACGAGCTGCGCAAGCGGCTCAACCTCCTGCTCGGGTGGACCCGGTTGCTGTCCTACGGCTCCCTCTACCCGGCCCTGAAGCGGATGCTCCGCGCCGGGCTGGTGACCGAGGTGGCCACGGACACCCCCGGGGTCTCGCGGCGGCAGCGGATCGTCTACCAGATCACCCCCGCGGGCTCGGAGTACTTCGCCGGCAAGATCACCGACGTCGGCCCCTCCGCCTGGGAGGACGAGGACTTCAACATGAGGTTCGCGTTCTTCTCCCGCACCGACTCCGAGGTGCGCCTGCGCATCCTCGAGGGACGACGCTCCCGCCTCCAGGAGCGTCTCGACCGGGCCCGGGTCAACCGTGGCCCGGCCGGCACCGACCGCTACATCAGCGAGCTCCAGCGGCACTCGATCGAGTCGGTCGAGCGTGAGGTCCGCTGGCTCACCGACCTGATCGCCGCGGAGCGGGCTGCGCCCGACCCGCGGCCGGAGGCCGGCACCACGCGCAGCCTCCCCGCCGGCGAAGCCGAAGGCGGCCAGCCGCAAGCCAGACAACCGCACCCAGCACAAGAGCGTGAAATGAGGGACACCATGTCATCGGTTCGAGTAGCCATCGTGGGAGTCGGCAACTGCGCCAGCTCCCTGATCCAGGGCGTCGAGTACTACAAGGACGCCGACCCGGCCGGTTCCGTCCCCGGCCTGATGCACGTCATGTTCGGCGACTACCACGTCAAGGACGTCGAGTTCGTGGCTGCGTTCGACGTCGACGCGAAGAAGGTCGGCTTCGACCTCTCCGACGCGATCAACAACTCCGAGAACAACACCATCAAGTTCTGCGACGTGCCGCCGACCGGCGTGAGCGTCCAGCGCGGTCACACGCTCGACGGTCTCGGCAAGTACTACCTCGAGACGATCGAGCAGGCCGAGGGCGAGCCGGTCGACGTCGTGCAGGCGCTCAAGGACGCGCGGGCCGACGTGCTCGTCTCCTACCTGCCGGTGGGCTCCGAGCAGGCCGACAAGTTCTACGCCCAGTGCGCGATCGACGCCGGCGTGGCCTTCGTCAACGCGCTGCCGGTGTTCATCGCCTCCGACCCGGTGTGGGCCAAGAAGTTCGAGGACGCCGGCGTCCCGATCATCGGCGACGACATCAAGTCGCAGGTCGGCGCCACCATCACCCACCGCGTGATGGCCAAGCTGTTCGAGGACCGCGGCGTCGTGCTGGACCGCACCTACCAGCTCAACGTCGGCGGCAACATGGACTTCAAGAACATGCTCGAGCGCGACCGCCTGGAGTCCAAGAAGGTCTCCAAGACCCAGGCCGTGACCTCGAACATGAGCCACGACATGGGCGCCCGCAACGTGCACATCGGCCCGTCGGACTACGTGCAGTGGCTCGACGACCGCAAGTGGGCCTACGTCCGCCTCGAGGGTCGCGCGTTCGGCGACGTGCCGCTGAACCTGGAGTACAAGCTCGAGGTGTGGGACTCCCCCAACTCGGCCGGCATCATCATCGACGCCATCCGCGCGGCCAAGATCGCCAAGGACCGCGGCATCGGTGGCCCGATCCTCTCGGCCTCGTCGTACCTGATGAAGAGCCCGCCGGTGCAGCGCCCCGACGACGAGGGACGCGCCTCCGTCGAGGCCTTCATCAAGGGCGACGTGGAGCGCTGACCAGCGCCTCGGCGTAGCGGACACGAATTTCGAACCCGTTCGGGTCAGTGACAACGGTTCGTGGGGTTCCTAGGGTTCGAGCATGAGCGAAGGCACGCCACCTCCACCTCCCCCGGACAACCCCTACGGCGGTACGCCGCCGCCACCGCCCGGGCAGACTCCACCGCCCGCCGGGCCCCCTGGTGGCGCGCCTCCACCGCCACCACCGCCGGGCCAGCCGGGCGGGTACGGCGCTGCGCCGCCACCTCCGCCTGCGCCACCCCTCGGCAGCGGCTCCTACAGCCCCACCGAGGCGTTCTCCTACGGCTGGGCCAAGTTCAAGGCCAAGCCCGGCGACCTGCTGGTGCCGATCCTGATCGTCCTGGTCATCGTCATCGTGCTCCAGGTCATCGTGCAGTTCCTCCTGCGCGCGACGCTGCTCGGCACCCACGACTGCACCACGACGGTGCTGGGCACCGCGGTCGAGACCCAGTGCGGGCCCAGCTTCTTCGTGAGCCTGCTCGGCGCCGGCCTGGCCGGTCTCGTGATGAGCCTGATCACCCAGGCGCTCGGCGCCGGCCTGATCAAGAACGCGCTCAACGTCGCCGACGGCAAGCCGACCTCCATCGGCGAGATCGGCGCCTGGGCCGCCAACGGGCGGGTCATCACCGCCGCCCTGATCGTCGCGGTGGTCACCTTCATCGGCACGCTGCTGTGCTACATCCCGGGCATCATCGTCGGCTTCCTGCTGAACTGGACGATGTTCTACGTCGTCGACAAGGACATGGCGCCCGTCGACGCGGCCAAGGCGAGCGTCAAGTTCGCGACCTCGCACCTCGGTGACACGGTGGTCTTCTACCTGCTCGGGATCGTGGCGATCATCGTCGGCGCGATCCTGTGCCTGGTCGGCCTGCTCGTGGCGGTCCCGGTGCTGCTGATCGCGGCGGCGTACACCTTCCGCAGGCTGAACGGCGAGCAGGTGACCCCGGCAGCGGCCTGAGCCGCGTGACCGACCTGCACTGCCCGGCGACGCTGGTCGTCGCCCGTCATGCCGAAGCCGCCTTCGTCGAGGACTGGTTCTCCGACGAGGGCGGCTCGCTGACGTCCGAGGGTCGCGCGCAGGCGCGCGCCCTGGCCGACTCGCTCGTCGGACGACGGGTCGCGGCCGTCTGGTGCAGCGACTCGTCCCGGGCCGTGCAGACGGCCGAGATCGCGGCGGCCCGCCTCGGGGTCGGCGTGACCGTCCGCAAGGCCCTGCGCGAGGTGTACGTCGGGAACCTGATGGGCCAGCCGTTCGACGCCTCCCGGCTCGACGAGGTCTGCGCGAGCTGGGGCGACGGAGACCTCGGTGCCTGCTTCGAGGAGGGCGAGTCCGGCCACGAGGTCGTGGAACGTCACCGCGTCCAGCTCGAGGAGATCGCCGACCTCCACCGGGGCGAGACCGTGCTGGTGGTCGGCCACCAGCAGGCCCTGGGCATCGCCGTACCCACCCTGGCCGGCAACCTGACGAGCGCCTGGGCGCAACACAACGAGCTGGACAACACCGAGACGGTCGAGCTGGAGAACGACGCCGACGGCTGGGTGCTGCGGCGTTGGGGCGCGCTGAGCTTCTAGGCGGCTGCGGCCAGCTCGGCGTCGGCCTTGATCCGGGCCAGCGTCTGGTTCATGCCCTGCTCGAGCTCGCTGGTGAACTCCTCGACGCCGCCGAGCACGGCCTTGGTCAGCCGCAGCGAGACGTCGGAGATCCCCTTGGGCGCCTCGCGGCGCTGCACCACCCGGGTGCCGCCGTCGCCGGTCGGGGTCAGGGTGAAGGACCAGATCGTCCAGTTCTCGCGGATCTTGAAGGCGATCTTCTGCTCGTGCACGAACTCGGTCACCATCGCCTGGGTCGGCCAGAACAGCAGGCCGCGCCGGTTGATGTTGATCAGCTTGGCGCCCTCGCGCATCGCCCCGCCGCGCACGATCGTCTTGCGGCACTGCGGGCTCCACCGCGGCATGTTGCGCAGGTCGGCGACCAGCTCCCAGACCACCGCCGGAGGAGCGTCGATCTCGATCGAGGCTTCGATGGGGGCGACGTCGGTCAGCGGCACGGGCTTCTCCTGGCGATTGGCGGCTCGCTGCAGGTCAGCGCGGGCCGTGGGTGTTCAGCCAGAGGATAGGTTCGGGCATCTCGGACGTCCCGCCCACGTCTCGGATGGCGGCCAGCGCCTTCCCGGTGTACACCGGCTCGAGGTGCAGTGCGTCACGTTCGGCGTCGGCCACCGCCGCCGTCGAGGCGGGAGTGGGGTCGCCGTAGGTGGATCCGAGCCAGTCCGTGCGCATCGTCACGTTGACGGCCTCCAGCCGCGGGAGGTCACCCTGCGCGCCGCGCTCGCGCAGCAGGTCGGCGGTCTGGTTGGCGAGCTTCGCGATCACGGTCGCGTCGAGCGGGAAGGCGTCGTTGACGACCACGCCGAACACCCGGGTGCGCAGCCCGGCGAGGCGGAGCCCGAGCGCCAGGCCGGCGGCGGTCCCACCGGAGCCGACGGCGGTCACGACGGTGGCCGGCTCGGGGAGCAGGCCGGCCTCGACCTGTCCGGCGATCTCGAGCGCCGCGTCGACGTACGCCAGGGCGCCGAAGGGGTTGGAGCCACCGGCCGGCAGGTACCACGGCAGCCGCCGGTCGCGCAGGGTGGCGCGGGCGACCAGCCAGGCTGCCGCCAGCTTGAGGCCCCGCGGGTCGCGGTAGCGGTGCAGCTCGGCGCCACTGCGCTCCAGCCGCGCGAGCTGCTCGCGGACGTGGTCGTCGACGGGTTGGTCGACGAGGCCGAGCATCGTGCGCAGGCCGTGCTCGCGCGCGTAGAGCGCGCACGCCAGTCCCCAGTGGGTGCCGATGCCGCCGACCGTGAACAGCGTGCGTACGCCGCGACGGCGGGCCTCCGGGATGATCCACTCCAGCTTGCGGACCTTGTTGCCGCCCCAGCTCCCGTCGCCGAAGCCGCTCTCGTCCTTCAGCCACACCTCGGCGCGCGCCGGCCAGGTCGCTGTCGAGCCGCCGGACCGGCGTGGGCACGGCGCCCAGCCGGAGGTGCTCGAGCGCGAGCCCCGGCAGGCGGTCGTGCAGCAGCGTCATGCCGACCATCCTGCCGGGGCTCCGGATCAGACGTACCGGAAGGCCTCCCGCTCCCGGCGCTCGAAGCGACGCCGGATGAGCCGGTGGAGCAGGGCGGAGCCGGGAGGCGCCTGGTCGAAGATCGCTCCGCGGGCCTCCGCGGGCAGCTCGTGCATCGTCCAGCACAGCGCGAACGGGATGATCCGCAGCGGGTACCCGGCGGCCGCGGCGTCCTCGAAGACCTTGTTCTCCTCGACGGTGAGGGTGCGCTGGAGCATCGGCAGCGCCTGTCCCTCCTCGTGGGCGAGGTGCTCGAGCAGGCTCTCGCGGGCCGCGGCCACCCGGATGTCGAGCGCGTTGCGGTGGTCGGCGCAGGGGTGGTCGCGCATCTCCTCGAACGCGGTGCGCACGGAGGTGAGGGCCGGGTCGATCACGGCGTGCTCGGCCTCCATGTCCTCGAGCATGGTCTGGTCCTCGGTGCTGCCGGCCGCCTCGGCGTACCGCATCAGCACCGGCCAGAGCGCGTCGTCCTCGACGGCGTGGTGGTGGTGCAGGACCTCGGCGAACCGCAGCCAGCGGGCGTGCAGGGCCGCCCACACCTCGGCCTCGGAGACCGGGGTGTTCTCGACAGCGGCCGCGAAGCTGCGCAGGTCGCGACGGAAGCCGTGGTGCATGACGTACATGCCGGTCTGGTCGTGCGGCCCCTCGGCGGTGTGGCTCTGCCCCGGAAGGGTCAGCTGCGTGGGCCAGGTGGCCGGATCGGCCACGGACGGGATGGGCTGGTGACTCATGGTGGGCTCCTCGGACGCCTCGGTGGGTGGTGGCTCCACGATGCGGCCGCGTGCTTGGGTCCGACTGGAACGCGACTTGGGTCCCCGGAGGCGCGCCGACGGCTAGCGTTTGCTCCGTGTGGGTGCGCGTGCTCGGTACCAGCCAGGTGGCGCTCGGTGACGATCCGGGCGCCGCTGTCGAGCTCGGCGCGCGCAAGCCCCGCTCGGTCCTGGCCGCGCTGGCCCTCCGGCTCGGCAGCGACGTGTCGCCCGACGCCCTCGTCGACCTCGTCTGGGGCGAGGAGGCACCGGGCGGGGCACACGGCACGCTCCACTCCTACGTCTCGGGCGTACGCCGCGTCCTCGAGCCGGGTCTGGGCGCACGGGAGAAGCCGAGCGTGCTGCGTCACCAGCGACCACGGCTACCGGCTCCACCTGGGCCGCGACCAGGTCGACGCCCACCGGTTCGCCGACGAGGTCCGACTCCGGCGGCGGGTGCTCGCCCCCCTGGCCAGCCAGTTCACGACCGGTCCCTCCGCGGACTGGCCGGACCGGGCGGCGATCTCCGACCACGTCGACGCGCTCGAGGAGCTGCTGGCGCTGTGGACCGGCGAGGCGTACGCCGACCTCCCCGACCATCCCGAGGTGGCCCTGGAGCGCTCCTCGCTCGACCAGCTGCGACGCGGCGCCGAGGAGGACCGCGTGCTCGGCCTGCTCGCCCTCGGCGACCACGCCGTCGTGGTGGCCGCCACCGAGCAGGCCACCGTGCGCTACCCGCTCCAGGAGCGGGTCTGGGCGCTGCACGCGCTCGCCCTGGCGCGGTCCGGACGCCAGGCCGAGTCGCTGGCGGTGCTGCGGCACATCCGCGGAGTGCTCGCCGACGAGCTCGGGTCTCGACCCGGGCCAGGAGCTGCGCGACCTCGAGCAGGCGGTGCTGGTCCAGGAACCCGGTCTGCGGCAGTGGCTGCGCCCCGAGGTCTCGCGCGCGACGCGCTCCGGCCGACGACACCGGTCGCCCCGAGGTCCGGGCGGCGGGCTGGGGCACCGTCGGGCGGGAGCTGGAGGTCGGTGAGCTCGAGGGCCTGCTCGACCGCGCCTCGGCCGGCGAGCCGAGCGTCGCGCTGCTGGTGGGCGAGCCGGGCATCGGCAAGTCCCGGCTCGTGGAACGGGTGACCGAGATCGCCCAGCAGCGCGGGTTCGTGGTCGCCACCGGACGCTGCGCCCAGGACGACGGCGCTCCTCCCCTCTGGCCGTGGAGCCAGGCACTCGACGAGCTGGGCCGCCATGACCAGCGCGTGCTCGATGTCGAGCTCGAGCGCCTGCTCAGCGGTGAGGGCCAGGAGGACGACGCCGCGGACGCCGGCGAACGGCAGGCGTTCCGGGCCTGGGAGAGCATCGCGCGCGAGGTGCTCACCCGCTCCGAGCAGGGTGCCGTACTGCTCGTCCTCGAGGACCTGCACTGGGCCGACACGGCCAGCCTGAAGGTGCTCCGGCGTCTGCTCGCCGCCACCCAGCATGGTCAGCGCCTGGCCCTGGTGCTGACCCGGCGACCGTTCCCGGAGCCCACCGGCTCGCTGGCCGACGTGGGCGAGGACCTGGCACGCCACCACGTGCTGCGCCTCGACCTCCACGGACTGACCCCGGAGCAGGCCGCCGTGCTGGTCGAGGACGTGGCGGGTGCGGGCAGGGACCCCGAGGTGGTGGCGGAGTGGCACACCCGCTCCGGCGGCAACCCCTTCTTCCTCATCGAGCTCGCCCGTCTCGGCGACGAGGGCGCGACGGACACGGTGCCGGCCACGGTCCGTGACGTCGTCGCCCGCCGGTTCCAGACGGTCCCGGAGCGCACCCGCTCACTGCTGCTGCTGGCTGCGGCGCTGGGTCGGCGCTGCTCCCTCGACGTGCTCGCCGCCATCTCGGGCGAGCCCGTGGACGAGGTCGAGGACGCACTCGACCCCGCGCGCGAGGCGGGGCTGGTCCTCGAGCCGGACGTCGGCACGCTGGCGTTCACCCACGCCCTGACCCGCGACGCGGTCCTGGCCACGACCTCGGCCTCACGGGCGGCCCGGTTGCACGCCCGGGTGGCGCACGCGCTCGACGAGGGCGGTGTCGTCGCCCCGCTCGTCGGCCCCGAGGAGCGGGTCGCGGAGCTGGCGCGGCACTGGCTGGCCGCCGGTCCGTCGTACGCCGGTCGCGCGTGGCGAGCCGCGGTGGACGCGGCCGCCCAGGCCCGCCGCACGTTCTCGTGGGTGGAGGCCGAGCACCTGATGGCGGCCGCGATCGAGGCCCATCGCCGCGACCCCCTCGGCACCCCGGAGGAGCGGATCGACCTGCTGCTGACGCGGGCCCGCGACTGCCGACCCAACGCGGAGTGGAACCAGGTGCTCCCCTGTGCGGCGGAGGCGATGGCCCTGGCCCGTCGCGCCGGCGACCTCGATCGCCTCGCCGCGGCGGCGGCCGCGGCCAGCGACAACCTGGTCTGGCTCTCGCAGCAGTGGGACGAGGTGCTCGAGGACACCGTCGACGACCTCCGGTGGGGCCTGCACCACGTGCCGCCCGGCGACTCACCCCAGCGGTGCCGGTTGATGCTCGCCCTCGCGGTGCAGCTGTACTACGAGCCCTCCGCTCGCGCCGAGATCATCGCGCTCGCCGACGAGGGGCACGCCATGGCGCGGCGGATCGACGACCCGGCGCTGCTCTGGTGGGCCTGCCACACCGCGTGGAAGTCCCTCTGGGCGCCGACGCACCTCGAGCGCCGCCTCGAGCTCGGCCGCGAGGGGCTGGAGGCGGCCCGCGCCTCGGGGGACGAGGACTCCCTGGCCATCGCCCACCTGCTGATGGCCGCCGCGTCGCTGGAGGCCGGCGCTCACCGCAGCTTCGTGGAGCACGTCCGGGAGTCGGAGCGCGTGGCCCGGCGGCGTCGGAACTCCTATGCCCTGATGGCCCTGGGCTGGGTGCACATGAGCCTGGCCGCGATGAGCGGCGACGACGAGGCCGCGCGGCGCCACCTGGCCGACGTCGTGGAGTACCGGCCGCGGCTGAACCCCGTGATGGAGACGGTGCAGGTCGCCGCGGCGCAGCTGATCGCGAACCTCTGGAACGGCCGCATCAGCGCCATGGTGGAGCCGCTCGTGGAGGTCGGCGCCATCGGGCACGACGACATGAGCCGCGGGATCGCGACCCTGGGCCTGGCCCGGGGCGACCGGCTCGACATGCTGCGCACGCTGCTGGGCGACCAACCGCGCCACGAGGTGGAGACCTGGGCCTCGACGGACACCTGGTGCGGACAGGCCGAGGCGGCCGCCGTGGCCGGGGACGCGGCCCTCGCCGAGGAGGTCGCCGGTCACCTCGCGCCCCTGTCGGGCCGGATGTCGATGAGCGGCATCTCCGTGGTGATGGGTCCGGTCGACGGCTACCTGTCGCTCGCCCTCGCGGCCAGCGGGCGGCACGACGAGGCGGCAGCCAAGGCCGACGCGGCCCGATCCCAGGCCGAGGAGTGGGGCCTCACGGCGTACGTCGACTGGCTGGAGCGACGCCGCGAGCACCTCGGATTCTGAGGCACCCTAGGCTCGGCGCCCATGAGCGTCTTCCTGATCGGTGGTGGCTGGTCCGACGAGCGTGTCGGCGACATGTTCGGTGGTTTCGTGCACGCGGCCGCGGCCCGGACCGAGGGGCGTGACCCCCGGGTGCTGATGGTTCTCCTGGGCACCGACGACGAGGCGCTGGAGTACCACGAGCGCTACGTCCGCGCCCTCGGGCTGGTGGGCGGCCACGAGCTCGTCGTCGAGCGGATCGCCGACGGCGACACCTTCGACGCCGCACGGCTCGACGAGGTCGACGCCCTGCTGGTCGGGGGCGGTGACACGCCGGAGTACCACCGCGCCCTGTCCCCGTCGTACGAGCTGATCCGCGAGCGGGTCACCGCCGGGCTGCCGTACGCCGGCTTCTCCGCCGGCGCGGCCATCGCCGCCACGACAGCGATCATCGGCGGCTGGCGGATCGACGGCACCCCGGTGTGTCCCGAGGACAGCAACGAGGACCTCGACCCGGTGACGGTGGTCGACGGGATCGGCCTGGTCTCAGGGGCCGTCGACGTGCACGCCTCGCAGTGGGGCAACCTGTCGCGCCTGGTCGCCGCGGTCGAGGCGGGGCTGGTGCCGCACGGCGTCGCGATCGACGAGTGCACGACCGTCGGTCCCGGGCGCAGCGTCGTGGGAGCCGGCCGGCAGTGGCACGTCAGCCCCGCGCCCGACGGTGTGGTCGTCAGCCGCGGCTAGACGCCCACTCCAGCAGCGCCGCCTTCGCGTCGTCCTCGCTCATCGGGCCGTGGTCGAGCCGCACCTCGAGCAGGAAGCGGTAGGCCTCGCCCACCTCGCGACCCGGGCCGATGCCGAGGACCTCCATGATCTGGTTGCCGTCGAGGTCGGGCCGGATGGAGGCGAGCTCCTCCTCCTCGGAGAGGCGGTCGATCCGCGCCTCGAGGTCGCCGTAGGTGCGCGCGAGCCGGTCGGCCTTGCGCTGGTTGCGGGTCGTGCAGTCGGCCCGCGTCAGGACGTGCAGCCGGTCGAGCTGGTCGCCGGCGTCGCGGACGTAGCGTCGTACGGCGGAGTCGGTCCACTCCCCCGACCCGTAGCCGTGGAAGCGCAGGTGGAGCTCGACCAGCTTGGAGACCGCGTCGATCTGGTCGTTGGAGAACTTCAGGGCCTGCATCCGCTTGCGCGTCATCTTGGCGCCGACCACGTCGTGGTGGTGGAAGGTGACCACCCCGTCGTCGCCGAACTTCCGGGTCCGCGGCTTGCCGACGTCGTGCATCAGCGCGGCGAAGCGGGAGACGAAGTCCGGTGCCCCGCCGAGCCGGTCCTCCAGGTCGATCGACTGCTCCAGCACGGTCAGGGTGTGCTCGTAGACGTCCTTGTGCCGGTGGTGCTCGTCGCGCTCCAGCGCCAGGGCCGGCAGCTCGGGCAGCACCCGGTCGGCCAGCCCGGTGTCGACGAGCAGGCGCAGGCCGCGCACGGGGTCGGGGGCGAGCAGCAGCTTGACCAGCTCGTCACGGACGCGCTCGGCCGAGACGATCGTGATCCGCTCGGCCATCGCCGACATCGCCTCGACCACCTCGCGGCGCGACGGTGAACCCCAGCTGCGCGGCGAAGCGCGCCGCCCGCATCATCCGGAGGGGGTCGTCGGAGAAGGAGTCCTCGGGTCGGCCCGGCGTGCGCAGCACCCGGTGGGCGAGGTCGACGACGCCCCCGAACGGGTCCTGGAGCTGCTGGTCCGGGAGCGACAGCGCCATCGAGTTCACCGTGAAGTCCCGGCGCACCAGGTCGCCCACGAGCGAGTCGCCGTACTGCACGGCCGGCTTGCGGCTCTCGGGGTCGTAGGCCTCGGAGCGGTACGTCGTGATCTCCACCTGCCACTCGCCGCGGCGGCAGCCGATCGTCCCGAAGTCGCGACCGATGTCCCAGGTGGCGTCGGCCCATCCCTTCACCAGTCGCTCGGTGACCTCCGGCCGCGCCGAGGTGGTGAAGTCGAGGTCGACGTGTGGGAGCCCGAGCATCGCGTCGCGAACCGTCCCGCCGACCAGCGCGATCTCCTCGCCGGCCTGCGCGAAACGACGGCCCAGCTCGTCGGTGACGGGAGCGATCCTGGCCAGCTCGGCGACCACGCGCTTCTGGACGTCGGTGATCAGCAGGGGCTCCTCGGACACGGGAGACCACTCTAGTGTTCACGGCGCCCTCAGCCGCCCTCGGTGGCCCGGCCCGGCCTCGCCGGGAGCAGCCGCCCCGCTGGATAGCATCGCCGCTGTGAGGAGCACCCGGCTGGCGACGCGTGCGCTGGCGGTGGTGACCCTCACCGCGAGCGGTCTGATCGGGTTGGCTGCCGGACCCGGCGCGAGCGCTGCGCATGCCGCAGCGCCGGTCTCGGTGCCGGTCGCCGACGAGGCCGCGACCACCCCGTTGCGGGTCACGATGACCCGACTCACCCCGTCGACCATCCCCCCGCGGGGACAGATCACGATCACCGGCATCGTCGAGAACCTCTCCGAGGACGACTGGACCGACATCAACGTCTCGCCGTTCGTCTCCGCCGAGCCGCTCACCACCCGGGACGAGCTCACCGAGGCCGCCGCGTCCGCGGCCGACGCCACGGTCGGCGAGCGGCTCACCGCACCCGACGTGCAGGTCTCGCTCGGCGACCTCGGTCCCGGACAGCGGGCGACGTTCACGATCCGGATCGCTGCCGACGAGCTCCTGATCACCGGCGACCCGGGCGTCTACTGGATCGGCGTGCACGCGCTCGGCGCGACGTCCGAGGGACGCGACACGATCGCCGACGGTCGGGTGCGCACGTTCATCCCGCTGGTGCCCCAGTCGGTGGCCCGCCGGCGGACGGTGCCCGTGTCCGTCGTACTCCCCCTGCGCGAGCGCGCCCGGAGGGCCGTCGACGGCAGCCTGAACGGACCCGCCCGCTGGGTGAACCTGACCCGGCCCGACGGGCGTCTGTCCCGGCTCGCCGACTTCGCCGCGTCGGCCGGCGCCGCTCCGGTCACCTGGCTGCTCGACCCGGCCGTGCTCGACGCCCTGTCGGACTTCGGTCGTGGCAACCCGCCGCTCTCGCTCGGGCCGGCGAACGCCAGCGACGACGGCGAGGACGGCGAGGGGGACGGCGACGACCCCGGCAGCAGCCCCTCCCCCAGTCCCACCGCCGAGCCGGTCTCCGGTGCGCCCAGCAAGGCCCAACAGGCGCGGGCGGCCGCCGTCCTCGAGGACCTCCTGGCGGACACGCGTAGCGACACCGTGCTCAACCTGGGGTACGCCGATCCCGACGTCGTCAGCCTGGTCCGCCGCGGGCCCAACCTGCTGCGCCGTTCCGACGACCTCTCGCAGCGCAGCATGCGCACCTACGGCCTCACGGCCACGCCGGTGGTGGCCCCGCCCCAGGGCTACTTCGACCCCGAGCTCCTCGCCAGCATCCCGTCGCAGACACTGCTGCTCCTCGGCGACCACGGCGACCTCGAGCAGCCGACGCTCTCCCGACTGCCCACCGGGCAGGAGCTCGTGCTCAGCGACCAGCGGGCGGGAACGGGCGGGCCGTCGCCGACGCTCCCGCGCACGGCCCTGGCGATGCGGCAACGGATCCTGGCCGAGGCCGCGCTCGAGGCGACCAAGGGCGACGAGCCCGTCCGGCCGATCGTGGTCACCCTGCCGCCGCGCTGGAACCCTGGCACCTACTGGCGCGAGGCCGACTTCTTCGGCGGGCTCCGGGTGCCCTGGGTCCGGCTGGACCCGGTCGCCGGAGGCGCGACCACGCCGTACGACGCGGACCTGCCCTACCCGAAGGCCCAGGTGGCACAGGAGGTCCGCGCCTCCAACGTGGCGGCCACGCGGGCCCTCGCGCACACGGCCACCGTCCTCGACCACCTGCTCGCCAACGACAACGAGGTCGCCGACAAGCTCACCGGCGCCGCGCTGCAGGCCTCGTCGTACAGCGCCAAGCCGGTGCAGGGCCTCGCGGCCGCGCAGGTCCTCGACCTCGACGACGCGACCCGGGAACAGATGGATCGCGTCCAGGTGATCGGCACCGAGTTCGTCACGCTCTCGGGTGGTTCCGGCGCGCTGACGGTGACGCTCGTCAACGGGCTCGAGCAGCCGATCACGGTCGGGCTCCAGGCCCGCACCGACAGCTCCGACGTGACGGTCGAGGCACCGGAGCCGGTGAGCCTGCAGGCCGGGCAGCGCAGCACGCTGCGGCTGCAGGTCAACAGCCGCGTCGGGGTGCACGAGGTGACGTTGTTCCCGGTGACCACCGAGGGCGAGCGAGCGGGCACCCCGCTGACCTTCAGCCTCCGCACCAGCCAGGTCGGGCGCCTGATCTGGTACATCATCGCGGCCGGCGGGCTGCTGCTCGCCGTGATGATCGTGCGCCGCATCGTGCTGCGGATCCGCCTCAACCGTTGGCGGGTGAGGGAGGAGTGAGCGACGACGCAGCCCCTCGGGTCCCGCCGGGCCCGACGGACAGCAGGGCCGACTCCGACTCCCTGCTCTCCTCCAGCGCGGTGATGGCCGCCGGGACCATCGTGTCCCGGCTCAGCGGGTTCGTGCGCGGCATCCTGCTGGCCGCCGCCCTCGGTGTCGGGCTGCACGCCGACGTGTTCAACATCGCGAACACGATCCCGAACATGCTCTACATCCTGCTGGCCGGGGGCGTGGTCAACGCCGTGCTGGTGCCGCAGCTGGTGCGGGCGATGAAGCACGACCCGGACGGCGGCGAGGCCTACACCAACCGGATCATCACGCTCGCCGGGCTGTTCCTGGCCGTGGTCACCGTGGTGCTCGTCGCCGCGGCACCGCTGCTGATGCGGCTGTTCCTCGACGACGACTTCTTCACCGACCGGCTCTCCGAGCAGCTCGAGTCGGTCGTCGACTTCGCGCGCTACTGCCTGCCGCAGGTGTTCTTCTACGGGATGTTCGTGCTGATCGGCCAGGTGCTCAACGCACGCGGCCGGTTCGGGCCGATGATGTGGGCGCCGATCGCGAACAACGTGATCGCGGTGGCCGTGCTGACGACGTACCTCTTCTCGTTCGGACCGGCCAGCGAGCAGGAGCAGCAGGGCGGCTTCCCGACCGGCGCCGAGGCCCTCCTCGGGATCGGCTCGACCATCGGGATCGTCGTGCAGTTCCTGGTGCTGATCCCCTACCTCCGGGCCACGGGCTTCCGCTACCGGCCGCGCTTCGACTTCCGGGGCACCGGGCTCGGGCACACCTTCCGGCTGGGGCTGTGGACGGTCCTGTTCGTGATCGTCAACCAGGTCGCCTACACCGTCGTCGTACGCATCGCCAGCAGCGGCACCACCGACCCGACCGGCGCGGGCGGGGAGGGCACGGGCTACACGATCTACTCCAACTCGTTCCTGCTGACGATGGTCCCGCACTCGATCATCACCGTGTCGCTGGCCACGGCGATGCTCCCGCTGCTCTCGCGGTACGCCGCCGACGGCAACCTCGCTGCGGTCGGCACGTCGGTCTCCAACACACTCCGCTCGGCGTACGCGCTCGTCGTGCCGGTCGCCGTCCTGTTCGCGGTGATGGCCCTCGACACCGCGCACGTGATCTGGGGCTACGGCAGTGCCGCTGACGACTACGACAACTTCGCCCCCTCGCTGGCGCTGTTCGGGCTGGGGCTGGTGCTGTTCACCGCGCACTACCTGGTGCTGCGGGGCTTCTACGCCCTCGAGCAGACGCGGCGGGTGTTCTGGATCCAGTGCGTCATCGCCGCGACCAACATCGTCGCCGCGATCCTGCTCACCCTGGACGCGCCCGCCTCGGAGATCGCGCCGCGGCTCGTGCTCGCCTACGCGTGCGCCTACGGCATCGGCGCAGTGGTCTCCTACACGCTGCTCTCCCGCGAGGTGGGGGGCCTGGCCGGACGGCGCCTGGTCCGGTTCGTGGTGCGACTGGTGATCGCCGTCGGGATCAGCGCCGCGGCGGCCTGGGGGCTGAGCTGGCTGCTCGACGAGGTGCTGCCCGGGGACAGCACCTGGAACGCCGTCCTGGACGTCGCGGCGGTGACGGCGGTCTTCTTCGGTCTCTACATCGGCGCGGCGCGGTTGCTGCGGATCACCGAGGTGGGTGACGTGATGGCGCTCGTCACACGTCGCCTCCGGGGCAGGCGCTGAGACCGGCCGTGCGGCGTCGACAGGGACCGGTCGGGGCATCACCGGGCCCTAACATGGGCACGGGAGCCCAGGTGGAGGGAGTGACACGTGACGACCGGTTCGATCGGACCCGGCACCGTCTTCGCCGGCCGCTACCGTCTCGACGACCTGCTCACCGAGAGTGCGGGCGCCCGGTTCTGGCGCGCGACCGACACGATCCTGGCCCGCAGCGTCGCGATCCACGCCGTCCCGAGCGACGACGAGCGCGCACCCGGCCTGCTCGACGCGGCCCGGGTCTCCGCCACCGTCACCGACCCGCACCTGCTCCGGGTGCTGGACTGCGACGACGAGGCCGGCATCACCTGGGTCGTCAACGAGTGGGGCGACGGCGTCTCGCTCGACCTGATGCTCCAGCAGGGCACCCTGCCTCCCTCGCGGGCTGCCTGGCTGACCCGCGAGGTGGCCGATGCCATCGCCGCCGGACACGCGCAGGGCATCGCCCACGGGCGGCTGAACCCCGAGGCGGTCCTGGTCACCCATGCGGGAGCGGTCAAGCTGATCGGGTACGTCGTGGACGCCAGCCTCCAGCACTCCCGTCCCCCCAACGCGCTCTACGGCGAGATCGACGAGCGCGAGGCCGACGTGATCGACCTCGCCGGTGTCCTCTACGCCGGACTGACCGGTCGCTGGCCGGGCGTCTCCCCGTCCGGCGTACCCCCCGCACCCCGGGAGGGCCGCCGCCCGCTGCGCCCACGGCAGGTGCGCGCCGGCGTACCCCGGACCCTCGACGTGATCTGCGAGCGGGTGCTGCACAAGGAGGCCTCGCAGCACGCGATGCCGATCGAGACCGCCCATGAGATCGCCGCCGCGCTGGCCGACTTCCTCGGCGACTCGGGGATGGCGGCCCCGCTCGACATCGCCGGGATGCACGCCGAGCCCACCGTCTCGATCCACCGCGACGCCCTCACCGACAACCCCCACCGACCTCGAGGTCCCGGACCCCGAGGCCACCCGCACCGTGGCCGTGACTCCTGCCCCGGTCGACGGAACCAGAGCCCGAGTCGGAGCAGACGCAGATCTACCACGAGGCCCGGCAGGGTCCCGACTCGCTGGCGCCGCTGCACGCCCCGGCCGAGCCCGCGGCTCCCCCGCCCCCGTTCGAGGACCTGCCGGAGCGACCGCTGTTCGCCGAGACCGAGCGCCGGGTGCCGGCCGCTGCCCGCGCAGCGGCGGCGGCCCAGGCGGCCGCCGGCCCAGCCCCCACCCCTGGAACTGGGAACACGACGACGGCCTCGCGGGGCGGGGTCGACTCGACGTCGGGCGGCACCAGCGACACCGGCTCGGGGTTCTGGCCGTTCACCGACGAGGACGAGGCCAAGAACGACGTCCACACCGGCAAGGAGGGGCGGGGCTGGCTGCGCACCGCGATCGTGGTCGGCGTGCTCCTCGTGCTCGTGGTCGCCATGGCCGTCGCCTTCGCCCGCGGTCGCGAGGACGGCGAGACGCCGGGACGGCACCACCTCGCCCTCGCAGAGCGCGGGTGCTGCCGGAGGCGCGAGCGTCGCGATCGCCGGCGTGCGCGACTTCGACCCCGACGGCGACCCGCCCACGGAGAACCCCGAGACCGCCAAGAACGCCATCGACGGCGACCCCGCCACGACGTGGACGACCTTGACCTACCGCGGCGACCCCGAGCTCGGCGGGCTCAAGCCCGGCGTCGGCCTGATGCTGGACCTCGGCGAGGACCGCGAGGTCTCGTCGATGCGGGTGCGCTTCGTCGGGTCCCCCACCTCCTTCGACGTGTACGCCGCGCCGGAGGGTGTCACCGAGGCGCCGGACTCCGTCGACCAGCTCGACCGGGTCGGCGGACAGCAGGACGCCCCCGAACGCAGCAACGTCACGCTCGAGCCCGCGCCGACGACCCGCTACCTGCTCCTCTGGCTGACCAGCCTGCCGGAGACGTCGGGCGGCTTCCGTGGGGAGATCGCCGACATCACCGTCAGGTCCTGACCAGCCCATGACACCCGGTGGCGTCGGCGGGTCCGACGAGGCAGTCAGCGACGTCGCCCTGATCGAGGCGCACCTCGCCGGGGACCCCGAGGCGTTCGGCGAGCTGTTCCGTCGTCACCGCGACCGGCTGTGGGCCGTCGCGCTGCGCACCACCGGCAACCCCGAGGATGCGGCCGACGCGCTCCAGGACGCGCTCGTGTCGGCCTTCCGCCGCGCCGAGTCGTTCCGCGGCGACGCGGCGGTGACCACCTGGCTGCACCGGATCGTGGTCAACGCCTGTCTCGACCGACTGCGGCGGCGCAAGGTCCGCGCGGCGGACCCGTTGCCGGACGACCTCGAGGAGCAGGCCGCCCGCGGCACCGTCGTGGCCGGGCCGGAGCAGGGTCCCGATCCCGGTCCGGAGGCGCAGGTCCTGGCCGGCGAGCGCCGCAGCCTCGTCCTCGCTGCGCTGGCCGAGCTGGCCCCCGAGCAGCGGGCGGCACTGGTGCTGGTGGACATGGAGGGCTACCCGGTCGCCGAGGCGGCCGCGATCCTCGAGGTCCCGACCGGCACGGTGAAGAGCCGCTGTGCGCGCGGACGAGCCCGTCTCGGCGTACTCCTCGCGGAGCTGGCGCCTCCCCCACGCACGCCGGGAACCCATGACCCTCCGCCTGCGTCCCATCCAGGAGGTACAGCCCGCGGAACGCCGGGCGACCCGTCCCCCACCCCGGCCGAACGCCGGCCCGAACGCGCCACCGAAGGAGGTGAGCAGGCATGACCGACGAGCACGAGAACGATCCCCGGACCGACCCCGAGGAGGACGCCCGCATCCGTGCCCTGCTCGCGGACCTCGGCTCGGAGCGCGCACCCGACGCAGGCTCGATGCCCCCCGAGGTCGCCGCCCGGCTCGACGAGACCCTCGCCGGGCTCGTGGCCGAGCGCGCGGAGACCGGCGAGAGCGCCGACTCGAACGTCGTACCCCTGCGGCGGCGGTGGTCCAGCCGCGCCACGGCCGCGGCGGCTGCGGTCATCGTGCTCGGTGTCGGTGGCGTGGCCGTGGCCAACCTCGACGGCTTCGCCGGGTCCGACGACAAGTCCACCAGTGCCGGTGGTGGGGTCGCCGCGGACAGCCAGGCCGAGTCGCAGGACTCCGGCGGCGACAGCGGGTCGGCCGATCCCGAGCAGCCGTCGAGCGGGCTGCTCTCGCCCGACGTCCCGGCGCTCACCGCCGCCTCGTTCGACGCCCAGGTCACGCGGCTGGTGGCAGCGGGCGAGGTGCCCGCGCCGGCACCGGCCAATGCGATGTCCTCCGAGCGGAAGTCAGACGCGAGCGGCGACGACGCCGTCACCGACACCGCGAAGGGCGGCTGCCCGGGGCCGGCCACGAAGGACGGCTCGCGCCACACCACCGTGATGTACGACGGGTCGCCCGCCGCGCTCGTCGTCCACCCCCCTCGCGACGGGACGCGCCTGGTGGAGGCCTGGACCTGCACCGGGGCCGAGCGGCTCGACAGCACCCGGATCCCGGCAGCCCTGCCGACCTCGGGTGGATCGCCGGGCCAGAGCAGCCCGGGCGACCCCGGATTAGGCAGCCCCACGCCGACGCCGTAAGACTGGGGGCCATGTCTCCCCCTTCCCCCGCCACGTCGCTCGGCACCCGCACGGTCTCGTGCGAGGTCACGCTCGACGTGCGCGAGCAGGCGGAGCTGGTGTGGTCGGTGGCGGTCGCCCACGGTCCCGACCTCGGCGCCGAGCAGCTCAGCATCACCGTGGACGGCTCGCCCCTCCGGGTCGAGGAGCTCCGGGTCGACGACGGTGGCCGGCTGCACGTCTGCACCGCGCCACCCGGGCGAGCTCCGGCTCAGCTACCGCGCCGAGGTGACCGGCACCGCCTCCCCGGCGCAGGTCGACCCCGTGGACGACATCGTCTACCGCCGGCCCAGCCGGTACGCCGAGTCCGACGAGCTGGGCCCGACCGCCTGGGACGAGTTCTCCGGCCTCGAGGGCAAGGACCTGCTCGACGCGGTCAGCTCCTGGGTCGGGACGCAGCTGTTCTACGTCAGCGGCTCCAGCCGGCACACCGACGGCGCCACCCAGACGCTGCTGGCCCGCCAGGGCGTCTGCCGCGACTTCGCCCACCTGGTCATCGCCATGCTCCGCGCCCGCAACGTGCCGGCCCGACTGGTCGCGGTCTACGCGCCGGGGCTGCGCCCGATGGACTTCCACGCCGTGGTCGAGGCCGCGATCGACGGCGCCTGGCGGGTCGTGGACGCCACCACCCTGGCGCCCCGCCAGAGCCTGGTGCGGATCGCCACGGGCCGTGACGCCTCCGACACCGCCTTCCTCACGGTGCAGTCGGGCCGGGCCGACCTCCGGTCGATGCAGGTCGACGCCACGGCCGCCCCGGAGCTCCCCCAGGACGACCTCACCAGTCTCGTCTCCCTCACCTGACACATGTGGCAGGTCGCACTCGGGCGACGGAATGACCCGTGCCTAGGATCTGTTGATCAGGCGTGAGCACCCGTACCGAGGAGTTGGCAGTGACCGAGACGCAAGAGACCCGCAACGTGATCATCGTGGGGTCTGGTCCCGCCGGTTACACCGCCGCCGTCTACGCCGCGCGGGCGAACCTCGCCCCGCTGATCTTCGAGGGCTCCGTCACCGCCGGTGGCGCCCTGATGAACACCACCGAGGTGGAGAACTTCCCCGGCTTCCGCGACGGCATCATGGGACCTGCCCTGATGGACGAGATGCGCGGCCAGGCCGAGCGGTTCGGCGCCGAGCTGGTCGCCGACGACGTCATCGAGCTCGACCTCACCGGCGAGACCAAGATCGTCAAGACCGCCGAGGGCACCTTCACCGCACGCGCGGTGATCCTCGCGATGGGCTCGGGCTACCGCAAGCTCGGGCTGCCCGACGAGGACCGCCTCTCCGGCCACGGCGTCAGCTGGTGTGCCACGTGTGACGGCTTCTTCTTCCGCGAGCAGCACATCGCCGTGGTCGGCGGTGGCGACTCCGCGATCGAGGAGGCGACCTTCCTGTCCCGCTTCGGCTCCAAGGTGACCCTGATCCACCGCCGCGAGGAGCTGCGCGCCTCGAAGATCATGCAGGAGCGCGCCTTCGCCGACCCGAAGATCGACTTCGCGTGGAACTCCGAGGTCACCGAGATCCACGGCGACGACAAGCTCACCGGCCTGACCCTGCGCGACACGGTCACCGGCGAGACGCGTCACCTCGACGCCACCGGGCTCTTCATCGCGATCGGCCACGACCCGCGCTCCGAGCTGCTGCACGGACAGGTCGACCTCGACGCCGAGGGCTACGTGCTCGTCGACCACCCCTCGACCCGCACCAACATCCCCGGCGTGTTCGCCTCCGGTGACCTCGTCGACCACCACTACCGCCAGGCGGTCACCGCCGCCGGCACCGGCACCGCCGCGGCGCTCGACGCCGAGCGGTTCATCTCCGACCTCGACCACCGTGCGTCGGCGGCCGCCACGGTCAGCGCCACCGCCTGAGACACCCCGCCGCCGACGGGACTAAACGTCGGCGGGTCGGTGTTCACTGACCAGTAGTCCTTCGGATCAACTAACCCATCAGAGGAGAACAGATGTCCAACCTCCACGCTGTCACCGACGACAGCTTCGAGACCGAGGTCCTCAAGTCCGACAAGCCCGTGCTGGTCGACTTCTGGGCCGAGTGGTGCGGCCCCTGCCGCCAGGTCGGACCGATCCTCGACGAGCTGGCCGCTGAGCACGGCGAGAAGGTCACGTTCGTGAAGATGAACGTCGACGAGAACCCCGTCACCCCCTCGACGTACCGCGTCAACGGCATCCCGACGCTCAACGTCTACAAGGACGGCGAGGTCGTCAAGCAGATCGTGGGCGCGCGCCCCAAGGCCGCGCTGCTCAAGGAGCTCTCCGACTTCATCGCCTGACACGCCGGGGGCAACCCCGACGTGGCTGGAGAGTTACAGTCGCCAGCGTGAACTCGGTCTTCCGACTCGGGGACTCCGGTCCCGCCGTCGCCCAGATCATCGGTCTGCTCGAGCGGATCGATCTTCTGGGCGACGCTGCACGTGAGGACAGCTCCGCCCCGATCAGCGCCACCGAACCGGTGTACGACGAGCGCATCGAGCTCGCCGTACGCGAGTTCCAGCAGCAGCGCGGTCTCACCGTCGACGGAGTCGTCGGTCCGCTGACCTTCCACCGCCTCGAAGAGGCGCGCTGGCGGCTCGGCGACCGCATCCTCACGCACCTGCCCGGGAGCCTGATGGCCGGGGACGACGTCTACGCGCTCCAGGGACGCCTGCTCGACCTCGGCTTCACGGTCGGCCGGCTCGACGGCTTCTTCGGCCCCGAGACCGAGGGCGGCGTCCGCGAGTTCCAGCGCAACTTCGGCATCCCGCCCGACGGCACCTGCGGCCCGGCCACCCTGAAGGCCCTGACCCGGCTCTCGCCGATGGTCAAGGGCGGCGCTCCCAACGCGCTGCGCGCCCAGGAGCGGATCCGCGAGGCCGGCCCGAACCTCGGCGGCAAGACCGTCGTGATCGACGTCGGCCGCGGGCACAACCTGCCGACCGACTACGCCTCGGTCTCCGACGCGATCCTGCACGACCTCGCCCAGCGGGTGGAGGGACGGCTCGTCGCCATCGGCGTCCAGGCGTTCCTGACCACCCCCCGCTGGGCCGAGACCCCCGCCGAGGAGACGGAGCGAGCGGCCTTCGCCAACCGGACCGGCGCGGACCTCTTCGTCTCCCTCGCCCTCGACACCTCCGCCAACGCCGACGCGTGCGGCGTCTCGACGTACTTCTTCGGCGACGCCAACCGCGAGACCTGGTCGTCGGTCGGCGAGCGCTTCGCCGGTCTGGTGCAGCGCGAGATCGTCGCCCGCAGCGACCTCGTCGACCTGCGCTCGCACCCGAAGACGTGGGACCTGCTGCGGCACACCCGGATGCCGGCGGTGCGGCTCGACGCGGGCTACCTCACCAACGCCGGCGACGGCGCCCGCCTGCGCGACCCGGAGTTCCGCGACGTGCTCGCCGAGGCGATCGTCGTCTCGGTCCAGCGCTTCTACCTCAGCCCCGAGATCGACGCCCACACCGGCGTGCTGCGGGTCAGCGAGATCCGCGACTCCTTCCAGGGCGCCTGAGCTCTCTCACTCCTGACGCGTGGTGCGGCCGGTGCCGTGCGGGACACGCTGCGGCACCGCGGGCCGGCTGCGCTTGCCGGAAACCGCGCCGAGCAGCGACTCGAGCCCCCGCTCGAGCTCCTCGCGGATCGACAGCGTGGTGCGCAGGTCCATCCGCATCCGCGGGTGGATGGCGTGTGCCCGATGGGTGGAGAAGCCGACGGCGAGCAGGAAGTCGGCGGGTACGACGCACCGGCCGGCGCGCCCGCGGGTGTCGCCGAACGCCTCGACGGCCCGGATGCCGTTGCCCCGGCGCACCAGGTCCTTGGCCATCCCCTGCACCATCATCCGGCCCAGCCCGCCGCCCCGGTGCTCGGGCGCGACGTGGGCGTTGGTGAGGATCACCGCGTCGGCGCTGACCGGCGCGGTCGCGAACCCGTCCGCCGCGGGCACGTGCACCGGCGGTGCCCAGATCAGGTGACCGACGACCTCGCCGTCGACCACGGCGACCCGGCCGCAGGATCCCCAGTCGCGCAGGACCATCGAGACCCAGGCGGCCTTCTCCTCCGCCTCGTGGCCCCGGACCGCGTCGCGGCGTACGGGATCGAGCTGCCAGAACACGCACTCCCCGCACCCGCCCGGCAGCTGGTCCAGGTGGTCGAGGGTCAGGCGCTCGATCTTGCGTCCCACGGGGTCATCGTAAGCCGGATAGTGCGATGCGAACGGACCCCTTTTCCGCGCCCGGAAGGGTCCGCGTGCATCGCACTATCCGTGCTGTGGCCGACTCAGCGCAGGGTCGCCAGGAAGTCCCCGATGCGGCCGATCGCCTCGGTGAGGGTCTCGAGGTCGGGGAGGGTGACCAGGCGGAAGTGGTCGGGCTCGAACCAGTTGAAGCCGGTGCCGTGGGTGACCAGGATCTTCTTGGCGCGGAGCAGGTCGATGACGAACTGCTCGTCGTCCTTGATGTGGTAGACGTCCGGGTCGAGCTTCGGGAAGCAGTACAGCGCTCCCTGCGGCTCCACGCAGCTGACGCCCTCGATCTCGTTGAGCAGCCGCGAGGCGGTCTTGCTCTGCTCGTAGAAGCGGCCGCCGGGGTGGATGTACTCGTTGATCGACTGGTAGCCGCCGAGCGCGGTCTGGATCGCGTGCTGCGCGGGCACGTTGGGGCACATCCGCATGTTCGCGAGCAGGGTCAGGCCCTCGAGGAAGTCCTCGGCGAGGTGCTTCGGGCCCGAGATCATCACCCAGCCGGCGCGGTAGCCGCAGACGCGGTAGGCCTTGGAGAGCCCGCTGAAGGTCAGGCAGAGCACGTCGTCGCCGGAGTACGCCGCCGTGTGCAGGTGCTTCGCGTCGTCGAACAGGATCTTCTCGTAGATCTCGTCGCTGAAGATCACCAGCTGGTGCCGCCGGGCGATGTCGACGAGCCCCTTGACGGTCGCCTCGCTGTAGACCGCACCCGTGGGGTTGTTCGGGTTGATGATCACCAGGCCCTGGGTCTGCGGGGTGATCTTGGCCTCGATGTCGGCGAGGTCGGGGTCCCAGCCGTTCTCCTCGTCGCAGCGGTAGTGCACCGGAGTGCCACCGGAGAGCGAGACCGCCCCGGTCCACAGCGGGTAGTCGGGCGCCGGGATCAGGATCTCGTTGCCGTCGTCGAGGAAGGCCTGGAGCACCATCGAGATCAGCTCGGAGACGCCGTTGCCGATGTAGACGTCGTCGACGGCGGTGTCGATCAGGCCGCGCGACTGGTAGTACTGCGCGACGGCGGTGCGCGCGGAGTAGATCCCGCGGGAGTCGGAGTAGCCCTGCGAGTCCGGGAGGCTGTGCACCATGTCGGCGACGATCGCCTCGGGGGCCTCGAACCCGAACGGCGCCGGGTTGCCGATGTTGAGCTTGAGGATCTTGTGGCCCTCGGCCTCGAGCCGCTGGGCCTCGACCAGGATCGGCCCGCGTACGTCGTACCGGACGTGCTGGAGCTTGCGGCTCTGGACGATCTGTCGCATGCATCCAGTCTCGCAGAGGTCGTGGGGCGGCCCGACCGAATATTCGCTCCGCGGATGGGGCTCCCCGGGTCAGGGACGCCGTGGCACGATCCCCTGCATGCGCGACATCAGCTACCCGCCGATCATCCTGACCGCCAAGGCGCTGTTCCGGGTGCTCGGGCTGCGGTTCCAGCTGCACGGCACCGAGCACGTCCCGAAGACCGGTGGGGTGCTGCTGGCGTTCAACCACGTGTCCTACATCGACTTCGTGCTCGGGGGCTTCGCGGCGCACCCCTCGCGCCGGCTGGTGAGGTTCATGGCCAAGCGCGAGGTCTTCGACCACTCCGTCGGCGGGCCGGTGATGCGCTCGATGCACCACATCTCCGTCGACCGTGCCGACGGCGGGGCCTCGATGGACGAGGCGCTGCGCTACCTCCAGGAGGGCGAGGCGGTCGGGATCTTCCCGGAGGCGACGATCAGCCGCTCCTTCGAGGTCAAGGAGCTCAAGTCCGGCGCGACCCGGATCGCGGCCGAGGCCGGCGTACCCCTGCTGCCGGTGGCGCTGTGGGGCACCCAGCGCCTGATGACCAAGGACCACCCCCGCGACTTCTCCCGCGGGAAGACGATCGGGATCCGGGTCGGCGAGCCGATGTACCCCAACGGTGCCGACCCCGTCGCCGAGACCGAGGAGCTGCACAAGCGGCTCCAGGCGCTGCTCGACGAGGCGATCGACGCCTACCCCGCCGAGGAGCAGCCGCCCGGGTCGTGGTGGCTGCCCGCCTCCCGCGGCGGCTCGGCCCCCACCCCGCAGCGCGCCGCGGAGCTCGACGCCGAGGAGAAGGCTCGCCGCGCGGCCCGCAAGGGTCAGGCTCCGCAGCGCACCGACCAGGACGACGACCCGGCTGTCGGCTGATCGTCATCCCGCTTTGTCGACAAATCGATGAGTTGCCTTGTTGATGTGTCGGCAGATCGGCCTGTGGCTAGATCTGCCTGTGGTCAGATCGGCCTGTCGTCCCGGTTGCGGGTGTCGATGATCGACACGATCCGCTCCAGGTCGCTCAGGGAGGCGAACTCGATCGCGATCTTGCCCTTGTTGCGGCCCAGGGTGACCTTGACCCGGGTGTCGAGGCGGTCGCTGAGCCGCTCGTCGATCTCCTTCAGCCCGGGGGCGGTCGGCCGCGCGGGTCGTACGGCGGGAGCCTCGTCCGCCTCGCCGTGCTCACCCACGGCAACGAGCTCCTCGAGCCCGCGCACCGAGATGCCCTCGGAGACGACCCTCCCGGCGAGCCGGTCCTGGGCCGACGCTTCGGTGACCCCGAGCAGGGCCCGGGCGTGTCCGGCGCTGATCACGCCGGCGGCCACGCGACGCTGGACGGCAGGAGACAGGTTCAGCAGCCGCAGGGTGTTGCTGATCTGCGGACGGCTGCGCCCGATCCGTCCCGCGAGCTCGTCGTGGGTGCACCCGAAGTCGTCCAGGAGCTGCCGGTAGGCCGCGGCCTCCTCCAGCGGGTTGAGCTGGGCGCGGTGCAGGTTCTCCAGCAAGGCGTCACGCAGCATCGCCTCGTCGTCGGTCTGGCGCACGATCGCCGGGATGGTCTCGAGGCCGGCCTCCTGGGTGGCCCGCCAGCGGCGCTCCCCCATGATCAGCTCGTACGACGACTCCCCCGTACGGCGTACGACGATCGGCTGGAGCAGCCCGATCTCCTTGACCGAGTGCACCAGCTCGGCCATGGCCTCCTCCTCGAAGACCTGGCGCGGCTGCCGCGGGTTGGGCGTGATCGACCCGACCGGGAGCTCGGCGAAGTAGGCCCCGGCCACCTCGGCGGGCCGCTCCACCTGCTCGCTCGGCGGTCGCTGGGCCGTGACGGCGCCCGCGCCACCGTCGGCAGGTGCCGCGGCGGAGTGCCGGCCCGGGGTGGAGCCGTTCGCAGGGGCAGCCTGCTCGTCGGGCGCCGCCGGCTGCGGTGGCGGTGCCGTGGGGATCAGCGACCCGAGGCCGCGGCCGAGACCCTTGCGGACAGGCGTGGAGGTGGACTGGTTCATCGGGATCCTTCTTCCTGGTGGGTGCCGGTGCCGGCACCCCGGCGGGCCAGCTCGCGGGCGGCTTCGAGATAGCTCAGGGCCCCGGGGGATCCCGGGTCGTAGGTCATCACGCTCTGTCCGTAGCTCGGGGCCTCCGAGACGCGCACCGAGCGCGGGATCGTCGTCTTGAGCACCTGACCGGAGAAGTGGCCGCGCACCTCGGCAGCGACGCCCGCGGCGAGGTTGGTGCGCGAGTCGTACATCGTGATCAGGATCGTGCTCACCTCGAGGTCCTGGTTGAGGTGGGTCTTGACCATGTCCACGGTCTCGAGCAGCTGACCGAGGCCCTCGAGCGCGTAGTACTCCGCCTGGATCGGGATCAGCATCTCCGCCCCGGCCACCAGGGCGTTCAGCGTGAGCAGGCCCAGCGAGGGCGGGCAGTCGATCAGCACGTAGTCGTAGCGGTCATCCCCCTGGCCGTTGACCAGCGGGTGCGCGGTGAGCGCCCGGCGCAGCCGATTCTCCCGGGCCACCACGCTGACCAGCTCGATCTCGGCCCCGGCCAGGTCGATGGTCGCCGGGGCGACGAACAGGTTCGGCAGGTCGGGGTGCGGCTGCACCACGTCGACCAGGGGAGTGCCGTCGACGAGCACGTCGTAGGTGGAGGGAGTCCCACGGCCGTGCTCGACGGCGAGCGCCGTGGAGGCGTTGCCCTGGGGGTCGAGGTCGAGCACCAGGACACGGAGTCCGTGCTGGGCCAGCGCGGCGGCCATGTTGACCGCGGTGGTGGTCTTCCCGACCCCACCCTTCTGGTTGGCGACCACCATCACGCGGGTCTGGTCGGGCCGGGGGAGCGGGGTGCCGTGCGGCACGCCCTGGCGCACGAGCAGCTGGTGGGCCACCGCCCGGGCCATCGGTGTCGACTCGTCGTACCTGGCCGGCTCCTCCGCCAGGTCCGCGGCCGTGCGCACCCGGGGGCGCGGCACGGTCACCGCAGCGGTGCCACTGGGGCTGCCGGGAGCGGTGGGGCTGTCCATCGACGGGGTGGTGTCCCCCGCTTCTCGGGTCTCGTTCACGGCACTGTCCTCTTGCTCTGTTTCACGTGAAACGGACTCAGCCTGTGGAAAACCGGGTTCCGTCTGTGGATTCGTACGCTCATCCGGCCTTTCCTGACCGGTGGATAACTTTCTCCGCCCCCGCCGTGACCAGCCGAAACGTCGCTCACCGACCCCTGCGTGCGTGCTCATCGCGCCCGCACGCTGACCACGGTCACGGGCGGGGAGAGCCATTGGCCCCCCACGGAGACGATCTGCGGGTCCAGGCCACCGAGGCGGCGGACCACCGTCGTGCGACTGCTCGAGCTCGTCGGCGGCGGAGGACCCCTTCATCGCGAGGAACAGGCCCCCGGACCGCACCAGGGGGAGTGACCACCGGGCCAGCCGGTCCATCGGAGCCACCGCTCGCGACGTCACTACATCGAACACTGCATCACCGTGAAGTTCTTCGGCCCGTCCCCGATGGACGGTCACGTTGTCGAGACCCATTCTTTGCACAGCGAGCTCCAGAAACGTGGTGCGACGCAGCAGTGGCTCCAACAAAGTCACAGAAAGATCTGGGCGGCGGATGGCCAGCACCAGCCCGGGCAGGCCGGCGCCGCTCCCGATGTCGCACACCGAGCTGTCCTCCGGCATCAGGTCGGCCACCACCGCGCAGTTGAGCAGGTGCCGCTCCCAGAGGCGGGGCACCTCGCGGGGACCGATCAGTCCGCGCACGGTCGCCTCGTCGGTCAGCAGGCCGGCGTACGCCTCGGCCAGGGGGAGCGCACGTGAAAACACCTCCCGCGCACTCGACGGCGCGGGAGGCGTTTCACGTGAAACATGCTCAGTCACGAGCAGGACTCATCGGTGGGTCATCCGGGGAGCACCACGACGTAGCGGCGCGGCTCGGCGCCCTCGGACTCCGACTTCAGGCCGGCCGCCGCGACGACGTCGTGCACGACCTTGCGCTCGAACGGCGACATCGGGTCGAGCGACGCCTGCTCGCCGGACTCCTTGACCTGGGCGACGATCTGGGCCGCCTGCTCCTCCAGCGCCGTACGCCGGGTCGCCCGGTGTCCGCTCACGTCCAGCATCAACCGCGACCGCTCGCCGGTCTCGCGGTAGACCGCCAGCCGGGTCAGCTCCTGCAGCGCCTCGAGCACCTCGCCCTGGTCGCCCACCAGCATGGGCAGGTTGGCGCCGACGATCGAGACCGTGGCGCGGTCACCCTCCACGTCCATGTCCAGGTCGCCGTCGAGGTCGGCGATCTCGAGCAGCTCCTCGAGGTAGTCGGCCGCGATCTCGCCCTCCTGCTCGAGGCGCTCGCGCCGGCTGAGCCGGCTGCCCTCGGACTCCTCGTCGGAGCCGGCCTCGTCGCCGTCGGAGTCATCGGAGTCGTCGCGACGTCGTCCGCGTCATCGGAGTCGTCGTCCGAGTCATCGGTGGCGGCCACCGGCTCGGTCGGCGTGGCCACCTCGTCGGTGTCGACGACGTCCTCGGGCGCCTCGACGGCCTCGGGCGTCTCCTCGACGACCTCCGCCTCGAGCTCGGGGGCGGTCTCGTTCCTCTGTTCGCTCATGGGGTGTCTCCCTCGGTCTGGGGGTTGGACGATGGGTTCGTGGGTCCGCCGGGCTTCCCGGGCGCAGGCTTGCCGCCGCCGGACTTCTTGCGCTGTGAGCGCGTCTGCTTCTTGGGCTGCTGCCGCGGGGCCGGCTTCTCGGGCTCGACCGGGGTCTCCACCACCGCTCCGGTGGCGGGGTCGAGCTCGGGCAGCCCCTTGCGCTTGCGCTTCTCGGCGTCGCGCTTCTCCTTGGCGTAGAACGCCTCGGTGTTCGGGGCCGGGTTGTTCCGGATCACGTAGAACTGCTGGCCCATGGTCCACAGGTTCGAGGTGGTCCAGTAGAAGAGGACGCCGATCGGGAAGGCGATGCCACCGACGGCGAAGACGACGGGCAGCACGTAGAGCAGCAGCTTCTGCTGCTGGGCGTAGGGACCCGTCAGCGCGTCGGCCGGCATGTTCTTGCTCATCAGCTGGCGCTGGGTCAGGAAGGTGGTCGCGGTCATCGCCAGCACCAGGACGGCGGCGAGGACGCGCACGCCGGTGTCATCGGTGGAGGTGAAGGTGTCGGAGATCTTCGCGCCGAGGAAGACGGCGTCGCCGAACTGCTCGTTCAGCGTGACCGTCATCAGGCCGCGGACGTCCTCGGGGTTCTTCGCCGCCTGGTCGATCAGGCGGAACAGCGCGAGGAAGATCGGCATCTGGATGATCAGCGGGAGGCACGCGGAGAACGGGTTCGTCTTCGTCTCGCGGTAGAGCTCCATCGTCTCCTTGGCGAGACGCTCCCGGTCGTGGCCGTACTTCTTCTGCAGCTCCTTGACCCGCGGCTGGAGCAGCTGCATGTTGCGGCTGGACTTGATCTGCTTGACGAACAGCGGGATCAGCAGCGCCCGGATCACGATGGTCAGGCCGATGATCGAGAGCACCCAGGCGAGGCCGGTCTCCGGGCCGAAGAGGCCGCCCCAGACCTTGTGCCAGCCCAGCAGGACGGCGCTGATGAGGAAGTACAGCGGCGTCATGATGAAGCCGGCGATGCCCTTGAAGAACTCGATCACTCAGGCTCCTTGAGTCAGCTTTGAATGCGGAGGAACGGGGTCATACCCGCCCAGCGCCCAGGGGTGGCACCGCAGCACCCGGCGTACGGCGAGCCAGCTGCCCTTGATGCTGCCGTGCACGGTGATCGCCTCGAGGGCGTAGGCCGAGCAGGTGGGGTGGTAGCGGCAGACCTGCCCGTACAAGGGGCTGATCGCGAACCGATATCCGCGCAGGAGCCAGATCAGCAGGAACTTCATCCGCCGATCACCGCCTCCACCGGAACATCTCCTGTCACGTTGTTGACGCCGACCTTGCTCAGGCAGCGATCGAGCTCCTCGGCGAGCTCCGCGTGTCCGGCGCTCGCCGCCGCCGGCAGCGCCCGGACCACCAGCATGCTCCCTGCGGGCAAGACCCCGACACGGGCCCTGGCTCAGGTGCCGCAGCCGACGCTTGACCAGGTTGCGGGTGACGGCGGGACCGACCGCCCGTGAGACCACGAAGCCGATGCGCGGCTCGGTCGACACGACGACCTGCGGTGAATCTGCCGGAGGCGTCCACAGGTGGACGACCATCAGGGGACCGCCGCGGCGACGGCCACGGCGTACGACCTCACGGAAATGTTCAGGCGAGGTCAGGCGGTTGCTGGAGGAGAGCACGCCCGGTTGCTGCTGAGGCCTCGGCCTCAGGCGGCGAGGCGGTTGCGGCCCTTGCGGCGACGGCTGGACAGGATCGCGCGGCCGGCGCGGGTGCGCATGCGCAGGCGAAAACCGTGGGTCTTGTGCCGGCGGCGGTTGTTCGGCTGGAACGTGCGCTTGCTCAACGTTGTTCACTCCACTCGAGGGGCTGGGTACGACGGTCCGGACACCGGGTCGGGTCGAGCGACGTTCATCGCCAGTTGTGGGTCAACTGGCACCGCTCACCCATGAAAGACCCGTTGCACGGAAACGTCATGGACATGCGGCACCGGTCGACGCCGGTGCAGACCTGCCAACGGTACGTGGTGCGCGAGGACAGGGTCAATTCGGCTGGGTACACGTCCATGACACGGTCTCCCGCGTGTCTTCCCGCGACACGCCGGAGGCTGGGGACAACTGGGCCTGAACCTGTGGACAACTGGTTGATCCACAGGCGCCGCAAGAGTTAGCGTCGCACCTTCGGGTCAACCCCGACAGGTTCGCCAATCACCCCGCGGAATGGGCGGTTTCGCGGCTCCTCTCCGTCTGGACGTCACGTCCGACGAAGCTGCCGTGAGGCTCCTCAGGTCCCTTCGCGGGCGCGAGAAGGAGGCCGGGGCGGGCAGAGCGAGGCAGGCGCGGGAGTCCGGGAAAGGGACATCCTTCGATATTGCACAACCTGTGGACAAACGTGTGGAGCCGTCGGGGTACCGTCCTCCCGGCCCGCACCAGGGCAGAACTCGAGAAGTGGGAGCGCAACGGGGCGTGGATTCGACACAGGGCACAGGTTCGATCGGTTCAGCCGGCACACCAACCACCGGCGCGGGGGGCGAACAGCCTCACACCAGCCAGCTCGAGGCCCTGTGGCCCGGCATCGTCGACAACCTCCCACCCAACCAGCGGGTCTGGCTGACCCACAGCAAGCCGCTGATGCTGGCCGAGAACACCGCCGTGGTGGCCGTGCCCAACGAGTTCACCCGCAACCAGCTCGAGGGGCGGCTGCGCACCCGGATCGAGGACACCCTCAGCGAGCGTCTCGGCAAGCCGGTCCGCCTCGCGGTCAGCGTCGACCCCGAGCTCGAGGACGGCGCGCCCGACGCGCCGGCTCCTGCCCCCGCCCACGACACCGCCGAGGCCCGGCACGACCACGCCCCCGGCGCCCAGGAGTTCCCTCCGTCGGCCCGCCGGGAAGCGCCCGAGCCGCTCCCCGAGGACCGGTTCTCTTCCTCCACAAGTCGCCAAGGCGACATGTCGACAAAGATGGTCAGCGCTTCGCTGGCCACCGGGATCCCGGACAGCCCGCTGAACCCGCGCTACTCCTTCGAGACCTTCGTGATCGGGTCCTCCAACCGGTTCGCGCACGCCGCCGCGGTCGCGGTCGCGGAGGCGCCGGGCAAGGCCTACAACCCGCTCCTGGTGTACGGCGACTCCGGACTCGGCAAGACCCACCTGCTGCACGCGATCGGTCACTACGTGCGCAACCTGTGGACCGGGGCGAAGATCCGCTACGTCTCCTCCGAGGCCTTCACCAACGACGTCATCAACGCGATCAAGGACGCCAACACGGCCGCCCTCCAGCGCCGCTACCGCGACGTCGACGTGCTCCTGGTCGACGACATCCAGTTCCTCGAGGGCAAGCAGCAGACGCAGGAGGAGTTCTTCCACACCTTCAACACGCTGCACAACGCCAACAAGCAGATCGTGATCAGCTCCGACCGGCCGCCCAAGCGGCTCACCCAGCTCGAGGACCGGCTGCGCAACCGGTTCGAGTGGGGGCTGCTGACCGACGTACAACCCCCCGACCTCGAGACCCGCATCGCGATCCTGCGCAAGAAGGCCGCCGCCGACCGGCTCTCCGCGCCGGCCGACGTGCTGGAGTTCATCGCCTCGCGCATCCAGACCAACATCCGCGAGCTCGAGGGTGCGCTGATCCGGGTCACCGCGTTCGCCAGCATCAACCAGCAAGAGGTCGACATGACCCTCGCCGAGATCGTGCTGAAGGACCTGATCCCCGAGGGCGGCGAACCCGAGGTCACGGCCGGCCTGATCATCGCGCAGACGGCGACCTACTTCGGCTTCAGCATCGAGGACCTCTGCGGTCCGAGCCGCACGCGCGCCCTGGTCACGGCCCGGCAGATCTCGATGTACCTGTGCCGCGAGCTCACCGAGCTCTCGCTGCCCAAGATCGGCCAGCAGTTCGGCGGCCGCGACCACACCACGGTGATGAACGCCGACCGCCGGATCCGCAAGGACCTCGCCGAGCGCCGCAACGTCTTCCACCAGGTCACCGAGCTGACCACCCGGATCAAGCAGCAGGCCAAGCAGAGCTAGGTGGGTCTCGACGAGCTCGACCGGCGGTCGTGGCGAACTACACGCCTGCAAGATGTGCAGCGCCGGCCCAATTCCGGTGGACCCGCCGGGTGGACTTGTGTGGACAGCCCGCGTGCACACCGCACACCCCCGGCCCGGAACCACAGGAACGTGTCATTCGCCCGGTCGCCGTCCACAGCCGCGACGGCACAACTTTCCCGGCCTGACCTGCGCGGACGGTGGTTGTCCACAGAATCCACCGCCCCTACTACTACGACGAAATTCCAATTGATTCATCGTCGTCCAACAACCGGGGAGATCCGTCAGGTGTGGAGAACCCCAGCGGTGACGCAGCCGTGACAGGATGCTCACCCCGACTTCGTGAAAGAGGATCCATCCGTGAAGTTCCGCGTCGAACGTGACGTCCTCGCCGATGCCGTCGCCTGGACGGCCCGCGCACTCCCGATCCGGCCCAGTGCCCCCGTCCTCGCCGGCCTGCTGATCGAGGCCGGGTCCCTCGGCGACGACGACGGCGGCTCCGAGCAGGGGGAGGGCCTCCGGCTCTCGACCTTCGACTACGAGACCTCGGCCCGGGCCACCCTCAACGCCGACATCAGCGAGGAGGGCCGCGCGCTGGTCTCGGGCCGGCTGCTCGCCGACATCTGCCGGAGCCTGCCCAACAAGCCGGTCGACTTCGCCATCGACGGTCCCAAGGTGACGCTCACCTGTGGCTCGGCGCGGTTCAGCCTGCAGACGATGCCGGTGGAGGACTACCCGACGCTCCCGCAGATGCCCGAGACCCGGGGCACGGTCGGCAGCGCGGTGTTCGCGCACGCGGTCGCCCAGGCGGTCACGGCCGCCGGCCGCGACGACATGCTCCCGGTGCTCACCGGCGTGCGCGTCGAGCTCGACGGCGACTCGATCTCGATGCTCGCCACCGACCGGTTCCGGCTGTCCCAGCGTGAGCTCACCTGGTCGCCCTCGGCGCCGGACATCGACTCGGCCGCCCTGGTGCCGGCCAAGGTCCTGGCCGACACCGCGAAGGCGCTGGTCGGTGGCACCGAGATCTCCATCGCCCTCTCGGGTGCCGGTTCGGGTGGTGCCGGCGAAGGCATCATCGGGTTCGAGGGCTCGGCCGGCGGCGGCGTGCGTCGTACGACGACCCGGCTGCTCGACGGCGACTTCCCGAAGGTCCGCTCGCTGTTCCCGAGTGAGCACCTGACCGTCGCGCGGGTCGACAAGGCCGCCCTGGTCGACTCGGTCAAGCGCGTCGCGCTCGTGGCCGAGCGCAACACGGCCGTCCAGCTCGCCTTCTCCGAGGGCGTCCTGACGCTCGACGCGGGATCCGGCGAGGAGGCGATGGCGAGCGAGTCCCTGGAGGCCGCCACCACCGGCGAGGACATCACGACCGGCTTCAACCCGGCGTACCTCCTCGACGGGCTGACCGCCATCGAGTCGCCGTTCGTGGAGCTCGCCTTCACCCAGGCCTCCAAGCCCGTCGTACTCTCGGGAGTGGACTCCCTCGAGGGTGACGCGGACAGCGCCTTCCGCTACCTGTTGATGCCGCGCCGCCTGCTTTCCTGACCCCGTCCCAGCACAGGAGCGTTCATGGACATCGGACTCGTCGGCCTCGGGAAGATGGGCGGCAACATGCGCACCCGTCTGCGCAACGCGGGGCACACCGTCGTCGGCTACGACCGCAACCCCGAGATCAGCGACGTCGACAGCCTCGAGGCGATGGTCGAGAAGCTGCCCAGCCCGAAGGTCGTCTGGGTGATGGTGCCCGCCGGCGACCCGACGAAGGCGACGGTCAACGAGCTCGGCGAGCTGCTCGGCGAGGGCGACCTGGTCGTCGACGGCGGCAACTCGCGGTGGACCGACGACCAGGCCAACGCCGAGCACCTCGGCACCAAGGGCATCGGCTTCGTCGACTGCGGCGTCTCGGGCGGGGTCTGGGGCCTGGAGAACGGCTACGCGCTGATGTACGGCGGGTCCGACGACGACGTCGCGAAGGTCCTCCCGGCCTTCGAGGCGCTCAAGCCCGAGGGCGACGCGGGCATGGTGCACGCCGGCAAGACGCCGGGCGCCGGCCACTTCGCCAAGATGGTTCACAACGGCATCGAGTACGCCATGATGCAGGCCTACGCCGAGGGCTGGGAGCTGCTGGAGAAGGTCGACCTGGTCGACAACGTCACCGAGGTCTTCGACTCCTGGCGCGAGGGCACCGTGATCCGGTCCTGGCTGCTCGACCTGCTGGTCGCCGCGCTCAAGGACGACGGCCACCTCGACCAGATCCGCGGGTACGCCGAGGACTCCGGCGAGGGTCGCTGGACCGTCGAGGCGGCCATCGACAACGCCGTGCCGATGCACGTCATCGCCTCCTCGCTGTTCGCGCGCTTCAGCTCGCGCCAGGACGACAGCCCGGCGATGAAGGCGGTCGCCGCGATGCGCAAGGGATTCGGCGGGCACGCGACGACGGGTGCGGCTCCGGCCGGCACCCCGCCGACGACCGACGACGTCGACTCGCCCGCCGACAAGTAGGGCGCTTGTACGTCGCCCACCTCTCCCTGCACGACTTCCGCTCCTATCCCGGCCTGGAGGTCGATCTCGAGCCGGGCGTGACGTCGTTCGTGGGCCGCAACGGGCACGGCAAGACCAACATCGTCGAGGCGATCGACTACCTCTCCCGGCTCAGCTCGCACCGGGTCGCCGCCGACCTGCCGCTGGTGCGGCGAGGGGCGGCCCAGGCGGTCGTGCGCGCCGCCGTGGTGCGTGACGAGCGACGGGCGGTGCTCGAGGTGGAGATCAACCCGGGCAAGTCCAACCGGGCCCGGGTCAACCGCGGCCAGCTGCCCCGCGCCCGCGACCTGGTCGGCCTGGTGCGCACCGTCGTGTTCGCCCCCGACGACCTGGCCCTGGTCAAGGGCGACCCGACCGAGCGTCGCTCGTTCGCCGACGACCTGCTCGTGCTGCACGTGGGCGCGCGGTACGCCGGCACCCGGGCCGACTACGACCGGGTGCTCAAGCAGCGCAACTCCCTGCTCAAGACCGCTCGTGCACGCGGCGGCTCGGCGGCCGAGTCGATGCTGTCCACCCTCGAGGTCTGGGACGAGCGGCTCGCCCGGCTCGGCGCCGAGATCATGGCGGCCCGCAGCCGCCTCGTCGACGAGCTGAACCCCCTGCTCGGCAAGGCCTACGAGGCGGTGGCCCGGGGCGCCACCCGCGACGACGCGACGGTGGCCTACAAGCCCAGCTTCGACCTCGCGGACGTCCCGGTCACGCAGTCCGACCTCGAGCAGGCCCTGCTCGCCGAGGTCCTGCGCCGGCGCCCCGACGAGCTCGACCGCGGGGTCTCGCTGGTCGGCCCGCACCGCGACGACCTGGTCTGCTCGCTGGGGGAGCTGCCGGTCAAGGGCTACGCCAGCCACGGGGAGTCGTGGTCCTTCGCGCTGGCGCTGCGGCTGGCGTCGTACGAGCTGCTCCGGGCGACCGGCGACGACCCGGTGCTGATCCTCGACGACGTCTTCGCCGAGCTGGACACCGGCCGGCGGGCGCAGCTGGCGGAGCTGGTCGCGCGGCGCCGAGCAGGTGCTGGTGACCGCCGCGGTGCCCGAGGACATCCCCGAGGGCCTGCGCGGACGCCGCTTCGACGTCGCCGACGGGGAGGTGACCCCGGTTGAGTGAGGAGACCGACGCCCGTCCCGAGGGCGAGGACGACCCGCGGCCGGAACCCGAGGAGGAGCACCAGCCGACCGGGCTCGACCTGGCCCGGGTGATCGCCCGTGGGCCTCGCCGGGCGCACGGCGCCGCGGACCACGAGGCCGGGCGGGCGACGACCGCGGCGCGCCGCGGGAGGCCGGCGGCAGCGGCGCCCACCCCGACGACCGCGACCCCCAGACCCTCGACGTCACCCTGGGGAGGTTCGTCGACGACCAGGGCTGGGAGACCGAGCTGCGCGTGCACGGGGTCTTCTCGCGCTGGGAGGCGATCGTCGGCCACGAGGTCGCCCAGCACGTCACCCCGGAGTCCTTCGCCGACGGCCGGCTCCTCGTCCGCACCGACTCGACCGCCTGGGCGACCCAGATGAAGCTGCTCGCGGCCGAGGTCGTCCGGCGCCTCAACGAGGTGCTCGGCGACGAGACGGTCCGCGTGATCGACGTGGCCGGACCCCGGGCTCCGTCGTGGGTGAAGGGCCGGTTGCGGGTCAAGGGCCGCGGTCCCCGCGACACCTACGGCTGAGTCGGCCCAGGAGGCCGCGGCAGGAGCCTCTGACGGCCCCCACGGCCGTATGGGGAGTAGGTCGACCCCCTCGGACGCGCTGTCCGGGCCGGTTCCGGGCCTCTGAGAGGCACTTTTGACGCCGGATCCCCCCAAAAGCTGGGCAGCACACGTGATTGTGGGCCGCTGACGGGTAGACTGAGCCTTGGTCGCCGACCCACCCGAGAGGCGGCCATTGTGTTGCCATCAACGCCCGCCCACAGCTCTCCAGCGCGCGGCGCACAGCAGAAGAGGAAGTACGTGGCCGACGAGACCACCGACGCAGTGTCCGCCTCACCGCAGCCCTCAGAAGACCCTTCAGCAGACGCCTCCGGGATCCCGGACCTGCCCCCTGTCCCCGACGTGGTGCCCGCCAGCATCCTCGAGGGGCACGCGGTCAAGGAAGGCAACTACGACGCCAGCGCGATCCAGGTCCTCGAGGGCCTCGAGGCGGTGCGCAAGCGCCCGGGCATGTACATCGGGTCCACCGGCGAGCGCGGCCTGCACCACCTGGTCTCCGAGGTCGTCGACAACTCCGTCGACGAGGCGCTGGCCGGCTACTGCGACCGGGTCGAGGTCACGATCCTCCCCGACGGCGCCGTCCAGGTCAGCGACAACGGCCGCGGCATCCCGGTGGACATCCCGCCGGGCCAGGAGCTGCCCGCGGTCACCGTCGTGCTGACCGTGCTGCACGCGGGCGGCAAGTTCGGCGGCAGCGGCTACAAGGTCTCCGGCGGGCTGCACGGCGTCGGCGTCTCGGTCGTCAACGCGCTCTCCAAGCGCGTCGAGGTCGACATCAAGCGCGACGGCTTCCACTGGTTCCAGGCCTTCGAGATGGGCGTGCCGACCGGACCCCTCGAGAAGGGCGAGCCCACCGACGAGACCGGCACCACGACCCGGTTCTGGGCCAACGACGACATCTTCGAGACCACCAACTACTCCTTCGAGACCCTGGCCAACCGGTTCCGCGAGATGGCCTTCCTCAACAAGGGACTCGAGATCGTCGTACGCGACGAGCGGCCGGCGGCCGCCTCCGTGGTCGACGCCGTCCAGGACGAGACGGTGGCCAACGAGATCGACAACGCCGGCTCCGACGCCCTGCACGGCACCGACACCGGCGGGATGGAGCGCCGGTTCAAGTACGAGCGCGGCCTGGTCGACTACGTCGAGCACCTCAACCGCCGCAAGGACAAGGCCAACCCGAGCATCATCAACTTCGAGGCCGAGACCGCGGAGTCGGCCGAGAACCACATGAGCCTCGAGCTGGCGATGCAGTGGAACACCTCCTACCAGGAGTCGGTGCACACCTTCGCCAACACGATCAACACCCACGAGGGCGGCACCCACGAGGAGGGCTTCCGGGCCTCGCTGACCTCCCTGGTCAACATCTGGGGCGAGGAGTGGGGCCTGATCAAGAAGCGCGAGGACCGCGTCTCGGGTGACGACATCCGCGAGGGCCTGACCGCGATCATCTCGATCAAGCTGGCCAACCCCCAGTTCGAGGGCCAGACCAAGACCAAGCTCGGCAACACCGAGGCCAAGGGCTTCGTCCAGCGGATCGTCAACGACCAGCTCGGCGAGTGGCTGGAGAAGAACCCGGCCGAGGGCAAGGACATCGTCCGCAAGGCCCAGGCCGCCGCCTCCGCGCGGATGGCCGCCCGCAAGGCACGCGACCTGGCCCGCTCCCGCAAGGGGCTGCTCGGCGGTGGCGGACTGCCCGGCAAGCTCAGCGACTGCCAGTCGACCAACCCCGAGGAGTGCGAGGTCTTCATCGTCGAGGGCGACTCGGCCGGTGGCTCGGCACGTCAGGGCCGCGACCCGCGGATCCAGGCGATCCTCCCGATCCGCGGCAAGATCCTCAACGTCGAGAAGGCCCGCATCGACAAGGTGCTCGCCAACCAGGAGGTCCAGGCGATCATCTCCGCCCTCGGCACCGGCGTGCACGAGGAGTTCACCCTCGACAAGCTGCGCTACCACAAGATCGTGCTGATGGCCGATGCCGACGTCGACGGCCACCACATCAACACGCTGCTGCTGACGCTGCTGTTCCGCTTCATGAAGCCGCTGATCGAGAACGGCTTCGTCTACATGGCGCAGCCGCCGCTCTACCGGCTGCGCTGGAACAAGCCGGCCGAGCACGAGTTCGTCTACTCCGACTCCGAGCGCGACCTGCTGATGCGCGACGGGCTCGCGCAGGGCAAGAAGCTGCCCAAGGAGAACCCCGTCCAGCGCTACAAGGGCCTCGGTGAGATGAACGCCGAGGAGCTGTGGGAGACCACCATGGACCCCAGCCAGCGGCTGATGCTCCAGGTCAGCATCGAGGACGCCGCGCAGGCCGACGAGATGTTCTCCGTGCTGATGGGCGAGGACGTCGAGCAGCGCCGCTCCTTCATCCAGCGCAATGCCAAGGACGTCCGGTTCCTCGACATCTAGTGGTTTCGAGACGGGCCTGGCGGCCCTCCTCAACCACCGAGACGCACACACGAAAGTGATCTGAATGACTGACAACACCACCGAAGGCCCTGGCGGACCGGAGGGACCCGAGGACAACCCGCGCGTGCGCGTGGTGGAGCTGCGCGACGAGATGCAGCAGGCCTACATCGACTACGCGATGGCGGTCATCGTGGGTCGCGCGCTGCCCGACGTACGCGACGGGCTCAAGCCGGTGCACCGCCGCGTCCTCTACGCGATGTACGACGGTGGCTACCGTCCCGACCGCGGCTTCTCGAAGTGCTCGCGCGTCGTCGGTGACGTGATGGGTCAGTACCACCCGCACGGCGACACCGCGATCTACGACACCCTGGTCCGGCTCGCGCAGCCGTGGGTGATGCGCGCGCCGCTGATCCACGGCCAGGGCAACTTCGGCTCGCCGGGCAACGACTCCGCCGCCGCGATGCGGTACACCGAGTGCCGGATGGCGCCGCTGGCGCTGGAGATGGTCCGCGACATCGAGCAGGAGACCGTCGACTTCCAGCCCAACTACGACGGGCGGTCCGAGGAGCCGACGGTGCTGCCGTCGCGCTACCCCAACCTGCTGGTCAACGGCTCGGCCGGCATCGCGGTCGGCATGGCCACCAACATCCCGCCGCACAACCTGCGCGAGGTCGCCGCCGGTGCCCAGTGGGCGCTCGAGCACCCGGACGCCTCCCGCGAGGAGCTCCAGGACGCCCTGATCGAGCGGATCAAGGGTCCCGACTTCCCCAACGGCGCGCTGATCGTGGGCCGCGAGGGCATCGAGCAGGCCTACCGCACCGGCCGTGGCTCGGTCACCCAGCGCGCGGTGATCGAGATCGACGAGGACAACAAGGGCCGCACCTGCCTGTCGATCACCGAGCTGCCCTACATGGTCAACCCGGACAACCTCGCCCTGAAGATCGCCGAGCTCGCCGACGCCGGCAAGGTGCAGGGCATCGCCGACGTCCGCGACGACTCCTCGGGTCGCACCGGCCAGCGCCTCGTGATCGTGCTCAAGCGCGACGCCGTCGCCCGCGTCGTGCTCAACAACCTGCTCAAGCACACCGAGCTGCAGACCAACTTCAGCGCCAACATGCTCGCGCTGGTCGACGGTGTCCCGCGCACGCTGACGATCGACCAGTTCATCAGCGCCTGGGTGAGCCACCAGATCGAGGTCATCCAGCGACGGACGCGCTACCGCCTCCGCAAGGCCGAGGAGGACGCCCACATCCTGCGCGGCCTGGTGAAGGCCCTGGACATGCTCGACGAGGTGATCGCGCTGATCCGCCGGTCGCCGGAGGTCGACGACGCCCGTGACGGCCTGATCGAGCTGCTCGAGATCGACGAGCTCCAGGCCAACGCGATCCTGAACATGCAGCTGCGACGGCTCGCTGCCCTCGAGCGCCAGAAGATCATCGACAACCTGGCCGAGATCGAGCTGCTGATCGCCGACCTCGAGGACATCCTGGCCAACGAGGCGCGGCAGCGGCAGATCGTCGGCGAGGAGCTGGCCGCGATCGTCGAGAAGTACGGCAACGACCGTCGTACGCAGATCATCGCGGCCGACGGCGACCTCTCGATGGAGGACCTGATCCCCGACGAGGACCTCGTCGTGACGATCACCCGCGGCGGCTACGCCAAGCGGACGCTGGCCAGCAACTACCGCACGCAGCGACGCGGCGGCAAGGGTGTGCGCGGCGCGACGCTGAAGGGCGACGACGTCGTCGAGCACTTCATGGCGACCTCCAACCACCACTGGCTGCTGTTCTTCACCACGGCCGGACGGGTCTACCGGACCAAGGCCTACAACCTGCCGGAGGCCTCGCGCGACGCGAAGGGCGGCCACGTGGCCGGTCTGCTCTCGTTCCAGCCGGACGAGGAGATCGCGCAGGTGCTGGCGATCCGCGACTACGACCAGGCGCCGTACCTCGTGCTCGCGACGCAGGCGGGGCTGGTGAAGAAGACCAACCTCATCGACTACAACAGCCCGCGCCAGGCCGGCGTCATCGCGATCAACTTCCGCGAGGAGGACGACAAGCTGATCGGTGCCGAGCTGGTCAACGCCGACGACGACATCCTGCTCGTCTCCCGCAAGGGGCAGGCGATCCGGTTCACCGCCGACGACCACCAGCTGCGCCCGATGGGCCGCGCGACCAGCGGAGTGCGCGGGATGAAGTTCCGCGGCGGCGACTCGCTGCTGTCGATGTCGGTGATCCGGGCCGAGCAGGTCGCCGCCGAGGAGGCGGTCGAGGGCGACGCCGGTGAGTCCGAGGAGGTCGTCGAGCAGTACGTCTTCACGATCACCGACGGCGGCTTCGCCAAGCGCAGCCGGATCTCCGACTACCGCACCCAGTCACGTGGCGGCCTCGGCATCAAGGCGATGTCGCTGACCAACGAGGACCGCGGTGGCCTCGTCGGCGCCTTCATCGTCGTCGAGGGCGACGAGATCCTCTCGATCACCTCCGGCGGCCAGGTCGTGCGCAGCCCCATCGACGAGAACTTCCGACCCACCGGTCGCTCCACGATGGGGGTCCGGTTCGTGACGCCCAAGAACGGCGACAGCGTGGCCGTCGTCGCTCGCAGCGTGGAGAAGGACGCGGAGGTCGAGGAGGCCGTGGAGGAAGCCGTCGAGGAGGCGGAGGCCCAGGCGGAGTCGTCGGCTGAGTCGTCGGCGGAGCCTTCGGCTGAGCCCGAGGCCGGCGCCGGTGATTCGAACGATGCCGAGGCCAGTGCAACAATCGGCGACGAGGACGCGGGTGCCGACGAAGGCGGCTCCGACGACACCGATCCCGAGGAGCGCTGATGGCCGACAGCGGCAAGGACAGCCCGCTCGCCCCTCGCCGTTCCCTCGACGGGCCGATCCTGCCGCCCCCTCCTCCCGAGCTGGCGGAGGAGGCCGAGCAGGCCAAGGCCCAGGAGGCCGAGGCGCGCCAGGCCGAGGCCGACAAGGAGGCGCTCCGCCGGGCGCAGAAGGTGAGCCGCGAGGAGCGACTGGCCGCGCGTGACGCCGACAAGATCCGCAAGGCCGAGGAGCGGGCCAAGGAGAAGGCCGACCTGAAGGCGCAGAAGGAGCAGGAGCGCGCCCGCAAGGAGGAGCAGAAGGCTGCGGCGAAGGCACCGAAGTCACGGCCCCCTCGGCCCTCGTCAGCCCCGGCCCCGGCTCCAGCCGGCGGTGGCAAGGCCGGCCCACGCCGTACCCGCCGCGCGCAGCTGCGCCTGGTCCAGGTCGACGCCTGGTCGGTGATGAAGACCTCGTTCCTGCTCTCGATCGCCCTCGGCATCGTGCTCGTCGTCGCCGTGGCGATCATCTGGGCGGTGCTCGGCGCCGCCGGCGTCTGGGACTCGATCAACTCGATCGTCCAGCAGGCCGTGGGCAGCGAGACCGGCACGCCGTTCGACATCCAGGACTACGCCGGCACCTCGCGCGTCCTCGGGTTCACCATGATCGTGGCCGTCATCGACGTCATCCTGATCACCGCGATCGCGACCCTCGGGGCGTTCCTCTACAACCTCGCGGCCGCCCTGCTCGGCGGCATCGAGGTCACCCTCGCCGAGGACAACTGACGGGTTGTTCAAGGCGGCAGAGCCGCGTTTTGTGGGGGCGCCCGAGCATCGGGTAGCCTTCCCTGTCGGTCCACCCGCCTCGCGCGGGCGACACCCACCCGGGCCTATAGCTCAGACGGTTAGAGCGCTTCCCTGATAAGGAAGAGGTCAGAGGTTCAAGTCCTCTTAGGCCCACTCTCGAGATCCTGGAGGAGACGACCATGAAGAAGCTCCTGCTCGTCGCGATCGCTGCAGCAGGTGCAGTCGTTGCCAAGAAGAAGATCGACCAGGGCAAGCAGGAGCAGGCCCTGTGGCAGCAGGCCACCGACAACGTCGACAAGGCCTGATCCCTCTCCACTCGGGGCCTTGGCGCAATTGGTAGCGCACCTGCTTTGCAAGCAGGGGGTTAGGGGTTCGAGTCCCCTAGGCTCCACCAATCCCTGGATCCAGTGACCTTGGGAAACTTGTCGGCACCTGACGCCGGAGAGTTTCCCAGGGTCGGTCGCTCGGCAGACTGACCTCGTGCGCATCGCCGTCCTCTCCGACACCCACTCGCCGCGGCACTGGAAGCGGTGCCCTCCTGGAGTCGCGCGACACCTCGAGGGCGTTGACCTGATCCTGCACGCCGGCGACGTGTGCCTGCGCGAGACGCTCGAGGAGCTGGAGCAGTTCGCCCCGGTCCGGGCGGTGCAGGGCAACAACGACGGCCCGGACATCGCCGCATGGGGCGCACCGGAGACGCTCGAGCTCGAGCTGGACGGCCTGCGCGTCGCGATGGTCCACGACAGCGGACCGAAGACGGGCCGGGGACCCCGGCTCAAGCGGCTCTTCCCGGAGGCTCAGCTCGTCGTCTTCGGTCACTCGCACATCCCCTGGGACGAGATGTACGACGGTCAGCGGGCCTTCAACCCCGGCTCGCCGACCGACAAGCGCCGCCAGCCCCGCGGAACGATGGGCGAGCTCGTGGTCGAGGGAGGCGTGCTGGTCTCAGCGCGGATCTTCCCCGTCACGTGAGGAGTCGTGGCTCACCACGACCGGTTGGGGCTGGGTACGGCGAGCAGTCCGGTACGCCGGTTCGCGCAGCCGGTTCACCCAGCGCGGAAACGGCAGCCCGGGCAGCGTGTGGCGCACCGGGTCGAACCTGATCGGCTCGTCCACGGGTGGTCCCTCGACCTCGCGCAGCTCGGCGAACTCGCGCCACTGACCGAACGGCGTGGCGGCGTACAGCCTGGTGAGGTCGCCGTCAGGACGCGCACCGAGGACCAGGGCGCCCTCCGCAGTCGAGTAGGGCAGCAGTGTGGTCATCGGGCGCTCGGCGCTGAGCCCGGGCAGCAGCAGGATGCGCGTCGGTCGCGACCAACCGGTGGTCGCGAACAGCAGGTCACCATGCTCGCCGTCCGGGAGCGGCACGCGCACGGCGAGGCCGTGGATGTCCGGGGCCGGCGCCGGCAGACCCACGGCCCGCGACCAGCGCAGCAGCACCTCGTCCTCGCCGGCCTGGTCGAGCCACGTCGAGCCGGTCGCCGGGGACAGCCCGTGGCGAACCAGGCGGCCACGGCGGACGACACCTTGCGGATGCAGCGGCTTGCCGGACGGCCGCGCCGCGGCGATGCCGCGGATCACGCCGGCCAGCGACTCGCCCCCTGCGCGCGCGGCCGAGAGCAGGAGCGGGCTGTGCGGGTCGGAGGAGGGCATGGGTGCTGCGTACCCCGCGATACTGGGCCCATGAGCCAGTCCGCGCCGCAGATCTCCTGGTCTGTCGTCGACGGCACGGAACTCGACACCCAGCTCCTGTACGACGTGCTCGCCCTCCGGTCGGCGGTGTTCGTGGTCGAGCAGGAGTGCGCCTACCAGGACATCGACGGGCTCGACCTCGTCGAGGGGACCGTGCACGTGGTCGGCCGGGACGGCGAGGTCGTCGCGGCGTACGCGCGGGTGCTGGCGCCGGACGACGGAGCACCGCACCCCGCGGATCGGAAGGGTGATCGTGGCGGCGCAGGCGCGCGGGCGAGGGCTGGCCCACGAGCTGATGGCGCGGGCCGTGCAGGTCTGCGAGGAACGGTGGCCGGGCCGATCGAGCTGGGGGCCCAGGCGCACCTGACCGGGTTCTACGGGAGCCTGGGGTTCGAGCCCGTGGGTGAGCCGTACGACGAGGACGGCATCCTGCACCAGTGGATGCGCCGGGAGCGGGTGCAGCTAGAGCAGACCCTGGTCGCCGGCCCACGCGGCCGCGGCCGACCTGGTCGCGACACCGAGGCGGGTCCGGATGTTCGCGATGTGCCGGTGGACCGTGTGCACGCTCAGCACCAGCTGCGCGGCGATCTCCGCATCGGTGTGCCCCTGGGCGACGAGCCGGAGCACCTCGGTCTCGCGCTCGGTCAGGGCCGAGGCCGGCGCTGCGCTCGACCGAGACGGTGAGCTGACCGACCGGCCGCCGAGGAACTGCTCCACCGAGGTCGCCAGCGCGTTGCTGTCGCCGCGCCAGGGGAAGTGCTCGTCGCCGCTGAGCTCGAGGAAGGTCGAGCCGGGGATCCGGTCGGCCACGTCGCGACCGAGGGCGAACGGGATCGCGCGGTCGTCGCGTCGGTGGGCGACGAGGGTCGGTCGGGTCACCGAGGGGAGGTACGGCGAGGCGTCCATCGCATACACCGCCCGCAGGGCACTCGCCGCCACCTCTCGCGGTGCCGAGCGCCGCTGGAAGGTGGCGAACTCCGCCCGCTCGCGACCGTTGGCGCCCGGCCGGAAGATGTCCGCCAGCACCCGCGACCCGAGCCCCCAGTGGCGCTCGACGAGGTCGATCATCGCCTCCCGGGCGGCGGGGGAGGCGATGTCGGAGCCGCGGGCGTAGCCGCCGTACAGCACCATGCGGGAGACGCGCTCGGGCTCGCGGGCGGCGTACGTCGCGGCCACCGGGCAGCCCGACGAGCCGCCGAACAGGTGCACGGACCCGGAGCCGGTCGCCTCGACCACGGCGGCCAGGACCGCCAGCTCCTCCTCCAGACCCTCGGGCGGTGGCCCCACGCGATCGGAGAGGCCGGTGCCGGGGCGGTCGTAGCGCACCACGGTGAACGACTGGCCGAGCCGCTCGGTGAACCGGCGGAACGACGGGTCCTGCCAGTCGAGCTGGAGATGGCTCGACCACCAGCCGCCCATGACCAGGACCGGCCCCGAGCCCACCGTCGACCAGGCCACCGAGCGGGTGTCGTACGCCGCGTGGCGGACCACCTGGTCCATCGGGGACATGGCCCCGAGTCTAGGGAGCACGGAGGAGGGACGCGGCCCGAGCCGCGCCCCTGCCACCTGCCCGCCGGTGCTCAGCCGAGGCGATGGAACCGCCAGAACGGGTGCTCGATGCCCAGCACCTCGTGGCTGGTGAACCCAGCGCCGGCGACCCACTCGCTGAACGTGTGCGGTCGTACGACGGTGCCGTTGACCACCTCGTCGGACTCCGCCCACGTGGCCGGGACGCAGTGCAGCACGCTGATCGAGAGCTTCAGCCGCTCGAGCTCGTCGGCCGGCGCGGCCTTGGTGTTCTCGCCGTGCTCGTCGCCGACGAGCACGGCGCCGCCGTCCTCGAGCAGCTCGCGCCAGGCGGCCAGCGCGTCGACCGGGCGGCCCATGTCGTGCAGCGCCTGGAACGCGGTCACCAGCGTGACGGCGCCACCGGTGGCCTCCCGCAGCGCGGCCGTGTCGGCCGCGTTGGCGACGACGATGCGTACCCGGTTGCCCAGGTGGGCGTCGGCGACGTGGCGCCGGGCCACCTCGACGGACGCAGGGTCGAGGTCGACGCCGACGACGGTGGCGTTCGGGAACGCGCGCGCCAGCCCGATCGTCGACCACCCCTCGCCGCAGCCGGCGTCGAGGATGACGCCGCCGCGGTCGAGGGTCGCGGTGATGTCGGGCAGCTGCTCGACCCATCCGCGGAGGTCGTTGGCGAAGCCGGGCCGGTTCAGCTCGGCGATCCCGAGGCGCAGCTCGTCGCCGAAGTCGGCGTACTCGACGCCGCGTCCGGTGGCGAACGCGTCGGCGACCGCGGGCAGGGTGCGGGCGATGCCGAAGAGCAGCGGGGCCGCGCCCATCAGGTAGGCCGGGCTGTTCGGGTCGATCAGTACCGCGGCGTGCGGGGCGGGCAGCTCGAAGCGGCGTACGCCGGTGGCGGGGTCGGTGGCGACGACGTCCACGATGCCGGTGGCGGCCTGCTGGTCGAGCCACTCCTCGGCGTAGCGGGGAGCGATCGAGGCCTGGTCGGCGAGCTCCGCTGCGGTGACCGGCCCGGTCGCGAGCAGCGTCTCGTAGAGGCCGAGGCGGCGTCCGAGCTCCACGGCGAGCAGCTCCACGCCGGCGCTGAACTGGCCGAAGATCTGCAGCGCCAGCGCTTCCGCGCGAGCGGCTGCTGCCTCCTGCTCGGTGATGTCGATGTCGATGTCGATGGTCATGGTGGTTCTCCTTGGTGGTGGTGGTGGTGTGTCAGAGCCAGCGACCGACGAGCCGGGCGAGGCGCTGGTGGCGCACCTCGACCCACACGGCGCGGGCCGAGGCGATGACAACGCCGTCCTCGTCGAGGAGGGCGCTGGCCGTCTGGTGGGAACGACGGCCCGAGCCGAGGGTCCAGCCGACCGCGACGAGACGCTCGTCGCCGGCGATCTCCCGCAGCGGCTGCACCGAGAGCGAGCCGAGCAGGGCGTACCGGTCCGCACGTATCAGGTGGGCGGGGTAGGACACGCAGTCCAGGGCGCCCCACACGATCCGTTCGGGGACGACGCCGCCCTCGAGCAGGTGCGACGGTGGGTCGAAGGGTGCGGCGAGCACGTCGGGCTCGGCGGCCAGGGGACCCGGGGTCACGTGCATCCCGTCAGCCCGTCGCGGGCCGCAGACCACGCAGCTCGACAGCGGGTGCTGCACCTCGAGGTAGGGATGCGCCTCCCGGGCGGCGGCCGCCTCGGCCCTCGTGGGCCGCACCGGCGGGAGCTGCACGACCCGGTCGGTCCCGACGACGACCGCGATCAGGCGGTCGCCGTCGTGGACCTCGAAGCCCTCGTCGGTGCGGGTGGCCGCGAGGGTCCGGTCGAGCGGGACCTTGCGCCGCAGCTGGACCCGCGCAGGTGCGGGCAGCAGGGCGGCGAAGGTCCCGGAGGCGACGCCGCCGTTGGCCGCGTGGCGCGGCCCGTTGAGGTGGCGCTCGATCCGGAGCGTGGGGGTGGTGGTGGTGTCCATGTGCCCATGTCACCGCGGCAGCGGGGTCACCGGCATCGCCGGAAATCACCAACCGCCATGGCCCGGATCGGCCATCGGGCGGGTGCGTACGCTTGCCGGGTGCCCCTCCTGCTCACCCCTCGCTACTGGGGCGCACACCTGCTGATGGTCGTGGCCCTGGTCGCGGCGGTCCTGCTCGGGCTCTGGCAGCTCGACGCGTGGCAGGCGGGGCGGGCCGCCGACGCGCGCGACCTCTCGCAGGCCGCGTCGCGACCGCTCGGCTCGGTGATGAAGGGTGACGACACGTTCCCCGGCCAGTACCTCGGGCAGCCGGTGCACCTCGCGGGCGAGTGGATGCCCGAGAGCACGCTGTACGTCGCCGACCGCGACCTCGACGGCCGTCGTGGCTACTGGGTGATGACTCCCGTGCTCGTCGGGGACAGCGCCATGCCCGTCGTACGCGGGTGGTCGGCGACGCCGGAGGCGCCCGAACCCAGCGGCAGCGTGGACGTGCGCGGCTGGCTCCAAGCCTCGGAGGGGTCGGGCGCGGTCGACGACGACCCGCAGGACGACGTGATCCCGGAGATGCGGATCGCCAGCATCGTGCAGCACGTCGACGCCGACCTGTACTCCGCCTACGTGGTGGCCCGCGACGCCGGCGCCGGGAGCGACGGGCTCGAGAAGGTCACCCCGGAGTCCGTGCCCGAGGTCTCGAGCGTCTCCCACCTGCGCAACCTGCTCTACGCCTTCCAGTGGTGGATCTTCGGCGGGTTCGCGATCTACATCTGGTGGCGCTGGTGCCGCGACCAGCTCGAGGCGGCCGCCGAGCAGGCCGAGGAGCCCGCGCGGACGACCGCCGGATAAGTTGTCGACGTGCGCAACCTGTTCACCGCCTACCGGGCCCTCGCGCTGATCGTGGGGGTCCTGCTCACCGTGCTCGTGTTCGTCGCGATGCCGCTGAAGTACCTCCCGGCCGACGGGACCTCGCTCCAGGTCACCGGCGAGCACCTGACGTCGTTCGTGGGCATCGCGCACGGCTGGATCTACATGGCCTACCTCGTCGTCTCCTTCGCCCTGTCCCGACGCCTCAAGTGGCCGGTGTCGTTCACCGCGCTCGTGCTGCTGGCAGGTCTCGTCCCGATCCTGATCTTCTGGGTCGAGCGCAAGGTGACCCAGCGGGTCCGCGACGAGCACCCCGAGCTCGCGGCCACGACGAGCTCGACCAGCGTGGGCTGAGGTGAGCGAGCGCACCGCCTTCGTCCTCGGCGGTGGTGGGCTGCTCGGCGCGGTCGAGGTGGGCATGCTCCGCGCCCTGTTCGAGTACGACGTGAAGCCGGACCTCATCGTCGGCACCTCGGTCGGCGCGCTCAACGGACTCGTGGTCGCCAGCGACCCCACGCCGGGCGTGGTCGACCGGCTCCTCGACCTGTGGCGGTCGGTCTCGGAGAGCAACGACGTCTACAGCGACAACACCTGGCGCCAGGTCACCCGGGCCGTGCGCACCGGCACCCACCTGCACTCCTCGAAGCCGCTGCGCGAGCGCCTCGAGCAGGAGTTCGGGGAGACCACCTTCGAGGAGCTCGCGGTGCCGTTCCAGTGCTGCGCGGCCAGCATCGAGCGAGCCGCGGAGACGTGGTTCAGCGAAGGGCCCGTGGTGCCGGCGGTGGTGGCGAGCGCGGCCGTCCCGGGGCTGCTCCCGCCGGCGCGCGTCGGTGACGAGCACTTCCTCGACGGCGGCATCGTGAACTCCATCCCGGTCGGACGAGCCGTCGAGCTCGGTGCGACCCGGGTGTTCGTGCTCCAGGTCGGACGCATCGACCGGCCGCTGGCGGCACCCCGCAAGCCGTGGGAGGTGGCCCGCGTCTCCTTCGAGATCGCGCGGCGGCACCGGTTCGTGCGCGAGATGGCGGAGCTGCCCGACGGAGTGACGGCCCACGTGCTGCCGGCGGGTGGCTCGGCCGCGGACGACTCACCACGCGTCTATCGGGACACCACCCAGGTGGCGCGCCGCATCGAGGCGGCGTACGAGGGGAGCAGGGCGTACCTCGAGGAGCACCTCTGATGCGCCGCGTCGTCACGCTGGTGCTGCAACGGGTCGTGGTCGCGCCCCTGCTGATCGCCGTGACGGTGCTGCTCTGGACGACGCTGCCGCTGTGGCTGCTGGCGGGCTACGTGCTCTCGCCGTTCGTGCCGGGCTGGCTGCGACCGATTCGCCTGCTCTGGCTCGGTCGTGGTGCACCTGACCCTGGAGAGCATCATCCTGGTCGAGCTGTTCGGGCTCTGGATCGCCTCCGGGTTCGGGGCGTTCATCCGCAACCCGTTCTTCGAGCGGATCCACTACGACATCGTGCAGTCCTACCTCGTGGTGTTCTTCCGCGAGGCCAGGCGGGTGCTCCGGCTCAAGATCGAGACCGTCGGTCCGGCGCCGGACGCCTACCCCGGCGAGCCGCTGCTGGTGTTCTGCCGGCACGCCGGACCGGGCGACTCCTTCATCCTGATGTACGCGCTGATGCACTGGTACGGCCGCGAGCCGCGCGTCGTGCTCAAGGAGATGCTCGCCTGGGACCCGGCCCTCGGGGTGCTGCTGACCCGGCTCCCGAGCCGCTTCGTCCAGCCCACGTCACGGCGCGGACCGGACCTGGAGACGGAGGTCGGCGACCTGGCCCGCAACCTCGACGAGAACGACGCGTTCGTGATCTTCCCCGAGGGCGGCAACTTCACGCCGGAGCGTCGGGAGCGGGCCATCAAGCGGCTCGACAAGCTCGGGCTGCACGGGATGGCCACCCGGGCCGAGGAGATGATCAACGTGCTCGCCCCGCGTCCGGGCGGGGTGCTCGCGGCGCTGGACGCGGCGCCCGAGACCGATGTGCTGCTGGTGGCGCACACGGGCCTCGACCACGTGCTCACCATCGCCGACGTCTGGCACTTCCTGCCGATGGACAAGCGGCTGCTGATGGGCTGGTGGCGGATCCCGCACGAGGAGATCCCGCAGGACAAGGACGCCCGGATCGAGTGGCTCTACGAGTGGTGGCGTCACGTCGACCAGTGGATCGACGAGCACCGCCCGGTGGACCTGCCACCGCGGAAGAAGAAGTAACGACCCGCCCCACCCCGAGGTGGAACGGGCCGTCACGGTCCAGTTGGTCTCGAGCCGCGGGCTCAGGACTTCTTGGTCTTGGGGTCCTCCACGTCGGTGACGTCGACGTCCTCGGCGGGAGCGTCCGGCGTGGTCACCGGGTGGGGCTCCTCGGAGGCGTCGGCCAGCGTCTCGCCCGGGTTGGCTCCCGTCGGGTCGCCGGCCGCGGTGGCGGACTCGTCGGCAGCGGCGTCGGCGACGTGGCTGCCGGCCATCGGTGCGGACGGGGTCGGGGGTGCCGGGGGCGCGGCCGGAGCCGGCTTCGGGGCGTACGACGTCTGCCAGTTGGCCGACTCGTTGCCACCCTGGAGCTTCTTGGCCACGAAGGCACCGATGCCGGCGAGGGCGGCGAAGATGAAGAACTTGCGCTTCTTGCTGCCCTTCTTCTTCACCGGCTCACCCTTGAGGGCGGCGGCCGCGAGGGTGCCGCGGCGCTTGGCCTCGTCGGCGACCGGACCGGCCTGGTCCTTGGCGTCGTTGACGGCCTGCTGGACGGCGGGGACGACCTCGTTGACGAACTTCTCGCGCGCGCTCTCGACGTACGGCGCAGCCTGGTCGCGGGCCTCGGCCAGCTTGGGTGCGATCGTGTCCTTGGCGTCGGCGATCTTGGGTGCGATCGTGTCCTTGGCGTCGGCCAGTCGGGGACCGAGCTCGTCCTTGGCCTTCTCGACATGGGGTGTGACGGCCTCGGAGATGTCGCGAGCCAGGTCTTGGGCCTGCTCGACGAACTTCTCCTTGCGGCTCTTCGTAAACATGGGTGGAGGGACTCCCTCTCTGCAGAGTTCTTCAGCTAGGTACCCGATCATGCCCGTCCCGTGCGGCTAAATAAACCCGTGTCACCCCTCGGGCGGTGGGTAGGCGGCCGGGACCGCCCGAGCGGGGGCACACAGGCGCCGATGTGGTGGCCCATGCGAGGATCGGGATCGACGCAACGCTCCCGCACGCTCCCGTGAAAGGCAGTCATGTCCGACCTCAAGGCCACGCTGAAGACCAACCGTGGTGACATCGTCCTGAACCTGTTCCCCGACCACGCACCCAAGACCGTGGAGAACTTCACCGGCCTTGCCGAGGGGACCAAGGACTACAAGGACGACGCCGGTCGCTCCGGTGAGCGCTACTACGACGGGCTCGGCTTCCACCGCGTCATCGACGGGTTCATGCTCCAGGGCGGCTGCCCGCTGGGCACCGGCACCGGTGGTCCCGGCTACACCTTCAAGGACGAGTTCCACCCGGAGCTCCAGTTCGACCGCCCCTACCTCCTCGCGATGGCGAACGCCGGCCCGGGCACCAACGGCTCGCAGTTCTTCATCACCGTCCAGCCGACCAGCTGGCTGAACAACCGGCACACGATCTTCGGCGAGGTCGCCGACCAGGCGAGCCGCGAGGTCGTCGACGCGATCGCCACCAGCGCCACCGGCCCGGGTGACCGCCCGGTCGAGCCGGTGATCATCGAGACCCTGGAGATCGAGCGCGGGTGACCGTTCCGCCGGTGGGGGGACCCGGCGAGGCGGCGAGGGTCCCGGACCAGGCACCGGTCTGCTACCGCCACACCGACCGGGAGACCTGGATCCGGTGCCAACGGTGCGACCGGCCGATCTGTCCTGACTGCATGAACTCGGCCTCGGTCGGCTTCCACTGCCCGAGCTGCGTCAAGGAGGGCAGCAAGTCGACCCGGCAGGCCCGCACGCCGTACGGCGGAACCCGGGTCGGTGACCCGCGCCTGACCAGCTTCGTGCTGATCGGGCTCAACGCCCTGGTCTGGCTGGGGATCCAGGTGTCCGGGGGAGCCGGCAGCACCTTGGTCAACCTCCTGGGCCTGACCCCCCTCGGGCGCTGCGAGGCCGGTGGTGGCTACTACACCGGCGTGACCTCCGAGGCGGTGTGCGGCCTGCGCGGTGACTGGGTGCCGGGTGTCGCCGACGGCGCCTGGTGGCAGCTGGTCACCTCGATGTTCGCCCATGTCTCGGTCGTGCACATCGCCCTGAACATGCTGGCGCTGTACTTCCTCGGGCCGATCCTGGAGAACGCCCTGGGTCGCGTGCGCTTCCTCGCGGTCTACCTCGTCTCCGGTCTCGCCGGATCGGCCGCCGTGATGCTGTTCGCCGGGCCTGCCAGCCAGACCCTCGGTGCCTCGGGCGCGATCTTCGGGCTGATGGGCGCGCTGGCGGTGATGGCGCTGAAGGTGCGCGGCCAGCTCCAGTCGGTGCTGGTCTGGCTCGGCCTCAACCTGGTGCTCACCTTCACGATCGCCAACATCTCCTGGCAGGGCCACATCGGGGGTCTCGTCGGGGGTATCGCCGTCGGGACGGCGATGATCTACGCCCCCCGCTCGCGCCGGTCGCTGGTGCAGTGGGGCGTCACCGCGCTGGTGCTGGCGGTCTCGCTCGCGCTGATCGTCATGCGCGTCGTCGCGCTGAACGCGCCCGGCTTCGCCGTCAGCTGACGCCTGGAAGTTGTCCACACCTGGGGACAACCCTGTGGAGAACTACACGCGTGTAACTCGGAGGGCCTACTCCCACTTGGTGGCGAAGCTGAAGCCCACGGCCATGAAGCCGATGCCGACCACCAGGTTGTACTGGCCGAGGTCGTTCATCACGGGCACCGAGCTGTCCTGGCCGATGAAGTAGAAGAGCACGATCCAGATCAGGCCGGCCAGGAAGCAGCCCAGCATCCCGATCACCACACCGCGGCCACGGCCCAGAGGTGTGGTCTTGTGCGCGGCGACCACGAGCCCGGCGAAGAACAGCACGAACCCGATCAGGTAGTTCCACTTCTCGAGGTCGGCCATGAACGGGAGCGGGTTGGAGACCTTCTGGCCGGGGAGAGCGAGCGCCGCGTCCCGCGCGACCGTGTAGTAGACGGTGATCCAGAGGATGCCCGCCAGCGCCAGCACGATCGCGAGGACGGTGCGCTTGATCGAGGTCTCGTACCCACTCGCGAGCACAGTGGGCTTGCGGGCAGACGGCTTCGACACGGTCGGTTCTCCTCGATCCTGGGGTTGGAGCTCGTCGGCTAGCGTAGTCAAGCAATGTCCACACCAGAGCAGGCGCCCCGCAGACGCCCGAGGTGGCTGCCCCGGTTGAGCACCTGGCGGCTCGCCGCGGTGGCGGTGTTCGTGATGGCCGGGACCCTGTTCGTCACCAGCGGCTTCGACGCGGGCGGTCTCGACCTGCGCGCCTCGAGCGTCACCGACCTCGACACCGTGGTCCGCCAGCAGCGCGACCGCGTCGACGCCCTCCAGCGTGAGGTCGCCACCCTGAACCGCGAGGTGGACCGCCTCGGCGCGGGGGTCGACGACACCCGGGTCGCCAACCTGCAGAAGCAGGTCGACGAGCTGCGGGGACCCGCCGGCTTCGAGGAGGTGCGCGGACCGGCGATCACGGTGGTGCTCAGCGATGCCCCCAAGAAGGACATCGACCGCGCCGTGGAGGAGGGCGAGGTGACCGCGGACCAGCTGGTGGTGCACCAGCAGGACATCCAGGCGGTCGTCAACGCGCTGTGGAGCGGGGGCGCCGAGGCGATGACGCTGCAGAAGCAGCGGGTGATCAGCACGACCGGCATCAAGTGCGTCGGCAACACGGTGGTGCTCCACGGCGTGCCCTACGCCCCGCCGTACGAGATCACCGCGATCGGTGACCTCGCCACCCTGCGCGCCGCGCTCGACTCCAGCGAGTACGTCCAGGGCTACAAGACCTACGTCGACGCGCACAACCTCGGCTACGAGGTGAGCACGAAGGACGAGGTCACCCTCCCGGCGTACACCGGCAGCAGCGAGCTGCGCTACGCCACCGCCGAGTCGAAGAGCGAGACCGACCGCGACTGACGGCGTCGTACGGGCACGGCGCTAGGGGACCGGCACCGACGGTGAGCCGGACGGCGTCGGCGTCGGCGAGGGCGGCGGCGGCTCGTACGTCGAGACCACGATCGTCACGGTGCTGCCCTTGTCGAGGGTCTGGCCCGCCTCCGGGCTCTGCTGGAGCACGTTGCCGTTCTTGGCCTCGGTCGAGGAGTCGGTCACCCGGCTCACCTTGAACCCGGCCTGCTCGATCAGCCGGGTCGCCTCGGCCTCGGTCTTGCCGATGACGTTGGGCACCTCCTCGGGACCGTCGGACCAGAACAGCGTCACCTTCGACCCCTCGGAGACCTCGGTCCCGGCCGGTGGCTGCATCTCCACGACCTGGTCCCGGGGCTCGTCGCTGTCGCGCTGGGTGAGGACCACGCGCAGGCCCTCGTTGCGCAGCTGCTGGGCCGCCTCGTCCTTGTTCTGCCCCACGACGTCGGGGAGCGGCACCTCCGGCAAGCCGGTGGAGACGACGAAGTCGACGCTCGAGTCGGGATCGACCTGCTCGCCGGCCTCCGGGTCCTGGGAGATGACCCGCCCCTCCGCGACGTCCTCGCTGGCGGCCTGGGAGACCTCGCCGACCTGGAGACCACCGCTCTGGATGGTGCTCTCGGCCTGGGCGCGGGTCAGGCCGGTGATCGTGGGCACGGACTCCTGCTCGGGCTCGGTCTGGAACAGCTTCGGGCCGAAGACCAGCGCGGCGACGATCAGTGCGACGAGGAGCAGCAGGAGCAGGATGAGCGGTCCACGACGCTTGCGCTCGGGCTCGTCGTCGTCACCGGTCTGGGTGGTGGTGGTGACGGAGGTCGGGGTGTCCGGCGGGACGAACCCAGCGGCCGGGGCCGCCACGACGGCCGGCGCCTGCACCGGCTTGCCCTCGAGGTAGCGGTCGATGTCGGCCTTCATCGCGGCTGCGCTCGGGTAGCGGTCGCCGACGTTCTTGGCCAGCGACTTCATCACGATGGCGTCGATCTCGGGGGTGAGGTCCTCGTCGAGGCTGGACGGTGGCGGAGCGTGCTCGCGGACGTGCTGGTAGGCCACCGAGACCGGGCTGTCGCCCACGAAGGGCGGCCGGCCGGTGAGCAGCTCGTAGAGCAGGCAGCCGGTCGAGTAGACGTCGGAGCGGGAGTCGACGTTCTCGCCGCGGGCCTGCTCGGGGGAGAGGTACTGGGCGGTGCCGACGACCGCGGCGGTCTGGGTCATCGTGCTCGAGGCGTCGGAGACGGCGCGCGCGATGCCGAAGTCCATCACCTTCACGTCGCCGGCCGGGGTGAGCATCACGTTGCCGGGCTTGATGTCGCGGTGGATGATGCCGGCCCGGTGGCTGTAGTCAAGGGCGGCGAGCACGCCGGAGGTGATCTCCAGGGCGCGCTCGGGCAGGATCTTGCGGCCTTCACGGATGATGTCGCGCAGGGTCCGTCCGGCGACGTACTCCATCACGATGTAGGGCTGGGCGACGTTGCTGCCGTCGGTCGACATCTCCTCGCCGGTGTCGTAGACGGAGACGATCGCGGGGTGGTTGAGCGACGCGGCCGACTGGGCCTCGCGGCGGAACCGGGCCTGGAACGTGGCGTCACTGGCCAGGTCGGTGCGCAGCCGCTTGATCGCGACCGTGCGTCCGAGGCGCACGTCGGTCCCCTTGCGGACCTCCGCCATGCCCCCGCGCCCGAGGAGCTCTCCCACCTCGTAGCGTCCACCGATCCGTTGCGGTTCCGTCATCGCAGGCTCAGTCTCCCTTCCCCGTGCTCGGCTTGCCCTGCTGGTTCGCGCGTCCGGCCGGCGTGCCGTCGCCGCGCGCCCCGGTGTCCCCGGCGCCGCCGGTGTCGCCGCACCCTCGGCGTCGGTGTCCTGGCCGCCACCCGTGTTCGCGCCCTCCGAGCTCTCCGGCGGCGCGGGTTCCTCGCTCTCCTCGGGTGCTGGCTCCTCGGTCTTGTCCGGCTTCTCTGGCTTGGGCGCCTTGGTCTTGTCGGGCCCCTGGTCGCCCTCGTCTGCCCTCGTCGCCCTGGTCGCCCTCGTCGGCGGGCGGCTCGCCCCACACGTCGAGGGTGATCGTCGTGCCCGGCTCGACCCGGCCGGTCGGGGAGAGGTCTGCGACGATGCCGGCCTCCCGGTTGCCGGAGTTGCTCACCTCGTTGACCTTCGTCTCCAGCCCCTTCTCGGCGAGCGCAGCCTCGACCTTCTCCACCGGGTCGCCGATGTAGGCGCTCGCGTTCACCTGCACCCGGTCGTCGGTCGTCCCGTCGTCCGCCGAGGTGTCGTCGCTCCAGGGGCGGGCGATGAGCAGGGCCACCACGACGATGAGTGCGAGCACGCCGGCGGCGTACAGCGGCCAGCGGTTGCTGGTCGTCGTCGTGGTCACCTTCTCGGCGGGCGGTTCGTCGACGACCGGCGTCTCACTGGTGTCGGGAGCGACGGCGGCAGCAGCGACGGCTGCGGGTACGGCGGCCGGGAGGACCTGGGTGGTCTCGGCGGGCGGCGGGGGTGCCGCGGCGTCGGGTCCGCCGGCCTCGCGCAGCGCCTCGGCGAAGGCCGCGCCGTCGGCGTAGCGCTCGGCGGGGTTCTTCGCCATCGCGCGGCGTACGACGCGATCCAGCGCGGGCGGGACGTGGTCGGGCAGCGGCGGCACCTCGTCGCGGATGTGCGCCAGTGCGGTGGCGATCGGGCTGTCGGCGTCGAACGGGCGGGTGCCGTTGAGGCACTCGAACAGGACGACGCCGAGCGCGTAGACGTCGCTGGCGGAGGTCGCCGACTCGCCACGGGCCTGCTCGGGGGAGATGTAGTGCGGGGTGCCGACGATCTGGCCGGTCTGCGTGTACGGCACCGAGTCGACCGCCCGGGCGATGCCGAAGTCGGTGATCTTGATCCGGCCGTCGGGCGTCACGAGCAGGTTGGCCGGCTTGACGTCGCGGTGGACCACGCCCGCCCGGTGCGCCACCGCGAGGGCCTCGGCGACCTGCAGGGTGAGCAGCCGGGCCTGCTCGGGGTCGACCGGCCGGTCGGCGGAGAGGAGGTCGGAGAGGGGTCGTCCGTCGACCAGCTCCATCACCAGGTACGGCGTCTCGCCCTCGACCGCGCCGAAGTCGAAGATCGCGGCGATGCCCGGGTGGTGCAGGCTCGCGGCGTGCCGGGCCTCGTCGGCGAACCTGGCGCGGAAGGTGGGGTCGTCGGCGTACTCCTGCTTGAGCACCTTGACCGCGACCTCGCGCCCCAGCACCGTGTCGCGGGCGCGCCACACCTCGCCCATGCCACCGGTGGCGATCCGGTCGAGCCGTTCGTAGCGGGTCGACGAGTCGCCGCCCATGCCGCCGCTGCCCTGGGTGCCGCTCACTTGCCGATCACCGCCTCCATCACGGCCTTGGCGATCGGTGCCGCGAGGCCGCTGCCGGAGATCTGGTCGCGCTCGACGCCGGCGTCCTGCACCAGCACCGCCACGGCGACCGCGGGGGTGTCCGCGGGTGCGAACGACACGAACCAGGCGTACGGCGGACGGTCGGGTGCGCTCTGCGCCGTACCCGTCTTGCCGGCGACGTCCACGTCGGGGATCTGCGCGGTCTTCGCCGTGCCGTTCTCCACGACCGAGACCATCATCTGACGCAGGTCACGGGAGTCCGCCGAGCTCATCGCGGGCTGGTCGGGCATCGGCTCGGGGTCGGTGCGCTCGATGGTCTCGAGCTTGGGCGACTTGAGCTCGTCGACGAGGTAGGGCTTCATCACCACGCCGTCGTTGGCGATGCCGGAGCCGACCATCGCCATCTGCAGCGGCGTCGCCGCGACGTCGAACTGGCCGATCGCCGAGAGCGCGGTCTGCGGTGCGTCGGGATCCTCCGGGAAGCGGCTGATCGCCTGCCGGGTCAGGGCGTCGTCGACGTCGGTGAACGTGCGCGTGCCCCAGCCGAACTTCTCGGCCTGGGTGCGCAGGGCGTCGTCGCCGAGCTTGAGCCCGATGTCGCCGAACGAGACGTTGCAGGAGACCTCCAGCGCGCGGGTCAGCGTGATCTTGTCGCCGCCGCAGCTGCCCCGGCTCTCGTTGACCAGGTCGGTGCTGGTCTGGGGGAGGTCGAGGGTCGCGGTGCCGGGCACCATCGTGTCGGGGTCGTACTTGCCGGACTCCAGCGCGGCCGCGGCGGTGACCAGCTTGAACGTCGAGCCGGGCGGCAGGACCTCCTCGATCGCGCGGTTGTTCAGCGGGCTGGGGGTGGCGTTCTCGAGCCGCTGCTTGGTCTTGCCGGCAGCGGTGAAGTCGTGGCTGGCCAGCCGGTTGGGGTTGTAGCTCGGGCTGGAGACCATCGCGAGGATCTTGCCGGTGCGCGGCTCGATGGCCACGACGGCTCCGCGCACGTCGTCGCCGAGGTCCCGCAGCCCGTCGTACGCCGCCTGCTGCGCCGCCGGGTCGATCGTGGTGGTGACGCTGCCGCCCTTGGGGTCCTCGCCTCCGATCAGCGCGATCACCCGGTTGTCGATGAACAACCGGCTGTCGCTGCCGGAGAGGATGGAGTTCTGGGTGGCCTCGATGGCACCGAGGCCCCAGTCGCGGGAGAAGTAGCCGGTGACGTGGGCGTACTCGGGTCCCTGCGGGTAGACCCGCTGGAACTTGTAGGCGTCGTCGGACTTGTTGCTCTCCGCGACGGCCTTGCCGCGCACGAGGATGGCGCCCCGCTCGCGCGCGAACTCCGCGTCGCGGACGCGCTTGTTGTCGGGGTGGGCGCTCAGCGAGGTGAGGTCGTCGGCCTCCCAGTACTGCACGAAGGTGACGTTGACCAGCAGCGCGACGAACATCAGCATGCAGGCGACGGCCAGGTTGCGGATCGGCTTGTTCATCGGATCCTCACCACCTGGGTGGCGTCGGCGTCGTAGTCCTCGTCGGGCTCGATCAGCTCCGGCGGTGGCCGGCGGGCCTGGTCGGAGATGCGGAGCAGCAGGGCGACGATCACCCAGTTGGCGACCAGGCTGGACCCGCCCTGGGAGAGGAACGGGGTGGTCAGACCGGTGAGCGGGATCAGGCGGGTCACGCCGCCGATCACCACGAACACCTGGACCGCGACGACGACCGCGAGGCCGGTGGCCATCAGCTTGCCGAAGTTGTCACGGCAGATCAGGGCGGTGCGCAGGCCGCGCTCCACGAGGATGCCGTACATCAGGATGATCGCCATCACGCCGGTGAGCCCGAGCTCCTCACCCAGCGAGGGCAGGATGAAGTCGGACCAGGCGAGCGGCGTGATCTGGGGCTGGCCCTGGCCGAGCCCGCGGCCGACGAGCCCGCCCCAGCCCATGCCGTAGAGGCCCTGGACGAGCTGGTAGGCGTTGGACTCGGCACCGAACGGGTCCAGCCACGCCTCGACACGCGACTGCACGTGGCTCAGCGCGAGGTAGCCGACGTAGGCGCCGGCGGCGAACAGGGCCCCGCCGACCACGAGCCACCCGGGCCGCTCGGTCGCGACGTAGAGCATCACCAGGAAGAGCCCGAAGAACAGCAGCGAGGAGCCGAGGTCGCGCTGGAAGACCAGGATGCCCAGCGAGAGCAGCCACATCGCGAGGATCGGACCGAGGTCACGGCCGCGCGGGAGGTCGACGAAGAGGAACCGCCGGCCGGCCAGGGCGAGGGCGTCGCGGTGGAGCACGAGGTAGCCGGCGAACGCGATCACCAGCAGCACCTTGGCGATCTCGCCCGGCTGGAAGCTGAACGGTCCGAGGTTGATCCAGATCCGGGAGCCGTTGATCGTGCGGCCGATGCCGGGCACCAGCGGCAGCAGGAGCAGCAGGATCGCCGCGAGCCCGAAGGTGTAGGTGAAGGCCTGCAGCCGCCGGTGGTCGCGCAGCCCGATCAGCACACCGGCGAACAGGAGCGCCCCGAGCGTCATCCAGACCAGCTGGGCGTCGGCGAAGCCGTTGGCGTCGGGGTTGCCCGCCTGCCGGCCCAGGTCGATGCGGTGGATCATCGCCAGGCCGAGCCCGTTGAGGGCGGAGACGATCGGCAGCAGGATCGGGTCGGCGTACGCCGCGAAGATCCGCACCACGACGTGGCAGCCGATGACGAGGGCGGCCAGCCAGGCGCCGTACGTGTAGAGGTTCAGGGGGAGGGTGCCGTCCACGCCGAGCCCGACGGCGGCGTACGCCCCGATGCCGACGACGAGGCTGAGGATCAGCAGGACCAGCTCGGCACCACGACGACGCCGATGGACGAAGCCCATCAGGCCCTGGGGTGCACCGGCCGCGTTGCTGCTCATGGCGCCTCGGTGCACAGGCCGGGGGTGGGCGACGGGCTGGCGCTGGGGCTGGCTGACGGCGACCGTTCGGTGCGCGTGGTCGCGCTCGCGGTCGGCCGCTTGAGCGGCTTCTGGCTGGCCTTCGTGCTGGGGCTGGCGCTCGGGGACGGCGTCGTGGTGCCGTCCGGGCAGGTCACCAGCCGCTGGAGCCGGCTGAGGATGCCCCGGGCGTCCTCGAGGCTGGTGGCGCTGATGCCGTCCTCGACCTGACGGGCGTTGTAGTCCGGCAGGTCGTCGAGCTTGAGCTCGCTGGTCTCCTCGACGTGGTGGGTGTTGATGCCCGGGACGTCGGCCTCGATGCCCTGGTAGATGACGACGTCGTCGCCCTCGTTGGCGACGTAGTACTGGCTCTGGCTCCACCGCCAGCCGGCGATGGCGACGATCGCGGCCAGCAGGAGGATCAGCCCGATGACGACGAGGCGGCGGGCCCACGTGAAGCGGCGGGGGGCTCGCGGTGCGTAGCGCATCTCCTCGGGATCGACGTGGGCGCCGTAGCCCTCCGAGTCCTCGATCGCGTCGAGCTCGCCGGTGTCGGCGGCCCGACCCGCGCGTCCCCCGGGACTCTTGCGGCGAGGCGCCTCGGCCGCGGCGCCGACGATCATCGGGCCGGTGGTGAGCGCGGCACTGGTGTCGGCGTCGTCGACCACGTCATCGCCGACCACGTCGGCGACGACCACGGTCACGTTGTCGGAGCTGCCGGCGTCCAGCGAGGCCTGGATCAGCGAGACGGCGACGTGGTCGGGGGTCCCGTCGCCGAGGATGCGGGCGAGCTCGTCGTCGGAGAGCACGCCCGAGCAGCCGTCGGAGCAGAGCAGGATGCGGTCACCGGGCACCACCTCGAGGCTGAACACGTCGGGCTCCGGCTCGTGGACGCCGTCGACGGCACGCAGGATCAGGTTGCGGTGCGGGTGGACGCGGGCCTCGTCCTCGGTGATCCGGCCCTCGTCGATCAGGCTCTGCACGAAGGTGTGGTCGGTGGTCAGCTGAGACAGGCCGCCCTCGCGCAGGAGGTAGCCGCGGCTGTCCCCGACGTGACCGACCCCGATGTGGCTGCCGTCGAAGATCACGGCCGTCACCGTGGTGCTGGTGCCCTCGATCTCGGGGTTCTCGGCGACCAGGCCGGCGATCCGGTCGTGGCTGCGGTGGATCGCACCGGCGAGGGCACCGAGCACGTCGCCCTGGATGCCGCCCTCGCCCGGGTCCTCGTCGAGGCGGCGCAGCACCTCGACGGTCGCGGCGCTGGCGACGTCACCGCGCGCCGAGCCGCCCACCCCGTCGGCGATGACGAGCAGGTGCGGGCCGGCGTACCCGGAGTCCTGGTTGTCGCGGCGCACCCGCCCGACGTCGGACAGGGCCGCGTAGCTGAGCCTCACGCTGCCGTCACCCGGGGCCTCACTTGCGCAGCTCCAGGATGGTCTTGCCGATGCGCACCTGGGTGCCGAGCTGGATGGCCGTGGCCTGGGAGATGCGGCTGTTGCCGACGTAGGTGCCGTTGGTGGAGCCGAGGTCCTCGACGAACCACTGGTCCCCGGAGCTGGCGATCCGCGCGTGCCGGGTGGAGACGTAGTCGTCGTCGAGCCGGATGGCGGCGTCGTTGCCACGGCCGATCAGCAGCGGCGCGTGCTCGAGGGAGACCGTCTCGCCCTTGTTGCCGCCCTCGAGGATGACGACCTGGGTGGGGACGCCCTTGCGGGGCTTGGCGGGCTTGGCCTGGCGGCCCTTGGCCTTGCGCTCCTGTCGGGAGGCGCCGCGGGCGTTGGGCTCGCGCGCCACCCGTGCCCCGAACATGTCCGAGCGGATGACCGAGATGCACGAGAGCACGAAGATCCACAGGATCGCCAGATACGCGAAGCGAATCAGGACCAGGGTCAGCTCGGACAAGGCGGGTTCACCCTCGTTTGAGGCGCAGGGACATGGTCGTGTTGCCGATCCTGATCGTTGCACCATCGGCGAGCGCCGCCTTCTCGACCCGCTTGCCGTTCACCGACATCCCGTTGGTCGAGCCCAGGTCGTGCACGGTGATCCGTGGCTCACCGCCGAGGTCCTGCGCCTCCTCGACGCGGATCTCGATGTGCTTGCGGGAGACGCCGGGGTCGTCGATGCGCAGGTCGGCGTCGTTGCCGCGGCCGATCACGATGCCGGGCGGCGCGAGCGGGAGCTGCTCCCCGTTGAGCTCGAGGGTCGCCGTGGCCCGGCGTACCTGGGTGTCGCTGGGGTCGCCGCCGGCCAGGTGGGAGCTGGCGATCGCCTTGCTGCGCACCCGGAAGCGGCCCGTGGTCAGCTCGTCGCTGGTCTCCAGGCTGATGCTGACCGGCCCGGTGAAGACGTAGGACTGCTGGGCGGCGTGCTCGCGCAGCATCTCGGTGAGCTCGCGGGTCAGCTGCGGGCCCAGGCCCTCGAGCCGCTGGTGGTCGGCCTCGGAGAGCTCGACGTGGAAGTCGTTGGGCACCAGCCGGCGGTCGCGACTGAGGATCTGGGCGGAGTTGTCGACCTCGCGGTTGAGCGCGGAGGCGATCTCGACCGGCTGTACGGCGCTGCGGAAGGTGCGCGCGAAGACCCCGGAGATCATCTGCTCGAGCTTGTTCTCGAAGCGTTGCAGCGCGCTCACGTGTCTCCTCTCCGGCGTCGTGCTTGGGGGGTGCCGATCGGGCGTTCTCGCGATGGTATCGGGCGACGATGTCCCGTCCGCGCCCGGTTTGGGCGGCTGAGACCCCGTGGGATAGCCTGACGTTCGCTTCAGGCGCGAGTGGCGGAATAGGCAGACGCGCACGGTTCAGGTCCGTGTGCCCGAAAGGGCGTGGGGGTTCAACTCCCCCCTCGCGCACGATCCGGTGGGAGATCTTCCCGCGGTTGTGCCAGCAGCAGGCAGGTAGTGGCCATGACCCCAGCGCGGGTCATGGCCGCTCGCATCACAGGCCGTGAGTGGTCGTCCCGGCAGCGCGACCAGCGGTGGGGCTACGGGAGGCTGTCGAGGATCTCGCAGCGCGCGGCCCGGTCGATGCCGTCGCCGCCCGAGCAGGCGTCGGCGGTCCCGGAGCCACCGTCGAGCAGGTCCCTGCCGCCTTGGCCGAGCAGCGCGTCGTCGTTGCCCAGACCGAGCAGGGTGTCGCGGCCGGCGCCGCCGCCCAATCCGAAGAAGTCCGACCCTTCTCCGCCGGTGACGTTGTCCCCGGCCAGGTAGTCGCGTCCGCCTCCGCCGACGATCAAGTCGTTGCCGTCGCCGATGATGATGCCGTCGGTGGCGGCGTTGTCGCCGGCGACGAAAGTGGTCATGTCGCTGACGTTGGAGCCGAGGTCGATGACGTCGTTGCCGTTGTCGCCGGTGACCGTGCACGGTGTGGTGAGACCGGTGCCGCAGAAGCTGTCCCCGATGATGATCTCGACTCCCGGTCCGCCGCGGATGATGTCTGTGGCGGCGCCGGTCGCGTTGCCGCCGTGGGCCTGGGAGTCGCCGGTGATGCCGTCGTCGCCGGGACCGCCGTCGAGGATGTCGGTGCCCCTTCCGGTGGCATTCCCCCCACTGGCCTGGCTGTCGCCGACGATCTGGTCATCGTCGGCACCTCCGAGGATGAGGTCCGCGCCGCCGCCGACTGCGTTCGCTGACGTCGCGCTGACATCGCCGATCAGCTGGTCGTTTCCCGCACCGCCGTCGATGTAGTCGGCGCCGGTGCCGCCTTGCACCGTGTCGAGGCCACCGAGGGCGCAGATGGTGTCGTTGCCGCCGCCACCGTCGACGCTGTCCTCGAGTTCCGAGCCGACGATCACATCCGCCTGGGCGGTCCCGGTCAGGAGACCGGTTCCGGTGATGGTGGCGACCTTGCCGCGACATGTGACTGCGGCGGAGGCGGGCCCTGCCGTGAACACCAGTGGTGCGGCGAGCAGGATGCTGGCGGCGGCGAGCGCTGAGCGGTGCATGGGGTCCTCCGTCGGTTGTCCGAGACGTGGTGATCTGGGGAACCGAGAGCGATGCCGTGGAGGTGGCGCCCACTCGCTGAGGACCGCGTGCGGCTTGTCTCCTCCCAATTGACGCTACGCACGTGGGCAGCAGTTGAACATGGCCCGGGCCGACCTACCGCGCGGTGGCCTAGACACTGTGCAGCTGCGCGCAGGCAACTAGACCTCCGCGACGGAGACCTACCCATGCCCTCGCCCCGGCCGTTACGGTCCGAGCGGCGGATCTCGGACGGATCCCTGGGGGGTTGTGCTCATGGCTCGAGGTCTCGCTCTTCGTTTCGTGCTGAGCTTGTTGCTGGTGTCGAGCGTCGCGCTGTGGCAGGCACCGCCCGCCGCAGCTGCCACCGTCACGATCTCCGGCACCATGAGCACACCGGCCGGCTCGCTGGTCGTCGGGACCGTCACCGTCCGTGACGCAGACTTCAACGTCTACTACGACAACGTCTACGCCGCCGACGAGGGCGCCTTCTCCTTCACGGCGCCGGAGGGCAGCTACGAGGCACTCTCGCTCGAGGGGCACACCAAGAACGTCGGCGGGGTCAGCTCCAGCTTCTACTACAACCCCGGACCGTTGACCGTGAGCGGTGACACCAACCTGGGATCCATCGAGGTCCCCGCGCGACCGGTCGCCCTCGACGTCGTCGACCAGAACGGACAGGCGCCGACCGACGTCAGCCATCTGTCCATCTCCTGCAGCTGGACCGACGAGGTCGGCAACAGCATCCTGTACTGGAACTCCGGCTCGACCTCTGTCCCATCCGGCCCGGCGGCGACGTTGTGGGGCAGTCCCGGCCCTCCAGGTGACGTCGCGGACGACAGCAGTCCCGGGTGCTACGCCCAGGCGCACCGCACCAGCCCCAACTACAAGAACCAGGACTTCGAGGTCAGCACCACCGAGGACAACGAGCTCACCCTGGTGATCCCGGACTTCGTCACCATCAGCGGCACGGTCACGGCGAGCGACCCGCGGATGAAGCCGACCAGCGTCTATGCGAGACCGATGTCGGAGTCCCAGGTCGGGGGTGACCAGGTGACGCCGGCCGCCGACGGCACCTACACCATGAGCGTCCCGCCCGGGGACTACGCCGTCATCGTTCCGCTTCGACAATGACGACCACACCTTCGGCGGGACCCTGTTCACCCTGGATGTGGCGGCCACCGAGGCACCGGTCACCCTGGACAAGCACTTCGGAACACGGTCAGCGACCGTGCACGTCGTCGACTCCGCGGGAGAGCCGGTCGAGGGCCTGCGGCCGTTCCAGGACTGTCTGCGCGAGATCGACCTGCCCGTGCCCGGCACCACCGACCTCAACACCAACGAGGGGTTCTGGAGCAGCCTGCCCGAGGAGGGCGTGTCGTACCCCGCCGACCACGAGATCCTCCTGCCCGCCGTGGACGACAACGACCCGGCCTGGAAGTGCAACTTCCAGCTCACCTCCGAGGAGGTGTACCGGCGCGGCCCGTTGCCGGCGAACCCGACCACCGAGATGACCCTGGTGCTGGACTCCTTCGGATGGTTCAGCGGCCCGCCGACCGGGGGCGAGGTCGGCGACGACGGCGTCCCGGACCTGACCGAGGCCGCCGGACCGAACGGTGGCGACACCAACTACGACGGCACCCCCGACTCCTCGCAGGACAACGTCACCACCCTGCCCGGCAACGGCGGCACGCCCTCGGAGAACGAGGGGTACGTCTCCATCGCCGGGCCTGCCGGGTCGACCCTGACGGGTGTCTCGACGATGCCGACCACGGACGCGGTCGGTTCCCCGCCGCAGGGCGCGACCCTGCCCACCGGTCTGAACTCGTTCACGCTCGAGGGGATCGCACCGGGCTCCACGCAGAAGGTGCGCATCTACGCCCCTGCCTACGAGGTGAACGCGTACGCCAAGTACGACCCCGCCACCCAGGCGTGGTCGCTGCTGCCGGACGACCGTGTCTCCGTCAACCACGAGTTCACCGACTGGGTCGAGATCACGTTGACCGACGGCGGCATCGGGGACGCGGATGGCCTCGCCGACGGCAAGATCGTCGACCCCGGCGGCCCCGCGGTCATCCCGACCGGTGACACCAGCCCACCGACGGTGACGGGTCGTGCGACCACTCGGCCGAACGTCGCCGGGTGGTACCGGTCCAACGTGCGCATCGACTGGTCCGCGACCGACGAGAGCGGCGTCGCGCGGCAGCCCGCGGACACGTTCGTGTCCACCCAGGGCAGCAACGTCACCGCAACATCACCGCAGGTGTGCGACAAGGCGCCCACACCCAACTGCGGGACCGGGACCGTCACCGGGCTGAAGATCGACAAGACCGCACCCGACCTCGCGGTCACCGGGGTCAGCAACGGCGCCACCTACACGCTGGGGGCCGTCCCGGTCGCCACGTGCACCGCCTCGGACTCGCTGTCCGGCCTCGCGGCGCCGTGCAAGGTCACCAAGAAGTCCGGAGCCGCCAGTGGCATCGGGCCGTTCACCTACACCGCGACAGTCACCGACCGTGCCGGCAACACCCGCACGGCGACCTCGAGCTATCGGGTGGTCTACCGGTTCGACGGGTTCCTGTCGCCGCTGAACAACCCGCCTGCGTCGGCCAGCATCTTCAAGGCCGGTTCCACGGTCCCGGTCGCGTTCACCCTGAAGCGAGCGGGGGGCCAGACGGTCACGCCGGCCGCCAAGCCGGTGTGGGTGAGCCCTGTCCGTGGGGCGCGGACCTCGGCGCCGGTCAACGAAGCCGTGAGCTCCGCCAAGGGGTCCACCGGTTCGGTGTTCGCGTACTCGAACGGTGCGTGGCGGTACAACTGGTCGACGAAGGGTCTGGCCTCCGGGTACCTGTACCGGATCGGGGTCCGCCTGGACGACGGCACCACGCGCTACGTGATCGTCGGGATCCGGTAGCCAGTCAGCGCCTGGTCACCTGGACGACGGTCGGCCGGGGGCCGGCGAAGTCTCCCTTGCTGCGCCGTCCCACCCGGGGCGACGAAGTCGGGGAAGCGGGAGAGCTGCGCGGCCCAGGTGCCGTTCTCGCCGGGGTGCTGCACCGCGACGAACACGCTGCCCTTCCCGTCGTCGTCGTGCACGACGGGTCCGCAGGTCTCCGCGCCGGTCGGCACGGCGAGGAACTGCTGGACGCGACCGCGCTCGGGACCCGCGAGCGGCACCTTGAAGAGCCCGTCGGACAGGTTCAGCGAGCTGGGCTGCCCGTCGGTGGAGACCCAGAGGTTGCCGACGCTGTCGAACGCGACGTTGTCGGGACAGGAGATCGGCGACACGGGGCCGTCGTACCCGCCGAAGTAGGTGCCGGCGGTGGCCGGGTCGCCGCAGATGAGCAGCAGGTTCCAGGCGAACGCGCGGTCGGTGTGGTCGCCGCGCCGGGGGATGATCTCGACCACGTGGCCGTCCTTGTTGGCGTTGCGCGGGTTCGGCTCCGTGGGCCCTTCCTTGCCGACCTTGCCGCGGTCGGTGTTGTTGGTGCAGGCCACGTAGATCCGGCCGTTGTGCAGGTTGGGCTCCACGTCCTCGGGACGGTCCATCTTGGTCGGTGCGACGGTGTCGGCCGCGAGTCGCGTGAAGACCAGCACCTCGTCGAGGGAGAAGCCGGCGACCATCGAGCGGCCGTTGCGGGTCAGCGGGATCCACTCGCCGGTGCCGTCGCTGACCCCGTCCTCCAGGCCGTCGCCCGTGAAGCGCGCGACGGAGAGGTCACCGTTGCTGAGCAGCTGGCGGTTGTGCCGGGCGGCCTTGGCGCTGCCGCCGCGGCGGAAGGTGTCGCGGGAGACGAAGCGGTAGACGTAGTCGAAGCGCTCGTCGTCACCCATGTAGGCCACGACATGGCCGTCCTTGTTGATGATCACGTTGGCGCCCTCGTGCTTGAAGCGACCCATCGCGGTGTGCTTGACCGGCGTGGAGCCGGGGCTGCTGGGGTCGATCTCGACGATCCAGCCGAAGCGGTTGGGCTCGTTGCGGTAGTCCTCGGTGGTGGCGTCCCAGCGGGGCTCGACCGACCGCCAGTTCCGGGTGTCCTGGGTGGGGCCGAGGCCGTAGCGGGCCTCGCGCGGGTCGGTGCCGGCCGCGAGGAAGTACTGGTTGAAGTTCTCCTCGCCGGAGAGCACCGTCCCCCACGGAGTGGTGCCGCCGGCGCAGTTGTTCATCGTGCCGCGGACCTTGACCCCACGCGGGTCCTCCTTGGTCCGGAGCAGCTCCGAACCGCGGGCCGGGCCGTCGAACGCGAACGTGGTGTTCAGCGTGATGCGGCGGTTGAGCCGGGCCTTCGGCTTGTAGCGCCAGGTCATCCCGCGCCTGGGCCGCTCGAGCTCGACGACGGACATCCCGTGCGCCGCCCAGGCCGTGCGGATCGCCGTCTCGGGGTCGAGGTCGGGCGGGAACATGATGTTCTCGTTGGTGTACTCGTGGTTGGCGACGAGGAGGGCACGCGTCCCGCTGCGGTTGGTCTCGATGATGTCGAGGTAGTCGCAGTTGTAGCCGAACTGACCCGCCTGAGCCTTCGGGGACTGGTTGTTCGGGTCGAACAGCGGGGCGCCGGAGAGGATCGGGTCGCCCCAGCGGATGACGGGCTTCCACGCGTAGCCGGTGGGCACGGTCATGTCGTCGACCGTCGAGGTCACCGGGGCGATCGGGGTGAACGGCATCCGGGCGCGGGCGGCGGAACCGGGCGCCGCCGCGGCAGGTGCGTCCAGGCCGGGGACCAGCGCGGCGACGGTCGCACCGGCGGCCATCCCGCCGAGGACGGCCCGACGGCTCAGGGCGCTGCTCGCCACGTCGCGGAAGTAGTGGTTGTGGCTGGTGTTCGGCGGGGTGAACGAGCAGGCGTCCCCGCAGCGGAGGTGACAGGTCACGGGGCTGCGGCGGGCGTGCGTCTGGCCGGCCATGGGCAGGAGGGGGCGGTGGTCTGGCGCGAGGGTCATCGACGTCTCCGAGGCAACTGAAGGGAACGTCAACGTAGGTCTGCGTCAGCGGCAGGGAGCCGAACCGGAGGTGAAGGGCAGGCGAACAGCAGCGGGCAGTGTCGGGCCTCACCGGGCCAGGTTGCGGTAGGCCCGCGCGGACAGCGGCAGGAAGATCGCGGTCAGCACGAGCGGCCAGGCGAAGGCCAGCAGGACCGCGTGGTCGGCCAGCACACCCTCGGTGATGCCGGTCGGGTTGCCGAACAGCTCGCGCGCGGCCGCGGCGGTGGCGGAGACCGGGTTCCACTGGGCGAGGAAGCCGAGCCAGCCGGGCATCGTCTCGGGTGCGACGAACAGGCTGGAGAGGAAGGCGAGCGGCCACACCAGGACCTGGACGGCCATCTGCCCACCCTCGCCACGGATGGTGACGCCGAGGTAGATCCCGATCCACAGCACCCCGAACCGGAGCCAGAGGAGCAGCGCCACCGCGAGCAGCGCACGGCCGAGGCCGTCGTCGATGCTCCACCCGACGAGCAGCCCGCCGGCCATCAGCACGACCAGCTGGACCACCGAGTTGAGCAGGTCGGCTCCGCAACGCCCGAGCGGTACGGCGACGCTGCTGATCGGCATCGACCGGAACCGGTCGGTGATGCCGCGCTTGGTGTCCTGGGTGATCGCGGTCATCGTCGACTCGACGCCGAACATCATCGACAGCGCGAACATGCCGGGCAGCAGGAACTCGAGGTAGTCACCGCCCCCGGGCACCTCGATGGCGCCGCCGAAGAGGAAGCCGAAGACGAGCAGCAGCATCAGCGAGAAGGCGATGCCGAAGATGGGCGTCCACGGCTCGCGGACCCAGTGGCGGAGGTCGCGCTGGGTGACGATCCAGCCCTGGCGGAGGGTGGCGATCATCGGGGGTCTCCTGTCGTGGTGGTGGCGGTGTGTCGGTCAGGTGCAGGAAGACCTCGTCGAGGGTGGGCCGGCGCAGCAGCACGTCGTCGACCTCGGTCCCGGTGCGGTCGAGGGTGCGTACGACGGCGAGCAGGGCCGCCGTCCCTCCGGCCGGACCTGCCTCGACGGTGATCTCGCGGGTGTCCTCGTCGACGCTTCCGCCGAGGTGAGTCGGCGAGCGAGCCGAGGTCGGTGCCCGGCGAGGCGGTGACGATCACCCGGTCGCCGCCGAGCCGGCTCTTCAGCTCCGAGGAGGTGCCCTCGGCGATCACCCTGCCCGCTCCCATCACGGTGATCCGGTCGGAGAGCTGGTCGGCCTCGTCGAGGTACTGCGTCGTGAGCAGCACGGTGGTGCCGAGCTCGACCACCCGGCGTACGGTCTCCCAGACCTCCAGCCGCCCGCGCGGGTCGAGCCCGGACGTCGGCTCGTCCAGGAACAGCAGGCTCGGGCGGCGGATCAGGCTGGCGGCGATGTCGAGCCGTCGCCGCATGCCGCCGGAGTACGTCGAGACCTTGCGGCCACCGGCACCGTCCAGCCCGAACGTCGCGATCAGCTCGTCCGCGCGCACCTGGGCCTGCGCCTTGGTCATCCCGTGCAGGCGGCCGAGCATCACGAGGTTCTCGTCGCCGAACAGCACCTCGTCGAGCGCCGTCGTCTGACCGACCAGTCCGATCTGCCGGCGCACGGCCGCGCCCTCGCGACGGACGTCGTGGCCGGCGACGTTGACCTCGCCGGCGTCGCAGCGGGTCAGGGTGGCGAAGGTGTGCACGGCAGTGGTCTTGCCGGCGCCGTTGGGCCCGAGCAGGGCGTGGATCGTGCCGGGCGCGACGGTCAGGTCGAACCCGTCGAGGGCGTGGGTGTCGCCGTAGCGCTTGTGCAGGCCACGGGCGAGCAGGGGTGGGGCGGTCGGGACCATCGGACTCCTATTTCGTACGGCGTACGGAACTAGCGACCAGACTGTAGCACGAGTTCCGTACGTCGTACGAAGAAGTTACGATCGGTTCGTGCCTGCCGACCCGGACCCCGTCCTCCGACTGCTGTGGCGGCACGTGGTGCCCGCCGAGGAGCAGTCGCCCAAGCGCGGTCCGCGACAGCGCGTCAGCGTCGACGAGATCGTCGACCAGGCCATCGAGATCGCCGACGCAGAGGGTCTCGACGCGGTCAGCATGCGGACCCTGGCGAGCCGCCTGGGGGTCGGGGCGATGACGCTCTACACCTACGTCGCCAACCGCAGCGACCTGGTCGTGCTGATGGCTGACCAGGTCTTCGGCCGCCGGGAGCTCCCGCCGATGACGGGCTCGGTGCGTGAGCGGCTGACGCTGGTCGCCGAGGTCCAGCTCGCCGACTGCCGAGAGCACGCCTGGCTCCTCGAGGTCGGCGGGGTGCGCCCGTGGCTGGGTCCCCACGTCGCCGACCGCTACGAGTGGCAGCTGTCCGCGGTCGAGGGGTTCGGCCTCGACGACATCGAGATGGACCAGACGGTGACCCTGGTGGCGGGGTTCGCCGCCAACGTGGCCCGGTCCGAGCACCACGTACGCCGCGCCGAGCGCGAGTCCGGGATGACCGACCTCGAGTGGTGGGAGGCCAACGCCGGGCCGCTGGGCGAGGTGATGGCGGGCCGCGAGTACCCCATCGCGGGCCGGGTCGGTGTCTCCGCCGGCGAGGCCTACCAGGCCGGGTCCGACCCGCACCGCGAGCTCGAGTTCGGGCTCTCGCGCATCCTCGACGGGATCGAGGCGTACGTCGCGACGAAGGGCTGATGCCGCCTCGGGGTGGATGAGACACCTGTTGGCCAGTGTGGCTGCCGAGTCCTGGGCGGGTGTGGCATCGCTCACGTTCGCCGCCTCGGGTCTGGACCCTTGCGGCTGACCTGTGCGTACGGTCGGGCGGCCCTGATCCCCCGAACCCAGGACAAACCCAGTGAAGAAGTTCGCTACCCGTCTGGCTGTGCCTGCCCTGGCCGCCACCGTGACCCTCGCCCCCGCCAGCGCCGGAGCTGCGCCGATCCCGCTCCCCAGCGGTGACAGCGGATCCGCTCCCCAGCAGGCCGCCTCGGCCCCGAGCTCGAGCTCGTTCAACGTCGCCACCTTCAACGTCCTCGGTGGAGGGCACAGCAAGGGCCGCGGCGGGATGCGGTCGGGCACGGCCCGGATGAAGGGCGCCATCTCCTACCTGCGCAAGCACGACGTCCTCGTGGCCGGCTTCCAGGAGCTCGAGGGCAAGCAGGCCGCCTCGCTGCGCAAGCGCACCAAGAACCGGTGGGTGGTGGTCGGCGCCCCGAGCCGCAACGGCAAGAAGATCGACACCCGCAACTCCATCGGCTACCGCAAGAGCAGCTTCACGATGGTCCAGCGGACACACATGCCGATCACCTACTTCCGCGGCAACCGCGTCAACATCCCGCTGGTGAAGCTGAAGGCCAAGCACAGCGGCGCGACGTTCTGGGTCCTCAACACCCACAACCCTGCGGACGTGCACGGCAACGCGGGCAAGTGGCGCGCCGAGTCCGTACGCCGACAGCTCAAGCGGATCCACAAGCTGCGCAGCAACGGCCAGACGGTGATCTTCACCGGTGACATGAACGCCAAGCGGGACTTCTTCTGCAAGGTGACGAGGTCCGGGAAGCTGCACTCCGCCTCCGGCGGCTCGACCGGCAAGAAGTGCCGCTACCCGAAGCGCAACGGCATCGACTGGATCCTCGGGACGCGCGACGTCGGGTTCGCGAGCTGGCGCTCGGACACCTCGACCCGCTCCCGTGGGGTCTCCGACCACCCCATCGTCGTCGCCCGGGCCACCGTCAGCCGCTGACGCCTGGTCGCTGGAGTCGCTGGCTACTCTGGGTCGTCTTGGACCTCGACGACCGGGACGCGTTCCGTGAAGAAGCTGGCCACCAGTGCCGTCGCCCTTGCCGCGGCGGTGACCCTTGCTCCTGCGAGTGCGTCGGGGGTCGGGCCCCCGGAGCGACGACCTGACCGTGCTCCACCTGCGCCGGAGCGCAGCACGGCTGCTGCCGCAGCAGCCACCTTCACGGTGGCGAGCTTCAACGTGGCCGGAGCCAAGCGCATCAAGGGCCGCAGCACCACGCGATCGGGAGCCCTGGCCTTCCTGCGCAAGCACCAGGTGACGCTGGCCGGGTTGCAGGAGCTCCAGGGCCGGACGCTGCGCACGTTCGTCAGGAAGGCGGACGGGCGGTGGCGGCTCGTCGGCGCCCCGGCCCGCCGGGGTCAGGGGCGGGACCTGCAGAACGCCGTCGCGTTCCGACCCGACCTCTACGCCCTGGTCCAGCGGCGGCACCTGCCGATCACCTCCTACGGCGGCAGGCGGGTCAACGTGCCCCAGGTGCAGCTGCGGGTGAAGGCCACCGGGCAGCTGTTCTGGGTGCTCAACACCCACCACCCGGCGTACGCCCGGCAGGCCAAGTGGCGCGCCGAGTCGCTGCGCCGGGCGCTCGCGCGGATCCAGCGCCTCCGGTCGAACGGGCAGACCGTGCTGTTCACCGGCGACATGAACGCCACGCGGGCGTTCTTCTGCCGGGCGACCCGTTCCGGGGTGCTGCACTCCGCTTCCGGCGGGTCCACCGGCCAACCGTGTCGCTACCCCCGCAGGAACGGCATCGACTGGGTCCTCGGCACCAGCGACGTGCAGTTCGCGGCGTGGCGCAAGGACGGCTCCACCCGGCCACGGCGCGTCTCCGACCACCCGATCGTGGTCGCGCGCGCCACCCTCAGCTGACCGGCTGCCAGTCCGGGTTGGTGCCGGCGAGCAGGTTGCGGCGCTGGCTGCCGTCGGCGTTGGCGACGTAGATCCGCGAGTAGTGCCGGAAGACGACCTTCTTGCCCGTGGGCGAGTAGTCGGGGTCGCTGTCGCCGGTGACGTCCGGGAACGTGGGCAGGGGTGCGCCACCCTGGCTGGCGAACTCCAGGTGCGGACCGGGAGGCGCCGGCTGGTCGATCTCGTGGCGGACCACGCTGTAGGCGATGGTCAGGCTGTTGTTGGTCCACGCCGGGTCGGAGAAGTTGCCGCTAGCCGCAGCACGCGCCGCCGACCAGGTCGACCATCTCCACCTCGTGCGTGGCGAGGGTGTAGACGAGCAGGTAGTGGTCGGGGGAGAACGGGAAGGTGTTGCTCACGAAGGCGATCTGCTTCCCGTTGGGCGACCAGGCGAGCGTCCCGGCGGCGCGGGCCTCGTTGTCACCGGTGGGGAACACGACGGGCTTGCCGAACGGCGCGGTCGAGCGGATCTTCATCAGCGGGTAGTCACTGCCTCCGACGTACGGCGGAGTGCCGCTCGCCCCGAACGCCAGCCACTTGCCGTCCGGTGACCAGCTGGGCTCGGTCGTGTCGCCGAGCCGGGTGACCTGCTGCTTGCCACTGCCATCGGCCTTCATCACCCAGATGTCGCGATGACCGGCCGGCGCCTCGTGGACGTAGGCGATCCGCTTGCCGTCCGGCGACCAGTGCGGTCGGTAGTTCTTGCCCGACGAGGTCAGCTTCTTCACCGAGGCACCGGTCGTCGTGGCCGTGTAGATCTGGTTGGACCGCACGAACGCGAGCAGCCCCGTGTCCTTGGCGGCCGCGGCGGCGGGCGCTCCGACCAGGGCGAGACCGGCGGCCAGGACGAGCGCGACCAGTGCTCCGAGCAGGCGGGTGTGACGGTGAGCGGCCATGCGAACCCCCAGGGACGAGACCGGTCGCGTTGCGGCCCGAGGACCTCCCGAACACCGACGCCGGCTCTGCTCCGCACTCTCGTTCCCCCGGGGCGCCCGGTCAAGGTCGCCGTCGGCATCTCAGAGGATCGAGGCGCCGCGGTCCATACCGTGGCGCGTCAGGAGGTCAGAAGGTGAACCAGGCGCCGACGATGCCGGGGACCAGGCCGAGCAGGAGCCACCAGCTCAGCGGCTTCTTGCCGTGGATCAGCAGCCCGGAGGCCACGGCCACCACCCCGATGAACGCGGCGACCACGTTCAGGCCGATGCGGGCGTCGAGCCCGGCGTCGTCCATCGACATCGCCAGGATCGCCACCCCGCCGGCGAGGTGACCGATCGTGGTGACCGCGAGCGCCGACATGACCCACTTCTGGACGTTGCCCAGCGACTCCTTGGTGCCCTGCGAGCGCTGGTGACTGCCGCGCACGTCGTTGGGGTCGAGGAGGTGGCGCGGGCGTCGTACGGGGCCTTCGGTCACACCCCAAGGGTAGTGAGGGCTTTGTAGGCTCAGGCGATGCGTCAGGAGATCCAGGGGTTGCGGGCCGTCGCCGTGCTCCTGGTGGTGCTGTTCCACCTCTGGCCCGACCGGGTGCCGGGCGGCTACATCGGGGTGGACGTCTTCTTCGTGATCAGCGGCTTCCTGATCACCTCGCTGCTCCTGCGCGAGGTCGACCGGACCGGCTCGGTGGACCTGGCCGGCTTCTGGGCCCGCCGGATCCGGCGGCTGCTGCCGGCGGCGTACGTCGTGCTGGTCGTCTCCGCCATCGGGGTCGTCGCCCTGGTGCCACGGACGCAGTGGCAGCAGTTCCTCGGGGAGATCCTCGGAGCCGGCCTGTACGTCGAGAACTGGCTGCTCGCGCTCGGCTCGGTCGACTACCTCGCCGCCGACGCGCCTCCTTCGCCCGCGCAGCACTACTGGACGCTGTCGGCCGAGGAGCAGTTCTACCTCGTCTGGCCGCTGCTGGTGCTGGTCGGCATCTGGCTGGCCCGTCGTCAGCGCCAGCAAGAAGGCCGGCATCTTCGCGGTGCTCGCCGTCGGGGTCGCTCGCGTCGCTGGCCTACTCGCTGTGGGTGACGGCCACCAACCCCGCGTGGGCCTACTTCGTCACCCCGGCCCGCGCCTGGGAGTTCGGTGCCGGCGCGCTCCTCGCCTTCGCCCCCGCAGCCGCCCGGCTGCTCTCGCCCGCGGTGCGCGCGCTGCTCGGGTGGGCGGCCCTGGGCGCTCTGCTGGCCGGCGCCTTCGTCCTCGACGAGAGCACCCCGATGCCCGGGACGGCGGCCATCTGGATCGTGCTCGCCGCCGCGGCGCTGATCTGGGTGGAGGCGCCGGGCCTGTCGTGGTCGAGCGACCGGTTGCTCACCGTCCGGCCGGCGCGAGCGATGGGCGACATCTCCTACGCGGTCTACCTGTGGCACTGGCCGCTGATCATCCTGCTGCCGTACGCCACCAACCACGCGCTGACGACCGTGGACAAGGTCTCGGTCCTGATGGCGACCATCGGGTTGTCGGTGCTGACCAAGAAGCTCGTCGAGGATCCCGTCCGGGCGGCGCGGCGGTTCGGGCTGGCACGCTCACGCGTCACCTTCGCGTACGCCGTCACGGGGGCGCTGGTCCTCACGGCGGTGTGCCTGGTGCCGCGCTACGACGTCGTCCCGCGAGATCGAGCGCACCCAGCGGGTGGCGGCCGAGCTCGCCGCCGCAGCCGCCGGACTGCTTCGGCGCCGCCGCGCGCGACCCGAGGGCCGAGGGCTGCCCCAACCCGCGGCTGGCGAACACGCTCGTGCCCGCACCGGAGGCGGCCGCCGAGGACTACCCGAAGGACGCCCGCTGCGGGGAGCACCTGCAGGCCGACCCGCTCGAGCCCTGCCGCTTCGGCCACGCCGCGCGAAGGGGTGCCCCACGTCGCCGTGGTCGGCGACTCGCACGCGCGGGTGCTGATGACGACCGTCGAGAGGCTCGTCGAGGAGGGCACGCTGACCGCCGACAAGTTCGTGGCCAGCGCCTGCCCGTGGTCGACGAAGCCGCCCGCGGTCGAGGAGCCCGTTCGCCGCAGGATGCACCGAGTTCCGCCGCAAGTTCTACCCGTACCTCGACGACCACGCGACGGACTACGACGCGATCATCACCACGGCCCGGCTGACCACGATGCAGGGAACACCCGCGGAGCTCGTCGACGGGATGTCCGGAGGCGTGGACCCGGGTCACCCGACAGGGCGTCCCGGTGGTCGTCGTGCGCGACAACCCGACGGCCAAGGACGGCGGCGAGCGACCCGCAGACGTGCCTGGCGACCGTGCCCGTCTCACGGGCCAACGAGCAGGTGCGCCCTGGACCGGCGCGAGCGGCTGGACGGCTGGTTCGACGCGCTCGCGGCCGCGGCTCGTCGTACGCCGGGAGCGCACCTGGTCGACCTCACGCCGTTCTACTGCGACGAGGACACCTGCCCGGTCGTGGTCGGAGGCGTGAACGTCTACCGCGACAACAACCACCTGACGGTGACCTACGCGCGCACGCTGGCGCCGTACCTCTACCGCGCGATCCGCGAGACCGGCGCGCTGCGCGGCTGACCGGTCAGAGCGACAGGTCGAACGTCACGCCCGTGCTGGCCTCGGAGACGTCCCACAGCTTGCGGGCGAGGTCAGCGTTGGCGGCGTGCCGGCTCAGCTTGGCCTCGCCGAGCCGGCCGCGGCTCTCCCTGCAGCCACTGCGGTCCGACGTAGGAGCCCGGGGCGCCGTACGTCGCGGCCCACAGCGTCGGGTTCGCCCCGGCCGCCGAGGACTGGAAGACCACCGGCATGAAGAACGGTGCGGTCAGCCGGACGATCGGGTTGGAGCCCATCCCGTCGGGCGAGCCGACCAGGTTGGTGGCGGAGACGCCGGGGTGCGCAGCGGCCGAGACGAGCCGCGACTCGGCGGCCTCGGCGCGACGGTTGAGCTCGAGGGCGAAGAGCAGGTTGGCCAGCTTGCTGTTGCCGTACGTCTTGTTCGGGTCGTACGACGACTCGGGGTTGCCCTCGAGCACCGACTCGTCGCCGCGGTGGTGGGCGATCGAGGCGACCGTCACGACCCGCGGGGTCTCGGACTTCAGCAGCGCCGGGAGCAACAGTCCGGTCAGCGCGAAGTGGCCGAGGTGGTTGGTGCCGAACTGGAGCTCGTGGCCCTCCGGGGTCTCGCGGTACTTCGGGGGCGTCATCACCCCGGCGTTGTTGACGAGCAGGTCGAGGGAGCCGTCGAACCGGTCGACGAACGCGTGCACCGAGGTCTGCGAGGCGAGGTCGAGCTCCTCGACGGTGACCATGCCCTTCATCCGCTTGGCCGCGTCACGGCCGGCCTCGGTGTTGCGGCAGGCCAGGACCACCTCGGCGCCGTGGTCGGCCAGCGCGGCGGCCGTGAAGTAGCCGATGCCGGAGTTGGCACCCGTCACGACGGCCCTCGTCCCCGCCAGGTCGGGCAGGTCCTTGGGCTTGAAGCCGGACAGGTCAGGGGCGTCGGTCATGGTTCTCCTCGGATCGGGTGCGCCTGTTCAACGAGCGTGCCCCATCGGTGGTGACGGAAACCGGGGGTCGTGGTGGCGTACGTCGCAACGGGCGGCTGACGAGATCGTCGCCCGCTCAGCCCTCGGCCTGGGGGTCGGTCTGCAGCCGGCCGGTGCCGCCCTTGGCGAGCGAGCGGCCGATGACCATCCGCTGGATCTGGTTGGTGCCCTCGAAGATCTGGGTGACCTTGGCCTCGCGCATGAACCGCTCGACCGGGAAGTCGCGGGTGTAGCCGTAGCCGCCGAGCACCTGGACGGCGTCGGTGGTCACCTTCATCGCCATGTCGGTGGCGGTGAGCTTGGCGATGGAGGCCTCGCGGGAGAAAGGCAGCCCGCGGTCCTTGAGGCGGGCGGCGTGCAGGGTCATCGCGCGGGCGCTCTGGACGCCGGCCTCCATGTCGGCGAGCAGGAACGACAGTCCCTGGAAGTCGATGATCGGCTGACCGAACTGCTGGCGCTCCTTGGCGTACGCCACCGCGTGGTCGAGGGCGGCCTGGCCCAGACCCACCGCCACCGAGGCGATGCCGAGCCGCCCGGAGTCGAGGCCGGCGAGCGCGATCTTCAGCCCGTCGCCCTCGTCGCCGAGCAGGCGCTCCGCGGGGACGCGTACGCCGTCGAACCGCATCGTCGCCGTCGCCGACCCGGTGAGGCCCATCTTGCGCTCCGGCGGGTCGGCGAAGAGACCGTCGGAGTCGGCCCGGACCAGGAAGCAGGAGATCCCGTTCCTGTCGTCGGAGGTGCGCGCCATCACCTTGTAGAAGTCGGCGTGCCCACCATGGGTGGTCCACGCCTTCGCTCCGTCGAGGACGTACTCGTCGCCGTCGCGGCGAGCCCGTGTCTTCATCGCCGACGGGTCCGAGCCGGCGTGCGGCTCCGAGAGGCAGTAGGCGCCGAGCAGCTCGCCGCCGAGCATGTCGGGCAGCCACTGCTGCTTCTGCTCCTCGGTGCCCTTGGTGGCCAGGCCGAAGCAGGAGAGGGCGTGCACCGAGACGCCGACCCCGACGCTGGCCCAGGCGGTGGCGATCTCCTCGACGACCTGGAGGTAGACCTCGTACGGCTGGCCGCCTCCGCCGTACTCCTCCGGGTAGGGCAGCCCGAGCAGGCCCGCCTTGCCGAGCGTCCGGAAGACCTCGCGCGGGAACGTCTCGGTGGCCTCGGCCTCGGTCACGAGGGGGAGCAGCTCGCGGGTGGCGAGGTCGCGGGTCAGCTCGAGGAGCGCGGTGGCCTCCTCGGTCGGGAGCACTCGGGTGGCCGGCATGGTTCCGACGGTAGTGGTTTCGAGACGGGCGCGTTCCTCGCCCTCCTCGACACCGTGGAGGATGGGTCCATGGGTGACTACCAGCCGGCCGACGACCGCTACGACGCGACGGACTACCGCTTCACCGGGCGCAGCGGACTGCAGCTGCCGCCGCTGTCGCTGGGGCTGTGGCAGAACTTCGGCACCGACCGGCCCGAGGAGACCCAGCGGGCGATCCTGCGGCGGGCCTTCGACCGCGGGGTGACGCACTTCGACCTGGCCAACAACTACGGACCGCCGTACGGCCAGGCCGAGGAGAACTTCGGGCAGTTCCTGCGCACCGACTTCAAGCACCTGCGCGACGAGCTGGTGATCTCGACCAAGGCCGGCTACGACATGTGGCCGGGTCCCTACGGGCAGGGCGGCGGCTCGCGCAAGTACGTGCTCTCCTCGCTCGACCAGTCGCTCGCGCGGATGGGCCTGGAGTACGTCGACATCTTCTACAGCCACCGATACGACCCCGAGACCCCGATCGAGGAGACGATGGGTGCCCTCGACACGGCGGTGCGGTCAGGCCGTGCGCTGTACGCCGGCATCTCGTCGTACTCGCCCTCGAAGACGAAGGAGGCGGCCACGATCGCGCGCGAGCTCGGTACGCCGCTGCTGATCCACCAGCCGTCGTACTCGATGCTGAACCGCTGGATCGAGCGCGGCCTGCTCGACGAGCTCGAGGAGCAGGGGATGGGCTGCATCGTGTTCACCGCGCTGGCGCAGGGCCTGCTGACCGACCGCTACCTCGACGGGATCCCGGCGGACTCACGCGCGGCGCGCAGCGACAGCACGATCGGCTCGGACCACCTCGACGACTCCACGCTGCGCCACGTGCGCAACCTCAACGAGATCGCGCAGGCACGCGGCCAGAAGCTCGCCCAGCTCGCGCTGCTCTGGGCGCTGCGCGACCGCCGGGTCACCTCGGCCGTGATCGGTGCCTCGTCGGTCGAGCAGCTCGACACCAACCTCGACGCCCTCGACGGCCCGCCGCTCACCGACGACGAGCTGGCCGCGATCGACCAGGACGCCGTCGACGCGGGCGTCAACCTCTGGGCGGGCGCGACCGAGGAGTAGCGCCGGTCAGGCCTCCTGCTTGTCCACCGCGAGGGTGGCGGCGCCGACGATGCCGGCGGTGTTGCGCAGGGTGGCGGAGATGATCTCGGTGTCGATCTCGATCAGCGGGATGAACTCCGCGCCGTGCTTGCTGACCCCGCCGCCGACGACGAACAGGTCGGGGGAGAAGAGCCGCTCCAGCGTGCGGTAGTACGTCGTGAGCCGCTTGGCCCACTTCTCCCAGGACAGGTCCTCGTTCTTCCGCGCCGAGTTGGCCGCCCGGGACTCGGCGTCGTGCCCCTCGATCTCGAGGTGGCCGAGCTCGGAGTTGGGCACCAGCACCCCGTCGTACAGCAGCGCCGAGCCGATGCCGGTGCCGAGCGTGGTCACGATGGTCAGGCCCTCGCGGCCGCGGGCGACGCCGTACCTCACCTCGGCCAGGCCTGCCGCGTCGGCGTCGTTGATCACGTGGACCTCGCGGTCGAGCTTCTCGCTGAGCAGGTCGTCGGCGTCGGTGCCGATCCAGCCCTTGTCGATGTTGGCGGCCGAGGCCACCACCCCGTTCTTGCGTACGACGCCCGGGATCGTCACGCCGACGGCCGAGTGACTCTGCTCGAACCGCTCCAGCAGCTCGGCCATCACCCCGGCCACCGCCTTCGGGCTCGACGCCTCCGGGGTGTCGATGCGCTCGCGCTCGGCGGAGAACTCGCCGGTGGACAGGTCGACGGGCGCGGCCTTGATGCCGCTCCCGCCGAAGTCGATGCCGATCGGGTCTGCCATGCGCTTCAACCTAGCCTCGCTCGTCCGGACTGTCAGGGTTGCCGAACTGTTAACCCGCAGCCCCTGCCATTCGTCCGCGATCCGGGATAGGAAGTACCCCGGCTGCGCCATTCGGTGCGCGTTCTCGAGGAGCCGTGATGTCAGTTCGTCCTGCCCTGCCCCTGCTCGTGGTGCTCGCCACGGGCCTCGTCCCGTTGGCGACGATCGCCCCGGCCGACGCGGCCACCGACGCGTCGGAGGTGGTCATCTCCGAGGTGTACGGCGGCGGAGGTGCCGCCTCGTCGACGTGGCAGCGCGACTACGTCGAGCTCTACAACCCGACGGACCAGCCGGTCGACCTGTCCGGCACGTCGGTCCAGTACCGCTCCGCGGGCGGGACCGCCAACCCCAGCGGTGTGACCCCGCTGACCGGCACCATCCCGGCGAAGGGCTACTTCCTCGTCGGCGAGGGCACCGGCACGGCGGGGGCCCCGGTGCCGGCCCCGGCGGTCAGCGGATCCATCGCGATGAGCGGGACCGCCGGCACGGTCTTCCTGGCCGACCAGCCGAGCGCCCTGACCGCGCCGCCGACCGGCTCGCTCACCGGCAACCCAGCCGTGCTCGACGTCGTCGGCTACGGGACCAGCAACACCTTCGAGAAGGCGGCCGCGCCGGCCACGTCGTCCTCCACGGCGCTCGAGCGGAACGCCACCGGCACCGACACCGACGACAACTCCGCAGACCTCGCGCTCACCCCCGGGACGCCCGGAGCAGCGCCCGCCGGTGGTGGCCCCACGGACCCGCCGACCGACCCGCCCACGGCCAGGACGATCGCCGAGATCCAGGGCACGGGTGACGCCAGCCCGCTGGCGGGACAGTCGGTCGTCACCGAGGGAGTCGTGACGGCGGCCTACCCGACCGGTGGGTTCAACGGCTTCTACCTGCAGACCGCCGGCACCGGCGGACCCGTGGACGCAGGGTCGCACCAGGCGTCCGACGCGGTCTTCGTCTTCGGCTCCGCGGTCGCGAAGGCCGTGCAGGTCGGCGACCACGTGCGCGTGACCGGCAAGGTCAGCGAGTACCAGGGCACCACCGAGATCACCCCGGCGGCCGACGGGGTGCAGGCCCTGCCCACGCCGGCGTCGGTGCAGCCGACGGCGGTGCCGCTGCCGAGGACGGAGGCGTCGCGCGAGTCGTTCGAGGGGATGCTGCTGGCTCCCCAGGGCCCGTTCACGGTGGCCGACAACTACGCGCTCAACCAGTACGGCGAGATCGGGCTCGCCGCCGGCACGAGGCCGCTGTTCACCCCGACCGAGGTGGCGAACCCGCACGACGCCGCGGCGATCCAGGCGGTCAAGGACGACAACGCGGCCCGCGCCGTGACCCTCGACGACGGGGCGACCGCGAACTTCCTGACCACCGCCAAGGACACCCCGCTGCCGTGGCTGACCCAGGACCCCCAGATCCGGGTCGGGTGCGCCGGTCACCCTCGAGCAGCCGTTCGTCCTCGAGTGGCGCTTCGACACCTGGCGCCTCCAGCCGACCGACCAGCTGACCGCGAGCGACCCGCTGCCGGTGACGTTCGGCCACACCCGCACGGCCGCGCCGGAACCGGTCGGCGGCAACGTGAAGATCGCCTCGATGAACGTCCTGAACTACTTCCCGACGACGGGAGCGGACTTCGTCGCGGCCGGCGGCAGCTGCACCTTCTACAGCGACCGGGCGGGCGACAAGGTCACGGTCAACACCTGCACGGGACCGAACGGCGAGCTCGGGCCGCGCGGGGCGGCGGAGGACGAGGACCTCGCGCGCCAGCAGGCCAAGATCGTCGCCGCGATCAACGGGCTGGGCGCCGATGTCATCTCGCTGGAGGAGATCGAGAACTCCGCGCTCTTCGGCCAGCCCCGGGACGCGGCGGTCGCGACGCTGGTCGACGCGCTCAACGCCGAGGCCGGCGCAGGGACCTGGCAGTACGTGCCCAGTCCTGCCTCGGCCGCCGACCAGTCGGACGAGGACGTGATCAGGACCGCGTTCATCTACCGGACCTCCGTCGTCGAGCCGGTCGGGGAGTCGGTGATCGACGACGTCCCGGTCTTCGACGTGGCCCGAGACCCGCTGGCCCAGGCCTTCGAGCCGGTCGGCGGCTCGGCGTACTCCCGGTTCCTGGTGGTCGTGAACCACTTCAAGTCCAAGGGCTCCGGCCCCGACGACGGCACCGGCCAGGGCAGCTCCAACCCGCAGCGGATCGCCCAGGCCGAGGAGCTGGTGCGCTTCGCCGAGGAGATGCAGGAGCAGGCGGGCACCGAGAAGGTCTTCCTCTCCGGCGACTTCAACGCCTACACCCGCGAGGACCCGATGCAGGTGCTGTACGACGCCGGCTACACCGACATCGGCTCCGACCAGTCGCCCGAGGAGCACACCTATCTCTTCGACGGCACCGTCGGCTCGCTCGACCACGTGCTCGGCAACGAGGCGGCCATGGACACCGTGACCGGCGCGCACGTCTGGAACCTCAGCTCGGTGGAGTCGGTGGCGCTGGAGTACAGCCGGCACAACTACAACGCGACCGACTTCTACGAGCCGGGTCCCTACCGCGCCTCGGACCACGACCCGCTGGTCGTCGGTGTCGACCTGCCGGTGGGTCCGGTGCCGACGACCACCACGGCCTCCGTGCGCGCCGGTGCGGTGGCTGGTGGACCGACCCGTCGTACGCGTGCGGGTCGGCTCCGACGCCGGCACGGTGACCGGCGGGACCGTCGAGGTCCGCGAGCTCGGCATCCTGCTCGGGCGTGGGACGGTCCGCGACGGCGCGGTCGAGGTGACGCTGCCCCGCTACGTGATCCCCGGCCGCTCACACAGCTGGCCGTCCGCTACCTCGGCACCGCGGACCCCGACCTTCCCGCACCACGACCACCCTGCCGTCACGTTGCCTCGCTGACCCTCGGAGGTTCGCGACTAGCCTGCGGAGGTGAGACGCGTCGGAGTGCTGCTGCTGGCGGTGTTCCTCGTGAACCTGCCGTTCGTGCACCAGACGTGGACCGACTGGCAGGTCGACCGGTCCGGTCGCGACGTGGAGGCGAGGCTGCTCGACGCGCAGCAGGTCGGCGACAGCTTCCTCGTCGACTACCGGTTGCCGCGCTCGATCGACCCCGAGCGCACCCGCTTCTCCGCCCGGGTCGACGAGGCGACCTTCGAGCAGGCGGAGGAGACCGACGTCCTGCTCGTGCGCGCGGTGCCGGGCAACCCGGCGGCGAACCGTCCGGCGGGCGAGGTCAGCAACAACCTGTTCGCGGTCGTGGCGATCATCGGCGACCTCGTGCTGCTCCTCGTGGGAGTGGCGCTCTACCGCCGGTGGCGCAAGCGGCTGCGCTTCGCGGTGGCCTCGGTCGACGGCGACGAGGCGACCCTCGACACGGAGCGTGGGCCGCTGACCGTGGCCGGCCCGCCCGGCTGGGCGGCGCGGTTGAGCCTCGGCCAGGACGTCGGCGGCCGGCTGCACCTCGTCGCCGACCACGACGTGCTGCCCGGACGCGAGGTGGGCGGGCTCGAGCAGGTGCTCGGTTCGTCGTACGTCGTGAAGGGGAGGGTGCTCGACACCCGGGCCGGCCGGGTGGTGCTCGAGCTCGACGACCGGAGCCGGCTGCGGGTCGAGACCGGGCAGCACCGGATCCGCGCCGACATCCGCGACCCCACCGAGGTCCGGGGCACGCTCTGCTTCACCCCGACGCGGGGGTGAACGCCACGCCGTCTTTACATTCGGCAGGCTCTTGTCAAAACCAGGGAGATGCCCTAGCGTGCTTTACATCTGGTCAACAGATGTAAAGGAGAGATCGATGGCGATCGCCGCCGGCACCGTCCCGGATGGCTCCACGGCCACCTGGAAGGACAACAAGCGCTACCTCTGGCTGATCGGGCTGGTCGTCCCGTCCCTGGCCTTCATCGCGTTCGGCATGTTCCAGCTGACCGGCTGGAGCGTCTGGTTGTGGCTCGGCCCCATCGTGATCCTGGCGATCGTCCCGGCGATCGACCTGTTCGCCGGTCTCGACCGCTCCAACCCGCCCGACGACGTGATCGAGCGGCTGGAGCAGGACACGTACTACCGCTGGATCACCTACGCCTTCCTGCCGATCCAGTACATCGGCTTCCTGGCCGCGTTCGTCTGGATCGCGAAGCCCGAGTGGCTCGGGGTCGCCGAGCTCTCCACCTTCGACAAGATCGGCATCGCCATCTCGATCGGGGCGATCGGCGGCATCGGCATCAACACCGCGCACGAGCTCGGCCACAAGAAGGAGAGCCACGAGCGCTGGCTGTCCAAGATCGCGCTCGCGCAGAGCTTCTACGGCCACTTCTACATCGAGCACAACCGCGGCCACCACGTCCGCGTGGCCACGCCGGAGGACCCCGCCAGCAGCCGGCTCGGCGAGAACTTCTACCAGTTCTGGTTCCGCACGGTCTCGGGCTCGCTGAAGAGCGCCTGGCGCCTGGAGAAGAAGCGCTACGCGCGCAAGGGCCAGCACCCGTTCCGGATCGGCAACGACGTGCTCAACTCCTGGCTGATGTCCGCGGTGCTCTGGGGTGGGCTGATGGCCGTGCTCGGCTGGCAGATCTTCCCGCTCCTGGTGCTGCAGGCGATCATCGGCTTCTCGCTGCTCGAGGTCGTCAACTACATGGAGCACTACGGGATGCTGCGCCAGAAGGTCGGCGCCGGGGAGCGCCAGCGCTACGAGCGCGTGGCCCCCAGCCACAGCTGGAACTCCAACAACATCGCCACCAACGTGCTGCTCTACCACCTGCAGCGGCACAGCGACCACCACGCCAACCCCACGCGCCGCTACCAGACGCTGCGCGACTTCGAGGAGTCGCCGGTGCTGCCGACCGGGTACGCCGGCATGATCGTGCTCGCCATCGTCCCGGCCGTCTGGCGCCGGGTGATGGACCCCCGCGTCCTCGCCCACTTCGGCGGCGACGTGTCGCTGGCCAACATCAGCCCCCGCAAGCGCGACCGGATCATCGCCAAGTACTCGGTGGTTGAGGAGGCCGAGGAACGAGGCCGTCTCGAAACCACTGGCTCATCTGGTTTCGAGACGCTCGCTGGCGCTCCCTCCTCAACCAGCGAAGAGAACGACGAGGTGCTCGCCGCCCGCTGCCCCGGCTGCGGCTACACCTACGAGGTCGCGCGCGGCGACGAGCACGAGGGATTCGCAGCCGGCACCGCCTGGGCCGACGTGCCCGACTCGTGGTGCTGCCCCGACTGCGGCGTGCGCGAGAAGGTCGACTTCGTGCCGGTCGAGAGCGATTTTGCTGGCGTCGTGAGGATCGAGGTCGACCGGGACAAGTGCGAGGGCCTCGGGATGTGCGAGGCGATGGCGCACGAGTACTTCGAGGTGGACGACGACGACCTGATGACGGTGCTCGACGAGGCGCCGCCGGAGTCGGAGCGCTCGAAGGTCCATGCCGCCGTCGAGGCGTGCCCGGTGCTGGCCCTGACCCTGGTGGACTGAGCCGCCGGATGTCGGTGCTCGCGGGAGTACTCCATAGGCTGGGCGACATGAGCTCCGCCGCCGTCCGCGCTGCCCAGCCGGTCACGCACCGTGACCGGCTGCTCGCCGCGGCCGCGCGGTTCACCGCCGAGCACGGCTGGGGTGCCCTGACGATGGGCAAGCTCGCGGACCTCGTCGGGGTGAGCCGCCAGACGGTCTACAACGAGCTCGGCGGGAAGCCGCAGCTGGCCGAGGCGATGGTGATGCGCGAGCTCGACCTGTTCCTCGACCACGTCGACTCCGCGTTCCTCGACAACCCCGACGACCTGGTCGCGGCGATCGAGGCGGCGGCGTACCGCGTGCTCGAGCTGGCCCGCACCGACCCGCTGCTGCACGCGATCCTGAGCAGCAGCCAGGGCGCGGACAGCGAGCTCCTGCCGCTGCTGACGACCAACTCCGAGGGACTCCTCGTGGCGGCCGGGCAGATGATCCGCTCGCACGTCGACCAGTACGACGTGCCCCTCGAGGCGCACCGCATCGACGTCCTCATCGACATGGTCGTCCGGCTCGTGCTCAGCCACGTGATGCAGCCGACCGGGGAGCCCGCCGAGACCGCGCGCACCGTGGCGTGGATCGCCGCGCGCGTCCTCGACTCGCCGTCGCGTCCCTGACCTCGTCCTGGGACTCCGCCTCGCGACTTCAGGTGGGCGGATACCCTCGACGGGGGGACGGCCGAATCCGGGGCCGTAGAGCAGAGGGTCAGTGATGAAGCAGGTGTCGCGACGCGACCTCGCCGCGCTGGTGGGCGTCGGCGTACTCGCTTCGGCCTGCGGCACCCTCAAACCGAGCTCGGAGGAGACCTCGCCCGACGCCGCCCCCGGCGAGCCCGACGGCGGGACCGGCACCAAGGCCGCACCGGTCAAGGACGTGGCGATGGACCCACCGCCCAAGCTGACCGAGCCGATGCTCTCCACCGACATCCTCGTCTACAGCCAGGAGACCCTGGACCGCACGGCGATCGACCGGATCAAGGGCATCACGGGCGTCGACGCCGTGGAGAGCTTCGCGATGGGCTCGTTCTACGTCGCGGAGACCGAGGTCACCTACGCCGCCGTGAACCCGGCTACCTTCCGCCGCTTCACCCCGCCCAGCACCGGTCAGACCCAGGCGGTCTGGGACCGGGTCGCCGGCGGCGAGATCGCCGTGGACCCGCCGATCGGCAAGAGGCTGGAGCAGACGGATGGCTTCATCCGGCTCGGCAACAAGGCCAACGCCGACCGGATCCACGTCGGCGCCTACGCCCAGATCCTGCACCCGAGCATGGCGCGACGCGTCAACGCCGTGGTGAACTCGAAGTGGATCGAGCCGCTCGACATGCAGCCGGACAACGCGATGTTCATCGGGATGGGGTCCCGCTCGCCGCAGAGCATCCTCAAGGAGGTCAAGAAGTACGCCGGCCCCAAGGCGAGCGTGCTGATCCTCGGCCCCAACTTCGACATCGGCGTCACCCAGACGGCGCTGCTGACCGGTGGCTCGGTCGCCAAGGCGGTGGGCTCGTTCAACTACACCGCCAACCGCGACGGCACCGTCAACCCGGACCCGGCGTGGATCGCCTCGCACATCCGCACCATGGAGATGCCGATCATCGGCACGGTGACCGGCAACATCGCGATGCTGCCCGCAGCTGCGCGCCGCCCTCTCCGAGGTGGTCACCAGCGGGCTGTCCAGCAAGATCTACACCTACGACGGTTGCTACGTGCCGCGGTTCATCGCGCACGACCCGTCGCGGGGCCTCAGCTTCCACACCTACGGCACCGCGATCGACCTCAACGCCCGCGACAACTACCGCGGCATCGCCGGCAAGATGGACCGCCGGGTCGTCTCCATCTTCAAGAAGTGGGGCTTCGCCTGGGGCGGCGACTGGAACTACACCGACCCGATGCACTTCGAGCTGCGCCACGCTGGAGCGCCCGGCCACCAGAGGATGCGAATGTCACGGGAGGCGGGCGCGATCCTGGCTCAGCGACATTCGCATGCGTGTTCCGACGCCCGCTGCGCAGGTCCGCCCCCCCTAGCGTCGCCCCATGCGAGCAGTGAGGGTCAGCCGTCTCGAGGGTCCGTCCGCCGTCACGGTGGAGGAGGTGCCCGAACCCACCGAGGAAGGTCCGTTCGGGCCACAGCTGCTCGTCGAGGTCCATGCCGTGGGGATCTCGTTCCCCGACCTGCTGCTGAGCAAGGGCGAGTACCAGCTCAAGCCGGAGCTCCCCTTCACGCTCGGGGTCGACTTCGCGGGCGTCGTACGGTCCGCCCCCGACGGGTCCGGCTTCGCCGCCGGCGACCGGGTCGCTGCGTGCCTGGGCCAGGGCGGAGCCAGCGACGTGGTCGGGCTCGGTCCCGACAGCGTCTTCCCGCTCCCCGACGCGCTGAGCTTCGAGCAGGGCGCGGCGATCCCGATGAACTACCTGACCGCCCACTTCGCCCTCGCCGAGCGCGGCCACCTCAGCAGGGCGAGACCGTGCTGGTGCACGGCGCGGCCGGCGGCGTCGGCACCGCGACCATCCAGGTCGCCAAGGGGTACGGCGCCCGCACCATCGCCGTCGTCTCGACCGAGGCGAAGGGCGAGGTCGCGAGGAAGGCCGGGGCCGACGAGGTCGTGCTGGTCGACGGCTTCCGCGACTCGGTCAAGGAGCTCACCGGCGGTGACGGTGTCGACGTGGTGATGGACGTGGTCGGCGGCGACCTGATGACCGACTCGCTCCGCTCGCTCGGGACCCAGGGCCGGCTGCTCGTGGTGGGCTTCACCGCCGGCGGCATCCCCGAGGTCAAGGTCAACCGGCTGCTGCTGAACAACGTCGACGTCCGCGGCGTCGGCTGGGGCGCCTACGCGATGGTCCGGCCCGGCTACATGCGCCAGCAGTGGGACGAGCTGCTGCCGATGATGGAGTCCGGCGTGATCGACCCGCCGATCGGCACGACGTACCCGCTCGAAGCAGTTCGGCCAGGCGCTCCAGGACATGGAGGACCGCAAGACCCTCGGCAAGTCGGTCGTCACGCTCCGCTAGCCGTTTGCCTCGTGCCCTGATGGGCACGGGTCGGAGCGATGACTGACTCCGAGAACGCCGCGATCATCTTCGACATCGACGGCACCCTGGTCGACTCCACCTACCACCACGCGCTCGCCTGGCAGCGCGCCTTCGACCGGCACGACGTGCCGATCCCGCTCTGGCGGATCCATCGCACCATCGGGATGGGTGGCGACAAGCTGGTGGCGCACGTCGCGGGCGACGAGGTGGAGGAGCGACTCGGTGATGCGCTGCGCGACGACTGGCGCGAGGAGTACGTCGCGATCAAGGGCGAGGTGGCCCCGCTGCCCGGTGCAGCCGAGCTGATCCACCGGTTGGCCGACAGCGGCTTCAAGGTGGCACTCGCGTCGTCGGGCGACCCCGAGTTCGCCGACGAGAGCCTCGACGACCTCGGGATCCGCGACGACGTCGCCGTGCTGAAGACCTCCGACGACGTCGACGGCTCCAAGCCCGAGCCGGACCTGATCGAGGTCACCCTCGAGGCGCTCGGCACCAGTCGGGCGGTGCTCGTCGGGGACACGCCGTACGACGTGCAGTCGGCCGGGCGCGCCGGCCTGCGGTGCATCTGCCTCCGCTCCGGCGGGTACAGCGAGGCCGAGCTGACCGACGCGGGCGCCGCGCTCGTCGTCGACGCACCCGAGGACCTGCTCGACCTGGACTGGAACGACTACCTGAGCGAAGGAGCCGCATGACCGCGTTCGGCTACACCCTGATGACCGAGCAGACCGGACCGCGCGAGCTGGTCGACCACGCCGTGCGCGCGGAAGGCGCCGGGTTCGACTTCGAGGTGATGAGCGACCACTACTTCCCGTGGCTCTCGGCGCAGGGGCACGCGCCGTACGCCTGGTCGGTGCTGGGCGCGGTCGCCCATGCGACCGAGCGGGTCGGGCTGATGACCTACGTGACCTGCCCGACGATCCGCTACCACCCGGCCGTGGTGGCCCAGAAGGCGGCGACCGTGCAGCTGCTGGCCGAGGGCCGCTTCACCCTGGGCCTCGGCACGGGGGAGAACCTCAACGAGCACGTCGTCGGCCAGGGCTGGCCGGCGGTCAACGACCGGCAGGACATGCTCCGCGAGGCGATCGAGATCATCCGCGAGCTGCACACCGGCGAGCTGGTCGACTACCGCGGCGAGTTCTTCCAGGTCGACTCCGCGCGGGTCTGGGACCTGCCCGAGCAGCCGGTCGAGATCGGGGTGGCGGTGGCCGGCGACCGCGCGATCGAGGAGCTGGCGCCGCTGGCCGACCACCTCGTGGCGGTCGAGCCGCGCGAGGACATCGTCGCCGACTGGAACAAGACCGAGGGCGCCCCGAGGATCGGGGAGAAGGCCCGGGCCGTCGGGCAGATCCCGATCTGCTGGGACCCCGACGAGGACACGGCGGTCAAGCGGGCCCACGACCAGTTCCGCTGGTTCGCCGGCGGCTGGTCGGTCAACGCCGACCTGCCCACGACCGCCGGGTTCGCCGGCGCCACGCAGTTCGTGCGTCCCGAGGACGTCGCCGACAACATCCCGTGCGGTCCCGATCTCGACGCCATCGTCGAGGCGGTCCGGCCGTTCTGGGAGTCCGGCTTCACCGACGTGGCCCTGGTGCAGATCGGTGGCGAGTCCCAGGAGCAGTTCCTGGCCGAGGCCGCGAAGCCGCTGCTCGAGAAGCTGCGTGACGCCTCGAGCTGACCGTCCATCCCCCGACCAGTCAACGACAGGAGCGAGCATGTCCGAGAACCCGAACCCGATCGACCACGACAACCCGCAGCTCGAGGCGCTGCAGGCGGTCTACGACCGGATCAACTCGTGGGAGGAGACGGCGACACCCGACCAGATCAGGGCCGAGCTCGACGGTGCCATCGACGAGGTCGGCGTCGAGGTGAGCGAGGAGACCCGGCAGCGACTCGTGGAGCACATCAGCGAGGGCGGCGGCCGCGAGGACGTCGCTTCCCTGCTCGACTGACCTGAGCTCCCGGCGGGCCGGAGGCCCCGGGGACGTGCCCCGGGGCCTCCGCCGCCCCCGTCCTCCCGCCCCCCGGTCGGGAGGAGTCCGTGGCCCTGGCTCAGCCGGCGGGTGCCAGCTCGGCCTTGGTGCCGAAGGTGAAGAAGAGCAGGTCGGTCATCTCGAAGGTGCCGCTGCTCTTGCGCGGACCGAGCGTGGGCTTGAACGCCGGGTTGCGCAGGAGCGAGAACCGGCTGCTCTCCATGGCGCGGTGGAAGGTCTCGGCCACGATCCGGGCGCCGACGCCCTTGAGCCGCCCGTTGTTCAGCTCGGCCTCACGCAGGATGTAGAACCACAGCGGAGTCCGGTTGGCCACGGCGGTGCGCTCCGTGGCTGTCAGGTGGTCGAGCTTCGCGCCGCCGCTGCCGTTGAGGATCTGGGAGCGCGTCAGCGGAGCCACGTTGACGCCGAGACCCTGGAGCTTGGTGACCATCTGCTGCCCGCTGGCCAGCTTCACCATGTTGCCCCGGACCAGGTTGCGGAAGGCGAGGTTGCGGGCCAGCTGCGGGGCGCTCTCGTCCCCGTCGAAGGTGCTCGGCGGGAGTGACGCGAGCGGGTTGGTCAGCCGGGTGTCGATCCGCATCGCCATGTTCACGCCGCTCGACGGCGCCGCGAGGCCCGGCTTGCCACCGGCCGGGAAGTCGTACATCCGCCGCCAGTCGGCGATCCAGCTGCTCAGGAGCCGTCGCTCCCCGAGGAGGTCACCACCGAGGGCGGAGAAGATGAACATCCAGTCCAGGGAGCCGGCGGTGCCGGCGAAGTGGCTGTTCCAGTTGTAGTCGCTGCGGATCATGCTGTGCCCGAGGCGGAACGCGGCGACGGAGAACTCGATCGGCATCGCGGGTGGGTCGCCTGGCAGGGCGTCCGGGTCGACCAGCTTGCGGCCGCCGCTGAACACCGAGTTGACGACGGCCGGTGCGCAGATGCGCGGCAGGTAGTCGTGCCGCAGCATCCACTGGTAGTGCAGCGTCACCCGCTTGCGCGCCCTGCTGAACTTCTGCGCGGGTGGTACGCCGGCCGGCATCCGGTCGACGACCTTGTTGTGGAAGTTGATCATCGCGAGGTGGGTCTGCGCGACGATCAGGTTCTCGTCGTTGCGCGGGTCGGGGATCAGCGCCTTCTGGGCGGCGGCCAGTCCGCCCTTGCCGACGCGCGGCAGGTCGTGCCGCGGTGTCGCCGGGACGCCCTCGGCGCGGATCGTCGTGCCCGTCTTGAGGTGCAGCCCGTCGGCCTCGTAGAACTTCGCCGACTCGGGATCGGCCGGACCGACGCCGTACAACGAGTCGAGGTCCAGCCGCGGAGAACGCCCCTGGACCATGTCCTCGGGGGCGACGTCCTCGCCGAGCATGACGTCGGTGCGGTCCATGGTCAGGTCGTGATCGACGAACTGACCGAGGTAGGTGTAGCCGGCGGGGATCTTCCCGTCGCCACCACCGCCCGTCGTCATCGCCCGGGCGAGCTTGCGGGTGATCGTCGCGTTCAGCGGGTTGCCCTTGGGCCCGACCCGGGAGAAGCGGAACGGCGGGGCCACGGCCCGGGCCAGGTCGCGCGGTCGGCCGGGCTTCGGGTTCTCCGACTCCGAGACCGGGTCACCCTCGGTGCCGGAGCGGCCACCGACCTGCGTGGTGAGCACGCCCTCGCCCTCGATGAAAAAGGTCTCCGACCCGTGCTTCATCTGTTCTGTCATGCCCTACGCCTTCCGTCCCGATTGTCGCGGCGTTGTCCTCCCAAGAGGGACCGAGCGGTGCCCTGATACCGCTGCGGCGGGGCGAAATGCCCCGGACGGTCCACCGTGGCACCCGTGGCGTGCCCGGGACATGGCCCGGATCGGGCGGTCTACCCCAGGAGAGGGCTCAGCCGGTCGAGGTGTCGGCGAACGAGTGGTGCTCGTGCGTCACCACCCAGCGGTCGTGCTCGCGACGCAGACCGATCGTGAGCCGGAGCCGTTGGTCCGGCTCGCGCTCGAGACCCTCGTCGGTGTTGCAGCGCAGCAGGGCCCAGGCGAAGGCGACGTCCTCGCCGGCGGTGACCTCGAGCTCGACGATCTCGAAGCGCGCACCGGAGGCCTGCCACTCGAAGAACCCGGGCCACGTGTCGCGGTAGGCGGCCAGCCCGCGTACGCCGTCGTGCGGTGGCGGCACGTCGAACATCACGATGTCGTCGCCGTGGTCGGCGAGCACGGTGTCGAGGTCACCACCGTGCACGGCCTCGGCCCAGCGTTCGATCAGGGTGCGGATCTCTTGCTCCATGAAGGGTTCGACCGGCGCCGTCACCCCGACTCATCGGTCCCGTGGACGGCAACCCCGTCGACCCACGTGGAGACCACCCGGGTCGCGCCGATCTCGGCGACGTCACCGGCGAACGGGTCACGGTCGAGGACGACGAGGTCGGCCGCCTTCCCCGGCTCGAGGACGCCGGCGTCGTCGCGGTGGTTCACCCACGCCGACCCGCTGGTGTACGCCGCGAACGCGGTCTCGAGGTCGAGGGACTGCTCGGGGAGGAACGGCTCGCTGCCCTCGCGACCCTCCGCGCCGTGGGCCCACCGGTTGACCGCGACGTGGATCGCCTCGAGCGGGTGGGGCGTGCTGACCGGCCAGTCGCTCCCGGCCACGAGCCGGGCACCGGCGCGGTGCAGCGACCCGAACGGGTACTGCCAGGTGCTGCGCTCCTCGCCGAGGAAGGGCATCGTCAGGTCGGTCATCTGGTCGTCGAGACAGGCCCACAGGGCTTGCATGTTCGCGGCCACGCCGAGCTCGCCGAAGCGGCGTACGTCGTCGGGGTGGATCAGCTGGAGGTGGGCGATGTGGTGCCGCAGGCCCGAGCCGGACACGGTCTCGAAGGCGTCGAGCGCCTCGCGGACGCCGCGGTCGCCGATCGCGTGCACGTGGACCTGGAAGCCCTCGGCGTCGAGCCGGGAGACGTAGCGGCGCAGCGCGAGGGGATCGACGAACGAGTGACCGCTGTTGTCGGTGGCGTGCCCGCACCGGTCGAGGTACGGCGCCGTCATCGCCGCAGTGCCGTTCTCGGCGACACCGTCCTGCATCACCTTGACGCTCGTCGCCCGGAACCGGCCGTGGGTGAACTCGCGCCGCCGCTCGACGAGGGACGCGACCTGCTCGTCGCCGCGCTCGCGGTCCCACCAGAGGGCACCGACGACATGGGCGGTGAGGTCACCGCGCTGCGCAGCGTGGAGGTACGTCGGCCCGGGGTCGTCCATGCCGGCGTAGGAACCGACGATCGCGTCCTGCCAGCCCGTGACGCCGAGCGAGTGGAGGTAGGCCTGACCCGCGAGCAGGCCCTCGTAGTAGTCGGCGGCCGAGGTCTCCGGGAGCAGGCGCGTGACCAGGTGCATCGCGCCCTCGTGCAGGGTGCCCGTCGGGTGGCCGTCGGCATCGCGCTCGATCCGGCCGTGCGGCGGCTCCGGTGACTCGCGGGTGATGCCGGCCAGCTCGAGGGCCCGGGTGTTGACCCACGCGCCGTGGTGGTCGCGGTTGGGCAGGAACACCGGTCGGTCGGGGACGACGGCGTCGAGGTCGGCCGCGACCGGCGTGCCGCCCGGGAAGGCCGCCATCGCCCAGCCGCCGCCGAGGATCCAGGGGACCTCGGGGTGGGACTCGGCGTAGGCCCTGACCACGGCGAGGTAGTCCTCGCGGGTGTCGCCGGACGACAGGTCGCAGCGGGTGCGCTCGAGCCCGCCCTGCACGGCGTGCACGTGCGCGTCGACGAAGCCCGGCGCCACCAGGCCGCCGGCCAGGTCGACGACCGTCGCGCCGGAGGGGACGTCGAGGTCGCCGACGGCCGTCACGTGGCTGTCCTCGACCAGCACGGTCGCGGCGCCGAGGTGGTGACGGCCGTCGAAGACGGAACCGTTGACGAAGGCGGTGGTGCTCACCCGGGTGATTGTGCCGCGTCAGGCGGCCTGTCGGACGGGTGCGCCTGCGGACTCGATCGAGGCCATCGGGTGAACCGGCGTGCGGCGTACGGCGGCTGACTGCCGGAGGTCCTGGATCAGGACCCGCAGCCCCACGCTCGCGAGGACCGCGGAGACGGCCGCCACGGCGAAGAAGACGTAGACGAAGATCCAGAGGAGGTCGGTGTTGCCGGACATGGGGTGCTCCTTGGTGCGGGGGGTTTCGCTGACTCGTCAAGACTCGACCGGAGCCCTTGCAGGGCTCTTGCACGCCACTGCAGGTCCGTCGGGCGAGCTCAGTCCCGCGGACGCAACAGCCAGCCGAGCACCGTCGAGACGAGTGTCAGGAGCACGGCCGCCAGCATCGTCGGGAAGAAGCCGCCGACGGTGAGGGCGTTGCTCACCCCCGAGGCGATGAAGAGCAGGATCGTGTTCACCACGAGGGTGAAGAAGCCGAGGGTGATGACCGTGAGCGGCAGGGTCAGCAGCCGCAGGATCGGGCCGATCAGGGCATCGACCAGCCCGAAGACCAGCGAGGCACCGAGCAGTCCGAAGACACCGCCCTCGACGTCGATGCTGTCGAGGGCGCCGGCGACCACGGCCAGCGCTGCGGCCAGCACGAGCCAGTGCACGAGCAACCTGTGCAGCATGACGCCCCCTTCTCCTGGCGTCAGCCTGCTGGCAACCCGCCGGTCGAGGCGTCACCCGGCATGGGTGAGGAACGTGCGCGGGTCCTGATCCATGCTGGCCGTGGTGGAGGGGGTGTCGGCAGGAGCCCATGAGCGAGCAAGCAGACCCAGGTGCGACAGTCCGTTACGAGTTCCTCATGCACGGGACCGTGACGGAGACGGCGCTGGCTGCCTTCCCCGAGCTGCAGGCGACGAAGGGACCGGCCGGGGGGACGGTCCTCTTCGGCGTCGTGTACGACGACGCGCACCTGCACGGGATCCTGGCCCGGTTCCAGTCGCTCGGCCTGACGCTGCTCGAGATGAGGCGCCTGCCCGACTGACTCCTCTTCCTTGACGGGCACCCGCCCCACGCCGGTACAGACGGGTCGCCGGCCGGACACCGAATCGTCGTACTGTGTCCGCGGGAAGGGAAACTTGTGGCCACGACCCGTACCTCGGTGCAGCAGAGCGCCAAGCTGCAGGTCCCGGTTGCCACGGGCGAGCTGATCGACCGCGCGCGGATCAACGAGCGCCTGGACGAGCTGGTGAGACCGGGGGGCGGGACCAGCATCTTCGCGGTGTGCGCACCTGCCGGCTTCGGCAAGACCACCGCCGTCTCGGGATGGGCGCGTGGCCTGGATCAGCGACGCCTGAAGGTGGCCTGGTGCTCCCTGGACGCGACCGAGTCGCACACCTTCCGGTTCTGGTCGCTGGTGCTCCGCGCCGTCGTCGAGGCACGGCCCGAGCTGGCAGCGGCCGAGCTCGCGGCGCCGCACCGCGCGGGTGCGGCTGCGTTCCTCAACGACCTGGCGGCAGCCTTGGCCGAGCACCCGGTGCTGCTGGTCCTGGAGAACCTCCACGAGGTCGTGGACCCCAAGGTGCTGGCCGACCTCGACCACTTCGTCGGCCTGCTCCCGACGGGCTGTCGGCTGGTGCTGACCAGCCGCTCGGACCCCCCGTTGACCTCCCTGCAGGCGGTGCAGCTGCGCGGCGGGCTCGGCCAGCTGCGAGTGGCCGACCTGGCGTTCACCTCCGACGAGCTGCGCCGACTGGTCCCCGACGTGGACGACGATGCACGAGAGCTGATCTGGGAGCGCACCGAGGGCTGGCCGGCGCTGGTGCAGCTGCTGCTGCTCTCGATCCGCAGCCGTTCCGAGGTGCCGCTGGCGCCCTTCGGGGGCGACCCGGTGCTGGCGGAGTACCTGTTCCAGGAGCTCCTGCGCCGTCAGGACCAGCGCGTCCAGGACCTGATGCTCGCGGCCGGCGTCCCGGACCTCGTCCCGCTCGACCTCGCGGTCGAGCTGACGGGCATGACGGACGCCGGCAGCATCCTCGACCGGCTGGTGGCCGTGTCGGGGCTGGTCACGCACGCGCAGGTGCCCGGTGACGAGCGCCCGTGGTACCGCTTCCACCCGCTGCTGCGGTCCTACCTGCGCGCCGAGCTGACCAGGTCGGACCGGCAACGTCAGCAGGTGCTGCACAGCCGGGCCGCGGCGTGGTTCCTCGCGGCCGACCTACCGCTCGACGCCGTCCGTCATGCCCGGGCGAGCGACGACATCGCCGTGCTGGAGCGCGTGACCGCCGCGGTCGGGCTGGGGCTGGTCAACGCCGGGGAGGCCAGCCTGCTGGTCGACGCGCTCGGCGGCAGGACGCACCGGTCGCCGGCCGCGGCCCCGTGGACCCACCTGGTCACCGCTGCGGCACTCAGCGACCTCGGCCACGTGCCCGAGGCGCTGGGTGAGCTCGCCCTGGTGCGTCCGACAGCGGGGGCCGACCCCGACCTCGACGAGGCGTGCCGCGCCGTCGAGGCCCAGCTGCGACGGCGTCGTGGCGCTGCCACTGGTCGAGCCGCTGGAGGACGGCTCCGCGCCCGCCGTTGCGCCCGACGTCCTGCTCTTCGCAGCCGTGGAGTACGGCTCGGCCCGGCTGTGGGACGGGCAGGTCGGCGAAGCGTCGGAGACGCTGATGGTGGCGGCCGCGTTGGCCGAGGGCCTGGGCCGTCCGGCGGCGCTCCTCGACGCGCTGGTCCTGGTGGCCCTCGCCCGGGCCGGGGAGTCCGACCACCGGGGCGCCGGGTCCTACCTCGACCGGGCGTTCGCGATCGCGGTGGAGCACGGCTGGGGTGCCTCGCCCCGGCTCGCCCAGGCCCATCTCCTGCGGGCGTGGTGCGCCCGGCTGCGTCTCGACGAGGCCGCCGCCCGGCGGCACGCCCAGCGAGCGAGGACCTTGGTGGACCTGACCTCGGACCCGATCGTGGCCGCCTCGGTGCACGCGCTCGACGAGATCCTGACCTTCGAGGCAGACCCCGCGGCCAACGGAGCCGCGGACAACCTGCATCGTGCCTGGGAGGCGTTCGACCGGCCGCGGATGCCGGCGCTCGTCGTCCACGCCGCGCTCGTCGACGTGCGGTTCAGCCTGATCCTGCACCGGGTCGACCGGGTCCTCGTGACGTTGGACGCCGTACGCCGCACCGTCGGCCCGTGCGGCGAGGTGGAGCTGATCAGCGCCATGCTCGAAGCGGCCAACGGGCACCGCCGACGGGCGCTGGAGCTGGTCCGCCCGATCACCGGGGGGCAGGTCGCCGTGGTCAGTCCGGTCAGTGCACTGCTGGCGGCCGCGTTCGAGGCCCGCCTCGCGGTGCTGGAGGACGACGGGTACGCCGCGACGCGAGCCGCCCGACAGGCGCTCGACCTGGCCGACCGGTTCGACGCGCCCCGCGCGCTCGTGGACTTCGGAGGTGAGCAGATGCTGACCCTGCTCCGCACCGGGCGCGGGCGCTGGGGGGTCCACGAGCAGCTCGCCGAGCGGATCGCCGGCGCCGCCGCGCGTGCCGAGCCGGCGACGGAGGTGCTCACCACCCGGGAGCTCGAGGTGCTCGTCGAGCTCCCGACCCTGCGCACCGTCGACGAGATCGCCCACGAGATGTTCGTCTCGGTGAACACCCTGAAGACGCACCTGCGCGCCGTCTACCGCAAGCTCGGCGTCACCAGTCGACGCGATGCCGTGGCCGCGGCCCGGGAGCGCGGCCTGCTCTGAGGTCGTGCTCAGGCCTCGGTGGCTTCCTCGAGCGGAGCGGCGCCCGCGTCGCCACCGAACAGCCCGGCGTACGACGCCCCGGCGATCAGTGCGCCGACCGTCGGTGCCACCAGGAACACCCACAGCTGGGCCAGGGCATCGCCTCCGGCGAAGAGGGCGGGCCCGATCGACCGGGCGGGGTTGACCGAGGTGTTGCTCACCGGGATCGAGATCAGGTGGATCAGGGTCAGCGACAGGCCGATCGCGAGCGGCGCGAAGCCCTTGGGAGCCCGGGTGTCGGTGACGCCGAGGATGACGTAGAGGAAGAAGGCCGTCAGCACGACCTCGACGATCAGCACCGCCAGCAGGGAGTAGCCGTCGGGCGAGCGGTCGCCGTACCCGTTCGTGGCGAAGCCCGACTCCACCGCGTCGAAGCCGGCCTTGCCGTTGGCGATCACGAGCAGCACGGCGGCGGCGAGGATCGCGCCGACGATCTGCGTCACGACGTACGCCGGCACCTCGCGCCACGCGAACCGGCGTCCGGTCGCCAGCCCGATCGTCACGGCCGGGTTGAAGTGTCCGCCGGAGACGTGCCCGACGGCGTAGGCCATCGTCAGCACGGTGAGGCCGAACGCGAGGGCCACGCCCACGAACTTGACGTCGTAGCTCGCCAGCACGGCCGTGCCGCAACCGCCGAGCACCAGCCAGAACGTGCCGAACAGCTCGGCCGCCAGTCGCTGCTGCATCGAGTACATAGCGGCAAGCAAACCCGGAGCGCAGTCGCACCAGCCTCACCCGTCGCGGGTGAGAGGGCGCCACCCGCCGCCTCGGGTTCTGGCACGCTCGTCACGTGCACCCGTTCGTGACCGCGGCGCCGACCCCCGACTGGCGGCTCGCCGCCGTGCTCGTCGCGCTGGTCCTGGTCGGGGTGGGCACGTCGTACGTCGGGCAGCTCGGCGTCGGTCGCGACCACCTGACGGCGGCCGTTCGTGCCGTCGTCCAGCTCGGCGCGGTCTCGCTGGTGATCACTGCCGCCCTGACCTCGGTGGCGTGGTCGCTGGTCGTCGTGCTCGTGATGTACGTCGTCGCCTCGGCCACCTCCGTGCGCCGCGTCGGCGTCAGCGCGCCCCAGGGGATCTGGGTGGCGTTCGCGATCGCGGCCGGTGTGCTGCCGGTGCTCGTGCTGAGCCTCGGCTCCGGCGTGATCCCGTTCAACGGCGCGGGCATCGTGCCGATCGCCGGCATCGTGATCGGCGGGATGATGACGGCCGCGACCCTGACCGGACGTCGCGCCGCCGACGAGCTGGTCAGCCACTTCGGCAGCTACGAGGCCGGCCTGGCGATCGGTCTGCCCCAGCGCGACGCGGCGTTCCTCGTCGTACAACCCTCCGCGCGCGAGGCCCTCACGCCCGGGCTCGACCAGACCCGCACCGTCGGGCTGGTGACCCTGCCCGGGGCCTACATCGGCGTGCTGCTGGGAGGTGGCACGCCCCTCGAGGCCGCGTCCGCCCAGGTGCTGGTGCTGATCGGGCTGATGGCCGGGCAGGCCGTGACGACGGCGGTGCTGCTCCAGCTGATCGCCGCCGGCCACGTCGTACGCCGGGACCTGGTGCCCGTCTATCCCCGCTGACGGCGCATGATGTCCTACGAGGAGTCCCAGGTCGGACCAGCAGGCGACGAGGAGGTCGGTGTGCTCGACAACGTCTCCTACGAGCCCGACGTGGTGCCGGTCTTCTTCCTGTCCGACAGCACCGGCATCAGTGCCGAGACCATGGGCAACGCGCTGCTGATCCAGTTCCCGGACGTGCGCTTCGAACGGACCCTGATCCCGTTCATCTCCTCACTCGAGGAGGCACGCGACGTGGTCGCCGGCCTCGACGCCGTGCTCGACAGCAGTGCCCGGACCCCGCTGGTCTTCGCGACCGCGGCCAGCGACGAGGTGCGGCTCGAGCTGCTCAAGACGCGGTGCGAGGTGATCGACTTCTTCGGCCTGCACATGGAGCGGGTCGAGTCGATCCTCGACGCCCACGGCGTGCACGAAGCGGCCCAGCTGCACGGCGTCGGTGACATCAAGCGCTACAACAGCCGGATGCAGGCGGTGGAGTACACCATCGAGCACGACGACGGCCAGAGCGTGCGCAGCCTGGAGAAGGCCGACGTGATCCTGGTGGCGCCCTCGCGCTGCGGCAAGACGCCGACCGCGATGTACCTCGCGCTCCAGCACGGCCTGTTCGTGGCCAACTACCCGATCGTCCCCGAGGACCTCGAGAGCAACGAGCTGCCCCGGCCGGTCAAGCACCTGCGGGAGCGCTGCTTCGGGTTGATGACGACGCCGTCGCGGCTCTCCGCGGTGCGCCAGGAACGGCGACCCGGCTCCCGTTACGCCTCGCTCGACCAGTGCACCTACGAGCTGCGTCGCACCGAGGCGATCTTCAAGCTCTACGACCTGCCGGTCGTGGACTCCTCGACCAAGTCCGTGGAGGAGATCTCGACGATCATCCTGCAGGGCCTCAAGACCCGACAGCGCGCGGCTGCGCGCCCCGACCCCCCATCCAGGAGTCCGCGATGAACGACACGACCGTGAACGTCAGGCCCTTCTCCGAGCTCGGGCTGAAGGACCTCGAGGAGGTCGGCGGCAAGAACTCCTCGCTCGGCGAGATGGTCAGCAACCTCGCCGACCTCGGGGTCAACGTGCCGGACGGGTTCGCCACCACCGCGGAGGCCTACCGCCGGTTCATCGGCGACACCGGCCTGGCCGAGGAGATCTCGGCGAAGCTCAAGGGCCTCGACACCGACGACACCCGGGCCGCTGGCCGAGGTGGGCCGGGAGATCCGCGAGGCGGTGGCGACGCGCGACTTCCCCGACGACCTCGAGGCCGACATCCGCAGCGCCTTCGAGCGGCTCGTCGACGGGCGCGACGAGGTCTCCTTCGCCGTCCGCTCCAGCGCCACCGCCGAGGACCTGCCGGACGCGTCGTTCGCCGGACAGCAGGAGACGTTCCTCAACATCAAGGGCATCGACGGGGTGCTCCAGGCGATCCGCGAGGTGTTCGCCTCGCTCTACAACGACCGCGCCATCGCCTACCGGGTGCACCACGACTTCGACCACGACGCGGTCGCCCTCTCCGCCGGGGTGCAGCAGATGGTGCGCTCGGACATCGGCGCGTCCGGCGTGATGTTCACGATGGACACCGAGTCCGGCTTCGACGACGCGGTGTTCATCACCTCCGCGTACGGCCTGGGCGAGGGGGTCGTGCAGGGCGCGGTGAACCCCGACGAGTTCTACGTCTACAAGCCGGCGCTCCAGGCCGGACGTCCCGCGATCCTCAAGCGCGGGGTCGGCGGCAAGGCGACCAAGATGATCTACACCGACGACCCTGCGGTCGGCCGCACCACGGAGTTCGTCGACACCGACGAGTCCGAGCAGCGGCTGCTCAGCCTGACCGACGACGAGGTCGAGGAGCTGGCCCGGCACGCGCTCACCATCGAGGAGCACTACGGCCGGCCGATGGACATCGAGTGGGGCAAGGACGGCCTCGACGACCAGCTCTACATCCTCCAGGCGCGGCCCGAGACGGTGATGTCGCGCGGCGCGAGCGTGCAGCAGCGGTTCCGGCTCGACGAGAAGGGCGAGGTCGTCGTCGAGGGCCGCGCGATCGGCCAGAAGATCGGCGCCGGCGCGGTGCGGGTGATGAAGTCCATCGACGAGATGCACGACTTCGTCGAGGGCGAGGTGCTGGTCGCGGACATGACCGACCCCGACTGGGAGCCGATCATGAAGCGCGCCTCGGCGATCGTCACCAACCGGGGTGGCCGCACCTGCCACGCCGCGATCATCGCCCGCGAGCTCGGCATCCCGGCTGTCGTCGGGACGGGTGAGGCGACCAGGGTGCTCGACGACGGCCGCGCCGTCACGGTCTCGTGCGCCGAGGGCGACACGGGCTACATCTACGACGGTGAGCTGTCGTTCTCGGTCGACGAGACCGAGCTCGACGCGATGCCGGAGATCCCGACCAAGATCATGATGAACGTCGGCACCCCGGAGCAGGCGTTCTCCTTCGCGCGGCTGCCGAACTCCGGCGTGGGCCTGGCCCGGCTGGAGTTCATCATCAACCGGCAGATCGGCATCCACCCCAAGGCGCTGCTCGGTCTCGACGACCTCGAGGAGCCGCTGCGCACCCAGATCACGGAGGCCGTGGCGGCGTACCCCTCGCCCCGGGAGTACTTCGTGAAGCGCGTCGCCGAGGGCGTCTCGATCCTCGCGGCGGCCTTCGCCCCGGAGCCGGTGATCGTGCGGATGAGCGACTTCAAGTCCAACGAGTACGCCAACCTCGTCGGCGGCGAGCTGTTCGAGCCGCACGAGGAGAACCCGATGATCGGCTACCGCGGGGCGTCGCGGTACCTCTCCGAGGAGTTCGCCGACTGCTTCGCGATGGAGGCCGAGGCGCTGCGCTTCGTGCGCGACGAGATGGGGCTGACCAACGTCAAGATCATGATCCCGTTCGTGCGCACCGTGGCCGAGGGCAAGGGCGTCATCGACCTGCTGGCCCAGCACGGACTGGTGCGTGGGGAGAACGACCTGCAGGTCGTGATGATGTGCGAGGTGCCCTCCAACGCGATCCTGGCCGAGGAGTTCCTCGAGCACTTCGACGGCTTCTCGATCGGCTCCAACGACATGACCCAGCTGACCCTCGGGCTCGACCGCGACTCCTCGCTCGTCGCGGCGTCCTTCGACGAGCGCGACCCGGCCGTGAAGTTCATGCTGGAGCGCGCGATCAAGGCCTGTCGCGACGCCGGCAAGTACGTCGGCATCTGTGGCCAGGGCCCCAGCGACCACCCGGACATGGCCGAGTGGCTGCTCGGCCTCGGCATCGAGTCGATGTCGCTCAACCCCGACACGGTCGTCGACACCTGGCTGCGGCTGGCCAAGGTGGCTGAGTGACGGGCAGCCCCGCCGAGCGGTCCTGGGACTGGTGGAAGTCGGCCGTCGTCTACCAGATCTACCCACGCAGCTTCGCGGACAGCGACGGCGACGGCGTCGGTGACCTCGGCGGCATCATCGACCGGCTCGACCACCTCGAGCTGCTCGGCGTCGACGCGATCTGGCTGAGCCCGGTCTACCGGTCGCCGATGGTCGACAACGGCTACGACATCAGCGACTACGAGGACGTCGAGCCGGTGTTCGGCTCGCTGGAGCAGCTCGACAAGCTGATCGCTCTGCGCACGACCGCGGCATGGCCGTGATCATGGACCTCGTCGTCAACCACACCAGTGACCAGCACGCGTGGTTCCAGGAGGCGCGGTCATCGAAGGAGAGCCGCTACCGCGACTTCTACTGGTTCCGCCCGCCGCGCGAGGGCTTCGCCGGTGGCTCCGAGGGCGCCGAGCCGACCAACTGGGGCTCGGCGTTCTCCGGCCCGGCGTGGACGTACGACGAGACCACCGGTGAGTACTACCTGCACCTGTTCGCCCCCGAGCAGCCGGACCTGAACTGGGAGAACCCCGAGGTGCGGGAGGCCGTCTACGCGATGATGCGCCGCTGGCTCGACCGCGGGGTCGACGGCTTCCGGATGGACGTGATCAACCTGATCTCCAAGGCCACCGTCCCAGGCGTGCCCGGCCTGCTCGACTCTCCGGTGGGAGAGGCCGACCCGCTCGGCTCCGGGGTGATCGACGTGACCACGCACGGCGACCCCACCCCGCACGTGCTGAACGGTCCGCGCATCCACGAGTTCCTCCAGGAGATGCACCGCGAGGTCTTCGCCGGTCGTCCGCCGGGGCTGCTCAACGTGGGGGAGATGCCCGGCACCACGCCCGAGCTGGGCGCGCTCTACACCGACCGCGAACGCGCCGAGCTCGACATGATCTTCACCTTCGAGCACGTCGACCTCGACTCGGGGCCGGGCGGCAAGTGGGACGTCGTACGCCTCGAGCTGCCGCTGCTGAAGGCGACCATGAAGCGCTGGCAGGACGCCCTGGCCGAGGTCGGCTGGAACAGCCTCTACTGGAGCAACCACGACCAGCCCCGCGCGGTCAGCCGCTTCGGCAGCGACGACCCGCGCTACCGCGTCCGGTCCGCCAAGGCGCTCGGCACCGTGCTGCACCTGCACCGCGGGACGCCGTACGTCTACCAGGGCGAGGAGCTCGGGATGACCAACGTGCCCTTCGAGGGCATCGAGGACTTCCGCGACCTCGAGTCGATCAACCACTTCCACTCGGCGACCGCCCGCGGCGACGACCCCGCACGCGTCCTGGACGCGCTGCGCTACAAGGGCCGCGACAACGCGCGTACGCCGATGCAGTGGGACGCCTCCCCGCACGCCGGCTTCACCACCGGCGAGCCGTGGATCCCGGTCAACCCCAACCACGTCGAGATCAACGCGGCCGCGCAGGTCGACGACCCGGACTCGGTGTTCAGCCACTACCGCCGGCTGATCGCCCTGCGCCACTCCGAGCCCGTCGTGGCACACGGCGACTTCACCATGCTGGTGCCCGACCACGAGCAGCTCTACGCGTTCACGCGCTCCCTGGACGGGACGACGCTGACCGTGGTCGCGAACCTGTCGTCCAAGGACGGGCTGGTGCCGTCGGCCGAGGGTGTGCCCGTCTGACGGCGAGGTCGTGCTCACGCAACGAGAGTGCCGACGTTGCGGCCGACGACCCGCTCGGGCCGTGGGCGGCTCGGGTGGTGCGGAGTCGGGTCTGACGAACGGCGCCGCTGAAGCGCTCGGCTGAACGGCTTGTGCCCAGCATGTGAGGCTGACGGTAGTTGGAGTGGCGCACCGGCGAGCTGCGTGCACGAGAGAGAGGTACTCCGTGGCAGACCCTGACGCCCACATCCTGAACGCAGTGGACGAACCACACGCCAAGCTCGTTGAGCTGAGTGAGCTCTTGGTCGGCACGTGGCGAGTCGATGGGCCAGACATCAGCGGCCAGGCCGAGTACCAGGCAAAGAACGGAGGTCGCCTGCTGGTCGCCTACGTCGACTTTCGGGTGGGTGACTCGCGAATGAGAGTCATCCAGCACATCACGTACGACGAAGAACGCGGCACCCTGGTCGCTCGATACATGGACACCATGGGCGACGAGGCCACCTACACGTGGGTGCTGGAGGACCAGAAGATCCGCGTCAGCCTCGGCGAGGAGGGCTCAAACACCTACTTCCGAGCCACCCTCAATGAGGACAACCTCTCAGTACGTCGGCACCTGGCACTATCCCGAAGGTGGTGCGCCCGCGACCGAGCACATCGTCTACACACGGGTGGATGGCAACGGCTGAGAGCGTCCTCACGGTGAGAGGTCTTGGCACTCGACACAACTCCGTCTGAGCGCCCCGTGTAGGCGCGCCTACACCTTCAACCGACTGACGCTTCGCGTGATGTGCTCGCCCTTCTTCTCGAGAAACACGATCTCTCCGAACTCCACGTGCGACCAGCCCTCGTCGTCGGTCAAGGGCTCGGAGGCGAAGACGACGGACGTCGCCTCGTCCTCCGTGCACTCCTCGAAGCCGTAGGACGTGTCATCGTGGTCGAAGTTGCGACCCATCAGCAGATACATCGGCTCCAGCAGCATGGACAGCAGGAAGTCGCTGGTGCCCGGACCGGACTTGCGCAGCTCTTCCCAGTCACCCGTCGGATCGGTCTCGCCCTGGTGTCCGAGACCCCAGTTGACCCCGATGATGCGCTTCGGGGAGACCAGGGCCATCTTCAGCTTGGTCAGTGCTCCGAGATCGAGCTCCTTCATCGCCTGGGCGATGAGCCCGAGCATGTCTTCGATCGCGCGCTGGACGTCGGCGTTGCTGTCGCCCTCCAGCAGGGAGAGCAGCAGCACGTAGAGGAACTCGGTGTCGGTCGAGCCGCGCATCTGCTTGAGATACGTGTCCTTGCAGTGCTGGAGCAGCTCCCTCTGCAGGAGCTGCCAGCCCGGCAGGTCACCGTTCTGGGCGATGATCCACGGGGTCTCCTTGTAGGAGAAGGGGTGGCAGTTCTCGTCGGCCAGCACGGTCGCCGAGTTGTAGGCGGCTGCCCTCACATGAGCAAGCATCGTGTGGGCCTGCAGGCTCGGAATGATGCTGTTGGCGTTGTCGTCGTAGAAGGCAGCCATGGGTCGGTGGTAGACCAAGGGTTCTTCTGGCTTGAGCAGGTGCTCGCCCCAGGCCCCGAACCCCCACCCTGCGAGCTGAAGCTCCGGGTGACGCTCCGGGTCGAGGGCCTGGTTGACGAGGCTGTTCTCCGGCTTGAGCAGCAGGTTCTCCAACGGTGTTTCTGGCCCGATGTAGGCGAGAACTCGGCACATACGTTTTCCTCACTGACGGGTCGTCGATCCGTGGCGCGCTTGTCGAAGCAGGTGCTGTGCCCTGCGCGAGGCCGAGTGTGCTTGCGACATCCGACCGGCACGCCACGAGGTTCTGCAGCCTAGGGCCCGGGCGGCACCGGACGCGGCCGGGATGCCTAGAGAGCGAGCGAGCGGGTGATCTCCGCAGCGCGTGCAAGCCCGGGTGTGGACGTGCCCGGTCCCGGCCCACATGTGGGCGACGTCCGTATCGCCAGCGGCAGCAGCCGCTCGCCGAAGCGGGGACGTGAGGTGGTGGACGTGGGGATACCCCGCGGGGGCGTCCGCGTGGGCAGCGATGAACCGGTTGGCGAGGCCGCGTGCCCACCGGCCGGTGTACGCCCGAGTGACGGCGGTCTCGGGGAATGCCGGGTCCTCCAAGGCGGCTCGGTGGGTCGGGTTCGTCCCTGCCTCCTCCGCGAGGAGGTACGCGGTCCCGACCTGGGCCGCGGCCGCACCTGCGTCCCTCAGCGACTGCAGCCCAGCTGCGTCGTGGACACCGCCCCCGGCGACCACCGGCACGTCGACCACCGCCAGCACGGCGGACACGAGGTCGAGCAGTGGCGTCTTGTCCGGAGGCGCTTCCAGGTCCCACGTGCCGCGGTGACCGCCTGCGTTCGGACCCTGGACCGACAGCGAGGCGGCGCCGCGGGCGACTGCCACCCGGGCCTCGGACACTGAGGTGACCGTCACCATCGACAGCACCCCGCTATCTGGCGACCTGCCGAAGCACCTCAGCGCTCGGGCATCCAAAGGTGAACGAGACCACGTCCGGCCGCAGGTCGAGCACCAGGTCGACCTTCTCCTGCCAGTGGTCGTCGTCCCAGCGTGCTTCACCCAACTCGATGTCGAAGTGAGCTGCCTCCGGTTCCAGCGTGTGGCGGTACGCACCGAGCTTCGCCATGTCGGGCTGGTAGGGCTCGACCACGAACACGTTCACACCGAACGGCGCGGTCGAGGTCGCCCGCACCGTCGCCACCTCGGCGGCCACCGCGTCGGTGCTCTGGTAGCCGGCGGCCAAGAATCCAAGCCCCCCGGCATCGGAAACAGCCGCGGCGAGCGCAGCGGTGGAGGGACCACCTGCCATGGGCGCGCCGATGACGGGAAGAGCGAGGTCACGCACATCCATCACCCGAACCACGCTACCTGCGGCCGGACGACCCGAGTGGCGACGCGGTCGTGCGCGATCAAGGTCGGGGTCCCGCAGGCTTCGCACGTTCCGTACGTGCCAGCATCCAATCTCTTCAAGGGGGCATCGATCTCCTCGAGATGGTGCTCCGCCTGCCGGGCCAGGGCTTCCCGGCTGTGACCGCTCGAAGGCGGTCGTTGCCCCTCGCGGTTGTGCTCGTTCATCCGCGTTGGTGTCCCGCGAGGCTGCCACGACCGCGTCGAAGTCGTGGGTCAGGTCGCGAGGCGCTGGAGCGCGTGCGCGTTGTCGGTCACGAGTCGATCCCGCGCGCTCTTCATGACGATCATCCTGCCGCCGGACGGGTTTGGCCGCCGAGACCCACGGGCATATACCGGCTCGGTGCACCGCGCGCCCTCGATCCGAAAGGACGCTCATGCGCTTCCCCACCTCCTCACTCCGACCGCTCGTAGCCGCCCTGGCCGCTGCCGTGGTGCTGACTGCGTGCGGGGGCGGCGGAGGCGGTGAAGGCGGTGGCGAGAAGGCCGCGTCGAACGACACGCCACCGAGCAAGGTCGACTTCACGGAGGCCAAGACAGCGTTGGCGGACCTGAAGGCTGACTACCAGGCCGTGTACGACGCCGGCACGAAGGTGCAGAAGACCTCCGTGGCCTACTTCAAGAGCCACCCCAAGGGCACGGCTGACGATGCTGCCCTCGAGTCCGTGACCACCGCCTTCGACGAGGCCGTGGAGAAGCGTGACGATGCCATCGACGAGGTCGAGGACCTGAAGGCGCTCGAGGACACAGACGTCGCCAAGGCCTACGAGACCTACTCGGAGAAGGCGCAGGAAGGCGACGAGTTCTACGACACCCTGTTCGGCGAGTTTCCGATGCTGCAGCAGGTCTTCGCCGCCTGCGGTGATGTGTTCACCTCGGCCAAGATCGAGACCTCGCCGAGCTCGCCTGCTGACTTCGGTCGCAAGATGCTGTCGCAGTACCGCCCGGCCATCGCCGACTGCCTCCCTGCCCTCGAGGAGCTGAGCGCGTCCGAGAACGCCAACCTGGCGGCCTTCGGCTCGGGATTCACCGAGATCGTCACCGAGCGCCGCTCGCTGATGACGAAGCTCAGCTCGGGTGACATCGCCATGGATGCCTTCAGCGCGAAGTACAAGCAGGTGGCCGCCCGGGTGAACAAGGTCGGCGAGAACATCGACTTCCAGACCAAGCTGAACGAGATGAGCCCTGTCCAGGAGTTCCTCGCCCTGGAGAAGGTCGTCGCGGGCAAGATCTCCTGACACTCAGCGAAGGATCCTGGCCCCCGGGTGCGGAGGTTCGGCCTTTTCGTGGGGCGCCAGGGGTGCGAGCGGCAGCGTGAAGGAGAAGGTGGTGCCTGCACCCGGGGTGCTCTCGACCCAGATGCGACCGCCGTGCCGCTCCACGATGGAGCGCGTGATGGTCAGGCCCGAGCCCGGTGCCGCCCTTTTCCGTGGCGTCGCTGGCGTTCACCTGGTGAAAGCGCTCGAACACGCTCGTCAGCTGGTCCGCGGGGATGCCTCGACCTTGGTCCCGCACCGAGACCACCACCTGGGTCTCCTCGACGACCGTGCTCACCAGGACGACTCCGTCCTCCGGGCTGAACTTGACCGCGTTGCCGATCAGGTTGACCAGTGCCTGCTCCACCCGGTCGGGGTCGCACAGGGCCTGCCCGCCGACCTCGCCGAAGCGGATGCGCACACCGGTCGCGGCCGCGAGGCCCTCCAGGGATGCGATCGCATCCCCGATCAAGGTGGGTACGTCGGTCGGGCGGGGCACCACGCTGAAGTCGCCGGTGGCGAGCTTCTCGACGTCGATGATGTCGTTGACGAGCCGGCTGAGTCGCTCGCTGCCTCGCTGGGCCGTGGCGATCAAGGTGTGGGCGGTCTCGGGGAGCTCCCCGGCGTCGCCGTCGGAGAGCATCTCGAGCACACCGCGGATCGAGGTCAGCGGGGTCCGCAGCTCGTGGCTCACCGAGCTCACGAACTGCTGCTTGATCTGCTCGACGGCTTGGCGCTCGGTGATGTCACGGAAGGCCACGACCACACCCGCCCGGCCCTGGCCGTTGGGCGCCTCCTTGGGGGCCGCGGTGACCTCCACGGGAAGCAGCGAGCCGTCGCTCCGACGGTAGGCGGTCTGCTCGTCGGTGACGACATGGCCGAGCGCGCCGACCATGCGCAGCGGGCAGTGCTCGTGCGCCCCACCGCAGAGCGCTGCACATGCATCCCTGCCGACCAGGGCCGCCGGTTCGTAGCCGAGCATCCGACCTGCGGCCGCGTTGACGAACGTGATCCGTCCGTCGGCGTCCACGCCGACGATGCCTTCGCCGACCGCTCCCAGGATGCGTTCGTGCTCGGCGTTGACGCGCTGGAGCTGGTCGGTGCGATCCTTGACCTCGGCCTCCAGGGAGGCACGCGAGCGGCGGGCGTCGGAGGAGAAGATGGACTGGCGTACGACGACGGCGACCGCTGCGATGGCGCCGATGGTCCAGTCGTACCAGGTGTGCAGACCACCGAGCATGGCTGCTGTCGCGGCGGCGACGATCACGATCTCGGGCAGCACCAGCAGGGCCCGGTGCGGTCGGAGCTGCCGGCCCGTGGTCGAGCGGCCCGGCTTGCCGGCGGCCCAGGCGCCGTAGGAGATCAGGAGGGTCCCGCAGGCGAAGGCCAGGTTGACCACCGGCGCGCCGATGAAGCCCGACGGGGTGGTCAGGGCGTACGCGAGCCCGGCGAGTGCCCAGGCCGCGAAGGCCGCCACGAACGCGGGGAGCTCCGGGCGAGACCTGTTCCCGACGCGACGAGCCTTCGCGTACGCCTGGCTGCACAGCAGCAGTGCAGCGCCCGGGTAGAGGAGTGCGAACAGGGTGTCGCCCGGCGACGAGGCGTTGGCGAGGACGAAGCGCACGACGACCACCGTGCCCATCAGGGCCACGCACACGAGCATCACGACGATGTCGACACGGGTGCGCAGTGCGGCACCGGGCTGCCACCGACCGGCCGGCATCACGGCCAAGCTGACCACGATCATCGTGATCGCGACCAGCTGGAGGTTGCGTGCTGCCTCGGCCGACCCCAGGGCGGGTGCCAGCACGGTCAGGTCGAACAGGGCGTTGCTCGTGCCCCAGGCCACCAGCGCACCGGTGAGGACCCACCACGCGAGTCTGGTCCTGCCCTGCTCACGCAGCGCGACCTGAGCGGTGAGGAAGGCGGCGAGGAACGCGATCGAGCCCAGAGCGAGCTCGATCCAGGCGGCGAAGGTCGGGGAGGAGGCACTGAACAGCAGCCGGAAGAGCTCGCTGGAAGAATCCACGTCCAGGGTCGCGGATCCAGTCATGAGTCCCATGGGCGCATCTCCGGCTTGACCAGGGGCCCGGTCGCGGCCCACCTCCCCAAGGTGGCACAGAATTCCCCCGATAACGCGCAAATGTCATATATAGGGCGACCGATCAGCCCTGCGGCCACTCCTTCGCCACCAGCGTCAGCACGTCGTACGTCGCCACGGGGGCGCCCTCGCTGTTGGTGACCACCGCGTCCCACCGCACCTCGCCGTAGTCGGCGCTGGTCCGCGGGGTGATCTGCTTGACCGTCAACGTCACGGCGATCGAGTCGCCGGCCTTGACCGGGGTCAGGAAGCGGAGGTGGTCGACGCCGAAGTTGGCCAGCACCGGACCTGGGTCGGGATCGACGAACAGGCCCGCGGCGAGCGAGACGATCAGGTAGCCGTGCGCCACGATGCCGCCGAACAGCGGGTTCTTCGACGCGGCCTCCTCGTCGGTGTGGGCGTAGAACGTGTCGCCGGTGAACTCCGCGAAGTGCTCGATGTCCTCGAGGCTGACCAGCCGGGGGGCCGACGAGATCGTGTCACCGATGGACAGAGAAGCCAGGCTCTTGCGGAACGGGTGCACGCCGTCGTCGTTGCGCTGCGCACCCTGTCGTCCACTGGCCGGTGATCGCGGTGAGCATGTCGGGCGAGCCCTGGATCGCGGTGCGCTGCATGTGGTGCAGCACGGCTCGTACGCCGCCGAGCTCCTCGCCGCCGCCCGCACGGCCCGGGCCGCCGTGGACCAGAACCGGAAGGGGTGAGCCGTGGCCGGTGGACTCGCCGGCGTCGTCGCGGTCGAGCACCAGGATGCGCCCGTGCCAGGGCGCGAGCCCGAGGGTCACCCGGCGGGCGACCGCGGGGTCGTGGGTGACCAGCGAGCCGACCAGCGAGCCGGAGCCGCGGGCGGCGAGGGCGATCGCCTCGTCGAGGTCGCCGTAGCCGAGCACGGTCGACACCGGTCCGAACGCCTCGACGTCGTGCGGCTCGCGGGCACCGGCGGAGGCGCGCAGGAGGACCGGGGACATGAAGGCTCCGAGGACCGGGTCGGCGTCGACGACCTCGACGTGGTCGGGGTCGCCGTACACGATCTCGGCGGAGCCGCGCAGCGCCTGCACGGCCTTGCGTACGGCGTCGCGCTGCTCGAGGCTCGCCAGCGCGCCCATCCGCACGTCGTCGTTGGCGGGGTTGCCGACGGTGATCTTCGCGAGACGCGCGGACACCGCCTCGACGACCGCGTCCGCGAGAGGCTCGGGGACGATCGCCCGGCGGATCGCGGTGCACTTCTGCCCGGCCTTGACGGTCATCTCGGTGACGACGCCCTTGACGAACAGGTCGAACTCGGGGTCCTCCACACCGACGTCGGGCCCGAGGATCGAGCAGTTCAGCGAGTCCGCCTCGACGCCGAGCCGGACGCCGCCGTGCACGACCGAGGGGTGCTGGCGCAGGTGCGCGCCGGTCGCGGCCGAGCCGGTGAAGGCGACGGAGTCCTGCGGGCCGAGCTCCTCGATCAGGCCGGCGGGACTCCCGCAGAGCAGCTGCAGCGACCCTTCGGGGAGGATGCCGGACTCGATGATGCGGCGTACGGCCAGCTCGGTGAGGTACGCCGTCTGGCCGGCCGGCTTGACGATGCTCGGCAGACCCGCCAGGAACGCGGGGGCGAGCTTCTCCAGGAAGCCCCAGACCGGGAAGTTGAACGCGTTGATCTGCACCGCCACCCCGGGACGTGACGTGTAGACGTGCTGGCCGAGGAAGGTGCCCTCGCGACCGAGCCGCTCGGCCGGGCCGTCGAGGACGACGGTGTCGTTGGGCAGCTCGCGGGTGCCCTTGGAGCCGAACGAGAACAGCGTGCCGATGCCGCCGTCGATGTCGACCAGCGAGTCGCGCTTCGTCGCACCGGTGCGCGCCGACAGCGCGTAGAGCTCGTCCTTGTGGTTGCCCAGCTCCTTGGCGACTGCCTTGATCAGGCCGGCGCGCTCGTGGAACGTGAGGGCCCGGACGCCCGCGCCGCCGACGGTGCGCGCGTGGTCGGTCATCGCGGCCAGGTCGAGGCCGGTCGAGGAGAGGCGGGCGACCGTCTCGCCGGTCGCGGCGTCGAGGAGGGGGGTGCCCTCGTCGTCGGCGCTGAACCAGCGTCCGGAGGCGTAGCTTGCGAGGAGTGGAGCGTCAGTGGCCATGTGTGGCAGACTAATACCAGACCGATCGGTCAGTAAATATCCTCGCGGAGGACGGTCATGACCCTCACCGATGCCAAGTCCGAGCCTGAGTCCGATCCCGGGCTCGAAGTCCAGTTCCAGGACACGATCGCGCGCAACGACCGGATCGAGCCGCGCGACTGGATGCCGGAGAAGTACCGCAAGACGCTGGTCCGCCAGATCGCCCAGCACGCCCACTCCGAGATCATCGGGATGCAGCCGGAGGGCAACTGGCTCACCCGCGCCCCCTCGTTGCGCCGCAAGGCGATCCTGCTGGCGAAGGTGCAGGACGAGGCCGGCCACGGGCTCTACCTCTACTCCGCGTGCGAGACGCTCGGCGTCTCCCGCCGCGAGCTGACCGAGATGCTGATCGAGGGCCGGCAGAAGTACTCCTCGATCTTCAACTACCCGACCCTGTCGTACGCCGACGTCGGCACCATCGGCTGGCTGGTCGACGGAGCCGCGATCTGCAACCAGGTGCCGCTGTGCCGGACGTCGTACGGCCCCTACGGGCGCTCGATGATCCGGATCTGCAAGGAGGAGTCCTTCCACCAGCGGCAGGGCTTCGAGCTGCTCGCGACGATGATGCGCGGCACCGACGAGCAGCGCGCGATGGTGCAGGAGTCGGTCGACCGGTTCTGGTGGCCGGCGCTGATGATGTTCGGGCCGCCCGACGCCGACTCTCCCAACACCGAGCAGTCGATGGCCTGGGGCATCAAGCGCGACACCAATGACGACCTGCGGCAGAAGTTCGTCGACATGAGCGTGCCGCAGGCCGAGGCCCTCGGGGTGACGCTGCCCGATCCCGACCTGAAGTGGAACGAGGAGCGCGGCCACCACGACTTCGGCCAGCCCGACTGGGACGAGTTCATGCGGGTCGTGAAGGGCGGTGGTCCGTGCAACGCCCAGCGGATCGCGCACCGCCGGCACGCCCACGAGGACGGCGCCTGGGTGCGCGAGGCCGCTACGGCGTTCGCTGCCTCGTCGGTTGAGGAGCGAGCGCAGCGAGCGTCTCGAAATCACGGGGAGGTCCGCGCATGAGCGAGGTCCAGGACGAGCCCTTCGAGACGCCTCATCCCTGGCTCCTCAGGACGAGTGGCCCCTCTACGAGATCTTCGTGCGCGGCAAGCGCGGGCTCAACCACGTGCACGTCGGCTCGCTGCACGCCGCCGACGACGAGATGGCGCTGCGGCACGCGCGCGACGTCTACACCCGCCGCAACGAGGGCGTCAGCATCTGGGCGGTCCGCTCCGATGCCGTCGCCGCCTCCTCGCCCGACGAGAAGGACCCGCTGTTCGCACCGGCGGGCGACAAGGTCTACCGGCACCCGACCTTCTACGACATCCCCGACGACGTCCCCCACATGTGATGACCGACCACGACAACGCGTACGACGGGCTGCTCGACCACCACACCGTGATGGACGACTCGCAGTGGGCCTTCGGCCAGGACTTCGAGGACCCGCTCGCCGGGGTCGACACGACCATCCCCGACGGCGTCGACCACGACGAGCTCGCGGCGTACTGCCTGATGCTCGGCGACGACGCCCTGATCTACTCCCACCGCCTCTCGGAGTGGTGCAGCCACGCGCCCGACCTCGAGGAGGACATCGCGCTGGCCAACATCGCGCTCGACCTGCTCGGTCAGGCCCGGCTGCTGCTCGCCCGTGCGGCGGCCGCATCGCCGGGTGTCGTGCCCGCGCTGCCGGAGGGGTCGCCCGTCCCGCCCGAGGACGCGCTGGCGTTCTTCCGCGATGACGCCGAGCTCCGCAACGTGCGCCTGGTCGAGCCGGCCAACGGCGACTTCGCCGTGACGATCGTGCGGCTGCTGCTGTTCTCGACCTGGCGGCTCGCGCTGCTGGAGCGGCTGGTCGCCTCGCGCGACCAGGTGCTCTCCGCGATCGCCGAGAAGGGAGTCAAGGAGGTCACCTACCACCGCCACTACGCCGGTCGCTGGTTCCTGACGCTCGCGCAGGGCACCGACGAGTCGCGCTCACGGTTGCTCGCCGCGTTGTCGCAGGTGCTGTCGTTCCACGACGAGCTGTTCACCGACCACCCGGTCGAGACGTCCGTCGCTGCGGCCGGCGTCGGGGTCGCGCCTTCGACGGTGTCCGCCGAGGTCGGGGTGGTCCTCGACCAGGTCTTCTCGGTCAGCGGCGTCGAGCGCCACGATGTCCCGCAGGTCGGTCCGGTCAGCGGCGGTGGCGGTCGGCACGGCCGGCACACCGAGGCCCTCTCGCACCTGCTCGCCGAGATGCAGTCGGTCGCCCGCGCCCACCCGATGGGGCGGTGGTGACATGACCGTGCAGCGCAGCGCATCGGGGTTTCGACAAGCTCAACCGACGGTGGTTGCGGCAAGGGAAGTCGCCGCGTCGGTCACCGACCCGGAGATGCCGATGCTCACCCTGGCGGACCTCGGCGTCCTCCGGTCGGTGGAGGAGCACGACGACAAGGTGGTCGTGACGATCACCCCGACGTACTCCGGCTGCCCGGCGATGGCGACGATGCGCGACGACCTGGTGCACCGGCTCGCGGACGCCGGGTTCGAGGCCGAGGTGCGGGTCAGCCTGAGCCCGGCCTGGTCGAGCGACTGGATCACCGAGCGCGGGCGGCAGGCGCTGGCCGACCACGGGATCTCTCCACCGGGCGCCGCACCCACGGGGACCCGTTGGCTTGAACCTGCTGCCGATCCGACGCTCGCTCAGCTGCCCCCGATGCGGGAGCCCCGACGTCGAGCTGACCTCGGAGTTCGGTCCGACGGCGTGCAAGGCGATGTACCGCTGCACGTCCTGCCTCGAGCCCTTCGAGCACGTGAAGGAGATCTGATGGTCTCGACGGCCCCCGAACGCACCGGCCGCGGCACCTTCCACACCCTGACCGTCGCGTCGGTCGAGCGGCTCTGTGACGACGCGGTCGCGGTCACCTTCGACGTGCCGGAGGAGCTGCGCGCGGCGTACGACTTCGATGCCGGGCAGTCGCTGACCCTGCGGCGGATCATCGACGGTGAGGACCACCGTCGCGACTACTCCATCTGCGCTCAGGTGGGGGAGAGGCCACGGGTCGGCGTACGCCTGATCCCGGGCGGGCGCTTCTCCGAGTGGCTGGTCAACGAGGTGCGACCCGGCGACGAGGTCGAGGTGCAGACGCCCCGCGGCAGCTTCCGCGCTGTCCCGGACGGCGGTCGGCACCTGTGCATCGCTGCCGGGTCGGGCATCACGCCGATGATGTCGATCGTCTCGACGGTGCTGAGCCATCCGGACTCGCGGCTGACGCTGCTCTACGGCAACCGGACGACCACGTCGGTGATGTTCGCCGAGGAGCTGGCCGACCTGAAGAACCGCTACGGCTCCCGCCTCGATCTCGTCCATGTGCTGTCGCGCGAGCCGCGTGACGTCGAGCTGTTCTCGGGCCGGCTCGACGCCGACCGCCTGCGCCGGCTGCTCACCGCCCTGGTCCCGCTGGGTGCGGTCGACCACGTGTGGCTGTGCGGGCCGTTCGGGCTGATCGCGGACGCCCGGGACACCCTCGAGCAGCTGGGGGTGGCGCGGGAGAAGGTGCACTTCGAGCTGTTCTACGTCGACGAGCCGCCGCCGGAGGTCAACCGTCCCGAGGCGGTGGTGACCGGCGAGACGAGCAGCGTGACCGTCGTACTCGACGGGCGGAGCACGACCGCGGCGATGCCGAAGGACCAGTCGATCCTCGACGCGGCCCAGCGCACGCGTGCCGACCTGCCGTTCGCCTGCAAGGGCGGCGTGTGCGGCACCTGCCGCGCGCACCTCACCGATGGCGAGGTCGACATGCGGCGCAACTACGCGCTCGACGACGACGAGGTCGAGCGTGGCTTCGTGCTGACCTGCCAGTCGCACCCGGTCTCCGACGAGGTCACCGTGGACTTCGACGCATGACCACGCCCGACGAGGTCGCGCGCAGGAGCGCCGAGGTGATGTGGTCCGGCGACGTGGCCTCGCAGGCGCTCGGGATGGAGGTCGTCTCGGTCGGCCCCGGCACGGCGACGCTCCGGATGACCGTGCGCGAGGACATGATCAACGGCTGGGACCTCTGCCACGGCGGCATGGTCGCCTCGCTCGCCGACAGCGCCTTCGCCTTCGCGTGCAACACCCACGGCACCGTGACCGTCGCGTCCGGCTTCGACGTCACCTTCCTGGAGTCCGCGAAGCTCGGCGACGAGCTCGTGGCGACGGCGACCGAGCGCGCGCTGCGCGGCCGCTCGGGTCTGTACGACGTCACGGTGACCCGGCCGACCGACGGCACCGTGATCGCCGAGTTCCGCGGCCGCAGCCGGTCGACCGGCAAGCCTGTTCCCGGATAGTTCGGACCAGACGGCAGCCGAAGGACCGGTGTGGACCGGCCATTCGGTCCGAACTACCCGGGTCGCCGAAGTCGCTACCGTGGGTGGACCATGAGCAAACCCGCCATCCTCACCGTCGATGACGACCCGCAGGTCTCGGCCGCGATCAGCCGCGACCTGCGCGCCCGCTACGGCGCCGACTACCGGATCGTCGCGGCGACCTCGGGCGACGAGGCGCTCTCGCTGCTGGCCCGGCTGGCGCTGCGGCAGCAGCCGGTGGCGCTGATCGCGGCGGACCAGCGGATGCCCGGGATGACCGGCATCGAGATGCTCGACCAGGCCCGCACCCACGCTCCGGGTGCGAAGTTCCTCCTGCTCACGGCGTACGCCGACACCGACGTCGCCATCAAGGCGATCAACGACATCGGGCTCGACTACTACCTGCTCAAGCCCTGGGACCCTCCCGAGGAGCGGCTCTACCCGGTCATCGACGACCTCCTCGGCGACTGGCACCAGGCCAACCCCGACCACACCTCCGACCTGCGCGTGGTCGGCCACCGGTGGTCGGACCGCAGCCACGCGCTGAAGACGTTCCTGGCCCGCAACCACGTCCCCTCCAAGTGGTACGACGTCGAGCTCGACGAGGAGGGCCAGCGTCTGGTGGCGCTCGCCGAGGCCACCCCCGACGACCTGCCGCTGGTGCTCGTCCCGGACGGGCAGACGCTGCGCTGCCCGACGACCCTCGACCTGGCCTCCGCACTCGGCCTGCGCACCACGGCCGAGCAACCGCTCTACGACGTGTGCATCGTCGGCGGCGGACCGGCCGGTCTCGCAGCCGCCGTCTACGCCGCGTCGGAGGGGCTCAGCACCGTCATCGTGGAGCGCGAGGGCCCGGGAGGGCAGGCCGGCCAGAGCGCGGCGATCGAGAACTACCTCGGCTTCCCGAGAGGGCTGACCGGTTCGGACCTGACCCAGCGTGCCGTCGCCCAGGTCTCCCGCTTCGGCGCGGAGATGGTGCTGCCCCACGACGTCGTCGGCTTCGAGACCCGCGGCCCGGTGCACGCGGTCCTCTTCGAGGGGTCCGGCGAGATCGAGGCGCGGTCGCTGATCGTGGCGACGGGGGTCTCCTACCGTCGGCTCGAGGCCGACGGTGTCGACGATCTCACCGGCCGCGGTGTCTACTACGGGGCGACCGCCAGCGACGCGAGCCAGTGCCAGGGCGACGACGTCTACCTGGTCGGCGCGGCGAACTCCGCGGGACAGGCGGCGCTCAACATGGCGCGCTTCGCCAAGCGCGTCGTGATGCTCGTCCGCGGGGCTTCCCTGGAGGCCAGCATGTCGCGCTACCTGATCGAGCGGATCACCGCGACATCGAACATCGAGGTGCGCTTCCGCAGTGAGGTCGGTGCCTGCGAGGGCGACGGTCACCTCGAGCGGCTCACGCTGGTCGACCGCGACACGGGCGACCGCGAGGAGGTCAGCGCGAGCTGGCTGTTCGTCTTCATCGGCGCCTCGCCGCGCACCGGCTGGCTGGGTGACGCCGTGGTCCGGGACGAGAAGGGGTTCGTCGTCACGGGTCAGGACCTGCAGAGCCCGGCGCACGCCGGCCACTGGCCGTTGCCGCGCACCCCGTTCGCGCTCGAGACGAGCGTCCCGGGGGTGTTCGCCGCGGGCGACGTCCGGCTCGACTCGATGAAGCGGGTGGCGTCCGCCGTCGGTGAGGGTGCGATGTCGGTGTACCTCGTGCACCGCTACCTGGCGATGGTCTGATGCACCTCGACGACGTACGCGCCTTCGAGCTGTTCGACGGCCTCACCGACGAACAGCTCGCCGACCTCGTCGGCGCCGGTGACGAGGTCGCCGTCGTACCCGGGGTCGAGCTGTTCCACGAGGGCGACCATGCCGACTCGTGGTGGGTGCTGGTCGAAGGCGCGGTCGAGCTGGTCCGACGGGTCGGCCGCGAGGACATCGTCGTCGGCCGGATGGACATGCCGGGCCGCTGGGCCGGCGGCTTCCGCGCGTGGGACCAGGACGGGGTCTACCTCGCGACCGGCCGCGGCATCACCCCCGGTCGTCTCCTCCGGGTGCCCGCCGAGGCGCTGCGCGAGCGGTCGAACCGGTGGTTCCCCTTCGCCGGTCACCTGCTGGAGGGTCTCTACCGGACCGCGCGGACCATCGAGTCGACCGCGCGGCAGCGCGACTCGCTCGTCACGCTGGGCACCCTCGCCGCCGGGCTCGCCCACGAGATCAACAACCCGGCCGCTGCGGCGACGCGCTCGGTGACCGCCCTCGAGGAGTCCACGCAGAGCCTGCTGACGTCGCTGCACGCGCTGGCCCAGGGCCAGATCTCGGCCGACCAGTTCACCGCCCTCGACTCCCTGCGCCAGGAGCTCCCGCCGGTCGACGCGGGTCGCGACGCGCTCGAGCTGGCGGACCTGGAGGACGAGCTGCTGGCGTGGCTCGAGCAGCGAGGCGTCGAGCGCGCCTGGGTGATCGCCCCGGCGCTGGCCGCGGCCGGTGTCGACCTCGCGTGGTGCGAGCGCGCGGCCGGTGCCGTGGGCAGCGATGCCCTGGCTCCGGGCCTCGAGTGGGTGGCGAGCACGGTCACGACGACGACGCTGATCTCCGAGGTGAAGGAGTCGACGAGGCGCGTCTCCGAGCTGGTCACCTCCGTCCGTTCCTACTCCCAGCTCGACCGGGCCTCGTTGCAGCGCGTCGACGTGACCGACGGCCTCGAGAGCACCCTGGTGATGCTCGGCCACAAGCTCCGCCCCGACGTCACGGTGGTGCGCGAGTACGCCGGCGACGTACCCCAGGTCGAGGCCTACCCGGGCGAGCTGAACCAGGTGTGGACCAACCTGGTCGACAACGCGGTCGACGCGATGGACGGCACGGGGACCCTCCGCATCTCCACCCGGTACGACGGGGAGGGGGTCGTCGTGGAGATCGGGGACACCGGACCCGGCATGCCCGACGAGGTGGCCGCCCGTGCCTTCGAGGCGTTCTTCACCACCAAGGACGTCGGCCACGGCACCGGCCTCGGCCTCGACATCGCCCGTCGGGTGGTCGTCGAGCGCCACGGCGGCACCATCGAGATCGACACCAGCGCCGGCGGGACCGTCCTCCGGATCCGGCTGCCGCTGACCCAGTGAGCCGAAAGTCCCGGATAGTGCGATGCATTCGGACCCACGCCCGGCCTCCCGGAGGGTCCGATTGCATCGCACTATCCGTCCCGACGGAGTCCCTCGAACGCCAGGTCCGTGACCGCCGCGGAGATCTCGTGGACCGGCACGGGGCCGTCGGGGCGGTACCACTCGACCAGCGAGTTCACCATCCCGAACAGCAGCCGGCTGATCAGCTCGGGCGCGATGTCGCTGCGCAGCGAGCCCTCGTCGACGGCGGCGCGCACCAGGCTCGCGAGCTTGTCGTCGATGATGCGTCGTCGCTCGAGCGCGGCCAGCTCCACCGGGCTGTTGCCGCGCACGCGCAGCAGCAGCGTCACGGCGGGCAGGTGCTCGCCGAGGATCTCGACCGACTGGCGCACGACGGTGCGCAGCCGCTCGTAGGCGGTCGCGCCGTCGGACTCCTCGACCGCCGCGTCGATGGCCCGCGACAGCCCGTCGAGCGCCTCGTCGAGGGCGGCCGCGAGCAGGGCCTCCTTGCTCGCGACGTGGTGGTAGATCGCCGACTTGGTGACCCCGAGCTCCCGGGCCAGGTCGCCGATGCTGGTGGCGTCGTACCCCTGCTGGTTGAAGACCGCGATCGCGCGCCGCAGCACCGTCTCCTGGTCGTACCCGGGCCGTCCGCGTCGGGGCGCGACCGGCGTGGGGTCACTCACTCCGGCGTGGCCTCGGTCGCCTCGGCCCGTCGCTTCGGTCCGATGACCATCCCACCGAGCCAGGCGGCCAGGGCGCCGACGGCGGCCCCGCCGATCACGTCGATGAAGAAGTGCCAGCCGAGGTAGAGCGTCGCCAGGATGGTGAGCGCCGAGCATCACCCAGGCGAGGGTGCGCGCGATCCGGTTGCGGGTGTTCCAGTGCACCATCAGGCAGAGCGTGACCATCATCCCGACGTGCAGGGAGGGGAAGGCCGCGATCGTCTGCAGGGTGTCGACCGCGTGCGGTCCGTTGAGCACGGCGACCCGGTCGTCGATCATCGCCTGCTGCAGCGAGGTGGCCGAGTCGGGCAGCGCGGCGAAGTCGGCCGGCCGGGAGTAGATCGGGCCGAGCGTCGGGAACAGGTAGTACGCCGTCACGCCGAGCGCCCAGTCGAGCGCGAGCGCCGTGATGTACCACGCCGCGACCGCGTGGTTGCGGGTCCAGGCCAGGGCCCAGGCGAGGCTGGCCGGGATCAGCCCGATCCACAGGACGTAGACGACGGCGAAGAAGGTCGCCGCCCACCCGGTGCCGAGCACGTCGTGCATCAGCTGGCCGGGGTAGTGCCCGAGCCACAGGATCTTGTCCCAGGTCTCGAACTTCTGGTCCCAGAGCCGGTCGTTGACGAACGGCACCGCGCTCTTGAGGTTTCTGAACGCGACGTAGGTGAGGTACCAGCTCGCCAGCCCCAGCAGCGAGAACTGCACCTGGGCGCGGGGCCACCGCTCGACGAGCACCTCGCGCACGGCGACGGGCACGGCTGTCCCGCGGCGAGCGCGCACGACCATCCGCGGCACCACGTCGATGAGGACCGCGACCAGCAGGATCAGCGGCAGCCGCACCCAGGACGGCCCGAGCCCGTTGTCGGGGTCGCGGACGGGGAGGTCCTGCCACCGGGTCACCAGGGCCGTCGCGACGCACATCACCAGCGCGAGCAGCACCAGGAAGCGGAGTCGCGCCGGCACCACGTGGTCGAAGAGCGACACGGTGCGGGTGCGCCACGTCTCGCGCACGGCGGGGGGTGCCGTGTGCGCCGTCGCGACGTCGTGCCGACTTGGCTCCACAGGTCCACGATAAGGAGTCGCACCCACAATGCCGCGCCGCGGGGCCGACACGGCCCGGGGGTATCGGTCAGTCGACGTCCCGGGCGGTCAGGTCGTCCCAGGTCTCACGTCGTACGACGAGCCGAGCCCGGCCGTCTCGGGCGAACACCACCGGGATCCGCCGGGCGCCGTTGTAGTTGTTCGCCATCGTGTAGCAGTACGCCCCCGTGGCAGGTACGGCGAGCAGGTCGCCCACCTCCGGCGCGGAGAGCTCCACCCCGTCGACGAGCACGTCACCGCTCTCGCAGTGCCGGCCGACGACCGTCACGCGCTCGGCACCCGGACCGTCGAAGCGGCCGACGATCCCGGCCTCGAAGCGCTGGTCGAACAACGCGACCTCGAGGTTGTCGCCCATGCCTCCGTCGACGGCGACGAAGGTGGTCGAGCCGCGCTTGACCGTCGTCACGCGGTAGACGGTGGTGGCCGCCGTGCAGACCATGCTCCGCCCCGGCTCGATGATGACCTCGGCCTCCGCCGGCAGGTGCTCGCGGGCAGCGGCGGTCAGGGCGTCGAGGTAGTCGGGGATCGACGGGGGCTCGTCGGCCCACGTGTAGCGGGCGCCCAGCCCGCCGCCGAGGTCGTAGACCGGGAACTCGCCGAGCCTCGCGACCGGTTCGACGGACGCCGCGAACGGCTCGACGTCGAGGATCTGCGAGCCGACGTGGACGTGGAGGCCCTGCATCCGCAGGCGGGGGCTGCCCTCGATCCGCTGGATCAGGGGTCGTGCCTGGTCCGGCGTCAGGCCGAACTTCGACCCCTCGTGGCCGGTGAGCACGCTCGCGTGCGTGTCGGCGGTGACGCCCGGGATGATCCGCACGAGCACGTCCTGGGTGCGACCGGCGGGCACGGTGGCCTCCAGCCGGTCGACGTCGTCGGCGTTGTCGACCACGACCAGCCCGAGTCCGTGCTCGACGGCCATCGCGATGTCCTCGTCGCTCTTGGCGTTGCCGTGCAGCACGACGCGCCCCGGGTCGACGCCTGCCTTGACGGCGGTGAGGATCTCGCCACCACCGGCGACGTCGAGCCCGAGTCCTTCCTCGACCATCACCCGCTGGATCGCCGTGCACGGGAACGCCTTCGAGGCGAACACCACCCGGCTCTTCGGCCAGCGGTCGCGCAGCCCGTCCTTGTAGGCCTGCGCCGTCGCACGGAGTGCCTGCTCGGCGACGACGAGCACGGGCGTCCCGAACTCCTCGGCCAGCTCGTCGGCGCGACACCCGCCCACCACGAGCATGCCGTCGTCGGCGAGCTCGCTGGCCGGCGGGAACAGGGACAACAGGTCGGGCATCACACGCCCTCGGTCAGCGCTCGTGGGTGTGGTCGCCGTGCTCGCCGTGCTCGTGGTCGCCGGCACCGGTGTGGCACGACTCCCCGTCGGCCTTCATCGACGGCGGGACGTCGATCGAGGGGTTCTGGTCGAAGAAGCCGAACGGCTTGAGCCAGAACGCGACCGTGTCGGCGGGCATGATCGGCCAGTCCTCGATGCGGGTGATGTGGTGGATGCCGAAGACGTGCCAGAGCACGACGTCGGTGTTCTCCAGCGGCTCGTCGTCGGAGATCCAGCGCGAGATGCCGTCGTCATCCTCGGACTGCGTCGGGTAGGCGCCGCACGGCCAGCGCTCGTCGTCGTGGTGCTGGGTCACCCACACCGCATGACCGATCACCGGAGCGCGCCGGAACTGGGGCGCGTCGGGCTCCATCATCGCGGGGATGGAGGCCGCCGGCACCAGCTTGTACGCCGGGTGCGTGCCGACCTTGTTGGTCTTGTTGGGGTTGACCACCTTCCACGAGCGCTGCGTCGCCCAGTTGAAGTCGCGGGCCGACTCCGACTCCGACGCGACCGGCGTGGCCTCGGTGACGACGGCCAGGCCGTAGGGGTTGTCCTCGGAGGTCGGCAGCGCCCGGGAGTCGACCTCCATCACCGTGTTGTCGCCGCCGTCGACGTCCATGTCGAGCCGGGCGACCAGGAAGTGCTGGTGGAACGGCGCGTAGGTGCGGTTGTCCACCACGGTCCCGGTCGGCGGCGGGCCGTCGTCGCCGTACGGCGTGGTCACCATCAGGCCGGTCGCGCGCACCTCGCACTCGATGTTGCCGTCCTGGTAGAAGCGCCAGTAGACGAGGTACTCGTAGTTCGCCACGGTCGCGTGGCACGACACCACCATGCGTCGCATCCGTCGGACCTCTGCGCCCAGGTCGTGGTCGACGTGCTTCCAGAGGACGGCGTTGTCCTCCTCGTGCAGGCAGATCGCGTTGGTGATCGTGTAGGGCTCGCCCTTGGTGTCGTGCAGCACGGCGTCGAGGTAGCGGATCTCGCCGAGGCAGTCGCAGCCCAGCTCGAGCGAGGTCGTCATGAAGCCGAGCCCCCACTCGCCGATGTCGAAGGCGGTGCGGCGGTAGTGGTCGAAGGAGGCGTCGCGGTAGGGCACCACCATCTCGGTGAACGACATCCGGTAGGCGATGTCGCGCTGGGTGCCGTGGTCGTCGTACGACACCTGGTAGATGACCGGGCCCTCGCGGTAGTTGAAGCCGAGCCGCATCGTCCAGTTCTGCCACTTCAGCTCGGTGCCCTCGACGGTGAAGGAGACCCCCTCGGGCTGGGTGATGTGCAGCGGCTTGAGGTCGCGCGGCTCGCCCGTCCACGGGCCGGGGACGTACTCGCCGTCGACGTCCGGCTTGCCGTGGTCGTGGTCGTTCTCCACCTCGAGCAGCTCGAGGCTGTTGACGTCCACGACGAGCTTCAGCCCGGAGACCGGGTGGGCGTAGAGGTTGCCTTCCGGCGTCTCGCGGTACCAGATGTCGCACCAGCCGAGACGGCGGTCGCGCCACTGCTCGGGCATCATCGCCTTGCCGTAGGTCCACACCTCGATCGTCACCAGCGACAGGTCGGTGATGCCGCGCTCGGCCAGCGCGGCGACCACGTCCGGGTGTGCGCGCATCGCCTCGTCGACCTCGTGGTACTCGTCGACCGTGAAGTGCGGCGTCACGCCCGGGACGTGCGTCCACGACACGACGGTGTCGTCGTCCAGGTCGACGACGCCCTCCCACGTCTGGTTGTCGTCGCGGTTCCACACCACCGCGAAGGCCGTACGACGCACCGGGTCACCCGGCGTCCAGGCCTTCACCTCGGCCTTGGGTGGCTCGACCAGCTCGATCGAGGCGAACCGCCACGAGGGCGAGAGCGACTGGTCGCGCCGGAGCGCGGCGGCGACCTGTCGGAACTCCGACTCGTCGAGCGGTTCGAGCGGATGCTGAGCCATCGGCTCCTCCTGCGTCGGCCGGGGTCCCCGAGCATGGGTTCTCGGCACTATGCCACGCACCGAGGGCAGGCCGACAGGTGTGCAGAGAGCCGGTCTGCACGTCTGTCGACGAGGTCTCGACCAGGGCCTAGATTGACGGAGCCGGAGGATCGCGGCGGACCACGGAGGCTGACATGCAGGGCGAGCACGACCCGCATCACCAAGCAGAGGGCGACCTCGTCGGCAAGGGTCTTTCGGAAGGTGCGGTCGGGCTGTTCGGCGGCACCGTCCTCGGCATCTCGTCGGTCGCGCCGGCGTACGCCCTGACGGCGACGCTCGGCATCCTCGTCGCCGAGGCCGGCAGCAAGATGCCGGTGATCATCATCGCCGGCTTCCTGCCGATGTTCTTCGCGGCCTACGCCTACCGCGAGCTGAACAAGGTCGCGCCGGACTGCGGCACCTCGTTCACGTGGACCACCAAGGCCTTCGGCCCCTACATCGGCTGGCTCGGCGGCTGGGCCGCGATCCTCGCCACCGTCATCGTGCTCTCCAACCTCGCCGGGGTGGCGGTGCAGTTCTTCTACCAGTTCCTCGGCGACCTGCTCGACACCGCGGCGATCGGCGACCTGTGGGAGAACCGGCTGATCAACGTGCTCACCTGCCTGGTCTTCATCGCGCTCGCGACCTGGGTCGCCTACCGCGGCATCACCACGACCGAGCGGGTCCAGATCGTGCTGGTGATCTTCCAGCTGGTCGTGCTCGGCACGTTCGCGATCGCCGCCTTCGCCAAGGCCGGCGACTCGGGGTCCGGCATCTCCTTCGACCTCGACTGGTTCAGCCCGGCGGGGCTCACGCTCTCGGCCTTCATCGCGGGACTGTCCGGCTCGATCTTCGCCTTCTGGGGCTGGGACACCGCGCTGACCGTCAACGAGGAGTCCACGGACTCCGACAAGACCCCGGGCCGGGCGGCGCTGCTGTGCGTCACCTCGATCCTGCTGACCTACCTGCTGGTGGCCGTGGCCCTGCAGATGTACGCCGGGGTGGGTGACGAGGGCCTCGGCCTCGGCAACGAGGAGATCGCCGACAACGTCTTCGGTGCGCTCGCGCGCCCGGTGCTCGGGCAACCGCTCGACCTGGTGCTGTTCCTGGCCGTGCTCGCCTCGAGCGCGGCGAGCCTGATCACGACGTTCCTGCCGACCTCGCGCACGATGCTGGCGATGGGCACCTACCGCGCCTTCCCGGCCAAGTTCGCCACCATCCACCCCGTGCACAAGACGCCGTCCTACGCGACGGTGGCCGCCGGCATCGGTGCCGCCACGTTCTACGCCGTGCTCACCTTCGTCAGCGAGCGCGTGCTGACCGACACGATCTACTCGCTCGGCATCATGATCTGCTTCTACTACGGCCTGACCGCGTTCGGGTGCATCTGGTTCTTCCGCCGCGAGCTGTTCCGCGACTTCTACAGCTTCGTCTTCAAGCTGCTCTTCCCCCTCCTCGGGGGGCTGGGCCTGACCTTCGTCTTCGTGGTCACCCTGCGCGACAGCGCCTCGCCCGACTACGGCAGCGGAGCCGCGATCGGCGGCGTCGGCCTGGTGCTGATCCTGGGCCTCGGCCTGATCGTGCTCGGCATCGTGTTCATGCTGGTCCAGCGGTTCCGCGACCCGGCGTACTTCCGCGGCGAGACGCTCCGCAAGGACACCCCGGCGCTGGTCGTCGAGGAGCCCTGAGCGGCGGCTACTCGCCCGGCAGCGGGTCGATGTTGCGGCCCTCCAGCAGCGGCAGCGACGGGTCCCAGCGTGGTGCCCTCGAGCTCGTCCTGACGCCGGCGGGCGATGGCCGAGAGCGCCTCGAGGACGACCCGGTTGCCCAGTGCGGCGGTGATGTCGGCGTGGTCGTACGGCGGCGCCACCTCGACCACGTCGACTCCCACGACCGGCAGCTCGAGGCAGATCCGGCGTACGGCGTCCAGCAGCTCGCGCGCGGTCAGACCACCCGGCTCGGGGGTGCCGGTGCCCGGGGCGTGGCCCGGGTCGCAGACGTCGACGTCGACGGAGAGGAAGACGCCGTCGCAGTCGTCCATGGCGATCGCGAACGCTTCGGTCAGGCACTCGTTGAGCCCGCGGTGGACGATCTCGGTCATCTCGAAGGACCGCATCTTCTTGCCGGCCATCCAGTCCAGCGTCTCCGGCTCGGGCCAGTAGCCGCGCAGGCCCATCTGCAGGAACCGGTCTCCGCGCAGCGCCCCGGACTCGATCAGCCGGCGCATCGGCTGGCCGTGACCCCACAGCGAGCCGAACTCGATGTCACCGGTGTCGGCGTGGGCGTCGAAGTGGATCATCGAGATCCGGCCGTGGCCCAGCACGTTGGCCACGCCCTTGGCGTCGGGGAAGGTCACCGAGTGGTCGCCGCCGAGGATGACCGGGATGGCACCGGCGCGGGTGACCTTCTCGACCGCCGCCTCGAGGGTCGGCAGGGCGACCTCGATGTCGCCGGAGTACATCTCCACGTCGCCCGCGTCGACCACCGCGAGGTCGACCAGGCCATCGGTGCGCAGCGCCAGGCTGGGCCGCGATCCGTCGTGGGGCAGGTAGTCCCGCATCCGGATCGCCATCGGCCCGAAGCGGGCTCCCGAGCGCGCCGAGGTGCCGCCGTCGAAGGGAGCACCGAGGATGACGACCTGCGCGTCGGCGTACGTCGCCGGGTCGTCGAGGTCGCACATCGGGACGCCGAGGAAGGTGAAGTCGGGGCCGAACTGCTGCCCGTAGCGGGTCATGCCCGGAGTCTGGCATCCCCGCGGTCGCTGTCAAGGCGTGCTCCGACGGCGCCGAAGGCCCGGAGCGTGTCGATCAGGTAGGTGCTGTTCTGCGGCTCGGGCCACGACGAGAGCTTCACGCCCACGGTGCGGGTGGCCGGGTTGACGTAGACCATCTGGCCGTGGATGCCCAGGCACACCAGCGCGGTGCCGCTCGGGCCCGGGACGAACCAGAACTGGTTGCGGTACCAGCCGCCGACGAGCACCTCCTCGTTGTCGGTGCTGGCGAACGCCTGGCGTACGTCGGCCGGCGGCACCAGCGCGTCGGCCAGCCACGACGCCGGGAGCACCTCGCGCCCGTCGACCGAGCCCTCGTCGAGCAGCAGCTGGCCGAACCGGGCCAGGTCGCGCGCCGTCGCGGACATGCCGCCGTCGTGGATGGCCGAGCCGACCCGGTCGCAGGTGATGTCGGCGTCGTGCTCGGCGCCGATCGGCTCCCAGAGGACCTCCGCGACGAGGTCGGCCATCCGGCGGCCGCTCGCGCGCTCGACGACCCAGCCCAGCATGTCGGTGTCGGCCGACCGGTAGGTGAAGTCGCCTCCGTGGGGGCCGGCCGTGCCGAGGGTGGTCATGTACTCGTACATGCCGGTCGGGTCGCCCTCGGCGAGCGGCGCCCACCCCATCGAGCGCTCCATCACGCGCACCTCGGAGTCGGGCACGAGGTAGGTCTCCCGGAAGGCCACGCCGGTGCGCATGTCGAGCAGGTGGCGCACGGTCGCGCCGTCGTACCCCGAACCCTCGACCTCGGGCACGTAGTCGGAGACCGGTGCCTCAGGGTCGAGGTCGCCGCGACCGACCAGGATCCCCGCCGTGCAGCCGACGACCGACTTGGTGACCGACATCAGCAGGTGCGGCGTCTGCTCCGTCATCGGAGCGACGTACTGCTCCGCCACGACCTCACCGTCGTGCAGCACCAGCACGGCGTCGGTCCAGGTGTCGTCGAACACCTCGCCCGCGGTCGCCTGCGACCCGTCCAGCCGGGTGACCGGGGTCGCCGCCACGGAGTCGTCGAGCGCGAGCCGGAGCGGACGCGGACGGTGGCTGGCCGGGATCGGCTGGGTCGGGATCAGCTCGCGCATGTGCTGGAAGGCCCAGCGGACGTTGGGCGGGTCCTGCCAGGTGGCCAGGTTGACCAGGGCGTCCTCCGCCGGGGGGAACCCGACCATCCGCTCGGGGTGTCCGGGGGCCTGCATGCGGCGAGGCTACCTCCCGGCCTGACTACGATTGAGCGATGGTGTCGACGGGCGAGCCGCTCCACCGGGACGGGTCGGCGTCGGCGGCCAACTGGCAGGATCCGCCGTTCAACCGGTGGGCGTTCTGGCACGTGCGCGAGCTCCTCCCGACGCAGCCGGTCCCGCGCGGTCGCGGACCGGTGCGCCCACTGCCCGAGGCGCTCGGCGAGCACGACGTGCCGGGCGTCGAGATGACCCGCGTGGACGGGGCCAGGGCCACCGTGGGCGACGTGCTCGCGGACACCTTCACCGATGCGTACGCCGTGCTCCAGGACGGCCGGCTGGTCGCCGAGGAGTACGCACCCACGGGCGGTCCGCGACAGACCCACGCGGTGCTCTCGATCACCAAGTCGGTCGTCTGCTGCGTGGCCGCGATCCTGGCCGACCGCGGGCAGCTCGACGTGTCGCGCGACGTCGTCGACTACGTCCCGGAGCTCGCCGAGAGCGGGTACGCCGGTGCCACCGTCCAGCACCTGCTCGACATGCGCAGCGGCGTGCACTTCCGCGAGGAGTACGCCGACCCGGAGGCCGAGGTCCGCCAGCTCGACGCATGGATCGCCGCCGGTCCGCCCCGGCCCGGGGAGCAGGCCCGGGGGCTGTACCCGTTCCTCCAGCAGCTGGTGGCCGAGGTGCCGCACGGCAGCCGCTTCCTCTACCGCTCCGCCGACACCGACGCACTGGGCTGGGTGTGCGAGCGGGCCGCGGACGCACGGATGGCCGACCTGGTCAGCGCCCTGGTGTGGGCGCCGATGGGCGCGGAGTCCGACGCCGAGATCATCTGCGACGGCCTGGGGACGGCCATCCACGACGGCGGGCTCGCCGTGACGGCCCGCGACCTCCTGCGGTTCGGCCAGATGCTGCTGGACGGTGGCGTGGTGCCCGGCAGGAGGACGGCGAGCAGGACGAGCCGGTGGCCGTCGTACCCGCCCGCTGGATGCGCCGCGCCTGGGCCGTCGACGCGGAGGGCCGCAACCAGTTCCTGGACTCACCGGCCGAGGGCGCGTTCCCCGGCGGGTGGTACCGCCACGGCTTCTGGTTCCGTCCGGGCGAGCACGGCGACGTGCTGCTCGGCCTCGGGATCCACGGCCAGATGCTGCACGTGAGCCGGCGCACCGGCACCGTCTGCGTGAAGCTCTCCAGCTGGCCCGACCCGTCGAACCCGGCGTTCCTCCAGGACACCCTGCGGGCCTTCGACGCCGTCGGCGGCGCGATGCGTCATCGACCTTCGGCAGGGGAGCAGCGTCGCCTGCCGGGAGTCTCCGGAGTCGGGCACGGTCGACGCGGTGGCGGTTCGGACCTAGCCTGAGGGCCACGTCTCGGCCGTACTGGGGAGGGCGCCATGAGCCAGGGAATGCTCAACGGGATCGCCGAGATCCGCTCGTTCTTCCGCACCAACACGCAGCCGATCTACTTCGTCGGCCCGACCGCGTTCAACCTGCTGGGCATCGACCGGTGGGTCCGCAACTTCCAGTACCTCGTCTACTACGACTCCTGGGACGGCGGGCACCCCCGCGTGTTCGCGCCGTCCAACCAGCCCTACGTCGAGTTCGAGTCGAGCGAGCAGATCAACAACTACCTGCTGCGCGACCCGGAGGTGCAGGCCCACCTGCGCAAGCGCGGTGGTCGGCCCAAGATCGTGATGGTGTTCTTCGACGAGGAGACCGAGGAGATCTGCGAGGAGCTCGGCTACGACCTGATCCTGCCCTCCGACGAGCTCCGGCGGCGGCTCGACTCCAAGATCGTCACCACCCAGCTGGGCAACGAGGCCGGTGCCCCGTCGGTCCCCAACGTGCTCGGCACGGCGGACTCCTGGGCCGAGCTCTCGACGCTGGCCACGGACCACGGTCTCGGCACCGACCTGGTGGTGCAGACGCCGTACGGCGACTCCGGCAAGACCACGTTCTTCCTCAAGACGGAGTCCGACTTCGACGCCGTGGCCGACGACATCATCGGCGAGCAGCTCAAGGTGATGAAGCGCATCGACAACAAGGCCGCCGCGGTCGAGGCGTGCATCACCCAGCACGGCACGATCGTCGGGCCGTTCATGACCGACCTGACCGGCTACGCCGAGCTGACGCCGTACAAGGGCGGGTGGTGCGGCAACGACCTCTTCCCCGAGGCGCTGACCCCGGAGCAACGCGCCCTGGCGATCGAGCACGTACGCCGCCTCGGTGACCGCCTCGCCCAGGAGGGCTACCGCGGCTTCCTCGAGATCGACGTGCTGGTCGACCTCGCCACCGACGACGTCTACCTCGGTGAGCTCAACCCCCGCATCTCCGGTGCCTCGTCGATGACCAACGTCACCGCGGGTGCCTACGCCGACGTCCCGCTGTTCCTGTTCCACCTGCTGGAGTTCATGGACGTCGACTACAAGATCGACGTCGAGGAGATCAACGACCGGTGGCGCGAGCTCGCCGCGGTCGACGTCTGGTCGCAGCTGATCATGAAGGAGCCGGTCGACAGCGTGGAGCGCATCCTCGATGCGCCGCGCACCGGCACCTGGCACCTCGACGACGACGGCAAGCTGACCTTTGCCGGCGCCAGCCACGACTGGCACGACGTGACCCATGAGGACGAGGCGTTCTTCCTCCGCGTCTACGCCCCCGGTGACTTCCGGTTCAAGGGAGCCGACCTCGGCATCCTCGTCACCAAGGGACGGATGCAGACCGACGAGGGCCTGACGCCCCGGTGCCACCACTACATCGACGGCATCCGCGGCCACTACGACTCCGAGCCCCTGCCGGAGGCACCACCCCAGGTGCCGATCGCCTACGTGAAGTGAGGACATCCGTTGCCACGTGACCTGAGGACCGTCGTCGAGGACCTGCACTTCTCGGAGTGCCCGCGCTGGCACGACGACCGGCTGTTCTTCTCGGACTTCTACCTCCAACAGGTCCTCTCCGTGACGCTCGACGGCAGCGACCTGCGTGTCGAGGCGGAGGTGTCCGGACAGCCCTCCGGGCTGGGCTGGCTGCCTGACGGGCGGATGCTGGTCGTCTCGCAGCACGACGCGCAGCTGCTGCGCCGGGAGACCGACGGGTCACTGGTGACGCACGCCGACCTCGCCGACCACGTGAGCGGCGATCCGAACGACATGGTCGTCGACGCCGACGGGCGTGCGTGGCTCGGCAACTTCGGCTTCGACCTGATGGGTGGCGCCGACGTCACGACGGCCTCGCTGACCAGGGTCGACCCGGACGGCACCGTGACCACGGTCGCGGAGGACCTGCACTTCCCGAACGGCAGCGTCGTCATCGACGGCACCCTGATCGTCGACGAGACCTTCGGCAACCGGACCACCGCGTTCGACATCGCCGAGGACGGGTCGCTGACCAACCGCCGGGTCTGGGCGGAGTTCGGGGCGGTCCCGACCGCGACCGACGTCGGCGGCGCGATCGCCCAGCTCGACGTCGCCCCCGACGGTTGCTGCATCGACGCCGAGGGACTCATGTGGATCGCGGACGCCAACAACGAGCGGGCCATCCGGGTCCGCGAGGGCGGCGAGATCGTCGACCAGGTCGACACCGGCACCGGCACCTACGCGTGCATGCTCGGCGGGCCGGACGGGCGCACGCTGTTCCTGTGCTGCGCGCCGGACTTCCTGGCCCACAACCGCCGAGCCGTCAAGGAGGGCCGCATCCTCGCCACGACCGTCGAGGTCCCGCACGGCGGGCTGCCGTGAAGAGGGACCGGGACGAGGAGGGGCGACCGCGTCAGGCGCGTCCTCGTGACGAGCTCGGCCGGCCCTTGCCCTACGGGGCGGAGGGAGTGGAGCCGGTCTCGGAGGACCCGCTGCCGCCGTACGAGACGGTCGCGAAGGCGATGGGCTTGTTGCGCGAAGGACGCCCGTTCTCGGCCCACGAGGTGTTCGAGGCGCGGTGGAAGGACGCCCCGGCCGAGGAGCGCGACCTCTGGCAGGGGCTCGCCCAGCTCTGCGTCGGGCTGACCCATGTGGCCCGCGGCAACAACGTCGGGGCGGCCCGGCTCGTGGAGCGCGGTGCGGGTCGAGTCGAGAGGTACGCCGCGAGCGGCGGGCCGGCGTACGACATGGACCTGCTGGGCTTCGTCGCGGAGACGCGCGCCACCCTCGAGCGGCACGCGACGGTGACGGAATGACCGACGACCAGCCGACCGTCGGCTTCACCGCCATGGCCGACGGGACGCGCGAGGACTACGAGCTCCTCGGCGCCCTGGAGGAGCGGGAGCTCGAGGGCTTCGCCGACCGCGTGCTCGGGTGGCTGGGCACGATGCACGACTCGGCCGGCTACCGGATCTCCCGACTCGAGCACTCCCTGCAGGCCGCCACCCGGGCCCACCGCGCCGGCGAGGACGAGGAGACCGTCGTGTGCGTGCTGCTGCACGACATCGGCGACCACCTGGCTCCGGCGAACCACTCCGAGGTGGCGGCCGCGGTGCTGCGGCCCTACGTGAGCGAGAAGAACTACTGGATCGTCAAGCACCACGGGGTCTTCCAGGGCTTCTACTACTTCCACTTCACCGGGCAGGACCCGCAACGCGCGGGACCGCTGGAAGGACCATCCGCACTACCAGGCGACGGTCGACTTCTGCGCGAACTACGACCAGAACTCCTTCGACCCCGACTACGACTGGGAGCCGCTGGAGTTCTTCGAGCCGATGGTGCGCCGGGTGCTGGCGAGGCCGCGCACGTTCGAGGCAGGCTCGAGCTAGGCCGTCTGCTCAGCCCGCTCCGGGAGCTCGAGGGCGAGGAGCCGGGAGCTCATCCCCTTGCCGTGGGTGTCCACCGCGAGCGAGGTGGTCACGCCACCGCCGAGGGAGCGATGACAGACGAACTGCAGGGCGCACAGGTTCGGCAGCTCGAAGCGGAGCACGTCCCCCCGCACGTGCCGGGAGAGATGATCACGGACACGGTCGGTCGTCAGCTCGCGGACCAGCCAGTCGTAGTCGGCATCTGCGTAGGGGATCACCGTCAAGGTCGACGTGTCGCCCTTGTCGCCGGCCCGGGCGTGCGCGACGTCACGCAATCTCACGAGAACCCTCTTCCGTTGAGGACAGGAAGCGCACCGCGGGAACGACTCGTTCGCGCTCGATGAGCGCCGACGCGATGCCGACGACCTCGGTGACGTTGGTGCGGACGCCGCCGCCGCCGGCTGGTCCGTTGGTGTAGAGCGACTCCACCTCCTGGCAGATGTCATCGGCACGCTCGCGGTCCGCGTTGGCGGCGATCCGAAGTCGGCACTCGTGCTCGAGGTCGTCCACGGGCAACCGACGCGGGTCGATGTTGCCGATCAGGTCGAGCCGCAGGGCGACGCCGGCGGGCCGAAGCCTCTCCTCCAGGATCTCGGCCGCGAGCTGAGCCCGGGCCTCGGCTCCCGGGCCGACGTACGACACCTCGCCCTCGGCGCGAAAGCCGGCGTGGTAGCCGACGCTGACCTTGAGCTGCTCGGGCCGTGGTCGCCCTGCGGCGCCGGAGACGTTGACTGAGTCGTCGCCGTTGTCGTGCACGGTCACCGAGCGCAGGTCCAGTCGCACATCGGGTGTGACGTAGTCGCCCGGGTCGGTGATCTCGTAGAGCAGCTGCTCGCGGACGGTCGCCGAGGTGACCATGCCGCCGGTGTCGCGCAGCTTCCCGAGCGTGGCGGAGCCGTCTGCCCCCACGTCGGCGTACGGAAACCCCAGGTGGGCCAGGTCCGGGACGTGCTTGCGTCCCGGGTCGGCGAAGTAGCCGCCCGTGACCTGCCCGGCGCACTCCAGGAGGTGGCCCACCATGGTCCCGGCGGCGAGACGTGGCCAGTCGTCGAGCGCCCAGCCGAACCGGTGGCACAACACGGCCAGGAACAGGGACGGATCGGCAACCCGACCGGTCAGCACCACGTCTGCCTGTTCGTCCAGAGCCGGCAGCACGGCGTCGGCACCGAGGTAGGCGTTCGCCGAGAGCAGCTCGCCGTGCTCATCGATCGGCCTCCCGTCCTCCAGAGATGGTTGACGCACGTCGAGGACGTCGAGGACGTCGTCCCCGGTCACCACCGCGATCCGGCAGTCGAGGCCGAGCTCGCCTGCCACGACCTGAGCACGGTGTCCGGCCTCGAGCGGGTTCGCGGCGCCCATGTTGGACACCAGGCGGACCCCCCGGCCGAGCGCTCCCGGAAGGAGTGCCTGCAGCCGGCGGACCAGCAGCGGGTCGTAGCCGAGTCGAGGGTCGGTCCGACGACGAGCCTGACCCAGGGCGATCGTGCGTTCGGCGAGGCACTCCAGCACCAGGTCGTCGAGGTCTCCGCGTTCGACCAGGTCGACTGCGGGTGCGATCCGGTCGCCGGAGAAGCCGGCGCCACTGCCGATGCGCGTCGAGTTCACAGTGTCAACGCTCCCGTCGCGAACGCCACCAGGGTCATGACCAACGTCGTGCCCCACGCCCACAGGAAGATGAACCGCTGGTGCTGGCCGAGCTCGACCTTCGTCATCCCGACCAGGATGAACGTCGCCGCCGTCAGCGGGCTGAGCGGGAAGCCGGTCGTCATCTGTCCCAGGATCGCGGCGCGGGCGACCTCCGCCGGGTTGCCGCCCATGGCTGAGGTGGTCTCACCGAGCACCGGCAGCACGCCGAAGTAGAAGGCATCGGGGGTGAACACGAGGCTGAGCGGCATGCTGAGGACCGCCACGATGCCGGGGAGCACGTTGCCGAGGCCGTCCGGGATGACCGACACCAGGCTCTGCGCCATCTCGGTGATCATCTCGGTGCCGGTGAGGACGCCGGTGAACACGCCCGCCGCGAAGATCATCGAGGTGACCAGGAGGACGTTGAAGCCGTGCTTGCGCAGGAGCTCCTGCTGCGACTCCCAGGTCGGCCGGTTCACGAGCAGCGCGAGGGCGAAGGCGACCGCGAACAGCACCTCGAGGGGCACCTTCTGCGACAGCAGCGTCGCGACCAGCGCCACCGTCAACAGCGCGTTGAACCAGAACTTCACGCGCGCAGCACCGGTCAGGGGGCCGGACGTCGCGAGCTTGGCCCCGGGTCCGTCGCCGAGCTGTCCGTGGCCGCTGGCCACAGAAACCGGATGCTGGTCCGAGGCCTCGACGAGCTGACGTTCCTTGCGCCCGATCATGTATGCCGCGAAGAGCACCCACGCGATCCCTGCCGCCATCGCGGGAATCAGCGGCACGAAGACCTCGCTGCTGTCCAGGTCCATCGCCGCCATCGCCCTGGCGGTGGGCCCGCCCCACGGCACCATGTTCATCACGCCGGCGCCCAGCGCCACCACGCCGGCCAGCACGATCGGGCGCATGCCGAGTCGCAGGTAGACCGGCAGCAGCGCCGAGACGGTGATCAGGAAGGTGGAGGCGCCGTCGCCGTCGAGCGCGACGAGGAGGGTGAGGACGGCGGTGCCGACAGTGATCCGCATCGGGTCGTTCTTCGCCCAGCGGAGCACGGCGCGGATGGCCGGGTCGAACAACCCCTCGTCGACCATCAGGCTGAAGTACAGGACCGCGAACGTGATCATGATGGCGACAGGTGCCACCTGGAGCATGCCTTCGGCGATCAGCACACCGAGGTCGCCGCCGAACCCGCCGATCAAGGCGGCGACAACCGGGACGACGATCAGGGCGACCGGGACCGACATCTTTCGCGTCATCGTCAGGACGAGAAAGACCGCGATGGTCAGGAAACCGAGCAGGGCCAGCATGGGAGAACCTTCCGAGGGCGGGAACTCATCGAGTGTGAGCGCCGCCACTCGTGCAGGTCAAAGGTGAATGATGCATGGATTGATGCGCTGACTGCATAGGCTGGCAGAGTGGATCTCACCGTGCAGCAGCTGCGCGTCCTCGTGGAGGTCGCGGACAGCGGGTCGTTCACGGCCGCGGGCGAACAGCTGGGTCTGGGTCAGTCATCCCTGAGCCGGACGGTCGCCGACCTCGAGCGTCGCCTCGGCATCCGCCTCTTCGAGCGCACCACCCGCAGGGTCGTCCCCACTCCCGAGGGGGTCGAGCTCGTCCGGGTGGCCCGCGGGGCCTTGGCGTCGTTCGATCGTGCGATGGCCCACTTCGACGGCTACCTCGCCGGCTCGCGCGGGGTGGTGCGCGTCGCGGCCCTGCCTTCCTTGGCCGCGATCCTGCTGCCCGGGTTGCTGGCGGCCTTCCGTGTCGGCCACCCGGACGTCCGGGTCGAGATCGAGGACGGTCTGCTCGCGCAGGTGCACGACGCCGTCGCTTCGGGAGCGGTCGACCTGGCCTTCACCGCGGCACCGGATCCCGGCTCCGACCTGGTGTTCACCCCGGTGGTCGCCGACGAGTTCCACGCCGTCTTCCCTGCGGGACACCCGCTCGACAGCACCGCGCCGGTCTCCTGGCATCAGCTCGCTGGTCTTCCTTTCGTACGCCTGCACCCGTCGAGCTCCGTGCGCGAGCACGTGGACCGCCTTCTGCTCGACGCCGACGTCCAGCTCGGCGCGACCACCGAGGTTCGCAACATCGCCGCGGTCGGTGGTCTTGTCGCAGCGGGCCTGGGGGTCTCGGCCGTACCGGGCCTCGTGCTGCCGCTCCTGCAGTTCGCAGGGTTGAAGCACCGTCCCCTGGTCGACCCCACCGCGACGCGAACCGTCGGGATCCTGATGGACGACCAACGGCCGGTGACAGCAGCATCCCGCGCCTTCCTCGACACGGTTGCGCGAGCGCGTTCCTCCAACCAGTCCCTACCGGTCGGAGTCAGCTGGAGTGCCTAGTCGCCGTCAGTCGTCGCAGTAGCCGCACACCCCGGTAGCCGGCACCTCGGTGAAGCACCTGGGACACAGCTTCACCGGCGGGGCGGGGGGTGTCGACGAGGCCGACTTCCTGGGCCCGATCGTGCGAGTGGCAGGCGCGCGCGGGGCTGCCGGCTTGCGTGGCGTGGTCGCGCGGGGTGCGGTCTTGCGCGCAGCTGCCTTGCGCACCGGCGTGAAGTGGGCAGTCCGGAGCGGCGTACCGCCGTCGCGCGGCAGGCCTTCGGCCTCCCAGTGGCGGTAACAGCTGAGCCGCTCGTGCGCCGCGTGGTCGTCGGGGTCCATGGGGCGAGTGCCGCGGGCCCGCTCGACCGCGTCGGCGTACCCCTGGCCGACGCTGCCCTGGGTGCTGATGCACAGCGCGGAGAGCAGCGGTTCGCCACGCGACTGGCACTCGTCGGTGACTCGTCCGAGGACGTCACCGATCCACTGGTGCATCAGCTGGGCCGTCGTGATGCCCGTGGCCTCCTGCACCGCGGTCGCCAGCTGCTTGTAGCTCACCGTCGCGCGATAGCGACCCGCGGCTTCCTCCAGCACCGGTCGGGCCGCCTCGGCCCACGCCGTCCGGGCGACCTCCGATCCGACCTCGGAGGCATCACGTGGTTCAGGGCTGGGACGACAGTCACGGTCCCATGTGTACTCGACCGGGGCGGCGACGTCACTCTCAGGTGGGTCGGGTGCGCAGAATCAGCTGCGGGCTATACCAAACGCGGGCATTCCGGGGATCTCCAGACACCGCGGGACCGATGACGCAGTCTGACTCCGCTCCACCGAGCCGGTGGAGTGACGCACGTTTCGGGGGATCCCATGTATCAACGCAACAGACTGTTCATTTCTGCAACTGCGCTCGCGGTGCTGGCGCTCACCGGATGTGCCGCGGAAACCGGTGCTGCCGCCTCAGCCGAATCGAAGGACGCGAACACCACCAAGGCCGTGCCCGCCAAGAAGGACAAGATCAAGCACAAGACCCTGCGGATCAAGCAGAGCATCCCGTTCGATCGGGACACCGTGAAGACGTCGGCCCTCGACAAGGGCGAGACCGTGGTGGACCAGGCGGGTGAAACCGGCGTGCGTGTCCGCGTCGTGCGGCTCACTCTGAAGAACGGCGTCGAGGTCGGCCGTGAGCTGGTCAGCGCGTTCGTGAAGGAGGCTCCCGTGGCTCAGGTGAAACTCGTCGGCACCCGTGTCGAGCCGAAGCCGAAGCCCGCGCCGGCCTCGAACTGCGACTCCAACTACATCGGCGCGTGTGTCCCGATCGCGAGTGACGTCGACTGCGCCGGTGGCAGCGGCGACGGTCCGGAGTACGTCCAAGGTCCCGTCGAGGTCGTCGGCGACGACGTCTACGACCTGAACCGGGACGACGACAACATCGCGTGCGACAGCTAGCTCGCACTCGCGGAGGGGTTGACGGGCGCTGTGGGAAGCACTGACCTGCCCGGCCCGCGGTGGTACAAGCAGGCCGACGGTCGCCTGCGGTACTGGGACGGGTCGGCCTGGACGAACCACTTCCGGGAGCCCGCCGAGATCCCGCTCGGCCAGTACGCGCAGCCCGATGGCACGCGAAGCCAGTGGAACGGCCAGTACTGGTCGGACGTGGCTGCTCGTCCTCGACACCCTGTCCGATCGACCACGCCAGTGGCCCGGGAGGCGACTTCGTTCAGGCTTCCGCTGATCGCGGTGGCGTCATCGATCGCCGTGGCGATCGCCTGGCTCGCGTTGGTCGGGCAACCCGGTGGCTCGAGCGCGTCACCGACGGAGCCGGCGCCCACGTTCCCGCAGTCCACGGAGGGGCCAGAACCGAGCCTGAGCGCCGAGCCGCGACCGACGCCATCGCGTACGGCGCGTCCCAGTGGCGACGCCGCCGCCGCGCTTGCCGACCTGGATGTGAAGGGACGCGCACCGATGACGGGCTACGAACGGGAATCGTTCGCCTTCGGCTCGGACACAGATGGAAATGGTTGCGAGACCCGGGACGACGTGCTGGCTCGGGACCTCGTCCATCGCGCGGTGCTGGCAGCGGACAGATGTGTCACTGAGACCGGCCGGTTGCATGATCCCTACAGCGGGCGACAGATCGACTTCATTCGAGCCGACTCCGCTGTGGATGTGGACCACGTCGTGGCTCTGGGCAATGCCTGGGCCACTGGCGCGTTCCGCTGGGGAGAGCGAACCAAGGAGGCCTTCGCGAACGACGCGTTGAACCTGCTCGCGGTGGACATGTCGCTCAACCGGCAGAAGGGTGACGGCGACTCCGCGACCTGGTTACCGCCGCGGAAGTCCTTTCGCTGTGGGTACGTCGCGCGGCAGATCGCCGTCAAGCGGAAGTACGCCCTCTGGGTGACGCCTCCGGAGCACTCCACGATGGAACAGATCCTGCGCCGGTGTCCGGGACAGGCCCTGCCTCCCAGCATGCGAGCTCGCCCCTCGGAGCCGATGGGAACCGTCGAACCGCGACCATCTGGCTCCGGGCAACCGGACCAACCTTCGGGGGCTGAGTCTTTCGCCACCTGCGACGAAGCCCGAGCCGCGGGGGCCGCGCCGGTTCATCGAGGAGAACCCGGCTACGGACCACATCTCGACCGCGACAACGACGGCATTGGCTGCGACAACTGAGCGTTGAGTGGTTGATCGCACGCACCAGGTGCATGGGATCCACCACGTAGGCGCGGTTCGCCGTACGGCGCTGCGCGCCTGTGCTCCTCGCTGCGCTCGTCGACAGGCGCTTGCTCGGCGCGAAACGAGCAAGACCCCAGCGCGGCGCTTCGCGCGTGCATGGGGGTCTTTCTCTCTCGGCCTCGCTGCGCGCCTGTAGGGATTCGAACCCCAAACCTTCTGATCCGTAGTCAGATGCTCTATCCGTTGAGCTACAGGCGCCCGTCCTGGACTGGTCGATCTCGTCCGAGGACTGCGCAACTCTAGCCGACGAGGGGGCAGGGTTGAAATCGGTGCGCCGGCGGCGTGACAGGAGGGTGCAGTGCCGTCGAGAATTTGCTGTGTGGGCAGCGAAATCCCGTGACTCCGCGCACACTTTCCGCGTGTGCCAGACCGCTGGATCGATCCAATATGTCTATTCGGTCCGGGGACGTAGATTCCCTTCCACCTCGGTTACCTCGCTGACATTCGCGGGCGTAACTTGAGGGATTACACAAACGGGTGATGCAACGGCGCGGCACCCGGGTACTGCAACTCAAGGACACACACCGCCGATGCGCTCGGCGGCCGGACAGTCTTTTCGGGGGCCGTCCGCGAATGCTCGAGGGGAAACAGGCATGACCGCCGACACGTCGAACGAGACCAGCGCCAGCGAGACTGCGCCGACCACCCACGAGGGCATCCTGGCCTTCGTCAACGAGGTCGCCGAGCTCACCACCCCGGACCGCGTCTACTGGTGCACCGGTTCGGACGAGGAGTGGGTCGAGCTCACCGACGCGCTCGTGGCCACCGGCACGTTCACCCGCCTGGACCCCGAGAAGAAGCCCAACTCCTTCCACGCGGCCTCCGACCCCACCGACGTGGCGCGCGTCGAGGACCGCACCTACATCTGCTCGGTCGACGAGAAGGACTGCGGGCCCACCAACAACTGGATGGACCCGGGCGAGATGAAGGCCATCATGCGCAAGCTCTACGCGGGCTGCATGAAGGGCCGGACGATGTACGTCATCCCGTTCGTGATGGGCCACCTCGAGGCCGAGCACCCGATGTTCGGCGTGGAGCTCACCGACTCGGCGTACGTCACCGCCTCGATGCGCGTGATGGCCCGCATGGGCACCAACGTGCTGCGCAAGATGGAGGAGCTCGACGCCGCGGGCGAGGAGTTCCACTGGGTGCCCGCGCTGCACTCGGTCGGCATGCCGCTCGAGGAGGGCCAGGAGGACGTCGCCTGGCCGTGCAACGACACCAAGTACATCGTGCAGTTCCCCGAGGAGCGCACGATCTGGTCCTTCGGCTCCGGCTACGGCGGCAACGCGCTGCTCGGCAAGAAGTGCTACGCGCTGCGGATCGCCTCGGCGATGGCGCGCGACGAGGGCTGGATGGCCGAGCACATGCTGATCCTGAAGCTGACCAGCCCCGAGGGTGTGACCAAGTACGTCGCGGCGGCGTTCCCGTCGGCCTGTGGCAAGACCAACCTCGCGATGCTCGAGCCGACGATCAAGGGCTGGAAGGTCGAGGCCATCGGCGACGACATCGCCTGGATGCGGGTGGGCCACGACGGCCGGCTGTGGGCGGTCAACCCGGAGTACGGCTTCTTCGGGGTCGCCCCGGGCACCAACGAGCACACCAACCCCAACGCGATGAAGACCATCAACAAGGGCAACTCGGTGTTCACCAACGTGGCGCTGACCGAGGACGGCGACGTCTGGTGGGAGGGCCTGGAGAACCCGCCGGCACACGCGACGTCCTGGAAGGGCGAGCCGTGGACGCCCGACTCCGAGGAGCTCTCCAGCCACCCGAACAGCCGCTACTGCACCCCGATCAAGCAGTGCGACATGCTCGCCAAGGAGTACGACGACCCGCGCGGTGTCCCGATCGACGCGATCCTCTTCGGCGGTCGCCGCAAGACCACCATCCCGCTGGTGACCGAGGCCCGCGACTGGGTCCACGGCACCTTCATGGGCGCGACGCTGTCGAGCGAGACGACTGCTGCTGCCGTCGGGCAGGTCGGCGTGGTGCGCCGCGACCCGATGGCGATGCTGCCGTTCATCGGCTACAACGCCGGTGACTACTTCAGCCACTGGATCAACATGGGCAAGGAGAACGACGCGGCGAAGATGCCGCGCATCTTCTACGTCAACTGGTTCCGCCGCGACGACGAGGGCGGCTTCCTGTGGCCCGGGTTCGGCGAGAACAGCCGCGTGCTCAAGTGGGTCATCGAGCGGATCGAGGGCCAGGCCGCCGCGGTCGAGACCCCGATCGGGCACGTCCCGGCGCCGGGCTCGCTCGACATCGACGGCCTCGACATGACGCCGGAGGCCCTCGAGGCCGCGCTCGACGTCGACATCGACGAGTGGAAGGCCGAGATCCCGCAGATCACCGAGTGGTTCGAGAAGTTCGGCGACCAGCTCCCCGCCGTTCTGTGGACCGAGCTCGACGGACTCAAGGCCCGCCTCGGCGCCTGACTCACCCGCCTGCAACGCCCAGGACCCGCGCCCTCAGGGTGCGGGTCCTGTCGTTTCAGTACATGATGCTTTGCATGAACCTGCAGCAGGGGCCGGGGCGACGTGCACTGCTGGACGGGGCCGCAGGGACGATCTTTCGCGAGGTCGTGGCTGCCGGGGTGATGGTCGAGGACGACCCACGCCTGCGTCCGGGACACGAGGACCACGAGGCGGTGCAGCTGCTCATCGACCTGGGACTGCTGCGCCAGGCGGAGTCCGGCGGCTGGGTCGCGGCGGACCCGGCGGCGGCACAGTCGGGCGTCGTGGCGCCGATGGGTCGGCAGGTCTCGGAGCTGCTCTCCGAGTCCGCGGCGTGGGCCGACACCTTCGCCTCGCTGTCGCAGGTCTTCCGGCGTACGCCGACAGGCAACCCGATCGACGAGATCCGCGGTCTGCCGAACATCAACCGCTTCCTCGAGTCAGCCGTCGACGACGCCGAGAACGAGCTGCTCACCGCCCAGCCGGCCGGCGCGCGCCGGGCGGTCATCCTCGAGCAGGCCGTCGACCGCGACCTGCGCACCATCGAGCGTGGCGTCCACATGCGCACGCTCTACCAGCACACGGCTCGCCGCTCGAAGGCGACGCGTGACTACGTGAACCTGATGCTCGCCCACGGCGCGCAGGTGCGCACCCTGGACGAGTTCTTCAACCGGTTGATCGTCATCGACCGCCGACTGGCGATCGTCCCCGGGGAGGCGTCCGACGTCGCGCTGGCGATCCACGAGCCGAACCTGGTCTCGTACCTGGCCGACATCTTCGACCGCTCGTGGGAGCGGGCGCGCGAGTACACCGAGCGCGGCACGGCCTCGGACAGCGACATCGCCGCCGAGGTGCGCCAGCTCACGGTCAGGATGCTGACCGAGGGCCACAGCGACCCGGCGAGTGCCAAGCGCGTAGGGGTGAGCACGAGGACCTACGCCTCCTACGTCGCCGCCCTCAAGGAGGAGTACGGCGTGGAGACCAGGTTCCAGCTCGGCTACGCGATGGGCACTCGTGACTCGGAGTCAATGCCGGAGCAGTGACCGAGCTGCGCCTCGAGCGCAGAGAGCCGGGGTTACTTGCGACCCCAGCCCGTGTCGTTCGTCGAGGCAGCAGGTGCCTTCTTCAGGATGGCGGCCTGTGCCGGCGCCACTGATGCGGTGGTCAGACCGACGGCGATCAGCGCCGCGGCAAATGTCTTGAAAATGCGTGAATTCATGGAGCAAATCCTTCTCTCATCGGGGCACAGCCATCGTGCCCGTGGCCGAGAGTGCATTAACAGATCTGGTGTCCACATGACTGTGCATTGCATGTTCACGCAGGTTTTCCGGGCAGGACTAGGACCGCCCCGGACCCACTCGGGTCCGGGGCGGTCAACCCGCGGAGGTGGCGGGATTTGAACCCGCGAGAGGGGATTACCCTCAACCCGCTTAGCAGGCGGGCGCCATAAACCGGACTAGGCGACACCTCCAGAACAGCAGACCACAGGCTACCCATGGGTGGAAGTCCCTGAAACGCAGGGAGGGGTCGGCCGTCAGGGGCGAGCCGCGTCAGCGCAGCCGGCGGTACCCGTGGCCCCGGTCGAGGTGGGTCGTCAGGGCGTCGACGAGGCCGGTCGCGCCCCCCTCGAGGGCGTTGACCGGCAGGGCCGTCGTACGCCCGTCGCGCAGGCGCAGCACGGCGCTGGGGCTGCCTGCCACGGTGCCGGTCTGGAGGTCGAGCACGTCGGTCCACCGGGCCGACCTCGCCTCGGCGGTGCGCAGCACCCGGACCCGGTAGCCGGTCTCGTCGAGCCGCACCACCCAGTGCCGCAGCCCGAGCAGCAGTCCCAGCGTCAGCACGCCGACGCCGGCCAGCACGACCAGGCCCGAGACGATCGCCGACGGCAGGTCGGTGAGCCAGACGACGAGGACGCCGAGCGCCACCACGACGCCGATCGCGACCAGGCCGGTGCCGAGCAGTCGCACCCGCAGAGCTGGTGCGAGGGCGAAGTCGACCGGGCCGGTCGATGCGGAGGAGTCGGGCACCGGCCGATTACACCTGCGCACTGGGCCGCCCACCAAATCGACTCTTGTCGGGATCGGTGACCTGAGTCACACTCAGATTCCCACTGTGCACGAACTGACTCGTGGAGGTGGTTCGAGATGGCTCCTCTCGAGACCGCGGTCAAGGAACTCCGTCAGATTCTCTCGGCCGACAGCACCGCGCCCGAATGGCGCTGGAACGTGCGTCGCCGTCTCTCGGAGGTCAAGGACGCCCTCTCCGGTCCACAGGCGCGACAGGCCGACGCCTGGCTCGCGGCCCGTGCCCAGTCCTCCAACCGGGTGCGTCACCAGCTCCACGCTCGCGCCACCTCGCTGGCCAGTGGCGTGCTCGAGAAGCTCGACACCGAGAGCATCCAGAACGAGATCAAGCGGCTGGTGACCGACCTCGAGCACCACGTGCAGCGCCTGCACGACCTCGTCTACGACTCGGTGTCCCTCGAGATCGGCGGGTCCGAGTAGGCCCTGGCCTTTCGTTGGCGCTCCTTGGCAGAGGGGGCGGGATTCGAACCCGCGGCTGACATCACTGCCAGCGACCGCTTTCAAGGCGGTTCCGATCGGCCACTCCGGCACCCCTCCAGGTTCGTGTGAACCGCGGCCGAGTCTAGGGCGTCCCGCGAGCTCGGTCAGTGCAGCGGGTGCAGACGCGGGGGCTCGGGTCGGTGCGTCGCCTCGAGACGAGCGGCCCGTCGACCGGGTGATCCCTGCACGAGCCGGGCGACCCGGATCACGACGAACCCGACCACCAGGCCGAGCACCACGCCGTACGCCGCCCCCAGGAGCGTGGTCTGCGACCAGTCGTCCACGACGAGCCGGGTGGCGGCCGTCGCGGTGGCCGCCGTGCCGAAGGCGCACACCCACCAGCCCTGCCGGCGACGGGCGCGCATCGTCACGCCCCAGGCGAGGGCGGGCACGCCGAGGAGCACCTCGAGCGGACGAGGCACGCCGCCGAGCCGGTCGTGCATCCACGTCCGGGCCGACTCGAGGTCGAGCCGGACGGCGGGGGAGCCCCAGTGCGTCAGGGCGGCGGTGTAGGCGAGACCGACCACCAGCAGCACGAGGGCGGCGCCGAACATGAGGGCACCGCCACGGCCGAGCCCGTGCAGGCCGCCGCCGAGCCGGTACACCAGCGCCACGGCCGCGACCAGCGCGAGCCCGAGCACGGTGTAGCGGAGCCGGTCGGGGTCCAGGTCCACCGCGAAGCCGGCGACCGCGAGGGCTCCGGCGGTGGCGAGCACCTGGGCGATCACCACCTCGAGGACCGCCCGGGCGAACGAGCGCGCCGGGGTCGTCGCGAGGACCGCCAGGCACGCTGCGAGGACGCCCGTCGCCACGGCGGCGCCGGCGAGCAGCGTCGGCGACTGGGTCGCGACGGCGGCGCCACCGACGAGCGCGGCGAGGACGAACACCGGCAGCCCACGGCCACCACTGCGCACAGCGAGTCCGGTCGCCAGCAGCGACCCCGAGCGCCGCGGCCAGCGACTGCTCGACGAGCAGGTCCACGTCGACGTAGCGCGCGGCCACGAGACCCCCCGCGGTCCCGACCAGGCCGAGCAGCCAGAGGGCGCGCAGGGTGTTGCCACCGGGCGGCGGGGGTGGCTGCTCGTCACCGGACATGTGCGTGCCGACGCGCGGCGCGCGAGCGCGGGCGGGCTGCTCGGAGGATCGCTCGATGCGCGGCGGCACCGCCTTGCGGTGGCCCGGCACCCTCTCGACCCTCGGCACGCCCGGGAGGATACCGCTGCGGCTACATCCGGCGGTTGGCCAGCGACGGGTTCGTACGACGGACGGCGGCGACCGCCTCGCGGTCGATCACCGCGTCGAGGGTGACTCCGTCCTCCTCGCCGGCCTCGACCACGACGTCGCCGTCGGGGGCGATCACCATCGAGTGGCCGGAGTAGCGCGGACCGGGCTGGCCGACTGCGACCACCCACACGGTGTTCTCGATCGCGCGGGCCCGGAGCAGCGTGCGCCAGTGCTCCACCTTGCGCTCGCCGGCCACCCAGGCCGCCGGGACCACCAGCACCTCCGCCCCCTGCTGCACCAGCGTCCGGGCGAGCTCGGGGAAGCGCAGGTCGTAGCAGGTCATCAGGCCGAGCGGGACGCCGCCGAGGTCCACGAGGCACGGCTCGATGCCGCCCTTGCTGACCGTGTCGGACTCCTTGTAGCCGAAGGAGTCGTAGAGGTGGATCTTGCGGTACGCCGTCACGCGACCCTCGTCGGCGAGGACGAGCGTGTTGAGGGGTCGGGCCGCATCGTCGGCGACCTCGAACATGCCGGCCAGCCAGGCGGTCCCGGTCTCCGTGCTCAGCTCGCGCAGGTGTCGGGCGAAGGGCCCGTCCAGCGGCTCGGCGTACGGCGAGAGGTCGGAGCCGGGCTCGCCGAAGTCGCGCGCGAACGCCTCGGGGAGCACCACCAGGTCGACGCCGTCGGAGAGGGGAGCGAGCTCGTCGAGGATCGCGCGGTTCTTCTCCGGCTCGAGACCGGAGGCGCGCTGCACGAGCCGCACGCGGAGGGTGCCGTCGGAACGCGCGGAAGTCGTCTCAGCCATGTGCCCAGCCTGCCATCCACTGCCAGACTGCGGGAGTGGGCGCAGCGGAGACGGCAGAGCTCGGGGGCATCGTGCTCACCGGGGGCAGCGCCGTGCGCTTCCAGGGAGCCGACAAGGCCTCGATGGAGCTGGGCGGCACCACGTTGCTCGAGCACGCGCTCGGCGCGCTCGCCGAGGTGCCCGAGGTCGTGGTGGTCGGTGACCAGGTGATCACCAGCCGCCCGGTCGGGTTCATCCGGGAGGACCCTCCCGGTGGCGGGCCGGCCGCGGGGCTGCTCGCCGGGCTGGAGGGTTTCCCGAGGCTGCCGCGGCTCGTGATGGTGCTCGCCGTCGACATGCCGCTGGTCACGACCGCGACCGTGCGGCGGCTGGTGCTGTCGGCCGACGAGGACGGCGCCCTGCTGGTCGACGAGGACGGGCGGCGCCAGTACCTCTGCGCGCTCTATCGCACGGCCGCGCTCCGCGAGGCGGCACCGGGCCCGGAGGAGCGGTCGGGCCTGTCGGTGCGGCACCTGGTCTCCGACCTGCGGCTGGCGGAGGTGGCCACTGTCGGCCAGGAGGCCGACGACGTCGACACGTGGGACGACCTCACCCGGTTGCGCGAGCTGCTCGGCTGAGGCGCCGTACCCATCCGAAAGACTTATGGGATACGTGTTGCGCACCGGCGGCCCACGCCTCAAGACTGTGAACCGTGAACCTGCACGACTGGATCGACGAGCTGTGCGACGTCCTCGACATCGAGGTTGAGGTTGACGAGGCGCTGATCCTGGACCTCGCCAGGGACGCCGCCCATCTGGTCGAACGCCCGGCTGCGCCGATCTCGACCTTCCTGCTGGGGTACGCCGCGGCGGCGTACGACGGCGACCCCGAGCAGGTCGAACGACTCGCGGGCCTCGCGGCCGCACTCGCTGCCCGCTGGGACAAGTCCCCCGACGAGCTCGAGCACGAGGACGACGACGCAGAGGTCGAGGCCGAGCTCGAGGTCGACGTCGAGGTCTGACCGACCGACCTCCCTCGTAGGGTGGCGGTCATGCGTGCCGTCATCGCACCCGACCCGGGTGGTTTCGAGGCCCTGACCGTCGCCGACCTGCCGGACCCCGAGCCCGGACCCGGCGAGGTCGTCATCGACGTCGTGGCCAGCGCCGTCAACCGCGCGGACACCCTGCAGCGACAGGGGTTCTACCCGCCCCCCGAGGGCGCCTCCGACGTCCTCGGGCTGGAGTGCTCGGGTCGGATCAGCGCCGTCGGCGACGGTGTCGACGGTCATCAGGTGGGCGACGAGGTGTGCGCGCTGCTCGCAGCCGGGGGGTACGCCGAGAAGGTGGCCGTGCCCGCCGGACAGGTGATGCCGCTGCCGCCCGGCGTGGACGTGCTCGGGGCGGCCGCCTTCCCCGAGGTGGCCTGCACGGTGTGGTCCAACGTGTTCATGATCGCCGGCCTCCAGCAGGACGAGACGCTGCTCGTGCACGGCGGCGCGGGTGGGATCGGCAGCTTCACCATCCAGCTCGCCAAGGCCCTCGGCGCGCGGGTGTTCGCGACCGCGGGGACGCCGGAGAAGCAGCAGCTGTGCGAGTCGCTGGGCGCGGACCGGGCGATCAACTACCGCGACGAGGACTTCGTCGAGGTGCTCGGGGAGGCCGGCGGTGCCGACGTGATCCTCGACAACATGGGCGCGAAGTACCTCGGCCGCAACGTCTCGGCGCTCGCCACCGAGGGTCGCCTCGTCGTGATCGGGATGCAGGGCGGCAGCAAGGGCGAGCTCGACCTCGGGGCGCTGCTGCGCAAGCGCGGTGCCGTGATCGCGACGTCGCTGCGGGCCCGTCCGACCGAGGAGAAGTCGGCCATCTGCGCCTCGGTGGTCGAGCACGTCTGGCCGCTGATCGGCGAGGGCGCGGTGCGCTCCGTCGTACACGAGCAGGTGCCGTTGGAGGAGGTCGCCCGCGCCCACGAGCTGATGGAGTCCGGCGAGCACAGCGGCAAGATCCTGCTGACGACCGGTCGGTAGGGTCGAACCCATGTCGACACAGGACTCCCAGCCACCTGAGGACCACATCATGGTGATCGGTCCCGACGGCCAGCCCGTGGCCGTCCCGGCCGACGCGGTGCAGGACGGCGTGGAGGGCGAGGACACCGAGCGGATCACCGGCCTGGTCGAGCAGCCCGCGAAGGTGATGCGCATCGGGCGGATGGTCCAGCAGCTCCTCGAGGAGGTGAAGGCCGCGCCCGTCGACGAGCCCGGCCGCAAGCGCCTCGCGACGGTGCTGCACACCTCGATCAAGGAGCTCAAGGACGGTCTCGCCCCGGAGCTCGACGACGAGCTCGACCGGCTGATCCAGCCGTTCGACGAGAACACCCCGACCGAGTCCGAGCTGCGCATCGCCCAGGCCCAGCTCGTCGGCTGGCTCGAGGGCCTCTTCCACGGCATCCAGACCGCGATCTACGCCCAGCAGATGGCGGCCCGCTCGCAGCTCGAGCAGATGCGCCGCGCCCTGCCCCCCGGCGCGATGCCCGGCATGCACCCCGGCCAGCACGGCCAGCCGGGCCAGGACGACGACGGCCCGGAGCCGGGCTCGCAGGGCGGGATGTACCTCTGAGCGGCATCGGCTTCACGCTGGCTCCGGTTTCCCAGGTTATGAAGGGAAACCGGCACTTCACACACCGCGCAACGTGTGTGAAGAGGCAGTTTGGGTTCATCACCTGGGAAACCGGCGACCCCACCGTGAAGCTCGGCGACGCCCACCTCAGCCGCAGGCGATCCCGGCTCAGCCGGAGCTGGGCACCGGGCGCACCATCACCAGCTCGCCGTCCTCGGTGGACCCGCGGAGCTGGGTGAAGCCGCACTTGGCGAGCACCCGCAGGCTGGCTCGGTTCTCGGGCGGCACGCTCGCCCGGACGCGTACGCCGGCCCGGTCGACGTGCTCGAGCAGGGCCTTGAGCGCCTCGGTCACGGCACCGTGCCCACGGGCGTCGGCGACCAGCCCGAAGCCGACCTCGGTCTCGGCGGGGTCGTCGGGACCTCCGGGCGTCGGTGCGCCGAAGAAGCCGATCGACCCGACGACGAGCCCGTCGCCGCGGCGGACGATGTGGCGGGGTCCCCACGCGGCGTCGGGATCGCCCTCCTTGACCATCGCGGCGGCGTCCTGGTCGTCCGGTCGGGGGTAGTCGGGGTGCCACGAGACGCGTCTCCGCCGGCGAGCATCCCCTGGGCGTCCTCGGGGGTGACCAGGCGCAGGTCGAGGCGCTCGGTGGCGACGGTCTCCGGCAGGCTCATCGGAACCGAATCGGCGCAGCTCGATGGCGGCGCCGTCGTCGTAGACGGTCTCGGCGGTCGCGTCGGCGGCGTCGTGGACCTCCTGGACGGCCTGTCCCATCGCCACACCGCGGCCGGCCCAGCGGAGCATCTCGATGTCGTTGCGGCCGTCGCCGATCGCCAGGGTGTCCTCGGCCGAGAGGTCGAGGTGGCGGGCGACGTACTCCAGCCCGGAGGCCTTGGAGACCCCGACGGGGGAGAGGTCGAGCCAGGCCGTCCAGCCGACGACGTAGTCGGTGCCGTGCAGGCCGAGCCGGGCCGCCATCGCGACGAAGTCGTCGGCCGAGGCGGTGGGGTCGCGGATGATGACGCGGCTGACCGGCTCGCCGATGATCTCGTGGAGCTCGGTCTCGATCATGTCGCCGGAGAGCTCACCGTCGGGGAAGGGCCGGTTGACCCGGTAGCCGACGCCACGCTCCTCCACGGCGACCAGCGCCTCGGGGTGCTGCTCGAGCACCTGGCGCACGGCTTCACTGGCGTCGAAGGTCTCCTCGTGCACCACCTCGAGCGGCGGGTAGCGGAAGATCACCGCGCCGTTGGAGGCGACGACCCACAGCCGGTCCTGGCCTTCGCGGGGGAGGTCGAGCAGGTCGGCGATCTTGGTCATGCCGTGCGGCGAGCGACCACTGGCCAGCACGATGTGGGCGCCGGCGTCGACGGCCGCCTGCACGGCGTCGTACAGCGGCGGCGCGATCACCTCGTAGTTCTGGCCGGTGCCCTCGACCCACTTCAGCAGCGTGCCGTCGATGTCGAGCGCGACGAGCTTCGGCTGCCAGGCCCCAGCGTCCTCAGACACCGGTCACCGGCTCGAGGACCTCGCGACCCTGGAGGTAGGGCTGCAGCGCCTTCGGGACGCGCACGGACCCGTCGGCCTGCTGGTGGGTCTCGAGGATGGCCACGATGGTGCGCGGGATCGCCACCAGGGTGCCGTTCAGCGTGGCGATCGGCCTGACCTCCGTCTGTCCGGACTCAGTGGCGAAGCGCCCGCGGATGTCGAGGCGTCGGGTCTGGAAGTCGGTGCAGTTGGAGGTCGAGGTGAGCTCGCGGTAGCGGCCCTGCGTGGGCACCCACGCCTCGCAGTCGAACTTGCGCTGCGCGGACAGGCCGAGGTCGCCGGCAGCGACGTCGATCACGCGGTAGGCGAGCTCGAGCTTCTCGAGCCACTCCTGCTCCCAGCCCAGCAGGCGCTGGTGCTCGGCCGTCGACTCCTCGAGGGTCGTGTAGGAGAACATCTCCACCTTGTCGAACCAGTGCACCCGGATGATCCCCCGCGTGTCCTTGCCGTGCGAGCCTGCCTCCTTGCGGAAGCAGGGGCTGAACGCGACGTAGCGGCGCGGCAACGTGTCGGCGTCCAGGATCTCGTCGGAGTGGTACGCCGCCAGCGGCACCTCCGAGGTGCCGACGAGGTAGGTGTCCTGGCCCTCGATGCGGTAGACGTCGTCCGCCGCCTGGCCCAGGAAGCCGGTGCCCTCCATCGCCCGCGGCTTGACCAGCGTCGGCGGCACCATCGTGATGAAGCCGGCCGACCGGGCCTGGTCCATCGCCATGTTGACCAGCGCGAACTCGAGGTCGGCCCCGGCGCCGGTCAGGTAGTAGAACCGCGAGCCGGACACCTTCGCCCCCCGCTCGATGTCGATGGCCCCGAGGATGCGCCCGAGCTCCACGTGGTCGCGCGGCTCGAAGCCCTCGGCCGCGAAGTCGCGCGGCGTGCCGTGCTCCGAGAGCACGACGTAGTCGTCCTCGCCGCCGGCCGGGCGACTCGTCCGCGGCGGGGTTCGGGATCGCGTAGACCGCGTCGCGCCAGTCCTGCTCGGCCTGGGTCTGCGCGGCCTCTGCCGTCTTGACGTCGGCCGCCAGCGTCTTGGTGCGGGCCAGCAGCTCGGCCTTCTCCGCACCCTGCGCCTTCGGGATCAGCTTGCCCAGCTGCTTCTGCTCGGCCCGCAGCCGCTCGAAGTCGGCGATCGCGGTGCGGCGGGCAGCATCGGCGCCGAGCGCCAGGTCGACCACGTCGCCGGACAGGCCCCGCTTCTCCTGGGCGGCGCGCAGGGAGTCGGGGTCGTCGCGGAGCAGGCGTGGGTCGATCACCTCGCGAGGATATCGAGGGACCGCGACAGGTTCAGGAGGCGGGAGGAAGCACCAGCGGGAAAGTGGCGGCCTCGGGTGCCACGGGCGTGCTCGGCTTGCCGTACGCCGTCCACTCCTCGCCGTCCTTCGGCAGGTAGTAGGTCGACAGGCTCGCCTTGTCGGCGCAGAACGTCCACGTCGTGCCGTCGGCGTCGACGAAGGCGGCTCCCAGTCGGCACGGGCTGGCCGGCAGCTCGGTCAGGGCCTTGGCGTCGTTGGCGAGCACGGTGCCGCCGTCGCGCGTGATCGGAGAGGTGTCGGCGAGCCCGTTGCCGGCGGGGTTGGTCTCGTCGCTCTCGATGCTCTCCATGTAGGGCTCGCCCGTGGCGTGGTTGAAGCCGTTGTTGAAGAACCACGCGCCCGAGGCGAGTGACTTCTCCTGGGTGGCCTGGCCGCCGGTGACGTCGAGCGCCCACACGCGGTTCTTGGTGTCGACGACGCGCAGCGTGTGCGGCTGCTGCGGGTCGAACGCCCAGCCGATGGCCTTCACGTCGTTCTTGCCGGTGCGCTGGCGGATGTCGATCGTCGTGGCGTCGCCCGTGGGGAGTGAGTAGACCTTGAGCTGGCCGGAGCGCTCCTCGGCCTTGGTGGTGGCGGTGTCCGGGATGGCCCACTGCCGGTCGCTGCTGACGAGGAGGGCCGCGTCGTCGGTCCCGGCGCTGGGGGTCGAGACGGGCGGCAGCTTGCGGGCGCTGGCCTGCCCGGTCGCGGGGTTGTAGGTCACGTAGACGGTGGTGGCGGACTCGGCGTCGGCTCCACCGGCGGACTGGAGGGCGAGCAGCCAGTCGCCCTCGGCGGCGCTGGTGTCCACCTGCGGCGCTCGAGGACGAGTCGTCCTGGCCGGAGTCCGAGGTGCTGTCCGGGGGAGACGAGGTCTCGGCGTCACCGCACGCAGCGGTGGTCAGCAGGACGGTCAGGCAGGCGACGACAGGGGCGGCCGACCGCCAGGGATTGGTGCGACGCATGTAGGCCCCCTCGGTGAGTGCAGCCATGGGATTGAATGGGGAACATGGCCAAGCCTGCTCCTGAAAATGATCCCACAGAGGACAACCTCGAGGTTGGAGATCGCAAGCGGCATGCCGCGGGAGTCCCCGCCGTGCTCAAGGCCCTGAAGATGTCGCAGGAGCAGATGGGCGTGCGGCGTACGGCGCTCACGCTGCTGCGGGTCAACCAGCCCTCGGGCTTCGACTGCCCCGGCTGCGCCTGGCCCGACCCGGGGCACACCCACACCGCCGAGTTCTGCGAGAACGGCGCCAAGGCCGTGGCCGAGGAGGCCACCGTGCGCCGGGTCGACCGCGACTTCTTCGCTCGGCACGGCATCGACGACCTCGCGGGGCGCACGGACTACTGGCTGGGCCAGCAGGGCCGGCTCGCCGAGCCGATGTACAAGCCCGCGGGCGGCACCCACTACGAGCCGATCGACTGGGAGGGCGCCTTCTCGCTGATCGCGGAGCGGCTGCGCGAGCTGCCGACACCGGACGCGGCCGCCTTCTACACCTCGGGCCGCACCTCCAACGAGGCCGCGTTCCTCTACCAGCTGATGGTGCGCCGCTTCGGCACCAACAACCTGCCCGACTGCTCCAACATGTGCCACGAGTCGAGCGGTGCCGCGCTGGCCCACTCGATCGGGATCGGCAAGGGGTCGGTGCTGCTGGAGGACCTGTACGCCGCCGACCTGATCATGGTGGTCGGCCAGAACCCCGGCACCAACCACCCGCGGATGCTCTCGGCGCTCGAGCAGGCCAAGTCCGACGGCGCCTACATCGTCAACATCAACCCGCTCGACGAGGCCGGCCTCCGGCGGTTCCACAACCCGCAGACCCCGCAGGGCCTGACCAAGGGCAAGGACCTCACCGACGACTTCCTCCAGGTGCGCCTCTCCGGCGACCAGGCCCTGTTCGCGGCGATGGCGAAGCTGACCGTGGAGCACGGCGCGGTCGACGAGGAGTTCGTGGCGACGTACACCTCCGAGTACGACGAGTACCTCGCCCGCCTCGAGAAGCTCGACTGGGACGAGGTGCTCACCGCGACCGGGCTGACGAGGGGTGAGATCGAGCGGGTCGCCCGTCGCTACCGGGAGTCCGACCGGGTGATCGTGTGCTGGGCGATGGGACTCACGCAGCACCGGGGCGCGGTGGCCACCATCCAGGAGATCACCAACCTGCTGCTGCTGCGCGGCAACATCGGCAAGCGCGGCGCCGGGGTGTGCCCGGTGCGGGGACACTCCAACGTGCAGGGCGACCGCACCATGGGCATCTGGGAGAAGGCGCACGACTCGCTGCTCGACGGCCTGCGGGACGAGTTCGGGTTCGAGCCGAACCGCGAGCACGGGCTCGACTCGGTCGACACCATTCGCGCGATGCACGAGGGCCGGGTCCGCGCGTTCTTCGCGGTGGGCGGCAACTTCGTCTCGGCGACCCCCGACACGACGCGCACCGAGGAGGCGATGCGCAGCCTCGACCTCACCGTGCACGTCTCGACCAAGCTGAACCGGTCGCACGCGGTCGCCGGGCGCGAGGCGCTGATCCTGCCCTGCCTGGGCCGCACCGAGCGCGACACCCAGGTGACCGGCGAGCAGGTGGTGACCGTCGAGGACTCGATGGGCATGGTGCACGCCTCGCGCGGGCGCCTGGAGCCGGCGTCGCCGCACCTGCTCTCCGAGGTGGCGATCGTGACCAGGCTGGCCGAGGCACTCTGGCCGGACGGCACCTCGGGCATCGACTGGGGAGCGATGCGCGAGGACTACTCGGCGATCCGCAACCGGATCGAGCGGGTGATCCCGGGCTTCGACGACTTCAACCGGCGCATCGAGGAGCCGGGTGGGTTCGCCCTGCCCCACCCCGCGCGGGACCGCCGCGAGTTCAAGACCGAGACGGGCAAGGCGAGGTTCACCTCCAACGACCTGGACACCCTGACCGTGCCGGAGGGCCACCTGCTCCTGCAGACCGTGCGCAGCCACGACCAGTTCAACACCACCATCTACGGGCTCGACGACCGCTACCGCGGGATCAAGCAGGGCCGTCGCGTCGTGTTCGTGAACGAGCTGGACCGCCGCGAGCTCGGCTTCGAGGAGGGGGAGCACGTCGACCTGGTCAGCGTCGCCGACGACGGCGAGCGCCGGGCCGAGGACTTCCGGGTGGTGTCGTATGCCACGGCGCGCGGCTGCGCGGCGGCATACTTTCCCGAGACCAACGTCCTCGTCGCCCTGGACTCGGTCGCTCGCGTCTCGAACACCCCGGTATCGAAGAGCATCGTGGTCCGCCTCGAGCACAGGACGGAAATGTGACGGAAGCCGAACTGCGCCCCACCCGCCTGGGATGGAGCGTCCTCTGCTTCGTGCTGTTCGCGATCCTGGCGCTGCTCGTGCGCCTCGAGTGGTCGCCGCTGCTCGAGCTGGACGCCCACCTCGGCGAGTGGCCGGAGTCGTTCACCCGGACGCACGACGGCTTCTACGAGTTCTGGCGCGCGCTGTCGATCGCGACGTCGACGCTGCCCGAGGCGGTGCTGACCGCGATCGTGGCCGCGGCGCTCGCGGCGAAGGGCCATCGTCGCGCCGCCATCTGGACGGTCGGCGTGATGCTGACCATCGGCGTGCTGACCTGGGCGCTGAAGCTCCTGATCGACCGGGACCGGCCGGACTTCGCCGAGCCGCTGATGGTCTACAACAGCCAGTCCTTCCCCTCCGGTCACGCCGCCGGGATCGCCGGCGCGATCGGCGTCGCGATCGTGCTCACCCGGATGCTGGTCCGCCGGCGCGGCGTACGACGGATCGTGCTCGTGGTCTCCCTGGTCGTCGGCCTGCTCGTCGGCGCCGACCGGATCTTCCTGGGCGTGCACAACGTCTCCGACGTGATCGCCGGCTACCTCCTGGGAGCCGGCGTCGTGCTGGCCTGGCTGGCCTTCTACGACCCGACCCCCCGCTCGACCGCCCTGGTCGTCCCACCGCTGGCCGAGGCCGTCCCCAACCAGCGCAAGAAGCTGGCCGCGATCCTGAACCCGTCGAAGGTCGACGAGGTCGACCAGTTCCGCACGCTCGTCGAGGCCCTCGCCACCGAGTCGGGCTTCACCACGGTGGCGTGGTGGGAGACGGCCGTCGAGGACACCGGCTACCGGATGGCGCACGAGGCCGCCGTGAGCGGCGCCGACCTGGTGCTCGCCATCGGCGGTGACGGGACCATCCGTGCCGTGTGCGAGGAGCTCGCCGGCACCGGCGTCCCGGTGGGGATCGTGCCGGCCGGCACCGGCAACCTGCTGGCCCGCAACCTCGACATCCCGCTCTACCTGCGCTCGGCCATCGACGTCGCGCTCAACGGCCAGGACCGCGCGATCGACATGGTCGAGGTCAGCGGCGACAAGATGGAGGACGCCACCTTCCTGGTGATGGCCGGCATGGGCTTCGACGCGGCGATCATGGAGGGCGTCAACGAGGACATCAAGGCCAAGGTCGGCTGGCTGGCCTACGTGTGGTCGGCACTGAAGTCACTGATGTTCCCGGCGATCCGGATCGACGTCTCCGTCGACGGCGGCGAGTTCACCCGCCACCGCGCGCGCACCCTGGTGATCGGCAACGTCGGGTTCCTCCAGGCCGGGATGCCGCTGATCCCGGACGCGGCGATCGACGACGGCGAGCTCGACGTGGTGCTGCTCTACCCGCGCCGGTTTCTCTCCTGGCTGCCGCTGGCCATCCGCGTCATCACGCGCAGCAAGCGCACCGACGAGCTGATCGTCCGGATGAGCGGCAAGGAGGTCGTCGTCCGCGCCAGCGTCGACGCCCCCCGCCAGCTCGACGGCGACCTGATCGCCCCCGGCAAGGAGATCCACGCCCGCTGCATCCACGGGCGGTGCGTGGTGGGGTGCAGGTTTCCCCGCGCCGGGGTCCTGGCGGCGTTGCAACACCCTCAGGTAACGGATGCCTGCCACCCCGCCCGAGGCTACGACGGTGGGTAGCTGACCGGGTCGAGGAAGAAGACCGGGATCGTCCGGTCGGTGCGCTCGGCGTACCGCGCGTAGTTGGGCCACGTCTTCACCATGTGCGCCCACAGCTCCTCGCGCTCGGCGCCGGTGATCTCGCGGGCCTTGGCCTGGTGCTTCCCGCGGTCCTGGTCGACGCCGACGGTCTCGCCCTTCTCGATCGCGGCGCGGACGTTGACCACCCAGACCGGGGGCTTGAGCTGGCCGAAGTTCGAGCCGGCGATCAGGTTGCCGTCCTGGTAGGGGACGCACAGGAGCGGCGTGGTGCGCGGCGTCCCGGACTTGCGGCCCTTCACGGTCAGCATCAGGTTGGGCAGGCCGGCGAGGTCGAGGATCGTCACCCGACCCTTCGAGACGCGCTGGATGAACTTGTCGGTCGCCGTGATCTGCGGCAGCAGCTTCGGCATCCACGGGATGGCGCCGATACGCACGGCCAGCGGGGTCATCACGGTCAGCTTCATGCCCGGAGTCTAGGTTCGCCGGGGCGTCCTCGAACCGCGATGCTCGTCACGTGGTTGGTTCACGGACGGGCGTTGGCGATCGCGTCCTGCTCCTCGGGGGACAGCTGGGTCTCGCTCGACCAGTCCGCGACGTTCTTGGCGTAGGTGCGCGACTCGTTGCGGCCCTGGATGGAGGTCAGGACGACCCCGCTGCCGGAGTCGTCGAGCAGCGCCAGCGACCACGACAGCTGCCCGCCGGTGTCGGTGAAGGCGTCGTACCGGATGACGGCCACGTGCCGCAGCGCCTGGGCGTTCTCCGCCTTGAGCGCGGCCACCTCCTGGCGCAGGGCCCGCGGGTCCTCGGGCAGGCTGCTGGCGTCGACCTTGCCGCGTCCGCGCCCGGACGTACGCCGACCCGCGACTGCGACGCCGAGCGCGACGAGCGCCACGACGAGGGCGAGGATCCCGAGGAACGTGTCCACGTCGAAAGGGTAAGGAGCGGGACGGTTCGCCTCGTGGAGACTCGCGGGGAGACGCGGGCCGGCGTGCGAAACTCGGACCCGTGACCTCGACCCGCCGCCGGATCGCCTACCAGGGCGAGCCGGGAGCCAACTCCCACATCGTGTGCAAGCAGCACTACCCCGACTGGGAGCCGGTGGCGTGCGCGTCGTTCGAGGACGTCTTCGCGGCCGTCGAGGGCGGCGACGCCGAGCGCGCGATGATCCCGATCGACAACTCGATCGCCGGCCGCGTCGCCGACATCCACCACTTCCTGCCCGACTCCGACCTGCACATCATCGGCGAGCACTTCCTGCGCATCCAGTTCGCGCTGATGGCGCTGCCCGGAGCCAGCCTCGAGACCATCAAGACGGTGCACAGCCACGTGCACGCCCTCGGCCAGTGCCGCAAGGTGATCCGCGAGCACGGCCTGCGGCCGGTGATCTCGGGCGACACCGCGGGTGCCGCCCGCGAGGTCGCCGAGGCCGGTGACCTGACCCAGGCCGCGATCTCGCCGCCGCTGGCCGCCGAGACCTACGGCCTGGAGATCCTCGCCGCCGACGTCGAGGACGAGGAGCACAACACCACCCGGTTCGTGGTGCTCTCCCGCGAGCTGGTCGAGGCGCCGCACGGCAACGGTCCGGTGGTCACCAGCTTCATCTTCAACGTCCGCAACCTGCCGGCGGCCCTCTACAAGGCGCTCGGCGGCTTCGCGACCAACGGCGTGAACATGACCAAGCTGGAGAGCTACATGGTCGGCGGGCACTTCACCGCGACCCAGTTCCTCGCCGAGGTCGACGGCCATCCCGAGGACCTCGCGGCTGAAGCGCGCCCTGGAGGAGCTGAGCTTCTTCACCACCGACGTGAAGATCCTCGGCGTCTACCCGGCGGACGCCTTCCGGTCTGAGTGACTCTGGACGGTTTCGCCCGGCATTCTGGACTAGTCCGAAACTCGCGAAATGAGCACTTCGGAGCCGTTCTCCGTGGAAGATATGCGGCGTCCGTGACTCTCGTGGGAGGTTTTCATGCGCGCCACCTATAAGGCTCTTGCTCACTCCATCGCCGGGCTGGTCGCCATCCAGGCCGCGGCCATCGCCCTGTGGGTGTTCGGCCTGCTGAACTGGATCGACGAGGAGAAGAAGTCGCTCACGCCGCAGCTCTCCGAGGACCGCCTCGAGGGCGTCACGGGCTCGGTCGGGATCATGATCCACAGCGTCGGCGCGATGGTCGTCGCGCTGCTGGCCATCGTGCTGCTGATCATCTCGTTCTTCGCGAAGATCCCCGGTGGCGTCAAGTGGGCGGGCTTCATCTTCGGCGCCGTGCTGTTCCAGTGGGTCATCGCGATCGTCTCGTTCGGGGTCCCCGGCCTCGGCTTCCTCCACGGTCTCAACGCGCTGCTCATCGCATGGCTCGGGTGGCGCGCAGCGAAGCAGGCGAACGTCGTCAGCGACGTGGCGCCACCCGCTGCTGAGGCCGCCGTCGCCCACTGATGCGCAAGGACCGGATCCGGGTCCTTGTCGGAGTCGTCCTGACCCTGGCGATCGTCGTGCCGCTGGGGTGGATGTGGTGGGACAGTCGCCTGCCCTCGTCGTACTCGGTGATGGACATGGGGTACGCCGACTACGGCGGCGGGCCACGTCCTGCTGCTGAGCACCACATGGAGGGGATGGAGCCCAGCGCGAGCGGCGTCAGCGTCACCTCGCTCGACACCCCGAAGGGCGGTCGGCCCGACGTGGTCGTCGACCTGACGGCCCGCGAGGGCACGGTGAAGCTCGCGTCGGGGCGCAAGGTCGACGGCTACACGCTCAACGACACCTCTCCCGGGCCCCGTGATCCGCGCGACGGTGGGCGACCTGGTCGAGGTGCGCCTGCACAACGACGACGTCGAGGGCGGGGTGGCGCTGCACTGGCACGGGGTCGACGTCCCCAACGCCCAGGACGGCGTCGCCGGCGTGACGCAGGACGCGGTCAAGCCGGGCGCGAGCACGACCTACCGCTGGGTGGCACCCGAGGTCGGCACCTACTGGTACCACTCCCACCAGATGTCCCACGAGCAGGTGGGCGGCGGGCTCTTCGGTGGGATCGTCATCGATCCCGAGAAGCAGGAGCCCGGCGTCGTCGACTTCCTGGCGGTGGCCCACCTCTACGACGCCGAGCAGACGATCAACGGTGACTCCGAGGACCTCCCGGTCGTCGCGAAGCCCGGTCAGCGCGTCCGCGTGCGGCTGGTGAACACCGACAACGGCGCGCAGGTCGCCTGGGCGAACGCCCCGTTCGAGGTGGCGGCCGTGGACGGCAAGGACGTCAACCAGCCCACCGAGGTGACCGGCAAGGGCGTCGAGATCCCGGCCGGTGGCCGCGTCGACCTGGAGCTGGTCGCGCCGGAGGACGGCTCGGCCGCCCGCGTGGAGATCCTCGGTGGTCCCGGTGTCGAGATCGGGCCGGAGGGTGCCGAGGCGAAGCCGGTGGACCAGCCCGAGGACACGCTCGACCTGCTCGGCTACGGCACGGCGACGGACCCGGGCATCGACCTCGGCACCGTCGACCGCGACTTCGACTACTCGGTCGGCCGGAAGCCCGGTTTCATCGACGGCCGTCCGGGTCTGTGGTGGAGCATCAACGGCCACCTCTACCCGGACATGCCGATGATGATGGTCCGCGAGGGTGACGTCGTGAAGGTGACGATCTCCAACAACAGTGGAGAGCCGCACCCGATGCACATCCACGGCCACCACGCGCTGGTGCTGTCGCGGGACGGGAAGAAGGCCACGGGGAGCCCCTGGTGGTTCGACTCCCTCGAGGTCCGCGACGACGAGACCTTCGAGGTCGCCTTCGTCGCCGACAACCCCGGCATCTGGATGGACCACTGCCACAACCTCAAGCACGCGGCGGAGGGGATGGTGACGCACCTGATGTACGAGGGCGTGACCACGCCGTACAAGCTGGGCTCGGACTCCGGCAACGAACCGGAGTGATCGGCCATCGCCGACGGCGATACGTTGTGAGGCGTGACCGACCGACCTGACTGAGCGCCCGAGGAGCGCACCGCCGACCTCGGCTACGCGCGCGTCGACGTCGACCGGGCGACGCGCACCGGCGACCCGGAGGTCGTCTACGGGGAGGGCAAGACGCCCGAGCAGGTCGTCGGCATCCTGCGCACCCTGCACGCCCGGCACCCGGACCGCGCGGTGCTCGCGACCCGGCTGTCCGACGAGGCGCGGGCCGTGGTGCGCGCCGAGCTCCCCGAGGCGACGGTCGACGACGTGGCGCGTGCGGTCACCCTCGGCCCGCTGCCCACGGCGCGAGGCCTGGTCGCGGTGATCAGCGCCGGCACCTCCGACGCCCCGGTGGCGGCCGAGGCGGCGTTGACCGCGGCGGTGCACGGCGCGGGCGTCAACCGCGTCTCCGACGTCGGCGTCGCCGGGCCTGCACCGGCTGCTCGAGGCGCGGGAGTCGTTCGCCGGGGCCGACTGCCTGGTCGTGGTCGCCGGCATGGAGGGTGCCCTGCCGAGCGTGGTCGGTGGGCTGGTCGGCGTACCGCTCGTGGCCGTGCCGACCAGCGTCGGGTACGGCGCCTCCTTCGGCGGGCTGGCCGCCCTGCTCGCGATGCTGAACTCCTGCGCGCCGGGCGTGAGCGTGGTCAACATCGACAACGGCTACGGCGCCGGCGTCTTCGCGGCGCGGGTCGCCCGCAATGCCCACCCCGGGGCCCACCGCGACGGCCATGACGGCTGAGCGCGGCCGCGTCGCCTGGGTCGACGCCTCCTCGGGAGCGAGCGGGGACATGCTGCTGGGCGCGCTGGCCGGGGCCGGCGTACCGCTCGGCGTGATGCTCGAGGCCGTCGACAAGGTCGCCCCCGGACAGGTCGGGCTGGAGATCGAGGACGTACGCCGCGCAGGGTTCGCCGCGACCCGGTGCCACGTCGAGGTCGCGGACACCGCTGAGCACCGCACCTGGCTCGAGGTCGAGCAGCTGCTCAACGGGGCCGGCCTGCACGAGGACGTCCGCGCCCTCGCGCACGACGTGTTCTCCCGCCTCGCGGAGGCCGAGGGCCACGTCCACGGACATCCGCCCGAGCAGGTGCACTTCCACGAGGTCGGCGCCCTCGACGCCATCGCCGACGTCGTCGGTGTCTGCGCCGGCTTCGTGCACCTCGGCGTCCAGCGGATCGTCGTGTCAGAAGTGTCGGTGGGCGGTGGCACGGTGAGCACCGAGCACGGCCGCCTGCCGGTTCCGCCGCCGGCGGTGGTCGAGCTTCTCCGCGGAGTGCCCAGCTCCGGAGGTCCGGTCGACCTCGAGCTGTGCACGCCGACGGGCGCCGCCCTGCTGACCACGCTCGCGGACGCCTGGGGCGCGCAGCCCGCGATGTCGGTGCGCGTCGGTCGGGGTCGGTGCGGGGGCGCGCGACCCGGACGGGCACGCCAACGTGCTGCGGCTGCTGGTCGGCCAGGGTGGCTTCGAGACAGCTCGCCGGCGCTCGTTCCTCAACCACCGACAGGGTCCTCTCGTGCTGGAGACGAACGTCGACGACCTCGACCCGCGGTTGTGGCCGGTCGTGCTGGGCTCCCTGCTCGAGGCCGGCGCGAGCGACGCCTGGCTGACGCCGATCCTGATGAAGAAGGGGCGGCCGGCGCACACCCTCAGCGTGCTGGTCGCGGCCGAGCGGGTCGACGTCGTACGCCGGGAGGTCTATCGCCAGACCTCCACGCTGGGCCTGCGCGAACGAGCGGTCGCCAAGCACGAGCTCGACCGGTCGATGGCCACCGTCCAGGTGGACGGGCACACGATCGGGGTCAAGGTGGCGCTGCTCGACGGAGAGGTGATCAACGTGCAACCGGAGTTCGAGGACGTCGCCGCGGCGGCCCGTGCCCTCGGACGACCGGTGAAGACGGTGATGGCGCAGGCCTCGGCGCTGGCGGTGGCGAGCTCGGGCGAGCTCACCTGATGGATCCCACCGTCGTCGCGATCGCCTTCGGAGCGATCTTCCTCGTCGAGCTCCCCGACAAGACGTTCATCGCCGCGCTGGTGCTGTCCACCCGCTACAAGCCGCTGGCCGTCTGGATCGGCGTCGGGCTCGCCTTCTTCGTCCAGACCCTGATCGCGGTGCTGGCCGGCCACCTGGCGACCTTCCTGCCGGACGCCCTGATCAAGTCGGTGGCGATGGTGATCTTCCTGATCGGCGGCGTGGTGCTGATCCGGTCGGCACCCGGAGCCGATGCGGAGGAGAAGGCGACCGAGGAGGAGTACGCCGCCAAGGCGGTCGACTCCCGGACCGGCCTGCGCGCCGTGATGGCCTCGTTCCTCGTGCTCTTCGCCGCCGAGTGGGGCGACCTCTCGCAGCTGCTGACGATCAGCATGATCGCCAAGTACGGCCACCCGCTCAGCGTCTTCATCGGCGCCTGGGTCGCGCTCCTGACCGTCTCCGGCATCGCGGTGCTCGCCGGCCGGGTGCTGCTGCGCTACGTGAAGCTGTCGGTGATCCACTACATCGGCGGCGCGGTGTGCCTCGTGCTCGCCGCGGTGACGGCCGTCGAGCTGTTCGTGTGAGGGGCTGCAGGTTTCCCCGGGCGCCCGGGGAAACCGTCACCTGGGCGGGCGTTGCAACACCCATCAGGTGACGGGATTGCCCGTCCACCCCGTCCGGTTCGTCCCCGCGCACACTCCGGCCGCCCGGCGATAGCCTGCTGCGATGAGTGACGCACAGGTCGAGCCGGGGGTCTCCTCCGAGGTGGGTCGACTGCGGACGGTGCTGCTGCACCGGCCCGGACCCGAGCTGCAGCGGCTGACTCCGCGCAACAACGACAAGCTCCTCTTCGACGGCATCCCGTGGGTCACGCGAGCCCAGGAGGAGCACGACGCGTTCGCCGAGGCCCTGCGTGGCCGCGGTGTCGAGGTGCTCTACCTGACCGACCTGCTCGTCGAGACGCTGGCCAGCGAGCAGGCGCGGAGCTCGGCGATCGACGCGGTGTGCGGGTCGCTGCGACTGGGCGACACGCTGCGCGACCACCTCCGCGGAGCCCTGGCCGAGCTCTCGCCCGAGGAGCTGAAGGACGTGCTGACGGCCGGGCTGCGCAACGACGAGGTGCGCGGCGGCTCGGGGCTGGTCACCAGCCTGCTGTCCAGCGACGACTTCCTGATCGACCCGCTGCCCAACCTGCTGTTCACCCGCGACTCCAGCGTCTGGATCCGCGACAAGGTCGCGATCACCTCACTGGCGATGCCCGCGCGCGAGCGGGAGAGCCAGCTGACCGAGCTCATCTACACCGAGCACCCGCGGTTCGCGGGGGCTCCGAAGATCCACGGCTGGCGGCGCGAGCACGTCGAGGGTGGCGACGTACTGCTGCTCGGGCCGGGTGTCCTCGCCGTCGGCGTCGGGGAGCGTACGACGCCCGCGGGGGTCGAGCGTCTGGCCCGTCAGGTCTTCGACGCGGGAGACGCCCACACCGTGCTGGCCGTCCCGATCGCGCAGGAGCGGGCCACCATGCACCTCGACACGGTGTGCACGATGGTCGACGTCGACAAGATCGTGATGTACCCGAACGTCGCCGACCACCTGACCGCCCACGCCGTGACCGCGGACGACGACGGCCGGCTGCTCGTCGCCGACGCCGAGCCGTTCCTGGTGGCCGCCGCGAAGGCGATGGAGATCGACACGCTGCACCAGATCGACACCGGACTCGACCCGGTGACGGCCGAGCGCGAGCAGTGGGACGACGGCAACAACACCCTCGCGGTCGCGCCCCGCGTCGCGGTCGCCTACGAGCGCAACGTCGAGACCAACAGCCGCCTCGAGGAGGCCGGCATCGAGGTCATCGCGATCGCCGGCTCCGAGCTCGGGTCCGGCCGCGGAGGCCCGCGCTGCATGTCCTGCCCGATCGCGCGCGACGAGATCTGAGGTCTTCGGACTCCCTGGCCCGGAAAAGCAAGATGCCCGACCGGTGTTGACGGGGGGGACAACATCGGTCGGGCAATACGAATGTACGGCATGGTCTGACCGAGCCACAACTGGTTGGTATACCAGGGGTAGCCGGGTCACCTGATGGTCAGCTGACGGCTGGCCAGACCGGCCCGGGCGGAGCGCTCGGCAGGGGTCAGCGGGTCGCCGGAGTCCATCGCCGCACGCAGGGCGTCGCGCACGCGCTCCGCGGGCTCCTCGAGGGCCTCCGCGCCGGTGCCGAGCGGCAGGTCCCAGACCGGCGTGACCAGGCCGTGGGCCCGGAACATCCCGATCAGCCGGTCGCCGTCGACGAGGTGCTCGGCGTCGGCGGCGTGCAGCCGCGCGAGGCCGTCGAGCACCCGGTCCTCGTCGTCGGGCAGCACCCAGCGCAGGTACTCGCGGTTGCCCACGGAGGTCCAGTACGCCGCGTCCACCGAGGTCAGCCGGTCGGTCGGTGAGGCGACCTCGTTGGCCTGCTCGAGGGCAGCCGCCATGCCTCCGTCGGCGTCGTCGAGGTCGGCGACCCAGAAGTCGAAGCCGCGGTGCACGGTGATGTCGAGCGGCTGGTCGTCGACCAGGTCCTGCAGCCGGGGGCCGTCTCCGGGAGCCTCGGTGAGGCCGACCATGGTTCCCGGTTCGGCATCGAGGGCGAGCGTCAGCACGGCAGCCAGGTCGCGGCTCGGGTCGCCGTACGCGTGCTGCACCTGGAGGCCCAGCCAGATCGTGCCGTCCTCGCGGACCAGGGCCGGGGCGGCGCCGGGCAGCAGCGAGCAGAGCTGGACGGTGCGGTCGCCCTCCCGCAGGTTGACGGGCGTCGTCGCCGACGGCACGAACTCGCGCAGGGCGACGAGGTCGGTCTCACCCGGCAGCCCTTCGAAGGGCCGCGCCACGAAGATGGGCGGGGCGCCGTCGGCGCTGCCGTGGCACGCCTTGTAGCGACGACCCGAGCCGCACGGGCACGGCTGGCGCGGGCCGACGGCTCCGGCGGGGGCGTCGGCCGCAGGGGCGGCGTCGGTGCGGTTGCGCTGGCGAGACTTCTTTCCCATGCCGCGAACACTAGGCGGCGTGGGGTGAACCGCGCCCGGCCGGTCAGGCCAGGGCGAGCAGCGCGTGCACGGTGGTGCGGGAGCGCGTGGTCTCCACCCACCACCGGGAGGCCAGCGTCTCGACGATCGAGAGGCCACGGCCGGCGAGGTCGGAGACACCCGCCTCGACGACCTCGGGAGTGGTGAGGGCGCCTCCGTCGGTGACCGTGATGTCCACCTCGGAGTCGAGCGTCGTCCAGGCGACCTGCATGGTGCCGTCGGCCAGTGGACGGGCGTGACGGACGGCGTTGCCGACCAGCTCACTGACGACCAGGCGCGCGTCCTCGCTGGCCTCGTCGCCGACACCGAGGATGCGCATCCACTCCACCAGCTCGTGGCGGGCCACGCCCGCGCTCTCGGGAGCGAACGGCAGGTCGAGAGACATCGGGTCGATCGCGTTGATCTCCCTGGTCGATCCCGTCATGTCATCCTCCGAGGGGGTGAGGGTGCCAGCTCACTCTTGTTACTCGTGAGTCGATGTTGCCCATCGCAGGCAGCCATAAACTCATCCCCTCAACTTTGTCAGGTAGGTCACGGCCGCCGCAGGCTTATCGGTGATCAGGGCCTCGATCCCCAGCGCCAGGCATGCGTCGATCTCGGCCGGTTTGTTCACCACCCAGCAGTGCACGCGGCGTCCGCTCTCCCGGATCTTGGCGATCACGTCGGGATGCTCGAGGACCAGCTCGATCCCGGGGCCGGCGATCCAGTCGTTGTCGATGAACGGCTTGGCCCGGAACCACTGGGTCCGGGTCTCGGCCAGCATCACCAGCTCGATGTCGGGAGCGAGCCGGCGGATGCGCCGCAGCGCCACCCAGGAGAACGACATCACCCGGACCGGTGCGTCCTTCCCGGCCCATCCGAACTCGTCCAGCAGCTGGACGAGGCGACGTTCGACCAGCCCGGCGAAGCGGGTCGGGTGCTTGGTCTCGATGGCCAGCTCGACCCGCCGCGGGTACTCCGCCGCGGTCTCGAGCAGCCGCCGCATCGTCAGCACCTTCTTCAGGTCGGGGTCGGTGTCGGGAGCCTCGTCGTCGAGCTCGGCCCACGGGTGCTTCCACGCGGTGAAGTCGAGGTCCTCGAGGTCGGCGAGCTCCATCGCCGAGACGACCCCGTTGGTGTGCGCCGTACGACGCAGGTTGCGGTCGTGCACGCAGACCAGGTGTCCGTCGGCGGTCAGGCGTACGTCGCACTCGAGGGCCTCCGCGCCCTCGTCGAGGGCCGCCACGTAGGCACCGAGCGTGTGCTCGGCCTGCACGGCGCTGGACCCCCGATGGGCAACCACCTGGGGCCACTCCTCGACCATGCCCGCCATTCTGCCCGCCGGGGGGTGCTGCGGCCGGGACGTGCGCCCCGGCGTTGCGGGGGATCCGGACGTGCCGCGAGGCCCGGGAACATCGGCGGCGCCAGGTGCCGGAGATGTTCCCGAGCCTCGGGAAGGGAGCGGATCAGTCGCGGTCCGAGCGCAGCCGGGCGCCGAGGGCGTGCGCTGCGACGACCAGGGCACCGGCGACCAGGACGATGTCCTTGAACACGTACTGACCGGTGAGGGTCGGACCGTTGTCGGCCCACATCTGGCCGGGGAACAGCACCAGCGGGGACAGGATGCCGACCATCGCGCCGGCCAGGACGACCAGGCCGACCTTGACGAACTTGCCGGTCAGCAGGGTGATGCCGATGACCGTCTCGGTCAGCGCGGTGAACAGCAGGGCGTTGGTGCCGGTCACCATGCCGAAGGTCAGCTTGCCGACGGTGGCGATGGCGAGCTCCTCGGCCGGGCTGGCGCCGGCGACGAACTTGAACGAGGCGAAGGCGAGGAAGACGACGCCGAGGCTGATCCGGAGGATCGTGATGCTGTGGGCGTTGAGGAAGGTCGATGCTCGGTCGAGCGCGTGGTCGACGACGGTGCGGGCCGGGGTGGTGGTGACCGTCGGGCGGGCGGTGATGGCGGACATGGTGGTGTTCCTCTCGTGGGCGAAGAGATCGTGCTGTGGATGAGCACCAACATCGCCGTCTGATACGTCGGCGCGGATCCGCCGCCGGACCGAACTTGTCCACCGCCAGATGGACGCCGCGGCCTAGGCCCTGCGGCTGAGAGGACCGCCCGGACCGGTCAGCGCTGACTGCGCAGGAACTTGCCGAAGTGCGGCACCGTGAACGCGACGGTGCCCCGCTCGCCGGAGAAGACGAGGCCCTTCTTGATCAGGCCGTCGCGTGCGGGGGAGAGCGACTGCGGCTTGCGGGCGAGCAGCTTCGCGACGTCCGCCGTGCTCACCGCCAGGTCGTCGGTGCCCTCGCCGAGGTCGGCCATCGCGACCATGTAGTCGCGCTCGGCGGGGGTGGCCCGGTCGTAGCGGGCGCCGAAGAACCCCACCGCGAGCTCGGCCTCGGCCTCCGGCGCTGCCTGCATCACGTCGGACCACGTGATCGGCGACTCGAGCGCGACGTCCCACGTGACCTTGCCGTAGGCCTGCACGAAGTAGGGGTAGCCGTCGGTCAGCCGGTAGAGCTCGTCGAGCGCCTTGGGTTCGTACGTCGCGTCCTCGCCCGCCGCGGGCAGGGTCCAGGCCCGCTCGGCCATCTCGCGGGGGAGCCGGTCGACGACGACGTAGCGGAACAGCCGTTCGGCGTACGACTTGGAGGCGGCGAGGGCGACCGGCAGGTGCGGCAGCCCGGCGCCGACGACGAGGAGAGGGGCGCCCTGCTGGCTGATCTCGTGGCAGGCGCCGCACACGGCGGACAGCTCGGCGACGGGGATGTCCTGCATCTCGTCGACGAACAGCGCGATCCCGACACCGAGGTCACCGGCGAGCGAGGCGACGTCGGTGAACAGCTCGATCAGGTCGAGCTCGAGGTCGCCGGAGTCCGCGCGCCCCTTGGCCGCGAGCACGTCGATCGGCGGCTGCCACCTGCTCTGTCCTCCGCTGGCCTTGCGGTCCTTGAGCTCGGTGCGGAGCGCGAACGCCTTGAGCACCCCCGCGACCTGGTCGACCTTGTCGGGGTCGCGGTGCCGGTGCGCCACCTCGCGGACCGCGGCGTTCACCGCCTGCGCCAGCGGGAGCCGCAGCGACTGGTCGGGCCGGGCCTCGATCTTGCCGGTGCCCCAGGCTCGTTTCACCGCGAGGCTGCGCAGGGAGTTGAGCAGCACGGTCTTGCCCACGCCCCGCAGCCCGGAGAGCACCATGCTGCGGTCGGGACGGCCGCCGGCCACCCGTTCGAGGGTGACCTCGAACTGCCTCAGCTCACGGTCGCGGCCGGCCAGCTCGGGCGGGCGCTGGCCGGCGCCGGGGGCGTAGGGGTTCCGGATCGGGTCCACGATCGGACCGTATCCGGGTGTCTAGTGGATTTCGTAGATTTCGGTAGCGAGCGGCTATGCGCGTGGTCGGCGTACGCCGCGTCGAGGCCGGCGCGCAGCGCCTCGATGAGCGTGGGCACCTCGTCGACCTCGAGCCGGAAGGTGCCGGTGCACTCGCTGCCGCGCCACAGGGACAGCACGACGAGCCCCTGCTCGCGGTGCCAGCGCACCCGCAGCGACCGCGCGTCACCCCGGGCGTCGAGGAAGAACTCGGCTCCCAGAGGGGCTGGCGCCATCGCGGTCATGCCTGATTCTCCCTCGCCGGCGCCGCTCAGACCAGACCGAGCCGCTCAGCTGCCGCAACCGCCGACACCGGCGAGGTCGCCGTTGCGCAGCACCTTCGACCCGGAACGGAAGCCGTAGGCCGAGCAGTAGTAGAAGCTCAGCAGCGACTCGCGGCGCAGGGTCACCGGCTTCCAGACGCCGTTCCCGGCCGGCTCGAGGTAGCGGAACGTCGTACCGGTGAGGGCGGCGTCGTTGCTGCGGTGCTTGAGGTAGCGGTCCAGCCACGCCTGCGTGTAGTGGCTCGAGAGCGCCTGCCCGTAGCGGCTGGCGGGCAGCACCAGCGGGATGTCGGTGTACTCGAGGTGCGTGGAGGCCCGCGGCACGACGAGCATGCTGTCGACGCCGGCGGTGCGCCAGGCGTCGTACCCGGTGGCTCGCTCGCGCTTCGGGTCCGGCCCGTCCGGAGTGGGCTGCGGGGTGAGCGAGGAGCCTCCGCTGGTGAGGTACGGCGAGACGGTGAACCCGTACTCCGACTGGAGGGCCAGGGCCGGCACGACCGGCTTGTTGCCGCTGCCGTCGAGCGGACCGGCGCCGCTGGGCCCGGTCAGCTTGTCGAGGGCGACGACGGTCGCCACCCGCTTGTCGGTGCCCTGCACCTTCGAGACCGCAGCGGCACCCATCGAGTGGCCGATGATGGCGATCTTCATGGTGCGTCCCGGGGTCGCCGTACGGGTGTCGGCGGCGCGGTCGAAGAGGTTCCAGTACGGGTTGTGCGTGCTGACCTTCGCGCCCTCGGAACGCGGGTTGGCGTAGGGCCGGCTCGGGGTCGAGGTGAAGAACGACAGGGCGTCCTCGGTGCCGACGACGAAGTTGGACAGCTGCTGGGCCGGCGTGCCGGGGCAGCCGTACTGCTCGCCCTCCTGCGGCGCCGCGAACGGGTTGCAGAACGGCAGCGCGTTGCTCTCGCCACCCGGGACGGGCTCGTGCGGCAGCGTCTCGCCACCGCCCTGGCCCTGCACGTCGTAGGTGAGGACGACGTAGCCGCGCTCGGCGAGGTCCTGGGCCAGCCAGCGGTACATGCCTTCGCTGCCCTGCACCGAGCCGGTCGTGATGACCACGCCGGGGAACGGGCCGCGGAGGACCTGGCCGGTGTACGGGTCGCGGGCGCCCGGCTTCGGCCGGTAGACGGTGCCGTTGAGCAGCGCGCCGTAGCGGTTGGTGAACGCGATCCGCTCGCTCAGCCCGCGGGTGCCGTTCCAGCCCTGGCGGAGCGGGTTGCCGACGTTCCAGCCGGGGAAGACCCGGCCGGGCGTGATCGCGGGTCGGGTCGGCGACGCGGCCTGCTCCAGCAGCTGCGAGGTCTGGTCGGCGAGGCCGGCGGTGACGAGCGCGGGCAGGAAGGCCGGGTTCTGCAGCTGGCCTCCGGGCCCCGTGATCCGCCCGTAGGCGTCGTTGATGTTCTGCAGGTCGCGGGCGACGTACGCCGGCGTGCCGGGCTCCGGACCCGACCCGTCGGCCGCCGGGGCGCCGTACGACGCCGCCGGGAGGAGGGCGGCAGCGACGGTGACGCCGGTCGCGAGGGCCAGCAGGGATCGGAGGCGGTGAGCGCGCATGTGGGTCAAACGAGGGTCGTGGGCGTGGGTTATCGCAGTACCGTGGCTCCGTGCCCGAGCTGCCCGAGGTCGAAGCACTGGTCGACGACCTGTCCCGTCGACTCGACGGCCGTGCCATCGTCCGGGTCGACATCGCTGCGTTCAGCTGCCTGAAGACCTACGACCCGCCGATCACCGCCCTCGCCGGCGGCATGGTCGACGGCGTCACGCGGCACGGGAAGTTCCTCGACATCGACGTCTCCGGCACCCACCTCGTGCTGCACCTCGCCCGCGCCGGCTGGATCCGCTGGAAGGACGAGGTGCCCCCGGTGCCCGCCCGGCCCAACAGCAAGTCGCCGCTGGCGGCCCGGATCGTGCTGGACAACGGCGCCGGGCTCGACGTCACCGAGGCCGGCACCCGCAAGAGCCTGGCGCTGTACGTCGTCCGCGACCCCGCCGACGTCGAGGGCATCTCGCGCCTCGGACCCGACCCGCTGGCCGACGACTTCACCATCGACGTGCTGCGCTCGATCCTGGAGAAGGCCGGGCGGGCCCAGATCAAGGGCGTGCTCCGGCTCCAGTCCAACATCGCCGGCATCGGCAACGCCTACTCCGACGAGCTGCTGCACGCCGCGCGGATGTCCCCGTTCAAGCCGTCCAACAGCCTGAACGACGTCGAGCTCGAGACGTTGTACGACGCGATCCGGAACGTCCTCGGCGACGCCGTGATCCGTTCGGCCGGGCTGGCCGCCAGCGAGCTCAAGGGCGAGAAGAAGAGCAACATGTCCGTGCACGGCCGCACCGGCCAGAAGTGCCCGGTCTGCGGCGACGTCGTGCGCGAGGTGAGCTTCGCCGACTCCAGCCTGCAGTACTGCGCCACCTGCCAGACCGGCGGCAAGCCGCTCGCGGACCGGCGAATGTCGAAGCTCCTGAAGTAGCCTGCGGCCATGATCGAAGTTCCCACGATCGAGGTCGCCCAGGTCCCCGATCCGATCCCCGAGGGGGTCACCATCCTCGACGTGCGCGAGCCCGTCGAGTGGCACTACGGCCGCATCGACGGTGCGGTCCACATCCCGATCACCGAGATCCCCGACCGAGCCACCGAGCTGCCGGTCGACCAGCAGCTGCTCGTCGTGTGCAAGGTCGGCAGCCGGTCAGCCCAGGTGACCGCCTTCCTGGTCGAGAAGGGCTTCGAGGCGATCAACCTCTCCGGCGGGATGATCGACTGGGCCGAGGCCGGCCGGCCGATGGTCGGCGACGGCGAGGGCGACGCGCTCGTCGTCTGACGGCCCCTCCGCTCAGCGGATGTAGGCGTCGATGTCGATCCGCGGACGCCCCGACGTGGCCAGGTTGACCACCTTGACCGTGTGGTTGCCGGTGCCGGTCAGCTCCTTGTCCCAGACGAGGACCCGGTTGGTGTTCGCCTTCGCGTAGGTGTCCACGGTCGTGGCGAGCTTGCCGTCGAAGTAGATCGCCGCCTTCCCGCGTCCCGGGCCCTTGGCCATCACCAGCGCGACGTGGTCGTTGCGGCCCCCGCCGTTCACCACCGTCGACAACGACCTGTTCTTCGTCGACGTGCGCAGCATGCTGTCCCCGATGGCGCAGGTGCACGACGTCCGGGCCCACCCGCTGGGCACTGTGGGCCCGTAGTCGCGCTCGATCTTGATCATCTCGGTCCCTCGCGCGACCGTCGTGACGTTGCCCGCGCAGTCGTAGGCGTTGACCCGGATTCCGCCCAGCTCGTCGGAGTTCTCGTAGTCGTCGACCTTGTAGGTGAACGAGCCGGTCGTCGCATGCGTGGTGTTGATCTGTGTCTCGAGCTCCCAGCCCTGGACGTTGTGGAACTCGTCCACGGTGTACCGACAGATGCCCGACGGGTCGGAGGCCTTCCAGATGAACCGCCGGTACGCGCCGCGGTCGGCGAACCACAGCCGGCCGTCCGTGAACACCGGGTCGTCGGTCACCTGCCCGATCACGAACGACGACCGCACCGGGACGCTCAGCGATGGCCCCTTGACGTCAGCCGCCGCGCCGGCGGTGGAAGCGGTGAGGGTCGCCACCAACGCACCGACGACGAGCGAGGCGAGCAGGAGTGTTGGGCGACGACCACGAGTACGCATACAAGGATCTTGCCTCCGACCTCGCGCACGACCAGCACGATGCTGAGCACTCGCCCGTCTCGCGCGGAATGTCTGAAGCCGGGTCTAGACCCGCCCGTCGACGGACTGCCTCAGCGGTCGAAGGCGGCGGGGAGCGGGAGGCCCAGCGCGCGCTCGAGCCGCGCGAGGTAGTCCGGGCGCGGCACCTCCACCACGCCCAAGGTCGCGAGGTGCGGGGTCTGCCACTGGGTGTCGAGGAGCCGGCGGTCGGCGTGCTCGTCGTCGAGGAGGCGGACCAGTCCCATCAGCGCGACCTTGGAGGCGTCGCGGGCGCGGGTGAACATCGACTCACCGGCGAACAGCCCACCGATGGCGAGGCCGTACAGCCCGCCCGCGAGCTCGCCGTCGCGCCAGGCCTCGACGGAGTGGGCCCAGCCGAGCCGGTGGAGCGCGGTGTACGCCGCCGTGATCCGATCGTCGATCCATCCGCCCGAGCGCGCCGGGTCCGCGCACCCGCGGACCACCTCGGCGAAGGCGGTGTCGACCCGGATCTCGAAGTGTCGCGCCGACTGACGCATCGAGCGGGTCACCCGCAGGCCGGAGAGCGGCAGCACGCCGCGCGGGTCCGGGGACCACCACGCCATGTCCGTCGACCGGCTCACGCCCGGCACGTCGACCGCCATCGGGAACAGCCCGCGCCGGTAGGCAGCCAGCACCGTGCCGGGGGCGAGGTCGGCTCCCACGGCCAGCAGGTCGCCGTCAGCTGCGTCCGCGGGCGGGAACGCCCACGGGCACGGGGGTGGTTCGACGGGCACGGGGCCATCGTGGCAGGGGTCGCCGCCGTCCTCTCGGTGCGGAGGCGGTTTGTACCCTTCACCCATGAGCATCGCCAAGCGTGTCGGCAAGGGCCTGGCGCCCAAGGTCACCCAGGTGGCCCCGCACATCACCGCCAGCTTCGTGCAGCAGGCACTCGACCGCGCGATCCGCGGGGTGGGTCCGCTCGACGGTGCGGCCATGCTCGCGGAGAAGCAGCGCGAGGAGCACAAGGGTGACCTCGACAAGGCGATCAAGGACATCATCGAGACCCACGTCCGGCTCGCGGGCGCGCAGGGCTTCCTGACCAACCTCGGCGGCCTGGTCACGCTGACCGTGATGGTGCCGGCCAACATCACCGGGCTCGCCCTGATCCAGTGCCGGCTGGTGGCCGCGATCCTGCACCTGCGCGGCTACGACCTCGACGACAAGCGGGTCCGCAACGCCATCCTGGCCAGCATGCTCGGCGAGGAGCGGATGCTCTCGATGATCCGGAAGAAGAAGCTGCCGGGGACGCCGATGGCGATCGCGACCGCGCCGGTGCACGACCCGAAGCTCGACCTGGTGATGGCCAACGAGGTCGCGGCCGAGATGATCACCCGGATCGCGGGCAAGCGGATCGCCTACACCGTGGGACGACGTGTCCCGATCGTCGGCGGCATCGTCGGGGCCGGGACCGACGGGTTCTCGACCTGGCAGATCGGCCGCTACGTCGACCGCGAGTTCCTGCCCCGCAACCGTCGGTAGACGGCCAGCGCGGCGCGGGCGAGGACGTTGGTCTGCGACATCGCGACGAACCGCTCCCTGGCGCGGTAGCTGCGCGTGGAGCGGAAGCGCTCGAGCTGACCGGACAGGTCGTCGATCACGCCGTGCAGCTCGATCTCGACGTCGCGCAGCCGGGCGGCCTCGTGCGTCATGATCGCGAGCGCATCGAGCGCGGCCTCGGCCACCAGCTCCTGGTCGACGGTGTCGGGGTCGAGGAACGGGAGCGGGTCGGCGGGCACCAGGTCGTCCAGGGTGCCGACCACGTCGTACCCCCGCAGCGCGAGCTCGCTGACCCAGGAGCGGCCGAGGTCGCTGGCCCAGCGATAGGTCTCCTCGGGCAGTGAGAGCCGGGTCGATCCGGCGCGCTCCGAGAGGTTGCGGTGCACGACCAGCTCGCGCACGAACGTCCGGTAGTGGTGGTTGGGCAGCGCGTCGTTGAGGCGCATGTTGAGGCGCCGCACCATCGTCGACTCGGGTACGCCGAGCGAGGTGTTCGCCTTGCCGGCCGGGCCGAACTCGGTCGGGTCGATCCCGAACAGGCCGGCGAACCGCTCCCACAGCAGGGTCGGGCTCGAGCCCGGCCGGGGGACCGTGACCAGGTGCACCTGCTCGCGCGGGAGGGTCTCGGCCCACCGGTCGAGCACGTCGGGGACCTCCTGGACGCCCCAGAACCACTGGGCGACCTCGGCGCTTCGGTCGGGGTCGCGCAGGTTCTCCAGGAAGCGCGCGTAGGTCTTCGTCCGTCGGTGCTTGACGTTCTCCTGCCACTCGGCCGGGATCTGGCGCACCAGGTCGCGCGCTGAGTAGACGACGTGGATCTCGGTGTCCGGGGTGGTCAGTGACTCCAGGGCACGCGCCACCTGCACCCGCGAGGCGATGCCGAGGATCTCGTGGCTGATGATCGCCGTGCCCGGCCACGCGCGCACCTGCTCGGCCAGGCGGTCCCACGCGCCGGCGGCCTCGCCCTCGAGTCCTCCCCAGGGGAGCTCGAGCAGGTCGAGCGCCGCCAGGAAGTGGGCGTCGTGCCGGTCGGCGGAGTAGAGGATGCCGCGCTCACGCAACGCTGCCTGGTTGGTGAACAGGATGTCCTGCACGAAGGAGGTGCCGGTCTTCGGTGCGCCGACGTGCAGGAGTACGCGTCGGGTCACGTTGGTCCTTCCTGCAGCTGCCAGGTCCGGAGGCAGGCCGCGAGCGCCAGCTCGAGAGTGCGGGTGCGGTCGACGGTGCCGGGGCGCCCGTGGTCCGCGGGGAGCAGCTCGTCCGGGTCGCCGTGCACAGCGTAGCCAGCCGTGCGGATCCGCGTCGCCGTCGCGAGGGCCTGCTCGCGGGCCCAGCCCTCGGCGCCCGGGGGGACGGCCGGGGGTGGCGGCGGATCGGGCACGAGGTCGCGCTCGGTGAGGACGGCGGAGAACCGGGCGGCGAGGTCCCGGACCGCGTCAGGCCCCGCGGTCAGCGCGGTCAGGCGGTTGACCCGCCGGTGCAGGTCGGACTCGGCGAGCTCACCGGCTCCACCGAGGACGAAGGACCGGGCGCCCAGCAGCCGGGCAGCGGTCTCCGCGGCTTGCTGCGCGTCGTGGGCGACCACCACGTGCACGGGTTCCCGGGGCCGGCCCGCGAGCCTCCCGGCGATCGCCACGACGTCGATCGCGGCCGGGAGCCGACCTGCGGCCTGCTCGCGACGCCACTGCGTCGACCACTTCAGGATCCCGCCGCGCCGGCAGTTGACGGCCCAGTGCTCGGCCATCATCACCTCCACCGGACGCGCGATCACCACGTGCGTGGGGCGCCAGTCGGACTCGACGAGCCCCTGCGCGAGCAGACCGCGGCGGACCGCGGTCGCCGTGGCCGGTGAGCCGTGGACCTGGAAACGACGCCGCCAGGGGAGTGGCCAGCGCTGCGTGGCGACGGTGGCGGCCGGCCGAGGCAGACCGGGCAGCAGGTGGGCGATCACCCCCACGGCGAGGCGGATCAGCTCCTCCTCCGGCAGCTGCTCCGGGTCCATCGCCGGGCTGCCGTAGGTCCGGGGCGCGGGCGGCCACTCGAGGGGTACGTCGACGAGTCCGCGCCCGGGGGAGGCCGTCGACAGGACGCGATCGGCCAGGCCGGGCGCCGGACGGTCGGCCGCGAGGTTGAGCCGCCGCACCAGCTCGAGGTGGACGGCGTCAGGTCGGGGCGCGACCGGTGGCGCAGTCGGCTGCGGCTGCTCGCGCCAGGCCGACCAGGTCGTCGTACCGCCGGCGCGGAGGTGGTCCGCCCAGCCGGCGACGACCTCGTCGTACGTCGGTGCCTGGCTCGCCGAGGGCATCAGCTGCGCAGCATCCGGGTCAGGCGGGCGACGGCACCGGAGTCGTCCTCGCCGACCGGCTTGCGGCCGACGCGGGCGAGCACGTGGGCGAGCGCCTCGATCGCGGCCTCCGCGACGACCTCCGGGTCGGCCTGGTCGGGATCGGCCCAGCGACCGTCGTCGTCGGGCCAGACCGGCTCCAGGTCCGTGAGGTCACCGACGACGTCGACACCCGAGCGCCGGATCTCGTCCAGCCACGTCGCGGTGATCTGCTCGACCGCCTGGCGTCGGCGCGGCGGCACCGTGGCCGGCACCTTCCCGGGGCGCCGCGCGAGCACGTCCTTGACGATGCTCTCGCGCACCCAGTGGACGTAGACCGGGCGCGGGACCTCCTGCTCGCGCAGGGCGTCGTTGAGCCGGCGCAGCATGGTCACCTCGGCGCCGCCCAAGCGAGGCGTTGGTCGTCTCGCTCTCGGCGTACGTCGCGTCCGGGCTCAGCCCGAGCACGCCGGCGAACCGGTTCCACAGCGCGTCGCGAGGCCCGCCGGCCGGGGGAACCGTGACCAGGTGCACGCGTTCCGGAGGGAGGGCGGCGCCCCAGGTCGCCAGGATGTGGGGGAGGTGCTGCACCCGCCAGAACCACATCATCCAGTCGGTCCGGCCGTAGTTGCGCGACAGTGCCTTCAGGAAGGCGCCGTAGTCGCGCCCGCCGCGGTGCTTGATGCGCTCCTGCCACTCGGCCGGGATCTGCCGGCCGAGGTCGCGGGCCGTGAGGACGACGTGCACCTCCTGCTCGGGGAAGGACGCCATCGCACGGGCCACGCCGTCCGCGTCGGCCGCGGCCAGGATCTCGTGGCTGATCAGCACGTCGCGCTGGCTGCGGCGGGCGAGCTGCGCCAACCCGTCCCAGCGACCGCGCGCGGCCTTCTCCTCGCCCGCCCACGTGTCGCCGATCAGGTCGAGCGCAGCCTCGAAGTGGTTGTCGGTGCGCGCCCGCGGGTACTCGAGGCCCTGCCGCTCGAGCTCGTCCCGGTTGAGCGCGAGCTTGTCCTGCAGATAGCTGGTGCCGCTCTTCGGGGTGCCGACGTGCAGGTAGACACGGCGGCTGGTGGTCATGAGAGGCATTGTGCCGGACGGTGCTGTCGCGTCAGTCGCTGCCGGGCGTGAGTGCCTGCACCACCCGCGACGGACTCGGTCGGCCGAGAACTCCCGCCATCCACCGGCTGGTGGAGACGAGGGCGCCGAGGTCCACGCCGGTCTCGACGCCCAGGCCGTGCAGCATCCAGACGAGGTCCTCGGTGGCGAGGTTGCCGGTGGCGCTCTCGGCGTACGGGCAGCCGCCGAGGCCGCCGGCGCTGGCGTCGAAGGTGGTGATGCCGTGCTGGAGGGCGGCGTAGGCGTTGGCGAGCGCCTGGCCGTAGGTGTCGTGGAAGTGCACGGCGAGTCCCTCGTTGGGCAGCCCGGCGTCGTTGAAGGCCGTCAGCAGGTCGCGCACGTGCCCCGCCGTACCGACGCCGATCGTGTCGCCGAGGGACAGCTGGCTGGCCCCGAGGTCGAAGAGGCGCTTGCCCACGTCGACCACCTGCGGGATCGGGACGTCGCCCTCCCACGGATCGCCGAAGCACATGCTGACGTAGGCGCGGACGTCGAGACCCGCCGCACGGGCCCGCGTGACCGTGGGCTCGAACATCGCGAACTGCTCGTCGAGGCTGCGGTTGAGGTTGCGCTGGGCGAAGGTCTCCGTCGCGCTGCCGAAGATCGCGATGTGCCGGCAGCCCAGCTCCAGGGCACGGTCGAGCCCGCGTTCGTTGGGGACCAGCACGGGGAGGTCCTTGCCGGCGTCGCCGAGACGCTCCATCAGGTCTCCGGCGTCGGCGAGCTGGGGGACCCACTTCGGGTGCACGAAGCTGGTCGCCTCGACGACGGGGAGCCCGGCGGCCAGCAGCCGCCTGATGAACTCGGCCTTGTCCTCGACGGGCACGATGCCGTCCTCGTTCTGGAGGCCGTCGCGTGGACCGACCTCGTAGATCGTGACGCGCTCAACCATCGACTGCCTCCACCTCGAAGAGCAGGGCGCCGAGCGCCACCTGCTCACCGGCCTCCGCGCCGACGGTGGTGACCGTGCCGGCGAAGGGCGCCTTGAGCGCCAGCTCCATCTTCATCGCCTCCAGTACGCCGAGCCGCTGCCCCTCCTCGACAGCATCCCCCTCCGCGACGTCGACGGCGAGCACGGTGCCGGGCATCGGGGCGGTGAGGCTGCCCTCGCCCACGGCTGCACCGGCGCCCGCGAACGGGTCGGGCCGCTCGAAGACGAACCGCTGGCCCTCCACCACCACCTCGACGGAGTGCGCGGTGGCGTTGACCACGGCCTGCACCCGACGCCCGTCGACCTCGAGCCGCACGACGTGCTGCGCGGCGGAGAACTGCGTGACCGGCACGCCGTCGACCAGGCCTCGCGCGCGGTCGACCAGCACGACGCGGTCGAGCTCGACGCGCGTGGGTGCCGGAGTCGGCGCTGAGCCGGAAGCCGTCCGCGTGGAACGGGCCCTGGTCGCCGTGGTCCGCGGCGAGCATGGCCGGCACCCACGCGGCGATGGTGCGGGCCAGGTCGTCACCGGGCGCCGGGACCTCGGCCCGGTCGAGCCAGGCGGTGTCGATGGTCGCGTCGCGGAACTCGTCGGAGGCGGCGAGCACGCGCAGGAAGCCGACGTTCGTGGTGAACCCGAGGACCGCCGTCTCGTCCAGCGCGGCGACCAGGCGTCGACGCGCGTCCTCGCGGTCGCGGCCGTAGGCGATCACCTTGCCGAGCATCGGGTCGTACGCCGTGGACACGACCTGTCCGCTCTCCAGGGCCGCGTCGACCCGCACCCGGAGGGTGGTCTGAGGAGCCGAGGAACGAGGCGTCTCGAAGGGCCAGCGCACGATGGTGGCCGTCCCGGCCTGGGGGAGGAACCCGCCGAAGGAGTCCTCGGCGTAGACCCGTGCCTCGATGGCGTGACCACGCAGCTCCAGCTCGTCCTGGCTCATCGGCAGCACCTCGCCCGAGGCGACCCGCAGCTGGAGCTCGACCAGGTCGACGCCTGTGACCAGCTCGGTGACCGGGTGCTCGACCTGGAGCCGGGTGTTCATCTCCAGGAAGTACGTCTTCCCGGTAGCGTTGTCGAGCAGGAACTCGACGGTCCCGGCGTTCTCGTAGCCGACCTGCCGGGCCAGGGCAACCGCTGCGGAGGTGACCTCCTCGCGCTGCTCGGGGGTGATGGTCGGAGCCGGCGCCTCCTCGAGCACCTTCTGGTGGCGGCGTTGCGTGGAGCAGTCGCGCTCGAAGAGGTGGACCACGTTGCCGTGGCTGTCGGCGAGCACCTGCACCTCGATGTGACGGCCGGTCTCGACGTACTTCTCGACGAGCATGGTGTCGTCGCCGAACGCCGAGCTGGCCTCCCGCTTCGCGGCGGCCAGCGCCTCGGCGTACTCACCCTCGCTGCGGACGATGCGCATGCCCTTGCCACCGCCCCCGGCAGCGGCCTTGACCAGCACGGGGTAGTCGAAGCTGGACGCGTCCGCGGCCAGGTCGTACGCCGGCACGACGGCGACGCCGGCCTTCTCGGCGATGGCACGCGCCTCGTCCTTGCGACCCATCTGCTCCATCACCCGCGCGCTCGGCCCGACCAGCACGAGGCCGGCGTCCTCGACCGCCTGGGCGAAGGCCGAGCGCTCGGAGAGGAAGCCGTAGCCGGGGTGGATCGAGTCGGCCCCGGTCGCCTTCGCTGCGGCGATGACGGCGTCGATGTCGAGGTAGGAGTCGATCGCGACGGCCTCGTCGGCGTCGTACACGTGCGGCGCGGAGCGGTCGATCTCGCTGTGCACGGCGATGGTGTGGATGCCGAGCTCGCGGGCGGACCGGATGATGCGGCAGGCGATCTCGCCCCGGTTGGCGATCAGCAGTCTCTGGATCATGTCCGCCTCACATCCGGAAGATGCCGTAGGAGGGCTCCGGGACGGGCGCGTTGGCCGCGGCGGCCAGGCCCATGCCGAGGACCCGGCGGGTGTCGAGGGGATCGATGATGCCGTCGTCCCAGAGGCGCGCGGTCGAGTAGTACGGCGAGCCCTGGTGCTCGTACTGGTCGCGGATGGGCGCCTTGAACGACTCCTCGTCCTCGGCGGACCACTCGCCGCCCTTGCCCTCGATGCCGTCCCGGCGAACCGTGGCGAGCACGGAGGCGGCCTGCTCGCCGCCCATCACCGAGATCCGCGCGTTGGGCCACATCCACAGGAAGCGCGGGTCGTAGGCGCGGCCGCACATGCCGTAGTTGCCGGCCCCGAAGGAGCCGCCGATGACCACGGTGAACTTCGGGACGACCGAGCAGGCGACCGCGGTGACGAGCTTGGCGCCGTCGCGGGCGATGCCGCCGTTCTCGTACTCCTTGCCGACCATGAAGCCGGTGATGTTCTGCAGGAAGACGATCGGGGTCTTCCGCTGGTTGCACAGCTCGATGAAGTGCGCGCCCTTGCGGGCGGACTCGGAGAACAGGATCCCGTTGTTCGCGACGATGCCGACGTCGTGGCCCCAGATCTTCGCGAAGCCGCAGACCAGCGTCTCGGCGTACAGCTTCTTGAACTCGTGGAACCGGCTGGCGTCGACGATGCGCGCGATGACCTCGCGGACGTCGTACGGCGTGCGGGTGTCGGTCGGCACGACCTCGTAGAGCTCGAGCGGGTCCTTCAGCGGCTCCTCGACGACCCCCTGGTTTCGAGACGCTCGCTGCGCTCGCTCCTCGAAACCGACGGGGGCGGGGCAGCGTCGCCACGATCGACCGGATGATCTGCAGGGCGTGGGCGTCGTCCTCGGCCAGGTGGTCGACGACCCCGGACGTGCGCGCGTGCACGTCGCCGCCACCGAGCTCCTCGGCCGTCACGACCTCGCCGGTCGCCGCCTTCACCAGCGGCGGTCCACCGAGGAAGATCGTGCCCTGCTCCTTGACGATGACGCTCTCGTCCGACATCGCCGGCACGTAGGCGCCACCGGCCGTGCAGGACCCCATCACGGCCGCGAGCTGGGGGATGCCTTCTGCGGAGAGGTTCGCCTGGTTGAAGAAGATCCGGCCGAAGTGCTCCTTGTCGGGGAAGACGTCGTCCTGCATCGGCAGGAACGCGCCCCCGGAGTCGACGAGGTAGATGCACGGCAGCTTGTTGGCGCGGGCGACCTCCTGCGCGCGCAGGTGCTTCTTGACGGTGATCGGGTAGTAGGTGCCGCCCTTCACGGTCGCGTCGTTGGCGACGACGACGCACTCGCGGCCCTCGATGCGCCCGATGCCGGTGACGATGCTGGCGCTCGGGACGGCGTAGGGGTCGTCCGTCTCGGCGTACATCCCGTACGCCGCCAGCGGGCTCAGCTCGAGGAAGGGGCTGCCGGGGTCGAGCAGCGCGTCGATCCGGTCGCGGGCGAGCATCTTGCCGCGCTCGGTGTGCTTGGTCCGCGCGGACTCGGAGCCGCCCTGGCGGACCCGCGAGGTGCGGTCACGCAGCTCGTCGACGAGGGCGTGGAATTCGGTGGTCACTGCCCTAGGTTAGCGATCGTTAACATCTTCCGCCAGACATCGGGCGACGTGGCGCTGGAGGACGCGTGTTAGCGACCGCTAACCTAGTGCCGTGACACGCCGCCAGCAGATCCTCGACATCGCCGCGGAGCTCTTCGCGCAGAAGGGTTTCCACGGCGTCTCGATCGCCGAGCTCGGCGCTGCCTGCGGCTTCTCCGGGCCGGCGCTCTACCGGCACTTCCGCTCCAAGGACGCCGTGCTCGCCGAGATGCTGGTCAGCATCAGCGACGAGCTGCTCAACGTCGGCCGCGAGCGGGTGCGGACCTCCGCCTCCCCGGAGGAGGCGCTGCGGGCACTCGTCGACTGGCACGTCACCTTCGCCCTCGACCACAAGGCGCTGATCGTCGTGCAGGACCGCGACTGGGCGGCGCTGCCGCTGGAGGCGCGGGAGAAGGTGCGCGAGACCCAGCGCAAGTACGTCGAGGTCTGGGTCAAGCAGCTCCGCGCGATCCGGCCGGAGCTCAGTGCGCGCGAGGCACGGGCTGCCGTGCACGCGTCGTTCGGCCTGCTGAACTCCACGCCGCACAGCGCGTTCCTGCCGGCCGAGGAGATGCGCGCCCTGCTGTCCTCGATGGCCCAGGGCGCGCTGGGCTGTGCGCCGGTCAGAGTGTGATCGCGACCTTGCCCCGGACCTCGCCGGCCTCGAGACGACGCATCGCGTCGGGAACCTGCTCGAGCGGGTAGCTGCGGTCGACGCTCGGCGTGACCGTGCCGGCCTCGATCATCTCGGCGACGCGCTGGAGGTCCGTGGCGCGCTCCCGGCCGATGACGCCGGTCAACCGCTGGCCCACGAACCACGACAGCACGGCAGCACGGACCTGTCGGTCGAGCCCACCGGTCAACGGGCCACCGTCCTCGCCGCCCGTCAGCACCGCGGTCCCGCCGGGGTCAGCGCGCCGCGGAGCCGAGCGAGCGACGGGTTGCCGGCGATGTCGATGATCAGGTCGTAGCGCCGATCGCCCTGCGGCCCAGTCCTCGCGCGTGTAGTCCAGGACGTGGTCGGCGCCGAGGGACCGCACCAGGTCGACCTTGGCGGTGCTGCAGACGCCGGTCACCTCGGCCCCCAGCGCCTTGGCGACCTGGACGGCATAGCTGCCGACGCCGCCCGAGGCGCCGATCACCAGCACGTGCTGACCGGCCTGCACCCGTCCGACGTCGACGACCGCGCGCTGCGCCGTGAGCGACGAGACCGGGCACGACGGCGGCCTGCTCGAAGGTGAGCGCCGGCGGGCTTGCGGACCAGCTTGTCGGCTCTGGCCGCGGTGTACTCCGCGAAGGAGCCGCGACCGATGCCGAAGACCTCGTCACCGATCGAGAAACCGCTGACCGCCGGACCGAGGGCGACGACCGTGCCGGCCAGGTCGAGACCGGGGACCGGGTTCTTCGGCCCGCGGAACCCGAGTGCGAGCCGCATCGCGTACGGCTTGCCCGTCATCAGGTGCCAGGTGCCGCGGTCGAGCCCGGCGGCAGCCACGCGCACGAGCACTTCGTGGTCGCCGATCTCCGGGACCGGGACGACGTCGTGCCGCAGCTCGTCGGTCGAGCCGTAGCGGTGCTGGGTGATCGCGCGCATGGTGTCCGGGACGACAGTGGGAGGGGTGAAGGCCTGCATGGTGGTCCGATCTGTGGAGTCCCGAGCCGTACTTAGTAAGGTGACGGTACCTTACTAAGTACGAGACCGCCAATCCCCCGGAGGCGCCGTGCCCCCCAGCACCCCCCTGAGCCGCGAGCGCGTGCTGCGGACGGCGATGGCCATCGCGGACGGTGGCGGGCTCGGCTCGCTCACCATCCGCTCGCTGGCCGCCGAGCTCGACGTCAAGCCGATGTCGGTCTACCACCACGTCGCGAACAAGGAGGAGATCCTCGACGGCATCGTCGACCTCGTCTTCGCTGAGATCGACCTCCCCGCATCCGCGGGCGACTGGCGCGTCGAGGCTCGTCGGCGCGCGGCGTCGGCGCGGCACGTGCTGCGGGGGCATGCCTGGGCGATCGGTCTGCTCGAGTCGCGCACCTCGCCGGGGCCGGCGACCTTGGAGCACCACGACGCGAACATCGCCATCCTGCGGGCCAACGGGTTCTCGGTGGCGCCTGACTGCGCACGCGTACGCCCTGCTCGACAGCTACATCTACGGCTTCGCGCTGCAGGAGGCGACGCTTCCCTTCGACGACGCGAGCGCGGCGGAGATGGCCGAGTCGATGCTGGCGGTGCTGCCCGGGGACACCTACCCGCACCTCGCCGAGCTGGCGAGGGAGCACGTGATGCAGCCGGGCTACGACTTCGCCGACGAGTTCGACTTCGGCCTCGACCTGATCCTCGACGGGCTGGCCGCGCTGCGTGACCGGGAGCTCAGAGGAGACGGCTGACCGCTTCGTCGTACGCCGCGACGGCGGCATCGGCCAGACCATGACCGCTGGGGGCGTCCTGGGCGAGAGCGAGCACCTGGGCCGCGCGGACCCGGACCTCCTCGCGCTCCTCGGCACCGGGAGCCTGCGCCCCGCTCGCGAGGGCGGCCACCTCCGCGAGCAGGGCTTCGCGGGTGCGACCACGCAGCAGCATCAGCACGTAGGGATCGCGATCGACCTGCCACGCGATCTGGTAGAGCAGTGCGAGCGCGTGCCGGCACGGCTGGAGCCAGGCGTCGCACTCGCAGGCGGTGTCGATGTCGCCGGGTCCGGGGATCAGCTCCACGCCGGCCTCGTCGGCGTGCTCGACCAGGTCGGCGGGCAGCTCGCCGGCCTCCAGCGCAGCCGCATGCCCGCTCTCGCGTGCGGCCTCGCGGGCGAACGTGGTCCACGACTCGGCGTCGAGCCGCTCGACCTTCACCTGGGCCATCAGCGGGTTCTCGGTGCCGGGGTCGAGGACGGCCGACGCCATCGCCTCGAGCACGACGATCGCGCCGAGCCGTCCCGAGCGGGCCAGGCTGCGGGCGTTGCCGAGGTGGTCGGCCTCGAGGGTGAGCTCCTCGAAGGACCGGACGAACGCGCGCCCCCACCAGGTCGTGCTGCGGGCGGTGGCGCCGCGGGTGCGGGCCAGCCGGGACAGCACGATCGGGTCAGGCATGCGGGGTCCGGAGGGTGACCAGGTCGCGGAGCTCGTCGTTGTCGAGCTCGGTGAGTGCGACCTCGCCGGAGCCGAGCACCGAGTCGGCCAGCGCGCGCTTGCGCTGGAGGAGCTGGCCGACCTTCTGCTCGATGGTGCCCTCGGTGACCAGGCGGTGCACCTGCACGGCCCGGGTCTGGCCGATCCGGTGGGCGCGGTCGGTGGCCTGGTCCTCCACCGCGGGGTTCCACCAGCGGTCGAAGTGGATGACGTGGTCGGCCCGGGTCAGGTTGAGGCCGGTGCCGCCGGCCTTCAACGAGAGCAGGAACACCGGGGCGGCGCCGTCCTGGAAGTCGGCCACCATCTGCTCCCGCGCGCGGATCGGCGTGCCGCCGTGCAGGAAGAGGGTGGGGATCGACGCGGCGGTCAGGTGCCGTTCGAGCAGGCGGGCCATCTCGACGTACTGGGTGAAGACGAGCACCGACCCGTTCTCGGCGAGGATCGTGCCGATCAGCTCGTCGCAGACGTCGAGCTTCTCCGAGCGCCCCTTCAGCCGCCCGCTGGGCTGGCGCAGGTAGTGGGCGGGGTGGTTGCAGATCTGCTTGAGCCCGGTGAGCAGCGCGAGCACCAGCCCGCGCCGGGTGTCCTCGTCGGCGCGCTCGATGCGGTCCATCGACTCGCGGACCAGCGCCTCGTAGAGCACGACCTGCTCGCGGGTCAGCCCGATCACCTGGTCGGTCTCGGTCTTGGCGGGCAGCTCGGGGGCGATGCCGGGGTCGGACTTGCGGCGCCGGAGCAGGAACGGCTCGACCAGCTGGGCGAAGCGACGGGCCACCGCCGGGTCGACGCCGCTCTCGATCGGGGCCGCCCAGACCTTGCGGAAGGCGGCACGGGAGCCGAGCAGCCCCGGCGTCGCCCAGTCGAGGATCGCCCACAGCTCGGTCAGGTTGTTCTCCACCGGTGTCCCGGTCAGGGCGACCCGGCAGCGCGAGGTGATCGTGCGCAGGTTGCGGGCGGTCGAGGAGGTGGCGTTCTTGATGTGCTGCGCCTCGTCGGCCACGACCAGGTCCCACGGCACCGTCGAGAGGGTCCCGTCACCATCCACGAGTGTCGACCCGCATGGTGCCGTAGGTGGTGAGCACGAAGCCGTCGTCGAGGCCGGTGAGGTCGCGGGCGGTGCCGTGGAAGCGGCGTACGGCGACGCCCGGTGCGAACCGCCGGATCTCGCTCTCCCAGTTGCCCATCAGGCTCGCCGGGCAGACCACCAGCGTGGGGCCCTTGGCCAGCCCTCGCGCCCGGCGGTGGAGGTGGAGGGAGATCAGGGTGATCGTCTTGCCGAGGCCCATGTCGTCGGCGAGGCACGCTCCGAGGCCGGCGCCGGTGAGCTCGGCCAGCCAGGTCAGGCCGTGCCGCTGGTAGTCGCGCAGGGGAGCGGTGAGCGCCGCCGGTGTCTCGAGCGGAGCCACGGAGGCGGCGTCGACGATGCGGTCGCGCACCTTCTCCAGCGTCGCGCCGGGGTGGACCTCGAGCGCGCCGCCGTCGAGGTAGAGCTTGCCGGTCAGGGCGGCCTGGAGGGCGACGACCGGCTTGATCGGCTGGGCCGCCTTGCGCTTCCTGGCCCGACGCGCGACCGCCGGGTCGATCACCATCCAGTTGTCGCGCAGCTTGATGACCGGTGACGTCGCGCCGGCGAGCGCGGCCATCTCGTCGTCGGTGAGCGGGTCGGCGCCGAGCGCCAGCCGCCAGTCGAAGCTGAACAGGGCGTCCGGGCCGAAGAGCCCCTCCATCAGCTGGCCCTCGCGCGGCGCCGGGTCGGCCTCGACCCGGGCCTGGGGGACGAGCTCGCCGCGCAGGCCACGCGGCCAGAACACGTCGATGCCGACGGCGTCGAGGGCCTCGAGGCCGTGGTCGAGCAGGTGGGCCAGCTCGTCGGCGTCGAGCACCATCCGGTCGGGCACCTGCTGCCGCTGGAGCCGGTCGAGCGGGGACCACGCCTCCACGGCCCGACGCAGGGCCTGGCCCAGGCTGAGCCGGGCGCGCTGGGAGAAGCCGTGCCCCTCGCTGCCGCCCGGGCCGAGCCAGAGCTGGTCGGCGTCGGTGAAGTGGGTGTCGTCGTCCACGTCGTGGGCCTGGAGCACCACGACCACGCCGCCGCCCTCGAGCACCTCCTCCGGCGCCTCGACCCGGAGGGCGAGCCGGACCTGGTCGGGCAGGTCGGCGTCGTCCGGGTCGCTCAGGCTCGTCGTGCGTCGGGGCGTGGTCGCCGCGCCCCCGAACACGCTGGTGGCGTGCGTCTCCGGCGGTCGGGTCATCGCATCGGCGACGGCGTCGAGCAGCTGCCGGATCACGTCCTCGGCCTCGTCGACGTCGGTGTCGGCGTGCGCGCGGGCCGTGGCCAGCGCGCGGAGCCGGTCTTCGTCGTCGGGCTGGAGGGGGCCCACGCGCCAGGAGTCGCCGGTCTCGGAGAGGCGGATCCGTCCTGCCGCCACCAGCTTCATCGCCAGCAGGGTGGCCCCGCTGAGCAGCCCGACGGAGGGATGGGCGTCGTCGACCCGGATGGCGCGGGTCAGCACCGGGATCGCCCCGCGCATCGGCATCCGGATCGTGCGCGCCGGGCCGGAGAACTCGATCTCGCTGTCCCGAGGCGGGTGCTGCGGCACCCAGGTGGCTCGCCCCTGCAACGGCACGAAGCTCATGGCGTCGAACCTAGCCGGTGGGTCCGACAGCGATGGTTACTCCTCCACGCCGCGGATCGCAGCGGCCACCGCCTTGGGCACCTTCTCGTCGAACACGCTCGGGATGATGTAGCTCGCGTTGAGCTCGTCGTCGGTGACCACGTGCGCGATCGCGTCGGCCGCGCGCAGCAGCATCTCGATGGTGACGTCGCTGGCGCGCGCGTCGAGCAGGCCGCGGAAGACGCCGGGGAAGGCGAGCACGTTGTTGATCTGGTTGGGGTAGTCGCTGCGGCCGCTGGCCACGACGGCGGCGAAGTGGCCGGCCTCCGCCGGGTCGATCTCCGGGTCGGGGTTGGCCAGGGCGAACACGATCGGCTTCTCACCCATGTCGGCGATCCACTCCGCCTCGAGCACGCCGGGTCCGCTGACCCCGACGAAGACGTCGGCTCCTTCGAGACCCGCACGCAGGTCACCGCGGACCCGGCGCGGGTTCGTCCGGCCGGCGAGCTCGGCCTTCGCGGGCGAGAGCGAGTCGTCGTCCGCCGACAGGCAGCCCTCGCGGTCCCAGACCACGACGTCCTCGGCCCCGGCGGCGAGCAGGAGCGTCACGATCGCCGTACCCGCGGCGCCGGCACCGGCCACCACGATCCGGCACGGCTCGAGCTCCTTGCCGACGCAGCGCAGGGCGTTGGTCAGCGCCGCGAGCACGACGATGGCGGTGCCGTGCTGGTCGTCGTGGAAGACCGGGATGTCGAGCCGCTCGCGCAGCCGCGCCTCGATCTCGAAGCAGCGGGGCGCCGCGATGTCCTCGAGGTTGATGCCCCCGAAGCCCGGGGCGATCGCCTCGACCACGTCGACGATCCGGTCGGTGTCCTGGGTGTCCAGGCAGATGGGCCAGGCGTCGATGTTGGCGAACCGCTTGAACAGCGCGGCCTTGCCCTCCATCACCGGCAGCGCCGCACCGGGACCGATGTTGCCCAGCCCGAGCACCGCGGAGCCGTCGGTGACGACAGCGACGCTGTTGCCCTTCACGGTCAGCCGCGGCACGTCCTCGGGGTGCTCGGCCAGCGCGAGGCTGACCCGGCCGACGCCGGGGGTGTAGGCCATCGAGAGGTCGTCGCGGGTGCGGAGCGGGACCTTGGAGGTGACCTCGATCTTGCCGCCGATGTGCAGCAGGAAGGTGCGGTCAGAGACCTTGTGGACGGTGACGCCCTCGAGGTTGCGCACGTCGGCGACGATCTCGTCGGCGTGCTCGCTGTCGGTCGCCGAGCAGGTCACGTCGACCACCAGCCGGTCGTGGCGAGACTCCGCCACGTCGAGCGCGGTCACGATGCCGCCTGCCGACGCGATGCCCGTGGCGACCCGACCGACGACCGCTGGGTCGACGTCGGTGTGCAGTCGCATCGTGATCGAGTACGACGCGCTCGTCGCCGCCCGGCGCTTCTTCTCGCTAGCCATGCCCCGCATCCTGCCCGTCCGCGAGGGTTACCGGCGAGTCGGCGTCCGCGGTGACGAAGACCACCGGAAATCGATTACGTCGCTGCCGCCCCCGCGATCCTACCCTTGGGCAGGTGAGCCAATCTGTTGACCTGAGCAACGAGTCTTCCCCCACCCCGGAGAGCGACAAGCTCGACAAGCGGGTGCTGATGGTGGCCGGCGTGGTCGTGCTCGGCGCGATCATGTCGATCCTCGACATCACCGTGGTCTCGGTGGCCCTGAAGACCTTCCAGGGAGTCTTCGACGCCACCGCCGCGCAGGTCGCGTGGACGATGACCGGCTACACGCTGGCCCTGGCCAGCGTGATCCCGATGACCGGCTGGGCGGCCGACCGGTTCGGCACCAAGCGCCTCTACCTGCTCGCGGTCACGCTGTTCACCGCCGGCTCGGTGCTCTGCGCGACGGCCACGAGCCTGGAGATGCTGGTGCTCTTCCGGGTGCTCCAGGGCCTCGGCGGCGGCATGCTGATGCCGCTCGGCATGACGATCCTGACCCGGGCCGCCGGCCCCGAGCGAGTGGGTCGGGTGATGGCCGTCCTGGGCATCCCGATGCTGCTCGGCCCGATCTTCGGCCCGATCCTCGGCGGTTGGATGATCGACTCGCTCAGCTGGCACTGGATCTTCCTGATCAACCTGCCGATCGGCGTACTCGCCTTCGCCTACGCCTGGGTGGTGCTGCCGCGCGACAACGTGCAGCCCTCGGAGTCCTTCGACTTCGTCGGCATGCTGCTCCTCTCGCCGGGGCTCGCGGCGTTCCTGTACGGCGTCTCCTCGATCCCCGAGGCAGGCACCGTGATGGACCCGACCGTGCTCACCTGGTCGATCGTCGGCATCCTGCTCCTCGCGGCGTTCGTGCCCTGGGCGCTGCGTCCCGCGAACATCCACCCGCTCATCGAGCTGCGCCTGCTGAAGAACAAGAACATGACCGTCTCGGTGATCGCGATGATGCTGTTCGCGATCGCGTTCTTCGGCGCCAGCCTGCTGTTCCCGCTGTACTTCCAGGAGGTGCGCGGCGAGACCGCCCTCAAGGCCGGGCTGCTGCTCGCGCCGCAGGGCATCGGCGCGATGCTGACGATGCCGATCGCGGGCGTGCTGGCCGACAAGATGGGGCCGGGCAAGATCGTGCTGACCGGCATCTCGGTGATCACGGTCGGGATGGCGATGTTCACCCAGATCGAGGCGAACACCGGCTACCCGTACATCATCAGCGCGCTGTTCATCATGGGTCTCGGCATGGGCGCCACGATGATGCCGATCATGTCGGCCGCCCTCGCGACGCTGACCGACCACAACATCGCCCGCGGCTCGACCTTCCTGAACATCACCCAGCAGGTCGCGGCCTCGATCGGCACCGCGCTGTTCTCGGTGCTGCTCACCAACGGTCTCAAGCGCAGCGACAACCTCGACGTGCTCGGTCAGGCCGGTGCGCTCAAGGACCAGCCGGAGCGCCTCGCCGCGCTGCTCGAGAAGATCGGCCTGACTCCCGCCGAGCTGCCGCTGCTGCAGGCCCGGGCGCTGGCCGACATGGCGGACGCGTTCTCCGAGGTGTTCATCGTGGCCACGATCCTGGTTGCCTGCTGCCTGATCCCGGCGGCGTTCCTGCCGCGGAGCAAGCCGAAGAAGCCGGTCGACCCGACGGTGCTCGTCGGGCACTGAGCGGCGCTTCGACCGCTGGCGGAGGGGCTCCGGCCGCGCCAGCACACTCCGGGGTTCGCACCCACCCGTTCCGTACGACCTTGCCCTCGTCGCAGGCTCCTCGGGGAAGGCCGTCCTCCACGGAGGCCAGTCCCATCCACGCTCACCCCGGAGGCCCTGGCGCCGCCTGCGCCCCGATGTCAGCGGCAGCGACGGTCAGGTCTCGGTGGCGAGGGTCAGCGGGAGGACGGCGGAGGCGCCGGCCTCGCGGAGGGCCCTGGCCGCGAGGGTGAGGGTCCAGCCGGTGGCCAGCAGGTCGTCGACGAGCAGGACCGGGCCGCCGTCGAGCGGCTCGTCGAGGTCGAGGTCGAAGCGCCGCATCACCGCGGCGACCCGCTGCGCGGAGTTGGAGGCACCCTGCCCGGGGGGTACGCCGGGGTCGGCGATGTGCCACCGCCCGGCGACGGGCAGCTTGAGGTAGCGGGCCAGCCCCTCGGCGAGGTCTCGCGTCAGCGTCGGCCGGCGAGCGGACTCGACGTACACCACCGCGGTCGGTCGGTCGGGCCACTCCTGGTGCCAGTCGCCGAGCACCTCGAGGACGGCGTCGACGAGCGAGCGCGGCACCGGGCCGTCCTCGCTGTCGGGGCGGAACAGGGCGCGCAGGGTCTGACCGTGGCCGAGGTCCGTGAGCCGCCCGACGGCGCGTCCTTCCTCGGCCGGCTCGGCGATCTTGCCCTTGAGGTCGATGCCGAGGTTGGCCAGCGCGGTCGGCCACATCTTGCGCGGGGCGAGGGTCACGCCCGGTCGCCGGAGCCGCTCGCCGGCCTCGGACACGGCCGTCTCCGAGACCTCACCGGGCAGGGTCAGGCCGCCGCAGTTGTCGCACCGGCCGCAGTCGGCGGCGCCCGGGTCGTCGAGCTGCTCGCGCAGGAAGCGCATCCGGCACCCGTCGGTCGCGGCGTAGGACAGCATCGCCGCCTGCTCGTCGCGGCGGGCCGCCGCCACCCGGTCGTAGCGCTCCTGGTCGTAGACCCAGTCCTGTCCCGTGGCCGTCCAGCCGCCCCGGACCCGGTCGACCGCTCCGTCGACGTCGAGCACCTTGAGCATCGTCTCGAGCCGGGTCCGGCTCAGGTCGACGTGGGTCTCCAGCGCGGCGGTCGACATGGCGGCGCCGTTGTCGGCGAGCACGCGCAGCGTCGTACGCACGTGCTGCTCGGCCGGGAAGGCCAGCGAGGCGAAGTAGCGCCAGATGTCGCGGTCCTCGTGGGCCGGCAGCAGGATCACCTTCGCCGGTCCGGTGCCACGGCCGGCGCGGCCGACCTGCTGGTAGTAGGCGACCGGTGACGACGGAGCCCCGAGGTTGACCACGAAGCCGAGCCGGGCGTCGAAGCCCATCCCGAGCGCGCTGGTCGCGACGAGCGCCTTGAGCCGACCCGACAGCAGGTCCTGCTCGAGGGCGAGCCGCTCGGTGGCCTCGGTCTGCCCGGAGTACGCCGCGACGGCGTGACCGTGTGCGCGCAGGTGCTCGGCCACCTCCTGGGTGGCGGCCACCGTGAGGGTGTAGATGATGCCGCAGCCGTCGAGCTCGTCGAGGTGCTCGCCCAGCCAGGCGAGACGGTGCTCGGGGCGCTCGAGCTGGAGCACGGCGAGGTGCAGGGACTCGCGGTCGAGCGACCCGCGCAGGACGAGGACGTCGGTGCCGAGCTGCTCGGCCACGTCCTGGGTGACGCGGGCGTTGGCCGTCGCCGTGGTCGCGAGCACCGGGATGCCGGGCGGCAGGGTCGCGATCATCTGCCGGATGCGGCGGTAGTCGGGCCGGAAGTCGTGTCCCCAGTCGGAGATGCAGTGGGCCTCGTCGATGACGAGCAGCCCGGCGGTCTCGGTGAGCTGCGGCAGCACCTCGTCGCGGAACGTCGGGTTGTTCAGCCGCTCCGGGCTGACCAGCAGGACGTCGATCTCGCCCGCGTCGACCTGCGCACGGATCTGGTGCCAGTCCTCGACGTTGGTCGAGTTGATCGTCGCGGCGCGGATGCCGGCGCGCTCGGCCGCCTCGATCTGGTTGCGCATCAGCGCGAGCAGCGGGGAGATGATCACGGTCGGCCCGGCACCGAGGCCCCGCATCAGGGCCGTCGCGACGAAGTAGACCGCCGACTTGCCCCAGCCGGTCTTCTGCACGACCAGGACCCGGCTCTGCTCGACGACCAGCGACTCGATCGCGGCCCACTGGTCGTCGTGGAGCTGCACGTCGTCGCGCCCGACCAGCGCGCGCAGATGTCGCTCGGCGTCGTCGCGGGTGCCTGCGGTGCTGGTCGCGGTCATGGGGTCTGTCTACCAAGGCGGGGCGACAGGTTCACCGGGCCATCCACAGGTGCGCTCACTCCCGGCGTACGACGGCGGCGCCGGTGTTCGTGGCCACGGCGATCAGGTGGTCGGAGACGGCCAGCTGGTAGGGCCAGTACGTCGTGTTGATCCCGTCCGTCGGGAGCGGCGCCGAGGTCATCGCCCCGGTGCGCAGGTCGAGCGTGTGCAGCGCCGTGGTGCCGCCGACCAGGACGTGGTCGGGGTCGAGCAGCGGGACGTCGGCGAGCTCGAACCCGTAGGGCAGGAACTGGGGCTTCGCCGGCATGGCCCGCCGCCAGAGTCGCTGACCGGTCGCCGCGTCGTACGCCGACCACTGGTTGCCCGCCCGCACCAGGACCCGCCCGCTGCGCATCGCGGCGTCGAACGGCGCGCCCCGCGCCGGTACGACGTCCCACTCGTCGTCGCCCTCCCGGTTGATCGCCCGCAGCCCGGCCTGACCCGGCTCCGCGCTCCACTCCTGGACCACGGCGATGCCGGTCTCCGGGTCGGTGCCGAGCACGTGGACGTCCGAGCCCGCGGGCGACGAGCGCTTCCAGATCGTCGACCCGTCCCGGGCCGACAGCAGCACCAGCGAGGTGCCCTCCTCGCGCTTCTCCAGAGACGCGGGATCGAACAGGCTGTACTGTCGGCCGCCCTCCGGCCAGCAGCGTGTCCTCGCCCAGGTCGCCGAGGAAGTCGCCGGCGCCCGTGTCGACGGTGCGCTCCCACTCCAGCTCGCCGTCGCCCGCCGCGAGCCGGACGACGCGCTCCTTGTCGCCGGCTGTCGGGGCCGAGCACCGTCACGTCCTCGTCGTCCAGGATCTGCGTGGCGAACGGGTCGTCCTCGCCCACCGCCCGCTCGCCGAGCGGCACGCACCAGACCCGCTTTCCGGTGTCCGCGTCGAGCGAGACGAGGTCGGGCGCGGTGTCGCCCGGCATGGTCGCGACCAGGTAGCGCTCCTCGCTGGCGTCGTACGTCGACCGCTTCGTGGTCACCTCGACGCTCCACCGCGGGCGGATGTCCTCGTCGTCGAGCATCGTGAAGTCCGGGTTGTCACGGGTGCGGACGCCGATGCCCTGGGCGTACGCCGAGACCTGGGCCCACTGCTCGTAGTGGTACCCGACCGCCCCGAGCACCTCCCCGATCGGCGCCGGATCACCCTCGAGCGTGCGGACCAGCTCGTCGCGGTTCTCGTCCGGCTGCTCCGCCCGCTGCTCCGCGTCGAGGAACGGCGAGCTCGACTGCGACCCGGGCAGGCTGGTGACCGTCCCGCCACAGTTGTCGCGCGAGCGCGCGTAGGCCAGCCCGGCCGCGGCCACGAGCGCCAGCGCCATCGCGCCGATCAGCCACGCTCGTCTGGTCACGCTGGTCAGCGTAGGCGGGGGACGTGTGGGTCGCCGCGTTGACAGCGCGGCCGAAGCTCTCAGCCCCGGCGCCGCCGGATCTCCTCGTTGATCGCCGGCACGACCTCGTGCATGTCCCCGACCACGGTGTAGGTCGCCTTGGTCATCATCGGGGCCTCGGCGTCGGTGTTGATCGCGATGATCACCTTGGAGCTCGCGCAGCCGGCCCAGTGCTGGATGGCGCCGCTGATGCCGCAGGGGATGTAGACCTCCGGGGCGATCCGGCTGCCGGTCTGGCCGACCTGCTCGTGGTGCGGGCGCCAGCCGAGCGAGGTGACGACGCGCGAGACGCCGAGCGTGCCGCCGAGGAGGTCGGCGAGCTCGAGGACGTCGCCGAACCCTTCAGGTCCACCGGCGCCGCGACCGGCGCCGACGACCACGCGGGCCGACTTCAGGCTGTCGGCGTCCTCGGTGTCGGCGCCCTCGACCGAGGTCACCCGGACCAGCAGGTCCTCGGGCGCGAGCTCGACTGCGAGAGGCTCGACCGAGCCTGCCCCCGGCGTCTCTGCAGGGACAGGCTCCACCGCGTGACCGGCGACCGAGAACACGGCCGGACGGGTGCCGAGCCTCATCTCCTCCAACGCTGCTCCACCGATCACCTGGCGGGTGACCACGAAGGGTGAGAGCCCGTGGAAGGACACGACGTTGGCGGCCATCGGGGTCCCGAGGCGGGTGGCCACGCGGGCGAGCACCTCGTTGCCGCGGTTGGTGCCGCCGGCCATCACGACCACCGAGCCGGCTGCCTGCCGCGCGGCGATCACCGCGGTGGCGGTGGCGGCTCCGGAGTAGAGGTCGAAGTCGTCGCCGGAGACATGGTGGATCGTGCGGACGCCGTACGACGCGAGCTCGGTCGCCAGGTCGCCGGGGGCCGGGCCGACCACGACCGCGTCGATCGGCACGCCGTTGCCGGCCGCGGACAGGTCGCGCGCGAACGTGATCGTCTCGAGGGAGACCTCCGAGACCGCGTCGGCGGAGGTCTCGACGTACACCAGGATCATCGCGTCACTCCGAGCTTCTGCAGCAGGTCGACCACGACCTTGGCGGTCTCCGGTCCTTCGCCGAGCGTCTCGGCGGACGAGGGGGTCGGCGGCGGCAGCGTGAGCTGCACCCGGCCGCTGCCGGTGGGCTCGCGGGAGACCGTGCGGTTCTCGACCTCCACCTTCTTGGCCTTCATCCGGCCGGTGATCGTCGGGTAGCGCGGCTCGACGCCGCCCTCCATCACCGTGACCACGGCGGGCAGCGGGACCGCGTAGCTCTCCTGGCCGTCGGGGCCGTCGGCCCTCAGGTGCACGGTCTCGCCGTCGACGGAGACGGTCTTCGCGCCGGTCACGACCGGGCGGCCGAGCTCGTGGGCGAGCCGGATGCCGACCTGGAAGTCGCCGGAGTCGGCGGCGTCGTTGCCGAGCAGCACGAGTCCGTACGCCGCTTGCCGTCTGGGGCGAGCCTCGTGGTCACGGACCACCTGCGCGATCTCGTGGGCGACGTCGAGCGGACCGAGCGCCACCGGGTCGGCCTCGACGAGCACCGCAGCAGTGCAACCCACGCCGAGCGCCGTGCGCAGCTGCTCGACCGCGTCGGCCGAGCCGATCGAGAGCACCGTGGCCTGACCGTCGGTCGCCGCGGCGACCTGGACGGCCAGCTCGACCGCGCACGCGTCGTGGTTGCTCATCGTGAAGCCCACGAACCGCGCGTCGGCCGACTGCGCGTCCTCGGACAGCAGCACCTCGCCGGAGAAGTCCGGCACCCGCTTCACACAGACCAGGACGTCAACCATCACCGCATCCGCTCGTTGGCCGGGTCGAACAGCGACGTCGCGTCGACCGAGCCGACCGTCACGGGGTAGAGCTCCTCCATGTAGGAGACCGCGAGCTCGTTGCCGATGCGCGCCTCCTCCGGCGGCAGGTAGGCCAGCAGGATGTGCTTGCCGAGCGAGGGCGCCGAGCCGGCGGAGGTCACGTAGGGGTGGTGACCGTGCCCGTCGGTGAGCGTGCCGCCGTCGCGCGTCAGGATCGGCTCGCCGCCGAGCATGTAGCGCTTGACGCCGCTCGCCGAGGTGTGGTCGTCGACGGTCATCGTGCACAGCACCGTGGCCGGGTCCGACTCACGCTGCGCGAGGTAGGCCTCCTTGCCGACGAAGTCGGCCGCCTTCACCTTGGGCCGCTGCATCGCGGCCTCGATGATGGTGCGCTCGGAGTCGAGCTCGAACGCCGAACGCGCGGTAGCCCTTCTCGATCCGGCCGGTGGTGCCGTAGACACCGATGCCGACGGGCACCGCGCCGTGGTCCTTGCCGGCGCCGAGCACGGCCTCCCAGAGCTGGGCGGCCTGGGCGAACGGCACGTAGAGCTCCCAGCCGAGCTCGCCGACGTAGGAGATCCGCGAGGCCAGCACGGGGGAGTCGACGCCCTTCACCGAGATCTCGCGGCAGGAGAGCATCCCGAAGCCCTCGCCGGAGACGTCGTCGCCGGTGAGCGAGGCGAGGATGTCACGCGCCTTGGGACCCCACAGGCCGATCGTCGAGAGCTCCTCGGTGCGGTCGACCAGGGTCGCGTCGACGAGGTGGTCGCTGAACCACTTGCGGTCGGCCATGCCGTGCGCGCCGCCGGTGACGACGCGGAAGTGGTCGTCGCCGAGGCGCATCACGGTGAGGTCGGAGAGGAACCCGCCCTTGGCGTCGAGCACCGGGGTGTAGATGACCTTGCCGACCGCCACGTCGCACTGCGCGACGCAGGTCTGCTGCACCGACGCGAGCGCGCCCGGTCCGGTGATGTCGAAGATGCAGAACGCGGTCAGGTCGATCACGCCGGCGTTCTCGCGCATGGCGAGGTGCTCGGCGTTGATGATCGGGCTCCACCAGCGCGAGTCCCACTCGTGCTCGCGCGGCATCACCGCGTCGCCGTACTTCTCGAGGAGGCCGGCGTTGGACTCGTACCAGAACGGGCGCTCCCAGCCGACGGTCTCGAAGAAGTACGCGCCGAGCTCCTTCTGGGAGTCGGCCATCGGCGACCAGCGGACGCCGCGGTCGGACTCGTACTGCTCGGCGGGGTGGACGATCCCGTAGGTCTTGATGAACGCCTCGCCGGTGCGGGCCTGCACGTGCGGACGGGTCGTCTCGTGGTCGTGGAAGCGGGACATGTCGCTGTGGTGGATGTCGATCTCGGAGTAGCCGTGCGTCATCCACTCGGCGACCGCGCGGCCGACGCCCGGACCCTCCTTGATCCAGACCGCGGCGGCGACCCAGAGGCCGCCGACCTCGCTCTCGCCGAGGATCGGTGCGCCGTCGGCGGTCAGGGAGAGCAGGCCGTTGATCGCGTAGCGGATCTCCGCGCCCTCGGCGCCGAGCAGCTCGGGCATCAGCTCCAGCGCCTGCTCGAGCTGCGGGTCGAAGTCGTCCTCGGTGAACGGCATCTCGGTCGGGCGACAGCTTGGCCTGGTCGAGCGAGGGGATGTCCTCGGGCTCGTGCAGGATCGCGCGGTGGGCGTAGGAGCCGACCTCCATGTCGGCGCCGTGCTGCCGCTCGTAGCAGAGCGCGTCCATGTCGCGCACGATCGGGAAGGAGATCTCGCCCTCGCGCTCGGCCAGCTGCGGGCACGGGCCGACGGAGATCATCTGGTGCACGGCCGGGGTGAGCGCGATGCGCACGCCCGCCATGTCGCCGATCTTCGGGCTCCAGACACCGCAGGCGATGACGACGTACGACGCCTCGATGACGCCCTGGTCGGTGTGCACCCGCCGGATCCGACGCAGCCGGGTCCTCGACGTCGAGGTCGGTCACCTCGACGTTCGGCACCACGGTGAGCACACCCTTGGAGAGCGCGTTCTCGCGCATGATCGTGCCCGGCGCGCAGCGAGTCGACCACGCCGACCGACGGCGTCCAGAACGCGCCGATGATCTGGTCGGGGTCGAGGAACGGCACCTTCTCCACGACGAACGCGGGGTCGACCAGCTCGGACTCGATGCCCCACGCCTTGGCGCTGGACATGCGTCGACGCAGCTCCTCCATCCGCTCCTCGTTGCGGGCGACCTCGAAGCCGCCGGACTGCGTGAAGACGCCCATCTCCTTGTACTGGCGCACGGAGTCGAGCGTCAGGTCGGTGATCTCCCGGGAGTGGTCCACCGGGAAGATGAAGTTGGAGGCGTGCCCGGTCGAACCACCGGGGTTCGGCAGCGGCCCCTGGTCGAGCTGCACGATGTCGGTCCAGCCCAGCTCGGCGAGGTGGTGGACGAGGCTGTTGCCGACGATGCCGGCTCCGATGACGACGACGTTGGCGGTGGCGGGAACGGTGGCCATGAGGTTCTCCTGCTGTTGGCGTAGCAGGTGCGTATACGCATGAGTGCGTCATGTGAAACGTTCGGGTCAAGCATCACCCCGACCCGGACGGGGTGTCAAGCACGCGTGCCCGGGACCGAAAGCTCGGTCCCGGGCACGCGATGGCTGCTGCTGGTGACGAGTGCGTCAGCCGAGCCAGGCCTTGACCTTGTCGGGGTTGTCCTCGATCCACTTCGCGGCCGCCTCCTCGGAGCGACATGCCGTCCTTGGCGATGTACTTCGCCGACCAGGTTCTGGTCCTCGTTGGTCCACTCGAAGTTCTTCACCAGGTCGACGGCCGGCGAACCGCGTCCTCGACCCACTTCGTGGACGCGATCTTCTTCAGCGTCGTCTCCGGGTAGTCACAGGCGACCTTGGCCGGGTCGTCCTGGCAGCCCGTCCTTGTACGGCGGCAGCTTGACGGCCTCCAGCGGGATCTCGGCGAAGAGCCACTGCGGCTCGTAGAAGTAGCCGATCAGCCATTCCTTGTTCTTCTCGCGCCTTCTCGAAGGCCGCGATGCTCGCCGCCTCGGAGCCCGAGAAGGTCACCTTGAAGTTCAGGTCGAGGTTGCTGATGATCGCCTCGTCGAACTGCACGTAGGACGGGTCCGCACCGAGGAACGAGCCCTTGCCGCCCGACTCCGAGGTCTTGAACTCCTCGGCGTACTTGTTCAGGTTCTTGTAGTCGAGGATGTCCGGGTGCTCCTTGGCCAGCCACGGCGGGACGTACCAGTGGATGATGCCCGACGTTGCCGGTCGGGCCGAGGTCCTCGGCGCTGCCGTCACCGGACTCGGCGAAGAACTTCTTCTCCAGGTCGGGGTGGCCCCAGTCCTCGAGCACGACGTCGACCTCGCCGGTGCCGAAGCCCTGCCAGGAGACGTCCTCCTTGAGCTCCTTGTAGTTGACCGTGCAGCCGAGCTCGTTCTTGGCCACGTTGCCGACCACGTAGGCGTCGGCCTCGTAGCCGACCCACGGGTTCACCGCGATGTTGAAGTCGCCGCAGTCGCCCTTGCCGGCGGCGGCCTCGTTCTCCTTGGTCTCGTCGTCGATGGAACCGCCGCTGCCACACGCACTCAGCGCGAGCGCGGCCGCTGCCACCCAGGCGCCCAGCAGACCGGCCTTCCTGCTTGTCCTTCTCATCTCTTCTCCTGCTCTCGTTGTCGGTCACTGCCATCCCCGGGTGGGGCTGCTTTCCACGTCTACGTGGGCTAGCCCGTCGCCGGACGGGACGCCACCACTGCCGCTTGTCGATCGCCACCGGCTTGCTCATCGGGCCGCTGCGCTCGGCGGCTCCCTTGGCGATCCGGTCGATCATGATCCCGAGCAGCACGATCGTGAGGCCGGCGGCTGCTCCCTTGCCCCACTCCTCGCTGCGGGAGAAGCCGAGCACCACGTCGTAGCCGAGCGCGCCCGCGCCGACCAGGCCGCCGATGACGACCATCGCCAGCACGTAGAGCAGGCCCTGGTTGGTGGCCAGCACGAGCGACCCCTTGGCCATCGGCAGCTGGACCTGGGTGATCTCCTGCCAGGAGGTCGTCCCGGTCGAGCGGGAGGCCTCGATGGTCGTCGCCGGCACCGCCTTGATGCCGTCGGCGACCAGCTTGATCGCGGCGGGAGCGGCGTAGATGATGCCGGCGACGATCGCGGTGAACCGCGTCGGACTCGAACAGGGCGAGCACCGGGATCAGGTAGACGAACGCCGGGATGGTCTGGCCGGCGTCGAGCAGCGGTCGGAGGATCAGGTCGGCCCGCCGGCTGCGGGCCATCCAGACACCGAAGATCAGGGCGAGCACCATCACCAGCAGGGTGGCGACCAGCGTCATGTTCAGCGTGATCATCGCGTCGTGCCACAGGTCGAAGAACCAGATGCCGGCCAGGCAGATCAGCGGTGGGGACCAGCGCCTTGCATGCCGCCGAGGACGGCGCCGATGGCCGAGATGGCCAGGGCGGCGAGCCACCACGGCGACTCGGCGAGCAGGTTCTGCATCGGGTTGAGCAGGCCGTAGGTGATGAAGTCCTTGAACGCGACGGCCGGCCCGTCGAGGATGCCGACGACCCAGGTAGATGAAGGAGTCGAGGGTGTCGGCGATCGACGTCGCCCAGGCTCGACTCCGGGAACGTCGGCGGCGTCGATGTTCTGCCGGGAGAACCAGATGCACGACGAGCACGACGACTGCACCGACGCCGAGCACGACCTGGCGCGGGCGGCCCGCAGAGCCCGTGGCCGCGCGCGGCGAGCTCGGCGCGCTCGCTGGCCGCGGTCGTGGCGCGGTCGAGCATGATCGCGATCAGCACGATGAGCAGGCCGGGCACGAGGGCGCCGCCGACGTCGTTGCGCACCAGCGCCCGGAGCACGGGCTTGCCGAGGCCGGGGCCGTCGACGTACGACGCGATGATCGCCATCGACAGCGCCGCCATCGTCGTCTGGTTGAGCCCGACGATGATCGTCTTGCGGGCCATCGGGATCTGCACCTTGCGCAGCCGCTGCCACGAGGTCTGGCCCGCGGAGTCGGTGGCCTCGATCGTCGTCGGCGACACGGCACTGATGCCGTAGCCGCCGATCCGGATCAGGGGCGGGAGCGCGTAGACCAACGTGCACACGATCGCCGCCCGAGGGGCCGATGCCGAAGAACAGCACGACCGGGATCAGGTAGACGAAGGTCGGCATCGTCTGCATCAGGTCGAGGAACGTGCGTCATCACGGCGCGGGCGCGGGGGTTGGTGCCGTAGAGCACCGCGAGCGGCATCCCGATCAGCGCCGCGATGAACACCGAGACGCCGGTGATCAGGAGCAGGTCGACCGAGTCGGTCCAGAAGTCCAGCAGCCCGAAGGAGATGAAGGTGCCGCAGACGAGCAGTGCGATCCGCCAGTTGGCGATGGCCAGCGCCACCCAGGTGGCGAGCGCGGTCACGCCCAGCCAGCCGATCTGGGGCACCGGCCGCGGGAAGTCGGGCACCGACGACCATCCGCTGCAGCCAGTCGAAGGCGTTGCGGAAGCCGTCGGCGATCGCGGTCGTGAACTGGATCAGCGGGTTGGTGTCCCGGCTGGCCAGCACCGAGTCGCGGAAGCCGGTGAGGTCGTCGTGCAGGTCGGTGTGCTCGCGGCCGGGCAGGGCGAGGGTGTTGTTGCCCTTGGTCATCGACCAGATCACGATCCACACCACGACGACGCCGAGCACCATGGCCCAGCGAGGAATGCCGCGAGCCTCCTCGGCGACCGGCGCTTCCTGGCGTCGGGTCGGTGGGCTTCGGGGCGGTGGCCGTGGCGGTCATGAGCGTGCCGCCTCCTCGGGGTCCTCTCCTCGGCCACGGCGACCCGCAGGATCGCGTCGTCGTCGACGATGCCGACGCAGCTTGCCGTCGTCGACCACCCGAACCGGGTGCTCGGAGGCCAGCGCGGCCTGGGCCGCCTCGCGGATGATCGTGCTCGAGCTCATCACCGGTCCCTCGGTCGAGTCGTCCGGCCGCGGGTCGCGCATGACCCACTTCAGGGTGAGCACGTGGGAGCGCGGGACGTCGGAGGTGAAGTCCGCGACGTACTCGTCGGCCGGGGCACCCACCACCTCGTCGGGAGTGCCGATCTGGATCACCTCGCCGTCACGCAGGATCATGATGCGGTCGCCGAGCTTGAGCGCCTCGGCGAGGTCGTGGGTGATGAAGACCATCGTCTTGCCGACCTCGTGGTGCAGCCGGATGACCTCGTTCTGCATGTCGCGGCGGATCAGCGGGTCGAGCGCGGAGAACGGCTCGTCGAAGAGCAGCATGGACGGGTCGCCCGCCAGCGCGCGGGCCAGGCCGACGCGCTGCTGCATGCCGCCGGAGAGCTGGTCGGGGTAGCTGCTCTCGAAGCCGGTGAGACCGACCAGGTCGACCACCTCGCCGGCCTTGGCGCGGCGCTCCTTCTTGCTCATGCCGCGCACCTCGAGGCCGTAGGCGACGTTGTCGATCACCTGGCGGTGGGGCAGCAGCCCGAAGTGCTGGAAGACCATCGAGACCTTGTGGCGACGCAACTCGCGCAGCTGGGACTCCGAGGCCCCGGTGACGTCGTCGTCACCGATCCGGATGGTGCCGGCGGTGGGCTCGATCAGTCGCGTCAGGCAGCGCACCAGGGTCGACTTGCCGGAGCCCGACAGGCCCATCACCACGAAGACCTCGCCCGGGCGCGACCTCGAAGGACACGTCCTTCACGCCGACCACGCAGCCGGTCTTCGTCTTCAGGTCGGCGCGGGAGAGGTCGGCGTCCGGGCGTGCCGATGATCTTGTCGGCGCCGTTGCCGAAGATCTTCCACACGTTCTCGACGGTCAGGCCGGCACCTCGGGTGCTGCCGTCCTCGACGTGGTCGGTCGGCGTACTCGCTGTTGCGGTCATGGCGTGTCCTCGTCTGGATGCGGAGGGGATCGGCGAACGGCAGCGGGCACCCGACTCGACTGGCGACTTCATCTCAGGCATCAGGTCCGTCCGTGCAGGCGTTGCGCTGCTCGCAACGCCGGGCGCTATGCGAAACACAATGGTCACCCGGTCAGACCCAAGTCAAGGATCGTGAGGACATCGAGACCTGCGGTATGAACCGGGTCCGCAGCGTGTCTGTTAGGTCAACGGATCAGCCGATCGAGCTGTCGTGCTGGAGTCGCAGGAAGGCGAGGTGGCGCTCGTACTGGTCGAGGACGTCGTCGATCAGCTGGGTGTGCGTGTAGCCCATGACGTCATAGCCCTGGCCCCCGTCGCGGAGGTGGACCTCGAGCCGGGAGTAGACGTCGTGACCGCGTGGCGCCCAGCCGCCGTACGCCGGCACCGGTGACTCGCGGTGCTGGATCCGGTAGAGGAAGACCCGGTCGGCACCGACGTCGGCGTGCAGGCTCCACCGCCGGATTGCCCCTCCCGTCGGTGGTACTGGTCGACCCGCGCCTGGACCCCCTGTCCCCCGAGCTCGGTCGGCGACGTCGAGCAGGGCCGGCGCGGCGACGTCGTGCGAGGAACTCCTCGGCCTTGTCCCGGCTCGGGAACGTCATCACGCGGCGCAGGCGCGCCTGCCACGGGGTGTGACCACGATCGACGATCCGCTGCGGCCCGACAGCACGCCCGGCATCGCACCGTCGCGGCTGTCGGCGAGCTGGGCCTCCACCGACAGGGCGCGGTAGAGGCCCCACATCACCCCGACCATGACGAACGCGAACGGGAGGCCGATGATCACGGTGGCGTACTGGAGCGCGTAGATCCCCCCGCGGCCAGGATGGCCAGGGTCAGGGCTCCGGTGGCAGCCGCCCAGAAGATGCGCAGCCGCGGGGGCCCGTCGTGGTTGGCGGTGCGGCAGCCGCGAGGACAGGTTGGCCATCACGAGGGCGCCGGAGTCGGCGGAGGTCACGTAGAAGAGGAGCCCGACGACGATGGCGAGAGCCGCCATGAACGGGAACCAGGGGTACTCCTCGAGCAGCGCCCACAGCCCCTGGTCCGGGCCGCTGGCCGAGCTGACCGCCTCGGCGAACCCCTTGTTGCCGCTGCGGATCTCGTCGAGGGCGGCGTTCCCGAAGATGGCGATCCACATGACGATGTAGCTGAACGGGATGATCAACGTCCCGGTCACGAACTGCTTGATCGTGCGACCCCGCGAGATCCGGGCCAGGAAGAGCCCGACGAAGGCTGCCCACGCGATCCACCAGGCCCAGAAGAACAACGTCCACAGGCTCATCCAGTCGCCGGTGTCCTCGAAGGCGAAGGTCTGCATCGTCATGTCGCTGAACCGGCGCACGTAGTCGCCGACGTTGAGCACCAGCGCGTTGAGCAGATGGGCCGTCCGGCCGGTGAGCAGGACGAAGAGGGCCAGCAGGATCGCCAGCAGGACGTTGATCTGGGAGATGATCTTGATGCCCTTGTCGACACCGCTGACCGCGGACAGGGTGGCGATGCCGACCGCGATGATGATCAGCGCCGACTGGGCGGCCAGGCCGTTCGGGAGCCCGAAGACCTTGTTCAGCCCGACGTTGAGGCTCACCACGCCGATGCCCGAGCGAGGTCGCGACACCGAAGATGGTGCCCAGCACGGCGGCGATGTCCACCGTGTGCCCGATGGGACCCTCGACGCGCTTGCCGACGAGGGGGTAGATCGCGGACCGGACCGCGAGCGGGAGGTTCATCCGGTAGGCGAAGTAGGCCAGGGCCATCCCCATCAGGCAGTACATCCCCCAACCCGAGATCCCGTAGTGGAACAGGGTCCACACCGTGCTCTCGCGAGCGGCGCTGACGGTCTCCCCCTCCCCGCTCGGGGGCGTGAGGTACTGGGTGACCGGCTCGTAGACGGCGAAGAACATCAGGTCGGTCCCGATGCCGGCGGCGAACAGCATCGCTGCCCAGGCGCCGGTGCTGAACTCCGGACGCGAGTGCTCGGGGCCCAGCCGGACCAGGCCGAAGCGGGAGAAGCCCAGATAGACGACGAAGACCAGCACGGCGGTGGTCAGCGCGATGTAGTACCAGCCGAACCACGTCGAGACCCAGGCAACGACGTCCCCCAACGTCGACTCCGCGTGGGACGGCGCGAAGACGCACCACAGCGTCATAGCGACGGTGGCCGCGGCCGCGGTGAAGAAGACCGGTTTGTTCACCGTGGCCTTCGGGCCGTCACCGTCAGGAGGGGGTGCCTGCGGCGTCCTGGATCGTGTGCCCGCCTCGCTCATGGGTGTGCTCCTGTCTCACGAAGAAGAAGTGGCGTTCCGGCTGTCCCCGGGCGGGTAGAGCGGTGAGTCGTCGCGGTGCCGGTAGTACGGCACCTTCTCGGCGGGCAGCGGGGTGTTGCCGAGGATCAGGTCGGCGGCCTTCTCGGCCACCATCATCACGGGGGCGTAGATGTTGCCGTTCGTGACGTAGGGGAAGACGCTGGCGTCGACGACCCGCAGCGACTCGAGCCCGTGAACCTTCATCGACAGCGGGTCGGTCACCGACATCTCGTCGGTGCCCATCTTCGCCGTGCAGGAGGGGTGCAGCGCGGTCTCGGCGTCCGTGCGGACCCAGTCGAGGATCTCGTCGTCGGTCTCGACGCTGGGGCCGGGGGACAGCTCGCCGTCGTTGAACGGCGCGAACGCCGGCTGGTTGAGGATGTCGCGGGCGACCCGGACGGCCTCGACCCACTCGCGCCGGTCGTTGGGGGTGGTCAGGTAGTTGAACAGCATCTTCGGGTGCTGCTTGGGGTCGGTGCTCGAGATCCGGACCCAGCCCCTGGTGTCGGCGTACATCGGACCGATGTGCACCTGGTAGCCGTGGCCCTCGGTGGGCGAGGTGCCGTCGTAGCGGACGGCGATCGGCAGGAAGTGGAACATCAGGTTGGGCCAGTCGACGTCCTCGTTGCTGCGCGCGAAGCCGCCACCCTCGAAGTGGTTGGTCGCGCCGAGGCCGCGGCGGTGGAACAGCCACTGGTAGCCGATGCCGGGCCGGCGGTGCCAGGCCATGCCGGGGGCGATGGAGACCGGGAGCTTCGGAGGCGTACTGGATGTAGACCTCGAGGTGGTCCTGGAGGTTCTCACCGACACCCGCGCAGCTCGTGGACCATGGGTACGCCGAGGGGCTGCAGGTGCTCGGGGTTGCCGATGCCGGAGAGCTGCATCAGCTGGGGGGTGTTGATCGCGCCGCCGCAGAGGATGACCTCGCCGGCGCTGACCGAACGGTGTGCCCGGCCTCCGCGGAGGTAGTCGACGCCGGTCGCGCGCTTGCCGTCGAAGCGGATCTTCGTGGCCATCGCCAGGGTCTCGACCCGCAGGTTGGGCCGGCCCATCACGGGGTGCAGGTAGGCACGTGCGGCGGAGAGCCGGCGGCCGTCGTGCACGTTGCGGTCGAAGCGCGCGAAGCCCTCCTGGCGGTAGCCGTTGACGTCGTCGGTCAGCGGGTAGCCCGCCTGCTGCGCGGCCTCGAAGAAGGCGCCGAACAGGGGGTTGGTCGCCGGGCCTCGCTCGAGGACGAGCGGGCCGCTGCCCCCGCGCCAGGTGTCGGCACGCCGCTGGCCGTCGACCATCAGCGTCTCCATCCGCTTGAAGTACGGCAGGCAGTGCAGGTAGTCCCACGTCTCGAGGCCGGGATCCTTCGCCCAGCGCTCGTAGTCCATCGGGTTGCCGCGCTGGAAGATCATCCCGTTGATCGAGCTCGACCCACCGAGCACCTTGCCGCGGGCGTGGTAGATCGTGCGGCCCTCCATCTCGGGCTCGGGCTCGGTCTCGTACTTCCAGTCGTAGAAGCGGCTGCCGATCGGGAACGGGAGCGCGGCCGGCATGTGGATGAAGGGGTCGATCCGGAAGTCGGAGCGTCCCGCCTCGAGCACCAGCACGCTCGTCGAGGGATCGGCGCTGATCCGGTTGGCGATCGCGCACCCGGCGGATCCACCTCCGACGATGACGTAGTCCCAGTGCTCCCGCTTGCGGCTGCTCATGGTGCGTCCTCGGTGGTCGCGTCGGTCGGGGGACCGAACCAGCCCGACGGTGCGGGCGCGATGTTGTGCCAGACGTGCTTGGTCTCCTGGTACTCCTCGAGACCCGCCTGCCCCAGCTCGCGCCCGATGCCGGACTGCTTGTAGCCGCCCCACTCGGCCTGGGCGACGTAGGGGTGGTAGTCGTTGATCCACACCGTTCCCATGCGCATCCGGGCCGCGACCCGCTGGCCCTTGCCGGCGTCCTGCGTCCAGACGGCACCGGCCAGGCCGTAGATGGAGTCGTTGGCGATCCGTACGGCGTCGTCCTCGTCGGTGAACGTCTCGACGGTCAGCACCGGACCGAAGGACTCCTCGCTGCACGACGCTCATCCCGTGCGTACGCCGCCGAGGACGGTCGGCTCGAAGAAGTAGCCCTCGGCCAGGTCGCCCTCGGTGGCCCGCTTCCCACCGACCAGGACCTGGGCGCCCTCGGCGACCCCGGCCTCGACGTAGGCCGTGACCTTGTCGAGGTGCTGCTGGGAGATCAGCGCGCCGGTCTCGGCCTTCTCGTCGAAGGGGCCGCCGAGGCGGATCTCGCGGGCCCGCTCGACGAGCTCGGCGACGAACTCCTCGGCGATCGACTCCTCCACGAGGAGCCGGGCTCCGGCCGAGCAGACCTGGCCGGAGTGCAGGAAGACCGCGGTCATCGCCATGTCGAGGGCGGTGGCCCGGTCGGCATCGGCGAAGACGATGTTGGGGTTCTTGCCGCCGAGCTCGAGGGCGACCTTCTTCACCGTGCCCGACGCCGCGGCCATGATCCGCTTGCCGGTCCCGAGGCCTCCGGTGAACGAGACGAGGTCGACGCGCGGTCCTCGCTCAGCGGCGCACCGGCGTTGGGTCCGTCGCCGAGGACGAGGTTGCCGACCCCGGGGGCAGGCCCGCCTCGTCGAGCAGCCGCATCAGATGGATCGCGGTGTGCGGCGAGAGCTCGCTCGGCTTGAGCACGAACGTGCAGCCCGCGGCCAGGGCCGGGGCGACCTTCCAGGAGACCTGGAGGAGGGGGTAGTTCCACGGCGTGATCGGCCCGCAGACGCCGACCGGCTCGCGGACGACCCGGCTCACGACCGTCGGCATCCGGTGTCGACGACGTGCCCGCCCTCGGTGTCGGCCCCCGGCCGAAGTGCCGGAAGACGCTGGTCACGTCGTCGATGTCGATCTCGCTCTCGACGAAGCGCTTGCCGGTGTCGAGGGACTCCATCCGGGCCATCTCGGCCTTGTCCCGCTGGAGCAGGTCGGCGACGCGCAGCAGCAGGTCACCGCGCTCGCGGGCACTGGTGGCGGGCCAGGCGCCCTCGTCGAAGGCGGTGCGCGCCGCGGCGATCGCGGCCTCGGTGTCGACCGTCGTGGACTCGTCGATCTCGGCGACCAGGGCCGTCGGCGGGACAGCGGATCTCGCGGCGGCCGCCCTCGTGCGCGGCCACCCAGCTCCCGCCGATGAAGTTCTCGGGCATCTGGGATCCGTCCCGGCCTATCGTTGCGTCATCCGCAACGGCCCGAGCGTTATCGAAACACAATGCTCCACGCGCGCCACCGGCGTCAAGGTCGGCCATGTCAGCGCACCCCCATCCGAGCCGGTGCGAGAGCTCCTCGGCTGCCTCGAGGAGCAGCGGCAGGACCTCCTCGAGACCGCTCCGGGGGCGGTCGGAAGGTGGGGCCCGAGACGCTGATCGAGCAGATCATATCTCCGTGGGCGTTGCGGACCGGGGCGGCGATCGCGGTGAGCCCCACCCTGGAGCCGTCCACCGCGACGGCGTACCCGTGGCCGCGCACCTCCTCGGGGGGTCTGCGCAACGCGGCCTTGCTGGTGATCGTCGTGCCGGTGTACGCCGGCGACCGGGCCGAGCAGGTCCTTGAGGTC
>CAVROK010000011.1:0-570380 GCA_963722835.1 uncultured Actinomycetota bacterium
GCAGCGGTAGCCGAAGGGGTTCTTCAGCAGGTACTGCTGGTGGTGGTCCTCGGCGTAGTAGTACGGCGTCTCGCTGGCCGGCTTGATCTCGGTGGTGATCGCGCCGTAGCCGCGCTTGGTCAGCTCGGGCTGGTACCTGTCGGTGACCCGCTGCGCGACCATCTCCTGCTCGGGGGTCGACCAGTAGATGGCGGAGCGGTACTGGGTGCCCATGTCGTTGCCCTGGCGCATGCCCTGGGTCGGGTCGTGCACCTCGTAGAACGTGGCGACGAGGTCGGCGTACGAGACCTTCTTCGGGTCGTAGACGACGCGGACGGCCTCGGTGTGGCCGGTGCGGCCGCTGCAGACCTCTTCGTACGACGGGTGCGGGGTCGTGCCGCCGGCGTACCCGACCGACGTCGACCAGACGCCCGGGACCTGCCAGAAGATCTCCTCGGCGCCCCAGAAGCAGCCGAGCCCGAAGACCGCGACCTCGTAGCCCTCGGGGACCTCGTCGGTCACGAGCGGGGCGTCGAGGGCCTTGTGCTTCTCGGAGAGCGGGAACCACCGCTCGGTGCGGCCGGCCAGGGCCTCCGAGGGGGAGGGGATGGAAGACTTGGTGCGCTGGAACATCGATGACCTTTCTGTGGATGCACTCACCTCAACAACGGGAGTGCCGGTCTCGTTCCCGGGACAGCACCAGTGTGGCTCAGCCGCGCGCCTCGCAGTAGGCGTCGCGGGCGGCGGACTTGTCCGGTGACGCGAACAACGCCTTGATCATCGCGGCCTGGCCGGCGGCGTACTCCTCGATGGCGCGCTCGGCGAAGACCTTCTGGGCGGGGGTGCGCGCGGTGGCGAGGTTCTCCGCGTGCCGCCAGACCATCTCGCGCCAGCCGCGCATGATCGTGCCGACCCCCGCGTCGTCGAGCGGCCCGACGTCGTAGTCGTCGAAGGTCGGGTCGAAGCGCTCGGCCTCCTCGTCGAACACCGGGATGTAGAGGCTGTCGAGGCGCTGGTTGTAGGCGTTGTGGTCGGGCTTGTGGCTGGTGCCGTCGGCGGCGGTGAGGCCGACGGTGGCGAGCGCGTGCGGGAAGTCGTTGTTGATGTGGGCGTTCATGTTGAGCAGGAAGTCGCCGATCCCGCTCATCGACCGGTCGTCGGCTGCCTGCAGCGCGGTCCGCCAGGCCTTGGGGACCGTGCCGCCGGCGTGCCAGGTGTCCATCGTGTCGAAGTACATCTCGGCGAACACCGCGTCGAGCTGGGTCAGCCAGGTGCGGTCGGCGAAGTAGCCGGAGTCGGCCGCCGCCTTCACGTTCTCGGTCACGCGCAGGTAGGCCAGCGAGAAGATCGCGTCGTGGTCGCACGACTCGGCCAGCGGGGCGAGCCGCTGCTCCATCTCGGCGATCACGTCGACGATGCACTGCGGGTCGCCGTCAGTGCAGACCGGACCGTCGTACGGCGTGTGCGGCACCGGCACGGGCGGGAGCACTCCGATCACCGGGTCGAGCGGGTTGGGCGCCGGGGCAGCCTGGGCGGGAGCTGCGAGCGCCCCTGCGAGGACGGCCGAGCAGGCGAGGACGGTGAGTCGCGCGAGGCTCATGCGTGGGCAACGAGGCGGGCGCTCTGCGGTCACGACTGGTATCACAGTGATACCATTCACTCATGGCGATGACGCTGCGCACCGACGACGAGCTCGAACAGGCACTGACCGAGCTCGCTGAGCACGAGGGCGTCTCCAAGCAGGAGGCCATCCGACGTGCTGTGATCGAGAAGCGCGACCGGACGTCCCGTCGGACTCGGATCGACGCCATCGCCCGGGACGTGATCGTTGACTATGCCGAAGCCCTGGACCGTCTCGGCAACGTATGAGCCGTCCGGAGGAGGTTGTCTACCTCGACCTGGAGGACCTTCTGCTGTTCACCGATCTTCTCGGCGCGGGACCCGTGCGCGATCCCGGGCTCCTGGACTCGGCCTGCGCGCGGGCGAGGTCCAGCGCGTTCGGCATGGATGCCTACCAGACTCTCGAGCTGAAGGCAGCGGCACTGCTCCACTCCATCTGCGGAAACCACGCCTTGGTGGACGGCAACAAGCGACTCGGGCTGGTCGCGACGGTCACCTTTCTACGAGCCAACGGTCGGCCCTTCCACCTCGACAATGAAGGGTCCTTCGCGCTCGTGATGGAGGTCGCCGAGGGTCGCCTCGACGTTCCGGAGATCGCTGCGCGACTCCGCCAGCCCAACGAGTAGCCTCGCAACCGTGACTCAGGAACACCGAACCAAGTCCGGCTTCGACACCCGCGCCATCCATGCCGGTTACGAGCCCGACGCGATGACCGGAGCGGTGATCCCGCCCATCTACGCGACCTCGACCTACAAGCAGGACGGGGTCGGTGGGCTGCGCGGGGGATACGAGTACAGCCGCTCCGCCAACCCGACCCGCACCGCCCTCGAGGGCAACATCGCAGCGTTGGAGGAGGGGGAGCGCGGGTTCGCGTTCGCCTCCGGCCTCGCGGCCGAGGACACCCTGCTGCGCGCCCTCTGCGTGCCGGGCGACCACGTGGTGATCCCGGACGACGCGTACGGCGGCACCCACCGCCTCTTCGACAAGGTGCTCCAGAGGTGGGGTCTCGAGCACAGCACCGCGCCGGTCAGCGACCTCGACGCCACCCGTGCGGCCATCGAACCGGGTCGCACCAAGATCGTCTGGATCGAGACACCGACCAACCCGCTGCTCAACATCGGCGACATCGAGGCGCTGGCGGCCCTCACCCACGAGGCCGGCGCGCTGCTGGTCGTCGACAACACCTTCGCCTCGCCGTACCTCCAGCAGCCCTTGACCCTCGGCGCCGACGTGGTGGTGCACTCGACCACGAAGTACTGCGGCGGCCACTCCGACGTCGTCGGTGGCGCCCTCGTCATCCGCGACCTGGGGCTGGCCGACCTGATCGAGTACCACCAGAACGCGATCGGCGCCGTCGCGAGCCCGTTCGACTCGTGGCTGGTGCTGCGTGGCCTGAAGACGCTCGGCGTCCGGATGGACCGGCACTGCGACAACGCCGAGAAGGTGGTCGAGTTCCTCACCGGCCACGCGGCCGTCACGGAGGTGTTCTACCCGGGGCTCGCGGAGCACCCGGGGCACGAGATCGCCTCGCGCCAGATGAAGAGGTACGGCGGGATCGTGTCCTTCCGGGTGACCGGCGGGGAGCAGCACGCGCTCGACGTCTGCGACAAGGCGGAGATCTTCACGCTGGGGGAGTCGCTCGGCGGCGTCGAGTCGCTGATCGAGCACCCGGGCCGGATGACCCACGCCAGCGTGGCCGGCACCGACCTCGAGGTGCCCGACGACCTGATCCGGCTCAGCGTCGGGATCGAGACGGCCGATGACCTGCTCGCGGACCTGGACCGGGCTCTTGGCTGACGACCACTACCCGGACGCCCGGTTCACCCTGGCCAACGAGCGGACGCTGCTGGCCTACCAGCGCTCGGCGATCGGGCTGATGGCGGCGGCGATCGCGATCGGGCACTTCTTCGGCGACAGCGTGCTGGTCCTGGCGCTGGCGCTGGTCCTGCTGGCCACGGGTGCGTTCGCCGCGGTCGGCGGGTACGTCCGCTACCGCCAGGTCGACGCGGCGCTGCGTGCGGACCGACCGATCGGGAGTGGCTCCGCCGCCCACCTGGTCAGCATCGCGGTCCTGCTGAGCATCCTGCTCGCGGCCGTCTACATCGTCACGCAGGCCGGCTGAGCCGTGTCCCCGTCATCGGCGGTGGTCTGCGTCGACGTCGGCTCCACGTTCACCAAGGCCGCGCTGGTCGACGAGGCCGGTGAGCTGCTGGCGACCGCGAGCCACCGCACGACGCTGGACACGGACGTGCTGGACGGCGTGGATGCGTGCCGGGCGTCGCTCACCCGGGACGTGGCTGCGGCAGCGCGAGGCCGAGGTGCTCGCCTGCTCGTCGGCCGGCGGTGGCCTGCGCATCGCCGTCGTCGGCAACGAGGAGCTGGTGACGGCCGAGGCCGGTCGCCGGGTGGCGCTCTCCAGCGGCGGCAAGGTGGTCGCGGTGCTGTCCGGCGGGCTCGACGAGGCGAAGGTCGCGGCTGCTGCGCGAGGCCCGTCCCGACGTGCTGCTGCTGGTGGGTGGCACGGACGGCGGCAACTCCGAGGGACTCGTCAGGGACGCCGCCGTCCTCGCGTCGCTGGCCGGGTCCGGTCGTCGTGGCCGGTGACGTGGAGGCACAAGGAGCGGTGGCTGAGGCGCTGGGCCCGACGCCGCACGTGCTGGCCGACAACGTGGTCCCGCGCATCGGGGTGCTGGCGCCGGAGTCGGCGCGGCACGCGATCCGCGAGATGTTCCTGGCACACGTGATCGGCGGCAAGGGGCTCAGCTCGCGAGCCGACTTCACCGCGATGGTGCGCGGCGCGACGCCGGACCTCGTGCTCACCGGGGTCGAGGTGCTCGCGGCGGAGTCGGCCAGCGACGTGGTGGTGGTCGACATCGGCGGAGCGACGACCGACGTGCACTCCGTCGTACGCCTCGATCCGGAGGACGCCGGCCTCTCCCGCGAGGTCGTGGCCAGCACGCCGGTGACGCGAACCGTCGAGGGCGACCTCGGGATGCGGTGGAGCGCGTTGACGCACCTGGGAGGCGGGGGAGCTGCCCGAGGACCTCCGCGCCGCCGCCGTACGACGATCCGAGGACCCGTCGTTCCTGCCGGCCACCGACGCCGAGCGCCACGAGGACGAGCTGATCGCCTCGGCGGCCGTCACCCTGGCGGTACGCCGCCACGTCGGACGTTCGCGCGTCGTGGTCGGTCCTGATGGCCGCGTCGTCGAGCGCACCGGCAAGGACCTGCGTGAGGTGGCCCTGCTCGTCGGGTCCGGCGGCGTGCTCCGGCATGCCGACGCTGGAGCCGCCGAGCGGATCCTCGGTGGAGTCGTCGGCGTCTCGCCGGAGGGGTGGCAGCTGCCGGAGCACCCGCGCGTCGTCGTGGACCGCGACTACGTGCTCGCAGCCGTCGGCCTGCTCTCGGAGAGCCGTCCCGCGGCTGCGGCGGCACTGGCACGTAGCCTGTCGAGGTGCGACCAGACCCCCGCCGGTTGATCGGCCGGAACCGCGACAGCTCGCGGCCAGCAGAGGACGACTCCGACGAGCAGCTGCGCGCCCGGATCGCCCAGCAGTGGGCCGAGGTGCGCGCCGCCCGTCGCGCGATGGAGGCCGAGCCCGAGATCACCGGCGGGCCCTCGAACTTCTCCCGTGCCCAGGTGCCCTACGGCATGGACCTCGCGGCGGCCTGGTCCTGGCGGTTCCTCGTCATCGGCGCTGCCGGCCTGATCATCCTGTGGTTGCTCAACTTCTTCCTGGTGGTCGTGCTGCCGCTCGTCGTCGCGTTGCTGATCGCCGCCCTGGTCAGCCCGGTGGTCGCGTGGATGCAACGCATCGGCATCCCGCGCAAGCTCGCGTCGCTCCTCGTGGTCATCCTCGGGATCGCGGGCCTCGCGCTGCTCTTCACCTTCGTGGGCAACCAGGTGTCACAGGGCGTGGGCAACCTGTCCGACCAGGTGACCAGCGGCATCGACCAGATCCGCGACTGGCTGCGAGACGGCCCGCTGCACGTGACCGACGCCCAGCTCAGCGAGGCACTCGACAAGGCGCAGGAGACGATCTCGTCCTTCAGCGAGGACGCGGTCGGTCGGGTCGGGGAGGTCGGTACTGCGGTCGGGCACGTCGTCGCCGGCATCTTCATCGTGCTGTTCGCGACGTACTTCTTCCTCGCCGACGGCCACCTGATCTGGGCCTGGCTGGTGCGGCTGTTCCCGCGCGCCGGTCGCCTCCGCGCCGACTCCTCGGGTCGCGTCGCGTGGAAGTCGCTGACCCAGTTCGTCAGGGCCACCGTGCTGGTCGCGGGCACCGACGCGATCGGGATCATGATCGGCGCGGCCGTGCTGCAGGTGCCGTTCGTCAGCGCGATCGGTGTGCTGGTGTTCCTCGGTGCGTTCGTGCCGATGATCGGTGCGTTCGTGTCCGGGCTCGGTGGCGGTGCTCGTCGCCCTCGTCGCGCAGGGGCCGGTGACCGCGCTGATCATGTTCGGCGTCGTGGTCGGTGTGCAGCAGCTCGAGGCGCACGTGCTCCAGCCGTTCCTGATGGGCCGCTTCGTCTCGGTGCACCCGCTCGGCGTGATCGTCGCGATCGCGCTCGGCGTGATCGTGGCCGGCATCCCGGGTGCGCTGATCGCCGTACCCCTCGCCGCGTCGCTGAACGCCGTCGTCCAGCACCTCGCCAACTACACCGAGGTCGGTGAGGAACCCGACGACGCCGCCGAGGACGAACCCGCGCCCCTGCCCGAGGACGTCGACGGCGAGGACGTCGCCGACGCCCACGACGACGAGGACGCGACCCCGCCCTCGCAGACCTAGGGTGGCCCCATGACCGTCACGCTCGCCGACATCGAGGCCGTCGTCGACCTCGTCGACCAGGTCGCCATCCGCACCACGATGGAGGAGTCGCGGTGGCTGGAGACGCTCGTCGGCGGGCCGGTGCTGCTGAAGTGCGAGAACCTCCAGCGCACGGGGTCGTTCAAGATCCGCGGCGCGTTCGTGCGGCTCTCCCGGCTCACCGAGGAGGAGCGGGCGCGCGGTGTCGTCGCGGCGTCGGCCGGCAACCACGCGCAGGGGGTGGCGCTCGCGGCGCAGATCCTCGGGATCCAGGCGACGGTGTTCATGCCCGATCGGGGCGCCGATCCCCAAGATCAACGCGACCAAGGGGTACGGCGCCGAGGTGCGCTTCGAGGGCGAGTACCTCACCCAGGCGCTGGTGGCCGCGCAGAAGTTCTCCGACGAGACCGGGGCGGTGTTCATCCACCCCTTCGACCACACCGACATCGTCGCGGGCCAGGGGACGACCGGCCTGGAGATCCTCGAGCAGGCGCCGGAGGCCGCGACCGTGCTGGTGCCGACCGGTGGTGGCGGGCTGCTCGCCGGCATCGCGCTGGCGATCAAGTCGAAGCGGCCCGACGTACGCGTGGTCGGCGTGCAGGCCGAGGAGGCTGCGGCCTATCCCGACTCGCTCAAGCTCGGATCACCCGTCGCGCTGGAGAAGATGACCACGATGGCCGACGGCATCGCCGTGGCGTGCCCGGGCGACGTGCCGTTCGAGGCCATCCAGAAGCACGTCGACGAGGTCATCACCGTCTCCGAGGAGTCGATGTCCCAGGCGCTGGTGCTGCTGCTCGAGCGGGCGAAGCTCGTCGTGGAGCCGTCGGGCGCCGCCGCGGTGGCCGCGATCATGGACAACCCGCACGCCTTCCGTACGCCGGCCGTGGCCGTGCTCTCCGGCGGCAACGTCGACCCGCTCCTGCTCGGCAACCTGATCCGGCACGGCATGGCCTCGTCGGGGCGCTACCTCAACCTGCGCTGCGTGATCCCGGACCGTCCCGGTGGTCTCGCGCACCTGCTCGCCGAGCTCGCCGACGTCGGGGCCAACGTGATCGAGGTGTCGCACGAGCGCACGTCGATCTCCCTCAACGTGGGCGAGGTGGAGGTGCGCCTCCAGCTCGAGACCAAGGGTCCCGACCACGCGGAGGACGTGGTCAGCCGGCTGCGGGAGCACGGCTACCACGTCGCCGACGAGTAGGCCGCTGATGGCGAGAACAGACTCTGCTTCTCGTGTCATCAAGTCGGACGTGCAGTTCGTGTTCGCGGCTCTCGTCGACGAAGCTGCGCTGGCGAAATGGCTTCCCCCGAGCGAGATGTCCGGCCACTTCGAGCACTTCGACGCTCGACCCGGGGGCTCCTACCGGCTGGTGCTGAACTACGTGGACGGTGCAACCGGTATGGGCAAGACCACTCCTGAGTCCGATGTTGTGGAGGTCCGGTTCGTGGACATCGTTCCCGACGTACTGGTCGCCCAGACCGTCGATTTCGTCTCCGACGACCCTGCCTTCGCAGGCACGATGGGGATGACCTGGGAGTTGTCCCCCACGAGGACGGGACGCGCGTGACCATCCGGGCCCTGGATGTTCCCTCTGGGATCAGCCCTGAGGACCACCAAGCCGGACTCAACGCTTCCCTGGCCCAGCTCGAGACGTTCCTCGCTCAGCACTAGGGAACCGGAAGACTGACGTCGTGGACATCGAGGTGGTGGGTGTGGAGCGGCTGCGCTTCAGCGACGGAGCGCCGGTCCGGGCCGCCTCTGCCGTGGTTCCCTTCGCCGGCGGGTTCCTCGTCGTGTCGGACGACGCCACGCACGCCGCCTGGTTCCATGAGCGATCCGTGACCGCCGTGCGGCTGCTCCCGCCGATGGACGGCCACGATCTCTTCTCCGACGTCACCGGGACCAAGCACCTGAAGCCCGACCTGGAGGCCGCGTGCGTCCTCACCGTCGGGGGCGCGCCGGCCGCACTGATCATGGGTTCGGGATCGTCCCCGGCCAGGATGCGATGGGTGCTCCTCCGGCTCGAACAGGGCCAACCTCGAGCGATCGTGGCGGACATGACGGCCGTCTACGCCAGCGTGGTCGACGCGCTGGCCGTGGAGCCGGCGGAGCTCAACCTGGAGGGAGCCTGCGTCATCGGGGACTCGCTCCGCTGGTATCACCGCGGACGACCTTCAGCCGGGCAGCCCTCCAAGAGTGTCGACCTGGATCTCACGGCGGCAGTGGCTGCCGTCCTGGGGCAGGTCGACCCGACCGCGGTGTCCGTGGCTGACCCACGGACCTACGACATCGGTGGCGTAGCAGGCGTCGGGCTGGCGATCACCGACGTCGTCACCATGCCCGACGGGAGCGTTGTTGCCAGCGCCGCGGCAGAGGACACGCCCAACCCGCGCGACGACGGCCCTGTGCTCGCCTCGGGACTGGTGCGGCTCGACGACACCGTCGCGACAGCAGTGGTTCCACTCCCGTCAGTGGAGGGCGCGGTCCTCAAGGTCGAGGGGCTGATGGTGCTCGAAGCCGACGACGAGGGGACGCTGCTGCTGGCGGTGTGCGACGCGGACGACCCCGACGCTGCGTCGCTGGCCGTCAGGCTGCGCGTTCAGCCGGTGTAGGGCACGGCCTCGACGATCTCGGCCTTCTGGTCCTTGCCGTTGGGCAGGGTGTAGGTGACGGTCTCGCCGCGCTTGGCGCCGTCGATCGCCTGGCCCAGCGGGGACTGCGGCGAGTAGACCTTGATGTCGTCGCCGGCCATCTCGCGGGCGCCGAAGAGGAAGGTCTCCTCCAGGTCGAGCCCGACCAGCTTGACGGTGACCTTCATGCCCGGCTCGACCACGCCGTCGTCGGCCGGGGTCTCGCCGACCTCGGCCTTCTCGAGCATGTCGCTGAGCTGCTGGACGCGCCCGTCGATCTTGCCGAGCTCGTCACGAGCGGCGTGGTAGCCGGCGTTCTCCTTCAGGTCACCCTCGTCGCGAGCCTCGCTGACCCGCTTGACGAGCTCGGCGCGGCGAGGGCCGCGCAGCTGCTCGAGTTCGGCCTTGAGCTCGTCGTACTTGGCCTGGGTCAGCCAGATGACACCGCTCTGGGCTGGCTCGGTCATGGGCACTCCTGATTGATCGAAAACTTCGGTAGGGCAAGTAGATGATCGTACCAACGCGACTCGCTGAGCCCGAATCGTCTCAGCCCGGGGATCAGCGCGGCCGAGACTGGTCCTTCGTCGTGCAACCGACCATGTCCACCGCGGTCGCCTCACGCTCGGTGCGGAGGGTCACGTCGCGGTGCACGGTGCCGCTCACGCCGGTGACCTCGAAGTTGAGCTCGCCCACGACGGATCGGTCCAGCCCGACAGCACGCACCAGGCAGTTGGCGCGGACGTCGTCGTCCTTCACCCGCAGGGCCACCTCGGCCTTCACGGTGTGGTCGTCCACGACGTCGAACGTGCGCACCGAGGACTGGATGTCGGGGTTGCTCTGGAACCACATCGCCCACACCAGCCAGCTGAGCGCCACCACGCCGACGACCCCGGAGATCGCGATCACCAGCCGCCGTCGGGCCGGGCTCGCCGCGCCGTAGCGCTCGGACATCACGTCGCTCACGAGACGGATTCTCCCACCCGCCCGAGGGCGCCGAGCACGCGCGGTGGCCGTCCCTAGACTGGCCCTCATGCTCCGGCTGATGCACGTGCACGCGCACCCCGACGACGAGTCGAGCAAGGGCGCGGCCTCCACGGTCAAGTACGTCAAGGAAGGCGTCGACGTGCACGTCGTCACCTGCACCGGCGGCGAGCGCGGCTCGATCCTGAACCCGAAGATGGACCGCCCCGAGGTGCTCGCGAACATCTCCGAGATCCGTCGCCAGGAGATGGACGCCGCCCGGGAGATCCTCGGCGTCCGGCAGGACTGGCTGGGCTTCGTCGACTCCGGCTGGCCCGAGGGAGACCCCAAGCCGCCGCTGCCCGACGGTTGCTTCGGGCTGCTGGATCCCGAGGTCGCGGCGGAGCCGTTGGTGCGGCTGATCCGGAGCTTCCGGCCGCACGTGCTGACGACGTACGACGAGAACGGCGGCTACCCGCACCCCGACCACATCCAGTGCCACAACGTCTCGCTCGTGGCCTTCGAGGCGGCCGGTGACGCGAGCCGCTACCCGGACGCGGGGGAGCCGTGGCAGCCGCTCAAGCTCTACTACCACCACGGCTTCAACCGGCCGCGGACGCAGGCGCTCAACGACGAGATGATCCGGCGCGGCCTCGAGTCGCCGTACGCCGAACGGCTGGCCGAGTGGAAGCCCGACCCCGCTCACGACGCACGCATCACCACCCGGGTGCCGTGCGGGGAGTACTTCCCGATCCGCGACCAGGCGCTGATCGCGCACGCCACCCAGATCGACCCCGACGGCCCGTGGTTCCACGTGCCGCTCGAGGTGCACCAGGCGGCCTGGCCGACCGAGGACTACGAGCTCGCACGGTCCTTCGTCGACACCGACCTCCCGGAGGACGACCTGTTCGCCGGCATCCGCGACCGCGCCGACTTGGACACCTGAGACAATGTCGGTATGAACGCGCTGATCTACCTCGTGCCGCTGGCCGACAAGGTCCCGGCCCCGAGCGACGTCAAGGCCGGCTGGGTCGCGTTCGGCGTCTTCATCGCGCTCTGCCTGGCGGTCGCGTTCCTCGGGTTCAGCCTCACCAAGCACCTGCGCAGGGCCGACGACAACGCGGAGCTCGGCGTCTTCGACCCGAGCGACAAGCCGCGCCGCGACCGGCGCGAGATCCCGCCGGACAGCACTCCGGACGGCACCCGCACCGCCTGACCGAGACCGAGTTAAGCGTTCGCTTAGGTGCCGTTGACGGGCCCTGCCCGCGCGACCGATAGTCGGGTGACCCACCTCACATCGGAGGTCATCCCGTGCAGGTTCCTGCTCCTTTCGACTACGAACGCGCGACCAGCGTCGACCACGCCATCAGCCTCCTCGAGCGCCTCGGTGACGAGGCCCGGCTGGTGGCCGGCGGCCACAGCCTCATCCCGATGATGAAGCTGCGGCTGACCGACCTCGAGTACCTCATCGACATCAACGACCTGCACGACGAGCTCGGCTACGTGCGCGTCGGGGTCGACGAGGTGCGCATCGGTGCCCTCACCCGGCACCGCGAGCTCCTGGAGTCACCCGAGCTCGCGGCGGTGTTCCCGATCTTCGCCGACGCCGAGCAGGTGATCGCCGACCCGATCGTGCGCAACCGCGGCACGATCGGCGGCTCGCTGTGCCAGGCCGATCCCTCCGAGGACCTCACCGCCGTCTGCACGGCGCTCGACGCCAGCTGCGTCATCCGCGGCTCGTCGGGGGAGCGGGTCGTCTCGATGGAGGAGTTCCACCGCGGTCCCTACGAGACGGCCGTCGGCCAGGGCGAGATCCTCACCGAGGTCCGGCTGCCGGTGCGGCCGGGCGGCTCGAGCGCCTACGCCAAGGTCGAGCGTCGCGCCGGTGACTGGGCGGTGACCTCGGCCGGTGCCGCCGTGTGGATGGAGGACGGCGTGATCACCGACGCCCGCGTCGGCCTGGCCGCCGTGGGGCCCAACACCGCCGGCATCCCCGCGATCTCCGACGTGATGCGCGGACAGCAACCCAGCGAGGAGCTCTACGAGCAGGCCGGTGAGCTCGCGTCGGCCGCCTGCTCGCCGTCCAGCGACAACCGCGGGACGGTCGAGTACAAGCGCCATCTCGCTGATGAGCTGACGCGCCGCACGCTGCGGACCGCCGTACGACGCATCGAGGCCGGGCTCGCCGGCGACCAGCTCCAGAACGACGGAGGGAACCGCTGATGCAGGTCACGATGACGGTCAACGGCGAGAGCGTGACCCGCGAGGTCGAGGGCCGGATGCTGCTGGTGCACTTCCTCCGCGACGAGCTCGGGCTCACCGGCACGCACTGGGGGTGCGACACCAGCAACTGCGGCACGTGTGTGACGTGGATGGACGACGAACCGGTGAAGAGCTGCACGGTGCTGGCCGCGATGGCCGGCGGCCGTGAGGTGCGCACGGTCGAGGGCCTCGAGAGGGACGGCGTCCTCGACCCTGTGCAAGAGGGGTTCATGCGGTGTCACGGGCTGCAGTGCGGGTTCTGCACGCCCGGGATGTTGATGACCGCGCGCGCCCTGCTCGACCGCAACCCGCACCCGACAGAAGCGGAGATACGGGAGGCCATCTCCGGGCAGATCTGTCGGTGCACCGGCTACACCACGATCGTCCGCTCGGTGCTCTGGGCGGCCGACCACCCCGACGGACCCGAGGCAGCCCAGCCCGAGCCTGCCGAAGCCGAGACCGCGGGAAGTGCGTCATGACCGAAGTAGCCGCCCGCCAGGAAGACCTCGAGAAGGCCGACAACGACCAGCACCCCGTCGGCCACGGCCGGATGCTCCGCAAGGAGGACCCGCGCTTCATCCGCGGCATGGGGCGGTACGTCGACGACCTGCAGCTCAAGGGGATGCTGCACCTCGCGATCCTGCGCTCGCCGGTCGCGCACGCCAACATCGTCAGCATCGACGTGTCCGCCGCCCAGGCGCACCCGAAGGTGAAGGCCGTCATCACCGGCGCCGACCTCGCCGCGCAGGGACTCGCGTGGATGCCGACGCTGTCCAACGACGTGCAGGCCGTGCTGGCCACCGACCGGGTGCGCTTCCAGGGCCAGGAGGTCGCGTTCGTCGTCGCCGAGGACCGCTACTCCGCGCGTGACGCCCTCGAGCTGATCGACGTGGAGTACGACGTCCTCAAGCCCGTGATCGACGTACGCCAGGCACTCGCGCCCGACGCCGAGGTGATCCGCACCGACCTCGACGGCAAGGCCGACAACCACTGCTTCGACTGGGAGACCGGCGACAAGGACGCGACCGAGGCGGTCTTCGCGAAGGCCGACGTCGTGGTCAAGGAGGACATCGTCTATCCGCGGGTCCACCCGGCGCCGATGGAGACCTGCGGCTGCGTCGCGGACTACCAGCGCGTCGACGGGCAGCTGACGCTGTGGACCACGAGCCAGGCTCCGCACGCGCACCGCACCGTCTACGCGCTGGTCTCCGGGCTGCCCGAGCACAAGATCCGGGTGATCGCGCCCGACATCGGCGGCGGCTTCGGCAACAAGGTGCCGATCTATCCCGGCTACGTGTGCGCGATCGTCGCGTCGCTGGTGATCGGCAAGCCGGTCAAGTGGATGGAGGACCGCACGGAAAACCTGGTCAGCACCGGCTTCGCGCGCGACTACGTGATGCAGGGCGAGATCGCGGCGACCAAGGAGGGCAAGATCCTGGCGATCCGCACCCACGTGCTGGCCGACCACGGAGCCTTCAACGGGACGGCCGCGCCGATCAAGTACCCCGCCGGCTTCTTCGGGGTGTTCACCGGCAGCTACGACATCGAGGCGGCGTACTGCTCGATGACGGCCGTCTACACCAACAAGGCACCCGGCGGTGTCGCCTACGCGTGCTCGTTCCGGATCACCGAGGCCGTCTATCTCGTCGAACGGATCGTGGACTGCCTGGCCTACGAGCTGGAGATGGATCCCGTCGAGCTGCGGAGGAAGAACTTCATCCAGCCCGACCAGTTCCCGTACACCTCCAAGACCGGCTGGGTCTACGACTCCGGCGACTACGAGGCGGCGTTGGACGTCGCCCTCGAGATGGCGGGGTACGACGACCTGCGTCGCGAGCAGGAGGAGAAGCGCGCCAAGGGCGAGCTGATGGGCATCGGGGTCGCGTTCTTCACCGAGGCCGTCGGTGCCGGACCGCGCAAGGACATGGACATCCTCGGGCTCGGGATGGCTGACGGTGCCGAGCTGCGGGTGCACCCGACCGGCAAGGCCGTCGTACGCCTCTCCTGCATGAGCCAGGGCCAGGGGCACGAGACGACGTTCGCGCAGATCATCGCGGAGGAGATCGGCATCCCGCCGGCCGACATCCAGGTGATCAACGGCGACACCGACCAGACGCCGTTCGGTCTCGGCACCTACGGCAGCCGGTCGACGCCGGTGTCCGGTGCGGCCGCGGCACTGGTGGCGCGCAAGGTGCGCGACAAGGCGCAGATCATCGCGAGCGGCATGCTCGAGGTGTCCGTCGCGGACCTCGAGTGGCAGAAGGGTGCCTTCCAGGTGAAGGGCGACCCCGGTCGCTCGGTGACGATCCAGGACATCGCGATGCGTGCCCACGGCGCGGGCGACCTGCCCGAGGGCATCGAGGGCGGCCTCGAGGCGCAGATCTGCTACAACCCGTCGAACCTGACCTACCCGTTCGGCGCCTACATCTGCGTCGTCGACGTCGATCCCGGCACGGCCGAGGTGAAGGTACGCCGCTTCGTGGCCGTCGACGACTGCGGGACGCGCATCAACCCGATGATCATCGAGGGCCAGGTGCACGGCGGCCTGACCGACGGGATCGGGATGGCGCTGATGGAGATGATCTCCTTCGACGAGGAGGGCAACTGCATCGCCGGGTCGTTCATGGACTACCTGATCCCGACCGCGCTCGAGACGCCGCACTGGGAGACCGGGCACACGGTCACCCCGTCGCCGCACCACCCGATCGGCGCCAAGGGCGTGGGAGAGTCCGCGACCGTGGGCTCGCCGCCGGCGATCGTCAACGCGGTGATCGACGCGCTCAAGCCCTACGGCATCCGGCACGCCGACATGCCGCTCACGCCGTCCCGTGTCTGGGACGCCATGCAGGGTCGCCCGACCCCGCCGATCTAGAGGAGACCCCTTGACCGCCCAGCTCTCGGAGCGCGTGGACGAGCTGACCCGCTCGCGGGTGCCGTTCGTCCAGGCGACGGTGGTCCGCGCGCAGGAGCCCAGCTCGGCCCGCGCGGGCGACCGGGCGCTCGTGCTCGCCGACGGCACCATCGAGGGCTTCGTCGGCGGCCAGTGCGCCGCCGGGTCGGTGCGGACCGCCGCGCTCGACGCGCTGTCGACGGGCGTGGGCGTGCTGCTGCGCGTGCTGCCCGACGGCGAGGACACCTTCCCGCAGACGCCCGGCGCCAGCGTCGTGGTCAACCCGTGCCTGTCTGGAGGGGCGTTGGAGATCTACCTCGAACCGCTGCTGCCGTCGCCCGCGCTCCACCTCTCGGGGACCTCGCCGACCGCGGAGGCCGTGGCCTCGCTGGCACCCTCCTTGGGGTTCGTGGTGCAGCGATCCGGTGCTCCGGACGGGGCGACCGCGGTGATCATCTCGACCCACGGCGGCGACGAACCTGCGGCCGTGCGAGAGGCGCTCGACGCCGGCGTCGGCTTCGTCGGCGTCGTGTGCAGCCGGACCAGGGGTGAGGCGCTGCTTGCCGAGCTCGACCTCACCGCAGAACAACGCGCTCGAGTGCACACCCATGTGGGCCTCGACATCGGCGCACGGACGGCTCCCGAGATCGCGCTGTCGATCCTCGCGGAGCTCGTCAGCCGGATCCGGGTCGAGGGGCTCGTGGCATCCCCCGGACGCGAGTCCCTCGCCCCTCCGGTCCAGGCGGTCGACCCGGTCTGCGGGATGACCGTCACCGTCGGGCCCGACACCGAGCACGCGGTCGTCGACGGCACCGACTACTGGTTCTGCATGCCGGGCTGTCGCGACTCCTTCCTCGCGGGCCAGGCTTCGTGACCGTCGCGGCCGTGGTCCTGGCCGCAGGCTCCTCCCGGCGCCTCGGCCAGCCCAAGCAGGTGCTCGCCCTCGACGGCGCCACCGTGCTGGACGCGACCCTCTCTGTTGCCCGGGCCTCGGCGTGCGAGCCGGTCGTCGTGGTGCTCGGTGGCGCGGCTGCGCAGGTGCGCTCGGAAGTTGACCTGTCGGGCGTCGAGGTCGTCGAGAACCACGACTTCGGCTCCGGCTGCGCGACCTCGATCCGGACGGCCCTGTCCGCGCTGCCGCCGTCAGTGACGGGGATCGTGCTCATGCTCGGCGACCAGCCGCGGGTGCGGGTCGAGACCGTGCAGGAGCTCGAGGCGTCCGCGCGCGAGCACGCCGTCGGTGTGTGTGAGTACGACGACGCGCTCGGCCACCCGTTGTGGTTCGATCGACAGATGTTCGATGAGCTCGAGTCGATGCACGGCGACAAGGCCGTCTGGAAGCTGGTCGACGCGGAGGCATCCGGAGCAGATGTGGTGAGGGTCCGGATCGAGGGTCCGGTGCCGCGCGACATCGACACCTGGGAGGACTACGAGGCGATGCTCGCGGAGTCGTCGTGAGTCTTTCCTCCGCTGCCGCTGTGCAATCTGCGTTCGACGAGCAGGACTACCTCGCCGACCAGGGCATGTCGACCGCGGTGTTCCTCTCGCTCCGGCTGGGCATGCCGCTCTGCTCGAGGGCGAGCCGGGGGTCGGCAAGACGGCTGCTGCGCACGTGCTGGCCCGCTGTCTCGGCGTACCTCTGGTGCGGTTGCAGTGCTACGAGGGACTCAGTGCCGCGGAGGCTCTGTACGACTGGAACTACCAGCGCCAGCTGCTCGCGATCCGGCTCGCCGAGTCGCGCGGGGAGAAGCTGACCGAGTCGGACCTGTTCAGCGAGGAGTACCTGATCGAGCGGCCGGTGCTCCGCTGCGTGCGGTACGACGGGCCGCAGCCGCCCGTCCTGCTCGTCGACGAGATCGACCGCGCCGACGACGAGTTCGAGGCGCTCCTGCTCGAGGTGCTCGGCGAGGGATCGGTGACCGTGCCGGAGATCGGCACCTTCACGGCTGCGCGGCCGCCGCTCGTCGTGCTCACCTCCAACCGCAGCCGCGACCTGCACGACGCGCTGCGGCGGCGGTGTCTCTACCACTGGCTGGAGTACCCGTCGCCCGAACGCGTCTGTGCCATCTTGCGCCGCACGGTGCCGGAGGCGAACGAGGACCTGATCACCTCCGCCGCGCAGTTCGTCGGCCGGGTGCGCACGCTGGAGGTCGACAAGCCGCCGGGTCTGGCCGAGGCGATCAACTGGGTGGCCGCGCTGTCCGCGCTCGGCGCGACCGAGCTCGGCCGCGACACCGTGGTCGCGACGCTCGGGGCGGTCGTGAAGACCGTCGACGACCGCGACGTGGTGCTGCGCAGTAGCCCTCGATGGGTGACGCCCCGGTCCTGCTGCCCGGCGTCGACCGGGCGGCGCTGGCCGCGTCCTTCGGCGCGAAGCTGCGCAAGGCCGGTGTCGGGGTGCCGACGACCGGGCTCGCCGACCTGGTCTCGGCGCTCGGGGCCTCGCCGCCTGCCCTGCTCGACGACCTCTACTGGCAGCTGCGGGTGACGCTCGTGCGCCGGCACACCGACCTCCCTGCCTTCGACCGCGTGTTCAACGCCGCCTTCCGGGAGAGCGACCTCGGCGGGGATCCGCATGCGCGGCGCCGCGGTCTTCCTGGTGGTCCGCCTCCGCCGCCAGAGGGGGAGCTGGTCTCGGTGCCGGGTCGCTCCTCGCAGGACGACGCGGAGGAGGGCGGGCTGCCGTGGCACACGCTGCCGCGGTCCACGGCGTCGCCTGCCTCGGAGGAGGAGGACTCGATCTTCCTGCCGGAGCTGCTGCCGAGCTCGCTGACCGGGATGGCGGACACGCCCTTCGACGAGTTCGACGCCGCGCAGCTGGCCGTGCTCGGTCGCTGGCTGGAGCGGGCTGCGCCGCGGTGGCCGATGCGGCGGAGTCGTCGTACGCGTGCGGGGCGGCGGGGCGAGACGATCGCGATGCGCGCCACGATGGCCGCGGCCGGACGGGCCGGGTTCGAGCCGCTGCTCGACCTGCGCCGCCAGCGACGGGTGCTGCGGCCGCGACCGCTCACCCTCGTCACCGATGTCAGCGCGTCGATGCAGTCCTACTCGGCGGCGTACCTCCACCTGATGCGCGCCTTCGCCCGCACCGGCCGCGCCGAGACGTTCGCGTTCTCCACCTCGCTGACCCGGCTGACCCCGGCGCTGGTGCACCGCTCGGCCGACCGGGCGCTGAGGCTGGCCGAGGAGCGGGTGGTCGACCGGTACGGCGGGACGCACCTCGCCGGCTCGCTGCGCGACCTGCTCGCCTCGCGGCACGGCTCGACCCTGCGCGGCGGTGTGCTGGTGATCGCCTCGGACGGGTGGGACACCGACGAGCCGGCCGAGCTGGCGGAGGTGATGGCCCGGCTGCGGCGCCGGGTCCGGCGGATCGTGTGGCTGAACCCGCGCGCAGGGGCGGCCGGGTTCGCACCGCTGGTCGGGTCGATGGCGGCGGCGCTGCCGTACTGCGACGCGTTCCTGCCGGCGCACTCGGTGACGGCGCTGCCGGACGTCTTTGCCGCAGTCAGTTCGACAAGGCTCACTCCACAAGGTGACGTGCACGGCCGGGCGGAACCGGCCGACGCCGGCGCCCTCGCCGCGGAGCATCGCCTGGGTCGCGCGCGGCGTGCGCACGAACCGGACCAGCTCGGCCGTGGCCGAGATCTGCTGGTCGCCGGCCAGCGTCCAGGTCGCCCAGGAGCCGCGGCCGCTGAGCTGGGGCGCGTCGATCCGCACCAGCCGGCCGTCGCGCAGGTCCTCGCGGACCGTGAAGGTGAGCGCGACGCCGAGGCCGACGCCGCGCCGGGTCTCGCCGAGGGCAGCGGCGTCGCTCTGGAAGATCCGCTGCCGCTTCTCGGGGATCTTCAGCCGCTGCAGCACCGCCGCGGTCTCGCCGGCGGGCTCGCTCGCGCCGGGGCCGAGGTGCCAGACCTGGTCGCCGAGGCTGTCGAGCGGGACGGTGCCCTGCGCGACCGGGTGCTCCGGCGCGGCGACGACCACCACCTCGTAGTCGAGGAAGGTCTGCTGCGCCAGCCCGCGCGGCGTGTGCGTCAGGGCCGGTCCGAGCGCGACGTCGACGCTGCGGGCGAACAGCAGCTCGGCGAAGTCGGAGACCGGGTGCACCGCCAGCTCGACGTCGAGGTCGCGGGCGCGGTTGGTGAACAGGCCGATCAGTCCGGGCGCCGCGTGCTCGGCGAAGAGATCACTCGACGCGAGCCGGAGCATCCGCCTTCCCGCGCCGGCCTCGCTGACCTCGAGGACGGTGCGGCTCTGCAGGTCGAGGATCTCCATCGCCCGGCTGGCCAGCCTGAGTCCGCCCGGGGTGAAGGCCAGCCCGCTCGGCGTACGGCTGAAGAGGGGGTCGTCGAGCTCGGTGCGCAGCTGCTTGAGGTTCATCGACACCGCCGACTCGGTGGTGCCGAGCTCCTGGGCCGCGCCCTTGACCGACCCCTTCCGCACCACGCACGCGAACGCGCGCAGCTGGGTGGGTGTCACCGGCGGACCACCCGGACCAGCGCGTCCCAGGCGGTGCCGGCCTCGACGTGCGCGTGGCGACCCGCTCGGCCCTGACCACCTCGAGGTCTCTGCCCTCGAGGTCTGTCAGCACGTCCTCGGCGGTGTAGAGCACGCTCGCGTCCTGCGGCCCGCCGGTGCCCTCGGTCAGGTTGGTGGAGTCGTGGGCGATCACGAAGAACGTGCCGCCGGGCTTGAGCTCGTCGAAGGAGCGCTGGACGGCTTTCCTGCGGGCGTCCTCGGTCACCTGGAAGTAGGCCAGCACGACCAGGTCGAGGTCGACCGGCAGGGGAGTGGTGAGCGCGTCCCCGACCTGCCACTCGACGTGGGCGTGGGCCTGCCGGCCCTTCTCGATCGCGACCGACGACCAGTCGATCGCGGTGACGTGCCAGCCGCGCTCGGCCAGCCAGCGCGCGTTGCGGCCCTCACCGCAGGCGAGGTCGAGCGCCTTCCCGGGGGTGAGGTCCTTCAGCTCCGCCTCGACGAACTGGTTGGGCCCCGCCGACCAGACGAGGTCTGTCGCGGCGTACCTCTCGTCCCAGGCGGCGGCGTCCATCGCGTGCCTACTCCGCGGCTTGCTGCGACGAGCTCTGTGACCCGCTCTGGGCCTCGACCTGCCGGCGTACGTCGTCCATGTCGAGGTCCCGCACCGCCGCGATCAGCTGGTCGAGCGCCGCCGGCGGCAGCGCCCCGGGCTGGGAGAACACCAGGATCCCGTCGCGGAACACCATCAGCGTCGGGATCGACGAGATCCCCGCCGCGCTGGACAGCTGGTGCTGCTCCTCGGTGTTCACCGACCCGAAGGTCAGGTCGGGATGGGCCTCCGAGGCGGCCTCGTACGTCGGCGCGAACTGCCGGCACGGCCCGCACCAGCTCGCCCAGAAGTCGACAAAGAGAGTCCCGTTGTCCCGGATCGACTCCTCGAAGTTCTCCGCGGTCAGCTCGATCGTGGCCATGGGTCGAGGCTACGGGGGCGGGTGCAAGGGAGTCGAGGGAAGATCTACGGGTGGGCTCGTAGAGGCGCGTAGGCGCTCCGGAAGATGCGGCGACCGGCGAGCCGGAGGACCATCCTCCTGACACCGGGTGGGAGACCGCGGGTGCGGTCTCGCCGGTGCGTCTGGGCTCGCACGAATTCAACTCGAGGTCGCCGTCTGGCCTCGAACTCGTCGAGCGGTCCGCCGGAGGCGATCGTGTCGGCGAGGACGAGCGCGTCCTCGAGCGCCATACCGGCGCCTTCTGCCATGTTCGGCGACATCGCGTGGGCCGCGTCTCCGACGAGCGCGACCCTGCCGCGCACCCACGGCTCGTGGAGCACCTCTTCGATCGGCGAGAAGTACACGGGCTGACTGGCTGCGAGCCCGGCCGCCAGGATCGCCGGGACGGGGTGGGCGAACCGGTCGAAGCGCTCGGTCAGCGCGGCCGGGTCCCTGCGGGTCGGATCGCTCGGCTCGGCCGCGTCAAGATCGGCGTAGCAGTAGGTACGCCCGCCGCTGAGCGGCAAGGCCAGGAACACGCTGCCGCGCCCGAGCCACACCGTCCACGTCGAGACCTCCGGGAAGCCTTCGACGATGAAGCGCCAGCTCACCTGTCCGAGGAAGTGGGGATCGGGTCCGCCGAATCGTGTCCTGCGCACCCACGAGCGGAGGCCGTCGGCACCCACGACGAGGTCGTACTCGGCGACCGAGCCGTCGACGAACTCGGCGTGGACACGCGGTCCTTCATCGTGGAGGGCGCTGACGGTCTGGCCCTGGCGCACGGCGATGCCGTCAACCAGCACCTCGTGCAACTCCCGGCGCCCGAGGGCGAGGCACGGTTCGGTCTGACCCCACAGGGCCGGCAGGTCCGCGTCCAGGAGCAGGCGCCCGCGGTCATCGAGGAATCGCTGTCGGGGTACGTTCCGGGCCTGCCGGAGCGTGGGCGCGCGCAGTCCGAGCGTGTCGAGCGCTTGGAGGGCGTTCGCCGGCAGGTACATCCCTGCGCCGGGATGCGTCCATTGCTCGGCACGCTCGACGACGTCGCACTCGATACCGTGGCGATGCAGTGCTCTGGCTGTGGCGAGTCCGGCGATCCCGCCACCCACCACGAGCACGCGCTCCGCTCGCTTCATCCCGTGCCACCCCGCCGGAGGCGGTAGAACACCTCGTCGAACCGGAAAACCCGCGCGATCGGATCGGGGTCGGAGTCGGCGTCGAGGACGTCGGTGACCGGCCAGCCCGGAAACGCCTCCTCGACATCGGCCCGCGTACAACCTCGCGGCAGGGGACCCCGCCGCCTCGGTGCGAAGCAGTCAAGGATCACGGTGGCTTCCGGTGCGCAGACCGCGGCGACCTCTCGGCCCATCTGCAGGCGTTGCACCGTGGTCAGTCCGTGGAACGTCCCCGTGTCGAGCACCAGATCGTAGTGGGAGCCGACGCCGGACTCCCTCAGCCGGGTGGCGTCGCCCTGGACGAGTCGCATCTCGACCCCCGCATCGCGGACCCGGTCCCGCGCGCGGCGCAACGCCCGGGGCACGTTGTCCACACCGGTCACGGTCCAGCCTCGCGCTGCGAGCAGGACTCCCCACGTGGCGCTGCCGCAGCCAAGGTCCAGCACCTTGCCGTACGGCGGTGTGCGGCGCTGCTCCTCGTCCTCGATGAGGTCGAGGAGAGCCTTCGCGAACGGCCGGTGGTCCGCCAGGTCCTCCCAGGGGTGGAAGCCGACCGCGTACGACACCTTGTAGAACAAGCTCATCGGCTCACACCCCCGACGACAACTCGTGCGGGGTCCGACCCCGCTCGACGTTGGCCATCAGGACGCCGACGGCCTCACCCAACGCCTCGGTCGGGCTGAACTCGACGAGGCGTGCGCCCGCGTGCTGGATCGGGGTGTGTCCGGGTGGCACGTAGTAGGCCTCGCCTGCCGAGTACGTCTCGATGCGATCCCCGATGCGGAAGGCGACGTCGCCCTCGACGACGTACCCGAGGCGGATGAACTGGCACTCGCCGTCGGGCAGGCCGTCGAAGAGCGGACCGAGGTCCTGGTCTCTCGAGTGGGACTCGAAGCAGACGGTGTAGCCGCCGTCGAAGTTGGTGAGCTTGACGTCGATACCGAACAGCGAGATCGATTCCTCAGCAGTGGCATGCGATACATGCGGCATGGTGGCCTCCTCGAGGCTCAGCGAGATCGGGGACGCCAGCACACTAGGAGCGTCCGCTGCAACCCGGCATCGGCGAAGTCACCCACGACCCTCACCACTCGGACTGGGTAGGACGGGTCAGTCCAGAACGCGGGTGGGAAGACCTGCGGGTGTGGGCTCTAATGGATAGATGGTCGGCGGTCTGGCCCCAGCGCGTGCGTCGTACGTGAACCATGCCTGGAAGGCCGCATGCGAGGGCTTCCTCTCCGCGCGCGGCGAGCTCGGTGCCGATGACCTCGAGCGGCTGGCGGTGAGTGCCTACCTCGTGGGCAGGAACGCCGAGAGTGACGAGGCATGGGGGCTCGCGCACCGGCGACGCCTCGAGGAGGGCGACGTGGCCGGCGCGATCCGGTGTGTCTTCTGGCTCGTGTTCCGGCTGGTCAACGCTTTCGAGCAGACAAAGGCGAACGCGTGGATCGCCCGGCTCGAGAGACTGGTGGCCGCGGCACCCGAGAGCTCCCTCGCGCTTGCGCAGCTCGAGTACCTCACTGGCTTGCGTGCTGCGGTCGAGGGAGACCTCGCACTGCCGGGGAAGACCTCGAGCACGCTGCTGGGATCGCGACGCGCCACGGCGACGAGGAACTGGCTGCGCTGGCCCGGCTCTCCCTGGGTCGAGTCCGGATCTTCCACGGCCAGATCACGGCCGGCGTCCGTTTGCTCGACGACGCCATGCTCGTCGTCGGGTCCGAGCCGATCTCGCCCATCGCGATCGGCGACAGCTACTGCACGGCGATCGACGCTTGCCACGACTTGACCGACGTTCGCCGCGGGCAGGCGTGGACCGATGGGCTTTCGCACTGGTGTGGACAACAGCCCGACATGGTGCCGTTCGCCGGTGTGTGCCAGGTCCACCGCTCCGAGTTCCTGCAGCTCAAGGGTGCATGGGTCGAAGCGATGGCCCAAGCGGGTCTGGCCAAGGAGCGACTGGCGCAACCGTTCCGGCAGCTCGCCTACGGCGCCGCGGTCTATCAGCAGGGGGAGCTGCATCGGCTGCTCGGCCAGTTCGGCGAGGCCGAGGCCTGCTACCGCGACGCCAGCGCGGCAGGTCGCGACCCACAACCCGGGCTGGCGCTGCTGCGGCTACGCCAGGGAAGGGCCGATGATGCCGCTGCGGCCATCGGCCGGGCGATGTCCGAGTCGCGTCATCCAGGGGGCAGGTCCGCGTTGCTCGCGGCAGACGTCGAGATCATGCTCGCCGTGGAGCGCGTGGCTGAGGCGAAGTCCGCAGCGGCGGAGCTTGCCGACGTCGCGGCAACGCTCGAGTCGCCCATGCTGGCCGCCGCGGCCGATCGCGCCGCAGGCTGGATCCGGTTGACCGAAGGCGACGCCCGCAACGCGCTCGCCGACCTGCGCAGCGCGAGCGACGGCTTCCGCGCGCTCGATGCGCCGTACGAGGTGGCCTGCACGGCATTGCTCATCGGTACGGCACGGGGAGCGCTGGGTGATACCGAGGGTGCGGCGCTCGAGTTCGAGACCGCGCGGACGACGTTCGAGCGACTCGGCGCCCGGACGGATCTTTCTCGCGTGCCCGGAATGGCCGGCGCCGGCCTGACGGCTCGAGAGGTCCAGGTGCTCCGACTGGTGGCCCAGGGCGCGACGAACAGGTCTATCGGCACCGCGCTGGGGCTGAGCGAGCGCACCGTGGACCGCCACGTGAGCAACATCTTCGCGAAACTGGGAGTCTCCTCGCGGACGGCCGCGACGGCTCGTGCCTACCAGTCCCAGCTGCTCTGAGGACGGGGCCTACCCAGACGAAGCGGTGAGAGGTTCTGGGTGACTTCCCCGATGCCTGGTTGGCTCTGGCACGCCTAGCCTCCAACGATTCCGCGGGACGACAGTCGTCTCGCCACCAGCAAGGGAGCACACCATGCCGCTGTTCATGGACGTCCACCACAGCATCCCCGAAGGCGCCGATGCCGCCGCGGTCGCGGCGGCACACGCAGCAGACCTGAAGGTCCAAGACAAGCACCACACCCGCTACATCAACTACTGGCTCGACGTCGAGGCAGGCAAGATCTTCTGCCTCGTCGACGCACCCGATTCCGAAACCGCGCACGCGGTTCATCGCGAGGCCCACGGACTGGTCGCTGACGAGATCCACCCCGTCGTCCAGGGCTAGCCCCAAGACCAAGCAGTAGTCGCACGGCCCGCTCGAGAATCGATGATGGACACAGCATTTCGCCGCGTCACCCCGCCGCGTTCCGGACGTGTGCATCGCGGATGTCGGGGGGCCGTCCTACCGCCACGACTTGCGCGGCTGTGGAAACGATGCACGGATGTGCAGGCTTGTTGCTCCCGAGTGTTGAGTTCCGGCTCCAAGGTCGAAGCCAAGCTTCTTGAGACCAAGCCCAAGGTCTCCGTCAACGGAGTAGGTGCGATTGCTTCGGATGTTGATCAAGACTTGGGTAGCCCCGTTGTCGAGGACGCTGCTGACGGCGGCTGCAAATCCGGGCTCGTCCGGCCACCGCAATGGTCGCGGATCCCGCGGAGCGCTGCCCGCGCCCTCATGGCGAAAGTCAAACCCGCTGTTCTCGACGCGTTGCTGTGTCAGTTCGGCTCTCCCCACGCGCACCTTCGCTCTTATCCCGCGCCGCCTCGTGACCTCACGGAATGTCTCGCACGTGATGGATGACGCACCGAGCGTGTTCATGATTCGTATCGCTTCGTTGTAGCGATCGCGCAGCGACCAGTCGTCGTACTCAGCAAACGGAACTAGGAAGGGACCTGCTTCGCTTGGGCGTCGTACATAGACGAGGGACGCGCGTATCGCACCATCGGTGGAGCGCGTACCTGCGGCTGCCGCCACCGGCTCCTGCTGGAGCTCGACTCGGCCCTTGAGTTCCTTCGGCTGCTCGTCGTAGTACGCGACAAGCTGACTCATGAATACCCCCGGGGAAGTGGTCGATTCCAATGGCGACCCTAGACGTTCGAGGACCAGCAGTCCGAGGGGCACGTCCTCCATCTCCGCCGCAATCCGGACGCGTACAAGCGCGGACTCGCAACGCGCCCGCAGGCGTGCGCCAGGCATCGGGCCTACTCGACCTTTGTCGACGAGAAGAGCACGGCCTGCTCGGTCGTAATAGGCCATGGTGCGGCGGTGTCGGCCACCCACTTCTCCACACCGCTCGCTGTTAGACCCGCGGACATCTCGACGTAAGTGGTCTTCTTGTCGGCGTGGTGCCGGAGGTGTTCGAGGAAGGAGTAGCGGTCACTGGCTTCGGCAAAGTTCAGGACCTCGCGATGCGGCGGCGAGACCACCCGGTTGCCGTCGAGGGCGAAGAACTCTGTGTGGCCGTCGAACAATAACGACTCGAATCTGACTACCCCGATCGCCGCGAGGCCGCGCAGGTAGTCGGCCAAGGTTTCGGCGGTCCCCAATCGATCGTGAAGCGCGTCGATCTCGGTCATGGTGAACATGGGGGTCAGCCTTCCACGCCGGGCGGCAGGGACGTCGCTACAAGTAGGTCCGTGCGCCGCCTGTCGGCGCAGTATCCGTCCGCCGATGGCCGGGCGAGCACTCAGTCGACGACCTCGAGCTCGCCACCGCGCAATGGGTCGACTGGTTCAACCACCGCCGCCCCTTCGAATACTGCAACGACCTCACGCCGGTCGAAGCAGAGCAGGCTCACTACCCTCACCACCAGACCCCGACAACCGCCGGGGTCTCAAAATAGAAAGTCTCCGGACTCGCCGGTGCGGTTCACACTGCAACGGCCCAGATGCAATTTTGCGTGGCGGCGGTATGGGTGAGCCTTGACCGGATTTGTCGACCAACCTATATTTTGGGCAGTCGATTCAGGTGCGGGGGGAACGCGCCGAAAGAGGTGCTTTCGTGCCCAGTCAAACTCCTAGGCCGCGCCGCACAGGCCGAGCCCGCATTGCGCTCGTAGCCGCCATGTCTGCCGCCATGTCCGTGGCCGTGACCATGCCCGCCAACGCCGCCTTCAAGTCCAGCGGCATCACCTACACCGGCGAGAAGTCTGTGACGTGCGCCAACGGCAAGTACGGCTTCATGTATGCAGCGGGCAACCACGTCAGCTACAAGAAGGTCTACTGGAAGCAGAACGGTGCCACGCACTGGTCCAACACGCAGTGGACCGGTTTCAACGGTGGCGACGTTCTGGTCAAGGTGCTCCCCAAGAGCGGCGGCGCTCGCACCTCGCGCGCCTACTTCGGCCTTGCTCCGGACACCAAGCACGGGATGACCGCCAAGTCGAAGTTGAGTTGGCGACTCCTGTGCGACTCGAGGGACTTGTCTAGGGGTCCGAACGTCTACAACACCAACTGGGATCTCAGGCTGATCTGGAGCAAGAGCACCTGGAGGACGTTCCGCTGACCGAAATACCGCCAGTAGTTGAGTCGCTTGGAACTGGCGGACCGCAGTCGCCTCACCAGTGAACCAATTGCATTGCGGTGAGCATCGTCCGAGGGTCTCGGCCTATCCTGTACAGCCGGGAGAATCCCTGGGCTTTCGTTGGTGGCTTATCGGGTCGGGTTGATCGCGTGGCGTGCGTGCCGCTCGATTTAAAGGCTCTGGAGTCCTTTCGTGGTGGGTGGTTTCGAGCCTCGTCACTGGTCGTCATTCTGTAGGCGTGCGACTGCTGGGAGTCGGAGTACGGCGGTTGTTTCGCGCCATCGGCGGGGCTGCCGTTGGACCTCGATCACATCTCGCGAGGTCCGTCCTCGGCTACCACGACGACGACCCGGGTGAGGCCGAAGGAGGATGGCAAGAGGGGTGGAACGACTGCCTAGCGACTCGCGTCCTAGCACCGCCTATAGGCGCCAGCGCGCGTTCCAGTCACGACTTTAGGGCTTAGATGGGGAGGCGCCCCTGCAGTCGGCTGCGTGAGCAAATGCTGGGGCGCCTCGAAAGACGTCTAACTATTAGCGCCCCCGGCGCCAGGCCGCAACCTTCGGTTCAACAATCAATTCGCTTCTCTGCAGTTCCAGACCGCCACTTTCGTGCCGCGAACGATGGCTGGCAGCACGCGTCATACCGCCGCGAAGCGGCATCGTCCCATTCCGCCGCGGCAGCGTGATCTACGCCCACCTGGGCGGGTCCAGCGCTGCGTCGCGACTCGATGTCCGCTGGTCGGTCAGCCCTCGATGTAGATCGCGAGCGTGTCCGGGTGTACGCCGTCGTAGGCCATCGCTTCGGCGCCGGCCTCACTCTGGATCACGGCCTCGAACGCAGCCATGTCAGCCACCTCCATGCTGAGGCCGACGTGGTTGGGCCTGCTCGGGTCGACGAACGTGGTGATGCTGCTCGCGACCGAAGCGAAGACCTCCTCCCGCTTGGGAGACGACAACCAGTGGGCAACATCGTCGACTTCGTGGGTGGCGATCAGCTTGGGCATTGGGGGTTCCTTCACGTTCGAGTGATCCGCTCTGCCCGAGCTGTCCCTGGTGGCCATCCTGAGCGGGTCGACTCAGCACGCTACTCAGCCAGAAGGTCAGACGCTATAGCCCAACCGGGCGCGACGGTCACTCTCCGTTACGCCTCAACCCAAGCCCCACTCAGCGGTTGATCGCAAGGTGCGTCACTTCGCCGCCAGCGCCGCTACGTCGGCGCTAGCGGATCCTGCGTCCGAACGATCCGAACAGATGGGAGCGCGCGCAGTCCGGAGGACCACGATCGCCTGACTTGAGGCGCGCCCATCGAGAACCCCGCACCCATGTCCTGCTGGGTCAACTACGACCAGGCCGTGGCAGCCTCTGTCGACACACGCTCATGCAGCGGGTCGCTCGATGCGGACTCGTGCGGTTGGGAGCCTGATGGGACCATCGACAACGCCGCCCCCAAGGAGTCCCATGCCGCAGACGATCACATATCGGGGACCGAGAGTCCTGGTGGGTGCGCTCGCGCATCTGCTGCGTGAGGAGGGCGTGGAGTTCCACCAGCCAAGGGAGGACCGCACAGAGGTCGCTGAGGTGGCGGTGGTCGTCTTGGCAGTGCGAGCCGGGGACAAGGTGCTCGATCGGACTCTGGACGCGATGATCGACGCCGCAGTCACGAGATTCAAGAAACGCTTCGGCGACGATGTCGCGTCGGTCGACATCGCGGATAGCGAAGACCAGCCTTGAGGCGGAGCCCCGGCGCTCCGGGGCCATTGTGCAGTAGCGGCTCGGGGGGCACCCTGAATGAGATACGAGCCGAAGGAAGAGTCATGGACGATCTGAGAAATCGGACGGCGCGAGAGGTGCTCGACGATCACTTGAACCTCGCCAAGGACTGGACGGATCTGCCGCTCGAGCAACTCCTCGAGGACGACCTGCGGCGCAACGTTGCTGAGGACATCGTCATCCTGATCAACCGGGGCACATTTCATGGTCACGCAGGGGTGAAAGAGCTTGCGCGGATGCTCTCCGAGGAACTTCCCGAGCACGAGGCGTTCGAGTACACCTACGTCTCCGCTGAAGGCAGGATCGGCTTGCTCGAGTGGACCTACCGCGACTCCACCGTTGTGGTCCGAGACGGAGTTGATTCGTATCTGATCGAGGACGGCAAGATCGTTGCTCAGACGATCCACTACACCTTGGAAGCTCCTTAGCCGCGCTGTTCGCGGAGCCTCAGGTTCCGAGCATGCCGTCGACGTTGGGCAGCTCCGCGAACGCGTTGAACGTCCCCTCGTCAGCCATCTCCTTCGCGGCCGCGAGCCAGCCGCCCCAGGCGGCGCGGGCGAGGGTGCCGCCGACGCTGACGCGGCGTACTCCCAGCTCGGCTGCCTCCGCCACGGTCGTGAACGGGGCGTTGATCAGGAGGTTCACCGGCTTCGGTGAGACCGCTTCCACGATGGCGGAGGCGTGGGCGAGCTGGTCGAGGCGGGGGGCGTAGAGGCAGTCGGCGCCGGCCTCGGCGTACGCCTGGAGCCGGCGGATCGTGTCGTCGATGTCGGGGCGGCCGACGACGAAGTTCTCGGCGCGGCCAGTGAGGAGTACGCCGGTGCCGGTCTCGTCGATCGCTTGCCGCGCGGCGGCGATGCGTTCGACGGCGAGGTCGAAGTCGTACAGCGGATCGGCCGCGTCGCCCGAGGAGTCCTCGATCGACAGACCGGCGATGCCGGTGTCCGCGGCCTTCTTCACGTTCTCCGCGACCTGCGCCGGCTCGACGGCGTAGCCGTTCTCGAAGTCGGCGTTCACCGGCACTGTCACGGCGCCGGAGATCTGGCGGAGGTGTTCGAGCGCTTCGTCGAGCGTGACCTGGCCGTCCGGGCGGCCCAGCGTCCAGGCGAGTCCGGCGCTGGTCGTGGCCAGCGCCTTGAAGCCCAGCTGTTCCAGCGCTCGGGCGCTGCCCAGGTCCCAGGGGTTCGGCATCACGAAGCACCCCGAGGAGTGCAGTCGGTGGAACTCGGCTACCTGATCGTCCATGTCAGCACCTCGTCGACGCGGGCGTCCGAGTCTAGTCCTGGTCGCGGTCGTTGGGTTTCGACAAGCTCAACCGGCGGTGGTCGCCGTCACTCGTAGACGAACTTCTGGTCGCCCGGGTAGACCCAGGAGAGGGCGTCGCGGAGGGTGTCGCGCCAGTTCTCCCAGTTGTGGCCGTCGCGGGTCTCGACGAAGCGGGTGGTCATGCCGGTGGACTCGAAGGTCGGGACCATCGAGCGGTTGGGGGCGATCAGGGGTTCGTAGATGCCGCAGCTCATGAAGAGGCGGTCGGCGACGCGGGTCGGCTTGGCGCGGTAGCGGTTCATGAACTTGACCACCGGGTCGAAGACCGGGCCGCCGCCATGGTCGGTGCCGATGTCGGTGAAGACGAACGACCCGACATCAGGATCAGCGAGCCGTAGGTGTTCGGCGACTTCACCGCCGCCGACAGGGACGCGACGCCGCCGAGGCTGGAGCCGAGCAGGCAGCGACCAGAGGGTCGACCCATCAGCGGCAGGCTGGTCTCCAGGCGGGGGATGAGCTCCTGGGTGAGGAAGCGCGAGTGGGCGGTCGAGTTGGTGTACTCGGTCAGCCGGTCCTGCGGGTGCAGGAAGGCGACCACGGTCTCGGCCACCTCGAAGCGGTGGATCAGGTTGTCGAGCACGGTCTTGAAGGCGGCGTACTGGAGGAAGTCGGGGCCGTCGTGCACCACCAGCAGCGGGTACGTCGACGTACGCCGGAACCGGGCCGGCAGATAGACGGTGACCGGGCAGTCGCGACGCAGGGCCCGGCTCGGCACCACGATCTCCTCGAGCGTGCCCTGGCGCGCGTGCGGGTCGGGCTCGGTCCACTCCGGGTGACTCGTAGCCGTGCCCGAAGCACACCGACGACGTGCCCACCGGGCTGTAGGAGATCTTGGGGTTGAGGGGGTCGTTGATCCGCTCGACGTGCTCCCCGCGGCGCACCTCGAGCTGGTAGTTGACCCTTGAGCCCTCGGGCAGCTCGAGCACGAGGTACCAGAGGTCGGTGCCGTGCAGCCGCTTCATCGGGATCTCCCCGGGCAGCCCGACCACGCGCTGCGCGAGTCGGACCTCGTCGGCCTCGCCGCGGAAGAGGAACGTGCAGCGCGACCCCTCGACGATCGGCACCTCGTTGCGCGCGAGGAACCGGTCGACGGTCCGGTCGTCGAGCGGCTTGCGCTCCCGGAGCCGGTTGATCGCCAGCTTGCGCTTCGGCGCCCCGGCCTTCATGCCGCCTCGATCGTGGCGATGTGCCCCTCGACGTCCAGCACCCGCGCGTCCGGCGGCAGCCGCGCCCTCCTCGTCGAGCGGCACCCGGGTCGAGTCGTCGAGCACCAGACAGTGCGCGGGGGCGAACCGGCGGGCCAGCACGGACATGTGCACGTGGTCGTTCACCTGCAGCCGGCGCCGGGCATGGGGGAGGGCCACGACGCCGGGCACGACGCCGATCCCGGTGCCGTAGACCTCGGTCTGGGCGACCCCGTGCGGCACGAAGTCGTGGAACAGCACCACGCGGTCGGTCAGGGCCATCGCCCCCGCCGACCAGGCCACCACGCGCTCCGGCAGGTGCGGCGCGAGGTGGAACAGGTGCAGCACCCGGGTGAGTACGCCGACGTGCCCGCCGGAGATCGCCACCGCCGACGACGTCCCGAGGAGGTGATGGATCTCGTCCCGCTGGCGGGCCACGGCCGGTCGCTCCTGCGGACGCCAGGCGTCGAAGAACTTCAGCTGGTACTCCGTCATCCGGTCCAGGTGCTGTTCGTCAAGCAGCTTTACCACCTGCAGGGCGTCGGTCAGTGCCCGCTCGCGCAGCCGAGGGCGTGCGTCGGAACGGCGGGCGACCTCGTACGCCGCACCGAGCGCGTGGTCGAGCTGCACCAGGTAGAGCTGACGCAGCTCGGCGAGCGCAGCCTCGTGCTCCCGCTCGGCATGGGCGTACTCGCGGTCCTCGTCGTACACCGTCATCAGCCGGGCGTGCAGGGCGAGGTTCACGGTCCGGAAGCCGATCGCCTCGGCCAGCTCGGCGTCGTCGACCTCGCGCTCCTGCCAACCCGCATTGATGGTGGCGACCACGGCGTCCGGGTCGAGCTCCCCGAGAGCGCGCTGCAGCTGCGAGCGCGGCTGCGGACCCAGCAGGGTGATCCGGCGGCTCACGCGTGCACGGTGATGGTCCGGCCGACGTCGTCGAGCATCCCCCGGAGCACGTCGAAGTCGGGGTGCCGCATCCGGACGTACGCGTTCGCGAAGTAACCCGCCTCGTGGGGCTGGGTCGGCGTGCCGGGGTCGGGGAAGTGGGCGTCGATGACCCACTCGCCGTGCCGGCCCTGGATCTCGTCGATGCCGGAGTAGCCGCTGATGTGTCCGTCGTGCTCGGGCCGCAGGGCGACGATGCCGGTGGAGAACTGTCGCGACGGCTGCGCGGACATGTGGCCATGGACGATCGCGTGCGCCCACTCGCGGTAGAGGTCGAGGTCGTTGCCGGCGGAGTAGAGGTCCCACGCGCCGACGCCCGGCGGGCGACAGCCGATCTCGGAGAACTTCAGCCCCTTGGGGCCGAAGAACCACTCCATGTGCGTCGCGCTGGTGCCGATGCCGAGCGTCTCGATGACGCGCTGGCCCATCTCGCGCACCTGCTGGTAGTCGGCGACGGAGTCGACCCGGTTGGTGGAGACGTACTGCGGGGAGATCCAGCGGGTGCGCATCGCCTCGAGCACGTTGGGGAAGTAGTGGCACACGAAGTCGGCCGCCGGTGTGCCGTCGACGGACAAGGTGTCGTAGAAGCCCTCGTGACCCTCGACGTACTCCTCCACCGCGATCGAGCCGACCCCCTTCTCGCCGAACGAGGCCAGCACCTGGCCGAGCTGGTCCTGGTCGTCGACCCGGGTGGTGTCGGCGGCGCCGGCACCGCTGCGTGGCTTGAGGATCAGCGGGAACCCCACTGCGTTGGCGAACTCCTGCACCTGCTCGACGTTGTCGGCAGCAGTCGATGCTGCGGTCGGCACACCGGCGGCGCGGAGCACGTCCTTCATCGTCGGCTTGTCGCGGCAGAGGTACGCCGTGCGCAGGGACGTCCCGGGGATGGTGCACGCCTCGCGCACCTCGGCGACCGGCAGGATGTGCGCCTCGATGGTCGACTCGAGCCGGTCCACCCAGGCCTGGTCCTGGATCCACCGCACGGCGTCGGTCATCGCGCCGACGTCGACCACGCTGCCGACCTGGTGGTAGTGCCTCATCCAGCTCCGCGCAGCTCGTCGTCGAGGAACTCCTCCGGCGTCTCGCCGATGCCGATCACCTCGGCACCGACCGAGGCCAGCGCCCGCACGAACTCGCGCTGGTTGCGGGGAAAGTTCGGCTCCACGAAGATCACACGCACGCCAGCCACTCTAACCAGACGTTTCGCCCGCGCTAGGGTGCGGCGAATGGGTGCCCGCGACGAGGTCGAGTCGGTGCTGCCGACCGTGCGCGCCGACCTGGAGCGCCTCGTCCGCATCCCGTCGGTCTCCGCGGACGCCTCGGCACGACCGCACCTGGCACGCCAGCGCGGACGAGGTGGCCCGTCAGCTCCGCGGGGCAGGGCTGACCGACGTGGAGATCGTGAGCGCGGACGGCGGTCTTCCGGCGGTGATCGGCCGTCGACAAGGCCCTCCCGGCGCCCCGACCGTGCTGCTCTACGCCCACCACGACGTGCAGCCCGTCGGCGACCTCGGCCAGTGGGAGAGCGATCCGTTCGAGCCGGTCGAGCGCGAGGGGCGGCTCTACGGTCGCGGCGCGGCCGACGACAAGGCCGGGATCGCGGTGCACTGCGCCGCGGTGCGCGCCCTCGGCGAGGACCCCGGTGTCTCGGTCGTCGTGCTGGTCGACGGCGAGGAGGAGATCGGCTCCCCGACGCTGGGTGCGCTGCTCGCCGAGCACCGGGAGCGGTTGACGGCGGATGTGCTGGTGCTCGCCGACTCGACGAACTGGCGGGTCGGCGTACCCGCCCTGACGACGTCGCTGCGCGGTGGGGTGACCGTCGTCGTGGAGGTGCGCACGCTGAGGCACGCGCTGCACAACGGGGTGTACGGCGGGCCGACGCCGGATGCGCTGACCGCGCTGTCGCGACTGCTCGCCACGCTGCACACCGACGCCGGCGACGTGGCCGTCGAGGGTCTCGCGTCCGGTACCGCCGACCCGCTGGACCTGACCGAGGAGCAGTTCCGCGCCGACGCGGGCGTGCTCGACGGCGTCGCGCTGCTCGGCACCGGGTCGCTGACCTCACGACTCTGGCGGGCTCCGGCGCTGTCGGTCGTCGCGATCGACGCTCCTGCGGTCGACGACGCCGGCCTGCTGCTGGTGCCGTCGGCGCGGGCCAAGCTCACCCTGCGGATCGCGCCGGGCGACGACCCCGCGGCCGCCCGCGACGCCCTCGTCGCGCACCTGCACGCGCCACGCCCCCTGGGGCGCCGAGGTCACGGTGACCGCCGGGGGCGCGGTGGCGCCGTACGCCGCGGACACCTCGGGCCCGGCCTACGCGGCGGCCAGGTCGGCGTACGGCGAGGCGTTCGGTGCGCCGGTCGTCGAGATCGGGGTCGGTGGGTCCATCGCGTTCGTGGCGCCCTTCGCCGACGCCTTCCCCGACGCGGAGATCCTGATCACCGGGGTCGAGGACCCGGACACCCGCGCGCACGGCCCGAACGAGAGCCTCCACCTGGCCGATTTCGCCTCCGCATGTGTGGCCGAGGCGCTGTTCCTGGAGCGATTGGGCGGTTAGCCCCTCCAGATCAACACAGCTCGTCGAGGTACTGCGGCAGCATCCGCCACCAGGTGGGCCAGTCGTGGATGGTCTCCGGCCCCCAGGAGTCGACCCGGTTGGGCACGCCCTTGCTGCCGAGCACGTCCGCCAGGATCCAGGACTCGCCGATGTCCTCGTGCTCACCCTCGCCGGAGGCGAGGATCACCCGGCGCTGCCGCAGGAGGTCGAGGTGGTCGCCCTCGAGGCCGGGCACGAAGTCGACGGGCGAGGAGTAGAAGAGGTCGTCGGACCAGGCACCCTCGAGGAACCGCTGGAGCCGGAAGGTGCCGCTCATCCCGATCGCGGCCTCGAAGGCGTCGGGGAACCGGCACAGCAGTGCGACCGCGTTGAACGCACCGATCGAGGCGCCGGCCGTGACGACGCGCTGGGGTGGCGCCACCCAGGTCTGCGTGGATGGCCGGCACGACCTCCTGGCGGACGGCGTGGTGGAACTGGTTCATCAGCCACATCCGGTACTCCGGGCTGCCGGTGCTGCTCGCCATCGCGCGGCCGGCGACCGAGTCGCAGGAGTAGATCTTGATCCGCCCCGCCTCGATCAGCCCCGCGCAGTGGTCCACGAGCTTGTGCCGCTCGATCTCCTCGGCGTCGCCGCCGGCGGTCGGAAACACCAGCACGGGTGTCCCGAAGTGGCCCCAGCGGGCCACGGTGATCTCCTGCTCGAGACGGTCCGAGTACCAACGATCGACGGTCTTCATCTGGCCATCGTGGACATCTCGGCGGTGCTGCGGCAAGGTCGAGGCGATGAGCGACCACTTGATCGGACTACTGCTGGGTGCCGAGGAGGACTGGCCTCGGGCGTTCGAGACCATCCAGAAGATGGTCGGGCCCGTCACCCACGACGGTGCCGAGCACACCGTCTCCAGCGAACGACTGACGATCGAACCGTTCCGGCTCGACGCCCCGGTGCGGACGCCGCTGGTGATCGACCGGCTGGCGCACTGGTACTACCACCCGCGCGAGTGGCTGAAGAAGGCGTCGCTGGTCGACGGCACCTACCTGCTGAACAGCCCGTTCACCTTCCAGTCGATGGAGAAGCACAGCGCCTACTGCGCGCTGGTGCGGCTGGGGCTCAAGGTGCCGCCCACGACGCTGGTGCCGTACAAGAACCCGGTGGACAACGTGCGCTGGGCCTACACCGCGGAGCGCTACAACCAGTCCTTCGACCTCGACAAGATCGCCGAGGACCTCGGCTACCCGCTCTACATGAAGCCGTTCGACGGCGGCGCGTGGCGAGGCGTCTCCCGGATCGAGGACCGCGGCGACCTGCACAAGGCGTACGACGAGTCGGGGGAGATGCTGATGCACCTCCAGGCGACCATCGACTACGAGCACTTCGCCCGTGCCCTCTCCATCGGCCCGGAGACGATGGTGATGGACTTCCGGCCCGAGCAGCCGATGCACCAGCGGTACGCCGTCTCCCACAACTTCCTCTCCGAGAGCGCCGGCTGGCAGAGCGCCGCGGTCAGCCGCATCGTCAACGCGTTCTTCCAGTGGGAGTTCAACTCCGCCGAGATGCTGGTCGTCGGCGACGAGGTCTACCCGATCGACTACGCCAACGCGTGCCCCGACGTGTCGCTGACCTCGCTGCACTACTACTTCCCCTGGGCGATCAAGGCGCTGGTGCGGTGGTCGACGTACTGCGTGGTGACCGGGCGCAAGGCCAACGTGGACCTCGAGACCGCTCGCTACTTCGCGATCGCCGACGAGCCGGGGATGACGTACGAGGAGAAGATGCGGGCCTACCTGTCGATCGCCGACGAGTACTTCGACAGCGAGCGCTACTGGCAGTGGTGCGCCGAGCACCTCCCGCACCTCGACGAGCAGGTCTGGGACTGGGTGTCCTCCGACGACTTCGACCGGTTGCTCCGCCAGACGGTGCAGGCGACGTACCCGGCCCACGAGCAGGAGCAGTTCGTCGCCCACTTCCGCGGCCTGATGGACCTCTGGATCAAGGACAACGCTGCTCAGTCAGCGACGTGACCGATCACGGGCCGGTTCCCTCGAATCGCCACGAGTTGCCGCGTCCGGCCATACGCTCACCCCGTCGCTCGGACCAGCCTGGGCGGGCAGAGGAGCGCACACGATGACAGAGACCAACGAACCGGCACCGAACTACGCGGCGCCCAACGTCCCGGCCCCCGCGCCGTCGTACACCGGCGGCGTCCCCGTGCCCGTCCCGAGTGGGGCCCCGATGGTCGGTGCACCCATCGGCCAGGTCCGCAGCACCGGCACCTGCGTCCTGCTGACGATCGTCACGCTCGGCTTCTACACCTTGTACTGGTACTTCAAGACGCACGAGGAGATGAAGCGCCACTCCGGAACCGGAATCGGCGGTGGCGTCGCGCTGATCCTGGCGATCTTCGTCGGCATCGTGATGCCGTTCCTGAGCTCGAACGAGGTCGGTGGCCTCTACGAGCGTCGCGGCCAAGCCAAGCCGGTCAGTGCCATCACCGGGCTGTGGGCCCTGCTGCTGGGTTGGTTCTTCTTCGTCGGCCTGATCGTGTGGTTCGTCAAGACGAACGGTGCCCTGAACGCGTACTGGCGGTCGCTCGGCGCTCGATGATCACTGGATGGATCCTGTCTGCGTGGGCGGCGAACCGCGGCGCAGGGTCGGCCGAGTGGGCTCCTCCTGCATTGCGCCGCGGATCACTGTCGCCAGGTGACACCAATCCGCGGCACAAGCGCTTCCCCCGCCGCGCACTGGGGTCGACATCCGCATCGACGACGTCGGCCGGGAGCTGACTCACCCAAGCGAGCGGGCGCGGAGGCTGCGCGCCAGGGTCGGGATCATCACGCCGCAGCAACGAGGTGCAGCGAGACGAGGGCTGCGATGGTGGCGGTCTCCGCTCCGGAGATGATCGGCGGGACCAACGAGAGCGCGGTCAGGGCCACTGCCGTCTGCACGAACCGCTGCGCGGGGCGAGCGCTCCATCGGAGCAGACCGGCGGCGATGACGATCCCGACGACCGAGAAGACGCCGGTCACGAAGGCGATCCCGGACACCGGGATCTTCTCGCCGCCACCGGAGGGGACCACGAAGTCGACGCCGAGGGCCTGAGCAAGGGCTGCCACCAGGGAGGTGGCCGCCATCGCTCCGACGGTGCCGAGCAGGCCGGTGCCGACGAGGCGGCGGAAGGGATGGGTCGGGCGTGCGACGAGCTGGGTGTCAGTGATGGTGTTCATGTCGTTCCTCCGTTGATCGGTTGTTGGTGTTGGGGGTGAAGATCCGCACCGTCGCCGTACGACGGCCGGGGTTGCAGAGGGCCTGGACGCCGGTGCCGCGGAGCCAGAACCCGGCGTCCTGTCCGAGGACCGGCCCGGGCTCGCCGTCGCGCAGCTCCAGCTGCACCCGCCCGCGGGTGACGACGCCGAACGCGTCGTGCCACTCCGCTGCGACGACGGCGACCCGCGCGCCGCCAGGCAGCGCGAGCGTCCGCACGAGGACTACTCGGTGCCGTCGGCCGGCAGGCTCTCCGGCAGCCCGAACCGCGGGAACTGGTCGTCGTGGAACGTGGTGATCTCGGCGATCGCCCCGCCGCTGATGCGCAGCACGTCGAGCGTCAGCGGCACGTAGACGCCCTCCTGCTCGCGCCAGTGGTAGAAGGCGACGGCGGGCTGCCGGTTGGCGGAGGTGGGGACGGCGCGCAGGCCCGTCATGCCCTCGAAGCCGTCCGAGATCCAGTCGTTCACGACTGCGTCGCGACCGAGGTGCAGGCCCGGCGTGGGCGGCATCGAGCAGCGGACGTCGTCCCGCAGCATCGCGGCGAGCGCGTCGATGTCCGTGGCCACGCTCGCGTCGGTGAAGCGGCGTACCAGGTCGCGCGTCTCGGCGTCCTCCTCGCTGCCGGTCCAGTCCTGGCGCTCGGCCGGCAGGTGCTCCCGCATGCCGGCGCGAGCCCGCTGCAGCGCGCTGTTCACCGAGTTGACGGAGTCGCCGAGCAGCTCGGCGACGTCCTTCGCGGGCCAGCCGAGCACGTCCCGGAGGATCAGCACGGCCCGCGGTCGTGGGGCCAGGTGCTGGACGGCGACGAGGTAGGCGAGCTCGATCGTCTCCCGTGCGAAGGCGACGGACTCCGGCTCGTCCGCGTCGGCCGCGGGGAGCTCGTCGAGCAGCTGGTCGGGGTAGGGCTGCAGCCACAGCACCTCGCCGCCGGTCGCGGCCTGCGGGCGGCGCTTGGCGAGCAGGTCGAGGCACGCGTTGGTGGCGATCCGGTAGAGCCAGGCGCGGAACGTCGAGCGGCCCTCGAAGGTCTCCCGCCGGCGCCAGGCACGGAGGAACGTCTCCTGCACGGTGTCCTCGGCGTCCTCGAACGACCCCAGCATCCGGTAGCAGTGCACGTGCAGCTCCCGCCGGTGCCGCTCCGCCAGCGCGGTGAACTCTGGCTCGTCGACCTCGCTCAGACCGCTCACGCCCAGCTCCTCCAGTCCCGTGTGCGCACTCATCGCGTCAACCTTTCCGTCTCATCGTGTCCTGACGTAGGTATGACGGAAGCGGGCGCGAGAACTCATCACGCGCTCGGGCTGTGCCCTCCGCGCAGGGATCAGAGGTCTCGGTGGACCTCGGACCTGTCGGGCGTGTCGACGCTGCGGCGGCTGAGGTTGATCATGGCCAGGGCGAGGCCACCCCAGATCACCAGGATGGCGATGATCATCATCACGATGGCGGAGGTGCTCACGGCTGTTCTCCCTTCTGCTCCGTGCCGTCGGGCTGGAGCGCATCGCCCCGCCACGGCACCCGTGCTGCGAGGAATCCGAAGACGATCACGGCCACGGCTGCCCCCCAACCGAAGACGCCGAGCATCCAGCCCGGGTAGTCGCCGTACGGGGTCTTGAGGTCGTTCACGAACGAGTCGGCCAGGATGTAGATCAGGGCGGCCGGCGTCAGGAAGCCGATCAGGACGCGCCACCACGTGCCGATGTGCACCGAGCTGCCCTCGTTGAGGTGAGCGGCCAGCATGGGCAAAGCCCGCAGCCCCCAGGTCACGACGACCATGGACACGACCGCGACCAGCAGGATGCCGAACTGGTTGAGGAAGTGGTCGACGATGTCGAGCACGTGCAGTCCGCTGGTCGTGGAGAGAAACACCAGGCTCAGGACGGCCATCGGCACCGTCACGACCACGGTCGCGCCCACCCGAGAGAGGTGGAACTTGTCGCGTACCGCCGAGATGACCACCTCGGCGACCGAGATCAGGGACGTCAGCCCGGCGATGACCAACGATGCGAAGAAGAGGACGCCGATCAGGGCTCCCGCGGGTGCCTCGCTGATGATCGCCGGGAACGCGATGAACGCCAGGCCGACCCCGTCGGCGGCGACGTCGCCCACCCCCACCCCGTTGGCCTGCGCCATGAAGCCCAGGGCCGCGAAGACACCGATGCCGGCCAGCAGCTCGAAGCCGGAGTTGGCGAACCCGACCACGAGCCCGGCGCCAGGCATGTCGGTGTCACGGTGCACGTAGGAGGCGTAGGTGATCATGATGCCGAAGCCGATGGACAGCGAGAAGAAGATCTGGCCGAAGGCGGCGCCCCAGACCGATGCCTCCGTGAGGGCACCCCAGTCCGGGGTGAAGAGGGCGTTGAGACCCTCACCGGCGCCGGGCAGGAACAGCGAGCGCACCACCAGCGCGGCGAACGTCACCACCAGGATCGGGATGAAGACCATGGCGGTGGACCCGATGCCCTTCTGCACCCCCAGTGCAAGGACGCCGATGACGACGGCCCAGACCACCAGCATCGGCACCAGCACTCCGGCGACCGGCGACGCGGTGACCCCCGGGTCGCTGAGCTGGAGGAAATCGCCGGTGAAAAAGGCGGCCGGGTCGTCGCCCCACGCCTGGTTGAACGAGAAGAAGGTGTAGCGCACCGCCCAGGCGAGCACGGCGGCGTAGTACACCGCGATCAGGAAGCAGATCCCCACCTGCCACCAGCCCAGCCCCTCGGCGCCGCGTCGGAGGCGGGCGAAGGAGAGCGGTGCAGACCCGCGGTACTTGTGGCCCAGGGCGTAGTCGAGGAACAGGAACGGGATGCCGGCGGTCAGCAGTGCCACCAGGTAGGGGATGACGAAGGCGCCCCCGCCGTTCTCGTAGGCGACGTACGGGAACCGCCAGATGTTGCCGAGTCCCACTGCAGATCCGATGGCCGCAAGGATGAAGACCCTGCGGGACGTGAAGGATCCGCGAGCCTGCTCGTCGACCGTTGCTGTTGAGCTCATCGGCTGCCTTCCGAGGAGGATGTGGGCCGTGTCACATGCTAGACCCGCCGGACTGCAAACTCGGGCAGCCGGGATCTCTCAGGCAGCGGCTCGAGCGGTCCGTGATCGGAGGGGAACGGGGGATTGCGGGACGCTGAGTCTCACGTCCGTCGGTGGAACCTGACCTTGCCGTTGGGGAGGTGGACGGTCTGGAAGCGGGGGTCGTGGATGCGGCCGTGGTGGTGGGGGCAGAGGAGTCGGCCTGTCTTCGACGCTGGTGCGGCCGCCTTCGCTGTAGGGGGTGTTGTGGTGGGCGTGGCAGAGGCCGGGTGGGACGTCGCAGCCTTCGGTGGTGCAGCCGCCGTCGCGGACGCCCATGGCGATGCGCATGGGTTCGGTGTGGAAGCGGCACTTCTGGCCGACGTCGAGGACCTGGGACTTCCCGCCCAGCACCATCGGGATGATCCCGGCTCGGCAGGCGAGGCGGCGGGCTTCGGGGGCGGAGATGCGGCCGCCGGTGTCCAGGGTGCAGACCCCTGCCTCGTCGAGGTCGGCGAGGAGCTGGTCGAGGGTCATGGTGACCACCACGGTGGCGCCGCAACCACCGGTCTTCGGCAGTTGCGGGCGGTGATGGACTCGATGAGCTCGGTGAACGCGATCCCGTCGCGCACCGGGGCGGGGAGGTCGGGGTCGATGCCGGAGCGGCGCGGTGAGGTGAGCGCGAGGATCATCTTGCGCAGCATCTGCCCGTGCCGGGCCGGGATCCGGAACCGGCCGTGGGTGGTGCCTTCGTCGTCCTCCCACATGGTGAAGGTGGTGCGGCGTGCGGCCTTGGCTTCTTCGGCTTCGAGCGCCTTGCCTTCGAACTTCTCGGCGAGGTCGGGGGCGATGACCTCGAGGATCCGGCGGCCGAGGATCCGCAGCGCCTGGGCGTCGTACTCGGCGGCGAGCGCGACCAGGTGGGCTTCGGCCTGGCGGCGTTGCTCGGCGGTGACGGCGAACTCCCCGGTGTGCGGGAGCCGGTCGAGGGAGGCGACGATGGCGCGGGCCTGGGCGGTGTTGACCTGCCCGGCGGCCATCCCGGCTGCGAGCAGGTCGTGCTGGTCGAGGGCATGGCGAGCTTGAGGTCGGAGCGGGCGTCGCGGCGTACTTGTCGGGTCTCGATGGCCAGCCAGTCAGCGGCGGTGGCGGCACCGGACTCGACGGTGGCCTCGGTGGTTCGGCGTCGGCGAGCAGCCGCAGCGCGAGCGCGTCGAGCTGGGCCTTGCCCTGGGCGATCATCACCAGGGCATCACGCTTGTCGTCCGGGGTCATCGAGAGCAGCGGCACATCGGCGAGGCGTCGAGGCGACCGATGAGCCGCTCGCCGAAGTCGACCACCGGGTGCTGGTGGTCGATCGGCTGGCTGCTCATGGGTCAATTCAAGCACCGGCCACTGACAGAAAAGGGCCTCTGACCTGCGGTTTTGTTCATTCTGCGAGACGGTGTCAGGAGGTTTCGACGGCTCAACGGGGGTGGTTTCGACAAGCTCAACCAGCGGTGGGTGCGGCGGTGGTTTCGACAAGCTCGACCAGCGGTGGCGCGGCTTCAGACGGTCACCGGCCCGGCGCCAGTAGCGTGGGCACGTGCCCGGGCTGGTGGATCGCGTCGACGACTACCAGCGCCGTCGTCGTTGGGTCGGGATGCCGGTCGGGGTCTTGTACAAGTTCTTCGACGACCAGGGCGGCTACCTGGCCGCCGTACTGACCTACTACGCGTTCGTGGCGATCTTCCCGATCCTGCTGATCGCCTCGTCGGTGCTGGGCTTCGTGCTGCAGAACCAGCCGGAGCTGCAGCGAGACATCCTCGACACGGCGTTGGCACAGTTCCCGATCGTCGGTGACCAGCTGGGTCGGCCGGAGGGACTGTCCGGCAGCACGACGGCAGTCGTCATCGGATCCGTCGCCGCGCTCTACGGCGTCATCGGGCTCGGGCAGGCGGCGCAGAACGCGGTCAACGTCTCCTGGGCGATCCCGCGCAACAGCCGGCTCAACCCGGTGATCAGCCGACTGCGCGGCGGTGCGTGGCTCGTGCTCGCCGGCCTCTCCCTCCTGCTCGTCGCGACGCTGTCGAGCCTGGGCAGCAACCTGCAGGTCTTCGGCGGTGACCCGGGCGGCGCGGTGAAGTGGGTCGCGCTCCTCGTCACCACCGCGCTGACGACCGGGGTGCTGCTCGTGATGCTGCAGCTCTCGACGCCGCGCAAGGAGCGGGTGCGCGAGCTGGTCCCGGGTGCGATCTTCATCGCGGTGGGCTGGCAGGTCCTGCAGTTCGGTGGCAACGCGTACGTCGAGCACGTGATCAAGAAGGCCAGCTCGATGAACGGCGTGTTCGCGGTGGTGCTCGGGCTGCTGGCGCTGATCTACATCGGCACCGTGATCGCGATGATCGGGCTCGAGCTCAACGTCGTACTCGCCAAGCGGCTGTACCCGCGGGCACTGCTGACGCCGTTCACCGACAACGTCGTGCTCACCGAGGCCGACGAGCAGGTGTACCGCGAGTACGCGAAGGCCCAGCGGCACAAGGGGTTCGAGCGGGTCACGGTCACGTTCGAGAAGGAGGGGGAACCCTGATCGTCATGCGCTCAGGAGCCCGGCAGGACGTCCTTGACCGCATCGACCACCTTGGCCATGGCGGGCCGGTCGTCCCCGCCGCTGGCCCAGACCGGATCCTGCGGAAGGGGTCCCATCGGGTCGGCGTCCTCGGGGCTCGGCGCGGGCCCGGCGAGCGAGCGGCGGAAGGCCTCGTCCAGCCCCACCAGACGATGGCCCCGGGGAAGCAGCACCTCCCGGAAGTCGTCGTCCGCCGCGACCATGTCGTGACGCAGACTCTCGACCAGAGCCTCGACCGTTGGCCGGGGCACGTCGGTGAGGCTTCCGACCAGCGTCCCGACGAGCGCAGTCGGCAGCAGAGGCACGTCGACCTGTGGGCGTTCGATCCCCGCATGCGCGGTGTAGGTGTCGAGCAACGCGCCGTAGCGCAGTCGGTCGGGGCCGCCCACGTCGAAGTGGCGTGAGGGGCCGGCGTACGCCAGCGCGCCCACCAGCGCCTCGAGGACGTCGACGACAGCGATCGGCTGCACCAAGGAGTCCATCCAGGTGGGGATCGTGTGGACGGGCATGCGTTCGCCGACCTGCCGAATGACCTCGAAGGATGTGGACCCGCTGCCGATCAGCACTGCGGCGCGCAGGACGACGACGGTGGCGGGACCGTCGCTCAGGATCCGTTCGACCTCGCGGCGGGACTTGATGTGCTCCGAGAGGTCGTCGTCGGCCACATCCGGCGCCATCCCGGACAGATACACGATCCGGTCCACGCCGTGGGCACGTGCGCCGTCCACGAGATGGGTGGCTGCCGTGCGGTCGGTGATGGCGAAGTTCTCGCCACCCATCCCGTGGATCAGGTAGTACACGGCATCCACGCCCTCGCAGGCGGCTGCGACCTGATCGGCGTCAAGCGCGTCCATGACGACGGTCTCCACTCTGTCTCCCCACCACGGCCGTTCGCGGTCAGGGCTGGTCGTCGTCGTGCGTACGTCGTGCCCGCCATCGAGGAGCTGCGGCACCAACCGTCCCCCGACGTAGCCAGTCGCACCTGTCACCAGGATCTTCATGCGTCCTCAGCCCCCACTCTCCACGTCCTGTCGGGCACTGGCCCATTCGCACCACGATGACTGTAGGCGGCAAGGCGGTTCAGCACCGCGGGCTCAGACCTTCCCGCGCAGGATGCGACGGAAGTAGGTCACCGGCAGGACGTAGCGATCCACCCACCAGGTGGCACGTCGGGGTCGGAGGAGGTCGGGAAAGGGCACCGTCGGCGCCGCTCGGCCGTCGCGGTCGACCTCGATGAGCATGAGCCGATGACGCGCGACCGTGATCGGCATGACGGTGTAGCCGTCATAGTGCTGCCATTGCGCGGTGTCGCCGGCGGTGATGTTGTGAGCCAGGACCGCGACCTGCTTGCGTAGTGCCCCACCTGAGGGCCGGGTGGCGAGATCGGCGGCGTCGCCCAGCGACCAGATCGAAGGGTGCCGACGGTGGCGCAGCGTGCGGGGGTCGACATCCACCAGACCGGCCGAGGTCACGCCCGAGAGGCCGCTTCCGGCGATCCAGCGAGGGGCCCGGTAGTGGGGGACGACGTGTGCATAGGCGACGTCGCCGAGCTCCTGGTTGCCTTCGGGGGTGGCCACGGTGACCCGCCGGGTGTCGAGATCGACGACTCGGGCCTCGCGCAGCACCTTCACGCCGTACGACGCCAGGGTCTGCTCCAGCCGCTTGTCCGCCGCCGGCACACCGACAGGTGATGGCCCGGGCAGAACCAGCTGGACGTCGAGGTTGCCGAGCACGCCCTTGCGCTGCCAGTGGTCGCAGGCCATGAAGAGGGGCTTGAGCGCGGTCGCCCCGCACGGTGCGGGCTCGGGCGGCACAGTGAAGAGCACGCGGCCACCGGACAGCTCCCGAAGCCCCGGCCACACCCGCGGGGCGGAGCCGACGACGAACGTCGAGCCGGCCCAACCAGCCGCGTAGGCCTCGAGCAGACCAGGCGTGGCGTCCCAGTCCTCCTCGAGCCCTGGGCAGAGCACCAACGCCGAGCAGCCGATCCGTCGACCGTCCCGGGTCAGCACGCTCGGGTCGCCTGCATCGACCGACACCACCTGCTCGCGATACCACGTGCACCCGTCAGGGACGACCTCGGCGACCGGCTTCTCCAGCGACGACATGCGCGCCTCGCCACCCCCGACGTAGTTCAGCAGCGGCCGGTAGCGGTGAACAGGTTGCGACTCCGCGACAGCCACGTCCTGCACGCCGTCGCGGAGCAGGCGAGCGGCCAGCGAGATCCCGGCGTTGCCACCCCCCACGATCAAGACCTCGTGGCGATCCATGCGTTCCTCCACGTCGTCGCCGGACTGGTCCATCGACCGTAGCGTCATCCCACTGACGTGGTCTCTCGCCGGACTCGAGCTGTCGGCGCCCATCCTCAGCGAGGAGGCTCGGAGCGCGGACTTCACCAACGAGGCCGGCGTCGACGGCACCGTCCGCTTCCTGCCCTGCGGAGACGAAGGCCCAGTTCACCCGGCTGGTGCTGGACAGCCTGGCGCTCGCGTACCGGCGCACTGTTCGCGCCGCGTCTACGATCGCGGGTGTGCGTCCCGAGGTGGTCCATGTGGTCGGGGGTGGCTCGCAGAACGAGCTGCTCTGCCAGCTGACCGCCGACGCGTGCGACCTGCCCGTGGTCGCCGGTCCGACCGAGGCGGCCGCACTCGGCAACGTGCTCGTGCAGGCCCGCGCGCTCGGCGAGGACCTGCCCGACCTCGCGGCGATGCGCGCGCTGTTGCGTCGTACTCAGGAGCTGACGGGGTACGAGCCAGGTACGACCCACGGCTGGGACTCAGCCGAGGAACGGCTTCGCAGCCATCCCGGGAGCTGACCAGATGCGAGTGGCACTGCAGGTCACCTGTCTCAACGACGCGTTGTTCCCCGACGCGGGGAAGGCCGTGGTGACCCTGTTGCGCCGGCTCGGCGTCGACGTGGAGTTCCCCGAGAGCCAGACCTGCTGCGGGCAGCCGATGGTGAACACCGGCTACCTCGACGAGGCGGTGCCGACGGTGCGGACGTTCGTCGACGCCTTCGAGCCGTACGACGCCGTCGTCACGCCCTCCGGCTCGTGCGCCGGATCGGCACGGCACCAGCAGCGCATCGTCGCGAAGCGGTCGGGGGACACCCAGCTGATGGAGCGGGTCACCGCCCTGGAGCCGCGGGTCTTCGAGCTGTCCGAGTTCCTCGTCGACGTGCTCGGCGTGACCGACGTGGGGGCGTCGTTCCCGCACACGGTCACCTACCACCCGACCTGCCACTCGCTGCGTGCGCTGGGAGTCGGTGACCGCCCGCTCCGCCTGCTCGAGGCGGTGCGCGGGATCCGGCTCGTCGACCTTCCCGGCGCCGAACGAGTGCTGCGGGTTCGGCGGCACCTTCGCCGTCAAGAACGCCGACACCTCGATCGCGATGGGCTCGGACAAGGTGCGGCACGTGCGGGAGACCGGGGCCGAGGTGCTCGTCGCCGGCGACAGCTCGTGCCTGATGCACATGGGTGGGCTGCTCGACCGGCAGCGGGGCGGCGTACGAACCATGCACCTGGCGGAAGTCCTGGCCGCGACGGAGGGGGCCGCATGACCGCCACCTTCGTCGGGATGCCGGCGTTCCCCGAGGCGGCGCGTACGGCGCTCGCGAACACCCAGCTCCGGCACAACCTCGCCCACGCCACGACCACCATCCGCGACAAGCGCGCCCGCGTCGTCGCGGAGGTCGAGGACTGGGAGGACCTGCGCGTCGCCGGAGCCGCCATCAAGGACGCGACCCTCGCCGACCTCGAGCAGCACCTCACGCACTTCGAGGCCGCGGTCACCGCCGCCGGGGGCACGGTGCACTGGGCCCGCGACGCGCGCCGAGGCCAACCGGATCGTCGCCGACATCGCGAAGTCGCACGACGCCGACGAGGTCGTGAAGGTCAAGTCGATGGTCACCCAGGAGATCGGCCTCAACGAGGCGCTCGCCGAGGAAGGCATCGCCGCCTGGGAGACCGACCTGGCCGAGCTGATCGTGCAGCTCGGCGACGACCTGCCCAGCCACATCCTGGTGCCGGCGATCCACCGCAACCGCGCCGAGATCCTGCAGATCTTCCGGGAGCGGATGGCCGCCGCCGGTCGCCCCGCGCCGGACGACCTGACCGACAACCCGGCCGAGCTCGCCGGGGCCGCACGTCTGCACCTGCGTGAGAAGTTCCTGCGCGCCAAGGTCGCGATCTCGGGCGCCAACTTCGCGGTCGCCGAGACCGGCACGCTGGTGGTCGTCGAGTCGGAGGGCAACGGCCGGATGTGCCTGACCCTGCCCGAGGTGCTGGTCTCCGTCGTCGGCATCGAGAAGGTGGTGCCGACCTGGCAGGACCTCGACGTCTTCCTCCGACTGCTGCCGCGCTCGTCGACCGGCGAGCGGATGAACCCGTACACCTCGATGTGGACCGGCGTCACCCCCGGCGACGGACCGCAGGAGATCCACGTCGTGCTCCTCGACAACGGGCGGACCCGAGCGCTCGCCGACGAGGTCGGCCGCCAGGCGCTGCGCTGCATCCGGTGCTCGGCCTGCCTCAACGTCTGCCCGGTCTACGAGCGCGTCGGCGGGCACGCCTACGGCTCGGTCTACCCGGGCCCGATCGGCGCGATCCTCAACCCGCTGCTGCACGGCGTGGGGGAGGACCCGCAGACCGACTCGCTGCCGTACGCCTCCTCGCTGTGCGGCGCCTGCTTCGAGGTCTGCCCGGTGCGCATCGACATCCCGGAGGTGCTCGTCGACCTGCGCTCGCAGGTGGTCGACGCGCACCGCGGCGACCGGCGCCCGAAGCTGGAGGCGCTCGCGATGAAGGCGACCGGTGCCGCGTTCGGGTCGGCAGGACGGCTGGCGCTCGGCGAACGCGTCGCCGGCCTCGCCGGTCGGGTGCTGCGGCGCGGGAGTCGACCTCCCGGCGGCAAGCCCTGGACCCAGGCCCGCGACCTGCCGATCCCGGCCCGCGAGTCCTTCCGCGCCTGGTGGAAGCGGACGGACGGGGGCAAGCGACGAGTGACCGCTCGTGACGAGATCCTGCGGCGCGTGCGTGAGGCGACCGCCGGCGTCGAGGCGCCCGCCCGCCCGCCGCTGGGTCCCTCCGGGCCTGTGTCGGTGGACCTCTTCGCCGAGCGAGTGGCCGACTATCGCGCCGTCGTGGAGCGGTGCACGCCGGACCAGCTCGAAGCCCGTGTCGCGGAGGCCGTCGCCGGTCGCGTGATCGTGCCCGAGGGTCTGGGCGTCTCGGTGGCCGACGCGCTCGACGACACCGACCTCACCTCCGCCGAGCTCGACCGGATCGACACGGTCGTCACCGAGGCCCGCGTCGGGATCGCGGAGACCGGCACGATCGTGCTCGACCACGGCCCGGGCCAGGGGCGTCGGGCCCTGACCCTCGTGCCCGACCGGCACGTCTGCATCGTCCGGGCCGACCAGGTGGTCGCCGACGTGCAGGACGCCGTCGCCCTGCTCGACCCCTCGCGCCCGCTGACCTGGATCTCCGGCCCGTCGGCCACCAGCGACATCGAGCTCGACCGCGTCGAGGGCGTGCACGGCCCGCGGAACCTGCACGTGATCATCGTCGAGGGCTGAGGCGGGCGACGCCCGGCAGCCTTCTCCGTTGATCACACGTTCCAACACAGCCGCGTTTGATCACACGTTCCAACAAACGGGGAAGCTGGTCCCGTCCGTGGCCCCCGCGGGCGCCGGTCGCCGGGTCGGAATCATCGTCGAGGGCTGAGGCCGAGGACCGCTCGCGCGGCTAGCGTGTGCCCATGGCCACGCACTGGACGCTCGGCTGTGACGCTGGAGACCCCCGGGCGCTCGCCGCGTTCTGGGCCCGCGCGCTCGGCTACGTCCTGGAGCCCGGGTACGACGACCCGGACGGCGCCTCGATCATCGACCCCGAGGGAAACGAGTTCTGCGTTGCCTGAGCTGATCGTCCTGCGGCACGCGAAGTCGGACTGGTCCGGCGGCGAGCCCGACCTCGAGCGCCCGCTGGGACGTCGGGGCCTGCGTCAGGCGCCGGAGGCCGGGCGGTGGCTGGCGGGCAACATCCGGTCCATCGACCTCGCGCTCGTCTCGCCGGCCCGGCGGACGCAGAGCACGTGGGACCTCGTCGCCGCCGAGCTCGACGTACCTCCGCCGGCGCGGGTCGACAACCGGCTGTACGCCGCCCCCGCCGCTGGGCTGGTGACCGTGCTGCAGGAGCTCGACCGACGACCTCGGGACCGTCGCGCTGGTCGGTCACAACCCGGGCGCCGAGGACCTGGTCGAACGCCTCACCGGGGAGGTGATCGAGATGCCCACCTCGGCCATCGCGGTGATCGACCTGGAGCAGCCGTGGGCCGAGGCCGGTGCGCAGCGCGCTGTGCTCCGCACCTCGGGGAGGCCGCCGGGATGACCGAGAGCCGCACCGAGAGCTACGTGCAGCGGATGAGGGGCAGGGCCCTCCGGCTGCTCGAGGTCGTACGCGCTGTCGCGGACGCCGATCCCGAGGAGATCGAGGCGACGGCGCGACGGCTGGGCGGGTCGCGCCGCTACCTCGCACCCGTCGCCTGGATCGCCGGGATGCTCGTCCTGGTGGTGCGCGGGATCGGCCTGCTGCTCTCCAACTGGCGGTTGCTGCTGATCGAGCTGGTGCCGGCCACGTGGGTGTGGGTCACCATGTGGGACCTGCAACGGCAAGGCCTGCACAGCGTGCCGCTGCGGGGATCCAGCCTCACCGAGCTGTTGCTGGCCGTCGCGGCCGCGTCCGTCACCGGCATCGCGGCGCTCTGGTGCAACAGCGTCTTCGGCTTCGCGATCACCCAGGCACATCCGAGCATCCGCCGGTCGATCGCGCACACGCGGCCGTTCCTGCGCAGGGTCGTGGCGGCCGGCCTGCTGATGGGGGTCATCGTCACGCTCGGCTTCGCCGTGATCCCGGGGCTCCAGCCGCGGTGGGTCTACTACGGCTTCCTCGGCGGGATGTACGGCATCATGCTCACCGCCCTGGTGGTGCTGCCCGCGTGGGTCATCGGGATCCCGCGCAAGCGGTTCGGGCCCGGTGGAGACGGTGCAGCGGTGGGTCACCGGGTGGGTGCTCGGGGCAGTCGCGATGGGGCCGGGCTTCGTGGTGGCACGCACCGGCGGGTTGCTCCTCGAGGTGCGCGGGCTCGAGTGGCTGGGCTACGTGTTCATCACCGTGGGCGCCATCCTGTACGCCGCCGGTCTCTCGTGCCTCAAGGCGATCACGCTGAGCATGAAGCTCGAGATCGTGGACGACGGTCGAGTCGCCCGCGGCTGACCCGGAACCCACCTGACTGGCAGGGTGGACGCATGCCGTCCCTGACCGACCTCCCCGCCCACCGGCAGGAGCTGTTCCGGGCGCGACGTGGACCGGTGGCGGCCGGACCTGGTGGCCGCGCTCGCCGGGCTGTTCGAGAAGCACGAGGCGGTCGCCGACCGGCTCGTCGAGATCGCGGCCGACGCGTTCGCCGCGAGGTCCGAGGAGCTGCACGCGCTCGACCTGAAGCGATCACTGGCGCCCGACTGGTTCCAGCGCCAGGACATGGTCGGCTACGCGGCGTACGCCGACCGGTTCGGCGGCACCCTGAGCGGGGTGGCCGAGCGGACGCCGTACCTCGCCGACCTCGGCGTCACCTACCTGCACCTGATGCCGCTGCTCACGCCACGGCCGGCGCCCAACGACGGTGGCTACGCGGTGCAGGACTACCGCAGCGTGCGGCCTGACCTCGGCACCACCGACGACCTGCGCCGGCTCACCCAGGTGCTGCGCGAGCACGACATCAGCCTGTGCCTCGACCTCGTGCTCAACCACGTCGCGCGCGAGCACGAGTGGGCCGAGCGGGCGCGGCAGGGCGACCCGACGTACCGCGCCTACTTCCACGTGTACGACGACCGCACGACCCCGGACGACTACGAGCGCACCCTGCCCGAGGTGTTCCCGGACTTCGCGCCCGGCAACTTCACCTGGGACGACGAGCTGAACGGCTGGGTCTGGACGACGTTCAACGACTACCAGTGGGACGTCAACTGGTCGAACCCCGACGTGCTCTGCGAGTACGCCGAGATCATCCTCGACCTGGCCAACCACGGCGTCGAGGTGCTGCGGCTCGACGCGATCGCGTTCATCTGGAAGCGGATGGGCACCACCTGCCAGAACCAGCCCGAGGTGCACGCGCTCACCCAGGCGCTGCGCACCGTCAGCCGGATCGCTGCCCCGGCACTGCTGTTCAAGGCCGAGGCGATCGTGGGTCCGCAGGACCTGCTCGCCTACCTCGGGCAGGGCGAGCACCACGGCAAGGTCAGCGATCTGGCCTACCACAACAGCCTGATGGTGCAGATCTGGTCGATGCTCGCCAGCCGCGACGCCGGCCTGGCGGCGTACTCCCTCCAGCAGCTGCCGCCACCGCCCTCGACGACCAGCTGGATCACCTACGCGCGCTGCCACGACGACATCGGCTGGGCCATCGACGACGACAGTGCGGCGGCGGTGGGCATCAACGGCTATGCGCACCGGAAGTTCCTCTCCGACTTCTACTCCGGCGACTTCCCGGGCTCGTGGGCACGCGGGCTGGTCTTCCAGGAGAACCCGGTCACGCACGACCGCCGCATCTCCGGAAGTCTCGCCTCGCTGGCCGGGCTCGAGTCCGGTGATCCCTTCGCCGCGGCGCGGATCCACCTGGCGCACGCGCTCGTGCTCGGGTTCGGAGGCGTCCCCGTCATCTGGATGGGCGACGAGCTCGGCCTCATCAACGACGCGGACTGGGCGGACGCCCCCGAGCACGCGGGCGACAACCGCTGGGTCCATCGGCCCGCGATGCCGTGGCCGCCGCCGGAGGACACGCACGGGGTGCAGGAGTCGCTGAGGCAGGTGATCGCGGCCCGCAAGCAGCTCCCGCACCTGCACGCCTCGGTCCCGGCCGACGTGCTCGACCCGCACGACCCCGGCGTGCTGCTCGTCGCCCGGCACCACCCGGTGGGATCCATGCTCGAGGCGTACAACGTCACCGACAGCGACCGCGTGCTCCCGTACCGCGCGCTGCGCGACGTCGGGCTCGACCCGGAGCGCGTCGTCGACCGGCTCACAGGGGAGAAACCGGACGGCTACTACGAGGCGTTCCACCTGCCGCCGTACGCCGTGCTCTGGCTGACGAGCGAGACCTGAGTCACACTCACCCCAGGGAGGTGGTGTGCATGAGCCTGCGCATCCTGATCGCGGACTCGCTGCCGGAGACGGCGGTCGGCGAGCTCGAGAGCCGCGGCCACAGCTGCGAGGTCGACTCGGACCTGGGGGCCTCGGACCTCGCCGAGCGCATCGAGGGGTACGACGTCCTCGTCGTCCGCAGCACCAAGGTGAAGGCCGACGTCTTCGAGGTGGCCGACCGGCTCGCGCTCGTCATCCGGGCGGGAGCCGGCACCAACACGATCGACACCTCGGCCGCCGCCGCGCGCGGCGTGCTGGTCGCCAACGTGCCGGGCCGCAACTCCGCCGCCGTGGCCGAGCTGACGATGGGCCTCCTGCTCGCGATCGACCGACGCATCGCCGACAACGTCGCGGACCTGCGCGCCGGGCGCTGGAACAAGAAGGTCTACGGCAAGGCCGAAGGGCTCCTCGGCAAGACGCTCGGCATCATCGGCCTCGGCTCGATCGGGCTCGGCGTGGCCGAGCGGGCAGCCGGGTTCGGGCTGCACGTCCAGGCGCTGGAGAAGCCGCGCGACGAGCAGACCGCGTCGCGGGCGGCCGACCTCGGCGTGACCATGTGCGACTCCCTGTCCGAGCTGCTCGAGACCTCCGACATCGTGTCGATCCACGTGCCCTCGTCGACCGACACCAAGGCCATGGTCGACGCGAAGTTCCTCGAGTCGATGCGACCCGGCGCGATCCTGATCAACACCTCCCGCGGCGACGTCGTCGACGAGGCGGCGCTGCTGGAGGCGCTCGACGCCGGCAAGGTGCGCGCCGGCCTGGACGTCTACCCCGACGAGCCGAGTGGCGGGAAGGGCGAGTGGACCTCGACCCTCGCCCAGCACCCGGCGGTCGTGGGGACCCACCACATCGGAGCGTCCACCCAGCAGGCGCAGCTCGCCACCGCAGCCGGGGTCGTCGAGATCGTCGACGCCTTCAACGAGGGCCAGGCGCGCAACTGCGTGAACCTCGAGCCGAGCCGACTCGGGTCTGTCACGCTGACCGTCCGCCACCTCGACCAGCCGGGCGTGCTCGCGCGGGTCCTCGACCTGTTGAGCGTGGCGCGGCTCAACGTCGAGCACATGGAGAACCGGGTGTTCCGGGGAGGGGAGGCGGCGGTGGCCTCGATCGACCTCGCCGGGTCCGTGCCCGACGGGTTGCTGGACGACCTCGGCGCCGTACCCCACGTCCTCGGGGTGTCCGCGACCTCGTTCGCCGGGTCGGAATGAGTCGCCGATGAGTGTCGTGCGGCCGTTCGCGGCGGGCATCGTCCGCCAGGACCGCGCGGAGCAGAACGTCTCGGCGATGTTCGACGCGCTGCCCGCCTCCGAGCGCAGCCCGTCGAGTGGCATCGACCCCGCGGCGTACGACGGGGCTGCGGCGGGCCTGTACGTCTACCGGCTGCAGCGCGGCGACCAGGTGCACACCGGCGTGGTGGCCGACGTGAGCGCCGAGGCCTTCGGCGACGGTCGCGTGCGCGGCCACGAGTCGGTGCAGCCCGACCGCGTGGCGGCGCTGGTCGACCACTTCGCGACGGCGGGAGTGCGCATCGAGCTCGTCGCGCTGCTCCACGAGACGGGACCCGCGGTCGAGGCCGCGATCATCGAGACCATGGGCACCGACCCCGTGGTGACGTTCACCGGTCCCGACGAGTGGGAGCAGACCGTGTGGCGGGTGCCCGATGCCGCTGCGGAGGCGGTCGTCAAGGAGCTCGACGACGGCGTGCACTACATCGCCGACGGTCACCACCGCGTGGCCGCGAGCCTGCGTTCCTGGGAAGCGGCCGGGCGACCGCCGGGCGGGGGCGTGCTCTGCGTGGTCTACCCGCCCGACGGACTGCGGCTGCTCGCCTTCCACCGCCGGCTGGTCGGTCAGGTGAGCTCCGCGGAGCTGAAGGAGCTGCTGGTCGGGGAGTTCGACCTCGCCGACGTGCAGCGTCCGGAGGACTCGACCGGTGCCTTCGCGGTCTACGTCGACGGCCGCTGGCAGGACGCCGTCTTCCGGGGGACGCGGTCGCCGGGTGTCGCCGGACTCGACGTCTCGATCCTCAACAGCCACGTCCTCGAGCCGTTGCTCGGCAGCTCCGCGGCCTCCGCCGAGCTGGCGTTCGCCCCGGCGCTGTCACCCGTGAACGACCTGACCGACGCGTGCGACCGACGACGGGGGAGCGCTGTTCTGGCTGCGGCCGCCCGACCCTCGCGCAGCTGATGGAGGTGGCCGACCGCGGCGAGGTGATGCCGCCGAAGACGACGTACTTCGACCCGAAGCCGTACGCCGGGATCTTCCTGCGCTGACCGACTCGGGTCAGGACCTCGTCACCAGCACCGGCCGGCCGCTGGTGGTCCGCACCTCGACCGCGGCGATGTCCTTGCGCTGGGCGGCGGTGCCGGCACTGAAGTGCATCGTCTTCCCGCTGATCGCCTCCCAGGTGCCGACCTGCTCCGCGCTCCCGTCGCGGTTGACGACGAAGAGCCCGTAGGTGACCGACCGCGGCAGCTGGTAGCCCTCGCCCAAGGAGCGGTAGCTGCAGGTCAGGTCGAGCTTGGTGCCCCAGCCCACCGGGGTGAAGGCCAGCGTCGCGGTCACCGGCACGTCCCCGACCGGGCTCATGTGCTGGCCCACCGGAGGCGCCACGCTGGGGATCGGGGTGGGCGAGGCCGTCGAGGGCTGCTCGTCGCCACCGAGACCCTGCACCAGCACGACGGCGAGGGCGACCACAGCGGCGGCGGCCACCGCGACGCTCGCCAGCAGCCGACGTCGGCGGACGCGACCGACCTCACGGACCAGGGACGGCAGCAGCGTCGCCGGCACCGGTTCGACCTGCGGTGCGGGCTCGAGGATGACGGGGTCGACGCGGGCGAGCAGCCCCGGCAGGCCGGCGAGCTCGCGCACCGACCGGGCGCACTCCTCGCAGGTGGCCAGGTGCTTCTCGTACTCCAGCCGCTCGGCGGGGGAGAGGGACCCGAGGACGTAGGAGCCGTCGAGCTCGGCGAAGTCACAGCTCATCCCGCACCCACCCCCATCTCCTCGAGGGCGAGGCGCAGGGCGCGCAGCGCGTAGTGGGTGCGGGACTTCACGGTGCCCTCGGGTACGCCGAGCCGCTTGGCCGCCTCGGAGACCGGCCGGCCGCGGTAGTAGCACTCGAGCAGGACGGCGCGGTGCTCCTCGGAGAGCCGGGTGATCGCCTCGGCGACGACCCACGAGAGCAGCAGCTGGTCGGTGCTGTCGTCCTGGCCGGGACCCTCGGGGACGTCCGCGACCGTCACCTCGCTGCGGGCCCGGCGGGTGCGCCACTCGTCGATGACGATGTTGCGCGCCACGGTGAACAGCCAGCCGCGCACGGCGGGAGCCGGGTTGTCGAGCACGTCGCGCTTGCGCCAGGCGCGCAGCAGGGTCTCCTGCACGACGTCCTCCGCACGGGCGCGGTCGTGGCCGGTCAGCCGCAGGCAGTAGCCCCACAGCGCACCGGCGTGCTCGTCGTGCAGCTGCTGCATCAGCGCGACCTCGTCGTCGCCCATACCGCCTCCTGGGCCACCTCTCACCGGTGATACGGAGAGGGAGCCTTCGAGGTTCAGTGTGCCGTTCACCGGCTGAACGTCGCGAGGAAGCGGTCGCGGAAGGTGTCCATCCGCGTGACGGGTGCGTCCGGTGTGGGGTTCATGCCCTGCTGCCAGCCCCACCCCTCGAACGCGGTGAGCACCGACCGGTCGCGGCTCACCACGGTGACCGGCACGTCGTGGTCGGCGTCCTGGCCGGAGACGATGTTGGCGGGCTGGTGGTCGCCGAGCAGCACGAGCACCAGGTCGTCGTCGCCGTGGTGCTCGACGAAGGAGACCAGCGAGCGCAGGGAGTACTCGATGGCCTCGCCGTACGCCGCCCGCACCCGCTCCGGCGACTGCCAGATCACCGTCTTCGACGGCAGCTGCTCCGGCATCCCCTCGAAGACCGAGCCGTCGCCGACGTCGGCCTGGTCGATCAGGTGCGGCGTGCGCGACCAGGGGGCGTGGCTGGAGATCAGGTCGATCTCCGCCATCACCGGGTCGCGGTCCTCCGGGGCCAGCTCGAGCCGGTGGAACGCGTCGAGGGTGTACTGGTCGGGCATCGTCGGGTAGCCGAACCGCGGCCCGCGGTAGCCGACGTTGCGGGAGTCGTAGAGCTGGTCGAAGTCGTAGAACGCGCCCTGCGGCCAGTCGTGGGTGTTGGCCGGGCTGTCCCCGACGGTGCGCCAGCCGGCCCGCCCGAACAGCGAGCTCAGGGTGTCGCGCTCGCTGGTCATCAGCACGTCGTAGCGCTGCTGGGTGTCGACCCACAGTCCCGACTGCAGCGTCGCGTGCGCCAGCCAGCTGATCGCGCCGAACGTCGGCGAGGTGAGGAACGCGCTGCGTGCGTCGAAGCCGCGGGCGCGCAGCCGGCTGGTCCCCTCGTCGAGCACCGCATCGACACCCGGGGAGAACGACGAGCCCTGCACCGCCGACCGGCCGTAGCTCTCCACGAACACGAACAGCACGTCCTTGCCGCGCAGGCGGGTCAGCAGCTGGTCGCCCGGGACGTCGCGCATCGGGTCCTCGGCCGCGGCGCGCGCGAACTCGCGCTGGTCGCGGAGCTCGACCGGGATCCGGCTGACCTCGGCGTAGGCGTACTCCGCGGCGTTGGCCGAGGCGAACGGCGCCACCTGCTCGAGATGGACGCCCACGACCGTCGCCAGGACCCACACCACGGCGAGCGAGGTGGCCGCCCGCAGGGAGACCGGCCGATGACGCGCGACGATGCGGGCGAGGCGGCGTACGGCCAACGGCATCAGCACGAGCACGCCGACCAGGACGACCGCGGCGAGGACGAGCAGGACGACGGCCAGTGGCGTGCCGAGCGAGTCGCTCAGCAGGCTGACCAGCGACCCGGTGTAGGTCCAGTCGATCACCGGGTCGAAGGACCGGTTGAGCGCGAAGAAGAATCCCATGTCGAGTGCCTTGGCGACGGTCACGAGGGCCAGCACCACGCCGAAGGTCACCGCGAGCAGGTCGCGCCACCGCGGGGGCAGCAGGACCGCCAGCGCGACGAGCACGAGGGCCTCCAGCGGGAGGCGGACGAGCTCGGCCACGCCGAGGTCCTCGACCCGGTTGGGCAGGGTGAGTCCCACCCAGACGAGGACGAGCGCCAGCACGGTGAGCGGCGCCTCGAACCGCCCGTCGACCGTCGCGCCGTCGCGGGTCCGCCACAGCCACCAGGCCTGACGCCCGAACGACTCCGCGAGCAGCGCGAGGGCGACGACGAGCAGGACCCAGGTGACCACCGCAGGCAGGACGTCGGCGGCGGCGACGGTGAGCACGACGCCCTGGAGCGCTGCGACGACCTTGCCCCAGTAGCGCGGCGGCGACGGCCGGCGCAGCCACGGCAGCACCCGCTCGGCCGCGAGCAGCAGGTAGCGGGCGAGGCCGATCGCGAGCACCCAGATGCCGAACGTCGCCGCGACGTAGGCGCTGAGCACGAGGATCAGGAACGCGTCGACCTCCATGTCGAAGCGCGCCCCGAACGCCGACTCCGTGTGCGTACGCCGCGCGACCTGCCCGTCGACCCAGTCGAGCACCAGCGCGACCGTCGCGAGCACGACGACCGCGCGCACGTGGTCGACGCCACCGAAGGAGGCGACGACCAGTCCTGCGACGACGCAGGAGAGGACAGCCCGGACGAACGTGACCACATTGGCCGGCCCGATGCGCGAGAGCACCCCGGTCGTCGAGATCGGTTGAACCGTGGGCACGTGCGCTCCGTTCAGTGGTTACAGAGAGTTGGTACGGCGAACCGGGTGCACTGGTTCAACGACACGGTTCAACGGACGACAGCGAGGCGGGTGGGTCGATGACGGACGAGGCACTCGCGTTCTGGGTGCGCGAGCCCGGCGTCGGCGAGCTCCGCCCGGTGCCCCTCCCCGAGCCCACGCCCGACGAGGTGCTCGTGCGCGCCGTCGCGTCGGGGGTGAGCCGGGGCACCGAGGCGCTGGTCTTCGAGGGCCGGGTCCCCGAGAGCCAGCACGCCGCGATGCGGGCGCCGTTCCAGGAGGGTGACTTCCCCGGGCCGGTGAAGTACGGCTATCTCTCGGTCGGTCGGGTCGAGCAGGGACCCGGCGACCTCGTCGGGCGCACGGTCTTCTGCCTGCACCCGCACCAGACCCGCTACGTCGTGCCGGTCGACGCGGTCCACCTCGTGCCCGACGGCGTGCCTGCTGCGCGGGCCGTGCTGGCCGGCACGGTCGAGACGGCGGTGAACGCGTTGTGGGACGCGGCACCGCTGGTCGGAGACCGGGTCGCTGTCGTCGGCGCCGGCATGGTCGGGTGCTGCGTCGCGCGGTTGCTCGCACGCATCCCCGGGGTCGAGGTGACGCTCGTCGACGTCGACTCCTCGCGGGCCTCGGTGGCCGCTGGTCTCGGCGTCGGGTTCGCGACGCCTGCCGAGGTCACGCCCGGCCGTGACCTCGTGGTGCACACCAGCGCGACCGCTGCCGGTCTCCAGCTGTCGCTCGACCTGCTGGTCAAGGAGGGCACGGTCGTCGACCTCAGCTGGTACGGCGACACCGAGGTCGCGCTCTCGCTCGGCGGCCGGTTCCACTCCGACCGGCTGACGATCCGGTCCAGCCAGGTCGGCACGGTGGCCACGGCACGGCGCGGCCGTCGTACGACGAGGGAGCGGATGCGCCTCGCCCTCGAGCTCCTGCGCGACCCCGCCTTCGACGTGCTGCTCACCGGGACCTCGCGCTTCGAGGAGCTGCCCGACGTGATGCCGCTGCTCGCTGCCGGGAAGCTCGCGGCGCTGTGTCATCTGGTCGCCTACGGCAACGGCCACACGATCACCTACGAGGGGAGCTGACGTGTTCAGCGTGACCGTCCGCGACCACATGATGGTGGCGCACAGCCTGAAGGGGGAGGTCTTCGGCCCGGCACAGGGACTGCACGGCGCCACCTACCTCGTGGACGCGACCTTCCGCCGGCCCGAGCTCGACGCCGACGGGATCGTCGTCGACATCGGACTGGCCACCCAGCAGGTCGCCGAGGTCGTGGGCGAGCTGAGCTATCGCAACCTCGACGACGAGCCCTCGCTCGCCGGCGTCAACACGACCACCGAGGTGCTGGCGCAGGTCGTGGCCGACCGGATCTGCGACCGGCTCAACGCCGGGTCGCTCGGGTCGTCTGCGCGCGCAGTGACGGCCGTCGAGATCACCCTGCACGAGTCCCACGTCGCGTGGGTCAGCTACGAGCGGGCGCCATGACGCCGCCCGTGGTCCAGGTCGTCGTGCCCGAGGGGGTCGACGACCCGACCCTGCCCAGTGGCGGCAACGTCTACGACCGGCGGCTGTGCGACGAGCTGGCGCGGCTCGGCTGGGAGGTCGTCGAGCGTGACCTCGCTGGCGGGCGTGCCCGACGGGGCGGTGGTGCTCGTCGACGGGTTGGTCGCCGTGGCGGATCCCGACGAGGTCGAGCGGTCGGCGGGACGAGTGCGTCTCGTCGTACTCCTGCACATGCCGTTCGGCGAGCGCTCCGCCGACGCGCGGCCGGCGGAGGCGCGCGTGCTCGCGTCCGCACGTGCCGTCGTGACGACCAGTGCGTGGAGCCGCGGGTGGGTGCTCGACGCCTACGCGCCGAGGTGTCCCGTGCACGTCGCGGAGCCGGGAGTCGACCCGGCCGAGGTCGCGCCCGGGTCGGCGGACGGCGAGCAGCTGCTCTGCGTCGCGGCCGTGACGCCGGACAAGGGCCACGAGGTGATGCTGACCGCCCTTGCCGATCTCCTCCACCTTCCCTGGTCCCTCACCTGCGTGGGCTCGCTGGCGCGCGACCGAACGCACGCAGAAGCGATGCAGCGGCTCGCGGTCGAGCTCGGTGTCGCCGAGCGCGTCACCTGGACCGGTGCCCTCGACCGCGACGAGCTCGACAAGGCCTACGCGTCGGCCGACGTGACCGTGCTCGCCAGCCGGGCGGAGAGCTGGGGCATGGTCGTCACCGAGTCCCTCGCCCGAGGCGTGCCGGTCGTCGCGACCGACGTGGGCGGGTTGTCGGAGGCGCTCGGCACCTCACCGCTCGGAGAGCCGGGCCTGCTCGTCCCGGCCGGCGACACGAGTGCGCTGTCGACGGCGCTGCGCCGGTGGCTGTCGGATCCCGCCCTGCGCGTGGACCTGCGCTCGGCAGCCCTCGCTCGTCGTACGGCGCTGACGGGCTGGTCCGTCACCGCCGAGAAGGTGGCCGACGTGCTCGCCGAGGTGGCCCGATGAGCCGCCGCGTCTGGGCCTGGGGCCGCATCGCCGGTGGCGCGGCGATCCTCGGCGTACTCCTCTGGAGCGTGGGCAGCGGACCGTTCCTCGACGGCGTCCGCAACGTCGACGGACGCGCGCTGGCCGTCGCGACCGTGATCGCCGCCGGCACGACCGTGTGCTGCGCCTGGCGGTGGAGCGTGCTGGTGCGCGGCCAGGGCGTCGGGCTGCCGTTGCGCGCGGCGGTGGCGGCGTACTACCGCTCCCAGTTCCTCAACACGACGCTGCCCGGCGGAGTCCTCGGCGACGTGCACCGCGCCGTCCGGCAGGGCCGGGACTCCGGCGACGTCCCCCGCGGAGCTCGCGCGGTGGTGTGGGACCGCGTGTCCGGCCAGGGCGTCCAGGTGATGCTGACGGTGCTCGTGCTGCTCGCCCTGCCGTCCCCGGTGCGCTCCTCGGCCCTGGTGCTGGGCGCGCTCACCGTGGCCGGCGTCGTGGTGCTGTTCCTGTGCTGCCGTGCGCTGCCCCGCGCGACGTGGCCGGTCATCGTGGTGGCCTCGTCGCTGGCGGTGCTGGGGCACGTCGTCACGTTCGTCGTCGCCGCCCGCACAGCCGGCGCCACGACGTCGACGCTCGAGCTGGTGCCGCTGGCGCTGCTGGTGCTGGCGGCGATGAGCATCCCGGCCAACATCGCGGGGTGGGGACCGCGCGAGGGCGTCGCCGCGCTGGGCGTTCGCCGCTGCCGGACTGGGTGCGGCACAGGGAGTGGCCACCGCCGTCGTCTACGGCGTGATGGTCTTCGTCGCGAGCCTGCCCGGCGCAGCCGTGCTGCTGCTGGGGATGCGGAGGAGGGCCTCGCATGCCTGAGCGTCCGTACACGTTGCTGAGCTGTGGCGTCTCGATCGACGGCTACCTCGACCGCGGCACCGGCGAGCGCCTCGTCCTGTCCAACGAGGCCGACCTCGACCGCGTCGACGACGTCCGCGCCGGGTGCGACGCGATCATGGTCGGCGCCGCGACGATCCGGCACGACAACCCGCGCCTGCTGGTCCGCAAGCCGGCCCGGGTGCGTCGGCGCGAGGCGCAGGGCCTGGGCCGTACGCCGGTCAAGGTGACCATGACCCGGCACGCGGATCTCGACCCGTGCGCCGACTTCTTCGCGACCGGCGAGAGCGAGAAGCTCGTCTACTGCGCCTCCGGCTCCGTCCTCGAGGCGCGGCGACGGCTGGGCCGGGTCGCGACCGTGGTCGACGGCGGTGACCCGGTCGACGTGCGCCGGATGAGCGAGGACCTCCGCGCCCGCGGCGTGCGCCGGCTGATGGTCGAGGGCGGCGGGACGGTGCACACCCAGTTCCTCACCGCCGACCTGGCCGACGAGCTCCAGCTGGTGGTCGCGCCGTTCTTCGTCGGTGACTCGCGGGCGAGCCGGTTCGTCGGCGACGGGCAGTTCCCGTTCAACCCGGGTCGTCGGGCCCGGCTCGCGGAGGTGCGGCCGATCGGCGACGTCGTACTCCTTCGCTATGCGCTCTCCTCGCGCTTCTGCGTCGAGCTCGCCGCCGAGGAGAGCGCATGAGCACCCGGCCGCCGGTGGCGACGATCCGCACCCAGCTCGTCATCCCGCTGGAGTTCGCCGACGGGTACGCCACCCAGGCACGCGTGTTCACCTTCCACGGGCTGGCCGACGGGCGCGAGCACCTGGCGCTCGGACTCGGTGACCGGCTGACCCCACGGGCACCGCGACCCGATGCCCTCCCGTTGGTCCGCCTGCACAGCGAGTGCCTGACCGGTGACGTCTTCGGCAGCCAGCGCTGCGACTGCGGTCCGCAGCTGCGCGAGTCGGTGGAGCGGATCTCCGACGACCGGCGGCTACCTGCTCTACCTGCGCCAGGAGGGGCGCGGCATCGGGCTCTACCGCAAGCTCGACGCCTACGTGCTCCAGGACGACGGCCTCGACACCTACGAGGCCAACCTCGCGCTCGGCTGCGAGGCCGACGCCCGCGACTACACGCCCGCCGCGCAGATGCTCGCGTCCCTGGGGGAGCCGCGCGTGGCGTTGCTCGAGCAACAACCCGGACAAGGCCGAGCAGCTCGACCGGCTCGGGATCACCGTGGCCGAGCGGGTCCCGACCGGCGTCCACCTCTCACCGGCGAACGGGCGCTACCTGGCCGCCAAGGCGCGGCACGGCGCGCACTCGCTCGACGGGGTGCTGTGAGCGCTTCCTCGGGATGTGCGAGATGCGGGCGCCTGAGAACCCGTCCTTCGTGGTTGCTGGAACGTGTGATCAACGGCGCGTTTGTTGGAACGTGCGATCAAGCAACGTCAGACTGCTTGTCCGCAAGGCTGCCCAGCGTCAGAAGCCGCCACCGCCGGGTCTCCGCCACCGCCCATGCCGGCACTCGGCCGAGGCGGTCGGCGCGTCCTTGGGCGTCGTGCTTGGTGTTGCGGTAGGCCGCGGGGTCGCCCAGGCCGCGCAGGTGGCGACGCTTCAGGTCGTAGCGGATCCCCAGGCCGAAGACCACGACCAGGGCGACGATGACGATGATGAGCAACGGTGACATGACGTCCTCCTTCGGGCCGGAGCGTCAGCCGCCTCGGCACCCCAGCGTTCGGCTCTCCCTTGTCGTCGCGGCGCAGGGCGCGGGAGTCCTGGCCCATGACGCCGCCGGTCTTGGTGTCGCGCAGGCGCTTGCGCTTCAGGTCCATGTAGATGGCCACGCCGAAGACGACGACCAGGACGACGATGATGGTGATGCCGATGGAACCCATGAGGACCTCCGTCTCCACTGTGCGCCTCGCAGGCCTCGATGACCAGTGGGACAAACCGCCGACGGTGCGACACTCTCCCCCATGAGCACGCGGTGGCTGGACGAGGAGCAGCAACAGGCCTGGGTGCGGCTGATCGCCCTGGTCGAGCTGCTCCCCGGCGTCCTGGACTCCCAGCTCCGTCGTGACGCGGGCCTGAGCCACTTCGAGTACTTCGTGCTCGCGATGCTCTCGGAGGCTCCCGACCGCACCCTGCGGATGAGCCAGCTGGCGGCCCGGACCAACGCCACCCTGCCGCGGCTCTCGCACGTCGTGACGCGCCTGGAGACCCGCAGCCTCGTCGAGCGGTTCCCGTGCCCGGAGGACGGCCGGGCCACCAACATCCGGCTCACCGAGACGGGGTGGGCGAAGCTCGTCGACACCGCACCGGGTCACGTGGCCAACGTGCGTGCCCACGTCATCGACGCCCTGAGCCAGGAGCAGACCAGGCAGCTCGCGCAGATCGCGGAGGCGATCCTGGAGCGCGTCGACCCCGACGGGGTGATGTTCCCGCGCGACGATCCCGCCCGACGGGCATGAGCGTCCCCTGGGCCCTGCAGGTCGTCGTCCGCGTCGAGAAGGCCGCGCCGCCGAGCCACACCGCAGTGCTGCGCGCGACCGGATCGGCCGTCGCGCTCGCCCTGGCGGCGTTCACGGCGGCCGACGCCGACCCCGAGGTGCGGGCGCGCACCGAGCGGTGGCGGTCGGGACCGATCCGCAAGGTCGTACGCCGGGCGCGTGGCGCGGGGTGGGACCGACAGCTCGCCGTGCCGGGAGTCTTCACCCACCGGGCGCACGGGGTCGACGTGGCCGTGCACGTGCCCGGGCCGGTCGACGAGGTGGACCCCGAGATCTCCCGGCTCCAGGTCGGTGGGCTCACGCTCGAGGACGACGGGCCGGGCGATCCGGTCGAGGGCGGCGCCCGGCTGTGGCTGAACCCGCACGTGACCCTCACGACCGGCAAGGCCGCGGCCCAGGTGGGTCACGCGGCCCAGCTGGTGCTCGAGTCGCTGCCACCCGAACGGGCAGCGGCGTGGGTCGCGGCCGGCGCACCGGTGGAGGTGGGCGTGGCCGATCAGGCCGAGTGGGCGGGACTGGTCGAGACGATGCCGGTCGTGGTCACCGACGGCGGCTTCACCGAGATCCCACGGGGCACGGTCACGGTGGTGGCGGGGTACTGAGGTCGGTCGGCTCGGGATCGGGCCACAGGTCGGGCGCGTCCTCGTCGAACATCATCGGCTCGGGCACCCCGGCCGTGATCTTCGTGCCGTCGGCGCGGGTGCCGCCGGTCTGCGGCTTCTCGCCGAGCATGCCGGGAAGCCGGGGGCCCTGGTGGTCGAGCGGGACCCGGAGCGGCTCGGCGCGGCTGAACTCGTGGACCTCACCACGGACCCGGACGCGTACGCCGGGCTCGCCGTCCTCGATGATGCTCAGGCAGAGCTCGTCCTGGGTCAGCTCCACGAGCAGCCGCGAGCCGCGCCACGCGACCCGGAAGCGCAGCAGCCTCCAGTCCTCGGGCAGGCGGGGGTCGAACGACAACCGACCGTTGCGGTCGCGCATGCCCGCGAACCCGAACGCCAGGGCGCTCCAGACGCCACCGTTGGAGGCCACGTGCAGGCCGTCGACGGTGTTCTCGTGCAGGTCGGCCAGGTCGACGTACATCGCCTGCTGGAAGTAGTCCATCGCCGCTTCGTGGTAGCCGACCTCCGAGGCCACGATCGACTGCACGACTGCCGAGAGCGTGGAGTCGCCGGTGGTGATCGGGTCGTAGTACTCGAAGTTGGCCTTCTTCTGCTCCGGCGTGAACCGGTCGCCGTGCAGGAACATGGCCAGCACCACGTCGGCCTGCTTGAGCACCTGGAACCGGTAGATCACCAGTGGGTGGTAGTGCAGCATCAGCGGGCGGTTCTCCAGCGGCGTGCGGGAGAGGTCCCACACCTCGCGGTCGAGGAAGAAGTCGTCCTGCGGGTGGATGCCGAGACCCTCGTCGAAGGGGATCGTCATGCCCTCGGCGCAGCGACGCCACTCCTCGACCTCGGACTCCTTCAGCCCGAGCCGGTGCACCAGCCTGGCGTGGTCGCCGGGGTAGTGCTCCTTGATCCGGTCGACGACCAGCGCGGCGCGGTCGAGGTTGTAGCGGGCCATCACGTTCGTGAACAGGTTGTTGTTCACGACGGTGGTGTACTCGTCGGGCCCGGTGACCCCGTGGATGTGGAAGGACCGCTCGCCGTTGCTCCGCCAGAAGCCGAGCTCGGTCCACATCCGCGCGGTCTCCACGAGCAGGTCGACGCCGTCGCGGACCAGGAAGCCGATGTCGTTGCTGGCGCCGATGTACTGCATCAGGGCGTAGGCGATGTCGGCGTTGATGTGCATCTGGGCACTGCCGGCCGCGTAGTACGCCGAGGCCTCCTCGCCGTTGATCGTGCGCCACGGGAACAGCGCGCCGCTCTGCGCCATCTCGCGCGCACGGGTCCGGGCCGCCGGGAGCATCCGGTAGCGGAAGTGCAGCAGGTTCCGCGCGACGTGGGGCTGGGTGAAGGTGAGGAACGGGACGACGTAGACCTCGGAGTCCCAGAAGTAGTGGCCCTCGTAGCCCGAGCCGGTGACGCCCTTGGCGGGGACGCCCTGCTGGTCGGCCCGGGCACTGGCCTGCGCCAGGGAGAACACGTTGAACCGGATCGCCTGCTGGGTGCGGTCGTCGGCACCCTCGACCTCGACGTCGCTGGCGGCCCAGTACCCGTCGTACCACTCGCGCTGCTCGGTGAGGTAGTGCTCGAAGGAGTGCTGGCGCGCGCGGTCGAGGGTGCGGTCGCAGCGATCGGACAGCTCGCGCACGGGTACGCCGCGGGAGGTGTGGTAGGCGACCGCCTTCTCCAGGCGGATCTTGTGCCCCTCCTGCGCCTCGACCCGGAAGGCCATCTTCCCGATGTCCTCGGTGCTGCTGAGGATCACCTCGTGCTCGGCGTCCGTCTCGAGGTGGTGGTCGGCGGCCACAGCGATCGTCATCTCGGACTCGGCGCACTGGTAGGCCAGCATCATCCGGTCGTCGCGGACGTAGTGAGCCCGCGGCAGCAGCACCCGGCGGCCGAAGGCAACGGCCTTGCGCGGGTCGGCGCCCTCGCCCATGGCAGCGGTGGGCACGTGGTACTCGTCCTCGCCGTCCTGCCGGTTGAGCAGCTGCGAGGAGATCACGATCGGGGCGTCGCCCGAGAGCATGGTGACCTCGAGGGTCATCAGTGCCAGGTGGCGCTGGGTCATCGAGACCATCCGGGTGGACTCGACGAGGACGCGCTTGCCGGCCGGCGTACGCCAGACCAGCGAGCGGCGCAGCACGCCGTCGCGGAAGTCGAGCGCGCGCTCGTAGGACTCGACCTCGGCGGTGCCGAGGATGAGCGGCTCGTCGTCGACGTACAGCTTCATCAGCTTGGCGTCGGGGACGTTGACGATCGTCTGCCCGGTGCGCGCGAAGCCGAACGCTGCCTCGGCGTGCCGGATCGGCCACGTCTCGTGGAAGCCGTTGATGAAGGTGCCGTGGGCGGCGGCGTCGCGGCCCTCCTCGGGGTTGGCGCGCAGGCCGAGGTAGCCGTTGCCGACGGTGAACAGCGTCTCCGTGGTGCCGAGGTCGTGGGCGCGATGGGCGGTCTCCACCAACCTCCACGGGTCGGTCGGGAAGCGACCGAGGTCCATCGGGGTCTTGAGCTTCGCGCGCCTGCTCATGCGCTGCCGCCCGGCACCAGCTGGTCGAGGTCCGTCACCACCACGTGTGCGCCGGCCTCCTCGAGGGTCGACCGCCCGGCTCCGCGGTCGACGCCGATCACGAGCCCGAACCCGCCGGCCGCGCCGGCGCGGACCCCGGAGACCGCGTCCTCGAGAACGACGGCCCGGTCGACCACTGCGCCGAGCAGCCGGGCAGCGTAGGCGAAGGTGTCCGGCGCCGGCTTGCCCTTGAGGCCCTGCTCCTCGGCGACCGCCCCGCTGACCACGGTCTCGAACCGGTCGGCCAGCCCGGCCGACTCCAGCACCGCCGGAGCGTTCGCGGACGAGGAGACCACCGCGAGGGGCATTCCCAGGTCGCGCAGGTGGTCGAGCAGGCGCACCGATCCCGGGAAGGCCTCCACGCCGTCACGCTCGAGCACGGCGTTGAACGCGTCGTTCTTGCGGTTGCCGAGGCCGCGCACGGTCACGCTGGACGGCGGGTCCTCCGAGGTCCCCTCGGGGATCTCGATGCCGCGCGAGGAGAGGAAGTCGCGGACACCGTCGTAGCGCGGCTTGCCGTCGACGTGCGCGAAGTAGTCCGCGTCGGTGTACGGCGAACGGTCACCGTCGAGCTCGGCGGCCTCGCCCTCGAGGAAGCCGTTGAACATCTCCGCCCAGGCGCGCATGTGCACCTCGGCAGTCGGTGTGACCACGCCGTCGAGGTCGAAGAGCGCTGCGTCGTAGTCGTGCCAGTCGACAGTGTCCACACATCGAGGCTAGGGCCTCCGTGCGTCCCTCGGGTTTCGTATGGGTGAAGGCGTGTCAGCCCCAGCCGCCGTACGGCACGGTGAGGATCTCGAGCTTGTGCCCGTTGGGGTCGTGCCAATAGAGGCCGCGACCGCCGTCCTCGTGGTTGATCTCACCCGGGCGCCGCTCGAACGGGTCGGCCCACCAGTCCAGCCCGCGCTCCCGGATGCGGCCGTGGATCGCGTCGAACTCCTCCTCGGTCACGAGGAACGCGTAGTGCTGGGGGTGCGGGTCACCGTGGTCGTCGGCGACGTCGAGCGAGACGTCGTTGTCCACCTGCACGACCACGAACGGGCCGTACGTCGCCGGCTCCGGCAGGCCGAGGATCTCGACGAGGTGTCGCGCGGTCTCGTGCTTGTCGCGTGCGTGGACGATCGTGTGGTTCAGCTGGACGGCCATGCCTCAGATGGTGCCCCGTGAACCGCCCGCAGCCCCAACGGGGGGGTGAGGCCACGGGCGGCGGCACGTGACACTCAGCGGTCCGGCGAGCAGCCCGACCGAGTGGCAGCTAAACGGGGATATGCCCGTGCCTCTGTGAGGAGGCACGGGCGGCAAATCCTCTCGTTCTGCGGGCCCAATGGACCGTTCGAACGCCCCCGTTTTGCAAGCATCAACCTAGGAGCGCGGAGCGGGTAGCGCCACTGTTCGCCGATCTTCGGTCGCCGCGGTCTAGTTCTCCCCGGCTCGATTAGAGTGCCGAGTCAAGGCGCGCCCCGGAGGCGTGCACCGCTCGGGCTACTTCGCAGACACGAGGTGGGGCTTTGACCGAAACGCACACCACAACCCCGACACGGGTCGTGCTCGTCGATGACGCCGAGGAGATCCGCGTCGTCTTCCGTCTGGCGCTGGACCGTGAGGCCGACTTCGAGATCGTCGCCGAAGCGGCCGACGGCGAGGAGGCGGTCGAGGCCGTCAGGACGCACCAGCCCGATCTGGTGCTCCTCGACATCGCCATGCCGACGATGGACGGCCTCCAGGCGCTGCGGGTGATCCGGGAGGAGTCCCCGGGGGCGGTGGTCATCATGCTCTCCGGGTTCTCCGAGACGGTGGCAGCGGTCAGCGCCGTCGAGCTCGGCGCCCATGGCTACATCCGCAAGGGCGGCCGCATCCCGGAGCTGCTCGCCCACATCCGGGACGTGCTCGAGCACCGCTCGCACGCGACCGAGCGTGCCGCCGGACGAGCCGGCGAAGCCTCGGACACCGAGGGTTCCTGAACGAGACCGACGCCCGCAGAAAATCGGACATTCCGGATTGTCCTCGGCTCCTTTGGGGAACGAGCACCAGTGAGGGCCGAGCTCCGCGGGGGAGGTGGCCCTCCCTTCCCGGACGCCAAGCAGCGACGTCCGGGAAGCGCCTCGCCGCAGGTCAGGTGCTCCTCCTCACACCTCGCCGCTCAGCGGTGGACAGAAACCGTCCATGCTCCGGACGCCGTGTTTCTGCGATGCCCCAGCGGGCATCAGCACTGAACCCCCGCCCGCGACCACATGGAGTGCCCGCCATGTCCGCCGAACAGCTGTCCGACCTCCCGAGCATCGAAGTCGATGTCGAGGGAGTCTGGCGTCCTGGACGCCTGCTCCACTGGGACCCTCGGGACGACGGGTTGTGGGCCAGCGTCGCCTACGAGGCACGTGACCACCAGACGCACGAGGCGGCCTTTCCCGCCGAGCGCGTGCGTCCGCCGGCGCAGGTAGGCCTCCGCGCCGGCTGACGATCGGCGCGTGTGTTGAGTCCTCCGGTCCCTCCGAGATGAGGTCGAGCCGGAACTAGGCCGGTGCGCTCCGGACTATTGACAGCCTCTGTCCGGGGCTGCCAAAGTTCAAGTCGTTCGGACCCGTACAATCTCCTGGAGCCCACCGTGAGCCTGCCTCCCGCCCCACCGAAGACAGAAGAGACGTCACTGCACGTCGGCCGCCTCGGTGTGGTCGGCATCGTGTTCTACGTCGTGGCCGCGGCCAGTCCCATGGTCGGCATGACCGGCGCCCTTCCGGTCGCGATCGTGCTGGGCAACGGAGCCGCCGTCCCGGGTGCCTACCTGGCGGCCGGCATCGTGCTGCTCCTGTTCAGCGTCGGGTACGCCGCCATGAGCCAACGGGTCACCAACAGCGGCGCCTTCTTCGCCTATGTCGGGCGAGGGCTGGGCATCGGTCCGGGCGTCGGCAGCGCCTACACCTCCCTGGTCGCCTACCTCGCGATCCAGCTGGCCATCTACGGCTTCTTCGGTGCTGTCATGTCGGGCCAGATGGACGCCAAGCTCGGGATCGACCTGTCCTGGTGGGCCTGGGCCCTGATCGCGTGGGCCATCGTGCTCGGGCTGTCCGCGTTCAGCGTCGACGTGGGCGCCAAGGTGCTCGGCGTGCTGATGCTGCTCGAGATCGGGGCGCTCGCACTGGTGTCGCTGGCCGTGATCTTCCAGGGCGGCGGCCCGGACGGGTTCGACTTCGGAGCGTCCTTCGCACCCAACAACATCCTCGTCGGTGGACTCACCGGCTCGGCGGGCATCGCGCTGGCCTTCGCGTTCGCCTCCTTCATCGGCTTCGAGGCCACGGCCATCTACGGCGAGGAGTCCAAGGACCCCAAGCGGACCGTCCCGATGGCGACGTACCTGGCGGTCACGCTCATCACCGTCCTGTTCGCGGTCACCACGTTCGCCGTGGTCTCGGCCCTCGGTGCGGCCAACGTGGTCGAGGAGGCAGCCAACCGCTCCGCCATCGAAGGCGTCCCGCTCGCCGACTCCGCGGCGGTGATCTTCTCGGTGGCCGACGAGTACGTCGGCAGCTGGCTGTCCGACCTGATGAGCTGGCTGGTCCTCAGCAGCCTGTTCGCGGGTCTGCTCGCCTTCCAGAACTCCGCCGCCCGGTACTTCTTCTCGATGGGTCGTGCCCAGGTGCTCCCCGCCCGGCTCGACCGCGTCAACAAGGCGGGTGCGCCGCTGACCGGGTCGATCGTGACGTCGCTCATCACCGGAGCGGTCATCGTCCTGTTCGCGCTCACCGACAAGGACCCGGTGCTCAACATGTTCTTCTGGTTCAGCGGCCTGGCGGTGGTGGCGATCGTCCTGGTCGAGTTCCTCGTCTGCGGAGCGGTGATCGCCTTCTTCCGCCGGCATCCGCACGAGCTGAGCATCTGGAAGACCACGATCGCGCCCATCCTCGCCGCGCTCGGTCTGCTCGTCGGGGAGTACCTGCTGATGTCGCGGTTCGGGCTGCTGGCCGGCACCGTCGCGGACGGGGTCGACCCGACGACGCAGCAGTGGGGCCTGAACTTCCTCGGATACACCCTGATCCTGCTGCCGTTCGCGGTCTTCGTGATCGGCACGATCGTGGGGACCGTGCGGCGGCGTGGCGAGAACGCAGCCGCGGTCGCCGACCTCGTCGGCTGACGGCATGGGTACTTCCCCCCGGCTGCTGATGATCCTCAGCGAGAACTGGACCCTCACCTCGGGCCGGGACCTCCCGGAGCTGGTGCGCTGGGCCCAGGTCGCCGAGGACACCGGGTTCGACGCGGTGATGATCAGCGAGCACGTGGTGCTCGGGCCCGACGCCAGCGCCAACGGCGTGATGGGCAACCCGCGGGACTACGCGATGCCGGGCAACCAGGACCCCGAGATGCCCTGGCCCAACTCGCTCCTGCTCCTCTCCGCGATGGCCTCGGTCACCCAGCACCTGCGGCTCGTCGCCGGCGCGATCATCGCCCCGCTGCGGCACCCGCTGCTCCTCGCGCGAGAGCTGGGCACCCTCGACCTGATCAGCGAGGGCCGGCTCGTCGTACAGCCCACGGTGAGCTGGAGCCGCGACGAGTACGCCGCCCTGGGCGTGCCGTTCACCAAGCGCGGCAAGATCCTCGACGAGCAGCTGGAGATCCTCCAGCTGGCCTGGCAGGGCGGACCCATCTCCTACGCCGGCGAGCACTTCGCGTTCGAGGACGTCACCCTGTCGCCGGGCGCCTACCGTCCGGACGGGCCGCGGCTGTGGTTCGGCGGCCAGGGCGTGAGCCCGCCGCTGCTGCGCCGCCTGGTGCGCTACGGCCACGGCTTCCACCCCGTGGGGGAGTGGACGTCGGAGGACCTCGAGAAGCTGGCCGCCGGCATGTCCGAGGCGGGTCGCGACATCACCGAGCTCGAGCGCGTCGGCGGCACGCGGGCGGTCTTCCCCGACGACGAGTCCACGGCCGACCTCGGGCAGGCGATGGAGCCGATCCGCGCACAGCTCGAGGCCGGGTTCACCACGTTCTGCGTCAAGCCCTCGCAGTTCATCGACGATGCCGACGAGCTTCCCGACTTCTGCCGCGACGTCGTACGCCGGGTCGAGGCGATGGTGGCCTGAGGGTTGCCCGGAGAGCGACAGAGCATTATCGTTCGTACCCTAACGATCTTGATCGTCCGAGGAGGATGTACAGATGAGCGACCACGAGTCCGTTCCGCTGAGTGAGGTCGATCTCTCCGATCTGGATCGGTTCCGCGACGACCTCGCGTGGGGGCAGTTCGACACGCTGCGCCGTGAGGACCCTGTGCACTGGAGCGAGGAGCCCGCAGGTCGCGGCTTCTGGTCAGTGACCCGGTACGACGACATCTGGGCCGTCGACAAGGACACGGACGCCTTCTCCTCCGAGGACTTCGTCAACCTCGAGGACGTCGATCCCGAGTTCATGGACCTGCGCCGCTCGATGCTCGAGACGGACGGCCCGCGGCACCAGGCCATGCGCGCGCTCATCTCGCGCGAGTTCAGTCCGCGCAACCTGATGAAGAACTACGAAGGCTTCCTGCGTGAGCTGACCAAGCAGACGGTCGACGCAGCCTTCGAGCAGGAGGAGTTCGACTTCGTCGAGAAGATCAGCGGTGACTTCCCGATCCAGGTACTGGCCCGGCTCCTCGACGTGCCCACAGAGGACACCGGGCAGCTGATCGCGTGGGGCGACGAGATGGTCGGGAACACCGACCCGGACTACACGAGGTTCCCGTTCGACTCGCCGGAGAGCGAGAAGTACAAGCACTTGCCGTTCCGCTCTCCCACGACTCAGGAGGTGTTCGACTACGGACGGGCGCTCCGCGATGGTCGCAAGGGCGGCGAGGGGACAGACTTGGTCAGCATCCTCGCCAACAAGCTCCCCGCGGACGGGATCCCGCTCACCGACACCGACTTCGACAACTACTTCCTGCTGCTGGTCATCGCCGGCAACGAGACCACGCGCCAGGCCATCAGCAACATCATGCTCGGCCTGATGCGACAGCCCGACCAGTTGCGCGCGATGCAGGAGGACCCCTCACTCATCACGTCGGGCCTCGAGGAGATGCTGAGGTGGGCCAGCCCGGTCTACCACTTCCGGCGCACAGCGACGCGCACGGTCGAGCTCGGCGGCAAGACGATCGCAGAGGGCGACAAGGTCGTGATGTGGTTCGCCTCGGGGAACCGGGACGACTCCCACTTCGAGGACCCGTACCGCATCGACGTGCGTCGCGCGAACGTCGACCACCTCACCTTCGGCAAGGGGAGCCCCCACCTGTGCCTCGGGAACGCCCTGGCCCGGATGGAGGTCCGGCTGATGTTCGAGGAGCTGCTGCCGCGGCTGAACAGCATCGAGCTGGGCGGCGACGTGACCCGGGTCCGGTCCAACTTCGTCAACGGGATCAAGAAGTTCCCGGTCGTCGTCTCGAAGCGCTGACGGCACCTGTGCGAGAAGGGCCCGACTCCCGCAGGAGTCAGGCCCTTTTCGCTGTCGCCAGGGGTTGCGAACGACGTGCCGACCACATATCGTTTGGATCCGAACGATTCAGCCCGGGAGGTTCTTCCATGACCGTCACGCAGACCGTGGTCCGCGAGTTCGAGGTCGACCTCGTCGTGCGCGAGGCCGAGCAGGTGGCGCACGACGTGGTGGCGATGACGCTGTCCCGTCCCGATGGTTCGGAGCTGCCGGACTGGACGCCGGGGGCGCACATCGACCTGCTGCTCGGTGACGGACTCACTCGTCAGTACTCCCTGTGCGGTCGCACCAGCGAGACCGACGCCTGGCGGGTCGCAGTGCTCAAGGCACCCGACAGTCGGGGCGGTTCGCAGGCGGTGCACGAGCTGGGCCCCGGGTCGTCGGTCCGGGTGCGTGGGCCGCGCAACCACTTCCCGGTGGTGGCCTCGAAGCGCTACCTGTTCGTCGCCGGCGGGATCGGCATCACGCCGCTGCTCGCGATGATCTACGAGGTCGAGGCGGCGGGTGCCGAGTGGGAGCTCCACTACGGCGGCCGGACCAGGAAGTCGATGGCGTTCCTCGACGAGCTCGAGGCGTTCGGTGACCGGGTGCACGTGGTGCCCGAGGACGAGCTGGGCCGCCCCGACCTCGAGGCGATCCTCGGCACGCCGCGGCCGGACACGCTCGTCTACACCTGTGGTCCCGAGCCGCTGCTCGCCGCCGTGGAGGAGCGTTGCGCCTCCTGGCCGGCGGGCAGCCTGCACCTCGAGCGGTTCTCGGCGCGCGCCACCGACGAGCCGGCCGAGGAGAGCTCCTTCGAGCTGGTCCTCCAGCGGACCGGCAAGACGCTCCAGGTGCCGGCCGACCAGTCCGTCTTCGACGTGGTGCGCGGGGCCGGCGTGAGCGTGCTCGGGTCCTGTCTCGAGGGCATCTGCGGCACCTGCGAGACCGAGGTCGTCGACGGCGACGTCGACCACCGCGACTCGATCCTCGACGATGAGGAACGCGCCTCCAACGAGGTGATGATGATCTGCGTCTCGCGATGCCGGTCCGCACGTCTGACCCTCGACCTGTGACGACCCGCGAGAGCACCCGGGAAGGACGATCCATGAACCCCCACGACAGCGCCGCACACAGCGCCGGACACCGGGCTCCGGCGTACCCGACGCAGAGCTGGTACGTCGCCGCGACGAGCGACGAGGTCACCCCTACTCCCTTGGGACGACGCGCCCTCGACACCGGGCTGGTGCTCTACCGCACCTCCGACGGCAGCGCGGTCGTCCTCGAGGACCGGGACGCGCACAGCGCCTACCCGCTCAGCCTCGGCCGCGTGGAGGAGGACCTGATCGTCTCGTCGTACTCCGGCTTCGCCTACGCGGCCGACGGGTCGTGCGTGCGGGTGCCCACCCAGACCGAGATCCCGTACGACGCCCGGGTGCGCTCCTTCCCGGTCAGGGAGCAGGACGGGCTGGTCTGGGTCTGGTTCGCCGAGCCGGGTCTCGCCGGACTCCGCAAGCCACCCCGTGCGCCATGGCTCGCCGACGCCGCGTGGTCGACCCTGGGTCGCGCCTGGACGACCGAGGCGAGCTTCATGCTGCTGCACGAGAACTTCGCGGACATCACCCACGTCGCGGTCGTCGACCCGTCCTTCGCGCCGCCGGTGCTCTCGGCCGGACCGGTGCCCCTGCTCGAGGTGGAGGTCACCGAGACCGGGGTGTCGTTCGGGCGCTCCTACCCGCCGGCCCCGCTGGCGGCCTGGCACGCATCACTGGTGGGCGCGGAGCCGGACGCCGTGTTCGCCCAGCGCGAGGAGGGGCGGTTCGTCTCGCCCGGGCTCTGGATCGACAGCTGGGAGGTCGACCTCGACGGTGGGTCCACGGCGACCTTCCGCTTCACCCACGCCGTGACCCCGGTCAGCGCGACCAGCACGCACCATTTCTGGCGGGTGAGCCGCAACTTCGCCCCCGGCGACGAGACGTCCGACAAGATCGAGCCGCTGTTCAGCGAGTACTACGGGAGGGTGCGCAGCATCCTCGAGACGATGCAGGGAGTCCTCTCCCTCGACGGACCGCGGCCCGACGTCCATGTCGCCGCCGACGCCGCGGCCGTGCAGGTCCGCAAGATCGTGAACCGGATGGTCGCCGACGAACAGCTCGGAGGAACGAGATGACCGACGTGAAGGGCTTCTTCTACCCGCGGACGGCGCAGGGGGGATCCTCGATCATCCCGAACCCGCCCTGGTTCTACTCCGGTGACCTGCTCACCGTGGAGTACCGCACCAACCCCGAGCGCGTGGCCGAGCTGCTCCCGGCGCCGCTCGAGCTCGCCCCCGAGGACCCCGGTGCCGTCGCCCTGATCTGGGCCGACTGGCAGTCGTGCTCGTCGAGCCGCGAGGAGCTGCTCGACCCGGTGCGCTCGCAGTACAAGGAGGCCTTCGTCGTCGTCCGGTGCAGCTTCGAGGGCCAGACCTTCTCGCGGTGCGTCTACATCTGGGTGGACAAGGACTTCGCCATCGCCCGTGGCATGCACCAGGGCTACCCGAAGAAGCTCGGGACCATGTGGCAGACGCGTCCGCACCCGTTCGCCCAGGGCGCTCCGCAGATCGCGGCGGGCGGCATGTTCGGCGCGACGCTCGCGGCGGGTGACCGCCGGCTCGCGGAGGCCGTGCTGACGCTGCGCGAGGAGTCGGAGACGAACGGCTTCGTGAACGGGCACCCGATGGCGCACCACCGCATCTACCCCGGCATCGGCCGCGGCGCCCCGGACGCGTACGCCGAGCTGATCTCGTCGGGCGCGGCCGAGTTCGAGGGCGGGCCCGCCTGGAAGGGCGACGTCGACGTGCGCCTGTTCGAGTCCCCGACCGAGGAGCTGTCCCGACTCGAGGTGGACGAGGTCATCGGCGGCTACTACCGCCAGGTCGGCGTGAAGTGGGACGGTGGCGCCTCCCTCGCCCGGCAGACGGCCGAGGGCTGGACTCCGGGCAACGGTCGAGGAGGACAGGCATGAGCACGATCGAGGTCGAGGGCGTCCAGGTCGACACCCGGCACTGGATCAACGGCGAGCGGGTCGCGTCGTCCACGACGTTCACCGACGTCTCGCCCATCGACGAGACCGAGCTGGGTGAGATCTCCGCGGGTGGCGAGGACGAGGTCGACCTCGCCGTACGCGCGGCACGGGAGGCGTTCCCCGCCTGGGCGGCCCTGCCCGTGGCCGAGCGGTCCGCGATCCTGCGGCGCGTGGCCGACGGCATCGACGCCCGCGCCGAGGAGCTGTCCCGCGTGGAGACCCGCGACAACGGCTCGCTGCTGCGTTCGCACCGCCGCGGCGTGATGCCCCGCGTGGGCATGAACTTCCGCTACTTCGCCGACTGGGCCGAGCAGCTGCAGCACGAGGACCGCGAGATCCGCGGACACCGTGAGCGGATCACCTTCGACCCGGCAGGCGTGGTCGCGATCATCACGCCCTGGAACGCCCCGCTGATGCTGGCCACCTGGCGCATCGGGCCGGCCCTCGCGGCCGGCAACACCGTCGTGCTCAAGCCGCCGGAGTGGGCACCGCTCACCGCCTCGCTGCTGGCCGACATCGCCCACGAGGCAGGTCTTCCGGCCGGTGTCTTCAACGTCGTCCAGGGGACCGGTGCCCAGGCCGGCGCACCGCTCACCCGGCACCCGGGCATCAACCGGCTCTCCTTCACCGGGTCGGTGCCGACGGCCGGCACCATCGCTGCCGCGGCCGCACCCAACATCGTCCCGCTGTCCTTCGAGCTGGGCGGCAAGTCGCCGCTGCTGGTCTTCGAGGACTCCGACCTCGACCTCGCCGTCGACCTGGCCGTCGAGCAGTTCGACAACGCGGGCCAGGTCTGCCTGGGCGCCTTCCGCCTGCTCGTCCACGAGCGCATCGCCGACGAGTTCCTGGAGCGCGTCGTCGAGCGCGCCGGTGCTCTGGTCCAGGGCGACCCGCGTGACGAGGCCACCGACGTGAGCGCCCTGGTGAGCCGGGCCCACTTCGAGCGGGTCTCCGGCTTCGTCGAGCGGGCGATCGCCGACGGTGCCAAGCCGGTGCTGGGCGGAGGCCCCAACGAGGACCTCGGCGGGCTGTTCTTCTCCCCGACGATCCTGACCGGCGCCGAGCCCGGCAGCGAGATCCTCACCGAGGAGGTGTTCGGTCCCGTGCTGACGGTCCAGACCTTCGCCAGCGAGGAGGAGGGCGTGGCGATGGCCAACAACACCCGGTTCGGCCTCGCGGCGACCCTGGTCACCGGTGACCCGGAGCGGGCCGAGCGGGTCAGCTCCCGGCTCAACGCCGGCACCGTGTGGGTGAACTGCTTCTTCGTGCGCGACCTCGGGGCACCCTTCGGCGGCAACGGGAAGTCGGGCATCGGGCGCGAGGGCGGCGACTACTCCTTCGACTTCTACTGCGACATCAAGAACAGCGTGTTCAGCCCGACCGGCTGGACCGTCGACTCCGAGAGGACGGACGCCTGATGGGCGAGGTGGTAGGGGCCGGGCTGATCGCCCACGTGCCCACGATCGTGCTTCCCGAGGCCACGCGCCGCGAGCTCAACGGCGGCGAGGACAGCACCCTGGTCCCCGGGCTCCAGCAGCTGCGGCGCGAGGTGTTCGACACCCTCGACTACGACACCGTCGTCGTGCTCGACTCGCACTGGGCGACGACGGTCGAGTTCGTCGTCACCGCCCAGGAGCGGCGCGCCGGGTTGTTCACCTCCGAGGAGCTGCCACGCGGCATGTGCCAGCGGCCCTACGACTTCACCGGTGACCCCGACCTCGCTCACCTCATCGCGAGCAAGGGCGCCGAGCACAGCACCTGGATCACCGCGATCGAGGACGACCACCTGCCGATCTTCTACGCCACCACCAACGTCTGGGAGTTCCTCGGCGACGGGCTGCCGGACAAGCGATGGATCAGCATCGGTGTCTGCCAGACCGCCGACATGGAGGACAACCTGCGTCTCGGCCGGGCGCTCGGCGACGCGATCGCGGAGTCCGACCGGAAGGTGCTCCTGATCGCGTCCGGCGCCATGTCGCACACGTTCTGGCCGCTGCGCCAGCTGCGCGACCACGAGGCCGCCGGGTCGGAGCACATCTTCAGCCAGGAGGCGGTCGCGGCCGACGCCGAGCGGCTCGAGTGGTTCCGCGCAGGTGACCACGCGCGGGTGCTGGACACGATGCCGGAGTTCTACCGCTACCGGCCCGAGGCGCGGTTCGGCCACTACCTGATGATGATGGGCGCACTCGGCGAGGGCGACTGCACCGCCACCAGTCGTCAGTACGGCGAGTACGAGAACTCGATCGGCACCGGCCAGGTGCACCTCTGGTTCGACCGCCCGGAGGACGGGTTCCCCCGCCCCCGGCGTACACCCACCGACCCCGACTACGTCCGACAGACCTCCGGCCCGGACCTTCCGGCCGCCGGCTGACCACGAGGAACCAGATGAGCACCCGAGAGACCCGCCGCATCCTGCTCGACGGCAACGTCGTCGACGTCGTACGCCACGGCGAGACCCTGGTGGCCGGTGACGGCCGCGAGGTCGCCATCCCCGACGCGACCCACCTGTCACCGGTGGTCCCGTCGAAGATCGTCTGCGTCCACCTCAACTACCTCTCGCGGGTCGAGGAGATGATGACGACGCTGCCGCCGGCCCCGACGTACTTCCACAAGCCGGTCTCGGCGCTGAACGCCCACGAGGGCGCCGTGGTGCGCCCGTCGGGCTGCAAGTGGCTGAACTACGAGGGCGAGATCGCCATCGTCATCGGCCGGACGGCGCGCAACATCTCACCCGACGAGGCCGGCGACTACATCCGCGGCTACACGATCGGCAACGACTACGGGCTGCACGACTTCCGCGACACCGACTCCGGCTCGATGCTGCGCGTCAAGGGAGCGGACACCCTGTGCCCGTTGGGGCCGGGGCTGGTCGAGGGCTGGGACTTCCACGACAAGCAGATCCGCACGATCGTCAACGGGGAGGTGCGCCAGGACGGCAGCACCAGCGAGATGAAGTGGGACATGCACTACCTCGTCGCCGACATCGCCCGCACGATCACGCTCCAGCCCGGCGACGTGCTCCTGTCCGGTACGCCGGCCATCTCCCGCACCGTCTACCCGGGTGACGTCGTCGAGGTCGAGGTCGAGGGCCTCGGCACCCTGCGCAACCACATCGTGGAGGGCCCGACGCCCATCCGCAGCGACGTCGGTGCCCAGCCCACGGAGAGCGAGGAGGTCCTCTCCACGGCCAAGGGCGGCGACTGGGAGTTCCGCGGCGTCCGCAAGCCCGACCTCAGCAAGACCCACTGAGGCTGGTCGTGGCCGACCCGCGCCCTCGCTCCGGCCGTCCGTCGGGGGCCCGACCCCTGGTGGTCGTCCCTGCCCGCTTCTCCCAGAGCGCCGCGGCCCTGCGCTACCGCGCGGAGGTCGCGGCCGCCAAGCTCGTGCAGGCGGTGTACGACGCCGGCGCCGAGCCGCTCGTCGTGCACCCCGAGGTGCCGACGGGGATCGAGGACCACGAGCTCGACCAGCTGGTCCGCGACCGCTTCTGGATGGCCGACGGCATCCTGCTCCCGGGAGGTGGCGACCTCGCCGCCCACTGGGCCGGTCAGGAGGCCCACGTCAGCCAGTACGACGTCGACGACGACCAGGACGCCTTCGACCTCTCCCTGGCCCGCGTCGCCATCGAGGACCGGATCCCGTTGCTGGCCATCTGTCGCGGGACCCAGGTCGTCAACGTGGCCAGGGGTGGCGACCTCGTGCAGGACATGACCGAGGTGCTCGGAGCCGACCACCGGCACCTCGTCCACGAGATCGAGATCCTGGCCGACTCACCACTGCGGACGGTCGTCCCCGAGGACCGGATGACGATCTCCTGCTACCACCACCAGGGGCTCGGCCGGCTCGGTGACGGGCTGCGCGCCTCGGCGTACGCGGAGGACGGCACCATCGAGGCGGTCGCCCTCGACGACCACGACGGGTGGTACCTCGGGGTCCAGTGGCACCCGGAGGACACGGCCGCCACCGACGCCCAGCAGGCGGGGGTCTTCAGGGCCTTCGTCGAGGCGGTCAGTCGTCCGTTGGCGGCTGGTCGGGGCTCTCGATCGCGGTGACGATCTCGCGCAGGCTCTTGGTCATCGCCTTCTGCCGGCTGGACGAGATGCCCCGGACGACGCGGGACTCGATCGCGTTGAACTTCGGGTAGAGGTCCTCCATCAGCGCCTTGCCCGACGGCGTGAGGTGCAGCTCGACGAGGCGCCGGTCGTCCTCACGACCGACCTTCTCCATCCACCCGCGCGCCTCCAGCGTCTTCACCACGCCGGTCAGCGTCGCCTTGGAGATGGCCGCGGAGTCGGCGGCGTGCCGGGTCTCGAGGCCGTCGGCGATCCAGACCACCCACATGACGACGAAGCCCGTCCAGCTGATGTCGACCGGTCGCAGGACCTCCGTGGTGACGTAGCCACGCACGGCGTTCGCCGCGCGGTAGATGCTCGACACGGCATGCGCGGCCTCGAAGTCGAGCTCCAGCTCGGCGACGCGACTCTGCATCGCACGCTCCGTCTCGACGAGAGTGTGAAGGTCGGTCATGCTCGGATGCTACGGGGCGCTCGCGGTGCGAGGGGTGGCTGCGTCGCGTTCATGGAAGTGACCCCTTGACAAGATCGTTTGTGTCCGTACGATCTTATCGGAACGCATGCGCAGCAGCAAGAGCTCCCTCACGATCGCCACCGGCGGACGGCGCGGGGCGCACGACGAGGAGTGAGCCATGATCCACGTGGATCCCGCAGCGACCGAGGCGGCCGAGTCCGACCTCGCCAACGACGGCATCGACGTCGTCCGGCTCGGCTACAGCGACATCATCGGCGCCGAGCGTGGCCGCGACATCCTCACCCGTCGGTTCGCCCGCACGGTGGGGGACGGCGTCGCGTTCTGCCGCTCGGTCTACGGCACCTCGCCGATGGGTGACGTCGTGGACATCGAGGGCGGCATCTCCGCCGGGCTGCCGGACGTCGTGGCGGTCCCCGACCTGAGCACGCTGCAGCACGTGCCGTGGGAGGAGGGCGTCGCGCACGTCATCGCCGACGTCTTCAACCCCGACGGGAGCCCGTCGCAGGAGAGCCCCCGCAACGTGCTGCGCCGGGTCCTGGGTCGCTTCTCCGAGCTCGGCATGCAGCCGATCGTCGGCCCGGAGCTCGAGTTCTACGTCCTGGACCGGTGCGAGACGTCGCCCACCGGCTGGAAGCGGTACGGCGAGGGCACCGGCAACGTCTACACCTCCGGCTACAAGGGCGACCCCGAGAACACGCTCATCCGCTCGTTGCGCCAGCTCTCCGCCTACGGCCTCGACGTGGTCGCGGCCAACCACGAGTTCTCCTCCGGGCAGTTCGAGATCAACCTGTGGCACTCCGAGGCGCTCGACGCCGCCGACCGCGCGTTCCGGTTCAAGACCGCCGTCCAGGAGCTCGCGCGGATGCAGGACAAGCTGGCCACGTTCATGGCCAAGCCCTTCAACGACGAGGGCGGGTCCGGCTTCCACCTCCACTTCTCGACCTGGTCCGACGACGGCGAGGCGCTCTTCGACGACCCGGACGGCGAGGACGGGCTCTCCGAGGTGGCCCGGCAGGCCGTGGCCGGTGTCCTGGCCCATGCCCCGGCGCTCGCCGCGCTGCTCAACCCCACGGTCAACTCCTACAAGCGCTTCGGGCCCGACACCCTGGCGCCCTGGCTGGTCGACTGGGGGCTGGACAACCGCAGCGCGATGGTGCGCATCCCGCCCGAGCGCGGCCGCGCCTCGCGGATGGAGCTCCGCCTCGGGGACGCCTCGGCGAACCCCTACCTGGCCACCGCCGCGTTCCTCGGCGCTGCCTACCTCGGCATCCGCGACAAGCTCGAGCCGCCGGCCAAGCTGGAGGGCTACGGCTACGACACGAGCAAGGCCGAGATGCTCCCAGGAGACCTGGCGACGGCGATCGACGCGCTCCAGGCCGACGCCGACCTGTGCGACCTGCTGGGCCAGGAGTTCGTCGGCGCGTTCGTCGCCTACAAGCGCAACGAGCTCGAGCGCTTCTCCCACTGGGTGACCGACTGGGAGTTCCGCGAGTACAGCTACCACCTGTGAGGGGTTCTTCATGCAGCTGCTGGTGATCCAGCACGACCACGCCTCGCCGCTCGGTCCCGTGGCCGAGAGGTTCGTCGAGCGTGGCTTCGACCTGACCATGCATCCGGTCGTCCCCGAGGAGTCGTTCCTCGCACCCGGGGTGCGCACCGAGTTCCCCGACTTCACGCGCTTCGACGCCGTGGTGCCGATGGGCGCTCCGTGGTCGGCGTACGACGAGGTCATCGGCAGCTGGGTCCTCCCGGAGATCGAGCAGCTGCGCCGGGCCGACGCGGCCGGCGTACCCGTCCTCGGCATCTGCTTCGGCGGCCAGCTGCTGGCCGCCGCGCACGGCGGCTCGGTCATCTCCTCGAGCAGCCCCGAGATCGGCTGGGCCGACGTGGACTCCGACGACGACTCGCTGGTGCCCTCGGGGCCCTGGTTCCAGTGGCACTACGACCGGTGGGAGCTCCCGCCGCACGCCCGCGAGGTCGCGCGCAACCAGGCGTCGTCCCAGGCGTTCGTGCTCCGGCGCAACCTCGCCGTCCAGTTCCACCCGGAGCTGACCAGCGGGATGCTGGCCGGCTGGCTCGGCAACGGCGGCGCGGGCAAGGCGGCCGCGGCCGGTCTCGACCCGGACGAGCTCCTGGCCGCCACCCGCGACCGGGAGGACGCAGCGCGCCTCCGTGCCCACCGGCTGGTCGACGGCTTCCTGGACGGCGTCGCGACCCACCCCGTCGCGTCGCACGCGGTGCGGGGCTAGGTTCGACACGAGCAGACATCGGCCCACAGCCAGGAGAGGGACATCATGAGCGCAGCCACGACATCCGGACCGGCCTACCAGGTGGTCAACCCGGCCACGGGCAAGGTCGTCCAGGCCTTCGACCACGCCACCGACGAGGAGGTGGAGTCGGCACTCGCCGCCGTGCACGCGGCGTACGACGTCTGGCGGGGTGTGCCGATCGCCGAGCGGGCGAAGAAGGTCAAGAGGGTCGGCGAGCTGTTCGTCGAGCGGCAGGACGAGCTGGCCGCGATCGCGACCGAGGAGATGGGCAAGCCGCTGGGCGAGTCCCGGGAGGAGGCGGAGTTCTGCGGTGAGATCTTCGACTACTTCGCGACGGAGGGTCCGGAGCTCGCGGCCGACCAGCCGATCAAGACGTTCTCCGGCGGCAAGGCGATGGTCCAGCGGCTCCCGATCGGGCCGCTGCTGGGGATCATGCCGTGGAACTACCCCTTCTACCAGATCGCCCGGTTCGCGGCGCCCAACCTGATGCTGGGCAACACGATCGTGCTCAAGCACGCAGAGTCGGTGCCGAAGAGCGCGCTCGCGGTGGAGCAGATCATGAAGGACGCGGGTCTGCCGGAGGGCGCCTACGTCAACGTGTTCGCCACCTACGAACAGATCGAGCAGATCATCGGCGACCCGCGCATCGCCGGTGTCTCCCTGACCGGCTCGGAGCGTGCGGGTGCGGTCGTCGCCGCGATCGCCGGCAGGAACCTGAAGAAGTGCGTGCTCGAGCTCGGCGGCTCCGACCCCTACGTCATCCTGGACACCGATGACGCCGCGGCTGCTGCCGACCTCGCCTGGGAGACCCGGATCAGCAACACCGGTCAGGCCTGCAACTCCAACAAGCGGCTGATCGTGATGGACGACGTGTACGACGACTTCGTCGCCCGCCTGACCGAGCGGGCCAAGGACCTGCGTCCCGGCGACCCGGCCGAGGGCGCCGACGGCACCTTCGGCCCGCTCTCCTCCCGGGCTGCGGCGGAGAACCTGGCCGAGCAGGTCGAGGACGCCGTGAGCAAGGGCGCGACGCTGCACGCCGGTGGCGTGCTCGGCGAGGGGCCGGCGGCGTACTACTCACCCGCGGTGCTCACCGGCATCACCAAGGACATGCGCGCCTACCGCGAGGAGCTGTTCGGTCCGGTGGCGGTGGTCTACTCGGTCTCCAGCGACGACGAGGCGCTCGAGCTGGCCAACGACAGCGACTACGGCCTCGGCGGTGCCGTGTTCAGCAAGGACACCGAGCGTGCGCGCAAGGTCGCCGAGCGGCTCGAGGTCGGCATGTCCAACGTGAACACCCCCGCGGGGGAGGGCGCCGAGGTGCCGTTCGGCGGCGTCAAGCGCAGCGGCTTCGGTCGCGAGCTCGGGCCGCTGGGCATGGACGAGTTCGTCAACAAGCGGATGTTCTACGTGGCTGACTAGCTGCTCCTGGCAGGTGTCCCTCTGCCGGGATCGGGCACCATCGGGGTGTGCCCAACCGACTCGCGAGTGCCACGTCCCCCTACCTCCTCCAGCACCAGGACAACCCGGTCGACTGGTGGGAGTGGGGGGACGAGGCCTTCGAGGTCGCGCGCACCCGCAACGTGCCGATCCTGCTCAGCGTGGGGTACGCCGCCTGCCACTGGTGCCACGTGATGGCGCACGAGTCCTTCGAGGACGAGGACACCGCGGCGTACATGAACGCGCACTACGTGAACATCAAGGTCGACCGCGAGGAGCGGCCGGACGTCGACGCCGTCTACATGCAGGCCACCGTGGCGATGACCGGTCAGGGTGGCTGGCCGATGACGTGCGTGCTCGACCACGAGGGCAGCCCGTTCTTCGCCGGCACCTACTTCCCGGACACGCCGCGTCACGGCCAGCCGAGCTTCCGCCAGCTGCTCGAGGCGATCGACGACGCGTGGACCAACCGCTCGGAGGAGGTCGCCGCGGCCTCGGGACGCATCCGCGACGCGCTCGCCCGCGCCGTCGAGCTGTCGGGCGGGCTGGCGTTCGACCGCGCGTCCCTGGACGAGGCCGTGCACAAGCTGAGCCGCGAGTTCGACGCGGACTGGGGCGGCTTCGGCAACGCCCCGAAGTTCCCGCCTTCGATGATCCTCGAGTTCCTGCTCCGGGCCTCGACCGGCTCGACCGTCGCCAAGGACTCCGCCACGCAGATGGCCGGCAGGACCCTGGCGGCGATGGCGGCCGGCGGCATCCACGACCAGCTGGCCGGCGGCTTTGCCCGCTACGGCGTCGACCGGGCCTGGGTGGTCCCGCACTTCGAGAAGATGCTCTACGACAACGCCCAGCTGCTCGCCGTCTACGCGCACTGGGCGGCGCGGCACGACGACGCGCAGGCGGCCGAAGTGGCACGCGGGGTCGCGGGCTTCCTGCTCGCCGAGCTCGGCACGGCCGAGGGCGCGTTCGCCTCGGCCCTGGACGCGGACTCCGAGGGCGAGGAGGGCACGTTCTACGTCTGGACCCCCGCCCAGCTGACCGAGGTCCTGGGACCCGACGACGGTGAGTGGGCGGCGACGCTGCTCACGGTCACGAGCAAGGGCACCTTCGAGAAGGGCACCTCCACGCTGCAGCTGCAGGCCCAGCCCGACGACCCCGACCAGGTGGGAGTCGGTCCGGTCCCGGCTGCTCGAGGCTCGCTCCACCCGGGTGCGTCCGGCGCGTGACGACAAGGTCGTGGCCGCCTGGAACGGGTTGGCGATCACCGGACTCGTCGATGCGGGCACGCTGCTCGACGCTCCCGAGCTGGTCGAGGCTGCGCTGCGGTGTGGCGAGTTCCTGGCCGACGTACACCTCCAGGGCGACCGGCTGCTGCGCGTCTCCCGGGACGGCGTCGCAGGCACGCACGCCGGGGTGCTCGAGGACTACGGCTGCGTCGCGTCCGGGTTCCTCGCGCTGGCGGGCGCGACCGGCGACACCGAGTGGCTGGCGCGGGCGGGCCGACTGCTCGACGCCGTGCTCGAGCACTTCGCGGCGGACGACGGCGGGTTCCACGACACCGCCGACGACGCCGAGGCACTGCTCGTCCGGCCGCGGGACCCGTCGGACAACGCGAGCCCGAGCGGGCACTCGGCAGTCCTCCACGCCCTGCTCGTCGTACGCCGCCCTCACCGGCTCGGGCCGCCATCGCGACGCCGCCGAGCGTGCGCTCCTCGTCTCCCGCCGCGTCGCCGACTCCTCGGCCCGCTTCGCCGGCTGGTCGCTCGCAGCGGCCGAGACCGCACTGGACGGCCCCGTCGAGGTGGCCGTCGTCGGCCCCGAGGGCAAGGAGCGCGACGAGCTGGAGGTCGCCGCCCGTCGTCACGCCCCCGGAGGGTCGGTGGTCGTGGCGGCCGAGCCCGGCACGAGCACGATCCCGCTGATGGCCGACCGCGACCTCGTCGACGGCCAGCCGGCGGCGTACGTCTGCCGCAACCTGGTCTGCCAGCGACCCGTGACGACCGTGGACGACCTGGTCGCCCAGCTCCGCCGGCGATAGGTCGGGCCGGCTCACCGGCCCCACTCGCGCGGCTGGATGAAGATGCCCTCGCCCTCCACGGTCCGCCCCTCGTCATCAGCGACGAAGCCGACCACGAACGACTTGCGGCCCTCGGTGCGGTCGACCCACGCCTCCGCCCGCAGGGGTACGCCGAGCCGCGTCGCCCGCTTGTAGACGAGCGTCAGGGTGCCCGTCATGTGGGGCGTGTGGTCCGCTCCCGCAGCGGCACCGAAGACGTGGTCGAGCACGAGCGAGAGCACCCCGCCGTGCACGAACGTCGGCGGACCCTCGTACGCCGCACCGAGCTCGAAGTCGACCCACGACCGGCTGACCCCGTCGGTCTGGATGTCCAGGGGAGGGGCGATCGCGTTGCGCAGGCCCATGATCGCGTTGCCCCAGTTGCGACCGAACCCGTCGCCGATGCGGACGCCGTACGAGCCCTCGATCGCCTTCGTCCCGAGCAGCTCGATCGCCGCGTCGACGTGCGCCTGGGCCTCGAGCACCGTGTCGAGGTCCACCTCGGAGCGGATGCCGAGGTCCACCAGCCGGCGCAGCCGGTCGGTGAACGGCTCGTAGACCTCTCGTTCGCGGGCGACGTCCTCGGCGCTGGTCTCGTCGAGGACCCAGCCGGACGGCAGCTCGGTCGTCACGTGCGCTGCCTCGGCGGGGTCGGGGGTCCGCAGGGCCGGCAGCACCTGCTCGCTGATCAGGCGCAGGCTCTCCCACGACGGCTCCTCGGGGAGGCCGCCGCACAACGGGTGGCAGGAGACCGCCTTGAGCTCGCGCTCGCGGCACTGGCGGACCATCTCGTCCGGGTCGAGCACCACGAACCGGCCGCCCGCGCGCAGCTCCTCGACGGTGGACGAGTCGTCGGTGATCAAGGTGTTGTTGGTGCCCGACCACGCGCGGTAGGCCATCGCGTCGGCGAGCAGGTGGCGGCCGTGCTCGGCCCAGAAGCGGTCGGGGTCCTCGGCGCAGAACACCGTCGCCGGCCCGGTCGGTGGCAGCAGCACGAAGCCGGGCTCGCGGCCGTGGCTCCGGCACTCCTCGTTGTAGAGCTCGCGGAGCGCCTTGTCGGCCACGTTGGGCTGGAAGTTGAGGCCGAGCCGGGCGGCCCGTCGCGCGGCAGCGGGGGAGCCACCGCCGTAGAAGAGGAACGGGTGCGGGTCGCTGAACGGCAGCGGCGTCAGGCGTACGGCGCGACCCTCGTGCTCGACCTCCTCGCCGCGCCACAGGGCGAGCAGCAGCTCGATCCGGGCCTCGATGTCGGCGCCGCGGGTCTCCCACGAGCCGCCGAACAGGGCGTACTCCTCGGGCCGGTAGCCGAGCCCCAGGGTGTAGCTCACGCGACCGGCGCTGAGGTGGTCGAGCACCGCGACGTCCTCGGCGAGCTTGACCGGCTCGTACATGTTGACCAGCAGCGCCGAGACCGTGATCGGCACCCGCGTGGTGCGGGCGGCCATCGCCGCCGCGACGAGCAGCGGGCTGGGCAGGTAGCCGTCGTCGGAGACGTGGTGCTCGGAGACCATCAGCGCGTCGTGCCCGTGCTGGTCGAGGTACGCCGCCTGCTCGAGCCCGCGGGTGTAGAGCTCCTGACGCGCCTTGCGGTCGGCGCCGGGCGCTCGGAAGTCGAAGCGCGAGACGAACGTGGTCACCGGCGAGCCTCCGTGGACGAGTAGAACAGGTTGCAGTTCTATCACCCCTCTCGTACTTTGACACGTGTCAAAACCAGGGAGGCGTACGTGGCTGAGACGGTCCAGCAGCTGTTGCGGGAACGCGTGGACGACGACAGCCCGGGGGTCCTGCACGGCGATCGGAGCTGGACCTGGCGCGAGCACCTCGGCGAGGCATCCGCCGAGGCCGCGGGCCTGATCGGGCTGCTCGACCGGGACCGCCCGCCGCACGTCGGTGTGCTCCTCGGCAACACCCCGGACATGCTGCGGTCGATGGCCGCGGCCGGGCTCGGCGGCTACGTGCTCTGCGGCATCAACACCACCCGCCGGGGCGCCGGGCTCGCTGCCGACGTACGACGAGCCGAGTGCCAGGTGCTGGTCACCGATGCCGAGCACCGGCACCTGCTCGAGGGCGTGGACCTCGGCGGCGTACGCGTGCTGGACACGTCGTCACCCGAGTGGGCCGATCTTCTGGCGGGCGCGGGCGAGCTCGCTCCGCTGCGCGAGGTCGAGGCGATGGACACCTTCATGATGATCTTCACCTCGGGCACGAGCGGTGACCCGAAGGCGGTGCAGGTCGCCCACCTGATGGTGCTGTTCGCGGGGCTCACGCTGGTCGACAAGTACGCCGTCACCCCCGGCGACGTCTGCTACCTGTCGATGCCGCTGTTCCACTCCAACGCGGTGCTCGCCGGCTGGTCGGTCGCGATCTCGTCGGGTGCCGCGATGGTGCCGGCCAGGTTCTCGGCGTCCCACTTCCTCGACGACGTACGCCGCCACGGCGTCACCTACATGAACTACGTCGGCAAGCCGCTCGCCTACGTGCTCGCCACCCCCGAGCAGCCCGACGACGCCGACAATCCGCTCCGCGTGGCTTTCGGCAACGAGGCCACCGACCGCGACATCGAGGAGTTCGGCCGCCGCTTCGGCTGCACCGTCTGGGACGGCTTCGGCTCGACGGAGAACGCCGTGATCATCACCCGCGAGGAGGGCACCCCGACGGGCTCGATCGGGAAGGGCTTCGAGGGTGTCGCGATCTACGACCCCGAGACGGTCACCGAGTGCGCCGTCGCCGTCTTCGACGAGACCGGCGCGCTGGCCAACGCCGACGATGCGGTCGGGGAGCTGGTCAACACCCAGGGCGCCGGCTACTTCTCCGGCTACTACAACGACCAGCAGGCCAACGACGACCGGATGCGGCACGGCATGTACTGGTCCGGCGACCTCGCCTACCGCGACGCCGACGGCTGGATCTACCTCGCCGGCCGCACCGCCGACTGGATGCGTGTCGACGGCGAGAACATCGCTGCCGCCCCGGTCGAGCGGATCCTGATGCGGCTCGAGGCGATCAACCGGGTGGCGGTGTACGCCGTGCCGGACGACCGGGTCGGAGACCAGGTGATGGCGGCCGTCGTGCTCCAGGACGACGCGAGCCTCACGCCCGCCGAGCTGGAGTCGTTCCTGGCCGACCAGGAGGACCTCTCGCCGAAGGCGTGGCCACGCTTCGTGCGGATCGCCCGTGACCTGCCGAGCACGGCCACCAACAAGGTGCTCAAGCGCGAGCTGGTCGCCCAGGGGCCGACAGCCGCGGAGGACGAGGAGCTCTGGGTGCGCGAGGAGCGCGGTTCGTCGTACGGGAGCGCGGGGGTCAGCTCGTCGGTGTGAGGTGGCGGGTCAGGAACGCCACCTGGTGGCCGACCGCCGCCTCGAACCAGGGCTTGCCGCACCACACGTCGAAGTGGTCGCACGGGTAGTGCCGGACCTCGGCGCGCGCCTTGAACGCCGCCTTGCCGGCGGCGTGCGGGGGAGCGCTGCGGTCGAAGTCCGCGACCTGTACGAGGACCGGGCAGGCGATGCGGTCGGCGTGCCGGGCGGGCCGCATGTTGCCGAGCTCGAGCCCGACGCTCGCGTCCACCTCGTTGCGCCAGGTCGGCCCGGCCAGCGCGAGGTAGTCCTCGTAGCAACCGTCGAGGCTGAGCGCCGCCAGCTCTCCCGGTCGTCCGACCACCGGCATCGTGACCGCAGACCGTCCGACGGCGGTGCCGACCTTCGAGCGGATGCCCACGGCCGTCGACCGCAGGAGCTCGCGCGGCCGGTGGCTGGCCAGCGCGTGCCGCCCCGCCGCGAGCCCGTCGACGAGGGGAGTGAGGGAGACGACCGCGGCGACGTCGTCACGGTCGGCCGCGGCCTCGAGCACGTGGCCGCCGGAGAGGGAGACACCCCAGAGCACGAGGCGCTGCGGGTCGACGCCCGGGAGACCGGCGGCCGTCGCCATGGCCGCCCGGTAGTCGGCGACCTGCTCGGCCACGTCCACCGTCTGTCGGGGCGAGCCGCCGCTGGCCCCGAAGCCGCGGTAGTCGAAGGTCAGCACGTCGAGCCCGGCGTCGGCGAGCCGCTCGGCGAACGGCTGCAGGCCGGAGTCCATCGTCCCCGCGAGGCCATGGGCCATCACGACGACGGGGCGTCCGGCCGGCGTCGCCAGGGCCTCGCTGCGAGCGGCGAAGTGCCAGGCGGCGCAGTCGACGCCACCGGAGGCGAAGGTCAGCTCCCTCACTGGTCCACCGTCCCGTAGATCGTGCGCAGCCAGATCGCGGTGACGGCCTCGGCCTGCCGGTCGGTGTCCAGGGAGCCGCCGCGGACGAGGCGCTCCAGCGCCCGGTCGTTCAGCTCGAGCAGCATCGTGGCGAGCGCGACCGGGTCCGGTCCGTCGGGCGCGTGGCCCGCCTTCCGCTCGGCGCGGATCATCTCGGCGAGCGGCTCGACGAACGAGAGCAGGTCGGCGTCCCACATCTCCCGCACGGGCTGGCTGGTCGCCCTCGCCTCGAGCATGGCGGCGAACAGGTGCTCGTGCCGTCTGGTCGCGTCGAACAGCCCGGCGACCATCGTGCCGATGCGGCTCGCGGGTGTGCCCTCGAGCGAGGTGAGCTCACGCGAGACGGCGAAGATCTCGTCGTACAGCTCCTCCATCAGCGCCGCCACCGCCGCGGCCTTGTTCTCGAAGTAGAAGTAGAACGCCGACCGCGTGACCCCTGCACGTCGCGAGATGTCCGCGATGTTGATCGACTCGAAGCTGCTCTCCTGCAGGTGCTGGTCGAGCGACTGGAGCAGCGCGCTGCGGCGCTGGTCGCCCTTCTGCGGCGGACGGCGGTCCCTCGTGCCGGCCCGGCTCACGCGGGTGCCTCCGTCGCTCGCCGGCGTCCTTGCGGGATCTCCTTGGTGCGCAGGTCGTGCTCGTAGATGAAGAAGTCGACCTGCTGGGTGTGCCGCGGCGTCGCGTTGAAGTGGCCGATGAACTTCTGCTCGTCGGCGACGATCGTGCGCTCCATCTCGGGGACCGAGGGAAGCCGGTAGTGACCGGTGAGGTACGCCGCGACCAGCCGCGCCTGTGCCTCCACGAACGGGAACAGCGTCGGCGTCGACTGGGCGAACCCGACGAAGACCAGGTCGTCGAGCCCGGGCTTGAACATCCGCTTGAAGAGCGGGAAGTGGTTGTCCGGCGCGGACAGGAAGTCCTGGTCGAAGAACGGGAAGGTGATGTTGTAGCCGGTGGCGTAGACGATCACGTCGAAGTCGCCACTGGTGCCGTCCTCGAAGTGCACCGTGCGACCGTCGAGCCGCGCGACGTTGCCCTTGGCGACGACGTCCCCGGAGCCCAGGCGCAGGGGGAGCTCGACCGACTGGGTCGGGTGGGCCTCGAAGAACTTGTGGTTGGGAGTCGGCAGCCCGTAGTCCTCGGGACGCCCCGCCGTGACGGGCTGCATCACCTGCACGAACTTGCGCTGCCAGGACAGCGGCAACCAGGGCACGGTGACGTAGTACTTGTCGGCCGGCTTCCCGCCGAAGTACTTCGGCACGATCCAGGCGCCGGAGCGGGTCGACAGCGTCACCTCGTTGTCGAGCGCCCGCGAGGACAGCTCGACGGTGATGTCGGCCGCGCTGTTGCCGATGCCGACCACGAGGATCCGCTTGCCGTAGCAGTCCAGCGGGGTGCGCGGGTCGACGTAGGCGTGCGAGTGGATGGACTCACCGGTGAACTCGCCCGGGAAGTCGGGCAGCCGGGGGTCCCAGTGGTGCCCGTTGGCGACCACGAGTGCGTCGAACCGGCGGGTCTCGCCCGCCTCCGTGTCGAGCTCCCAGCCGCCCCCGTCGATCCGCCGGGCACTGACCACGCCGTTGCCGAACTCGATGTGCTCGCGCAGGCCGAACGCGTCGGCGTACGAGTCGAGGTAGGTCTTGATCTGGGTGTGGTGCGGGAAGTCGGGGTAGTCGTCGGGCATCGGGAAGTCGCGGAAGGACAGCCGGTGCCGCGAGGTGTCGATGTGCAGCGAGCGGTAGGCGCTGCTGTGCCCGTTGGGGTTGCCGAAGGCCCAGTTGCCGCCGACCCGGTCCGAGGACTCGAAGCAGGTGTAGGGCACGGCGTAGTCGTCGAGCATCTTGCCGGTGGTCAGCCCGCTGATGCCGGCGCCGATCACGGCCGTCGTGGGCAGGTCCTTGGGGCCGAGCACGTCGCGACCCTAGCCCACGAGTTGACTGACGTCGATTTTTTCCGACACCTGTCAAAACTGCCGCCGAGTGTCTACCGTGGGCCCATGGCGAAGACGCTGAGGTGCCCGTGCGGCACCGTGATCAACGCGGCCGACGACGACGAGCTGGTCGCCCTCACCCAGGAGCACCTCGCAGCCGAGCACCCCGGCCGCGAGTACACCCGCGACGAGATCCTGTTCATGGCCGCGTGGTGACCGAACCGCTGGTCGCAGCCGTCTTCGGCGGCGCGTCCGGCATCGGGGCCGCGACCGTCACCGCGCTGCGCGACACGGGGTACGACGTGCACGTCGCCGACCTCGCCGGAACCCCACCGGTGGACGTCACGGACGAGGACGCCGTGCAGATCTTCCTCGAGGACGTCGTCGAGCGGGCCGGACGGACTCGACCTCGTCGTGAACAGCGCCGGGACCAGCACGCTCGGCCTGGTCACCGAGCTCGCCGTCGAGGAGTTCCGCCGGGTCGTCGACGTGTGCCTGAGCGGTTCCTTCATCGTCCTCAAGCACGCGGGCCGGCTGGTGCGCGACGGCGGCTCGGTCGTCTCGATCGCCTCGCTCAACGCCCGGCAGCCCGGGACCGGGATGGCGGCGTACTGCTCGGCCAAGGCCGGCCTGGCGATGCTCACCGAGGTGGCGGCGCTCGAGCTCGCCGGCCGCGGGGTGCGGGTCAACGCCGTCTCGCCAGGGTCTGGTGCCGACGCCGCTGACCGCGCCGGCGCTCGACATCCCCGGCATCGAGGAGGACTACCTCGAGAACACGCCGCTCGGTCGGGCGGGCCGGCCCGAGGAGGTGGCCGACGCCGTCCTCTTCCTCGCGCGCAACGGCTGGGTCACCGGCGAGGTGCTCGACGTCAACGGCGGTGCCCACCTGAAGCGCTACCCCGACATCCACGGACACGTCGTGCGTGCGTTCGGATGAGCCGAGGAGCCGCTCGGCCGTTCCCCGAGCTCGGTTGCTACGGGCTCGCCGGGCACAGCGACTCCCCGCGTGACCTCCTCGACGAGGTGCGGACCGCGGAGACGCTCGGGCTCGGCTCGGTGTTCCTCTCCGAGCGCTTCAACGTCAAGGACGCCGGTGTGCTGGCCGGGGCGGCGGCGACCGTCACGCACCGGATCGGCATCGGCACGGCCGCGACGAACCACAACACCCGGCACCCGCTGGTGACCGCGACGATGGCGACCACGCTGCACCGGCTCAGCGGAGGACGCTACGCGCTCGGCCTCGGACGCGGCTTCGACGCGCTGTTCGACGTGATGGGCCTTCCCCGGGTGACCGGCGCCCAGCTCGAGGACGTCATCGGGATCTACCGGACGCTGTGGGCAGGCGGCGCGGTGCTCGGGCACGAGGGGCCGGCCGGCAGCTTCCCCTACCTCAGCCAGGACAGCTCGTTCGACGAGTCGATCCCGATCCTGATGATGGCGATCGGCGAGCGGACGCTCCGGCTCGCGGGCCGGCTGGCCGACGGCGTCGTGCTGCACACGTTCTTCACCGACGAGACCCTGGAGCGCGCGGTGCGGACCGTCCGACGCTCGGCCGAGGAGGCGGGCCGCGACCCGGCGTCGGTCCGGATCTGGGCGGTGCTGGCCACCGTCGAGGAGTCGATCCCCGAGGACGTGGCGCTGCGCAAGACGGTGGGCCGGCTGGCGACGTACCTCCAGGGCTACGGGCAGGTCCTCGTCGACGCCAACGGGTGGAGCCGGGACGACCTCGACCGGTTCCGTAGCGACCCCCTCGTCAACGGGTATCCGGGCGCGTTCGACGCAGTCGGCACCAACGAACAGCTGACCTACCTGCGCGACGAGGTGATCCCGGCCCACTGGCTGGAGGCGGCCGCCATCGGCTCGGCGCCCACCTGTGCCGCGCGGATCGCGGACCAGCTCGCGGCCGGCGCGGACAGCGTGATCCTGCACGGCGCGACGCCCAGCGAGCTGGTCCCGGTCGTCGAGGCCTGGAGCCGGCTGCGCGACCCGGGCGACTTCGAGGGACTTCCCGCCAACCCGGGGTGGTCGCGTTGACGGTCGAGGTCGTCTGCACCCCCGGGCGAGCTGACATCGGAGTGGCTGAGCCAGGCGCTGGAGAGACCGGTCGAGGTGCGGTCGGTCGAGGCGGTCGGCACCGGGCAGATCGGTGCCTGCTACCGGGTCTCGATGTCCGGCGCGCCGGCGAAGGGACGGTGCTGGCCAAGCTGCCCGCGGCGGACCCGGGAACCCGCGAGATGCTGGCCGGCGCCTACCGCGGCGAGGTGACCTTCTACGCCGAGCTCGCCGCGACGGTGGCCGTCGTGGTGCCGCGCTGCGACTTCGCCGCGATCCGGCCGGACACCGGGGAGTTCACGCTGCTGCTCGAGGACCTCGCGCCCGCGACGCAGGGCGACCAGCTCGGTGGCTGCTCGGTCGACCAGGCGCGCGCCGCCGTGGTGAACCTCGCCGGTCTGCACGGACCACGCTGGTGCGACCCGAGCCTCACCCTGGTGCCCGGGCTGACCGTCAACGGACCCGACGACGCGGCCGTCCTCGCCGAGCTCTACGGACCGGCCACCGACACGTTCGTGGACGGTCTCGGCGGCCTCCTGGACGACCACGACGCCGAGACGCTGCGCGGCTGCGTGGAGGTCGCCGAGCGGTGGGCGCTGGCGCGCGCCGAGCGGTTCGGCCTGGTGCACGGCGACTACCGGCTCGACAACCTGATGTTCGGCCGACGACGCGGTGTGGGCGGTGGACTGGCAGACGCTCTCGCTGGCCCTCCCGGCCCGCGACCTCGCCTACTTCGTCGGCACCAGCCTCGACGTGGACGACCGCCGGGCGGCCGAGCGCGAGCTGGTGGCGGCGTACCACTCGGCGCTCGTCGGCCACGGCGTCACGTCGTACGACGGGGAGCAGTGCTGGGACGACTACCGCTTCGCGATGGTGCAGGGTCCGCTCGTCGCGGTCTTCGGGTACGCCTACGGCACCCGGACCGAGCGCGGTGACCGGATGTTCGCCGCCATGGTGCGCCGCGCCTGTGCCGCGATCCGCGACCTCGGCACGCTCACCCTCGCGCGGGGGTAGTCGACCGCGCTCGCTCCTCCCCGGCGGCGATCTCCGCGTGCAGGTCGACGCAGTAGCGGGCGAAGTCGATCTGGATCGTGTGCCGCTTGGCGGCGTAGTACTGCTCGAGGTGGGCCTGCTCGTCGGCCACCATGATCTGCTCCTGCTCCGCCGACGCTGGGCAGCACGTAGCTCCCGGTGAGGAGCCTGGCCAGCAGCTTGCTCTGCTGCTCGGCCAGGTTGACGATCGTCGGCGAGGACTGCGCCAGACCCATGAAGAACAGGTGGTCGACGCCCGGCTTGATCATCCGCTTGAACAACGGGTAGCGGTGGTCGGAGTCGGGGTGCAGCGCCTCGTCGGAATCGTCGAAGAACGGGAACTTCATGTCGTAGCCGGTGGCGCAGATGATCACGTCCGCCTCGACCGTCGAGCCGTCGTCGAGGTGCACGGGTCGATCCGTCGAGCGATGCGATCGCCGGGAGCATGTGGATGTCGCCGGAGCCGGCCTGGGTCAGGAAGTCGGCCGACACGGACGGGTGGGCCGAGAGCGGCTCGTGGTCGGGCTTGGGCAGGCCGTAGTCGCTCATCCTGCCCACCAGGCCGCGGATCACCTCGCGGGACGCCGCGAGCGCGACGTCCTTGGGGATGTCCGGCGGCGCCATCGCCTTGTCGGCCGGCTGGCCGTTGCGGTACTTCGGCAGCACCCAGACGCCCCGCCGGGCCGAGACGTAGAGGGTCTCGGCCATCCACGGCGGGGACAGCTCGCTCGCGATGTCCATCGCGGAGTTGCCCATGCCGACCACGACCACCCGCTTGCCGCGCATGTCCACCGGCTCGAACGGCGAGACGTAGTCGTGGCTGTGGATCAGCACCGCCCTCGAAGCTCGCCGGGGTAGTCGGGGATCCGCGGGCGACCAGTGGTGGCCGTTGGAGACGAAGAGGTCGTTGTAGGTGCGGGTCTCGCCGGTCGAGAGGGTCACCTCCCACCCGCCGTCACGGCGTACGGCGCGCTCCACGCCGGTCTTGAAGGTGATGCCCTCGCGCAGACCGAACTGGTCGACGTACGCGCGGAAGTAGTCGTGCATCAACCGGTGGCTGGGGAAGTCCGGCCACTCCTCGGGCACCGGGTAGTCCTCGAACTGCAGGCGCGACTTCGAGGTGTCGATGTGCAGCGACTCGTAGACGGCCGAGAGGCCGTTCGGGTTGCGGAAGTACCAGTTGCCACCGACGTCGTCGGAGAGCTCGAACTGGTCGTAGGCGACGCCGTACTCACGGAGCCGCTTGGCGGTGGTGAAGCCCGAGCAGCCGGCACCGATGATGCACACGTTCGTCATGGCCACGCACTCTAGAACGTGTTCTAGTGAGGCGACAGGCCGGTAGTCAGCGCAGCTGGTACGTCGCGATCGACGCCGCCACGTAGTGGCACACGAAGGCCGCGATCGTAAGCAGGTGGAACACCTCGTGGAACCCGAACCAGGTCGGGAAGGGGTCCGGCTTCTTGAAGCCGTAGACCAGGCCGCCCAGCGTGTAGAGGCCACCACCGACCGCGATCAGGGTGATCACCGCGGTCCCGCCGCCGGCGAAGTCGTCGACGTAGAAGATCGAGACCCAGCCCAGCGCGACGTAGATCGGCGTGTAGACCCACCGCGGCGCGGTGCTCCAGAAGGTGCGGAACGCGGCGCCGGCGATCGCCCCGCCCCAGACGATCGCCAGCAGCACGTCGCGCTGCGGCGGGTCGAGCAGGATCAGGGTGAAGGGCGTGTAGGAGCCGGCGATCAGCAGGAAGATGTTGGAGTGGTCGAACCGGCGCAGGAACGCCACCGTGCGGGGTGACCAACGCCCGGTGCCCCGGTGGTAGATCGCCGACACCGTGAACAGCAGCAGGGCCGTGCCCGCGAAGATCGCGGAGCCCACGCGCGTCGTCAGCGTCGGGGACAGCACGATCAGCACGACGCCGGCCGCCAGGGCCAGCGGGGTGGTCGCGGCGTGCAGCCAGCCGCGCAGGTGCGGCTTGACCTCCTCCTTGACCTCGCGGACCCGTTCCTTGACGTGCTGGGCCGCATCGTCAGCCGCCTCGTGCGCGTTGTCGGCGACGCGCTTCGGCAGCGGCTCGTGCGGGGTCATGGCGGCAACGGTACCCAGCAGGGGAAGCCTGTGGCCGGAAGGCGTTGGTGATCACAGCCCGGTCCGCGCAGGTACAGTCGCGAGAGTGGTGGACTGGAAGCGAGGGCTACGGCGGGTCCTCTACCCGGCGTACGAAGCCCGGCTCACCAGGCGCCTCCCGACCGAGCGGATCCCGAAGCACGTCGGGGTGATGCTCGACGGCAACCGGCGCTGGGCCAAGGCCGTCGGCACCGACACCGCGCAGGGCCACCGCGCGGGCGCCGCGAACATCGAGCCGCTGCTCGGCTGGTGCGAGGAGATCGGCGTCGAGGTCGTCACGCTGTGGCTGCTCTCCACCGACAACCTGAACCGGCCGGCCAGGAGCTCGAGCCGCTGCTCTCCATCATCGGCGAGGCCGTCGAGACCCTCGCCGAGCAGCAGCGCTGGCGGCTCCACCCGGTGGGGGCGCTCGACCTGCTGCCCGCGCCGGTCGGCCGAGCGGCTCAAGACCGCCGCCGAGTCGCACCCGCGACGTCGACGGCCTGCTGGTCAACATCGCCGTCGGGTACGGCGGACGCCGCGAGATCGCCGACGCCGTACGCTCCCTGCTGCACGAGCACGCCGGCAAGGGCACCACCCTCGAGGAGCTCGCCGGGGTCATCGACGTCGAGCACATCGCCGAGCACCTCTACACCAAGGGCCAGCCCGATCCCGACCTGGTGATCCGCACCAGCGGCGAGCAGCGGCTCGGCGGGTTCCTGCTCTGGCAGAGCGCGCACAGCGAGTTCTACTTCTGCGAGGCCTACTGGCCCGACTTCCGCCGGGTCGACTTCCTCCGCGCCGTCCGCGCCTACGCCGAGCGGGAGCGCCGCTTCGGTTGCTGACGTTCACCCCGCGTTCGGCGTGTCGCACCCGCGACCGGGCGCGGGCTTACTTTTCGGGTGTCGACGTGCGGCATGGCACGCCGACACCAGGAGGGCGATACGTGGTCCTTTGCCACAGCACCACCAGGGAGCAGCACTCGGCTGCCTGGCGCCAATTCCGGTCCGAGCGCACCAGCTAGAGGACCGGGGCGCTGAGTGCGCGTGCCGGTCGCAAGGGGATCCAGTGCCAACTGCGAAGCGCGCGTCCGCCCAGAAGCAGCCCACCGCGGGCACCCGCCGCACCTACGTGCTCGACACGTCGGTCCTGCTGGCCGACCCGGGGGCGATTCGTCGGTTCGAGGAGCACGAGGTCGTGCTGCCGGTGGTGGTGATCACCGAGCTGGAGGGCAAGCGGCACCACCCCGAGCTCGGCTACTTCGCCCGCTCGGCGCTGCGGATGCTCGACGAGCTGCGGGTGTCCGCGGCCGCCTCGACGAGCCGGTCCCGGTCGGCGACGAGGGCGGCACGGTGCGGGTGGAGCTCAACCACACCGACCCCGACGTCGCTGCCCTCGGGCTTCCGCCTCGGTGACAACGACACCCGGATCCTCGCGGTCGCCCGCAACCTCGCCAACGAGGGCCACGACGTCATCCTGATCTCCAAGGACCTGCCGCTGCGGATCAAGGCCTCGGCGGTCGGGCCTCGACGCCGAGGAGTACCGCGGCGAGCAGATCCACGAGTCCGACGCCGGCTGGACCGGCATGAAGGAGCTCGACGTCACCGGCCTCGACCTCGACGAGCTGTACGACGACCAGGTGATCGACCTCGACGACGCCCGCGAGCTGCCGTGCCACACCGGCCTGGTGCTGATGTCCGAGCGGGGAGCGCGCTCGGCCGGGTGAAGGCCGACAAGCGGGTCCACCTCGTCCGCGGCGACCGCGAGGCGTTCGGCATCCACGGCCGCTCCGCCGAGCAGCGGATCGCGCTCGACCTCCTGCTCGACCCCGAGGTCGGCATCGTCTCCCTCGGCGGCCGCGCCGGCACCGGCAAGTCCGCGCTGGCGCTCTGCGCCGGGCTCGAGGCCGTGCTCGAGCGGCGCCAGCACAAGAAGGTCGTCGTCTTCCGGCCGCTGTTCGCGGTGGGCGGCCAGGAGCTCGGCTACCTGCCCGGCAGCGAGTCGGAGAAGATGTCGCCCTGGGGCCAGGCGGTCTTCGACACCCTCGGCGCGATCACCACCTCCGACGTGGTCGACGAGGTGCTCGACCGCGGGCATGCTCGAGGTGCTGCCGCTGACCCACATCCGCGGCCGCTCGCTGCACGACGCGTTCGTGATCGTCGACGAGGCCCAGTCGCTGGAGCGCAACGTGCTGCTCACCGTGCTGTCGCGGATGGGGGCCAACTCCAAGGTGGTGCTCACCCACGACGTCGCCCAGCGCGACAACCTGCGCGTCGGCCGCCACGACGGCGTCGTCGCGGTGGTCGACCGGCTCAAGGGCCACCCGCTGTTCGCCCACGTGACGCTGACCCGCTCCGAGCGGTCGCCGATCGCCGCGCTGGTCACGGAGATGCTCGAGCACGTCACCATGTGACTGCCACTTGTGACGGTGTGGATCTTGTGCCGTGGTGCGGCTCACGGCCCCATCTGGGTGGTTCAACTTGCAACTGCACCGTTCATGGGGGATGGTGGTGGTTCTTCCCTGCGCGCTCTGCACCTTCCCCCGCCCCCCAGGTGCATGTTGAGCGCACTGACGACCATGCCGTCAACCGAAGGCTCACACCTTGTCTGAGAAGCACGCCGCCAAGCACCGAAGCACGCCCGAACACTCCCTGCACACCCGCCTGCGCCGCCGCCTGCGCACCGCCGCGATCCTGTCCGGCATCGCCGTGGCCGCCACCGGGCTCGCGTCTCGACGGGCGTCTTCGCCCAGCCGCTGCGATCGACGGGGCTGCCGCCGCGCTGAGCACGCCACGCCCGCCAAGAGCCTGAGCCAGGACGAGCTGGCCGATCGCGAGCAGCGCGTCTCGCGCTCGCGGACCGCCGTCCCGAGGCCGACCGCAGCAAGGCCCGCGCCCTGTCCGACGCCTCCGGCAAGCCGTCACCAAGACCGAGGACCTCAGCGACGCCGACCCGCGTCGCTCGCCCGCGCGCTGATGCCGCAGTTCGGCATGTCCTCCTCGGAGTTCGGCTGCCTCGACAACATCTGGTCGCAGGAGTCCGGCTGGAACGTGCACGCCGACAACCCGACCTCCTCGGCGTACGGCATCCCGCAGGCGCTGCCCGGCTCGAAGATGGCCTCGGCCGGTCCGAACTGGGAGGACAACGCCGAGACCCAGATCCGCTGGGGCCTGGGCTACATCGAGGGCCGCTACGGCTCCGCGTGCGCAGGCGTGGTCCTACAAGCAGGGCGCCGGCTGGTACTGACCGGTCGACCATGCCCGTCTCCATGGTCAGGTGGGCGACGCGGAGCTCTGCGTCGACACGTACGGCGACCCGGGCGACCCCGCCGTGCTGCTGATCGGCGGCGCCACCTCCTCGATGGACTGGTGGGAGCCGCGAGTTCTGCGAGCGCATCGCTGCCGCCGGCCGCTTCGTGATCCGCTTCGACCACCGCGACACCGGCCAGTCCACGACTCCCCGGTCGGTGAGCCGGCGTACACCGGGGCGACCTGTCCGCCGACCCGCTGCGCATCCTCGACGCCCTCGGCTCCGGCAGCGCGCACCTCGTCGGCGTCTCGATGGGCGGCGGCATCGCCCAGGACATCGCCGTGGAGCATCCCGACCGCGTGCTCAGCCTCACCCTGATCGCCACCACCGCGGCGTTCGACGCGCCGATCCTCGCCGCTCCCGCCGCCGGACGCCCGCCTCGCCGACGTGGGTGAGGACGACGACGTCGTCGACGACTGGACAGACGTCGACGCGGTCGTGGAGCGGATGGTCGACGTCCAGCGGGTGTACGCCGGATCGGCCGGCTTCGACGAGGACCGCGTCCGCCGATCGCCCGCCGGGTCGTGGAGCGCACGCCCGACGTGGGGCCGAGCGTCACCAACCACTGGCTCGTCGTCGGCGGTGGCGAGAGACGAACCGCACACGATGGCCGAGATCGACACGCCCACCCTGGTGCTGCACGGCACCGACGACCCGTTGTTCCCGCTGCCGCACGGCCGCGCGCTGGCGGCCGAGATCGCAGGGAGCCCGACTGGTCGAGCTCGAGGGGATGGGCCACGAGGTGCCGCCGCCGTCGCTGTGGGACGTCGTCGTGCCGGCGGTCGTGGAGCACACCGCCCGCTAGCGCCGCGGCACCAGCAGCCAGGTCGTGGCCGCAGCGACGAGCATCAGCGCGGTGAGGCCGGCGGCGTACGCCAGCCTTCCCGCCGGCCACCCGTCCGCCAGCAGGTCCAGCCCCCAGACCGCCGCGGCACCCAGCCAGAGCAGGGCCCCGCGCCACAGCCAGAGGCCCAGCTGTCGGCCGTCGACCCGCATGACGGCCGGCCCCTGGGCGGCCACCAGCGCGGTGACGTGCGTGAGCACCAGGCCCGCCGCCGCCAGCAGCACCAGTGGCGAGAGCGGGTCGGGCACGGTCGCCCAGGTGTAGGCCAGACCGATGAGGAGCAGCGCGCCCGCGGAGGACTCCGGGCGCACGGCGAGCACCAGGACCAGCACGCCCAGCACGCCCTGCCACCACAGGGCCGGTCGGGCACCTGCGGCCTGGGCGGCGACGATCGTGGTCATGGCCCCCAGCACGACCAGGGAGCGCAGGACGATCTGGTCGAGGCCGGGGTAGACCCGCCGGCGCTCGCTGGCGGCCGTGGTCATCGCGGCACCTCCCGGGGCAGCCGCGCCCGTCGCGCGAGCCGACGCAGCACCTCGTCGAGGGACCCGGGACCGCGCCAGGGGACGACCGGGATGCCGCGGCGCGCCACCTCGGTGAGCTGGATGTCGCGCTCGACCATCCGCAGGCGCCAGGCGAGGTGCCCCGCGGAACGCGGGTCCTGTGCGGTGTCGGGGAGCGTCCCCTCGACGAGGGTGTCGATGCAGACGACGTCCAGCCCTCGCCGGGAGAGCGTCACGATCGCGGTGGTGACGTCGGGCGTGAGCAGGGGTGTCAGCACCACGACGACGCTCCCGGCGCCGATCCGGAGCCGCAGCCGTCGTGTGCTCAGCGCCTCCGGCCACCCCGGCTGGACCAGGGCGAGCAGCTCCTGGAAGCGGCGTTCGTGCCGGACGCCGGAGCCCGGCCCCAGCACCTGTCCGGTGCGGCCGAGCACCCGCAGCCCGACGCGGTCGCCGACGCGGATGTGGTGCCGGGCGAGCGCGCAGGCGGCGCGCACCGTCACGTCCAGGGTGCTGGCCGCCCCGTCGACGCCGCCGCTCGCTCCGACGTCGGTGACGGCGTCGACGAGGATCAGCACCGAGCTGTCCTCCTCGGCGCTGGTCCCGACCGAGTGCACCTCGCCGGTGCGCAGCGTGGTGCGCCAGTTGACCCGCCGCAGCGAGTCACCCGGCTGGAACGGTCGGACGGCGAAGAACTCCGAGCCGTGGCCACCGCGACGGGAGCGGTTCTGCCCGATCAGGCCGACCGGGTGCGGGGTCTCCCCGGAGCGGAACTGGTGGACCGCCGGCAGCGCCACGACCGTGGCCTCCGGCCCGCGCTGCGGCCCCCAGCGGTAGCCGCCCCACGCGCGTCGTCGCCGCCACCGCGAGGGAGCCACTCGAACGCTTGCCCCAGCGGCGCGGGCTGACGGCGAGCTCGACGCCCGGAGGCCCGTCGGCACGGCGCGGTGTCATCGAGCGCGCACCGGACGCGGGCTGGGTGGCGACGTACGCCGGAGGAGAGAGCGTCGTGGTCACCTGCTCGAGATCGTCCTCGGAGTCCACGGCCACCTCGAGCCGGGTGCTCTGTCCCTCGTGCAGCCAGCGGTCGGCCAACCGCACCCGGATCCGGGGGAGGCCGTGCGGGGAGCTCGCGATCGCGAGGGCCGCCGCGAGCGCGAACGGGGCGGCCAGCACGAGCAGCCCCGGCTGACCGAGCGCGAGCGCCGCGAGCAGGGTGGTGCTGGCCATCACGACGGAGCGGACCAGGGCGGCGGTCGGTCGCCACGCGCCCGTCAGGGGCGGGTCCATCGCCGTTCCTCGGCCGGTTTCCGGTCCTGGCCGGGCTCCCTGGCCGGCGGCGAGGGGACCGTCTCGAGCAGCGCGTCCACCACGCTGGCGCCGGTCACCTCGGTCATCCACAGCTCGGGCTTGACGGTGATCCGGTGGGCGAGCACCGCCGGTCCGACGGTCTGGACGTCCTCGGGCAGCACGAAGTCGCGGCCGGAGACCAGCGCCAGCGCCCGTGCGCAGAGCATCAGGGCCAGCGAGCCGCGGGGCGAGGCGCCGATCAGCACGTCGCGGTGGCTGCGGCTGGCCGTGACGAGCGCGACGCAGTACTCGCCGACGCTGCGATCGACCTCCACCTCCTCGACGGCGGCCTGCATCTCGAGCAGCCCGGCCGCGTCGGTGACCGGCTCGAGGACGACCTGGTCGTGTCGGCGGGCGATCCGGCTGTGCAGGACGTCGTACTCCTCCTCGGGCGTGGGGTACCCGAAGCCGACGCTGAGCAGGAACCGGTCGAGCTGCGCCTCGGGCAGCGGATAGGTCCCCTCGTACTCGACCGGGTTGGCGGTCGCGAGCACGTGGAACGGCGGCGGCAGCTCGAAGGTGCGGCCCTCGACGGTGATCTGCCGCTCCTGCATCGCCTCCAGCAGGGCCGCCTGCGTCTTGGGCGGTGTGCGGTTGATCTCGTCGGCGAGCAGCAGCCCGGTGAACAACGGACCCTCGACGGAACTCGAAGTCGCCGATCCGCTGGTTGTAGATGAACGAGCCGGTGAGGTCGGCCGGGAGCAGGTCGGGGGTGAACTGCGCACGGGTGAAGTCGATCCCGAGCGCCTGCGCGAGCGAGCGTGCGGCGAGGGTCTTGCCGAGTCCGGGGAAGTCCTGCAGCAGCACGTGGCCGCCGGCGAGGATGCCCGCCAGGACCAGGCGCAGGGGCTCGGTCTTGCCGACCACGACCGAGCCGACGCGCTGCAGCACCGCGTGGGCGTTCACCCCGGCGGTCTCGACGCGGGCGCTGGTCACAGCTCCTCGATCCGGCGCACGACCTCGCCCAGCTGGCCGACCGAGTAGCGGCGGTGCCGCTCGTCGGGGACGTAGCGGTGCCGACGGTCGTGGGAGACCCATTCGGCGAGCACCGGACCGAGCAGCTCCGTCGCGCGCTCCGGGTCCTCCTCGTAGCGGACGCCGTGGACCTGGCGCATCCGGTGCCGGGCCAGGTCGGCGATCTGCCAGACGATGGCGTCGTCGGCGTTCTGGGAGGTCAGGTGGACCTCGATGACGTGCCGGTACATCGCCGTACGGGTGTCCTCGCCGCTGCCCGGGTCGGCGTCGCCGCGGCGGAGCTTCCACCCGGGCCGCACGCCCGCGTCCAGGGCGGAGAGGGCGAGCCCGAACGCGGCCACGGACGCCGCCGCGAGGAGGGCGACGAGGGCGACGTCGTGGTCCACCTCCGTCGCGGACAGGGCGGAGTTCACGCCGACGGCGACGAGCACGGCGACGGCCACGGGCGCGACCCAGGCGCGCGGCGTCGCCCTCATGGGGACGCTCCGGTGAGCGCGAGGTCGTGGTGGATCGCCCAGAGGGCCCGCTCGGCGCGGCGACGGGCGTCCGCGGGCATCGGATGGCTGGAGAAGCGGGCCTCGAGGAACAGCCGCGCCAGCTCGCCGACGGGCCTCGGGTCGACGTCGAGGAGGTGCAGGAACCGCACCACGAACGCGCTGGCGGTCTCGGCCGGCTGCCGGGCCACGTCGGCCTCGGCCGCGGCCTCCTCGAAGACGATCCAGCAGGCGACGATCCCGTTGCGTACGTCGGAGCCGGCCAGCGCGTCGCGCTGCTTCTGCTGGTCACGCTCCAGCGCGCTCCTGGCGGTCTCGAGGTCGGGCAGTGGCTCGAGCGGGACCACGAGCCGCTCGTCCGCGAGCCGGGCCCGGAGCCGGAGCAGCAGCTGGCGCAGGATCAGGCCGGTGACCAGGAGCCCGGCGACCAGCAGGACGAAGGTCGTGAGGTCGCGGAGCCAGTCGCTGCCGCTGAGCGGGGCCCGGTCCTCGGTGGTCTGCGCCGGCTCCGTGCCGTCCCCCTCGGTCTCCGAGGTGGCCGTGTCCTCGACCTGGTCGGTGACGGACTCGGTGCGCTGCTCGAGGATGACCTGGTCCGGACCCGCGTGGGCCGCCCAGACCAGCAGGAACGCGACCCCGAGCGCCGCCACGACGACGGTGACGGTGCGGCGCTGGCTCGCGGTCACCCCGTCACGGTACCGAGGTCACGGCCTTTGGGTCAGGTCGCGGTCAGGCTCCGGTCATGCTGCGGACGTCGAGGGCGGCGTCCAGCTCCTCCTCGGTGAGGTCGCCGCGCTCGACGTAGCCCATCTCGATCACCTGCTCGCGGATGGTCCGCCCCTCCTTGAGCGCCGCCTTGGCGACCTTGGCCGCCTCCTCGTAGCCGATGTGCTTGTTCAGGGGCGTGACGACCGACGGGGACGACTCGGCGTAGGCCAGCATCCGCTCCTCGTCGGGCTCGATGCCGGCGATGCAGCGGTCGGCGAGCAGGGGCGCGACGTGGGCGAGCAGCCGGATCGACTCCAGCAGGTTGCGCGCCATCACCGGCATCATCACGTTGAGCTCGAAGCTGCCGCTGGCCCCGGCGTGCGCGACGGTCGCGTCGTTGCCGATCACCTGGGCGCACACCATCAGCGTCGCCTCGGGCAGCACCGGGTTGACCTTGCCGGGCATGATGCTCGAGCCGGGCTGCAGGTCGGGCAGGTGGATCTCGGCGAGACCGGTCGTCGGCCCCGAGGACATCCAGCGCAGGTCGTTGCAGATCTTGGTGAGGCCGACCGCGATCGTGCGCAGCTGGCCGGACAGCTCGACGAGCGCGTCCTGGCCGCCCTGCGCCTCGAAGTGGTTGCGGGCCTCGGTGAACGGCAGGCCGGTCTCCTCGGCGATGTCGGCGATCACCCGCTCGGCGAACCCGTCGGGGGTGTTGATCCCGGTGCCGACCGCGGTGCCGCCGAGGGGGAGCTCGGCGACGCGGGGCAGGGTCGACTCGAGCCGCTCGATGCCGAGGCGGACGATCGCGGCGTAGCCACCGAACTCCTGGCCGAGCATCACCGGGGTCGCGTCCATCAGGTGCGTCCGCCCCGACTTCACGACGTCCTTGAACTCCTCCGCCTTCGCCTCGAGCGCCGTGGCGAGGTGGTCGAGCGCGGGCACGAGGTCGCGGGTGGTCGACTCGGCGGCCGCGACGTGGATCGAGGTCGGGAAGGTGTCGTTGCTCGACTGGCTGGCGTTGACGTGGTCGTTGGGGTGGGCGTCGACGCCGCCGCGGGAGGCGAGCGAGGCGAGCACCTCGTTCATGTTCATGTTCGAGCTGGTGCCCGACCCGGTCTGGAAGACGTCGATCGGGAACGCGTCGTGGTGGTCCCCGGCGATGATCGCGTCGGCTCCCTCGGCGATCGCGTCGGCCTGCTCCTTGCCGATGATGCCGAGCTCGGCGTTGATCCGCGCCGCCGACTTCTTCACCCGGGCGATGGCGACGATGTGGGCCGGCTCGAGCGTCGTGCCGCTGATCGGGAAGTTCTCCACGGCTCGCTGCGTCTGCGCCCGCCAGAGGGCGTCCTTGGGCACCTCGATCTCGCCCATGCTGTCGTGCTCGGTGCGGGTCTCACCCGTGTCGCTGCTCATGCTGGCGACCGTACCCAAGACGGCGGGGTCGCGATCAACGTGCTCACGGCTCGACGACGCGCACCGGACTCCCCGCCGCCCACGCGACGATGTCCTCGAGCACGCCGTCGAAGAACAGCTGGTAGTTCTGCTCGGTGACGTAGCCGAGGTGCGGTGTCAGCACGGTGTTCGGCGTCGAGCGGAGCGGATGGTCGCGCGGGAGCGGCTCCTCGTCGTACACGTCGAGACCGGCACCGGCGATCGTGCCGTCCGCGAGCGCGGCGACCAGGGCGGTCTCGTCCACCAGCGGGCCGCGCGAGGTGTTCACGAGGACCGCGGTCGGCTTCATCAGGGCGAGCTCCGGCGCGCCGAGGATGCCGCGGGTGCGGTCGCTGAGCCGGAGGTGCAGGGAGACCACGTCGGAGCGGGCGAGCAGGTCGTCCTTGGCGCACGGCTCGACGCCGAGGTCACGGGCGTGGTCGGGGTCGAGGTTCTGCGACCAGGCCAGCACCTCCATCTCGAAGGCGAGCCCCACCTTCGCCACGCGCTGCCCGAGCCTGCCCAGGCCGACCAGCCCGAGCGTGCTCCCGGCCAGGTCGGCTCCCGGGAGGACGTCCTGCCAGGCGCCGGCGCGGAGCGACCGGTCCGCGGCGGGGACGGTGCGGAGCAGGGCCAGGATCAGGGCCCAGGTCAGCTCGGCGGCCGGGCCGGGCCGACTGGCCGTGCCGCACACCGTGATCCCACGAGCGTGCGCGTGCGCGACGTCGATCGAGGCGTTCGCCGCACCGGTGGTGACGATCAGGCCGAGCCCGGGGAGCCGGTCGATGACGTGGGCCGGCAGGGCGGTGCGCTCGCGCATCGCGACCAGCACCTGCGCACCGGCGACCCTCTCGACCAGCGCCTCCTCGTCGAGGTGCTCGGCGACGAAGTCGACCTGTGCGCCGAGACGCTCCCAGTCGACGTACGACGACGCGATCTGCTGGTAGTCGTCGAGAACCACGACGCGCTGGAGCGGGGTCATGCTCCCGACGCTACGCGCGAGAGGTAGAGCAGGTACTGCTCGGGCCGGTCCTGCAGCAGTACGTCGTACCGGTGCTCGGTGCAGTTGCCGAACACCTGCTCCATCGTCTGCTCCAGCTCCGGCGCGGGGCTCGCCGACCAGATGGCCAGCGCGCCTCCGGGATCGATGAGCTTCCTCGTCGCCGTCAGGAACTCAGGGCGGTAGACCTCGGCGTTGGTCGGGTGCACGAGGTAGCCCGGCCCGTTGTCGACGTCGAGCAGCACGAGGTCGTAGGTCGACATCGCCTCGTCGACGGCCTGCACGATGTCGGCGTCGACGATCTGCAGCCGCTTGTCCGCGAGCAGAGCCGGGCCGTGCGGGATGGTGCCGTCGCGCATCCAGCCGATCAGCGCACTCTCCAGCTCGACCACCTTGACCTGCTCGACCCGCGGGTCGGCCAGCACCCGCTGGGTCGTGTAGCCGAGCCCGAGCCCACCCACGACCACGCGTCGCGGGTGCTCGACCAGCTCCAGGGCAGCCGCCGCCAGCTCGGTCTCCGAGGCCGTCTCGCGGGTGTCCATCACGAACGCCCCGTTGACCCTGAGCTCCAGCGCGTCCGCGGCCCGCTCCTCGATCCGGCGGCGCAGCACGACCTCCCCGCGCTCGCTCTCCGCGCGCGCCACCTCGACGTACTCCGTCACGCTGTCCCCTCCCGATCGGGCCCCGCGGATGACGCTAGGGCATAGCAGCCCGGCCGTCGCTGTTGCACCAGCGTGGGTGCTCTCGAGTCGATCGTGATCGGGGCCGGCCAGGCCGGCCTCTCCGCGTCGTACCACCTCCGACGCCGCGGCATCGAGCACGTGGTCCTCGACGCGAACGACCGCCCCGGCGGCGCCTGGCAGTTCCGGTGGGCGTCGCTGACGATGGCGGACGTGCACGGAGTCGCTGCGCTGCCCGACTCGGAGGCGCCTTCGGCCAGCGAGGACCGGGCCAACCAGGCCCTGGCGAGCTACTTCGCCGACTACGAGCGTGAGCACCACCTCCCGGTGATCCGCCCGGTGCGGGTGGACCGGGTGACCAGCGAGGGAGACCGACTCGTGGTCCGCGCGGGTGAGCGCACCTGGTCCGCGGCCACGCTGGTCAACGCCACCGGGACCTGGACCCGTCCGTTCCTGCCGCACTACCCGGGCATGGAGACCTTCGCCGGCGAGCAGCTGCACACCGTCGACTACCCCGGTGCCGAGCATTTCGTCGGCAAGCGCGTGCTGGTCGTCGGTGGGGGTGCGTCGGCCGTCCAGTTCCTGGGTGAGCTGGCGCCGGTCACCGAGACGCTCTGGGTCACCCGGCGTCCACCGGTGTGGCGCACCGGCGACTTCGACCGCGAGGCCGGCCGCGAGGCGGTCGCACTGGTCGAGGACCGGGTACGACGAGGGCTGCCGCCGGCGAGCGTGGTCAGCGTGACGGGACTCGCCCTTCGGGAGCAGGAGCGGCTGGCCGAGTCGCTGGGCGCCTACGACCGGCAGCCGATGTTCGCGAGCATCGAGCCCGACGGAGTCCGCTGGGCCGACGGGCGGTTCGAGCAGGTCGACGTGATCCTCTGGGCCACGGGGTTCCGGCCGGCGGTCAGCCACCTCGCGCCGCTGCACCTGCGCAGCCCGCACGGTGGCATCCAGCTCGAGCGCAACGGCACCACGGCCAGCGCCGACCCTCGGGTCCAGCTGGTCGGCTACGGCCCGTCGGCGAGCACGATCGGTGCGAACCGGGCCGGGCGTGCGGCCGCCATCGCCGTACGCCGTCACCTGGCCAGTGTGGCTGCGTGAGGGTCCGGCCTAGCGTCATACGAATTGGCTGCTCCGACGACCACCTCGTATGACGTTGCGCGGGACGTCATACGAGGTGGTCGCCAGGACAACCAGTTCGTATGACGTCCTGGCGGAAGCGCGGTGGTCGGTTGGTGTCCACAGGGCGTGACGTAGCTCGCGAGCGCACAGGCGGTCCTGGTGGGCGAGACCGGCGCCATGTTGGGTGTCACCCTCCGCGCATGGACGACACGGCACTGTCGGTCGAGGAGCTGGCCGCGACACAGGGCGGGGTCGTCTCCCGCTCGCAGCTCTACGCACGAGGCGTCAGCCGCGGTGAGGTGCGTGCACATGTCCGGGCTCGACGCTGGCAGCGAGTGGGATCGCACTGCATCACGGTTCACACCGGGCCTCTCACGCAGAAAGCGCGCCTGTGGTCGGCCGTTCTCGAGGGCGGACCGCGGGCCTTGCTCGACGGCGACTCGGCGCTGGTCGCCGCGGGACTCGAACACTTCGAGCCGGAGCGCATCCGCGTCTCGGTGCCGCGAGGGGCGCGGATCCGTCATCGGGGGACGTCGGTGGACATCCGTCAGACCCGTCGGTGGGCAGCTGATGACCTGGAGCCCGGAGGACTTCCTCGGACTCGAGCGCCGGTCGCGGCGATCCGGGCTGCGCTGTGGGCGCGGACCAACAAGCAGGCGACGCTGCTCCTCGTCATGACGGTCCAGCAAGGGCTGGCAACGGCGGAGGAGCTCAGTGTGGAGATGCTGCGGATCCGGCGGGACAAGCGTCGGTCGTTGCTTCACGGCGTCCTGATGGACCTGGTCGGCGGCGTCCGGTCGCTCGGCGAGCTCGACGTCCTGCGCGGTTGTCGGGCGCGGGGCATCCCGGAGCCGGACATGCAGGTGCTGCGGCGTACCGCCTCTGGGACCTACTACCTCGACTTCCGATGGGAACGGTGGAAGCTCGTCCTCGAGGTCGACGGCATCCAGCACTCCTGGGTCGAGAACATCGTCGCCGACGCACTCCGACAGAACACCATCGCGATCGCCGGCGACACCGTGCTCCGCCTGCCGGTGCTCGGTCTGCGGGTGTGCCCCGAGGAGTTCTTCGACCAGGTCGCCGAAGCGCTCCGGAAGGCCGGTTGCCCGCTCCCGGTCGACGACGCTGCTTGATCCGCTGGGACGTCATACGAAGTGGTCGCCCGGCAACCAGAACGTATGACGTCTCGCGCGAGGTCATACGAATCGGCTGCCCAAGCGACCAGAACGTATGACGCAAGCCGGAACCAGCGGCCGGCAGGAGCCTACTTCTCCGCCGAGCGCACCCGGAGCCCGGTGATCGGGACGGTGACGGCGCCGGAGGGGTCGGTGAAGAAGTCGTTGCCCTTGTCGTCGACCACGATGAAGGCGGGGAAGTCCTCGACCTCGATCTTCCAGACCGCCTCCATGCCGAGCTCGGCGTACTCCAGCACGTCGACCGACTTGATGCAGTCCTGGGCGAGCCGGGCGGCGGGGCCGCCGATCGAGCCGAGGTAGAAGCCGCCGTGGGCGTGGCAGGCCTCGGTCACCACCTTGGAGCGGTTGCCCTTGGCGAGCATCACCTTCGAGCCGCCGGCGGCCTGGAACTGCTCGACGTAGGAGTCCATCCGGCCGGCGGTCGTCGGGCCGAAGGAGCCCGCTGGCGTAGCCCTCGGGCGTCTTGGCCGGCCCGGCGTAGTAGACCGCGTGGTCGCGCAGGTACGCCGGCATCTCCTCGCCCGCGTCGAGCCGCTCCTTGATCTTCGCGTGCGCGATGTCGCGGGCCACGACGAGCGGGCCGGTGAGCGAGAGCCGCGTCTTCACCGGGTGCCTCGAGAGCTCGGCGAGGATCTCGTCCATCGGCCGGTTCAGGTCGATCTGCACGACGTCGGCGTCGTCCGAGGGCTGCGCCGCGGTGCGTCGCCGGGAGGTAGCGGGCCGGGTCGGTCTCGAGCTGCTCGAGGAACACGCCCTCGGCGGTGATCTTGCCGAGCGCCTGACGGTCGGCCGAGCACGAGACGGCGATCGCCACCGGGCACGAGGCGCCGTGCCGGGGGAGCCGTACGACGCGCACGTCGTGGCAGAAGTACTTGCCCGCCGAACTGCGCGCCGATCCCGAACGACTGGGTCAGCTTGAAGACCTCCTCCTCGAGCTCGAGGTCGCGGAACCCGTGCGCGGACGATGGATCCCGGAGGTCGGCAGGTGGTCGAGGTAGTGCGCGCTGGCGTACTTCGCGGTCTTCAGGGCGAACTCCGCGCTGGTGCCGCCGATCACCACCGCCAGGTGGTACGGCGGGCACGCGGCCGTCCCGAGCGAGCGGATCTTCTCGTCGAGGAAGGCCAGCATCCGCTTCGGGTTCAGGACCGCCTTGGTCTCCTGGTAGAGGAACGACTTGTTCGCCGAGCCGCCGCCCTTGGCCATGAACAGGAACTTGTACTCCGGGCTCCCGTGGCGACGGCGTCGAGTAGAGCTCGATCTGCGCCGGCAGGTTGGTGCCGGTGTTCTTCTCCTCCCACGTGGTGAGCGGCGCGAGCTGGGAGTAGCGCAGGTTGAGCTTCGTGTAGGCGTCGTACACGCCCCGGCTGATCGCCTCGCCGTCGTCGGCGCCGGTCAGCACGCCCTCGGACTTCTTGCCCATCACGATCGCCGTGCCGGTGTCCTGGCACATCGGCAGCACACCGCCGGCGGAGATGTTCACGTTCTTGAGCAGGTCCATCGCCACGAAGCGGTCGTTGCCCGAGGCCTCCGGGTCGTCGATGATCCGCCGCAGCTGCGCGAGGTGCGCCGGGCGCAGGTAGTGCGCGATGTCGTGCATCGCCTCGGCGGTCAGCTGCTGGATCGCCTCGGGCGCGACCCGCAGGAAGGTCTGGCCGTCGGCCTCGAAGGTCGAGACGCCCTCGGTCGTGAGCAGCCGGTACGGCGTCTCGTCGGGCCCGATCGGCAGCAGGTCGGAGTAGCGGAACTCTGGTTCGGTCGCCACGAATGTCGAGTATCGCGCACTCCGACTAACCTGACCGCATGCCGGGCGACCTCGAGGGAGCAGCGACCAGTGGGGCGACCCGTCCCGGCTGCGCATCTCGGACGCCGACCGGCACCGCGTCGGCGAGCTCCTCCGCGAGGCCGCGGGAGAGGGTCGGCTCGACATCGAGGAGCTCGAGGAGCGCCTGGAGGCGGCGTACGCCGCGAAGACGTACGGCGACCTGGTGCCCCTGACCGCCGACCTGCCGGGCGCCCACCAGGCGCAGCACCCGGTGCCCCCGCCGATGCCGAGCGCCGCGCCGGTCCGCTGCCCCGCTACGACACGTCGCTCGCGATCATGGGCGCGACCAGCCGCACGGGCGCGTGGGAGGTCGGGCCACGCACACCGCCGTCGCGGTGATGGGCGGCGTCGACATCGACCTGCGCAGCGCCCGGTTCACCAGCCGGGAGACGGTCATCCACGCGTACGCCTTCTGGGCCGGCATCGACATCTACGTCAACGCGGACACCCAGGTCGTCGTGGAGGGACTCGGCGTGATGGGTGCCTTCGACCAGGGCCGCGACAAGGTCGAGCCGCAGCTGGGCCCGGACTCGCCGATCGTCCGCGTGAAGGGCGCTGGCCTTGATGGCCGGCATCACGGTGACCCGCAAGCCGATGCCCGGTGAGGGCAAGCGGCGCCGCATGCTCGGCCACTGACCGTTCGTCAGGCGCTCCGGTCGGAGCGAGCCTGACGGCCCGCCCGGTCAGCGGTACGCCGGATGATGTCGGTGAGGGTCTCGAACAGGTCAGGCGGCATGTCGTGACCCATGCCGTCGATCACGAGCAGCTCGGCGCCGGGGATCGCCCGGGCCGTGGCGCGGCCGCCGGAGACGTGGACCATCTTGTCCGCGGAGCCGTGCACGACCGCGGCCGGGATCCGCAGCGAGGCCAGCGAGCGGGAGCGGTCGGGCTGGTTGAGGATCGCCAGCATCTGGCGCATCACGCCGCTGGCCGACACGCCGCGGTCGAAGGTCTCCTCGGCCCGGGAGCGGATCTTGTCGTCGTCGAGCGGGTAGCCGGGCGAGCCGATCAGCTTCCACATCTTGGCCGACGAGGCGACGTAGGCCTCCCGACCCGGCCGCGCGCGGCCCGATCAGCGCGGGCAGCAGCGACGGGTGCTGCCAGCCGACCGTGCGCTTGCCGAGCGTGGACATGATCGAGGTCAGCGACCGCACCCGCCGCGGCTGCTCGACGGCCATCGTCTGCGCGATCATGCCGCCCATCGACACGCCGACGACGTGGGCGCTGTCCCAGCCGAGGTGGTCCATCAGGCCGAAGGCGTCGTCGGCCATGTCGCTGAGCGTGTACGGCGGCCGGCCGCCGCGCGCCGAGGAACGAGCGGACCAGCTGTCGCCGCGTCACCCGGCCCTCGATCCGGGAGGACCGGCCGGTGTCGCGGTTGTCGTAGCGCACGACGTGGAAGCCCGCCTCGGCGAGCATCGTGCACAGCTCCGGGTCCCACCAGGTCATCGGCCCGCCGAGGCCCATCACCAGCACCAGCGGGTCACCGCCGGGGCTGCCGAAGGTCTGGTAGCACAGCTCCACACCGGGCGAGACCGGGGCGAACAGCTCCTCGGAGACCGGGACCGACATCTAGACCGCCTTTTCACGTTTTGTTCGCGGATGGTGCGAAATACCACGCGTCAACTAGTTGACGACGCTACCTTCTTTAGAGTGAACTCACCGCTCGGTTCGTTCCTGCTGCCCACGGGTTTCGACGGTCCCGCCGGCCTGCGCGCCCTGGCGCGCGAGTCCAGCACGATCGTCGAGGCGGGCCGGCTGATCCGGCGTACCAGGGCCGACAGGCGGGCACGCGCGACGCTGCCGTACGCCGGCAGCCACCGCGACGACCGCCGCACGACCCGGTCCTGCTGGTGCCGGGCTTCATGGCCGGTGACGCCACCTCGAAGGCGATGTCGATGTTCCTGCGCCGCCAGGGCTTCCGCACCTACCGCGCGCAGATCCACGTCAACGTGGGCTGCACCCGCGAGGCGGCCGACCGCCTCGAGCGGCGCATCGAGACGATCGCGATCCGGCGCAACCGCAAGGTCACGATCGTCGGCCACAGCCTCGGCGGCATGCTGGCCCGCGGTCTCGCCTCGCGCCGACCCGACCTGGTCGAGGGCATCGTCAGCATGGGCAGCCCGGTGCTCGCCCCCGGCGCCATCCACCGCGTGCTGGCGTGGGACGCGGAGATGCTCGCCCGGCTCACCCGGGTGGGCTTCCGCGGGATGATGGGCTCCGACTGCTTCGGCGGCGAGTGCGCGCGGCTGAGCTTCGAGGAGAGCCAGCTGCCGATCGACCCCGAGCGTGGCGTTCACCGCGATCTACAGCAAGCGCGACGGCATCGTCGACTGGAAGGCCTGCCTCGACCCGGCGGCGCAGCACGTCGAGGTGCGCACCAGCCACGTCGGCATGGCCGTCGACCCGATCGTGATGGACCACGTGCTGACCGCGCTGCGCGACCAGCAGGTCAGGCGGGCCAGCCGGCAGGAAGCTCCTGGCGACGAGGTGGGTTCGCTCCGCGTCGCTCACACGTGACGGCAGCGACCTCGATCGACCCACGCAGCAGCCGCGCCAGGCTGTCGTCGTCCAGGGGCAGGCCGGGCCCGGGTCGGCTGAACGCGTCGAGGTCCGAGAGCTGGGCCAGGGTGCGCGGCCATGAACGCGTCGCCGGCGCCGACGGTGTCGACGACCTCGACCGGCCGCGGCTTCGCGCTCACCTCGGCCTCGCCGGTGAAGGCGGTGGCGCCGTCGGCGCCGCGCGTGAGCACCACCAGCCCGCGTGCGATCGCCGCGCAGCAGGCTGCGGGCGACGTCGTCGGGGTCGGAGTCGGGGTCGAGCAGCTCGGCGTCCTCGTCGCTGAGCTTGACCAGCGTGCACCGCGCGCGCGAGGGACCGGACGTCGCGCCAGGCGCCTGCTCGCGGTCGTCGAGGAACGTCTCCCGCAGGTTGGCGTCGTAGCTGACGAACACCTCGCGGGCACACGCCTGCTCGACGAGGTCGAGCACGCTCTCGCGTCCCGGCTCGAGCAGGGTGCCCAGCGAGCCGACGTGCAGCGCCCGGCACGGCGGCAGCTCCTGGCGCGGGGAGGGTCCACTCCAGGTCGAAGTCGTAGCGCGCGGCCCCGGTCGCGTCGAGGTGGGCGGTCGCGACCGACGTACGCCCGCGTGGAGGTGGGTACGGCGACGATCTCGGCGTCGCTCGCGGTCACGTGCTGCACCACCAGCCCGCCGCGCTCGTCGTGGCCGACCTGGCTGATCAGCGTGGTGGGTACGTCGAGACGGGCCAGCCCGACCGCCACGTTGAGCGGTGAGCCGCCCGGGGTCTCGGAGGTGTCGCCGTCGTGGTCCACGACCACGTCGATGAGCGCCTCGCCGGCAACGACGATCACGCGCCGGCTCAGCGCTCGAAGTCGACGTCGGCGTACGCCCGCAGCTTCGAGAGCTTGTGCTCGGAGTGGATCGACCGGATCGTGCCGCTGCGCGAGCGCATCACCAGCGAGTGGGTCGAGGCGCCGCCGGCCTTGTAGCGGACGCCCTGCATCAGCTCGCCGTCGGTGATGCCGGTGGCCACGAAGAAGCAGTCGTCGGCGGCGACGAGGTCGTCGGTCAGCAGCACCCGGTCGAGGTCGTGACCGGCGTCGATGGCGCGCTGCTTCTCCTCGTCGTCGGTCGGCCAGAGCCGCCCCTGGATCACGCCGTCGAGGCACTTCATCGCGCAGGCCGCGATGATCCCCTCCGGCGTGCCGCCGATGCCGAGCAGCAGGTCGATGCCGGTGCCCTCGCGGCCGGCCATGATCGCGCCGGCCACGTCGCCGTCGGTGATGAACTTGATGCGAGCGCCGGTCGCGCGGATCTCCTCGACCATCTGCTCGTGCCGCGGGCGGTCGAGCACCACGACCGTGACGTCCTCGGGCTTGGTGCCCTTGGCCTTGGCGACCTGGTGGATGTTCTCGGCGACGGGGTAGCGGATGTCGACGAGGTCGGCGGCCTCGGGACCGGTGACCAGCTTCTCCATGTAGAACACGGCCGACGGGTCGTACATCGTGCCGCGCGGCGCGACCGCCAGCACGGCGATCGCGTTGGCCATGCCCTTGGCGGCGAGCGTGGTCCCGTCGATCGGGTCGACAGCGACGTCGCACTCGGGGCCCTCGCCGTCACCGACCTCCTCGCCGTTGAACAGCATCGGGGCGTTGTCCTTCTCGCCCTCGCCGATCACGACCGTGCCGCGCATGCCGACGGTCGAGATCAGCACCCGCATCGCGTTGACCGCGACACCGTCGGCGCCGTTCTTGTCGCCCGCGGCCGACCCAGCGACCCGCTGCCATCGCGGCCGCCTCGGTGACCCGGACCAGCTCCAGCGCCAGGTTGCGGTCGGGGAAGGACGGAGCGACGGACAGGGAGTCAGGGATGTGGCTCTCGGTCATGGCAGTGATCGTAGCCGCCACCGCGGTTGGCAGGATGGGTGTCATGAGCCAGACGCAGACCTCCGGCGGTGGGCGCTACCAGCGCTCGACCGGCGGACTGCTGGGCGCGTTGATCGTGACCGTGCTGGCCGTCGGCGCGTTCGCCGGGCTCCAGGCGTTGAAGGCCGACCACCCCGACACCGCTGTCCGGGAGGTGGACTACCAGGCGATGGTGCGGGCCGGCCGGGCCGACCAGAAGCTGCTCGTGATGGCCCCGGCCACCCTGCCGCAACGGCTGGAAGGCCACCAGTGCGGCGTACGTGACCGGCTCGTCCCCGACCTGGCACCTCGGGCTGCTCACCGACGAGGGCAAGTACGTCGGTGTCGAGGAGGCTCTCGGCGGGGTGGACGACCTCGTCGAGGAGCACGTCGACCCGGACGCCGAGCAGGGCAAGGACGTCGAGATCGACGGGATCACCTACCAGACGTGGACCGACGCGGGTGGCGACTACGCGCTCTCGCGCGAGGTCGGCGTGGAGGGCGGGCCGGCGTACCAGTCCGGTCCTGGTCGTCGGCACGGCTCCGGAGAGCACGATCCGGGACTTCGCCGCGACCCTGAAGGGCGGCAAGCTGCGCCTGGCGGGGTGACCTAACCGCCTCCGCGGCGTTGAACCTCCTGAACCGCCACTTGGGAGGCCCCGTGAGCAAGCCCGTCCTGACCATCTGCCTGCTGGTCGCAGCCGTGCTGCTGCCGCTGTGCGTGCTGATGCCGGGCGCCCGCGCCGCGGAGGCGCCCGCCTACCAGGAGTACGTCGCTCTCGGTGACTCGTGGTCAGCCGACGTGGTGATCGCCGACACCGACGGGCTGCCGGACTCGACGTACGCCCCGACGGGCTGTGCCCAGTCGCACCGGAACTACCCCAAGCTGCTCGCCGCCGCCCTCGAGGTGCCGACCTTCCGCGACGCCACCTGCGGGTCGGCGACGACCGATGACTTCTACGCACCGCAGACCGGGCTGCCGACCGGGGAGACCAACCCGGCCCAGTTCGACCGGCTGACGCCGACCACCGACCTGGTCACGGTCGGCATCGGCGGCAACGACGCCGGCTTCGCCGGTGCTGCCATGGACTGCATCAGCCCGGACCCGCGGGGTGCGCACTGCAAGGAGAAGTACACCGCCGGCGGCGTCGACCAGCTCGAGCAGCGGATCAACGCCTCGGAGGCCAAGCTCGTCGCGGCGCTGCAGGAGATCCACCGGCGCTCGCCGAACGCGCGCATCCTGATGCTCGACTACCTCGCCGGGATCCCGCAGCAGGGCTGCTACCCGGTGGTGCCGGTCAGCGACTCCGACATGGCCTACCTCTACGCGACGTTCCAGAAGCTCAACGCCATGGTGGCAGCGCGCTGCGGCTGCGGGCGGGGCCGAGCTCGTGAACACCTACACCCCGTCGCTCGGGCACCACGTCTGTGCGGCTCCGACCCAGCGCTACGTCGAGGGTCTCGGCGTGCTGTCGGTGAACGGTCCGGCCGTCGCCGTGCCGGCGCACCCCAACTCGGCGGGCGCGGCGTCGCAGTTCCGCTCGACGCTGGCGGCCGTGCAGGCCGGCTAGCTTCCGGAACCCTCGTCCTCGAGGGTCTTGTCGAGGCGGGCGCGGGCTCCTTCGAGCGCGCGCTGGCACACCTTGGCGAGCTCCTCGCCCTGCTCCCACAGCGCCAGCGACTCGGCGAGGCTGGTGCCTCCCTGCTCCAGGGTGCGCACGACCTCGATGAGGCGGTCGCGCGCCTCCTCGTAGCTCAGCTCCGCGGCGGTCTCGTCAGCCATCGTCATCCTCGGTGTCCGTGTCGTCGGTGTCGGGCATCAGGTCGATCCGGTCGACCGTGGTCGTGGTGGCGCCGATGCGGCCGTCGGCCACCCGGATGTGGATGTCCTGGCCGGGCTCGAGCGTCGCGACGCTCGACAGCGCCTGTCCCTCGGCGTCGGAGAGCACGGCGTAGCCGCGGCGCAGGGTGGCCAGGGGCGAGAGGGCGCGGATGCGGGCGATCTGGTGGACCAGGTCGTCCTCGCCGCGGTCGAGCCGGTGCCGGAAGGTGCGTCGGGCGCGCTCGCGGTAGCCGTCGATCTCGGTCTGCCGCTCCGTCAGACCGGTGCGTGGGTCGGCGAGGGCCGGGCGTGAGAGGAGCGACTCGAGCTGGCGCAGCTCGCGGTCGATCAGGCCGCGGATCGCCATCCGGCCACGCTCGCGGGCGTGCAGCACCCGCTGCGCCTCCTCGGCGACGTCGGGGATGACCCGCTTGGCGGCATCGGTCGGCGTGGACGCCCGGACGTCGGCGACGAGGTCGAGGATGGGGGAGTCGGGCTCGTGCCCGATCGCGGAGACGAGCGGGGTGCGGATCGCGTGGACCGCGCGGATCAGGCCCTCGTCGGAGAACGGCAGCAGGTCCTCGACGGAGCCTCCGCCCCGCGCGACGACGATGACGTCGACAGCCGGGTCGCGCTCGAGGGCCTGGATCGCCTCGATCACCTCGCGGGCGGCGTGCATGCCCTGCATGGCGGCGTACTTCACGGTGAAGTGCACGCCCGGCCAGCGTCGCCGGCCGTTGTCGAGCACGTCGCGCTCGGCCGCGGAGTTCTGGGCCGTGACCAGACCGACGTTCGCCGGCAGGAACGGCAGCGGCCGCTTGAGCTCCTCGGCGAACAGTCCCTCGGCGGCCAGCAGCTGTCGGCGCCGCTCCAGCCGCGCGAGCAGCTCGCCCTCGCCGACGAGCCGGATCTCGCGGACGTTGAGGGAGAGGGTGCCGCGGTTGGGGTAGAACGACGGCTTGGCGTGGCAGACGATGTGGGCGCCCTCGACCAGCGGTGTGGGCAGCGAGTCGATCACCCCGCGGTTGCAGGTGACCTGGATCGAGATGTCTGCCAGCTTGTCCCGCAGCGTCAGGAACACCGTGTTCATCCCGCCGCGGCGGCTGATCTGGGTGACCTGTCCCTCGACCCACACGGCGCCCAGGCGGTCGATCCACTGACCGATCGCCTGTGTGATCTGGCGCACGGGCGCCGGATGCTCAGGCGAGGTCTCCAAGGGCATGGCTCGCACCCTAGTGCTGGGCACCTACGATTGGCGGCATGACTGACCTGGGTACGCCGAGCGTCCTCTCGCCCGACGAGGCCGAGCGCGCCGTGCGCCTGGCCGCCCCTCGCGGCTACTGCGCCGGGGTCGACCGCGCCGTGATCACCGTGGAGAAGGCGCTCGACCTCTACGGCTCCCCGGTCTACGTGCGCAAGCAGATCGTGCACAACAAGCACGTGGTCGCCGACCTCGAGTCGCGCGGAGCGATCTTCGTCGAGGAGCTCGACGAGGTCCCCGAGGGCAAGACCGTCGTCTTCTCCGCCCACGGCGTCTCGCCGCTGGTGCACGAGCAGGCCGCGTCACGGAGCCTCAAGACCATCGACGCCACCTGCCCGCTGGTGACCAAGGTGCACCACGAGGCGAAGCGGTTCGCCAGCGACGACTACGACATCCTGCTGATCGGGCACGAGGGCCACGAGGAGGTGGAGGGCACCGCCGGCGAGGCACCCGAGCACATCCAGCTGGTGCAGAGTCCTGACGACGTGGGCTCGATCGTCGTACGTGATCCCACGAAGGTCGCCTGGCTCTCCCAGACCACCCTCTCGGTCGACGAGACGATGGCCACCGTCGACGCCATCCGGCAGCGCTTCCCGGAGCTGCTCGACCCGCCGAGCGACGACATCTGCTACGCCACCCAGAACCGCCAGCTGGCGATCAAGGAGATCAGCCAGGGCGCCGACCTGGTGATCGTGGTCGGCTCGGCGAACTCCTCCAACTCGGTGCGCCTGGCCGAGGTCGCGCTCGAGGCCGGCGCCAAGGCCGCCCACCGCGTCGACGACGCCAGCGAGATCGACGAGGCATGGCTCGACGGCGTCGACTCGGTCAGCGTGACGTCCGGCGCGTCGGTCCCCGACGACCTCGTCGACGGGGTGCTGGCCTTCCTCACCGAGCGCGGCTACCCCGACGCCCAGGCAGTGCACACGGCCGAGGAGTCGCTGATCTTCGCGCTGCCGCCCGAGCTGCGCCGCGACATGCGCAAGGCTGCCCAGGACGCGGCCCAGGGCAGCTAGACGTGGCGCGCTACTTCGACGTCCACCCGGTCGACCCGCAGCCCCGCGCGGTCGGCCAGGTCGTCGAGGTCCTGCGCGACGACGGGCTGATCGCCTACCCCACCGACTCGGGCTACGCCCTGGGCATCCAGCTCGGCAACCGCGACGGGCTCGAGCGGATCAAGAGGCTGCGCGAGCTCGACGACAAGCACCACTTCACGCTGGTCTGCGCCGACTTCGCCCAGCTCGGCCAGCTGGTGCACCTGAACAACGCGGCGTTCCGGGCGATCAAGGCCGCGACGCCTGGTCCCTACACGTTCATCCTGCCGGCGACCGGCGAGGTGCCCCGTCGCCTGATGCACCCCAAGAAGCGCACCGTCGGGGTGCGCATCCCCGACCATGCGGTGGTCCAGGCGCTGCTCGCCGAGCTCGGCGAGCCGTTGCTCTCCAGCACGCTGCTGATGCCGGGCGAGACCGAGCCGATGACCGACGGCTGGCTGGTCAAGGACGAGCTGGATCAGTGGCTGGACGCGGTCATCGACTCCGGCGAGTGCGGCTCGGAGCCCACCACCGTCGTCGACTTCTCCGACGGGCTGCCCGTCGTGGCACGGGTCGGTGCCGGAGACACCTCGCGCTTCGAGTAGGCCTCCGCCGCGCGCCTGCGGCGTGCCCGCACCCGCTGGCGGATCGCGAGGACGCCCAGGGCCAGGAGGTACGCCGCCAGCAGCCCGGTCGCCCGGTGTGCCAGCCCCGACACCACGGCCTGGATGAACCCGTCGCCCGACTCGGCGACCCAGCCGCTGTGCACGATCGCGACCAGCGAGATCAGGCCGAGCAGCAGCAGCGGCGGCAGCACGCCGACGTGGAAGAAGTCGCGGGGGTGGACCGCCAGGGCGGCGCCGACGCAGATCAGCACGAAGCCGATGTCGAAGACGAAGGTGAGCCTCTGGAAGATCGCCAGGTCGAGCACGAGCACCACCAGCCCGGCCGCCATGGCCAGCCGCGTGACGCGGCTGCCTGACATCCGGCCTTCTTCCCACAGGGTGGGTGCGCTCACAGGCACAAGGTAGGCCGCGTCAGGCACTGGATCGGCGCGACTCGCCGGAGCCGTCCTCGCGGAGTTCGTGCAGGTCAGGGCGGGGTTCGGCGACCGCGTCGAGCAGCTCGGCCGAGGTCAGCGGCCGGGGCACCTGCTCGACCGGCTGGACGGGTGGGAGCGGCTCCCGGGTGACCCCGATGTCCTGGAACTGTCGGGCCGTCACCAGCACGCGGCTCTCGATGGACCCGACGGCTCCGTTGAAGGCCTCGACGGCTGCCTTGAGGGAGCGGCCCACCTTGTCGAGGTGGCCGCCCATCACGCCGATGCGGGTGTGCAGCTCGCGGCCGAGCTCGTGGATCTCGCGGGTGCGCTCGGCCAGCGCCTCCGTCGTCCAGCCGTGCGCGATCGTGCGCAGCAGGGCGATCAGCGTGGTCGGGGTGGCGATCACGACGTCCTTGGTGGCGGCGTACGTCAGCAGCGAGGGGTCGGTGTCCAGGGCGGCCGCCAGGAACGACTCGGCGGGCACGAACATCACCACGAACTCCGGGGCCGCCGGCATCGAGCGCCAGTAGGCCTTGCCGGACAGCGTGTCGACGTGGGTGCGGACCTGGCGGACGTGACGGCGCAGGTGCGCGGCGGCCTCCTCCGGGTCGTCGGTGGCCAGCGCGTCGAGCTGGGCGTCGAGCGGCACCTTGGCGTCGACCACCACGGAGCGGCCGCCCGCCAGGCGCACCACCAGGTCAGGGCGGAGGTTTCCCTCGTCGCGGGCCAGGTGGACCTGCTCGTCGAAGTCGCAGTGCTCGACCATGCCCGGCGAGCTCGACGGCCTTGCGAAGGTGGAGCTCACCCCACTGGCCGCGCACGTGCGGCTTGCGCAGCGCCGTCGACAGCGCCCCGGTCTCGCGCCGCAGCAGGTCGGTGCTGTGCCGCACCTCGTCGACCTGCTGCCGCAGCTGCCCCTGCCACGAGGCCCGCTGCTGCTCGACGTCCATCAGCCGCTCGTGGAGCCGCTCGAGCCCGTCCCTGAGGACAGCCTGGTCGTCTCCGCGCGCGGACAGCGCGCGCAGCACGTCGGGGTCGCCGGCCCGCCGCGACCACGCCAGCGCGGCCACCGCACCGACCAGCACGCCGATCACGAGCGTCAGGAGGGGAAGGACGATGTTCATGCCGCTGAGAGTGACAGGAGGGACCGACAGAACCTGGTTTCGACAGGCTCAACCAGCGTGGGTGCGGTGCGCGGTCGTCGTACGGCGCTACGTGGAGTGCTGCTGTCACCAGGTGACAGCCAGGCTCCTCCTAGTCGCGCATGGAAGTGGTTGGCCCGTCGAGCTGCGCGCTGAGGTGGATCGGCTCGGGTTGGGGAGGATCACCGGCACCTGATGCCGGGGATGCTCCCCAACCTCGTGTCGCGAGCAGGACCGTGCTGCCGGTTGATCGAACGTTCCAACAACGCGAACGAGAGTGTCGTGACGCCCCCGTCCGAGGGGCACGGCGAGGTGGATCAGGCTGGGTTTCGACAGGCTCAACCAGCGTGGCGTGCGGTTCGCTGTCGCCGAACGGGGAGGTCTCAGTCCAGGTCCACGACGACTGGGGCGTGGTCGCTGGCGCCCTTGCCGGCGCGCTCCTCGCGGTCGATGAAGGCACCGGTCACGCGGGCGGCGAGCGAGGGGCTGCCGAGGACGAAGTCGATGCGCATGCCGCGGTTGCGCTCGTAGCGCTGGCGGTAGTAGTCCCAGTAGGTGTAGACCTCCGGGCCGGGCGCGTGCGGGCGGACCACGTCGACGAACCCGTCCTCGAGGAAGCCGTTGAACGCGGCCCGCTCGGGCGGGGTGACGTGGGTGCTCTTCGCGAACGCCTGCATGTCGAAGACGTCCTCGTCCTGCGGCGCGATGTTCCAGTCGCCGACCAGCGCGACGTCGCCGGTCATGTCCCGGGCGGCCGCGCGGAGCCGGGTCAGCCAGTCGAGCTTGTAGACGTAGTGGGGGTCGTCGACCTTGCGACCGTTCGGCACGTACAGCGACCACACGCGTACGCCGCCACAGGTGGCCCCGATCGCCCGGGCCTCTGCCGCGGCGGGATCGCCCCACGTCGGCATCCCCGGGAAGCCGGTCTCGACGTCCTCGATCCCGACCCGGCTGATGATCGCGACCCCGTTCCACTGGTCGTAGCCGGCGGAGGCGATGTCGTAGCCGAGCACGGTCAGACCCATCAGCGGCAGCTGGTCCTCGCGCGCCTTGGTCTCCTGCACCGCCAGCACGTCGACGTCGTGGCGCTGCAGGAACCCCTCGACGCGGTCGATCCGGCTGCGGAGGGAGTTGACGTTCCAGGTCGCGATGCGCACCCGACGACCCTATGCGCGGGGGCCGGAGGTTCGGCAGACTAGTCCCGTGAAGCCGCTCGGCCAGTACCCGCTCCCCACCCACGTCGTCGCCCACGTCAGCGACCCCCACCTGCTGGCCGAGCGCCCGTTGTACGGCGTCATCGACACCCACGAGACGCTCCGCGCCGCGATGCGCCGGCTCGCCCTGCTCGAGGTGCCGCCGCAGGTGATCGTGTTCACCGGCGACCTCGCCGACCGGGCCGAGCCGAAGGCCTACGTCCGGCTGCGCGAGATCGTCGAGCCGGCGGCCGCGGAGCTCGGCGCCGAGGTCGTCTGGGTGATGGGCAACCACGACGAGCGCGAGCACTACGCGCGCGAGCTGTTCGGCGAGACCGTGACCGACGAGCTGACCCAGGACCGGGTGCACGAGGTCGACGGGCTCCGGGTGATCTCGCTGGACTCCACCGTGCCCGGCTACCACCACGGCGAGATCTCCGACGAGCAGCTCGCCTGGCTCGGCGACCAGCTGTCGACGCCGGCGCCGCACGGCACGCTGCTGGCGATGCACCACCCGCCGATCCCGGTGCCGATGATCCGGGCTGCCGAGATCATCGAGCTGCACGACCAGCACCGCCTGGCCGAGGTGATCGAGGGCACCGACGTGCGCGGCGTGATCGGTGGCCACTTCCACTTCTCGTCGTACTCGCTGTTCGCGGGCATCCCGGTGTCGGTGGCGTCGTCGACCTGCTACCTGGCCGACCCCGCCCCGGAGGGCCGGTTGCTCTCGGCGGTCGACGGCCACCAGTCGATCACGATGATGCACCTCTACGAGGACCAGATCGTCCACTCGGTCGTGCCGGTGCCGCCCGCCGAGGAGACCGCCGGCTACTCGATGGAGCTGATGGAGCAGATCGAGGCGCTGCCGGAGCAGGAGCGGCACGAGCTGCTCTCGGCGAAGGACTCACCGGTCTGGGCGCACGAGAACCCGCTCGACTGACGGTCAGCGCGGCAGCACCATCGGGACGATCACCTTCTCGGCGTACGCCCTCATCTGCGGGCGGGTGCGCAGCGACGGGGGAGCGTCCTGGGTCAGCAGCAGCGACTGCGCGATCCGCGCCAGGGTGAGCGACACGGCCTCGAGGTCGTCGTCGGGAGGCACCGGGTCGAGGTGCTCGCGCAGTCGACGCATCCGGTCGGCGCAGAAGGCCGCGGAGACCCGCAGGGTCTCGCCCGCCCCGAACGTCAGGCTGACCAGCGTCTCCTCGCGGTCGGCCTCCAGCAGCTGGCGCAGGATGCGGTTCTCACGCAGCGTCTTGATGGTCACGGAGAAGAAGTTCACGACGTAGTCGGCCGGGACGAACCCGCGCGTGCCCGGTGGCGGCACCTCGCCGATGGCGGCCTCGATCAGGCCCAGGACACGCGCGGTCTCCTGGAGGTACGCCGCCGCGATGATCGCCTCTCGTCCGCCGAGCCGGCGGTAGAGGGTGACCCGGTTGATGCCGGCACGCCGGGCGATGTCGTCGGCGCTGGTGCGGCGTACGCCGGTGATGGCGATCTGCTGGAGGGCGGCCTCGAGGATCGCCTCGTCGGTGGTGACGGTCACAGGGCCTCCTTCCATCCCGGGTTCGCATGCAACAGATCTTGTTGTAGTGTTGCACACGATGAGCAACCAGGACCTTCGCCTCGCCGACATCATCGAGGAGTCGATGCTGCTCCTCGGCGCGGGCTCGACCGTGCTCTACCAGCTCGCCCTGATCGGGGTGGGTCGCGGCGTCGCCGAGCACAGCACCACCCTGACGCGCCCGGTCGACCGGCTGCGCACGACGCTCACCTACGTCTACGTGATGACGCAGGGGCACGCCCGAGGAGCGCGACGCCGTCGCCCGGATGGTCAACAAGATGCACGCCACGGTGCGTGGCCAGGGCTACACCGCCTACGACCGCGACCTCCAGCTCTGGGTGGCCGCGACCCTGGCGCACAACGGGATCTTCATCCACGAGAAGGTGTTCGGCCCGATGCCGCTGGCCGCGAAGGAGCAGATCTACCGCGACTCGCAGGTCTTCGGCACCGCGCTCCAGGTGAAGCCCGAGGACTGGCCGGCGACGTACGCCGACTTCGAGAAGTACTGGGACCACGTGCTCGAGACCCAGCTCAGCAGCGAGCCGCTCGTGCGCGACTACGTGCGGGCGCTGCTCTCGAGCAAGGGCCAGCCGTGGTTCCTGCGTCCTGGCGCGGGCCTGCAGAACCTGATGACCAAGGGCAACCTGCCGCCGGAGGTCCGCGACCTGCTCGGCCTGACCTGGTCGTGGCGCGAGCAGAAGCTCTACGACCTGTTCTGGAGCGTGTTCGCGTTCGTCTACCCGGTGGTCCCGCGTTTCGTGCGGTTCGCGCACGCGCGGCTGGTGATGCGCGACTTCCGTCGGCGGATGCGCACCGGGAAACGCGTCATCTGACGTAGTTTCAGGGCATGAGCGAGACGCCGCCGCCGTACCCGCCCAACGACCCCTCGGGACAGCCCCCGCCGCCCGGGCAGTACCCGCCTCCGGGTCAGTACCCACCTCCGGGGCAGTACCCGCCGCCCGGTCAGTACCCCGTGCCGCCGGTGGCTCCGACCTCGAGCAAGGCGACCACCAGCATGATCCTGGGCATCGTGTCGCTGGTGATGTGCGGGCTCCTGCTCGGCATCCCGGCGATGATCATCGCGCGCCAGGCCAAGCGGGAGATCCGTGAGTCAGGCGGGCGTCTGGGCGGAGAGGGCTACGCGACCGCAGGCTTCGTGACCGGGCTGATCGGCACGATCTGGTCGGTGGTGGTCGGCCTGCTGTTCGTGGCGGTGGCCATCTTCGGCGTCTGGGCCTCGGAGAACTGCGAGCAGGGCTTCGACGCGAACGGCAACTCCACGCTCGTCTGCGACTGAGGGCTTCAGTCCCGCGGGCGGAAGCCGGAGCAGAGCACCCGCATCCAGACGATGCGGTCGTCCTCCACGCGGTAGTACGCCTGCTGCTCGGCGACGTGCGGTCCGTCCGGGTTGTCGATCTCGAAGCGGTAGCTCACGTGCCGGGTGTCGAGGACCGGCTCCGCCTCGGCGCGCTGCACGGAGCTGATCTCGTCCTTCTCCTCGAACCAGTTCTCCAGGACGATGTCGAGGACCCCGTCGGGGTCGTCGGCCTCCCAGAACTTCCCGGGCGTCATGCCACGGAAGTCGACCGACGGCGCGAACAACGCGGTCAGTGCCTCGAGGTCCCGATCGCCGATCGCGTCGGCGAAGCGCTCACCCAGTGTCCCCATGCTTGGATCGTCGCATGAGCACGGACGAGGTGCGGGCGAACCTCACCGCCAAGCTGGCGGAGATCGACGCCGAGATGGCGCAGATGGAGCAGCCGCCCGACCAGGGCGCGATCTCCTTCGGCAAGCGCATCGGCGAGGGCACCTCGATCGCGATCGACCGGTTCGCCCAGGTGGGCGTCCACGACCGGATGCAGCGGACGCGGGCCGACGTCGTACGCGCCCTGGAGAAGCTGGACGAGGACTCCTACGGCACCTGCGACGTGTGCGGCCGGCCGATCGGCGAGGGACGGCTGGAGGCGCTGCCGTGGGCCGTGCTGTGCGTCGAGGACGCCGGTCAAGTCGCTGACCCATGACCCTCCTCGACCGACTGCCGATCTCGGCGGAGCCGCCCGACGCGGACGTGCTCTTCGACGTCTTCGAGTCGTGGACCGAGGAGCAGGGACTGACGCTCTACCCGGCGCAGGAGGAGGCGCTGATCGAGATCGTCAGCGGCGCCAACGTGATCCTGTCCACGCCGACCGGCACCGGGAAGAGCCTGGTCGCCACGGGTGCGCACCTCGCCGCTCTGGCCCGGAAGGAGCGCACGTTCTACACCGCGCCGATCAAGGCGCTGGTCTCCGAGAAGTTCTTCGCGCTGATCGGGGTCTTCGGTGCCGAGAACGTCGGGATGCTCACCGGCGACGCGGCCGTCAACTCGCAGGCGCCGATCATCTGCTGCACCGCGGAGGTGCTGGCGAACATCGCGCTGCGCGAGGGGTCCGCCGCCGACGTCGGCCAGGTGGTGATGGACGAGTTCCACTACTACTCCGAGCCCGACCGGGGGTGGGCGTGGCAGGTGCCGCTGCTCGAGCTCCCGCAGGCCCAGTTCCTGCTGATGTCCGCGACGCTGGGTGACGTCACCCGGTTCGTGGACGACCTCGAGCGCCGTACGCAGCGGAGCACGGCGGTGGTCAGCAGCGCGGTCCGGCCGGTGCCGCTGACCTACGAGTGGGCGCTGACGCCCATGCACGAGACGTTGGAGGAGCTGCTCACCACCCACCAGGCGCCGGTCTACGTCGTGCACTTCACCCAGGCCGCCGCGCTGGAACGGGCGCAGGCGCTGACCAGCATCAACGTCTGCACCCGCGAGGAGAAGGACCGGATCGCCGAGACGATCGCCACCTTCCGGTTCAGCCCCGGCTTCGGCAAGACGCTGTCGCGGCTGGTCCGGCACGGCGTCGGCGTGCACCACGCGGGGATGCTGCCGAAGTACCGCCGACTCGTCGAGCAGCTCGCCCAGGCCGGGCTGCTCAAGGTCATCTGCGGCACCGACACGCTCGGCGTCGGCATCAACGTGCCGATCCGGACGGTGGTGTTCACCGGCCTGAGCAAGTACGACGGACGCCGGCAGCGGATGCTCAAGGCGCGCGAGTTCCACCAGATCGCCGGGCGGGCGGGACGGGCCGGCTTCGACACGGCCGGCACCGTCGTGGTCCAGGCGCCCGAGCACATCGTCGAGAACGCACGGCTGGTGAAGAAGGCGGGCGACGACCCGAAGAAGCTCAAGCGGGTCCAGCGCAAGAAGGCACCCGAGGGACAGGTCACCTGGACCGAGGAGATGTTCGAGCGGCTCGTCGCGGCCGAGCCCGAACCACTCGTCTCCCGGATGCGGGTGAGCCACGCGATGCTGCTCAACGTGATCGCCCGGCCCGGCGACCCGGCGGCGGCCATGCGGCGGCTGCTGCTCCAGAACCACGAGGAGCCACGGTCGCAGCGGCGGCTGATGCGGCTCGCCGCTGCGCAGCACCGGTCGCTGCTCGCTGCCGGCGTGGTGGAGCTGATGGACCCGCCCGGCGAGGACGGGCGACGGGTGCGGCTGGCCGAGGGGTTCCAGTTCGGCTTCGCGCTGAACCAGCCGCTGTCGGCGTACGCGCTGGCGGTGCTGGACACGCTCGACCCGGAGTCACCGACGTACGCGCTCGACGTGGTCTCGGTCATCGAGGCGACGCTGGAGGACCCGCGCCCGGTGCTCGGCGCGCAGGAGCACCTCGCGCGCGGTGAGGCGATCGGGGAGATGAAGGCCGAGGGCATCGAGTACGACGAGCGGATGGAGCTGCTCGAGGACGTCACCTGGCCCAAGCCGCTGGAGGAGCTGCTCGAGCACACCTACGCGCTCTACCGGCAGAAGCACCCGTGGGCGGCGGAGGACGCGCTGTCGCCGAAGTCGGTGGTGCGCGACCTCTACGAGCGGGCGATGACCTTCCCGGAGTACGTCGCGTTCTACGGCCTGACCCGCTCGGAGGGGCTGGTGCTGCGCTACCTCGGCGACACGTTCCGGGCGCTGCGCCAGACCGTGCCGGAGAGCGTGCGCACCGACGAGCTGGAGGACATCATCGAGTGGCTCGGGGCCGTCGTACGCCAGACCGACTCGAGCCTGCTCGACGAGTGGGAGCAGCTCAACGACCCCGACCGGCTGGCCGCGGAGGTCGCGCCCGACCTGCTGCCGCCGACTCCCGAGCGGATCACCGCCAACGAGCGCGCCTTCACCGTGCTGGTGCGCAACGCGATGTTCCGACGCGTCGAGCTCGCCGCCCTGAACCGCTGGCAGCAGCTCGGCGACCTCGAGGTGGAGGCCGGCTCGACGATGGGTGCGGGGGAGTGGCAGGCGGCGCTGGGGGAGTACTTCGCCGAGCACGACAGCATCGACACCGGGCCTGACGCCCGCGGGCCACAGATGCTCATCATCGAGCGTGGTGAGCAGACCTGGGAGGTCCAGCAGATCCTGGGCGACCCCGCGGGCGACCACGACTGGCGCATCCTGGCCACCGTCGACCTCTCCGCCTCCGACGACGAGGGCCAGCTGGTCCTGGACGTCACGGGCCTCCGAAGTATGTAGGTGGTCGAGCAGCGAGCGCAGCGAGCGATCAGTCGAGACCGAGCAGGAGCGCCCGGCTGGTCTCGGCCATCCAGGTCTCCACCCGGTCCAACGACCAGCCGTAGCTCTCGCGCAGCAGCATCGCGAACTGGAAGTCCGTGATGGCGGCGAGGGTGTCGGCGGCTGTCCGGGCGTCGACGGAGCTGCCCAGCGCATCCATCTTGCGCAGCAGCTTGACCACCGTCCTCGCCCCCTCGACGTGTCGACGATGCCCCTCGGCCAGGACCGCGCGCAGCTCGGGCTCGGCGGCTGCACCGGTCACGAGTGCGTGCAGGATGTCGCCGCAGTTCTCCGCGATCGAACGGGTGACCCGGGCCGACAGTGCCGCCACCTGCTGGGGATCGCCCGACCGGGCAGCGGTGCCAGCGATCTCGCCGACGCGCGCCTCGCTGTCGATCAGGTCGTTGAGCCGGGCCACGAGGGCCTGCTTGGAACCGATGCTGTCGTAGACGGTCTGTGCCGACACGCCTGCTGCCTCAGCGATGTCGCGCACGCTCGTGCGGGAGTAGCCGCGCTCGGCGAACAGCCGACGTGCCGCCCGCAGGATCTCCTCGCGGGTCTGCTGCGCCCGGCGGTCCCGCAGTCGCATCGGCTTCTCGGTCATGGATCCCTTCCTATCACTTGACATCCACTCAGATGATCTTACTATCGTTCCAGTGACTTGATAAGCGTTCAAGCCAAATCGAGAAGGAGAGCACCATGTCGTTCACCCAGGACCTCGCCCCCGCCACCGCAGAGACCGCGTCGGTGGCGACCTCCCTGCTCCAGCACCTCCAGGACGCCTGGAACGCCGCCGACGGGGCGTCCTTCGGCGCGGTCTTCACCGAGGACTGCGACTTCGTCGACATCCGCGGCGAGCACCACCAGGGCGCGATCGCCGTCGGCGCCGGACACCAGGCGATCCTCGACAGCATCTACCGCGGCAGCACCGTGAGCTACACCGCCGAGTCGGTGCGTGAGGTCGCGCCGGGTGTGGTTGTCGCTGTCGCCGGGGCGCGACTGGAGTGCCCTTCCGGCCCGCTGCAGGGGGTCAACCGTTCGCGTCTGACCCTCGTCGTGGTCCAGAGCGACGGCACCTGGTCCGTGGCCGCGTTCCACAACACCTTGCTGATGCAGCAGCGCTGAGACCGGGCTGCTCGCGACCGGGCTCCCCTAGGATCGGCTGCACCGGTCCGAGGGGGGCCCATGCGTGTCGACATCCGCCTGCTCGGCGGCTTCGAGGTGCACGTCGACGGCGTACGCCGGCCCGACGAGGGGTGGAGCCGCCAGGCGCCCGCTGCCCTGGTGAAGCTGCTCGCGCTCACCGAGGGGCACCGGCTCCGGCGCGAGCAGGTGATCGACGCCCTCTGGCCGGACCTGCTCGTCGAGCAGGCGGCGCCGCGGCTGCACAAGGCCGCCCACTACGCGCGCTCGGCGCTCGGTCACGCCGAGGGGCTGGTGCTCGCCGGCGACGCGGTGTCGCTGTTCCCGACCGCCGACGTGGTCGTCGACGTCGACCTCGTCGACTCCGCGCTGACGGCAGCGCGGGACGGAGACCTGTCCCGCGTTGCCGATGCGATCGAGCTGTACCGCGGCGAGCTGCTCCCGGACGACCTCTACGAGCCGTGGACGGAGGAGGCGCGAGAGCGGCTGCGTCTCGGACACGTGGAGCTGCTGCACCTGATCGGTCGCTGGGAGCAGGCCGTGGCCGTGGATCCTCTCGACGAGGTCGCCCACCTCCAGCTCGTGCAGGAGCACGTCGCCCGGGGTGACCGTCGCTCCGCGCTGCGCCAGCTCGACGTGATGGAGAAGCTCTGGGAGGAGGAGCTCGGTGAAGGGCTCGGCGACACTGCGCTGGCGCTTCGCGAGCAGGCACGGGGACTGGCGGTCGCGCTGACGCCGGCCGAGCGCCCGGTGCGCGCGCCGGTGCCCACGCCGGCGACCAGGACGATCGGGCGCGAGCGGGACATCGAGCGGGTGACCGAGCTGCTCGCGGTCTCCCGGACGGTCACGCTGCTCGGACCCGGAGGCGTGGGGAAGACGCGGCTGGTCGCGGAGGTCGCGTTGCGTCGTACGGCTGAGGAGGCGTGCTACGTCGACCTCACCAAGGTCGGGGACGCCGCGCTGGTGCCCGGGCACATCGCCCGCGAGCTCGGGATCCACGTCGAAGGAGACGTCGTCGAGGCGCTCGCCGAGGCGCTGCGCAACCGCAACCTGCTGCTCGTCCTCGACAACGCCGAGCACGTGCTCGAGGCGGCCGAGCTCGTGCCGCGGCTCGTGGAGCGCTGCCCGCAGCTGCGCGTGCTGACGACGTCGCGGGCCCGGCTGAGGATCCCGGGTGAGCAGGTGTACGACGTACTGCCGCTCTCCCTGGACCCGGAGGAGCCGGGCTCGCGTGCGGACGCGATCACCCTGTTCGAGCAGGCCGCGCACGCCGTGGACCCGGGCTTCGACGTCGAACGCCACTTCGACGACGTCGTGACGATCTGCCGAGCGGTCGACGGGCTGCCGCTCGCGATCGAGCTGGCCGCCGGGCACGTGCGGACCCTGTCGCCGCCCCTCCTGCGCGCCCGGCTGGGCCAGCGGCTCGGCTCGGTGCAGGGCGCGAGCCGCGGCACCCCGGAACGGCAGCAGACGGTGCCGTCGATGATCGACTGGAGCCTCCGGCTGCTCGGCGAGGACGACCGCGACCTGTTCCTGCGCCTGGGGGTCTTCCGGGGTCCGGTGCCGCTCGAGGTGGTCGAACGGGTCTGCGCCGGACCGGGTGACGACGTGGTCGAGTCGCTCAGCCGCCTCGTCGACCACAGCCTCGTGCGGCGCCTCGACGACGGTCGGTTCCTGCTGCTCGAGCTGATGCGCGAGCGCTCCCGAGCCTTGCTGGCCGAGGATCCCGAGCTCGACCGGGAGGTGCGGCACCGCCACGCGTCCTACCTCGCGGACTGGCTGGACGAGCTCGACGAGCGCCGGTGGGGCGAGGCGTCCGGCACCTGGATCGACGACATCACTCGCCTCCTGGCCGACGTGCGTGGGGCCCACGAGTGGACGGCCGAGCACGGTGAGGTCGAGCTGGCGGCGCGGCTCACCGCGGACCTCGGCACGTACTGGCACCGCGAGGGTTCGCATCCCGAGGGGCGGGGGTGGGCCCATGCGTCGCTGGCGCACGAGGCCGACCTCGACGACTACCTGGTGGGGCGGCTCTACCTCGCCGCCGGGTTCGTGGAGTGGACGCGGGACCGGGAGGTGGGACGTCGGCACTGGCGGGCGGCGGAGAAACGATTCCGCGCACTGGGGCACGACCGCTACCTCGCCTACTCACTGGCGCTCATCTCCACCACCTACGTCGGTGACGTGGACAGCACCGCGGAGGCGCTGGAGATCAATGCCGAGTCGATCGAGCTGGCGCGCCGGGTGGGGGAACGACCACTCCTGGCGCAGGCCCTGAACATCCGCGGCGAGCTGACCCGCGTCTCGGGTGACGACGACGGTGCGCTGGCGGCGTACGAGGAGGGACTCGAGCTCGCCAGGGCAGCCGGTGACCACACCCACGAGGCCATGCTGGTCGGCAACCTGAGCTTCATCGCCGAGCACCGCGGCGACTACGAGGAGGCCTGGCGCCTGTGCGTCGAGGCGGTCCGGCTCAGCTGGGCACTGGGCCGGCGCCTGGTGCTGGCCGCGACGATGGCCCAGATGGGCGGCGCGAGCCTCGGTCTCGGACGTCCCGAACGCGGGGCCGTGCTGATGGGGGCCTCCGACGAGGCGATGCGCCGGCTCGGGGTCGACGCGTCCCCCGGAGACACACCCGAGCTCGATCGAGTGGCAGCTGCCCTGCGAGCGGAGCTGGGCGACGAGCGGCTGGAGGAGCTGCTCGCCGAGGGCGCACGGCTCTCGCTCGACGAGGCGGTCGAGCTGGCGCTCTCCGACGGCGAGGAGTCCGGGGCAGGCGTCACATGAACGCGCTCTCGCCGGTGATCGCGCGGCCGACGATGAGGGTGTTCACCTCGCGCGTGCCCTCGTAGGAGTAGATCGCCTCCGCGTCGGCGACGAACCGTCCGACGTGGTGCTCGAGCAGGATCCCGTTGCCGCCGAGCACCTCGCGCGCCCAGCCGACCGCCTCGCGCATGCGCACGGTGGAGTGCGCCTTGCACAGCGACGCGTGCTCGTCCTTGAGCAGCCCGGCGTCCTGCAGCTGCGAGGCGCGCACGTTCATCGCGGTGGAGGCGGTCACGTTGGCCAGCATCTTCACGAGCAGGTCCTGCACCAGCTGGAAGGACGCGATCGGACGACCGAACTGCTGACGGGCCTTGGTGTAGCGCAGGGCGTGCTCGAAGGCCCCGCGGGCGCACCCGGCCGCCTGCCAGGCCACGCTCATCCGGGTCACCCGGAGCACGTCGGAGGTGGAGCGGAAGCTCTCGGCGCGCTGGAGCCGGTTGGCCTCGGGCACGCGTACGTCGGCCAGGTGGATCTCGGCGTTCTGCACGACCCGGAGGGCGATCTTGTCCTCCTGCTTGTCGAAGGTCATGCCGTCGGTGTCCTTCTCGACCACGAAGCCCTTGACCTGCCCGTCCTCCTCGTCGCGCGCCCAGATGATGACCAGGTCGGCGAACGCAGCGTTGCCGATCCACTTCTTCTCGCCGTTGAGCACCCACTCGTCGCCGTCACGGCGCGCGGACGTGGCCAGGCCGTTCGAGATGTCGGAGCCGTGCTCGGGCTCGGTCAGCCCGAAGGCGCCGAGCAGCTCCATCCGTGCCATCGCGGGCAGCCAGCGCTCACGCTGCTCGTCGGAGCCGCACAGCTGGATCGAGCCCATCGCCAGGCCGCCGTGCACGCCCATGAAGGTGGCGATCGACGGGTCCACGCGCCCCAGCTCCATCGCCACGAGGCCGTCGACCAGCGCGCCCCGGGCCGGGCAGCCCGGCCCGTCGAAGGCCAGGCCCGCGATCCCGAGCTCGGCGATCCCGGGCACGAGGTCGTGCGGGAACGACGCGCGGGTCCAGTGGTCGTTGATCACCGGCTCCACCTCGCGCGTCATGAAGGCGCGCACGCCGCTGAGCAGCTCGCGGTCCTGCTCCTCGAGCAGCAGCTCGAAGCCGAGGAAGTCGGAGAAGGGGGAGTCCTCCAGGCCGAGCCCGCTGTCAGTCAGATCAGTCAGGTCGGTCATGCGCGCTCCTCGTTCAAGAACTCTTCGATGACGGGCGCGAGCTCGTCGGCCTCGGTCAGGATGCCCAGGTGCCCGCCGCGGTAGATGTGCAGCCGGGCCGACGGGATCAGCGCGGCCTGCATCCGTGGGTTGACCGCCGGGATGATCGGGTCGTCGTCGCCGCCCATGACGAGCGTCGGCTGCCGCACCAGGCCGAGGAACGGCAGGCTGCTCCAGCCCGTCATCGCCACGAGCTGGAAGTAGTAGCCGCGCTTCGGGCCGGCGCGCGTCGCCGCGTGCAGGAGCTGGGCACCCCGCTCCGGGTCGGTGCGCATGCTCCCGCCGTAGATCTCGGGAGCGATCTTCGCGGCGTACGCCGGGTCGCGGTGCCGCCGGGGGGTCAGCATCTTCGACAGCACGCGCGGGTGGGCGGGCACCATCAGGGCCCCGGTGCCGGTGGCGACGAGCACGACGCGGCGTACCCGCCGACGGGACTGGACGGCGAGCTGCTGCGCCAGCCCCCCGCCCCAGGACAGCCCCAGCACGTCGAAGCGCTCGTGGCCGAGCTTGCGCATCAGGGCCGTCACCCACGAGGACAGCGCGGCGATCGGGTAGGGGAGCGGCGGGGCGGCGCTGCCGCCGACGCCGGGTACGTCGAACCGCACCACGCCACGGTCGGGATCGAGGGAGTCCACCAGCGGCTGGAGCGCCTCGAGGCTGGCGCCGATCCCGTTGCACAGCAGCAACGGAGGCTCGTCGACCAGCGCGCCCCGTGCCGGGCGCACCGAGACCCGCGCCTGGAGCCCCCTGACAGCGACCGTGCGCAGCCGGTCGCGGTCAGCGGTCGAGGACATAGGTCCCCGGGGCGTCGCACAGGGGCTCGTAGGCGGCCGAGCCGATCCGGGTCGGCTTGTTGCGCTCCGGACCGGTGCGCTCGGCGAGCCACTCCACGTAGTCCTCCCACCAGCTGCCCTTGACCTTGCCGGCCGCGGCGAGCCAGTCCTGCGCGTCGGGCGGGTTGCTCGACGCCGTCTGGAAGCTGGCCTTCTCGTTGCCGGGAGGGTTGACCATCGCGGCGATGTGGCCGCTGGTGGAGAGCACGAACTTCGTCTGGCCACCGAGCAGCTGCGTGGTCTGGTAGCAGGACTCCCACTTGCAGAGGTGATCTGCGATGCCGGCCACGACGTAGGTGTCGGTGTCGATCTTGCCGAGGTCGACGTCGGTGTCGAGCAGAGTGGCGGCACCCGGCTGGGTGAGCTTGTTGTAGATCGCCAGGTCCATGAAGTCGCGGTGCATCGCCGCGGTCATCCGCACCGGGTCAGCATTCCAGTAGAGGATGTCGAAGGCCTTGGGGGCATGGCCGAGCAGGTAGTTGTTGACCCAGTAGTTCCAGATCAGGTCGTTGGGCCGCAGCCACGCGAACACCTCCGCCAGCACCTTGCCGTCGAGGTAGCCCTTCTCCGCCGAGGCCCGGGTCGACGCCGCAGCGGCCTTGTGCGAGAGCAACGCGCTCGGCAGTCCTGCCTGCTCCTGGTCGAGGACCGTCACGGCGAGGCTGAACGCGGCCACCCGCCCGAGGTCGCCGGTCGCCGCCAGGTGCGCGAGCACCATCGAGGCGAGCATCCCGCCCGAGCAGATGCCGAGGATCGCGACCTGCTCCTGCCGGGAGATCTTCTCGGCCGTCGTCATCGCCTCGATGATGGCCTGGGCGTAGGTGTCCAGGCCCCAGTCGGCGTGCCGGGCGTCCGGGTTGCGCCAGGAGATGCAGTAGACCTGCTGGCCGCTCGCGACCAGGTGCTCGACCAGGCTGCGCTGCTCGGCCAGGTCGATCACGTAGTACTTGTTGATCGTCGGCGGCACGATCAGCAGCGGCACCTCACGGACCTGGGGGGTCTGGGGGGCGTACTGGATCAGCTCGAAGACGTCGGTGCGCAGCACCACCTGGCCAGGGGTGACGGCGATGTCGGTGCCGACCTCGAACGCGTCGGGCTCGACCATCGAGGGCACCCGCGGCGCGCTGGCGAAGTCGCGGACGAACCGGCGACCCCCCTCCACGAGGTTGCCGCCGCCGGTGTCGATCATCCGCTTGAGCACCTTCGGGTTGAGGAACGGGTTGTTGCTCGGCGCCGAGGCCTCGACGAGGTTGTCGACGATGAAGCCCATCCGCTGGTCGTCGCCCCAGCCGAGCTCGGCGTCCGCCACCAGCCCTCGCGCGGCCTCGCCCATCGCGAGGTAGCTCTGCAGGGTGCGCTTGAGCGCGGGGTTCTTGGCCCAGCCCTCCTCGGCGAACCTGCGGTCCTTCTCGTGCGGCTCGAGCTCGGAGCGACCGGCCGCGATCTTGGCGAGCTCACCGGTCAGGCCGAGCGCCCGGCCGGCCACCTTCTGGGGACGCTTGGCGAGGGCGCCGGCGAACCGGACCCCCGACATGCCGGGGAGGAACCTCCGCAGCGGGCTGGTGGTCGCGTCGGCCAGCAGCAGGTCGAGCGGTGCGGCGACGTCGTTGCGGTCCTCGACGGTCTCGTCGGCCTCGTGGATGCGGGCCTCGGCCTTGGTGGCGGCGCTCATGAGGTGACCTCCTCGGGGGCCTCGACCTCGCGGCGGAGGATCTTGCCGGTCGGACCCTTCGGCAGCTCGTCGACGATCCAGACCGCGCGGGGATACTTGTACGCCGCCAGCCGCTCCTTCGCGAACGCCTGCAGCTCCTCCTCGTCGACCTTCTCGCCCTCCTTGAGGGCCACCGCGGCGCCGACCTCCTCGCCGAGGTCGTCGTCCTTGATGCCGATCACGGCCACCTCGGCGACGGCGTCGTGCTCGTAGAGCGCCTCCTCGACCTCGCGCGGGTAGACGTTGTAGCCGCCGCGGATGATCAGGTCCTTCTTGCGGTCGACGATGAAGTAGTAGCCGTCGTCGTCCTGCTTGGCCATGTCGCCGGAGAGGAACCAGCCGTCGGCGAAGGTCTCCTCGGTCTCCTCCTTCTTGCCCCAGTAGCCCTTCATCACGTTCTCGCCCTTGATCGCGATCTCGCCGACCTCGCCCTCGTCGACGTCCTTGCCGTCGTCGTCGACCAGCTTCATCTCGACACCGCGCACCGGGACGCCGATCGACCCGGGCTTGCGCTCGATGTCGGGCTGGTTGAACGACGCGACCGGTGAGGTCTCGGAGAGCCCGTAGCCCTCGAGCACGATGCAGTCGAAGGTCTTCTCGAACTTCTTCATCACCTCGACCGGCATCGCGGACCCGCCGGAGATGCAGGTGCGCAGGCTCGACATGTCGTAGTCGTCGGGGTTCTCGACGTGCAGCATCCCGGCGTACATCGTCGGGACGCCTTCGAAGACGGTCACCTCGTCGCGGCCGACCACCTCCAGCGCCTTGGTGGCGTCGAACCGCGGGATCAGGGTCAGGCAGGCGCCGGTCAGCACCGAGGCGTTCAGGCCGCAGGTCAGCCCGAAGCAGTGGAACAGCGGCAGGCAGCCCATCACGACGTCGTCCTCGGTGAGCTCGACGAGCGTCTCGGCGCTGACGGCGGCGTTGCTGATCATGTTGTCGTGGGTCAGCTCGGCGCCCTTGGGCTGCCCGGTGGTGCCGGAGGTGTAGAGCAGCACGACGGTGTCGTCACCGTTGCGGTCGACGACCTCCTCGACGGGCTCGTACTGGCCGAGCAGCTCGACGAAGCCCTCCGGGTCGATCTCGACGCACTCGATGTCGACCGCCTTCGCGCCCTTGCCGGCCTCCTCGGCCATGTCCTTCCAGGCGAAGACGATGGAGGCCCCGGAGTCCTCGAGGTAGTACTCCACCTCGCGGCCCTTGAGCAGCGGGTTCATCGGCACGACGACCGCGCCGACGGCGAGCGCGCCGTAGAAGAGGACCGGGAACGGGGGCACGTTGGGCAGCACCAGCCCGACCCGGTCTCCGGGACCCGACGCCCCGGTCCTTGAGCAGTCCGGCGACCCGGCGTGCCCCTTCCTGGAGCTCGGCGTAGGTCAGCACGACGTCGTCGAGGCGTACGGCGGGGCGGTCGGCGTGCTTCTGGGCGGTCTGGGTCAGGTTGTCAGCCAAATTGGTCACACCTAGAGGCCTACCCACTGTGGCCCGCACCACACCCCCGAGCGGTGAACGCTCAGCCAGTTCTTCGATTCGTGGGCGGGGACCGCCCGCCCGTAGACTCGCCGCCCGTGGCCCTCACCATCGGAATCGTCGGACTCCCCAACGCGGGGAAGTCGACCCTCTTCAACGCACTGACGAAGAACAACGTGCTCGCGGCGAACTACCCGTTCGCGACGATCGAGCCGAACGTCGGCGTCGTCGGCGTCCCCGACGACCGTCTCGGGAAGCTGGCCGAGATCTTCTCCTCGGCGAAGGTCCTGCCCGCCACGGTGGAGTTCGTGGACATCGCCGGCATCGTGCGCGGGGCCTCCGAGGGGGAGGGCCTGGGCAACAAGTTCCTCTCCCACATCCGCGAGTCCGCCGCGATCTGCCAGGTGACCCGGGTCTTCCGCGACGAGGACGTGACCCACGTCGACGGCGAGGTGAACCCCGAGTCCGACATCTCCACGATCCAGACCGAGATGATCCTCGCCGACCTGCAGACGGTCGAGAAGGCGATCCCGCGGCTGGAGAAGGAGGCGCGCGGCGACAAGGCCCGCGCCGCCAACCTCGCCGCGGCCCAGGAGGCCAAGGAGGCCCTCGAGGCCGGCACCCCGATCCTCGCGACCCGGATCGACCGTGACCTGGTCCGCGAGCTGTCGCTGCTGACCTCGAAGCCCTACATCTACGTCTTCAACTGCGACGCCGACGAGCTGGGCGACGAGTCACTGAAGGAGCAGATGCGCAAGCTGGTCGCTCCCGCCGAGGCGATCTTCCTCGACGCCAAGTTCGAGGCCGAGCTGGTCGAGCTCGGCGACGACGACGAGGCCCGCGAGATGCTCGCCGAGATGGGGGTCGACGAGCCCGGGCTCGACGTACTCGCCCGCGTCGGCTTCGACACCCTCGGCCTGCAGACCTACCTCACCGCCGGCCCCAAGGAGGCCCGCGCCTGGACGATCCGGAAGGGCGCCACCGCCCCCGAGGCCGCCGGCGTGATCCACACCGACTTCCAGAAGGGCTTCATCAAGGCCGAGATCGTCTCCTACGACGACCTGCTCGCCGCCGGCTCGATGAACGCCGCCAAGGCCGCCGGCAAGGTGCGCATGGAGGGCAAGGACTACGTGATGGCCGATGGGGACGTCGTGGAGTTCCGCTTCAACGTGTAGCGACCTCTGCCGCCTCGGAGGCCTCACGCGCCTCGCCCAGATCGGCGAGAACGGAGTCGATCAACACGAGGCCGCCTCCCAGCACGACAGCAGCGATCGGGACCGGCAGCCGTGTTCCACGCACGGCAGTGGTGGCCGCCAGCATCAGGGTCGACCACGCCGTCACCGAGGTCGCGAAGGGCACCGTCGTGCGCTTCCAGGGCTCATCCGTGTCGGGGATGACCGTGAAGGCCTGGAGTCCTGGCTTGTCCAGGAACCATCCCCCCGCGAAACCCGCGAGCAAGATGGGCGAGCGCTTGGACGGGTCCGGTGCCAGGCAGGCGAGGGCAACACCGGCTCCTCGGACCATCGCGCCCGGTCGCACCTTCATCGCCACACCTCCGCATCGATCGTCTCGTGCCAGCCACTCGGGGGCAATGACCCTGCTTTCTCAGGTCGGGGAGCGTGTGGTCAAGGCGCGCAAGATGTCGAGGTGCCGGCCCAGGAAGGCGCGCTCGTCCATCTTCTTGCGGCGCATCCAGGTGGTGACCTCGAGGTTGCACTTGCTCGCGTTGCACGAGCCGCACGCGGGGACCACGTTGGACAGCGTGTACCTGCCGCCGCGGGAGATCGGGAGCAGACAGTCCTTCTGGAGGTCCGCCTCGCTGGCGGCGCAGTAGGCGCAGCCGCCCCAGGCGGTCTTCAGGGCAAGCCACTGAGCCGGCGTCAGGTCGTGGGCGACCTTCGCCATCCGACGCTGGCGACGCCGCCGGTAGGTCGCGGCTCGGCTGCCTGCTGGCACGCCGCGAGCATAGGTCCCGACGGATCTCTCGTGCGGCATCCGACGATGGGCGCGGCGAGCGGGTACGGGTGCGCCATGACAGACAGCGATTCCGGATTCCTGGCGCTCATCGACGCGTCCACCCCCGACGCAGGCGACGGTACGGCACGACTCGTGGTCGAGGTCGACGAGCGGCACCTCAACCCGGCCGGGGCGGTGCACGGTGGGATGCTCGCGACGCTGGTCGACACGACCATGGGTGCCGCGGTGAGGAGCGCCGTCGACGAGGAGGCTCCCGCCACCAGCCAGCTCACGGTGACCTACCTCCGCCCCGGGAAGCCTGGCCGGCTCGTCGTGACGGCGAGGGTGAGCAAGCGCGGGGACAGCCTCACGATGTGTGAGGCCGACGTCGAGCAGGACGGCCAGCCACTGGTGCATGCGTTGGCCACGTTCGCGCTCGTCGGGAGCTGACCGCTCCGGTCAGCGGTACCGCACCCACTTGAAGCGGGTGAGGTCGGCGGCCTCCTGCATCCCGGGCGTGGCCACGTAGCCCACCGTCTTGTAGGCCCGCTGACCGAGGTCGCCTAGGCACGACTGGGGCACGCGGGCGGTGACCACGTCGGTCCTGAAGTTGACCGTGCCCCTCATGCCCGGGCACGCGATCCGCCCGTCCGCGTCGGGCCCGGAGAACTCCAGACGGTGGAATCGCGTGCCGTCGCGCTTCGCTCCGGAGTGGACCGTGAAGAACCGGTCCCACGATCCGCCCACGAGGAGCTTGGGGAACGCGTGCACCCCACTGGCCTTCTTGATGTCGCGCAGCTTCATCCGGTACCCGAACGCGGCCGCGTTGTTGAAGTACGTCACGCGGGTGATGTCGTGCTTCGCCTTCGCATCGCCCGGGCGATCCTGCACCGCGACCGTGTCGGCGTGTGCGACCCCGACAGTCCCCATCACCACCAGCCCGGCTGTTGCCACGACCATGCTCACCCGACGTCGAATCATGTCCAGCCTTCCCGTGACGTGTGCTGAGCCTCGACGTTAGGGGCGAAGCGTGGTGCGTGCAATCGAGTCCTACGTAGAGGGGTCCACGTGGCCCCTTCTACGTAGCGTCCGCGGACGTCCACCCGTCGAGCGGCGCCTGGGATTCCGGGGTGCAGGGGCTCGTGGAGGGCTACGGTCGAAACGGACAAGTCGGACTACGGGTGGAGTCGGCATGACGCGCGAGCCTTCGACCTTGCGTCCGCGCCTGGTGCGCGGCGAGCGCGCGGAGGAGGGCACGGACGTCCGCGTGGCGGCCGTCCTGGAGGTGCTCCGGGGGGCGTCGGTGGCGGAGGTCTCGGTCCGGTGGTCGGTCGACCCGGCTCTGGTGCACCGCTGGGTCCGTGGCTTCGTCGAGGCCGGTACCGCCGAGGTGACCAACACGCCTTCAGCCGATGCTGCGAGCCAGCGGGACCGGTTCCTGACCGCCTTCGCGCACGAGCTGCGCACACCACTGGCGGTGGCACAGGGGTGGGTCTCGATGCTCGAGGAGGGAGACGTCCCGCCGAGCATGCTCGAGGACACCGTGCGTCGCCTCGACGAGTCGTTGAGCCGTCTGTCCGAACGCGTCCTCGACGTGGAGCTGCTCGCCTCCGCCTCGCTCGGGCGTCTCCGGTTGTCGCGGCGGGTCATGACCGCGGGCGAGCTCGCGCACGGGCTGCCCCAATTCGCCGGGGTGGGCGGGGAGGGACCGGAGGTGGAGGTACGGGTCGATCCGGACCTGTTCCGCCGAGTGCTGCGAGACCACTGGGAGGCCGGATCCCTGCGGCCGACGCCGCGGTCGCTGTGCCTCGAGGTGCGGACCGTGTCGCCCTGGGTCGAGTTCCGGGTGGTGCGGTCCGCGGACCCGATCGACACCCCGGTGCTGCAGGCCCGGTTCGAGACTCATGACAAGGACGACCTGCTGGGCCAGGTCGCTGGCCATGCGGCCGCTGACCACGGGATCACCGACATCACTCCGGAGATCCTGCGCGCGGTCCAGAGCAATATCGTGGTCGCTGCCTGATAGACCACCTGTCCGTTTTGGGTAGTCCAATGACGGCCAATTCGGCACCGTCCGGGACAAACTGCTGTCAAGAGGTGCAGACTCCCCTCTAGTCCGCGTTGTACCTGGGGAGGGAGCGCCGGATGCCCAAGAAGAGGGCTCTTCGTCATGCTCGTCTGGTGGCGGCGATGGTGGGGGCCGTCGCCACCCCACTGCTGGTGGCGGGTGTGGGGGTGAGCCCTGCCCGGGCCGACCTGCTGCCGTACGTCGCCTGGTCGGCGTACCTGCCCGGATGGACCGAGGAGTACATCCCCAGCAGCGAGAACGACTGCGTCTCCGGGCGGCCCGCCTGCCTGAAGCAGACGCGCAAGGAGTTCGGCCGGATCCTCAAGGAGACCGCGCAGAGCTGTCACCACAACGCGGTCTTCGCGATGACCTACACGCGGATCACGCAGACCTACGGGTGGAGCCGGGACCTGCCGGGCTACTACCAGGACGTGCCCTACATCAACCACATGGACGCCGTCTTCGCGCGCTACTACACCGACGCGTACTACGCCTACCAGGCCGGCGACCGCGACGAGGTGCCCGTCGCCTGGCGCAAGGCCTTCGACGCGGCCCGCGACAAGCGGGTGACGGCGACGGGGGACCTGCTGCTGGGGATCAACGCGCACGTCAACCGTGACCTGCCGTTCGTCCTGGCCGGCATGGGTCTCGTCCGTCCCGGCGGCGAGTCCGGGAAGCCCGACTTCGACAAGGCCAACGAGTTCCTCGACGCGGCGTCCGACGCGATGATGGCCGAGCTCGCGGCCCGGTTCGACCCGACGGTCGACGACGTGAACGACCCGCTGGGACTGGCCTACGGCACGGTGATGCAGATGCTCACCACCATGCGCGAGGGCGCCTGGCGCAACGCCGAGGCGCTGGTGAACGCCCCGACCGCACAGGCACGGGCGCTGGTCGCCCAGACCATCGAGAACGAGGCGGCAGCCTTCGCGAACACGATCCTGCTGCTGCTGTCGTACACGCCGCCGCTCACCTCGACCACCGCACGTGACGCCTACTGCGCCGCGCACAAGGGCGATGCCGCGCCGGTGGAGTACCCGTTCGGGATGCCGTCGCCGTACGCCGGCTGAGACCCCCGCAACCACGAAGGCCCCTCCGGAGATCCGGAGGGGCCTTCGTGCTCCCTACCTACACGTCGTGGTTCCCGCTCTATGGTGCGACGACGGAGACGTCCCGCGTGACCGAGGCGGACTTGCCCCAGCCGTCGGTGGCCGTCAGCGTCACCGTGTAGGTCCCCGGTCCGGTGAAGACGTGCGCGGTCGCTGACCCCGCCGCCGTGTTGTTCGCGGTGTCGCCGAAGTTCCACGCGTAGGTGATGGCGTCACCGGGGTTGTCCGTCGTGCCGACCGCGGAGAAGTTGCAGGTGAGCCCGTTGCACGAGGGCACCTGGATCTTCGCCACCGGCGCGGTGTTGCCGGCCGGCTCGGAGATGTGGAAGGTCTGCGTGACCGGGTTGGAGGCCGACCCCCACTCGTCCTTCGCCGTCAGCGTGACCGTGTAGTCCCCGGCGACCGTGTAGGTCTTCTTGGGGTTCGGTCCGGTGCCGGTGCCCGCCCCCACGCCGAAGCTCCAGGTGTAGGTCAGGGTCGCGGCGTTCTCGTCGGTCGAGCCCCTGGCGTCGAACTGGCACACGTTCTCCTGGCAGACCGGGGCCGGCAGCACGGCGACCGGCTTCTGGTTGCCCGGCGGGATCGTCACGGTGACGTGGCGCACCGACGGGACGGCCGTGACCAGGCCGTGCTGGTCGATGGCGCGCACCTTGACGGTGTAGCTGCCCTCCGGCAGGACCGGCGTCGTGTAGGAGAAGTTGGACCCCGGCGTGCCCGGGCTGGTCAGGAACGCGGCGCGCCAGCTCTCCGCCACCGCGAAGGTGCCGGTGGAGGTGAGGTACTTGCCGGTGCCGTCGATGACCGCGACCTCGACCTTGCTGGTCGCTGCCGTCCCGCCCGGGGCGTTGTTGGTGTCCTCGGCCCGGCCGCTGACGAAGATCTTGCCCTCGGTGAAGGACGCGTTCTCCGTCGGCGCCAGCAGGTTGTCGGTCAGCGTCGGCGCCACGTCACCCGGGTAGATCGGGTAGCGCGCCGTGTTGCCGATCGTGTTCAGGTCGCGCTGGCCGGCCGAGTCCACGGCGTACGCCGTCACGCTCCAGTTGCCCTGGTTGGGCAGCGTCACCGTGCGGGACCAGCCGGTGCTGGTCGCGTCCTCGGTGTCCAGCGTCGCCGGGATCGAGGTGTACGCCGAGCTGACCGAGCCGTCCTGGTGGTAGTAGCGGCTGGTGTCGAGGTCCTTGAGGACGAGCCGCACCTCCGCGACCTTCTGGTCGTCCGTGGCCTGACCGGTGATGTTCAGGGTCAGGTTCTCCGAGGGCACCTGCGCGCCCTGGGTGGCGAGGGTCGCGTCAGGCGTGGCGTCACCAGGGACGACGGCGTTCATCGTCATCAGCGCCCAGCTGACCTGCGGCGTGGTGATGCCCTCGTCGTCGGTCGCCAGCACCGCGAAGGTGTAGTTGCCCGGCGTGAGGTCCTGCGGCGTCGTCCACGACCAGTCGTAGCTCTGGACGTTGGGCGTGACCGGCAGCTTGTAGACGTTCAGGCCGTTGTCGATGCCCCAGGTCCCGTCGACGGTGAGGCACTCGCCGGTCGAGTTGTTCAGGAGCGCGACGTAGACCGCCTTGATGGTGCCGTCGTCGGTGGCGGTGCCGGAGAACGTCATCTTGCTGCCCGGCGTGACCGTCACCGGCTGCGGCGTGGTCGGCGGGACCACGGAGCCCGGCGAGCTGATCGAGACCGCCGGCGCCTGGCCGTCCGCGGAGACGTTCCAGGTGCGGTCGATGGCTGTCCAGCGAGGAGTTGCCCTTGGTGTCGCGGGCGCGGGCCTGGGCCTGCCAGGTGCCCTCGGTCGGGACGGTGACCTCCTTCGACCACGTGGTGCTCGTGGCGTTGGGGACGTCCGGCACGATGCCGATGGCGTTGTACGTCGCGTCCGCGGTGCCGTCGTCCTGCAGGTAGCGGCCGGCGGCGTCGCGCAGGGTCATCGAGATCCCGGCGACTCCGAAGTCGTCCGACGCCGTGCCCGAGACGGTGAACGTGGTGCTGGTCAGCAGACCCGCAGCGGGCGTCGCGGCGTACGTCAGGGTCGGCGGGGCGTCATCGAGGCTGAAGGTCTCGAACTTCTTGATCGCCTTGGTCGGGTCCTCGGGCCGCGGTGCGGCGGGAGCGTTGCCCTGGGCGCGGGCGCGGGCCAGCATCTTGATGTTGGCCGGCACGTTGAGGGTCACCGACCAGGTCGCCTCCGTGGCGCTGGTCGGCGTCACGGTCGCCTCGAAGTTCGCAGCGCCGCCCCAGGTGGTCTTGTCGGACTGCAGCCACTGGCCGGTCGTCCGGTTCTGGAGCTCGACGAACACCTTGCGGACGCCGGTCGGCGCGGTCGCGGTGCCCTCGATGGTGAAGTCGTGCGCGGCGGGCAGGACCCGGCCGGCGATCGGCGTGGTGATGGTGGTCTCCACCCCGTTCGGCGCCTCGACGCTGTCGAAGTCGAAGAACGCGACCGAGCCGACGTTCGACGCACCCTGGGTGGTCGCGTCACCGCCGGTGATCAGGCCGCGCGGGGTCAGCGCCATCGAGGTGTTGCCGATGTTGGAGTTCGAGCCGGGGTTCCACTCGAGCGCCTTGCCGTCCTCGGGGTTGAGGGCGCCGAGGTGCTCGCGTCCGACGACGGAGTCGCCGAGACCGTAGCCGGACAGGCCCTGGCCGGTGCCGTAGCCGACGTCCGCCGCACCCGGGAACGGGTCCGGGGCCGAGGGCGACTCGTTCCAGGCGAAGTGACCGCCGATGTAGACGGCCTTCTCGGAGATCGCCGTGGTGTAGACGCTGTCGAAGGCGCGCGAGATCCACGTCGGCTGGACGTCGTTGCCGCCGTTCATCGGGTAGGCGACGACGGTGTCGTTGATCGGCGGGCGGTCGCCGCCCGAGCCGCTGGAGACGACGAACCAGGAGTCGTCCGGCGAGATCGAGCCGCTGATGATGCGCTGGATGCCGCCGACGAACTGCAGGTTGTCGTCCCACAGGCGGGTCCGCCAGGGGAGCAGCTGCTTGGTCGCGGTGTCGATCATGCCGATGCCGTAGCGGTCCTGGCCGTTGATCTGGCGACCGGTGTGGATGACGAGCAGCTTGCTGCCGTCGTGGGTCAGCAGCAGCTTCTGGACGGTCAGGCCGCCGTTGACGCCGATGCCGCCGGACAGGTCGTTGACGAAGCCGGCGTCGACGGCGCCGGTGAGCGCGTCCACCGCGGCCAGCGACTTGCGGACGGTGCCGTTGACCTTGCCGAAGCGGCCACCGACGTAGACCGTCGAGCCGCTGACGGCGAGCTCGGTGGCGCGGGCGTCGGTGTCGGCGGTGAAGTCGGTGACGGTGGCGCCGGTGTCCGGGTCCAGCTGCACGACGCCCTTGCGGGCTGACGCCGTTGACGGTGTTGAAGCTCGCCGGAGACGTAGAGCCGGTTGCCGTCGGGGGAGGCCTCGACGGCGTCGACCGCGAAGCCTGGCGTTGCCGTCGAAGGTCGGGGTGAAGTCGGTGTCGAAGCGCCCGGTGCCGAGGTCGTAGGCGGCCAGGAAGCGCTGGTTGTACGACGTGGTGTCGGCTCCGGTGTTGGCGACCTTGGCGAAGCTGCCGACGACGTAGACGCGGTCGCTTGACGACCTCGATGTCGTTGATGTCGGCCGGGGTGTTGTCGGCGTTGGTGAACTTCGGCAGGCCGGTGCGCGGCGTCTCGGGGACCAGCGAGGTGTGGCCCGGGCAGCGGCTCGGCGTACGTCGCGGCCACGGCCTTGGTCACCGAGGCGGTGGTCTCTCCGTCGTTCACGGTGAGCGTGACGTTGCGGGTGCCGCTCTTGGCGTAGGTGTGCGAGGAGGTCGCGCCGGTGCCGGTCGTGTTGTCGCCGTAGGTCCAGGCGTAGGTCAGCGGGTCGCCGTCCGGGTCCGAGGAGCCGGTGCTGTCGAAGCTGCACGCCAGGGAGTTGCAGGTCGAGGTGAAGGCGGCCACCGGCGCGCGGTTGGCGACGCGCGGGCCCGGGCTGACGACGACGGAGAAGAGCTGGCTGTTGTTCACTGCCTTGTTGCTGCGGGCGACCCGGGCTGCGGCGGTGCCGGTCGGTACGACGGCCGGGAGTCGCCGAGGATCGCGGTGGCCTGGGCGGTGCCGGTGCCGTTCGCCCCGGTGCGCTTGGGGGCGTTGGTCGGCGCGGTCCACGTGGGCGCCGAGGCCGCCTTGCCGCCCCAGTAGCTGACCAGCCAGGAGCCGGCCTGGGCCACGGAGACCGCGGGGGTCCGGTGCGTGCCGGAGCTGGTGGCCAGGGTCGCGGCTGCGGAGGCGGTGACGGTCGAGGCCTTCGTCGAGCTGCGGTACGCCACGGCGCTCAGCGAGGTCTTCAGCGACGCGCTGCTCCGCACGGTGAGGGTGGCGTTGGCGTCGGCGGCGACGGCCTTCTTGGTCCAGACGCGACCGCGGCTGGCCGAGCCCTCCTTGGTGTTCAGCAGGGTCCAGCCCGCGGGACCGGTCAGCGTGCCCGTGCGCGCGTTCGCGGTCAGGAACAGCAGCAGGGTGTCCCCGGCCACGATCGCGGCCGGCAGCCGGACCTGGTGGCTGGTGCCGCTGCGGGCGGCGCTGGCCGACCCGACGTAGCTCAGCGTCGGCACGGGACCCGTGGCTGCGTCGGCCTGCGGCAGCGGGCCGAGACCCGAGACCGTCAGGGCGGTCGCGAGCAGGGCGATCAGGAAGGCGATCGTGCGGCGATCCGTGTGCGGGCGCAGAAGACAGCGTCATGTGTTGGTTTCCCCCGTGCAGAGGGCCAGCCCGAGCGGCGGCCCGCACGTATCTTCCGTCACACCTTGTCTGGTTTGCACCTATGCGTCGTGTTCGGTCTAGTCCGCGGTGATCTGTACGAGTGATCCGGATACGCGAAGGGCCCCTCCGCGGTAACGGAGGGGCCCTTCGGTGGTGGATCGAGCGCGCCGCTAGGGCGCCGTCACCGTGATCGGCAACATCTTCGTGCCGGACCTGCCCCACCCGTCCGTCACGGTGAGCACCACGTTGTAGGTGCCTGCCGCCGGGAAGGTGTAGCTCATCGACGAGGAGGTGACCTCGGGGGGGTCCCGTCGCCGAAGTTCCACAGGTAGCCGATCGAGTCGCCGGGGTTGGGGTCGGTCGAGCCGACACCGGAGATGTTGCAGGTCAGCCCGTTGCACGCCGGCGGGTTGATCACGGCGGTCGGCGCCACGTTGTCCGGCGGCTCGTTGATCGTCGACCTGCTGCGTCACCGGCGCACTGGCCATGCCCCACTCGTCGGTCACGATCAGCTGCACCGTGTAGGTGCCCGGCGTGGTGAACGTGCGCGTCGGCTTGGGGCCGCTGCCGCGTGCTGGTGCTGGTCAGGGTGTAGCTCCAGGCGTAGGTCAGCGTCGGCGCGTTCTCGTCGGTCGAGGTGCGGCCGTCGAACTCGCAGATGTTGGTCGCCGTCGCGGGCTGACCCGGTGGCCGGGCACTTGTAGGTGAACTTCGCGACCGGGGCCGTGTTGCCCGGCCGGGTGGGTCACGGTGACGTGGCGCACCGCCGGCGGGTTGGTGGCCTGGTCGTGGTTGTCGACGCCCCTGATGCTCACCGTGTAGGCGCCCGGGGGCACCACCGGCGAGGTGTAGGAGAAGTTCGACCCCGGCGTCCCCGGGCTCGTCAGGAACGCGTCGCGCCAGCTCGCGACTGGTGCTGCGTGAAGGCCCCGCTCGAGTTCATGTACTGGTCGCGCGCTGTTCATGATCGCGACCTCGGCCTCGCCATCGCCTTGTCGTCCTCGGCGCGGCCGCTGACGAAGATGCGGCCGTCGTTGAACGTGGTGTTCTCGGTCGGCGAGAGCAGCGCCTCGTTCAGGGTCGGAGCCACGTCACCGGGGTAGATCCGGTAACGAGCGGTGGCTCCCGACGTGCTGGTGTCGGTCTGGCCGGCCGAGTCGACGGCGAACGCCGTGACGCTCCAGTCACCGCCCTGCGGCAGGGTCACCGGCAGGTTGAACGTCGTGGACACACCGGTCGCCGTCGTCGTCGGCGCGCCGAGGGTGGCCGAACGCGTCGCGTAAGCCGTTGCCCAGCTGGCCGTTCGGCTGGAGGTACTTGCTGGTGTCGTTGTCGTAGAGCGTCAGGTTGACGGCGCTCACGCCCTTGTCGTCGGTCGCCGTGCCGGCGAGGTTCAGCGACAGCGACTGTCCACCGGTCTGGGTGCCGGTGACGGTGAGCCTGCCGTCCGGCGGGGCGTCACCGGGCACCTGGGCGTTGATCGTCAGCGAGCCACGGTTGGTCGACGACGTGGTCAGGCCGAGGTCGTCGGTGGCCCGCACCTGGAAGCTGTAGTTGCCCGGCTTCAGGTTGAACGGTCGTCGTGTACTCCCAGGTGTAGCTGGTGCCGCTCAGGCCGCCGGCTGGCGAGATCTGGTACCAGTCCTGGACCACGTCGGTGCCCCACGTGCCGCCCGAGGAGAGGTTCTCCCGGGTGGTGTTGTTACGGAGCGTGATCTCGACGTTGTTCAGAGTCGTCGGTGTCCGAGGCCGATCCGCGGAACGTGATCGGGCTGCCCGGGGTGACCGTGAGCGGCTGCGCCGCGGTGGGCGGCAGCATCACGGCGGGCTGGCTGATCGACACGGAGGGTGCCTCACCCTCCTCGGTGACGATCCAGGTGCGGTCGGCGGTGTCGAGGTCGGACTGGCCGGCCGAGTCGACCGCACGGGCCTGGGCACGGTACTCACTGTCGACGGGCACCGTGATCTCCCGCGACCAGGTGGTGCTCTTGGCGCCGACCACGTCCGGGGTGACCCGGAAGGTGTAGCCACCGGACGAGAGGGTGCCGTCGGCCTGGAGGTACCGGTTGGTGGCGTTGTCCCGGATGGTGAAGCCGACCGACTGCACGCCGACGTCGTCGGTGGCGGTGCCGGTGACGGTGAACGTCTTGGTCCGCACCGGGTTGGCCGTCGGGCCGGTGACGTTGGTGCTCGGCGGCTGGTCGGTCAGGCCGAAGGTCTCGAACTTCTTCATCGCCGGGGTGTTGTCTCCCGTGCCGGCCGAGGAGAAGGTCTGCGCGCGCAGCTGGAGCTTGCGGTTGCCGGTGACGGTCAGGGGCAGCGACCAGTTCGCCGTGCGGGCGCCGGTGCTCTGCAACGTCGTGTTGATCGTGTTCGACGCCGTCTGCCACGTGGTCCGGTTGTCGGCCAGGTAGCGGTTGGCCAGCCGGTCGTAGACCCTGCAGCTCGACCCGGTTGATGGTGCCCGAGGTGACCGAGGCGTTGCCCCGGACGGTGAACTCCTCGGCGACCGGGCTGACGTGGCCTTCGATCGGCTCGGTGATGGCGGTCTGCACCCCGTTGCTGGCCGGGATCGAGTTGAAGTCGAAGAAGGCGATCCGGCCGATGTTGGCGCCGGCCTGGGTGGTCGCGTCACCGCCGGTGAACAGGCCCCGGGGGGTGTGCCTCCATGGCCTTGTTGCCCTCGTAGGAGTTGGAGCCGGGGTCCCACTCCAGCGCCTTGCCGTCGACCGGGTTCAGCGCACCGAGGTGCTCGCGGTTGACCACGGCGTCGCCGAGCCCGTAGCCGGACAGGCCCTGGCCGGTGCCGTAGCCGACGTCGTCGAGACCGGGCCACGGGTCCGGAGCGGTCGGCGACTCGTTCCACGACGAAGTGACCACCGATGTAGACGGCGCGCTCGGAGATCGCGACCGAGTAGATCGAGTCGAAGCAGCGGGTGATCCACTTGGTCTTGACGTCGCCCTCCTCGCCGGCAGGTACGTCGACCGGGAACGCCATCGCGGTGTCGTTGATCGGCGGTCGGTCGCCACCGGAGCCGCTGGTGACCACGAAGTAGGAGTCGTCGGGCGAGATGTCGCGCGCCGTACGCACGCTGGATGCCGCCGACGAACTGCAGGTTGTCCTCCCACAGCTTGGTCCTCCAGGGCAGCAGCTGCTTGGAGGCGATGCCGATCATCGCCACGCCGTAGCGGTCCTGGCCGGCGACCTGGCGAGCGGTGTGCACGACGAGGAGCTTGGTCTGGTCGTGGGTGAGCTTCAGCTCCTGGACGGTGAGGGAACCGTTGGTGCCGATGCCGCCGGAGAGGTTGTTGACGAAGCCGGTGTCGACGGCGCCGGTGCGTGGCGTTGACGGCAGCCAGGCCGATGCGGGCGACGTTGTTGACCGTGGTGAAGCGGCCGCCGACGTAGACGGTCGAGTTGGTCGCGACGAGCTCGGAGCCACGGGCGCCGAGGCTGGCAACGAAGCCGGTCAGGGGCGCGCCGGTCGTGAGGTTGAGCGACGCCAGGCAGCGACGGGCCACACCGTTGATGGCGTTGAAGCTGCCGGTGACGAACAGCTTGGTGTTGTCGGGCGTGAACGCGATCGCAGTCGACGCCACCACCGGTGATGCCTCGGGTTGAAGCCGGTGTCGACCAGTCCGGTGGTCAGGTTGTACGACGCAAGTCCGCTGCGGGTGTAGGTCGTGGTGTTGTTGGACCGCTGGTTCTGGATGCGGGTGAAGGAGCCGGCGATGAACACGCGGCTGCCGACGACCTTGATGTCGAAGATCTCGCCGTTGCTGATCTTGGGCAGGTCGGTGCGAGCGGTCTCGGGCACGATCCGCGGTGTGCCCGGGCACGGGCAGGCGCGGACCGGCCGGGGTGGTGGTCGTGGTGACCGACGGGTGGTCGTCGCGGTGGTGGTGCCGTCGTTCACGGTGAGGGTGACCGTGCGGGTGCGCGGCCGACGCGTAGGTCCGGGAGGTGGTGACGCCGGTGCCGGTGGTGTTGTCACCGAAGTTCCAGGCGTAGGTCAGCGGGTCGTTGTTGGCGTCGGTCGTGCGCCGAGGCGTTGAAGCTGCAGGTCAGGCTCGAGCACGAGGACGTGAACGACGGCACCGGCGCGACGTTGCCGGTCGGCGGCGGCGTCGTCGAGCGTGCCGGGGCTGATCACGACGGAGAACAGCTGGTCGCCGCCCGCCGGCGACGCTCGTGGTCGCGGTGCGACCAGCGGCCGTGCCGGTGGGGACTGGGGCGCCGGAGTCGGCCAGCAGGGAGCTGACCTTGCCGCCGCCGGTGGCCGCGGGGGTGGCGCGCGTGCTGCTCGCCGGCGGGGCGGTCCAGGTCGATCGGCGGTCGAGGACTTCTCGCTCCAGGAGCTGACCAGCCAGGAGCCGGCCTGGGCGACGGCGACCGAGGGGGTGGTGTGGCTGGTGGAGGACGTCGGTACCCGCGACGCTGGCCGAGGCCGTGACCGACGACGTGCCGACGTCGGAGCGGTAGGCCGCGACCGACATGGTGTCCTTGATGATGGCCGAGCCGGCCACGGTGACGGTGGTGCCGGAGTCCGCGGCAACGGCCTGCTTCGTCCAGGCGCGGCCGCGGGTGGCGGTGCCGTCCTTGCTCTGGATCTGCGTCCAGCCGGCCGGACCGGTGAGCGTTCCGCTCAGCGAGTTGGTGGTCAGGAACAGCACCAGGGTGTCGCCGTTCTGCAGACCCGTCGGGAGCGGCACCGTGTGGTTGGTCCGGTTGCCGGACTGGCTGGTCGCCCCGACGAACGACAGCACCGGGTCGGCGGCGTTGGCCGCGGGAACCGGACTCAGGCCGAAGACGGCGAGAGAGGCCACGAGCGCCGAGACGAGAACTGGGACGAGCCGAGTGCGAGCGCGAGCAGGCACGTTGAGTGCAGACATTCGTGGAACCCCCGTATGTGTGACCCCCGTGGCGGGGGTCCGTCCGTATCTTCAGTCAGGAAGGGCGGTTTCGCCCACTACGGATCGAACTAGGTCTAGTCCGGACCGTTGCCCCTTTTGTTGCGTTCGACCACCACTCATGGCGTCGGCGGTGCGGTGTACGGTGACTGGACATCGCGTGTGACGGCTCGCGGTGTTGCCCCAGCCGTCCGTGGCCGTCAGCGTCACGGTGTAGGTGTCGCCGACGGTGAACACGTGCGAGGTGGCCGAGCCCGTGCGCAGTGTTGTTCGACGCCACTGGCCGGGTCGCCGAAGTTCCAGCTGTAGGCGATCGTGTCGCCGGTGTTCGGGTCGACCGTGCCGACGGCGGAGAAGTTGCAGGTCAGCCCGTTGCACGACGGCGCGTTGATCACCGGCACCGGCGCGGCGTTGCCCGCAGGCTTCGCGATCGTGACGGCGGTCGTCACCGGGTCGGAGAGCACGCCCCACTGGTCCTTCACCGTCAGCGTCACCGTGTAGGTGCCGGCGGCGGTGAACGTCTTCTTCGGGTTCGGGCCGCGTCGCGGAGCCGCCCGAGACCGGCGGGGTGGCCCCGTTGTTGCCGAAGTCCACGCGTACGTCAGCGAGGTCGGCGTCTCGTCGGTCGACTGCTTGCCGTCGAACTGGCAGACGTTCTCCGTGCACACCGGAGCCGGCAGCACCGCGACCGGCTTGGCGTTCGTCGGGTGTGTCACGGTGACGCTGCGCGACTGGCGGGTCCGTCGTCACCAGGTCGTGCTGGTCGGTGCCACGCACCCGGACGGTGTAGGCGCCTGGCGGCACGATCGGTGTCGTGTAGGAGAAGTTCGACCCCGGCGTGCCCGGACTGGTCAGGAACGCGGTGACCCAGCGTCGGCGTCGGCCGTGAACGAGCCGGACGAGCGTCATGTACGGAGTGGTCCGGCCGCGGTGTTCTGGACCTGCACCTCGACCTTCGCCATCGACGCTGATCCACCCGCGGTGGGGTTGGTGTCCTCGGCACGACCGCTGACGAAGATCTTGCCGTCCTGGAACACGGTGCCGTCGGTCGGCGCCAGCAGCCCGGAGTTGAAGGTCGGCGCGACGTCGATCGGGGAACGAGAGATAGCGGGCCGTCGCGCCGGTGTTGATGAAGTCGTACTGGCCCGCGTCATCAACAGCGACGGCGGTGACGTTCCAGTCGCCGTCGGTGGGCAACGTGATCGTCGTCGACCAGCGTCGTCGACGTCGCAGTCGGGCGATGTCCACCGGCACCGTGAAGTAGGTGTACCCCGCCTGGGTGCCGCCGCCGGCGTCGGGCTTGGCGTAGCGGGCGGTGTCCGCGTCCCGGAGCGAGACGCGCACCTCCTTGACCCCGACGTCGTCGGTCGCCGTGCCGGTGAGCGCCAGCTCGTGCGAGGTCATCGGTGGCTGCAGCCCGGTCTTGGCCAGCGTCGCCTTGGGCGGTGCGTTGCCGGTCTCCTGGACGGTGAAGCTGGCGACCGCCCACATCGTCTGCGGCGTGGTGAGGCCGTCGTCGTCGGCGGCGAAGACCGCGAACTGGTAGTTGCCCGGGGTCAGGTTCGGCGTGGTGTAGGTCCAGTCGAACGACTTCTGTGCCAGACCTGACTCGAGCCGGTAGGAGTTCAGGCCGTTGTTCCGGCCGAAGCTGCCGTCGGTGGTGAGGTACTCCTGCGTCGAGTTGTTCACCAGCGCGACGTCGATCGTGCGGAGCTGCTTGTCGTCAGTCGCCGTGCCCGGTGAAGGTGATCGGCTGGCCGGGCACGACCGAGAACGTCTGCGGCGGCGTCGGCGGCGTCACTGCGCTCGGCGTGATGATCGAGACCACGGGCGACTGGGCGGTCGCTGAGACGATCCAGTTGCGGTCGGTGGTGTCGAGCGAGCTCTGCCCGCCGGTGTCGTTGGCCCGGATCTGGGCCTTCCACAGCCCCTCGTCCGGGACGGTGATCTCCTTCTGCCAGGTCGTGCTCGTGCCACCGGGTACGTCGGGGGCGATCTGGAAGGAGTTGTAGGCCGATGGCGACGGTGCCGTCGTCCTGCAGGTAGCGGTTGTTCTCGTTGCGCACCGTCATGCGTCAGCGAGACCACGCCCTTGTCGTCGGTCGTGGTGCCGGTGACCAGGAAGGTCTTCGTGGGCACCGTCCCGGCGGCAGGCGCGCTGAACGCAGCGGTCGGCGGGGCGTCGTCGAGGTTGAACGTCTCGAACTTCTTCACTGCGGGTGAGGGGTCCGAGGCTCCGCCGATGGCGAAGGTGCGCGCGGTGGCACGGAGCTTGACGTTGCCCGGGATGGTCAACGGGAGCGTCCACGTCGTGCCACCGGCTGCCAGGGTCGCGTTGATGGTGTTCGCGGTGCTCGACCAGGTCGTCAGGTTGTCCTGGAGGTACTGCCCGCCGGTGTTCTGGACGGCCACCTCGACGCGGAGGACACCGGCCGCCGCGGACGACGTGCCCTTGATCTCGAACTCCTCGCCGGAGTTCACCACCCGACCCATGATCGGCTCGGTGATGGTGGTCTCGACGCCGTTGCCGGCCGGGACGGTGCTGAAGTCGAACTCCGCGATTCGGCCGACGTTGGCGCCGCCCTGCATCAGCGCGTCACCTCCAGTGACCAGTCCGCGCGAGGTGACCACCATGGCCTTGTTGCCCTCGTAGGAGTCCGACGCCGGCGCCCACTCGAGCGCCTTGCCCGTCACCGGGTCAAGGGCGCCGAGGTGCTCGCGGTTCACGACCTGCTCGCCGAGGGCGTACGCCGAGAGGCCCTGGCCCGTGCCGTAGCCGATGTCGGCCTGACCCGGCCACGGGTCGTTGGCGGTCGGCGACTCGTTCCAGGCGAAGTGACCGCCGACATAGACCGCCTTCTCCGAGATCGCGACCGAGTAGACGCTGTCGAAGAGCCGGGAGATCCACAGCGGCTCGGCGTCGGCGTCGTTGTCGAGGTCGAAGGCGATCGCCGTGTCGTTGATCGGGCGGGCGGTCGCCGCCCGAACCGCTGGTCACCACGAAGTAGGAGTCGTCGGGCGAGACAGCGGCGCCGTACGCCCGCTGGATGCCGCCGACGAACTCGAGGTTGTCCTCCCAGAGGGTGGAGTGCCACGTGGTCAGCTGCTTGGTGGTGGTGTCGATGATCGCGGCACCGGCGCGGGGCTGGCCCGCGACTCTGCATGCCGGTGTGCACCACGATCAGCTTCTTGGTGTCGTGGGTCAGCACGAGCCGCTGCACAGCCGATCGCTCCGCTGACACCGATTCCCTGGGTGATGTCGTTGACGAAGCCGCCGTCGACCTGCCCGGTGGCGGCGTCGAGCGCAGCCAGCGAGCTGCGGTTCGTGCCGTTGATCGCGGTGAAGCGACCGCCGACGTAGACGGTGGTGTTGCTGGCCACGACTTCGGTCGCGCGGGCGCTGGCGTCGGCGACGAAGCCGGCGACCGGGGCGCCGGTGGTGAGGTCGAGGCGGGCGATCGCGCGACGGGTCGTCCCGTTGACGCTGTTGAACGTGCCGACGGCGTAGAGCTTGGACCCGTCGGGAGTCACGGCAACGGAATGCACCTCAGGGTCGGTCGCCGCCGAAGGTCGGCCGGAAGCTGGCGTCGACCAGACCGGTGTCGAGGTTGTACGACGCGAGGCCGGCCTGCGGGTAGCTCTGGTCGTGTTGCCCTGGGCAGCTGGTTCTGGATCGAGGTGAACGTGCCGGCGATGAAGACGCGGTTGCCCGAGACGGCCATGTCGAAGATCTCGCCGTCGGGGATCCGGGGCATGTTCGGCGCGCACGTCCTGTGGGACCAGACCGGTGTGGTTGGGCTTGGGGAAGGTGCCCGGGTCGACGGGCTGGACTGGGCCGCCCGTGCCGGGGCTGATCACCACGGAGAAGTTCTGGTCGCCACCGGTCGAGGTGCTGGTGGTCGCGGTGCGGGCGGCAGCGTTGCCGACGGCGACGGCGCCGTTGGAGTCGGCGAGCAGGGCGCTGACCTTGCCTCCGCCGGTGCCGGCCGGGGTGGCGCGGGTGGTGCTGGTGGCGGGCTTGGTCCACGTCGTCGCCGTCGAGGACTTCTCGCTCCAGGCGTTCACCAGCCAGGAGTTGGCCTGCGCCACGGCCACCGCGGGGGCGGCGTGGCTGGTGGAGGAGGCAGTGGCGGCGGCGCTGGCCGAGGCGGTCACGGTCGCGGTGCCACCGGAGCTCCGGTAGGCGGCGACGGTCATCGCGTCCTTGATCGTCCCGCTCGACGCGACGCTGACGTTGGCATTGGCGTCCGCGGCGGTGGCGACCTTGGTCCAGGCGCGGCCGCGGGTCGCCGAGCCGTCCCTGGTCTGGAGCTGGGTCCAGCCGGTGGGGCTGCCGAGGGTGCCACTGAGCGAGTTGACGGTCATGAACAGCACCAGGCGGTCGCCCGCCTGGACACTGGCCGGGAGCCGGACGACGTGGCTGGTGCGGTTGCCCGCGCTGCTGGCGGACGCGACGTGCGACAGGGTGGCGCTGGCGCCGGTGGTCGGGCGAGACCGACCCGGTGGTCTGGGCGGTGTTGGTGCCGTCGCTGACGGTGAGGGTGACCGTCCGGGTGCCGGCGGAGCCGTAGGTGCGCGAGGTGGTGACGCCGGAGCCGTTGGCCCCGTCGCCGAAGTTCCACGTGTAGGTCAGCGGGTTGTTCTCGGGATCGGTGGTCGCACCGGCGTTGAACGAGCAGACGAGCGCGTTGCAGGTGCTGGTGAACGACGGGACCGGCGGCTGGTTGGTGGGCGTGGTGGTCTGCCCGGGGCTGATCACCACGGAGAAGTTCTGGTCGCCACCGGTCGAGGTGCTGGTGGTCGCGGTGCGGGCCGCGGCGTTGCCGACGGCGACGGCGCCGTTGGAGTCGGCGAGCAGGGCGCTGACCTTGCCGCCGCCGGTGCCGGCAGGGGTGGCGCGGGTGGTGCTGGTGGCGGGCTTGGTCCACGTGGTCGCCGTCGAGGACTTCTCGCTCCAGGCGTTGACCAGCCAGGAGTTGCCCTGGGCCACGGCCACCGCCGGGGCGGAGTGGTTGGTCGAGGACGCCGTCGCGGCGACGCTCGCCGAGGCGGTGACCGAAGAGGTGCCCCCGTTGCTGCGGTAGACGCCGACGCTCATCGTGTCCTTGATCGTGGCGGTGCCCGTGACGGTGACGTTGGCGTTCGCGTCCGCGGCGACGGCCTGCTTCGTCCAGGCCCGGCCGCGGGTCGCCGAGCCGTCCCTGCTCTGCAGCAGGGTCCAGCCGGCGGGGTTGCCCAGCGTGCCGCTGAGCGAGTTCGTCGTCATGAACAGCACCATCGTGTCGCCGGCCTGGACGGTGGCCGGCAGGCGGACGACGTGGCCGGTGCGGTTGCCCGAGCTGCTCGCGGCGGCGACGAACGACAATGTCGCGTCGGCAGCGTTCGCCGCGGGGAGCGGGGCCAGACCGAGTGCGGCGATCGCCGTCGCGAAGACGGCGACGAGGGCGGCACGGGGCCGACGCTGAGCAGGCGCGGGCACGCGAAGCAATGACATGACTAGGAGATCCCCCCGATACGTCGTGCACGGACGCCGGGACAGCGACGCCCAAGTTCGTATCCTCGGCCCGCGCTGACGAATCGGCCAGAAGCGGACCGAATGGGTCTAGTCCGCTGGTTGGACCAGCGCCGCGCCGGGGGCGAGCGGGATCCGGTCCCGCGCCGGTCCCCGCCACTACCGTGATGACGATGTTGCGGCGCGCTCCCGGGATGCTCCTGACCGCGCTCCTGGTCGCTGTCGGCGGGGGCGTGGTCGCCACCGACGCCGCACCGGTCAGCTCCTCGACCGCCGAGCGCAAGGCCACGTTCCGCTGTCACGGCCTGGACCGGGACGACGTGCGGGGCGTCGACCCGACGTACACGAACAAGTCGCTGGCCGACTTCCGCAACCACAAGCGCCAGTGCAGCGGGCTCTGGCTGCCCCCGCCGCGGCGCTACCTGGTGCCGCAGGGGATCGCCGTGTGGCGCAACACCGCGTGGGTCAGCGGCTTCCGCTACAGCAAGGGGTACGGCGAACGGCCGTGCCAGCTCCGACGGGTCGACCTGATCACCGGGAAGCAGCTGGAGTTCCACAGCGCCATCTACGGGCGGGTGGGCGAGCGACCGCGCACGTACTGCCGGCACGGCGGCGGGATCCTGCACCGGGGGCCGTACCTCTGGGTCGTCGAGAAGCGCAAGCTCTGGCTGGTCAAGCCCTCCAGCTCGCGCACGGTGCTCGACGCACGCCGGGTGTGGCGGATCAAGGCTCCGGCACGAGGGTCGGCGATCGTGGCCACGAACAAGCGGATCGGCCTGGTGCCGTTCGTGGAGCGCGGCCCGGCGTACATCCACTGGTACCCCTTCAAGCGACTGCTGAGGTCGGGGGTGCTGGACCTCGGCGTCACCCGCAAGGGCCGCAAGCAGATCGGCGCCGTGGCGCGGACCCGGGTGCCGACCTACGTCCAGGGCGCCACCCTCAGCCCGGCGGGCGGGCTCTACCTCGCACGCTCCTCACTGGCCTGCGGCGAGCTGGTCATGCCGGACGGCCGACGCCTCGGCTTCGTCCCCGGCGCCGAGGGCATCCAGTTCGGAGCCAAGCTCAAGCGGCTGTACGCCGTCAGCGAGTCCGGCGCGCGTCCCTACGTGAAGTCCCGCAAGCCGCTCACCGCCGGGGTGAACAGCTTCGAGTGGCCGGGACTCGCCCGCGGCCGGCGCAGCGACTGCACCTTCCCGAGGTAGCCGACCTCAGACCGGTACGCCGACCGGCTCGTCCTCGTCCCCGTCGGGCAGCTCGAACCAGATCTCCGCACCACCGCCCGGGCGGGAGGACGCACCGGCTCGCCCGTCATGGGCCGCCAGGATCCGGGCGACGGTCGCGAGCCCGATGCCGTGGCCCTCGACGTCGTTCTCGACCCGGCTGAACAGCGAGAACACGTCGACCTGCCGGTCCTCCGGGATGCCGATGCCGTTGTCCCGCACCGAGATCCGCCAGCCGCCCGGCGTACGCCGACCCGAGATGTGCACCCGCGGCGGGATCCCCGGCCGCGCGAACTTCACCGAGTTGGTGAGCAGGTTCTGGAGCACGGAGTACATGTCGTCCGGGTCAGCGCGTACGACGGGCAGGTCGGCCGTCTCGACGACGGCGCCGGTCGCCTCGAGGAGTCCACCCGCGGCGGAGACGAGATGGTCGGCCACCTGGTGCAGGTCGACGTCCGTCAGGTCGGGAGCCTCCCCGGCGACGCCGTAGTCCATGGACTGGTCGAGCATCCGCTGCATCCGGTGGGCGGCGCGGGACGCCCTCGTCAGCAGCGCGTCGACGGCGGGGGAGTCGTGCTCGGCCAGCTCGTCGCCCAGCAGCTCGACGCTGGCCCGGATGGAGCTCAACGGCACCTTGAGGTCGTGGCTGAGCTCCGCGGCCAGCTGGGAGACGACGGTCGCCGCGGTCTGGGCGGATGCCGGCGAGACCAGCTCCCGGCGGGCCCGGCGCAGCAGGCGCAGCTCGATCAGCTGGGTCAGGCTGGCGGCGAGCGTCTCGAGCCCGTGGCGCTGGAGGGGTGTCAGCGCGCGCACCGCCGGATCGATCACGCACAGCCGCCCGACCATGTCGCCGCGGGGCGCGTGGATCGGCGCCGAGGCGTAGAACCTCGCCGAGGCGATCGTGCCGTCGACCCAGCCGATGCCCGCGAACCGGGGGTCGGTACGGGCGTCCTCCACGGTGAAGACGTCGTCGGTGCCCATCGCGTGCTGGCAGAAGGTGTCCCCGGACGGGCACACGAACGGCGCGATGCCGTAGGTGATCGGCACGTGGTAGTCGTCGCCCTTCAGGACGGTGATGCCGGCCGCCGCGGCGTCGCAGACCTTCGCGACCAGCTCGACCACGTCGGCCAGGTCGTCGTCGTCAGGGCGCGACAGGATGTCCAGGACGGCATCGATGTCCGACCCGGAGTCCCCGACTCCCGGTGACATGTGGTTCTCCCCCAAATCCACGTCAGGCATGTACGTGGGTGGTCCGTGCACAACTTGTTCTTATGGCGTTTACCCCCTTTGGCCGCAAATCATTCCGCGCCGCCGTTCCGTGTAGCCTGAGAAAGTGGAACGTGTTCTAGAAACCGGCGTGCCGGACGTCTTCTCGCCCGGCCGGATCGGGCCGCTCACGCTGCGCAACCGGGTGGTCAAGGCGGCGACGTACGAAGGCCTGAGCCACCGGTCGCGGGTCACCACCGACCTCGTCGAGTTCCACCGCGCGTACGCCGCCGGCGGGGTCGGCATGACCACGGTCGCCTACTGTGCCGTCGCCCCGGACGGGCGGACCGCTCCCGACCAGATCCAGTGGACCGACGAGGCGATGCCCGGCCTCCGGGTGCTGACCGACGCGGTGCACGCCGAGGGCGCGGCGGTCTCGGCGCAGATCGGCCACGCCGGGCCGGTCGCCGACTCGCGGGGCAACAAGCACCACGCGCTCTCGCCGAGCACCCGGTTCCCGAACATGTCCTTCGGTGTCTCGCGCAAGGCGAAGGTGGCAGACCTCGAGCGGATCACCGCCGCCCACGCGGCGGCCGCAGCGACGCGCGATCGAGGCCGGCTTCGACGCCGTCGAGGTGCACCTCGGTCACAGCTACCTGCCCAGCGCGTTCCTCAGTCCCAAGATCAACCACCGCAAGGACGAGTTCGGCGGCTCGCTGGAGAACCGGGCCCGGTTCGCCCGCGGCATCCTGCGCGCGGTGCGTGACGCCGTCGGGGACCGGATCGCGATCCTCACCAAGCTGAACATGTCCGACGGGGTCCGCGGCGGCATCACCCTCGACGAGGCCATCCAGACGGCGCAGTGGATCGAGCAGGACGGCACCGTCGACGCCTTCGAGATGACCGGCGGCAGCTCCCTGCTCAACCCGATGTACCTCTTCCGGGGAGGCGCTCCCGTCAAGGAGTTCGTCGAGGTGATGCCGCAGCCGATCAGGACGGTGATGCGCTTCGCCGGCGCACAGTTCATCCGCGAGTACCCCTACCAGGACGCCTACCTCCTCGACGACGCCCGTCAGGTGCGCGCCGAGGTCGGGCTGCCGATGGTGCTCCTCGGCGGCATCACCGACCGGCCCTCCATGGACCTCGCCATGCGGGAAGGCTTCGAGTTCGTCGCCATGGGTCGCGCGCTGCTGCGCGAGCCCGACCTCGTCAACCGGATCGCCGCCGACGCCACCACGCCGTCGCTGTGCATCCACTGCAACCGCTGCATGCCCACGAACTTCGTCGGCACCCACTGCCCGGTCATCCACGACGGCAGCTCGCGCTCGGCCACCTGGGGGACGCCCGCCGGGTACGCCTGAGGCCTCTACTGTTCGAGCCATGGACTTCGAGCTCGACCGCGGCATCGCCGTGCAGGCCACGGGACCGGGGGAGTACGCCGCCGAGCTCGACCCCGGCTGGGTGGTCGGCGGTGGTCTCAACGGCGGCTACCTGCTCGCCGTGATCGGCAACGCGATCCGGACCGAGCTCGATGACTCCGGGCAGCCCGACCCGGTCAGCGTCAGCTCCTACTACCTGACCCCGACCGTGCCCGGACCGGCCGTCGTCCGGGTCCGCCGGATACGCATGGGTGGCCAGCGGTCCACCGTGGCGGCCAGCCTGGTCCAGCAGCAGGACGGCGCCGAGGTCGAGCGGATCACCGTGCTCGCCGTCTACGGCTCGCTGGACCGGATGCCGGCGGAGGTCGAGCGCGAGATCCCGCCACCGGTCCTGCCTCCGGTGGAGGACTGCGTCGAGACGCGGCACGCTCCCGAGGAGGTCCGCAGGATGGCGCCGCTGCTCGAGCGGTTCGGCACCCGCCTCGACCCGGCGTACGTCGGCTGGGCGGTCGGCGAGCCGAGCAGGACCGGACTCATCCAGGGCTGGTTCAAGCTCGCCGACGACCGACCACTGGACCCGATCGCGCTGCTCCTCGTCGTGGACGCGCTGCCACCGGTCACCTTCGACCTCGGCCTCCCGGGCTGGGCCCCGACGCTCGAGCTGACCGCGCACGTGCGCGCCCGTCCGGCCCCCGGCTGGGCGATCGTCCGGCATGCGACCCGGAACATCTCCGGGGGCCAGTTCGAGGAGGACTGCGAGGTCTGGGACTCCACCGGTCGCCTGGTCGCCCAGTCCCGGCAGCTGGCCCTGCTACCACGACGACCCAGCGAAACCGGACCAAACGGACGATCGGTCTAGACGACCCGTGCCCGTTTTGGGGCACTTGCTGGGTCCGGCTGGTTTCTGGCCGCCCCGAGGCTGAGACTGGTCGGACGGGCGGGCCTGGATGGCTCACGCCGTGTGACAAGAGGGGGAGTCTCGGACTCATGAAGGCGAAGCGTGGCTTTGCGGTGCTGCTGCTCAGCGTCCTGTTCTGGGCGCCGGGCGGTCCGGCCGCGCAGCTGGCCGCCCAGCAGCGGCTCGAGTCGCTCGAGGAGCCGCTGCTCCAGCCCGCCAGCGTGACCGTGCCCCAGGCGCCGGTCGTCGTCGACGCGGCCGGTGCGCTGAACAACCGCGGCTGGACCGGTGTGGCCGCCATCGACACCTCCGAGGACCTCACCGCCGACGTGCTGGCGGCCTACACGCTCGCGGTCGCGGTCTCCCCGACCGCCTGCCGCATCACCACGCCGATGCTGGCCGCGATCGGGCAGGTGGAGTCGGGCAACCTCGCCGGCCGGACCCTCGACGGACACCGGGTGTCGCCGGAGATCCTCGGCCCGGTGCTCGACGGGAAGCAGTACCACGCCGTCGCGGACACCGATGCCGGTCGCTGGGACCGCGACAAGGTCTGGGACCGCGCGCTCGGCCCCATGCAGATCATCCCCGCGAGCTGGCGGGTCGTCGGGCTCGACATGGACGGCGACGGCGTCCGGGACCCGCAGAACATCTACGACGCCGCCGGTGCCGCCATGGTCTACCTGTGCGCCGGTGGTCGCGACCTCGGCACGGCCGACGGGCTGCGCGAGGCGATCCTGTCCTACAACGACTCCGCGGACTACCTGCGCGCCGTGCTGGAGTGGAAGGCGGTCTTCGACCAGGCCGACCTGACCGGGACGGGATCCGTCCCGTTCGTCAGCGCGCTGGCCGCGCCGCTCAGCTCGGCCCTGACCCTCGGGACCTCGCCGTCCACGCGGACGCCGGCAGCCGCAGCGATCGGCGCCGCCGGCCCGGTGGGTCCCGCGACCCTCGGTCCGAAGCCGTCGGTCGCCTCCCCGAGCTCGCCCAGCTCGCCCGGCTCTCCGGCCTCGCCGGCCGGTGCGACCCCGACGCCGTCGCCGCAGGGGCCGACCACCCCCTCGTCCCCGACGCCCGCTCCGGTCGACGAGACGCCTGACCCCGGACCGTCACCGGCCGACACCCCGTCGCCCGACCCGACGCCGCCGCCTCCGCCGCCCAGCGAGGAGCCGGGTCCGGCCCACCCCGACCCGACCCCGACGCCGGACCTGCCGGAGTGCCCGGTCCCGACCGACGAGCCGGCCGATCCCGCGGCCGAGCCGCCCGCCGACCAGCCGGTGGTCTCACCCGAGACCTGCACGCCGCCGGAGGGCTACGTGTTCGACCCCGAGACCGACGAGCTCGTCGCGGTCCCGGCGGCCAGCCCCGCCCCCTGAGCCCCGGCGCGCCTCACTCCAGCCGGGACGCGCTCCATCGCGAACACGAAGCGACGGTTCGGATACTCCGAGAGCGACCAGAGCCGGTCGGTCGAGGGCCAGTAGGAGATGTCCTCCGGCCCGACGGGCAGGGCACGGGGGATGCTGCGGAACCGGCCGGGCGCTCCGACGTACATCTTCCCGAGCCGCCAGCGACCGCGACTGGCGGTGACGTAGTAGGTGTCGCCCACGACCGCGGCCCCCTGCATGTGGCCGAGCCCGCGCTCGTCCAGCGCCACCGGTCGCGACGTGCCGTCCTCGTGCGTGGCCAGGTGCATCGTCTCCGGGTCGAGCGGGTAGCGGACCAGCCGACGGGTCATCTCGGCGCGGCCGTACTCGCCGGCGACCAGCTGCGGCGGGTCCGAGCCGCGGTCCAGGGAGAGGAAGGAGTAGCGCATCAGCTCCACGCCCTCGCTCGCTGCGGCGTCGTAGGCGAACCGGACCGGCAGCACGTAGCGGGCGCCGAACGCGTCGTCGGTCGAGTCCACCCGGATGATGTCGTCGACCAGGCAGCTGAACAGCCCCCGTCGGGTGCCGGCCACGTGCAGGTAGGGGCCGCACCACACCAGCCCCCCGGCGTGCACGAGCAGCGGTGTGAGCTCGACCGTGCCCGCGCGTGTCCGCTCCGGCACGACGAGCAGGACGTGGCGGTACTCGAGGCTGTCGATGTCGACGACGCTGACCCGGCTGCCGAGGTTGCGGCCGTGCAGGAGCTTGGAGTACCAGCTGGTGACCAGCAGCCGCCGGCCGTCGATGTCCTCGGTGTCGCTGGCGTCGGCCGAGGTGGTGATGCCCTGGGGCCACCACCGCTCGGTGGCCTCGTCCTCGTCGTTCCAGCGGAAGCCCCACTCGACCGCACCGCCCGGGCACGCGCGCCCGCACGGCCTGCCGGTTCAGGTGGTCGAGCACGCCGGGCAGGCCGACCCGGCGGCCGAACCGCTCGACGGCCGCCTCGATGTCGGCCGTGTTCTCGTCGGTGCGCCGCAGGTGGATGCTCGAGGACGGGTCCGGGCTCACCGGTCCAACGTAGACGGGTCGGACCCTCCTAGATTGGTCCCATGACCGACGTGGTGGGTGTCGCGATCCTCGAGGACGGCCGCCTGCTCGCGGCCCGTCGCGCGCACCCGCACCGGCTCGCGGGCCAGTGGGAGCTGCCGGGCGGCAAGGTCGAGCCGGGGGAGGAGCTCGACGGGGGCCGCGGTCCGCGAGATCGCCGAGGAGCTCGGGTGCACCGTCGAGGTCACCGGACCTCCTCGACGGGACGTCGCGGATCTCCGACGACCTCGTGCTGCGGGTCGTGCTCGCCCGGGTGGTCGATGGCGACCCGGTGCCGGACGAGCACGACGCCGTGCGCTGGCTGCGGGCCGACGAGCTCGACGAGGTGGTGTGGGCCGAGGCCGACGTACCGTTCCTCGACCGGCTGCGCGACCGCCCCGAGCTGCGGAGCGCCGGCTGATGCGCGGCGTCTTCTTCGACGAGGACGACGCCCGCGCCGTGGTCTCCCGGCTGGCGCGGGACGGGTTCGACGCCGCCTGCCACCGGGAGCCGTTCGCCGGCGAGGACGACGACGAGGACCACCCGTGGGTGGTCTCGACCGACGCTCCCGGGGTGCTGCTCGAGCTGCTCGTCGAGGAGTACGACGGGTGGCTGGAGCCCGACGAGCCGACAGCGCCCCCGGCCCCGCTCGACCTCCCGGCGGCACCGCGCCGCCTCAAGCGAAACCTGTAGGCGCCCACCCCTAGGATCACCGGCATGAACAAGCACCTGCTGCTCGTGCACGCCCACCCGGACGACGAGAGCATCGGGCAGGGCGCCACGATGGCTCGCTACGTCGCCGAAGGTGTCGGCGTCACGCTGGTGACCTGCACCGGCGGCGAGATGGGCGAGATCCTCGTGCCCGAGATGGAGCACATGGCGGCCGACCGGGACGACACCCTGGCCGACCAGCGCAAGATCGAGCTCGACAACGCGATGAAGGCCCTCGGGGTCACCGACCACCGCTACCTCGGCGGGTTCAAGCGCTACCGCGACTCGGGGATGCAGTGGCACGCGGACGGCCACGCGGTCGCGGCCGACGACGTGCACGAGAACGCCTTCTGGAACGCCGACCTCACCGAGGCCGCCGGCCACCTCGTCGAGGTGATCCGCGAGGTGCGCCCGCAGGTGATGGTGACCTACGACGAGTTCGGCGGCTACGGCCACCCCGACCACATCCAGGCCCACCGGGTCGCGACGTACGCCGCGGCACTCGCGGCCGTGCCGTCCTACCGCCGTGAGCTCGGGGAGGCCCACGACATCGCCAAGATCTACTGGGGCGCGATGTCGGCCAGCCGGGTGCGCCAGGGGCTGCGCGACCTGCGCGAGGCGGGCGACCTCACCACCTTCGAGGGGATGGACCCCGACGGCGAGCTGCCGAAGTTCATGGTCGGCCGACGAGGACCTCACCACGCTCATCGACGCCGACGACTACGCCGCCGCCAAGATGGACGCGATGCGGGCGCACGCCACCCAGATCGCGGTGGACGGCCCCTTCTTCGCGCTCTCGAACAACAAGGGCAACGAGATCTGGGGCACCGAGTTCTTCCGGATCGCCAAGGGCGCGCCCGGACCTGCCGGACCCTCCGGTTTCGAGGACGACCTCTTCGCCGGACTGGCGTGACGCCGGTGGCGGACTCGATGGGCGGGAAGGTCGCCGCCTTCACCGTGCTCGGACTGTTCCTGATCCTCGGTGGCACCTGGGTCGGTCTCTACCTCTACGCCGGCGACAAGGCGCCCCGCAACGCCGAGGTCGAGGGCGTCAGCATCGCGGGGCTGACGCCCGCCGAGGCGGAGACCAAGCTCCGCGCCGAGCTCGCCGCCCGCACCGACGAGCCGATCATGGTCAGCTACGGCGACGGGCGCTCGGTCGAGGTCGACCCGGGCGAGGCGGGACTCTCCATCGACTACGCCGCCTCGATCGCGGAGGCCGGTGGCGGCTCGGGGTTCGGCCTGCCGCGGATGTGGCAGGTGGTGACCGGCGGGGGTGACCACCACGCCGAGGTCTCCGTCGACCAGTCCCGGATGCAGGCCACGCTCGACACAGCTGAGCCGCGGGATCGACCGGCGACCCGTGGAGGGGGACCTCACCTTCGAGGACGGTCGTGCCGTCCCGGTCTACGGCTCGCCCGGCCTGGTCGTCGCCCGGTCCGACACCCAGCGCCTGCTCGAGCAGCGCTTCCTGCACGGCGGCTCGCACAAGCTGCCGACCGAGGTCGACGAGCCCGAGGTCTCGGATGCCGGCGTTCGCGAGGCGCTCGAGGAGTTCGGCGAGCCCGCGATGTCGGGTCCGGTCACGCTGGTCCTCGCCGGCAAGCGGGTCGTCGCGCCGCCACGGCTGTTCGCGGCCGGGCTCTCGATGGAGGCCGAGGACGGCAAGCTGGTGCCACGGGTCGACGGTGAGCTGATGCTCGAGGCGCTGCAGCCGGTGATGCGCACCATCGGGCGCGAGCCGGAGAACGCCCGGTTCGCGGTGCGCAAGGGGAAGCCGCGAGTGGTGCCGGCGAAGGTGGGCGCGGAGATCGACCCCGAGGAGATCGGCGAGCGGTTCGCCGAGGTCGCCGTACGCCAGGGAGCGGAGCGGCGCCTCGTGCTGCGCGGCCAGGCCACCGAGCCGGCGTTCAGCACCGCCGAGGCCAAGGCGCTCAAGATCACCGAGAAGGTCAGCACGTTCACCACCAACTTCCCGTACGCCGACTACCGCAACGTCAACCTGCCCCGCGCGGCCGAGCTCGTCGACGGCACCGTGCTCCGGCCGGGCGAGACGTTCAGCCTCAACGAGACGGTGGGGGAGCGGACCAAGGAGAACGGGTTCACCGAGGGCTACATCGTCTCCGACGGCATCTTCAAGAAGGACCTCGGCGGCGGGGTCTCGCAGATCGCGACGACGACCTTCAACGCGATGTACTTCGCCGGGCTCAAGGACGTCGAGCACAAGCCGCACTCGGTCTACATCGACCGCTACCCGGAGGGCCGCGAGGCGACCGTGGCCTGGCCGTCGGTCGACCTGAAGTTCACCAACACCACTCCCTACGGCGTGCTGATCAAGGCCAAGGTGCGCAAGTCCACGCCGAGCACGGAGGGCGCGGCGACGGTGACGATGTACTCCACGAAGCACTGGAAGATCACCAGCAGCAACGGTCCGCGGACCAACTACACCTCGCCGTCGGTGCGCTACCTCACGGACGCGGACTGCGAGGAGGCCAGCGGCACCTCCGGTTTCAGCGTCAACGTCTTCCGCACCTTCCGCGAGCTCGGATCTGGCAAGGTGCTGCGCAAGGAGAAGTTCCACACCGACTACATCGCGGGCGACACCGTCCGCTGCGGTGCACCGCCGCAGCCGAAGCCCGAGAAGAAGCCGAAGCCGAAGCCGGGACGGAACAACGACAACTGACTCGGGAGACGCCATGGGCCGGACCACCAAGACCTTCGTCGCGCTGATGACCCTGGTGGTGGCCTCCCTGGCACTCACCGCCGCGCCGGCAGCCGCCGCCCCGCCACCCGCGACCCGGACCCTGGCGCTGCCCGGCGCCAACGACTGGTCGTGCACGCCGAGCAAGGCGCACCCTCGACCGGTCGTGATCGTGCACGGCACCTTCGGGGACAGCCAGAACCTCCTCCGGCGGCTCGGCTGGTCGGTGCGCTCCGCGGGCTACTGCGTCTTCGCCCTCGACTACGGCAACCGGGCCACCGGCCCGATCGAGGACTCCGCGGCCCAGCTGAAGGTCTTCGTCGACAAGGTGCTCGCCGCCACCGGGTCCTCGAAGGTCTCGATGGTCGGCCACTCCCAGGGCGGGATGATGCCGCGCTACTACATCCGGTTCCTCGGCGGAGCGGGCAAGGTCGACGACCTCGTCGGGCTGGCGCCCTCCAACCACGGCACGACGAACCCGCTGCTGCTGACGCCCGGCCTGGGCTACCTGTGCCCCGCGTGCCTGCAGCAGAAGACCGGGTCGGCCTTCCTGAACCGGCTGAACGCCGGTGACGAGACTCCCGGGCCGGTGAGCTACACCAACATCGTCACGAGGTACGACGAGGTGGTCATCCCGCACACCTCGGGCTTCCTCGCCGGCCCGAACACCACCAACGTGCGTCTCCAGGACCGGTGCCGCCTCGACCTCGCCGACCACCTGCTGATCCCCTCCGACGGCCCGGCGATCCGGCTCGCACTGAACGCGCTCGGCCGGACGCGGCCCGGCCGACCCGGCGTACCGGCCGTCCTGCCTGCCGTGAGGTCAGGCGCCGAGGTCGTGGACCAGGTAGTCGTAGGCGTGGTGCACGTCGTAGCCGTAGCCCTGATAAAGCTCCTGGGCGGAGGTGTTCGACACGACCACCTGCAGGTAGGTCGTGGTGGCACCCCGTTCGGCGCCCCACTCCAGGAGTGAGCGGAGCACCGCCGATGCCCAGGCCCGTACGCCGACGGTCCTCCCGGGTCGCCAGCGAGGAGACCCCGACCCAGTCGCCGTGGAACGCCCCACGTCCGCGGGCGAGCACGGACCCGGACTCGTCGCGCACGGTCGCGAACGTGACCTCGCCCGACTCGAGCACCTGCCGGGCCGCGTCGCCGTAGCGAGCCGCCCGGGTGTCGCTCGCCAGCCAGCCGTCGTCCACCGTGGCCTGGTGCCCGACGGCCACGTCGGACGGCCGGGCCCAGCCGGCGCAGCACGCGGGACACGGAGCCGAGCATCAGCAGGGTGGGCTCGTACGACGCCCAGCCGGCCCCGGCGAAGGCCTCCGCGGCCGGGCTCTCGGGGTGGACGTGGGCCCGCGGCGCGAGCTCCCGCTCCCGGTACCACGCAGCGACCCGCGCCACCGCCTCGTCCAGCGGCATCCCGGGGTCGCCGAGCGCGAGCACCGAGTTGCCGCGCGAGGAGAACCCGCCCGAGGCGCGCAGCACCCACTCGCCGAGGGGCTCGCTCTCGACCGGCTGCCAGCCCGGCAGCGCCAGCCGGTCGGCCGTGACGGGGTCGAGCCGGCGGTGGACCGACGGACGGGGCGGCACCGGCTTGCCCGAGACGATGTCGGCGGTGGCGATCTCGACCAGGTCACCCTTCTCGCGTCGTACGACGACCCGGCCGTCCTCCCACGACTCGCACACGCCCAGCACGTCGGTCATCGCCGGGCCGCCGGTGGGACCCGTCTCGCCGCGCACCAGGCGGCGTACGACGATCCGCCGGCCGACCACGTGCGGGCCCAGCGGCGGGGTGGTCCCGTGTCGATCCACGGGCGCGTCATCGTCGGGCACGGGTGGGATACTAGGCTTGGGCGCAGTCCGCACCCGGACCGCAACCCTGTAGGAGGATTCAGGTGACCTACGTCATCGCCCAGCCTTGCGTCGACCTGAAGGACCGTGCGTGCGTCGACGAGTGTCCTGTGGACTGCATCTACGAGGGCAAGCGGATGCTCTACATCCACCCGGACGAGTGCGTCGACTGCGGGGCCTGCGAACCGGTGTGCCCGGTGGAGGCCATCTACTACGAGGACGACACCCCGGAGCAGTGGAAGGAGTACTACGACGCGAACGTGCACTTCTTCGACGACCTGGGCTCTCCCGGTGGCGCCGCCAAGATGGGCGAGATCGACAAGGACCACCCGCTGATCGAGGCGCTCCCGCCGCAGCCCCAGGAGTGACGACGAGAGTCTCCGCTCGACTCCCGGACTTCCCCTGGGACCAGCTCACGCCGTACGCCGAGAAGGCGCGCGCGCATCCGGACGGCATCGTCGACCTCTCGATCGGCACGCCGGTCGACCCGACCCCCGAGGTCGTCCAGCAGGCACTGCGTGAGGCCACGGACTCGCCCGGCTACCCCGTCACGATCGGGCTGCCCGAGACGCGGCAGGCCTGCCTCGACTGGCTCTCCCGCCGGTTCGGGGTGACCGGTCTCGGCCTCGACGCGGTCATCCCGTCGATCGGCTCCAAGGAGCTGATCGCCGGGCTGCCGACCCACCTCGGCGTCGGCAGCGGTGACCTCGTCGTCCACCCCGAGCTGGCCTACCCGACCTACGAGGTGGGTGCGGCGCTGGCCGGCGCGGAGACGATGGCCACCGACTCACTGACCGCCGTCGGTCCGCGCACCCCCGCGCTGGTCTGGGTGAACTCGCCGTCGAACCCGACCGGACGGGTGCTGCCGCCCGACCACCTGCGCAAGATGGTCGCCTGGTGCCGCGAGCGCGGGGCGCTGCTGGTCAGCGACGAGTGCTACCTCGAGTGCGCCTGGGAGGCCGAGCCCGGTCTCGGTGCTCCACCCCGACATCAACGGGGGCTCGCTCGAGGGCATCCTCGCGGTGCACTCGCTGTCCAAGCGCTCCAACCTGGCCGGCTACCGCTGCGCCTTCGTGGCCGGTGACCCGGCCGTGGTCGGCGAGCTGCTCGCCGTACGCAAGAACCTCGGCCTGATGATGCCCGGCCCCCAGCAGCGCGCCATGGTCACCGCCCTCGACGACGACGCCCACGTGGCCGAGCAGCACGCGCGCTACGCGGCCCGTCGTACGACGCTGAAGGCGACCCTCGAGTCGGCCGGCTTCCGGATCGACCACTCCGAGGCGTCGCTCTACCTCTGGGCGACCCGCGACGAGCCCTGCTGGGACACCGTCGCCTGGCTCGCCGAGCGCGGGCATCCTGGTGGCTCCCGGCGCGTTCTACGGCCGCGCCGGCGACCGCCACGTCCGCGTCGCCTTCACCGCCACCGACGAGCGCATCGGCGCGGCGGCGCGGCTCTAGCGGCGCCGGTTTCCCCGGGCGCCCGGGAACCGTCCCGATGGCGTTGCACCCTCGGTGACGGATGCCGCAGGTCCGCCATTCATCCCGTACGACGATCAGCGGGCTCGCCCGGAGGTCCAGCCCATCCCGATGCGGATCTCCGGGGCCGCGTCCCCGCCCGAGGTCCAGCCGTCCTCCGACTCCGGTCTGCCACTGCTTGCCGGCGTGGGCGACGCGCTCGGGGTGCAGGCGGACGCCGTGGGCGACCACGAACTGGGAGACCGCCCAGCCGAGTCGGTCGCCCGCCTCGTCGTCGTCCAGGGTGACGGCGACGTCCTGGCGCGAGCCGGTGCGCTCCATCCCGAGGTCGCCGAAGGCGCGCTCCACCTGCCGGATCATCCGGTCGCCGCTGCCGCGCTCGCTCGGTCTCGTGCACCACGCAGGTGAACAGGCCGCCGGGGCTGTAGCCGGTGAGCACCGAGGCCAGCGCGCGGGCGTCGATCGCGTGGTCCTCGTAGGCCTCCGGGAAGCCGGAGCGCTGCACCGCCTGCGCCGCCTCGGTGATCCGCATCGTCTCGTAGTCGGGGATCTTCACCAGCGCGTCGTAGAACGCGTTGGTCGCGAAGTAGGGGTCGCGCACCTGCTTCGCCGTGCCCCAGCCCATCGACGGACGCTGCTGGAAGATGCCCAGCGAGTCGCGGTCGCCGTGGTCGAGGTTGCGGATCTTGCTCTCCTGGTACGCCGTGGCCAGCGCGATCGAGACCGCCCGGGCGGGGAGGCCGCGGCGCATCCCGATCGCGGCGATGAGGGTGGCGTTCTCGGACTGCTCGGTGGAGAGGTCGACGCGGTGGCCGTCGAGCGTGACCGTGCACCCCTCGGGGTCGGGCAGCGGGCCGGACCCGCGCCACAGGGCCACGCCGACCCCGGCCACGACGGCGAGGACCACCAGGAAGACGAGGAACCGGAATTTCATGGGGAAGGGGTGCGGGTCAGTTGCTGTGCAACGCCGCGTTCAGGCTGATGCCCTCGCGGTCCCAGGGCCGTGCCTCGATCGCGCCGGTCACCGAGTTGCGGCGGAACAGCACGTTGTCGGCTCCCGGAGAGCTCGGCGGCCTTGACGACCTTGGGCTTGGAGTCGATGTCGAGGATGGTCACCTTGGTGCCGGCCGTGACGTAGCAGCCGGCCTCGACGACGCAGTCGTCCCCGAGGGAGATGCCGATGCCGGCGTTGGCGCCGAGCAGGCAGCGCTCGCCGATGGAGATGACCTCCTTGCCGCCGCCCGACAGGGTGCCCATGATCGAGGCGCCGCCGCCGATGTCGGAGCCGTCCCCGACGACGACCCCGGCGCTGATCCGGCCCTCCACCATCGAGGCGCCCAGCGTGCCGGCGTTGTAGTTGACGAAGCCCTCGTGCATCACGGTCGTGCCCTCGGCCAGGTGCGCGCCGAGCCGGACGCGGTCGGCGTCGGCGATGCGGACGCCGGTGGGCAGCACGTAGTCGGTCATCCGGGGGAACTTGTCCACTCCGAACACCTGGACGGGACCGAGCGAGCGCAGGGCGAGGCGCACCTCCTCGAACCCGGTCACGGCGCACGGGCCGTGGCTGGTCCACACGACGTTCGCCAGGATCCCGAAGATCCCCTCGACGTTGACCTCGTGCGGCTTCGCCAGCCGGTGGCTGAGCAGGTGCAGGCGGAGATAGGCGTCGCTGGCGTCGGCCGGCGGCTGCGCGAGGTCGATCGCGACGGTGACGACGTCGGTGTGCACCCGGCGTTCGGGGAACTTCAGGGCCAGCGTCGTCAGGTCCGCCGGGGCGGGCTCACCGGAGGGCTCACCCAGCGCGGGAGCGGGGAACCAGGTGTCCAGGACGGTGCCGTCCTCGGCGATGGTGGCGAGGCCGTGTCCCCAGGCCCGCTGGCTTTGGGGCAGGGCGGAATCAGGAGTGTGCTGGGACATGCATGTCAGGCTACCGGGGCACCCTGTGACGAAAGCTGACGGGAGGAGCGGCGTGACGCGGTTCAAGGAGCTGTGCCTCGACGTGCACGGCGACAGCGCGGTGATGGGGGAGTTCTGGTCCGCCGCGACGGGGGTTCCCTTCGTCCGCGGATCCGGTCCCGGCGACCCGGGCGACCTCGTCGGCGAGGTCGAGGGCATGGGCATCGCGCTGTGCCCGGTGCCGGAGGCCAAGACCGTCAAGCACCGGGTGCACCTCGACGTGCACACCGACTCCGTGGACACGCTGCTCGCGCTGGGGGCCACCGAGGCGCCGGGCTACGACAACCCCGATGACCCCTGGACGGTGCTGCTCGATCCCGAGGGCGGCGAGCTCTGCGCGTTCGTGCGCGAGGAGGTGCCGGCGTACAAGACCTATGAGCTGACCGTCGACGCCGCCGACGCCGAGCGGATCGCCCGCTGGTGGGCCGAGGTGTACGACGTGGAGCCGCTCGACTCGGGCCGGGGCTTCTGGTCGATCGAGGGGGTGCCGGGCATGCCGTTCGAGTCGATGATCTTCGACCCCGTGCCGGAGCCCAAGACGGTCAAGAACCGGCTCCACTGGGACGTGTACGGCGATGTCGACGAGCTCCTCGCCAAGGGCGCGACCCACCTCTGGGACCAGCCCCGCTGGACCGTCCTCGCGGACCCCGAGGGCAACGAGTTCTGCGTGTTCTGAGGCGGCCAACCTTTCGCCAACCCGGGCGGCCTAGCGTGAGCGGGGTCACACCCCGACCGTTCTCGGTACCGCAAGGAGCGCCCATGGCCAGGATCGAACTCACCGTCGACGGATCGGCAGTGTCCGACGACGTCGAACCACGGATGCTGCTCGTGCAGTACCTCCGCGAGAAGCTCGGCAAGACCGGCACGGTGATCGGGTGCGACACCAGCAACTGCGGCGCCTGCACCGTGCACCTCGACGGCCGCAGCGTGAAGTCGTGCAACGTGCTGGCGGTGCAGGCCAACGGCCACGAGGTGACCACGATCGAGGGCCTCTCCGAGCACGGCACCCTGCACGCCGTACAGGCCGCCTTCCACGAGTGCCACGCGCTCCAGTGCGGGTTCTGCACGCCGGGGATGATCATGCAGTCCGTCGACCTGCTCAACGACAACCCGAACCCGTCGGAGGAAGAGATCCGGCTCGGGCTCGAGGGCAACCTGTGTCGCTGCACCGGCTACCACAACATCGTCCGTGCCGTGCAGACCGCGGCGACCGGCCAGGCCCCCGGCGACGCCGCCGCGGGCTCCCCGGCCGAAGAGGCGACCGCCGAGAAGGTGGAGGTCTGAGATGACTGCCACCCAGGACGCCGCCACCACCGAGATCGGACGCGACCGCCGCCGCAAGGAGGACCAGCGGCTGATCACCGGCCGCACCCGGTGGACCGACAACATCACCCTGCCCGGGATGCTGCACATGGCCATGGTGCGCAGCCCGTTCGCGCACGCGAAGATCACCGCGATCGACACCTCCGCGGCCAAGGCGGCCACCAACGTCGTCGCCGTCTACACCGGCGCCGACCTGGACGAGTCGGCCGGTGTGCTCATCAACGCGTGGGCGATCACCACCGACCAGGTGGCCCCGGCGCACCCGCCGATCCCGGCCGACCGGGTCACCTTCGCCGGCGAGATCGTGGCCGTCGTCGTGGCTCGCACGCCCGCCGAGGCCCGGGACGCCGCCGAGCTGGTCGACGTCGACTACGAGGAGCTCCCCGCGGCCCTCGACCTCAAGGAGGCCGCGGCGGACACGGTGCTCGCGCACCCCGACCTCGGCACCAACAAGAGCGCCCTGTGGGTCTTCGACTCCGGGGAGGCCGGCACGGGCGGCAACGTCGAGGAGGCCATCGACAAGGCCCGCGGCGACGGCATCGTGATCGAGCGCGAGTACCGCCAGCAGCGGCTGATCCCGGCGTTCATGGAGCCCCGCTCGGTCGTGGTCGACCCGACCGGCGAGCAGATGACCATGTGGTCGGCGACGCAGATCCCGCACATCCTGCGGTTCGCGCTCGCGGCGACGACCGGGGTCCCCGAGTCGAAGATCCGCGTGATCGCTCCCGACGTCGGCGGCGGCTTCGGCGGCAAGCTCCAGGTGACGCCGGAGGAGTGGACCGCCTGGTGGGTGGCCCGGCAGGTGCACAAGCCGGTGAAGTACACCGAGACCCGCTCGGAGTCGCTGATGGCGGGCCACCACGGGCGCGACCAGTGGCAGAAGCTGACCCTCGCCGCGGAGAAGGACGGCACGGTCACCGGCCTCAAGGTCGAGCTGCTCGCCGACCTCGGCTCCTACGTCAGCCTCGTCGGCGGCGGCGTGCCGGTGCTCGGCGCGTTCATGTTCAACGCCATCTACAAGTTCCCGGCCTACCACTTCGCCTGCCAGACGGTGCTGACCAACAAGACGTGGACCGACGCCTACCGCGGCGCCGGGCGGCCGGAGGCGACGTACGCGATCGAGCGGCTGATGGACGAGCTCGCCGTCGAGGTCGGCGTCGACCCGCTGGAGGTGCGCGAGAAGAACTGGATCAAGCACGAGGAGTTCCCGTTCACCACGGTCGCCGGCCTCGAGTACGACTCCGGCAACTACGAGGCGGCCACGGCCAAGGCCAAGGCGAACTTCGGGTACGACGAGCTGCGGGCCGAGCAGCAGAGCCGGCGCGACGTCGAAGGACCCGGTCCAGCTCGGCATCGGCATCTCGACGTTCACCGAGATGTGCGGTCTCGCACCGAGCCGGGTGCTCGGCCAGCTCAACTACGGCGCCGGCGGCTGGGAGCACGCGAGCGTGCGGATGCTCGCGACCGGGAAGGTCGAGGTGGTCACCGGCGCGAGTGCGCACGGCCAGGGCCACGAGACCGCGTTCAGCCAGATCGTGGCGGACCGGCTCGGGGTGGCCTTCGAGGACGTCGAGATCCTGCACGGCGACACCCAGATCGCGCACAAGGGCCTCGACACCTACGGCTCGCGCTCGCTGGTCGTCGGTGGTGAGGCGCTGGTCAAGGCGACCGACAAGGTGATCGAGAAGGCCAAGCCGATCGCGGCGCACATGCTCGAGGCCAACGTCGACGACATCGAGTTCAAGGAGGGCCGGCTCGGCGTACGCGGCACCGACCAGGGCGTCGCCATCGCCGAGGTGGCGATGGCCGCCTTCGCCGCCCACGACCTGCCGGACGGTGTCGAGCCCTCGCTCGACTCCGACGCGACCTACGACCCGGTGAACTTCAACTACCCGCACGGCACCCACCTGTGCGCGGTCGAGGTCGACACCGAGACCGGTCAGGTGAAGATGCGCAAGTACACCTGCGTCGACGACATCGGCAACGTGATCAACCCGATGATCGTCGAAGGACAGGTGCACGGCGGGCTGGTGCAGGGCATCGCCCAGGCGCTGTGGGAGGAAGCCGTCCACGACGAGTCGGGGACGCTGGTCTCCGCCTCGTTCGTCGACTACCTCGTCCCCACCGCGGCCGACACGATCAGCTTCGACGTGGACCACAACACCACGCCGTCGCTGACCAACACGCTCGGGACCAAGGGCGTCGGCGAGGCAGGCACGATCGCCTCGACGCCGGCCGTGGTCAACGCGGTGGTCGACGCGGTCCGCCAGTTCGGGGTCAGCGACATCCAGATGCCGTGCACCCCCGAGCGCGTCTGGCGGGCGATCCATGCCGGCGACTCCGGCGGGGCCGACCCGACCACCGGAGGTGCGGCACCGCACTTCGACGAGTCCACCGGCCACGAGGGCCAGACCGACCGCACGGATGGAGCTGGCCAGTGATCCCCGCCAAGTTCGACTACCTCGCCCCGTCCTCCGTGGAGGAGGCGCTCTCGGCCCTGTCGCAGAGCGACGACGCCAAGGTGATCGCCGGAGGGCAGTCGCTGCTCCCGGTGCTCCGGATGCGGCTGAACGCGCCCGAGCTGATCGTCGACATCGGCGGCATCGACACCCTCAAGGAGATCCGGGACGACGGCGACGCGATCGTGATCGGCGCGATGGCGCCGTACTACGAGATCCTCGCCAACGACTCGGTGCGCAGCAGCCTCGGCCTGCTGCACAAGGCCATCTCGGAGGTCGCCGACCCGCAGATCCGGCACCGCGGGACGCTCGGCGGCGCCCTCGTGCACGCCGACCCCGCGGGTGACTGCGGTGCGCCGATCCTGGCGCTCGACGCCGAGCTGGTCATCGCCGGCCAGGGCGGCGAGCGCACGGTCGCCGCGGCGGACTTCTTCGAGGACCTGTTCACCACGGCGGTGGGGGAGGACGAGCTCCTCACCCACATCCGGGTCCCGAAGTACGACGGCTGGGGCTCGCACTACGAGAAGTTCGTGCGGGTCGCCCACCAGTGGCCGATCGTGGCCGTCGCGGCTGCGGTGAAGACCGACGGCGGCACGATCAGCGAGGCCCGGATCGGCCTGGTCAACATGGGCTCCACCGCCCTGCGGGCCAGCGCGACCGAGCAGGCCCTGGTCGGCCAGGAGGCCACCGCGGACGGCGTACGCTCGGCGTGTGACCAGGCCGCTGAGGGGACCAACCCGCCCTCGGACCTCAACGGCGACGCCGACTACCGCCGGCACCTCGCCACGGTGCTGACCCGACGAGCCGTGCTCTCCGCGGCTGGAGGCTGATCCCTTGGAGCTCAAGCACGAGTTCACCGTCCCCGCCAGCATCGACGAGACCTGGACCGCGTTCAACGACATCGAGTCCGTCGCGGCGTGCTTCCCCGGCGCGGTGGTCACCTCGGTGGAGGACGACACCTTCCAGGGCTCGTGCAAGGTGAAGCTGGGGCCGATCGCGCTCGTCTACAACGGCTCGGGCACCTTCGTGGAGAAGGACGAGTCGGCGCACCGGATGGTGATCGACGCCAAGGGCAAGGACAAGCGCGGCAACGGCACCGCCGGGGCGCACGTCACGGCGACCATGACCGAGGCCGGCACCGGCACCCGCGTCGAGGTGCTCACCGACCTCGCGATCACCGGCAAGCCGGCCCAGTTCGGGCGCGGCGTGATGCAGGACGTCAGCGACAAGCTGCTCGGCCAGTTCACCGCCTGCCTCGAGCAGAAGGTGGGCGGGGGAGCGGCCGCTGCCGAGCCGACCCGCCGGAGCCTGCCACCGACCCGGCAGCCGACGGTCCACGAGCCACGACCCCGCCCCGAGGACCGGGCGGACAACGTCCGTGACCTCGGTGCCCAGCGGGCCTCCACGGCCGCCGCGTCGCCGTCCAACGACGACGCCCTGGACCTCGGCGCCACGGTGCTGCCGGTGCTCCTGAAGAGCTACTGGCGCCAGGCGCTCGGCGTGCTCGTGGTGCTGCTCGTGCTGCGGAAGCTGTTGAAGCGCGGCTGAGGGGCGGTCTCCGGTTTCCCGGTTTGAGGGAAGAGGCATTCATCACGCTGGAAACCGGCACCCCTCGACCACCCACCCCCTGAGGGGGTGTCGGGGCGATACCGGAGTGCGCGTTGACCGGCGGACTGGCACGGTTGACCCATGACGACGGTGGAAGAGGGAGCCGCGCCGGTCGGGAACTGGTCCGGCGTGGCAGCGCGAGTGGTCGACCTGACCAAGGTCTACGGGTCCGGGGACGCGCAGGTCCGCGCCCTCGACGGGGTGACCCTCGACATCGCTGCGGGGGAGTTCACCGCGGTGATGGGGCCCTCCGGGTCGGGCAAGTCGACGCTGATGCACTGCTGTGCCGCGCTCGACGTGCCGACGTCCGGGCAGGTGTTCATCGGTGACACCGAGATCGGCAACCTGTCGGACAAGAAGCTGACCCAGCTGCGCCGGGAGCGCATCGGGTTCGTCTTCCAGTCCTTCAACCTGGTGCCCACGCTGACGGCGGACGAGAACATCCTGCTGCCGCTGTCGATCGCCGGCCGCAAGCCCGAGAAGGAGTGGTACGACGCCGTCATCGAGACCGTCACGCTCGGCGACCGGCTCGACCACCGGCCCAACCAGCTCTCCGGCGGCCAGCAGCAGCGCGTGGCCGTGGCCCGGGCCCTGATGAGCCGGCCGCACATCGTCTTCGCCGACGAGCCGACCGGCAACCTGGACTCCAAGTCCGGTGCCGAGGTGCTGACCCTGCTCCGCTCGAGCGTGGACGACCGCGGCCAGACCATCGTGATGGTGACCCACGACCCGGTCGCGGCGGCGTACACCGACCGGGTGGTCTTCCTCGCCGACGGCCGCATCGTCGACGAGCTCCGACGCCCCGACCGCGACCAGGTCCTCAACAAGATGCAGGAGCTCGCCGCGCGCGAGCCTGCCCCTCCGGGCGCGGGCGGCTGACGTGTGGCGCGTGACCTGGCGCAACCTGTTCGCCCGCAAGCTGCGCCTGCTGCTCTCCGCGTTCGCGATCGTGCTCGGGGTGGCCTTCGTGGCCGGGACGATGATCTTCACCAACGCGATGGGCGGCGCCTTCGACGACATCATCGAAGGCAGCACCGCTGACGTCGAGGTGGCGTTCAAGGGCGCCAACGACTTCGACTCCGGCCAGGACAACCGCACCTTCCCGGCCAGCGTCGTCCAGAAGCTCGAGGCACTGCCCGAGGTCGCGTCGGCCAACGCGCAGAACACCCTCCAGACCGTGTTCGTGATCGGCAAGGACGGCAAGGTGATCGGCGGCAACGGCCCGCCCGGCCTGGCCATCAACCCGACCGACGCCGAGTCCCTCACCGGCAAGCCGATCCTCAGCCTCACCGAGGGCGACTACCCGACCGGACCGGACCAGATCGCCCTCGACGTGGACACCGCCGAGAAGGGCGACTTCGAGATCGGGGACAAGGTCGAGCTGGCGACCCCCGGCCGCCCACCGGTCATGGAGGTCGAGATCACCGGGCTCGTCGAGTTCGGGTCGGGTGGCCTGAACGGCGCGACCATGACGGTCTTCGACTCCGCGTTCATGCAGGAGCGCTTCTACGGCGGCCGCGACGTCTACAGCACGGTCTCCCTCAACGCGGCCGACGGCGTCTCCCAGCGCGAGCTCGCGAAGGCCGCGCAGAAGGTGCTGCCCGACGGGGTCGTGGCCCGCACCGGTGACGCCTACGTCGAGGAGAACAAGGCGAACCTCGACGAGATCCTCGGCTTCCTGCAGACCTTCCTGCTGGTCTTCGCCGCGGTCTCCCTCATCGTGGGGGTGTTCATCATCATCAACACCTTCTCGATCCTGGTCGCCCAGCGCAGCCGGGAGCTCGCGCTGCTGCGGGCCATGGGCGCCTCGCGCGGCCAGGTGAACAGGTCGGTGCTCCTCGAGGCGACCTTCGTCGGGCTCGTCGGATCGACGATCGGCCTGGGCGTCGGCTACCTGCTCGCGCTCGGGCTGCGGTGGCTGTTCGGGGTGTTCGGGCTGGACCTGAGCCGGGCCGACTTCCCGATGACCTGGACGGCCGTGATCTGGTCCTACGTCATCGGCGTGGGGGTCACCGCCGTCGCTGCCCTGCTGCCCGCGCGCCGCGCGGCACGGATCCCTCCGATAGCAGCGCTGCGCGACGACGTGGCGCTGCCCGAGGCCACCATCCGGCGACGCGTCCTGATCGGCACCGGGCTGGTGCTCGTGGGGGCGGCCTCCATCGCGTTCGGGCTCAACGGGGACGACAACACCGCCCTGATGGCCATCGGTGGCGGCATCCTGCTCGTCCTCGTCGGGGTGACGATGATGAGTGCCTTCCTCGGCCAGCCCGTGCTGCACCTGTTCGGCGCGATCTACCGCCGCACGTTCGGGATGATCGGTCGGCTCGCAGCGCAGAACGCGCTGCGCAACCCGCGCCGCACGGGCGCGACCGCGAGTGCCCTGATGATCGGGCTGGCGCTGATGTCGATGATGTCGATCTTCGGGAGCTCGGCCTCGGCGAGCACCGACGCCGCCATCGGCAAGTCGCTGACCTCGCAGTTCATCGTCTCCAACGTCGTCGGCCAGCCGTTCTCGACGGACGTCGCCGAGCAGATCAGTCGCCTCGACGGTGTCTCCGGCGTCACCCAGCTGCGCAGCGCCTTCCCCGAGCTCAAGGGCGGCGGCAGCGCCTGGACCGTCGGCGTCGACCCGAAGGCGTTCGGGATCGCCTTCGCCGTCCCCACCGTCGCGGGCTCGTTCGGAGACCTGGGGCCGGGCACCGTGGCGATCTCCGAGACCCAGGCGAAGAGCAAGGGCTTCGAGCTCGGCGACAGCGTCACGATGAAGTTCCAGGCGCGGGACATCAAGCTCAAGGTGGTCGCGCTGTTCCCGAGCAACCCGGCGCTTCCCGGCGACTACGTCGTCACCCCGGACACCCTGGAGAAGGGTGGCCTGTCCCCGCTGGACGCGATGGTCATGGTGACCAAGGAGGACGGGGCGAGCACGAACACGGTCCGCGACGAGATCGAAGGGGTCGTCAAGGACCTCCCCACCGTGACGGTGAAGGACCCCGAGGGCTTCGCGGCGGAGCAGAAGGAGCAGGTCAACCAGTTCCTCTACCTGATCTACGGGTTGCTCGGCCTCTCGGTGATCATCGCGATCCTGGGCGTGATCAACACGCTCAGCCTCTCGGTGATCGAGCGGACCCGCGAGGTGGGACTGCTGCGGGCTGTCGGGGTCACGCGCTCCCAGCTGCGCACGATGATCCGGCTGGAGTCGGTGGTGGTCGCCGTGCTCGGTGGCGTCCTCGGCACCGTGCTGGGGGTGCTGTTCGGCGCCACGATGGTCAGCGCCCTCGAGGAGGACGGCCTCACCGAGCTCGCGATCCCGTGGCCGCTGCTCGGTGGCTTCCTGCTCCTGGCCGCTGTCGCGGGCGTGCTCGCCGCCGTCGTTCCGGCACGTCGTGCGGCCCGACTCGACGTGCTCAAGGCCATCGGGACGGAATGACGAGTCTCGAAATCTTGGTGGGATCGGTAACGTTCGGCCCGCAGGTTGGTTAGGTTTCCTCCTACGACCTGACGAAGGAGCTGACGGGTGGACGACCACTCACCTCGTGGTGGAGGCCGACGGGGGCGCAAACACGTCCTCGTCCGGGAGTACGTCCGATCGGTGATCGTCAACGCCGAGCCCGGCACCCCGGCCCCGTCGGAGCGCGATCTCGCCGAGCAGTTCGGGGTCGCCCGGATGACGGTCCGGCACGCGATCGACGCCCTGGTGGCGCAGGGCCTGCTCGAGAGAGTGGCCGGCCGCGGCACGTTCGTCACCAAGCCGCTGATCGACATGCAGATGCGGCTCTCGGCGTACACCGAGGAGATGGAGCGGCGCGGCAAGCGTCCCGAGTCCAAGACCCTGCTGGCCCGCCGCGAGAGCGCCGGACCTGGTGTGGCGCGAGCCCTCGAGGTCGAGGAGGGCACCGCGATCGCCCACTGGCAGCGGCTGCGCCTCGCGGACGGCGTGCCGATGGCCATCCAGCACGTCTACCTCTCGCTCGACCTGTTCCCGAACTTCCTCGACGAGGCGCTGCCGACCAGCCTCTACTTCTGGTTCGCGATGCGTGACCTGATGCCGACCTGGGGCGAGGACTCCGTGCTCGCCGGGATCGCCACCGAGGAGGAGGCGGAGCTGCTCGAGCTCGAGCCCGGCTCGCCCGTCCTGCACATCTCGCGCCGCGCGTTCTGCCGCGAGAACGTCGTCGAGGTCACCCGCAGCGTCTACCGGGCCGACCGCTACACCCTCTGGGTGCCGGTGCTCCGGCCCGAGCACCTGCGCTAGGGCTCAGAGGCCTCCGACCGGCGCGACCTCGATGCCGGCGTGCTCGCAGCACCACGTGGGGTCGGGACCGCCGAGGTCGGGATGCACGTACATCGCGTGCGGCTCGAGGTGGTCGCAGGCGCGGCACAGCGGCCAGCGCCCGTTGGTCTCCAGCAGGGCGTCCTGCACGTCCTGGGCGACCAGCCCGACCACGAAGTCGCGTCCCTCCGCCCACTGCTCGAGCCACCAGCCCCGGTCGGCGAGCGCCGACTCCAGCGCCGAGACCGTGGCGGGGTCCGCGCAACCGGTCTTCTCGAGGTCGTGCAACACCAGGGCGCGTGCCCTCATCACCACGTCCTGGGATGTCACGATGACCATTGTGACCCCAGGGCAAGCGGGCGGCTCGGAGAGCGCTCACCTCGACGTCGTCGTGCTCCACGGCCGCGACGCCGAGGCGGCCACCGCGGGCGGGGCCGACCGGCTGTTGCTCGCTGTCGAGCCCGAGCAGGGGTACCTCTCGCCGGAGCCGGCGGTCGTGTCGGCCGTCGTACGCGAGACGGACCTGCCGGTGTTCGTGGTCCTGCGGGCCCCTGAGCTGTCGTACGGCCGGTTGGTGGACCTCGGGTCCACGTTCCTGGAGCTGGGGGCACGGGGGCTCGCCTACGGCTTCCTCGACCGTGACCTGGAGGTCGACCGCGAGGGCTGTGCCGAGATGTGCACCGAGCTCGGCGGGGTGCCGTGGCTGTTCCACGGCTTCGACGAGGCGCTGGACCCCGAGCACGCCTGGCGCGACGTCCGCGGCCTGCCGGGGCTGGAGTCGGTGATCTCGGCCGGTTCCACCCGCGGGCCTGACCCACGGGGTCGACGAGCTGATCGCCCGGGCCACCCGCGACCCCCGGGTGGCCGAGCTGCTGCTGGCCGGGGGAGGGCTCACCCCCGAGCTGGTGCCGTGGCTGGTCCGGGCGGGCGTACGCCGGTTCGCGATCGGGTCCTCCGCACGCACCGGCGGCTCCTGGACCCGGGCGTCCGTCGACGTCGACCACGTCCGGTCCTGGCGGATGCTCCTCGACGACGCGCTGTCCCGCGCGCTGGGCATCCCCACCGACTGAGCCGCCTCCGGGGAATCCACAGGCTCGCCGATCAACTGGACAGGGACGGCCGGGGAAAGGGATGCTGCTCGGGCGCCGGTCGCCCACCTGCGCTTCCGGAAAGGTCCCCCGTGCTGCGCCTGCCTGCGATCGCCTCGGCCGTCCTGGTCGTGCTGGGGCTGCTCACGGTCCCGGCGGCCACGCAGGCGCCGGCCGAGGCGGCGGTGACCTCGGTCGACTGGCACCGCTGCGCGGACCCGGAGCTGGACTACCTCGGCCTGGAGTGCGGGTCGCTGAAGGTCCCCCGCGACCACGCGCGACCCGATGGCCCCACCATCACGCTCGCGCTGACCCGGCGGCCGGCCACCAGCGGCACCTACCGCGGCATCATGCTGGTCAACCCGGGAGGCCCCGGCGGCTCCGGGCGGAGCATGCCCGCGCTGAGCGACTACGTGCCGGGCAGCGTGGGGTCGAGCTTCGACTGGATCGGCTTCGATCCCCGCGGCGTCGGCGCGAGCTCGCCGTCCCTGCACTGCAGCCGCCGCTACTTCAGCTGGAACCGCCCCAACTACGTGCCGAAGAAGACCGCCCTGATGCGGTCCTGGCTGAACCGCAACCGGGCCTACGCCGCGGCGTGCGCCAACACCGCCGCCAAGCGCGCGCTGCTGCCGCACCTGACCACGCTCGACACGGTGCGCGACATGGACCTCATCCGGGAGGCGCTGGGCGAGGACAAGATCAGCTTCTACGGGTTCTCCTACGGCACCTACCTCGGCCAGGTCTACGCGACCCGCTACCCGAGCCGGGTCGACCGCTTCGTCCTCGACGGCGTGGTGAACCCCCGCCGCGTCTGGTACGCCGCCAACCTCGACCAGGACCGCGCGTTCGACAAGAACATGAACGTCTTCTGGCGCTACCTCGCCCGGCACCCCAAGGCCTTCCAGCTCGGCAAGCGCTGGCGCGTCATCCGGGCCGGCTACTACCAGCAGCTGCGCAAGCTCGACCGCAAGCCCGCCGTCGGCCGCCGCCTCGGCCCGGCCGAGCTGGCCGACGCGATGCTGGACGCCGGCTACTACGTCTACAACTGGGTCGAGCTCGGTCTCGGCTACTCCTCGCTGGTGCGCAAGGGGCGGGGCGGGTTGCTCGCGTCGTTCTACCGCGACTCCAACATGGGCGACGACAACAGCTTCGCGATGTACAACGCCGTCCAGTGCTCCGACGTGCGCTGGCCCGGGTGGGCCCAGACCCGCCGGCAGAGCTGGGCCGTGCACCGGCGAGCGCCGTTCCTGACCTGGGGCAACACCTGGTACAACGCCCCCTGCCTGACCTGGAAGGCGCCCAAACGGGCCCGCCTGGCGGTCTCCGGCAAGGCGGTGTCGTCCAAGATCCTGCTGATCAGCGAGACCCGCGACGCGGCCACGCCGTACTCCGGCGCGCTGGCGGTCCGGCGGATGTTCCCGACGGCCTCACTCGTCGCGGGGATCGGCGGCACCACCCACGCCAGCTCGCTGTCGGGGGTGCCCTGCGTCGACAACGCGGTGGCGACGTACCTCCGGACGGGCATGGTCCCTCCGCGCCTCGCCGGCAACCGCTACGACCGGCGCTGCTCACGCCTGCTCCCGCCGACCCCGGGCGGGGTCTGGGGACGGACGCAGTCGGGTGGCAGCCAGGACCGCCTCTCACCGCTCCTGCGGCAGTCGCTGACCGCGGCCCAGCGCCACCACTGACCCGGTCTCAGGGTCGGTGGACCCGCAGCCAGATCGTGGAGTCGGCCCCGCCGAGGTCCTCGAGGGCCGGGTCGGACAGCTCGGCCTCGACGTCGGTGACGACGAGACCGTGCTCGCCGCGGGTGGCGAGGTACTGCGCCGTCACGTTGGCCTGCTGGTCGGCGAGCGCCTGGTTGACCGAGGCCAGCACGCCCGGGACGTTGTGGTGCAGCAGGGCGATCCGGACGCCGCTCTCCAGCGGGGGAGCGGCCACCTCCGGGAGGTTGACCGAGAGAGCGGTGCTCCCGCGATGGGCGAACGACGAGAGCTTGCCCGAGACGAAGTAGCCGATCTCCTCCTGGGCCTCCTGCGTGGAGCCGCCGACGTGCGGCGTCAGGATCACGTTGGGCAGCCCCCGCAGGGCCGACTGGAACTCGTCGCCCTGGGCCTTGGGCTCGACCGGGAACACGTCGAGCGCGGCGCCGGCGATGTGGCCGGAGAGGATGTTCTCGCGCAGCGCCACGTCGTCGACGACCATGCCGCGCGAGGCGTTGATGAACAGCGAGCGCGGCTTCATCTTCGCGAACTCGGTGGCGCCGAACAGCCCGGCGTTGCCCGGTCGCCCGTCGACGTGGATCGACACGACGTCCGCGCGCTCGAGGAGCTCGTCGAGGGTGCCGACCCGGCGGGCGTTGCCGTGGGCGAGCCGGTCGGCGGTGTCGAAGAAGATCACCCGGAAGCCGAGGGACTCCGCGAGGTTGGACAGCTGGGTGCCGATGTTGCCGTAGCCGACGATGCCGAGGGTCCGGCCGCGCACCTCGTGGCTGCCCTGCGCGGACTTGTCCCAGATGCCGTCGTGCATCCGCTCGGTCTTCTCCACGAGCCGGCGCGCGAGCGCGATGATCTCGCCGATGACCAGCTCGACGACGCTGCGCGTGTTGGAGTACGGCGCGTTGAAGGCGGCGACTCCTCGCTGGGCCGCGGCGGCGAGGTCGATCTGGTTGGTGCCGATGCAGAACGCGCCGATCGCGGCGAGGTCGGGGGCGTGGTCCAGGACCCGCTCGGTGACCTTGGTGTTCGACCGGATGCCGACCATCGTCTTGCCCTGCAGGGCCTCGATCAGCTCGTCCTCGCCGAGTGAGCCCGAGCGCGTGTGCACGACGAACCCGTTGCGCTCGAAGACGTCGGTCGCGGCGGGATGGATGTTCTCGAGGAGGAGGACTTCGTGCTTGCTCACCCGGACGACCCTACGAGGGCCTCGCGGTCAGAGGTCTGCCGCATCCACGATGCGATAGGCGTAGCCCTGCTCGGCGAGGAAGCGCTGACGGTTCTGGGCGAAGTCGGCGTCGACGGTGTCGCGGCTGACGATCGTGTAGAACCGTGCGGTCTTCCCGTCCGACTTCGGTCGCAGCAGCCGCCCGAGCCGCTGGGCCTCCTCCTGGCGGGAGCCGAAGCTGCCGGAGACCTGGATGGCGACGGCCGCCTCCGGCAGGTCGATCGAGAAGTTCGCGACCTTCGAGACCACGAGCAGCTCGATCTCGCCGGTGCGGAACGCCTCGTAGAGCCGCTCGCGCTCCTTGACGGTCGTGTCGCCCTTGATCATCGGCGCCCCGAGGTGCTCGGCGAGCTCGTCGATCTGGTCGAGGTACTGGCCGATCACGAGGGTCCGCTCGCCGCGGTGCTGCTCGACGAGCTGTTCGGCGACCAGGGTCTTGGAGTGCGTGCAGCTCGCGAGCCGGTAGCGCTCCTCCGGGTCCGCGGTCGCGTAGGCCAGCCGCTCACCCTCGGGAAGGGTGACCCGCACCTCGACACAGTCGGCGGGCGCGATCCAGCCCTGGCTCTCGATGTCCTTCCAGGGCGCGTCGTACCGCTTCGGCCCGATCAGGCTGAACACGTCTCCCTCACGGCCGTCCTCGCGGACGAGGGTGGCGGTCAGGCCGATCCGGCGGCGCGCCTGGAGGTCGGCCGTCATCCGGAAGATCGGCGCCGGCAGGAGGTGGACCTCGTCGTACACGATCAGGCCCCAGTCGCGGGCGTCGAGCAGCTCGAGGTGGGGGTAGACGCCCTTCCGGCGCATGGTCAGCACCTGGTACGTCGCGATCGTGACCGGCCGGACCTCCTTGCGGGCGCCGCTGTACTCACCGATCTCGTCCTCGGTCAGGCTGGTGCGGCGGATCAGCTCGGACTTCCACTGCCGGGCGCTCACCGTGTTCGTGACCAGGATCAGGGTGGTGGCCTGGGCGTGGGCCATCGCGGCGGCGCCGACCAGCGTCTTGCCCGCACCGCAGGGGAGTACGACGACCCCGGACCCGCCGTGCCAGAACGAGTCGGCGGCCTCCTGCTGGTAGGGGCGCAGCGACCAGTCGCTCTCGTCGAGCTTGATCGGGTGGGCCTCGCCGTCGACGTAGCCGGCGAAGTCCTCGGCCGGCCAGCCCAGCTTGAGCAGGGCCTGCTTGAGGTTGCCCCGCTGGCTCGGGTGCACGGCGACGCTCTGCTCATCGAGCCGGTCACCGAGCATGCCGGCGATCTTCTTGCTGCGCAGCACCTCCTCGAAGACCGCGCGGTCGGTGCTGGCCAGGACGAGCCCGTGGACGGGGTCCTTGTCGAGCCGCAGCCGGCCGTAGCGCGCCATCGTCTCGGCCACGTCGACCAGCAGCGCGTGCGGCACGGCGTAGCGGCTGAAGGTGAGCAGCACGTTGACGACCTGCTCGGCGTCGTGACCGGCCGCACGGGCGTTCCACAGTCCCAGCGGGGTGAGCCGGTAGGTGTGGATGTGCTCGGGGCTGCGCTCCAGCTCCGCGAACGGGGCGATCGCCTTGCGGGCAGCGTCGGCCTGCTCGTGGTCGACCTCGAGCAGCAGCGTCTTGTCCGACTGGACGATCAGGGGTCCGTCATTCACGCGGCAACTCTACGGACCGGTCCCTCGGGTCACCCCGAGGTCTGCAGCGCGAGGTCCTCCGGCCGGGCGTCGAGGCAGCGCAGGCTCTCGACGAGCAGCTCGGAGAGGGTCGGGGCGGCGCTCAGGGCGACGTACATGTCGAAGTTGGGGGTGATGCTCTCGAGCTCACGCGTGCCCTCGTCGGGACTCCGCCACCCGTACGACCGGAGCCTCTCGATGGTGGCCGTGCTCATCTCCCAGGTGCCACCGAGCGAGGTCGGGCCGACGCACTCGGCGGTGTAGAGGTCGGCGAACCGGAGCACCTGCACGTAACGCGTCGGCGTGGGTCGCGACCGTCGCCCGAAGAGCCCGCGCCTGGGCAGCGGGTCGGCGGTGGGTTCACCCAGGATGAGGAAGTCGCCGTCGGAGAGGAGACCGAGGGCGAGCAGCAACGCGTCTCCCACGTCGTCCCACGTCTCGAACGGCATGGGCTCAGGCTAGACGTCCGGGCCCACACCCGCCCCTGTCAGTCCAGCGCCGCTGCCACCGCTGCCGCGACGTGGATCGTCGTCGTGGGGAACGACGGCACCTCGAGGTCGTCCGGCCCCAGGAGCAGCTCGATCTCGGTGCAGCCCAGGATGATCCCCTCGGCGCCGTCGTCGACGAGGCGGCCGGCCACGTCGACGTACGCGCGCCGCGACTCCTCGCGCACGATGCCCTGGCACAGCTCGTCGTAGATGACCGCGTGCACCACGGCCTGGTCGTCGGGCGAGGGCACCAGCACGGTCAGGCCGTGCGACTCCAGACGCGCCCGGTAGAAGTCCTGCGACATCGTGAACCCGGTGCCGAGCAGGCCGACCTTGCCCAGCCCGGCCCCTCGCACCGCGTCGGCCGTGGCGTCGCCGAGATGGAGCAGCGGGACCGAGACGGCGTCCTCGATCGCGCCGGCCACCTTGTGCATCGTGTTGGTGCACAGCACGAGCAGATCGGCCCCGGCAGCCTCGAGGCGACGGGCCTCGGCAGCCAGCACGTCGCCGGCCTCGGCCCAGCGGCCGCCCGACTGCAGGGCCTCGATCTCGGCGAAGTCGACCGAGGAGAGCAACAGCTTCGCGGAGTGCAGGCCGCCCAGGCGGTCGCGCACCATCTCGTTGGCCAGGCGGTAGTAGACGGCGGTGGACTCCCAGCTCATCCCGCCGAGCAGTCCGATCGTGAGCATCCGTCCATGCAACCACACCGGTGGCTCAGCGGGGTCGGGTCACCGCGGTGATCCGGTGCAGGGCGAACGACCGCTGCGAGTCGCTGCGCTCGTCGTACGCCGTCACCTGGCCGCCCTCCACCCGCTCGGGCGTGACCATCCGCTCCGCGACGGTGCCGTCGTTGCCGACGTAGCCGATCACCAGCTGCTCCCTGGCTTCCGCCGCCTGGCGGAGCAAGGCGATCACGTCGGTCGGCGAGGAGGCGCTCGAGCCTCGGATCGGCCGTGCCGCGGTGGACCGGTCGCCGACGCGGATCGCCGAGACGACCGAGGCGGTGCGCGCCGTCGTACGCACCCCGGCCCCTGCCGGCGTACGACGCCGCGCCGACCGCGCCCGGAACACGTCGGGCCGGGCCACGCGCACGGTGCCGTCGACCGCCTCGACGACCGGGGCCAGGCCGAGCTCGCGGATCCGCGGCAGCAGCGTGCCGAGCGGCACGTCGGAGACCAGCACGGTCGGGGCGATCCGGCGCAGCCGCAGCGACTCCGCGCCGGGCGCGTGCACGATCTCGGTGAGGGCGGTCTCGTCGTCGCTGCGCAGGAACGACTCGGCGTGGCCGGCGCGCAGCGTGCCGAAGCGACGGGAGACGTCGTCGACGAGGTAGGTCAGCGACTGCGGCACCGGGGTCCGGGAGGTCGAGGCGACGAACTCGTGCACCTCGGCCGCGGACCACCCCGCATCGAAGGCACGCCGGACGGAGGACGCGGCGAAGCGGTAGACGGTGGCGCCACCGCGCGACTCGACGTCGGCGACGAGCGCCAGCTGTCGGGCGAGCTCCTGCTCCAGCGGACCGGGAGCGATCGCGGTCAGGTCGGCCTGGAGCAGCACGTGGTCGACGGGTGCCGGGAGCAGGTCCTCGAGCACGTCGGACGGGTCCGCCCCGGTGACGAGCAGCCGCCCGAACGACGACGGGGCGTCCAGCCCGGTGAGGCCGAGCAGCGCTGCCTCGGCGAGCAGGGGCACGACCTGGTCGAGGCGGGACGCGAGTCGCCTCGGCCGTCGCCAGCGCAGCCGGGCGACGAGCGAGGAGCCGCCGGTGCCGGGCGCGAGGGCCCGGTCGACCGCCAGGTCGGCGAGCTCGGCGAGCACGTCCTCGCGGAGCCGGGTCAGCCAGCTGCGGGTCAGGTCGGGGGAGAGCGCGTTGACCGGCTTGTCGCCGATCCGGCCGCCGATGGCGGAGACGAGGCGTGGGCTGGCCAGCCAGGCCTTCGCGAGCGTGCTCCACCTGTCCGCGGGCGTGGCCACCAGCCAGGCGTCGAAGGCGTCGGTCGGGAGCCACGCCGCGTCCGAGTCGTCGGTCATGCCCTGGTCGAGCAGTCCGGCGGCCGAGGCCGTCTCGATCACCAGCGCGGCCACGTCCGGCTCGACGTGCAGCAGTCCGGCCGCCGCCCGCAGGTCGCGTACGCCGAGCCCGCCGGCCTTGAGCGCAGGGGGCGGGTGGGTGCCCCACCGGTCGAGGAGCAGCTCGGTGCGGCGGACCAGCTCGAACGCCGCCCCGGCCGCCGCCTTGTCGACGACCGCCTGGTCGCGTTCGGAGGTCGCCAGCGGCGGCGGCTCGTCGACGCGACGGCCGGCCTCCGCGTCGAGCGCGAGCCGGACCGTCCAGGGCAGCCGCACGTGCCGCTCGTCGACGTGCGCGAGCAGACCGAGCTCGACCAGGTCGGCGGTCGGCCCGGCTCCTCCGCTCCAGCGCCCGTCGGCGCGGGTCTCGGCGAGGTGGTCGAGGATCGTGCGGGCCGGTGCGGGGAGCCCCTCGAGCAGGGTGCTCACCTCGTCGGCCGGTGGTCCGGGCGGCAGCTGCAGCACCTCGCGGACCACGAGGACCGGCCGGTCCGGCGTACCCCACACCAGCGCGAGCGTCCGCAGCCGGGCGAGGGCCGCTGCCACGGCCTCGGCCGACGCGGGGAGCCGGCTCGGGTCACCGTCCTGGACGATCGCCTGGAGGACGGTCAGCTCCAGGGTGTCGAGCCCGTCGAGCGCCCGCAGCACCGAGGTCTTCACCACCACCCGCGCAGCCAGCTGGGAGGAGTCGTGCGGTGCCGGCGTGCCCAGGTCGGGCCGCGCCACGAGCAGCGCCGTGAGCTGCTCGTCCGACCAGCCGCGGAGCTGGTCGGCCAGGGTGCGCGGGGCCGTCGTGGACATCCGACGAATTCTACGCGGGTCGGGGTTGGGGGCACGGGGTGCTGGGAGGATCGGTGCATGGAGGTGTCCGCCAAGTTCCTGGAGATGCTGCTGGCCGGGGCCTCCCGGGAGGACCTCGACCTCGTCGTGGCCGAGGCGGAGGTGTCGGGGGTCAGCCCCGAGGTGCTCGACGGGCTGCGCCAGCAGCATGCGCTGGCCCTGCGGATCCAGGAGCTGATGGAGCGCCAGCGCAGCCGGGAGGCCGAGCTGACGGCGCTCTACGAGACCGCGCGGGACCTGACGGCGATCCGGGACCTCGACGCGATCCTCGCCGCGATCGTGCGTCGCGCCCGGCAGCTGCTCGGCGCGGACATGACCTACCTCTCGCTGAACGACGAGCCCGAGGGAGCGTCGTACATGAAGGTGACCGACGGCGCCCTGACCCCGGAGTTCCGCGAGCTCCGGCTGCCGCTCGGCACCGGGCTGCTCGGCCTGGTGGCGCAGTCGGGGGCGCCGTACTTCACCGAGGACTACCAGGCCGACGAGCGCTTCGTGCACCGCGACTACATCGACACCGCCGTCGCCGGCGAGGAGATCCGGGCCATCCTCGGGGTGCCGCTCACCGTCGAGGGCACGGTCATCGGGGCGCTGCTGGCCGTGCACCGCCGGGTGCGACCGTTCCCCGCCGGGGAGGTGGCGCTGCTGACGTCGTTCGCCGCCCACGCGGCGGTCGCCCTCGAGAACGCCCGCCTCTTCGAGCAGGCCCGCACCGCCGTCGCCGAGGCGGCCGAGGCCAACGCCGAGCTCCGCTCCCGCAACGAGGCCACCGAGCGCGCCGCCCGCGCCCACGACCGGCTGACCGACGTGCTGCTGCACGGCGGCGGTGTCGTCGAGGTCGCCGACGTGCTGGCGGAGATCCTCGGCGGCCAGCTCTCGGTGTACGACGAGGAGGGTCGTCTGCTCGCCGGTCCCGACCACCCGCCGCCGGACGACGCAGTCGAGCAGGCGAGGTCGTCGGGCCGCTCCGTCCAGTCTGCCGAGGCGTGGATCGCGGTCGCGGCAGCCGGCGACGAGCACCTCGGCACCCTGGTGCTCCGGACCCCGGAGTCCCTCGACCAGCCCGAGCGCCGCACGCTCGAGCGGGGCGCGCTCGTCACGGCGTTGGTCCTGCTCTTCGGTCGCACCGAGGCAGAGGCGGAGAGCCGCGTGCGCGGCGAGCTGCTCAGCGACCTGGTCAGCGGCCGCGACCTCGACGACGTCCGGCTGCGCGAGCGTGCGCGCCAGCAGGGCGCCGACCTCGACGGCGACCTCGCCATCGCGGTCGCGACGCCGTCGGCCGAGCAGCCGGGTGCGCGGGTCGCGGCGACGCTCGCCCGCGAGCTCCACGGCCTCGGGGGAGTCCACGAGGGACACGTCGTCGTGCTGGCCCCCGGTGACCCCGGGCAGCTGGGCGAGCAGCTGCGCAGCCCGGCTCGACGGCGCCACGGTCGGGGTGACCGGTGCGCACGCCGACGCGATCCCGCAGGCGTGGCGCGAGGCCCGTCAGGCGCTGGACGCCCTGCTCCGGCTCGGTCGCCACGGAGAGGTGAGCGACCCCGCCGGCCTCGGTCTGGCCCGGCTGCTGCTCGGCGGCAACGGCCCCGAGGAGCTCGAGGAGTTCGTCCGTACGACGCTCGGACCGGTGCTCGACTACGACGCGGCGCGCGAGACCCGTCTCGCCGAGACGCTGGAGGCCTGGTTCGACGCCGGCGGCGGGCTGCGCGAGACCGCGGACCGGCTGCACATCCACCCGAACACGGTCACCCAGCGCCTCGAACGGGTGGGGCAGCTGCTCGGCGAGAGCTGGCGCGACCCCGGCCGTCGGCTCGACGTGCAGCTCGCGCTCCAGATGGCGCGGCTGCGCAGGAGTGTGTGACGCACGGCACATGATCTCGGTCAGATCATGGCTGCGCACACATGGCGGCGGTGAGCCAGGTCTCCCTACCGTGATGTCCCATGAGCACCGATCTGTCCGCGCGCACCGCCCTGGTCACCGGGGCGGCGAGCGGCATCGGCCGAGCCGTCGCCACCCGACTGGCGGACGCCGGCGCCAGTGTCCTCGTGCTCGACCGGGACGAGGCCGGCGCCAAGGAGGTCGCGACCGCCATCGGCGGTGAGCACCTCGTCGCCGACCTCGCCGAGCCCGAGTCGATCGAGGACCTGCGACTCGGCGACCGCGGCATCGACATCCTCGTCAACAACGCCGGCATCCAGCACGTCGCCCCGGTCGAGGAGTTCGACCCGGCCACCTTCGCGCACATCCACCAGGTGATGCTGCAGGCGCCGTTCCTGCTCGCCCGCGCACTGCTCCCCGGCATGTACGCCGCCGGGTGGGGTCGTCTCGTCCACGTCTCGTCGGTCCACGGCCACCGGGCCTCGCCGTACAAGTCGGCCTACGTCTCGGCCAAGCACGGGCTCGAGGGCCTGTCGAAGGTGATCGCGCTCGAGGCCGCGGCCAAGGGCGTCACCAGCAACACCATCTGCCCCGGCTACGTGCGGACCCCGCTCGTGGAGGGACAGATCAGCGACCAGGCCCGCAGCCACGGCATCGACGAGGCCGAGGTGCTCGACGAGGTCCTGCTCGCCCGCACCCCGGTCAAGCGGCTCGTGGAGCCCGACGAGGTGGCCGGCCTCGTCGCGTTCCTCTGCGGTCCCGGCACCGATTCGATCAACGGCACCTCATATCTGATGGACGGCGGCTGGACCGCCGCATGAAAGGGAGCAATCACTCATGACCACCACCTCGACCCCCACCTCCGCGGGGCAACACTCGTCGGGCCGGAGCGGCACCAGCATCGTCAAGGTCGTCTTCGCCAGCCTGATCGGCACCGCCGTGGAGTGGTACGACTTCTTCCTCTACGGCTCCGCCGCAGCGCTGGTGTTCGGGACGCTGTTCTTCCCGGACGCCGACCCGGTCAACGCGACCCTGCTGGCGTTCGGCACCTACGCGGTCGGCTTCGTCGCGCGGCCGCTCGGTGGTGTGGTCTTCGGTCACTTCGGTGACCGCGTCGGGCGCAAGAAGATGCTCGTCGTCGCCCTGATGCTGATGGGTGTCGCGACGTTCGCCATCGGGCTGCTGCCGACGTACGCCTCCATCGGCGTCGCGGCGCCGATCCTGCTCCTCGTCTGCCGGCTGCTGCAGGGCTTCGCCGTCGGCGGCGAGTGGGGCGGTGCGGTGCTGATGGCCGCCGAGCACGGCGACGAGGCCCGCCGCGGCTTCTGGTCGTCGTGGCCGCAGGCGGGCGTGCCGCTCGGCAACCTGCTGGCGACCGGCGTGCTCTTCGTCCTCGCCGCCTTCCAGAGCGACGCCGCGTTCGAGGCGTGGGGCTGGCGGATCCCGTTCCTGCTCTCCGCCGTGCTCGTCCTGATCGGCCTCTACGTCCGGCTCCAGCTCGAGGAGTCGCCGGTCTACCAGGAGGCCAAGGCCGAGATCGCGGAGAAGAAGACCGGGTCCACGCACCTGCCGCTGGTCGAGGTGATCAAGACCTATCCCAAGGAGGTCTTCATCGCGATGGGCATGCGGATGGCCGAGAACATCAGCTACTACATCTTCACGATCGTCTCGATCACCTACGTGACGACGTACCTCGACCAGGACAAGGACCTGATCCTGCGGATGCTGCTGATCGGCGCCGCGTTGCAGTTCTTCCTGGTGCCGGCCATCGGTGCCCTCTCCGACAAGGTCGGTCGCCGTCCGCTGTACTTCACCGGCGCGGTCGGTGTGGGGATCTGGGGCTTCGTCTTCTTCGGCCTGCTCGACACCAACGAGCCCGGCCCCATCCTGCTCGCGGTCGTGGTCGGCCTGTTCTTCCACACCTTGATGTACGCCCCGCAGGCGGCCTTCTTCTCCGAGCTCTTCGGTACGTCGGTCCGCTACACGGGAGCCTCCGTCGGCTACCAGCTGGCCTCGATCTTCGCCGGCGCGCTCGCCCCGATCATCGCGGTCGAGCTGCTGGGCTCCGCGTCGGAGAAGAACACGTTCGCGGTCGGTGTCTACGTCGCGATCGCGGCGGTGCTCACGATCGTGGCGGTCGCGTTCGCCAAGGAGACCAAGGCCTCGTCGCTGCGCCACGACCGAGTGGTGCGCAGCGCCCACGAGTGAGCGCCGATCTCACTCCCAGGGTTCGCTGAGCTGCTCGACCCGGTAGGCCGCACGACTCGTGCGTCCGTCCGGGTCGGTCAGCTCGACCCGCCAGCCGTCGGCGAACTGGTCGACGCCCTCGATCATCGGGATGGTGCCGCTCAGCAGCACCGTGCCCGGGCGGAGCAGCCCGGCCTCGTCGAGCCGGTCGACCCAGTAGGTGGGGGAGAGCAGGTCGGCGGGCGACCCGTCGGAGATCAGCTCCTCGTCGTGGTCGTGGGTCACCCACGCCTTCAGGCTGAAGTCGTCGAACGCGTCGGCCACGCGGTCCCAGCGCCAGGCCCGGCGAGCGATGACGTCGGGCGCGGACTGCTTGCTCCACGCGACGCCGTGCACCTCCAGCGCCCGGTCGGTGTGGTCGCACGCAGCGGCCACGAGCAGGTCGTCGGGCGAGCCGCCGACGATCAGGGCCCACTCGGCCTCACCGGAGGTGCGCCCGTGCGGCACCTGGACCACGTCGTCCTGCCGCGCGAGCAGGCTGCCCAGCGGGTAGAGCGTGGGCACGTTGTCCGGCGCCGGCACGCCGAGCCCGGCGAGCTCGTCGACGTGGTGCTGCACCGCGTCGGAGTCGCGGCCGGCGTACCCCGCGTTGAACAGCCAGCCCACCGCGACCTCGCGCGGTCCCTCGTCGACGACGTCGAGCTGCAGCAAGGTCATGGGGATCCTCTCGTTTGGCCGACGGCCCGGATGGGCAATTCACACTCAACCACCATGGAACACCTGCCCATTCCGAGGAAAGGGGCCCCCGCATGAGTGGCCACACGCCCACCGCCAGCACCCCCGGCGCCGTCGGTGACCGCAAGAGCCTGGTGAAGGCCTTCGCCGCCAGCCTCTCCGGCACCACTCTCGAGTGGTACGACTTCGCGGTCTACGGCGCCGCCGCGGCGCTCGTCTTCGGCGACCTGTTCTTCCCGAGCGACGAGCCGCTCACCGGCACCATGCTGGCGTTCGGCACGTACGCCGCGGGCTACGTCGCACGCCCCATCGGCGGCATCGTGTTCGGCCGGCTCGGCGACCGGGTCGGCCGCAAACGGGTGCTCGTCTGGACGCTGATGCTGATCGGCGTCGCCACCGTGCTGATCGGCCTGCTGCCGACGCACGGACAGGTCGGCCTGCTCGCGCCGATCCTGCTGGTCGTGCTCCGGTTCGCCCAGGGCGTCGGCGTCGGCGGCGAGTGGGGCGGCGCCGTGCTGCTCTCCTCGGAGTACAGCACGCCGGAGAGCCGCGGCTTCTGGGCCTCGGCGGCCCAGGTCGGCCCGCCGCTCGGCAACGTGCTGGCCAACGCGGTGCTCGGCATCCTCGCGGCCTCGCTCAGCGACGCGGCCTTCGAGTCGTGGGGCTGGCGGGTCGCCTTCCTGCTGTCCGGGATCCTGGTGGCGTTCGGCCTGTGGATCCGGACCCGGCTCGAGGACACGCCCGTCTTCCGGGAGATCGAGGCGCGTGGTGACTTCGCGGAGGAGCCGATCAAGGACATCCTGCGCGACCACCCGCGTGGTCTCGCGAGCGGCATCCTGTGCCGCGTCGGCCCGGACGTGCTCTACGCGATGTTCGTGGTCTTCGTGCTCACCTATGCGACGGACCAGCTCGACTTCTCCAAGGGCGAGGCGCTCACCGCGGTGATGATCGCCTCGCTGATCGAGGTGCCACTGATCCCGTTCGCCGGCTGGCTCTCCGACCGCATCGACCGACGCCTGGTGTACGGCGTCGCGGCCGTCGGCGCCGCCATCTGGGTCTGGGTGTTCCTCGCGATGACCCGGTCCGGCGGCATGGCCTCCCTGGTCATCGGCGTGACGGTCGCCCTGGCCCTGCACGCGTTCATGTACGGCCCGCAGGCGGCCTACATCGCCGAGCAGTTCCACGCGCGGCTGCGCTACACCGGCACCTCGCTGGCCTACACCTTCGCCGGCATCATCGGCGGTGCCGTCGCGCCCGCCGCGATGACGTGGCTGCTCTCCAAGGACGAGTCCGGCAGCACCGTCGCGGCGTACGTCGGGGTCGCGATGCTGGTCACCCTGGTCGGCCTCGCGATCGGACGCGTGGTGGTCGACGACGTCGACGTCGCACCGGCGAAGGTCTCCGTCAGGAGCTGAGGTCGGCCCGCTAGCGTCTGGGGCCATGTCGAGCGAGGAGAGCGACGAGCCGGCCGCGCAGCCCCTGCCGCAGGAGGGCGACGTCTGGTACGTCAGCTACGGCTCCAACATGTCGGAGGCCCGGCTCTCGGCGTACCTCGAAGGTGGCGTCCCGCCGGGCGGCAACCGGGCGAACCCCGGGGCCCGCGACGGCTCCCCACCGCGGCGCAGCGTGCCGGTCGACCTCCCGGGCGCGCTCTACTTCGCCGGCCACTCGCCGCAGTGGCACGGCGGGGTCGCGTTCTACGACCACGATGCCGAGGGCGGACCCACTGCTGCCCGCGCCTTCCTGATCACCGCGCACCAGTTCGCCGACATCGCCGCCCAGGAGATGTACCGCGTTCCCCAGGAGGGGGACCCGCTCGTCGAGGTGGTGATCGGCGGGATCGACGGCGGGCGGCACCACGTCGGGCCCGGCCGCTACGAGACGCTCGTCGAGGTGGGCCGGCTCGAGGGAGTCCCGATGCTGCTCTTCACCGCCCCGCACGGCATCGACCACGTCGAGCACACCCAGCCGTCGCCGGCCTACCTGGCGATGCTCGCCGACGGGCTGCGCGAGTCGCGGCAGTGGGACGACGAGGGCATCGAGGACTACTTCGGCCGCGTGCTGCCGCCGTGATCGCGAGCCGGGGTCTGCTGGTCGTGGGGCTCCTGGCCCTGCTCGCGGCCGGGATCGGCGCGGTCGTGACGTCCGACGACTCCGGAAGCACGGCGTGGGTGACGTCGCCCGACGACACCGCGCGACGCCTCCTCCCCGTGACCGAGGAGACCCGGCCCGCGACGGTGACGGTGCGCGTCGACCCGGGCGACCGTCGTCAGGAGTGGCGCGGCACCGGCGCGGCGCTGACCGACGCCTCGGTGGAGCTGCTGTCCGGAGCCCCGGACGGCGTGGACCTGCTGTTCGACCCGCAGGACGAGCAGGGTGCTCGGCTGAACTGGATCCGGCTGCCGCTCACAGCGACCGACATGTCGCCGTCGCCGTGGACCTGGGGATGGGACGGTCGGGTCGCCTCCCCGAGCCCGCAGGCCCGGGACTCGTCGGCGATGGCGCGCGAGATCGCGCAGCTCCGCCCTGAGCTGCAGGTGGTCGCGACGCCGTGGAGCGCGCCGGTGTGGATGAAGGAACCGCGCGGGATCAGGGGTGGTGCCCTCCGGGACGACCAGCTCGACCAGTACGCCGACATGCTCGTCGCGCAGGCGCGCGCCCTCGGCGACGCCGGGGTCCCGCTCGAGGCGCTGACCCTCGGCAACGAGCCCGGGTTCAGCACCGACTACCCGTCGATGACGATGAGCGACGAGCAGCAGATCTCGCTGGCGGAGAGGGTCGCGCCCGGGCTGCCCGAGTGACGTGGAGCTGTGGGCCGTGGACCACAACTGGGCCGACCGGGCGCGCTACGACACGATTCTCCGAGGGGCTCCCGATGCCTTCGACGCGGCGTCGTTCCACTGCTACGAGGGCGACCCCGAGCAGATGGCCGGGCTCCCGGTCCCGCCCCTGGTCACCGAGTGCACCGGCACGACCAGCCCGTGGGCGGAGGCGTTCGGCTGGGACGCACGCCGCCTCGTCGAGCAGAGCATCGCCGCCGGCTCCACCGGGCTGCTGATGTGGAACCTCGCGGTCGACCCGCGTGGCGGCCCTCGCGACGAGGCCTCCTCGCAGGGCTGCGCGGACTGCCGCGGCCTGCTGCGCATCGACGGTGACGACGTCCGGCCGGGTCCGGAGTTCTACGTCCTCGCCCACCTGCAACGCGCGGCGGACCCGGGAGCGCGGGTGCTGGGCGTGTCCGGGTCGCCGGGAGTGCCGGCGGCCGCGTTCGCCAACCCCGACGGCACGATCGGCGTGTTCGCGCAGAACGACACCGGCGAGGACCAGGTCGTCGGCGTCAGGCTTCCCGGGCGCGAGGACCTCCGCTACGCCGTACGCGCGGACGAGCTGCTCAGCCTGAGGGTCACCCGAACGCCGAGCTGACCACCACGGCTCCGTCTCCGTCGCGGATCTCGAACCCGGCGGCACGGTCGCGGAGCACCGAGGAGTTCAGGTTGCAGTCCATCTCCCTGGTGCCGGTGCCGACGAAGCCGCCGGCGGGGTAGCGCTTCCCGTCCATGCCGAGGACGGTCGCGCGGTAGCGGCTGCCGCGGTCGAAGCCGGTGGCGGTGAGCTTCACCTCCACGCCCCAGGTGTGGTCGACGAGGTCGGCCGACGCGCGGACCCCCGGATCGTCGACCCGCACCTCGACCGCCTCCAGGGGCACCGTCGGCCCGGCAGGGGTCTGTTCCGCGCCGGTCAGGGCCCTGGCTCCGAGGACACCGACGACCAGCGCGGCGGCGGCGACCCCGGCGAGCGTGGCGGCGCGGGCCCAGGTACGGCGCCCCTCCTGCCGGGCCTGCCGTCCGACCGCGGCCACGACCCGGTCCCCGAGCTCGGGGGGCGGCACCACGGACTCCTCCGCGTGCGGATGGCTGCGGAGCTCGGCCAGGGCGTGCGCCACCGGCGTCAGCTCCACGAGCTCCGCCGTGCAGGCCGCGCAGCCGTCGAGGTGCCGCTCCAGCTCAGCTGCCTCCTCCACGGACAGCTGGCCGAGGACGTAGGCACCCAGGTCGGCGCGCAGCCTCCGGTGCTCCTGCTCGTTCACAGCGACACCTCCATCTCCTCCATCACGACCCGCAGTGCCTTCAGCCCGTAGAACACCCTGCTGCGCAGCGTGCTCACCGGGATGCCGAGCTCCCGGGCGACCTCGTCGTACGGCCGGTCCGCGAGGTAGGTCTCCTCCAGCGCCTGGCGGTGGTCGTCGCCGAGCCTGCGCAACGCCTCCTCGACCAGCCAGCGATGCATCAGCGCGTCCCACTGGTCGGGGGCGACGCTCGGCGCGTCGGCCAGCGTCTCGTGGTCCGCCAGGGAGCGCAGCCACGGACGCGCACCGCGGGCGCGGTGCAGGTCGATCACCACGTTGCGGGCGATCCCGAACAACCACACCCGCAGGCTCGCCACCTGCGGGTCGTAGCGGTCGCGGGCACGCCATGCCCGCAGGAAGGTCTCCTGCACCGCGTCCTGCGCCGCATGGGCGTCACCGAGACCGCGCAGTGCGAAACGGTAGAGCTCGGCACCGTGGGCGGCGTACGCCTCTCGCACCCCCTCCTCGCGGGCGAGGGAGGGGGTGCGAGAGAACCGTCTGGTCACGGCCACCGGTGGCGTGGTTCCTTCAGCCGGGTCAGTGCCCGATCGGCAGGGCGATGTCGCTGACCTGCAGGGAGTTCGGGAAGCTGCCCTTCGACCGGACCTCGCCGGTGAGCAGCGAGACCGCGTAGAGCCGGTACTTGCCGCCGACGCTGAGCGTGGCCCAGCCGTGGTTGTCGGTCCCGCCGATGTCGAAGCCGGCATCGCTGCCGGCGTCCGTTCCGAGCTTGCCGGTCGAGGAGAGCGAGCCCGCGTTGGCCGGCGCCTGGATGGCCACCTGGTCCATCGCGGTGTCGATGTCGAACAGCGTGGTCGCCGTGTCCGCGTCCAGGTCGTTGTTCGTGTACGCCGCCGCGCTGATCCCCGTGGCGGGAGTCGTGGCCGGCGGGTAGGTGAGCGTGCCGTCGGCGATGGTGGCGCCGCCGGGGTTCACGTCGTGGCGCAGGTTCTGCCCGGTGTCGCTGACCACGCGCAGGCGGTCGGCCGCCGGGTTGAAGTCGACGCCGAACGTCGAGCCGGACAGCGCGACGGTCAGCTGGCTCACCTTGGTGGCCTTCGCCTTCGAGGACAGGGTGTAGACGCCTCCGGCGTCGCCGACGGCGTACAGCTTCTGGTCCTGCACCCGGAAGTCGATGCCGACCAGCTCGGTGTCGCCGCTCAGGCCGGAGACCTTGCCGACGGCCTTGGGCTTGCCCGGCTTGGACAGGTCGACGGCGACGAGGGTGTCGCCTCCGGCCAGGCCCACGGCGTGGCCGGTGGAGTGCTTCTGGCTGCTGCCGGCGTTGGCCGGTCCGAGCGGCAGGACCAGGGCGGCGGCGACGGCGCCGGCCATGACGAGCGTGCGTGAGCGGTTCATCGAGAACTCCTTCTCGTGCTGCGGGGTCGACTGTCAGTTCGGGGGTGGGTACGCATCGGATTGGCCCGGCGTTGAAAGCGGGCTCGGGTGTCTCGACTGGTGGGACCACGCCCACATCTAGAACCTGTTCCAGTTCCGCGGTAGCGTCCGGGTGTGGACCTCACCGACGGCGATGCATGAGCGGGCCGCGGGTCGTCGTGGTCACCGGTGCGGCCTCGGGCATCGGGCACGCGACGGCCACCTTGTTCGCCGAGGCGGGTGACACGGTCTACGGGCTCGACATCGCGCCGACCGTCCCCGACGGGGTCACCTACGTCGAGTGCAACGTCGCGGACCGGGCGTCGGTCGACGCCGCGATCCAGGCCTGCTCCGGCGACGGCCGGATCGACGTGCTGGCCAACGTGGCCGGCGTCGTGCAGTTCGGCCGGTTCGAGACGATCACCGACGCCGAGTGGGACCGCGTCCACGACGTCGACCTCAAGGGACCGTTCATGGTGATGCAGGCGGCGATGCCGCTGATCCGTGCCTGCACGGGCACCATCGTCAACGTCTCGTCGGTCGCCGGTCGGGTGCCGCAGCCCTACACGACGGCCTACTCGGCGGCCAAGGGCGGACTCACCATGCTGACGCGGGCCCTGGCCCTCGAGCTCTCGCCCGAGGGCATCCGGGTCAACGCGATCTGCCCCGGCACGGTCGACACCCCGATCGTCGCGGAGGTGGCGAACCGGCTCACCGACGACCTCGACCCCCGCGTCGCGGACCGGCTGATGATGATGCTGTCCGGCACGATCGCGCCCGGTGACATCGCGGCCGCCATCCGCTACCTCGCCTCGCCCGAGGCCGGCTTCGTCACCGGCGCCGTGCTCGCGGTCGACGGCGGGATGGGCTAGTCACTGCTTCCGGGCGACGACCTCGACGACCACCTCGCCGGGACACCGGACCGAGTCGCGCAGGGCCCAGCGGCCCTCGTAGCCACCGCCTTCCCAGGTGGCCTCGGCGTGGTGCTCCGCCACCGCGCTGCCGGTCACGCTCCAGCCCTCTCGCTGGGCGGCGCCGAGGTAGAGGTCGCGGACGGCGTCGAGGTCCGACCCGGTGATCCCGCTGACGCGCACCGCGCCGCCGCCCACGCGGTCGCTGCGCACCAGGAAGGTCGCCTGCGAGAAGTAGAAGTCCGCGGGGAAGCCGGCGGGCAGCGAGAGCACGGGTCGGGACGCGGCCCGGTCGAGGCAGACCGTGGTGTCGGACGCGCGAGCGAGCGGCAGGCCGCCCTCGGGAGCACGGCCGGGCGGGCGCGAGGGCAGTCCCACGTCGCGCAGCACCCGTCGGGACAGCCAGACCCCTCGGGTGGACTCGGGGCAGGAGCCCCTGACCCAGACCATCCGTAACCGGCCGTCCGCCTGCAGGCCGACCCGCCAGACCGCCCGCTGGCCGGGATCGCAGCCGTAGCCGCCGGTGACGTCGGTGGTGAGCAGCTCGCCGTCGAGCCGATAGCGCCCCCACACCCCCTGGCGGCCGGAGAACAGGCTGCCTCGCGGGTCCGCGACGAAGGTGCCGTCGGGGTCGAACCGCAGCAGGTACGCATCGGCCGGGGTCGGCCAGCCGGCGAAGACCTGGTCGACGAGCCACACACCCTCGAGCTGGTGATGGGTCAGGTCGTCCGACGGAGGGGCGCACACCGCGTGCTGGTACTCCAGGAGCAGCCGCGCCTGGTCCGGCAGCGGCACGTCCACCTCGGTCCTGCGGTCGTCGTCGGTGATCCGGAGGCGCACCGAGTCGAGCGAGGTCGGGACGGGCTGGTCGCAGTTGGCCGGTGCCCTGAACCGCGCTCCTCGCCAGATCCCGGGGCGGAGGTCGCGCACCGTCACGCTCGTGAGCCCGGAGGCGAGACCCGGGATCCCGAGGATGGCGACGTCGACCGTCGTCGACCCGGTCCGGTTCAGGATCGGCAGCACGAAGTCCGCACCGTCGGAGGTGTCGTCCTGGAAGGTGTCGATCGCACCGGCGGCGACACGGAGTGCGGGCCGGTCGTCGCCGGAGGTGACTCCGGCGCGGTCGAGCAGGTCGGTCCGGCCGCCCAGGAGCGCACCGGCCGCGAGCCCGACCAGGGCCACACCGACCAGCGCCGCCCACCTGTTCCCGGGCCATCGAGCCACCTGCTCAGCCTAGGTCGGGGGCACTGGTTCCGGGTCGTTGCTGCGGCTCGTCCCGCGGGGCTAGGTTCGCCAGATGGAGTCCTACGCCAAGGGTGAGACCGAGCCCGACCTGATCGAGGAGACCATCGGCGCCAACTTCGAGCGGACCGTCGCGTCGTACGGCGACAACGAGGCACTCGTCGAGTACGCCACCGGCCGACGCTGGACCTACACCGAGCTCGACCGGGACGTGAACGCCCTCGCGCGCGGGCTGATCGGCGCCGGCATCGAGAAGGGTGACCGGGTCGGCATCTGGGCGCCGAACTGCGCGGAGTGGACGATCACCCAGTACGCCACCGCCAAGATCGGCGCGATCCTGGTCAACGTCAACCCGTCCTACCGCACCCACGAGCTCTCCTACGCGGTCAACCAGTCGGGGCTCCGGATGCTGGTCAGTGCGGAGTCGTTCAAGACCAGCGACTACCGGTCGATGGTCGACGAGGTGTGGGAGAAGGTGTCGACGGGCTCGACCAGCGGAGGGACGCTGGAGCGCGTCGTCTACCTCGGCACCGACGACTGGAACGCGCTGCTCGCCGAGGGGGAGGGGCTGCCGGACGACGCGGTGGCGCAGCGGATGTCGGCCCTCGAGCCGGGCGACGCGATCAACATCCAGTACACGAGCGGCACCACCGGCTACCCCAAGGGCGCCACCCTGAGCCACCGCAACATCCTCAACAACGGCTTCTTCACCACCGAGCTGATCAACTTCACGGCCGACGACCGGCTGTGCATCCCGGTGCCCTTCTACCACTGCTTCGGGATGGTGATGGGCAACCTCGGCTGCACCACCCACGGCGCCACCATGGTGATCCCGGCCCCCGGCTTCGACCCCGAGACCACGCTGCGGTGCGTGGCCGAGGAGCGCTGCACCGGGCTGTACGGCGTGCCGACGATGTTCATCGCGATGCAGAACCACCCGACCTTCGCCGACCACGACCTCTCGACGTTGCGGACCGGCGTGATGGCCGGCTCCATCTGTCCCGTCGAGGTGATGAAGCACTGCGTCAACGACATGCACATGGCCGAGGTGTCGATCTGCTACGGCATGACCGAGACCTCGCCGGTCTCGTGCCAGACCCGGGCGGACGACGACCTGGATCGTCGTACCTCCACGATCGGGCGGGTCCACCCGCACGTCGAGATCAAGGTCGTCGACCCATCGGGCGACACCGTCGAGCGCGGCCAGCCGGGCGAGCTCTGCACGCGCGGCTACTCGGTGATGCTCGGCTACTGGGACGACGTGGAGAAGACCGAGGAGTCGATCGACGCGGACGGATGGATGCACACCGGTGACCTGGCCGAGATGCGGGACGACGGCTACTGCAACATCGTCGGCCGCATCAAGGACATGGTGATCCGCGGCGGTGAGAACATCTACCCGCGCGAGATCGAGGAGTTCCTCTACACCCACCCCGACATCGAGGACGTGCAGGTGATCGGCGTACCGGACCAGAAGTACGGCGAGGAGCTGGCCGCCTGGGTCAAGCTGCGTGACGGGGCGGATGCGATCGACGCCGACCAGGTCCGCGAGTTCGCCACCGGCAAGCTCGCGCACTACAAGATCCCGCGCTACGTCCTGCTGGTCGACGAGTTCCCGATGACCGTCACCGGCAAGATCCGCAAGGTGCAGATGCGCGAGGAGACCACCGAGAAGCTGGGCCTCGACCCGAAAGGACACAGATGAGCGAGATCGACACCCTGGCCGCGGAGTACTGGGAGCACTACCTGAGCAGCAACCCGACCAGCGCGCACCTGATCGGTGACTACGCGCGGGCCGGGGAGTTCGAGGTCGCGACCCGCGAGTCGGAGGATCGCGACATCGCAGCACTGCGCTCGTTCGCGGAGCGTGCGCAGGCGATCGACGAGGCGGGGCTGGACGAGCAGCAGCGCATCACGCGCGAGGTGCTCACCGCCGACGCGACGTCGCAGGCCGATCTGCAGGAGGCGCGGTTCAAGGAGATGGCCGCCGACCCGATCTTCGGCGAGCAGGTCTCCCTGCCGATCGTGATGGGGATGCTCGCGCTGCCCGACGCCGAGGTCGCCGACGCGTTGGTCGAGAAGCTCCGCGGGATGGGCCGCTACTACCGCGAGCTCGCGGAGCGGCAGCGCGAGGGCATCGCGAGCGGTCGGCTGCCGGCCGCGTTCGCGGTGCAGGACACCGTGGCGCAGATCGACAAGCAGCTGTCGTTGCCGGTCGCCGACGACCCGCTGCTGAACACGACGTCTCCTCCTGACGGTCTCGACGTGGACGGATGGAAGGCCCGGCTGCGCGAGGTGGTCGCCTCCGACGTGCGGCCCGGGCTGGAGGCCTACCGCGACGTGCTGCGCAACGAGGTGCTGCCGCACGCGCGCCCCGACGACAAGGCCGGCCTGAGCTGGCTGGACGGCGGCGACGAGGCGTACGCCGCGACGCTGCGCTACTACACGACCACCGAGAAGACGGCCCAGGAGATCCACGACATCGGCCTGGCCCAGATCGCGAAGCTGGCCGACGAGTACCGCAGCCTCGGCCCCGAGGTGGTCGGCACCGACGACCTCGGCGAGATCTTCGCGGCGATGCGCACCGACCCCAAGCTGCACTTCGAGACCGGCGAGCAGCTGATCGAGGCCTCCGAGGTCGCGCTGCAGCGGGCGTGGGACGCGATGCCCGCGTGGTTCGAGGTGCTCCCGAAGGCCCGGTGCGGCGTGCAGGGGACGATGACCGGGGCCAAGGCGTTCTACTTCCCGCCGGCCACCGACGGCAGCCGCGGCGGCACCTTCTTCGTCAACATCGACGACCCGGCGTCGTGGGGCACCTTCGAGCTGGAGTCGATGGCCTTCCACGAGGGCATCCCCGGCCACCACCTCCAGCTGGCGATCGCGAGCGAGCTCGAGAACGTGCCGGAGTTCCGCAAGCACATCCACAACTCGGCGTACGCCGAGGGCTGGGGGCTCTACACGGAGCGACTCTCCGACGAGATGGGGCTCTACACCGGATCGGTGGACCGGATGGGGATGTTCGCCGCCGACTCGATGCGGGCCTGCCGCCTCGTCGTCGACACCGGACTGCACGCGCTCGGCTGGAGCCGGGAGCAGGCGGTCGAGTACATGGTGGAGAACTCACCGCTGGCCGACGGCATGGTGCGCCCGGAGATCGACCGCTACATCGTCTCGCCGGGCCAGGCGACGTCGTACATGGTGGGCCGGCTGGAGATCCAGCGAATGCGCGCGGAGGCCGAGCAGCGGCAGGGGAGCGCCTTCGAGGTGAAGCGGTTCCACAGCGCCGTGCTCGACTCCGGATCGCTCCCGCTCGGCGTGCTCGACGACGTCGTGAGGGCCAGGCTCGCCTAGCGTCGTACGAGCGCGCGGGCGAAGAACGAGCCGAGCACGCCACCGACGGCTTCGTACGGCATCCGCTCGTGCGCCTCGTTCTGGATCCGCTTGTGCACGTCGTCGAACCACGCGGGAAAGGGCGAGCCGCCGAAGAACAGCTTGCTCGGCTTGTCGGCGTCCGGCACGCACGCCCCGAGCATCCCGGCGATGACGGCCGCGCGACGCTCCGGGGTGGCGGCGCGAGCGATGGTCGCCATCGTGGCCAGGCCGAAGAGGCCGTCCACGACGGCCACCTTGAGGAACATCGACTGGTCGGGGTGGCCCCAGTGCGGCAGGGCGTCCATCGCGGCGTGGGAGGCGAAGCCGAGGACGAACGCGCTCCCGGGTCCGGGAGCGAAGGTGCCGATGACCGCGCCGGCCACGACATGGTTGGTGATCAGCACACCCGGAGCCTAGACGCCAGCCCCCTCCGGACTGGTTTGTGCGACGAAGGGCAGGGGTACGGGCTCTGGCGGGGCTGGTGCCGACCACGCCCCGGGACTGGGGAGGTAGACATGGCGGACGCCGTCGAGACAGGTCGCATCACCACTGACATCCCGGCACGGATGGACCGGTTGCCGTGGGCCCGGTGGCACTGGCTGGTGGTCATCGGACTGGGCACCGTGTGGATCCTCGACGGGCTCGAGGTCACCATCGTCGGCTCGATGAGCGAGGCGCTGAAGCCGGAGAGCACCGGCCTGGGCATGAGCAGCTTCCAGGTCGGCGTCGCCGGTGCCGTCTACGTCGCCGGCGCCTGCATCGGTGCGCTGTTCTTCGGCCAGCTCACCGACCGGTTCGGACGCAAGAAGCTGTTCCTGATCACCCTCGGCGTCTACACCGTGGCCACCGTGCTGACGGCGTTCTCGATGAACCCGACGTGGTACTTCGCGGCTCGCTTCCTCACCGGCGCCGGCATCGGTGGGGAGTACGCCGCCATCAACTCGGCCATCGACGAGCTGATCCCGGCGAAGTACCGCGGCCGGGTCGACGTCGCCATCAACGGCTCGTTCTGGATCGGTGCCGCCGGAGGCGCCCTGCTCACCATCCCGCTGCTCGACCCGAGCAAGGTGGACCCCGCGTGGGGCTGGCGCATCGCCTTCGGCCTCGGTGCCGTGCTCGCGGTGGGCATCCTGCTGGTGCGCCGCAACGTGCCGGAGAGCCCGCGCTGGCTGTTCATCCACGGCCGTGAGGACGAGGGCGAGGAGATCGTCCGCGACATCGAGAAGACCGTGGTCGACGAGACCGGGAAGGAGCTGCCGTCGGTCAGCGAGACGATCACGATCCGGCAGCGCCGGACGATCAGCATCCCCGAGATCGCGAGGACCGTCTTCACGCTCTATCCCAAGCGCACGATCCTCTGCTTCTCGCTGTTCGTCGGCCAGGCGTTCCTCTACAACGCCTTCTTCTTCACCTACGGCGACACGCTGGGCACCTTCTTCGACGTCAAGCAGACCGGCTACTACATCGCCGTCTTCGCACTGAGCAACTTCGTCGGGGCACTCGTGCTGAGTCCGCTGTTCGACCGGCTGGGCCGGGTGCAGATGATCGCGGGGACCTACATCCTCTCCGGGGTGCTGCTCGCCGTCGCCGGGGTCGTGCTCGGCGATCTCACCGCGGTGTCGCTGACGATCTTCGGCGCGGTGATCTTCTTCTTCGCCTCCGCGGGAGCGAGCGCGGCCTACCTCACTGCCAGTGAGGTGTTCCCGATGGAGACGCGGGCCCTGTGCATCGCCTTCTTCTACGCGATCGGCACCGCGGTCGGCGGCATCTCCGGACCGTTGCTCTTCGGCAAGCTGATCGACGACGCGTCCGCCGACAAGGACATCACCGCCATCGCCATCGGCTACTTCATCGGTGCGGCGCTGATGATCGCCGGTGGCGTCGTCGAGATCTTCCTCGGCGTCCGGGCCGAGGGCCAGTCGCTGGAGAACATCGCCAAGCCGCTGACGGCCGAGGACGACGACGCGCAGGGCCACGGCCAGGAGTCCGCGACCCAGCGGGTGTGAGTCCGCACCTGCGAGACGAGGAGACAACCATGCCGATGCCACCACCCAAGCCCTCCACCGAGGGAAGACGCGACCGTCAGGTCTTCCACGAGATGGGTCAGCTGACGCGCGCCGTGGAGCAGAACGGTCCCTGCTCGACCGAGGAGCTCGGCACCCTCGTCGGGCGCCGCGTACTGGGAGCCCGGCCGCTTCGAGCGCGCCCTCGGCCTCGCCCTGGCCGACGGACTGATCGTCCGCGGCGAGGGGGGCGTGCTGCAGCCCTCCGTCTAGGAGTCCTGGCCCGGGCGCGGCGCCGTGTGACCCTTGACACTCCGGAACTAAACCGGTTTAGTCGGGCACATGGGACGGCCGACGATCAACGACGTGGCAACGGCCGCGGGCGTGTCCAAGGGCGCCGTCTCCTTCGCCCTCAACGGCCGGCCCGGCATCTCCCCGGACACCCGCAAGCGCATCCTCGAGACCGCCGAGAGCCTCGGCTGGTCGCCGAGCCCGAGGGCGCGCGCGTTGTCGGTGTCCAAGGCGCTGGCCGTCGGTCTCGTCATCGCCCGGCCGCCGGAGATCCTGCGGGCCGATGCGTTCTTCCCGTCGTTCATCGCCGGTCTGGAGACCGTGCTGTCCACCCGCGGGCACGCGCTGCTGCTCCAGGTCGCCGAGCACAGCGACCACGCGGCGTACCGCCGGCTGGTGCAGGAGGGCCGCGTCGACGGCGTCTTCGTCACCGACCTCGCGGTCGACGACGAGCGACCCGCACTGCTCGAGGAGCTCGGCCTGCCGACGATCATCATCGGCCCGCACCTCGGTGAGCAGTCCCGGGCGCGGCAGTCGGCGCTCGGCGTGGACGACGCCCCCGGCATCCGCGCCGCCGTCGAGCACCTCGTCGAGCTCGGTCACCGCAACATCGCCCACGTCTCCGGCCCGCTGCACCTCGTGCACGGCCGTTCGCGCCGGCTGGCGTGGGGCCAGGCGCTCCAGGACGCAGGACTGCCCGAGGGCAGTCTGCGTCGAGGCCGACTTCTCCGCCGAGTCCGGCGCCAGCGCGATGCGGACCCTGCTCGACCTCGCCGACCGGCCCACCGCCGTGGTCTTCGCCAACGACCTGATGGCGATGGCCGGCCTCTCGCTGGCCATCTCCCGCGGGGTCTCCGTGCCCGGTGACCTGTCGGTCACCGGCTTCGACGACGTCGAGATCTCCGCACACCTCCAGCCCTCGCTCACCTCGGTGCACACCGACGTGGTCGCCCTGGGCCGCGCGGCCGCCACCCGCCTCCTCCAGCTCATCGATCTCCAGGAGCCGACTCCTGCAGACCTGCCCGACGCACGACTCGTCGTGCGTTCGTCGACCGGACCCGTCCTCGGCTGATCCACCACCCAGATAGGAACCCTGATGAAACGCAACCTCCTCACCACCTCGATCGTCCTCCTCGCCGTCGGTCTCACCGCCGCGTGCGGCAGTGGCGGGGACTCGGGCGACGCGAAGAGCTCGACCGGCCCGATCAAGGTCTGGCTCTCCAACAACCCCGAGGAGATCGCCTGGGGCAAGGCGATGGTGGCGGAGTGGAACGCCAAGAACTCCGACCAGAAGATCACCGCCCAGGAGATCCCCGCCGGCAAGACCTCCGAGGAGGTCATCGGGGCCGCGATCACCGCCGGCAACGCGCCGTGCCTGGTCTTCAACACCAGCCCGGCCGCCGTGCCCCAGTTCCAGAAGCAGGGCGGGCTCGTGGCACTGGACGACTTCAAGGGCGCCAAGGACTACATCGAGCAGCGCTCGGGCGAGCAGGCCGAGCAGTACCAGTCGCCGGACGGGAAGTTCTACCAGATCCCGTGGAAGCAGAACCCGGTGATGATCTTCTACAACAAGGACCTGTTCAAGAAGGCCGGCATCGACCCGGCCAACCCGCCGCTGAAGACGTACGACGAGTTCCTCGCCACCAGCAAGAAGATCGTCGACAGCAAGGTCGCCTCCGCAGCGATCCAGCCCTCGCCGTCGAGTGAGTTCTTCCAGGCCTGGTTCGACTTCTACCCGCTGTACGCCGCCGAGTCCGGTGGCAAGCAGACGGTCGAGGACGGCAAGGCGACGTTCAACGACGAGGCCGGCAAGGACGTCTGGAACTTCTGGAAGCAGATGTACGAGGCCGGCTACACCCCGCAGGAGAAGTACGACGGCGACGCGTTCGCCGACAAGAAGTCGGCGATGGCGGTCGTCGGTCCGTGGGCGATCGCGGTCTACAAGGGCAAGGTCAACTGGGGCGCCGTCCCGGTGCCGACCAAGGAGGGCAAGGACCCGAGCGAGATCTACTCGTTCTCGGACTCCAAGAACATCGGCCTCTACTCCGCGTGCGAGAACCAGAAGACCGCGTGGGACGTGCTGAAGTTCGCCACCAGCGAGGACCAGGACAACAAGCTGCTCGAGACGACCGGCCAGATGCCGATCCGCACCGACCTCGCCACGACGTACGCCGAGTACTTCAAGGCCCACCCCGACTACACGGCGTTCGCCGACCAGGCGTCGCGCACGGTCGAGGTGCCCAACGTGCCGAACTCGGTGGAGATCTGGCAGGAGATCCGCGACAACTTCTCGTCGTCGGTGATCTTCGGCAAGACCTCGGTCGACGAGAGCATCAAGGCCGCAGCGGACAAGGCCACCGAGCTCGCCGGCCAGAACTGACCCCGTGAGTCAAGCGCTCACGAAGGTCTTCGGTCGCCAGCCCCTGGGGACTGTGTTCGCGGCACCGTATGCGCTGTTCCTGGCGCTGGTGTTCGCGTACCCCCTCGGGCTGGCGATCTGGATCAGCTTCCACGACTACTTCTTCGCGGCGCCGGGCGCGCAGGTGGACCGGCCGTTCGTGGGGCTGGACAACTACACGGCGGTGCTCTCCGACCCCGACGTGCAGCGCGCCTTCCTCAACGTCGGCATCTTCCTGGTGATCAACGTGCCGCTCACCGTGGTGCTGTCGCTGGTGCTGGCGTCGGGGCTCAACGCGATCACCCGGGCACGCACGTTCCTGCGGGTCTCCTACTACGTGCCCTACGTGACGGCGAGCGTCGCCCTGGTCGGCGTGTGGCTGTTCCTGTTCGGCGCGGGTGGCATGGTCAACCAGATCCTCGGGCCGCTCGCCCCCTCGCCGTCGTGGCTGGTCAACAGCCACCTCGCGATGCCGATCATCGCCCTGTTCGTCACCTGGAAGCAGATGGGCTTCTTCATCCTGCTCTACCTGGCGGCCCTGCAGGGTGTCTCGAAGGACCTCTACGAGGCAGCGTCGATCGACGGGGCCGGCCGGTTCAAGTCGTTCATGAACGTGACCGTGCCCGGCGTACGCGCGGCCACCACGCTGGTGGTCATCCTGGCCACCATCACCGGAGCCAACCTGTTCACCGAGCCCTACCTGCTCACCAACGGCGGCGGCCCGGACGGCGCCTCTGCCTCCCCGGTCTTCGTGATGTACCAGAAGGGCATCGAGCAGGGGAACCCCGACACCGCCTCGGCGATCGGCGTGGTCCTCGTGGGCATGGTGCTGGTCATCGCGCTCGTCCAACGTCGATTCCTGGAGCGTGACTGAGATGAACGAACGTCGCATCTGGAGCAACGTCGCGCTGTTCGGCGGCGCTCTCGTCTTCCTGTTCCCCTTCTACTACATGGTCATCGGCTCGCTGCAGAAGAAGCCGGACACCTCGCTGAAGGGCGCCTTCCCCACGGGCGACTTCACGCTGAACAACTACAGCGACATCAACAGCCGCGTCGACCTGGTCCAGTCGTTGCTCAACTCGGTGATCTTCACGGGCGGCGTGCTGCTCGGGACCGTCGTGTTCGGCGTGCTCGCCGGCTATGCCCTGGCCCGACTGCACTTCCGCGGTCGCGGCACGCTCTTCGCGGTGATGCTGCTGGTGCAGATCATCCCGTTCCAGCTGCTGATCATCCCGATCTACGTGATGATCGTGCGCACCTACGGGCTGGCCGACTCCTACATGGGCATGATCGCGCCGTTCCTGATCAACTCGACGGCGGTGTTCGTCTTCCGTCAGTTCTTCCTGCAGCTGCCCGACGACCTGTTCGCCGCCGCGGCCCTGGACGGTGCCAGTGAGCTCCGGATCATGTGGTCGATCGCGCTGCCGCTGGTGCGCCCGGCCATCCTGACCGCGGCCCTGCTGACCTTCATCGGGCCGTGGAACGAGTTCCTCTGGCCGTTCCTCGTCACCAAGGACCAGGCCCTCCAGCCGCTCGCCGTGACGCTGGCCAACTACATCAGCAACATCGCCGGACGCGCCGACAACCCGTACGGCGCCATCCTCGCCGGGGCCGTGGTGCTGGCGGCACCCGCCGTCGCCCTGTTCGTGATCTTCCAGAGGAAGTTCACCGGCAACGAGCTCAGCAGTGGAGTGAAAGGTTGATCGTGCTCAGAAGTCTCATCGCAGTCGTCCTCGCAGGAACGGTGCTGGCCCCGGTCTCGGGCGCCCGGGCCGAGGAGCCCGCGGCACCGGGAGCGCGGCTGACCAACCTCGCCCACCTCGACTTCCTCGGCGAGCAGGTGACACCGCCGAAGCAGGCCCGGCACACGACGTACCGGCTCGCCCAGGAGCCCTCCGTCGGCACCCTCTGGACCTACGCGGACCGGCAGGCCGACGGCTCGTTCAAGCGCATCGGGGGTGGCGAGCACGACGCCGCGACCGACACCTACCTGCAGGGCGCGTTCAACGCCGACGACATGGCGCGTGCCGCCGTCGTCTACCTGCGCCACTGGAAGCAGACCGGAGCGGCCTCGAGCCGGCGACGCGGCGTACGAGATGTTGCGGGGGCTCACCTACCTCCAGACGACGTCGGGCGCCCACCGCGGCAACGTGGTGCTCTGGATGCAGCCGGACGGCACCCTCAACCCGAGCGCCGAGCCGGTCGAGCTGCCCGACCCGTCCGACAGCGACGCGTCGTACTGGCTGGCGCGCACGGTCTGGGCGCTGGGGGAGGGGTACGCCGCGTTCAAGCGGGCCGACCCTGCCTTCGCGCGGTTCCTGTCGCGTCGCATGGACCTCGCGACCGGCGCGATCGACCGTCAGGTCCTCGACGCCTACGGCAAGCACCTGCGCATCGACGGCATCCGCACGCCCGCATGGCTGATCGCCGACGGAGCCGACGCGTCCGCCGAGGCGGTGCTCGGGCTCGCGGCCTACGTCCGTGCGGGCGGCTCGTCCGACGCGCGCCCGGTGATGCGGAAGCTCACCGACGGCATCGCGGAGATGTCCGGCGGCAACGCCCGGCGCTGGCCGTTCGGCGGCGTCCTGCCCTGGGCGCTGTCCGCAGGCAACTGGCACGCCTGGGGCTCCCAGATGCCGGCCGCACTCGCTCGGTCGTCCGCGATCACCGGTGACCGGGCTGCTCGCCGAGCCGCTGCGCTGGACGCCTTCACGTTCGACCCGTGGCTGCTGACCTCCGGCGGACCGGACAACGGCCGGCTGCCCTCGCGGGTCGACGGCACCCAGATCGCGTACGGCGTGGACTCGCGCGTGCAGTCGTTGCTCGCGACCGGTGGTGCGAACCGGATCGCCGGGATCATGGCGGCGTGGTTCTTCGGGGCGAACACGTCCGGTGCGCCGGCGTACGACCCCTCGACCGGCGTCACCATCGACGGCATCGCGCCCGACGGCACCGTGAACCGCAACTCCGGCGCTGAGTCGACCATCCACGGCCTGCTCACCATGCTGGCGCTCGACGCACACCCCGCCGTGAAGCGGATCGCGTTGACGTCCGAGGTGCAGGAGCAGGTGGGCGTGACCTACCTCGAGGCCGAGGACGCGCAGCTCTCCGGTGGTGCCACTGCCGTGGCGCCGGACCCGACGTGGACCGGTGAGTCGCAGTACGCCGGCACCGGCTACGCCTCGCTGCCGGCCGGCAGCACCGCGACCTTCGACCTCGGCGAGCACCCCGCGTCGCTCGTCATGCCGGTGGTCGACCTGCGGCCCGGGAGCAAGGCGGTCACCTCGTTCGCCGCGGAGCGACCGCTCGGCTCGGTCGACTCCGGTGCCGTCGGCCCGCAGGGCGACTCGCCTGCGCCGGGCGCGATCCTGCCGGTGACTCTGGGCCAGTCCCACGACTGCCGAGACCCTGACGGCCACCACGAGCGGTGGCACCGCGCGGCTGGACGCCGTGATGGTGCAGCCCCTCGTCTCGAGGTACGTCCTCGGCGGCGACGGCCACGGCACCGCGCTCCTGCGCAGCGCCGCACGATCCACGTCACGCACGACCGTCGAGGTGCCCGGCACCGGGACCGCGCACGTGTGGTCCTACAACGGCACCGGCCGGCTTCTCGGCCACACGACCAGCACCGCGTCCGGCGTACCCGTGACCGTCGCCCCCGGTGGCGTCACGATCGTCCGCCGATGACCGACCTCCCAACGAAAGAGACCCCATGAGCAACCCGCACGCAGAGTTCCCCCTCGGCCCGTTCACGCCGTACGCCGACAACCCGATCCTCGTCCCGCAGGGCGACGGCTGGGAGTCCGGCAGCATCTACAACCCCGCCGCGGTGGTGAAGGACGGCAAGGTCGTGCTGCTCTACCGCGCGCACGCGGACGACATCGTCAGCCACGTCGGGCTCGCCACCAGTGACGACGGCATCCACTTCGAGCGGCATCCCGAACCGGTGCTGTCGCCGAGCGAGGACTACGAGCGCCACGGCTGCGAGGACCCGCGGGTCACCGAGATCGACGGGACCTACTACCTGACCTACACGGCGTACGACGGGACCAACGCCCAGCTGTGCCTGGCCACGTCGACCGACCTGTTCACCTGGGAGAAGCACGGCCTGCTGTTCCCGGACTTCAACACCTTCGAGCCGAACGCCGAAGGCGTGCCGACGCCGTGGAGCAAGGCGGGCGCCATCCTCGACCGGCAGGTCAACGGGCGCTGGCTGATGTACTTCGGCGAGGGCTCGATCTACCACGCCTGGTCCGACGACCTGATCCACTGGGAGCCGTGCGCGCAGGACGAGCCGCTGATGCTCCCGACGCCGCCCGGCACCTTCGGCGAGTTCCTCGTCGAGGTGGGGCCGCAGCCGATCATCACCAACAACGGGCTGATCCTGCTGCTGCACAATGCAGCAGTGAAGTTCGAGGACGGGACCGTGCGCTACACCTGCGGTCAGCTGCTCTTCGACCCCGAGCGACCGACCGAGGTGCTCGCGCAGATGAACTACCCGTGGCTCGAGCCGACCACCCACGAGGACCGCCACGGCCTCGTCTCCAACGTCACCTTCGTCGAGGGGCTGGTGCACTTCAACGACACCTGGTTCGCCTACTACGGGCAGAGCGACTCGACGCTGGGCGTCGCGACGTACAAGGTCGGCGAGACGTACGGCAGCCTCTGATGTTCGAGCTCGGCGACCCGGCACACCTGCGCTGGCTGTCGGAGGAGGGTGACCGGCTGCTCGACTTCGGGCGTGCCGCGCGCCACCCCGGCGGCGGGTTCGGCTGGCTCGAGGACGACGGCTCGATCGACCTCGACCGGCCGCGGGAGCTCTGGATCACCTGCCGGATGACCCACGTCTACGCCCTCGGCCACCTGATGGGTCGGCCCGACTGCGCCGAGCTCGCCGACCACGGCGTGGCCGCGCTGCGCGGTCTGTTCCGGGACGGCGTCAACGGCGGCTGGTGGGCGCGGCTGTCGGAGGACGGGCCGACCGCCACCGACAAGACCGCCTACGAGCACGCGTTCGTCGTACTCGCCGCGGCCAGCGCCACCGCGGCCCAGCGTCCCGGGGCGCACGGGCTGCTCGCCGAGGCCCTCACCGTGCTGCTCGACCACTTCTGGGACGAGTCGTTCGGGATGGTCGTCGAGCAGTGGGACGAGGCGTGGACGACGCTCGATCCCTACCGCGGCGTCAACGCCAACATGCACACCGTCGAGGCGCTGCTGACGGCCGCCGACGTGCTCGATGACGCCTCCCTGCGCGAGCGTGCGCTGCGGATCACCACGCGCGTGGTCCACGACCTCGCTCCGGCGCACGACTGGCGGATCCCCGAGCACTTCGACGCCGAGTGGACCCCGCTGCTCGAGTACAACGCCGACGAGCCGGCGCACCCGTTCCGGCCCTACGGCGCGACGATCGGCCACTGGCTGGAGTGGGCCCGGCTGGCGCTCCACCTCCATGCCGGTCTCGGGCGCCGATGCTCCGACGTGGCTGGTCGCGAACGCCCGGTCGCTCTTCGAGAACGCCGTCCGCGAGGGCTGGGCCGTCGACGGCGAGGACGGGTTCGTCTACACCGTCGACTGGTCCGGCCGGCCCGTCGTACGCGAGCGGATGCACTGGGTCGCCGCCGAGGGCATCGCCGCGGCCGCCGCCCTGCACCGCGCGACCGGCGACTCGTCGTACGCCGACTGGTACGCCACCTGGTGGCAGTACGTCGACACCCACGTCCGCGACCCCGAGCACGGCTCCTGGCACCACGAGCTGTCCCCGACCAACGGCCCCAGCAACATCACCTGGGCCGGCAAGCCGGACACCTACCACGCCTTCCAGGCCACCCTGGTCCCGCGCCTCCCGCTCACCCCCACCCTCGCCCGGGCCCTGGCCGACGGGCTGCTGGAGGGCTGACCGCCGGTTCGTGCCCGCCTCGGTGACCACCGCCCGTTCGTCGCTCGCCTCGGTGACCGCCGCTGGTTGAGCCTGTCGAGAACCAGCTCCACGGAGGACCTTGGGCCGAGCAGGAGACCGCCACCACCTCGCTGGTTGAGCCTGTCGAAACCACCGCCCCATGGGCCGCGGGCCGACGAGGGGGCCGTGCCCACCGCTGGTTGAGCTTGTCGAAACCACCCGCCCAGGACGTGGCCGGAGCGAGTTCGAAGGAGGCATGAAAAGGGACCGAAAGAAGTTCTCCACACCTTCGAATCTGTTGTCGAAAGTGTCGGTGCTCACACCTAGAGTTGGTTCATGGAAGGCACCGCAACCCTCACCGCCACCGAGGTGATCGACGCTCTCGTCCAGGCCAAGACCGACGAGCATGCCGCCGCCGTGCGACAGATCCAGCTCGCTGTCCACTGGGCGCTGCTGCACCCGTGCCGCGATGACTGCCCGGCCACCTCGGGCGGGCACCCCGCTTCGGTGAGACCGCACCCCTGGCCGGGCCTGGCACCCCGCTGGTCGACGAGTACGCCCCCGCCTCCCTGGCCGCCGCCCTCGGTATCACGGTGGACGCCGCCCGGCTGCTGCTCGGGCGATGCCCTCGAGCTGGTCTACCGACTCCCACGGCTCTGGGACCTCGTCGTCGCCGGGGTGGTGCCGGTCTGGCGCGCCCGCCAGATCGCCCGGGAGACCCACGACCTCGGCCTCGAGGCCGTCGCCTACGCCGACCGGCTCATCATGCGCGGTCCCGGACAAGATCCGCCTGGTCGACGCCGCGAAGCTGGTCAACGAAGCCCGGCTCTACTTCGACCCCGACCGCGCGGTCGCCGACGAGGAGCACGAGCTCGCCAAGCGCGGCGTCTGGTCCCGGCAGGGACGCAGCCCCGCGACCACCGACATGTTGATGACCCTGGACACCCCCGATGCCGAGCTGTTCGACCAGACCATCACCCGCATCGCCCACGAACTCGGCCAGCTCGGCGACACCGAGCCACCGACGTCCGTCGGGCGCGGGCAGTCGGGATCCTCGCCGACCCCCAGTACGCCCTGGACCTCATGTCCGGCCGCGAAGGCGCCGCCCCCACCACGGCGCGCCGGGGCGATGAACCTCTACCTGCACCTCACCCCACAAGACCTCACCGACCAGACCGGTGCCGTCGTCGATCGAGAAGCTCGGCGCGATCACCACCGACCTGCTCGCCGACTGGCTGGCCCGCAACACGATCACCGGTCCCAGGATCAACCTCAGGCCGGTCCTCGACCTCACCGACGCCGACGCCGACTGCGCCGTCGACCGGCACGACCCACCGCCGGCGATGCGCGAACACGTGCATGCTGCGCGACGCCCACTGCGTGTTCCCCGGCTGCCGCCGCGACTCCCGGGGCTGCGACCTCGACCACATCACCGCCTACCTCCCGATGGAAGACGGCGGACCACCCGGCCAGACCCACCCCCGAAATCTCGCCCCGTTGTGCCGACACCACCACCGCCTCAAGACCCACACCGCCTGGGACTACAAGGCCCTCGACGGCCACGGCTACCTCTGGACCGCACCCACCGGCCACCAGTACGAGGTCCACCCCGCATCACGGCGCCCAACCGAACGACCCGACCGAAGAGCCTGACGCCCCGCCACCCCGGCCCACCCCAGCCGGGGACACCGGCACGCCCGACCGCCCCCACGTACGCTGGCTCCCGTGAGTGACCAGCTGGTGGTCGGGTTCGATCTCGACATGACGCTGATCGACACGGTGGTCGGTTTTGCGGCGACGCTGGATGCGCTGGGGGCCGAGCTGGGGGTGGAGTTCCCGACGGCGGAGATCACCTCGAAGCTGGGGCCGCCGCTCGACCTGATGCTCGAGCCGCACCTGCCGGCGGAGCAGGTCCAGCGTGCGGTCGAGCGGTTCCGGGAGATCTACCCGGACACCGCGGTGGTGCCGACGCCGGCGTTCCCGGGGGTGGCCGCTGCGCTCGCTGCCGTACGACGCCACCAGGGGCGCATCGTCCTGGTCACGGGCAAGTACACCCCCAACGCGCAGCTCCACGTCGACCACCTCGAGCTCGACGTCGACGTCGTCGAGGGCAAGGTCTGGGGGACCGGCAAGGGCGAGGTGCTGCGGCGGCACGAGGCGGACGTCTACGTCGGCGACCACGTGCACGACGTCGAGGGAGCGAAGGCCGCGGGGATCATCAGCGTCTCGGTGCTCACCGGCGGCAGCACCCGCGAGGAGCTCGAGGCGGCCGGGACCGACGTCGTCCTGACCGACCTCGAGGAGTTCCCGGCGTGGCTCGACGGGCACCTGCTCGAGACCCGGCTGGCCAAGCTCGAGCAGCTGCTGAGCGCCCAGGAGCGGCTGATGGTCGCGTTCAGCGGGGGAGCCGACAGCGCCTTCCTGCTCGCCGCGGCGGTCCGCGCGCTCGGAGCGGACAACGTGGTCGCGGCGACGGCGTACTCCGACTCGCTGCCGAAGTCCGAGCGCGGCCCGGCCCTCGAGTTCGCCGAGTCGCTCGGCGTCGAGGTGCTGACCCCCGAGACCGCCGAGATGGAGCGTGCGGGCTACCGCGCCAACGACGGCGACCGGTGCGCGTTCTGCAAGGCCGAGCTGCTCGACGTGCTCGGACCGCTGGCCCGGGACCACGGCTACGCGGCCGTCGCGACCGGCACCAATGCCGACGACGCCCGGGCCGGCTTCCGTCCCGGCATCGCTGCGGCAGCGGAGAGGGGCGCCGTCACGCCGCTCCGGGACGCCGGGCTGACCAAGGACCAGATCCGGGAGGCGTCGAGGCTGTGGGGGCTGCCCACGTGGGACAAGCCCGCGGCGGCCTGCCTGAGCTCGCGGGTCGCCTACGGGGTCGAGATCACGCCGAGCCGGCTCGCCCGCGTCGAACGTGCCGAGGCGGCCGCTGCGGCAGGCGCTGACCGATGCGGGGCACCCGGTCGCCAACCTCCGCGTCCGTGACCTGGGGGAGACGGCCCGGATCGAGGTCGACCGCGAGCTGATCGGGCTCGCCGAGGAGCACCAGCAGGTCGTCGTCGAGGCGGGGTTCGAGGCCGTGGAGGTGGACCCGCTCGGCTTCCGATCGGGGTCGATGAACGAGCGCCTCGAGGATCCCGATCGGTTCCGCTGAACTCGTTGGCGTCCGTTTCCTCCCACACCGTAGGCTGTGCTCTCGCGTCCGACCCGGGCGGCGAATTCGACTTCAGCGAAAGGCAGTGCGGTGCCCACCGGAAAGGTCAAGTGGTACGACGCCGAGAAGGGCTTCGGCTTCCTCTCCCGCGAGGACGGGGACGACGTCTACGTCCGTTCCTCGTCGCTGCCCGAGGGTGTCGCCACGCTCAAGGCGGGCACCCGGGTCGAGTTCGGCATCCTCTCCGGTCGCAAGGGTGACCAGGCCCATCAGGTGCAGGTGCTCGACGCGCCTCCGTCGGTGGCCCAGAACCGCCGCCACGCCCAGCGCAAGAAGCCCGAAGAGATGGTCGGCATCGTCGAGGACCTGATCCGGCTGCTCGAGGGCGTGGAGCAGGGCTACCGTTCCGGCCGCCACCCGGACCCCAAGACCGCGCGACCCACCGCGAAGCTGTTGCGCGCTCTGGCGGACGAGCTCGAGCTCTGACACCAGGCTGAGGTCAGGAGACCGCGGGCGTCGCCTGACCCGTCTGCCCCGGCCGCCGGACCAGCACGAAGACCGTCCACGCGACCATCAGCCCGGCGAGCACGCCGAGGCCCAGCTGGGGGAGCGGGTCGTCGTTGATCGCCGGCGGGATCGCGATGCCGATGAACCCGCCGATCACCCAGGAGAGCTGGAGCAGCGTCTCGGAGCGAGCGAAGGCGGAGGTGCGGTGCCGCTCGGGCACGTCGCGCTGCACCAGGGCGTCGAGCGAGATCTTGCCCATCGCCTGCGCCACTCCCGCGGTGAGACCGAGCGCGATCGCGGCCGGCAACCCGTAGAACACCGCCGCCACCACGGCGGCCGCCGCGTCCGCGAGCAGGGCGACGACGACGGTCACCGAGGGCGTGATCTTCTTCAGCACCGACCCGAGGCCGATGCCGATGGTGTTGCCCAGGCCCGCGGCGCCGATGACCAGCCCCATCAGCAGGGTGGCGCGGTCCTCCCAGCCGGGCAGCGGGTACTGGCGCAGCAGGAACGCCATGTACATCGTCAGGAACCCCGACAGCATCCGCAGCCCCGCGTTGCAGCGCAGCGCGAAGACGACGCCTGCGGGGACGCGGAACTTCTTCTTGTCGTCGCGCAGGCTGACCGGGAGCTCACCCTCCTTGGCGTCGGCCCGGGCCGGCAGCAGGATCGAGAGGATCGTGGCGCCGGCGAAGACGATGAACGCGTAACGCAGCGCCCACTGCGAGCCGAACGTCGAGGCGAGCGCGGCCAGCGGGGCCGAGATGGCAGCACCGACGATCCCCGCGAGGGAGATCCGGCTGTTCGCCTTCACCAGCGAGAGACCGGGGGGCAGCAGGCGCGGCACCGTGGCGGCGCGGGCCACGCCGTACGCCTTGGACGCGACCAGCACCCCGAGCGCCGTCGGGAACATCGCCAGCGACTGGCTCGCCACGGCGTCGGCCATCAGCCAGACGAGGAACGCCCGCACGGCCATGGTGGCGCCGATCGCCCAGCGGCGACCGTGGCTGAACCGGTCGAGGAACGGCCCGAGCAGCGGAGCGACGACCGCGAACGGCAGCATCGTCAGGCCCAGGAACAGCGCCACCTGGTCGCGCGCCTCGCCGGGCTGGGCGAAGAACAGGGTGCCGGCCAGCGAGATCGCCACGGCGGCGTCACCGGCGGCGTTGAACGCGTGCAGCTCGATCAGCCGGTAGAGCCCGGTGTCGCCGGCACCCTCGGCGCGCGAGGCGCGGCGCGCCTGGCGGAAGGTGTACGACGCGCCGCGACCCGTCGCGGTCCCGGCCTTCTTCAGGCCGCGACCGGTGACCCCCGCCGCGCGGCGTCCTCGCCCGGGCGGCTGCGGCGCGGTCTCCGCCGCGGGCTCCTGCGCCGTCTCCTCCTCCATGCCCCCATCCTGCCAACCCGGTGGGCCCGGGCAGACATGCCCGTGCCGATGAGGAACAATCAGCCACGTGATCTCCGCACCTGACGCCTTCGCCCTCGAGGCGGTCGACGCTGCCCGGGCCGCGCTCGTCGAGGAGGTGGGCCCGAATGTCGTGGGCGACCACCTCCACGCGGGTCCCGAGACCGAGGGGGCGGTCACCCACCACTTCACGTGCGTGCAGAAGGGCTACCCCGGCTGGGTCTGGGCCGTCACCGTCGCGCACGCGCCCGAGCAGGACACGGTGACGGTCGACGAGATCGTGCTGCTCCCCGGCGACGAGGCCATCACCGCGCCCGAGTGGGTGCCGTGGCGCGACCGCATCCAGCCCGGTGACCTCTCACCCGGAGACCTGCTCCCGGCCGACGAGGACGACGCGCGGCTGGTGCCGACGTACTTCGCCGGACAACGGCCCGACGACGACGAGAAGCCCGTCGTCGACGAGCTCGGTCTCGGTCGCCCGCGGGTGCTCTCGGCGACCGGTCGCGACCTCGCCGCCCAGCGCTGGTACGACGGTGACGCGGGGCCTGACGTGCCGCTGGCGCAGTCGGCCCCGGGTCGCTGCGGTGGATGCGGCTTCCTGGTCCGCCTCGACGGCCCGCTGTCCCTGACGTTCGGGGTGTGCGCCAACGAGTTCGCCAACGACGACGGTCGGGTGGTCGCGCACAACCACGGGTGCGGCGCCCACTCCGAGGCACAGCTGCGCAAGAAGCAGCTGCCGCCGCCGTTGCCCGACCACGTGTTCGACACCCTCAGCGGCGACGAGCTCGAGAGGTTCTAGCGCGGCCCGACCACGTCGTACGTCGCCACGACGAAGTCGCCGTTGCGCCCGACCTCGACCAGCTTCAGGTCGTGACGACGCGGAAACAGCGGCCGACCCGTGCCCAGCGTGACCGGGGCGATCGCCAGCATCACCTGGTGCAGGTGGCCGGCGTCGGCGAACTGACCGGCGAGGTCGCCGCCGCCCACGACCCAGACGTCGCGGTCGCCGGCGGAATCCACGATCGCGGCATGGTGGTCCTCGACGCTGCCGTGCACGAAGCGGACACCGTCGCCCAGCGGCTCCAGGTCGCGGTGGGTGAACACCCAGCACGGGATGTCGTAGGCCCAGGCCTCACCGGTCTGCGCCATGTGGTCGCGCACCCAGAGGTACGTCGTCGACCCCATCACCATCGCTCCCATCCCGGCGATGAACGGGTTGTAGCCGCCGGGGCCGTCCTGGTCGATGTCCTGCACGAAGAGCCAGTCGAGGGAGTCGTGCTCGTCGGCGAGGAAGCCGTCCAGCGTGGTGGCCGTGTAGAAGATCCCGCGCGCCATGGCTCAGTCCGCGTGCTCGTGACGGCGCTTGCGGCGACGCCGGGTGTGGTCCCAGCCGACGAGTCCGAGGCCGAACCCGGCCACGCAGGTCCACAGCCACCAGACGTGCCCGTCGGCCTCGAGACGGTCGTAGAACGGGAGGAGCAGGACGAAGGCCACGGCCCAGATCGCCGTACCGACCTGCATCGTCCGCACCCCGTCGAGGTCGAGCGGCTCCACCGGCGCGACGACGTAGGTGCGGTTGCCGATCTCGTGCACCATCGGCTGTTCGTCGTCGGGAAGCATGCCGCCAAATCTAACCTGCTCGAATTGACGTGCCCGTAACCCTCCGCGGCGCGGGGTCTGGTTGGATTCCGCGCGTGGACAAGTTCTTCAAGATCACCGAGCGTGGGTCGACCGTCGGGCGAGAGGTCCGCGGTGGCGTCGTCACCTTCTTCACGATGGCCTACATCATCGTGCTCAACCCGCTGATCCTCGGCTTCGCCCAGGACGCCGACGGCAAGTTCCTCGGCGGTGGGTCCGAGCCCAACCTGGCCATGATCGCGGCCGGCACCGCGCTGGTCGCCGGGGTGATGACGATCCTGATGGGCGTCGTGGCCAACTTCCCGCTGGCGCTGGCGACCGGTCTCGGCCTGAACGCCTTCGTGGCGTTCTCGATCGCCTCGCAGATGACCTGGGCCGACGCGATGGGGCTGGTCGTCCTCGAGGGCCTGGTCATCCTGGTGCTCGTGCTGACCGGGTTCCGGGAGGCGGTCTTCCACGCCGTACCCGCCCAGCTGAAGATCGCCATCTCGGTCGGTATCGGCCTGTTCATCGCGCTGATCGGCTTCGTCGACGCCGGCTTCGTACGCCGGATCCCCGACGCCGCCAACACCACGGTCCCGGTCCAGCTCGGCAACGGCGGTCAGCTCCAGGGCTGGCCGGTCGTGGTCTTCGTCTTCGGCCTCGCCCTCGTGATCGCCCTCTGGGTGCTCCGCGTCAAGGGCGCGATCCTGATCTCGATCGTCGTCACGACCGTGGTCGCGATGATCGTCGAGGCGGTCGGCGAGTTCGGCCCGGCCAGCGCCGACAACCCGACCGGCTGGGGCCTGACCGTCCCGTCGTTCCCCGACAAGATCTTCGACACCCCCGACTTCGGCACGCTCGGCGAGTTCAACCTGTTCGGCTCCTTCGAGTCGGTCGGCGTCGTCGCGGCGCTGCTGCTCGTCTTCACGCTGATGCTCGCCGACTTCTTCGACACGATGGGCACGATGACCGCGATCGGCGCCGAGGCCGGCCTGCTCGACGCCGACGGGGCGCCGCCGAACACCCGGCGCATCCTGGTCGTCGACTCGGTCGCGGCCGCCGCCGGTGGCGCAGCGGGCGTCTCCTCGAACACCTCCTACATCGAGTCCGCCTCCGGCGTGGGGGAGGGGGCGCGCACCGGTCTCGCCTCGGTGGTGACCGGCGTGCTGTTCCTGTTCGCGATCTTCCTGTCGCCGCTGGTCGCCGTGATCCCGAGCGAGGCCGCCGTACCCGCGCTCGTCCTGGTCGGCTTCCTGATGATGCAGCAGGTCAAGGGCATCTCCTGGGACGACCTCGAGATCGCCATCCCGGCGTTCCTGACGATCGTGCTGATGCCGTTCACCTACTCGATCACCGTCGGCATCGGCGCCGGCTTCCTCAGCTACGTGTTCATCAAGATCGTCCGTGGCAAGGCCGGCAGCATCCACCCGCTGCTGTGGGTGATCAGCGTGCTGTTCATCGTCTACTTCGCGATCAACCCGCTGACCGACCTGCTCACCTAGGAGCAGCATCCGGGAAATAGTTAGCATGGGTAATGAGTTATGCTAACTACATGACTCCCACCATCGAGAGCGCCTCGCGCACCGACTCCGGGCTCGCCAGCGAGCTCCGGCTCTCGGTGATGCGTCTCGGGCGTCGGCTGCGCAACGAGCGCCAGCCCGACAACCCGCTCAGCGTCGCTGCGCTGAGCGCGCTCGGTGTGCTCTTCCGCGAGGGCGAGTGCACGATCGGTGCGCTCGCCGCGCACGAGCGCGTGCAGCCGCCGTCGATGACGCGCACGGTCAACTGCCTGGTCGAGGACGGCTACGCCGTACGCCGACCGCACGAGACCGACGGCCGCCAGGTGCTCGTCGACCTGACCGACAAGGGCCGGGAGATCCTGCTCGCCGACCGACGCCGCCGCGACGCCTGGCTCGCCCAGCGCCTGCGCGAGCTCAGCCCCGACGACCGCGCCCTCCTCCGCGAGGTCGCCCCCCTCCTGCAGAGATTGGCCACCACTACTTGAGTCCCACGTTCCGCGCCCTGCACAACCACAACTACCGCCTGTACGCCACGGGCGGTGTCGTCTCCAACACCGGCACCTGGATGCAGCGCGTCGCCCAGGACTGGCTGGTCGTGCTGCTGGCCGTCAACGACGGCACGGCGCTCGGCATCACCACGGGCCTCCAGTTCCTGCCGGCCCTGCTGCTCTCGCCGTACGCCGGCCTGATCGCCGACCGCTTCCCCAAGCAGCTCCTGCTCCAGGTGACCCAGACCGTGATGGCGGTGACCGCGATCCTGCTGGGCACCCTGGCCGTGACCGGGGTCGTCGAGGTGTGGCACGTCTACGTGCTCGCCTTCGTCTTCGGGGTCGGGTCCGCCTTCGACGCGCCCGCCCGCCAGAGCTTCGTCAGCGAGATGGTCGGCCCCGAGGACCTCTCCAACGCGGTCGGCCTCAACTCCGCGTCGTTCAACGCGGCGCGCGTCGCCGGCCCCGCCATCGCCGGCCTCCTCATCGGCGCCTTCGGCGGCGGTGCCGAGGCCACCGGCTGGGTGATCCTCCTCAACGGCCTGAGCTACGCAGCGGTCGTCTTCGCGCTGCGTCGGATGGTGGTGGCCGACCTCAACGTCAGCCCCCGTGAGCCGCGGCACAAGGGGATGATCCTCGATGCCGTGCGCTACCTGCGCGGGCGCCCCGACCTGATGATGGTGCTCAGCATCGTCTTCTTCGCCGGCACCTTCGGCCTGAACTTCCAGATGACCTCGGCGCTGATGGCGACCCAGGTCTTCCACCAGGGCGCCACCGAGTACGGCCTGCTCGGCTCCGCGATGGCCGTCGGCTCGCTGACCGGCGCGCTGATGGCCGCCCGTCGTACGCGCATCCGGCTGCGCCTCGTCGTCAGGGGCGGCGCTGATGTTCGGCGTGGTCGAGATCGTGGCCGGCCTGGTGCCGACGTACGCCACCTACGTGGCGATCGTGCCGTTCCTCGGCTTCACCGCCCTGACGATGATCACCGCCGCCAACACCACGATGCAGCTGGCCACCTCGGCCGGCATGCGCGGCCGCGTGATGGCGCTCTACCTGATGGTGTTCATGGGCGGCACCCCGCTCGGGTCGCCGTTCATCGGCTGGATCGGCGAGCAGTTCGGGGCACGGTGGACGCTGATCGGCGGCGGCGGCCTGACCATCCTCGGGGTGCTGCTCTCGGTGGCCGTCTTCACCCGTGGACGCGGGATGCTCCAGCGCCGGGTGGTCGCCCGTGAGGTCGCGAACGAGGAGCCCGTAGGCTCGCTGGCATGAACCCTCGATACCGCCGGCTGGTCATCCCGGTCGCGCTCGGGGGGCTCATCCTGATCGTCGTGATCGCCGCCCTCGTGAAGTGAGGGCCCGCTCGACATGGCCGAACCGCTCCTCCGGGCACTGTCCCAGATCCGTGCCGCCCTGCTCGACGACGAGCACCTCGTCCGCGCCGTCGCGTCCGGACGCCGGCGCGGCCAGCCCGACCCGCGGTGGCGTCGGGTCGAGCTGCGCTACGTCGACCTGAAGGCCGGTCGGCACCTCCAGCTCACGGCGTACGACGAGACGCAGGCCCACGTCTCCAACCACGCCGACCCGCGCGAGGTCGTCGACGACCTGCTCGACGAGCCGTTCGCCAACTGGCACGTCGAGACCACCACGCACACCCACCAGCTGCGCGTCACCAAGAAGGGCCAGGCCCTGCTGCACTCGAGCGAGCGCGCCGAGGAGGTGTCGCCGTCGCGCTCGCACGACCAGGCCAAGGAACGCCTGCTCCCGGAGGACCACCCCGCCCTCCTCGCGCTGGGCATCTCCGACGAGCGGGGCCGGATCAAGGCGTCGCGGCAGGGCAAGTACCGCCAGGTCGAGGAGTTCCTGCGCGCTCTGTCCGCCGCCATGGACGACGCCACGCGCAGCGGCAAGCTGCGCACGCCGACCGAGGAGGAGCCGCTGCGCGTGGTCGACCTCGGGTGCGGCAACGCCTACCTCACCTTCGCGGCGCACGCCTGGCTCAGCGAGCGGATGCCGGTGCGGCTGGTCGGGGTCGACGTCAAGGAGCAGTCGCGCCGCCACAACACCGAGGTGGCCGAGCGGCTCGGCGTCGCCGGGGAGCTCACCTTCGTGGCGGCGGGGATCCGCGACGCGGTGCTCGACGAGCCGCCGGACGTCGTACTCGCCCTGCACGCGTGCGACACCGCGACCGACGACGCGCTCCTGCGGGCGGTCGACTGGGAGGCCGACCTGGTCCTAGCAGCACCCTGCTGCCATCACGATATTTCGGCACAATTACGTCAAGTTCCGACACCGGTGGGCTACACCAGTTTGACCCGAGACGGGATTTTGCGGGAGAGATGGGCGGATACGTTGACCGACGCGTTGCGGGCCGCGATCCTGCGACTGGTTGGTTATCGCGTGGACGTCGTCGAGTTCGTCGACAGCGTGCACACCCCACGCAACACCTTGTTGCGTGCGGTGCGGACCGGCTCTTCCCCCCGGGAGCAGGACCGCGCGGAGTACGACGCACTGGTGTCCACGTGGCACCTGCACCCGCAGCTGGCGGAGCTGCTGGAAAGGGGGGATCCGCAGTGAAGTGGCGCCCAGCGCCTGCCCTGGCCACCGCCTGCCTGCTCGCCGGCGGGTTCGTGCTGCCCATGGCCGAGGCCGTCGCGGAGACCCCACCGAGTGGTGCGGCTCGCCGACCCCAGGATCACGGAGGCCAGTGCCCTCGTCGACCTCGGCGCCTACTGGGTCACCACCAACGACTCCGGTGACAGCGCCCGGCTCTTCGTGCTCAGCCCGCGCACCGGCAAGACCGTCGGCATCGTCGCGCTGCGCGCGAGCGTCGTCGACGTGGAGGCCCTGGCGCCCGCAGGCCCCAGCGCGGTCTGGGTCGCCGACATCGGGGACAACTCCGCCGAGCGGAGCTCGATCAGCGTCTTCCGCGTGCCCGTGGGCACCGGCCGCATCGACGTGACGCCCCGCCGCTACCGGCTGGTGTACCCCAAGGGTCGTCCCAACGCCGAGTCGATCTTCGTCGACGGCAAGGGCCGGATCAACATCATCACGAAGGCCTTCGTCGGCGGCGTGGTCTTCCAGGCCCCCGCGCAGCTGAGCAGCACCCGGCCCAACCGGCTCACGGCTGTCGGCCGCGTCCGCGAGTACGCCACCGACGCGGCCCGGACGCGCGACGGACGACACGTGATCGTCCGGGGGCCGTTCATCGCCGGGGTCTACACCCTGCCGGGCTTCGAGCGGGTCGGTGACTTCCCGCTGCCGCGGCAGCGGCAGGGCGAGGGCATCTCGGTGGGTCCGACGGGCACGGTCCGGGTGAGCACCGAGGGTGCTGGCAGCGTGGTCCGGGAGGTCCGGCTGCCCACGAACCTGGTGCAGGTGCTCGATCCGACCACGGCGCCCAGCCCCACACCGTCGACGAGCCCCAGCCCGAGCAGCACACCGAGCCCGTCGCCCAGCGACGAGCCGAGCGCGGCCCCGGACCCGACCGACGCCGACTCGCTCGGGAGGCATCGGCGACATCGACCCACCCTGGCTGATGTGGTGCATCCCGGCCGTGATCGCCCTCGGGGCGCTCGGCATCGGCATCGGCCTGCGCAGGAGGAACGAATGAGGCTGACCGTCGTCCAGGGCGACATCACCGAGCAGGACGTCGACGCAGTGGTCAACGCCGCCAACCGGGCGATGCGCGGTGGCGGCGGCGTGGACGGTGCCATCCACCGGGCTGGCGGACCCGCCGTGCTCGAGGACTGCATCCGACGCTTCCCCGACGGGCTCGCGACCGGCCAGGCCGGCTGGACGACGGCGGGCGAGATGGCGGCGCAGTGGGTGGTCCACGTGGTCGGGCCCAACCACACCGCCGGCGAGCGGGACCGGTCGCTGCTCACCTCCTGCTACAGCAACGCTCTTGCGGTCGCCGACGAGCTCGGGGCCCGCACGATCGCCTTCCCGCTGGTCTCGGCCGGCATCTACGGGTGGCCGAAGGACGATGCCGTCGCGGCCGCGGTGGAGACGCTGACGTCCACCCCGACGCAGGTCGAGGAGGCCCGCATCGTGGCGTTCGACGCTGCGACGTACGAGCAGGTCCGCGCCGCGCTCTAGCCCGTCGGCGGGTCGGCGCGCTCGTCGCTCTCGTGGCCGGGCGTCAGGTGGGTGACGCTGGAGAGCCGCAACGGCTGGAAGGACCCGGAGGTCGCCGCGTCGAGGCACTCGGCGGAGAGGCACACGTGGTCGCCACCCTCGTCGAGCAGCGCCACCCGGCGTACGGTCATCCGGTTCGGCAGCCGCTCGACCAGCGGCACCCCGTCCGGACCGTCGTGGGTCGCCAGGTCGGCGAACTTGTCGCCGTCCTCGCCCGTCCGGGTGCCGAAGTGCTCGGCCAGGTCGAGGTCGTCCTCGGTGAGGAAGTGCACCGCGAGGTACGTCGAGCGCAGCGCCACCCGGTAGGTGTGGTTGGCCTTCGAGAGCCAGACGCAGTAGCGCTCCGGGTCGATCGCGGACTGCGCGTGGAATCCGACCAGGCAGCCCGCCCGCTCGCCGGCGACGGCAGTCGTGACCACCACCATCGGGGCGTCCAGCGAGGCCATCAACGAGTCGAACGCATCGGTCTCAGTCATCGCGGTCCACCTCGTAGCGCAGGAACAGGCTGTCGTCCTCGCGCAGCACGTGGCGCAGCGAGAAGCCGGTCAGTGGAGCTCCGGGCGGGAAGACCGCGACCGGCAGCGGGTCGCCGCCCATCATCGGCGAGATGGTCAGGCACAGCTCGTCGACGTGGCCGGCGACGACGAGCTCACCGAGCCAGCTCGGCCCGCCCTCGCAGAGCACGCGCAGCAGCCCGCGCGCCGCCAGCTGCGCGAACAGCTCGTCGGGCACGACCGACTCCTCCCCGGCGACCAGGACCTCCGCGACCTCGCGCGCACGGGCCAGGCGGTCTGCCGGCGCAGCGGCGCAGGTCACCACGATCGTGCGGCTGCCCTCGGCGGCGTCGGTGAAGGCACGGGACTCCCAGTCGAGGTCGAGCGAGCGGGAGACGATGGCGAGCGGAGGCGTCTCGGAGAGCCCCTGCGCGACCCGTGCCGCGATGCGCTCGGGGGAGAGGCGGGCCGGGCCGTAGCCCTCCTCGCGGACCGTGCGCGCCCCGACCAGCACCACGTCGGCCAGCGTGCGCATGTCGGCGAAGAGCGCCTTGTCCGGTGCGGTGGACAGGGCACCGACGCGGCCCTGGACCGCGGCACACCCGTCGAGGCCGGCGACCATGTGCGCGGTGACCCAGCAGCTGCCGTCGGGCTTGCGGCGGTCGACGGCGGCGTACGGCGTCAGGGCGTCCGGGACCTCCTCGCCGAGGTCGAGGGAGTGCACGAGAGCTGCCCGGAGCTCAGACGCGCTCGACGACGTAGTCGATGCAGCCGGTGAGCGCCTCGACGTCGGCGGGGTCGATCGCGGGGTACATGGCGACGCGCAGCTGGTTGCGCCCGAGCTTGCGGTAGGGCTCGGTGTCGACGATCCCGTTGGCCCGCAGGGTCGCGGCCACGGCGTCGGCGCTGATGGACTCGTCGAAGTCGATCGTGCCGATCACCAGCGAGCGGTGCGCCGGGTCCGGGACGTACGGCGTGGTGTACGACGTGCGCTCGGCCCAGCCGTAGAGCGCCTCGGAGGAGGCCGTGGTCCGCTTGACCATCGCCTCGAGCCCGCCCTGGCCGTTCATCCAGTTCAGCTGCTGCTCCATCAGGAACAGCGTGCCGACGCCGGGGGTGTTGTAGGTCTGGTTCTTGCGGGAGTTGTCGATCGCGGTCGGCAGGTCGAAGAACGCCGGGATCCAGCGGTCGCCGGACGCGATCGACTCGGCGCGCTCCAGGGCTGCCGGCGACATCAGCGCCAGCCACAGCCCGCCGTCGGAGGCGAAGGACTTCTGCGGCGCGAAGTAGTAGGCGTCGACCTGGGTCAGGTCGACCGGCAGGCCGCCGGCGCCCGACGTGGCGTCGATCAGCACCAGCGAGTCGTCGTCGGCGACTCGCTGCACCGGAGCCATCACGGCCGTCGAGGTCTCGTTGTGCGCCCACGCGTAGACGTCGACGCCCTCCTCGGCCTGCGGGCGTCGGCAGCGACCCGGGGTCGCTGGCGATCACCGACGGCTCGGCCAGGAACGGCGCGGCCGCGGCCGCCTTGGCGAACTTCGAGGAGAACTCCCCGAAGCTGAGGTGCTGGCTCTTCTCGCGGATCAGGCCGAACGTCGCGATGTCCCAGAACGCCGTCGCGCCGCCGTTGCCCAGGACGACCTCGTAGCCGTCGGGCAGGCTGAACAGCTCGCCGAGCCCGGCGCGCACGCGGCCGACGAGGTCGCGCACCGGCGCCTGGCGGTGCGAGGTGCCCATCAGCGAGGTGCCGGTCGCGGCGAGCGCGTCGAGGGCGCCGGCGGGGATCTTGGACGGTCCGGCTCCGAATCGTCCGTCGGCGGGCTTGAGGTCGTCGGGGATCACGATGTCGGTCACGATCCCTATTGTGTCAGCCATGGCAGGGCAGTCCGGATGGCGGATCGAGCGGCTGCCGATCACGCATCCCGACGCGGCGCTGCTGGTCGAGGAGGTGCAGGAGGAGTACGTCGCGCCGCTACGGCGGTCGTGACGAGACGCCGATCGACCCGACGTACTTCGACGCGCCGCAGGGCGCCTTCTTCGTCGGCTACCTCGACGGGCGTCCGGTGGCCACCGGCGCCTGGCGGCGGCGCAGCGACGTCCTGGTCGACGGGACCACGCTGACCGCCGAGGTCAAGCGGATGTACGTCGCGCCCGGTGCTCGTGGCCTCGGCCTGGCGCGGGCCGATGCTCGCCCACCTCGAGGACACCGCTCGGGAGGCAGGGGCCGAGGTGATGGTGCTCGAGACCGGGCTCCGGCAGCCCGAGGCGATCGCGCTCTACGAGTCGTCCGGCTACCTGCCGATCGCCGGGTTCGGCTACTACAAGGACGCGCCGCTCTCGCGGTGCATGGCCCGCAGCCTGCTGGTGCCGGCTCAGGACGGATCGAGGTCCTGAGGGGTCGGCGCCTGCCACACCAGGGTGTGTCCGGGTCGTCGCGAGGCCGCCTCGACCGCGTTGTTGTGCCTCGGCTTGGCCCGCCGCCCCCAGGCGTCGTCGCCCATCCAGGGCGGCAGCCCGAACGGGAGGTCCCCGGCCGGGATCGCCTGGTAGTCCGACTCCTTGAACGTCGAGCCGTAGTTGGCGCCGCTCTGCGTCCCGTCCTGGTCGGGGGTGACGGCGGCGCGCAGGTCGGGGATCGCCGTCCGCCACTGCTCGAGCAGCGCGGACGTGTTGTGGCTCGAGGGGTGCGGCACCTTGAAGGTCGGCACGTCCGGCTTGTTCTCCCACAGGTCCAGCGCGGCGTGCGCGTTGCCGCCGAAGGCGACGATCGCCTCGAGCTCGGGCCCGGTGACGAGGTCGTAGAAGCGGTTGCGCCAGCGCCGCTGGTCGTCGTCCTCGAGCAGCGGCAGGGCCTTGCTGACCTTGCCCGGGTGCACGGCGACGGGGAAGGCGTTGACCAGGACGTAGCTGCGGGTCAGGCCGACCTTCTCGAGGAAGCCCTGCACCCGCTGGCCGGCGTCACCGACGAGCGTGCGTCCGACGACCCGTTCGGTCGGACCCGGGGTCGGAGGCGATGCCGAGGAAGCGGGCCTTGCCGGTCAGCCGGCCCCGGTAGAAGACCGGCCCCCAGTCGTACCAGAACAGCGGACGGAACTCCGGCTCGATGTCGGGCAGGTCGGCGAAGTGCTGTGCGAGTGCTGCCGGCGGGCCCTTGTCGAAGGCGACCATGGCGACCTCCCGGGGGTTCCGGCCCACCTTGCTCCTCGCTCCGACGCTTGTCGAGGCCGGTCCGGTCCGGTACGGACGGAGTCGAGGGAGGCGGCCAGCCATGGCCAGCAACGACGATCCGTTCACCCGGGCCTACCTCGCGGGGATGCCGGACACGCTCGAGGGCACGCGGGCCGCGCGTCCCGCGACCCAGGACGTTGCCGCGCGAGGCGGTCGCCCTCGGTGGTCAGGTGATCACGCCGGACGGCGTACGCAAGGGCTGGGTGCGGATCGAGGGCGGCACCATCGCCGCCATCACCACCCGCAAGCCCACCAGCGCCGTGGCGATCCAGACCGACGGCGTGATCATGCCCGGGATGCTCGACCTGCACGGCCACCCGGAGTTCAACGTCTTCGCGCCGTGGGAGCCGCCGAAGAGCTACGTCAACCGCTACTCCTGGCGGGCGAGCAAGCCCTACCAGGACCTCGTGCGGACGCCGCAGAACGACCTGCTCACCACGCTCCCGCGCGGCGTGCAGCTGCGGTACGCCGAGATCCGGGCCCTGGTCGGCGGCGTGACCGCGATCCAGGGCGCGAGCATCCAGACCCAGAAGAGCTCGCACGAGTCGATGGTGCGCAACGTCGACGGGATGATCTTCGGCGAGCACCGGGCGCGGGCCGCGATCGACCTGCCGACCAGCCTGACCTCGCGCGGCGGCCCGGAGTTCAAGCAGGTGCTCGAGGCGATCGCGAACAACGAGGTCGACGCCCACTACCTGCACCTCGCCGAGGGGATGCGCGACAACGAGCGCTCGCAGAAGGAGTTCGGCCTGCTGGCCGACAAGCTCAACGGCCTGACCAAGGCCACCGTGATCATCCACGGCACGGCGCTGAGCCGCGACCAGCTCGGGAAGGCGGCCGACGCCGGCGCCCGGCTGGTGTGGTCGCCGCAGTCCAACCTGCGGCTGTACGGCGAGACCACCCGCGCCGCCGACGCCCTCGACGTCGGCCTGCCGATGGCCCTCGGCGCCGACTGGCTCCCGTCAGGCTCGATGAGCCTGCTCGCGGAGATGAAGGTGGCCCGGCAGCAGCTCGTCGAGCAGGGCCGACCGATCAGCGCGAAGGACCTGGTCAGGATGGTGACCTCCGGGGCGGCCGAGGTCGCCGGACTCGGCGGCAAGCTCGGCTCGCTGGAGGTCGGCCGGGTCGCCGACCTGGTGGTGATGACCCGCCAGGACGACGACGTGCACGAGTCCGTCTGCGACTCGACCCCGGCCGACGTCGAGCTGGTGATGATCGGCGGTGACGTGGCCTACGGGCGCACCGAGTGGGTCACCCAGCTCGCCGCCGACGCCGCCGACCCGAACCTCGAGCCGGTGATCGCGTGGGGCCGCCCGATGCTGCTCGACACCAGCTTCGAGGTGAACCCGGGCGGCGACCCGACGCCCCGGCTGGCGGCGATCCGGTCGGCGCTGACCTCGGTCTACCCGCCGGTGGGACCGATCTGGGCCTGACCCGCTCTTCCTGAAACTCGGACATATCGGTCAGGATCGACCTACCCTCGTGTCATCGACGGAGGGAACCACCGATGCCGCACGCCACCAGGCGAGTGCTCACCCTGCTGGGCGCCACGATGACCTGCCTGCTGCTCCTGGGCTCGGCCCAGGCCGCCAACGCGCCGGTCGAGCCGTACGCCTCCTACCAGCCGCAGAGCGCGTGCGCGCCGAAGGCCAAGCCCGGCACCCAGGCCCTGGGCCGCTGGGTGGTGAAGACCTTCGGGGGTGGCTACGGCCGGATCTCGTCGACGTGCAAGAGCCGCTCGGTCTCCGAGCACAAGGAGGGTCGTGCCTTCGACTGGTCGCTGAACGCGGTCAAGGCCGCCGACCGCAGCAAGGCCCAGCGGTTCCTCCGGCAGATCTTCGCCACCGGTCCCTCCGGCGAGCCGGCCGAGCAGGCCCGTCGGATGGGCGTGATGTACGTGATCTGGAACGACCGCATCTGGGCGGCGTACGACGAGTTCCACCCGCGGGCCTACCGCAGCTCCGGCTGCAAGAAGCTCGCCGGCTGCTCCAAGACGCTGCGGCACCGCGACCACATGCACATCTCGCTGACGCGCGCCCGGTGGGAACGGCAGGACCAGCTGGTACGCCGGGCGCGTGCCCGCCGCTCCGCGCGTTCGCTAGGCGACCGGCTCCTCCGAGGCGTCGGTGTCGCCCCAGGCGTCGTTCCAGCCCTCGATGTCGCTGGCCGGGCGCTCGCCCGGGCCGGCGTAGATGGCCGACGGGCGGATCAGCCGGCCGGTCGTCTTCTGCTCCAGGATGTGCGCCGACCAGCCGCCGGTGCGGGCACAGGTGAACATCGAGGTGAACATGTTGGCCGGCACCTCGGCGAAGTCGAGCACGATGGCGGCCCAGAACTCCACGTTGGTCTCGAGCACCCGGTCGGGACGTCGCTCCTTGAGCTCGGCCAGCGCTGCCTTCTCGAGCCGCTCGGCGACCTCGTAGCGAGGGGCGTCCAGCTCCTTCGCCGTACGACGCAGCACGCGGGCGCGCGGGTCCTCGGCCCGGTAGACGCGGTGCCCGAAGCCCATCAGGCGCTCGCCGTCGTCGAGCAGCTTCTTGACGTAGGCCTCGGCGTCACCGCTCTTCTCGACGTCCTCGATCATCCCGAGGACGCGGGAGGGGGCACCGCCGTGGAGCGGGCCGCTCATCGCGCCGATCGCGCCCGAGAAGGCGGCGGCGACGTCGGCACCGGTCGAGGTGATCACCCGGGCGGTGAAGGTGGAGGCGTTCATGCCGTGCTCGGCCGCCGAGCTCCAGTAGGCGTCGATCGCCTTGACGTGGGCCGGGTCGGCCTCGCCCTTCCAGCGGATCAGGAACTTCTCGGCGAGCGTGTCGCCCTCGTCGACCTCGCGCTGCGGCACGATCGGCTGCCCGAGACCGCGCGCGGACTGGGCGGCGTACGAGAGCACCATCACCGCGACGCGGCTGAGGTCGGTGCGGGCGTCCTCGTCGGAGATGTCGTAGGTCTGCTTCATCCCGAGCATCGGGGCCAGCATCGCCACGGCGGCCTGCACGTCGGCCCGGACGTCGCCGGTGTGGATCGGGATGTTGTACGGCTCGGCCGGTGGCAGGCCCGGCTCGTACTTCCCGTCGATCAGCAGGCCCCACACCTTCTCGAAGGGGATCCGGCCGACGATCTCCTCGATGTCGACCCCGCGGTAGCGGAGGGCGGACCCTTCCTTGTCGGGCTCCGCGATCTGCGTCTCGAACGCGACGACACCTTCGAGCCCGTGATGTACCTCAGTCATGTGGGGCATTCTGCACCGTGGACCGGGATCGGGATACACCGCGTTCCGCGGCAGTAGGTTGAGCCCCATGGCTCCCACCCCGGACCCCGACGAGCTCGCGGCCCTGCGGCGCGAGTACGGCGACTCGGGGCTCGACCACCCGGATCTGGCCCCCGACCCGATGGTGATGTTCCGCCAGTGGCTGCACGACGCCGTCGTGGCCGGGCTGCACGAGCCCAACGCGATGGTGGTCTCCACGGTCTCCGCCGAGGGACAGCCGTCGTCGCGGATGGTGCTGCTCAAGGGGGCCGACGAGCGGGGTCTGGTCTTCTACACCAACTACGACTCGCGCAAGGGCGCCGAGCTCTCGGCGAACCCGCGCTGCGCGCTGCTGTTCCCCTGGCACGACCTGCAGCGACAGGTGCGCGTCGAGGGCCATGCCGAGCCGGTCACGCGTGAGGAGAGCGAGCACTACTTCGTCACGCCGCCCGCGCGCTTCCCAGCTCGGCGCCTGGGCCTCGCCGCAGTCGCAGCGTGGTCACCGGGCGCGAGGAGCTGGAGCAGCGCTACCGCGACGTGGAGGACCGCTTCCCGCGACGACGTCCCGCTCCCGGAGAACTGGGGCGGCTTCCTCGTCGTCCCCGAGACCGTGGAGTTCTGGCAGGGCCGGCGCGGCCGGATGCACGACCGGCTCGTCTACCGGCGTACGGGGGAGGGCTGGGAGACGGTCCGGCTGGCGCCGTAGGAGCTGTCCGAAACCGAACTTGTGAGTGAGTGCTCACTCACCTATACTCGAGCGCATGCCACCGCGCGCCGCCTCGATGTCGCCGGACGACCGCCGCAAGGCGATCGTCACGGCGCTGGTGCCGCTGCTCGTCGAGCGCGGGGGAGAGGTGAGCACCCGCGAGATCGCCCAGGCCGCCGGGATCGCCGAGGGGACGATCTTCCGCGTCTTCCCCGACAAGAAGAGCCTGCTGCTCGCGGCGGCGGAGGAGGCGATCAACCCCGCGGACGGGCAGCGGGAGTTCGACGAGGCGATGGCCGGCGCTCGACCGGGCTGCGCGAGAAGGTCGTGCGTCGCCGCCGACCGGGTGCAGCGAGCGGATGCACCTGACGATGTCGGTGATGATGGCCGTCCGCCGCACCTGATGAGCCAGCACGAGCACCAGCCACGGGCCCGGCAAGCCGGGGCCGCCGGCGTTCGTCGTCCGGGCACAGGCCGAGCTCAACGCCGACTCACCTGCCTGTTCGAGCCGCACCGCGACGAGCTCGCCGTCGACGCCCGAGGTGGCCGCCACCGCGCTGCGCAGCCTGATCTTCGGCGCCGGGCGGTTCGAGCTCGGGCTGGGCCCCTGCCTCGACGCCCGAGCAGATCGCCGACCTCGTGCTCGACGGCGTCCTGAGGAAGGAGCCCTGAGATGCTCTACCGACTCCTGCGCGAGCGCCTCGCGCCGTACCGCCGGCTCCTGACCGCCGTCGTCGTGCTCCAGTTCGTCGGCGTGGTCGCGATGCTCTACCTGCCCAGCCTCAACGCGGACATCATCGACAAGGGCGTGGCCGTCGGCGACACCGGCTACATCATGCGCACCGGCATGGTCATGCTCGCGGTCGCCCTGGTCCAGGTGGCGTGCTCCGTCACGGCGGTCTGGTACGGCGCCCGCGCCTCGATGGGCCTCGGCCGCGACCTGCGCGAGCAGCTGTTCCACCGGGTCGGCACGTTCTCGATGCGCGAGGTGCAGGAGTTCGGCGCGCCCTCGCTGATCACCCGCGGCACCAACGACGTGACCCAGGTGCAGATGCTCGTGCTGATGGCCTGCACCATCGCGGTGTCCGCGCCGATCATGATGGTCGGCGGCGTGATCATGGCGCTGCGGGAGGACTTCGGGCTCGGCTGGATCCTCGCTGTCGTGGTGCCGGCGCTGTTCCTCAGCGTCGGCCTGGTGGTCAGCAGGATGGTGCCGAACTTCCGCAAGATGCAGGAGCGGATCGACGAGGTCAACCGGGTGCTCCGCGAGCAGATCACCGGCATCCGCGTGGTCCGCGCGTTCGTGCGCGAGCCGCACGAGGCCCAGCGGTTCGCTCGGGCCAACGACGACCTGACCGACGTCGCGGTCCGGGCCGGGCGCTGGATGGCGACGATGTTCCCGCTGGTGATGCTGGTCGTGAACGTCTCCAGCGTCGCGGTGATCTGGTTCGGCGGGCACCGCGTCGACTCCGGCCAGATGGAGGTCGGTGCGCTGACCGCGTTCCTCTCCTACCTGATGCAGATCCTGATGTCGGTGATGATGGCGACCTTCATGCTGATGATGGTGCCGCGGGCCTCGGTCTGCGGCGACCGGATCGCCGAGGTGCTCGACACCGCACACCTCGGTGCCGCCGCCCGACGACCCGGAGCTCCCCGATCCCGACGCGGCGGGGCTGGCTCGACGTCGAGGACGTGACGTACTCCTACCCGGGTGCCGACGCTCCCGTGCTCTCCGACGTGTCCTTCTCCGCCCGACCCGGGCAGACCGTGGCGGTGATCGGGTCGACCGGCGCGGGCAAGTCGACGCTGGTCAACCTGGTGCCGCGGCTGTTCGACGTGACGTCCGGCGCGGTGAGCGTGGGCGGGTCCGACGTACGCCGGATCGAGCCGGAGGCGCTCTGGTCGCAGATCGGGCTGATCCCGCAGAAGGCGTACCTGTTCTCCGGCACCATCCGGAGCAACCTGCTGCACGGCAAGCCGGAGGCGACCGAGGAGGAGCTCTGGCAGGCCCTCGAGATCGCGCAGGCGCGTGACTTCGTCGAGGCCCTGGCCGACGGCCTCGACGCCACCGTGAGCCAGGGCGGCAGCAACTTCTCGGGCGGGCAGCGCCAGCGGCTCGCCATCGCGCGCGCCCTCGTACGCCGGCCCGGGATCTACCTGTTCGACGACTCGTTCTCGGCGCTCGACCTGGCCACCGACGCGCGGCTGCGGGCGGCGCTGCGACCGACCACCACCGACGCCACCACGGTGATCGTGGCGCAGCGCGTCAGCACGATCATCGACGCCGACCTGATCCTCGTGCTCGAGGACGGCCGCATCGTCGGTCGCGGCACCCACCAGGAGCTCGCTCGACAGCTGCGAGACCTACCAGGAGATCGTCACCTCGCAGATGACCGCGGAGGAGGCGGCATGAGCGAGCAGCCGACCACCGCGGTCAAGGACAAGAAGGCCGGCTTCCAGGCCACCGAGCGCATCGAGGCACCCCAGGGTGGCCCCGGCCGCGGCCCGATGGCCGGCGGCATGGTCGGCCAGAAGGCGATGACGTTCGTCCCCTCGGCCAAGCGCCTCGTCGGCACGATGCGACCCGACCGGTTCAAGGCGATCGTCGTCGTGCTCCTCGGCGTCGGCAGCGTCCTGCTGATGTCCGTCGGGCCGAGGATCCTCGGGCACGCGACCGACCTGGTCTTCTCGGGGCTGTTCAGCCGCGACATCCCGGCGGGCACCACCCAGGCCGAGCAGGTCGAGGCGCTCCGCGCCCAGGGCGAGGACAAGCTCGCCGAGATGCTCGCCCGGATGGACCACATCGTCCCCGGCCAGGGCGTCGACTTCGCCGCGGTCGCCGACGTGCTGCTGCTCGTCCTCGCGGTGTACGCCGCGGCCTCCGTGCTCGGCTGGCTGCAGGGCATGGTGCTCAACCGGGTCGTGCAGAACACCGTCTACCGGATGCGCCAGGACGTCGAGGACAAGATCAACCGGCTGCCGCTGAACTACTTCGACCGCTCACCGCGCGGCGAGCTGCTCAGCCGGGTCACCAACGACATCGACAACATCAGCCAGACCCTCCAGCAGACGATGAGCCAGCTGATGACCTCGCTGCTGACCGTCGTCGCCGTGCTCGGGATGATGGTCTGGATCTCGCCGACGCTCGCCCTGGTGGCGCTCATCTCGGTGCCGCTGTCGCTGCTGGTGACGCGGGCGATCATGAAGCGCTCGCAGGGCCAGTTCGTCGCGCAGTGGCGGCGCACCGGCCAGCTGAACGCACAGATCGAGGAGGCCTTCTCCGGCCACGCGCTCGTGAAGGTCTTCGGCCGTCGGGCCGAGGTCGAGAAGACCTTCGCCGAGGAGAACGAGGAGCTCTACCGGGTCAGCTTCGGCGCGCAGTTCGTCTCGGGGCTGATCATGCCCGCGATGATGTTCATCGGGAACCTCAACTACGTCGTGATCGCGGTCATCGGCGGCCTCCGGGTGGCCTCCGGCTCGCTGTCGCTCGGCGAGGTGCAGGCGTTCGTCCAGTACACCCGCCAGTTCACCCAGCCGCTCACGACGGTCGCCTCGATGATGAACCTGCTCCAGTCCGGAGTCGCCTCGGCCGAGCGCGTCTTCGAGCTGCTCGACGCCGACGAGGAGCCGGCCGACTCCGACGGGGCGGCCGCTGCGTCCGACGTACGCCGGGGAGAGGTGGCCTTCGAGCACGTCGCGTTCTCCTACGACCCGGCCGTCTCGCTGATCGAGGACCTCTCGCTGGTCGCCTCGCCGGGCCAGACCGTGGCGATCGTCGGACCCACGGGAGCCGGCAAGACGACGCTGGTCAACCTGGTGATGCGCTTCTACGACGTCGACGCCGGGCGGATCACCCTGGACGGGGTCGACATCACCGCGATGCCGCGCGCTGCCCTGCGCAGCCAGATCGGGATGGTGCTGCAGGACACCTGGCTGTTCGAGGGCACGATCCGCGACAACATCGCCTACGGGCGGCCCGACGCCACGGAGGAGGAGATCCTCTCGGCGGCCCAGGCGACCTTCGTCGACCGGTTCGTGCACTCACTTCCCGACGGCTACGACACGGTCATCGACGAGGACGGGTCCAACCTCTCCGCGGGTGAGCGGCAGCTGGTGACGATCGCGCGTGCCTTCCTGACCGACCCGGCGCTGCTGATCCTCGACGAGGCCACGTCGTCGGTCGACACCCGCACCGAGCTGCTCGTGCAGAAGGCGATGGCGGCGCTGCGCACCGACCGCACCTCGTTCGTGATCGCGCACCGGCTCTCCACGATCCGCGACGCCGACCTGATCCTGGTGATGGAGGACGGCGCGATCGTCGAGCAGGGCACGCACGAGGAGCTCCTGGCGGCCGAGGGGGCCTACGCGCGGCTCTACAACGCGCAGTTCACCGCCCCGATCGCCGGGTAGTCAGCTCTCGCCGCTCCCGGCGCCGCCGTAGTCGGCGTCCTCCTCCGTCAGGGGAGCGGTCTCGGCCTCGCCCTCGCGGTCGGTGCCGATCTCGTCGTCCTCCTGGCCGCTCTGCCCGGGGTGGCGGGCCAGCGGGTTGTCCTCGGTGGGCTGCAGGTCCTCGGGGAGCTGGTCGTCGCCGATGTCGCCCTCCTCGCCGGAGTCGAGGTCCTTGGCGGGCTCCTTCGACTCGTCGGGCTCGTCGTTGGTCTCGGGCTCGGGCTGCTGGTCGCTCATGTCCCCTTCTTACCCCAGTCGTCCTTCCGCAAATCGATTGAGTCGCGACCGCGCACGGCCTACCGTGGTGGCACACGGGAAAGGAGGTGGTCCGAAGAATGTTTTCTTCCAGGACGCGTGAGGTGGCTGCCCGCTAGCAGCTCACCGGTCAGCCCGTGAGAGCGAGCTGGCGAATCCGAAGCAGTCACCCGACCCGCAGGTGATCCGGGATCGTCCCCCGGAGGGGCTCGTCGAGCCACACCTGCGGGTCGCTGCTTGCGTAGGCTGTGCCCGTGGCGGACGACGAGACCATGCGAGCGCTCGAGCACGAGATGGGTGTGCTCGTACGACGCATCCGCCGCGTGATCGCCGAACGAGCCCGGATGGTCCACCCCGATCTGTCCCCGGTGGCCTACTCGATGCTGATGGCGCTGAACGACTCCGGCCCCCGGCGCGCGAGCGACCTGGTCGACCTGTTCTCCATCGACAAGGGAGCGGTCAGCCGCCAGGTGAGCGCCCTGCTCGAGCTGGGGCTGATCGAGCGTTCCCCGGACCCGGAGGACCGTCGCGCCGCGATCCTGGCGATCACGGTCGAGGGGACCGAGCGCCTCGAGACCATCCGCGAGATACGGCTGCGCGAGGTCAGTGAGCGGCTCTCCGGCTGGAGCGAGGACGACCTGCGTGCCTTCGTGGCGATGATGGGTCGCTACAACAACGCCCTGGAGCGCTGAGTCACCCGTTGAAGCGGGCCGGGTCGACGGCGACCCACGTGTGCTCGGCGCGCCCGACGATCCGGCCGTCCGCGTCGTGCAGCGTCGAGGCGGTGAAGGTCTTGCGGCCCTCGGACCCCCGGCGCTCGCCCATCACCACGTGCTCCTCGCCGAGGACCGGCAGGTCGTCGACGACCGCAGTCATCCGGCCGAGCACCATCAGCCGCTCGGTGATGTCGCCGGCCCAGCCGCCGACGCAGTCCAGCGCCGACCACGTCGCGGCCAGGCAGGCGCGGGGCGAGGGGTCGTCGTACTCGTGGTAGTCCGCCGCGACCGTGCGGTCGGGGATCCACGGTGCCGCGAGCCGGGTGCTGTCGCCCCGGACGGGCGGGACCACGCCCGGGAAGATCCGCAGGCCGTCCTCGCGCTGGGTGCCGCAGGAGAAGCACTGCGGGAACGGGTGCGTCCGGTGCCCGGGGTACGACGGGCTGGCGGCGACCGCCTCGTCCCACGAGACCCCCTCGACCGGCTCCACGTCCTGCTCGGACGGCTCGGCCTGGGCCACGAGCGCCCCGCCGAAGGTCAGCGTGAGCCCTCCGTCGACCCGGTTGACGTGCATCGTCGAGTCCAGGGGCGGCGGCTGGCGCAGGGTGACGGTCACGGCGCGGCCCAGGGTGTCGCCCAGCTCGTGCACGAGGGCGCCCGCGACGTACCCGCCGTTCCCCGACGCGGCCGGGCCGCAGTAGCGCGCCTGGACCAGCAGCGTGTCGTTCATCCTCCACACCCTGCATCCCGCATGGCTCCATGGGCAACAATGGCCCTGTGAGCGACCTGATCGACACCACCGAGATGTACCTCCGCACCATCTACGAGCTGGAGGAGGAGGGCATCGTCCCGCTCCGGGCGCGGATCGCCGAGCGCCTGCACCAGAGCGGTCCGACGGTCAGCCAGACGGTCGCCCGGATGGAGCGCGACGGCCTGCTCACGGTGGAGGGCGACCGGCACCTGCAGCTGACCGGCGAGGGGCACAGCCTCGCGATGCGCGTGATGCGCAAGCACCGCCTGGCCGAGCGGCTGCTCACCGACGTGATCGGGCTCGACTGGGAGCTGGTCCACGAGGAGGCCTGCCGCTGGGAGCACGTGATGAGCGAGACCGTCGAGCGACGGCTGCTCGAGCTGCTCGACCACCCGACCGAGTCGCCCTACGGCAACCCCATCCCCGGGCTCGCCGAGCTGGGCGAGGCCGGCGACGGGGAGCAGTTCCGCGACGGCGTCGAGACGCTGTCCTCGGTCGTCAGCGAGGACTCGCGACGGGTGCGGGTGCGCCGGATCAGCGAGGAGATGCAGAAGGACGAGACGCTGATGGGCGCGCTGCGCCGCGCGGGAGCGATCCCGGGTGCGGTGATCGCGGCGGTCTCGACCCAGGAGGGCGTGCTGCTCGGCAGCTCAGGCGAGACTGCGGAGATCGTCCCCGAGGCCGCCGAGCACATCTTCGTCACGCCGGCCTGACGCAGCCCACTCGCTCAGCCACTCGCTGCAGCCGGCCTCGACCTTGATGCTCGCCAGCTCGTCGCCGCGGGTCGGGCCACGGTTGACGATGACGACGGGCAGGCCGGCCTTGGCGGCGTACCGCACGAAGCGGAGGCCGCTCATCACGGTCAGCGACGAGCCGGCGACGAGGAGCGCGTCGGCCTCGTCGAGCGCGGCGTAGCACCGCTCCACCCGCTGCCGGGGGACGTTCTCCCCGAAGAAGACGACGTGCGGCTTCAGCCGTCCGCCACAGCCCCGACACCCGGGTACGACGAACCGGTCGGTCTCCTCGAGCTCGACGTCGCCGTCCGGCCTGGCCGTCACGGCGCCGTGCTCCGCCAGCCACCCCGGGTTGGCGCTGGTCAGCTCGCGCTGCATCGTGATCCGGTCGGTGCACCCGCCGCAGTCGAGGCAGACGACCTCGCTGATCCGGCCGTGCAGCGCGACCATCGACGGCTGTCCGGCGCGCTCGTGGAGGCCGTCGACGTTCTGGGTGATCAGGAAGCGCACCGGTCCGTCGGTGCCGAGTCGGGCCAGCGCGCGATGCCCGGCGTTGGGCTCGGCGCCGCCCATGCGCGACCAGCCGAGGTGGGCGCGGGCCCAGTACCGCTGCTGGTTCTCGCGGCTGGCGACGAAGTCCTGGAAGGTCATCGGCATCCGCACCGGTGCGCCCGGTCCGCGGTAGTCGGGGATGCCCGAGTCGGTGCTCAGCCCGGCGCCGGTCAGCACGACCGTCCGGCCGCCGAGCAGGTCGTGGGCGGCCCCGGGGGTGGCGTCAGCCACGCGCGTAGCGCACCTCGGCCCGGGCGCGCGCCTTGGCCGCCTCGGCGTCACGGTCCTTCGGCGGCGCGGTGGTCGTCAGACCCTCGAGCAGCTTGCGGGTCGCGGCCTCGACCTCGGCGATCGCGTGGTCGAACGCGTGCTGGTTGGCCTGGGACGGCTTCGTGCTGCCACTGATCTTGCGCACGTACTGCACGGCGGCGGCATGCACCTCGTCACGGGTGGCGGGCGGCTCGAAGTTGTGGAGGGTGCGGATGTTGCGGCACATGCGACGAGGGTACGTCGTGACCCAGCACGATGGGCAGCCGCTTGCCGACCCTTCCGGAGCTAGACTGACCGCGTGGCTCGAGCAAGGGTTTCCTCGACGAAGCGCTTCGAGGTCTTGCCGCCCCCGATCAAGCTCGAGGACACGATCGCCTCGGCTGACGGTTCGGGACGCGCCCGACCCGGAAGCGGGCGCGCGACACCGATCGAGACTTCTTGCTCCGCTACAACTGACGGCTCGCGCTCAGCCGACGTCGATGATCCGGAGCCGGTCGCCGGCCAGTGCCACCCGACCGTCCGGCAGCGGCAGCGCCCGGGTGCCCCACTCGCCGACCGAGGGCAGGTCCTCGTCGGTCAGGGAGCCGTCGGCGGCCACGCGCAGCAGCACGGGCGTCGTGCCGGTCTCGCCCGACAGGTTGGCGATCGCCGCCTGCCCGCCGGGGAGCCAGGTGAAGGCTCGCGGGTCCTCGGAGGCCTCGAACCAGCTGTTGCGACCGAAGGTCAGCTTGTCGAGCTGACGGGTGTTCGCGGTGTCGCCGAGGTCGAACACCGCCGCCTGCGCGCCGAGGTTCTCGCCCTTCATGGTGGCGTCGGTGCCGATCCCCAGCAGCCGGTCCCCGCCGATGGGGTGCAGGTAGGAGGAGAAGCCCGGGATCTTCAGCTCGCCGAGCCGTCGTGGCTGCTGCGGGTCGCTGAGGTCGATCGTGTACAGCGGGTCGATCTGGCGGAACGTGACGACGACGGCCAGGTCCTCGAACCAGCGCACGGACTGGATGTCCTCGTCGACGCCCAGCCCTCGCAGCGCACCCACCTGCTCGAGCCGGTCACCCTGCTCGTCGAGCACCACGACCCCGTTGTCCTGCGGGCTGCCCGAGCGGTCGCGCCAGGACACCGCGACGCGCAGGTGGCCGTCCTGCTCGTCGAGCGACCAGCGGTCGCGCACGGTGCCGTCGACCGACCCGGAGGCCAGGTAGCTCGTCTCGTCGCCGTCGAGGGCGAACGCGTGGATGTTGGTGCGCGTCGCGAAGCCGCCGGGCTTGGTGATCGTGTCCGGCGAGTCGAACGCGATCGGGCCGGTCGGCCAGTCGGTGGAGGTGACGTAGAGCCGGTCGGTCGAGGAGTAGACCTCGCTGCCGGCTCCGGTGACGGCCACCTTGGTCGCGTCGTCGGTCTCGCCCGGGCGGAAGGTCGTCACCGCGACGGTCTCGGGCCCCGACCACTTCGCCGGGCGGTAGACGTCGTCGCAGTCGAGCCCGGGGATCCACTCCTGGATCGACGCGGAGCGCACGATCTCCCGGTTCTTGCGGGTGGCCTCCTGCTCGCTGACCCCACCCGGCCTGGGTTGGACGAAGCGGAGCTGGGGCAGTCCGACGCTGGTGACCAGGCGGACCGTGTCGCCGTACTGCCGGAGCGAGAGCTGGCGTCCCGCCCACGTGGTCTCGTCCGCGACCCTGGGCTGCGTCGGGTCACTCAGGTCGACGTCCACGATCTCGGTGCCGGACGAGGGACCCCAGAAGCTGCCCTCGCGGCCCATCAGCTGACCGCCGGTGAGCAGCGCGTGGTCGCCGACGAGGAGCAGCTCGTCGCCGTACACGCCGGACGGCAGCCGCCAGTCCGCGAGCTCCCTGGGCGAGCTGCCCGTGACGTCGGTGACGACGAGGCGCCGCCCCTCACGCAGGCGTACGACGATCCGGCCGTCGGTCTTGGCCACGTCGGGCTCGTCGACCCCGACCTCCTGGGTGTTCGTGCCGGTGTCCCCGTTCGTCACGGCTCCGTCGGGACTCGAGGCGGCCTTGTCGGACACGGTCCCGGACGCCTCGCGCGCCATCGCGCTGTCCTCGGCGTACATCGGGATGGCGGGACCGCCCCAGCCCCACGGGCCCACGTCGCGGACCGTGTGGTCGACGTACCACTGGCGCAGGGACTCGCAGCTGGAGAACCGCTCCAGACCCGCGGCCGAGGCCGGGGGAGCGGTCGGGTCGGTGACGACGACGGCTGCCGTGGTCGCGAGCACCCCCGCGGTGACCATGCCGCCGACGGCCAGCGCCTTCGCGAGAGTGTCCATGTGTGTCTGACGCAACGTGGGACGGGACGGTTCCGAGCAGCCCGAATGGGGGACACTGGGACCAATCCGACTCTTCCAGGTTCAGGAGATCTTCGTGCCCGCTAGCGACACCCGCGACTACGACATCGTCGTCTTCGGCGCCACCGGCTTCACCGGCGAGCTGACCGCCGCCTACCTCGCCGAGCATGCTCCCGTCGGCCTGCGCTGGGCCCTCGCCGGGCGCAACCAGGACAAGCTCGAGCAGGTGCGCTCCCGGCTCGCGGCCGACGACGCGTCGCTCGCCGACCTGCCGCTGCTGCACGCCGACAGCACCGACGACGCCTCGCTGCGAGCCGTCGCCGAGGCCACCCGCGTGATCATCACGACCGTCGGTCCCTACACGCTGTACGGCGAGCCCCTGGTGGCCGCCTGTGCCGAGTCCGGCACCGACTACGTCGACCTCACCGGCGAGCCCGAGTTCGTCGACCGGATGTACCTCGCGCACCACGACCGCGCCGTCGAGACCGGCGCCCGCATCGTGCACGCCGCCGGCTTCGACTCGATCCCGCACGACCTCGGCGCCTGGTTCACGGTGCAGGAGCTCGGCTCCTCCGAGCCGATCACCCTGCGCGGCGTCGTCCGCTCCAACGCGATGTTCTCGGGTGGCACGTTCCACTCGGCGATGACCGCGATGAGCCGGCCCAAGCAGATGCGCGAGGCGATGGTGTCCCGGCGCAAGAAGGAAGGCCGTCCGGTCGGGCGCAAGTCCCGCGCCGTGTCCGGCAAGCCGCACCGCGACCGCTCGCTCGGCCTGTGGCTGCTGCCGCTGCCGACGATCGACCCGTTCGTGGTGGCCCGGTCGGGTGCGGCGCTGGCGTCGTACGGCCCGGACTTCAGGTACAGCCACTACGCCGGCCTCAAGACGCTGCGCTACACCGCCGGCGCCGTCGCCGCCGTCTCCGGCGTCGTCGTCTCGGCGCAGATCCCGCCGCTCCGCAACTTCCTGAAGAGCCGGATCAAGCAGGGCGACGGTCCCTCGGAGAAGCGCCGCGAGAAGTCGTGGTTCACCGTCGACTTCGTCGGTGAGAGCGGCGGTCGCACCGTGCGCACCCGCGTCTCCGGCGGCGACCCCGGCTACGACGAGACCGCGAAGATGCTCGCCGAGTCGGCGCTGTGCCTCGCGCTCGACGACAACCCGCAGACCGCCGGCCAGGTGACCACCGCCTACGCGATGGCCGAGAACCTGCTCACCCGGCTGCAGAAGGCCGGGATGTCGTTCGAGGTCCTCGCCTGACCCGACGGCTCAGGCGAAGAGCGTCTCGCCGACCCAGCCGTCCTGGGTGGTCACGCCCGGGGGTACGGCGAACAGGCCCGACCCCGTGTGCTGGAGGTACTCCATCAGCGCGTCCTGGCCGGAGAGCTGGGTCTGCATCGGGATGTAGAGCTCGTCGGGGTTGCGCACGAACGCGATGAAGAACAACCCGGCGTCGAGGCGACCGAGCGCGTTGCTGCCGTCGGTGAAGTTGTAGCCGCGCCGGAACAGCTTGGCCCCGTTGTTCGTGGTGTGGTGGGCCAGGCGCACGTGCGAGTCGATCGCGATCAGCGGACCCTCGCGACCCTGCACCGCGAAGTCCGGCTCGGTGAACTCCGTGCCGCCGGAGAGCGGTGCTCCCTCCTCGCGGTTGCGGCCGACCAGCATCTCCTGCTCGCGCAGGCTGGTGCGGTCCCACGGCTCGATGTGCATGTTGATGCGGCGAGCCACGAGGTAGGACCCGTCGGCGAGCCAGTCGCCACGAGGGTCGTCACCCTCGGCGACCCAGACGAACTCGTCGATGTCCCCGGCGTTCTCGACCTTGAGGTTGGCGGTGCCGTCCTTGAAGCCGAGCAGGTTGCGCGGCGTCGCCTGCTGGGTCGAGGTCGAGGAGGTCCGCCCGAAGCCGAGCTGGGCCCAGCGCAGCGCGACGGTGCCGAAGCCGATCCGGGCCAGGTTGCGGACCGCGTGCACGGCGACCTGCGGGTCGTGCGCACAGGCCTGGATGCAGATGTCGCCGTTGCTGCGGGCGGGGTCGAGGTTGTCGGCGGGGAAGTGCGGCAGCTCGCGCAGCACCTCGGGCCGCAGGTCCGCGAGCCCGAACCGGTCTCGACCGTCGCGCTCGAACAGGCTGGGCCCGAACCCGAAGGTCAGGGTCAGCCCCGCCGCGTTGAGACCGAGTGCCTCGCCGGTGTCGCGGGGCGGCGCGTCGTACGGCACGGGCAGCGAACCGCCCACCGACTCGCCCCGCATCATCTGCCGCGCGGCCGCCGACCACCTCTGCAGCAGGCCGACGAGCTCCTCGCGCGAGTCGGTGCGTACGTCGAACGCCGCGAAGTGCAGCCGGTCCTGGATCGGGGTGATGATGCCCGACTGGTGCCGGCCCTCGAACGGGTACCGCGCCTCGTCGACGCCCTGCGGCGGCGACTCCGACTCGTGCCCGTAGGCCCAGCCACCGACCCCGGCCGCCCCCACGGCGAGCGCTCCTGCGCCGGCGGCTCCGAGGAGACGTCGGCGGCTGAAGGCGCCGCGGCGAGGGTCGTCCTGGGGGGTGTCCGTCACAGCGTGATGGCTCCTGTCATCTGCGAGAGCGGCTCGGCCAGCGCGTTCGTCGCGTCGGAGAGCTCCTTGCGCTGCGCCTCGGTGACCTTGTCGTAGAACACGAAGTCGGCCTCCCCGGTCTTGTACTTGTCCAGCTCGGTCTGCAGGGCGTCGAAGGCCGTCTGGATCTGCTCCGACAGCTCGGGGTTCTTCACCTCGAGGAGCGGCTTGAGGCCCTCGTAGCCGACGCGAGCGCCGTCGACGTTGGCCTGGAAGTCGTAGAGGTCGGTGTGCGACCAGATGTCTTCCTCACCGGTGATCTTGCCACTCGCCACCTCGTCGAGCAGCCCCTTGGAGCCGTTGCCGATCTGGTCGACGGTGTAGTCGAGCGTGCGGACCCGCTCGTCGAGGATCTTGGTGTTGGCCAGCAGGTCGTCGGCGTACGTCGCGCGCTCGGCCGGGGTCATCGCCTGGTAGCCGGTCGCCGGCGGCCACAGGTCCTTCTCGATGCGGTGCCAGCCGGTCCACTCCTGGCCGGGCTCGAGGTCGGCCTCGCGGAGGTCCATCTTCGGGTCGAGGTCACCGAAGGACTCGGCGACGGTCTCGATCCGCTCCCAGTAGCCGCGGGCGTGCGGGAAGAGCTTGCGCGCCTCGTCGTCCTGCCCGTTCTTGTAGAGCGTGGTGAACTCCTCGGTCTGGCCGACGAGCTGCTGGGCCTGGTCCTTGACGTAGGCGGCGTACTGCGAGGTGGCGGCGTCGATCGTCGCCTGGTCGACACCCGTGATCTTGGTGTCCTTGCCCGAGTCGGTGACCGTGAAGTCGTCACGGATGCCCTTGCCGGTCATGCCCGGCTTGCAGGCGGTGACGTAGTCGCCGGGTGCGGCGCGGACGACGAGGTCGCGCGACAGGCCCGGCCCGACGTTCTCGATCTCACCGACGATGCGGAGGCCGTCCTCGCCGTACAGGTAGAACTCCGTGACCTGGTCGCCGGTGTTCTTCACCTTGAACACGACGTTGCCCGAGGGCGCCTCGGACGAGGTGAGCTGGCAGGCGTCGGCCGAGGACTCGACGTTGATCGTGCCGCTGCCGCTCTTGTCCGAGGGTTCGTTGGACTCGGTGACGCTGCAGGCCGTGGTCGCGGCCAGGAGGAAGGCAGCGCAGGCTGCAGTGGTCAGGATCTTCACGGTGGTGGGGCCTTTCGGTTCTCAGGAGACGCTGGCCGGCTGGGTGGTCGGCTCAGTGGGACGGGGTTTCTTGGGCGTGCGGACGCGCAGCAGGAACAGCGTCATGGTGGGGATCACGTAGGCCACCCAGGCGATGGCCTCGAGCCAGGTCGTGGCGGGGGAGAAGTTGAGGGTGCCCTTGAGGAGGGTGCCGTGCCAGGAGGTCGGTGGGATCTGCTCGCTGACGTCGAAGGCGAGGTTGTTCAGGCCGGGCAGGATGCCGGCCTCCTGGAGGTCGTGCACGCCGTACGCCAGGACGCCGGCGGCGACGACGATCAGGATCATGCCGGTGTACTTGAAGAACTTGGCGAGGTTGATCTTCAGGACGCCCTTGTAGAAGGCGAAACCCATCGCGACCGCGGTGAGGATGCCGAGCAGCGCGCCGAGCAGGGGAGCGGTGGTCGACCCGTCGGAGTTCGTGGCGGCCTGGGTCGCGGCCCACAGGAACAGCGCGGTCTCGAGGCCCTCGCGACCGACCGCCAGCAGGGCGACGAGTGCGAGGCTCATCCGTCCGGCCTCGGCGGCGGCGTCGATCTTGCCGCGCAGCTCTCCGGAGAGCCCGCGCGCGTGGTTGGCCATCCAGAAGACCATCCAGGTGACGAAGCCGACCGCGATGATCGAGAGGGTGCCGCCGATCGCCTCCTGCGCCTCGAAGGTGAGGCGGCGGGGACCGAAGGTGAGCAGGGCACCGAAGCCGATGGAGATCAGGATCGCGAGCGCGACACCGGCCCAGATGCGCGGCAGCAGGTCCCGGCGGTCGGTCTTCACCAGGTAGGCGATGAGGATGACCACGACGAGACTCGCCTCGAGCCCTTCGCGCAGCCCGATCAGGTAGTTCCCCAGGGGGAAGGAGGTCATCCGCGCAGCTCCGATGTGAAGTAAGGCTTACCTACGTAAGGTAATCCTCACTCGTCGAGAGCGACAAGTGGGGTCTGGTCCACCGCCGAGGCCCAGCGCTCAGCGTCCGTCCGGCGCGAGCAGGGCTGCCACGAGGGTGTCGTACAGCCACGCCTCGAGCTCGTCGTAGGTGTAGCCGGCGGTGCCGACGAGGGACTCGTGGATCTGGGGGCTGGCGAGGGCCCACGCGGTGTCGGCCGCGGTCGTGGGGGTGAGCCCCTTCCTGAGGGCCGACGCAGGCACGGCCTTGAGCAGTCGATGGAACTCCGACCGGCGCAGCTCCATCAGGCCCCGCCAGTCCGCGGCGATGTCGTCGTCCACGGCGGCGGCGTCGCGGTAGGTGCCCCAGACGCTGGCCGATCGCTCGGCGAGCACGCGGAACCCGTGCACGAGGTGGGCCACCAGCCGCCGGGGATCCTTGGCGTCCTCCGGAGCGATGGTCGCGAGCAGCTGGGCACGGACCGCCCCCTCGTCGAGCGATGCCTCCTCCTGCCCGGTCACGGCGAGCTCGAGCACGCCGCGCAGCAGGTCCCGTTTGCTTCCCCAGGAGTGGTACAGCGTCTGCACGGACACGTCGGCCCGGTCGGCGATCCGGGAGACCGTCGCGGCCCGGTAGCCGCTCTCCGCGAACTCGTCACTCGCGGCGACCAGCAGTTTGCGACGGGTCTCGCGACGGGTGACTTCGCCGGCCTCGCGCTGGCGGCTGACCCGGCGCGCGGAGGACTTCTCTGGTGGCATGCGGCCGATTGTGCCGTCTTCCTGCTCTCTCGTTCTTGCGCATGACACCAGAGTGTGTCATGGTTTGGAACGTCACTCCAAATCATTGGAACATTACTCCACATCAAGAAGGCGAAGCAGATGAGCACCACACTGATGAGCAAGGATCCGAGTCGAGGTCCGCCGAGGCCCCCGTCCACCACCGCGCCATCACCGTGGTCGTGTGTGTCGCCCTGGCCGCGGTGGTCTCCGCGATGTCCTCGCTGAACGTCGCACTGCCCGGACATCGCCCGCAGCACCCACGCAGGTGAGACCCAGCTGACCTGGATCATCGACAGCTACTCGTTGGTGTTCGCAGCGCTGCTGCTGCCGGCCGGTGCCATCGGGGACCGCTTCGGTCGCCGGCTGACCCTGCTGCTGGGGCTGGGGATCTTCGGCACCGCTTCGGCGGTGGCGATGACGGTCGACGGCGCCCATGAGCTGATCGCGCTGCGCGCCGTGCTGGGTCTCGGTGCCGCTCTCGTGATGCCCGCGACCTTGTCCACCATCACCGGGACGTTCCCATCCGCGCAGCGCGTCAAGGCCGTGAGCGTGTGGGCCGGTGTCGCCGGAGGCAGCGCCGTGCTCGGGCTGCTGTGCTCCGGGGTCCTGCTCGAGTTCTGGAGCTGGCGCTCGATCTTCGCCCTGAACGTCGTCCTGGCGTTCGCTGCGGTCATCGGCACGCTGCGCGTCGTCCCCGAGTCGGCCGATCCCGCTGCGCCCAAGCTCGACCTGGTCGGCGCCCTGCTCGCCGTGGTCGGCCTGGTCACGCTGGTCTTCTCGATCATCGAGGCGCCGACGTACGGCTGGGACGCGACCCGCACGCTCGCCGGACTGGCCGGAGGGCTCGCGGTCCTGGTGCTCTTCGTGTTCGTGGAGCTGCGCCGCCGGCACCCGCTGCTCGACCCGCGCATCTTCACCCACCGGAGGCTCTCGGCCGGGAGCGTGTCGATCTTCGTGCAGTTCTTCGCGTTCTTCGGGTTCGTGTTCGTGGTGCTGCAGTACCTCCAGATCGTCCGTGGTGACTCGGCCTTGCGGTCGGCGCTGCTGATGCTGCCGATGGCGGCGGCGATGATGCCGACCGCTCGACTCGCTCCGGTCCTGGTCGCCCGCGTCGGCAGCCGAGTCGTGTGCGTGACCGGCCTGGTGCTGATCTCCGGCGCGCTCGTGGTGCTGTCCCAGCTGGACGCGGACAGCTCCGTGTGGCTGCTCGTCAGCGGCCTGGTCCCGCTCGGTATCGGGATGGGTGCCGCGATGACACCCGCCACCAGCGCCATCACCGAGGCGCTGCCCCGGTCCCAGCAGGGCGTCGGGTCAGCGATGAACGACCTCGCCCGCGAGCTCGGCGGTGCCCTGGGCATCGCCGTGGTCGGCAGCGTGCTCTCCTCCACCTACCAGAGCCACTTCGCGTCTCCCGACGGTGCAGCTGGACTCCCGGGCGGGCTCGCCGACAAGGCGCGAGAGTCGGTCGCGGTGGCCGTCCACCTCGGGGACCCGATGGCGGCAGCCGGTCGCCTGGCCTTCGTCGACGGGCTGCACGCAGCCCTCCTGGTCGGCTCCGGGGCAGCGCTGCTCGCGGCGATCGTGGTCGCGCTCCTGCTGCCCAGGCGTGCCGCCACTAGGTGCCCCAGGCCAGAGTCGAACTGGCGACCTTTCGCTTAGGAGGCGGCTGCTCTATCCACTGAGCTACTGGGGCTCGACCGGGGCCTCGCGGCCCCGGTCCGGCGTACATCTTGGCCCATGCGTGGACCCGGCGCGAACCCCCGGCGACCGACCACCGCCATGGCATGATTTGGGCGACCCGCGGTCACATGGTCACAATGGGGGGTCACGAGGGAGATCGAGGGTCAAGTTGTCCGAGGATGAACCGCGCCACAAAGGCCACCTTCCTCGGCGACGCCGCCTCCGGAACCGCATCCTGATCGGGATCGCCATCGTCCTCGTCGTGGTCAGCACGGCCGTCGTGGTGGCCTACAAGAAGCTCGAGGGCAACATCAACGCCGTCTCGATCGCCGAGGCCCTGGGCGACGACCGACCCGATGCCGTCGACGTCGAGGGCCCGAAGAAGCCGCTCAACGTGCTGGTGATGGGCTCGGACAACCGCGACGGCACCAACATCGGCGGTGACACCCCCGGTCTCTCCGACACCACGATCCTGCTGCACCTCTCCGCGGACCGCGAGCGGGCGTACGGCGTGAGCATCCCGCGCGACGCCATGGTCGAGCGCCCGGAGTGCCAGACCAAGAACGGCAAGGACATGGTCCCGGGTGGCCTGACCCAGTTCAACGCGGCGTACGCCGTCGGCGGGCCGGCCTGCACGATCAAGACCGTCGAGAAGATCACCAACGTCCGCGTCGACCACTTCGTGGTGATCAACTTCGTCGGGTTCAAGGAGATGGTCAACGCCGTCAACGGCGTCGAGGTCTGCGTGCCCGAGGAGGTCAACGACGACATCGGGCGAGATCCACCTGCCCAAGGGGACCTACAAGGTCAACGGCGCCCAGGCCCTCGACTACGTCCGCGTCCGGCACGGGATCGGCGCCGAGACCGGCGACATCGGCCGGATGAAGCGGCAGCAGGCGTTCATCGCCGCGATGGTGGAGAAGGTCGTCTCGAAGGGCACGCTGGCCAACCCGGTGCGGCTCTACAAGTTCCTCGACGCCGCGACGAAGTCCCTGACGACCGACACCGGGTTCGCCCACCTCAAGGAGCTGGCCTCGCTGGGGTCGTCGCTGAAGAACATCGGCCTCGACAACATCCAGTTCCTGACCGTGCCCAACGAGCCGTACCCGCCGGACCCCAACCGGCTCCAGCTCGCCCCCGGGGCCAGCGACCTGTGGCGCAAGATCCGCTTCGACCGGCCGCTCGGCAAGCTCGGCGCCGACGCGATGACACCCGGCACCAAGCCCGGCGACAAGCCGAGCTCCTCCGCGTCGCCCTCGCCCGACGGCTCACCGTCCTCGAGCCCCTCGAAGTCCGCCGGCCCGAGCGCCGAGGAGCGCAAGCAGGAGGCGGAGGAGGCCGGCCTGTGCGCCTGACGCCCGTGAGCGGTGGGCTGCTCCCGTGGGCGCGCCGTGGTTGCTGTTATCGGTTCGTTACCGGAGTATGTGCGTCGTGAGGACAGTCGTGACGGGGGGCACCGGTGTCATCGGCCGGGCCGCTGTCCAGGCTCTGGTGGGTGCCGGCCACGAGGTGGTCGTGGTCACCCGCACCTCGTCCGCGTCCGAGCAGGTGACCCGGATGGGTGCCCGACCCGTCCGCGGCAACGTGCTCGACACCGACAGCCTGGCGGCCGCCTACGAGGGCGCGGAAGCGGTGGTCAACCTCGCCACGAGCATCCCCGTCGGGCACAGCGCACTGATGCCGCGGGCCTGGCGTCGCCACGACCTGCTGCGCACGAAGGGCGTGACCAACGTCGTCGAGGCGGCCCGGCGGGCCGGCGTACGCCGCGTGGTGCAGGAGAGCGTCAGCTTCATGTACGCCGACAACGGCGACGACTGGATCACCGAGAACAGCCCGGTCGAGATCACGCCGATGACCGAGCCCGCAGCCGTCGGGGAGAGCCAGGTGCAGGACTACGCCTGCGGCTCCCGGGTCGGCGTGGTGCTCCGCTTCGGCACGATCGTGGGCGACGACGGACAGACCCGCTACTGGCTCCGCGCCGCACGCAACGGGCGCGGGATCGGGATCGGGCACCCGTCGGACTGGGCGCACGTCATCCACACCGACGACCTCGGTGGAGCGGTGCTGGCCTCCCTGCACGCCCCGACCGGCGTCTACAACGTCGGCGCCGAGCCGGTGCAGCGGCTCGACCTCGTCCAGGGGTACGCCGACGCGGCCGGCGTGGAGTCCGGGGCCTTCATCGGCTCCCTCGGACGATGGCTGATCGGTCCGCGTCTCGAGCCGCTGTCCCGCTCGCTGCGTGTGTGCAGCGACCACTTCGCCGCGCAGACCGGGTGGCGAGCGCTGCGGCCCAAGTTCGAGACCGGCTGGCTCGACGCGGCCCTCGAGGGTGTCGCGGCGCCGGTCCCCTCGTGACGCGATGAGCGAGACACCGCTCACCCCCGAGGAGCGGGAGCGTCGCCGTCGGAGGCTGGCCGAGGTGTTCGGTGAGGTGCTGCCGGAGCAGACCTCCGACGACGCCGCCGAGCCGGAGACCCGGCCCGACGACGGCGACGAGTGGCTGCGACGACAGGTGCCGCCGCACCACGGCTAGACCGAGCGGCTAGACCTGACCGCCTCGGGTGGAGAGCAGGTCGCGGATCTCCTCGAGCAGCGCCACGTCGGCCGGGGTGCCGGTGTCCTCGGCCGGGAAGAACTTGTCCTTGGCGGCGGTGTAGGGCTTGACGATGACGTAGTAGACGGTCGCCGCCATGATCACGAACGAGATCACGGCCGTGATCCACGCACCGAGCAGGAGGCCGGCCGGTGTCCAGGCGTTGAAGTTGGGCTGGTCCCCGATCTTGCCGATGATGCCCAGGATGAGGTCGACGGTCGCATTGACGACCGTGGCGAACGCGCCGGCCATGATGAACGCGACTGCCAGCTCGATCAGGTTGCCCCGCAGGATGAAGTTCTTGAAGCCAGTCATGGCAGCTCCTCCTCCGTGGCCCGAACGGTTCGGGCGCACGGGCTCGACGCTAGCGACTCCAGACGGGGATGAGAACGGACGTGGCAGCAGCAGCCGCCACCTCGCTGGCCTCGCTCGTGGGAACGGCAGCCACGACGAGTCGCCCGGGGCTGCCGGCGCCGAGGGCCGACTCCTGGGCCGCCGGGATGGCGACGATCGGCACGTCGTACACGAGCTGGCGCGGCGTCTGGCGTCCCTCCGGGTCGGCGACGACGAGGCTGACCCGGTCGCCGACGCGCAGCAGCTCGACGATCGCCGCGTCGGTGATGCGCAGCGGCACGGCCGTGGTGCCGGGGTAGCCGCGCAACAGGCCTCGGGCCACCGTGCGGACCGCGGTGACGGGCTCGCCCTGCAGCAGCGGCGCGGCCAGGGTGCGGCCCACCACGGCTGCCGGTGACCGGATCGCCCCTGACGGGACGGCCTCGGGCGGGAAGCGCGCAGCGACGAGGTCGCCGGCTGCCAGCCGGACGCCACCGGACAGGTCGCGGCGGGCGGTCCAGACGGTCACGGTCTCGGGCGGTGGCGGGGAGGCTGCCTGCAGCGCCACCAGCACAGCGCTTCCGGCTGCGAGGGCGGCGATCAGGCGGCGGTGCAGGAGCAGGCGTCGACGGAACCGGCGGAGCACGACGCAGAGCTCGGCCGAAGGGTCCTGGAGCGGGTCGGGCGTTCATGCGCGCCCGAAGGTAGGCCGATCGCCGCCGATGTGCTCCGAGGATCCACAGGGTCCCGACGGGCCCCGGGTCAGGCAGTGGTCAGGCTGCGGGCGAAGGGGTCGAGGAGGACGTCGACGAGGAGGTCGACGACGTCGAGGAGGTGGAGCCCTCGGTCGAGGTCTTGGTCGAGCCCGAGTCGGTCTTCGAGCCCTCGCTGGAGGAGCCGTCCTTCTGGGGAGCGCGGCTGTCGGTGCGGTAGAACCCGGAGCCCTTGAAGACCACGCCCACCGCGTTGAACACCTTGCGCAGGCGTCCCTCGCACTCCGGGCAGACGGTCAGCGAGTCGTCGGAGAAGCTCTGCACGGCCTCGAAGAAGTGGGCGCAGTCGGTGCAGGAGTACTGATAGGTGGGCACTGTGTCCTCCGGGAGTCACACGGGCGAGGGGCTGGCACTCGTCGTCGTCGACTGCCAATGCTACGGCACAATGCCTGAGGTGACGTCCAGAAGACCGGTGAGCGAGTGGCCCGGATGGGTCCGCTGGTCGGCCTTCGTGGCGACGGTCATGGCCGTGGTCCTCGTGGTCTCCCTGGTCGGGGCCGTCGTCGCGCTTCGGCGGCCGCTTCCGCAGGTCGACGGCACCATCCGGGTCGAGGGTCTCGCGGACCGGGTCGAGGTGCTGCGCGACGAGCACGGCGTGCCCCAGGTGTACGCCGACACCAGCGAGGACCTGTTCTACGCGCAGGGCTTCGTCCAGGCCCAGGACCGGTTCTTCGAGATGGACTTCCGCCGGCACGTCACCGCGGGCCGCCTGAGCGAGCTGCTCGGCGAGGACACCGTCGAGACCGACATGTTCATCCGCACGATGGGCTGGCGGCGGGTGGCGGCACGCGAGTACGACCTGCTCGAGCCGGCCACGCGCTCCTACCTGGACGCGTTCAGCGACGGCGTGAACGCCTACCTCGAGGATCGCTCTGCCACGCAGGTGTCGCTGGAGTACACCGTGCTCGGGCTCGGCGGTCTCGACTACGAGCCCGAGAAATGGACCCCCATCGACTCGCTGGCCTGGCTGAAGGCGATGGCGTGGGACCTCGCCGGCAACATGGAGGAGGAGATCGCGCGCACGCGCCTCTCCATCGGCCGCAGCCCCGAGCAGGTCGACGAGCTCTACCCGCGCTACCCCTACGACCAGCATGCGCCGATCGTGCCGACGCCGGACGGCGAGCAGGCCGAGCCCGCGCCACGTCCGGTGCTCGGCGAGGCCGCGCTGGACGCCCTCGAGGCCGTACGACGCGGCGTCGACGCGATCCCGGACCTGATGGGCAAGGGCGAAGGAGTCGGCTCGAACAGCTGGGTCGTCTCGGGCGAGCACACTGTCTCCGGCAAGCCGCTGCTCGCCAACGACCCGCACCTGAAGGCCACGATGCCCGGCATCTGGTACCAGATGGGGCTGCACTGCCGGACCGTCGACGCGGACTGCCCGTTCGACGTCAGCGGGTTCACCTTCTCCGGCATGCCCGGGGTGGTCATCGGGCACAACCGCGACATCGCGTGGGGGATGACGAACCTCGACCCCGACGTCAGCGACCTCTACCTGGAGAAGATCACCGGCAAGACCTATCTCTACGGCGGCAGGCAGGTCCCCCTGATCGAGCGCGACGAGGTGATCCGCGTCGCCGGGAGCAGCTCGAAGCTGATCACCGTCCGCTCCACGCGGCACGGGCCGCTGCTCTCCGACGTCTCGGCGGAGCTCTCCAGCGTCGGGGCGAACGCCGACGTGCCGGCCGACTCGCCGGACCGGGAGAACGGCTACGCCGTCGCGCTCTCGTGGACGGCGCTGACCGCCAGACCGACCGCCGACGCCGTCTTCGGATTCGACGCGGCGTCGAGCTGGGAGGAGTTCCGGGAGGCGGCCCGCTCGTTCGCCGTACCCAGCCAGAACCTCGTGTACGCCGACCGGGCCGGCAACATCGGCTACCAGGCACCCGGGGTCGTGCCGATCCGGAAGGGGAACCGCGACGGCAACTACCCGGCGGCCGGGTGGCTGCCGGACAACGACTGGTCCGGCCGCTACGTGCCGTTCGACTCGCTGCCGAGCGTGCTCAACCCCGCCGAGGGCTTCATCGTCACCGCCAACCAGGCGGTCACCGGGCCTGACTACCGGTGGTACCTCTCGGACTCGCCCGACCAGGGCTACCGCAGCCAGCGGATCCGCGACCTCATCACCGGGGCGACCGAGGGCGGCGGCCGGCTCGATGTCGCCGACCTGACGAGCATGCAGCTCGACACGCGCAGCCCGATCGCCCCCGTGCTGGTGCCGTACCTGATGCGTCAGCTGATGACCTCGGCCTACTACGCCGAGGGGCAGCAGCTGCTGCTCGACTGGGACTTCACCCAGCCGCCCGACTCGGCGCCTGCGGCGTACTTCAACGTCGTGTGGAGCAACGTCCTCCGGTTGACCTTCCACGACCAGCTGCCGGAGACGCTGTGGCCCGACGGCAGCGACCGCTGGGTCGCGGTCGTGCGCAACCTGCTGCGCCAGCCCGACAGCCAGTGGTGGGACGACGAGAGCACCGAGAGCGTGATCGAGGACCGCGACCAGATCCTGTCCCAGGCGATGCGGGACGCGCGTGACGAGCTCACCCGCGAGATCTCGGTGAGCCCGACGAAGTGGACGTGGGGACACCTGCACCGGCTCGAGCTCGTGCACCAGTCCCTGGGCCAGAGCAGCGTCCCCGTGGTCGCGGCGATCTTCAACCGCGGCCCCTACGAGCTCGGCGGCGGAGCCTCGACGGTGGACGCGATGGGCTGGAACGCCGCTCTCGGGTACGCCGTCGACACGGTCCCCTCGATGCGGATGGTGGTCGACCTCGACGACCTGGAGCGGTCCCGCTGGATCAACCTGACGGGCGCGTCCGGTCACGTCGCCTCGGGTCACTACCGCGACCAGACCCCGCTGTGGGCCGAGGGCCAGACGCTGCCCTGGGCCTTCGCCCGCCAGCAGGTCGAGGAGGCGTCCGAGGACACGCTCGTCCTGGAGCCGGCGGAGGACCAGTAGCGGTCAGAACCGCGTGACGCCGAGCTCCGTGGCGACGGCACCGACGGCCTGGTCGTGCTCCTCGTAGGGGACCTCGTCGAGGACCTCCTCGGAGTTCAGCAGGAGGCACACGAAGGTGCCGGGGGTGACCCGGGCGAGCACACGGTCGTAGCAGCCGGCGCCGCGGCCGAGGCGCATCCCGTCACGGCCGACGGCCAGGCCGGGGGCGAGGACGACGTCGGCGCCCCGGATCGCGTCGAGACCGAGGGTCGGACCGTCCGGCTCGAGGAGCCCGAACCGGGCCGAGTGCAGGGCTCCCGGGCCGGCGTACTCCGCCCAGTCGAGGTCCTTGTCGGGCTGCACCAGCGGCAGGATCACCCGCTTGCCGGCGGCGGTCAGGGCGTCGAGCAGCGGGCCGGTGCCGGGCTCGTTGCCGACGGAGACGTACGCCGCGACGGTGGCGGCCCGGCGGACCTCGGGAACAGCGGCGAGGTGGTCGGCGAGGGCGCGTGCCCGCTCGCCCAGGACGCCGAGCGGAAGGCGCTTCCTGCCGGTCAGGAGCTGGTCGCGCAGGGCCAGTTTGGCGGCCCCCCTGAACTCCTGCACCCCACCAGCCTACGATCGAAGCATGAACTCGAAGGGTCTACGTCTCGCGCGCGAGAAGATGCAGGCCGCGGGAGTCGACCCGGTGGCCATCGAGGTGTTCGCGCACTACTACCGACAGATCGAGCACGGCGAGACCGGCATGATCGCGGAGAGCACGATCGACCCCCTGGAGATGGACGCGCTGGCCGACGCCCAGGTCAGCGAGGACACCGCGTCGGAGGCCATCGGCGCGACGGCCGTGATCAAGCTCAACGGCGGGCTCGGCACCTCCATGGGGATGGCCCGCGCGAAGTCCCTGCTGTGCGTGCGCCGCGGCCTGTCCTTCCTCGACGTGATCGCCCGCCAGGTGCTCCACCTGCGCCGCGAGTACGGCGCCACGCTGCCCCTGATCTTCATGAACAGCTTCCGCACCTCGGCCGACACCCTCGCCGCCCTGGCGCGCTACGAGGACCTCGCCGTCCCGGGCCTGCCGCTGGAGTTCCTGCAGAACAAGGAGCCCAAGCTCAACGTCAAGGACCTCACGCCGGTCGGCTGGCCGCGCGACCCGTCGCAGGAGTGGTGTCCGCCCGGGCACGGTGACCTCTACACCGCCATGCTCGGCACCGGCCTGTTCGAGAAGCTCATCGACGCCGGCTACCGCTACGCGTTCGTGTCCAACTCCGACAACCTCGGCGCGGTCCCCGACGCCAAGGTGGCCGGCTGGTTCGCCGACTCGGGTGCACCGTTCGCGATCGAGGCGGTGCGGCGTACTCCCTCGGACCGCAAGGGTGGCCACTTCGCGCGCCGCAAGGCCGACGGTCGCATCATCCTGCGCGAGACCGCGCAGACCGCCGAGAAGGACAAGGAGGCGCTCGCCGACCTCGAGCGCCACAAGTACTGCTCCACCAACAACCTGTGGTTCGACCTCGAGCGGATGCGCCACGAGCTCGAGCGGCGCGACAACATCCTCGGCCTGCCGCTGATCCGCAACGAGAAGAACGTCGACCCGAGCGACAGCTCGAGCCCGAAGGTGATCCAGATCGAGACCGCGATGGGCGCGGCGATCGAGGTGTTCGCCGACTCGCGCACGATCGAGGTGACCCGCGACCGGTTCGTGCCGGTCAAGACGACCAACGACCTGCTCGTGCTGCGCTCGGACGCCTACGACCTCGGCGCCGACTTCGTGCTCGACCAGGTCGCCGAGTCGCTGCCGTTCATCGACCTCGACGACGTCTACAAGGTGGTCGAGGAGTTCGACAAGCGCTTCCCGGCGGGGGTGCCGTCCTTGAAGGAGGCCGAGTCGCTCGTCGTCGACGGCGACTGGACCTTCGGCGAGCGGGTCACCGTCAAGGGGTCGGCCAAGCTCAAGGGCGACCACGGCCGCGTCGAGGCGGGCACCGTGCTCGGCGAGGACACCGGCGCCCACTAGCGCGCTCGTCTAGGTTGGGCGCATGCCTGCCAACTCGGACCCGCAGCTCCTCCCGGTCGAGGACTACGTGGAGCGGGTGCTGGCGCGCATCGAGCCGATGCCGCCCTTCGAGCACCCCCTGATGGACGCCATCGGGCTGCCCGTCGCCGAGGACGTGCACGCGGCCGTGTCGCTGCCGAACTTCGACAACTCCGGGATGGACGGCTACGCCGTCGCCTTCAAGGACGTCGCCGAGGCGACGCCCGAGCGACCGCTGCACCTGCCGGTCGTCGGCGAGATCGCAGCGGGCCAGACCAAGATCTTCACGCTCACCCCCGGCACCGCGGTGCGGATCATGACCGGGGCCCCGATCCCGGAGGGTTGCTCGGCGGTGGTGCCGTTCGAGTGGACCGAGGAGTCCGGTCGCGAGGTGCTCGTGCGGCAGGCGCCGGAGGAGGGGCAGCACATCCGCTTCGCCGGCGAGGAGGTCAAGGAGGGCGACCTCCTGATGCGCCAGGGCGAGGTGATCGGCACCCGTCAGGTCGGGCTGCTCGCGGCGATGGGCCTGGGCCGGGTGCCGACCGCGCCGCGGCCCCGCGTGGTGGTGATGTCGACCGGCACCGAGCTCGTCGAGCCCGGCCAGCCGCTCGGCCGCGACAGCATCTACGACGCCAACAGCTATCTCCTGGCCGCGGCCGTCCGCGCTCACGGGGCGATCGCCTACCGGGTCAAGGCGAGCTCCGACGAGCCCGCAGGCGTTCGCCGACGCTCTGGGCGACCAGCTCGTGCGCGCCGACCTCGTGGTCACGAGCGGTGGGGTCAGCAAGGGCACCCACGACGTGGTCAAGGAGGTGCTCATCGAGCTCGGCACCGTCGACTTCCTCGAGGTGGCGATGCAACCCGGCAAGCCGCAGGGCTTCGGCGTGGTGGGAGAGGACGGGACGCCGATCTTCACGCTGCCGGGCAACCCCGTCTCGGCGTACGTCTCCTTCGAGATGTTCGTCGTCCCGGCCCTGCACAAGCTGACCGGACGCGAGGTCGTGGGCAGGCGCCTCGTGACCGGCACCACGACATCATCGATCCGCTCGATGCGCGGCAAGCAGCAGCTGGTGCGCGCGCAGGTGGCGCTGGGTGCCGGGGGAGTGCGCGTCACGCCGGTCGGCGGCGCGGGCTCGCACCTGATCGCGGGCCTGGCCCAGGCCGATGCCCTGATCGTGCTGGCCGAGGGGGTCACCCACGTCGACCAGGGCGACGAGGTGCCGGTGCTGCTGCTGGACCGGGCGCCATGACCGAGGGGTTCACCCATCTCGACGAGTCCGGCGCGGCTCGGATGGTCGACGTGTCCGGCAAGGACGTGACGGCGCGGTCGGCGACCGCGAGCGGCAAGGTCCTCGTCTCGGCGGAGGTCGTGGAGCTGCTGCGTGGCGACGGCGTCCCCAAGGGCGACGCCCTCGGCGTCGCTCGCGTCGCCGGCATCATGGCGGCCAAGCGCACGCCCGACCTCGTCCCGCTGTGCCACCCGCTGGCCATCTCCGGGCGTGACGGTCGACCTGACCGTCGAGGACGACGGTGTCGCGATCACCGCCACGGTGAAGACCACGGACCGCACCGGCGTCGAGATGGAGGCGCTGACGGCGGTGTCCGTCGCTGCGCTCACGGTCATCGACATGGTGAAGGCGGTCGACAAGGCTGCCGTCATCACCGACGTGCAGGTCGAGGAGAAGACCGGCGGCAAGAGCGGGACGTACCAGCGATGAGCACCTACGCCGCAGCGGTGGTCGTGGCGTCCAACCGCGCCGCGGCCGGGGTGTACGACGACACGACCGGACCTCTCATCGTCGAGGCACTCCGGGCCGACGGCTGGGAGGTCGGCGAGCCGGTCGTCGTACCCGACGGGGACGCGGTGGGTCGGGCGATCACGGATGCGGTCGCGTCGGGCGCCCGGGCGGTGCTCACGACCGGCGGCACCGGACTGACTCCGACCGACCTCACCCCCGAGGTCACCCGGGCGTTGCTGGACCGCGAGGTGCCGGGCATCGCCGAGGCGGTCCGCGCCCACGGGATCGGCAAGGGCGTGCCGACGGCTGCCCTGTCGCGTGGACTCGCGGGCATCGTCGGCTCCGCGCTGGTGGTGAACCTGCCGGGGTCGCGGGGCGGCGTGAAGGACGGCCTCGCGGTCGTCGTACCCCTGCTGCGGCACGCCGTCGAGCAGATCGTCGGGAGCGACCACTGAACGCGGGCTGGCCGGTCGCCCTCGAGTCGCGCGGGGTCGTGCTCCGGCCGATCACCCAGCGCGACCGGGACACGTGGCGTCGTGTCCGCGCAGCCAACCTGGTCTGGCTGGGCAGGTGGGACGCCACCGCCCCCTCGCGCTCCCAGGCCCAGCCGCGCAGCTTCTCCTCGATGGTGCGCTCGATGCGTCGCGAGGCCCGCGCAGGTCGGCAGCTGCCGTTCGTGGTGGAGTACGACCGCCAGTTCGTCGGACAGCTGACGGTGAGCAACATCGTGCGCGGGTCCGCGCAGTACGCCTCGATCGGCTACTGGATCGACGAGTCGTACGCCGGCCGGGGGATCATCACCCGGGCCGTGGCGATGGCGATCGACCACTGCTTCGGGCCGGTCGGCCTGCACCGCATGGAGGTGGCCATCCGCCCCGAGAACACCTCCTCGCTGCGGGTCGTCGAGAAGCTCGGCATCAAGGAGATCGGCTACGCGCCGAAGTTCCTGCACATCGACGGCGACTGGCGCGACCACAAGCTCTTCGCGATCACCCGCGAGGAGGTGCCGCTCGGCCTGCTCCACCGGCTCGATGCGGCCGCTGCACAGGCAGATTCACAGCAGTCACACGAGTGATCTCACGACACACCGCGACGGCTCCGGTCGCAGGCTGCGCCACGCTCGTATCGTCGTCGCCGTGGACCTGTCAGCAGTCATCTTCGTCGTGCTCGCCCTCGCCTGGGCCGTCTACCTGATTCCGAAGGCGCTCAAGCACCACGACGAGATGGCCAGTGACCGTCTTCTCGAGGGCCACTCCGACCGGGTCCGGATCCTCTCGCGCAAGGCCAGGGCCGCGGCCGCGGAGGTCGCCGACGCGATCATCCTCGACGCGCCCGCGAAGCCCGAGGAGGAGCGCCCGGCCCCTGCTCCGGAGGCGCAGAGGCAGCCGGTGGCTCCGGTCGTCCCCACCCGCGAAGCGGCCCGCACGGCCGCGCGACGCCGTCGGCGCGTGCTCGGCGTGCTCGTCCTCGTGCTCGCCGTGGTGTGGACCCTCACCTGGTTCGCCTACCTGCCGATCTGGGCCCCGGCTGTGCCCGGTGCTCTCGTCGTGGCCTGGCTGGTGCTCGCGCGTCTCTCGGTCCGCAAGCAGCAGCACCGCGTCGCCGCCGCGCGCCGGCCCCGGTGGTCGAGTCGACCCCGATGGAGGAGCGTCGCGAGATGGCTCCTGTCGCGCCCGTGTCCAACGCCGACGAGTTCCTCGAGGCGCTCGCCGACGAGGAGGACACCACCGGCCTCGACCGGCAGGAGATCGAGGCCGCCCTCGCCGAGGAGGGCTCCCTCTGGGACCCGCTGCCGATGACGCTGCCGACGTACGTCAGCAAGGCCCGCGCCCGTCGTACGGTCCGGACGATCGAGCTCACCGGGATCAGCTCCTCGGGTCACGACGACACCGACTCCGCGTTGGCTCGCGAGGCCGCCGAGACGGCTCCTGCCGCCGAGGAGTCCGAGGCCCGCCGCAAGGCTGCCGGCGCCTGAGCGGACTCCGCCGCACGCTGCCGGGCCGATTCGGAACGCAGGCACGCCGGTGGTAACTTCTTCCTCGCGCTCGAAGGGCGCATGGGGCTGTGGCGCAGTTGGTAGCGCGTCTCGTTCGCAATGAGAAGGTCAGGGGTTCGAATCCCCTCAGCTCCACCGAATGTGATGTCTCGCGACACCGTTGACAGGTGTCGCGAGACATCGTTGCATTTCAGGGCTTCTTCTGGGGGTCCGGGTTTGCGGCCGAGGGGTTGGTAGTCCTTGGTGGGGTCGAGGGTGAGCTCGCGGAGTAGTTCGCCGGTCTCGGCGTCGATGACGCGGATGTGCTGGTCGGCGAGCAGGGCCAGGACGCGTTTGCCGTGGTGTTCTCGGCCGAGTCCGATGTGGCGTAGTCGGCTGTCGTAGCGAATGGTGATGGTGCCGGAGATGTCGGCCTTGTCGCGGCGGACTCGGTAGTGCGGTGCCGATCGACTGGCTTGGCGGGGACGGCTTTGGGGCGGGCGGTGTAGGCCTCGGCCGGGGTGTCGGCGGGCGAGGGCGCGGTGGGGGCGGACGGTCGTTGTAGTAGCGCCGGAACCGGTCGAGCTGGCGTTGCAGGGCGGCGATGGTTGGCGGCGGGTGGTTGGGCGGCGAGCCACTTCTTCTGGGTCTGGTGGAAGCGTTCGACCTTGCCCTGGGTCTGGGGGTGGTAGGGCCGTGAGTGGTGCGAGTCGGACACCGAGCAGGTCGAGCTCGATCTCCAGGGCGACCCGTCCTCCGCCGCGGGGTTTGCCGGTGTAGATCGCGCCGTTGTCGGTGAGCACGCTGAGCGGGGATGCCGTGGCGGCGGAAGGTGGTCCGGAAGGTCGGCCAGGACGTCGGGGCCGGTGGTGGTGCGCTCGGGCCTTGGATCGCAGCGCGAGGCGGGAGTGGTCGTCGAGGAGGTTGAGGATCTCCACGTCGGTGCCGTCGGCGAGGTGCCAGTGGGTGGTGTCGGCCTGCCAGCGTTCGTTGGGCAGGTCGGCCTGCGAACCGGTGTACGACGCCCTTGGGCCGCTTCCGCGGCTGCGGGATGACGAATCCGCGGCGGGTCAGGACCCGCCAGATGGTCGAGACCGTGGCTGGCGACGCCGGGTCAGCGCCCTGGGTGCCAGGAGATGGCTGCGGATGGTCTCGGCGCCGGCGTCCAGGCCCTGCTTGGAGAGCTCTTTGCGGAGCCGGACGATCTGGTCCTCGACGGTCTAGGCCGATCGCGCGGGGGTTGTGGTGTGGTCGCCTGGAGCGTGGCATGGAACGCCGCCTCGCCCTCGAGCGCGTAGCGGCGAACCAGCTGCTGGACCCAGTACCGGGAGATCTTGTAGTCCCGGGCGACCTCGCTCTTCGTGCGTCCCTCGACAGTGACCGAGATGATGACCAGCTCCGCGAGCGACATGCCGCACCTCCGCGCTAGGTGCCAACCATGTCGCGGGACAGGTGCCAACTATCTCGTGAAACCAGACACCCTCAGCTCCACCGAAGGTTGTGTGTTCTGCGCGCGGTGCGTGGGGGAGCGCACGGTGCCGATGGCAATGAGAAGGTCAGGGGTTCGCATCCCCTCAGCTCCACCGTCTGATCTCTAAATCCCGAGGCCGGACCCAGGACCTGGGTCCGGCCTTCTGCCGTCCCGGGGGTCCGGCAGTCTCGCCTGCCCATGGTGGGTCACTCGGCCTTGTGGCGCCTCTCGTTGTCAAGGTTTCCTTGGCATGCGTCAGGACTGGCTTGACGCCGAAATGGAGGTTGATCGAGATGAAGAGCTTCAAGTACACGGTGGCCCGAGTCGTGCAGCGGATCCAGGGCCGAAGCATCGCCCGCGACTACGTCTGGGGCTGACGACACCAGGGTGCGTGACGTGAACTCGGCCGTCGCGCCCCGGAGACCGATCAGCGAGCTAGCGGGTCCAGTCGGGAGCCGGTGGAGCGGCAACCTCGGTGCATTCGAGTCAGATCGGCTCGGATTCTTGTTGCGCGCGAAGACGGAGTTCGGCGGTCTCGTGCGATTCGACGACCTCACGACCATCGTGAACGACCCGCAGCTCGCTGCTCAGGTCCTGCTCGACCGCGAGCAGGTGTACGCGATCCGGGAGAACTTCCTGGGCGAGGCGCTCAGCCAGGACCAGATCGCGGAGACCCGGGACCTCCGACCCAGCCTCAACCCCGGCATGCGCCGGGTGCGGGCCGTGCGGATCATGCCCAGCGTCGTGTCGCTGACCGAGCTCGAGCTGCACGCTGCCGTCGGGGAGCTCGTCGATCCGCAGCCGATGCTCGAACGGGTCTCGGCGCTGAGCATCGCGCACTACTACTTCGGCCAGGATGCCCACGTCGTCGTCGATGCCACGAGGGAGCTGCTCGAGTCACTGGAGGGCTACTTCGGGAACCCCTTCGCGCTGCCGGCGAGCTGGCCGACCCCGGGTCGGCGTCGGATCGCGAAGCGACATCGTCGACTCGAGGCCATCGTCGTCCCGCTCGTGGAGGCACGCGCACTCGGAACGACGCCGGATGACCAGGACCTCGCGACCTGCGTCGTACGGGCGCTGACGGGCGAGGGCGGAGCCTCGTTCGAGCGTGTGGGCCAGATGTTGATCGGGTCGCTCCTGGCCGCGCAACGGATCCCCGCGGCAGCCGCGGCCTGGATGCTGTGGGAGGTGGCACAGCGCGAGGAGCTGCAGGCACGTCTGCGTGCGGAGGAGGCTGGTCGATGGGCGAGCGCGGTGTCGAGCAGCGCCGTGCCCCGCCTCGCCGACTTTCCGCTGGCGACCGCCGTCGTGCTGGAGACGCTGCGGCTGCACCCGCCGACCTGGCTGCTGCACCGGACCTCGATGAGGGACTCGGTGATCGGTGACTACGCGGTGCCGCGTGGGCACAACCTCCTGGTCAGCCCCTACGTGCTGCACCGGGACGGCGACCACTTCGCGGATCCCGGTCGGTTCTGCACCGACCGATGGGGAGAGGGGCGCCATCCGGCGCTGACGAGCTTCATCCCGTTCGGCCGTGGACCTCATGGGTGCCCAGGCAACGAGGTCGCCCTGGCCATGCTGGTCGCGATCCTGCTGACGACGCTCGGCCGGTGCGACGTGGCACCGGGTCCCGGAAGCGTGGTGCCGGATCCCCGATCCACGCTGGTCCCGTCGGGGCTGACGCTGTCGTTCTCCCGGCGCTGAACCTCAGGCCGTGTGCTGGGACCGCAGCTTCTCCACACGCTGGGCGAAGCGCTCCCACGCTGCCTGCCGCGAGGTCCCCATGGCCTTGCCGATCTCCGCCCACGACGACTTGCGCGAGCGAGCGAGCTCGACCCACTCGGTGAGGAACTCGTTGACCTGCTCGGCGTTGCGGGCGATGAGGGGAAGGGTGCTCAGCACCTCGGAGTCACTCATCGACTCCCAGGGCGGGCGGGACACCGCTTCGGTCTTGGCCTCGGTGGAGAACACGTCGTGGAAGTGCTCGACGCACGGCACGCACATCATCGCCCCGAGCCCGCCGGCGAACTTGGCACCTTGGGTTCCGCGCACGCCGCAGAACGAGCACGTCTTGTTCTCGATGTCGAAGTCCATGGATGCTCCTACCGGCGGGTCATCTCAGATCCTGCCAGACGACCGGCTGAGTGGACCGCAGCCGACCTAGCGGGCGTCGAACGCCGCTTGGGCGTCGGCCGGGATCCGACCGCGGTCGCCGAGCTTCGGCCACCCGTTCTCACGGGCCCACGCGCGCACCTCCGAGGTGTGCGGCGACGTGGACCGTCTCGCGGACCGGCCTCGCTTGCGTCCCACCTTCGCGGCGACCGCGATGTAGTCCTGGAAGAGACCACGGAACGCAGCGGCGTTCTTGTCGGTCAGGTCGATCGTGTAGGCCTGGTCGTCGATGGCAAAGGTGATGGTCTCGCCCTTACCGGCGGGGATCTCCTCGCCATTGGTGTCGTCGACAAGCTGGGTAATGATTTTCTGCGCCATAAATAGTTAGTAAAGCATATCCTGCTTTTGTCAAGATTGCCTTGACAAAGCCATCGACAAAGCCGCTCGCGCAATGCGCGTCGCTAAAAATGCTGACTAAGCGCCGAGGCTGGCCGAGACCAAAGCCGGCGGCACGCTCGCCGGGGCAGGCGAGACTCATGCTGAAGACCGAAGACCCCTTCGCGACGCTGAATTGCCGGCAGGTCGGCGCATTAGTGGGGAGCATTGGGCGGTTCGCTCACGGCTTCACGTCGAGCTGAGCAGGGTGTGTGGTGCGTATTGGGCAACGCCAGGCTTCCGATGCGCAGAATAGCCGCACTCTCGCGGGATTTGTTTCTGCTGTCGGCATTCCGCCATTCCTGCCCATTCTTTGCCGTGGAGGTGGGGCCCAGCTCGCGGCACGGGCGGCGAGGCGCCGTGACATCGGAGGCGCTAGTGGTTGAAGTCGAGGCACTAACTCCAGTTCGAAATTGCGAGGCGTCAACCGCGGCGAGAGGGCATACGATGAGGGACATGACCCCGAGGCTCGACCTCGTCACCATCCTGGGGTGCACCCCTGAGGAAGCCACTCGTCTGCTGCACGGCCGGCCCGTCACGCCCGGTGAGGTCGAGGCCGCTGCCCGGGTCCACTACGACTGGCGCCGGCACATCAACGACCCCGACTCCTACTGGGTGACGATCTCCCAGGCCAGTCGGATGCTCGGCATGCGACCGAAGGCCGTGCGCAAGCTGCTGGACGGACACCGGCTGCCGCACATCACCCACGCGACCGGGGTGCGGCTGATGCGGCGGCACGAGATCGAGGCGGTCGCCCGGCAGTCTGCCCACCAGGTGATCCCGTCGATGGCGCGCGCCTGACGCACCCCGTCGCGGGTCGTAGGGTCCGTTCATGAGCAGCGCCCTGCACCTCGCCCGCAGCCGTACCTACCCGGCCGGAACCAAGCGAGCGTTCGACGCGCTGCTGCCGTACGACCTCACCCGGCTCTTCGACCGGCGCTACGCCGCGATCCCGCCGATCAAGCGCGTCGAGGGCCAGGGGGGCCCGTGGGGCACACCCGGTCAGACCCGCACCATCCAGCTCGTCGGCGGTGGCTCCATGCGCGAACGACTCGTGGAGGTGCGAGCGGCCAAAGTGTTCAGCTACCACCTCGACGAGGTCACCGGCCCGATGAAGCCCTTGGTCCGGTCGATCGACGGAGCCTGGGAGTTCGAACGGGCCGGCACCGGCGTCCGGATCACCTGGCGATGGACGGTGCACCCACGCGGGCGGGCCGGCGCACTGGCGATGCCGTTGTTCGCGCGGATGTGGCAGGGCTACGCACGCCAAGGACTGGAGAACATCGAGGGGCTGCTGGTGCCCTGACCCGGGCATATCGGGTGCGGTTGACGGCATCCGAGACCACCGAGCCCCCGCAGCCCTATCCTGCGCAGGTGCGTGTCGGCATCCTGGGAGCCGCCGAGGCCCGTCTCGACGGGGCTGCGGTCGACCTCGGCACGCGCAAGCAGCGGGCGCTGCTGGCGGCGCTGGCGATGCGGCGCGGACAGCCCGTGGGCCAGGACGCGCTGGTCGACCTGCTCTGGGGCGAGAGCCCGCCGACGGCGGTGACCGCGACCCTGCAGGGGTACGTCGCCCGGCTGCGTCGTGCCCTCGAGCCGGACCGGCCTCCCCGCGCCCCGTCGGAGGTGCTGGTGACGCAGCAGACGGGGTACGCGCTGATCCTTCCCGACGACGCGCTGGACGCCGCGCGGTTCGAGGCCGCGGTCGGCGCGGCCCGCCAGCGCCTCGGCACCGGCATGAACGCCGAGCTCGACGCCGCCGAGCTCGAGCAGGTCTTCGCCTCGCTCAACGACGGGCTCTCGCTGTGGCGCGGGCTGCCCTACACCGAGCTCGAGGACGCCCCGGCAGCCCAGGCCGAGCGGGCCAGGCTCGAGGAGCTGCGCGCGATCGCGCTGGAGGACCGGGCCGTCGCTGCGCTGGGGCTCGGACGGCACGCGATGGTGGCGGGAGAGCTGGAGGTGCTCACCGCGACGTACCCGTTGCGCGAACGGCTCTGGGGCCTGCGGGCCCTCGCCCTGACCCGGTCGGGACGACAGGCCGACGCGCTCGAGGTGCTCCGGCAGGTGCGCGAGCTGCTGGCCGAGGAGCTCGGTCTGGAGCCGGGAGCCGAGCTGCGGTCGCTGCAGACCGCGGTGCTGCGGCAGGACCCTTCGCTCGAGTGGAACGCGGCAGCACCGAGCGGTCCCCGCGCAGCGGACGGCGCCTCCCCGACCCCGCGAGTTCGCCTGGCCCTTGGTGGGTCGGGACGACCAGCTCTCCGCGTTGGTGGGGCTGCTCGAGCAGTCCGGCGAGCAGCCGGTCTTCGCCGTGGTGACGGGGGAGCCCGGTATCGGCAAGAGCCGGCTGTGCGCCGAGCTCGCGGCGACCGCGACCGCTGAGGGGGTCGACGTGCTCGTCGGCCGGTGCTCCCAGGACGAAGGTGCGCCGCCGCTCTACCCCTGGGCCAGCGTGCTGCGCGAGCTCGGCCAGGACCTGCCGCACGGCGACGCGGCCGAGGGCGAGGCCGGCACCACCTCCCGCTTCGGGGCCTGGGAGTCCATCGCCCGCGACGGTGCTGGACGCCGCCGCCGAGCGCCACCTCCTGGTCGTCCTCGACGACCTGCACTGGGCCGACACCTCGACGCTGCGGGTGCTGCGCCTCCTCGCGGAGACGGCCGAGTCCGGGCGGTTGATGGTGGTCGCGACGTGGCGGCACGAGCCGCCACCGACCGGGCAGCTGGCCGAGCTCGCCGAGATGCTCGCCCGCCGGCACGCGCTGCGGCTCGAGCTGACCGGGCTCAGCGCCGCCGAGGCCGGGGAGATCGTCACCTCCGTCGCGGCGTCGACCCCGACCGCTGTCGAGGCCGATGCGCTGCGCGTCCGCACGGACGGCAACCCGTTCTTCCTCGTCGAGTACGCGCGGCTGGCCCGCGACGGCGGCGACCTGACCGGCCTCCTCGAGGAGGAGCACCCACCGGCCGCGGTGCAGGACGTGCTGACCCGGCGGCTCGCGACGCTGCCCGACGAGACGGCCGCAGCCTTGCGCGTCGCGTGCGTGGTGGGTCGCTACTTCGACGTGCCGACCCTCGCGAGCGCACTCGAGATCGACGAGGACGACGTGCTCGACCACCTCGATCCCGCGCTCCAGGCAGGGCTGGTGCGCGAGTTCGGTGTCGACCGGTTCCGGTTCGCCCACGCGCTGGTCCGCGACACGGCGTACGCCGCCCTCACGCGCAGCCGTCGCGCGCGGATGCATGCCCGCGTCGCGGAGGTGCTCTCCGGGCAGCCCGGCCGGGAGAGCGAGGTGGCGCGGCACTGGTTCGCGGGCGGACCCCAGCACACGCCTGCGGCCTGGCGTGCCGCGGTCACGGCGGCCACGGCGGCCCGCCGCGTCTATGCGTACGACGAGGCGGTGGACCTGCTGACCGACGCGGTGCTCGCCGTCGAGCAGGACGCGTCCGCGACGGACCAGGACCGGTTCGACGTGCTGGTCGAGCTGGCGCGCAGCCACCTGCTCGTCGACAACCTCGTCGACCTCCGGACGATCGTGCGCCGGGCGATCGGTGTCGCGCAGCAGCTGGGTGACATCGACCGCGAGGTCGAGGCCGTGGGCCTGCTCAGCACCAACAACCTGTGGCAGAGCGGCGTCCTTCGGCGAGGTCGACGAGCTCGTCGTCGCGACCCTCCGGTCCCTGCTCGACCGACTGCCGCCGGGTGACAGCGACCAGCGCTGCCGGATGATGATCGGGCTGGCGAACGAGATCTACTACACCTCCTCGAGCCGCGAGCGGAGCGCGCTGTGCGAGGAGGCGGTCGCGATGGCCCGGCGGCTCGGGGACGACGCGCTGCTGCTCCACGTGCTGCTCGCGGTGCCGCTGGGGGTGTGGAGCCCCGCCTCCGCGGAGCTGCGCTACCGGCTGACCGGCGAGGCCGCCGAGCTGGCGCGCACCATCGGGCGACGAGCCGGCGCGGGCGATGGCCCTCGCCCTGCAGGCCAGCGCTGCCTCCGAGTCCGGACTCGTCACCGAGCTGTTCCCCCTGATGGCCGAAGCGCGGGAGCTGGCGACCCGGCACCGGTTGCTGTTCACGCAGCTCTTCCTCGACGGGCTGGAGATCCCGTGGCGCGCGACCCGCAACGAGTTCGACCAGGTGCAGGTGCTCACGGCCCACATGGTCTCCATCCACGAGCGCACCGACGTGCCGCAGAGCGGCGACGCCCTCGTGGGTGCGTTCCTGATGGACCTGCTGTGGAGCGGCCGCGCCGAGGACCTGCTGTCGATCGTGGACCAGGTCGAGAGCGTGCAGGTGATGCCGATCCACGCCTCGGTCGCGGCCATCCTCGGCCGGGTGGGCCGGACCGAGGAGGCCCGCAAGCTCCTGCTCGAGGAGGATCTCGTCCTCTCGGCGGACTGGTGGTTCTCCACGATGGTCCTGAGCATGGCCTGCGAGGCGGCGATGTACGCCGAGGTGCCCGACGTCGCGGCCACGGCGTACGACCTGCTGCTGCCGTTCAGCGGGATGCCCGCCGTGTCCGGCTCGGGCACGATGATCGGCCCGGTCGACAGCTTCCTCGCCATGGGCGCACGTGCCACCGGCGAGCAGGACCTCGCCACCCGGCACGCGGACCAGGCGGTCCGGCTGTGCGCGGAGTGGGAGATCCCGCTCGCCGCGACGTGGTTCACCCGTCTCCGGGAGAGCTACGGGTTCTGAGGGTCACGCGACGTGCCGGAAGGCACGGGCCTCGCGGCGGGCGTAGCGAGCGCGCGTGACCAGCCAGACCAGCTTGAACCCGAACCCGGCCTTGGCGAAGACGCCGTCGAGGACCTCGGCCGGCACGCCGTACGCCGCCCACGGGACGACCCGGATGACCTTCCCCGGAGTGAGGTCCTCCTTGAAGTGCTCCTCGTCGAGCCGCTCCCAGTCCTCCTGGGTGAGCAGGCGCTGGATGATCGGGATCGCGCCGGTCTCCTCGTGCTCGAGGTGCCGGGCCAGGCACTCGCGGGTGGCGGCCAGCCGGACGGCGAGCGCCGCGCGGGCGTCGTCGTCGGCGTGCTGGGCGAGCCGGGCGAACCCCTCCTCGCAGGCCTCCAGCAGCGGTTCGAACTCCGCGTGCTCGGCCTCCATCGCCTCCAGCGTCTCCCGGTCCTCCTCGGTGCCACGCTCGATCAGCAGCGGCCACAGGCCGTCGTCCTCACCGGTGTGGTGGCCGTGCAGCGCCTCGGCGAAGACCTCCCAGCGCTGCTGGAGCAGCATCCAGGCGATCCGGTCGGTGACCGGCGTGCACTGGGCGGCCTCGGTGAGCTTGGCCAGGTCACGCCGGAAGGCGTGGTGCATGACGTACATCATGAACATGTCGACCGGCCCCTCGGCTGCGGCTGTCTGACCGGCGAGGCGGATCTGCGCGGGCCATTCCGGGTGGGTGCGTGCTTCTCTGGGTGGTGCTCATCTCGGTTCTCCCTCTGGGTGGTGTGGTGGCGGGGGTGGTCACACGCCGACCGGCGTGCGGGTGGGGTCGGTCGCGGTGTCGGCGTCCTCGAAGTCGTCGACCTCGGCACGCACCGTCGGCAGGGCCCGGTCGAGCCACGCGGGCATCCACCAGTTCCAGCGACCGAGCATCGTCATCGTGGCGGGCACGAGGACCATGCGGACCAACGTGGCGTCGAGCGTGATGGCCACGGCCATGCCGACGCCGAGCTGCTTGATCACGACGTCGACCTCGCTGGCGAAGCCCAGGAAGACGGCGACCATGATCGCGGCGGCGGCCGAGATGACCCGACCGGTCGCGGACAGTCCGCGTACGACGCTGCCGTGGGCGTCACCGGTGTCCAGCCAGTCCTCGCGGATCCGCGAGAGCAGGAAGACCTCGTAGTCCATCGACAGGCCGAACAGCACGGCGAACAGCAGGATCGGCATCCAGCTCGAGACCGGCATCGAGTGGTCGAGGCCGAGCAGGCCGGCACCCCAGCCCCACTGGAAGATCGCGGTCATCACGCCGAACGCAGCGCCGATCGACAGCAGGTTCATCACCGCGGCCTTGACCGGTACGACGACCGAGCGGAACACCATGCCGAGCAGCAGCATCGAGACCGCCACGACGAACCCGACCACGACCCACAGGCGCGTGGAGAACAGGTCGGCGATGTCCGCGAACAGGGGGGTGGTGCCGGTGATCTCGACACCCGGCGGCGCGTCGGCCCGCAGGTCCTCGACCAGCCCGGGGGTGCGCTCGTCGGTCGGACCGAAGGCCGGCTCGGCCTCGAAGATCCGCAGCGCCTCGTCCTCCGAGGCGATCACCGGCGAGACCGAGGCGATGTCGTCGCGGGCACCGACCTCCTGGGCGAGCGCGTCGACGGCGGCGTCGTCGAGACGGTCGGCCTGGACGACGTACATCACCGCGCCGTTGGCGCCGGGACCGAACTCCGCGGCCACCAGGTCGAAGGCCTTGCGGGTGGTCAGGTCGGACGGCTGGGCCGAGGAGTCCTGCGGCCAGGTGCGCATCGACAGGGCCGGCGCCGCCAGGGCGAGCAGCAGCGTGACGGCCAGCAGGGCCCAGGCCAGCGGGCGGCGGGCCACCCGGGTCGCCCAGCGCTCCATCAGCGGCGCGCGCTTGGCGACGCGCTGCTTGCGGACCTTGCGGGGCAGCAGCCGGCGGCCGAGGAGTCCGCACAGGGCGGGCACCAGGGTGAGTGCGGCCGAGGCGACCCCGACGACGGCGATCGCGGTGGCGTAGCCGAAGGCGTCGTAGGTCGGCAGTCCGGCCAGCTTCAGGCCGAGCAGGGAGACCAGCACCGTCGCCGAGGCGAACACCACGGCCCGCCCGGCGGTGGCGACGGCTCGTCCTGCCGCCTCGACCTTGTCGTGACCGTCGCGCAGGTACTCGCGTGAACCGGGTGACGAGCAGCAACGCGTAGTCGATGCCCACGCCGAGGCCGACCATCGTGGCCACCATCGGGGCGGCGGTGCTGACGTCCATCGTCGCGGTGAGCAGGGTGATGCCTGCGGAGCCGACGGCGAGGCCGACCAGGGCGACCACGATCGGGAGACCGGCGCTGACCACGGAGCCGAACGCGAGCACCAGGATGAGCAGCGCGGCCATGATGCCGATCAGCTCACCGCTGCCGCGCATCGGAGCGGCCGCCGTGTCGGGTACGTCGCCGCCGAGCTCGACCTGGATCCCGGCGTCGCGGGTCGGCTCGACCGCCTCGTCCAGCGGCTCGAGGTTCTCGTACAGGTCGTGGTGGGTCACCGGGACGTCGTACTGGACGGTGAGCAGCGCGGTGTCCCCGTCCTCGCTGAGTCGCGGCGGGGTCACGGACACGGCGTGGTCCATGGCCTGGAGCCGCTCGGTCAGCGGGCCGGTGACCGAGGACCCGACCGGCGAGCCGTCCTCGGTGTGCACGACGACGCGGGCGCTGGCGTTGCCGGCGCCGGGGGTGTGCTCGCGCAGCTGGTCGATGCCGACCTGGGCGCGGGCAGCGGGGATGTCCCAGTTGTCCTGCGCGGTGCCGCCGAAGCTGCCGGCGAGGGCGAAGACCGCTGCCGCGACGAGCACCCAGGCGGAGATCGTGCGCCAGGGGTGGGCGGCGGTCGTGCGGCCGAGACGGTGGAGGAGGCGTGACATGGTGATCGGTCCTTCGAGTCGTCATTGACCCAGCCGGTCGGCGGGGCGATGCCCAGCCTCCGACGGCGCGCTGGAACCGAACTTGGGGCCGACTTGAGGTCTACTGGACCTCGTGAGAGAGGCATCCCATCCACGGCCTGATACCGGGTCTGCTGACGGATTTCGGCGGGAGTTTCCCCGATTCATGTCCGTTTTATTAGTTTTGGGGTACGTTGTGACCCTGGTCTAGTCAGCCACGGGAGATGATCTGCATGTTGTCAGTTGCACCGGCCTCGGTCCTGCTGCTCGGCGTCATCGGCATGCTGATCGTCGCGTTCTCCGTCGCCCGGATGGCCGCCGAGGAGCGCCGCTACCGCGGCCCCGTCACCGTCGCTCGCTACGCCGCAGACGGCGCCCAGCGCCCCGCGCCCCCTGCAGCACGCCTCCCGCTGACCGTCACCCGCCGCAGCTCGTCTGACGGCCCGGCTGGTCGCGTGGTACCGGATAGTCCCGATGCACAACCGACCCTCTGGCGGGCTCGGTCACATGATCGTCCGAATGCATCGCACTATGCCGTTCTGCCGGCCGCTCACGACACCGGCTAGATCCAGCGCTTGAACCACATCCGCTGGACCCACTCGGTGTTCGTGACGAGCTGGTCGGTCCAGATCGGCCAGAACCAGGCGAAGGCCAGCATCGTCAGCACGAGCACGCAGCCGACCGCGGCGGCGCCGACGGCCCGTCGTACTCCCGAGGCGTCGGCACGGCCCAGGATCTCCCCGAGCAGCAGGGTCGCGCCGAGGACCAGGAACGGCAGGATCGTCACGGCGTAGTAGCTGAAGATCGGGCGGTCGTCGTAGCGCAGCCACGGCAGCCAGGTGGACGCGATCCCGACCACGACGAGTCCGTAGCGCCAGTCGCGACGCCCCACCCACGCCAGCACGGCCCACACCGCGGCGATCGTGCCGAACCACCACACCACCGGGTTGCCGAGCAGCAGCACCTGGCGCAGGCACGTCGAGCCCGCGGCCGCCGCGCAGCCCTGCTCGCCGGGCTGGATGTCGAGCTGGGAGTCGACGCCGACGGGGCGGTTGAGCACCAGCCAGCCCCACGGGTCGGACTGGTAGACGTGCGAGCTGTCCTGCAGGAACCGGGTGTGGAAGGCGTAGACGTCGTGGTGGTAGTGCCACAGCGACCGGAGTGACTGCCACAGCTCGGGGAAGAACCCCTTCGCGTCGTGGCGCAGGTAGCTGCCCCAGTAGGGGCCGTACTGGGTGTCGGAGAGGTGCTGCTCATAGGTGCCGGCGTGCATCAGCCAGCCGGTCCACGTGGCGACGTAGATCAGCAGCGGCAGGAGCACGACGTAGCCGAGCGCCGGGAGGGCGTCGATCACGGCCGACTTCAGCACCGCCCGTCGTACGCCGAAGGAGCGGCGGGCGCCGGCGTCCCAGAGCCACATCAGCAGCCCGAAGGCCGCCAGCGGGAACAGCGCCGACCACTTGGTGCCGATCGCGAGCCCCCAGAAGACGCCGGTGGCCAGCCGCCACGGACGCCACAGCAGCAGCGGACCCCAGCTCTCCGGACGCAGCATCGCCCCGGACGGGACGTGGCGCGCCAGCCGTTCGCGCCCCCAGTCCCGGTCGGCGACCATGCAGCTGACGGCGCAGAGCACGAAGAACGCCAGGAAGATGTCGATCAGGGCCAGCCGCGACAGCACCAGGTGGAGGCCGTCGAAGCACATCAGCAGGCCGGCCACCAGGCCGAGCAGGGTCGAGCGGGTGACGCGACGGGCCAGCCGGATCATCACCAGCACCATCAGCGAGCCGACCACGGCGGCCGAGACCCGCCACCCGAACGGCGTCATCCCGAACGTCTGCTCGCCGAGCGCGATCAGCCACTTGCCGACCTCGGGGTGCACGACCATGTTGGGTACGCCGGTCCAGAGGCCGTCGGTCTGGCCGGCCAGGATCTGGTCGTTGGCCTTGTCGACGTAGTTCTGCGAGTAGCCGAAGTGGAGCAGCCCCCACGCGTCCTTGGCGTAGTAGGTCTCGTCGAAGAGGAACGCGCGCGGCTTGCCGAGGTCCCAGAGCCGCAGGAACGCCGCGAGCAGGGTGACCGCGACCGTGCCCACCCACGACAGCACCGGGTCCTTGTCCATCGCCCGCAGCCGCGCGCGGGAAGCCGCGCTCGGGACGGCGTCTCCGGCCGCCGTGCGCGAGAGCCCGATCGTGCGCGTGAGCGGGGCCGGGAGGGTCACGCTGCCCGATGCTACGGGCGCACCGGCTGCCATGATCGGACCCATGACGACACCGGCGACCGGCACCCTGGTGCTCGCGGCCACGCCGATCGGGCGGGTCGAGGACGCGCCGCCGCGGCTGGCTGCCGAGCTGGCCGGCGCCGACGTGGTGGCGGCCGAGGACACGCGTCGGTTGCGCCGCCTCGCCTCCGACCTCGGGATCGAGATCCCGGGCCGGATCGTGTCCTACTTCGAGGGCAACGAGCACATCCGCACCGAGTCGCTGCTCGCGTCCCTCGTCGCGGGTGACCGGGTGGTGCTGGTCACCGACGCCGGGATGCCGAGCGTCTCCGACCCCGGGTACCGGCTGGTCGCGGCGGCCATCGAGCAGGACGTGCGCGTGACCAGCGTGCCGGGTCCCTCGGCCGTGCTCACCGCGCTCGCGGTGTCCGGGCTGCCCGTCGACCGGTTCTGCTTCGAGGGCTTCCTGCCGCGCAAGGCGGGGGAGCGCGCCCGGCGGCTCGCGGCCGTCGCCGAGGACGAGCGCACGATGGTGTTCTTCGAGTCGCCGCACCGCACCCACGCGAGCCTGGTCGCGATGGCGGAGGTCCTGGGGACCGATCGCCGCGGAGCCGTGTGCCGGGAGCTGACCAAGACCCACGAGGAGGTACGCCGCGGCACGCTGACCGAGCTGGCCGGGTGGGCCGAGCCGGGTGTCCGTGGCGAGGTGACGATCGTCGTCGAGGGTGCGGCCGCGGCCGAGGCGGTCACCGATCCCGCGACCCTGGCGGCCCGGGTCGCCGAGGACGAGGCGGACGGAGTCCCGCGCAAGCAGGCCATCGTCGACGTGGCCCGCCGGTCCGGCGTACCCAAGCGGGTCGTGTACGACGCGGTGCACCGCTCGTGAGCCCGGGAACGAGTACCGCCGAGGAGCTGCCTCCGATCCCCGAGGCACTGCCGCACCCCGTCGTGGACAACCACTGCCACCTCGACATCGCCCGGGGTCGCGACGAGCCGGCCCTGCCGGTCGCCGAGGCGCTCGAGCTCGCCGCGTCGGTCGGGGTGACCCGGATCGTGCAGATCGGCTGCGACCTCGAGGGTGCCGCCTGGGCCGTCGAGACGGCCGAGGCGCACGACCAGGTGGTCGCGGGCGTCGCGCTGCACCCCAACGAGGCACCGCGACTGGCGGCGGAGGGGCGGCTCGACGACGCGCTCGCCGAGATCGAGCGGCTGGCGCGCAGCAGCGATCGGGTGCGCGCGGTGGGGGAGACCGGGCTCGACCACTACCGCACCGGTGAGGACGGCCGGGCCGCGCAGCACGCGTCGTTCCGCGCGCACATCGAGCTCGCGAAGACGCTCGACAAGACCCTGGTGATCCACGACCGCGACGCCCACGACGACGTCCTGCGCGTGATCGACGAGGTGGGGGCTCCCGATCGCTGGGTGATGCACTGCTTCTCCGGCGACGCCGAGTTCGCTCGCGCGTGCCTCGACCGGGGCGCCTACCTCTCCTTCGCCGGGACGGTCACCTTCCGCAACGCCGAGCCGCTCCGCGAGGCCCTGCGCGTCGCTCCGCTCGACCGGATCCTGGTGGAGACCGACGCGCCGTACCTCACCCCGATGCCGCACCGGGGGAAGACCAACGCCTCCTACCTGGTGCCACTCACCGTTCGCTCGATGGCCGAGACCCGGCAGATGGACCTCTCGACGCTGTGTGCCGCCATCGACGTCAACACCGACCTGACGTTCGGCGGCGCCTGGGGCGGGTGACCCGTGTGAGACCCCCCACACGACTCGCCCGGGACGCGCCCGGGACCGCCGCTTGCAGGTTGCTAACTCCCAGCTACTTACCTAGGGTCGAGGGCTGTTGGCCGGGAGCGGGACGTTCGACCCGGTGTGCGCCCTCGGGGGAGCCGCATCACGACCACGGACGGTCGTGCGCGGACGGCGCCGCCACCCGTGGCTCGGAAATAACGATCATCGGAGCATCGTGCGCGCCACAAACACGCACCCAATCCTGTTTCGTCTCACCCACAACAAGCTTCTGATCGGCGGCCTCGTGGCCGCGATCGTCGTCGCGCTCGGCGCGTCGGCAGCGGCGTACGCCGGGTTCAGCCGCACCGTCACCCTGTCGATCGACGGCAAGGAGACCCAGGTGCGCACCTTCGGCGACAACGTCGGCGACGTGCTCGCGAGCAAGGGCATCGAGCCCACCGAGCACGACTCGGTCGTCCCCGGTGTGGACGCGCCGATCAACGACGGGTCGCGGATCGCCGTACGTCTCGGCCGCCCGCTGCAGCTGAGCATCGACGGCAACGAGAAGACCCTCTGGACCACCGCGACCACCGTCGCAGGCGCGCTCGACCAGCTCGGCGTCCGCGTCGGCAGCGCCGCGCTGTCGGTCAGCCGTAGCGCTGACATCGACCGGTCCGGCATGGCCCTCGAGCTGACCACGCCCAAGTCGGTGCTGCTCAAGGTCGCCAACGACAAGGCCGAGCGGCACAACGTCCCGGCCGCGACCGTGGGCGAGCTGCTGGAGCAGGTCGGCGCCGACGTCGACCGCACCGATGTCGTGCGTCCCTCGCGCAGCGCCGAGCTCACCGACCGCACCAAGATCGTGGTCACCAAGATCGGCACCCGCACCAAGCACGTCCCGCGCGAGACGATCGCCGCGCCCGTGCAGGAGCAGAAGGACGGCTCGATGATGGTCGGCGAGACCTCGACCGTCCGCGAGGGCACCGACGGCATCCGCGACGTCACCTACAAGCTGCGCTTCCGCAACGGCGAGGTCGTCAAGCGCAAGGTGGTCAAGCAGGAGGTCCTGCGCCAGCCGGTCGCGACCGTCGTCAAGGTCGGCACCAAGACCATCGACACCGGCGTCTGGGACGCGATCGCCGCGTGCGAGTCGGGTGGCAACTGGGCCGCCAACACCGGCAACGGCTACTACGGCGGGCTGCAGTTCAACCCGGGCACCTGGGCGTCGTACGGCGGCTCCGGCATGCCGCACCAGAACAGCCGCGAGGAGCAGATCGCGGTCGCCGAGCGCGTGCGCGCCGCCGAGGGCGGCTACGGAGCCTGGCCGCACTGCGGTGCCCGGTTCGGCTGACCGCTGACTACGCTCCACCGTGTGAACGACATCGCCTCCGCCGGACCGAGACTGCTCGGTCCGGCGGAAGTGCGTTCACTGGCCGCCGCTCTCGACCTCCGGCCGACCAAGCAGCGCGGCCAGAACTTCGTGATCGACGCCAACACCGTCCGGCGGATCGTCCGTGACTCCGGCGTCGGTGCCGACGACGTCGTGCTCGAGGTCGGTCCCGGGCTCGGGTCGCTGACCCTCGCCCTGCTCGACGTCGCCGCCCGGGTCGTGGCGGTGGAGATCGACCCCGTGCTCGCCGCCGCGCTGCCCGCCACGATCGAGGATCGCGCTCCCGGGCAGGCCGACCGGTTCGAGGTGGTGGCTGCCGACGCGCTGCGGGTGACCTCGGTCCCCGGCCCGCCTCCCACGGCCCTGGTCGCGAACCTGCCCTACAACGTGTCGGTCCCCGTGCTGCTGCACCTGCTGGAGCTGCTGCCCTCGCTCGAGCGCGGCCTGGTGATGGTGCAGTCGGAGGTGGCCGACCGGTTGGCCGCCCAGCCCGGCTCGAAGGTCTACGGCATCCCGTCGGTGAAGGCCGCGTGGTTCGCCGACGTACGCCGCGCGGGCTCGATCGGCCGCAGCGTCTTCTGGCCCGCCCCCAACGTCGACTCGGGCCTCGTCGCCTGGACCCGTCGCGAGCCGCCGACGACCACGGTCACGCGCCAGCAGGTGTTCGCCGTGGTGGACGCGGCGTTCGCGCAGCGGCGCAAGGCACTGCGCCCGGCGCTGCGACAGCTGGCCGGCTCCGCGGAGGCCTCGGTGAGTGCCCTCGCGGCCGCCGGTGTCGACCCGATGACCCGCGGCGAGCAGCTGCGCCTCGCGGACTTCGTGCGGATCGCCGAGGCACTCGCATGAGCATCACCGTGCGCGCCCCGGCCAAGGTCAACCTGGCGCTGATCGTCGGCCGGCCGCGCGACGACGGCTACCACCCGCTCAACACCGTCTACCAGGCGATCAGCCTGTACGACGACGTCCGGGTCACCGAGGCCGAGGAGTGGAGCGTCACCGTCGTCCCTCTCGGCGAGGTCGACGTCTCCGGCGTCCCGCTGGACGACTCCAACATCGTCGTCCGTGCCGGCCGGGCACTCGCCGAGCACCACGGCATCGACCTCGCGGCGACGATCGAGATCCAGAAGGGCATCCCGGTGGCAGGGGGACTGGCCGGCGGCAGCGCCGACGGGGCCGCCACGCTGGTCGCGCTCGACCGGCTGTGGGACCTGCGCACCACCGACGACGACCTGCTGGCGATCGCCGCGCGTCTCGGCAGCGACGTGCCGTTCGCGCTCGTGGGTGGCAGCGCACACGGCCTCGGGCACGGTGAGCTGGTGACGCCGCTCGCCGACCGTGGTTCCTACTGGTGGGTGGTGGTGCCGCACGACGAGGGGCTGTCGACCCCGGCGGTGTACCGCGAGTTCGACCGGCTCTGCCCCGACGTCTCCGGCGACGCCCACCGCACCGATCCCGACGACCTGGTCTCCGCGCTGGAGGACGGCGACACCGCAGGCCTGGCCGCTGCGATGCGCAACGACCTCGAGGAGCCGGCCGTGAGCCTTCGCCCCGACCTCGCCGAGCGCCTCGACCTGGTGCGCCGGCACGTCGAGGCGACCGTGATGCTGTCCGGCTCCGGGCCCACCGTGGTCGGCATCGCTGGCCACCCAGGAGGAGGCGCTGGAGTCCCGGGCCGCGTTGCTCGAGGCCGGGCTGCCGGTCGTGCACGTCGCGACCGGGCCGGTCGCCGGCGCTCACGTCGTGGAGTACGTCTGATGGCCAACCTGCTCAACCTGGAGAAGGTCACCAAGTCCTACGGCGTGCGGATCCTGCTCGACGAGGTCAGTCTCGGCGTGGGGGAGGGCGAGCGGATCGGCATCGTCGGGCGCAACGGCGACGGCAAGACGACCCTGCTCAACCTGATGGCGGGGCGCGTCGGTCCCGACAGCGGTCGGGTCTCGGTGAGCCGCGGGCTGCACATCGGCTACCTCGACCAGCGCGACCTGCTCGACGACACGCACACCGTCCGCGAGGTGGTGCTCGGCGGGCCGTGCGGACCACGAGTGGGCGGCGGACGCGCGCACCCGCGAGGTGGTCGAGGTGCTCCTCGCCGGGGTCTCCCTCGACCGGGAGGTGCACGGGCTCTCGGGTGGGGAGCGGCGTCGCTGCTCGCTGGCCCGGTTGCTGCTCGACGACGACGACCTGCTGATCCTCGACGAGCCGACCAACCACCTCGACGTCGAGGCGGTGGCGTGGCTGGCCGATCACCTGGTGCGTCGTACGTCTGCGTTGGTGGTGGTCACCCACGACCGCTGGTTCCTCGACGCCGTCTGCGAACGCACGTGGGAGGTCCATCCCGGACCCGACGGCGCCGGGGTGGTCGACGCCTACGAGGGTGGGTACGCCGCCTTCGTGCTCGCCCGCGCCGAACGGGACCGCCAGGCCTCCGCCAGCGAGTCGCGCCGGCAGAACCTCGCCCGCAAGGAGCTGGCGTGGCTGCGACGCGGTGCACCGGCGCGGACCTCGAAGCCGAAGTTCCGCATCGAGGCGGCGAACAGCCTGATCGAGGACGTCCCGCCGCCGCGCGACCGGCTGCAGCTGCAGAAGTTCGCGACCCAGCGGCTCGGGCAAGGACGTGGTCGACCTCGAGGACGTCGACCTCACCCGCGGCCACCGCCAGCTGCTCTCGCACGCGACCTGGCGCCTCGGGCCCGGTGACCGGGTCGGGATCGTCGGCGTCAACGGGGCGGGCAAGAGCTCGGTGCTGGGCCTGGTCGCCGGCGACCTCGAGCCCGACGTGGGCCGGGCGCGCCTCGGACGCACGGTCGCGCTGGAGCACCTGACCCAGCACGTGCCGGTCGACGACCCGGCCGCCCGGGTGCTGGCCGACCATCGAGGACATCCAGCGGGTGACGCGGATGGCGACCGGTCAGGACGTCTCCGCGAGCGCCATGCTCGAGCGGTTCGGGTTCACCGGCGACAAGCTCACGGCCCGGATCGGCGACCTCTCCGGTGGCGAGCGGCGACGCTTCCAGCTGCTGCGACTGCTGCTCTCCGAGCCCAACGTGCTGCTGCTCGACGAGCCGACCAACGACCTCGACATCGACACGCTCAACGTGGTCGAGGACTTCCTCGACAGCTGGCCGGGCACGTTGGTCGTCGTCTCCCACGACCGCTACTTCCTCGAGCGGGTCACCGACTCGGTCTGGGCGCTGATGGGCGACGGGCAGATCTCGATGCTGCCGCGTGGCGTCGACGAGTACCTCGAGATGCGGGCGGCGCAACCGCACGCGACCGCCGAGGAGCCGGCCGCGGCAGGGTGCCGTGGAGCCGTCGAGGGCAGCTGGGTCGGCGCACGAACGAACCGCCCGCAAGACGATCGCCCGGATCGACAAGCAGCTGGCGCGGATCGCCGCGCGGGAGGCCGAGCTGCACGACCGAGATGGCCCAGCACCTCAGCGACCACGAGAAGCTCGCGGTGCTGTCCGCCGAGCTGAAAGCACTCGTGGCGGAGAAGGAGACCCTGGAGTCCGAGTGGCTCGAGGCCTCCGAGCTGCTCAGCTGAGGCCCACCATCACCCGCTTGAGCAGCGCGGCGAGCTGGGCGTGGTCCTTCTCGGACAGGTCGGCGAGCAGGTCGCGCTCGCTGGACGAGCAGCGACTCGAAGGCGCCGTCGACCGTGCGCTTGCCGGTCGAGGTGAGCGTGACGAGGACGCCGCGGCGGTCACGGGGGTCGGGGGACCGCTCGACGAGGCCGCGGGCGACCAGCCGGTCGACGCGGTTGGTCATCGTGCCGCTGGTGACCATCGTCTGCCGCACGAGGGCGCCGGGCGTGAGCTGGTAGGGCCGACCGGCGCGGCGCAGGGCCGCGAGCACGTCGAACTCCCAGGTCTCGATCTTGTGCGCGGTGAACGCCTCGCGTCGCGCCTTGTCGAGCAGCCGGGAGAGCCGACCGACCCGGCTGAACACCTCGACGGGCGCCAGGTCGAGGTCGGCCCGCTCGCGGTGCCAGGCCTCGACCAGCTCGTCCACCTCGTCGCGATCCATGCCGGGATTCTAACGGGACAAGATTCTTGACATCGAGATATTCTGCTCGCGTGACGCACAGCTGGGATCCCGAGCGCTACCTGACGTTCGCCGACGAGCGCGGCCGGCCGTTCCTGGAGCTGCTGTCCCGCATCGCCTCCGACCGGCCGGACCGCGTCGTGGACCTGGGGTGCGGCGCGGGCAACCTGACCGTCCTGCTCGCCCGCCGCTGGCCGCAGGCGCGAGTCCTCGGCGTCGACTCCAGCGCCGAGATGATCGCCGCTGCCCCGGTCGGCGAGGGGGTCGAGTTCGCCGTCGGCGACCTCCGCGGCTGGTCGGCGACCGAGCCGGTCGACGTGCTGGTCTCGAACGCCGCCCTCCAGTGGGTGCCGGACCACCTCGACCTGCTCCCCGGGCTGGTGGCCCAGGTCGCGCCCGGCGGCTGGCTGGGCTTCCAGGTGCCTGGCAACTTCGACGAGCAGAGCCACACCATCCGCCGCGAGCTGGCCGCCGAGGCGCCGTACGCCGAGCACACCGCGGGCGTGGCCACCCCGGACGCGCACGACGCCGCGACGTACCTCCACGCGCTCCGCGACCTCGGCTGCGAGGTCGACGCCTGGGAGACCACCTACCTGCACGTCCTCGACGGCGAGGACCCCGTCTTCACCTGGATCAGCGGCACCAGCGCCCGCCCGACGCTGCAGGCGCTGCCCGCCGAGCTGCGGCCCGCGTTCGAGGAGGAGCTCCGGCGCCGCCTCCGCGAGGCCTACCCGGCCCGCGACGGTGCCGTGGTGCTGCCGTTCCGGCGGGTGTTCGTCGTGGCCCGGCGAGCCGTGGGCTGACCCCGTCGGCGAGAATCCACCCATGCAGCTGTCGTTCTGGACCCGCGGCGACGGGGACGCCCTCGTTCCCACCGAGCTCGCCTGCAGCCTGTGGAGCGACGACCAGGTGCACGGCGTGGCGCTCAGCGGTGCGCTGGCCCGCGGGCTCGAGCGTGCGGCGGGTGACACCGGCCGGGCAGAGCTGCGGCCCGCGCGCTACACCGTGGACCTGTTCCGAGCCGCGAGGATGCAGCCGTGCGTGGTCCGGACGACGGTGGTCCGTGAGGGTCGGCGGCTCTGCCTGATCGACGCGGTCATGGAGCAGGGCGGCGAGCCCGTGGCCCGGGCGAGCGGGCTGTTCGTGCAACCGAGCGAGCCGCCGCCGGGAGCGGTGTGGGAGCCGGACACGGTCTTCGAGCCGCCGCCGCTCGACCTCGCTGCCGTCTCCGACGAGCCGCGCGTGCCGCTGTTCAGCAGCGAGCAGCTCGGCTGGTCGACCTCGTTCGCCGAGCACCAGAACGGCGAGCGGAAGATGACCTGGCAGACCGGCATGCCGGTGGTCCCCGACGAGCGGCCCTCGCCCTTCGTCGCCGTGGCGAGCATCGCCGACGCCGCGAGCATGGTGACCAACTGGGGCGCCAACGGCGTCGAGCAGATCAACACCGACATCACCCTCACCCTGGCCCGGCTGCCGGTCAGCCTCGAGGTCGGCCTCGCCGCCATCGACCGGGTCAGCTCCGACGGCATCGCCGTCGGCACGGCCGCCGTCTTCGACCGCCAGGGTCCCGTGGGCAACACCGTGGTCTCCTCGATCGCGAACGCCAAGCGCACCGTCGACTTCGGCGTCCACGACTTCAAGGACGACCCGCGCGTCAGCGGCGCCTGAGCACCTGGTGTCCCGGTCATACGAAGTGGTCGCCCGGCAGCCAACTCGTATGACGTCTCGCGCAACGTCATACGAACTGGTCGCCCGGACAACCAGTCCGTATGACCACACACCCCGTCCAGCGACGCCTGATGGGCTGGCGAGACCCGGTGACCGGTAGCCTCGCGTGACAAAAGTCGATCCCCGGTTGGTCTGCCGGCAGGGCCCGCCTGACTTTGAATCAGGACAAGCGACGTAGGTTCGACTCCTACCCGGGGAGCGTGAGCACCACGAGCATCACCGTGATCGTCCTCGCCGCTGGCGGGGGCACCCGGATGAAGTCCAAGACCATGAAGGTGCTGCACCCCATCGCCGGGCGCAGCATGATCGGGCACGTCCTCGACGCGGTCTCGGCGCTCGAGCCGCACCGGGTCGTCGCGGTCGTCGGCCACCAGCGCGAGCAGGTCGGCCCGCACATCAAGGAGCTGGTGCCCGACGCCGTGCTCGCGGTCCAGGAGACCCAGGACGGCACCGGCCACGCCGTCCGCGTGGCGTGGGAGGCCCTCGACGCGGGGGACCGCAGCGGCACCGTCCTCGTGGCGTACGGCGACACGCCGCTCCTCGAGGGCGAGAGCCTGCGGGCGTTCGCGGACGACCACGTCGCCGCGGGTCGGGCGGTCAGCATCCTCTCCGGCCTGGTGGCCGACCCGTTCGGCTACGGACGGGTGCTCCGCGACGAGTCCGGCGAGGTCACCGGCATCGTCGAGCAGAAGGACGCGGACGACGAGCAGGCCGCGGTGAACGAGATCAACAGCGGCATCCTGGCCTTCGACGCGGGCTTCCTCGACGCCGCCCTGCCCCGGCTCACCAACGAGAACGCCAAGGGCGAGTACTACCTGACCGACACCGTCGCCCTCGCCCGCGAGGACGGCCTGGGCGTGGGTGCCTTCGCGATCGACGACGTCCTCCAGACCGAGGGCGCCAACGACCGGGTCCAGCTCGCGACCCTGGCCAAGGAGAAGAACCGCCGGATCCTCGACCGCTGGATGCGCGAGGGCGTCACGATCATCGACCCCGACACCACCTGGATCGACGTCGACGTGAAGCTGGCCCCGGACGTGACGATCCTGCCGGGCGTCCAGCTGCTCGGCGCGACCGTCGTCGGCGAGGACGCCGTGATCGGTCCGGACAGCACCCTGAAGGACGTCGAGGTCGGAGCGGCTGCGCGCGTCGTACGCACCCACGCGGAGCTCGCGGTCATCGGCGCGGGCGCCAACGTCGGGCCGTTCAGCTACCTGCGGCCGGGCACCGAGCTCGGGGCCGCGGGCAAGATCGGCGCGTTCGTGGAGACCAAGAACGCCTCGATCGGCGACGCGGGCCAAGGTGCCGCACCTGTCCTACGTCGGCGACGCCGAGATCGGCGAGGGCACCAACGTCGGCGCCGGCACGATCTTCGCCAACTACGACGGGGTGCAGAAGCACCGCACGGTCATCGGCAGGCACGCGCGGACGGCCAGCAACAACACCTTCGTGGCACCGGTGCAGATCGGTGACGGCGCCGGCACCGGTGCGGGCAGCGTGATCCGCGAGGACGTGCCCCCGGGCGCCCTCGCGGTGAGCTCGGGACCGCAGCGCAACATCGAGGGCTGGGCGGTCCGCAAGCGTCCCGGGACCGACCAGGCGAAGGCTGCCGAGGAAGCAGGTGTGTCCGACACGGCACCCGGAGTTCCTTCCGACCGGCAGGCGTGAGTGACAATCGGGGTGCAACCCGCGTCACCCGCTCGACGGAGGAGCCTCCCAGCGTGACTGGATACAAGAAGACCACCGAGAAGAACCTGATGGTCTTCAGCGGCAGGGCCCATCCCCGAGCTCGCCGAGGAGGTGGCCAAGGACCTCGGCTCCGGCCTGGTGCCGACCTCGGCCTACGAGTTCGCCAACTCCGAGATCTACGTCCGCTACGAGGAGTCCGTCCGCGGCTGCGACGCCTTCGTGATCCAGAGCCACACCGCGCCGGTGAACGAGTGGATCATGGAGCACCTGATCATGGTCGACGCGCTCAAGCGGGCCTCGGCCAAGCGCATCACCGTGGTGCTGCCGTTCTACGGCTACGCCCGCCAGGACAAGAAGCACCGCGGCCGCGAGCCGATCTCCGCGCGGCTGATGGCCGACCTGTTCAAGACCGCCGGCGCCGACCGGCTGATCACCGTCGACCTGCACGCCGACCAGATCCAGGGCTTCTTCGACGGCCCGGTCGACCACCTGATGGCGCTGCCGATCCTGGCCGACTACGTGAAGCAGAAGTACGGCGACCAGCGGCTCGCCGTGGTCTCCCCGGACGCCGGCCGGATCAAGGTCGCCGAGCGCTGGTCGGCCCGCCTCGGCGGCGTACCCCTGGCGTTCATCCACAAGACCCGCCGCGAGGACCGCCCCAACGAGACCGTCGCCAACCGCGTCGTCGGCAAGGTCGACGGCCGGATCTGCGTCCTGGTCGACGACATGATCGACACCGGCGGCACCATCGTGAAGGCGGCCGAGGCGCTGATGGCCGACGGCGCGGCCGGCGTGGTCATCGCCGCGACCCACGCGATCCTCTCCGAGCCCGCCGTGGACCGGCTGAAGAACTCACCCGCCACCGAGGTGATCGTCACCGACACGCTGCCGCTCGCCCCCGACCGCGAGTTCGACAAGCTCACCTGCCTCTCCATCGCCCCGCTGATCTCGCGGGCGATCAAGGAGGTCTTCGAGGACGGCTCGGTGACCTCCATGTTCGACGGCCACGCCTGACCGTGATCCTCGGCTCGACCCGATTCGCCATCCGCGGCAGGTTCGTTAAGATCGTGCAGTTGCCTCGGCGAGGGAGCAGATGCTCCGTGATCGACGCGGTCGGTTCGTGACTCCATGCACCGCGCCCGTCGGCCTGCGGTGCATGTGCTGTCTCCGGCCCCGGCAACCAACACAGACTTGAACGACGATGTTTTGAGGAGCAGCAAGAGCATGGCCGAAGACCTGAAGATCACCGCCGAGACCCGCAACGAGTTCGGGAAGGGCGCCGCCCGCCGGATCCGTCGCGCCGACAAGGTGCCCGCGGTCATCTACGGCCACGGCAACGACCCGCAGCACGTCACGCTGCCGGGCCACGAGACGATGATGGCCCTCAAGCACGGTGGCTCCAACGCGCTGCTCTACATCGACGTCGAGGGCAAGACCGTGATCGCGCTGACCAAGCAGGTCCAGGCCGACCCGATCAAGGGCTTCCTCGAGCACATCGACTTCGTCGAGGTGAAGAAGGGCGAGAAGGTCACCGTCGAGATCCCGGTGCACGTCCTGGGCGAGTCCAAGGCGGACGCCATGACCGTGACCGAGCTGAACACCGTGAGCGTCGAGGCCGAGGCGACCAACATCCCGGACTACATCGAGGTCTCCGTCGAGGACGCCGAGGTCGGCTTCCACGTGCTGGCCAAGGACCTCGAGCTGCCCGAGGGCTCGCTGCTGCTCACCGACGACGAGGCCCTCGTGGTCAACGTCGTGCACGCGCCCACCGCCGAGGAGGTCGAGGCCGAGCTGGAGGAGGCCGAGGCCGAGGCCGGCATCGAGCGCGACGAGACCGACGAGGAGGCCGCGGAGGCTGAGGCCGCCGAGGGCGACGAGAGCGCCGAGGGCGAGGCCGCCGAGGGCGACGAGTCCTCCGACGACGAGAGCTGAGCCCTCCCTCCTTGAACGACGCGGGGACTGGCTCGGAGGTCTGGCTGGTCGTCGGGCTGGGCAACCCCGGCCCGACGTACGCCGGCACCCGCCACAACGTGGGCTACCTCGTCGCCGACGAGCTGGCCCGCCGGATGGGCGGGCGCTGGCGCTCGCACAAGACCGGCCGGGCCGACGTCGTCGAGGGCCGTCTCGGCACTCCTGGGACGCCGGGTCCGCGGGTCGTGCTGGGTCGCGCGCGCGGCTACATGAACGAGTCGGGTGGGCCGGTCAAGGCGCTGGCCACCTTCTACAAGGTGCCGCCCGAGCGCATCGTGGCGATCCACGACGAGCTCGACATCGACTTCGACACGCTGCGCACCAAGCTCGGTGGCGGCGACAACGGGCACAACGGCCTGAAGTCGATGCGGTCCTCGCTCGGGACCGGTGACTTCTACCGGGTCCGGGCGGGCATCGGGCGCCCGCCGGGGCGGCAGAGCCCGGCCGACTTCGTGCTCTCCGGCTACTCGGCCGCGGAGCGCAAGGAGCTGCCGTTCCAGGTCGACCGCGCCGCCGACGCCGTCGAGTCGCTGATCACCGACGGGCTCGAGCTCACCCAGCAGCGCTACAACAGCTGACCGGGCTCACAGGGTGGGCGTACGGCGCAGCACGCTCGCGAACGCGCGCTCCTTCTCGCCGACCAGGCGCCACGGCGCCACGCTGTTGACCGTGGTGTTGAAGTAGGACACGGCCACGCCACCGTGCCGTCGGACGCCGTCGTAGAGCCGCTGCACGAACTCGCCCTCCACCTCGGCGGCGCGGTCGGTGTAGCCGGTCTCCGCGAGCGCCCACGCCAGGTCGTGCTCCTCGGCGAACTTCTCGAAGTCGGTGAAGTAGACGCTGCGGAAGCGGGTGTGCTCGGTGATCATCGAGCCGGACTTCTCGACGCCGTACTTGTTGTAGACGTCGAAGCCGACCAGGTCGATCCGGGTCTCGGGCCAGAGCTCGTCGAGGGAGTACTCCTCGTCGCCGTAGAACTGGTTCCATCCGGTGAGGATCACCGAGTAGGCGACGTTGCCGGCCGTCGCACGGACGATGGGCGCGAGGCGCTCCTGCACGGCAGTCCAGCTGGTGATGTCGCCGTCACCCTCGGGCTCGTGGTGGAAGGCGATCCAGACCGGGCCGTCGAGGCGCGCCAGCCGCCGGGCGATGTCGCGCGCCCACTCGTCGCCGGCGCCGGCGGCCATCTCCGCCCAGCCGTGGGGGAGCTTGAAGCTGATCCACGGGACCCGCTCGTGCCGCAGGTCGAGACGCGCGGTGTGGACGGCCTCGCCGACCTCGTCGGCGTCGTAGTAGGTGCGGTGCACACCGAGACCGCGACCCATCTCCCGCTCCCAGTCGGAGGGGTCGGTGTTGGAGCCGTACGCCGCCCCCAGCAGCGCCCCGCAGCGGGGGATGCCCCGGTGGTTGTAGCGGCAGCCGTTGCTGAGCACTCGGAGCTCACGGCGCACCTTGGCCGAGCTCGGGACGACCTTCAGCCTGTCCTGCCCGGCGATCTCGTCGATCGCCGAGGGGCCCGACTCCGCGGCCCGACGAGTGTCCGGCGTCGAGCGCGGGACCGTGGCACCACCCACGAGGAGGAGCACGAGGATCGCCAGCACGACGGCGACACCCGCCGGGGCTGAGATGCGTGCTCTGGTCGACATGTGAGCCGTCCGTTTCTGGGGGAAGCGACGGAACCGGCCAGCGGTCCGTCCACGGACACGAGCGCGCTGACGTGCCTTGATTCTAGGCGTCAGGACCCAGCGGAAGGGTTCCTGCGCTGCACCGTGCTCAGGGCGAGCAGTGCGGTGGCGCCTGCTCCGCGGGCGTAGCGGGGACCGAGCCGCGACGGGGACTGGGCCAGGCGCGCGATCCACTCGAGACCGGAGCGTCGGAGGATGCGGGGAGCGCGCTTCTCGTCGCCCACGAGGTGCCCGAACCAGCCACCGCAGGTCAGCACGAGAGCGGGCGGGAGCTCGTCGCGGTGACGCTGGCACCAGACCATCTCGCGCGGGGCACCGAGGCCGATCACGGCGATGTCCGGTGCGGACGCGCGGAGCGCCGCCAGTGGCTCGTCCCAGTCGTGGTGGTAGCCGTGGTCCACGTGGACGACCTCGGCGACGCCGGCGTCCTCGAGCACGGCCTGTGCCCGCTCGGCGAGTCCGGGCGGACCGCCGACGAGAGCGACGCGCGGCGCCCGGCCGACCTTCTCGGCGAAGCCACGCATGACCTCCCAGCCGATGTCGGTGGTGGGTGCGCGCTCGACCCGGTTGCCGCCGGCGAGGCGGGCCAGCCAGACGACCGACCCTCCGTCGGCGTACACGACGTCGGCCTGGCGCATGGCGACCACGAAGTCGCGCTCGCGGCGGGCGTTGAGCCCGCCGACGTGCAGGGCGAAGGCGAATGCGGGGCGCGTGGACGACCGCAGGCTCAGGTCGACCACGTGGCCGACCAGCTCGTCCCGGGGCGAGTCGCTCACCCAGAACGGGCCGACCTCGACCTCGGGCAACTCGGCGTGCGTCGTCATGGGCATCCCCCCGACGGGCAGTATCTCATCGACGGATGCAGCGGCCTGCGCAGGCACGTGCTGTGGTGCGGCAGCGGCGCGCTGCTTCGGAATCCTGCGGTTGCGAACGTTCATCGTGATCCCCCCGGGACCTGTTGCTACTGCGCTGTCACGACTACGGAGAACATGGCTGCCCTCGAGGTGGACCCACCCGTGCCGGCCGAGACGCCGCCTCGGTTGCCGGCCGCGACGGGCTGGCCCGAGTCGGTGAGCCTACCGCTGATGCTGCCGCTCGTCGCGGTGCTGGCCGAGGTGGTCCGGACCTGTTCCTGGGCGGGGGTCGTGAACGACACCGCCTCCGACGACTTCACGCCCCAGTAGCTCACCAACCAGCTGCTCGGCTCGGTCACGGCGACCTGCGGCGTGGCGAGCTGCGTCGCGGCAGACCCGCTGGTCGCCTTGGCGCTGGCCGTCACGGCCAGGGTGTTGCCGGCCGAGGGCCGGTAGGCGACGACGGTCATGGACGACTTGATCGAGGCGGACGTCGTGACGGCGACCGTCGACCCGACGTCGGCGGCGGTGGCGGTCTTGGACCAGACCCGGCCCTGCAAGCCGTCGACGTTCGCGGCCTGGACCTCGGTCCACCCGGCCGGGGCGGCGCCGAACGTCGCCGTCGAGGAGTTGACGGTCAGGAAGGCAAGCATCGTGTCGCCGGCCTGGACGCCCGCCGGGACCGCAACGGTGTGCGAGGCCCGGCCGTTGCTGTTCGTGCTGGCTGCGGCCACGTAGCCGACGCCGGCCAGCGAGCTCTTGACCGACTTGGTCACCGTGCCGGTGCCGCCCTCGTTGTCGGTCACCGTCAGGGTGACGTCGCGCGTGCCGGCGGTGCCGTAGGTGCGCGTGCCGGGGTTGCCGGTGCCCGTCGTGCCGTCCCCGAAGCTCCAGGCGTAGCTCGCCACCGTGCCGTCGGCGTCAGCCGAGCCGGCCGGGTTGAACGTGCAGGTGAGCTGGTTGCAGGTGGCCGAGAAGTCGGCCGTCGGGTTCTGGTTGACGCGCGTCACCTGGACCGGCTTGGTCACGGTGTTGCTGAGCCCCTTGCTCGTGGTCACGGTGAGGGCCACCTGGTAGGTGCCGGTCGCGGGGAACGCGTGCGCCGGGTTGGCGTCGGTGCTCGTCGTACCGTCACCGAAGTTCCACGAGCGGCCGGTGATCGTCCCTGCGGGCGTGCTGGAGCCGCTCGAGTCGAAGGTGCACGACAGGCTGGTGCAGGTCTGCGTGTACGCCGCGGTCGGGGCGCCCGAAGGTCCGTCGCCGTCCTTGTCCTGGAACAGGAAGAGCGCGCGCGGCGAGCCCCAGCTGTAGCCGTCGACGGCCGGGCTGGAGACCACGGTGGCGGCGCCGGCGACCGGGCGACCGGACTGGGGACCCTGCGCCCAGCCGATGCGGCGCAGGTCGTTGGACGGCGTCGACCAGTACAGGTTGTCGTTGGCGACGAACATGCCGCGGACCTGGCTGAAGTCGATGCCGGTCACGTTGGCGCTGGCGGTGAGCCGCTGCGCGCCGACGACCTTGTTCTCCGGCGTGAAGTAGCGGTAGTAGAGCGTGCTCTGGCCGCTCTTGGTGAAGTAGAGACGGCCGGAGTCGTAGAACAGGCCGGTCATGGTCTGGATGTCGGAGACCCAGTCGGTCATCGCCGCCAGCTGGCCACCGGTGTTGACCGCCTCGGGCGTGCCGTAGGTGGTGCCGTCGAAGGTACGACGGTCGAAGGTGCCGTCGGCCCACGCGACGTAGAGGTAGCCGTTGAGCATGAAGGCGCCGCGGACGTTGTTGGTCGTCAGGCCCGTGCTCGACACGTTCTGGGCGGCGGCGAAGGCGCTGCCGGTGTAGCCGCGCTTCGCGATGCCGGCGGTGCCGGTCTTGACCTGGTAGACGTCGTTGGGCAGCGAGGGGGTCTTCACGCCCGGGAACGTCGTGCCGCCGACCGGCAGCAGGGCGATCCGGGAGCGCAGGTAGTCGGCGCCGATGCGCGTGGTGTCGGACCCGACCCAGAGGCCCTGCTGGGTCACCAGGAAGTCGAAGACGCCGACGCCGCGGTCACGGGTGGGGTTCCAGGTCAGCGGCAGGCCGTTGAGCGGGTCGAGCGCCGCGATGCCGGGACGGTAGACCGCACCCTGGCCGGCCTTGTCGGCGGCGAAGGGGTTGTTCTGCCAGCGGGCGTGGCCGCCGGTGTAGACGACCGAGCTGGTGATCTCCACGGAGTACGTCGTGTCGCCGCCGGTGTTGTTGACCCACGACGGGTTGAGCGCCGAGCCGGTGGAGCCGGTGTCGAACCGGGCGGTGCTGTCGCAGGCCGTCCCGGCCCCGCCGTACGCACCCGTGGTCGCGACGACGAAGAAGCTGCCGTCGGGGGAGAAGTCCAGGTCGCGCATGTAGCTGTTGAACGACTTCGAGCAGGCGGTCTCGTAGAACGCGGTCTGCCAGTTCGCCGTTGCCGACGCGGTGGCGCCGCTGAGGTCGAGCATCAGCAGCTGGTGGTGCTTCGAGGCGTCGATGGCGTCGAAGTTGCCCAGTGCGATCAGCCGGGTCCCCTGGTTGTTGATGTCGATCTTCATGACGGTCGTGGTGCCGCCGTTGTGCAGCCCGGAGATGACCTGCTTGAAGTAGGGGTCGAACTTGCCGGTGGACGGATTCACGGTCGCGAGGGCGCGCTGCGCCTTGCCGGCCACATGGGTGAAGGCCCCGGCAAGCCAGAGCCGGTTGTTCGAGAGGCGCAGGTCGAGGACGCGGCCGTCGACCGTGGCCGGGTTGAACGTGGTGACCCGCGACCCGTCGGCGACGTTGATCTGCGCGAGGTTCTTCACCGCGGCGCCGGCGATCGTGGAGAAGGAGCCGCCGACGTAGACCGACTTGCCGTCGGGCGCGGGCAGCACGACCTCGACGTCACCGTTGGGGTTCGGGGCGAAGGTCGTGCTGATCTGCTTGGTGGTGGCGTCGAAGGCGACCAGGCGGGACCGGGCGATCACGGTGGTGGAGTCGTTGTTGCGGGTCTGGGTGAAGGTGCCGCCCAGGATGATCGTGTTGCCGACCTGCGCGATCGAGCTGACCCGACCGTCCAGCACGTGCGGCGTACCCGCGACCGGGACGTCCTTGACGAGGCTGCCCGGCCCGTAGCTGTCGGCGCCGGCCGAGCTCGGCGCGGTGAGGAGACCTGCGAGCGCGAGGACAGACGTGAGCAGCACGATGAAGAATCGCCGCATGGTGAAGGCTCCTAGATGGACCGAGAAATGCGTTCGCCACCCCCCGTGGACGGCTTTCGGAAGTGTAGGCAGCAAGGACGCGATGGTGCTTGTGTCGCATTTGTTCGGTCTAGCCCACTGACGGCGGATTGCTGCCGAATCTGCGCTCCGTGGTGTGGGTCCGCGCTCCACCGGGTAGGACTGGCACCCGTTTCGTCCGCGCAGCCCGCCAGACCTCGTAGGCTTGCCCGGTCGTGCCGTAGACGCGAGAAGGCGAATTCGTGACGGGGATGCTGGTCGAACGCGACCCAGTGGTCGTGGCTCCGCAGGCACGCCCGCGCGCCCGGCGTCTGCGCAACCTGCCGGCCCACTGGCCGCTGAGCTTCGCGCTGCTGGGGTTCCCGCTCTGGTGGGCGATGGGGCTGAGCATGATCATCCCGATGGCCATGACCCTGGTGATGGCCGACCAGCTGCTGCGCAAGCGCCGACTGGTGCTGCCGGGCGGGTTCACGCTCTGGCTGCTGTTCTTCGCCTGGCTGCTGCTCGGCGTCTTCGTGCTGATGGCGGACGCGCCGGGCGCGGCGCCCGTAGGTGGGCCGGCGACCTACCTGGTCTTCGCCTACCGCATCGCGTGGTACCTGACCGCCACGGTGGCCCTCGTCTGGATCACCAACCTGCGCGAGGACGAGCTGCCCACGACCTGGCTCTACCAGCTCCTCGGCTACATGTTCGTGGTCACCACGGTCGGCGGTCTCCTCGGCGTGCTCATCCCGAACCTCGAGTTCACCTCGCCGGTCGAGATGGTGCTGCCGCGAGGCCTGCGCAGCAACGGCCTCGTCGAGGCGATCGCGCACCCGGCCGTGGCGGACATCCAGAACGTGCTCGGGCGACCGGAGGCGCGGCCGAAGGCGCCGTTCCCGTTCGCCAACTCGTGGGGCAGCAACTTCTCGATGTACCTGCCCTTCTTCCTGGTCGCCTGGTTCCGCTACGGCAAGCCGTGGCAGCGGTACGCCGCGCCGGTGGTCCTGCTCGTGGCCGCCGTGCCCGTCGTCTACTCGCTCAACCGCGGGCTGTGGGCCTCCCTGGCGCTCGGCGTCGTCGGCGTGGTGCTCCTGCAGATCCGCAAGGGCCGGGTGGCCCCGGTCGCCATCACCGCCGGCCTCCTGGTCGTCGCCACCATCGCGTTCGTGCTCAGCCCGCTCGGCACGGTGTTCCAGGAGCGACTGGCCAACCAGCACAGCAACGATCGCCGCAGCGAGCTGTTGTCGAGGACGGTCAGCAGCGTCGTCGAGGGCTCCCCGGTGGTGGGCTTCGGCAGCACCCGCGACGTGGAGGGGAGCTTCGCCTCCATCGCCGGCGGGGCGACGCCTGACTGCCACGCGTGCGGCGTACCTCCCATGGGCACGCAGGGGCACCTCTGGGGCGTCATGTTCAGCCAGGGGCTGGTCGGCGCCGCGCTGTTCCTCTCCTTCTTCGTGCTCGCCTTCGCGCGCAGCTGGCGATGTCGCACCACGACCGAGACGCTCTGCACCTTCGTGCTGGCCTTCCTGGCCCTGCAGCTGCTGGTCTACGACACCCTCGGGATGCCGTTGCTGACGGTGATGCTCGCGATCGGCGCCGTTGCCCGCGAACAGCTGCTCGCCGGGAGCCGGCGATCTCCGCAACAGCTGCGGCCCGCCCTGACCCGACTCGGCGCATGGTGGCCGATCCTGCTCGTCCTGATGCTCGTCGGCGGGGTTGCGGGAGCGGCGCTGGCCTCGCGCGCCCCGGTCTACAAGTCCACCCGGATGTCGATCGTCCTGGAGCAGCCACCGACCTACCTCTCCGCCCTCGAGTCCGGTCAGGGCGAGGCCGTCGTACGGGACGAGGACGACGTCGTGACCATCGACACCGAGGCGGCGCTGCTCGTCTCGCGGCAGTCGTTGGCGCGCGTGGTCGGCAGCCGGGACCCCGCGCAGCTCGCCGAGCTGCGTGACCGGATCCGCATCACCGCACCGCCGAACACCAGCGTGCTGACCTTCGAGGTCCGCAACCGCGACGGGCAGGAGTCGCAGGTCGAGGCGCAGGCCCTGGCGCGGTCCTACCTCGTCACGCGTCGGGCGTTCCTCCTGAACCGCCGCGACCAGGCGGTCGAGCTGTTGCGCGAACAGCTCGCCGCGCTACGGCCCGGCACGAGCCGGCGGGCCGCGGCCCAGACGCTGGCGAGCCGTGACCGCCTCGAGGAGGGGCTGACGACAGCCCTGCTGACCCCGATCAACGCGGGTCGGGTGATCCGCACGGGGGAGCCGGCCAGGATGCGCCGACAGATCGAGATCCCCGTCGCCACCGGCGCCGCCGTCGGTCTCGCGGTCGGTGCCGTGCTGATGGCCGCCTTCCCGGGCTGGCGACCGGGCCGGCCGCGACTGAGGAGAAAGCGATGAGCCAGCCGGCGGTGAGCGCCGGGCGTCCGCGCGAGATCTGGACCCGGTTCATGGTCGATCCCCTGGCCATGCCGCTGGCCACCTGGCTCGCGAAGTCGCGGCTGGTGACGCCCAACCGCGTCACGGCCGTGGCGATCGCGTGTGCGATCGGGTGCGCGGCGTGCTTCGCCGTCGGCGCGTTCCGCATCGGCGGCGCGCTCTTCCTGCTCCGGTTCTTCGTGGACTGCATGGACGGCAAGGTCGCGCGCACGCAAGGGACGAGCTCGACCCGCGGGGCCGTGCTCGACATCGCCGCCGACGTCGGTGGCATCGCCCTGGTGACCGCGGCACTGTCGTGGACCTTGCTCCGACGTGATGACGTCCACGAGCTGGTGCCGGTCGCCCTGCTCGGGGCGATGCTCTTCTACAACTGGGGTCTGGCCTACCGGAAGAACCTCGCCGGGGCGCTGGGACTCGGCGAAGGGGGAGCGGACCACACCCGGCAGGTCGACATCCCCGTCGTACGGCAGTGGGTCGCCTTCTGCCGACGACTCAACATGTCGCCGGTACCGTGGGCGCTCGAGGCGGAGATCATGATGCTCGGGCTGGCGCCGCTGCTGCTGCCCTCCGACTGGCTCGGAGCGGGACTCGCGCTGGGCCTGGCCTTCTACGTCGTGGCCGACGCCGTGAACATGCGACGCATCTGGCGACTGGCCCGGATGACCGACGAGAGACGAGATGTGGGAGCGGCATGACCCAGGAGACCGAGACCGTGACGAGCGAGCCGACGTCGGTGGCGGACCCGCTGCCGCGCGTCGACGTGGTCGTGGCCACGCGCAACCGGCCCGACCTGCTCCGCGTGGCCCTCGACGCGATCTGGGACCAGAGCTACGCGGGCGAGATCGTCTGCCACGTCGTCTTCGACCAGTGCGACCCCGACGAGAGTGTCGCTCGCACCAGCCCGACCCGAACCATCCAGGTGACGACCAACGTCCGTTCCCCGGGCCTGGCAGGAGGCCGCAACACCGGCATCCTCGCCGGCTCGGCGCCGCTGGTGGCCTTCTGCGACGACGATGACGAGTGGTTGCCGACCAAGGTCGAGAAGCAGGTGGAGGCGCTCCTGGCCGACCCCTCGGCGATCACCGCGGTCACCGGCATCATCGTGCTGTACGCCGACAGCGCCGTACCCCGCGTGCCCAAGCAGGAGGACATGACCCTGCGCCAGCTGGTCCGCAACCGCGTGATGGAGGCCCACCCGTCGACCGTGATGGTGCGTCGCGACGCCCTGCTCGGCCCGATCGGTCTCGTCGACGAGGAGCTGCCCGGCAGCTACGGCGAGGACTTCGACTGGATCATCCGCTCGGCCCAGGCGGGCGGCTTCGCCGTCGTGGCCGAGCCCCTGGTCAAGGTCCTCTGGGGGCAGTCGATGTTCTCCCAGAAGTGGCAGACCATCGTGGACTCGATCGACTACAGCCTCGCCAAGCACACCGTCTTCCACGAGGACCCACAGGCACTGGGCCGGCTCTACGGTCGCCGCGCCTTCGCGCTCGCGGCGCTGGGGCAGTCACGACCCGCGCTGCGCCAGGTCTGGCGCACGGTGCGGGTCAACCCCCGCGAGCGACGCGCCTACCTCGCCGGTGCCGTGGCGCTGCACCTCGTCTCCGCCGAACGGCTGATGAAGATCGCGCACTCGCGCGGTCACGGCATCTGACCGCCTGAGCCCACCGCAGCCCGCGGCGCCTCCCGGAGGCGTCGCGGGCTTCGTGCTGTCCGGACACCCCTGAGGGCCGCAGCCGCCCACTGAGTCGGGGCATGGGCATTTTTCTCCGAAACCCATGCAAATGTCCGATTTACTCCCTTATAGTCATGTTCAGGCCATTTCCTCCTCGCTCGGGCGCTGAGGCAGGGCTTTCGGGAAACCGAATCGAACCTCTACCCCCGCGGAGATTCTCATGCACGCTCGATACAAGAAGTACGTCGCCATCATGGCCGTGGTGCCAGTCGTGGCCTCCCTCGGGCTGACCTCAGCAGCCCCCTCCACCGCCGCCGGCAACCGGCAGCAGGTGATGAAGAACGGCAACTTCGAGAAGGGCCGTAGCGGCTGGGTCGTCGGCTCGCCGCGCACCAAGGCCGTCGTGGTCAAGCAGGGCCTTCGTGGCAGCAAGGCGGTCCGGCTCAGCAAGGCCCGCACCGGCCCCGCCATCCTGAGCAGCCGCTCCAACGTCGCCCGCTCGGCCAAGGCCGGCGCGCGCTACACCGTCTCCGCCTACGTGCGCACCAACCAGCCCGGCGTCCGTGGTCGCCTCGTGCTGCGCGAGTCCGCCAACGGCCGCACCGTGAAGATGACCGGCAAGGCCTTCAAGGCCACCCGGGCCTGGCGGAGGGTGGCGTTGAACGCCAGCACCCGCCGCGCCGGGACGCAGCTCAACGTCCGGATCGCGTTCCCGCGTCTGGCCAAGCGCAAGGTCATCCTGATCGACAACGTGTCCGTCGCCCGGTGGGTGAACGGCTCGAACGCGCCGCACGCGCCTCGCCCGGCCAAGAGCCACATCGTCGGCAAGATGACGAACGGCTGCGCCTACGACAACCGCGGCATCCCGGACAACTGCGGGGCCTACTTCGGCAGCGCCTACGGCTCGAACAGCGACCCGAAGCCGTGGGAGAACCAGATGAACCAGCAGCTGGGCATCCGTCGCACGTACTGGGGCGCCAGCCAGGTCAGCAAGGCCGTCTCGGTCGCCAAGGCCGACCTCGCCCAGCACCGGCTGCCGTGGATCAGCTTCAAGCTGCCCCACGGCTGGGCTGACATGGCCTCCGGCAAGGGTGACGCCTGGGCACGTGACATCGCGGTCAAGCTGAACCAGCTGAACGGCCCGGTGTGGCTGGCCTTCCACCACGAGCCCGAGGGTGACGGCGACATCAAGCAGTGGACCGCGATGCAGGCTCGCCTCGCCCCGATCGTCCGCGGACACGCCGACAACGTGGCGTTCTCGATCGTGGTCACCGGCTGGAACCAGCTCTACGGCGAGAAGCAGTACAGCCTCGACTCCCTGTGGCCCAAGAACACGAAGGTCGACCTGCTCGGGGTGGACACCTACGAGAAGCTGGGTGTCGTCAAGAACGGCAAGGACGCAGACCAGCGCGACCGACTGGCAGGGTGACTACTTCGGCCCGATCGGGGCTTGGGCCAAGAAGAAGGGCGTCGCCTGGGGCGTGGCCGAGACCGGCTACAGCGAACGAGGCCTCCGACCAGCTCCCGCAGTGGCCGACGCGCACGTACAACATGCTTCGAGCCAACGGTGGCGTGGCGTTCACCTACTTCAACACCAAGCTGAACAGCATCAGCACGCTGGGCGATCACCACAGCGAAGAAGCAGTCGCAGTTCGCCGCAGCCATGAGGAACAAGCCGACGCTCTGAGCCTGGACACCCGGCCGGCAGCGCTGACTGGGGGATGGAATTGACCGAGCGCCTGATCGACACCTACGTGTCGAGCGTCCAGGCACTGTGGCCAGGCACACCTGAGCCGCGACTCCACCGGAGTCGCGGCTCAGGCCGTTCCCCGGGCAGCCGACGAGATCGAGCTGGCGGTGCTGCCGAACGCCGGCGCCCCCCGGCTGCTGGTGCCGGTCGGCAACCCGACGGCTGCCGCCCGGGCGATGCTCCGGTTCAGCGCCGCCCTGTCGACCCGCGACACCGTCAAGCGGCTCGGGCGTCTCGGGCCTGCTGCGGGCCGGGTGGGTGCTCGCCTTCCCGGACCGGATCACCGTGAGCGAGCGCGCGCGGCTCGCTGCGGGCCCACCTCGGCGACGTGCTTCGGGGAGCCGGTCGACTTCAGCCTCGGGCTCGGGCACCGCCCGGGCCAACCGCAAGCCGGTGCTGCAGGTCTTCGACGCCCGCGGGCGCAGCCTCGCCTTCGTCAAGATCGGCGGCACCGAGGTCACCGAGGCCCTGGTGCGTGCCGAGGCGGCCTCGTTGCAACGGCTGGCGGAGGCGGACCTGCCCGCGGAGCTCGAGGTCCCGCGGCTGCTGCACCTCGGCACCTGGGAGGGCGCCACCGTGCTGGCGATGACGGCGCTGGACACCTCGTTCCTGCAGCGTCCTCGGCGCCAGTTCGACGTCCCGGTCTCGGAGATGGACCGCTTCCACGCCGCCTTCGCCGAGGAGGCGCGCCCGCTCGTCGACTCGCCCCTCTGGGACCAGATGGTCAGCGCCCAGCAGTCGCTGGGCACCTCCGAGGTGCGCGAGCGGCTCGGTGAGGCGCTCGAGCGGCTCCGCCTCGCGGCGACCGACCGGCCGCTGCCGCTGGGTGGCTGGCACGGCGACTGGACGCCCTGGAACATGAGCCGTCGGCGGGGGCGGCTCCAGCTGTGGGACTGCGAGCGCTTCGAGACCGGCGTGCCGCGGGGGCTGGACCGCTGCCACTACGGCGTCAACGCCGTCACCCGCCGCGACGGCACCGACGTCGCCTCGGTGATGCGCGGCTTCGAGCTCGCCGGCGTGCACCAACGACCGCGGCGGCGAGGACCACCTCGTCGGCGCGACCTACCTCGCCGCCATCGCCTGCCGCTACCTCGTCGGCGCGGAGGCCGACCTCGGCGAGACCATCAGCGAGAGGAGCCTGGTGATGCTCGACGCTCTCGAGGTCTGGCTCGGGATGCCCGCGGACGTGCGTCATGGCTGAGGCCAGCGGCGTTCGCCGGCTCACCCGTCTGGTCCGCGAGAAGGCGCCTCTCCGCCTGGTGATCTTCCTGCGACGCTGCCTGCGCGGCTGGGGAATGCTGACCGCGCGCTGGCGGCTGCGGCCGTCGTTCGTCATCGTCGGCGCCCAGCGCGGCGGCACCACGACGCTCTACCGCGTGCTGAGCGAGCACCCGGCGCTCGCGCGGCCGACGGTCGCCAAGGGCATCGGCTACTTCGACCTGCGCTACGCCAACGGTCCGCGCTGGTACGCCGGCCAGTTCCCGCTGGCCTGTCCGCACGGCGCAAGCACGGGCCCGACGCCACCACCTTCGAGAGCAGCGGCTACTACCTGTTCCACCCGCTGGCCGCCGGCCGGATCGCGAAGGACCTGCCGGACGCGCGCGTCGTCGTGATGGTGCGGGAGCCGGTCGAGCGGGCCTACTCCGCGCACCGGCACGAGCTGGCCCGCGGCTTCGAGACCGAGGAGTTCGAGCGGGCCATCGACCTCGAGGAGGAGCGGCTCGCGGGCGAGGCGGAGAAGATCGTCGCCGACCCGTCGTACGAGAGCTTCGACCACCGGCACCACGGCTACCTGGCCCGCAGCCGCTACAGCGAGCAGATCGACCGGTTCATCGACGAGCTCGGCCGCGACCGGGTCTACGTCGTCGACGCGGACGTGTTCTTCGCCGACCCGGTCGTGGAGTTCGAGCGGCTGCGCGCCTGGCTCGGGCTGCCGGCGTGGCAGCCGACGAAGGTCGAGCAGTGGAACGCGCGCCCGCGGACCCCGATGTCGCCGGAGCTGCGCGAGCGGCTGGACCGCTACTTCGAGCCGTACGACGCCCGGCTGGCCGAGCAGATGGGCCGTGCCCCGAGCTGGCGCAGCTCAGCCGACGCCCAGGACTGAGCGCAGCCGGTCGACGACCCGCTGCCCGGCGCGGCCGTCCTCGTGGGGGCAGAACTTCTGCACGAAGGCGCCGTAGCGCTCGCCCCACGTCTGCTCGACCGCGTCGAGGTCGGCCAGGCCCGCGGCGAGCTCCTCCTGCGTGGTGGACACCGGTCCCGGGGCCCACTCCTCGTAGTCGAAGTACATGCCGCGCACGGTGTCGCGGTAGCGGTCGAGGTCAGGGGCGAACAGCAGGATCGGCTTGCCGGTGACGGCGAAGTCGTAGACCGCCGAGGAGTAGTCGGAGACCAGCACGTCGGCCGCGAGGTAGAGCTCGGCGATGTCGGGGTGGCCGCTGACGTCGAGCACGAAGTCCTCGCGGGTGCTGGCGCGGGCGCTCCGTGACGTTGCGGTGCAGGCGCAGCAGCAGCCGGGAGCCCTCGGGCAGCGCGGCCGCCAGCAGGTCGGGGTCGAGCAGCACCGACTGCCGGAAGCGGCCCTCCTCGCTCTTGTCGTCGTCGCGCCAGGTCGGTGCGTGCAGCACGGCCAGCGCGCCGGGCTCGAGGCCGAGCTGGCGGCGCACCTCGGCGCGGCGCGCGGCCGCGTCGGGGGCGCGCAGCACGTCGTTGCGCGGGTAGCCGGTCTCCCAGATCTCGCCCTCGAAGCCGAACGCGCTGCGGAAGATCTCGCTGCACGCGGGGCTGGGGGAGACGAGGTAGTCCCACTTCGCGACGTCGCGGACCATCCGCTTGAGGTGGGCCTGCGCGCCGGTGTAGCTGTGCGCCCGCTCGTCGTGGCCGATCAGCTTCAGCGGCGTGCCGTGCCACATCTGCACGTAGTGCACCCGGGGGCCCTTGACCAGGTGCTGGGAGACGATGTCGTTGGCGACCAGCACGTCGGTGCGTCAGCAGCGAGCGGAAGTACGCCGCGCTGTGCCGCTGCACGGTCGACGACGTCGGCGGGGAACTCGTTCTCGCCGGTGGTCACCCACAGCCGGCGCAGCGGCAGGTCGGTCGCGGCCAGCCGCTCGGACAGGGCCCGCGGGCTGTCGGAGTACAGGCCCCGCCAGCTCTCGAACATCACGGTGCGCCTACGCATCGGTGAACTCCTCGAGGTCCGGCCTCGTCGTCGGACCCGGTGCCGGCCCCGCGGGCGGCGCTGATCAGTCCCCGCAGCACGTCGAGCATCAGGACCCGCCGTCCGAACCACAGGCAGAGCGCGTAGAGCGGGAAGCAGCACGGCCAGCACCACGAGCAGGGTGACGATGTTGAGGTCGACGAACAGCTCGACCACGAGCGAGCGGCACCGCGAAGCGAGACGAGGTTGGCCAGGGCGGCCACCAGCGGCCGCCGGCCCGAAGCTGAGGATCTTCATCGTGACCCGCACCTGGATCAGCGCGAGGATGCAGCGGGTGGTGACCGCGATCGCCCAGGCCAGCGCTGCTCCGGTGATGCCCATCTGGGGGATCAGCAGCAGGCACAGGCCCATGTCGAGCGCGAGCGCGGTCAGCGAGTTGGCCAGGCTCAGCGTGCTGCGGCCGGACATCAGCAGCAGGGTGTCGCACGGTCCGGTCGCCACCGCGAACAGCTGCGCGCCGGCCATCAGCAGCACGACCGCCAGGCCGTCGTCGACGTACTCCTGGCCGAACAGGCCCAGGTAGACCAAGGGCGCCGAGGCGACGCCGACGTACATCGGCCATGCGACGGCCATGCTCCACGCGGCGGAGATCTGGTAGACGTCCTTGAGGCGCTCGGTGCTCGTCGTTGGCGAGCAGGGCCGTGAACTTCGGCTGGAGCACCTGCTGGATCGCCTGGGTGCCGAACTGGCCCAGCGCCACGAAACGGGTTGCGGCGGTGTAGATCGCGGCCTCGTGGGCGAGCGCAGGGCGGCGACCAGGATGATGTCCATCCGCTGGATGGCCATCTGGGAGATGCGGGTGATGCTCCTGGGCCAGGTGAACTGCCAGAACTCGCGGCGCAGCTGCTGTAGCTCTTGGTCGGCTCGGTGTGCTGCATCGTGCCGCGGCGGGCGAGGAAGCCGCCGGAACAGCCAGCCGGCGACCAGGCGGCGACGACGTAGGGGACGGCCCATGCGAGGGTCAGGTCGAGCAGGTCGGCGGCGACGAGGGACGACCAGCAGCACCAGCAGCGGCTGGGCGAGCGGGCGCCCGATCTTGTCGACCATGACGGTGGTCCGCATCCGCCCGAAGGCGCGGGTGCCGGCCAGGGTGATGGTGTTCCACGTGGCGAACGGGAGGGTGATCGCCAGGGCCCGCAGGCTCGAGGCGGCGTCCGGGTCGTCGAGCCCGATCAGGTCGGCGAGCGGCTCGGCGAAGACCACGACCGCGACGGCGATCACGATGGAGTAGATGATCGTGGGGCGGAAGCGCGCTGCGGATGGTCGGCGGGATGTCGCCTCGGCGTCCCTGCGCCTCGTAGCGCAGCAGGAACCGGCCCAGGCCGGTCTCGGTGCCGAGCGTGGCGATCGCCACCATCAGCAGGAACGCCGAGGTGACGGTGAAGAACTGGCCTGCGACGTCGGCGGGGAACTGTTCGTGACGACGATGGTCACGAGCACGAAGCCCGCGACGCGCGGAGACCCCAGCGCCGAACAGGCCGAGCGCTCCACCTCGTGCGACGTGCGTCAGGTGCCGCCGGGTGTCGTCGCCCACCTCTCGGTCGACCTCGGTCATGCCTCGGAGTGTCGGCGTGCCCGCGAACGGGCCCGGCCGACGAAGACCACTCCCAGGATCGAGGGGGCGGCGGTCGGGTCGTCGGCGAGGGCGACCAGGTCGCCGAGGCGCGACTGGCTCTCCACGGCCTCGACGACCGTCACGTCGGTCACCATGGCGAGCGCCTGGGACTGTGGTGTGCGCCTGGGTCCGGTGGTGACCACGACGATGTCGAAGGCCCCGGCCAGGTGGTCGAAGACGGTGCGCATGCCGGGACCGGTCAGCAGGTCGTCGGCTCGCGGGTCGGGCTTGCCGGACGGCAGCACGCTCAGGTGGTCGGTGATCGGGACCAGCGCGGGCTCGACCTTCAGGTCCTCGGCGAGGACGTCGGTGAAGCCGCGCCGGGTGTCGAGACCGAGGAACGAGGTGATCTCGCCGCCTTCGCCCGTGGCGTCGACCAGGACGGTGCGGAGGTTGGAGGCGGCTGCGGCGTACGCCAGGCCCAGCGCGGTGCGGGGGTAGCGCGCCCCTTCGGCGGCAGCCGCGTAGAGGATGCGCAGCGGTCGACGGCGGTCACCGGAGAGCACGGCCACGCGCAGCGACTGCAGGCCGGGGCCGATCTGCAGGCTCTCGCCGTCCTCGAGGAGCACCAGCCCCTCGTTGGTGTCGAGCACCTCGTCCATCGACACGCTCCCGAGCAGCGGCAGGCCGGAGGGCGAGACGTCGTCGGCGTGGTGGATGCGGTTCTCGGCGCGCGCCCGGATGATCACGACCGCGAGGGCCAGGAGCAGGCCGAGCATGGTGCCGGCGAGCGCGTAGGTGAACAGCGCGCGCAGGGTGCTGCGGCTCACGACCGCGGCCGGAGTGATCACCTGACCGGGGTCGATCGAGCCGGTCTGGAGCTCGGCGAGCTGGGCCTGCAGCTGACCGATCTGGCTGGTCACACCGCTGACCTGCTCCTGCAGCAGGGTCTTGCGGGCCGGGTTGAGCTCGGCGTTGGCCCGGGAGACGAGCTCGGACAGCGACTTGTTCTGGGTGTTGATCTGGCTCTGGATCCGCTCGGTCTTCGCCCGGGTGACGTCCTCGGAGCGCGCCTTGCGGAAGTCGAGGTAGGCCTCGGCGAAGCCCTGGGCACGCCGGATGGCGACCGCGTCGGAGCCGGCGGTGTACTCGACGGTGAGGATCTGGGTGTTCGCCGGGCACCGACACGTCCAGGCCGGAGAGCATGTCGGAGGTGTCGGCCGGGTCGCCGATGCGCTCGGCGGTGGCTCGGGCCACCGCGTCGGAGCGGACGAGCTGGGCCTCGGTCTCGAGGTTGATCAGGTCGTCGCCGCGGCCACTGGGGTAGAAGGGGTTGCCGTCGAGCGGCGAGACGAGGATCGACGCCCGGGCCGTGTGGTCCTCGGCACGGCGGAGCCCGGCTGCCACGCCGAGCGCCGTCCCGGTGAGGGCCAGCACCACGATGAGCAGGGCACTGCGCCGAAGCGCCGCCACGAGGGCGGCTCTTCGTGGGCTGGTCTGTTGGTCGTCGGTCAACGGAGTTCGGCTCTCCCAAGTCGAGGCTGCTGTGATCATGCTAGTAGGGATCAATCGGCCGGACCGGACTAATCCGGGTTCCCGGACACCGGCCGCACCCATCCGATCATGTGCCCCGCGGCGGATTGGTAGCCTGCCGCGACATGCTGTCCACCACAGGAAGGCCTCCCATGGCGGCCCGTTCGACCCAGGCCAAGGTGCTCGCTCGATCGGCCCGCAGGGCCGTGCGCAAGGTGCGCAACCACGGTGGATCAGCTGCCATCACGGCGGTCAAGGAGCTCGGCGAGCGCCTCTCGGTCCCGCCCGATCCCGCTGCTGCGTACGCCGGCCCGGACGACCTGCGCAAGATCCGGGAGAAGTTCGGCCCCAGCGACGACCTGCCCCTCGTCGACGGCCGGGTCCCGCTGATCTGGTGGACCGACACCCCCAACTACGGCGACCTGCTGTCCCCGTGGCTCGTGGGACGCGTCGCGGGGCGTCCCGTGGCGTTCGCCCCGCCCCGGCAGCCGAGCTACGTGGCTGTCGGCTCCGTCGTCACGCGGGCCCGCTCCGGGTTCGGTCGTGTGGGGCTCGGGCTCCTTCGGCAGCGAGCGTCGTTCGCTGTTCAAGTCCTCGGCGCAGTACCGCGCGGTCCGCGGCCCGCTCACACGCAGCCGCCTGCTCGACGTCGGCATCGACTGCCCGCGCGTGTACGGCGACCCGGCCCTGCTCGTCCCGATGTACTACTGGCCCGAGGTCGAGAAGACCCACGAGGTCGGCATCGTGATCCGGCACTCCGAGCACCTGTGGCGCGACGTCGACAAGGACGACCAGGTCAAGGTGATCGACTTCGGCTCCTCCGACATCGACACGGTCACCGCCGACATCCTCGCGTGCAAGCGGATCATCTCCTCCTCGCTGCACGGCCTGATCATCGCCGACGCCTACGGGCTCCCCAACGCCTGGCTCGGCACCGACGGCAAGGTCGGGGGCAGCCGCCCCAACGGCGGGGAGTTCAAGTACATCGACTACTTCGCCTCGGTCAACAAGCTGCGCAAGCCCAACCACGTCGACCTGAGCACCGGCTCGTGGACGGTGGAGGCGCTCGACTCGGCCTTCGACTTCGACGACCGGCCGATCGAGTTCGACTTCGAGGCGCTGCTCGACGCCTGCCCGTTCGTCGTACGCCGGTGAGGTGCGTCGGTCCGTCCCTCTAGGCTGACCCGCGTGACCGACAACGACGCCCGCACTCCGCTCGCCGCCGACGCCGACGACCACCAGGTCGCCGCCTGGGCCGCGACCGAGGCCGGGCAGCTGCTGCTCGAGGTGCGCCAGCAGGGGCTGGAGGGCAAGGAGCTCAAGGACGCCGGCGACGCGGCCGCGCACGAGCTCCTGATGAGCCTGCTCGCCGACGTGCGCCCCGACGACGTGGTCCTCAGCGAGGAGGGCAAGGACGACCGGCGACGCCTGGAGAGCGACCGGGTCTGGATCGTCGACCCCCTCGACGGCACCCGTGAGTTCTCCGAGCCGCCCCGCGACGACTGGGCGGTCCACGTCGCGCTGTGGGAGAAGGGCGACCTGGTCGCCGGCGCGGTGGCGCTGCCGGGGCTCGACCAGACCTTCCACACCGGCGAGCCGCCCGTGGTGCCGCCCGGGACGGCGAGCCGGCCGCGCATCGTCGCCTCGCGCACCCGGCCGCCGGCGTTCGTGCAGGCGCTCGTCGAGCACCTCGACGGCGAGCTGGTCCCGATGGGCTCGGCCGGCGCGAAGGTGATCTCGGTCGTGCGCGACGTCAGCGACGCCTACGTGCACGCCGGTGGTCAGTACGAGTGGGACTCGGCGGCCCCCGTCGCGGTGGCTCGCGCCGCCGGGCTGTTCACCAGCCGGGTCGACGGCTCGCCGCTCGTCTACAACCAGGACGACGTGCTGCTGCCCGACCTGATCGTGTGCCGGCCCGAGCTCTCCGACACGATCCTCGACTTCGTCCGCGAGCACGGCACCGACTGAGATGGGTGTCACGGGCGTGCTGTGGGACGCCGACGGCGTGCTCCAGCAGGTGCCGGCGAGCTGGTTCGACCTGCTGGGCGAGGTGCTCGGCACCGAGGAGTCCCTCGCGCTGCTCGACCTGCTGATCCCGCAGATGGACGAGGCGATCCGCGGTGACATCGCGATGACCGAGCGACTGCCTGCCGCACTCGAGGAGCGGGGGCTGGGGGAGCGGGCCGACCAGGTCAGCGAGGTCTGGGGCACCATCGACACGGTCGAGTCGACGCGGGTGCTCGTGCGCGAGCTGCGGGCGGCCGGGTTCGGGTGTCACCTGGCCACCAACCAGGACGACCTGCGGACGTCGTACATGCGCGCGCGGATGGGGTACGACGAGCTGCTGGACCGCTGCTTCTACTCCTGCGAGGTCGGCGCCGCGAAGCCGGACGAGGAGTTCTTCCGCCGCGTCGCCGCGGAGCTCGGCGTCGAGCTGCGTGAGCTGGTCTTCGTCGACGACACCCTCGAGAACGTCCACGCGGCGCAGGCGTGCGGGCTGCCCGCCGTGTTCTGGCACCACCGCGACGGGGTCGACACGCTGCGCGACCAGCTGGCCGCGTTCGGCGTGGAGGCGGGCTGATGGCGTCGCCGGCGGTGGAGATCGAGGTCGACGACAAGGTCGTGCGCGTCTCCAACCCCGACCGCGAGTACTTCCCGGCGCGCGGGGAGACCAAGCTCGACCTCGTCGAGTACTACCTCTCCGTCGGGGACGGCATCGTCAACGCGCTGCGCGAGCGCCCGTGCATGCTGCACCGCTTCCCGACGGGGGTCACGGGGGAGAAGGTGCACCAGAAGCGGCTGCCGAAGGGGGCGCCGCCGTGGATGGAGACCGTGCGGGTGTTCTTCCCGCGCTGGAGCCGCACCGCCGACGAGCTCTGCGTGACCGAGCTGGCGCAGGTGATCTGGGCGGTGCAGATGAGCACCGTGGAGTTCCACCCGTGGAACAGCCGGCGGGCCGACGTCGAGAAGCCCGACGAGTGGCGCATCGACCTCGACCCCGGTCCGCTCTGCCCGTGGGAGACCGTCCAGCGGGTCGCGCACGTGGCCCACGAGGTGCTCGACGACCTCGGCGCCACCGGGTTCCCCAAGACCAGCGGCGGCAAGGGGATGCACATCTACGTGCGCATCCGGCCCGACCACGGCTTCAAGGACGTACGCCGCGCCGCACTCGCCTTCGCCCGCGAGGTGGAGCGCCGCTCGGAGGAGGTGACCACCGCCTGGTGGCGCAAGGACCGGGACCCGCACGACCTGTTCGTCGACTACAACCAGAACGCCCGCGACCACACGATCGCGGCGGCCTACTCGGTGCGCGGCAACCCGATCGGCACCGTCAGCGCGCCGGTCCACTGGGAGGAGATCGACGACTGCCACCCCGACGACTTCACCATCGCGACCATGCCCGCGCGCTTCGCCGAGCTCGGCGACCTGCACGCCGGGATCGACGACGCGGTCTTCGACATCGCGCCGCTGCTGGAGTGGGCCGAGCGGGACGAGGAGGCCGGCGCGGAGCCGCCGGTCGAGCCGGAGGAGTGAGCCGTGCCGTCGTCCCGACGAGCCGTCCGGAGTCCTCGGAGCGGCGGTGCGAACCAGAACGTGTTCCATTTTACAAACGGCGCGTTGTGTAAAGTTACCGCCGGGTCTACCCTCGGCCCATGAGCGCCCAGCCCGACCCCTCCCAGTCCTCCGCCGGCCAGCAGGTCGGCCCCGCGGATCCCGAGCACGACCCGACCGCGTCGTACGCCCTGGACCCGGCGTACGTCCGGGCGCTCACCAACCGGGTGGTCGCGACCACGGGCCGCGAGGTGCCGACGTACACCCCGCTGACCGGTCAGCCGCTCGCGATGATCCCGCAGTCCGGCGAGGCCGACGTCAAGGAGGCCTTCGCGCGCGCCCGGCGGGCCCAGCAGGCGTGGGCGCAGACCAGCCTCGACCAGCGCGCCCAGGTGCTGCTGCGGCTGCACGACCTCGTGCTCGACCGCCAGGACGAGATCATCGACCTGATCTGCTGGGAGTCCGGCAAGGCCCGCAAGCACGCCTTCGACGAGCCGCTGCACATCGCGCTGACGGCCCGCTACTACGCCCGCACGGCGCACGACCACCTCGACACCGAGCGCAAGCTCGGCGTCGTGCCCGGCCTCACCCGGGTCGAGGTCAACCACGTGCCCAAGGGCGTCGTGGGGATCATCTCGCCGTGGAACTACCCGTTCACGATGGCGCTGTGCGACGGCCTGCCCGCCCTGCTCGCCGGCAACGCGGTGGTCACCAAGCCCGACGCCCAGACGATGCTGTCCGCGCTGCTCGGCGCGCAGCTGCTCGAGGAGGCCGGCTTCCCCGAGGGCCTCTGGAACGTCGTGGCCGGCCCCGGCCGCGAGCTCGGCGGACCGATCATCGAGCGCGCCGACTACATCTGCTTCACCGGCTCGACCGCCACCGGGCGCCTGATCGCGCAGCAGTGCGCCGACCGGCTGATCGGCTGCTCGCTCGAGCTCGGCGGCAAGAACCCGATCCTGGTGCTGCGCGACGCCGACCTCGACCGCGCGGCCGAGGGTGCGGTGCGGGCGAGCTTCTCCAACGCCGGCCAGCTGTGCGTCTCGATGGAGCGGATGTTCGTCGCCGACCAGGTCTACGACCGGTTCCGCGACAAGTTCGTCGAGCAGACCAAGGCGATGGCGCTGCGACCGGGCATCGAGTGGGGCTCCGACATGGGCTCCCTGATCAGCCAGGACCAGCTCGACACCGTCGTGGCCCACGTCGAGGACGCCGTCGCGAAGGGCGCCACCGTGCTCGCGGGCGGCAAGGCGCGCCCTGACCTCGGTCCCTACTTCTACGAGCCGACCATCCTCGAGGGCGTCACCCCCGAGATGACCTGCTTCGGCAACGAGACCTTCGGGCCGGTGATCTCGCTCTACCGGTTCCACGACGAGGCCGACGCCGTCTCGCGCGCCAACGCGGGGGAGTACGGCCTGAACGCCTCGATCTACAGCCGCGACACCAAGCGGGCGCGGGTCATCGCGCGCCACGTCAAGTGCGGCACGGTCAACATCAACGAGGCGTTCGGCGCCACGTTCGCCAGCATCGACTCGCCGATGGGCGGCATGCGCGAGTCCGGGATGGGCCGGCGCCAGGGCAGTGAAGGGGTGCTGCGCTACACCGAGTCGCAGTCGGTGGGCGTGCAGAAGCTGATCCGGTTCGCGCCGATGTTCGGGATGAAGGACGAGACCTACGCGAAGGTGATGACCGCGAACCTCCGCCTGATGAAGAAGCTGGGGCGCGCCTGATGGGGTTCGACTACGACGTCCTGGTCGTCGGCTCCGGCTTCGGTGGCTCCGTCACCGCGCTGCGGCTGACCGAGAAGGGCTACAAGGTCGGCGTGGTCGAGGCCGGCGCCCGCTTCAACGACGAGGACTTCGCCAAGACCTCCTTCGACGTCAAGCGGTTCCTGTTCCGGCCCGAGCTGGGGATGTACGGCATCCAGCGCATCGACGCCGTCCGTGACTCGCTGATCCTCGCCGGCGCGGGCGTCGGCGGTGGCTCGCTCGTCTACGCCAACACGCTCTACGAGCCGCTCGAGGCGTTCTACAAGGACCCGCAGTGGCGTGACATCGCCGACTGGAAGACCGAGCTGGCGCCGTACTACGACCAGGCGAAGCGGATGCTCGGCGTGGTCGAGAACCCGCTCCGCACGCCGTCGGACGACGTGATGGAGAAGGTCGCCAACGACCTCGGTGTCGGCGACACCTTCCACCCCACGCCCGTGGGGGTGTTCTTCGGCGGTCCCGAGCAGGCGAAGGGCGAGCACGTCGCCGACCCGTTCTTCGGCGGCGCCGGCCCCGACCGCAACACCTGCATCGCGTGCGGGGACTGCATGACCGGCTGCAAGTACAACGCCAAGAACACCCTGGTGAAGAACTACCTCTACCTCGCCGAGCAGAACGGCGCGAAGGTGATGCCGCTCTCGACCGTGACGCGGGTCCGCCCGCGCGACGGCGGCGGGTACGACGTGACGCTGAAGTTCACCAAGGCCAGGCGCAGCACCCCGCGCTCGACCAAGACCCTCAGCGCCGAGCACGTCGTCTTCGCGGCGGCGGCGATCGGGACCCAGAAGCTGCTGCACCGGATGAAGGTCGAGGGCCACCTGCCCGGCCTCTCCGACCGCCTCGGCTACCTGTCGCGGACCAACTCCGAGTCGATCCTCGGGGCGATCGCCCCGGACCGCGCGATCGACTACAGCTACGGCATCGCGATCACCTCGTCCTTCCACCCCGACGCGGACACCCACGTCGAGCCGGTGCGCTACGGCAAGGGCAGCAACGTGATGGCCATGCTCCAGACCGTGCTCACCGACGGCGACGGTCCCGGGCCGCGCTGGCAGACCTGGCTGAAGGAGATGTGGACCGAGCGCAAGAACGTCGCCAACCTCTACGACCTCAAGCACTGGTCGGAGCGGACCGTCGTCGCGCTGGTGATGCAGACCCTCGACAACTCCATCACGACGTACCCCAAGCGGATCCCGGGCACGAAGAAGTGGCGGATGACCTCGCGCCAGGGACACGGCCAGCCGAACCCGACCTGGATCCCGATCGCCAACAAGGTCGTCCGCAAGATGGCCACGATCATGGGCGGGACCGCGGGCGGCTCGATCGGGGAGCCGTTCAACATGCCGATGACGGCCCACTTCATCGGCGGCTGCGCCATCGGCACCTCGCCCGAGGACGGCGTCGTGGACGGCTACCAGCGCGTCTACGGCCACCCCGGCCTGCACGTCGCCGACGGCTCGGCGATCTCGGCCAACCTCGGCGTGAACCCGTCGCTGACGATCACCGCCCAGGCCGAGCGCGCGATGGCGCTGTGGCCCAACAAGGGCGAGGCCGACGCCCGCCCGGCCCTGGGTGCGGCGTACGAGCCGATCGCGCCCGTCGCCCCGCTCAACCCGGTCGTCCCCGACTCCGCCCCCGGCGCCCTGAGGCTGCCGATCGTCAGCGTCAGCTGACCCGGACACAGCAACGACCCCCGAGGCCACCACCAAGGGCCCGGGGGTCGTCACCTTCTCGCACCAGGAACGAGCCAGGGCCCGACCGGGGAGGGAGGGAGGCCGGGCCCTGGGGAGTTCGCTGAGGCGAACCGGTTCGAGATCCGGCCTGGGAGGGAGCACTAGCACCGGATCTGACCGGCTCAACGAGGTCTTTCAGGGCGGGTTACGGGCCCCTGGAAAAATCTCACAGAAAGTTTCTGGCACACTCGGGGCATCCTCGACGCCCCGCTGAAAGGGCCGATCTTGACCGATCACGACCTCGTTCTCGTCGTCGACTTCGGAGCCCAGTACGCCCAGCTGATCGCCCGTCGGGTCCGCGAGGCCAAGGTCTACTCCGAGATCGTCCCGCACTCGACACCGGTCGAGGAGATCCTCGCCCGCAAACCGGCGGCGATCATCCTCTCCGGCGGCCCGTCCTCGGTCTACGCGCCGGGTGCGCCGGCCGTCGACAACAGCCTGTTCCAGGGCGGCGTCCCCGTGTTCGGGATGTGCTACGGCTTCCAGGCGATGGCCCTCGGGCTCGGCGGCGAGGTGGCCCGCACGGGCATCTCCGAGTTCGGCCGTACGCCGGTCCGCGTCACCAGCCCGGGCACGCTGCTCGCCGACCTCCCGGCCGAGCACCGGGTCTGGATGTCCCACGGCGACTCGGTCCAGCAGGCGCCCGACGGCTTCGACGTGCTCGCCTCGACGGTGGCGACCCCGGTGGCCGCCTTCGAGGACACCGAGCGACGCCTCGCCGGCGTGCAGTGGCACCCCGAGGTGATGCACACCGAGCACGGGCAGCGGGTGCTCGAACACTTCCTGTGGGACATCGCCGGCTGCCGGCCGACCTGGACGATGGTCAACATCGTCGAGGAGCAGATCGACCGGATCCGCGAGCAGATCGGCGACTCCGGTCACGCGATCTGCGGCTTGTCGGGCGGCGTGGACTCCGCGGTCGCCGCGGCCGTCGTACAACGTGCGATCGGGGACCGGCTGACCTGCGTCTTCGTCGACCACGGCCTGCTCCGCAAGGGCGAGGCCGAGCAGGTCGAGCGCGACTTCGTCGCGGCCACGGGCGTCGACCTGCACGTCGTCGACGCCCAGAAGCGCTTCCTGGACGCGCTCGAGGGGGTCAGCGACCCCGAGGAGAAGCGCAAGATCATCGGCCGCGAGTTCATCCGGGTCTTCGAGGCCGCCGAGGCCGACGTGCTGCCAGAAGAAGACGCGCCGTCGAGGAGGGCCAGAAGGTCGCGTTCCTCGTCCAGGGCACGCTCTACCCCGACGTCGTCGAGTCCGGCGGGGGAGCGGGCGCCTCCAACATCAAGTCCCACCACAACGTCGGCGGCCTGCCCGACGACCTCGAGTTCGAGCTCGTCGAGCCGCTGCGCACCCTGTTCAAGGACGAGGTCCGCCTCGTCGGCGAGCAGCTCGGCCTGCCGGCCGAGATCGTCTGGCGGCACCCCTTCCCCGGGCCGGGCCTCGGCATCCGGATCATCGGCGAGGTCACCCGCGAGCGCCTCGACATCCTGCGCGAGGCCGACGCGATCGCCCGCGAGGAGCTCACCCGCGCCGGGCTCGACCGCGACATCTGGCAGTTCCCGGTCGTGCTGCTCGGCGACGTCCGCTCGGTCGGCGTCCAGGGGGACGGACGCACCTACGGCCACCCCGTGGTGCTCCGCCCGGTGACCTCCGAGGACGCCATGACCGCCGACTGGGCCCGCCTGCCGTACGACGTCCTCGAGACCATCTCGACGCGGATCACCAACGAGGTCCGCGAGATCAACCGCGTCACCGTCGACATCACCAGCAAGCCTCCCGGCACGATCGAGTGGGAGTGAGCCATCCGCCTGACGCGTAGAGTCAGACCCGGAGCCAGCGTCTGGTCGGGGGGCACAGGTCGGCGCGGCATCCGATAGGCGGTCATCGTCCCCGGCTACGCGCCGGGGACGATTTCTGTTCGCCGGCACGCTCGTCGCACAGGCCGAAAGTGCACCACCCACGAGCATCCCCCCGATGTGGCGCATGATCGGTGCATGTTCGACGACCACTACCGAGATTTTCCGGCCGACGAGCGCCCGGCGATCGACGTCCTGGACAATGGCACGTGGTACGCGGGTGAGCTGCGCGCCTGGTCCCAGCCCTTTCCTCTCGGGGAGTGGTGGGCGAGCGTCGACTACCGAACGAGTGCGACGCAGCAGTGCGTTCGCACGGTGCGCAGCGGGCGGGTCCGGCCCACCCAGGTCCCCGCGTGACGGTTCACCTCTGAGGGATACGACGAGGGAGCAGCTCAGCCGGCTCCCGCCGCGCTGCAGCCGGGTGCGGGGCAGACCAGGACACACCTCAGGTACAGACCGGGGGTGTCCCTGATACAGCCGTACCGGCAGTATCCGTAGACTTCGCCGTGTCGCAGCATCAAGCCGAGGGGACGCGATGAGGCTGGTCAGCACGATGAAGAAGGCGGTCCGTGACCGCCTGCTCGCGCGCGCCGGTGGTCTCGACCTGACCAGGCTCGACAAGGTGCCCGACACGCTTTCCTGGCCGCTGCAGCGCGAGGTGATGTCCCCGAGCCGACGGCTGGGGGACCTGCGCGACGCCGAGCCCGTCCACCGGCTGACGGCGCTGCTCGGCCTCGAGGTGTGGCTGGTCACGGGCGACACGGAGGCGCGCGAGGTGCTGCGCGACACCACGTCGTACTCCACGGACATCCGCCCCTACATGGGCAAGAGCGGCTCGACGACCGACGGCGACATCGGCGGCCTGGGCTTCACCGACCCGCCCGACCACACCCGTCTGCGTGCGCTGCTGACCCCGGAGTTCACGATGCGTCGGCTGGAGCGGCTGCGCGCCGGCATCCAGGGGATCGTCGACCGGCAGGTCGACGAGATCGCCGCAGCCGCGGAGCACTCCGAGACCGTCGACCTCGTCCCGACCTTCGCGTTCCCGATCCCGTTCCTGGTGATCTGCGACCTGCTCGGGCTCCCCGACGAGAAGCGCGAGACGTTCAGCAAGCTCGCCACGGCCCGCTTCGACGTCACCCTGGGTGGCCCGGGCACCGTCGGTGCCATCGGCGGCTCGCGTGAGTTCCTGCTCAAGGAGGCGGCGCGCCAGCGCCACGACCCCGGCCCGGGCCTGATCGGCCAGATCATCCGCGAGCACGGCGACGACATCAGCGACTTCGAGCTGGGCGGCCTGGCCGACGGTGTCTTCACCGGCGGGCTCGAGACCAGCGCGTCGATGCTCGCGCTCGGTTCCGCGACCCTGCTGGAGAACCGCGAGCTCTGGAACCGGCTGATCGCCGACCCCACCAGCTCCGGACCGATCGTCGACGAGCTGCTCCGGCTGCTCTCGGTCGTGCAGGTCGCCTTCCCCCGCTTCGTCAAGCGCGACGTGGTCATCGGTGGTCGCCCGATCGCCGCCGGCTCCGTCGTACTCGTCTCGCTGCCGGCAGCCAACCGCGACCCGCGGGTGACCGGCGGCGACGACCTGGACACCACCCGTGCCTCGAGCTCCCACCTCGCCTTCGGCTACGGCTTCCACCGCTGCATCGGGGCCGAGCTGGCCCGGATGGAGCTGCGGATGGCCTTCCCGGCGCTGGCGGCGCGCTTCCCCGACATGCGGCTCGCGCTGCCGAGCGAGCACCTCGACTACCGCGCGCTGAGCATCGTGTACGGCGTGGAGTCGGTCCCCGTCGTCGTCTCCTGAGCGCGTCCCCGCGCCCGGTGCAGGGCACTGTTCTAGACCGCCTGGTAACGAACTGACATTTGTTGTCTGCCCCTACTAGGCAGCGGGTGTGACGGTCGTTACGTTGGCGCAACCAACATTTACCTCCCTGAGCCACGGCGGTGACGCACCGGTGCGGGTGGTGTCCTCACAGAAGAAGGAGGCGATCTGCGTGAAGCGGATGCCTGCAGTATTTGTCGCCGGCGCGCTGGCCCTGTCCCTGGGTCTGACGGCGTGTGGCAGCAGTGACGACGAAGGCGGCGACGGCGGCAGCGGCGGCAGCGGCGACTCCAAGGCGAAGATCGGCGTCATCCTTCCCGACACGGAGTCCTCCGTGCGCTGGGAGACCGCCGACCGACCGGCCCTCGAGGCCGCGTTCAAGGAGGCTGGTGTCGACTACGACATCCAGAACGCGCAGAACGACGCCGACAAGATGGCCCAGATCGCCGACTCGATGATCGCCGGCGGCGTGACCGTGCTGGCCATCGTCAACCTCGACAACGCCTCTGGTGCGGCCATCCAGGAGAAGGCCAAGGAGCAGGGCGTCGCGTCGATCGACTACGACCGCCTCACCCTCGGCGGCTCCGCGGAGTACTACGTGTCCTTCAACAACGAGAAGGTCGGCCAGCTCCAGGGCGAGGGTCTCCAGACCTGCCTCGGCCAGGACAAGAAGGCCAACATCGTCTTCCTCAACGGTTCGCCGGACGACTCCAACGCCACCGCGTTCTCCAAGGGTGCGCACTCCGTGCTCGACGCGAACACCAACTACACGAAGGTCGCCGAGCAGGCCGTTCCCAAGTGGGACAACAAGCAGGCCGGCGTGATCTTCGAGCAGATGTGGACGCAGCAGAAGGGCAAGATCGACGGCGTCCTCGCGGCGAACGACGGTCTCGGCGGCGCGGCGATCGCGATCCTGGACAAGAACGGTGTGGCCGGCAAGGTCCCCGTGACCGGCCAGGACGCCACCGTCGAGGGTCTGCAGAACATCCTCGCCGGCACGCAGTGCATGTCGGTCTACAAGTCCGCCAAGCTCGAGGCCGCTGCGCTGGCCGAGCTCGCCATCGGCCTGACCAAGGGCGAGAAGGGCGAGACGACCGGCACGGTCCAGGACACCGAGGGTGACCGCGAGGTGCCGGCGATCCTGCTCGACCCGGTCGCCGTGACGAAGGACAACGTCAAGGACGTCGTCGCCGACGGCGGCCAGAAGGCGGCCGACGTCTGCAAGGGGTTCGAGAAGCAGTGCACCGCAGCCGGGGTCTCCTGACCTCCTAGCGGTACGACGGGCCCGGTTCCTCTACCCGGGAGCCGGGCCCGTCGTCACACTGGTGGCACGACCACCGCCTGTTGATCAACCCTGCTCCCTCACCGTCACCCAGGAGGCGTTGATGACCGAACCACTGCTCGAGCTACGCGGAGTCGACAAGAGCTTCGGACCGGTCCAGGTCCTCCATGGCGTGGACTTCAAGGTCTTCCCCGGCCAGGTGACCGCCCTCGTGGGCGACAACGGCGCCGGCAAGTCGACCCTGGTCAAGACGATCGCCGGCATCTACCCCAAGGACTCGGGGGAGGTGCTCTTCGACGGCAAGCCGGTCAACATCAGCGGCCCCAGGGACGCTGCCGCGCTCGGCCTCGAGGTGGTCTACCAGGACCTCGCTCTCTGCGACAACCTCGACATCGTCCAGAACATGTTCCTCGGTCGTGAGACCAAGACGGCTGGGATCCTCCTCGACGAGCTCACCATGGAGGACCGCGCCCGGCAGACGCTGGCCTCGCTCTCCGTACGCACCGTGAAGTCGGTGCGCCAGAGCGTCGCCTCGCTCTCCGGTGGTCAGCGCCAGACGGTCGCGATCGCCAAGGCAGTCCTCTGGAACTCCCGCGTGGTGCTGCTCGACGAGCCGACGGCCGCCCTCGGCGTCGCCCAGACCCGTCAGGTGCTCGACCTCGTCCGCCGACTCGCGGACCAGGGACTCGGTGTCGTGCTCATCTCGCACAACATGAACGACGTGATGGAGGTCTCCGACCGCGTCACCGCCCTCTTCCTGGGGCGCGTCGCGGCCGACCTGAAGACCAGCGACACCAACCACAGCCAGATCGTCGAGCTCATCACGGCCGGACGATCCGGGGACATCGGCATCTCCGCGGCCACCGCCGCCGAGTCGGCGTGAGGAGCCTGACGTGACGACGCACGACAGCAAGACGCAGGCCGACGAGCCGACGTACGCCGGCTTCGACAACGACCGCTCCAGCGTGAGCCTCGGCGAGGCGACCCGCGCCTACGTCGACCGGGTCCGCGGCGGCGACATGGGCGCGCTGCCGGCCGTGCTCGGCCTGGTGGTCCTCTTCATCGTCTTCTCCTCGCTACGCCCCGAGACCTTCACCAGCAACCTGAACATCGCCAACCTGCTCGTGCAGGCGTCGGCCATCTCGATCCTCGCGATGGGCCTGATCCCCGTGCTGCTGATCGGTGAGATCGACCTGTCCGCCGGTGTGACCGGCGGCGTGGCTGCCGGTTACACCGCCGTCTTCATCGCCCGCCACGGTCAGGGCTGGTTCGTGGCCGTGCTGGTCGGCATTGCCGTCGGTGCGCTGATCGGCGTCGTGATCGGCGCCTTGGTCGCCAAGCTCGGGATCCCGTCGTTCGTGGTGACCCTCGCCTTCTTCCTCGGGCTGCAGGGCGTCACCCTGAAGCTGATCGGTCTCGGCGGCACCATCCCGGTCCGCGACGAGGTGCTGCGCGCGATCACGATCAAGTCGATGCCGGTGGTGACCGGCTGGATCGTGGTGATCGTGGTCCTGGCGCTCTACGCCGGGCTGCTGTTCTGGCGTCAGTCGCGGCTCGCCGCCAAGGGGCTGCACCGGCCCCCGACGGCACTGCTCGTGGTCAAGGTCGCGGCGCTCTCGATCATCCTGCTCGCGATGACCGCGCTGCTGAGCCAGAACCGCAGCCGGGTGGCGACCTTCAACATCGCCGGCATCCCCTACGCCGTGTTCCTGGTCGGCGCCCTGCTGATCTTCTGGACCTTCGTCTTCGGCCGCACCGGTTACGGCCGGCACGTCTACGCCATCGGAGGCAACACCGAGGCTGCGCGCCGGGCCGGCATCACCGTCGACCGGCTGAAGATCTCGCTGTTCGTCATCTGCTCGTCGATGGCGGCCATCAGCGGCATCGTGAGCGCGTCGTACACCGGCAACGTGTCGCCCGGCTCGGGTGCCGGCAACACCCTGCTGTACGCCGTCGGCGCGGCCGTCATCGGTGGCACCAGCCTCTTCGGTGGCAAGGGCAAGATCCGCGACGCGGTCATCGGTGGTCTGGTGATCGCCACGATCGACAACGGTCTGGGCCTGCTCAACCAGGCCGCCTACATCAACTACATCATCACCGGAAGCGTCCTGCTGCTCGCTGCCTCGGTCGACGCGATCTCGCGGCGGCGCCGTTCAGCGACGGGTACCTGACCATGCCCGACCGGCGCCGGCACGGCACCGGCACCAACCAGGAGGCGGTCCGCCGACACAACCTCGCGACGCTGCTCGGGCACGTCCACCGGTCGGGCGGGATCTCCCGTGCCCGCCTGACCGAGAGCATGGGGCTGAACCGCTCGACGATCGCCGACCTGGTGCGCGAGCTCGAGGACCTCTCGGCGGTGACCCAGTCGACACCGGAGGCGGGAAAGATCCAGCGGGTGGGGGCCGGCCGGCCCAGCATCGACGTGAAGCCGTCGCAGGAGACGGTGTTCGTGCTGGCCGCCGAGCTCGGGGTCGACACGATGGACGTCGCCCGCGTCGGGCTGGGCGGGCAGCCCCTGGACCGGATGTCGACGACCACCCCGGCCAACCCGGATCCCGAGGCGCTGGTCGACATGCTCGTCGACATGATGCGGCTGATGCTCAAGAGCGCCTCCGACGACGCCCGGCTGGTCGGCATCGGACTGGCCGTCCCGGGCGTGGTCACCGACAGCGCCGGGCTGGTCCGCTTCGCCCCCAACCTGGGCTGGAGCGACGTACCCCTGACCTCGTTGCTGCACAACCGGATCGGGGCGCGGGTCTCGGTGCACATCGGCAACGACGCCGAGCTCGGCGCGCTCGCCGAGCACACCCGCGGCGTGGGTCGCACGATGAACCACCTGATCTACCTCTCCTGCGACGTCGGTGTCGGTGGCGGCGTCATCGTCGGGGGAGCGCCGATGATGGGTGCCAGCGGGTACGCCGGCGAGGTCGGCCACCAGCCGTTCAACCCGCAGGGCATGACCTGCCGCTGCGGCAACGTGGGCTGCTGGGAGACCGAGATCGGCTCGCACGCAGTGGCCGAGGCGGTCGGCTGCCCGACGACCGAGATGCACCGGCTGCCGGAGTACCTCCAGCCCGGGTCCCAGCCGCCGGCGGAGCTGCGGGCCCTCGGGCGCAACCTCGGCCTGGGCCTCGGTGGCCTGGTGAACATCTTCAACCCCGAGGTGGTGATCCTCGGTGGCGTCCTGCGCTGGGTCTATCCCGCTCGTCCGCGCGGACGTGATCGACGCCCTGCACGAGTGGGCGCTCGACGCACCCGCGGGCCAGGCGCAGATCGTGGTGCCCTCGCTGGGGGGCGACTCGGTCATCGTCGGTGCGGCCGAGCTCGCCTTCGCCGACCTGCTGCACGACCCCGTCGACGTGCTGGCCGGTGCCGCCGGCGACTCCGGCACCATCCTCGGCGCCTGAGGTCCTCCGGCGCTCGGGTCAGGCCGGCAGGAGCGACCGCCGACCGGCGTAGACGTCGTCGAGCGCGTCGACGGCTGCCCCGACGGACGCGGCGTGCAGGCCGAGGGTGCTCAGCGCGACCGTGCAGCCCGGGCCGGTGAAGCCGGCGGCGATCGCCTCCTCGAGGGCCGGGACGAGCAGCGGGCCGAGCGGGACGAACGAGCCGCCGAGGACGATCATCCGGGGGTCCAGGGTGGCGGTCAGCTGGGCGACCCCGCGGGCGAGCGCCTCGGCCACGGCGAGGATGGCCGGCTCGGTGCCCGGCGTGGCGACCACGCGCTCGGCGTACGACACCGGGTCCTCGCGCGGCCGGACGTCGATGCCGGTCGCCTGGACCAGCGCGCGCAGGCCGACCAGGGCCTCCCAGCAGCCGGTGCGCCCGCAGGCGCAGCGGTGCCGGTCGTCGCCGACCCGCAGGTGGCCGACCTCGCCGGCGAGCCCGCGCGAGCCTCGGAGCACCTGGCCGCCGCACACGATGCCGGCGCCGAGCCCCACGGTGCCGGTGAGGTAGACGAAGTCGTCGACCCCGGACGCCACGCCGCGCAGGCTCTCCGCGCGGGCGGCGCAGTTGGCGTCGTTGTCGACGGCCACGGGTACGCCGGTCCCGAGCTCGCGGCGCAGGGCGTCGGCGAGGGGTACGTCGGTCCAGCCGAGGTTCGGGGCCGCGACCACCACGCCGCGGGCGCGGTCGATCAGCCCGGGTACGGCGACCGTGAGACCCAGCAGCCCGATGCCGCGCGCCTCGAGCCGGGCGACCTCTTCCCGCACCAGCACGAGCACGTCCTCCAGCACGGGACCGGCACCGTGGGCGGGACGCTCCTCGAAGGACAGCTCCCTGCCGGCGAGGTCGACCGCGGTGGTGGCGACGTAGTCGACGTTCACCTCGATCCCGAGCCCGGCCATGGTGCGCCCCTCGAGCACGAGCGGCGTGCTCGGGCGGCCGCGGCCGGTCGGAGCCGAGTCGCCCTCCGAGACCGCGCCCGACTGCTGGAGCTGGCCGACGATCGTGCCGACGGTCGCCTTGGCCAGTCCGGAGCGGCGAGCCAGGTCGGCGCGGCTCAGCGCCCCCGCGTCGCGGAGCAGGCGCAGGACCACGGCGGTGTTGCGCCGGCGTACCTCGTCGGTCGCCGCCGGACCGGCGTCCTGGGACACGCTCAGCGGACGCCGTACAGGTGCTCGAGCGCCAGCTGGTCGAGGCGCTCGAAGGCCATGCCGGCGGAACCGATGCCGTCGATGTCCGGGTCGGCAGCCGACTCGAGGTCGCTCCAGGACTCGCCGTCTCCCAGCGTGGGCTGAGCGAGCTGGGGCAGCTGGGCCTCCTCGAGCGCGGCCTGGACCTCCGGGTCGGCCCGGAACGCCTGGACCTTCTCGCGCAGGATCAGGTAGTTGGTCATGCAGGCCTTGGCCGCCACCCAGACGCCGTTGTCGTCCTCGGTGCGGGGCGTCTTGAAGTCGAAGTGGACCGGTCCGTCGTACCCGCCGGCGAGGAGGGTGTCGACCACCCAGAAGGCACCGCGCACGTTGCCGGCGCCGAAGCGGAGGTCCTGGTCGTACCTCGGGCCGTGCTGGCCGTTGAGGTCGATGTGGAAGAGCTTGCCCTGCCACATGGCCTGGGCGTAGCCGGCGGCGGCGTTCATGCCGGCCATCTCCTCGTGGCCGATCTCGGGGTTCACGCCGACGAGCTCGGGCTTGTCGAGGGTGCTGATGAAGGCCAGCGCGTGGCCGATCGTCGGGAGCAGGATGTCGCCGCGGGGCTCGTTGGGCTTGGGCTCGATGGCGAAGCGGATGTCGTAGCCGCGCTCGGTGACGAACTCGCCGAGCAGGTTGAACGCCTCCTGGTAGCGGTCGAGCGCCACCGCCACGTCCTTGGCCGCGCCGGACTCGGCGCCCTCACGTCCGCCCCAGGCGACGTACACCTTCGCACCCAGCTCGGCGGCGAGGTCGATGTTGCGCATCACCTTCTTGAGCGCGAACCGGCGCACGTCGCGGTTGTTGGAGGTGAAGCCACCGTCCTTGAACACGGGGTGGGTGAACAGGTTGGTGGTGGCCGTGGTGACCGCCATGCCGGTGTCGGCGAGAGCCTTGCGGAAGCCGTCGAGGATCTTGTCGCGCTCGGCGTCGCTGGAGCCGAACGGGACGACGTCGTCGTCGTGGAAGTTGACGCCGTAGGCGCCGATCTCGGCGAGCTTCTCGACGGCGCGCACCGGGTCCATCGGGGGGCGGGTGGGCAGGCCGAACGGGTCGAGCCCGGGGTACTGCACGGTCCAGATGCCGAAGGAGAACTTGTCCTCGGGAGCGGGTGCGTAGGTCGTTCATGACGTGCCTTCCTCTGTTGGGTCAGTCGTTCCAGGTCGCGGTGCGACCACGCAGGAGTGCGTAGTCGTCACGCAGGCCGGCCAGGGCCTGGCCGGTGGGGAGGTCAGTGGTGTGGACGGGCCACTCGGGTGGGTGCTCCGCGCCGGAGAGGGCCCATGCGGCCTGGCGTGCGGCCCCGAGGGCGACGTACTCGGCGGGGTCGGGGAGCACGACCGGGGCGTCGAAGACCAGCGGTGCGAGCTCGAGGACGGCCGGGTTGCGGGCGGCGCCACCGATCAGCAGCAGCCGCTCGGGACGGCGGCCCGACGCCTCGGCCAGCGCGTCGACCGCGTCGGCCAGGCTGAACAGCAGTCCCTCGACGTGGGCGCGCGCGAGGTCGGCACGGGTGGTCGCCGTGGTCAGTCCGTGCAGCGTGCCGGCTGCCTCGGGACGTTGCGGGGTCCGCTCCCCGTCGAGGTAGGGGAGCAGGGTCAGGCCGTGGGCGCCGGGCACGGACTCGAGCGCGAGCTCGGCCAGGCCGTCGTGGTCGACGCCGAGCAGGTGCGCACCGAGCTCGAGGATCCGGGCGGCGTTGATGGTGCAGGCGAGCGGCAGGAACCGACCCGTCGCGTCGGCGAACCCGGAGATGGCGCCGGTGCCGTCGGAGATGGGATCGGTGGTCACCATCGAGGCGACCCCCGACGTGCCGATCGAGACCGCGACGTCCCCGGGCGTCAGCCCGAGGCCCAGGGCAGCCGCCATGTTGTCGCCGGTGCCGGGACCGATGGGGACGCCGCTGCTCGTGCCGACCACCTCACGTGCGGCCGCGATGCGCGGCAGCCGCGCCTTCCGGCCGAGCGCCTGCTCGAGCAGGTCCGGCAGGTAGCCGTCGTCGGAGGGCGACCAGTAGCCGGTGCCCGACGCGTCGCCGCGGTCGGTCGTCGGCTCGTCGGTCCGTCCGGTCAGGTGCCAGGTCACGTAGTCGTGCGGCAGCATCACGTCGTGGATCCGGGCCACCGCGTCAGGCTCGTGGTCGCGCATCCAGCGCAGCTTGGTGATCGTGTAGGAGGCGTTGAAGACGCTGCCGGTCAGCTCGGCGCAGCGGTCGGCGCCGCCGACCTCCTCGACCAGCTCCACGGCCGCGCGGGCGCTGCGGACGTCGTTCCACAGCAGCGCCTCGTGCACCGGCTCGCCGTCGTCGTCGAGCGCCACCATGCCGTGCTGCTGGCCGCCGACCGCCACGGCGTCGGCGCGCTCGAGCAGGGGAGCGACCGTCTCGTCGAGCGCCCGGAGCCAGGCCCGGGGGTCGACGGCGGTGCCTGAGGGGTGCGGTGCGCGCCGCTCGTCGACGACGGTGCCGTCGGCAGCATCGACGAGCACGGCCTTGGTCGACTGGGTGGAGGAGTCGACGCCCAGGACGAGCGAGGCATGGGGTGAGCCGGCCATGCCGGTTAATTTATACGAGTCTTGAACTAAGTCAAGGTCTGGCGTACGTCGTACTCCGCTGGACCACCGGCCGGTCGATGCCCGCACCGATCTCGACCAGCTCCTCGACCGTCTTCGCCGAGCCGTGCTCGGAGCCGGCCATCCGGGAGATGGTCTCCTCCATCAGGGTGCCGCCGAGGTCGTTGGCGCCGGCGTTCAGCATCGCGCGGGTGCCGTCGATGCCGAGCTTGACCCAGCTCGTCTGGATGTTGTCGATCCGCCCGTGCAGCATGATCCGCGCGAGCGCGTGCACGGCCAGGTTGTCGCGCAGCGTCGGCCCGGGGCGGGCGACGCCGGCGAGGTAGATCGGTGCCGAGTGGTGCACGAACGGCAGCGGCACGAACTCGGTGAAGCCGCTTCCGCCCGCCTCCGCCGCAGCGTCCTGGATCCGCGAGAGCACGCGCAGGTGGGAGACCCAGTGGCGCGGGTTGTCGACGTGGCCGTACATCATCGTGCTCGTCGTCGGGATCCCGACGCGGTGTGCGGTGCTGATGATCTCGACCCAGGTGCTGGTCGGCAGCTTGCCCTTGGTCAGCACCCAGCGGACGTCGTCGTCGAGGATCTCGGCCGCCGTGCCCGGGATGCTGTCGAGCCCGGACTCGCGCGCCTTGATCAGGAAGTCCTCGAAGGAGAGGCCCGTCCGGCTCGACCCGTTGACGATCTCCATCGGGGAGAACGCGTGCACGTGCATCTGCGGGACCCGGGTCTTCACCGCCGCGGCCAGGTCGAAGTACGCCGTGCCCGGCAGCTCCGGGTCGATGCCGCCCTGCATGCACACCTCGGTGGCCCCGAGGTTCCAGGCCTCCTCGGCCCGGTCGGCCACCTGGTCGAGGGAGAGGGAGTAGGCGTCGGCGTCCGTGCGTCGCTGGGCGAACGCGCAGAACCGGCAGCCGACGTAGCAGACGTTGGTGAAGTTGATGTTGCGGTTGACCACGTAGGTCACGTCGTCGCCGACCGTCTCCCGGCGCAGGTCGTCGGCGAGACGGATGACCTGCTCGAGCAGCTCGCCCTCGGCGGTCATCAGCGTCAGCGCGTGCTCGTCGGACAGGTTGCCGGGATCCTTCTCGGCCGCCTTCAGGGCGTCAGAGCCCGCACCACCGCTGGTTGAGCTTGTCGAAACCCGGGTCTCGACAGGCTCGACCGACGTCTGGTCACTGTCTGCCAGACCCTCGCGGAGAGAGTCCCAGTCGCCGTAGACGTTCTCGAAGTCGGAGCGGCGGTCGTCGGTGCGGCCCTCGGCGTCGACTCGCGTGTGCAGGTCGGTGCGGCCCACGCTCGCGAAGCCGCCGTCGGGCTCCTGCCAGGGGAGTCCGGTCGGGCGGACGCTCTCCTTGACCAGTCCGTCGTCGTCGGCCAGGGCGGCGACGTGGCCGGAGACGCGGGGGTCGATCCAGGGCTCGCCGGCGACGACGTACTCCGGGTGGACGGTGAGCCTGGCCTTGAGCTCGAAGCCGGAGTCGCTGCGGTGATCGAGCGCAGCCGCTCCAGCGAGGGCCAGGGGCGCTCGGGGTTCACGTGGTCCGGGGTCAGCGGGGACACACCGCCCCAGTCGTCGACCCCGGCGCCGAGCAGGGCACGGCACTCCTCGAGGTCGACCAGGTTGGGCGGGGCCTGGAGCCTGACCTTGGGGCCGAGCACGATCCGGGAGACGGCGATGGTGGCGAGGTACTCGTCGAGACCGAGGTCGTCGACGTGGCGCATCGCGGTGTCGGGCTTGGCGCGGAAGTTCTGGATGATGACTTCCTGCACGTGGCCGTACTGGCGTGCGACGCGGCGCAGCTCGAAGATCGACTCGGCTCGCTCGGTGAGGTTCTCGCCGATGCCGATCAGCAGACCCGGTGGTGAACGGCACCGAGAGGCGGCCGGCGTCCTCCAGCACGCGCACGCGTACGTCGGGATCCTTGTCCGGCGAGCCGAAGTGGGCCTCGCCCTTCGTCTCGAAGAGGCGCCGCGAGGTGGTCTCGAGCATCATCCCCATCGAGGGCGAGACCGGCTTGAGCCGGTTCATCTCCTCCCACGACATGACGCCGGGGTTGAGGTGGGGCAGCAGGCCGGTCTCCTCGAGCACCCGGATCGCCATCGCGCGGACGTAGGCGAGCGTGGAGTCGTAGCCCTCCGCGTGCAGCCACTCCTCGGCCTCGGGCCACCGGTCCTCGGGCCGGTCGCCGAGGGTGAACAACGCCTCGGTGCAACCGAGCTCGGCACCCTGGCGGGCGATCTCGAGGATCTCGTCGGGGGAGAGGTACGGCGCCTCGCCGGCGCGGTCGAGGTGACCGGGCGTCGTCACGAACGTGCAGTAGTGGCACCGGTCGCGGCACAGCCGGGTGACCGGGATGAACACCTTGGGGGAGTAGGTGATGACGCCGGACCGACCCGCGCCGACGAGCCCGGCGTCCCGCACCCGGGCCGCCGTCGCGCAGAGGCGCTCGAGGTCGTCGCCGCGTGCGCTCAGCAGGACGGTCGCCTCGTCGAGGTCGAGCGCGGCCCCACGCTCGGCACGCGCGAGGGCGCGGCGTACCTGCTGCGGAGTGGGACTGTCGGGGCTCATCGGCACTCAGGCTATCCGGGGGTAGGAACGCGGCAGCGGCACGTCCATCTCCGCCAGCACTGAGCGGAGAACGTCGGGACGGTTGGTGATCATTCCGTCGACGCCGAACTCGACCAGGCGGCGCATCGAGGCCGGCGCGTCCACGGTGTACGGAATGACCCGCAGCCCGGCGTCGTGCGCCTCCGCGACCATGGCCGGCGTGAGGATGGTGTGGCTCGGTGAGATCGCGTCGAAGCCGAGCGCGCTGACCGCCGCCGGCACGCTGTCGCCGAAGTCGTCGATGTCGATCCCGCCGAGCCACGGCGAGGCTCCGGGCTGGTCGATCTCGAGGTAGTCGGTGTTGGTGATCGCGTTCAGGGCGAGCCGTGGCTCCGCGGCGCGCACCAGCCGGAGCACCGCCCAGTCGAAGCTCTGGATGGAGGCCCGGTCGAGCAGGTCGTGGCTCGCCGAGCACCGTCCAGCACGGTCTCCACGAACCGCTCCCGAGGCGCGCCCTCGTCGGGGTGCAGGACGTCGAACTTGGTCTCGATGTTCAGCCGGACCTCGTCGGCGCCGTGCTCGTCCAGCAGCGCGACCAGGTCGGTGAGCCTCGGGACCGGGCTCAGCTCCGCAGCGGTCCGGCGCCCGATCAGGTGACCGGCGTAGGTGCGCTCGTGGCTGAGCACGGGTACGCCGTCGGCGGAGACGTGCACGTCGCACTCCAGGGTGCTCACCCCGATCTCGAGCGCGTTGGCGAACGCCTCGAGCGTGTTCTCGGGCGCGAGCCCGGCGCCACCGCGGTGAGCCTGGAGGTCGAACACGGCTCAGCCGGCCCCGGACATGCTCAGCTGACCCATTCCTTGAGCTGGCGCACGAGACCGGCGGGGTCGTCGCTGGCCGGCGCGATCTGGAGGTTGGTGATGCCGGACTCGCGGAAGGCCTCGATCCGCTCCTTGACGTAGGACTCGGGGCCGACGAGGTTGGCCTGCTCCAGCAGCTCGAGGGGTACGGCGGCCTCGGCCTCCTTCTTCTTGCCGTCGAGGTAGAGGTCCTGGATCTCCTTGGCCTCCTTCTCGTAGCCGTACTGGCAGGCGAGGTCGTTGTAGAAGTTCTTGCCCCGGGCGCCCATGCCGCCGATGTACAGCGCGTAGAGCGGTCGGGCGAAGTCGAGCAGCCCCTTCACGTCGTCCCCGACCGCGACCATGCCGCCCGCGGCGATCTCGAGGGGGTCGAGGTCGGCCGAGCGCTTCGCACGGCCGGCGTCCAGCGCCTCGCCCCAGACCCGGCCGGCGCCCTCGGGGGTGTAGAGGAACGGCAGCCAGCCGTCGGCGTACTCCGCCGTGCCCTCCACGGACTTCTGCCCGAGGGCCGCGATGTAGATCGGCACGCTGCTGCGCTCCGGGTGGGTGAGCATCTTCAGCGGCTTGCCCAGCCCGGTGCCCTGCTCGGGCGGCAGCGGCAGCTGGATGGTCTTGCCCTGGAACTCGAGCTTCTCGCGCCGCAGCGCCGCGCGGATGATCTCGATCGCCTCGCGGGTCCGGGTCAACGGCTTGCTGTAGGGCATCCCGTGCCAGCCCTCGATGACCTGCGGGCCGGAGGCGCCCAGCCCGAGGATCGCCCGGCCGCCCGAGACGTTGTCGAGCCCGGCCGCTGTCTGCGCCAGCAGCGCCGGCGTCCGGGAGTAGATGTTGAGGATCGCCGAGCCGATGTTGACCGTCTCCGTCTTGGCGGCGAGGTAGCCCATCAGGGTCGGGGAGTCGAAGCCGTAGGCCTCGGCCACCCAGACGGTGTCCAGCCCCGCCTGCTCGAGCTCGGCGACCTGGTCGGCCGCCTCGCGGGGGTTGCCGTTGTACATCAGGGCAGTGGAGATCTTCATGACCGTGACAGTAATGGTGTCACGATCATGAAGCCACCTCGGGTGATCGACTTCTCGTTCCGGAGCGCGGAGGTCTGCGGCGACGGGGGCCGTCGGAGCCTGCGACGAGGAGCCGGGGCGCCCGGAACGGTGGGTGCGAACCCCGGGCGTCCCGTGGCACTCGGCGCCGCGCAACCTCCGACTGAGCTCAGGCGTCGACGGGTACGTCGGCCCGGTGACTCGGCTCGTCGGATGCCGGCGTGCCCGAGGGCCCGCCTCGATCGAGCTTGCTGGGCCACCAGATCTTGCTGCCGAGATCGAGGTTGATCGCGGTCACCAGCACCGAGCGCACGATGATCGTGTCGAGGATGACCCCGAGAGCCACCGCGAAGCCGAGCTCCACCAGGAACACGAGCGGCAGCGACGCGAGCACCCCGAAGGTGGCGGCCAGCACCAGCCCGGCCGAGGTGATCACGCCGCCGGTCGCGGACAGGGCCACCAGGGATCCCTCGCGGGTGCCGTGGGTCGCGGTCTCCTCCCGCACCCGTGTCATCAGGAAGATGTTGTAGTCGATCCCGAGCGCGACCAGGAACACGAACACGAACAGCGGGAAGCTCGGGTCCGCACCCGGGTAGTCGAAGATGTACTTGAAGACCAGGCTGCTGATGCCGAGCGCGGCGCCGAAGGACAGCACCACGGTCGCGATCAGGATCAGTGGCGACGCGATCGCCCGCAGCAGCAGCATCAGGATCAGCAGCACGACCACCAGCGTCACCGGGATGATGACCTGGGAGTCACGCGTGTTGGCCTGCAGCATGTCGTCGTAGATGGCGGACTGCCCACCGACGAGAGCGTCCGCGCCGTCGACGGCATGCACCGCCGTTCGGACCTCGTCGACCGTGTCGAAGGCGGCCGTGGTCGTGGAGTCGACCGTCAGGTTGGCGGTGATGAACGCGACGCCGTCCTGGACGATGGGCTCGCTCGGAGGCTCGAGGTTGTCGATCCCGCGTCATCGCCTCGGCGACCTGCGGTGCCTGCTCGGCGTTCGCGACCACCATCACCGGCGTCGAGCTGTCGGCCAGGCCGTGCTCGGTCAGGATCTTCTGGCCGGTGACCGAGGGGAACTCCTTGGTGTAGGAGTCCTCGCTCGAGAGGCCGTTGGTGTTCAGGGTCAGGACGCCGAGCGAGGCGATGGCGAGCACCAGCGTGGTGACCACCCAGACCTTGCGCGGGCGGGGCTTGATCCAGGCGCCGACCTTGGCCCACAGGCCCGTGGACGTCGGCTCGTGGGAGCCGAAGGTCGGGCTGAAGGGCCAGAACATCCAGCGACCGAAGATGACGAGCAGGGCGGGCAGGAGCGTGATCATCGCGAGCAGGGTGACGCCCACGCCGATGGCGGCCACCGGGCCGAGGCCCGCCGTGGAGTTCATCTCCGCCAGCATCAGGCAGAGCATGCCCACGATGACCGTGCCGGCGCTGGCGATGATCGCCGGGGTCGCGCGGTGCAGGGCGAAGGCCATCGCCTCGTGCCGGTCCTCGTGACGACGGAGCTCTTCTCGATATCGCGCGACGAGCAGCAACGCGTAGTCGGTGCCGGCGCCGATCACCAGGATCGAGACGATCGCCTGGCTCTGCCCGTTGACGGTGAGGTCGGCGTACTTGGCGAGGAAGTAGATCAGGCCGAGCGAGCACATCAGGGCCACGACCACGGAGAAGATCGGCAGGATCCAGAGCACCGGGCTGCGGTAGGTGAACAGCAGCAGCAGGATCACCACGCCGAGCGCGGCGAGGAGCAGGGTGCTGTCGAGGCCCTCGAACGACTCCGCGGAGTCGACCGCCTGGCCACCCGCGCCGGCGATGTAGACGTCGACGCCGTCGGTCTCGGCGATCTCGTGGATGTCCTCGGCGATGCCGGGCATCAGGTTCCAGCCCTCGGAGCCGAGGTTGAACGTCACCGTCGTCTGGGCCGCCTGGCCGTCCTCCGACGGGATCGGGCCGATCACCTTGCCCTCGACGTCGTCCATCTGCTGGAGCTCGCCGGCCTGCTGCTTCAGGGTCGCGAGGTCCTCCGGGGTGAAGCCGGAGTCCTTCTCGTAGACGACGGTCGTCGGGATGGCGTTGGGGTCCTGGAACGGCTCCATCTTCTCCAGGGCGCGCGTCGACTCGGCGTCGCCGGGCAGCCAGGAGGAGGCCTCGTTGTTCTGGACCTCGGTCAGCTTGCCGCCGAAGCTGCCCAGCACACCGACAGCGATGATCCAGAAGGCGAGCACGATCCACTTGGTCACGGGGCCGGTCAGCTTGCCGGCGATCTGTCGGTGCATGGGGGTCACTCCATCAGCTCCTGCGCCCGGGGCGCTATCGGGTTTTGCCCTGAGACAGACCCCGGGAGCGAACAGAACTCATCGACGGCTGCCTCAACTGGTTGACCGAATCTAGCCCTCAGGTGTGACACGTTCGTGGACCTGAAACTGAACCGGTTGACCCGCGCAACGAGGCGGGCCGGGCGAAGCGGGATCAGCGGGCCAGATCGGGCACGATCTCGGCGCCGGGGAGATCGGCCAGGTGTAGTCCAGGCAGGAACAGCTTCGATCCGCGCACGCCGCTGCCGATGCAGGCGAGGTCGATCCGGGTGACGACCTCGTCGACCAGGATCCGCCAGTCCGCCGGAAGCCCGACCGGCGTGATCCCGCCGTACTCCATGCCGGTCTCCTCCACGGCGCGGTCGTGGTCGAGGAACGAGCACTTGCGGACGTCGAGCGCGCGGCGTACGACGTTGTTCACGTCGGCCCTGGTGTCGGCACGTACGACGCACGCGGCCGTCCGCTCCTCCCCGCCACGGCGGCCCATCACCACCACGCAGTTGGCGCTCGCCTCGAGCGGCACGTCGTAGGCCTCGGTCATCGCAGCGGTGTCGGCGAGCTCGGGGTCGATCTCGGTGACCAGCACGTGCTCGGCGTGCTCCCAGGTGCGCAGCGCCTCGCGCACGGACGCTCCCATCAGCTCGGGGTGCTCGAGGGCCGGGCGGAGGGTCAGGCTGCCGATCGTCTGCATGACGACCACCGTAGGTGCTGGGTTCCACTCGACTTCACCGTCCCGTCACCCGGGCGCAGCACCGTGGGTCCCGTGACTGGACCACTCGTCATCGGCCACCGCGGCGCCAGCGGGCATCGCCCCGAGCACACCGCGCTCGCCTACCAGCTGGCCTGGCGCACCGGCGCGGACTCCGTCGAGCCCGACGTGGTGTGCACCCGCGACGGCATCCTGGTCTGCCGCCACGATCTCGACCTCGGCCCGACGACGGACGTCGCTGACCGTCCGGAGTTTGCGCACAAGCGGCGCACGATGGAGGTCGACGGCGAGCTCGTGGACGGCTGGTTCGTGCAGGACTTCTTCCTCGAGGAGCTGATGGAGCTCCGTGCCCGCGAGCGGTGGCCGCGCAAGCGGCCCGGCAGTGCGATGTACGACGACCTGCTGCCCCTGCTCACCCTGGAGGACCTGCTCGACCTGCGCGAGCAGGAGTCGGCCCGCGCCGGACGCCAGCTCGGCGTGCACATCGAGCTGAAGCACCCCTCGCTGTTCACCGGCATGCGGATGCCGCTGCACGAGTCGCTGGTCGCCATCCTGCGAGAGCGGCGCCTCGACTCCGCGCTCGGCCCGGTGCGGGTGATGTCCTTCGAGTCAGGGATCCTCAAGCAGCTCCGCCGCGACCTCGACGTGGAGATGGTGCAGCTGGTCGACCGCACCCAGTCCGTGCGGTCGCGGCACCTGAAGAAGGTCGGCGACTACGCCTCCACGGTCGGCATGAGCAAGCACCTGGTGCTGCCGCGCGACGCCTCCGACGCGATCGGCGAGCCCGGTCCCGCCGTGTTCGCGGCGTTCAAGGCCGGCCTCGACGTGATCGTCTGGACCCTCCGCAACGAGAACCGGCACCTGCCCGCCAACCTGCGCAGCGACGGAGCAGCGCGGGAGCACGGGTACGCCGAGGCCGAGGTCAGCCGGCTGATCGACCTCGGGGTCGACGGGTTGATGACCGACTTCCCGGAGGTGGCCGCGGCCGTCTGCGCCGGCCGGGTCGGCGCGATCGCGCTCTAGCTGGTCAGCGGTCCCCGAGCGGCACGTCGCCGACCCCGGTGCGCAGCTGGCCGAGGATGCGGGTGAGCAGGCGCGAGACCTGCATCTGCGTGACCCCGATGCGCTGCGCGATCTCGCGCTGGGTGAGGCCCTCACCGAAGCGCATCGCGAGGATCTGACGGTCCCGCTCGCCGAGGCGGCGGAGCACCGGACGGAGGATCACGCGGGCCTCGGACGCGCTGTGCGAGGCGTCGTCGAAGGGCAGCAGGTCACCCAGCGTGGTGCTCCCGTCGCTGCCGGCGGGGTGGTCGAGCGAGGCCGGGATGAAGCAGCCGTCGCTGGCCAGCGCCTCGATCACCGACTCGGTGCACTCGTCGAGGTGGTCGGCGATCTCCTTGGGCTGCGGTGAGCGTCCGAGCTTGTTGGACAGCTCGTTCTCGGCGGCGTTGATGCGGGCCTGGAGCTCCTGGATCCGCCGGGGCGGACGGATCATCCAGCCGTGGTCGCGGAAGTGCTTGCGCAGCTCGCCGCGGATCGTCGGCACGGCGTAGGAGAGGAAGTCGTGGCCGGTGGTCACGTCGTACCCGCGCGCGGCCTTGGTCAGCGCCAGGGCCGCCACCTGGCGCAGGTCGTCGAGCGGGATGCCGCGCGAGCGGTAGCGCGAGGCCTCGGCGTGTGCGAGGTCGACGTGGAGCACGATCACCTCGTCGAGCAGACGGCGGTGCTCCTCGGGGTCGTCGGTCTCGGCGGCACGGACGAAGAGCTCGCGCGTGTGCGCGTTGCGGTCCTGCCTGGACGCATGTCTCGGATTCGCGGGTTGGGTGACAACGGTCATGGCTCACCGACCTGGGATGGACTCCCGTCACGGAGTCATCGGGCCGCGAGTGCCCTTTCCTGGCACTCAGGCATCAGGTCGTTGGCTTCAACGAGACACCCGTCGCCCGGGCTGGGCGACGCGTTTCGTCCACCTTAGCCCTTTCCACCTGGTTGGGCTACAAGTGTTCACCGCACCCGGAACCGGCGCAGCAGGCGCAGCTGGGCGTTGGTGAACGCCACGAAACGGTCCACGCCCAGCGACGGCGGCGGGCCCAGCGGCAGCAGTCGTTGTACGGCGACGGTCTGTGCCTCGGTGTAGCGCCGGATGCCCTCCGCCCCGTGGCGGCGACCCAGTCCGCTGTCGCCCATCCCGCCCATCGGCGCCTCGACCGAGCCGGCGGCAGCGGCAGCGCCGTCGTTGATGTTGACCGACCCGGCGCGGACCTGTCCGGCGAGCTGGCGCGCCGTGGCGACGTCGCGGCTCCAGATGCTGGCCGAGAGGCCGTAGCTGCCCCGGTTGGCGAGCTGGACGGCGTCGTGGTCGGAGTCGGTGGGGTAGAGCGAGATGACGGGCCCGAAGGTCTCCTCGCCGCAGACGTCCATCTCGTCGGTGACGCCTTCGAGCACGGTGGGCTCGTAGACCAGCGGGCCGAGGTCGGGTCGGGCGCGCCCGCCGGTCAGGACCGAGGCCCCGCTGGCCCGGGCCTGCTCGACGTGGCGGTCGACGGTGGCGAGCTGGTCGGGACTGGCCAGTGAGCCGACGTCGACGGTGTAGTCGAAGGTCTGACCGACCGTCAGGGCCTGGGTCGCGGCGACGAGCGCGGAGCGGAACTCGTCGTAGACCGACCGGTCGACGAGGACGCGCTCGATGTGGATGCACATCTGGCCGGTGTTGGCGAAGGCGGCGGCGACGCAGCCCTCCGCGGCCTTCTGCAGGTCGGCGTCGTGGCGCACGATCAACGGGTTCTTGCCGCCGAGCTCGAGCGAGGCGCCGATCAGGCGACGACCGGCCTGCTCGCCGACGGTGCGGCCGGTGCTGGTCGAGCCGGTGAAGCAGATGTAGTCGACCGCGTCGATGAGAGCCGTCCCGACGACGCTGCCGCGACCGGCGACCACCTGCCAGGCATCCGTGGGGAGCCCGGCCTCCGCCATCAGCTCGCGCGCGTGCAGCAGGGTCAGCGCGGTCTGCGAGTCGGCCTTGGAGACCACGGCGTTGCCCGCCAGCAGGGCGGGGATGACGTCGCCGACCCCGAGGTAGAACGGGTAGTTCCACGGGGAGATCACGCCGACGACTCCCTTGGGGACGCGCATCTCCTTGACCTGGGTGAGGCCGGGGACGGCGCCGCGCACCGAGGCGGGCGCGAGGTACTTCTGACCGACGCGGGCGTAGTGCCGCGCGATGTTGGCCACCTGGAGGATCTCCTGCCAGGCCGAGAACCGGGCCTTGCCCATCTCCCACTGGATCAGGTCGATGACCTCGTCCTGGCGCTCGACGAACAGGTCGTGGAAGCGCAGCACCACGGCAGCGCGGTCGGCGAAGGAGCGGGCACGCCAGGCGGCTCCACCGGCCCGGGCCGTCTCGACGGCTCGCTCGACGTCGTGGGCCGTGCTGGTCGGGATCTCGACGGTCGTCTGGCCGTCGTACGGCGCGACCGGGTGCAGCGGGTCGGAGGAGCCACCGGGCTCACGCACCACCCGCGCCGTGAGCCGCGCGACCACCTCGTCGGTGACCCAGTCGGGCCGGACGCTCGTGGTCGTCGGGGCAGGTGCGACGTCGTCCTTCAGGGCGGTCATGGTCTCTCCTGGTGCGCGGTGCTCAGGCGGCGTGCAGCCGCGGGCGGTCGGTGCGGGCCATCGCGCGTCGGCGAGCGATGTAGAGCGGCAGCGGGAAGCGGACGGGGTCGGGCAGCACCCGTCCGAGGAACCGGGTCAGGGCCGCGAGCCGGACCAGGCGACGCTCCTCGGCGCGGGTCAGCGGCGCGAGCCCGAACTTCTCGCGGAGGTCGGCATCGAGGGTCCAGGTGGCGATGTCGCGCTGGAGCTTCATCGCCGGCCGGTTGAGCGTGTCCAGCCACCGCTGCGGGACGGGCAGCCAGCGGGGCTTGGTGGGGCCGTTGTGGAGCACGTCCTGGACGACGGGGTTGTTCTCGAGCTTGGCGGAGATCTCGTCCCACCGTCGCCAGAAGCCCGCGATGTCGGTGGGCAGGTCCTTCTCGCGCAGCCCGAGCATCAGCCCGACCCGGCGCCACTCGTCGTAGATGCGGTCGACCTCGTCGGCGCTCAGCGGCCGGTCGAACTTCTCCTGGAACACCAGCGCGCCCTCGAGCACGGTCGCGTGCACCCAGAAGTACGCCTCCGGGTTGAGCGCGGAGTAGTGCCGCCCCTGGGCGTCCACGCCCTTGATGTCGCGGTGCACCTCCTGGAGCCGGCGGCCCTCCGCGACGGCGCGCTCCGAGCCGTAGATCTGCGTCATCAGCGACTTCAGCGAGCGGTAGAGCCGGCCCCACGGGTCGGTCTTGTAGACCGAGTGCTCGCCGACGCCGGCGCCGACCATCGGGTAGGCGACCTGGAAGACCAGCGCACGCACGGAGATCAGCGCCGTGCGCAGGTCGCCGGAGTTGCGCCAGAGCACGGCGTCCTTCTCGAGGGCGAGGTCGCTGAGGTCCGGCCGCTCATGCGTAGAGCTCCTCCAGCGCCTCGGCGTAGTTGGCGTGTACGACGCGCCGCTTCAGCTTCAGGGTCGGGGTGAGCTCGGCCGACTCGGCGGTCCACTCGACCGGGAGCAGCTTCCACTTCTTGACCTGCTCGGGCCGGGAGAGCCGGTCGTTGGCCTTCTCGACGGCCTGGCCCACGGCGCCGAGGATCTCCGGCTTCTGCGCGAGGTCGGCCAGGTCGGCGTACTCGATCCCGAGCTTGCCGGCCACCACCGGAGCCACGTCGGGGTCGAGGGTGAGGATCGCGACGACGTACGGCTTGCTCTCGCCGTAGGCCAGGGCGTGGCCGACGAGCGGGCTCTCCTTGAGGTAGTTCTCGATGTTGGACGGCGCGATGTTCTTGCCCGACGAGGTGATGATCATTTCCTTCTTGCGGTCCACGACCTTCAGGAAGCCGTCGTCGTCGACCTCGCCGATGTCGCCGGTGTGCACCCAGCCCTCGTCGTCGACCAGCTCGGCGGTCGCCTCGGGGTTGTGGTGGTAGCCGCTGGTGTTCACCGGCCCGCGGGTGAGGATCTCGCCGTCGTCGGCGATGCGGATCTCGATGCCCGGCTGCGCGCGGCCGACCGTGCCGAGCCGGAAGCTGCCCGGGCCGCACGCGGTCACCGACCCGGTCGTCTCGGTCATGCCGTAGATGTCGTAGATGGACAGGCCGAGGCCGGCGAAGAACCGCGCGGTCTCCAGCGGCATCGGGGCGGACGCGCTGCCGGCCCACGAGACGCGGTCGAGGCCGAGCATCGCCTTCATCGGACCGAGGACCGCTGCGTGCACGGCGTCGAACTTCGCCTGGAGCTCGGGGCTGGTCTCCTCGCCGGTCTGCAGCGACTCGACGTACTCCAGCCCGACGGCCATCGCGTCGGCGACGGCCTTCTTCTTGGCCTCGTCGGTCTCCATCGCGAGCAGGCCGCCGATGCCGGTCTGGATCTTCTCCCAGACGCGCGGGACGCCGAAGAACCGGGTCGGCCGGACCTCACCGAGCGCCCCGACCAGCTGGGCGGGATCGCCGATCAGGTGGACGTGGGCGCCGTCGACCTGCGGGATGTAGATGCCGAGCACCCGCTCGGCGATGTGGGCGTAGGGGAGGTAGGAGACGCCGATGTTCTCGCCCTCGAGCCCGGCGGTGCGGTTGCTGCTCTCGACCTCGAAGAGCACGTTGCGGTGGCTGATCACCACGCCCTTCGGGTGGCCGGTGGTGCCGGAGGTGTAGAGGATCGTGGCCGGGCTCTCGGGGTCGATGCCCTGCCAGCGGCGGTCGACCTCCTCGCGGTGCTCCTCGATCTTCGACCGCCCCAGGGTCACCAGCTCGTCCCACGTCAGCGCACCCTCGGGGCTGGTCTCCGCGTCGATCACGACGACGTTCTTCACCTCACCCGTGGCGAGCGCGTCGGACCAGCGGTCGAGGTGGTCGGCGGTCTCGAGCACGACGACGCTGGGGGAGGAGTGCTCGGCGACGTACGCGACCTGGCTGCGCGAGAGCGTGTTGTAGATCGACATCGCGGTGGCGCCGGCGTGCATGGCGCCGATGTCGGCGAGCACGTGCTCGATCCGGTTGGAGGCCATCAGCGCGACCCGGTCACCGGGCTGGACGCCGAGCTCGACGAACGCCGCCGCGATCTCGAGGCCCTGGTCGCGCAGCTCGCGCCACGAGAGGGTGCGCCACCCCTGGCCCTCGATCCCGATCTTGTCGGAGAAGGCGGGGGAGTCCCCGAGCTCCTCGACGGTGTCGGCGAAGGCGTGCGCGATGCTCCTGCCCTTGATCAGCGCCTCGATCTCCTGGCGCTCGGCGAGTACGTCGGTCATGGGCGGTCTCCTGCGGTGAGTGGACGGGTGCGTCAGTAGGTCTTGGGGAGGTCGAGCATCGAGGTGCCGATGTGGGCGAGCACCATCTGCTCCGAGACGGGGATGTTCTTGCCGATGCGGGCGTCGCGGAACATCCGCTCGACGGGGTACTCCTTGGAGTACGCCATCCCGCCGAGGGTCTGGAAGGCCTGGTCGGCGGCCTCCCACGCGGCCTGGGCGGCGGTCAGCTTGGCGACGTTGGCCTCGCTGCCGCAGGGACGACCCTGGTCGAAGAGCCACGCGGCCTTGTAGGTCATCAGCCGGGCCAGCTCGGTCTTGGCCTTGATCTGCGCGAGCGGGAACGAGATCGACTGGTTGGCGCCGATCGGACGGCCGAAGACCTTGCGTTCGCGCGCGTAGCTCGCGGCCACGTCGAGCGCCGCCTCGGCGCCGCCCACGCCGCCGGCCGCCGCGATGATGCGCTCGGGGTTGAGCACGTCCCACAGCACCCGGAAGCCCTCGTCGACCTCGCCGATGACGCGGTGCGCGGGGACGCGTACGTCGTCGAAGAACACCTGGCTCGAGTAGAGGATGTTCGACCCCATCTTGGGGATCGGGGTGTAGCTCAGCGTGCCGGCCTCGAGGGCCTCCTTGACGTCGACGAGGAACAGCGTGAAGCCGGCGGTGCGCGGCTTGGCCTCGGCTGCCGGGATCGTGCGCGTGACCACGACCATCCAGTCGGCGCGCTCGACGTTGGAGATCCAGACCTTCTGGCCCTTGACCAGGAAGTCGTCCACCGTCGCGACGGGCGCTGGTGCTGATCTCGATCGCGTTGGAGCCGGCGTCCGGCTCGGTCAGGCCGAAGCTGAACTGGATCTCACCGCTCGCGAGGCCGGGCAGGATCTCCTGCTTCTGCTCCTCGGTGCCGTGGCGGACCAGGGTGGTCACGCCGAAGCCCGGGTTGAGCACGTAGAAGAACGAGCCGGCCGTGCCGCCGGAGGCGCAGAGCGTCTCGCAGGCGATGGCCGTCTCGAGCAGGCCCTGCCCGCCGCCGCCGTACTCCTCCGGGACGCTGAGCCCCAGCCAGCCGCCCTCGGCGAGGTCGTTGTAGACCTCGGTCGGGTAGCGCTTCTCCTCCTCGCAGCGCGACCAGTAGTCGTGGTCGTACTTGGCGGCCACGGCGGCGACGCCGTCGCGGACGGCGATGGTGGTGTCAGGAAGGTCGAAGTCCATGTCGCTCGCGTCCTAGAGCCCGAGGCTCCGGCCGATGATCTCCTTCTGGATCTCGGTGGTGCCGCCGTAGATGGTGGAGATCCGGCTGTCGACGAAGGCCCGCGCGATGGGGTACTCCATCATGTAGCCGTAGCCGCCGTGGAGCTGGACGCCCTGGTTGACCAGCTTGTTCTGGAGCTCGGTGCACCACCACTTCGCCATCGAGGCGTCGACAGCGTCGAGCTGGCCGTCGAGGTGCTTGCGCAGGCACTGGTCGAGGAACGCCCGCGCGACCTTGACCTCGGTCGCCATCTCCGCGAGCAGGAAGCGGTTGTGCTGGAACTTGCCGATCGGCTTGCCGAACGCCTCGCGCGTCTTGGCGTAGTCGAGGCACATCTCGAAGACCGCCTCGCAGGCCGCCATCGCCTGGGCGCCGATGATCAGCCGCTCCTGCGGGAGGTTCTGCATCAGGTAGACGAAGCCCTGGCCCTCCTCGCCGAGGAGGTTCTCCTTCGGCACCTGCACGTCGGTGAACGAGAGCTCGGCGGTGTCCTGCGCGTGCAGGCCGATCTTGTCGAGGTTGCGGCCGCGCTCGAAGCCGTCCATGCCGCGCTCGACCACGAGCAGGCTGATCCCCTTGTGGCCGGCCTCGGGATCGGTGCGTGCGACCACGATGACCAGGTCGGCGTTGATGCCGTTGGAGATGAACGTCTTCGACCCGTTGACCAGGTAGTGGTCGCCCTTGTCGATGGCCGTCGTGCGGACTCCCTGCAGGTCGCTGCCCGCGCCCGGCTCGGTCATCGCGATCGCCGTGATCGTCTCGCCGCTGACGCAGCCGGGCAGCCAGCGCTGCTTCTGCTCGTCGGTGGCGATGGCGGTGATGTAGGGGACGATGATGTCGCTGTGCACCGAGAAGCCGGGGCCGTTCGCGCCGGCCCGGGCCTGCTCCTCGGAGAGGATCACGTTGTAGCGGAAGTCGTCGACCCCCGGCCCGTCGTACTCCTCCGGGACGTCGAAGCAGAGCAGCCCCGCCTCGCCGGCCTTGAGCCACAGCTCCCGCGGCACGATGCCGTCCTTCTCCCACTCGTCGTGGTGGGGAGTGACCTCGCGCTCGAAGAAGGTGCGCGCGGTCTTGCGGAAGTCCTCGTGCTCGGAGGTGTACAGGTCGGGCATGGGTGTCCCTTCAGGGCATCAACGGTGACAGGTCAACTGTTACAGCAAAACTGTCATTGTTCAAGGTGCGTGGGCACGTACTGCGCACCGCGCTGCTGGATCAACGGGTCGACGCGGGTGCAGTGGCCGTCGCGGGCCGGCGGCCGCTTGGAGCGTCTGGTCGGGGAGCCGCTGCTGGGTGTCGTACTTGCAGGTCTTCGAGAAGTTCGGCACGAGTACGACGCGCCCGGAGCCGTCGCGGGTGCCGGCGATCATCGCCTTGGCCTGGAGCGGCACGTAGTCCAGCCACGACATCAGCGCCGGCTGCCGGTCGGCGCCGATCTCGCTGACCACCCGGCCCTTGCCGAGCAGGTCGGACAGGGTCGTGGAGTTGTCCGCCAGCACCCCGCGCAGCTCGGGGACCAGCGCGGTGCCGTCACGGACGAGCGTGGTGAGGTCGGGGTTGGCCTGCTTCAGCGTGGCGGTCAGCGCCTGGACGTCCTTGCTGAACTGGAGGAACTGGTCGCTGTTGTCCGACAGCGTCTGCAGCGGCACCTGGCCGCGCTCGATCAGCGAGATGGTCGCGGGCTGCAGCCGCTCGAGCGTGCCGAGCGTCCGCTCGCTCTGGTCGTAGAGCCGGCGCAGGTCGAGGTCGGGGTCGCCGAACGCGAGCCCGAGCTCCTTGGAGATGGTGCGGACGTCGCTCGACGTCGACCTGGTCGGTGAGCGTCTTGGCGTGCAGGAAGAAGGTGCTCGTGGCCAGCGGCAGACCGGTGTCCTTCTCGGCCACCACCGACCCCGCCTTCAGGTAGGGGCCGTGGTCGACGCGGGGGCGGAAGTCCAGCCGCTGCTCTCCGACGGCCGAGAGGTTGGACACGATCGCCTCGGAGTCCACCGGGATCCGGGTGCCCTTCTGGATCGAGGCCACGGCCCGGACACCGTTCTCGGTCACGTCGAGGTCGGTGACCTTCCCGATCCGGTTGCCGCGGTAGCTCACGACCGACGCCGGGGTAGAGGCCGCCACTGCCCGCGAGGTTGACGGTCACCTGGTAGGGACGCCGGATGAGGCCGGACCCGACGACGGCGTCCATCACGTAGAGCGCACCGAAGATCACCACCACGAGCAGGAGGATCTGCGCGGTGCGCACGCGGTTGGCCTGGAGACCACCCATCAGCCACCACCCCCGAGCAGTCCGGTGAGGTCGTCCAGCGGGTTGGTGGTCCCGCCGGTTCCGCCGCCCGGCAGGGACGGGAGCGACGGCAGGCCGGGCGTCGGCGAGCCCGAGCCGGGGGGCTGTCCGCCGAGCAGGTCCGGGACGATCGGGAGGTTGGAGAGGTCGCCGGGCGCGAGCAGCGCGGTCAGGTCGAACCGCGCGTAGTCGCCGGGGGAGGCCGAGTCGAGGGCCGCGCCGAAGTCGAGGACGCCCTGCATCAGCGGACGCATCTTGTCCATGTTCTCGATCAGCGTCGACAGCACCGGCCCGACCTCGTTGACCTGACGGACGATCGACTCCTTGGTCGCCCCGATCACCCGCTGGCTCACGGTGCTCAGCCGGGTCAGCCGGTCGAGCATCTTCATCAGGTCGGCGCGCTGCCCGCTCAGCGTGGCGATGGCCGGCGTCAGGTCGTCGATGGCGCGGGAGAGCACCGGCGCGTCCGCGGCCAGCGCGCTGCCGAGACGGTCCATCCCGTCGAGGACCCTGTCGATGTCGTCGCGGTGGGCGTTGAGCCCGGTCACCAGCGTGTTCAGCCGGGACAGCAGCTGCTGGACGTCCCCGGACCGGCCGTCGAGCGCGACGTTGAGCTGCTTGATGATCGTGGAGATGTCGGCGAACGGCCCGCCGGTGACGGTGGCCGACAGGGCGACGAGCAGGTCGCTCACGTCCGGTGCGGTGGTGGTGGAGGAGAGAGGCAGCCGGTCGCCGTTGCGGAGCATCGCCGCTTCAGAGGCGGTCTCCGGTGGGGTCAGCTCCACGAACGCCTCACCCATCGGGGCCGTGGTGCGCACCTCGGCGCGCGTCCCCTTCGGGACCGGGGTGTCCTGCCGCAGCTTCAGCGTGACCAGGGCGACGTAGTCGCGGGCCTTGATCTCCTGCACGGTGCCGACCCGGTTGCCGTGCAGCTTCACGGGCGCGCCCTTCGGCAGGTTCAGCGCGTTGCGGAACTCCGCCCTCAGCTCGTACGACGGACCGCTGACCTGCGAGGGCAGGGGGACCGACTCGAGCGAGCAGCCGGTGACCGTGAGCCCCAGGCTGAGCGCCGGCAGGGGAGTGGTCCACAAGCTCAGCGACCGGAGGCGTCTCACTGGGTCACCCCCGGGATGCCGGAGGGGAACGTGTCGGAGAGCATCTTGAAGATCGGGTCGAGCGCGCCGGTCTCGTCGGGGTTGGTCAGCTGGTCGCACGCCGGCAGCCCGTAGGCCTTGCAGAGCTGGCTGCGTGCCGTCGCCGAGAGCGGCCCGGTGTTGCGCATGTCGATCCGGATCCGGAGGCGCTCGGTCTTCGGGTCGTAGGCCTGCCAGATGTTCTGGCCGACGAGCGGCAGCAGGTCGAGGGTGTTCGCCATGTCCTTCTGGTTGGCGGCCAGCGTCGACAGCAGCGAGCGGCTCCTCGTCAGGGTGGTCTTCAGGTCACCGCGGTTGCGTCGTACGAACGTGGTGACGGTGCCGACCAGGTCGGCGAGCTCCCCGACCAGCTGGCGCAGCTGCACCCGCTGGCCCGCGAGCATCGAGGTCGACTGGGTGACGTTGGTGGACAGCCGGCGGATCATCGTGTCGCGCCGGGCGAGGGCCCCCACGAGCGAGTCGAGGTTGGTGGTGATCTTCTCGAGGTCGGGCTCGTTGCCGTCGATGGCGTCCATCGCACCCTGTGCGGCGCGCAGGGCCTCCTGGACGAACCGGCCCTGCCCGGACAGGTTCTTCGCGCTGACGTCGAGCAGCTGGCCGATGTCGCTGCCACCGGTGCGCGGGTCACCGAGCGCGACGATCAGCTGGTCGACGGCACGCACCATCTCGTCGAGGTTGGCCGGGTTGCGGGTCCGGCTCAGCGGCAGCACCGTGCCGCTGCGGATCTGCTCGCCCTCGCGGTACGCCGGCGTCAGCTCGACGAACCGGTCGGTGACCAGCGAGGACTGCATGATCGCGGCCTGGGCGTTCGCCGGGATCTCGGTGCCCTCGGGGAACTCCATGTCGACGCGCACCGACCGGCCCGACGGCTTGACCGCCTTCACCTCACCGACGCCGACCCCGAGCACCCGCACGTCGTTGCCGACGTAGAGGCCGGTGGTGTCGTTGAACATCGCGCTGAGCCGCAGCGGCTCCTCGCGGGTGACGGTCAGCAGCACGCCGGCCACCAGCGCCATCGCCACGACGACGGCGCCGATCCGGAGCACCAGCCCCTTGACTGCCATCGCCCCGGTCACTTGCACTCCAGGGGCGTGGTGACGGCGCAGACGAGGTTGTCGGTGATCAGGAAGTCCGGGGCGAAGACCTCGATCCACGGACCGTTTCCGGTCGCGTTGGCGAAGTAGCGGCTCTGCGCGGTGACCGCCTTGAGGGTCTGGTCGAGGTACTCCTTGTTGTCCACCAGCGTCCCCATCAGCCTCTTGAGCTGGATCAGGGTCGGGCGCAGCTGCTTGCTGTTGGCACGCACCAGCAGGCTCACCTCGTGGACCATCGAGCGGGTGCTGCGCAGCAGCAGCTTGATGGTCTCGCGGCGCTGGTTGATCATCGCCGCGACCTTGTCGGAGTCACCGAGCAGCCGCATCAGGTTGCCCTGCTGCCCGTGCACGACATCGGTCACGGTGCGTGTCGAGCCGATCAGCCGGCGCAGCTCGTCGTCCCGGCTCGCGATCGTCTGCGAGACCTGCGCGATGCCGATGAGCGCCTCCCGGTTGGTGGCCGGGTTGCCGTCGAGGTTCGTGGTGAGCGTGTCGACCGCCTGCGCGAGGGCCTTCTCGTCGAGGGTCTGGACGGCGTCGTTCGCGTCCACCTGGAAGCGGTCGATGGTGTACGCCGACTTGGTCCGCGAGAGCGGGATGGTGCCACCCGCCTCGAGCCGGCTGCCCTTGCCCGGCACCAGGTCGAGGTAGTGCTGCCCCAGGATCGTGGCCAGCTTGATCTCGGCTCGAGCGCTGCGGCCGATCGCGAGACCCTTCTCCGCGGTGAAGTCGACGTGCACGACTCCGCGCTCGAGCTGCACGCCGGTGACCTTGCCGACGTCGATGCCGGCGACCCGGACGACGTCGCCGGTCGAGATCCCGGAGGCGTTGGCGAAGTCGGCGGTGTAGGTCGTGGTGCCCGGCAGCAGCTTCCAGACGGCGAGCGCCACCAGCACCACGGCGAGGCCGATGTTGACCAGGGTCCGGGGCCGCGTGAGGCGGGTCGTCAGCGCACTCACTGGCACGCCTTCGTGTTGCCGCCGACGCCGCGCCCATCGATCGTGGTGCCGGTGGGCAGTCGGAAGCTCAACGAGCAGATGTAGGTGTTCAGCCAGCTGCCGTAGCTCATCGAGCGCGCGTAGGCGTCGAGCAGTCGCGGCGCACCGCGCAGGCCCCTGGTGAGGATGTCGGTCTGCTTGTTCACCAGGCCGCCGAGCGTGTTGATGTGGCCGATGTCGGTGGTGAGCGGTCGGCGCGTGCGGCGAGTCAGGTCGTCCATGGCGATGCTGAGCCGGGACATGCTGTCGAGCGCCGTACCGATCTGCTGACGGTCGCCCGCGAGGCCGTGGGTGAGCCTGCTCAGCTGGCTGATCAGCACCCGCAGGTCGTCGCGGTGGGCGGCGGTCGTCTCCATCACCGTCGACATGTTGGTGATCACGCGGCCGATCACCTCGTCGCGCTCGGCGAGGTGGCTGGTCAGCTCGGCGGTCTGCGCGACCAGGTCGTTGATGGTCGGTCCCTGTCCCTGCAGCACCGCGGTGATCTGGGTGGCGAGCTCGTTGACGTCGGCGGGGCGGAGCAGGTCGAACAACGGCTTGAAGGCGTTGAACAGCGCCGTGAGGTCCAGGCCCGGACTGGTCCTGGACTGCGGGATCGTGGCTCCCGGCTGGAGCCGGTTGTCGGACGACCCGGCGGTGATGTCGAGGTAGCGCTGGCCGATCAGGTTGAGGAAGTTGATCTCGGCCCGGCTGTCGGTGTGCACCTGCTGGTCGCCGGAGACCGTGAAGGTGACGTGGGCGAGCCCGTCCTGGAGCTCGCGCTTCTCCACCCGCCCGACGCGTACGCCGGCCATCCGCACGTCGTCGCCCTCGGTGAGACCGTTGGTGTCGCGGAAGACCGCGTGGTACTCCTCCGGGTCGGTGCCCGCGCTCTTCATCAGGGTGCCGGCCACGAGCATGGTCATCACCACCGAGAGCACGGCGAACGCGGTCACCCCGACGGCGGGGCCGGGTGCGTGCCGGATGACGTGGAGGGGGCTTCTCATCGGGTGCCCCCGGTAGGGGGAGTGGTAGCTGCCGCCACCGCCGCAGTTCTTCGCCCGGCCGGTGCCGACGTAGCGGACGCAGTCGCCGGAGTTGTAGGGCTTGCCGAACTCGAAGGGGAACTGCATCAGCCCCTCCATCACGATCTTGCCGTCCTCGACGCCGTTCGCCCCGTTGGAGAGCACCTTCGGCACTGCCTGGAGGAGGGCGGCCAGCTTGTCCCGGCGGCCGTTGTAGACGTGGACGATCGGCTCTCCGGCGTACACCGTGCCGACGAGGTTGCGCTCGTTGGCCGTCAGGAACCCGGTCGTCTCCGAGCTGAGGCCGGTCGTGCCGGCGATCAACCGGTCGAGGTTGCGCTTCTGCTCGACGATCAGGCGCAGGGTGTCGTGGCTGTTGCGCAGTGCCGCGACCAGGTGCGGCTCGGCGTCCGCCGCGCCCTGGGCGACGTCGCCCAGCAGGCGCAGGTCGTTGTAGAAGGCGTCACTGTGCTCGAGCATCGTGCCGAGGTAGGCGTTGGCCCGCTCGACGAACTGGCCGACGTCGTCGCCGTTGTTCTCCAGCATGTTCGCCAGCGCCGAGGTGGTGGCGTCGAGCTGGCTCGGGTCGACCGCGCGCAGGATCCGCTCACCGGCGGCGACGGCATCCATGATCCGCAGGGTCTGGGCGCTGCGGTCGGCCGGGATCGAGCGCACCGTCGGCAACGCCTTCGAGGCCGGAGACCTGGGCTCGACGAGCTCGACGTACTCGGAGCCGAAGATCGTCGAGGGCAGCACCCGCGCGGTGACGTTGGCCGGGATGCGCTTGGCCTGCTCGGGCTTCAGCACCACCTCGGCCTTGCTCTGCTTCGCGTTGCCGCTGACGGTGATGACGCGGCCGACGACCAGGCCGTGGTACTTCACGTTGGACGCAGGCCCGAGCGAGTCGCCGGAGGTCGGCAGGAACGCGGTCAGCCGCACGCCGCCGCCGACCTTGCCGAGGTAGGACAGGCCGGTCCAGCCGGCGTACCCCACGAACAGCGCAGCGACGGTGCCGACGATGACGAGCATCCGGACCCGGTGGCTCATCCGGAGATCACCGCCTGCTGGTCGACGCCCCAGAGCGTCAGCGTCATCAGGATGTCGAGGACGGTGATCGCGATGATGCTGGTGCGGATCGCGCGCCCGGTCGCCTTGCCGACGCCCTCGGGCCCACCGCTGGCGGTGAAGCCGAAGTAGCAGTGGATCAGGGTGACCACGGAGGTCAGAACGACCACTTTGATGGCGGAGTAGACGACGTCGATCGGCGAGACGAACGCCTGGAAGTAGTGCTGGTAGGTCCCGTGGGACTGGTCGAAGAAGACGGTGACCATGAAGTCGGTCGCCATGTAGGTGCCGACGAGCCCGATCAGGTAGAGCGGGATGACCAGGATCGTGCCGGCCAGGAGACGAGTGGTCACGAGGTACGGGATCGGCCGGATGGCCATCGACTCGAGCGCGTCGATCTCCTCCGAGATCCGCATGGCGCCGAGGCGGGAGGTGAACCCGCAGCCGATGCGGGCGGCAAAGCCGAGCGCCGCGATGATCGGCGCCATCTCGCGGGTGTTGAGGTACGCCGAGATGAACCCGGTCAACGGAGCGAGACCGATCACGGACAGACCGTTGTGGCCCTCGAAGCCGACCTCGCTGCCGGTCAGCGTCGAGAGCAGGATGACCACGCCGACCACGCCGCCGCCGATCACGAAGACCCCGGTGCCGAGGCTGAGCTCCGCGAGGATGGTGCCGATCTGCTTGTTGTACTGGCGGATCGTCAGCGGGATGTTGCGGAGGACCTCCCACCAGAAGAGCAGCTGCTCGCCGGCCTCCTCGAGGGGGCGGACCCAGTCGCGGCCGCGGCGTACGCGCGGGACGGCGTGGCTCACATCGCACCCCCGCTGGCGGTGGTCATCACCTGGGAGATGACGAAGTTGGCGGCGAAGAGGCCCACGAAGTTGAGCACCACCGCGTCGGTGACGGCGTCACCGACGCCGGCCGGTCCCTTGGTGACGGTCATCCCCTTGTGGGCCGCCACGACCGTGCAGATGATCCCGAACACGGCCGCCTTGATCAGCGAGAGCAGCAGGTCGGACGGTCGTGCGAGGGTGCCGACCGAGGCGAGGTAGGAGCCGGGGGAGAGGTTCATCGCGACCGTGCTGATCAGCAGGGTCGTCATGATCGTGAAGAACATGACCACGCCGTTGAGCAGCACCGCGACGATGACGGTGGACAGGGCGCGGGGAAGGATCAGCCGCTCGGTCACGGAGATGCCCATGACCTCGAGCGCGTCGAGCTCCTCGCGGATCTTGCGGGCGCCGATGTCGGAGCAGATGGCGGAGCCGGCGACGCCGGAGAGCATCAGGGCAGTGATGATCGGCGAGGCCTGGCGTACGACGGCCAGGGTGTTGCCCGCGCCGGTGAAGGAGACGGCTCCGACCTGCTGGGCCAGCACGCCGACCTGGAGGGCGAGGATCACGCCGAACGGGATCGAGACCATCAGCGCCGGGAGGGTGCAGACGCGGATGGTGTACCAGGTCTGGAGGAGCAGCTCCTCGAACGGGAAGCGACGGCGGGCGATCGAGGTGACCAGGTCGGAACCCAGCCGGTGGAGGAGGCGCATCATCGCGACGACCTCGGCCAGGGGGCGCGCGGCACCGAGAACACGTCCCAGCCGGGACGGCACGGTGGCGCTCATCTACGACCTCCCTGGACGCGACCCGGATCAGTCCCGGTGAGTGGCATGAGCTGGGTCCGCGGCTGGTCGGTCCAACGGCGGAACCCCGCCGAGGTTACGGCGATTGCAGGAACAATGTGCCAGTTCTACTGTTACAGTCAAGGGTGTCAACTGAAGGGTGGACGAAGTGAGCGTCGAGCGTGACCTGGGCCCCGAGGAGGAGCTCTACACCGTCGACGAGCTGGCGGCTGCCACCGGCATGACCGTCCGGACGACGCGCTACTACGCCGGCCTCGGCCTGCTCCCGGCACCGACGCGTCGCGGGCGGATGGCCTACTACACCGAGGAGCACCGCGCCCGCCTCGAGCTCATCCGCGCCCTCCAGGACCACGGCTTCACGCTCTCCGCGATCGAGAAGTACCTCGCCCGGGTGCCCGACGACGCCAGCGTCGAGGACCTCGCCCTGCAACGGGCGATGCTCACCTCGTGGGGAGCCGGCAAGCGGGAGTCGATGACCCGCCGCCAGCTCGAGACCCGCGCCCGCCGCAAGCTCGGTGACGACGAGATCCAGCGGCTGGAGAACATCTACGCGATCCGGATCGTCGGCGACCGCTACGAGCCGCTGCCGTCCTTCGACGTGGCGCTCAAGCTCTACGAGCTCGACATCCCGGTGGACTCCATGGAGGAGGCCGCCACGGCCATCAACCGGCACATGGACGCGCTGGCCGACGAGCTCACCCACATCCTGCGCACCCGCGTGCTCGCCCCCTTCCGGGGCCAGGAGCACAGCGAAGCCGACAAGGCCGCCTTCGAGCAGACGATGTCGCGACTGCGACAGCTGACGCTCGAGGCGGTCGTTGCCGGCTTCCAGCGGGCGGCCAACCAGGTGATCACCCGCTCGCTCTCGGGCTCTTCCGCAGCCCAGGAGAAGTGACCGCTCACTCCTTCGGCATCACGGCCCAGGCCACGATGTAGGCGATCACGAACGCGGGGAACGTGAACACGCCCAGGAGCACGGCGAGCACCCGGACCAGGGTCGGGTCGATGCCGAGGTAGCGGGCGAACCCGCCACAGACGCCGCTGATCGGGGAGTCCCACGAGGTGCGGGTCAGCCGCTTGTACGGCGGGGGCGGCGGTGCCTGGTAGTGGTACTGGCCCGGTTGGGGTGCCTGCTGCTGGGGTTGCTGGGGTGCCTGCTGCTCGCTCATCGGATCTCCTCGGTGGGCTCGTCGCCCTGGGTGGGCTGGATGGTCTGGGTCGTCCTGCGTCTCGTACTGGGTCGCGGCCGGGGTGGCTCGGCGCCGGTTGCGGGAGCTGGCCAGGCTGGCGGCCAGGCCGGCGATGCCGGCGATGATCAGGACGGCCGGGCCGAGGACGGCCAGGTGCTCGCCGCTGATCACGTCGCTGGCGCCGAGGGCCCAGATGCCGGCGATGCCGACGAAGAGGAGCCCGAAGACCAGGTGCGGGACCTTGACGCTGCGGTCGGCCGGGGGCTGCGGAGCGGGGGAGTAGCTGTAGTCGGACATGGTGGTTCTCCTTGAGGTCGTGGGGTCAGTCCTGGTCGACGGTGATCTGGCCGACGCGGGCGTCGATGTCGAGCGTGATGGTCGGAGCGTCGGGGTCGGTCGAGCCGGTGATCGTCCGCGTCAGCGACTGGTCGAAGCCACCGCGGTGCGAGCCGTCGATGCTGATGTCGCCCGCGAAGGTCATGTCGGCCTCGACGATCGCGTTGATGCCGGGCGGCAGCGTCACGTCGATCTCGCCGGCGTTCAGGTGGAGGTCGATCTCGCGGCCGTCGAGCGCCTCGACGTCACGGACGCGGCTGAGGTCGAGCCGGATCTCGCCGTTGGGCACGGTGTAGGTGTCCTGCACCGCGACCGAGCTGACCGGCGCGGCCCGGAGGGTCTCGCCGCCGGTCTCCCAGTCGGTCGAGGCCTCGACGGCGCTGGTGATGCCCAGGCCCAGGCTCGAGACGATGCCGAGGGCGATCAGCCCGCCGGGTCGACCGACGAACGCGCCGACGAGCAGCATCAGGCCGGTGACGGCGACCGGGATGGCGACGTACGCCGTGGGGCTGACCGAGCTGTCGACGTCGACGATCCCGAGGATGCCGAGCGCGATCGCGATCAGCGCCAGGGTCGGCCAGAACAGCACGACACCGGTGCGACGGGGCCGCGGCGGGGGCACGTACGCCGGGGGCGGCGGGGGCATCCACGCGGGCGGCGGCTGGTTCGCGCCGTACTGGGTCTCGTAGTGGCTGGTCGGGTACGGGTCCGTCTGGGTCCCGGTGGGGGTGTCGGTCGTGCTCATGGTGGTTCCTTCCTGCGAGGTGGGTGCCGGGGCGGGGGCGCCCGCCGGGGACGTCTGGGTGTTGGCGGGCGGAGTGCCCCACGGCGCGGGCGGCGTCGGTCCGCCGCGGCGGCGCTGGTCGCGGGTGGCGAAGATGGCGACCACCACGAGGCCGATGATCAGGAGCGGGAAGGGGAAGCCCCAGCCCCAGCTGTCGTTGAAGAACGGGGTGCCGAACACGATCATCAGCGCGATCGCGGCCGTGACGACCAGGACGATCTTGAGGATGTCGGGGTTCAGCTCGATGGGAGCGCGGTCCTCGCCGTCCTCCGGCACGAAGAGCCAGATCACGCCGTACACCAGGACGCCGGCGCCACCGAAGAAGGTGAGCACGGCGAGCAGCACGCGGATGACGGTCGGGTCGACGTCGAAGTGGCGACCCAGGCCGCCGGCGACGCCGGCGATGTAGCGGTCGCTCCGGCTGCGGCGCAGCCGGTTGACGTCGCGCATCTGCGGTCCGCTGACGCGGGGGCCGTAGCCGGGTCCGTACTGGTCGCCGGGGGAGTCGGTGCCGGTGCTGCCCTGCTGCGGGCCACTCTGCTGGTTCATGTCATCCATCGTGTCCGTCGCGCGCGTCGCGCGGTATCGGGGAGAGTCCTGATATCCGGTGCCCTGGTCCCGGGGGCGTTCCGGGGGTGGGGCGGGTGTTCACCTGATGTGGCTCAGGGGTCCCGGATGTCACGATGTGCTGGACATGAACCCCACCGCTTCCCCGACGTACGCGCCGCGCAAGGCGTACCGAGCCACCGACGACCGGTGGCTGGGCGGCGTCGCGTCCGGGATCGCCCAGCACCTGGGCCTCCAGGTGCTGTGGGTGCGGATGGGCTTCCTGGCGCTCGTCGCGTTCGGTGGCTTCGGGGCCGTGCTGTACGCCGGGCTGTGGATGTTCCTGCCCGCCCAGCGGCACACCACCCCGCTCACGCCGGGGCTGGACGCCGCCACCCGCCAGGGCAAGCGCTCGGGCCGTCGCGAGCGTCGGCTGACCGACTACGGCCCGCTCGTCGCGGTCGGCGCGATCGCGATCGGCGTGCTCCTGCTGGTCACGCTGGCGACCGGCCAGAGCCTCTCCATCGGCCCGCTGCTGCTGGCCGGTGCCGGCGTCGCGCTGCTGTGGTGGCACGCCGACGAGGCCCAGCGCCAGCGGTGGGTCGACCCGTCACGACGGATGAACCCGGTGCGCGCCATCGTCGGGGGTGCGGGCTGGCGTGCCTGGCTGCGCATCGGCCTGGGCCTGATGCTGCTGATCGCCGCGGTCGTGCTGTTCTCGCTGCGCTCCGGCAGCCTGAGCGTCGCGCTCAACGTCGGCCTGGCCGCCGCGTTCGGGATCCTCGGACTCGGCTTCATGGTCGCGCCCTGGCTGCTCCGGCTGTCCTCCGACCTCAGCGAGGAGCGCGAGGCCAGGGTGCGGTCGGAGGAACGCGCCGACGTCGCCGCGCACCTGCACGACTCCGTGCTCCAGACCCTCGCGCTGATCCAGCGCTCCTCCAACGACCCCGCCACCGTGGCCCGGCTCGCCCGCGCCCAGGAGCGCGACCTGCGCTCGTGGCTGTTCGACGACGCAGGCAAGGACCCCGACACCCTGTCCGCTGCGCTGCGCGCGGTGGCTGCCGAGGTCGAGGACACCCACGGCGTGCACGTCGAGGTGGTCTGCGTCGGCGACGCGCCCCTCACCGAGGAGGACCGTCCCCTCATCCTCGCGAGCCGCGAGGCGATGACGAATGCTGCCAAGCACTCCGGGGCAGGCATCGTCGACGTCTACGCCGAAGCGACCCCTGCAGAGGTCAACGTGTTCGTGCGCGACCGTGGCGTCGGCTTCGACCCGGCCCAGGTCGCCGACGACCGCCAGGGCGTCCGCGGCAGCATCGTCGGCCGGATGGAGCGGCACGGCGGCAGCGCCTCGGTCCGCAGCACTCCCGGCGAGGGCACCGAGGTCCGGCTCACGCTGCCGAACCGCGCACAGCGACAGAAGGAGACCCAGCCATGACTCGCAAAGTCGTCATCGTCGACGACCACGCCATGTTCCGCACCGGCGTCCGGTCCGAGCTCGGCACCGCCGTCGACGTCGTCGCCGAGGCGGCCGACGTCGACCAGGCCGTGCAGGCCGTCATCCAGCACCAGCCGGAGGTGGTGCTCCTCGACGTGCACCTCCCCGGCGGTGGTGGGGCCGAGGTGATGCGTCGTACGACGGGGAAGGCGGGGAACACCCGCTTCCTCGCCCTCTCGGTCTCCGACGCCGCCGAGGACGTGATCGGCACGATCCGCGCCGGCGCCCGTGGCTACGTCACCAAGACGATCACCGGCCCCGAGCTGGTCGCCGCCATCGAGCGCGTCGCCTCCGGTGACGCCGTGTTCTCGCCCCGCCTCGCCGGCTTCGTCCTCGACGCCTTCGCCGGCACCATCGAGGTCGCCCAGGTCGACGAGGACCTCGACCGCCTCACCGAGCGCGAGCGCGAGGTGATGCGCCTGATCGCCCGGGGTTACTCCTACAAGGAGGTCGGCGCCGAGCTGTTCATCTCGATCAAGACCGTCGAGACGCACATGTCGTCCGTGCTGCGGAAGCTGCAGCTGTCGTCGCGGCACGAGCTGACCCGGTGGGCTTCGGACCGGCGGTTGCTGTAGTTCAAGCGAGTGTCAATCCATGGCCCAGAATGACGTTCCCGGATCAGGCCCTGTCCCAGGAACGTCACCGGACGGCTCTTGCGGGACGCGGCGCTTCTCGGTCGTCCAACTGTGCAGTCGCCGATGAGGTTCCGGCTACTGGACGCGCGTGCTCGCGCGACGCTCGCTGGAGCTCTTGGTGGCTTTGGTTGTACGTCCGCGGTCCCGACGACATTCCGAGGGGGACCTCGATGCCGTCCCGGCAGTGAAGGGCGATCAGAGCTGCATCGCTACGACGGCCCGCCGAGCCGAGGGCCGGTGCACTTCGATGAAGCCCACGTCCAGGAAGGTGCTCAGAACCCCGGGATGAAGTTCCTCGCTGAGTGCCGAGCCGGTGGCCATCGGGTATGCCTCGAGCGCTCGCGCTCCGGCATTTCGGGCGTGCGTCACCGCGGCCCGTACCAGTGCGTGGCTGACTCCGCGCCGTCGGTGGCCCGCCCTGACCAGCACACACGTGACTGCCCAGATCTCGGGATCCGTGCGGTCCGCATCGCGTCCGGTCCAGGCCGCCATGCTGGCGTTGCGGACGAACCCTCGATAGGCCGTTCGCGGCTCGACCGCGCACCAACCGACGGCTCGTCGTCGGTGTAGGCAACCAGACCGCTCGTGGCATCGGAGCCCGGATGGCCTGCGTCGGTCTGGTCGCGCAACCGGTCCGCGCGGTCCTCCGGCGTGCACGACTCGAAGGCCTCACCTGCGGCGAGCTTGTAGCGCTGGCACCAGCAACGCGCGGCCGGTCCGCGAACTCCGAACACCAACGCCAGGTCGGCCCAGGCCGCCTCGTTGGCCGGCACCACGTCGTAGGGCGAAAGGTTCACGACTCCGATCATCCCGGAACATGACCCGTCACGACTACGCCGCACGGTCTGCGGCCGCCGTCAGAGGATCCGCATGCGGTGACGTCGCGAGCGACCGGTTCGAGCAACGCCGGTACGGTGAGTCATGGGTGTCACTCGGATCGTTCCAAACCTGCCCGTATCCGACGTCGCGCGGGCCAACGACCTGTACGCGCAGATCTTCGAGCTCCGCATCGGCATGGATCTCGGTTGGGTCGGGAATCTGGGTGCCGCTGACGCCACCGCGGTGCAGCTTCAGGTGATGACGAGCGATGCGGCTGCACCGTGCAACCCGGCCATAAGTGTTGGCTTGGCGACTCCGGCCGAAGTCGATGCGATCCATGAACGCGTTGTTGCGGCCGGTTTGGAGATCGTTTATCCGCTCACGGACGAGGACTGGGGAGTGCACAGGTTCTTCTTTCGCGACCACGACGGCAACGTCGTCAACGTCGTCGCCCACCCCTGATCACGAACCAGGTCACCCGCGTCTCACTTGGGGGATCCAGCTTCCGGGACGTTCACTCGTAGTTGTTGGTCTGTGCGGACCTCCGGGTAGATGACCTGCGTCCTACCACCGCGGATGTGGCGCGTCTGTCGGCGAGCCAGTCCCTCAGGCCGGGACGATGTTGGCGCCGATCGCCTCGAGCATCTCGGGGGTCACGTCCTGGACGCCGTGGTCGTCGCGGGCGTGCACGGCGACCAGTTCGAGGATGCGCTCGCGGCTGTCCTCCTCGAAGCGGGCCGAGCAGCCGGGCATGGCGTCGCCGCAGGAGAGCGTGTACTTCATGGTGTTCCTCCCTTGTCGTCGCTTGGTCCGGGTCCTGGTGACTCCGGATCGAGTGCTGGTTCACGGGGCAGGCGTGCGAGGAGCACGGTGCGGTCGTCGTCGCCCTCGGCGCCGAGGTAGCCGCCGTGGGCGACGGTGAGGGCGCGGGCCATGTAGAGGCCGATGGTCACGCCGGTCGCGTCGTCGTTCGCGCCGAACGGGTCGAAGAGGGCCTGGAGCACCAGCGGGCTGATCGGGTTGCCTTCGCGTACGACGCGGATCTCGTGCCACGACTCGCTCTCGACGACGTCGATGGCGACGCTCGTCGGGGCGGGATCCTGGTGGGCGGTGGCCCACAGGTCTCGGACCACGCGGACGAGCAGCTTGGGGTCGGCGTACACGGTCACGTCGGCGCCGTGACGCACCTCGGGGCTGCCCTCGAGCTCGCGGCAGAGGCCGGCTACGTCGACCTTCTCGAAGTGGACCGGGATCCGGCCGAGCGTCGCGGACGACGCGAGCTCGACGTCGAGGATGTGCTCGGAGAGGCGGGACAAGGCCTCGAGCAGCCGGTCGAGCGAGTCGGTGACCTCGTCCTCGGGCACGTCGCCATCGGCGAGCACCATCGCCCAACCCCTGGCCACGGCCACCGGGGTGCGCAGCTCGTGCGCGAACGCGGCCAGGAAGCGCTCGCGCTGGAGGGCCTGGTCGGGATCGGGATGGTTGGTGATCACGGCGGACCCGGCGACGAGGAAGTCGCGCACCCAGCGGTGCAGCAGCGACGGGTCGATGTCCCACTCCTGCGCCACGTCCTCGACCGGCCTCCCGCCGAGGACGGAGAGCACCATCGAGACGCGGGGGTCGACGGCCGCCTGGGCCGCGACGCGAGGTTCGGAGTCATCGGGGGTGCGTCCACCGCGCAGCACCTGCGGCCGCGCCGACTCTGGCGTCTCGGTCATCGCGTTCTCTCAGTCGAGGCAGGCCGACTCCTCGACCTGCCTTCCCTCCCCGCAGCCCCCGAGAACGCGTGCGAGCCCAGCGTCACGCTACCGCGTCACGGGTGGCGAGGCCGCAAAAGGTGCACGTCGGCCGCTTCCGCCATCCGTCTGCGGAGGACTTCTCGGAGGCGATAGGTTCCCTGCACCCAGAGTGGGATCGAGCATCGAGGAGTCGGAATGGCTACTGCCCAGGCCAACGTCGGAGCGCAGCGGGTGGTCGCCGTGCTCATCCTGGTCGTCGCGGGCATCCTCAGCCTGCCGGTCGCGGCAGCGTTCTTCGACGGCGAGGGGTCGGAGAACTGGATCCTGCCGGTGCAGCTCCTGGGCATGGCGATCGTGGGAGCGATCGTCGGCCGGCTCCTGCCCGGGCTGGCGGGCGAGACCGCAACGCCGGGCAGGGCGACGTGGGTGGGTGCCGCGGCGGGGCTCGGGGCCGCCGTGGTCGGCCTGGTGATCTTCTTCCTGCTGCTCAGCGGGTTCGACGGCGCCTGACACATCGCCCTGGGGTGGCCGGGCAGCCTGTTGTCGGCATTGTATGTACCCTTGCGGGTACGTACCTGATCGGTTACATTCGTGTCATGGATGCGGTACTGCAGGCGCTGGCGGACCCGAGCCGACGCACGGTGCTGGAGATCCTGCGCGACCATCCGGCGTCCGCCGGCGAGCTGGCCGACGCGCTGCCGATCGCTCGACCAGGAGTGTCTCGACACCTGCGCGTGCTGCGGGAGGCCGGGCTGGTCGACGTACGCCAGGACGCGCAGCGGCGCATCTACAGCCTGCGGGCCGAGACCTTGGTGGAAGTGGACGACTGGCTCGAGGACTACCGCGCGCTCTGGCAGAACCGGCTCGACGCGCTGCACACCGAGATCGCTCGAGGGAAAGAGGAAGCCATGAACACCATCGGGACGCTGCGGGCACTGGACGAGACCCGTGGAGCGGTGCGCGTCGAGGACGTGTACGACACCGGCATCGAGGACCTGTGGGAGGCGTGTACGACGCCCGAGCGGCTCGCGCGCTGGATCGCCCAGGTCAGCGGAGACCTTCGAGTGGGCGCTGACATCCAGGTGGTGTTCACCAGCACCTGGACCGGCGCGGCACGCATCGAGGTGTGCGACGCGCCGCACCACCTGCTCCTCACCATGCAGCCAGGCTCCGAGGACGAGTGCGAGCTGGAGGCGTGGTTGACGGAGGAAGGCTCGAAGACCCGACTGGTCGTCGAGGAGCGCGGTCTGCCGCGGGGCAGCCTCTACCTCCACGGCGCCGGCTGGCAGGCGCACCTCGAGGACCTGGGAGAGTCGCTGGCCACGGGCACGTCGGCACACCCTGACGGGTGGTCCTCCTCCAAGCCCTCGCCTGCCTGGCAGCAGCGCTGGGACGACCTGAGCCCGACGTACCGCGACCTGCCGCTCAGCGACGGTTGATCGGCATGAGGGACCCCAACGTCTATCCCGAGCTGATCCTGGACGCGGCACAGGACGAGATCCGAGCGCTCGCCCGCAAGCAGGCCCGCGACGAGGCACGGCGAGCCGCCAGGGCTGCCGGTCGCGGCCGCAGGTCGCGGAGCGGCACCTGGTCGTGGTGGTGGGGGCGCGCCGTGCGTCGGCGGGGCCGGCAACTGATGGTGGACCCGTTTGACGCAAGATAGCTGTCAGTCGCGCCGTTGGCGGCCGACCAGGGCAGCACCGGTGACGATCAGGAGCAGTCCCAGGAAGACGAGCCCGATGGCGGGGCCACCGGTGTCGGCCAGGCTCTCCCACTCGGAGGACGAGTCGTAGTCGGCCGGGTTCGACACGTCGCTGGTGCCGGGCGTCGGATCGGGCGGTTGCGGCACGGGCGCGCTGGCGACCACGTCGACCGTGACCGTCGCCTCGCTGCACAGCGGCTCGTCACCCGGAGAGCAGATCTCGTAGCGGAAGGTGTCGGTCCCGGTGAAGCCCGCGGCCGGGGTGTACGCGATCCTGCCGACCGACCACTCGCGCTGTGCCCGACCCCGGTGCGGAGGTGAGCTGCGGCGGTTCGTTCATCGCGCCGGAGTCGTTGGGCAGGACAGCGACGGTGACGTCGGCGCCCTGGGCGGTCGTGGCTGAGTCGTCGACCGCGATCGGGAAGACCCGCGCGGTCACCTGGCTCGAGCTGCACAGCGCAGGGTTCTGCTGCTCGCAGACGATGACGGTGAAGGTGTCGACACCGGAGAAGCCCGGCCTCGGCACGTAGGTGAAGGAGCCGTCGGCCGTGACCTGCGCGGTGCCGGACCGTGGCGGGACGCCGAGGCTGACGACGAGGTCGTCGCCCTCGGGGTCGGAGGCGTTCACGGAGCCGGAGACCGCCGTACCTGTCGTCGTGGTGACGATCGTCGGGCCGACCAGTGGAGGCAGGTCCGGGGGCAGGACCTCGACGACGACCTCGGCGCTGTCGCAGAGCGGCGGTGCGTCGGGGGAGCAGTAGGAGTAGGTGAAGGTGTCGGTCCCGGTGAACCCGTCCGCGGGCGCGTAGCGTGCCCGGCCGTCCACGATCGTGACCGTCCCGTTGGCCGGCGGCGACGTCACGGAGTCGAGTACGCCGCCGGGGACGTCGTTCGCGGTGACCGGGACCAGCACGGGGGTGCCCTGCGCGGTCTGCGCCTCGTCGTCGCGCGCGATCGGGGTGATCTCCACGCTGACCGTTGCGGTGTCGCACAGCGACGGATCGCCGTTGTCGCAGACCTCGTAGTCGAAGCTGTCGTGGCCGGCGAAGCCCGGGGCAGGCACGTAGGCGAAGCCTCCGGAGGGCAGCACCACCACCCGGCCGTTCGCGGGGCCGGTCGTCGGGCCGGTGAACTGCAGGGTCTGGTCCGTGTCGGGATCGGTGGCCGTGACCCGTCCCAGGACAAGACCCAGCGAGCGGCCGGTGACAGTGAGGTCGTCGGCCACGGGAGACTCGTTCGCCGGCGGCGGTGCCGGGTCGACCTCGGTGGACGTGGTGGCCGACGCGGCCGTGCCGTCGTTGTTGGTCGGGTCCGGGTCCGGGGTGGTGGCGGTCGAGGCGACCTGGTTGACCAGGGTGCCGGATGCCGGCGCGATGCCGGTGACGGTGAGCTCCCGGGTGGCGCCGCTGGACAGGGTGCCCAGGTCCCAGGTGACGGTGCCACCCAGGATCGTGCCGTCGTCGGAGGCGGTGACGCCCGTGAGGTCGTCCGGCAGGGTGTCGGTGACCTCGACGCCTTCGGCCGGGTCAGGGCCGTTGTTGGTGACGGTCACCGTGAACGTGATCGTCCCTCCCGCCGTGACGGTGGGCGGTGCGGACTTGCTGACGACGACGTCGGCGCCGGGGCGGGGGGCGTCGGAGCAACCGGGAGCGGGGTAGGTCAGCGGACCTTCCGAGCGGACGACCCCGGGGACGACGTTGACCACGGTGCCGGCCTGTGTGTCGAAGATCTGGGGAGGCGTGGGTGGGGTCTCGTCATCCACGACGACCGGGTCGCTGGTCGAGGTCCCGGTGACCGACCCCTGGGTGCGGCTGTCGCCGGAGACGCGGTACCGGCCGAAGCCGGTGATGCTGCCGTCGTTGCCGAGGGACGAGCTCGTCGACGTACCGGTGGTCGACTGCGTCCAGGAACCGTTGTTGGCGAACGCCCCGCCGACCTCGAGCAGGCCCTCGTTGGTCGAGGACGCCGCGTTGTTGGAGAAGCCCTGGGTGGTGACGAGCGCGCACCGGTTGCTGAAGGAGCCGCCGCCGTTGACGGTGAGGCCACCGGCGATGGAGGTGAGACCGGAGTTGTCGAACGATCCGTTGATGGCGGACGTGCCGCTCACGTTGAGCACGTCGGTGTTCGTCAGGGACGCGGCAGCGTTCAGGTTGATCCCACCCGCAGCGGTGAAGGTGCCGTCGTTGACCACGGTCCCGGCGCTGGGGGAGAACTGGCTCGAGATCGTGAGCGTGGCGCCTGGCAGGTTGTGCAGGGTCGCGGCGCCGTTGACGTTCAGCCCCGCGAAGGTGACGGTGCCGTCGTTCTCCAGGTCGAACCCGGTGGCCACCGAGACGGACGGGAACGTCGCCCGACCGCCGGGCGCGACGTCGAGTGCGCCCGCCGCATTGTTCACGTACGGCGGGGACAGGGTGGCGGACCCGGCGACACAGAGACCCGACCCGCTGGGGAAGGCGTCGATGCCTCCGGTGAAGGTGCCTCCGGTCAGCAGGAGCCGCTCACCCGCCGCGACCGTGATCGCCGCGCTGCTGGGGCCGGTCAGGGTGCGGGTCGGTGCGCCGCAGTCCGACGCGAAGTCTGCCGTCGCGGTGTGCGGGGCAAGGCACACCGCACCCGCAGCGAGAACTGCGAGCACCCCGAGACGCGCCGTCCTCCGGCCCACCCCGAGACCGTACCGGCATGTGAGACGCCCGGTCACGTCCTGCCTCGCTCACGCGGGGCCTCGGCATCACTCCGTGGTGGTGCTCGACGGGTGCCAGTCCAGCACAGGGGCGAGGGAGCGCAGCATGGCGGACGCAGGGGTCGCCCGCATGACCAGGTTCCGGAGGACCACGGCCGGTGGCGACTGCAGCTGCGCGACCCGGCCGATCCGCGCGGAGCGCTTGCTGATCATGGTCGCTCGGGGGCGGCGCTCGGCGTCGTACGCCGCCAGGTCGGCGTCGGTGGCGCACCGGGCGAGGACGACCGCGTCCTCCAGGGCTTGGCAGGCTCCCTGGCCGAGGTTGGGCGTCATCGCGTGGGCGGCATCGCCGACGAGGGCGACCCGGCCCTCGACGTACGTCGGCAGCGGCGGGAGCTCGTAGAGGTCGTGGTGCAGGAGGTCGACCTCGTCGGCCTCGCTCAGCAGCCTCGGGACGGGGTCGTGCCAACCACCGAACCGGTCGCGCAGCGAGGCCAGGTCGCCGCCATCGGTCCCTTCGTCGACGTTCGTCGTCGCGAAGCAGTAGACGCGACCGTCCGACAACGTGGCGTAGCCGAAGCGTTCACCGCGGCCCCAGCACTCGGCGCCGGGTCCGACGTCCACCGGGCGAGGAGTCACGAAGCGCCAGGCGTTGTAGCCGGCGTACCGAGGCGGGGGAGCCGTCGGCCAGATCGCCTGCCGGACGGTGCTGCGCAGGCCGTCGGCGCCGACCACGAGGTCGCCGCGCAGCTCGCCGTCTTCGTGCCGCACCACACCGTCCGCCGACACGTCGCTTCGACCGTCACGCCGGCCCGCAGGCACTCCGGAGGCAGAGCGGAGCGCAGGATGTCCAGCAGGGTCGCGCGATGCACGAGGGCGACGTTCTCCGTACCGCTCGCGGATCGTCGCGACGTCCGTGTGCGAGAGCCACCGTCCGCTCGCGTCGCGGATGCCGGCGGTGCCGTCGAGGACGGACTTCTCGCGCACGATCTCGCCGACTCCGAGCGCGTCGAGCGCGTTCAGGGCGTTCGGCCACAGCGACAGCCCGGCACCCACCTCCGCGAACGCGCGGCGCCTGCTCCAGGACCTCGCACGTCCCAGCCCCGCTCCCGCAGCGCGATCGCGGACGCGAGGCCGGCGATGCCGCCGCCGACCACGATTGCCTTCTTGTCCATGGGACTCCCTCCAGGTCGCTCGCAGGACACACGCTAGGCGTCAGTCGAGCGAGTCGGCCAGCCGCGCGACGGCGTCGGCCACGCGCGGGCCGAACATGACGCCGTCGTTGTGGTCGGCGCCCTCGAAGACGACGCGCTCGGCGAGCGACGGGGCGTCGTCGGCGACGCGCGCGCTCAGCTCGGTGGGTACGACGGAGTCGGAGTCGCCGTAGATGACCGTCAGCGGTACGTCGCTCCGCGACAGGTGCTCGGTCACCGGGAAGTCGTCGCGCAGGAGCAGCCGCACCGGCAGGAACGGGTAGTGGTGCGAGCCGACGGCGGCGAGCTCGGGGAAGGGGGAGCGCAGCACCACGCCCGCCGGCGTACGACGGGACTGCAGCGCTGCCACCACGCCGGTGCCGAGGGACTCGCCGAAGTAGATCGTGCGCGAAGGCGGATAGCCCAGCTCGCCGAGAGCGCGAGACCGCAGCATCGCGTCCCGACCGAGGCCCTCCTCCGACGGCGTGCCCGGGTTGCCGCCGTACCCGCGGTAGTCCATCAGCAGCACCGCGAAGCCCCGGGCATTCAGCGCCCGGGCCAGGTCCGCGCGACCGGCCCGGTTGCCGCCGTTGCCGGGAGCGACGAGGACCGCCATGTCGCGCGACGTCGCAGGCACGAAGTAGGCCCCGAGCTCGAGCCCGTCCGAGGTCTCCAGCGTGACGTCGCGGGCGCCGTCGATCACCGACGAGGCCGGAGGCACGGCCGACGTGTCCGGGTAGTAGATGAGCTGCCGCTGGAAGACGGCGAGCAGACCCATCAGCACCCCCACCACGACGAGCACGACGAGCACGCCACGCAGCAGCTTCGTCCTGCGTCGTGTCGTGCTCGCCATTGCTCCATGGTGCCGCTCAGTGCATCACGGCCTACCAGCGTCGTGCGCACTCCGACCAGTTGACCTTGGCCTGCTGACCACGGTTGACGACGACCGACGCGGTCTGGAGGACCTTGCCGTCCTTCTCGCACGTCATCGTCCAGTTCTCGATCAGGCCGGGCACCGTGGTGGAGGAGACGACCGTCGAGTCGAACAGCGTCGCCTTCAGCGAGTACGTCGGCGTGGTCGAGGCGTAGTTGATCACCCGCAGGACGTAGGTGCCCGGGGTCGGAGCACCGATCTGCGCGCTCTCCTTCTCGCCCACGGAGTTGCCCGAACCGCCGACCTCGGTCAGCGTGCCGTCCGCGTTCTTCTTGTAGACCTCGAGGTCGAGGTCGTCCGGGTTGGGCCAGTCGAGGTCGACCTGGAGCAGGTCGAGGTCCTTCTCGGTCACGGTGAACGTGTGGTCGACCGACTGGCCGACCGTGGTGGGTCCGCCCGTCCAGCTCTGCGTGCGCACCGGCTTGTCCTCGGTGATCTCGATGAGCTTGTCCATCACGACCGGTCGCGTGGACTGGTTGACGTGCCAGGTGTACGTGCCCGTCGTACCGACCTTCATCGTGGTGTTCAGGTTGTCGATGAACGACCCGCTCCAGGTCGGCGTGCTGAACTGCTTGCGCAGCCGCAGCGTGGCGCCCTTGGGGGCGGTGCCGGTGAGCACCGAGTGGGTGGCCGTGTTCACGGTGTTCTCCAGGGCGACGAGGTAGGCCTCGCGGTTGCCCTTGCCGGCGTACGCACCGGCGCCGAGGTACTCGTCGACGACCTTGGGGAACGGCGGGTGGAACTCGTCGGGGCCGATCTCGAAGGTGTACCCGAAGCCGCCGGTGGCGTTGTAGGACCAGTCCTCGGTCGTGCCCGTGGTGTCGTAGAGCTCCCAGCCGTGGATGTTGCGGTAGCCGTTGGCGGCCGTCATCTTCGCGCCGAGCGCCTTCAGGCCCGCCTCGTCCGGTGCGTTGCCGACCGGGTGGCCGTCGTGGCCGATCGTGTCGGGGTGCACGCCGTTGGGCCGCAGCACCAGGTTGGAGAAGGTGTGGTTGGAGATCATCGTGGTGACCTGGCGCTTGCTGATCAGGTCGCGCACGTTCTGGATCTCGGGCTCGGAGAAGGGGCCGGCGCCGCGGTAGGTCGGGTCGGCGAACACGTCGGAGGCACCGGGACCGCCCCAGAAGCCGCCGTAGTTGCGGTTCAGGTCGACGCCGACGCCGTAGCCGCCGGGGCTCGAGATGCTGGCGACGCGGCAGGTGCCGTCGGGGGTGTCCTGGCCGTCGACGACGCGGCAGTTCTTGCGCTTGTAGGCGTTGCCGGGGGTGCCGAGGATCGAGGCGGTGCCGCCGTTGTCGGCCTCGCGCAGGTCGATGATCCCGCCGTCGGTGCGGGAGAGCTCGAAGCCGTCGACGTTGACCACGGGCACCACGACGACGCGTGACCTGTTGACCAGGTTGGTGATCCGCGAGTTGGCGCCGTAGCTCTTGACCAGGTCGGTGGCGAACTCCATCGCCAGCTCACCGGAGGGCCACTCGCGGGCGTGGTGCACGCCGAGCAGCACGAAGGTGGGGCGACCGTCCTCGGCCGCGTTGACGTCGCGGCCGATCTCGATGCCGTGGACGGTGCGGCCGTCCAGCGACTTGTGCGGCAGCGTCACCTTCTTGGCGATGGTGGGCCGGCTCTTCACGAGCGCGTCGATGTCGGTGTTGTAGTCGGCCAGCGTGCGGTAGGCGTCGCGGCCCGAGGGGAGCGGTGACTTCACGGTGGCGGCGGCGTACGCCGTGTTGACCTTGTTGTTCTGCGCCTCACGGAGCGCCAGGTCGGGGATGCGTACGTCGAACCCGAGTCCCGACCCGACCAGGCGGGTGAGGTCGAGCCCGTTGTGCAGCACCACCTCGACGTAGTCGTGCCCGGCGTGCTCGGTGAGGTCGAGCCCGAGGCGCTGGAGCCGGGCCTTGTCCGCGCGCGTCGGGGTGTCGACGGTGACGAGCCTCGGGGCGAAGGCGCTGTCAGCGGCCTCGGCCGAACCTCCGGCCAGGGTGGTGGTGAGTCCGGTCAGGACGAGTCCGGTGGCCGCGGTGGCGGCGTACAGACGGAGGCGACGCGATCGTGTGCGCATGCGGAGTGCTCCTGGGTGTGGGCAGTTGTCGACCCAACGAGCGGGATTTCACATGGTCACGCAGTCAGGCGTGTGACGCCGCCGGAAGCACGCAGAACTCGTTGCCGGAAGGATCCGTGTAGAACCGCCACGGCAGCTCGCCCCACTCCGGGTGGAACTGCTCCTGGCCGCCGCGCTCGGCGATGCCGGCCGCGACGTCGTCCGCGTCCTCCCCGGCCTCGAGCCGGACGTCGAGGTGCAGCCGGTTCTTGGCGGAACCCTTGGGGGCCGGCTCCGGACACAGCTCGAGGAGCGGACCCCGCAGCGACGGGTGCCGCAGCGTCCGAGGCCCCACGCCGGCCGTCTCGGTCCAGCCGGTCAGCCAGGACCAGAACGCCGCATCGCGGGCCGGATCGGCGGAGTCGAGCGGGAGCGCCGCGATGGGCCCGGTGTCGACGTACGCCGCCCGGTCCTCCATCACGCAGCAGGGATTGCCCTCCGGGTCGGCGAGCACCACCCAGGGCACGTCGCGCTGGCCGATGTCGAGGTGGCGGGCGCCCAGCTCGAGCAGCCGCTCGACGACCTCGGCCTGCCGGGCTCCGCCCAGCAGGTCCAGGTGGAGTCTCAGCGGCTCGGCCGGCGGCTCGGGGACGCGCTGGAAGCACAGGTCGAGCACCGGGCCACCCTCGATGGTGAGCCGGGTCTCGAAGCCCTCGGGCTCGTCGGTCAGCCGCTCCCCGCCGACCACCGCCTCCCAGAAGCTGCCGAGTCGATGAGGTTCGACGGCGTCGAACACGAGGTTCTCGAGATACATGCCCTCACCGTAGGTCCCGGGGGAGACAGCCTCAGACTGCGGGCAGCAGGCTCGCCCAGGGCGGACGCCAGTCCGGAGTCCGCTGGGCCATCTCCCAGGTGAGGTCGTCGAGGGACGGCCCCTGGCTGGTGTGCCGCACCTGGTACCACGCGGGCCAGCTGTCGTAGGCGCGGTCGATGCGGATCACGACGCCGTCGGAGGTGACGCGTGCGAACAGCCACGCCCCGGACTCCTCACCGGCCTCCTCGGCGTGCAGGGTGCGCAGCACGTTGGTGAGTGAGCGGACGACATGGGTGGGGAGGCGGGAGTTCACGGGGGAGGCGACCAACCGTCCCTGGACCGCCATCACGGCGTACTCGAACGGCGCCCCGGGCCCGCTCGCGCGCAGCCACTGCACCAGGATCGGCGGGCGCTGCATCTGCTCGCGGTCGACGTCCTCGGTGTCGCGCATCTGGCTGTGGATCTGGTCGCGCAGACGCGTGCGCACCGAGCCGCCCGAGGTCCGCGGCGCGGTGACGGCCGCGAGCCGCGCGATCTCGGCGGCCTCCTCGAGGTGCTCACCGTGGGCGTACGCCGCCAGCGACTCCGGCGTCAGCCGACCCTGTCTCCCCAGCGCGACCACGCGGGGGTCGACGGTGAGCAGCGGCCGGAGCAGGTGGATCGCGCCCACGTCGTCGCACGGAGCGCTGGTGTCCCACTCGCCGTGCGCGTGCCAGGCGAGGAAGGAGGGACTCTGCTCCTCGGTCGCCTCGGACAGCGCCCAGTCAGGGGCGCCGTGGCGGGCGTCGGGCGGGTCGTCAGGGGCGAACACCGAGCACCCCCACAGCACCGCCCGCGAGCCCTGGGTGCGCTGCATCCGCAGCCAGCCGTCGGAGGAGTCGAGCGCGAGGACGAGATCCCTGGCGCGGAACCGGCACGCCTCGTTGCCCACGGCCCGGTGGAGGGCTGCGAGGACCACCCAGGACCACCACAGGTCCTCGGCCTCCGGTATCTCGTCAGGCTCCACGCGCACATTGTGCGTCCCGCCCGTCGAGACGCCCACCGGGCGTCCCACGTGTCGAAGCGGCTACTCGGCCACCGAGGCGAGGGAGGCGTCGATCAGCCACTCGACCGGAGCCCGGTCGTCGGTGTAGACGGTGCCGCCGCGCAGCCCGGGCTCGAGCCGGCCCGCTGCCTCGTACGCCACCGAGCGCACGGCCTCGGGCAGGTCGGCGTCGCGCAGCTGCTCGGCCGGGTCGGCGTCGCCCTTGGTGGCCAGCAGGATCGTGCTGGTGTCGTTGACCGCGTCCCGCCAGACGCGGCCGTCGCCGAACGCGCGACCGCATCGTGGCGGTGAGCACCTTCTCCAGGGCGTCCGAGCCCTCCACGTGACCGACGTTGACCGAGACGGTGCCACCGGGGGTGAGGCGGCTCTCGACGACGTCGAAGAACTCCTGCGTGGTCAGGTAGAAGGGGATGTAGGGCTGGCGGTAGGCGTCGACCAGGATCGCGTCGAACGACGCCTCCGGCTGGCGCTGCAGCCACGGGCGCGCGTCGGCGGCGTGCTTGGAGATGTTCTTGCCGTGGAAGTCGAAGAGCTCCTCGCCCACCTCGGTCACGTCGGGGTCGAGCTCGACCGCGTCGACCTTGATGTCGGGGAAGTAGTGGTCGATCCCGCGGGCGACCGTCCCCGCGGCGCTGCCCAGGTTGACGATCCGCTCGGGCGGGTGGTTGCCGGCGAACGACAGCGCGAGCATCGAGTCCCAGTAGCCGCCCATCAGGTACTCGTCCTTGCGCCAGATCGAGTGGATCGCCTGGCCCTCGTTGAGCTCGAGCACCCGCTCGCCGTCGGTCTCCTCGATGACGCGGGCGTACTGGTACTCGGTCTCCTTCTCCCAGATCACCTTGCCGTCCGCCGTGGCCGTCTTGGTGCTGCCCACCGGGATGGCGATCAGGCCGGCGATGACCGCCGCGACGGCTGCTCCCACGACCCAGCGACGGCCCATGGCGGGGATCACCGAGAGCGCGATGAGCAAGGCGAAGATCAGGAAGGTGCGCTGGCTGCCGACGAGCGGGATCAGCAGCAGGGCGGAGGCGAAGGTGCCGGTCAGCGAGCCGAGGGTGCCGATCGCGTAGAGCCGTCCGGCCACCCGGCCGGCGTCGTCCACCTGGTCGATCTTCAGGCGCACGGCGTACGGCGAGACCATGCCGAGCAACAGGACCGGCACGGCGATCAGCACACCGACCCCGAGCAGCGACCCCACGAACAGGCCGCCGGAGAGCTGGTCGAAGGCGCTGACGGACAGGCGCAGGAACGGGCTGCTGACGAACGGCACCAACGCGAGCAGCGCGGCCGCGAGCAGCACCCAGCGAGACAGGCCCGCGATCGTGGGGTTGCGGTCGGCCACCCGGCCGCCGATCGCGTAGCCGATCGAGAGGGCGACCAGCACCGTCGCGATCGTGTTGGCCCACACGATGGTGCTGGCTCCGAACCACGGTGCCAGCAGCCGGGCGGCGGCGATCTCCGCGCCGAGACTGCCCATCCCGACGCAGAAGACGACGATCTCGAGCAGGAACCTGGGCCGGGTGCGCACGGTGGGAATGTAGCGGGGTGGTCCTGAGGGGAGTCGGAGGCGGTCCGGTCTAGATGGATGAGGCCCTGGTTTGGCCGATTGCCGGCCGCTTTCCTAAGGTCGCGCCGTTGCTCCACTCGGGGGCTCGACATCTCGGAGACATCACCATGAAGCGCTTGATCGCCGTCCTGCTCACCTGCCTGTTGGGCATGACCCTCGTGGCCACGACGCCGATGGCGGCAGAGGCCAAGAAGAAGAAGCAGCGGGACACCCCGGGCTGTGTCACCCAGGCCGAGTACCGCGCCGCTCGCGCGGGCATGACCCCGGCCCAGGTGGCCGGCATCTTCGACACCTGGGGCCGCGTCCGCTTCAACAACGACCACGGCTACTACCAGGGCGAGTGGGTGGACGACGGTTACTGGGTGAGCGACGGCTACTCGAGCCGCAGTTCGACGAGCTCGGGAACTACGTCGGCGAGACCTGGGTCGACACGTCGTACTGGCAGGAGAGCTCCTACTACGACGAGTCCGCCAACTGGGAGCCCGTCATCGACATCGTCCGCACCTACAAGAAGTGCAAGAGCTTCAACCGGGGTCGCGGCCGGGTCGCCATCAACTTCGACAACTACAGCCGCACGTGGTGGGCACGCCCGAGACTCGCCTACAAGAACCCCAGTGACCCCTCCTTCATGGACGTCGCGGCCAGCTTCCGCGCCGGCTCGCGCCTGGCGGGCAAGGACGTGCCCACCCCGGTCAGCAAGGCCGATGCTCCCCGTCCGACCAGGCCGGCCGCTCCGCGCAGCTGACCGAGCCGACATCCTTGGTCTCCGGGCGGGTACACCAGCGGTGACCCGACCCGAGAGAACAGGAGACCGTCATGGCTGTCACCGCCTTCCAGGACTACCCGCTCGCCGACCGTGACCGGGAGTGGGACGGGGACGCTGCCGAGAAGCGGGTCCGCGAGTGGGCCGGTGCCGAGGACGAGCCGAACGAGAAGTACCGCGACACGCACGTCTGGTACGACGCCGAGAAGAAGGACAACTTCACGGCGTACAAGCTGCTGATCGTCGACGTGGTCGACGGCCGCGCCAAGGTCGTGCCGCACGGGCTGTTCGCGGCCGGCAACGTGATGCAGGGTGCGCGCGGCGGGGTCGACCTGCCGAAGGACGACATCGACCGGGTGAAGAGCCACCTCGCGAAGTACTACGACAAGCTCGGCGAGGACGCCCCCTGGGAGGACTGACTCAGTCGACGGTGAGGCGCGGCTGGCAGCGCGGGCACCAGTACGTCGGCCGCTCCTGGCCCGGCGGACCCTGGTCGGCCTTGCGGATCGCCGAGCCGCAGCGCAGGCAGGGACCGCGCCGGCCGTAGACCCAGAGCTGGTGGCCCGCGCGGCGGTCGCCGGTCGTGATCCGGGTGTAGCGGTCCTTGTTGGCCTCGAGCAGCACCTTCGCGCGGTCGACGACGAACGGCAGGTCGGGGACCGCGCTCACGGGCGTCAGCGGGTCGACCTTGCCGAGGAAGCACAGCTCGGACTTGTAGACGTTGCCCACGCCCGCGAGGTTGCGCTGGTCGAGCAGGGCGTCGCCGATCGGCACGTCGGGCTGGGTGCGCAGGTTGGCGAGAGCGAGGTCGGCGTCCCAGTCGGGACCGAGCAGGTCGGGGCCGAGATGGCCGACCAGCTTGTCCTCCTGCTCGGTGCGGACGAGGTCCATCACCACCGAGAAGCCGACCGCCTCGGTGGTCGCCGTACGCAGCACCACCCGCGCCGTGTGGGCCGGGCGCTTCCACCGGGTGCCGGTCGGGTGGACGAACCAGTGGCCCTCCATCTTCAGGTGCGTGCGCAGCGTCAGGTCGTTGTCGAAGCGCGTCAGCAGGTGCTTGCCGCGCGAGATCGTCTCGGTGACGGTGGCGCCGGACAGGTCCTTGGTCGCCAGCGACGGGATCCGGAAGTCGCTCCGGGTGATCACCTGGCCCGACAGCTTCTCGTCGAGCGTGCGCGCGGCGTGGTAGACGGTGTCGCCCTCAGGCACGGAGCCGCAGTCCTCGTGGGGTGGCGATGAAGCCGGCGGACTCCATCGCTCGTCGGAGCACCTCGGAGTCCTGGCCGAGGATGCTGGCGCCGTCGGCCTTCTCGACGATGAGGCGACCCAGCGCCCCCTCGCGTACGACGCGCCCGAGCGCCTCGATCCCGGACGCGAGCAGGTCCTCGTCGTCGGAGAAGGTGAGCAGCGTCTTGCCGCCGCGCTCGACGTAGAGGCAGAGCTCGCCGTCGACGAGTACGACGATCGCGCCGGCCTTGCGACCGGGCCGGTGCCCGGACTCCAGCGGCGGCCAGGGCAGCGCGGCGCCGAACGGGTTGGCGGGGTCGGTCGCTGCCAGGGCCAGAGCGGTCGGCTTCTCCGGTCGGTCACTGTCGCGCAGGTGGGAGCGCAGCCGGTCGACCGCGCCGGCCGTGCCGAACTGGGCGGCCCCGAGCCCCTCGACGAAGTAGCCGCGGCGGCACCGGCCGGTGTCCTCGAAGGCGGAGAGCACCTTGTAGGCGGCGGCGAACCCGCCCGGCGTACGTTCGCTCATCACGGCGCCACGGGTGACCACGCCGTGGCGCTCGAGCAGCGACTCGGCCACCGCGTGGGCGCGCTTGGTCGGGTCGGGCTCGCGGTCGGGGAGCAGGAACCAGCGGCCGGCGACGTCGGGCGGGGCGGTGCGCAGCGCCTGGCTGGAGAGCCGCGGACGGGCGCTGCGGACCCGCGCCGGCCCGCGCTTGAGCCGGTGGGCACCACGGCCGCCGCGGGTCAGCGCGCGCAGAGGGGCGAGGGTGTCGTTGCCGACGCGGCCGTCCCAGGCGAGGTCCCAGAGCGTCGCGGTCAGGGCCTTGTCGTCGCTCGCACCGATCGCGGTGGCGAGCTGGCGGAAGAAGTAGGCGCCGCCTCCGGCCAGGGCCTCGAGCACGGCCTCGTGGTCGGGCGACAGCTCGAGGTCGCCGTGGTCGGGCAGGGTCAGCGGCGCGGTGTCGGCGAGGTGGAGCGAGACCCAGCCGTCGGAGCCCGGGAGGCCGCCGTGGCCGGCCCAGAGCACCTCGCCGGTCGCGGTCAGCTCGTCGAGCAGTCGCGGGCTGGTAGTCGCGCACCCGGGAGGGCAGCACGAGGGACTCCAGCGCGGAGGCAGGCACGGCACAGCCCGCGAGCTGCTCGACGACCGTGACGACGCCGTCGAGCCCGCGCAGCCCACGGCTGCCGCCTCCGCCGGTCGACGCGACGTGCTGCCACGCCGGCAGGAAGCGGGCCAGCGCGACGGGCTCCACCGGCTCGACCTCGTGGCGCAGCCGGGCGAGCGAGCGGCGACGCAGCATCCGCAGCACCTCGGCGTCGCACCACTCCGCGCCGGCGCCCTGTGGCCGGAACTCGCCCTCCAGCACCCGACCCTGCCCGCCGAGCCGGGCCAGCGTCTGCTGCACCACCGCGACGCCGAGCCCGAGCCGTTGGGCGACCTCGGAGGCGGTGAACGGGCCGTGCGTGCGGGCGTAGCGGCCGACCAGGTCACCCAGCGGGTCGTCGACCGGCTCGGTGAACGTGGCCGGCACTCCGGGGGGGACGGGGACGCCGAGCCCGTCGCGCAGTCGGGCGACGTCCTCGATGACCGCGAACCGCTCGTGACCGCCCATCAGCACCGGCACCACCCGGCGGGCGTCGACGAGCAGGCCGAGCCAGTCCGCCACCTGGTCGGGGGAGGTGGACCGTGCCTGGATCTCCTCGGCGGACAGCGGCCCGAGCAGCCGGAGCAGGTCGGCGATGCCCTCGCTGTCGCGCGTCCTGCGGTCCTCGGCCAGCCGCTGGAGCTCGGACTCGACCTCGGCGAGCACCTCCGGGTCGAGCAGCTCGCGCAGCTCGGCGCGACCGAGCAGCTCGGCGAGCAGTCCCTGGTCGAGGGTGAGCGCGGCGGCGCGGCGCTCGGCGATGGGGGAGTCGCCCTCGTACATGAACTGGGCGACGTAGCCGAACAGCAGCGACTGCGCGAACGGCGAGGGCCGCTGGGTGTTGACGTCGACCAGGCGCAGCCGTCGCTCGGAGATCCGTCGGTGCAGCGCGACCAGCGAGGGCAGGTCGTAGACGTCCTGGAGCACCTCGCGGACCGTCTCCAGGATGATCGGGAACGACGGGTAGCGAGCGGCCACCTCGAGCAGCTGCGCGGACCGCTGCCGCTGCTGCCACAAGGGAGCACGGCGGCCGGGGTCCCGTCGCGGGAGCAGCAGGGCCCGTGCCGCGCACTCCCGGAAGCGCGAGGCGAACAGCGCAGACCCGCCCACCTCGGTGGTGACGATCTGCTCGATCTCGTCGGGCTCGAAGGCGATCAGCTCGGCGCCCGGCGGGTCCTGGTCGGTCTCGGGGATGCGCAGGACGATGCCGTCGTCGGTGGCCATCGCCTGCGCGTCCATGCCGTAGCGCTCGCGCAGCCGCGCGTTGATCGCCAACGACCAGGGCGCGTGCACCGGCGTGCCGAACGGAGAATGTACGACGAGCCGCCAGTCGCCGAGCTCGTCGCGGAACCGCTCGACCACGAGCTGCTGGTCGTGCGGGACCGCGTTGGTGGCCTCGCGCTGCTCCTCGATCAGGGACATCAGGTTGTCGGCCGCCCACTCGTCGAGGCCGGCCGTCGTCGCGCGCGCGATCGCCTCCTCGCGCGGCATCGCGGCCACCTCGCGGGTGAACTGGCCGATGGCCATGCCGAGCTCGGCAGGACGGCCCAGGGTGTCGCCGGTCCAGAAGGGCAGCCGTCCGGGCTGGCCGGGGGCGGGGGAGACGAGCACCCGGTCGTGGGTGATGTCCTCGATCCGCCAGCTGGTGGTGCCGAGGGTGAACACGTCGCCGACGCGGGACTCGTAGACCATCTCCTCGTCGAGCTCACCGACGCGCGAAGCCTTCTCGCCGACGAGGAAGACGCCGAAGAGGCCGCGGTCGGGGATGGTGCCGCCGCTGGTGACGGCCAGACGCTGGGCACCGGGGCGGCCGGTCAGGTCGCCGGAGACGCGGTCCCAGACGAGGCGGGGGCGCAGCTCGGCGAACTCGTCGCTCGGGTAGCGCCCGGAGAGCAGGTCGAGCGTCGCGTCGTACGCACTGCGGGGGAGGGAGGCGAACGGCGCGGATCGGCGTACGACGTCGAAGAGCTCGTCGGCGTTCCAGGTGTCCAGCGAGGTGGCGGCGACGACCTGCTGGGCGAGTACGTCGAGCGGGCTGGCCGGGATGTGCAGCGCCTCGATGCCACCCGTGCGCATCCGCTCGACCGTGACCGCCGAGGGCACCAGGTCGCCGCGGTGCTTGGGGAAGAGCACACCCCGCGAGACCTCGCCGACGTGGTGGCCGGCGCGGCCGACCCGCTGGAGCGCGCTCGCGACGGACGGCGGCGACTCGATCTGGACGACCAGGTCGACCGCGCCCATGTCGATGCCGAGCTCGAGGCTGCTCGTCGCGACCACGCAGGGCAGCCGGCCGCGCTTGAGGTCGTCCTCGATGATCGCCCGCTGCTCCTTGGACACCGAGCCGTGGTGGGCGCGGGCGACGAGGGGCGCAGCGCCCTCGGCCTGGCCCGACTGCGCCATCACCTCGGCGGGCGTGCGTGCGTCTGGGCTCTGCGTCGACGACACCTGCCCGCTCCGCGGCGAGCTCGTTGAGCCGGGCCGTCAGCCGCTCGGCGAGCCGGCGGGAGTTGGAGAAGACGATGGTCGAGGTGTGCTGCTCGATCAGGTCGAGCACCCGCTCCTCGACGTGCGGCCACAGCGAGCCGGCGCGCGGACCGTCGTCGCCCTCCTCGCCGAGCTCGGTCATGTCCTCGACGGGCACGACGACCTTGAGGTCCCACTCCTTCTCCGACGGGCGGAGCCACCACCTCGACCGGCGCCTGGCCACCCGAGGAAGCGCGCCACCTCGTCGATCGGGCGGACCGTCGCGGAGAGCCCGATGCGTTGCGCGGGCTTGTCGAGCAGCTCGTCGAGGCGCTCGAGGGAGACGGCCAGGTGGGCGCCGCGCTTGGTGCCGGCGACCGCGTGGACCTCGTCGATGATCACGGTCTCGACGCCCTTGAGCGACTCGCGGGCCTGCGAGGTGAGCATCAGGAACAGCGACTCGGGAGTGGTGATCAGGATGTCGGGCGGGCTGGTCTGGATCCGGCGGCGGTCCTGCGGCGAGGTGTCACCCGACCGCACGCCGACCCGGATCTCGGGCACCTCCACGCCGAGCCGCTCGGCGGTCTGCCGGATGCCGACCAGCGGTGCCCGGAGGTTGCGCTCGACGTCGACGGCGAGGGCCTTCAGGGGCGAGACGTAGAGGACCCGGCAGCGCTTCTTCTTCTCCGGCACGGGCTCGGTGGCCAGCCGGTCGATCGACCAGAGGAACGCCGAGAGCGTCTTGCCGGAGCCGGTCGGCGCCACCACCAGGGCATGCCGGCCCGCCGCGATCGCGTCCCACGCGCCGCTCTGCGCCGGGGTCGGGGACGCGAAGGCAGCGGCGAACCACGCCTGCGTCGCCGGGCTGAACTGGTGCACCCAACCATCCTGCCGGACGACACCGACAGGTCAGTCGGCTCGGGCCCGGCCCGTGGTTTCCTTGGGCCATGCCGGGGGCCGCACGTGATCGTCCGGTGGCAGCGGTGGTGGCGCTCCTCCTGCTCGCTCCGGTCTTCGGCGAGGTGCTGTCCACGGCGACGCCACCCCTCGACCTGCTGCTGCCGTGGAACCTCGCCCTGATGGTCGGCATGTACGGGTGCGGGGCGTTGCTGGTCCGCGAGGTCACCCACCGGTACGGGCTCGGCTGGCCGGGCCTCCTGCTGCTCGGTGCGGCGTACGGCGTCTACGAGGAGGGGCTGGTCGACCGGTTCTGGTACGACCCCGCCTACTGGGACGAGGTCGGGATCGGTGACTACAGCGAGGTGTGGCACGTCAACGTGCTGATCGCCACCCATCTCACGGTCTTCCACACCGCCGTGAGCATCGTCGCGTCGATCGTGGTCGTGCATCGGCTCTTCCCCGCGCAGCGCGACCGGTCGTGGATCGGGCCGATCGGCATGGGGACGTGTGCCCTGGCGATGGCGGCGGTGATGTTCGTGTACTGGGAGGAGTTCTACGTCCCGCCGGTCGAGGTGCTGCTGGCCGCCGCGTTCCTGGGCGTGCTGCTCGTGGCCGCCGCCTTCCGCTTCCGGGCGCAGGCGGAGACCACGTCGACGTCGAGCCGCGAGACCCGCGCGCTGGCTGGGGACCATCGCATTCGTCTGCACGGCGGCACACTTCGTCACCGTCTACGCCATCTCGTCGACCGGCCTGCCGTGGCCGATCGGGGTGGCGCTGTCCCTGGTCCCGGTGGCGGTGGGCGTCGTGCTCGTGCGCCGTCGGGCGACCGGTGGGCTCGACGGACCCGACGCCCTGCGCGTGGTGACCGGCATCGTCGCGTTCTTCCTGGTGCTCAACGTCGCCTTCGGTCTGGCCGGTCGCTACGACATGACGGTGGCCGCGCTGGCCATCGGAGTGCTCCTCTGGCGGCTGGGCCGGCAGGACGTCATACGAGGTGGTCGTCCGAGCGACCAGACCGTATGACGTCCCGCGCAACGTCATACGAAGCGGTCGCTCCGGGCAGCCAGTTCGTATGACGCACGACGGAGGCGATGCTCGCCGCGCCCGCGACACCAGCCACCCGAACACCGCCGGGCCGGTGTGGTCGAGCTCGGGGTGCCACTGGACGCCGAGGGCCGGCCAGGAGGACCCGTCCCACTCGACGGCCTCGACCACGCCGTCGTCCGCGGTCGCCGTCACCTGCCAGCCGGGCCCGAGACGTGCGATCGCCTGGTGGTGCAGCGAGTTGACCTCCGCCCGCGGACCGAGCAGCGACGCGCAGGCTGATCCCGCCGCCGTGCTGATCGGGTGCAGCGCGTCGGGAAGGACGTGCGGGACCTCGGGCAGCAGTGCGCCTCCGTCCATCAGGGCGAACACCTGCGCTCCGCGGCAGATGCCCAGCACCGGCAGGCGGGCTTCCCGTGCGGCGCGGGCCAGCGCCAGCTCGGCCAGGTCCCGAGATCGGTCGACGTCCCGGGCCGCCACGTCGGAGCCGTAGAGCGCCGGGTCGAGGTCGCCCCCGCCCGCCAGCACCAGCCCGTCGAGCACGTCGAGGAGGTCGACACCGCCTCCGGGAGGGAGCAGCACCGGACGGCCTCCCGCGGCGCGCACCCGGTCGGCGTACCACCGCGAGATGCCGTGCACGGGCAGGTCGCCGAAGTGCCGCGGCGACGGTGTACGACGCAGCGGCGATCCCGACGACCGGCCCGGGCGTCATCTGCTCACGCCGCGGCCACGACGACGGCCGTCACGGCGAGGGCGATGCCGGTCGCGTAGGTGCTCCCCGCGCCGATGTCGCGCAGTCCGCCGTGCGAGGCCAGCGTCGAGGCACGCAGCATCCCGATCGCGTGGGCGTAGCGGGCGAAGACGGCCGAGAGCGCCAGGACATCGACCCACCAGCCGTCCGAGAGCAGGCCGCAGATCAGGATCAGCACGCACAGCGTGGGCACGTACTCGGCGGCGTTCCCGTGCGCGCGGATCGCGATGAACATCTTGTCCGCGGGGTCGGTCGGCATCTGGTTGCCGGTGTTGCCGCGGATGGCCCGGTGCCGCGTGACGTTCGCCCCGAGGACGAACAGCAGGACGCCGAGCAGGGCGACGCAGGTGATCTGGAGCGTGTTCATGCGAATACCTCTTCCTTCGTGGGTGGCGGGGTGGAGCAGGCGGCGCATGATCGTGCCGCTGAGGTCGGTCCCGAGGAGGGCGTCGGTCTTGTGCATGCCTCCGGGACAGGTGACGTTGACCTCGATCAGGCGGCCGTCGATGACGTCGAGGCCGGCGAGGGCGATGCCGAGCTGACGGAGGTACGGCGCGAGCGTGCGCGTGATCTCCTCGTCGCGCGCATCGGGCTGCACCGACCGTGAGGGCGGCCCGATCCGGAAGTCGTCGTCGGACGGCACCCGGTCGACGGTCCCGACGATCTCGCCGTCGAGCAGGAACAGCCGCTTGTTGCCGGAGTCGACCGAGGGGAGGTACTCCTGCACGACCACGTGCCGGGTGCCCCGCGACGTCGCCGACTCCACGAGCGAGCGCGTGTTGCGGTCGTGCGCGCGCAGCAGCCAGACGTCGATCCCCGAGAACCCGTCGACCGGCTTGAGCACCGCTGCCCCGTGCCGGTCGACGAAGTCCAGGACCCGGTCGACCTCGGCGGACGACCAGGGTGTCGGGGCAGAGGTCGGGGAAGCGCAGCGCCCAGAGCTTCTCCTGCAGGGTGCGTACGCCGCTGGGCCGGTTGACCATCCGGACGCCGGCGTCGGCCGCCACGTCGAGCAGGTACGTCGTGCGCAGGTAGCGCGGGTCCACCGGAGGGTCCAGCCGCAGCAGCGCGACCTGCACCTCGTCGGCCACGTCGATCACCCGTCGCTCGACCTCGTCGAACCACGGGCTGTCGACCAGCCAGCGGTGGTCACCTCGGGAGACACGCGGGCGGACCACGATGCTGCGGGCGTGGGCCACCAGTCGGCCGGAGACGATCGCGAGGTCCTCCGGCTCGCACACCCACGCCGCGGCGCCGGCGTCGGTCGTGGCGGCCATCAGGCCGACGCTGCTGTCGATGCCGGCGTCCAGGCCTTGCAGCGGGTCGATGACGAAGAGGCTGTTCATGCCACACCGACCAGGTCGCGCGACGGCACCGGGCCGGCCAGCTTCACCAGTGCGGCGGAGACGTCGGCGAGCGCCTCGGGAGCCAGGGCTGCGAGCTCCCAGTGGTCGACGAACCGCGGGTCGTCGTACTGCACGATCCGGAGGGCCTGACGGCGGATCTCGTCGTCGTACATCAGCCGGCTGAGCAGTGCCGCCACCGGCACCACGAGCTCGTCGGGCTGGACGTCGAGGAACCGCAGCTCGAGGTAGCGACCTCGCGGGCGCACCGGGGGGAACAGCGTGGAGAGGTGGTGCGCCACGGCCGCCTCGACGACCTCGTGGGTCCGTGCCCACGCGGCGAACGTCGTCGGCTCCGAGGGTTCGGGAGAGCCGGGCATCGCGAACACCGCGGCACCGGCGGCGAAGTCGGCGTACGCCGCAACCGGGTCGTTTCCGCGGAGCAGCCGGTCGTCGAACGCGGTCCGGCCCGGGTCCACCGAGCGCCACGTCGCGAGCCGTGAGTGGGGTCCGCTGCTGCGGGCGAACGCTGCCGCGAGGAACGGCCCGGCCAGGAGGGCGAGCCGCCACTGCTCGCGGCCGGCCTCGCCGGGCCACCAGTCGACGCACACCTGCGTCGAGGCGGTCCGGCGCATCATCCGGCGCCCGGCCGGGCCGATCCGGTCGAGGTGACCTTCCATCGCGGCGTAGCGCCGGTGGGTGAGCTGCCGCGGCACCTCCTCCTCCGCACGCGGGTCGACCGGCACCGCGTCGAGCAGCACGTCGGCGCGACCGCAGTCCGCGCGCAGGGCGCCGATGGTGCGCTCCCAGAGCCTGGCCAGGTGGGGGAGGGACGGTGCGCACGGCAGGCTGAGCTCGACCTGGCCGCCGGGCTCGAACCCCACCCAGGGGGAGTACGCCGCACCGGCGACCGCTCGCCGCACGCGCTCGATCGGGACCGACCGGCCGGCGGAGTCACGCGTCACGAGCTCGTGCTCGAGCCCCACCCGGACGGAGCGGGTCGGGCTGCCGCGGAACAGGGCCGAGACCTGGTGGAGGAGGATGTGGTGCGTCATGGCGGGCTCCTTGCTAAAGTAAGGTCACCTGTCTAAAATAGAAAGGTGACCTTACCAATGTCAAGAGAGATCCGGCCCTTGGATCGAACGCCGATGATCGGGCTCGTGGAGAAGGCCGCCACCGGTCTCGGCCTCGACATGGTCAGGACCGCCCATTCCCACGGCTTCACCGAGCTCCGGCTGGCCCACGACGCGGTGTTCGGCACGCTGCGCGGTGAGGGCGCCAGGATCACCGACATGGCCGCGCGGGCGGGCATCACCAAGCAGTCGATGGGGGAGGTGGTGCGCGAGCTGGTCGACCTCGGCATCTGCCGGATGGAGCCGGACCCCGACGACCGGCGCGCCAAGATCGTCACCTACACCGACTACGGCCGCCAGGTGACCGACACCGGGTTCCGGCACCTGCAGTCGGTGGAGCGACGGCTCGCGCGCACCTTCGGCGAGGACTACGAGACGGCTCGTCGCGTCCTCGAGTGGGTGATCGAGGAGTACCCGCGGGCATCGAGCACGTCGGCGTGAGCGCCGTACTCGATCTGGTCTGGCCCGGACGGACAGATCGGGTGGGCCTGGCGGGCAACTCCATCACCTGATGGGTGTTGCAACGCCCACCAGGTGACGGTTTCCCCGGCCGCCCGGGGAAACCGTCACCCCTCCGACGCCCACGCGCCGTAATCCACAAGCCACCTGTCGGGTCGCGCGTCTACTGTCGGTCAACGTGACGCCAACCGCCGCCGAGCCGATGATCCGGGCAGTCGACCTGCGCAAGTCCTTCGAGAGCAAGCAGGGCACGGTCGAGGCGGTCAAGGGCATCGACGTGGAGGTGCGCCGCGGTGAGTCCTTCGGCTTCCTCGGGCCCAACGGCGCGGGCAAGTCCTCGACGATGCGGATGGTCGCGGCGGTCTCGCCCGTCTCCGGCGGCACGCTGCACATCCTCGGGATGGACCCCGCCACCGAGGGGCCGGCCATCCGCGCCCGGATCGGGGTCTGCCCGCAGGAGGACACCCTCGACACCGAGCTCAACGTCACCGACAACCTCTTCGTCTACGGCCGCTACTTCGGGATCCCGCGGGTCGAGGTGCGCCAGCGGGTCGAGGAGCTGCTCGAGTTCGTGCAGCTGACCGAGAAGGCGAAGTCCAAGGTCGAGGACCTCTCCGGCGGCATGAAGCGTCGGCTCACGATCGCGCGCTCGCTGATCAACCGGCCCGACATGCTGCTGCTCGACGAGCCCACCACCGGGCTGGACCCCCAGGCCCGTCACGTGGTCTGGGACCGGCTGTTCCGGCTCAAGCAGCAGGGCGTGACGATCGTGCTGACCACGCACTACATGGACGAGGCCGAGCAGCTCTGCGACCGCCTCGTGGTGATGGACAAGGGGCTGATCGTCGCCGAGGGCTCGCCGCTCGAGCTGATCCGTGCGTGGTCGACGCGCGAGGTCGCCGAGCTGCGGTTCGGCGTGGGCGAGCACGAGGTCCTGGCGGCGAAGGTCGAGGACCTCGCCGAGCGGGTCGAGGTGCTGCCCGACCGGCTGCTGCTCTACACCTCCGACGGCGAGGAGACGCTGGCCAAGGTCCACGAGCGTGGCCTGTCGCCGTCGGTCTCCCTCGTACGCCGCTCCACGCTCGAGGACGTCTTCCTCCGCCTCACCGGCCGCACCCTGGTCGACTGAGGGGTCGACTGATGAGCACCACCGACTCCCGCCCGGCCACCGGCTCGACCGCGCCGGTCGACCGTGCTGGCCGGTGCCCTGCGGATGACCGACTACTGGGCGACGGTCTACCGCCGCACCTGGAAGGGCAGCGTGATCACGTCCTTCGTGACGCCGCTGCTCTACATCGTGGCCATGGGCGTCCTGCTCGGCGGCTTCATCGAGGGCGATCCCGATCAGCTCGAGGGCGCGTCCAGCTACCTCGCCTTCGTCGCCCCCGGGATGCTCGCCGCCCAGGCGATGACGATCGTGTTCGGTGAGGTCACCTACCCCGTGATGGGCGATGATCAAGTGGCAGCGCACCTTCTACGGGATGATCGCCTCGCCGCTCGACATCGCCGCCGTCGTGCTGGCCCACCTCGGCTTCGTGCTGTTCCGGGTCGCGACGGTCTGCGCCGTCTTCACCGCCGTGATGGCCCCGTTCGGGGTCTTCGAGTCGTGGTGGGGAGTGCTGCTGGCCTTCTTCGTGCAGCTGCTGATCGGGCTGGCGTTCGCCGGCGCCGATCTACGCCATCACGGCGGCGATGCGCGACGAGAGCGGCTTCTCCCTGGTCTTCCGGCTCGGCATGATCCCGATGTTCCTGTTCTCCGGTGCGTTCTTCCCGATCGCCAACCTCGGTCCGGTGATGGAGTGGCTGGCCCGGCTGACTCCGCTGTGGCACGGGGTCGACCTGACCCGCATGCTCGTCCTCGGCCAGGTCGACTGGACGCTGGCCGTGGTCCACGTCGTCTACCTCGCTGCGTTCGCGGTGGCGGGCTACCTGCTCGCCGTACGCCTCCTGAACAAGCGGCTGGTCGACTGATGGCGCTGCTCAACCAGGCGATCGGTCGCGCTGCCGGCGCGCAGCTCGGCACCGGCGAGGCCACCGGCCTGCTGCTCTACCGCAACTTCCTCGCCTACCGCGCGGCCTGGTGGATCTTCGTCACCGGCTTCCTCGAGCCCGTCTTCTACCTGTTCTCGATCGGCATCGGCGTCGGCCAGCTCGTGACCGGCTTCGAGTTCCACGGCGAGACCATCCCGTACGCCGAGTTCGTCGCCCCGGGCATGCTCGCCGCCTCGGCGATGAACGGCTGCGCTGCTCGACTCGACGTTCAACTTCTTCTTCAAGCTGAAGTACAACAAGCTCTTCGACCAGATGCTGGCCACGCCGCTGACCACCACCGACGTCGCCCGCGGCGAGCTCACCTGGTCGCTGCTGCGCGGCGGCATCTACTCGGCGGCGTTCCTGCTCGTGATGGTCGCGATGGGGTTGGTGCAGTCGTGGTGGGCGGTGCTCGCGGTCCCGGCTGCGCTGCTGATCGGGTTCGCCTTCGGCGGCGCGTGCATGGCGCTGACGACCTACATGCGCTCGTGGCAGGACTTCGAGTACGTCACCCTGGCCACGCTGCCGCTGTTCCTGTTCTCGGCGACGTTCTTCCCGATCAGCGCGTTCCCGGCCCCGGTGCAGTGGATCGTCGAGGTCACCCCGCTCTACCGCGGCGTCGTCCTGGTGCGCGAGCTGACCACCGGCGTCGTCACCTGGGAGTCCGCGGTCTCGGTCGTCTACCTGCTCGCGATGGGGCTCATCGGGCTCACGATCGTCGGCCGACGCCTGGACAAGCTGCTGCTGAGCTGACCGGGCAGACTGGCCGGCATGGCACCTGAGTCTCGCGAGCTTCCCCGCATCGCCGTGATCGGCGGCAGCGGCTTCTACGAGTTCCTCGAGGATCCCTCGACGGTCGAGGTGACCACGCCGTACGGCGACCCCTCGGCGCCGATCGCGGTCGGCGAGGTCGCGGGTCGCGCGGTCGCGTTCCTCCCGCGGCACGGCCCGGGCCACGAGTACCCGCCGCACCGGATCCCCTACCGCGCCAACCTCTGGGCGCTGCGCAGCCTCGGCGTCGAGCAGGTGCTCGCGCCCTGCGCGGTCGGTGGGCTCCAGCCCGAGACCCAGCCCGGCACGCTCGTGGTGCCCGACCAGCTCGTCGACCGGACCACCAGCCGGGTCCAGACCTACGTCGACCGCGGTGCGGCGCACGCGCCCTTCGCGGACCCGTACTGCCCGGACCTGCGCGCCGCCCTCGTCACCGGCGCCGGTGACGGCGTGATCGACGACGGCACGATGGTCGTCATCGAGGGGCCGCGGTTCTCCACCCGGGCGGAGTCGCAGAGCTATGCCCGCGCGGGGTGGACCGTCGTGAACATGACCGGCCACCCCGAGGCCGTGCTCGCCCGTGAGCTCGGGCTCTGCTACGCCACGATCGCGCTCGTCACCGACCTCGACGCCGGCGTCAGCTCGGAGGAGTCGGTCGACCAGGCCCAGGTGTTCGCCCTGTTCGAGAAGCACATCGGCCGGCTCAAGGACCTGCTGGCCGGGGTGGTCGGATCCCTCGAGCCGGTGGGGTCCTGCGGGTGCGCCGCCTGGCTGGACGACGTGACGCTGCCCTTCGAGCTGCCCGGTCCCCGGGCCGACGGAGCGGTCAGCTCGTCAGCAGGTTGACCAGGAGTCCCACGGCCCCGAGCACGATCGCGCCTGCGGACAGCAGGATCGGCATCCGCGACGGCGCCATCTTCCGCGACCGGGGGACCATCGCGAAGATCGCGGCAGCGACGCTCAGGACACCCACGATGGCGGCGGCGACGGTCGCGATGCTCGGCCCCGAGCTGTCCGCGTGCGAGTCGCCGCCGACGGTGAAGCACACGCCGGAGGTGATCATCGCCAGCACGATCCCCGGCCACGGGTTGGACCCGTGGGAGCGCACCACCAGGACGGCTGACACCAGCAACGCCACGCTGAGCACCACGACCACGACCGCACCCAGCGTCATCTCGCTCCTTCTCCCGGGGACCTCCGGTCTACAGGATGGCAGCACCGGGCAGAATCAGGAGGGTGAGCATCGAGCCCGACACCAAGGACTGGACCTGGGTCATCGACGAGCCGTGCCTGCAGTGCGGCTTCGACCCGACCGACGTCGACCGGGCGGACCTGCCCGAGCTGATCCACGAGAACACCCGCGGCTGGTACGCCGTGCTGGCCGACGCCGACTTCGCCGTGCGTCCCGCCCCGCACGTCTGGTCGCGACTGGAGTACGCCTGCCACGTGCGTGACGTCCACGAGCTCTTCGCCCGCCGGGTGCGGCTGATGCTCGACGAGGACGACCCGACCTTCGAGAACTGGGACCAGGACGTCACCGCCGTCGAGCAGGAGTACAGCCTGCAGGACCCCGTCGAGGTCGGCACCGACGCTGGTCGAGCGGGCCGCCGAGGTCGCGGCGGTCTACGCAGCGGTCGAGGCACGACCAGTGGGGGCGCACCGGCCAGCGCAGCAACGGCTCGGTGTTCACCGTGCAGACGATCGGCGTCTACCACCTGCACGACGTCGCCCATCACCTCTGGGACGTGACGAGGAGCCCGGAGCCGTCCGCGGTGCCGCCGGGAGACCTGTGAGGCACACCGAGTTCTGGGAACGGATGGAGGCGGCCCTCGGTCCGACGTACGCCCGGACCTGGGCGCGGCAGCACGTGCTGGGCGCGCTCGGCGAACGCACCGCCTCCGAGGCGCTGGCCGCGGGGGAGGCACCCAAGGTCGTGTGGCGCGCCGTCTGGGCCGAGCTCGAGCTCCCGCCGCGCGACCGCTGACGCGCGGGTCAGCAGGGGTGTTCGCCCAGGCGTCACCGAAACGTGACGCCTCAGGGGGGTGCTCCGTGCGCGGGCGCGTACTAACCTGCCCGGGTCCCACTCGGAGGATGACACTCGGGAGCACCCCATGCACATCACGCACGCGCCGTGTCATCGGCGTCCTGGCAGCCGGGGCCTGCGCCCTCGCCACCCTCGCCGCGGTCACGCCGGCCGACGCCGCGCGCGGCAAGCCCCAGCACAGCACCGGCACTCGCTGGTGCCGATCCAGCTGCTGTCGTTCAACGACTTCCACGGCAACCTCGAGCCGCCGAGCGGGTCGTCGGGCCGCAACGTCGTCGACCACAAGATCGACCCGGAGAGCGGCAAGCCGGTCGACGTCACGGCGGACGCCGGCGGGGCGGCGTACCTCGCCACCCACCTGGCCCAGGCGCGCAAGGGCCACCGCAACTCGCTGACCGTGGCGGCCGGCGACCTGATCGGCGCCTCCCCGCTGCTCTCGGCCGCCTTCCACGACGAGCCGACCATCGAGTCGATGAACAAGCTCGGCCTCGACGTCACGGCCGTCGGCAACCACGAGTTCGACGAGGGCTACAAGGAGCTCCAGCGGATGGCCCGGGGTGGCTGCATCGCCGACGGAGACGGCGAGAACAACCAGAACTCCTGCCCCGACCACAAGTTCCGCGGCGCGAAGTTCGACTACCTCGCCGCGAACGTGAAGTACGCCGGGACCAACGAGACGATCCTGCCGCCGTACTCCATCAAGAACGTGCGCGGCGCGAAGATCGGCTTCATCGGGATGACCCTGGAGGACACGCCCGAGCATCGTGACCGCGAGCGGCGTCGCCGGACTGGAGTTCGCCGACGAGGTGCAGACGGCCAACAAGCTGGTGCCCGTGCTCAAGCGCAAGGGCGTCAACGCGATCGTGGTGCTGCTCCACCAGGGCGGCACGCCGGACAAGCAGAAGTGGACCGACCCGGCGACCGGCACGACGTACGACGTGAACCCCAACTACGACTACACCTGCGGCAAGGGCGGCACCCTCGCCCCCACGTCGCCGGTCCTGCCGATCGCGAAGGGGCTCGACCCGGCCATCGACATGGTCGTCAGCGGCCACACCCACCAGCCCTACGTGTGCTCGGTCAAGGACCCGGTCGGCCGCCCGCGGCTGGTCACCTCGGCGTCGTCCTTCGGTCGGCTCTACACCGAGACCAACCTGCTCTACGACAAGCGGACCCGCGACATCGTGCGCAGCTCGGTGAAGGGCTCCAACCTCCAGGTCAGCCGCGACGTCGCGCAGGACCCCGCGCAGACAGAAGCTGATCGACCGACTACACCGAGCTGGTCGAGACGATCGCCAGCGAGGTGATCGGGGCGATCGCCACCGACGTCACCCGCACCCCCAACGCCGCGGGTGAGACCGCGCTCGGTGACCTGATCGCCGACGCGCAGCTCGCCGACGAGTCGGTCGTGACCGGTGGCCAGGAGCCGGTGATCGCGTTCATGAACCCCGGCGGGATCCGGGCCGACCTGACCTTCAGCAACTCCAGCGGCGAGGCGCCCGGCGACGTCACCTACGAGGAGGCGTTCAACGTCCAGCCGTTCAACAACTACCTGGTCTCGATGAGCCTCACCGGCGCGCAGATCTACCAGCTGCTCACCGAGCAGGTGACCGGCGCCAACGCCGACGTCGCAAGGTGCTGCAGGTCTCGGAGGGCTTCAGCTACCAGCTCGGCGACGCGGGTCCCGGTGGACGGCTCGGTGCAGCTGAACGGCACGCCGATCGACAAGGCGGCGACCTACCGGATCGTGACGAACAACTTCCTCGCCGACGGCGGTGACGGCTTCCCGACCTTCAAGCAGGGCACCACGCCCTTCTTCGGCGGGCTCGACATCGACGCGTTCGCGGCCTACCTGACCGAGAACTCGCCGTACACCCCCGGCCCGCTGGACCGGATCACGAAGTAGCGCTCGGCACCACGCTTCGCCGGCCGCAACCACCGCTGGTTGAGCCTGTCGAAACCGCTCGACCAGCGGCGTTCACGAGCGGCGTGTCGCTGTTGGATCGAACACCTGTTCGTACTACCGTCGTGTCCACAGGCAGGGGTCGACACCGGGTTCTCCACAGCCGCACGACACGCACTCGTGGTTGTCGGTGCCGGCTCCTAACGTCTGGCAGGACATCGAGGTCAGACACAGGCGTTCCGATCGCAGGGCGCACGACACACGTGAGGGTGACATGGCTGGAGCCGAGAACAACCGGGACAAGGCGCTCGACGTAGCGCTCGCCAACATCGAGAAGCAGTTCGGCAAGGGCTCGGTCATGCGCCTCGGCGACGAGACGCGGGCGCCCCTCGAGGTGATCCCCACCGGAGCGATCTCCCTCGACATCGCGCTCGGCCTCGGCGGCCTGCCGCGCGGTCGCGTCGTGGAGATCTACGGTCCGGAGTCCTCCGGCAAGACGACCGTCGCGCTGCACGCCGTGGCCAACGCCCAGGCGGCCGGCGGCATCGTGGCGTTCATCGACGCCGAGCACGCGCTCGACCCCGAATACGCCCAGCGTCTCGGCGTCGACACCGACGCGCTGCTGGTCTCCCAGCCCGACTCCGGTGAGCAGGCGCTCGAGATCGCCGACATGCTGATCCGCTCCGGTGCGCTCGACCTGATCGTCATCGACTCGGTCGCGGCGCTGGTGCCCCGCGCGGAGATCGAGGGCGAGATGGGCGACAGCCACGTCGGCCTCCAGGCGCGACTGATGAGCCAGGCGCTGCGGAAGATGACCGGAGCCCTCAACGGCGCCAACACGACCGCGATCTTCATCAACCAGCTGCGCGAGAAGATCGGCGTGATGTTCGGCTCGCCCGAGACCACCACCGGTGGCCGCGCGCTGAAGTTCTACTCCTCGGTCCGCCTCGACGTGCGCCGCATCGAGACGCTCAAGGACGGCACCGAGATGGTCGGCAACCGCACCCGCGTCAAGGTCGTGAAGAACAAGGTCGCGCCGCCGTTCAAGCAGGCCGAGTTCGACATCATGTACGGCCAGGGCATCAGCCGCGAGGGTGGCCTGATCGACGTCGGCGTCGAGGCGGGCCTCGTCCGCAAGGCAGGCGCTTGGTACACCTACGAGGGCGACCAGCTCGGCCAGGGCAAGGAGAACGCGCGCACCTTCCTGCGCGACAACCCCGACCTGGCCAACGAGATCGAGAAGAAGATCCTCGAGAAGCTCGGCATCGGTCCCGCGGTCGACACCCCCGCCGCCGAGCCCGGCGCCTTCACCGCCGACGCGCCCGACATCGACCCCGACGGCATCGACTTCTGACCAGGACGCGTGAAACCGCGGCGCTGGCGGCGTGTCCTCGGTCGACGGGCGCTCGCTGCAGCCCGCCTTCCCTCGTCCGCCTTGCCAAACCACGGTTTGACCAGCGTCCAGGAGGCATCGATGCGCACAGCACGTGAACCCGACCGCGATCGTGACCTCGGCCCCGACGCCGACCCGGAGTCGGTGGCCCGCACGATCCTGCTCGACCAGCTGACCGGGCGCGCGCGCACCCGGTCGGAGCTGGCCACCAAGCTCAGCTCGCGCGGCGTGCCCGACGACATCTCGGCGCGGCTGCTCGACCGGTTCGAGGAGGTCGGGCTGGTCGACGACGCGGCGTTCGCCCGCGAGTGGGTCGAGCAGCGCCAGACCGGCCGTGGGCTGGCCAAGCGGGCGCTCGCCCAGGAGCTGCGCCGCAAGGGCATCGACGACGAGGTCGCCCGCGAGGCGCTCGACGAGATCGACCCCGACGACGAGGTCGAGGCGGCCCGCGCCCTGGTGCGCGCGAAGCTGCGCACGGTCCGCAACCTCGACCGCGACAAGGCCGTACGCCGCCTGGTCGGCGTGCTCGCGCGCAAGGGTCACTCGAGCTCGGTGGCCTTCCGGGTCGTCAAGGAAGAGCTCGACCTCGGCGAGGAGGAGTGGGACGTCCGCCGAAGGGTGAGGCAGCGACGGCGCAGGCCTCAGTCGAGGTAGCGCTCCAGGAGCGTCGCCTCGGCGCGGAGTCCATCGGCCGCCTCGACCGCGCCCCGGGCAGCCAGGTCATCGGCTGCCGCCCGACGCTCGTCACGCTCCGCCTCCACGACCGCACGGACGTCCTGGTCGGTCAGCTCGCGCCGAGGGACCTCGCCCGTGCCCAAGCCCTCGGTGGCTCCCGCGATCACGCCCTGCGACCGCTGGCTCATCGGAGTGTCATCGAGGTCCGGCTGGGCCTCGGCGTTGGCGATCGCCGACAGCACCGTGCGCAGCACGCGCACGGCGTCGCGGTCGCGCTCGCGCATCGCCGCGGTGAGGTCGCGGCGCAGTCGGCTCGGCAGGTCCGACACGTCAGCGGCTCATCCGGGCGAGGAACGTCTGTCCCTCCTCGCTGAGCCGCCCGTGCGCCTCGGCGACCTCTGCCCACTCCACCGCCATCCGGGCGAACCGCATCGGGTTGTAGACGTCCTCCTCGCACGACCACAGACCGTCGCCGGCGTAGGTGAGGATCGTCAGGTTGCTCGCCTCGTGGACCGAGCCGTCGCCCGGGTCGGGCATCAGGTTGCGGACCTCGCAGATGACCCGCTGTGTCGGCTCGTCGATCACGTGCCAGGCGATCGGGAAGCTGGTCATCGTGTTGCCCGGGAAGCTGGTCATGGTCTCGAGCACCCACGCGCGGATCGCCTCCCGGCCGGCGAAGCTGCCGAACGCGTGCTCCTCGTAGGTCGCGTCCTCGGTGAACAGGTCGGCGAAGCTGCTCCAGTCGCCGGAGTCGGCGATCCCGGCCACGGTGGCCTGGTAGCGGGTGAAGGCGGCGTCGATCTCGGCTGCGGTCGCTGCTGTCGTGGTCACGGGCAGCATCCAACCAGTTCACTGCTCTAGACCGAATTACGAGAATGATCCGGAACATCCCATTCGAGTGATCTGGCGCCACTAACTTGGCCCTGGCCGTCATCCATCGGGGGTGGCGGGAACACGATCTCGGGGGTTCCCAGAATGAGCGACCACAGCCTCAGCGCAGCGGCGATGCCGCACCGTGTCCAGCACGACGCGGCTCCGGTGACCGGGCAGCAGCCCGAGTGGGTGATCCGCGGCCTGTTCAACGCCTTCCTGGCGGTGGTGGCCGGCATCGCGCTCACGGTCGTGATCTGGCGAGCCGGGTACCTTGCCTCGATCTCCAGCTTCGCGATGGCGGCAGGCGCAGTGTTCCTCTACAGCCGGGCCGCCGGCAGCGCGCCGCGCAAGGGCCTGGTGCCGCTGGTGCTGCTCATCGTCGCCGGCCTGTTCGTGGCCTTCCTGGCGATCGTGGTCAGTGATCTCTGGGAGCTCCACTCCGAGATGCAGGGCTCCATGTTCGTGAGCCGGTCGCAGTTCATCGGGGACAACCTGTTCCGGTCCGACGTGCTGGGCGCCTACGGCCGCGACATGGCGATGTTCGCGGTCTTCGGCGTGCTCGGTGCCGCCGGGACCATGACCCGCTTGCTCCGCCGGGTGCGCTGAGCCGGATCGGCCATGATGGGTCCGTGCTGATCGAGTTCTCCCGCGCCGAGGTGCCGGAGGGGGAGTCCTGGGCGCAGGGCGGCCGACCGCCGCGCCGGTGGCCGGGGACCCGTCCTGGCCGTCGACCTCTCCGGTGACCCGCTCCGGTTCCGGGTGGACGACGAGCACACCTACGCGCTGCGTCCGATGACCGAGGGTGACTTCCCCGACCTGGTGCGGTGGGTCAACGCCGACCACGTCGCGACCTGGTGGGACGAGAACCGGTCGGCCCAGCAGATCGCCGACTACTACGGTCCCGGGATCCGCGGCGAGGACGCGGTCCGTTACTGGATCTGGGAGGTCAACGGCCGGTCCATCGGCTTCTGCCAGGACTACCGGATCTCCGAGCATCCCGACTACGCGCTGATGTGCGGCCGCCCCGACGCGATCGGTTTCGACTACGTGATCGGCGAGGCGGCGTACGTCGACCGCGGGCTCGGCACCAGCCTGCTCTGGGTGTTCCTGCGCGACATCGTCGTCCCGGCGTACGACGGGGCGATGGAGCTGTTCGCGGCCCCCGACCACCGCAACACCCGCTCGCTGCGGGTGCTGGCCAAGCTCGGTGCCGTCGAGGGGATGTGGTTCGACGAGCCGCAGTCCGACGGGGGCGTCGACACGGTCGTCGGGTGCAGCATCGACGTGCCGCGGGTACTGGCCTGAGGGTGACGCACCACATCGGCATCTCCGGCTGGCGGTACCCGCCGTGGCGAGGCGACTTCTACCCCGAGGGCCTGCCGCAGCGCCGCGAGCTGGAGTACGCCGCCTCGCAGCTGACCTCGATCGAGGTCAACGGCTCGTTCTACTCCCTGCAGCGGCCGTCCAGCTGGGAGAAGTGGCGCGCCGAGGTGCCCGACGACTTCGTGTTCTCGGTCAAGGGCGGCCGGTTCATCACGCACATGAAGCGGCTCCAGGACGTGGAGCAGCCGCTCGCGAACTTCTTCGCCCAGGGCGTCCTCGCCCTGGGGGAGAAGCTGGGCCCGATCCTGTGGCAGCTGCCCGCGACCTTCCCGTACGACGAGCAGGTGCTCGCCGCCTTCTGCGACCTGCTGCCTCGCACCACGAGTGAGGCGGCCGAGCTGGCCAAGCGTCACGACGACCGGCTCACCGGCGACAAGCTGTGGTCCGGCGAGGTGGTCGACCGCCCGATCCACTACGCCCTGGAGCCACGGCACATGAGCTTCGCGGCCGAGGAGGCGGTGGCCCACCTCGACAGCTGCGAGATGGCGCTCGTGGTCGCCGACTCCGCGGGGAAGTGGCCGCGCTTCGAGCAGGCGGTCGGACCGATCGTCTACGCACGGCTGCACGGCGACCAGGAGCTCTACGCCAGCGGCTACACCGACACAGGCGCTGGACCGCTGGGCCGAGCAGATCACGGGCTGGACCGCTGACGGCCGCGACAGCTTCGTCTACTTCGACAACGACATGAAGGGCTACGCGCCCCACGACGCCATCCGGCTGATCGAGCGGCTCGACGGCCGCGCGTGAGGCTGCCCACAGGGCCCGCCTCGCGAACCTACTCACGAGTAAGGTGCGGCCCATGAGCCGAGTCGTCGACCTGTACGAGAAGACCCACGCGATCCCGCTCGTCGGGGACCGGTTGTTCTCCTTCGCGTTCTCCCAGGTGGCGCCGTACTTCTGGACCATCCGGCCGCGGTTCACGGTCATCGAGCCCAACCACGCCGAGGTGGTCATCCCCAAGCGCCGCGGGGTGAAGAACCACATCGGCACCGTGCACGCGATCGCGCTGTGCAACGGCCTCGAGGCCGCGATGGGCGTGCTGGCCGAGGCGTCGATCCCGAAGGACAAGCGCTGGATCCCCAAGGGCATGGAGGTCAGCTACACCGCCAAGGCGACCAGCGACATCACCTGCATCGCCGAGACCGACCCCGAGCAGTGGACCGGCTCAGACCCCGACGTGCCGGTGCGGGTCAAGGGCGTGCGCGACGACGGCACCGTGGTGATCGAGGGCGTCATCCGGCTCTGGGTGACCCCGAAGAAGGCGTCTGAGCGCTCAGCGGCTCGACGAGGCCGCGCCGCCGGTGTTCTCGCCGGTGACCATGCCGCCGCCGGCCTGCCGATCGCGGCGACGTCGAGCGTCTTCTCGCCGACGTACTTCTTCTGCACCCAGGTGGCGATCCCGTCAGCACCAGGTTGACCGTGATGTAGATCGCGCTGACCACGATCGCGGTCTGCACCTGGTTCTGGAACTCGGTGTAGATCGCCTTGCCGACGTAGGTGAGGCCCGGCGCCACGATGTAGAAGCCGAGGCTGGTGTCCTTCAGCGCCACCACGCACTGGCTGATGATCGCGGGCAGCATGATCTTCACGGCCTGGGGCAGCTGGATGATGTTCATCGACCTGGCTCTTGCGCATCCCGATGGCGTACGCCGCCTCCGCCTGCCCGGCCGGGCACGGCGTTGATGCCGGCCCGGAACACCTCGGCGAGCACCGCGCCGTTGTAGAGCGGTCAGCGCGGCGACCACGCACCAGTAGGGGCCGATGCCGTCGGCGCCGATGCCGTAGGCGAGGAAGAAGAAGACCATCAGCAGCAGCACCGGCACGGCGCGGAAGAACTCGACGACCAGCCCAGGCGGGCCACCTGATCCACGACGCGGTCGGACAGCTTGGCCGTCCCGAAGACCAGGCCGAAGACCACCGCGAAGACGACCGACGTGCGCGGCCATCCTGCAGGGTGTTCAGCAGGCCCTCGAGGAGCGCCTCGACGTACTTCGGCGTGATGAACGGCTCCCACAGGTCGTAGGCGAGCTGTCCCTGGCTGTTCGAGCCGGGCGACGACCAGCGCGACGAGACCGATCAGCGGCCAGCGACGACGACGGCCGAGTAGATCCGGTGACGGGCCACGGTCTTGGGTCCGGGGGAGTCGAACAGGACGCTGGCAGCTCATCGCGTGGCCACCTTCCACCGGCGCTCGAGTCTCCAGGCGCCGAAGGAGCAACAGCTCGACGAGGATCACGTAGCCGAGCGCGAAGACGAAGAAGATGAACAGCCGGTCGTCGGCGTTGTTGTTGGTGAAGTAGCGCATCCGGGCCGTCGCCTCGAGCAGGCCGAAGGCGGCGCCGACGGAGGTGTTCTTGAGCAGCGCGATCAGCACGCTGGCCAGGGGAGGCACGGTGGCGCGGACGGCCTGGGGGAGGACGACCTCGCGCATCGACCCGGCGAAGGTGAGACCGATGGACCGTGCGGCCTCGGCCTGTCCGAGCGGCACCGAGTTGATGCCGGAGCGGATCGCCTCGCAGACGAACGTCGAGGTGTAGATCGTCAGGGCGATCACGCCCTTGGCGAGGAAGTCGAAGTTGATGTCGATGCGCGGCGCAGCCACGAAGACGAAGATGAAGACCATCAGCAGCGGCGTGTTGCGGACCACGGTCACGTAGACGCCGGAGGCCTTGCGCAGCACGCTGACCGGCCCCACGCGCATGCTGGCCAGGACGTGCCGAGCAGCAGCGAGAACAGGCCCGAGAAGCAGGAACAGCTGGATCGTCAGCCAGAACGCCTTGAGCACCAGGTCGAAGTGGTCGAAGACGTCACTCACGCGTGCCTCCTCTCGGGCTGCCGGATGCGGTCAGGTTCGGGCGAGACGCGGGGCGACCGGCGTACCGGCCGCCCCGCGCTCATGCGGTCAGGCTGTGCAGGGATCGAGCGTCGGCTGCTCGGGCGCGTCCGCACCGGACTTGCCGAGCGTCGCGTCGAACGCCTTCTGCCAGTTGCCGTCCTCGAACGACGCCTCGATGGTGTCGTTGATCCACTGGCACATCTCGGGGCTGTCCTTGCTGTAGCCGACGCCGTAGCGCTCCTCGGAGAACGGCTCGCCCACGACCTCGAGCTCGTCCGGGTTCTCGGCGGCGTACCCGAGCAGGATGGAGCCGTCGGTGGTCATCGAGTCGACGGTCCCGTCGAGCACCTGGTCGCGGCACTCGGAGTAGGTGTCGAAGCCGCGCGGCTTGGCGCCCTTCTGCTCGACGTTGTCCAGCGAGGTCGACCCGGTCACCGAGCAGACCTCCTTGCCCTTGATGTCGGCGACGCCCTTGATGTCGCTGTCCTTCTTCACCAGCAGCTGCTGGCCGGTGATGTAGTAGGGCCCGGCCTGGCCGACGATCCTGACGGCGCTCGTCGGTGATGGAGTACGTCGCCAGCACCAGGTCGACCTCGCCGTCGCTCGAGGAACGGCTCCCGGTTGTCGGAGATCGTCTCCTTCCAGGTGATGTCGTCGTCGTCGATGCCGAGCGTCGCCGGCCAGGATCTTGCCCATCTCGACGTCGAAGCCGCTCGGCTCGTCGTCGGCGGCACCCTTGAAGCCGAGGCCGGGCTGGTCGAACTTCGACGCCGATGGTGATCTTGCCGGCGTCGGCGAGCTCCTTCATCCGTGGTGCCGTCGTCGAAGCTCGGCAGCCGCGTCGTCCTGCGACCTCGACCTCGGCGCCCTCGTCGAGTCGCTCGCCGGCGTTGCCGCCGCAGGCAGCGGTCGCGGCCAGCGCCGAGGCCGGCCAGCACCACCTTGATCTTCGTGAGTCGCATCTTCTTCTCCTCTTCCGGGCCGGTGACCCGTCCCCTGCCGGTTGTGTGGAAAATCAGGTGAGCCCCGATGTGCTCAGTGGCTGAGGATCTTGCCGAGGAAGTCCTTGGCGCGGTCGGACTGCGGGTTGGTGAAGAACTCCTCGGGGGTGTTCTCCTCGACGATGGCGCCCTCGGACATGAACACGACCCGGTTGGCCGCCGTGCGCGCGAAGCCCATCTCGTGGGTGACCACGATCATCGTCATGCCGCGCTCGGCGAGGTCGACCATCACGTCGAGGACCTCCTTGATCATCTCGGGGTCCAGCGCCGAGGTCGGCTCGTCGAAGAGCATCGCCTTCGGCTCCATCGCCAGCGCGCGCGCGATCGCCACCCGCTGCTGCTGGCCGCCGGAGAGCTGGGCGGGGTACTTCGTCGGCCTGGCTGCCGACGCCGACGCGGTCGAGCAGCTCGCGGCCGCGCTTCTCGGCGTCCGCCTTGCTCTTCCCGCGCACCTTGATCGGGCCCGAGCGTGACGTTCTCCAGGATCGTCTTGTGCGCGAAGAGGTTGAAGCTCTGGAAGACCATGCCGACCTCGGCCCGGAGCGCGGCGAGCGCCTTGCCCTCCTGCGGGAGGGCCTGGCCGTCGAGGGTGATCGTGCCCTCGTCGATGGTCTCGAGGCGGTTGATCGCGCGGCACAGCGTGGACTTGCCGGAGCCCGAGGGGCCGATCACGACGACGACCTCGCCCTTGCCGACGGTCAGGTTGATGTCCTGGAGCACGTGCAGCTCACCGAACCACTTGTTGACATGGTCAAGCACGATGAGGGGCTCTCGCGTCGCCGTACCTGCCGACGAACCACCCCCGGACACTGGCTCGGTCATGTCGTGACCCTAGGGACGAACTGTCCACGAGTCGAGCAGCGGACGTGGACCGTTGCGTGTTTGTCATGGTGGAGGGGGAACCTGTGCAGGTACACGCCGACGTCAGAGGAGAAGCGATCATGTTGAGGAAGACCGTGGGAACCGTGGGAACGCTCGCCCAGGAGGCGGTCACCACCGCGGTGAACGTCGCGAAGCACCCGATCGGCAGCGCCTCGCTCGCCGTGGGGTTCGCCAAGGGCGTCGCCGGCACCGGCCTCGACCTGGTCCGCGGCACCCGGACCGACGCGTCCTCCGCCCCCACGGACACCGACATCGACCGTGACACGGACACGCTGACCGCCGTGCCCGAGCAGGCGACTCCGGTCGAGACACCGGCCGAGCCGGAGGCACCCGAGGACCCGCGCGACGAGCTCCCCGGGCCTGACCTCGCGCAGTTCGAGCCGCCGCGGCCCGACGACCTGCCCGAGCCGATCGTGATCGAGGCGGACGACCACCCGACGCCGGGTGACGGCGAGTCGGGGGAGCCGTTCCACCACGAGCCGAAGGTCGCCAGCCGGGACGTCGAGCACGGCGATGGCGGGACGGACTTCGAGGAGGCCGAGGGCTTCGCCGACGAGATCCCGGCCGACCTGCGTCCGCAGTGAGCCCCACGTAGGCTTGGGCGGCCATGACTGCATCGATCCAGGCCGCCGCGCGCACCTACGAGGTCCGCACCTACGGGTGCCAGATGAACGTCCACGACTCCGAGCGGCTGACCGGCCTGCTGGAGGACGCGGGGTACGTCGCTGCGCCTGACGGGGACGACGCGGACGTGGTCGTGTTCAACACCTGCGCGGTCCGCGAGAACGCCGACAACAAGCTCTACGGCAACCTCGGCCACCTCGCGCCGATCAAGGCGAAGAAGCCCGGCATGCAGATCGCCGTGGGCGGCTGCCTGGCGCAGAAGGACCGCTCGGTGATCACCGAGAAGGCGCCGTGGGTCGACGTCGTCTTCGGCACCCACAACATCGGCTCGCTGCCGGTGCTGCTCGAGCGTGCCCGGGTCCAGGAGGAGGCGCAGGTCGAGATCCTCGAGTCGCTCGAGGTGTTCCCCTCGACGCTGCCGACCAAGCGCGAGTCGGCGTACGCCGCCTGGGTGTCGATCTCGGTCGGCTGCAACAACACCTGCACGTTCTGCATCGTCCCGGCGCTGCGCGGCAAGGAGAAGGACCGTCGTCCGGGCGAGATCCTGGCCGAGGTCGAGGCGCTCGTCGCCGAGGGCGTCACCGAGGTGACCCTGCTCGGCCAGAACGTCAACGCCTACGGCGTGGAGTTCGGTGACCGGCAGGCGTTCTCCAAGCTGCTGCGCGCGTGCGGCGACATCGACGGGCTGGAGCGGGTGCGGTTCACCTCACCCCACCCGGCGGAGTTCACCGACGACGTGATCGAGGCGATGGCCGAGACACCGAACGTGATGCCGTCGCTGCACATGCCGCTGCAGTCCGGCTCCGACAAGGTGCTCAAGGACATGCGCCGGTCCTACCGCCAGTCGAAGTACCTCGGCATCATCGACCGCGTCCGCGCCGCGATGCCGGAGGCCGCGATCACCACCGACATCATCGTCGGCTTCCCGGGCGAGACCGAGGAGGACTTCCAGGCCACCCTCGACGTCGTACGACGCGCGCGGTTCTCGGGAGCCTTCACCTTCCAGTACTCCAAGCGTCCCGGCACTCCCGCCGCCGTCCTCGAGGAGCAGGTGCCGAAGGCCGTCGTGCAGGAGCGCTACGAGCGCCTCGTCGAGGTCGTCAACGACATCGCGTGGGAGGAGAACCAGGCGCTCGAGGGCCGCACCGTCGAGCTGCTCGTCGCCGAGGGCGAGGGCCGCAAGGACGCCGCGACCCACCGGCTCTCCGGTCGCGCCCGGGACAACCGGCTGGTGCACTTCACGCCCGTGACCGCCTCGGGCGACCCGGTCGACGTACGACCCGGCGACATGGTCGAGGTGGTCGTCTCGTACGGCGCCCCGCACCACCTCGTCGCCGACGGCCCGGTGCAGTCGGTCCGTCGTACCCGCGCCGGTGACGCCTGGGAGAGCCGCACCGCCCCCCAGCCGGTCGGCGTCACGCTCGGGCTGCCCACGGTCGGCGTGCCCGCCCCGCTGCCGGCTCAGGACGGCTGCGTCCGCTAGGCCTCAGCCGGAGGGCTCGTCGCCGGGCTCGGTGTCCTCGTTGCCCTCGTCCTGCTCCTCCGAGGACTCCTCGGGCTGCTCGATCTCGTCGGGGACGTGCTCCTCCTCGACCTGGGCCGAGCGCGGCTGGTCCGCCGTGGCGGGCGGGAAGTCGTCCTCGTCGTGCTCGACCCAGTCGGCCGGTCCGCCCGGGCCCGGGTCGGGGGGCGGATCCATCTCGGGCTCGGGAGCCTCGCCCGGGTTCTGGCTGCTGGTGTCCCCGCTCACGGGCGGCTCCCGGCCGTGTCCTCGGCCGGGTCGGCGCCCGGCTCGGGCGGGACCGGGGAGGGGTTGGTCGGCACGGGGTCTGGATCGCCGTGCTCGCCGCCACCGGAGCCGGCCTCGTTGCGCGGGTCCGCCTCGGGACGGTGACCGCCACCACCGGGCACACCGGACCCCATCGGCCCGGTCGGCGCGGCGGGCTCACTCGGATCGGTCGGCTTGGCCGGGTCGTCAGGGCCGGTCGGACCGGTCGGCTGGTCGCCCTCGCCGGGGTCACCGCCGGGCTCGGGGGAGGGCGTGCTCGCGACGGGTCGCTGCGGGCTGATGTCGTCGCGCTTGCCGTCGAGGTCGTCGAGCGCCCCCTTGGCCTTGCCGACGCCGGCGGTGATCTTGTCGCTGTGCTTGCCGCCGGTCTTCTTGTCGACCATGGCGCCGGCCTTGTCGAGGCCGTCACCGATCTTGTCGCCGTGCTTGTCGACGGCGTCGCCGAGCTTCTTCTTCGCGTCGTCCAGAAAACCCATGGGTGTCTCTCCTTGTCGTGGACATCCGTGCGGTCGGCGTACCCGCCGCCTGCTTTGCCAAACTAGCGACCGTGTCCATCGACCCGAGCACCCTCCCCGTGGTCGCGGTCGTGGGAGCGACGGCTTCGGGCAAGAGCGCGCTGGCGCTGGACCTGGCCGAGCGCCTCGGCGGCGAGATCGTCAACACCGACTCGATGCAGGTCTACCGCGGCATGGACGTCGGTACGGCGAAGCTGCCGCTCGACGAGCGCCGCGGGATCACCCACCACCTCCTCGACGTGCTCGACGTGACCGAGCCCGCGACCGTCGCGGAGTTCCAGGCCTGGGCCCGCGAGGTCATCGAGGAGTGCCGGAGCAGGGGTGTCCCGCCCGTCCTGGTGGGCGGGTCGGCGCTGTACACCCGCGCGATCCTCGACGAGTTCGAGTTCCCGGGCACCGACCCGGACGTCCGGCAGCGGCTCGAGGAGGAGCTCGCCGAGGTCGGGTCCGGCGTACTCCATGCCCGGCTGGCCGAGCGCGACCCGGCTGCCGCGGCGCAGGTGCTGCCGAGCAACGGCCGCCGCGTCGTACGCGCCCTGGAGGTCATCGAGATCACCGGCCGGCCGTTCACCGCGACCCTCCCCGAGCAGCGCTACCACTACGACCACGCCGTCCAGATCGGTGTCGACATCGACCGCGAGACCCTCGACCGGCGGATCGAGCAGCGCGTCGCGCAGATGTGGCAGGACGGCTTCGTCGAGGAGGTCCGGGCGCTGGGGGAGCAGGGCCTCCGCGAGGGGCGTACGGCGAGCCGCGCGCTCGGCTACCAGCAGGTGCTCGCCTTCCTCGACGGCGAGCTCACCGAGGAGGAGGCGAAGGAGCGGACCGTCACCGGCACGAGGCGCTTCGCCCGCCGGCAGGACAGCTGGTTCCGCAAGGACCCGCGGATCACCTGGGTCGGCCACGACGACCCCGCGCGCGTCGAGAAGGCGCTCGAGGCGGTCAGACGGTCTCGCTGAGCTGGTCGAGCTCCCGCGGCAGGTCGCGCATCCGGATCAGCGGGGAGAGCAGCACCGGCATCGCGGCGAGCACGGCCCCGAAGGCCTCGATCCAGAACACCGAGCGCAGCCCGAACTGGTGGCCGAGCACGCCGCCGAGGAAGCCGCCGATCGGCATCACGCCCCAGACGATGAACCGGATCGAGGCGTTCATCCGGCCGAGCATCGGTCGCGGGCACAGGCGCTGCCGGAAGCTGACCTGGGCGACGTTGTAGAGGACGACGCCGAAGGTGTTCAGGAACATGTAGACGATCACCGCGACGAACGGGTCGATCACCGTCCCCGCGAGCGGCATCACGAAGCCGGCCGGCATCCAGATCAGCGTGGAGAGCGGGATGATCCGCCCCTCGCCGACCCACCTCGTGACGCGGGTGGTGACCAACGCCCCGAGCAGGCCGCCGACGGCGCCGATGCCGAACCCGAGCCCGAGCATGCCCTCGTCGAGGCCGAGGCGCAGGGCGTAGAGCACCAGCATCGCGCCCGAGATCGAGCTGAACAGGTTGGCCAGCGCCGTCGTCGACGTGATCCGCCAGAGCAGCGGGTGCTTGAGCACGAAGCTGAGCCCCTCGCGGATCTCGACCGACAGCGGCCGCCGGTCCTCGCGTGGCGGGGGCGTGTCGACGTGCCGGATCCGCCGGATCCAGAACGCCGACCAGACGAAGCTGAACCCGTCGAGCAGGATCGTCAGCGGAGCGCCGAACAGCTTGATCAGGCCGCCGGCCGCGGCCGGGCCGCCGATCATCGCGATGGACTGGACGGCCTGGAGCTTGGCGTTGCCCTCGCCGATGTGCTCCGGCTCGACGATGTCGGGCAGGTAGCTCTGGTAGGCCACGTCGAAGAACACCGTGCACGCGCCGACCGTCAGCGCGACCACCAGCATCTGCGGGAAGGTCAGCACGTCGAGGGCCCAGGCCAGGGGGAGCGACACGAGCGCGGCCGCACGGATCAGGTCGTTGGTGATCAGCACCCGTTGCTTGCGCCACCGGTCGACCCAGGCCCCCGCTGGGAGCCCGATCACCAGGAACGCCAGGAACTCGCAGGTGGCCAGCAACCCCATCTCGAAGGCCCCGGCGTCGAGCACCTTCACCGCCAGCACCGGGATGGCCAGCATCGTCAGCTGGGTGCCCACCTGGCTCAGCGAGTCGCCGATGAACAGCTGGCGGAAGTCGTGGTGCCGGAGCAGGCCCCCGCGCAGGCGGGGCGGCTCGGCTTCGGCGGGGGGTGCCCCCGGTGCCCGTGCCCGAGGATGCCGGGGGTTCGACCGTCACGGGAGCATCCTGACCCACTGGTTGGGAAATATCAATCAGTTCCGCCCTCGGCGGATATCGTGGCGCCATGGACACCGCTCCGGCCGTCGACGACGCCCCCCGGGAGCCGGCGCCGTACGGTCCGCTCCCGGTCGGATCCAGGCGGCAGGCCTGGGCGCGACGCCCGGCCACGGAGGCCGAGGCCAAGGCGATGGCGTCGCCGCTTCGGCTGCGCATCCTGCGGATCACGCTGCACGAGCCGCACACCAACAAGGAGATCGCGCGGGCGCTGGACCTGAACCCCGCCTCGGTGCTCCACCACGTCCGCACGCTGGTGGACACCGGCTTCCTGATCGAGCAGCCCGTACGCCGCGGCCCGCGCGGGTCGCGGGAGCGTCCCTACCTCGCCTCCGGCAAGACGTGGTACCTCGACACCGGAGACCCCGTCGACGCGCCGCGCGAGGACCTGCTGCTCCGCACGTTCCTCGACGAGACGGCATCCCTCGCGCCCGGTGACCTGCTCAGCTGGCGGCTCGGGTTTCGCGTCAACGCCGCCGACCGGGCGCGGCTGGTCGAGCGCTTCGAGGAGCTGCTGCAGGAGATCGAGCGGCTGCCGAGTGATCCCGAGGGCGAGCCGTGGAGCATCTTCCTCGGCATGCACCCGGACGCGTCCGGCGTACGGTCTGCCCATGACCTGGACCGAGATCACTGACGCCGACGACCTCGCCGCGCTGCTCGGCGAGCCGACGCAACTCGCCCGCGACAAGGAACGTACGACGCTCACCGAGCTCGACGTCGCCTGGCTGACCTCGGCGCCGTTCTGCGTGATGTCCACGTCCGCGTCGGACGGTGACTGCGACGCCTCGCCGAAGGGCGACCCCGCCGGCCAGCTGGTGCACGTCATCGACGAGAGCACGATCGCGATCGCCGAGCGGCCGGGCAACCGTCGCGCCGACGGCTACCGCAACATCCTGGAGAACCCGCACGTCGGACTGCTGTTCCTGATCCCGGGACGCGGCGACACGCTCCGGATCAACGGGCGTGCCCGGCTGGTCTCCGACGCCGACTTCTTCGACGACCTCGTGGTCAAGGGGCACCGGCCGCTGCTGGCCGTGGTCGTCGAGATCGACACGGTGTTCCACCACTGCGCCAAGGCGTTCCTGCGCTCGAAGCTGTGGGACCCGGAGTCCTGGGACCCCGAGCTGAAGGTCCCGCGCCGGGCCGTGCTCGCCCACGAGCTCGAGCGTCCCGACAGCAGCGTGGAGGAGCTCGACCGCTACTACGGACCGTCGTACGCCGAGAAGCTCTACGGCTGACAGGATCGCGGCATGACTGAGTACCCCTTCGTGAAGGGCCACGGCACCGAGAACGACTTCGTGCTGATCCCCGACGCCAACGGCAAGCACGAGCTCAGCCCCGAGCAGGTGGCCCGGCTCTGCGACCGCCGCGCCGGCATCGGTGGCGACGGCGTGATCCGGGTGGTGCGCACCGACGCGACCGAGGACCCCGCCGCCGTGGCGGCGCGCGGCGAGGCGGTGTGGTTCATGGACTACCGCAACAGCGACGGCTCGCTCAGCGAGATGTGCGGCAACGGCATCCGGGTGCTCGGCCACTTCCTGGTGACCCACGCCGACGTCGACCCGCGCGACCCGCTGCCGATCGCGACCCGCGACGGCATCAAGACCCTCACCTTCGACGCCGACACGATCACCGTCGACATGGGCACGCCCCAGGTGCTCGGCGACACCGTCGTGCGCGTGGGGGAGCGCGAGCTGAAGGCCACCCGCGTGAGCATGGGCAACCCGCACGCCGTGGCGTTCGTCGACGACCTCGACGAGGCCGGCGAGCTGCGTGAGCCGCCCGGCCACGACGAGTCGGTCTTCCCCGATGGGGTCAACGTCGAGTTCGTCGTACGCCGCGGTGAGCAGCACGTCGCGATGCGGGTGCACGAGCGCGGCTCCGGCGAGACGCGGTCCTGCGGCACCGGCGCCTGCGCGGTGATGGTGGCGGCCGCGGCTGCCGACGGCGCCGAGCGAGGTACGACGTACACGGTCGACCTGCCCGGCGGCAGCCTGCAGATCGTCTGGACCGAGGACGACCGGATCCTGATGACCGGGCCGGCCGTGCTCACCGCCGAAGGGGTCACGAACCTCTGAGCCGGTGATCCGCTAGGTCCGGTGCTGCGGCTCCGAGAGACAAGGAACCCTCGTGAACGATCCGTCACCCGAGTCTGTGCTCGCGCGGGACCTCCTCGAGGAGGCAATCCGGCGCCTGATGACGGCTCGTGGGCTGGACGAGGGCCGTGCAGTCGAGGCGCTCTGCCACCTGGCGCGCGAGGGCGGCTCCACGGTCGCGGAGGCGGCGGCCCACGTCCTCACAGATCCCCGTGAGGCCGGTCACATTCGCCCGTAGTCGCCGGCAGTGCCAATCCGCCGGGACCTGTCGTCCCGAACCACTGGGTGACAGAAGCACGAAACACGCTCCACACCCAGGATGTGAATTCTCCGATGAACTCCGTGTTCTCGAACAAGTCCCGCAAGGCCATGGCTGCCGTCGCGATCGTGGCGACGACGAGCCTCTCGCTGGCTGCCTGCGGCACCGACGACGAGGCCGCGAACGCGTCCTCCTCCTCGACCGAGCAGAAGGCGCCCAAGCCCGTGGCGGCGATCGACTCGCTGACCGGCAACACCACCCAGATCACGCTGGACCAGGGCTTCGTCGACGCCCTGACCCAGCTCAAGCTCACCCCCGGCACCGTCGGGGACGCCAAGCTCGCCCAGGGCGCGCTGGAGTTCCCGATCACCGGCGGCAACGTCACGGTCTTCAAGCCCGGCGCCGTCTCGCCGTACGTGATCGGTCAGATCCAGCACGAGGGCTCCGGCCTCTCCCTGGCCGCGGGCGGGACCAAGGTCGAGCTGACCAACCTCAACGTCGACCCCGGCGTCTCGCGTGTGTACGGCGACGTCAGCGTCAACGGCAAGACCGCCGTGACCAGCGCCTACCTCTTCAAGCTCGACGGGCGCACGCTGAAGCCGCTGCAGGCCAGTGGCGACACCGCCACCCTGGAGGGGACCAAGGTCGAGATCTCGCCGGTCGCAGCGCCGCTGCTGAACGACACGTTCAAGACCGACGCGGTCAAGCCCGGCCTCCTGGTCGGCATCGCCAAGATCACGGTCAACACCACCCCTGGTGACTGACCGCCTCGCGTGACTGGTTGATGCGCAAGTGACCCCCGGGCCTCCAGCGGTCCGGGGGTCACGCTTGTCCCGACCTGTCGAGCACTAGGCTCCCGCGCATGGAACTCAACGGAGCCAGTGCAATCGTCACCGGCGGCGCCTCCGGCATCGGAGCGGCCGTCGCCCGGCAGCTCGCCGCCGCGGGCGCGAAGGTCGTCGTCGCGGACCTCAACCAGGAGAAGGGTGAGGAGCTCGCGAACGAGATCGGCGGGGTGTTCGCGCCGGTCGACGTGACGAAGACCGACCAGATCAAGGCGCGCCATCGAGCAGGCCGAGGAGCTCGGCCCGCTCCGCGCGCTGGTGAACTCCGCCGGCATCGGCTGGGCCCAGCGCACCGTCGGGCGCGACGGCACCTACGAGTCCGCCGCCGACCTCGACGCCTTCACCAAGGTGATCGCGATCAACTTGATCGGCACGTTCGACTGCATCCGCCTCGTCGGTACGGCGATCTCCCGCAACGAGCCGACCGAGTCCGGCGAGCGCGGCGCGATCGTCAACCTGGCCAGCGTCGCCGCCTTCGACGGGCAGATCGGGCAGGCGTCGTACTCCGCGTCGAAGGGTGGCGTCGTCGGCATGACCCTGCCCGTGGCCCGCGACCTCGCGGCCGTCGGCATCCGCCTCAACACCGTCGCCCCGGGCCTGATCGACACCCCGATCTACGGCGAGGGCGAGGCCTCGGAGGCGTTCAAGGCCAAGCTCGGCGAGAGCGTGCTCTTCCCCAGGCGCCTGGGCCTGCCGGACGAGCTGGCCAGCATGGTGCTCGAGTGCCTGACCAACTCCTACATGAACGCCGAGACCATCCGGGTCGACGGCGGGATCCGGATGCCCCCGAAGTAGGGAATTCGCAAACGGACGGGGTTGGCGGGCAATTCCGTCACCTGGCGGGTGTTGCAACGCCCGCCCGGTGACGGTTTCCCCGGGCGCCCGGGGAAACCTGCAGCCCCCTAGCCCGTGCTCCCCGCGTGCCCCGGGTTCCCGTCCGGGTTCCGGGGGTGCGAGGGGACGTCGTTGTCCGGGTGCACCTCGGGGCGCGGGTCGAAGGCCGACTGCTCGGGCGGGGTCTCGCCGGGCGGCTCCTCGTCGGCGGGGTGCGTGTCCGCGGCGCCGTAGGTCACCTCGCCGTCGACACCTCGCACGCGGCCCTTGCGCTCGCTGCTGACGCCCAGGTCGCCGGCGAGGCCCTCGGGGCTGTCGGCGTTGGGGTCCGACTCGGAGATGTGGGTCTCGGGTGTCTCGCTCATCGTGCGTCCTTCCGGCGGATGGGTCTCACTGGGACGGCTGGTCCTCGGAGGTCTCGGCGTTCTCCTCCTGGAGCTCGTGGCCCTCGCCCGGCTCCGAGCCCGGGTCGGGCTGCTCGTCCTCGACGGGGATCGTGTGCCCGCCGGCCTCCTCGGCCGACTCGTCGTTGGCGGTGCTCGCCGAGGCCTCGTCGTCGTGGCCTCCGGGGCGGCTGCCGCTGGGCTCGTCCTCGCGCATCGGGTTGCCGGGCGGGCTGGGCTTCTCGGCGTCGCTCATGGGTTCGGCGTACCCGGCAGGGCGGCCACCAAACCAGCGTCAGTTGCGCGCAGACCGCCCACCTGCCTTGAATGAGGAGACAGGTCAACGTCTCGGGAGGCCCCATGTCGCACGCTCGTCGCACGTTCGTGGCTGCTGGAGCTGCCGCGCTCACCGGTCTCGCCGGAGTCCTCGTCGCACCGCCGTCCGGCGCGCAGCCGGCCGCGGCCGCAGCAGGGGCCGAGGCCAGGAAGACTCCCACGGCCACGGGGTACGGCGGCGCCGTCACCTCGGTCGACCCCGACGCGTCCCGCATCGGCCTCCAGGTGCTCAAGCGCGGCGGCAACGCGGTCGACGCGGCCGTCGCGACCGCCGCGGCTCTGGGCGTGACCGAGCCCTACAGCGCCGGCATCGGGGGCGGCGGCTACTTCGTGCACTACAGCGCTCGCACCGGCAAGGTCGAGACGATCGACGGCCGGGAGACCGCGCCCGCGACGATGCCGCGCGACGCGTTCATCGACCCCAAGACCAAGAAGCCCTACCTGGCCACTCCGGAGGAGCCCGAGCTGTTCACCAGCGGCGTCTCGGTCGGTACGCCGGGAACGCTGGCCACCTGGCAGACAGCGCTGAAGAAGTGGGGCCGCGGCGACCTGTCCGACGCGCTCGCCCCGGCCACCAGGCTGGCCCGCCGAGGCTTCGTCGTCGACAAGACGTTCAACCTCCAGACCACCGAGAACAAGCGCCGCTTCGCGAACTTCCCCGCCACCAGCAAGCTGTTCCTGCCCGGCGGCGACGCGCCTGCGGTCGGCTCGGTGCTGAAGAACCCCGACCTCGCGGCGACCTACGCCCTGATCGCCCGGAAGGGCACGAAGGCGTTCTACGACGGCCGGCTCGCCGACCAGATCGCGCGGACCGCACAGCGCCCGCCCAAGCGCGCCAACCCCGACCTGCCGATCCCGCCGGGCTACCTGACGTCCCGCGACCTCGCGCGCTACCGCGTCCTGCAGCAGAAGCCGACCCGCGTCGGCTACCGCGGTCTCGACGTCTACGGGATGGCGCCTTCTTCCTCGGGCGGCTCCACGGTGGGCGAGGCACTGAACATCCTCGAGCGGTTCCGGCTGCGCGGCATGTCCTCGACGGATGCGCTGCACCACTACCTCGAGGCGAGCGCGCTGGCCTTCGCCGACCGGGGCACGTACGTCGGCGACCCGGCGTACGTGGACGTGCCGCTGCGGCACCTGCTCTCCGACCGGTACGCCGCCGAGCGCGCCTGCGAGATCGACCCGGAGCAGGCCGCGACCAAGCCGGTCGACCCGGGCGACGTGACGGCGTACGACGGTCGCTGCGGTGCGCCCGAGTGCCCGGAGCAACGCCAAGCCCGACACCGAGAACGTCAACACCACGAACCTCACGGTCGCCGACCGCTGGGGCAACGTCGTGGAGTACACCCTCACCATCGAGCAGACCGGCGGCTCGGGGATCGTCGTGCCGGGTCGCGGCTTCCTGCTCAACAACGAGCTCACCGACTTCACCGCCGTCTACGACCCCGCGGACCCGAACCGGATCGAGCCCGGCAAGCGGCCGCGGTCGTCGATGTCACCGACGATCGTGCTGAAGAACGGCAAGCCGGTGCTCGCGCTCGGGTCGCCCGGCGGGTCGACGATCATCACGACCGTGCTGCAGATGCTGTTCAACCGCTTCGACCGCGGGATGACGATCGAGCAGGCCATCGCGGCGCCGCGTGCGGCGCAGCGCAACTCGAAGGACGTCACCGCGGAGCAGGGCTTCATCAACAGGTACGGCGGACCGCTCGGCGCGCTCGGGCACACCTTCGTGCCCGCCGGAAAGCCGGGCACCAGCGCCGCGGAGATCGGCGCTGCGACCGCGATCGAGTTCGGCCGGCGCGGTCAGCTGACCGCGGTGGCGGAGCCCGTACGCCGCGGCGGCGGCTCAGCGCTCGTCGTGTCACCCGGCTCCTGATCGCCGGGCTCCTGGTCGCCGGGCTTCCAGTCGAGGTCGGCCGGGAGCGTGAACACCAGGGTCGTGCCGCGTCCGTCGATCCCCTCGCGGGCGGAGATCCGGCCACCGTGCCGGTCGACCGCGCGGGCACAGATCGCGAGGCCGAGGCCGGTGCCGGGGAAGCTCCCCGAGCTCGAGGCGCGGTAGAAGCTGTCGAAGATCCGACCGCGCTCGGCGCGCGGGATGCCGATGCCGTTGTCGGCGACCCGGACCTCGAGCACGTCGCCGATCAGCTCGCTGGTCACCCTCACGTGGGGCCGGGTGCCCGGCTCGACGTACTTGACCGCGTTGCCGAGCACGTTCGCCAGCAGCTGCCCGACGAGGGTGCGGTCGGCGAGCACCCTGCCGAGCGGACCGTGCTCGATGAGCGGCGGCCAGCCACCGCCCGCCTCGCGGAGGTCGCGTGCGACGCTCTCCACCATCCCGGTCAGCGAGAGCGAGACCGGCGTCAGCGTGGCGCTCTGCGCCTGTGAGTAGGAGAGCAGGTCGGAGATCAGCTGCTCCATGCGCTGCGAGGACGACTCGATCCGGCGCAGGCTCGAGCGCGGCCCCGTGACGTCCACGCCCAGGGCGTCGAGCTGGTCGCCGAGGATCTCCGCCCAGCTGCCGACACCCGTCAGGGGCGCCTTGAGGTCGTGCGCCACGGTGCCGGCGAACGCCTGGAGCTCGCGGCGGTGCGTGCGCTCCTGGGTGACGTCGTGGATGACGACCACGGCCATCGTCCCGTCATCGTCCGTGTGCAGGGGGACCGCGCCGACCGACAGGGTCGACTGCTCGCCAGTCCCGGGATCGATCCGCAGCACGTCCTCTGCGGAGACCGCCTCGCCGGCGAGCGCGCGCACGTGCGGCAGCTCGTCGCGGTCGATGGGGGTGCCGTCCGGCCGGAACAGTCCGTAGTCCGCGGGCCCGTCCTGGCCCGGCCTGCGCCGCGGACCCATCAGCGCCTCGGCCGCGGCGTTGCGCATCAGCGGCTGTCCCGAGGCCTCGAGGACGACGAGGCCGTCGGTCATCACGCCCAGCACCGCGTCGAGCAGCTCGGCGCGGGAGCTGGCGCGAGCCTCGGAGTCGACCACGCGGGCGAGCAGCGCGGCGCGTTCGGCGACGCCGAGGGAGATGACGAGCACCAGCACGGTCGTCACCAGGACGTAGATCTGCACCACGACGGAGCGTGAGAGCAGGTCGTCGATGCCTGCGAAGGGGCCCCGTCCGGCCTGGGTGCACAGCACCGCCAGGGTGGAGAGGATCAGCGAGTAGACGCCGCCCACCGCCGGTGAGAACCGGTAGCCGATCCAGGTCGCGGCGACGATCAGCATGAAGGCGATCGGCAGCACTCGGTTGGATCCGAACAGCACGGCAGCTGCGCCGAGGGAGACCGACGCGGCCGCCACCAGCTCGAGCTGCCAGTGCGGTCGGGGCTCCGAGGTCAGACGCGCCGCCCAGCCGCGTCGGGCGTGGGCCCGGAAGAGTGCGGTCAGCAGCGCGAGCACGGACGCGACGACCACGAACGTGCTGCAGGTGTTGCGCACCACCCAGGCGAGCCCGGCGCCGCGGACGAAGCCGCCGGTCTCGACGTACGTCGCCAGCAGGGCGAACGGGAGGCTCGCGACCGCAGCCGCGAACGAGGCGATCAACAGCATGCGTACGTCGCGCTTCCGCGAGACGCTGCGTGGCAACGGACCCCAGAACGACAGGGCCTCCGTGCGGGCACTGGCCAGCCGCACCACCAGTGCGATGACGAGGTTGGCGACGCCGAAGAGCGCCGAGCCCAGCAACGTGATGTCGTGGAGGGCATCGACGATGACGGTGGCCGCCAGCAGGAGCGCTCCGTCGAGCAGCACCTGGTCGCGGGTGCGTCCGCGCAGGAGCCAGAGTGCCGCGACGCCCGTCGCCGGCCAGAAGAAGGCCAACCCGGTGCCGGGCAGGACCGAGTCCAGACCCAGGACCATGGCGACGACGTACGTCGTCAGATAGGCGAGTGCGACACTCGCGCTTCGTGAGGCCATGGGGCCATTCTGGTCTCGAAATCACCCAAATGCATGCATATCGGGTATTCGGTTGCGGGCGCGCCTAACCTTGAGCCTGTATGACGAACGCACCTGAAGAATTCGACCTCGCCCAGGAGCTGGCGGACACCGCCGACTGGGACGAGACCGTCCGCCCGACGACCCCGGACGACGGCTCCGACGACACCCGCGGCGACATCGCCGACGAGACGACCGGCGCACTCGACCTGGCCGAGCGCTACGCCCTGCGCCGCGTCGCCGGGCTGTCGACCGAGCTCGAGGACATCTCCGAGGTCGAGTACCGCCAGCTCCGGCTCGAGCGGGTCATCCTCGTCGGGGTCTGGACCGAGGGCTCGGTGCAGGACGCCGAGAACAGCATGGCCGAGCTGGCGCTGCTGGCCGAGACGGCCGGCTCGGAGGTGCTCGACGCCCTCTACCAGCGCCGCGACAGCCCCGACCCGGCCACCTACATCGGCCGCGGCAAGGTGGAGGGCCTCGCCGAGATCGTCCGCGCCACCGGCGCCGACACGGTGATCCTCGACGGCGAGCTCGCGCCCAGCCAGCTGAGGAACCTCGAGGACAAGGTCAAGGTCAAGGTCGTCGACCGCACCGCGCTGATCCTCGACATCTTCGCCCAGCACGCGAAGAGCAAGGAGGGCCAGGCGCAGGTCGAGCTGGCCCAGCTCAACTACATGAAGCAGCGGCTGCGCGGCTGGGGTGGCAACCTCTCGCGCCAGGCCGGTGGCCGGGTCGGCTCGCAGGGCGGCGGCATCGGTGGCCGTGGTCCCGGTGAGACGAAGATCGAGACCGACCGGCGCCGCATCAACACCAAGATCGCCAAGCTGCGTCGCCAGCTCGCCCACATGAAGACGACGCGCGACACCAAGCGCGCGGGCCGTCGACGCAACGAGATCCCGAGCGTGGCGATCGCCGGCTACACGAACGCCGGCAAGTCCTCGCTGCTCAACCGGCTGACCGATGCCGGCGTACTCGTCGAGGACGCGCTGTTCGCGACGCTGGACCCGACGACCCGGCGTACCCAGACCTCCGACGGCCGCGTCTACACGATGAGCGACACCGTCGGCTTCGTCCGCCACCTGCCGCACCAGCTGGTCGAGGCGTTCCGCTCGACGCTGGAGGAGGTCGCCGACTCCGACCTGATCCTGCACGTGGTCGACGGCTCGCACCCCGACCCCGAGGGACAGATCGCCGCCGTGCGCGAGGTGCTCGCCGAGATCGGCGCCCACGACGTGCCCGAGCTCATCGTGATCAACAAGGCCGACGTCGCCGACCACCTGGTGATCGCCCGACTGCGCCAGCGCGAGCCGCACTCCGTGGTCGTCTCGGCGAAGACCGGCGAAGGCGTGGCCGAGGCGCTCGCCGCCGTCGAGGCCGACCTGCCCCGTCCGGCCGTCGAGGTCGCCGCCCTGCTGCCCTACGACCGCGGCGACCTGCTCAGCCGGGTGCACGACAACGGCGAGGTCATCTCCGTCGAGCACACCGGCAACGGCACCCTGCTCAAGGCCCGCGTCAACGAGGCCCTGGCCGGCGAGCTCGCGGCTACCCCGCCTGACGCCTCGAGCCGGCGATCGCCTGGACGCGAACACTCGGCCGCGCTCGCCGACGGCCGCGACTCTGTCGCCCGACGGTAGGGCTGCCCGGTGCAGTAGGCTGCGGGCATGGCGCGGTGGGTGGGGCGGGGGATCGCGCTGCTCCTGCTCGCCGGGCTGGTGCTGTTCCCGGCGATCCGCTGGCCCTCGCTCGGGGGCATCGAGGCGGACACCGCGAGGATCAACAGCTACGTCGCCGACTTCAGGGTCACGAGCACCGGCACCATCGAGGTCACCGAGACACTGCGGGTGAACTTCCCCGGCTACAAGCACGGGATCTTCCGGTTCTTCGACGTCCAGGACCCCAACGACTCGCACGTGCGGCTCGTCCCGCGCGACATCACCGTCACCCGCGACGGCCAGCCGGAGCCCTTCGAGATCCTGCGGGAGGGCAAGGGCCGCTACCGCAACGTGAAGATCGGCTCGGCGGCCACGACGATGACCGGCGAGCACGTCTACGTCATCGGCTACCGGATCGAGGACGCGCTGGGCGAGACCGACGCCGGGCGTGCGGACTTCTACTGGAACCTGATCCCCGGCGGCTGGCGGATGCCGATCCAGGCCTCCCAGCTCTCGGTGCACCTGCCGGCGGCGTTCGGTCCGGTGCAGTGCGCCATCGGCGCGGGCGAGACCGGCGGGTGCGGTGGCCAGAAGGCCGGGGACGGCTTCGTCGTCACGACAGGTCCGCTCGCCGTCAACACCCCGGTCACCGTGCGTACGACGCTCGACATGGCCGCCCCCGAGCGCGACCGGCTGCCCTGGCCGCAGCGGTTCGACCCGGTCTTCGGCTCGAGCCTGATCGGCCTGCTCCTGCTGCTCGCGATCGCGGCGTTCGCCGCGCTCATGGGCGAGCTGACGGCACGGGGGACGCGCGAGCCGAAGCCGGCGTACCCGCTGATGTACGCGCCACCCGAGGGCATCGGCCCCGCGCAGGCGAAGTACCTCTTCACCGAGACCATCGGCAAGGAGGCGTTCGTCGCCTCGATCATGCAGACCGCGGAGAAGGGCGCCACCACGCTCGACCGCTCCGACGGCTGGACGATCACCGACACCGGACAGGCGGCGGCCTGGCAGCAGCTCGACCCGGTCTCGGCGTACGCCGCCCAGGTGCTCGGCGTCCCCGGCGGCTCGTTCACCGCGGACACCAGCGTGGGCGCCGGCAAGAAGCTGAAGAGCGCGCTGTCGAAGTTCGACGACTCCGTGCGCGGCTGGGCCCGGCAGAACGGCCTGATGGCCGGCGCGGGGCTCGGCAGCTTCGGCGGCATCCTGGTCATCCTCGCGATCCTGCTGACGCTGTTCCTCGGCTTCGTCAACCCGCTCGGCATCTCCGTGCTGGCGCTGATCCCCGGGCTGTTCGCGGTGTTCGCGATCGAGCTGCTGCGCCCGGGCGCCGGCACCCGTCGTACGGCGGCCGGGCGGGACCTGTGGTCGCGCATCGGCGGCTTCCGCCGCATCCTGGCGACCCCGTCGGCGGAGGAGCGGTTCGACTTCTCCGGGCGCAAGGAGCTCTACACCGCCTACATCCCGTGGGCGGTGGCGTTCGGCGTGGCCGACGAGTGGGCGGAGAAGTACCGCATCGAGACCGGCGAGGAGCCGCCGGCGCCGTCGTACGCCAGCGCCTATCACGGGTACGCCGGCGGCAGCTTCGCCTCGGCGATGTCCGACGACTTCACCTCGACGGTGAACTCGGCGATCTCGGCCTACCAGGCCACCCAGAGCTCGTCGTCCAGCGGCGGCGGCGGAGGCGGCTTCTCCGGCGGCGGCGGGGGCGGCGGCGGAGGGGGTGGCTCCTGGTGAGCCGCTGCACCACAATCAACCTCGACCGGCGTCGGTTGAGCTCGTCGAAACCAAGGAGAGCAGCATGATCACCTGGATCATCGTCATCGTCGTGGTGGTGGCCGTCGTCGGGTTCGTCATCGTCGGCTTCAACAAGCTGCGGGCCACCGACGTGGGCGCGCAGGAGGCGCTCGGCGGGATCGACGTACAGCTGACCCGTCGCGCCGACCTGATCCCCAACCTGGTCGAGACGGTCAAGGGGTACGCCGCCCACGAGAAGACCGTCCTGGAGAACGTCACCAACGCCCGCGCCCGGGTCCAGGCGGCCGCGGACGGGGACGACGTACCGGCCAAGGCCGAGGCCGACGCCGCGCTCACCGGCGCGCTGGCCAACCTCAACGTGGTCGCCGAGAACTACCCCGACCTGAAGGCCAACCAGAACTTCCTGGAGCTCCAGAAGCAGCTCGCCGAGACCGAGAACCAGCTCTCCTTCGCGCGGCAGTACTACAACGACGCCGTCGCGACCCTGAACACCCTGACCCGGACGATCCCGTGGATGTTCTTCACCGGCATCGCCGGCGTCCACTCCCGCGACTTCTACCAGGCCCCCGAGGGTCAGGACCAGGCGCCGTCGGTCAGCTTCTAGGGCGGTTCGGGCGATCCGGTTTCCCAGGTTATGAAGGGAAACCGCCTCTTCACACACGTTGCGCGGTGTGTGAAGAGCCAGTTTGGGTTCATCACCTGGGAAACCGGCAGCCCCAGCGTGTGCACTCCCTCACCAGCCTGTCCGCCCCCCGGCATAGGGTTCTCGGGTGGCCGACCAGAGCAGCGTGCGTGAGGTCCTCGCCGCGGCGGTGGAACGGCTCGGCGGGGAGGAGCGGCCCGGCCAGATCGCGATGGCCGAGGCGGTCGAGTCGGCGATGGAGGACAAGCAGCACCTGCTCGTCCAGGCCGGCACCGGCACCGGCAAGTCGCTGGGCTACCTCGTGCCCGCGCTGCTGCACAAGGACCGGGTCGTGGTGGCGACCGCGACGCTGGCGCTGCAGCACCAGCTGGTCGAGCGCGACATCCCCGCCCTGCTTCGAGGCGGCCGGTGACCAGCTCCCGGACGGCGGCACCTTCGCCGTACTGAAGGGGCGGTCCAACTACGCCTGCCTGCACCGCGTGCGCGAGGGCGTGCCCGACGAACAGGGTGCGCTCGTCGAGCTGCCCGAGGGGTCGATGGGCGCCGAGGTGCTCGCCCTGCGGGAGTGGATCGAGGAGGAGTCGAAGGGCAACGGCACCGGTGAGCGCGACCACGCCCCGCGCCACACCGACCGCATCTGGCGGCAGGTCAGCGTCAGCCACCGCGAGTGCCTCGGCGCGGCCAAGTGCCCCTACGGCACCGAGTGCTTCGCCGAGCGGGCCAAGGAGCGCGCCCACCGCTCCCAGCTGATCGTCACCAACCACTCGCTGCTCGCGATCGACGCCATCGAGGGCGTCCCGATGATCCCGGAGTACGACGTCGCGGTGATCGACGAGGCCCACGAGCTCGTCTCGCGGGTGACCCAGGCCGCGACCGACGAGCTCTCCGCGCCGGAGATCGACCGCGCCGCCCGTCGCTCCCAGCGTCACGTCGAGGGCAACGAGGCCGACGACCTGGCCGACGCCGGCGAGGTCCTGCGCACCGCCCTCGACGACTGCCGCCCCGGCCGCATCGACGTGCTCTCCGAGGAGCTCGGCGACGCGCTCGTCCTCGTCCGCGACGCCGCCCGCGCGCTGGTCTCCGCCTTTCCGCGCGACCCCGGCGACGACGCCGGCGCGACCCAGGCCAAGGGCTGGGCGCAGGAGCTGTTCACCATCGCCGGCCGGATGGCCGCGGGCTCGGACAAGGACGTGCTCTGGATGAACGAGCGCGAGCGCAACCGCGGCGGCAACCAGCTGCTCGTCGCGCCGCTCGAGGTCGCCGGCCCGATGCGCGAGCGCCTGCTCTCCGAGAAGACGGCGGTCTTCACCTCGGCCACCCTCAAGCTCGGCGGCGACTTCGACGCGGTCGCCACCTCGCTCGGGCTGGAGCCGTCGGCCCGCGGCGAGGCGTGGGAGGGCCTCGACGTCGGGTCACCGTTCGACTACGGGCAGCAGGCGATCCTCTACGTCGCCCGACACCTGCCCCCGCCGGGTCGCGACGGGCTGACCCAGGCCCACCTCGACGAGATCACCGAGCTGGTCGACGCGGCCGAGGGCCGCACGCTCGGGCTGTTCTCCAGCCGGCGGGCCGCGGAGGCCGCCGCCGAGCACGTCCGCGAGGCGCTGCCGCACCTGACCACGCTCGCCCAGGGCGACGCGCAGCTGCCCGAGCTGGCCCGCCAGTTCGTCGGCGACCCGCACACCAACCTGTTCGGCACGCTCAGCCTCTGGCAGGGGCTCGACGTGCCGGGGGAGACCTGCCAGCTGGTGATCATCGACCGGATCCCGTTCCCGCGCCCCGACGACCCGCTGATGTCGGCGCGGCAGAAGGCCGTCGACCAGGCCGGCGGCAACGGCTTCATGCAGGTCGCGGCCACCCACGCCGCGCTGCTGCTGGCCCAGGGGTCAGGCCGCCTGATCCGGACGACCACCGACCGGGGCGTGGTGGCCGTGCTCGACCCGCGCCTGGTGACCGCGCGCTACGGCAGCTTCCTGCGCGCGAGCCTGCCCCCGATGTGGCAGACCGACGACCCGGCCGTCGTACGCAAGGCCCTGACGCGGCTGGCGTCCGGCTGAGCTCAGCGGGCTCGCACGATGTTGGAGAACCGGGACGCGGGGGAGATGCCGACGCGGTTGTAGGCCACGACGGTGAACTTGTAGCGGCCGGTCGGCACCTTGATCGCCAGGCTGCGCGCGGTCGGCTTCTGGTACGCCGACCCGTAGATCCGCACGACGCGTCCGTTGGCGTCGAGCTTGCGCGCGAGCACCTTGTACTTCGTGATCGGGGCACCGCCGTTGCTGGTCGGCACCGCCCAGCGCACGAGCGCGGTCGACTTGCCGCCCCTGGCTCCGGGGCTGGCGGTGCCGATCCGCGGAGCGGTCGGGCGCTTCACCGTCGGGGTCACCACGCCGGGCTGGGTCGCGGGCGGCGGCGGGGTGGTGCCGGCGACACAGCCGTTGGCGGTCAGGCGGTACTGGCCGAGACTGCCGTAGTCCGACCAGCCGCTGCCCTTGGGGTCGCCGTAGCTGACGCCGTCGACGCGCAGGTAGTAGGTGCCCTGGGCGTTCTTGACGGTGGTCGAGGCGTTCATGCCCGAGGAGGCCGGCGGACTTCCGGCGTACGTCGCACCGGGGTTGTTCGTGGCGACGACGCTCCCCGCGCTGTTGAGCACGTCGAGCTTGAGGTCGAGGGCCGTCTGCCGGCCGATGCCCGCGGCGTTCACGACGAGGTCGGTCGCGCACTGGAGGTTGATCCCGACGACGTCGGTGTCGCTCCCACTGCCGATCACCCCGCTCACGGCGTACGACGTCCGCGCGCCGAGCGCCTCGGCGGTCTGGACGGTGTTGCCGCGGTCGTCCGCACGGAGGGGAAGCCCGTTCGACTTGATCACGGTGAAGTCGTCCTCGGCCTGGTTCGCGCCGGTGTACTCGCCCTTGCTGAACTGGCTGACCGCTCGCGAGTACGCCGAGCCCATGATCGGGCCCCACGCCTGGGTGCCCTTGAAGTACGGCTGCTGGCCGAGGCCGTCGTGGTGCAGCCCGAGCGTGTGCCCGGCCTCGTGCGAGGCGCCCTGGGCCGCGATCGTGGCCGACGTCGTCGTCCTGGTGAAGATCCAGGCGGGCTGGTAGTAGCCGGTCGGGTCGATGTCGCTGAACGTGCCGACCCACGCGATCCCGAGGCAGCTGGAGTTGCAGGCCTGGGCCACCGCCTGGGTGGAGTTGGTGAACAGCACCTGCGTGCCGTAGTTGACGTCGGCGTTCGACGTCCGGATCCGCGAGGCCGTGCCCTTGTCCTCGGTGGTGACGTCGACGTCGAAGGGGGCGTAGGTCTCGGCGACCTGGCGCCAGACCTCCTGCATCCACGCGTGCTCGGCGCTGCTGAACGTGCCGGGTCTGCCGTCGCGTCGTAGCCGGTGTAGAGCGCCGTTGCCGATCGGCGTCCTTGCCGGTGTTCCAGCCGGTGCCGGCCACCTCGCCGCCGTCGAAGTCGAGGAAGATGACCCGCGTCGCGCTGGGGCGGCTGTGCAGCTTGAACGTCTGGGTGGTCGCGTACGCCGGGGTGGCCGGCGTGCCCGCCATCGCGGCACTACCGCCCTCGGTCGCGCCGGGGGCGATGTCGAGGGAGGGCAGCTCGTCGGGGAGTGAGGGCGGCTCGATGCCGGCGATCGACCCGAGCTCGGCGGCGGGCATCGCCTCGCGGTAGTACAGCTGGCCGGCCTGGTCGATCCACGCGCTCCGGTCGTCGACCAGGAGGTCGGTCAGGCCCGGGACGGTGAGGTCGTTCTGCTCGGCGACCTCGGGCAGGTCCTCGCCCAGCGCGTCGACCGCGGCCTCGCCCCGCATGTCGCGGGGGAGCACCTGCTCCGGGGGAGCGGTCGGGTCGGTCTCCTGGGTCTGGGTGAGCTCCGCGCTCCCGGGGTCGCCAGGAGCCGCCAGCGCCGGGGCGGCGAGCAGCGCAAGGAACACCGCAGTGGCGGTGGCGAGACGGGAGGTGCGGGCGATCACGGATGAATTCTGCCCGGGCAACGCCCGGAATAACTCGTTATGCCCCTTTTGCCCAACAGGTGGACAAATGATCAACTAGCGTGTCGGAACTCCGACACCGCTCACATCCGGCGCAGGACCGCGGTGACCTTGCCGAGGATGGTCGCGTGGTCGCCGTCGATCGGGTCGTAGGCGTCGTTGTGCGGGAGCAGCCAGACGTGGCCGTCCTTGCGCTGGAAGGTCTTCACCGTCGCCTCGCCGTCGAGCAGGGCGGCCACGATCTCGCCGTTCTCCGCGGTCTGCTCGCGGCGTACGACGACGTAGTCGCCGTGGCAGATCGCCGCGTCGACCATCGAGTCACCGGCGACCTCGAGCAGGAACAGCTCGCCCTCGCCGACCAGGGTCTTGGGCAGCGGGAAGATCTCCTCGACGTGCTGCTCGGCCAGGATCGGGCCACCGGCCGCGATCCGGCCCACCAGCGGCACCATCGAGGCGGTCGGCATCGCGTCGCCGATGCCGGTCGGGTCGTAGCCGGCCTCGTCGGCGCTGGCGATCGCGCGGCGGGCGGCCATCAGCTCGGGGATGAACACCTCGAGGGCGCGGGGGCGGTTGGGGTCGCGCTTGATGAACCCCTTCTGCTCGAGCACGCGCAGCTGGTGGGCGACGCTCGAGGAGCTGGTCAGGCCGACCAGCTCGCCGATCTCGCGGATGCTCGGCGGGTAGCCGCGCTTCTCGATCGACTCACGCAGGACGTTGAGGATGCGCTGCTGGCGCGGGGTCAGCCCGGTGACGTCGGGCGCCGCGTCGGGCAGCTCCGAGACGGTTGCGGGGGAGCCGGGGTTCTGGTCGCGAGTCGCCATGTGGGCAACGTAGTCCAACCACAGGGGTCACTTCAAACACATGTTCGAACCGCGTGTCGCCATCTCGGTGGTTGAGGAGCGAGCGGAGCGAGCGATCAGTCGAGACGACTGCGAGCGGCAACTCTGAGCGCCGTACGAACATTTGTTCGACCAATCTCTTGAATTCGTTCGAACACCTGCTCTAACGTCGTACATGTGTTCGATCGAACGTATCTTCGATCCGTCGATGAGTTTCTGTCGGTGGTCGGCGATAGACATCGATCAGCACACAGCAGGGGTCGCTTCCCCCGCTCGGCCACCAGGGCCGGGCACTTCCCCGAAAGAGGTTGACCGATGAGCACACTGACAGTTCCCGCGCAGCGCTCCACCACCGGCGACGACGTCGACACCCGCTTCGCGGTCCTCGTCCACTCCGCCCCCGCGCCGCACGCTGGCCAGCCGCACGTCGACTTCGAGACCGTCTTCGACCTCGACTACGCGCAGCCGGTCGCCGTGGCGCCCGTCCGGAAGACCCGCCAGCCGCGGCCGGCCCGCCGCGTCCGCGCGGTCAAGCCGCCCACCGTCGCGCCCAAGCGGGTCCGGCTGACCCGTCGGGGTCGACTGACCATGGTCCTCACGTTCCTGGCCCTCGCGCTCGCGCTGATGGTGCCGTTCGGAGGCTGGGCCACCGCCACCCTGACCGGCGGCTCGCCCGAGCCGGTGCGCATCGTCGAGGTCCAGCCCGGCGACACGCTCTACGGCATCGCCGGCGACCTGGCCGAGCCCGGTCAGATCCGCGCGATGGTCCACCGGATCCAGAGCCTCAACTCGCTGCCCGGCGGACAGATCACCGAAGGCCAAAAGCTCGCCGTCCCTCGCGGCTGAGCGCCCGCCGCCGGCGGCTGCGGGAAGGCAGCTCCGCTCGGCGGCGGGACACGACGTGGCGACGACTCATTCGACCCGGGTCGTCGTCACGGGGGAAGAAGTGGGGTGGGACCGGATTCCGGTCTCACCCCACTCGCCTGTCCGGGCTGTATGCCACGCGTTCGTTGCGCAAGACGTCATACGAAGTGGTTGCTCGAACGACCAGAACGTATGACGTCCTGAGCCCTCAAGCCCGGGCGGCACCTTCGCTGAGCAGGAACTGGGCGGCGGTGTACGTCGCCATCACACCCGTCTCCAGCGCCGGCGGCGGATCGGTGAACACGAACTTCCGCATCCCCAGCATCGTGTCCGAGAGCATGAACAGCCCCGCGCCGGCAGCGGTCAGCCGCCTCGAGGCGGGGGAGAGGTCGGTGTCGAGGTAGTTCGCCGCGGCCGCCATCGCCGCGAGCATGGTGGCGTACCCGAAGATCGGGCCGCCCAGGTCGCGGTTGCGCCGCGAGGCCATCACCGCCATCACCGGGGCGGTCAGCGCCCACGAGCCGGCGACCGCCTTGGGCCCGGCCGCCTGGCGCGGGTCGCCGTGCCCGTGCTGGCGCAGGAACCCGGTCAGGTAGGCCACGTGGCCCAGCCCGAACGAGCCCGCGCCGACGAGGAACGGCTTGGTGCCCTCGCCGAGCAGGGCGACGTCGCCGCCCCAGCCGCCGACCTGGGCCGCCACGGTGCGATGTCCGCAGCGGCGAGTCGTCGGCCTTGGGGTTGGTCAGCAGGGAGGCCGCCAGCGTGGGCATCAGCAGCGGCTTGGTGACGAAGCGGGCCCGGTGCGCGTTCTTGTGCGCGATCCCCGAGAGCCAGGTGTCGACGGCCGCCAGCCCGACGTACGCGAGCTTCAGCCTGGTGGAGGTGGTGAACACCCTCGCAACGTAGTGCCTAGTGACCGCTCCCGGACAGGGCCGGACTCGCCTCCGCGATCCGCAGCGGCGTCGCCGGCCCGGTCGTCGTGACGGTGCCGTTCACGGGCTGCAGCGCGCCGCCGTTCAGCGAGTACTCCGCACTCCACGTCACCACCACCCGGTGCTGCACCGTCCGGTGGGCGTCGTCGTAGCGGTAGACGACGTCCTTGGCCGGGTACGGCGCCCCCGGCGTCGAGGTCGCCCTCGTCGTCCCGTCACCGTGCACCCACTCGAACCGGCTCGGCCGGATCTCCAGCCGCACCCGCTGGCCGAGCAGGGTGATGTTGCGCGTCAGCGGCTCGGCGTCGGTGAAGAAGATCGTGTCGAAGTTGATCAGCGTCTTGTCCGCCGGCTGCGAGTGCGACCGCAGCGAAGGAAGCGGGATCCGCCGGAAGGCAGCCGCGACCATCCCCGGCGTCACCTGCGGCGGCGCCACCCCCGCGATCGCCGGCGGCCCGTTGCCCGAGCAGACCAGGCCCATCGGGGTCGGCGGCCCGGGCTCGATCTGCCAGAGCCGGTACTGCGTCTCGCCGGGCGGGCAGACGTTCATCGGGCAGGAGGCGCCCCCGTCCATGCCGGCGCCACAGGTGCTGCGGTATTCGTACCGAGCGGCGCTCGCGACTGTCTGGAGGCACCGTGCGGCCGATTGCCGTCGCTTGGGATGGACCAGCGTCCCTTGCTGGACTGCCTGCCGAGGACGTCGTAGAACGCGTCTTCGCCGGGCGTGACGTCGGCGCGTCGGCCGTCAGCGCTGCAGCGGCAGACGGCCGAGCTAGCAGCCAGCGACGAGCAAGAGAGCGATGCACTCTCACGCGTTCGGATCCAATGCGCTGACCTTCCAGCCGTTCGCCAGTGCCATCGAAGACTGAACGCCTTGAGGTCGTTCTTGCCGCCTGGAAACTGCTTGCGGTTCTCGCGCCGGCGACTTGTCGTCAGGATCTGAGCGTCGTAGTCGATCCGAGCATCCACGAAGGCGACCTGCGTTCCGTGATGCCGTAGAAGCTGAAGGCGCGTGGGCTGTCCAGCGCGCCACCCTCGACGTGCCCGCCAGCTGCGTAGGTCTTGTCGATGCCATCGGCGATGGCCTCGCACTTGTGCAGCAGCGCGATGCAGAGCTCGCGCAGTGCATCTGGTGTCGCCCGTGCGCCCGCGTAGTTGAGCGACTTCGACGAAGTGCACCCGCGAACGCGATCGCTCCAGCCTTCGTCTTCTCCTTCGCCGCACTCGGCATCGCGGGCGCCGTGGGGTTGGGCGACTCGGAGGGGTCGAACGACGCGGTCGGCTTGGGCAACGGCTGCGGCTCGGCACTCCCCCCGCACCCGGACACCACGAGAGCGAGCACGCCGGACACGGCGGCCAGCGTGTGACGCCCGCGCATGAGTCACCCCTTGAGCTTCGAACCCGAGTCGATGGGGAGTTAACTACCCCGAGGGCGCGCTGGCTACACCGAGCGCGACACCTGTGGACAACGGGACAGGAGGGGCGAGGATGGCCGGCTACTCAGGCACCCCGCTGGAGCGCAAGCTCGGCGTGAAGCCGGAGCACGTCGTCCTCCTCGACGGCGCCCCGGAGGGCTTCGACCTCGACGCGCCGACCACGCGGCGGCTCCCGAAGCGCCTCGACATCAGCCTGACCTTCCACACCAGCGCCGCGAAGCTCGAGAGGCGGCTGCCGCAGCTGATCGAGCGCACCGAGCAGGCCGGGATGATCTGGGTCTGCTGGCCGAAGAAGGCCGCGAAGGTGCCGACGGACATCGACGAGAACGTCGTGCGCGACATCGGCCTCGCCGCCGGCGTCGTCGACGTCAAGGTGTGCGCGATCGACGAGACCTGGTCGGGCCTGAAGTTCGTCCGCCGTCTGGCCGACCGCACCTGACCGACCGGCGACGAGCTCAGCTGTAGCGGTGGCTCTTCTCGGAGTGCCCCGGCTCGCGGGTGCACGCCCGGCCGTTCATCGACTTGTGCCCGCAGGTGTCGGCGGACGGGTGCGGCCGCACCGATGCGAGGGCGCAGCGACCGGAGGAGCCACCGGCGCTGGGGTCGCAAGGGCCGGGCGCTGCTCCCTGTCGGACGCGGGCTCGCTCCTGGTCTCGTTCGTACTTCGCCAGTTTCATGGCCCTCTGGGCGTCCAGCTTGCTCACACGTGGAGCCTACGTTCGACGACCGACAGAACCGGGCTGCCGAGCCGGGCCGGACCCGACAACCTCAGCGCAGCCCGATGCCCACCGGAGCACCCGACGGGCGAGCCGTGCCGCGCACGTGGGCGAGCAGCCGGCTCCCGAGGATCATCGTCAGGAACAGGCAGGCCGCGGCGCCGAGAGAGGCCAGGCCGAGGAAGGTCCACGCGTCCGGCTCTCCGGAGCGCGCCTCGCGACCGAAGTCGATCGCCGCGAAGACCAGCACGCCCCAGGCCACGAGGGTGATCGTGACGAGCAGGGAGAGCAGCAGGATCCGCCCGCGCGCCCGCCGCGGAGGAGGGGAAGCCGAAGCCGAGCCCGTGTGCCTACCCACGGGGTCATTGTGGGGCAAGAAAGCCCGCGGCGGTCCGGTTGGGTTGAGTCGGTGGACGCGCGGGTAGAAAGCGGGCATGTCCAGCAGCGTCAGCATCGACATCCCAGCCCTGGAGGGCGCGATCTCCGCGCTGACCACCCTCGCCGGGGCGATCGAGAGCCAGCGCAACCGGGTGGTCAACGGCACCCCGGTCCCGGTGCCCTCGCTGAGTGACGGCACCGTCGCCGGCGTCGCCTCCTGGCTGCGCGAGCAGGAGCCCGAGCTCTCCACCCGGCTCGACCTGGCCCGGCTGCTGGCCAGCGAGGGCGCGACCGTGGCGACGTACAGCATCGACACCGACTCGCTCGCCGCCACCCAGGAGATGCTCGGCGGTGAGCTCGCCGACCGGATCAACGACGTCGCGCACGACACCGATCCCGAGACGCTGGACATGCTCAACGAGATCCTCGGCAACCGCGCGACCGACGTACAGGTGATGTCGGCGATGTACCAGGACCTCGAGCCCCGGGGCACCGTCGCGGCGCTGTCGCGGCTCGAGGAGAACATGCGCTTCGCCGGCGCCCCGGAGCACGCGCTCGCCCTGGCCGAGACGCTGCGGCAGGGCCTGGCGACCGCGAGCAAGGATCCGTACTTCCCGCCGGACTTCGGCTCGGAGCTGACCCGCTGGTGCGTGGCGCCGCTGCTCTCCGACGACGAGCAGGAGTGGGCGCGCGACAACGGCCTCTACCCGACCGCCGGCGCCTCGATGCTCGCGTTCATGATGCGCGAGGTGAACTACGACCCCACGTTCCTCTCGGGCGCCGCGGAGCAGCTCGCGGAGTACGAGAAGATGACCGAGGACGGCATCCAGCCGGCCACCGACTGGTACTACCACACCGGTTTCAGCCCGCTCGATCCCGAAGGCGAGATCGGCGAGAACGTCGACCCGATGGCCGAGATGATGCGCGCGATGAGCCGTCAGCCCGAGGTCGGCTACGACTTCCTGCAGACCGAGGGCAACGCGGCGTACTTCTTCGACCGGCGCGACTGGAGCAAGGACGGGTACGACGGCATCGCCGCACTCGCCGACCGGGTGAGCACCGACCCCGGCGTCTACGAGGACCACCCCGAGGGCGCGGCGCTGATCGCCTCGCAGTTCGTCGACTGGACCGCCAACTCCGAGGGGTTCAACGCCGAGGACGCCAAGCCCGCCTCCGACAGCGTGGGGCACCTGCTCTCGACGTACATGCCCTCGATGGCGGCCGCGATGGACGGCGGCGGCGAGGACGGCGACCCCGGCACCCACAACCCGCCGCTGGAGGTCATCGGCTTCGGCGAGATGGAGCACATGCCGCGGTTCTTCCGCGAGGACCTCGCCAACATGACCGGCGTCGCGATGTCGACCGAGGACGGCATGGTCGACATGGCCGAGGGCGTCGCGAACTACCGCCAGACCCAGATCAACACCCTCGCCGACCAGCTGGCCGACAACCCCGACGACATCGACCTGCGCACCCAGCTGCAGGGCGTGATGCTGGACGACTCCGAGCTGCGCGCGTTCACCACGAAGATCGCGGGGGAGACCGAGATCAGCGACGCGCACAACACCGACCAGCAGCGCCAGTTCTGGACCAACCTGGTCGCCGAGGGCGTCAAGCAGGTGCCGATCAAGCCGCCGATCGTCGGCACCATCGTCGAGCACGGCGTCGACCTGGGCGCCGGCGCGATCAACGACGCGTGGGCCAACTCCGCCGACGGGGTCGAGGACGACTGGGAGGTCAACGCGACCAACGGCATCGGCCAGATGAACTTCGAGACCTACGCCAGCATGGTCGAGTCCGGGGTGGTCCCCGAGAGCGAGGTCCCCGCGAGCTTCTACGACGACCGCGGCGAGCTGCTGGGGTGGAACGACGTGCCGGTCGAGGACCGGTCGTCGTACGCCGCCCGGGCCGCGCAGGAGATGGGCCCGTGGATCTCCGACGAGTCGCTGGAGAGCACCTACCGCTCGCGGTTCGAGGACTTCTACAACGACCCCTCCGGGAACGGTGACTAGTGTCGGCGTCCGTGAGCCCGACCAAGCTGATCGCTGCCGCCGCTCTCGCCCTGGTCCTGAGCGCCTGCGGCTCCGACGACGTCCCCGGCACGATCACCGAGGACGACCTCCCGGGCAGCGTCGAGGTCGAGAAGGTGACCCACGACGTGCAGGCCGGCCAGGTCACCTGCTCCGACGTCAACGACGCCGAGGACAACCACGTGCTGACGCAGTCGGAGAACTCCGACTCCGACCGGCGCGCGGCCGTCAGCTACCAGCTGTCCGGCGACGAGACCGTGAGCAACTCGGTGTGGCGGCTCACCGACCCGAAGGCCGCCGTCGAGCAGGTCGCCGCCGGGCTGGAGAAGTGCGTGGCGGACCACCCGGACGCCTACCAGCGCTTCGAGGTCGAGGGGCAGCCGGACGCGCTGGGGTACGTCGCCCAGGAGGGCGACCCGGCGATCTACACCCGGCGCATCCTGGTGCCCGTGGATGACCGCGTCGTGATCGTCACCAGCACGAAGGACGGCGACGACGACTTCGCCGTACCGCCGGAGGACGTGCTCGAGAAGGCCCTCGAGGCCTCCGGCGACGCCCCCCAGGCCTGAGCGGACCGTCCGACACGCCCGATTCTGGCGACCCAGAACGCGCTGACCTGCGCAGATGTCGCCATACCCGAAGTACGCGAGATCCACTGTTGCGCGTCTCTGTCCGCGGGCGTACGGTTCCACTACATCTAGTAGTTACACGGATGTAGTTATCCACATCTAGTTCCACAGAACTGATGGAGTTAGCCACATCACACCCGGGTTATCCACCGCGAAACGCCGGAATCCACAGTTCCACCCACAGGTTGTACCCCTGAGAGGAGGCCCGAGATGCACTGTCCCTTCTGCCGCAACACCGACACCCGGGTCCTCGACTCCAGGGTCGCCGACGACGGTGGCGCGATCCGCCGGCGCCGGTCCTGCCCGGCCTGCGAGAAGCGGTTCACGACCGTCGAGCAGATGCAGCTCACGGTGATGAAGCGCAGCGGTGCCTGCGAGCCGTTCACCCGCGAGAAGGCCATCTCCGGCGTCCGCAAGGCCTGCAAGGGCCGGCCGGTCTCCGAGGACGACCTCGACCGACTGGGCCAGGCCGTGGAGGACGCCCTGCGCGCCGAGGGCTGGGCCGAGGTGCCCGCCCACGAGATCGGGCTGGCCATCCTCGGACCGCTGCGCGACCTCGACGAGGTCGCCTACCTGCGGTTCGCCAGCGTCTACCGCGCCTTCGAGTCCGCCGCGGACTTCGAGACCGAGATCGCGATGCTCCGGCATGGAGCGAGCCCAGCGAGCCTCGACACCACCACACCTCAGCCCACCGGCTGACCACGATCAGCCCCGTGCGTGGTGGGGAAGCCGCGCGCGGGGCCACCAGCAACAGCAGGCAGTGACACTCAAAACTGTCAGTCCTGCAAGAGAAAATGAAGTAGCCGACAACAACCCCAGGGAGCAGGGAACATGACCGAAACGGTGAGCGGGACCGGCGCAAAGACGCGCAAGAAGGGTCTGAAGATCGAGCAGGTCTTCTCGACCCCCGGTGTCCACCCCTACGACGAGCTCACCTGGGAGCGCCGCGACGTCGTCCAGCAGAACTGGAAGACCGGCGCCGTCGTGTTCGAGCAGCGCGGAGTCGAGTTCCCCGACTTCTGGAGCGTCAACGCCTCCACCATCGTCACCACCAAGTACTTCCGCGGCGCCGTCGGCACCGACGCCCGCGAGTGGAGCCTCAAGCAGCTCATCGACCGGGTCGTGAAGACCTACCGCAAGGGCGGCGAGGACAACGGCTACTTCGCCTCGCCGGCCGACGCCGAGCTGTTCGAGCACGAGCTCACCTGGCTGCTCGTCCACCAGTACTTCTCGTTCAACTCCCCGGTCTGGTTCAACGTCGGCACCGCGAGCCCGCAGCAGGTCTCCGCGTGCTTCATCCTCTCCGTCGACGACTCGATGGACTCGATCCTGAACTGGTACAAGGAAGAGGGCTTCATCTTCAAGGGCGGCTCCGGCGCCGGCCTCAACCTCTCCCGCATCCGCTCCTCCAAGGAGCTGCTCTCCAGCGGCGGCACGGCCAGCGGCCCGGTCTCCTTCATGCGCGGTGCCGACGCCTCCGCGGGCACCATCAAGTCCGGCGGCGCCACCCGTCGCGCGGCCAAGATGGTCGTCCTCGACGTCGACCACCCCGACATCGTCGAGTTCGTCGAGACCAAGGCCAAGGAAGAGGACAAGATCCGCGCCCTGCGCGACGCCGGCTTCGACATGGACCTCGGCGGCGCCGACATCACGCTCGTGCAGTACCAGAACGCCAACAACTCCGTCCGCGTCAGCGACGAGTTCATGCGCGCGGTCGAGGACGGCACCGACTTCGGCCTCCGTTCGCGCTCGCACCGGCGAGGTCATCGAGACCATCGACGCCCGCGAGCTGTTCACCAAGATCAGCGAGGCCGCCTGGGCCTGCGCCGACCCGGGCCTGCAGTACGACGACACGATCAACGACTGGCACACCAACCCGGAGACGGGCCGGATCACCGCGTCCAACCCGTGCTCGGAATACATGTCGCTCGACAACTCCTCGTGCAACCTCGCGTCGCTCAACCTGCTGAAGTTCCTCAAGGACGACGACACCTTCGACGCGCCGCTGTTCGCGAAGGCCGTCGAGCTGATCATCACCGCGATGGACATCTCGATCTGCTTCGCCGACTTCCCGACCGAGGCGATCGGCGACACGACCCGTGACTACCGCCAGCTCGGCATCGGCTACGCCAACCTCGGCGCGCTGCTGATGGCGATGGGTCTCGGCTACGACTCCGACGGCGGTCGCGCGATGGCTGCCGCGATCACCTCGCTGATGACCGGCCAGTCCTACAAGCGCTCGGCCGAGCTGGCTGGAGTCGTCGGTCCCTACGCCGGCTACGCCCGCAACGCCGACGCGCACAAGCGGGTGATGCGCAAGCACCAGGCCGCCAACGACGTGGTGCGCACTCTCGGCGTGCACGACGCCGGCGTACACAAGCTGGCGACGGCCGTCTGGTCCGACGTACAGAAGGTGGGGGAGAAGAACGGCTTCCGCAACGCGCAGGCCTCCGTGCTCGCGCCCACCGGCACCATCGGCTTCATGATGGACTGCGACACCACCGGCATCGAGCCGGACTTCTCGCTGGTCAAGTTCAAGAAGCTCGTCGGCGGCGGCTCGATGCAGATCGTCAACCAGACGATCCCGCGGGCGCTGAAGAAGATGGGCTACCAGCCCGAGTCGATCGAGGCGATCGTCGAGTTCATCGCCGAGAACGGCCACGTCATCGACGCCCCCGGCCTCAAGCAGGAGCACTACGAGGTCTTCGACACCGCGATGGGTGCCCGTGCCCTCAAGCCGATGGGCCACGTGCGGATGATGGCCGCGACCCAGCCGTTCCTCTCCGGCGCGATCTCCAAGACGGTCAACCTCCCCGAGACCGCGACGGTCGAGGAGATCGAGGACATCTACCTGCAGTCCTGGAAGCTCGGCCTCAAGGCGACGGCCGTCTACCGCGACAACTGCAAGGTCGGCCAGCCCCTCTCCGACGGCAAGTCCGACCAGGCCAAGAAGGACCAGGGCCAGGACGGTCGACGAGCCTGTCGTCGAGGCGCGAAGGTCGTCGAGGTCCACAAGCCCTTCCGCAAGCGCCTCCCGAAGAGCCGCAACTCGAAGACCACCTCGTTCACCGTCGGTGGCGCCGAGGGCTACATGACCTCCGGCGCCCACGACGACGGCGAGCTCGGCGAGATCTTCCTCAAGCTCGGCAAGCAGGGCTCCACCCTGGCCGGCGTGATGGACGCCTTCTCGATCGCGGTCTCCATCGGCCTGCAGTACGGCGTCCCGCTCGAGACCTACGTCTCGAAGTTCACCAACCTGCGCTTCGAGCCCGCCGGCATGACCGACGACCCGGACGTCCGGATGAGCCAGTCGATCATGGACTACATCTTCCGCCGCCTGGCGCTCGACTACATGTCCTTCGACGAGCGCTCGATGCTCGGCATCTACTCCGCCCAGGAGCGCCAGCGCCACCTCGAGACGGGCAGCTACGAGCCCCTCGAGGAGGAGACCGGCGGCCCGTCGGAGCTGATGGCTTCGTCGGTGGTTGAGGAGGGCGAGGAACGAGCCCGTCTCGAAACCACTGACTCGAGCCGTCGACGCCGACGGAGGTCGAGACCAAGGACACCAAGGGCGCCGAAGCCCGCGAGGTCCCGGCCACCCGCTCCACCGGCGACGCCCACACCTCCGCCGAGCTCCTGGAGAAGATCACCGGCACCGCCGTCGACTCCCCGCTCTGCATGACCTGCGGCACCAAGATGCGCCCGGCGGGCAGCTGCTACGTGTGCGAGGGCTGCGGGAGCACCAGCGGCTGCAGCTGATGTCGAGTTGCATGGAGATGTCATGTGGGAGTTGTACGGAATGTCAGTAAGTTGCATGACTGACAATCGTCATCATCAGCACCACCACCCGGCGTTCGACATCGACGAGCGGGCTTTGCCGCAAGGGGTGGACCTGCTGGAGGCTCTCGTGCGAAACTCTTGATCTCGGATGTGTCCATTTGTCCGGATTACTGGGAAGGAAGTCCGGACGGGGTCCCAGGACGCCGAGATCGGGGAGCGGGGGAGAAATGACGGGGGAGGCTCCGCGGAGCTGGCGACGACGCGCGCGCTCGAGGCGCTGCCGAGCGGTGCGTGGCGAGAGCTGTACGAGGTGCGCTTCGAGTCGCGGCACCTGACGAACGTGGACCACGTCGTGGTCGGCCGCACGGGCGTGATCGTCATCGACTCCCGCGACTGGTCCGGGCAGATCGAGGTGGGTCCGGAGGCGCTGGTCCAGGACGGGATGAACCGCGCAGGGAACGCTTGCCCGTCTCGCGAACGTGGCAGCCGCCCTCGCGGAGGAGCTGCCGGGGGTGGACCGGCACCACGTCGTACCCGTGCTGTGCTTCGACCACGACGAGCCGGTGTCGGCCTGGGTGGGCGGGGTCCTGGTGTGTACGACGGCCAACCTGGTCGACCTGCTCGTCGAGCAGCCGAGGGCCTTCAGCGCACACCAGGTGGACGACGTGTTCAACCGGCTGACCTGGCTGCTGCCCCTCGCCACCTATCGCGTCGGCATGCCGAGCGGCCCGTCACTCGGCGGACATCGTCGCGAGGGCCGAGCGCGCCCAAGCTGGTCCCCCACAAGGGCTCCCATGCCAGGCACGTGCCGTCCACCCGAAGCGAGCACATGACTCCCTGGGTGCGCGCCGCGCTCATCGCCATCGCGTGCTACCTGGTGATGATGCCGGCCGTCGCGTACGGGGCCTGGCCCGGGGTGGTGTGACAGCCGGGAGTTGTGTGACAGCGCCGGGGTTGTGGTGCTGAGCGCTAGGGGATCCGGATGCCCATGCCCGGACCGACGTCGGCGCCGGTGAAGTAGAAGACCGCGAGCACGATCACCCAGGCGACCCAGAACGGGATCACGAAGGGGAGCATCCGGGCGATGACGGTGCCGAGACCGGCTTCGGGTTCGTAGCGCTTCAGCATCACCAGGAAGATGAAGATGTAGGGGTTCATCGGGGTGATGATCTGGGTGGCGGAGTCGCCGATGCGGAAGGCGGCCTGGGTGAAGCCGGGCTCGAAGCCGAGCAGCGCGAACAGCGGGACGAAGACCGAGCCGACCAGGGTCCACATCGACGAGCCGCTGACGATGAACAGGTTCAGGACCGAGCACAGCAGGATGAAGCCGAGGATGGCGGCGAAGCCGGTCAGGCCGATCGACTTCAGGCCGTCGGCGCCGCTGACGGCCAGCGCGGAGCCGAGGTTGGACCAGGTGAACAGCGCGATGAACTGGCCGAGCATGAACGCCAGCACGATGAAGGACGACATGTCCTTGATGCCGCGGCCCATCACCTTCGGTACGTCGGCCGACGTCTTCAGCGTGCCGGCGCCGAAGCCGTAGACGAGCCCGGGACGAGGAACAGGACGAAGACGATGAAGACCGTCGAGTCCAGCAGCGGGGACTCGGGCAGGAAGTTGCCGTCGTCGTTGCGCCACGGCGACCCGCTCGGGAGTACGGCGACCAGGATCAGCGCCACGAGGGCGAGGAAGACCAGTCCGGCTCGTCGCACGCGCTCTTCTCCGGTGGCGTCGAGCTCGGGGGAGAGGTCGGTGGGGTTCTCGCGCAGGGCCGCGGCGACCTCGTCGTCGTCCGACTCGACGGCGCCGAGCGAGTCGTCGCTCGCCTCCACCATCTCGGTGGGTGCGTCCTCGCGCACGAGGCGCGGCTCGACGATCCGGTCGATGATGAAGCCCGCGACGGCGGCCAGCACGAACGACGAGGCCAGGTTGAACCAGTAGTTCGAGACCGGGGTGACCGTCGCGCCGGGGTCGGGCAGCCCCTCGGTGACCGCATCGGTGATGCCGGCGAAGAGCGCGTCGAGGCTGGTGACCAGGGTCGACGTCGAGTAGCCGGCGCCGACCGCGGCGAACCCGCCGACCAGGCCGGCGATCGGGTGCCGGCCGGCGGCCTTGAAGACCATGGCGGCCAGGGGCGGTACGACGATGAACGAGGCGTCGGCCATCACCGAGGCGGTGACGCCGACCAGCCCGACGGCGTACGGCAGCAGCCAGCGCGGCGCCGAGCCGAGCGAGACGCGGATGACCGCGCTGAGCAGGCCGGTGCGCTCCGCGACCGTCACGGCCAGCAGGATCGTCACCACCGTCACCAGCGGCGGGAACTCGATGAAGTTCGGGCCGAGGTTGACCGTGAGCCAGGTCAGCCCCTCGCCGGTGAAGAGCCCGCGTACGGCGGTCGGCTCGTCGGTGCCCGGGATGGTGACCGAGACGTCGGCCAGCTGCAGCACCGTCGAGATCACCCCGACGAACAGGAACAGCCCGAGGAACAGCATGAACGGGTCCGGCAGCTTGTTGCCGACACGCTCGATGCCGTTGAGCAGGCGGTCGGTGCGGGTCGCGGTCGCGACGGATCGTTGGGTCATGGGCAGGCTCCCGAGTGCGGATGCACGATGACATGGATCCGAAGGAACCTATCAGGACCGTGTTTCGGGAGCGTCAGATCCAGCCGAGCTGCCGCGCCTTGGCCACGGCCTCGTGCCGGTTGTTGACGCCGAGCTTGGCGGAGGCGCTCGAGAGGTAGTTGCGCACCGTGCCCGGCGAGAGGCTGACCTTCACCGCGATGGCCTCGATGGGCGCTCCGCCGGCGGCTGCCTCGAGCACGTCCGACTCGCGGGGAGTGAGGGGGGAGTCGCCGGCCGCGATGGCTTCGGCGGCGAGCTCGGCATCCACGTGGCGCCCACCGGCGTGCACGATCCGCACCACCTGGGCGAGGGTCGCGGCCGAGGTCGTCTTCGGCAGGAAGCCGGCGACGCCGCTGGCCAGGGCGCGCTTGAGGTAGCCGGGACGGCCGTGGCTGGTGACGATCAGCGCGGCGCAGGTCGGTACGTCGCGCGCGATCTCCTGGGCCACCTCGATGCCGTCACGGCCGGGCATCTGGAGGTCGAGCACGGCCACGTCCGGGCTCGTCGACTGGGCAGCCGCGATCGCCTGGGTGCCGTCGGCGGCCTCGGCGACGACCTCGATGTCCTCCTCGAGGTCGAGCATCTGGGCCAGGGCGCTGCGGATCAGGTTCTCGTCGTCGGCGAGCAGGACGCGGATCATCGGGCGCCTTCCGCCACGGCGGGCTCGCCGACCAGGTGCACGGTGACGATGAACTCGTCGTCCTCGGTGCGCACCTCCAGCCGGGCACCGAGCGGCGCGAGATGTTCCTCCAGCGTGCGGAGTCCGGTGCCGGTTGTCTCCTCGGTGCGGGTGGAGACACCGTCGTTGCGGAGGACGACCTCGTTGTCGGCGTACGTGATCGTGACGCGGGTGGCTCGCGAATGACGCAGCACGTTCGTGACGCACTCGCGGATCACCCGGGCGACCGGCTCGTGCCAGGACTCGGGCAGGTCGTCGAGGTCGGCGGTCGCGGAGATGCCGGCGGAGCGCAGCAGGGAGATGGCGCCCTCCACCTCGTGGGCGAGGTCGAGCGGGCGGTACCCGTAGGCCAGCTGGCGTGCCTCGCGCAGCGCCTCGTGCGCGGTGTCGCGCACCGCCAGGATGCGCTCGGAGGTGCGGTCGTCCCCGCGCTCGGCGAGGGTCGCCGCCAGCTCGGACTGCACGGCGATGGTCGAGAGCCGCCGCCCCATCACGTCGTGCACGTCGCGGGAGAAGCGCAGCCGTTCCTCGGCGACCGCGAGTGCGGCCTGGCTGCCGCGTGCCTCGTCGAGCTCGTTCACGACGCCGAGCAGCCACAGCGAGCTCTGCACGGTGAAGACCAGGAACAGTCCCATCGCCAGGCCGTAGGCACCCAGGCCGATGTTGCCGGTCGGGAGGTAGACGAGGAGGGGCGAGGCGACGTACAGGACCCACTGCAGTCGGCGATCCCGCAGCCCGCCGGCACCCCACGCGAGCGATCCGAGGACCAGCAGCGAGCCGGTGAACTGCGCGTCCTCCTTCAGGAGGAACACGAGGCACTCGGCCACGACGACCAGCACGGCGAGCACGGCGAGCTCGGTGCGCGGCAGCGGCGCGAAGGCGGGGTAGAGCCGCATCGACTTGCGCAGCGTGGCTGTGCTGCTGAGCCCGAGCACCAGGGTGGCGAGCACCACGCCGACGAGGGCCGCCGGACGCGCGTCCACGTTCGCGGTGCCCAGTGCCGAGACCCCGAGCAGGAACCAGAGGAGGAAGAACAACGACGACCGCGTGTAGAACTCCACGCGCTCGACCTGCGTGCGTCCTGCCCATCCGGGCAACACCCACCTCATCGCCGCGCTGCGTGCCATGCCAAGATCTTGCCAAATCATGCGTGCGGCGCTCAGGTCCGTGGTTCCCAGCGCATCGAGCGCCGGGCCAGCACCACGCCGATCAGCACCCAGACGGCCAGGACGGCCAGTGCGGGTGCGACCTCGGCCCAGGTGCCCGCGAAGCCGACCGCTGCGTTGCTGGACAGCTCGGTGGTGCGTCCGAACCAGCCGACGCGGACCACGTCGCTCAGCGCTGCCCCCGGGCTCAGCCCGAACCACACGTGGCTGGACTCCGGGAACCCGGGCCGCATCAGGCCGATGGTCGCCAGCAGGATGACCGGCAACGACGTCATCTGTGCTGCTTCTGCGTTGCGCGTCCAGGCGGCGGTCCACACGGCGAGTGCGGCGAAGGTGGCGCACGCGAGCAGGACCCCGGCCAGGACGAGGAGCGGGTTGACCGGCAGGGGGAGCCCGGCCGCCATCGAGAGCGGCACGGTGATCAGCGCGACCACCACCGTGATGATCGTTCCGGGGATGGCCATGGAGAGCAGGATCTCCGCGTCGCGGGCCTCGCCGGTGCGCAGCCGCTTGAGCACGAGCTCGTCCCGGCGGGTCACCACCATGGAGAGGACGTTGTAGTAGACGGGGAAGATCAGCGCCATCAGCAGGACGGTGCTCACGTTGCTGGCCCCGACGCCGATGTCGCCCCGCTCGCCGAGGAACAGCAGGAGCAGCGGAAGGAGGGGCAGGATGAGTGCGTAGGAGAGGTTCAGCCGGTTGCGCATCAGCACGGTCGTGTTGGTGCGGGCCAGGCCCATCGTCCTGCGGCGGGAGATGGTGGGGATCGTCATCGCGCTCATCGGTGGGCTCCGATCGGTTCGGGTCGGCGACGTCGTCAGGGTGGCGTGGTCGCCGGGTGCTCGTGCTCCCAGCGGCCCTCGGCGATCTCGAGGAACACCGACTCCAGGCTGGCGCTCCGGGCGCGGAGGTCGTCGAGGCGGACCCGCTCGTCCTCGGCCCACCGCAGCAGGCGGGTGAGGCCGGACTGCACGTCGGAGACCTCGATCGGGTCATGTCGCCCTGGCTCGTGACCGACGCGTCCCCGATGGTCGGGAGGGTCGCGGCCGGCGTACGGAAGGAGATCGTGGAGGGGTGGTCGGCGACCAGGGACGCGACCGTGCCCTCGCGCACGATGCGACCCGCGGCCATGATCGAGATCCGGTCGGAGAGGGTCTCGGCCTCCTCGAGGTAGTGCGTGGTCAGCAGCACGGTGACCCCGTCGCCCGCAGGTCCTGGATCAGGCGCCACACGCGCCGGCGGCTCTCGGGGTCGAGACCGGTGGTCGGCTCGTCGAGCATCACCACCTCGGGACGGCCCATCAGCGTGCAGGGCCAGGTCGACCCGACGCTGCTCGCCGCCCGACAGGCCCCGCATCCGGGTGTCGGCGCAGCGCGCCCAGGTCGAGCATCTCAGGCGTCTCGTCGACCGGCCGGGCCTCGCTCAGGGTGGTGGCCCACATCTGCAGCGTCTCGCGCACGGTGAGGTCGGCGATGAAGCCGCTGTGCTGCAGCAGGACGCCGGTGGCGGCCGGCGCACCTCGGCGCGGTCGGCGACCGGGTCGAGGTCGAGCACCGACACCGAGCCGGCGCTCGGCGAGGCGAGCCCCTCGATGGTCTCCAGGGTCGAGGTCTTGCCCGCACCGTTGATGCCGAGCAGCGCGTGGATGCTGCCCGTCTCGACGGTCAGGTCGACGCCGCGGACGGCTTCGAAGGCCTGCTCGCCCGTGCCATAGCGAGCGGCGCAGGTCGCGGGTGACGATGGCATGTTGGCCCATGACTCCAGTCTGGGAGTCGACACACCCGCGTCAGTAGTGCGGCCTGTCACCGAGCCGATATGACATTTGGGCCCCGGGGACATCCAGTCCAACCGGGTCTTCGATCAGGAGCGTGGCGGCAACTGAAGGCAGGCATCACCTTGTCATGCGCGAGCTGGAGCTGGGTGTCGACGTCGGGGACGCTCTCGATCTCGCCCATCTTCTCCGCGCACTCCTCCGGCGTCCCGGCGATCGAGAGGCGCTCCGCGATCTCGAGCGTGGTCAGCTCGATGCCCTTGTCCATGTCGCCGGCACCGATGGCCTCGATGATCGAGGCCATCTCCTCGGGCTCGACGCCGTTGCGCCGGAGCTGGTCGTCCGGCATCGGCGAGGCGTGGAGGCCGACCACGCTGCGGGCGGCGTCCTTGGCCTTCACAGAGTCCTCTCCGCAGGAGAACTCGCCGGGCCGCTGAGGTTCCTCGTCGTGAGCCAGTCCTTGTGAACCGGTGCCGTCACGTTAGGAACGCGAGGAGGGGCGTCGCCTGCCCCGCCGCTCGACGCCCCGCGGCGCCGCCGTGAAAGGCGAACTAGACCGGAATCGGGGGAATGTTCCCAGGTTCCCCGCCGACCATTACTGTCCAGCAGCACGGACCAGGGACCCGTGGCGGGCAGCGTCACGGTGGGCACGTCCTTCTGGCGGAGCAGAACACGCGGGGGAAACGTGAGCGCTCGACAGTGGCTGACGGCGTTGACCAGTGGATTCGTGCTGGCGGTGTTGGTCGTGGTGCCCGTGCCGGCGTCCGCGATGACGGGGGAGTCTGTGTCCGGCGCCGGGACGGTGCCGACTGCGTTCTGCGCCGACAGCGAGTTCGAGCTCGACGCGACCGGGACGGGTGCGGCGAACGCCGCCACCGGCACGTTCTCGTTGAGCTGTCCGTCCACGGGCGCGACCGCAAGTGGCAGCATCGACTGCCTCCACGTCGTCGGGCTCTACAGCGACCTGTTCGGGATCGAGCTCATCGCCGAGCTGGGCGGGCAGGTGACGACGGCATCGGCCAATGCCAACCCTGACTTCGCCGCGGGCACAGCGGTGAGCTTGTACGTCTACGAGGACAGCCCTCGGTTCGGGCCTTCTGGCATGGACCAGCTCGGAGTCTGGGCGGAAGCCAACGACTGCGACGGTGACGAGTTCGGTCAGGCAGCGAGTCTGACGTCGGGGTCGCTGACGATCAGCCAGGCCGACCAGGACCAGGATGGAGTCACTGACGGCCGCGACGACTGTCCGACCGTGTTCAACCCGTGGCAGGAAGGCGCGGAGAACAACTGCCCGGACACGGACTCCGACGGCGTCATCGACAATGACGACAACTGCCTCACCGTCGCCAACCCGGCCCAGGTCGACACCGACGGCGATGGCCAGGGCGACGCGTGTGACACCACGCCCAACGGTGACGCCGACGGCGACGAGGTCGATGACGAGACCGACAACTGCCCAACCGACTACAACGACGACCAGGTCGACACCGATGGTGATGGCCAGGGCGACGAGTGTGACGCCACGCCCAACGGTGACGCCGACGAGGACGGGGTGGACGACGCGAGCGACAACTGCCCGTCGGACGCGAACGACGACCAGGTCGACACCGATGGTGATGGTCTCGGCGACGAGTGTGACGCCACGCCCAACGGTGACGCCGACGAGGACGGGGTGGACGACGCGAGCGACAACTGCCCGTCGGACGCGAACGACGACCAGGTCGACACCGATGGCGATGGTCTCGGCGACGAGTGTGACGCCACGCCCAACGGTGACACCGACGAGGACGGGGTGGACGACGCGAGCGACAACTGCCCGTCGGACGCGAACGACGACCAGCTCGACACCGACGGCGACGGTGCGGGTGACGTCTGCGACGAAGAGGCAGTCGCGGACGTCGACGAGGACGGGGTGGACGACGCGAGCGACAACTGTCCCTCGGACGCGAACGCCGGGCAGGTCGACACCGACGGTGACGGTGCGGGGGACGCCTGTGACCCGACACCGAACGGCGATAAGGACGGCGACGGGGTCGACGACCTCCGCGACAACTGCCCCGAAAAGGCCAACCCCAGCCAGCTCGACAGCGACCGGGACGGGATCGGCGACGCCTGTGACACGAAGCCGTATCCGGTGCGGACCCCGCCGCACGCCAACGCCTGCAAGAAGAACGGATGGCGGTACTACACCGATGCGGCCGGACGCGCGTTCCGCAACCAGGGCGCCTGCGTGAGCTACGCGAAGAAGCACAAGGTCTGCCCGCCGCCTCGCAAGCCGTCGTCCGTCGCCAGGCCCGTCTGAGCATCCGGGTCATCCCCGGCCGGGACGCGGCCTAGGCGAACGCAGGCATCACCCGGTCGTGCACGAGCTGGAGCTGGGTGTCGACGTCGGGGACGCCCTCGATCTCGCGGCCCATCAGCGAGTTGACCATCGCCTTGTCGACGACGGCGAGGATGAGGTGGTTGATCCCCGTCGAGGTGATCTCGCGCTCCATCTTCTCCGCGCACTCCTCCGGCGTCCCTGCGATCGAGAGGCGCTCGGCAATCTCGGGCGTGGTCAGCTCGATGCCCTTGGCCATGTCTCCGGCACCGATGGCCTCGATGATCGGGGCCATCTCCTCCGGCTCCACGCCGTTGCGCCGCAGCTGGTCCTCGGGCATGGAGGACGCGTAGAGACCGACCATGCTGCGGGCGGCGTCCTTGGCCTTCGCGGAGTCCTCGCCGCACGAGAACACCACCCACGCAGCAAGGTCGAGGTCCTGCACGTTCTTGCCGGCCCGCTCGGCGCCGATGGTGCAGTGCTTCATCATGTACTCGTAGGCCTCGCGGGTGTAGCTCAGCGCGTGGTGACAGCCGTCGGAGAACTCGGCCGAGGCCTCGAACGACTTCGGTCCCTTCATCGCGCCCATCTTCACTGGGAGGTGCTCCTGCACCGGCCGCGCGAAGGTGAACAGACCGCTGTAGTTGAAGAACTCGCCGTCGTGGGTGATCGCGCCGTCGTCGAGAAACGTCCGGATCACCTCGACGCCCTCCTTGACGCGGGAGAGCGGCTTGGTGTTCTTCCAGTCGATGCCATGCATCGCGAGCAGACCGAAGTTGCCGCTGGAGAGCACCACCTCGGCACGGCCGTCGGAGAGCTCGTCGAGGGTGGCGGCGGCCTGCGCGATCAGGGTGGGCTCGCGGAGCACCACGCCCGAGACGCTCGGCCCCATCCGGATCTGGGAGGTGTCGGCCGCGGCAGCGGCGAAGAGCAGCCAGAGGTCCTTCCACCACGTCTCGTCGGCGGCGTACACCGCGTGGTACCCCAGGTCGTCGGCCAACTTGATCGTGGCGAGCGACTCCTTCAGCGGGTACGTCGGGACCATCACATAGCTGAACTTCATTCTTTCCTCCTAGGTGGGTTTGCCTGCCTGTGGGATGGCATCTCCCGAGGTCGCGTCACTGCGGGTGTACGGCTTGGCGATCGCCATGTAGATCGCACCCACGCCGATACCGACGACCGCGGACAACGCGACCAGCCAGTTGTCGTACCAGGGGGCGTCGGGCGTGCGCGGCCAGGCGACGTTGATCATCGTGAGCACGCCGTAGGTGAGGGCACAGATCGTGATCGGCATCCCCCAGCGGCCGAGGGTGAAGGGACCGGACGGCACCCAGCCCTTCAACCGCGCACGGAGGGCGGCGAAGACGACCATCTGGAAGCCCAGGTAGATGCCGAGGATGGCGAAGGACACGATCGAGGTGAGCGCCTTGGTCGAGACCACCGACCCGAGCACGATGACGGCAGGCACCAGGGCCGCGATGATCATGGCGTACGGCGGGACGTGGCGCACCTGGTCGAAGTGGCGCAGGAAACGCGACCCGAAGATCATGTCGTCGCGGGCGTAGGAGTACATCAGCCTGCTCGCCGCGGCCATCAGGCTCAGCGTGCACGACAGGAACGAGATCATCACGATGAGCAGGACGACCTTCGTGCCCGTGGACCCGAAGACGTCGTTGAGGATGGTCATCACCGGGTCGGCGTCCTCGCCGTTGATGATCGCGCCGAAGTCCTTCACCGCCAGCAGCAGCGACAGGCAGACCAGGATCGACGCGGCCCCGCCGATGTAGATGGTCAGCCGCATCGCCTTGGGGATCTCGCGGGTCGGGTCGGGCACCTCTTCCGCGACGTCGCCGCAGGCCTCGAACCCGTAGTACTGGTAGACGCCGATGATCGCCGCGGCGAAGAACGCGGCCAGGTAGCTGCCCGAGCCCTCGACGCCCTTGGTGTCGAAGAGCACGCCGAGGTCGTGGTGGCGCTCGGTGAGCAGCAGCCAGCCGCCGACGGCCAGGGCACCGAGCAGCTCGGCCGTGAAGCCGATCATCGCCGCCATCGCCAGCACGCGGGTGCCGAGCATGTTCAGGGCCAGGGCGACCGCCAGCATGATCAGCGCACAGATGATCGTCGACGTGGTGCCGGCCTCGAACGCGAGCAGTGCGGCCAGGTAGGGCCCCGCGCCGTAGACCACGCCCGCGATCGTGGTCAGCAGGGCGACGAGATAGACCCAGCCGGTCATCCACGCCCAGCGCCGGCCCCAGAGACGTCGGGCCCACGGGTAGACGCCACCGGCCACGGGGTACTGCGAGACGATCTCGCCGAAGACCAGTGCCACGAGGAACTGGCCGATGCCGACGATGACCAGCCACCAGATCATCGGCGGTCCGCCGGTCGCCACGGCGATGCCGAACAGCGTGTAGGTCGCGACGACGGGGGAGAGGTAGGTGAAGCCGAGCGAGAAGTTCGCCCACATGCTCATCTCGCGCTTGAACTCGGAGGTGTAGCCGAGCGCCTCGAGCCGGGCGGCCTCGTCGTCCGGGACCTCGGGTGCGACCTGGCTCATGACTTCCGCTCCTCATCAGTGCTGGCTTCGGCCTCGACCTCGGCCAGGAGCTCCGAGCCGGTCACGACGCTGTGGGCGAAGTGGCGGTGCATCCAGGCGAGGTGGTCACCGCGGCTGTTCATGATCCGCAGCGAGTCCCAGTTGGGGAACGTCTGCTGGAGCACCCACCGCTCCATCAGCCGCGGGTCGACCTCGTAGACGTGCTCGTGGGTCGTGATGGCGACGTCGGAGACCCGCTGCGGCTCGGGCGGGGTGGACTGCTCGGCGTAGCGGTAGCCGATCGGCTGGTCGGGGCGTCGCTCATGGGCGGGGTCCTGTCTCGTGGGCCGAGTCGTCGATGCCCTCGGTTCGTAAGCACTGTCGAGGAGGTACTTCCCGGGATTCATGATGTTGTTCGGGTCGAGCGTGCGCTTGAGGTCGAGCATCACGTCGAACCCCCGGCCGAGCTCGTCGGGCACCAGGTCGACCTCGCCCTCGCGGCAGGACCCGTGGCAGGCGCTGATCGATCCCTGGTGGGCGAGCGCGACGGCCGCGATGTCGCGCTTGGCCTTCACCCACATCTCCCAGGCGCGGTCGTCGAGCTGCTGCTCCCAGATGCCGACGTCGATCTCGGTGAGGTAGTCGACGCCGGTGTTGCCCGAGGTGTAGGTGAACATGCCCCAGTCGTCGAAGACGTCGGTGCGGCGACGCAGGTCGGCGACGATCTCGTGCCACGCCCGCGAGACCGACGGCAGGTTGCTGTAGTTGACCGCGGCGTCCTCGCAGTGCCAGCTCATCGGCACCACCTGGCCGGCCTTGGTGCGGCCGTGCAGCGGGGTGGCGTAGCGGTCGTGCCGCGCGGCCCAGTCGCCCTCGGAGATCTCGTCGCCGAGGTAGCGGGCGCCGTGCTCCTTGGCGATCCGGAACAGCCGCTTGCCGGCGGGGCGCACCTCGTCGTCGTAGCCGTACATCACCGCGCACACCAGCGCGCGCACGTCGGTCGGCTGGGGGATGTAGGCCTCGTCGTCGCGACGCAGGTAGGCGACCTTCCACTCGTCGAAGAGCACCGCACCGGCGAAGGTCGCGACGCCGGCCCGGGCGAGCGCGCCGACGCACTTGTAGGCGTCGTCGTAGTTGTCGAAGGCCCAGAACGGCGACAGCTCCGCCTCGGGCTTGGGGAACAGCTTGAGCGTGGCCTGCGTGGCGATGCCGAGCGTGCCCTGGTGGCCCATGAACAGGTGCTTGAGCTGGTAGCCGCTCGAGGACTTGCTGATCTTGTGGCCGATGCCGTCGCCGACGTGCATCACCTCGCCGGTGGGGAGCACGTGGTCGAAGCTGAGCACCAGGTCGCGGGTGTGGCCGTAGCGCGACCCGATCAGCGACCAGCCGCTGGTGCCGATCCGGCCGCCGACCAGCGAGCAGGGGTACGACGCCGGGTCGTCGGGGTAGAACAGCCCGTGCACCGCGAGCTGCTCGTTGAGCTTGAGCATGCTGATGCCGGTGCCGACGGTGACGGTGCGGTTCTCGAGGTCGATCTCCTTGATGTCGTTCATCCGCTTCACGTCGACGACGATGCCGCCGCGCAGCGGTACGGCGCCGTCGGTGAGGCCGGTGCCGCCGTCGCGGGGGACGACGGGCACGCGCAGGTCGTTGGCGATGCGTACGACGCCCGCGACCTGCTCGGTGCTGGTCGGGAGCACGGCGAGGTCGGGGAGCCGTTCGGACCAGCGGTGCACCGGGAACGGAGCCGGGACCCGGGCCCGGTTGTAGCGATCGGGCTTGGAGGTGAGGATCTGCTCGTCGCCCAGGACGGTGCGCAGCGCGGTGACCAGCTCGTCGAGGCGCTCCACCGTGATGGTCACGACGAGGCCCCTCCACCCGTGGATCCGCCGACCGTGATCCCCAGTGACTCGGCCAGCAGCTCGTGGATGTCGATCACGTCGATGTTCGCCGCCTCGCCCGCCTCGGTGAGCGGTCGCTCCGACCAGGGACACGCACTGACCAGGGTGTCGACCTCGAGCGCGGCGGCCTTCTCGAGCCGGCTCGCGGAGATCGCCGCCGTGAGCTCCGGCTTCTCGACGGGCAGGCCGCCACCGCCGCCCGAGCAGTAGGACCACTGGGTGACCCGATCGACATCCGTGAAGTCGAGACCGGGGATGGAGCGCAGGATCTCGCGCGGCTCCTTCCAGATGCCCTTGCGCTTGTTGAGCCGACAGGGGTCGTGGTAGGTGATCGCCCGCTCGACCGGGATCGACGGCGTCAGCTTGCCCTCCCGGATCAGCTCGGCGAACAGCTCGACGACGAGCACGACCTCGATGTCGAAGTCGGCGCCGAAGTACTTCGGGTAGTCCTCGGTGAACGAGATGTAGTCGTGCGGGTCGAGCACGAGCACCCGCTTGGTGCCGGTCGAGCGCCAGTTGTCGAGGTTGTGCTGGGCGAAGCGCTTCGCCTGGTCGACGTACCCCATCTCGGCGGCGGGTCCGCCGCAGCACCACTGCTCGCCCATCAGGCCGAACTCGTAGCCCGCCTGCTGCAGGATCTGCGCGACGGCGCGGGGGACCGAGGTGCGGTAGAACGCCGCCTCGCAGTCGACGAACAGGACGGTCTCGCCGCCGATCGGGATGTCGAGGCCCTCGGACCAGTCCCGCACGTGCTCCTGGCTGACCGGCGTCTCGCCGAGACTCTGTTCACCTAGCACGGGCTCGTGGGTCAGCTCGTCGGTGCGCGCGTTCCACGACTGCCACTCCGGCTGGTGCACGCCGCTCTCCACCGCGAACGCGCGGACCGCCTTGACGACGTCGACGGTGCGGGTGCGGAAGCGGTAGAAGTCGCCGGTGAACAGGGTGTTGGGGCAGCGCAGCTCGCAGGCACCGCACTGGGTGCAGTTGACGTAGTCGGAGGCGATCTCCTCGATGGTCAGCTCGCCCTTGTCCATCGCCACGACGTTGGCGTGGAAGGCCGTCGGCGTCCACGACTCGTTGCGGGTCACCTGCATCACCGGGCAGACCTCGCGACAGAACTTGTGCCCCGAGGAGAAGCAGTTGTAGGAGGCGTTGCGCCACTCCTCGGTGAACTCCTCGGTCGGTGTGGGGTTCTCCGAGCGCGGCAGCTCGCGGGCGATCTCGTCGGGGATGACGGCCAGCTCGTCGGGGTTGTCGCGCATGCCGGGGGTGAACGGCACCGACACCGGGTCGCCCTGACCCGGCCGGTCGAGCTGCGTCATACGAGGCCTCCTCCGGTCGTGATCCAGGTCACGGTCCTCGCAAGATACGGGGCTGCCACAGTCACCCACAAGGGATCGAAAGCAGGTCATCTCGGGTCACTCGGGGCGCATGTATCACCTCGCGCGACTCGGGACTCTTGTGTCACATGGGCGCACGGGAGTCTCATGGAGGCAACTGGGCAACGCCAGGAGTGGCCATGAGTCGACTGGTGGAGTTCGAACTGCCCGACGGGGACGTGGTCCTCGTCGAGGTGGCCGAACAGATGAACGTGCCGCCGGTCCGCGGGTTCGACGGCACCGCGGTGGCCGAGCGCGCGCAGATGAGCTTCGCCGCGGCGGTCTCGCGGATCAAGCCCGCGGTGCAGCAGATGATCGGCCAGCTGCACGGGCTCAAGGACGAGCCGGACGACGTCGAGATCCAGTTCGGCCTCGACCTGCACGCCGAGGCCGGGGCGTTCGTCGCGCAGGCGAGCGCCGACGCGAACTTCTCGGTGCGGCTGACCTGGCACCACGACGGGGCGCACCAGATCGATCTGTCAGGAGATGGCTTCGATGGGCAATGACCTGGAGATCGAGATCCGTGCCGGGGCCACGCCCGGCACCTACGACGTCGAGGTCGACTCCCCGGCAGGTACGGCGACCGGGACGATGCAGCTCGATGCCGCGGCCATCCTCGGTCGGCGCCGCGAGCTGGCCGCCAGCGTGCTGGCCTCGGCGGTCACCAGCCGCTCGACCTTCTCCACCCTCGAGCGGCCGGTGCGCGACGTGGGCCACGGACTGTTCTCGGCCCTGTTCAAGGACCGGGTCTACGGCCGCTACACCGCGAGCCTCCAGCAGGCCGGCAGCAAGGGCGAGCCGCTGCGCGTGGTGCTGCGGATCCGCGACCCGGAGCTGGCCGGCATCCCGTGGGAGACGATGTTCGACCCCGAGACCGGGGAGTACCTGTGCCAGCGCGAGCCGGTCGTCCGGTACGTCGAGGCCGCGCAGCCCTCCGCCCCGCTGACGGCGACCGGACCGCTCCGCATCCTCTGCATGGTCGCCGCCCCCAGCGACCTCCCCACCCTCGACACCGCGGAGGAGCGACGCCGGCTCGACGACGCGCTCGGTGAGCTCGTCGAGCAGGGGCTGGTCGAGGTCGTCTGGGTCGAGGCCGGCAACTGGAGCGCGCTCCAGCAGCAGCTCGTCTCCGGCCCGTGGCACGTGCTCCACGTGATCGCCCACGGGGGCGTGGGTCCGCGGGGCGGAGTCCTCGCCCTCGAGCACGAGCAGACCGGCAGGTCCGCGCCGGTGTCGGCACAGCGCTTCGCGAGGTTGCTGCACGCGTGTCGGCCGGTGCCGCGGCTCGTCGTACTCAACTCGTGCTCGTCGGGGGAGTCCGCCGCCGACGACCTGCTCTCCAGCACTGCGGCCGCGCTGGTGCACAGCGGGATCAGCGCGGCGGTGGCGATGCAGTTCGCGGTGACCGACCCGGCAGCGCTGGCGTTCTCGCGCGGCTTCTACCAGGCGCTCTCGCAGAACATCGCCGTCGACGAGTCCGTGCGGCTGGGCCGGATCGCGATCGACGGCACCAGTGAGCAGACCCTGGAGTGGGTGACGCCGGTGATCTACCTGCGCACCGACGACACCCGGCTCTTCGAGCTCACCTCCGCCGGGCCGCCGCCTGCCTCCGAGCCGGCGCGCGAGCAGGAGATCTCGCAGGAGGCGGCGAAGTACGGCCTCTACGTGCAGGCGCTCGCGGCCGTGCGCAAGGAGAGGTACGACGAGGCGGCGGCCCTGCTCGACAGCCTGATCACCCTCGACCCGGCGTACCGCGACGCCGCGCAGATCCGCGACCGGGTCCGCCGCGAGCAGCGGGTCGGGACCTCCTTCGAGCAGGCCGTGGCCGCCGAGAAGGCGGGCGACCTCGAGGCGGCGCGGCGGGGTTTCGCCAGTGTGGTCGACGCAGACCCGACGCACCTCGACGCGAAGACGCGGCACGACGCGGTCGAGCGGCAGCTGTCGATCGCCAGCCTCACCGACGAGATGCACGTGCACGCCCACGACGAGGACTGGGAGGCCGTGCTCGCCGTGAGTGCCGAGCTGGCGCAGCTCGATCCCGCCGCCGCCGACCCCGACGGGCTGGCGACGCGTGCCCGGGCGGAGACGGCACCCGAGCCTCCTGAACCGGCCGCCTCCGGAACCGGCACCGTCCGGAACCCGTGCAGCCCACCCAGCCGGTGCCCGTCGTGCGCGACCTGGCGCCCCAACCGCCACCCGAGCCGCCGCGCACCGAGGAGACACCGGTCATCCACGACGACCCACCAGCCCATTCCGGGCCGACCGTGGAAGAAGGTGGCCGCGATCGGTGCCCCGGTCGTCCTGGTGCTGGGCGGCCTCGGCTGGTGGCTGGTGGCCGGCAACGGGGACGACGGCGGCGGAGGGGTGGGGACACCGTCACCTGCTGGAACGGCGACACGGCGGGCTCGGCCTCCGAGTGCGAGCTGCCCACCGGGCAGGACGGTCTGGCGACGGTCTTCCCGTCGATGGAGGGCAGCTGCGAGGCCAAGACACCGAAGGTGGAGGAGAAGGAGGAGCTCTTCGAGTGCGACTACGGCACCTACGTGATCCGCTACTCGCGCTGGGACACCGACTTCGACACGTTCGCCTTCCTCGACGAGGAGATCACCGGCGCCACGACCGACGAGTGGACGATCGGCGACGAGTCGGCCGGCCGCACCTGGACCGGGCTGGACGACCGGGAGAGCGAGCAGCTGAAGTTCCGGGCGATCGCGGCGTACTCCGACTGGCCCTACGACGTCACCGTCAAGGGCGTGGACGAGGCCGCGCTGCAGGAGGGCGCCAACCGGATCGAGGCCAAGAAGCCGTCCGAGATCGGGCTGCCCTGAGCGCTGGTCCTAGGCCCGGGTGCGGCGCCAGCCGTCGACGCTGTCCCACGCCCAGATGACCAACGCGGTCACGATGACCACCGTGTTCGCCGTGCCCGGGTCGAAGCCGGCCCAGCCCTCCTGGATCTCCGCGACCGCCGCCGGGTTGAGCAGCTGGTCGGTGGCAGCGAGGTAGACGAACGGCGCCGCGAAGACTCCGGCGAGGACGACGTTGACCGTCGCCAGGGTGGGGGACCAGCGTCCGGCGCGGTACTTGACCACCTCGAAGACCATCTCGGCGACGAGCAGGACGAGGATCAGCGGCAGCCAGAACGACCACAGGTCCGGGTCGAGGAGCGGGAGGTGCTCGTCGCCGTCCCGGACCGGGGATCGGTAGTGCTGCCAGACGATCGCTCCGCCGATGAGCCCGAGCCAGACCAGGCTGCTCACGAGCTCGCCGATCGAGCCACGTGCTTGCTGGGGCAGGTCGGGCAGCTGCTCGGGGGTCCACTCGACGTTCATGGACGAGCGCAGGCTGTCGGAGCTGGTGCCGCGCTCGGTCAGCGCGAACGCGAGGGTGATCCAGAACGCGACCTGCACGGCGACGGTGAAGGCGATCCACACGGTGCTGCCGATCACCGCACCGACCGAGTCGCCCGCGAGCGCGCCGACGATCGCGATCACGATCGCGACGGAGGGGACGGCGGACACCAGCACGGACCGCAGCACCCGCACGTACGACGGGTAGAGCTCCGGACCGATCAGCTGAAGTCGACGACCGGTGTAGCCGGCGGCCAGCCGGTCGGGGTCGCCGAGCTCCTCGAGGGCGGCGTGCTCGGCCGCGGCGTCGGTCAGGTCGGGCCGCTCGTGGCCCAGCGCCTCGACGCGGTCGGCGATGCTGCCCCGCAGCTCCTCGGCGACGTCGTCGCGCTGGTCCTCGGGGATCCGGCGGGTGACCGCGTGGACGTAGCGGTCCGTCAGTGTCGCCTTGCCGGGACGTGCGCCGGCGGCGTGCGCGGCAGGGGAGTGGGTCGTCATGGGGGTCACCTCAGCTTCTCGATCGACGTGTGCAGGTCCTGCCACTCATCGAGCAGGGCCTGCAGCAGGGCCTCGCCGTGGCGGCTGACCCGGTAGAACTTGCGTGGCCGCGACTCCTCGGTGTTCCACTCGCTGGTCAGCAACCCCTGCTTCTCCAGCCGCCGCAGCAGCGGGTAGAGCGTGTTGCCGTCCACCGCGAACCCGGCGTCGGCCAGCGACTCGAGGAGCGCGTAGCCGTAGGTCGGCCGGCTCAGCGTCGCGAGCGCGGCCATCACCACGGTGCCGCGGCGCAGCTCCTGGAGGTGTCCGGCGAGGACGTCTTCGGTCATGTCACAGACAATAGTGTGTGAGACACAGCATTGTCTAGGGGACATCGTCGTGCGAGTCGGGATCGGGTGGCTGGGCGCGTGCGAGCGGATCGGGCACGATGGCGAGATGGCGAGCGACGAACAACAGCAAGGCCTGGTCTTCCCCGCGGACGCGGAAGGGCGGCGGAGCACGTCGAGCGTCGGCCGCTCCGTCGCGGCGGACGCGCTCCGCTCGGTCGACCCGACCGGCGCGCTGGCGGCCGAGCAGGAGACCAACTGGCGCAGCGACTACCTGGTGCACTTCCGGCGGCTCGTCGAGGCGGGGCTGGCCTCACCGGAGGCGGCGTACGCCATCGCCCAGCACGGCCTCGAGTCGCTGCACGACCGGATGCAGGTGGCCGTGGACGGCGAGGAGCAGCCGCTGGCGAAGTGGCCCGACGACGGGCGCGAGATCGAGGGCGTCGAGGTGGTCGGTACGGCGCAGCCGGTCGAGGAGCTGGTGCTGCCGTACCACGGCGAGCGCCTCCGCGGCAGCGGCATCCGTCGCCGGCTCGACGACTGGGCCGGTCGCGGGATCATCGAGCCGACCGTCGGCGAGGCCATCGGCCAGGTGCTCGACAACCCGGACTGGCTGCGGCTCGAGGGGCACACGGTCGCGGTGCTCGGTGCCGGTGCCGAGATGGGTCCGCTGCCGTCGCTGATGCGCTGGGGTGCGCGCGTGGCCGCGGTCGACCTCGACCGCAAGGACATCTGGGCGCGGGTGCTGCCGCTCGCCAAGGAGGGCGCGGGTTCGCTGATCGCGCCCGTGCGGCCGGACACCGACGGGCGCGCTGGACGAGACGGCCGGCGTCGACCTGCTCGCGGACGTGCCGGCGCTCGAGCGCTGGCTGGGCGACCAGCCGGGGACGCTCGTGCTCGGCAACTACGTCTACGCCGACGGCGCGACCAACACCCGCGTCTCGATGGCCGTCGACGAGCTGACCACCCGGCTGCTGACGGATCGCTCCGACGTCGCGCTGGCGTTCCTGGCCACGCCGACCGACGTGTTCGCCGTACCGCGCGAGGCGGTCGACCACTCGACGCGTGCCTACGACGGCCGCTCCGGTCGGTCCAAGACGCTGGGTCGTCCGCTGCGGGCGCTGTCGGGCGGGAAGCTGCTGCGTCGCTGCTACGTGCCCGGGTCGGACCCCGGCATCAACGACTCGATGGTGCCGCAGCAGGGGCCGAACTACGCGCTGGCCAAGCGGCTCCAGCGCTGGCGCGCGACGGTCGCCCGCCGCGACGGGCGGCTGGTCTCGATGAACGTCGCGCCGCCGACGCGGACGAAGTCGGTCGTGAAGAACCGCGCGCTCGCGGCGGCGTACGCCGGGGCGCACCGCTTCGGCGTCGAGGTCTTCGAGCCGGCCACCTCCAACGTGCTGATGGCCGCGCTGCTGGTGCACGACCTGCACACCGGCGGCGGGCCGGCGCACGAGCAGCCGTGGCAGGACGAGGCGTACGCCGCCGCGCACGGCGGCCTGTGGCGGGCGCCGTACGCGCCGAGGAGCGCGCTCGGACTGGCCGCGCTCCTCGGGTACGGCGCCGCCCGAGGTTAGAGGGTCGGCGTCAGCGGCTGCGGAGCTCGGCTCGGAGCGTTGAACGCGGTCAGCGTCCAGCGGTCGATGCTGGTGATCATTCGACGCCAGTTGTTCGAGTTTGGGGTGGTCATGGTGGTCTCCCTGGGGAATCGGGGTGATTCGCTTTCACCTGGCCCAACGGACAGCCAGGGACGTGCATGCCCCGGATCCGGAGATTCGGGCATGACGTCGCTCACGTGAGGTCGAACACGTACCGGCTCGTGGCGACGACGTCGAGGTCGCGGTCGGCGCCCATGGTGGCGACGCTGGCCATCAGCTCGGTGATCCGGCGGCCGAGCTCCTCGTCGCTGCCGTCACTGCCGTAGAAGGCGTGGATGTCCTGCATCGCCTCGGTCGGGAAGAGCTCCTCGACGATGGCGTCGACCTGCCCGCTGTCATGTGTGGGGGTGTCGTCGGTCAGTGCGCGCACGACGCGGTTCTGGACGTAGCCGAAGGTCGCCTGGGTCTCCATCGCGATCGTGGTGTGCGGGCCGTGCCAGTGGGCGAGCCAGTCGTCGTAGGGCAGGTCGGCGGGGCGGCGGAGGAAGGCGACCTGGGCGAGGCCGTCGAGACGCTCGCCGTCGGGTGAGTCGGGGCTGCGAAGCGGGATCCGCTCCTCGACCTCCCAGGCGGCGAGGCGCTCCGCGTGCGGTCGTACGACGGACAGCACGTCGTCCGCCGCGCCGTCGGTCCAGACCGACACGACACCGGTGAGCGGCTCGTCGAAGTGCTGGAGCCGGAGCACCGTCTCGGGGATGTGCTCGTCGTCGACGTTCACCTGGAGCCGGGTCGCGCCGGCGGAGGCGAGCGACGTACGCAGGTCGGGGGAGAGCAGGCTGTGGGGCTGCCAGAGGGCGAGGACGAGCTTCACGGACGCACTCTAGGACTGACTGAACCTGGGTGGGGTCAGCGGCTCCGGAGCTCGTCGATCGCCGACGTCTGACCGTCGAGGTTCTCCATCTGGATGGTCTGGAAGGTCATCGAGATCCGCTCCAGTGCCCGAGGGTCAGCTGGTGGCACGGGCTCGCCGTTGATGAACTGCTCGATGTCGCTGATGGCGGCGTTGGTCAGCCTGATCGTGTGGTGGACGACGTCCTCGCCGTTCTCGTTGGTCCTGACGAACTCGAACAGCACCAGTTTGAGGGTCTCGTTCGTCACGGCCGCCTGGAACAGCTGCGGGGACGCTGCGCCCCACTCCTTCACGAAGCTGATCGGCTTGTGCTGGCGCTTGCCGGACGCCATCCCGCTCGCGACCTCGCGGGGCGAGCTCAGCGCGTAGTGGAACGAGATGCCCGGGAGCTTGTCCTGGTGCTCGACCCGGTGCGACTCGCCCTGCAGCCTTCCCTGCTTCGTGCCCTCGACGGTCACGTAGAACTCGTTCGCCATCTGACGCCTCCTCGCCCCCGCACCTCAGCGTAGGCCCGGCATGGAGCCGCCTCTAGGCTCGTGCACTCCGGGGGAGCCCCGATGAGATGAGCGGAGCCAGATGAGCGAGCAGCGTCCGATGGACGTACGACGGGCGGGGGTGCTGCTGCACGTCACCTCGTTGCCGAGTGGCGACCTCGGCCCCGAGGCGTTCGCGTTCGTCGACTTCCTGGCCGACGCCGGGATCACCGTGTGGCAGCTGCTGCCGCTCGTCCCGACGCACGAGGAGGACCGGTCGCCGTACAACGCCCTCTCGGCGATGGCCGGCAACCCGGAGCTGATCAGCACCGCGCGGCAGGTCGAGGAGGGGCTGGTCGACCTCGCGGGCCTGAGCGAGAGCCGGCGGGCGGCGTACGCCGACTGGTGCGAGCAGCAGCGCGGCTGGCTGGGCACCTACGTCGAGTTCATGGCGCTGCGCGAGCTGCTCGACCACGCGAAATGGCCGGCCTGGGAGCCGGGTCTGCGCGACCGCGACCCGCAGCGTGTCGCCGAGGTCCTCGCCCCGCACGACGCCGCGCTGGAGCAGCTGCGCTTCGAGCAGTGGGTGTTCGCCGAGCAGTGGCGCGAGCTCAAGGAGTACGCCGCCGCCAAGGGAGTGCTGCTGTTCGGTGACCTGCCGATCTTCGTCTCGCACGACAGCGCCGACGTCTGGGCGGCCCGGGAGCTGTTCCAGCTCGACGCGGAGGGGCAGCCGACCACGGTGACGGGGGTGCCGCCGGACTACTTCGCGAAGGACGGGCAGCGCTGGAACAACCCGCACTACGACTGGGACCGGATGGCCGCCGACGACTTCGCGTGGTGGCGGCTGCGCATCGCACGGCAGCGCGAGCTGTTCGACCTGGTCCGGATCGACCACTTCCGCGGGTTCGAGGCGGCCTGGCACGTGCCGGTCGAGGCGGAGACCGCACGGGACGGCTACTGGGTGCGGACGCCGGGGCGCGAGGTCCTCGCCGCGCTCGTCGACACGGCCGGTCCCGGGACGCTGGTCGCGGAGGACCTCGGGGTGATCACGCCCGAGGTCGACGCCCTGCGCACCGAGTTCGGGCTGCCCGGGATGAAGGTGCTCCAGTTCGCCTTCGACGGGTCCGCGGACAACCCGTACCTGCCCGAGCGGCACGGCGAGCAGAGCGTCGTCTACACGGGCACCCACGACAACGACACCACGGCGGGGTGGTGGAGCTCGGTCGACGAGCCCACCCGGGAGCGGGTCCGGGGGCTGCTCGACGACCCCGACGAGCCGATGCCCTGGGCGCTGGTCCGGCTCGCGTTCGCCTCGACGGCCCGGCTGGCCGTCGTACCCGCCCAGGACCTGCTCGGTCTGGGCAGCGAGGCCCGGATGAACACCCCCGGGACCGACGTGGGGAACTGGTCGTGGCGGGCCTCGCCGGGCGTGTTCGACGAGGCGCTCTCGGCCCGGGTCAGGGACGTGGTCACGCTTTCCGGACGAAATCCGTAGTCCGAATAGCCCGAATTTCCCGATTCACTCGCATTACCCGTCGGTATTTACCTATGGTGCCTGTGATATGTCGGGGGGCTTGATGGCTGGCCACAGAGCTGGGGAGTCGGCTCGCGCTGCGGCGCACACACAACGGGTGAAGGCAGAGCAGTTGCTGCAGAGTGCAGAGAAGTTCGAGCGCGGCGCGGTGGGCGAAGAGGCCACCGCTGACGTGCTCGGCGAGCTCTCCGCCGAGGGGTGGCGGGTCTTCCACGACGTGCGCTGGCCCGGTCGGTCGCAGGCCAACATCGACCACGTGCTCGTCGGCCCCAGCGGCGTCTTCGTGGTCGACTCCAAGGCGTGGGACGGTGACGTCGAGGTGCGTGGCGGCCAGCTGCGCCAGGACGGCCGTCGACGGCACCGGCACGTGGTCGCCGCCGCGGCCGCCGCCATGGCCATCGGCGAGGTCGTGCCGCACCTGAACCCCAAGGTGATCCACCCGGTGATCTGCTTCGCCCGCCCGGAGCCGATCTTCGGATGGTGCGCCGACGTGATGGTCTGCTCGACCCAGAACATCGTCACCTTCCTGACCTCCCGCCCCCGGGTGCTCGAGGAGGGGCAGATCACCGAGGTCGCCGAGACGCTGTCGGTCTCGCTGAACGCCGCGGCCGCCAGGATGCCGGCGATCCGGGCGGCGTACTCCGGTGACGCCGCCACTGTCCACCGCCCGTGCTCCCCGGCGCGAGGCTCGCTTGCCCCGGGCGCCGCTGCCCGAGCCGGTCCGCCTGCTGATCCGGGTGGCAGCCGTCGTGCTCGTGGCGGTGCTCGCGTTCAGGTTCGACGTGCCCACCAGGATCGGCGATGCGGCGGGGGCCGCCATCCAGCGCGTCGTCGCGCCGACCGAGCCGATCGGTACGCCGGTCGAGGTGCCCGCCATGGGCAGTCGTCCCGACCTCGAGGTGACCGCCGGTGCACCGCGGGTGACCCGGTCCAACCTCTCCGCCGTACGCCCGCTCGAGGGGCACCAGCTCGTCGCGGTGCCGGTCACGGTCCGCAACACCGGCGACCAGGTCTGGCGATCGATGGCCGACATCAGTGCCTCGGTCACCGACAGCACCGGCGCGTCGTACAGCAACGACCCGGCCTTCACCTCGGTGAGCGCCGGTGACTCGCTGCGCTCGACGATCAAGCTGCCGGCGCAGGCGCGGACGAACGGCTTCATCGTCTTCGAGGTGCCGCGCGGCACCGAGGTCACGAAGATCCAGCTGCGCGTCGGCCCGGAGCTGCCGAAGACGCTGCGCTGGTCGGTCGACTGACCCGAGCGCGATCCGGTCAGGCGACGGGGTGTGCCTCGTCGTACGCCCGGACGAGCTTCTTCGGCGCCGTGAGCCGCCAGGCCTCGAGGACCAGCTCGCGTGCCTCCTCGAGCTCGATCCGGTCGAGTCGGATCTTCACCCAGCCGAACCGGCCCGAGGCCCACCACTCGGCGTAGGTCTCCGGGTCGCTCTCGACCATCGCGTCGCGCTCGGAGCGCAACGCCTTGACGAACAGGTGCCGACCGTCGGCGGAGACCATGCCGATGCCGCGGCCGCGGAAGGTGAAGATGGTGGACTCCTCGAGGTACTCCCGCTCGCTGCTCTCGGGCAGGGTGGCCGCGTAGTCGAGCACCTCGGTGTCGGTGACGGGCATGGTCAGATCCTGCACCGGGCCGCTGACACTTTCCACGCCGCGAGCGTGTGAGAATCGAGAGCTGTGAGTGACGCCCGCGAGACCTACAAGATCCTCGATCTCGCGCTCCGGATCGGGGAGATCCTGCTCTCCTCCGGAGCCGGTGCTGCCGACGTCACGGCGACGATGCTCGGCATCACCCACCACTACGGCCTGCGCAACGCCGACATCGACGTCACCTTCACGCTGCTGCGGATGAGCTACCAGGACGACCCCGACGAGATGCCGGTGCTGCTGACCCGCAACGTCAACCAGCGCGACATCGACTACGACGACCTGACCCGCACGCAGGACCTCGTCAACGACATCCTCTTCGACCGGGTCACCGTCGCGGAGGCCCGCGCCCGTGTGGCCCGCGTCAACTCCACCGGCCACTGGCTGCCGAAGTGGGCCGTCGTGGCCGGGTCCGGTGTGGTCGGCGGCGGCGTCGCGCTGGTCCTCGGCGGCGGGGTCGTGGTCACCGCCGTCGCCGCGCTGGCCGGGGTGCTCGTCACGATGCTGATGCGCACGATGAACCGGCAGCGCTGGCCGATGTTCTACCAGCAGATCGCGGGCGGCATGCTCGCCTCGGTGCTCGCGCTCCTCACGGCCGCCGCCGGCCAGGAGCTCGACCTGCGCATCGACACCTCGCAGGTGATCACGGCCAACATCGTGCTGCTGCTCTCGGGGATCGGCTTCATGGGCGCGATCCAGGACGCGCTCAGCGGGTTCTACCTCACCGCCGGCGCCCGGATCCTCGAGGCGCTCCTCGCCACGGCGGGGCTGATCGCCGGCGTCTCGGCAGGTCTCTCGCTGGCCGGCCCGCTCGGCGTGAGCCTGATCGGCGTACGACCCGGGGCCGGTGCCGACTTCGCTGACGTGCCGATCGTCCTCGTCGGCGCGATCCTCGCGGCGTGTGCGTGGGGGTTCACCTGCTACGCGCCGCTCCGGTCGCTGCCGGCGATCGGGATGAGCACCCTGCTCGGCCACCTCGCCTTCCTGAGCATCCAGGACCCCGGGGAGTCGATGCCGTGGGCCGCCGGCTGCGCGGCGGTCGTCATCGGCCTGGTCAGCTACACGATCGCCGGCCGGGTCGGCGTACCCCCGCTCGTCGTGGTCGTCCCGGCGCTGGTCCCGATGCTGCCCGGCCTGCTGATCTACCGCGGGCTGAGCCTGATGACCGACGGCGACACCCTCGGCATCCTGCAGCTCTCCGCCGCGGCGGCCACCACTGTCGCGCTGGCCTCGGGAGTGATCCTGGGGGAGTACATCGCCCAGCCCCTGAAGCGGAACGTACGCCGCCTCGAGAGCCGGCTCGCCGGTCCGCGGATGGTCGGTGTCATGCACGGTCACCTGCCGCGCCGGAGGGGCACGAGGGTCTGAGTGCGCGCGGAGTTGTCCCGCGAGGCAGACTGAGAAGGTGACGCGTCCTCGACTCCCGCTGCTGCGTGCCGGTCTGGCCGCCGCTGCGGTGCTGCCCTCGCTGCTCACCGCCGCCCGGGGCGTACGACGCTCCCTCGGCGCCGGCAACCGGAGGTTCGACTACGGCGGCTCGCCGCAGTTCCGCGACGGTCTCTTCCACAACCGGCTGCCCTCGACGATCGCGCCCGAGGGCGGCACCGCCGGCATGGCGGCGGAGTTCGCCACCAAGGGCAAGAAGGGCAAGCCGCGCCGGCCCGTGCGGCTCGAGACGCCCGACCTGCCGGCGCAGGCTGCCGACCTCGCCGCCACCTGGCTGGGCCACGCGACCGTGCTGCTCGAGCTCGAGGGCCACTGGGTGCTCACCGACCCGGTCTGGAGCGACCGGGTCTCGCCGTCGCGCACGATCGGGCCGCGACGCAACCACCCGGCGCCGATGGCACTGGCCGACCTGCCGCAGCTCGACGCCGTGCTGATCAGCCACGACCACTACGACCACCTGGACACGGCCACGATCGACCACCTGCTGACCCAGCAGCAGGCCGTGTTCGTGGTCCCGCTCGGCATCGGCGAGCACCTCAGCCGCTGGGGGGTGCCCGACGCGCGGATCGTCGAGCTCGACTGGGACGAGTCCCACCAGGTCGGCGGGCTGAGCTTCACCTGCACCGAGGCGCGGCACTTCTCCGGCCGCAGCCTCGGCAGCAACACCACGTTGTGGGCCAGCTGGGTGATCGCGGGCGAGCGGCGCCGGGTGTTCTTCGGCGGGGACAGCGGCTACACCCCCGCGTTCGCGGAGATCGGCGAGCGCTACGGCCCCTTCGAGCTGACCATGCTGCCGATCGGTGCCTACGACGCCCGCTGGCCCGACGTACACCTCAACCCGGACGAGGCCATCCGCGTCCACCGCGAGCTGGGCGCGACGGAGGGTCGAAGCGTGCTGCTGCCGATCCACTGGGCCACCTTCGACCTCGCGTTCCACGAGTGGTCCGACCCGGTCGAGTGGGTGCTGCGGGAGTCCGGCCGTCAGATGCTGGAGGACACGCTCGCGCTGCCGGCACCCGGCCGCAGGTTCGACCCGTCGGAGAAGCTGCCGACCGAGCCGTGGTGGCGCGCGTCGGCGTAGGCAGCTACTCGGCGTCGGTCGCGTAGAAGTTCAGGCCGGAGCGCACGGCGGCACCCTCGGCCCCGGTGATCCCGCCCACGGTCCGGGTGAGCACGAACTTCGGGCCGGCCACGGCGAAGTTGAGCAGCTCCATCGGGGGAGCGGCCAGGCCCTGGCCCACCCGCTCCCCGGTCTCGACGTCGAGCCGGATCACGTCCTTCTGGTCCTTCAGCACCCAGAACTCGGACCGGTCGGCGTTGAAGCCGATGAACTCGAAGTAGTGGAACTCGTACTTCTTCGGCTTGTTGACCTCCCGCTGGCCCCACGTCCAGAGGGTCTTCCCCGTCTCGGCGTCCGCAGCCACGAGCCGCATCTCGACGACGTTCTTCGCCGGGACGAAGCCGCGGGCGAACACCTCGACGTCACCGTTGGTGAACGCGCAGTCGTCCATGCGCTCTCCGGCACCGCCGTAGTCGATGGCCCGGAAGTCGTCGCAGATCGGCCACCAGAACGTCTGGCCGTCGATCTTGCGAGGTGCCGGCTCCTTCACGTTCGTCACCTCGCCCGTCTCGGAGTCGACCCGCACGGGTGCGCTGACCCTTGTCTGCAGGAAGGTACGGCCGTCGTCGGTGTGCGGGCGCACCTGCATGCTGTCGCTGTTCGAGACGTACTCCGGGCGCTCCCAGTACGCCGAGGTCCACAGCTGCTCACCGGTCTTCAGGTCGAGGCCGTAGACCGCGGGCGGCTTCTCCTGCGGGAACTCGGGCGAGCAGCCCAGGAACGCGATCACGACCGGTCGGTCGGCCGCGAGCGCCGGGTTGACGAAGCAGTCGTCGTCCTTCTTCGCCCGTCGCCCGAAGAAGTAGTCCGGAGCCTGCTTGCGCCACAGCTGGCGGCCGGTGGCGGCGTCGAGCCCGACCAGCAGTCCCGGGCCCTCGTCCCCGGCACCGGGCGTCATCGAGAACAGCACCACGCCGTCGCGCTGGTCGACCGTCATCTCGGCGCCCTTGCCGTCGCGTCCTTCACCATTGCTTCCGTAGGTCCAGAGCAGCTTGCCGGTGGCCGTGTCGTAGGCCTCCAGCGCGTTGCAGTCGTCCACACCGTCGACGCCCGTGCCGATCAGCACGACGCCGTTCTCCATCTGTCGCCTCGGCTGGGAGGTGCACACCAGCCGGTTGTCCTTGAGCACGACCTGCTTGCGCTGCTTGCCGGTGGTGCGGTCGAGGAAGCGGATCACGTCCTGCCCCGTGTAGACGACTGAGGTGTCGTCGTACCCGGCGAAGTAGGCGGTGCTGAGCGCGTCGCTGGCGCCGGCCTCGGCCGAGTCGATCGTGGCCCAGTAGCGCGGCCAGCGCTGGGTGACGACCTCCTTCGGCGGGGCGTCCTCACCTTCCTTCGCGCTGGTCTTCGGTGCGTCGTTGGTGTCGCTCTTCGGGTCGCCGCCACAGGCCGCGGTGCCGAGGAGCAGGGCCCCGACCACGGCGGGTACGACGAGACGCCGGATCAGCTCGCCCATGCCAGTGCCTCCTTCGCGAGCTTCTCCTCGGACATGCCGGTGGCCTCCTCGGTCGAGCGGCCGTCGTCGAGGGCGCGCAGCACCTTCAGGAGCCCCTTCTCGCCACGCTTCGCGACCAGGTAGGCGCAGGTGAGGTAGCCCGCGCCGTAGTGCGTCGAGACGGCGTCGTTGTCTCCCTCGTAGAACACCTCGTCGGTCGGCAGCGTCTGCTCCGCGCGGAGGAACTGCAGTCCGCGGTCGCGGCGATAGCTCAGCTCGGAGGAGGAGGCATCGCTCAGGGCGACTGCCGTGCCCTCGACGGCCCAACGCGGTGCGTCGCCGTACCCCTGCTGCCAGGTCCCCTCGAGCGCGTGCACCATCTCGTGCCGGATGGTCGTCGAGAGATCGCCCTGGAGGGCGGCGCGGTCGATCACGATCCGGCTGGTGTGCGAGCGGTCGACGTCGAGGATGCCGGTGACCTCGTCGGAGGGGAAGATCGGCGCGACGAACGCGGCGAAGTCCGCCTCGCGCGGCTTGATCTCACCGCCGAGGTAGTCGAAGACGTCCTCCACGGTGGGGGCCTGCAGCATGAAGACCCACTTCCGCTTGCGGACGCCGGCCTCCAGCGCGACTCCCGCCCGGGTGAAGCGGTCGAGCTGGGCCTGGACCGCAGCATCGAGCCGGCCGACCAGGCCGCGCATCAGTCCGTCGTCGCCTGCGGCGCCCATCAGGATCACCTTGCGACCCTCGAGGACGCTGATCGGACCGTCGTCCCAGGACTGCCGGTAGTAGCGCGAGAACTTCTCGCCGGTGGACTCGTCGGCCGCGGCTCCCTCGACCTGCGTCACGACCAGGCGGGACCCGCGCTTGCGGAACTCGAAGGAGTACCACTCGGCCAGTGGGGTCGAGTCGGCGCCGGTGATCTGGTGGACGAAGCCCATGTCGGCGGCGAGCCGGCCCTTGCCGGAGGAGTCGCGGGTGTCGGTGGCCTTGACCAGCACGATGCGCCGCTGCTTCATCGGCACCTTGCGGACGTTGTCGAACCAGGTGCCCTGCTGGGCCACCAGGTTGGTCATCGCCGGGTCGAAGACGCTGAGGAACCTCTTCTTGTCTCCGGTGCGCAGGGCCGTCGTCATGGTGGCGGTCAGGCGGTCGGTGTCGGTCTCCGAGAGCGACTGCCCGGCGAACGTCTGCGCGTTCGTGGGCTTCGGGGGCGCGATGTCAGTGGCCACGTCGTCGGGGGCGGCATCCGGCTGCTGCTCGCCGCCACCGCCACCCCCGCAGCCGGTGAGCAGCAGGCACGTCGCGACGAGCGCTCCCGCACCGGTGCGGAGCCGTGTCACAGCTGCCTCTTCAGGCTGGCCAGGACCAGGTCGGTGTACTCCGGGTGCTCCTCGTCGGGGACGGACGTCACGTGCACGAGCAGTCCGTCGATCGTCGCGACGACGAGGTGGTCGGTGATGTTCTGCTGGTAGACGGCGTGCAGCCGGTAGCCCTGGCCGAGTCCTTCCACCGGGACCCTGGTCTTCGTCGTCTTCATCTGGTGCAAGGTGCCGCGCGGCCCGGTGGTGAAGCGGACGTAGTCCTCGGCGGTCTGCGTGGAGTTCTCGATGCTGAGCGCGACCAGGCCGCACGACTTGCACTTCGGGTTGACCCAGATGAACAAGGTGTCGTCCATCGTGTCCTTGTCGAGCTTCCAGGTCGCGGGGACCTTCAGCGTCAGGCCCTGCTGGGTCACCTCGACCAGGCCGTCGGCGTCCGCTTCCGGCGCCGGTGAGGCGTCCTTCGAGGCCGCCTCGGACTGGCCGGAGCCGTCGGACGACTCCCGCTCGCCGGACCCGCAGCCGGTCAGCGCGAGCAGCGCGACCAGCAGGCCGCAGACCACCATCCGGACCGACCGCATGAATTCTCCCCCCGTGATCCTTCACCACCGTCGGGCGATTTGTACCCCATCGCTCACCTGGTCGAAACAACCACCGCGCATCTGGGCGCGAAACCGCCGCTCTCGGTGAACGACAGGTGTCGGTCGCCGCTCCGTGACGCGCGTCTCGTGACTCGGTTCACGTGCCGGGGATTTGCACGTTCCAAGCGCGCTTCGAGACGGTGAAGACATCGCGCCTCACGCAGTGCGCCCACTCTTCCGAGCCCGACCTCACCGATCGATCGACCGAGAGGCCCCGCCCGTGTCCCTGTCCCTCGTCCGACCCACCGCGTCGCGCACCGGCCGCGTCGGCTCCGCCGACGACGTGCTGATTCCGCGACCCCGCCTGACCCTGCGCCGCCAGATCATGGCGGTCCTCGTGCCCGCCTTCGCCGAGCCGGGTCGCGACATGACCGCCTACGCCCGCGCGCCCCGCGACGTCGTGGCCGAGGCCGCCGAGTCGCTGACCCGCTTCCTGCACGGCGACGAGGTCGTCACCGCGACCGACGACGGCCGGCTGGTCCTCCGTCTGCGCCACGAGGACCGCGGCGCGCGCCCCGTGCGGCTGCAGGAGATGGCCTACCACGCGATCGAGTCCTTCGACCGCCTCGGCTACCACACCGGCGTCCTCGACCTCGGGGTCGGCTGGGCGCCGATCACCCGCAAGCGCGATCCCGAGCTGGCGCTGGAGTACGCCGATGCGGCGGCCCGCGAGTCGGTCCGCCAGCGTGACCTCCAGCCCCTGGGCTCGGACGGCGAGGTGGAGCGCCGTACGCCGAAGATCGGGCTGTGGTCCTTCAGCAACCAGGTGCTGCTCGCCACCGTGGGCAGCGTCCTGCTGCCCTTCCTCGGCCTGGTCGTGGCCTACCTGGTCGGCGTCGACCTGTCCTCCCCGCTGTACTGGAGCCTGGTCGGAGCGCTGAGTGTCACCGCGCTGCTGATCTGGAGCGAGTGCTTCCGTGCGCTCGAGCCTCCGCCGCTGCCCGCTGAGCCTGCCGGCCCCGCCCCCCGCGCGACGGCCGTCATCGCGGCGTACCTGCCCAACGAGGCCGACACGATCGTCGAGACCCTCGAGGCGTTCCTGCGCCAGCAGTACTCCGGCGGTCTGCAGGTCGTGCTCGCCTACAACACCCCGGGTCCGATGGAGGTCGAGCCGCGGCTGCAGCTGATGGCGCAGCAGCATCCCGACCTCGAGGTGATCCGGGTGCCGGACAGCACCTCGAAGGCCCAGAACGTCAACGCGGCGCTGCGCGTCGCCGACGGTGAGTTCGTCGGCATCTTCGACGCCGACCACCACCCGATGGACGGCGCCTTCGACCGCGCCTGGCGCTGGCTGGCCGACGGGGCCGACGTCGTGCAGGGCCACTGCGTGATCCGCAACGGTGGCGACAACTGGCTGACCCGGCTGGTCGCCGTGGAGTTCGAGCAGATCTACGCGGTCGCCCATCCCGGTCGCGCCGGGCTGCACGACTTCGGCATCTTCGGCGGCTCCAACGGCTACTGGCGGGCCAGCGCCCTCGAGCGCGTCCGGCTGCGCGGCTCCTTCCTGACCGAGGACATCGAGGCCTCGATGCGCGTGCTGCAGGCCGGTGGCCGGATCGTCAACGACCCGGGCCTGGTCAGCCACGAGCTCGCTCCCGACTCCCTCAAGGCGCTGTGGCGCCAGCGGATGCGCTGGGCCCAGGGCTGGTTCCAGGTGTCCTGCCGGCACCTCGGCCCGGCGCTCACCTCGCCGTACCTCTCCCTGCGGCAGAAGCTCGGCGTGACCTACCTGCTCGGTTTCCGCGAGGTCTACGCGTGGATCGCGATGCTCGCGTGGCCGCTGATCGGCTTCCTCGCCTGGCGCGACGGCGGCATCGACTTCACCTCGCCGATCTTCACGCTCGCCACGCTGTTCATCCTGGTCTCCGGCCCGGTCCAGACGTTGGCCGCCTGGCGGCTGGCGACGCCGGAGCTGCGCCGGCACCCGCGATGGTTCGTCTACGCCGCCGTCGCGAACCTGTTCTTCTACACCGAGCTGAAGAACCTGATCGCCCGCGTCGCGCACCTCAAGCAGCTGCGCGGCGAGCACCAGTGGGTGGTCACGCCGCGCACGGCGCCCAGCACCTCGTCCACGAAGTCCTCCGCCACAGCGACCGGTCCGGAGGTGGCCGCATGAGTACGACGACCCCGACCCCGATCAAGTCCCGCACCATCTACCCGCTCACCTGGCTGCGCGGCCTGGCCGCGCTCGCCGTGGTGACCTTCCACGCCTACCAGCACAACCGCACCGGCGCCGACTACGCCTGGCCGTGGTCGGGCGGCGCCCACCAGGCGATGCTCGGCACCGAGCTGTTCGTGGAGATGTTCTTCGTGCTCTCGGGCTTCGTGCTCTGGCTGCCGGTGGCGCGCACCGCCCTCGACGGACGGGTGGGCCGACCCGGCTGGGTGGTGCTGTTCCGACGGATGGCGCGCCTGCTCCCGCTGTACTACGCGGTGGTCCTCGTCGTCTGGGCGCTGACCAACCCGTCCCTGCCGGGGCACTGGCAGGACCTGGTGCTGCACCTGACGTTCACGCACGTCTACAGCGACCAGTACATCTTCTGGACCGACGGCCCGGCGTGGTCGCTGGCGGTGGAGTTCCACTTCTACGTGCTGATGGCGCTGTGCATCCCGCTGGTCCATGCCGCCGTACGCCGCACCAGCAGCCGGTGGGCCCGGACGGCGATCGTCGCCGCATTGCCGGTGGCCCTCGTCATCACGGGGATCGTCTACCTGACCTGGATGACGGTCTGGTCGCCGGCCTCGATGGAGAACTGGTCGGTGCTGTTCTCGCCGCTCTCCCGGGCAGCCGACTTCGGCATCGGCACCGGGCTCGCCGTGATCGCCGCCGCCGGTGTGCGGCTCGGTGGCAAGACCCGTGCCACTGCGGCGGTGACCGGGCTGGTGGCCCTGGGTGTCCTGGTGGCCCAGCGTCCGCACGTGCTGGCGGGGGAGTGGTGGCACCCGGCGTACGCGCTGGCGATCGGTGTCGCGCTCACCGCGATCGTGCTGCACGACGGTCCCTGGCCGGCCCTGCTCGAGTGGCGCGGTCTGGCGTGGATCGGTGGTCTCGGCTACGGGATCTACCTGATCCACGAGCCGGTGATGCGTGCGCTCGGCGACCAGGGGCTGCTGCCCGAGGCCAGGCCCGGTGCCTGGTTCCTGGTCACCGCGGCCCTGGTGACGGTGCCGTCGGTCCTGCTCGCCTGGCTCAGCTCGCGCACGATCGAGCAGGCCGGGGCGCGGGTCACGGCGACCATCGACCGCGAGGGCAAGCCGCGCGACTACTACGCGCACCTGCGCCCGGTCGGCTCGAACGCCTGACGGCCGCCCCTGCGCGCAGGGCATGGTCACGAACAGGTCGCGTTTCGCCGCCCTGCCCTTCCCACGGGCTCCTCGGCTGACCTAGGTTCGAGGGCGCTGGGACACCCCCAGCATCTCGGGAAGGAAACACACATGCGACACAGTCGTGCACTCAGGCAGGGGGTGGCCGCGTGCAGCGTGGCCGTCCTCGTGGCCGCCGCGATGGCGGGACCCGCCGGCGGCGCCAGCCAGCAGCGCAGCAGCAGCCAGGCACCGGAGAGCTACCTCGTGCTCACCCAGACGGCCGCGTCCACGGACGCCGTCGTCGCCGACCTGAAGGCCCAGGGAGCGAAGGTCACCTCGGTGAACCGCGACGTCGGCATGGTCGTCGCGTCTTCCGGCGACGCGGACTTCCGCGACCAGGCCGCCGACATCGCCGGCGTGAAGGGCGTTGCGTCCGAGCGCGTCATCGGCCGTGCGCCGGTCCGCGACGTCTCCGTCGAGCAGGAGAACCTGCGCGCCGTGAGGGCGGGGACCAAGGTCACCAACCGCGCGCCGGCCACGAAGGGCCAGGCGGCCCGGGCAGCCAAGGCGACGAAGGCCGATCCGCTCGACGCCAACCTCTGGGGCATGCGGATGATCAAGGCCGACCAGGCCCACACCCGCACGCTGGGTAGCAAGAAGGTCAAGGTCGGGATCATGGACACCGGTGTCCAGGCCGACCACCCCGACCTGCACGGCAACTTCGACTACAAGGCCTCGCGCAACTTCACCACCGACATCCCTGACGTCGACGGCCCGTGCGAGTCGCCGAACAGCTGTGTGGACCCGGTCGGCACCGACGACGGCGGCCACGGCACGCACGTCGCCGGCACGGTCGCCGCGGCGCTGGACGGCTTCGGCCTGAGCGGGGTCGCCCCGAAGGCGAGCATCGTCGAGGTGCGCGCGGGACAGGACAGCGGCTACTTCTTCGCCGGTCCGACCGTCAACGCGCTGACCTACTCCGGCGACGCCGGCCTCGACGTCGTCAACATGTCGTTCTACGTCGACCCGTGGCTCTACAACTGCGAGGGCGGCGCCCCCGGCGACACCCCGGAGCAGGCGCAGGACCAGGAGGTCATCATCGAGACGGTGCAGCGGGCGCTGAACTACGCGCACCGCAAGGGCGTCACGCTCGTGGCGGCGGCCGGCAACGGGCACCTCGACATGGCCAACCCCGGCATCGACGCGACCAGCCCGGACTTCCCGGCGAACTCCACTCACCCGCGCCCGATCGACAACGACAGCTGCCTGAGCCTGCCCAGTGAGGGCCGGCACGTGCTCGGCGTGACGGCGCTGGGTCCCTCGGAGACCAAGGCCGACTTCTCCAACTGGACGACCGAGCCGCGCTCCGACGAGGTCGAGCTGTCCGCACCGGGTGGCTGGTTCCGTGACGGGTTCGGCACGCCGTCGCACCGGACCAACCAGAACCTGATCCTGTCGACGTACCCGCTCAAGGCGCTGCAGGACGAGGGCTCGGTCGACCCGGCCGGCAACATCACGCCGGACGGAGAGGCGCTCGGCGTGATCAAGGAGTGCCAGGCCAGCCCGGCCCCGGGCACCAGCGCGTGCGGCTACTACGCGTGGCTCCAGGGCACCTCGATGGCCAGCCCGCACGCCGCGGGGGTCGCTGCACTCGCGGTGGCGGCGCACGGTCGCAACCAGGGCCGGTCCGGCTACGGGATGAACCCCGACGCCGTACGCCGTCTGCTGCTGCGCACGGCGACCGACCACACCTGCCCGGCAGGCCGCGTGCAGGACTACCTGGACGAGGGTCGCGACGCCACCTGGACGGCCCGCTGTGAGGGCGGCGCCGCTCGCAACGGGTTCTACGGCGAGGGCATCGTGAACGCCTGGGGCGCGGTGCGCTGATCCGCTGACGTCATACGAGGTGGTTGCTCGGGACCACCTCGTATACGCCGGCGGGGCGTGCGCCGCCGGTTCTGTCCTCCGACGCACGTAGTGTTGGAGCGACATGAGCTCGCAGTTCCCCCTCCCCGGTCTTCCCGCCGAACCGGCGACCCCGGACGCGGGTGAGGGCGAGCCGAGGAAGCGTCGGCGGCCGACGCGCGAGGAGCTGCTCGAGGGTCTCAACGACCCCCAGCGCGAGGCGGTCGTGCACGAGGGCGCGCCGCTGCTGGTGGTCGCCGGAGCGGGCTCGGGCAAGACGCGGGTGCTGACCCGGCGGATCGCCTGGCTGATCTCCGAGCGCAACGCCCACCCCGGCTCGATCCTGGCGATCACGTTCACCAACAAGGCCGCCGCCGAGATGCGCGAGCGGGTCACCGAGCTGGTCGGCGGCCGCGCCAAGATCATGTGGGTCAGCACGTTCCACTCGGCCTGCGTGCGCATCCTGCGCAAGGAGATCGACAAGTTCGGGTTCAAGTCGAGCTTCACGATCTACGACGCCGCCGACTCCAAGCGACTGATGACGCAGGTCTGCCGCGACCTCGACCTCGACGTGAAGCGGTTCCCGCCGCGCGCGATCCTCAACTGGGTCAGCAACGCCAAGAACGAGCTCCAGGACCACGAGGACGCCGCCAAGGAGGCGAAGAACGGCCAGGAGGAGACCTACGCAGCGGCGTACGTCGAGTACCAGCGGCGCCTGCGCCAGGCCAACGCCCTCGACTTCGACGACCTGCTGATGATGACCGTGCACCTGTTCCGGGCGTTCCCGGCCGTGCGCGAGACCTGGCGGCGGCGGTTCCGGCACGTGCTGGTCGACGAGTACCAGGACACCAACCACGCGCAGTACGCCCTGATCCACGAGCTGTGCGCCCAGCAGATGGAGGAGCGCCGCGACCGAGCTCGCGTCCGACGCCGACGTGAGCTCGCCGGCGGAGCTGATGGTGGTCGGTGACGCCGACCAGTCGATCTACGCCTTCCGCGGCGCCAACATCCGCAACATCATGGACTTCGAGCAGGACTTCCCCAACGCGCGGACGATCCTGCTCGAGCAGAACTACCGCTCCACCCAGACGATCCTGACCGCCGCCAACGCGGTGATCAGCCGCAACGACGGCCGCAAGCCGAAGAACCTCTGGACCGACGCGGGGGCCGGCGACACGATCGTCGGCTACGTCGGCGACGACGAGCACGACGAGGCCCGGTTCGTCGCCGAGGAGGTCGACAAGCTCACCGACGACGGACTAGGCGAGGGCCGGCGACGTCGCGGTGTTCTACCGGACCAACGCGCAGTCGCGTGTGTTCGAGGAGATCTTCATCCGCGTCGGGATGCCCTACCGCGTCGTCGGCGGGGTGCGCTTCTACGAGCGGCGCGAGGTGCGCGACGCGCTCGCCTACCTGCGCCTGCTGGTCAACCCGGCCGACTCGGTGTCGCTGCGGCGGGTGCTGAACACCCCCAAGCGCGGCATCGGCGAGCGTGCCGAGGCCTGCATCGAGGGACTCGCGCAGCGCGACGGGATCACCTTCTGGGAGGCGCTCCAGCGGGCGGAGGACGCCCCCGGCCTGGCCAGCCGCTCGCTCAACGCGATCAACGGCTTCGTCGACATGATCGAGCAGCTGATGCAGATGGTCGAGGCGGGGGAGCGCGTCGACGTCGTGCTCGAGCAGGTGCTGACCCGCAGCGGCTACCTCAAGGAGCTCGAGGACTCCGAGGACCCGCAGGACGAGACCCGCGTCGAGAACCTCGCCGAGCTGGTGGCCGTCGCGCGCGAGTTCTCCGACGACCCGGTGGTCGGGCCGTCTGCTGACCCCCTGGACGAGGCTCTGTCGATGCAGGGGGGTGACCCGCCCGGGCTCACCGACTTCCTGGAGCGGGTCGCGCTGGTGGCCGACTCCGACCAGATCCCCGACGCGCCCGAGGAGGGCGAGGGTGCCCCGCCCGGTGTGGTGACCCTGATGACCCTGCACACCGCCAAGGGGCTGGAGTTCCCGGTCGTGTTCCTCACCGGCCTCGAGGACGGCGTGTTCCCGCACATGCGCTCGCTGGGCGACAAGCCCGAGCTCGAGGAGGAGCGCCGGCTCGCCTATGTCGGGCTGACCCGTGCCCGCGAACGGCTCTACGTGTCGCGGGCCGTCGTACGTTCCGCGTGGGGGGCTCCCCAGCACAACCCGGCCTCACGGTTCGTCGACGAGCTCCCGGTCGACCTCGTCGACTGGCGGCGCACGGCGGGCGCGATGACGTCGTGGAACCGGCCGCAGTACGGCCTGCCGGCGCGCGGCCAGCAGCGTCGTTTCGGTACGGCGACCGCCCGCTCCGACGCCGCCCAGAAGGCCAAGGCGACCCGGCCGATCCCCTCGCTCGACCCCGGCGACCGCGTCCAGCACGACACCTTCGGGCTGGGCACCGTCGTCGCCCTCGAAGGAGCCGGCGACAACTCCGTCGCCTCGATCGACTTCGGCACCGACGGCGTCAAGCGCCTGCTGCTCCGCTACGCCCCGGTCGAGAAGCTCTAGTCAGTTCCGCCGAGAGGGCATTCCTGGTTGGCGTCGAGCCGGCGAGAGGGCAGTCGTGGTTGGGCTACGGCGTGATGCCGTGGAAGACGAGGGCCTGGTAGGGGTCGACGGGGTCGCCGCCGCCGGGGCGGACCTCGAGGTGGAGGTGGGGGCCGGTGCTGTTGCCGGTGCTGCCGACGGTGCCGATCTGCTGGCCGCCGATCACACGGTCGCCGACGGTGACGCCGATGTCGGTCTGGTGGCAGTACCAGATCTCGGTGCCGTCCTCGAGGGTCTGGACGGTCTGGTTGCCGTAGGCGCCGGCGTACCCGGTCTTGGTGATGATGCCGTTGGCGACCGCGATCACCGGGGTGCCGGAGGCGGTGGCGAAGTCGAGGCCGGTGTGGTTGCTCGACCAGAGGCCGCCGGCCATGCCGAAGCGGGCGGTCAGGCGGTAGCCGGAGGTGGGCAGGTGCCACTGGTTCTTGGCGATCTCGCCGGCGCGGGCCTCGGCGGCCTTGCCCAGCGACTTCAGCTCGGCGTTGCGCTCGGCGGCCTGCTCCTCGGCAGCCGCCTCGAGCCGCTCGTCAGCGGCGTCCTGCATCGCCTCGCGCTCGGAGTCGCGGCTGAGCGCGCGCTCACGCTTGCCGCCGACGTAGCCGACGGCGTCGGTGCCGTTGAGCACCTCGCTGCGTGAGGAGAGGCTGATCGCCTCACCGGTGCCGGTCCCCTGGCCGATCGTGACCGCGCCGGTGCCGGCGGCGGCCAGCGCGACGATGCCGATCACCGTGGGGATCGCGGGCAGGCGGGAGAAGCGGGCGAATCCACGTCGCGGCGGCTGGGCCGCCCGGCGGCGTCCGCCGCGGTGGGAGGGCGTGTGCGCGGATTCGGGCGCGCCGACCGAGGAGCCACCGGTTGCAGGCGCGCGCCTGCTGCGATGGTTCGCTCGGTGCTGAGCCACGGGCAATCCTGTCGTTCCTGGGCGGGGGACGCGACCCGCCACGTTATCGGCAAAGCCACATCTCGGGAAATTCAGGTTTCACTCAGTGTGGATCAACGAGCGGATCCGGGTGGGGGAACGGCGTCAGGCTGTGGTCGTGGTCACGCAGGGTCGCCGACCGGATAACCTGCAGCCATGTTGCGCATCGTGGTCGCCAAGCCCGGGCTCGACGGCCACGACCGCGGTGCCAAGGTCGTCGCCCGCGCCCTGCGCGACGCAGGCCACGAGGTCATCTACACGGGGCTGCACCAGACGCCCGAGCAGATCGTCGAGACCGCGATCCAGGAGGACGCCGACGCGATCGGCCTCTCGGTGCTCTCCGGCGCGCACATGACGCTGTTCCGCAAGCTGATCGACCTGCTCGCGGAGCGCGACGCCGCCGACATCGTGGTCTTCGGCGGCGGCATCGTGCCCGACGAGGACCTCAGCACGCTGCAGGAGATGGGCGTGGCCAAGATCTTCACGCCCGGCGCCACCACCACCGAGATCACCGGCTGGGTGACCGAGCACTTCGCCGAGCAGGACGCCTAGCCCCTGTTCGATCAGAAGACGAGCTTCCCGACGACCGGCAGGCCCAGCGTGCTGCCCGTGTCGGGGCCGCTCATGATCGAGACGCGCTGCGGGCAGCGTGTTCCCGGCGTACGCCGCATCGCTGGCCGCGATCGCCACCTGGATCCGGTGCCCCTTCTCGAAGCGGTGCACGATGCCCGGCAGGCGCAGGGTGACCAGCTTGTTGGTGTCCTGGACCCGCAGCGGCGCGACCATCCGGTTCTTCAGCACCTTCGAGCCGTCCGGGGCGATGTCGTAGATCTTGGCGAACATCACCAGCTGCCCCGCCGGTCCGCCCATCTGGGTGTAGCCGGCCGTCGGCGTGCTCAGCTTCAGCGTCACCTTCGGCGACCCGACGACGTCCGCGGGGGCGGACAGCGGGTCGGAGGTGAACGAGACGAACGTGCCGGGGGCGTCGTTGGGCTCGTTGTTGACCTGGCTGCCCTCGAGCCCGGAGGTCTCGGAGTACGACGTCGGCACCGCCGAGACGTTGGCGTACGACGCGGACGACGCCGTGCTCGCCGCCTTCGTGGCCTTCAGCTCGTGGCCGCCGGAGAAGTAGAGCGTGTGGGTCGGGTCCCACGACACCGAGGTGCTCTTCGCGTACGCCGCCCCGACCGCGGTGCCGGCCTTGGCCGCACTCGGTGTCGTACTTCACCCAGTCGCGGTAGTACTCGAACTGCGGACCGGTGGGCGAGCTGCTCACACCCTTGACGTAGTGGTTCATCCAGTTCAGGAACCGGTTGCCGAGGTAGGAGCTGCGCAGCGACTCGGCGCCGAAGTCGAGCTCGCCGGCGACCGGCTCGGAGCCGGAGTGGCCCCACGACTGCCAGACCATCTTCACCGGGGTCTTCTGGGCCTGCAGCGAGCGGTACGTCGCCACGGCCTCGTTGAGGTTGAACAGGGTGTCCTTCTGGCCCTGGACCAGCAGCGTCGGTGCCTTGACCCGCTTGACGTAGCTCGCGACGGACGCGTGCTTGGCCATCGCGAGCGTGGCCTCGTCGGCGTAGCCCGCGGTGTTCAGCTGGACGGCGCTCAGGCACGCCTGGTCGACGAAGTTGGGGCAGACCCGCATGCGTCTCGGGGTCGGCGGAGGCGTTCTGCGCACCGGAGATGATGCCGGCGCCGAAGAACAGGTCGATCCACTGCTTCTTGGCGACGTTGCCCGGCGCGAGCGAGTAGGACAGGTCGTTCCAGGTGATGATCGGGATGATCGCGTCGATCCGGGGGTCCTGCATCGCGACGGCGTACTGGATCTGGCCGCCGTAGGAGCCGCCGATCATGCCGACGCGGGGGTCGCCCGCCGACTCGGTCGAGACCACCTTGAGCGTCTGCGGGGCGCTGGAGCCCTCGGCCAGGTAGGGGCGCTTGCCCGCGAGCACGTCGACCATCTGGCGGCCGGCCTTGCCGTCCCAGTCGGGGTCGTCGAGGGTGATCTTGCAGTTGGTCTTGCCGAAGCCCAGGCCCGAGTAGCTCAGCACGGCGTACCCCTGGCGCACGAAGCCCTTGCCGATCGCGGTCTGGTTGCTGTCGGCCTTGTCGCCGCCGAAGCCGTGCGTGGTGAGGATCGCCGGGACCTTGCGGGTGGCGCTGGCGCCGTCGGGCAGGTAGAGGTCGGCGTCGATCCGGCAGTCCTGCTCGTTGGCCGGGCCCACCTTCACGTCGACGGTGAGGGCCTGGACGCTGTAGCCGGGGGTGTCGTCGGTCGCGGCGGCAGCGCCGGGACCGGAGGCCAGGGCGAGGCCGGTGGCGCCGAGGGCGGCGGCAGCCAGCAGGGCGGTGAGGCTTCGTGGGCATGCCGCATCAACGAGCCACCTGTGTCGGTGGTCACGCGCCGTCTGAAAGGGCTGGGCCTCAGGAGCGCCGGCTGACGAAGTCGGTCACCAGGCGGGCGAACTCCTCCGGCTGGGTGCGCGGCCACCAGTGCCCGGCGTCGACCTCGACGCGGGTCAGGTCGCGGCAGCGGGCCTCGAGACCCGCCAACGAGCGCGGCGAGACCCAGAAGTCGCGGGTGGCCACGCAGCAGCTGCACCGGCACCGAGGTGCGCCAGGGCACCGGCTCGCGGAGCCGCGGGATGACGTTGGCGCGGTAGAGGTCGATGCGTGTGCCGGGTGTTCCGGCGCAGGTCGCGGCCCCACGGCAGCGGCCGCGGTGGTCGGGTCGAGGCGCGCGAGCAGCGGACGCAGGAGTGACTGGAGCCGTCCCCAGACGAGCTCGGGGAGCCACGGGACCTGGAACAGCCACACGTACCAGCTGTGCAGCACCTGGGGCAGCAGCCGCAGCCGGCCGCGCCAGGTCGAGCTCACGACGCCGAGGTGGTCGAGCGACGGACCGCTCGCCGAGGTGTACGACGCCACGCGACCCTCGAGCCGCGGGTCCCACGTCTCGGCGGCCAGCACGTCCCAGCCGGCGACCGATCCCCAGTCGTGGGCGACGAGGTGCACCCGCTGACCGGTGGGGACGGTGGCGTCGAGGACGGCGATCAGGTCCTCGACGAGCTGCGAGGTGCGGTACGCCGCCCGCCCGGCCGGTGCGCTCGACCGGCCGGCCCCGCGGACGTCGTAGGTGACGACGTGCCACTCCGACGGCAGCGCCTCGACGACCGGCTCCCACATCCGCTGGTCGTCGGGGAAGCCGTGCACGAGCAGGACGTGGGTGGCCGAGCCGCGGTCGCCGTACTCCGTCACGCTCAGGGTGACCGGCGGCGTGACCAGCGGCGTGACCTGCGTCTCTTCGCGTTTCACGCACGCACCCTACGTTCCGCCCGGTGCGTCTCCGGGTCTAAGGTCGCTGAGGGGTCATATCCCCCTCCCCGACATCGAAGGAGCGGTCGAACCGTGGACCTGATGGAGTACCAAGCCAAGGAGCTGTTCGCCAAGCACGGCGTGACGACGACGCTCGGCAAGACCGTGGAGACGGCGGCCGAGGCGAAGGCCGCAGCCGAAGAGATCGGCGGCGTCACCGTGATCAAGGCCCAGGTCAAGGCGGGTGGCCGCGGCAAGGCCGGCGGCGTGAAGATCGCCAAGACTCCCGACGAGGCCTTCGAGCACGCCGAGGCGATCCTGGCGCTCACCATCAAGGACCTCCCGGTCAACCGCGTCCTGGTCGTGCCGGCGACGCCGCCGGAGGAGGAGTACTACTTCTCGTTCCTGCTCGACCGCTCCAACCGCTCCTACCTCTGCATCGCCTCCGTCGAGGGCGGCGTGGAGATCGAGGAGGTCGCCAAGACCAACCCCGACGCCGTGAAGAAGATCCCGGTGAACGCCGGCACCGGTGTCGACGAGGCGAAGGCCACGGAGATCGTCGAGGAGGCGGGCTTCCCCGCCGAGCTCAAGGACCAGGCCGTCAGCATGGTGCAGGCGCTCTGGAAGGTCTTCGTCGAGGAGGACGCCACCCTCGTCGAGGTCAACCCGCTGGCCCGGCTGGAGGGTGACAAGCTCGAGGCCCTCGACGGCAAGGTCTCGCTCGACGAGAACGCCGAGTTCCGGCACGAGGACCACGCGCAGTTCGAGGACAAGGACGCGGCCGACCCGCTCGAGGCCAAGGCCAAGGCGAAGGGGCTCAACTACGTCAAGCTCGACGGTGCCGTCGGCATCATCGGCAACGGCGCCGGCCTGGTCATGTCCACGCTCGACGTCGTCGCGTACGCCGGCGAGAAGCACGGCGGGGTCACCCCGGCGAACTTCCTCGACATCGGCGGCGGCGCCAACGCCGAGGTGATGGCCAACGGGCTCGACGTCATCCTGAACGACGAGCAGGTCAAGTCGGTCTTCGTGAACGTCTTCGGCGGCATCACCGCGTGCGACGAGGTCGCCAACGGCATCGTCGGCGCGCTCGACATCCTCGGCGACGAGGCGACCAAGCCGCTCGTCGTACGCCTCGACGGCAACAACGTGGCGGAGGGCCGTCGGATCCTCGACGAGGCCAACCACCCCCTCGTGACGCTGGTGGACACCATGGACGGCGCGGCCGACAAGGCCGCCGAGCTGGCCAACGCCTGAGACGGAGAGAAGAACATGTCGATCTACCTGAACAAGGACTCGAAGATCATCGTCCAGGGCATGACCGGTGGGATGGGCTCCAAGCACACCACCCTGATGGTCGAGGCCGGCTCCAACATCGTCGGTGGCGTCAACGCCCGCAAGGCCGGCACCTCGGTCGAGCTCGGCGGCAAGGACCTCCCGGTCTTCGGCAGCGTCGAGGAGGCGATGAAGGAGACCGGCGCCGACGTCTCGGTCGTCTTCGTGCCGCCCGCCTTCACCAAGGACGCGTGCATCGAGGCCATCGACGCGGGCATCGGCCTGCTCGTCGTGATCACCGAGGGCGTGCCCGTGCAGGACAGCGCCGAGGTGTGGGCCTACCTGGATGGCAAGTCCACTCGGATGATCGGTCCCAACTGTCCCGGCATCATCACGCCGGAGGAGTCGCTGGCCGGCATCACGCCGCACACGATCGCGGGCAAGGGCCCGATCGGCCTGGTCTCCAAGTCGGGCACGCTGACCTACCAGATGATGTTCGAGCTCAAGGACCACGGCTTCACCACCGCCATCGGCATCGGCGGCGACCCGGTCATCGGCACCTCGCACATCGACGCCCTCGAGGCCTTCGAGAAGGACCCCGACACCAAGGCGATCGTGATGATCGGCGAGATCGGCGGCGACGCCGAGGAGCGCGCGGCCGACTACATCAAGGACCACGTGACCAAGCCGGTCGTCGGCTACGTCGCCGGCTTCACCGCCCCCGAGGGCAAGACCATGGGCCACGCCGGCGCCATCGTCTCCGGCTCCTCGGGCACCGCGGCGGCCAAGAAGGAAGCCCTCGAGGCGGCCGGCGTCAAGGTCGGCAAGACGCCCTCCGAGACCGCCCAGCTGATGCGGGAGATCCTCGAGAGTCTCTGACCCGGTGGTCGCTCGCGTTCGTGAGGCGGCCGGTTTCCCAGGTGATGAAGGGAAACCGGCTCTTCACACACCGCGCAACGTGTGTGAAGAGGCAGTTTGGGTTCATCACCTGGGAAACCGGACGACCCCAGCCCCCCTACGTGACGGCGTTCCGGACGGCGTACGCCGGGTCGAGGTGCTCGTCGTTGGTCATCACGAGCACGAGCCGCTCGACGGCGGTCCGGACGTCGTCGGCGGTGTTGTAGAGCGGGGCGAAGCCGAAGCGGGCGACGTCGGGGTCGCGGAAGTCGCCGACGACGTCGCGCGCGATCAGCGCCTGGATGACGCCGTACGCCGACCCGTGGCGCAGCGAGACCTGGCTGCCGCGCCGGTCGTGCTCGCGCGGGGTGAGGAGCTCGAAGGCGCCCGGCAGCCGTTCCTCGACGAGCGAGATGAACAGGTCGGTGAGGGCGAGCGAGCGGGCTCGCAGGTCGGCGACGGAGACGCCCTCGAACTCCTCGAGCGCCGCCTCGAGCGCGGAGAGCGCGAGCACCGGCGGGGTGCCCGAGGCGAACGCCCCGATGCCCTCGGTCGGCTCGTAGTCGCGCGCCATCGCGAACGGGGTCCGGTGACCCATCCAGCCGGTGATCGGCTGCCTGGCCGCCGCCTGGTGCTCCGGGGCCACCCAGAGGAAGGCGGGGGAGCCGGGGCCGCCGTTGAGGTACTTGTAGGTGCACCCCACCGCCAGGTCGGCGCCCGCGCCGGTCAGGTCGACCGGCACCGCGCCGGCGGAGTGGCACAGGTCCCACTGCACCAGGGCACCCCGCTCCTGCGCGCGCGGCCGTGATCGCCTGCATGTCGAACATCGCGCCCGTGCGGAAGTCGACGTGGGTCAGGCTGAGCAGCGCGACGTCCTCGTCGACGGCGGCGAGCGGGTCCGCCGGGTCGCACCAGCGCAGCTCGAGGCCCATCAGGTCCGCGACCCCGGCCGTGATGTAGCCGTCGGTCGGGAACGTCGTCGGCTCGACCACCAGCACGTGCCGGTCCGGCCGCAGCCGCGCGGCGGCCACGGTCGTCTTGAACAGGCTGACGCTGGTGCTGTCGCCGAGGTGCACGTCGTCGGCGGCGACCCCGATCAGCGGAGCGATCCGGTGCGCGATGCGGTGGCTGATCTCCATCCACCGCGCGTCGTTCCACGAGCGGATCAGCCCCTCGCCCCACTCCCGGCGTACGACGTCCTGCATCCGCTCGGCCACGCCCGAGGGGAGTGCTCCCAGCGAGTTGCCGTTGAGGTAGACCAGCCCGTCGGTCAGCTCGAACCCGCTCAACGAGGGCTCATCGGGTGCTCGCCGGCAGCTCGAAGAGGCGGTCGCGGGCGCGGGTGACCAGGGCCTGGAAGGTGTCCTCGTCGACGTCGTTGTCTCCGGACGGGGTGAAGTTCACCTGCGCAACGTAGCGCCCCACCCGGGCGACCCCCATCCAGAAGCCGACGCTGCGGTTCTCGTTGATCTCGCTGTCCAGGCGCCACAGGGCGTACTGCGATCCGCGGTAGCCGTTCGGCTGGACCACCTGGCTGCTCACCTGGGCGCCGAGGTCCTTCTTCTCGCAGCTCGCCATCGCCGCCGCGATGTTCCGCACCAGCCTGCGCGCCTTCGGGGTGGTGGGGAACACCCCGATCGTCTCGGCGATCCCGAAGCGCTTGGCCAGCCTGGCCTGCGGGATCAGGAACGTGCGCGTGACGGCGCGAGGGGCTCCGGCGCGGGCGAAGTTGGCCTTGTCGCAGGTGGTCGCGGCGATGTTCGGCCGCGCCGGGACCGGGCGGGTGCCGACCCAGGGGCGGTTGATGCGCCCGATCACCGGGAGGTCCGCGGCGGCCAGCGTCCCGCGCGTCTCCCCGGACGGCGGCGGCAGCACCGGTGCGGCACGCACGCCCGAGGGGCAGGGGCCGGACGGGTCGGACGCGCACACGTTGCGGACCGCGTCGGTCAGGGCGGTCACGGCGCGCTCGACCTGCACGGGGCGTCGGCCGAGGGTCTCCGAGACGGTCGAGACGGTCAGCGAGCCCGGTGCGGGCCAGGCCCACGACGTAGGTGCGGCGTACGTCGTTGGGGATGCGCAGCTTGAGCATCTGCGCCTCCTCGCCCAGGCCGCGGACCCGGTAGGCGTTGAGCAGCTGGATCCGGGCCTGGTCGCAGCCCGCGAACCAGCCCAGCGTGGTGCGGTAGGCCCGCTGCGAGGCGGCGGGGGACCGGGAGATCTCGACCGTCTGCACCACGTTGCGCCGGTTGTTCGCGGGCCCCTCCGTCGCGAAGGAGCGCACGATCGTGCCGCGACCGCGCGGGTCGGCGAAGCGGGTCGCCTGGCAGACGGAGTTGATGCCGGAGCCGCTCGTGTTGTCCGTCGTACCGACCAGGCGCCAGCGTTCGCGGGGGGCCAGCGGCTGCACCTGCGGCAGGGACAGCAGCATCTCCTCGGTCATCGGGTTCTCCTCCGCGGCGAACCGGTCACCGGCCGCAGCCGGCTCCGCCACCCCACCGCGTACGACGAACAGCCCGCCCAGCACGGTCAGCGCGAGCAGCAGCGCCGTCCCGCCGAGCGCGTTCAGCCGGCGTCTGCGCCGCCCCCGCTGGTCGATCGTCTCCGCGCCGGGGAGCGCGGTGGCCTCCACGATCGGGGCGAGGGTCTCGATCGCCGTCCCGACGGCCTCGGGCTCACTGCCCGTCTCCCGGCAGAACGACTCGGTGGCCCGGCCCAGCCGCTGCTCGACGCGCTGCGGGGTCTCGCCCAGCTCGCGGCCGATGTCGGCGGTCGACAACGCCGCGAGGTGCGTGAGCAGGAGCACCTTGCGCTGCTGGTCGGGCAGGTGGTGCAGCGCGTCGAGCACGGCCTTCTGCTCGCTGTCGATGCCCTTGTCCCGTTGCCACAGGCGGGCGACGTGGCGGCGCTGGGCCATCGCCCAGGCGCGCGGGCGCACCCACTCCTCCGGGTCGGGGAGACGGCCCACCTTGCGCCAGTGGTGCCGGGCCAGCACGAACGCGTCGCCGACCGCGCTCCGGGCCGCCGCGAGGTCACCGGTCAGGGCGTAGGCAGACAGCACCAGCCGGCGCCGGCTGGCGAGGTAGAAGTCGTGGAAGTCGACGACGCTGTCGACCGATCTGGTGGGCATACGGGCCCGAGGCTACCCGCGTGCCTCACAGGTCTCCCCGGGATCCTCGGCCAAGATGGTGGAGCGATGACTGATCTGCTGAGCCGCCCCTCGGAAAAAACCAGCCCCGACGAGCTCGAGGGCCGACCGCTCACCGTCTCCGCCGCGATCGCCGGCCTCGGCGCGGCGGCCACGATGATGGTGACCTTCATGGCGGTCGCCGTCATCGGCTGGTTCCTGGCCGACGCCGGCGCGCACGGCCAGACCACCGACGCCCTGCGGGTCGGTGCCGACACGTGGCTGGTCGGCAACGGGTCGGGACTCACCGTCCGCGGCGCACCGCTCGGCATCGTCCCGCTCACCCTGACCGCGCTGGTCCTCGTCGTCGTGCACCGCTGGGGCCGCTGGGCCGCTGCCTCGTCGCAGCCGATCGACGACGACCGCACCCTCGGCGTGGCCGCCGTCATCTTCACCGGCCTCTACATGGTCGTCGCGGTCGTCACCTGCGTCGTGGTCGGCCAGGAGGACAGCGGCCCCGGGCTCGGCCGGGCCATCCTCGGCTCGATGCTCGTCGCCGGCCTCGCCGGCACGCTCGGGATGGCGTCCGGCACCGGACGGCTGACGATCGCCGTCGAGCGGGTCCCGGCCTGGGTGCGCGCAGTGGCGTACGGCGCCGCGGCGTCCTTCCTGCTGCTGATCATCGCCTCGGCGGTGCTCGTGGGCGTGATGGTGATGCTCGGGCTCAACCAGGCGGCCTCGATGATGACCGGCCTCGACCTGTCCGCGAGCGACTACCTGATGTACACCCTGGCCACGATGGCGGTCGCGCCCAACGCGGTCCTGTTCGGGAGCGCCTACCTGCTCGGGCCCGGGCTTCGCCGTCGGCGCCGGCACGACGGTCTCGCCCACGGTCGTCGCCCTCGGCCCGGTGCCCGCCTTCCCGCTGCTGGCCGGTCTGCCCGAGGCCGGCCCGACGCCCGAGTGGGCCGTCGGCTTCATGGCAGTCCCGGTGGTGGTCGCGATCGCCGGAGCCGTGCTGGCCCAGCGGTCCTACCGGGTCACCGCCTTCGACTCGGCCGCGCTGCGGGGCTTCGGCTGCGGCTGTGGTGCTGCGCTGTTCACCACCGTGGCGATCGCGCTGGCCGGCGGGCCGATGGGCAGCGGCCGGATGGCCGACATCGGGGCGCCGCTCGGCGAGGTCTTCGTGTCCTCGATCGCGGCGATGAGCCTCGGCGGGCTGCTCGGCGGGGTGACCACGGCGTGGCTGCAGCGGCGCGCCGACGCCCGCGCTGCCCGCGCTGACGACTGAGCGCCGCTGCTCGGTAGCCTGTGCCCGTGCCCCCTGGTTCCGCCTGCCGACTCGTCGTGCTCGTCTCCGGCGGGGGCACCAACCTCCAGGCCCTGCTGGACGCGACCGCGGACCCGTCGTACGGCGCCGCAGGTGGTCGCCGTCGGCGCCGACCGCGACGGGATCGAGGGGCTCGTCCGCGCGGAGAAGGCCGACGTGCCGACGTTCGTGCGCCAGGTCGGGCAGTTCACCAGCCGTGGCCACTGGGACGCGACGCTCACCGACACCGTGGCCGCCTTCGAGCCCGACCTCGTCGTGCTCGCGGGGTTCATGAAGCTCGTGGGGCCGGAGTTCCTGGGCCGGTTCTCCGGCCGCGTCGTCAACACGCACCCGGCCCTGTGCCCGTCGTTCCCCGGCACCTCCGGCCCGGCCGACGCCCTCGCGTACGGCGTCAAGGTCACCGGTGCGACGCTGTTCGTGGTCGACGAGGGGGTCGACACCGGCCCGATCATCGCCCAGACGGTGGTGCCCGTGGAGGACGCGGACGACGTCGAGTCGCTGCACGAGCGGATCAAGGTCGCCGAGCGGAAGATGCTCGTCGACACCGTGGGCCGGATGGCCCGCGAAGGCTTCTCCATCAACGACAGGAAGGTGCGGATCGGCTGATGACCGCCCCCCAGACGAACGACAGCCCGGCTGCTCAGGACAGGATCGCGATCAAGCGAGCCCTGGTCTCCGTCTACGACAAGTCCGGTCTGGAGGAGCTGGTCCGCGGCCTGCACGACGCCGGCGTCGAGCTCGTCTCGACCGGCGGCTCGGCGAAGCTGATCGCCGACCTCGACCTCCCGGTCACCAAGGTCGAGGACCTCACCGGCTTCCCCGAGTGCCTCGACGGCCGGGTCAAGACGCTGCACCCCAAGGTGCACGCCGGCATCCTCGCCGACCGCCGGCTGCCGACCCACGTCGCGCAGCTCGAGGAGCTCGGCGTCGCGCCGTTCGACCTCGTGGTCTCCAACCTCTACCCGTTCACCCAGACGGTGATGTCCGGTGCCTCGCCCGACGAGTGCGTCGAGCAGATCGACATCGGCGGACCGTCGATGGTGCGCGCCGCCGCGAAGAACCACCCGTCGGTCGCGATCGTCACCTCGCCGGCGCACTACGGCGACGTGCTGGCCGCCCTGGCCGACGGCGGCTTCACCCTCGAGCAGCGCAAGCGGCTCGCCGCCGAGGCGTTCGTGCACACCGCGACGTACGACGTCCACGTGGCCAGCTGGATGGGCAACGTGCCTGACCGACACCTCCGAGGGAGCCGGTTTCCCCGCCTGGGTCGGGGCGACCTGGGACCGGGCGGCGGTGCTGCGCTACGGCGAGAACCCGCACCAGGCGGCCGCGCTGTACCTCGACGGCTTCGGGCCGGCCGGTCTCGCGCAGGCCACGCAGCTGCACGGCAAGGAGATGTCCTACAACAACTACGTCGACGCCGACGCGGCCCGCCGGGCGGCGTACGACTTCGACGAGCCGGCGGTCGCGATCATCAAGCACGCCAACCCGTGCGGCATCGCGGTCGGGGACAACGTCGCCGAGGCCCACCGGCGGGCGCACGAGTGCGACCCGGTCTCCGCGTTCGGCGGGGTGATCGCGGTGAACCGTCCGGTGTCGGTCGAGATGGCGCAGCAGGTCGCCGAGGTGTTCACCGAGGTGATCGTCGCGCCGGCGTACGAGGAGGGCGCGGTCGAGGTCCTCCAGGGCAAGAAGAACGTGCGCATCCTCGAGTGCCAGCCGCTGCACCGCGGCGGTGCCGAGACCCGCCCGATCTCCGGCGGGCTGCTGATGCAGCACCGCGACCTGGTCGACGCCGAGGGCGACGACCCGAAGAGCTGGACCCTCGCGACCGGTGAGCCCGCCTCGGAGGAGGTGCTCGCCGACCTCGCGTTCGCCTGGACCGCCTGCCGGGCCGCGAAGTCCAACGCGATCCTGCTGGCCCACGACGGCGCCTCGGTCGGCATCGGCATGGGCCAGGTCAACCGCGTCGACTCCTGCAAGCTGGCGGTCGACCGCGCGGGCGACCGGGCGGCCGGCTCGGTGGCGGCCTCGGACGCGTTCTTCCCGTTCGAGGACGGCCCGCAGATCCTCATCGACGCCGGCGTCACGGCGATCGTGCAGCCCGGCGGCTCGGTCCGCGACGAGCTGACCATCGAGGCGGCGAAGAAGGCCGGCGTGACGATGTACTTCACCGGCACCACGTCACTTTGCCCACTGAACACGGCGACGGAGTCGCAGGGTTCAATGGTGGGCAGGTTGAGCAGGCGCACGACCGAGGATACGAGGTCGTGACGCCGTGTCGAAACCCGGTGAGACGAGAAGCAGCAGGGACCAGAGGAGCACGATGACGGCACAGATTCTCGACGGGACCGCGACCGCGAAGGCGATCAAGGGCGAGCTCACCGAACGCGTGGCCAAGCTGCGCGAGCAGGGCGTCGTGCCCGGGCTGGGCACCGTGCTGGTCGGGGACGACCCGGGCTCGACGTGGTACGTCAACGGCAAGCACAAGGACTGCGCCGAGGTCGGCATCGAGTCGCTGCGCGAGGACCTGCCCGGCACCGCGACCCAGGAGGAGATCCTGGCCGCCGTACGCCGCCTCAACGACAACCCGGCGTGCACCGGCTACATCGTCCAGCTGCCGCTGCCGAAGGGGATCGACGAGAACGCCGTCCTGGGTGAGATCGACCCGACGAAGGACGCCGACGGGCTGCACCCGACGAACCTCGGCTGGCTGGTGCTCGGCAAGGAGGCGCCGCTGCCCTGCACGCCGGCCGGCATCGTGGAGCTGCTGCGGCGCCACGACGTGGAGATCCGCGGCGCCGACGTGACCGTGGTCGGTCGTGGCGTGACCGTCGGTCGCCCGCTGGGCCTGCTGCTGACGCGTCGCTCCGAGAACGCGACGGTCACGCTGTGCCACACCGGCACGCGCGACCTGGCCGCCCACACCCGCAACGCCGACATCGTCGTCGCGGCCGCGGGCGTGCCCGGCATCATCACCGGCGAGATGCTCAAGCCCGGTGCCGCCGTGCTCGATGTCGGCGTCTCGCGCGTGGACGGCAAGCTGGCCGGCGACGTGGCGCAGTCGGCGTACGACGTGGCCGGCTGGGTCTCCCCGAACCCCGGCGGGGTCGGGCCCGATGACCCGGGCGATGCTGCTCTCCAACGTGGTGGCGGCCGCCGAGGCCACGCTCGGGACCAGCGCCAGCGCGTGACCATGCCCGACGATGCTCGCCGCATCCCCTCGACGGTGGGCGGCCTCGTCTACCTGCTCGTGGTCGCGGCCAGCGGCATCGGGCTGCTCGTCGTCGCCTTCGGCCCGTGGCGCAAGGGCGTCGGCATCATCGGCGTCGCGCTGATCGTCGGCGCGCTGTGCCGCGTGGTGCTCTCCGACAACAACGCCGGCATGCTCCGGGTCCGCCGCAGCCGCTGGGCCGACGTACTCATGCTCGGGGGAGTCGGGGTGGCGCTCCTCGTGCTCGCCAGCGTGATCCCGAACCAGCCGGGCTGACCTACAACCGGCCGTCGGGCTGCGCGCCCACGTGCCGGACGGCCTCGGCGCCGGCGGCCAGGGCAGCGCGCAGGGCCTGCTCGCGGTCCTCGCCGCGGGCCAGCGCGGCGGCGAGGGCGCCGCAGAAGGCGTCGCCGGCTCCGGTCGTGTCGACCACCTCGTCGTCCGCGACCTCGACGGCGGGCTCGCGCAGCCCGTCCCAGTCGGCCCCGCGCGCGCCGAACGTCACCAGCAGCGACGCCGGCAGCCCGGCGGTGTCGGCCAGCAGCCGCGCCTCGTGCTCGTTGACCACGACCGGGTCGGCGAGGGCGAACGCGTCACCCGGCAGCACGGCGTACGGCGCCGCGTTGAGCACGACCCGCACCCCGCGGCGGGCAGCGACCGTGCACGCGCGGGCCACCGTCTCGAGCGGGACCTCGAGCTGCGCGAGCAGCACGTCGCCCGGACCGGCCGCCTCGACGACCTCGATCGCCTCGTCGCCGACGTGGGCGTTGGCCCCGGCGGCGACCACGATCGTGTTCTCGCCGGACTCGTCGACGACGATCAGGGCCGTGCCGGTCGGCTCGTCGGGTCGTACGACGATCCCGCTGGTGTCGATGCCGAGCCGACCCAGCCGCTCGACGTAGGACCGCCCCGCGTCGTCGTCGCCGACCGCGCCGAGCATCGCGACCTCCGCACCGGCGGCCGCCGCGGCCACCGCCTGGTTGGCGCCCTTGCCGCCGGCCAGCCGGGCCAGCCCCTCGCCGAGCACGGTCTCGCCGGGTGCCGGGTGCCGGACGACGTGGGTGACGAGGTCGACGTTGAGCGACCCCAGGACCAGCACCCGTCCCATCAGGGTGTCCTCGTGACGGTGTCGAGCCAGAGGCGCGCGTATCTCGCGCCGTCCACCTCGAGGGCGACGTCGACGCTGGTCGGCGCCTGGCCGTGCGGGTCGTGGGCGAGGTTGCCGTCCCAGTCACGCCGGTCGACGATCGTGCGCCCGCGCGACCAGGTGCCCGCCAGCTCGACGCGGACCGGGAGCCGCTGGGTCGTCAGCCCGTCGGGGTCGATCACCGCGCACACCGCACCGGCGTCGCCGATGGTGGCCGAGGACTCGGCGAACCGCTCGCACTGGAAGGCGATCAGCCGACCCGCCAGTCCGGCCGGGCCGTCGTCGTGCAGACGGGCGAGGTCCTCGGCGACGTCGAGCGACACCCGGGGGCCGTAGAACACGTCGAGCCCGTACATCACCGTCTCGATGCCGAGGTCGGCGCACGCGTCCAGGGTGATGGCCGCGGCCTCGGGGTCGTGGAAGACGTTGAACTCGGCCGACGCGGTCGCGTTGCCGATGTGGGCCGCGCCGCCCATGAACACGATCCGGCGGATGCCCCGCGCCACCTGGGGGTGGGTGCGCAGCAGCAGCGCGATGTTGGTCATCGGGGCGAGCGGCACGAGCGTGACCGGGTCGTCGGCGGCGTCGAGGAGCACGTCGCGCAGCAGCTCGACCGCGTGCCGGGGGTCGGGCTCGCGCGTCGACCGGGGCCAGTCGAGGTCGCCCATGCCGTCGTCGCCGTGGACGTGCCGGGCGTCGACGGGCTCCTCGAGCAGCGGTCGGTCCGCCCCGGCCGCGACGACCACGTCAGCGCGCCCGGCCGTGTCGAGCACGGTCAGGGTGTTGCGGACGACCTGGGGGAGCGGCGCGTTGCCGCCCACGCAGGTGACCGCTCGCAGGTCGAGCTCGGGGTGCAGCGCCGCCAGCAGGAGCGCGCACGCGTCGTCGACGCCGGTGTCGACGTCGAGGACGATCGGCGTGCGCGGTCACCGATTCAGATCAGCCCGAGCTCCTTGACCGCGTCGCGCTCCTCGGCGAGCTCCTTGGTCGAGGCGTCGATGCGGCCCCGGGAGAAGTCGTCGATGTCGAGGCCCTGCACGATCTCCCAGTCGCCGTTGCTGGTCGTGACGGGGAAGGAGGAGATCAGGCCCTCCGGCACGTCGTACGACCCGTCGGAGACGACGGCCATCGAGACCCAGTCGCCGTCGGCGGAGCCGGACAGCCAGTCGTGGGCCGCGTCGATGGTGGCCGACGCCGCGGAGGCGGCCGAGGACGAGCCCCGCGCCTCGATGATCGCGGCACCGCGCTTGGCGACGGTGGGGATGAAGTCGTCCTCGATCCAGGACTGGTCGTCGACGACCTCGGCAGCGTTCTTGCCGCCGACCTCGGCGTGGAAGATGTCGGGGTACTGGGTCGCGGAGTGGTTGCCCCAGATCGTCATCTTCTTGATGTCGGTCACGGAGGCGCCGGTCTTCGCGGCGAGCTGCGAGATGGCGCGGTTGTGGTCGAGCCGGGTGAGCGCCGAGAAGCGCTCCTTCGGGATGTCGGGGGCGTTGCTCATCGCGATCAGCGCGTTGGTGTTGGCCGGGTTGCCGGTCACGCCGATGCGGATGTCGTCTGCGGCCACGTCGTTGAGCGCCTTGCCCTGGGCGGTGAAGATCGCGCCGTTGGCCTCGAGCAGGTCGCCGCGCTCCATGCCCGGTCCGCGCGGCTTGGCGCCGACGAGCAGGGCGAGGTTGACGCCGTCGAAGATCTTGTTGGCGTCCGCGCCGATCTCCACGCCCGGCCAGGGTCGGGAACGCGCAGTCGTCGAGCTCCATCACGACCCCCTCGAGGGCCTTGAGCGCCGGCTCGATCTCCAGCAGCCGCAGCTCGACGGGACGGTCGGGACCGAGCAGCGAGCCGCTCGCGAGGCGGAACAGCAGGCTGTAGCCGATCTGGCCGGCGGCGCCGGTCACGGTGACCTTGAGGGGCACGGCGTTGGACTCTGGGCTCACGAGAACTCCTGGTTCGGGAGAAGGATGTTCCCGACGCTAGCAGCGCTCCTACGCGACGCGAACCCGTCCCCCGAACGACGGGACGAGCCGGGTCAGCCAGCCGTGCCGGGTGGGCGCGGTGGGCTCCGGTCGCTTCTCGGCGAGCTGGGTGAGGCGGACCTGGCGACGACGATGAACTCGCTCGGCCTCGGCCAGGCGCTCGTCCATCAAGGCCCGAGCCAGGTCGTAGTTGAGGATGTTCATGACGGTGCTCCTTGCGGGGTTGGGCATTTCGGGGACTAGGAGGGGCTCGGCGGCCTCGAAATACCTCGGTCAACGAGCCGAGATCTCCTCGATGACCTGGTGGGTACGGAACAGGCTGTGCGGGTCCCACTCCGCCTTGACCGCGGCGAGCCGGCGCGCGACCTCGCCGTACGCCGCCTCCATCCGGGCGGGTCCCTCGTCGCCGAGGAAGTTCGGGTACGTCGCACCGGTCGACCAGGGCGCCACGTCGGAGCAGAACGCGTGCGCGAGGGTGCGCATCGTCTCGTCCTGGGCGGGGTCCTCCCAGAGCAGCAGCGGGTGCACGATGAAGCGCGAGCCGCGTCCGGCGAGCGGGGAGTGCTCGGGTCCGACGCGGCCGAGCTCGCCGCCCCAGGCGACGATGAACAGCTGCGCCGGGCCGGCCGGCAGCTCGCGGGAGCGCTCGACGAGCAGGTCGATCGCCTCGTCGGGCAGGTCGGTGACGTTCTCGGCCGACCAGTAGTTGCGGTAGCCGGGCGGGTCGTCGACCGAGCACTGGAAGTCGGCGTACGCGGTGGCCTCGAAGAAGTCGGCGTCCGGGCTCAGCGCACGGATCGGTGCCAGTGCCTGCTCGCCCTCCTCGACCGGGCCGGCCCACATCCCGATGAGGGCGACGGCCGGCTGGCCGTGCAGGTGCTCGGGCACGCCCTCCTCGGCGGGCGCGGTGAAGAACGCGCACGCCAGCGACAGCTCGTCGGGAGCGCCGTTCATGACGTCGCGGAAGGTGCGGACGACCTCGTGGGCGCGCTCGATGCCGAAGAGCGCAAGGCCTCCCCAGATCTGGCCGGGCAGCGGGTGCAGGGCCATCTCGACCGAGGTGACCACGCCGAACGCGCCGCCCCCGCCACGCAGGGCCCAGAGCAGCTCGGTGTTCTCCTGCTCCGAGGCGCGGACGATCCGGCCGTCCCAGGTCACCAGCTCGGCCGCGAGGAGGTTGTCGCAGGCCAGCCCGTGCTTGCGCTCGAGCCAGCCGGAGCCGCCGCCGAGGGTGAGTCCGGCGACGCCGGTGGTGGAGACGCGCCCGCCGGTGGTGGCGAGGCCGTGCGCGGTGGTGGCGCGGTCGACGTCGGTCCAGATCGCGCCGCCGCCGATCCTGGCGACGCGGGCCTCGGTGTCGACCTCGATGTCGGCCATGCCGCGGACGTCGAGGACGATCCCGTCCTCGACCAGCGACATCCCGGCCACCGAGTGGCCACCGGCCCGGACGGCGACGGCCAGGCGCTGGGCGCGGGCGAAGGCGAGCGTGGCGACGACGTCGTCCACGACGACGCACTCCGCGACGAAGCGGGGCCGCCGCTCGATCATCGTGTTGAACAGCGTGCAGGTGTCCTCGTAGTACGCGTCGCCCGGCTCGTGCAGGCCGCCGTGCAGGCGGAAGCGGAGCTCGTCGACGGCGGTGGACTGGACGCGGGCAGAGGTGGTGTTCGTCATGTCGACGAGCCTGCGGCCCGGCGTACCCCTGCCGCATCCGTCGTTCCGGCCATCCACCCCGAATGGCCGGAAGCGGCCATCACCGCCGAGCGGGCACTGGATGTACGCCGTATGACGCCGAGCGGGCAATGCATGTACGCCGTACGGCGTCGAGCGGGCAGTCGATGTACAGCCCGGTGATCGCTCCGTGCATCGAGTGCCCGGTCAGCGCTCCTGGACGTGCATGGAGTGCCCGGTGAGCGATCAGAGGAGGCCGCGGCGGGTGGCGTCGGCGACGGCGGCGGCCCGGGAGGCGACGCCGAGCTTGGTGCGGATGTTGGCGACGTGGCGGTGCACGGTGTGCGGGCTGAGGAAGAGGCGCTCGGCGATCCGGGCGTCGCTGAGCCCGGCGGCGACGAGGCGGAGGATGTCGAGCTCGCGCGTGCTCAGGTCCTCGGCGGTGATGCGGACCTCGGCGCGGGCGCCGAGCAGGGCGAGCGCGTCGCGGGCGGCGGTGGCCTCGCTGTCGGCGCGGTCGGCCCGACCGAGGCCGCGCAGGGCGGCGGCCAGGACGAGCTGTGCCTGGGCACGCTCGAACGGCGCCGAGGCCGTGGCGAACAGGTCGCAGGCGTCCTCGGCGGCACGCCGTGCCTCCTCGAGGTCGGTCGCGGCGAGCGACACCTCGGCGCGTACGGCGAGCCCGCGGGCGCGCAGGTACGGCGTGCCCAGCCGGCCGGACTCCCGCTCGACCTCGGTCGCGGCGGAGAGCGCGCCGGCGTGGTCGCCGGAGGCCGACCGGGCCCGGGCGACCAGCTCGAGGGCCGGGATCCGCTCGAGCAGGTTGTCGTCGCTGGTCCGGCGCAGCACCCGCTCGGCCGCGGCGGTCGCCGACTCGGCGTCACCGGCCAGGAGGTCCAGCCCGGCCAGCGCGAGCACCGCCCCGGGGGAGGGCAGTCCCTCCTCGAAGAGCGCGCGGGCCTCGTCGAGGCGGCCCTGCCGCACCCGCAGGTCACCGAGTCGTACGGCGCTCGGCCCCGCCAGCCCCGGCTTCGTCGACCGGAGGTCGTCGCGGGCGCTGACCAGCTCCTCCTCGGCGGAGGTCCAGTCGCCGTGCGTGGCCAGCACGTCGCCGTACGCCAGCCGGCAGCTGCCGAAGAAGTGCCGGGCCCGCCAGGTGCTCGGCGAACTGCTGCATCGCGCGGCACCACTGCTCGGCCTGGACGAAGTCGCCGAGGTCGGCGCACACCGCCACGTTGTGGCACAGCGCCCACCCCGGCGCGGCCGCGTCGATGAACTCCCCGCCGACGGCGAGGGCCGTGGACTCCTCGACGCAGGCGAGCCCCTCGTCGATGTCGCCGGCGGTGATCAGGGCGGTGCCGAGCAGCGCGAGCGCGACGACCTCCACGTCGACGTCACCGACCCGCCGGGCGACGTCCAGCCCCTCGCGGGCGAGCCGCTCGGTCGCCCGCGGGTCGCCCTCGGCGTTGAGCACGACGTCGGCCTCCATGATCAGCACCCAGCCGTGCTGCGCGCAGAGCTCGTGCCCGTCGAGCAGCGACCGCGCCCGGCGCAGCCAGGCCCGGCCGACCGCGTCGTCGCCGTGGAAGTCGAGATGGTCACCGGCCAGCCAGGTGGCCATGTGCGCGGCCCGGCGCACGTCGCCATCGGCCTGGTAGCGACGGTAGGCCCGTTCGCGGGCCGCGAGGGTGGTCTGCTCGTCGCCCAGCCACCAGGCCGCGCGGCTCAGGCCCTCCCACGCCTCCGCGGCGTCGCCGGTCTCGGTCTCGCGGCGGAACAGCTCGCGCGCCTGCTCCCAGTCGGCGCGGGCCAGCGCCGCCTGCGCCATGGCGAGCGGATTCTCCACGTCGGCCTGGGTACCGGCCATGAGGGGAGGCTACTCACTCGGGCGCGGTTGTGCCTCGCAGCAGGCGCTGAGAGGCTGGCGGCACCGGCTGGGTGATGCCGCCCCGTTCCATGCGATATCTTGACGTGAAGATAAATCAAAGCCCCAGGAGTCCTTTCGTGTCCGAGTCGAAGATCATCTACACCCACACCGACGAGGCGCCCCTGCTGGCGACGTACTCGTTCCTCCCGATCATCCAGGCGTACGCCGCCAAGGCCGGTGTCGAGGTCGAGACGCGTGACATCTCGCTGGCCGGGCGGATCCTCGCGAACTTCGCCGACCGGCTCCCCGAGGACCAGCAGGTCTCCGACGACCTGGCCGAGCTCGGTGACCTCGCGAAGACGCCCGAGGCCAACATCGTCAAGCTGCCCAACATCAGCGCCTCCATCCCGCAGCTGAAGGCCGCCATCGCCGAGCTCCAGGAGCAGGGCTTCGACCTGCCGGACTACCCGGACAACCCGCAGTCCGACGAGGACAAGGACAGCCCGCGCCCGCTACGACAAGGTCAAGGGCAGCGCGGTCAACCCGGTGCTGCGTGAGGGCAACTCCGACCGCCGGGCGCCGGAGTCGGTGAAGAACTACGCCCGCAAGCACCCGCACTCGATGGGCGAGTGGTCCTCGGACTCGAAGACCAACGTCGCGCACATGACCGAGGACGACTTCCGCTCCAACGAGAAGTCCGTGGTCGTCGAGAAGGCCGGCTCGCTGCGCATCGAGCTCGTCACGCGACGACGGCACCGAGGTGCTCAAGGACTCCGTGCCGGTCGAGGCCGGCGAGGTCGTCGACGGCACCTTCATGAACACCGCCGCGCTGCAGGGCTTCCTGCGCGAGCAGATCGGCCGCGCCAAGGACGAGGGTGTGCTGTTCTCGCTGCACCTGAAGGCCACGATGATGAAGGTCTCCGACCCGATCATCTTCGGCCACGCCGTCCAGGCGTTCTTCCCGCAGCTGTTCGCCGAGCAGGGCGACGCGCTGCTCGAGGCCGGTCTCGACCCGAGCAACGGCCTGGCGAGCATCCTCACCGGCGCGAAGAAGCTGGGCGGGGAGAAGGGCGACGCCATCGAGAACGCCGTCAACCAGGGCCTGGCCGACGGCCCGGAGCTGGCGATGGTCGACTCCGACAAGGGCATCACCAACCTGCACGTGCCCAGCGACGTGATCGTCGACGCGAGCATGCCGGCGATGATCCGCACGTCGGGCCACATGTGGGGTCCGGCCGGCGAGGAGGCCGACACCCTCGCGGTGATCCCCGACTCGTCGTACGCCGGGATCTACCAGGTCGTCCTCGACGACTGCCGCGAGCACGGCGCCTACGACCCGTCCACGATGGGCTCGGTGCCCAACGTCGGCCTGATGGCCCGTGCGGCCGAGGAGTACGGCAGCCACGACAAGACCTTCGAGGTCGCCAAGGCCGGCACGGTGCGGGTCGTCGACGAGGACGGCAACGTGCTGATCGAGCACGAGGTCAACCCGGGCGACATCTGGCGCGCCTGCCAGACCAAGGACGAGCCGATCCGCGACTGGGTCAAGCTCGCCGTCACCCGTGCCCGGGCGACCGGCGCCCCCGCGATCTTCTGGCTCGACGAGACCCGGGCGCACGACGCGAACCTGATCGCCAAGGTCAACGAGTACCTCGGGGACCCGACATCGTCGGGGACACCGACGGTCTCGACATCTCGATCCTGCCGCCGGTCGAGGCGATCAAGGTCTCGGTCGACCGGATCCGCAAGGGCGAGGACACCATCTCGGTGACCGGCAACGTGCTGCGCGACTACCTGACCGACCTGTTCCCGATCCTCGAGCTGGGCACCAGCGCGAAGATGCTCTCCGTCGTACCCCTGATCAAGGGCGGTGGCCTCTTCGAGACCGGCGCCGGCGGCTCCGCGCCCAAGCACGTGCAGCAGCTGGTCAAGGAGAACTACCTGCGCTGGGACAGCCTCGGTGAGTTCCTCGCGCTGGCCGAGAGCTTCGAGAAGTACGCCGAGCAGACCGACAACCCGAAGTCCAAGGCGCTCGGCCTCGCCCTCGACCGCGCGACCGGCATCGTTCCTCAACGAGAACCGCTCGCCGGGCCGCAAGCTCGGCACGATCGACAACCGCGGCAGCCACTTCTACCTCGCGCTGTACTGGGCCCGCGAGCTCGCCGAGCAGACCGACGACGCCGAGCTGGCCGACGCGTTCTCCTCGCTGGCCAAGACCCTCGGCGACGCGGAGGAGACGATCACCCAGGAGCTGCTCGACGTCCAGGGCTCGCCCGCCGACGTCGGCGGCTACTACCGCCCCGACGACGACAAGGCCTCCGCCGTGATGCGCCCCTCCACGACGTTCAACGAGGCGCTCGAGTCGCTGTGATCGGGGTGTCAGTTTCACAACTCCGGTTGTGAAACTGACACCGAGCTACAAAAACTTCGGTCGCATCGTGCAGGTTTCACAACCCCGGTTGTGAAACCGCGGCCCCGGGGAACATTCACGCGCATTCGCTGTTGGGGGAAGGGTGAGTACGACGATCGACCCTGCCCTCTCCGTCGAACAGGAGGTCCGGCTGCCTGCGCGGCACGTCGGGCTGGCGCTGCTCGCGCTGGCGATGGGTGGCTTCGCGATCGGGACGACCGAGTTCGTCTCGATGGGGCTGCTGCCGCAGCTCGCCGCGGGGGTCGACGTGTCCATCCCGACGGCCGGGCACGTGATCTCGGCGTACGCCCTGGGCGTCGTGGTCGGCGCTCCGGTGATCGCGGTCTTCGGGGCGAAGCTGCCGAGGCGTGAGCTGCTGGTCGGCCTGATGGTGGTCTTCCTGGTCGCCAACGCCGCGAGCGCGCTGGCCACCTCCTACGCCTCGCTCACCCTGGCGCGGTTCATGTCCGGCCTCCCGCACGGCGCCTACTTCGGTGTCGCGTCGCTCGTCGCCGCCGACCTGGTCATCGGCGCCCGGCGCGGCCGCGCGGTCAGCCGGGTGATGCTGGGCCTGGCCGTCGCCAACGTCGCCGGAGTGCCCGCCGCGACCTGGCTCGGACAGCACTTCGGCTGGCGGTCGGCGTACTGGCTGGTGGCCGTCCTCGCCGCGATCACCGCCGTGCTGGTGCTCTGGCTGGTGCCGTACAAGGCCGGCAACCCGGCCGCCACCGGCCGCAGCGAGCTGCGCGCGTTCAAGGACCCGCAGGTGCTGCTCACCCTGCTCGCCGGTGCGATCGGCTTCGGCGGCATGTTCGCGATGTACACCTACATCGCGCCCACCGTCACCGACGTCGCCGGCCTCAGCGAGTCGCTCGTGCCGGTCTACCTGCTGGTCTTCGGCACCGGCATGGTCGTCGGCACGCCGCTGGGCGGTCGCCTCGCCGACTGGTCGGTGTTCCGCAGCGTGCTGGTCGGCTCGCTGCTGATGGGCCTCACCCTGGTCGCGTTCACGATGACCTCGCAGTGGTTCCTCCCCGGCCTGGTCACCGTCTTCGTGCTCAGCGTGGTCAGCTCGGTGCTCGTGGTCGGCCTCCAGATGCGGCTGATGCAGGTCGCCGGTGACGCCCAGACGATCGGTGCGGCGATGAACCACGCCTCGCTGAACATCGCCAACGCCCTCGGCGCGTGGCTCGGCGGCGTCGTGGTGGCGGCCGGGTACGGCTACACCTCCACCGCCTGGGTCGGTGCCGCGCTGTCGCTCGCGGGGCTGCTGGTGCTGCTCGCGTCGGCGACGCTGCACCGGCGCACTGCCTGAGGACGGGCTAGAGGTCCCAGAGGGTGCGGTCGCGGTCGGCGATCAGCTGGTCGTAGAGGTGGGTGTCCATCCACTTGTCGTCGCCGCGCAGCGTGCTCTGCCGGCTGCGGCCCATCCGGAGGAAGCCGGAGCGCTCCAGCACGCGCATCGAGCCCTCGTTGGTGGCGCAGGCGTTGGCGGTGAGCCGACGCAGCCCGAGCCCGCCGTCCTCGATCGGGATGAACGCGTGCTTGACCACGAGCCGGCCGGCCTCGGTCGCCCAGCCGCGTCGTCGCCAGTGCGGGTGCATCCAGAAGGACATCTCGGCCTCGCGCTTGTACTTCAGCCCGAACAGCGAGACCTGGCCGACGTACATGTCGGTGCGCTGGTCGGTGACCGCCCAGTGCACGGCCCGTCCGGCCGCCGCGTCCTCGAGGCGTTCCACGACGTACTCGGCGTTGCTCTCCATCGTGTGCGGCGCGGTCTCGCGGATGATCTGCAGCCAGTGCTGGGTGTCCCGGTCGGCGAGGGACTCGACGATCTTCGGCAGGTCGCTCTCCGCCAGCTTCCGCAACGTCACCGACGGACCCGTGAGCGTGGGCGACTCCAGCCAGGGCGCGCGCGGCAGCAGCGCCTCGCCGCGTCGCAGGGTGCCGACCCAGGCGTCGTAGAGCCGACCGCGCTGCGCGTGCCAGTTGCGCAGCACGCCCTCGAAGCTGAACCCGAGCCGCCAGGCCAGCCGCCACGACGGCCAGTTGCCGCGGCGCGAGATCCACTCGATGGTGTTCAGCCGCTGCTCGGCGAAGCCCCACTCGATGAGCAGGCGCAGCGCCCGTTCGACGATGCCGCGGCCACGGGCCCACGGGTGCGCGCCGTACGCGACCTCGGCGCGACCCTCACCGAGGTTGCGCAGCGAGATGGTCCCGCAGAAGCGTCGTGCGCCGGCGTCGTCCTCGGCCTCGACGACGAATCCCCACTCCTTGCCGGTCTCCCAGCCCCGCGGGATGAAGTGGTACATGTAGATGTTCGCGTCGTCGAGCGTGTAGGGGACCGGGATCCGGGTCCACTCCTGGGTCAACGGGTCCTGGCACTGCTCGAAGGAACCCATCACGTCGCTGGACACGGGTGCCCTGAGGGTGACCACCCCGTCGGTCAACGTCGGGATGGTGCTGTACTCCGGCGGCATGCGCCTCCTTCCGTCGAGAGTCGTCGAGCCCGTGCTCTGCGCCACCCGTCCGTGCTGGAACAATGTCCATCATGTCCCACCAGACCCCTGCAGACGCTCAAGCGAGCGGGCCAGCACGCCCCCGCGTGCTCTCCGGTATCCAGCCGACGGGTGACTCGTTCCACTTCGGCAACTACCTCGGCGCCCTCCGTCAGTGGGTCCACCTCCAGGACGAGCACGAGCCGTTCTTCTTCATCGCCGACCTGCACTCGCTGACCGTCCAGCAGGACCCCAAGGCGCTGCGCCAGCGCTTCATGCGGTGCGCGGCCCAGCTGATCGCGATGGGCATCGACCCCGAGCGCTCCTCGGTGTTCCTGCAGTCGCACGTGCCCGAGCACAGCCAGCTGGCCTGGGTGCTCGAGTGCCTCACCGGCTACGGCGAGGCCAAGCGGATGACGCAGTTCAAGGACAAGTCCGCCAAGGAGGGGGAGAACGCCGCCTCGGTGGGCCTGTTCGCCTACCCGATCCTCCAGGCGGCCGACATCCTGCTCTACCGCCCGAAGTACGTCCCCGTCGGCGAGGACCAGCGCCAGCACCTCGAGCTGACCCGCGACCTCGCGCAGCGGTTCAACCACCGCTACAAGAAGACGTTCCCGCTGCCCGAGCCCTACATCCTGAAGAGCACCGGCCGCATCCTCGACCTGCAGAACCCCGCGGCCAAGATGTCGAAGACCAACTCCGGCGCCTCGGGGATCGTCGAGCTGCTCGACGACCCCAAGGTCTCCGCCAAGAAGATCCGTTCGGCGGTGACCGACTCCGAGACCGAGGTGCGCTACGACGAGGAGCACAAGCCCGGTGTCTCCAACCTGCTCACGATCTTCGCGGAGCTGACCGGCAGGTCGATCGAGGAGCTCGAGAAGGAGTACGCCGGCCGCGGCTACGGCGACTTCAAGGGCGACCTGGCCGACGTGGTCGTCGACTTCGTGACCCCGTTCCGCGACCGGACCAACGAGCTCCTCGAGGACCGCGCCGAGCTCGACGGCGTGCTGCGGCGCGGCGCCGAGCGGGCCCGCGAGGTCGCCTCGCGGACCCTCGCCGACGTCTACGACCGCGTGGGTCTCATCGCCCCGACCCCCTGACGGACCTCCGCCACGAGCGCGTAGGTTGTCAGCCGTGCCGACGATCGGAGTCTCGCTCGCCGTCCCCGAACCCTGGGGCAGCGAGCTGCAGCAGTTCCGCATCGGCGATGGGCGACGACGCCGCGCGGCACATCCCGACGCACGTGACGCTGCTGCCGCCCCACGAGGTGGCCGACGCCGAGCTGGCCGGCATCGAGTCCCACCTCGCCGCGGTGGCCGGCCGGATGCGCCCGTTCCGGGTCCACCTGCGCGGCACCGGCACCTTCCAGCCGATCTCGCCGGTGGTGTTCGTCGGTGTCGTCCAGGGGATCAGCCAGTGCGAGATGCTGGCCGCCGAGGTGCTCCGCGGGCCGCTGGCCATCGAGCGGGCGTTCCCGTTCCACCCCCACGTGACGATCGCGCACCACCTGCCGGAGTCCGCGCTGGAGAAGGCGTTCGTCGAGCTGGAGCGGTTCGAGGCGACCTTCGACGTCCACGAGATGTGGATGTACCTCCACGACGTGACCACGGGCTGGCAGCCGACCAACGCGTTCGCCTTCCGGGCGAGCTGAGGCACGGCCTAGCTCGACGGGGTGAACATCCGCACCCGGTAGGTGCGCCCGAACGGCGTGGCCGAGCCCGTCCGGCGTACGCCCCGGACGACGACGGTGAAGGTGCCGGTCCGCGCGGTCTCGGCCGGCAGCTGCCAGACCAGGGTGGGCTGGGCGTAGCCGTCGTGCACGCGGAGCTTGGTGGCGCGCACGCGCTGGCCGTCGCGGTAGACCTGCACGGTGGCCCGCCGGAAGTCGGTGCGCTTGTTGCCGGCCGACAGCGACCAGCGGCCACCCGGCTCCAGGGTCTTCGGGAAGTAGCCGGCCGTGGGCCACGAGACCCACGCGGGGTTGGGGCGGCGCGCGGCCTGCGGGACCGATCACGGTCATCGCGTTGGCGGTCTGCGTCGACCCGGTGCCCATCGTGGTGGCGAACGGGTTCAGCAGCCAGCGCCGGTGGCCGACCGCGCCGTTCTCCTGGCCGGGCTCGCGCAGGTAGAGCTCCACCAGGCCGGCGGAGGTGATCGAGGGGTAGCTCAGGGCCAGGTTCGAGCGGCCCGCGTTGGCGGCGCCCGACGCGGACCAGCACCGCCAGCTGCGCGGCGGGGTGTGGCTCAGCGACTCGTTGGCCGACATCAGCAGCGCGGTCTGCTGCGAGCGCGCGTTGAGGACGGGGGAGAACCTGACCGGGGCCAGGCCACTCATCGAGCGCACGAAGTTGACCGCGCGCAGCGTGGCGGCGCGAGAGGCGCGCAGAGGTGGTGCCGGCGCGGCAGCCGGCGTGGCTCCCGGTCCAGCCGGTGCCGAGGTCCAGGCCCGGGGCGAAGGATCGCTTGTACGCCGCGTCGACGGCGCTCTGGCGCCCTACCCGGACCGAGCCGGACCACCGGGCCGTCGTACGACCGGGGCGGGCGCGAGCGCCGGACCGGGCGAGCACGCTGCCCTGGGAGCCGGTCGTGGTCCCCTCGTCGTCTGTGGGCTGGTCGTCACCGGCCCGGAGCGTCGTCGCGGGGCCGGCCGTCAGGGGAGGGGAGGCCGGCACCAGCAACGGACCGACGAGCGCCATCAGCGCGGCGCCGGTGACGACCAGCGCCCGAGCGGGGGTCGTGGGCTCCATATCCACAAAGCATATGGAGCATTTGTCTGATTCGTGGGGATTTTAAGAAATGCGGATAATCGGGATTAATACCCCTTGCGAATGGCGTGCCGGAGGTCGCGGTTCAGCTGGGAGATCACGTCCAGCGGGATCTCCTTGGGGCACGCGGCGGTGCACTCGCCGATGTTGGTGCAGCCCCCGAACCCCTCGTGGTCGTGCTGCGCGACCATGTCGACCACGCGGGTGTCCCGCTCGGCCTGGCCCTGGGGCAGCTGGCCGAGGTGGGTGATCTTGGCGCCGAGGAACAGCGAGGCCGAGCCGTTCGGGCAGGCGGCGACGCAGGCCCCGCAGCCGATGCAGGTGGCCACGTCGAAGGCCCGGTCGGCGTTCTCCTTGGGGACCGGCGTCGCGTGGGCGTCGGGCGCCGCGCCGGTGTTCACCGAGATGTAGCCGCCGGACTGGATCATCCGGTCGAAGGCGCTCCGGTCGACGCACAGGTCCTTGAGGACCGGGAACGGGTCGGCGCGCCACGGCTCGATCGTGATCGTCTCGCCGTCGGTGAAGGAGCGCATGTGCAGCTGGCAGGTCGTGGTGACCTCGGGGCCGTGGGCCTCGCCGTTGATCATCAGCCCGCACATGCCGCAGATGCCCTCGCGGCAGTCGGAGTCGAACGCGATCGGCTCCTCGCCCTCGCCGTTGAGCCGCTCGTTGAGCACGTCGAGCATCTCGAGGAACGACATGTCCTCGGACACGTCGTCGAGCTCGTAGGTGTGCATGGCTCCGTCGGCAGCCCGGTCGGCCTGCCGCCAGATCTTCAGAGTCAGTCTCACTTGTAGCTCCGCTGCTTCATCTCGACGAACTCGTAGGTCAGGTTCTCCTTGTGCAGGACCGGTTTCTCGTCCTCGCCGGTCCACTCCCAGGCCGCCACGTAGGCGTACTGGTCGTCGTGGCGCAGCGCCTCGTGGTCCTCGGTCTGCGACTCGGCCCGGAAGTGGCCGCCGCACGACTCGCGGCGGTTGAGGGCGTCGATGCACATCAGCTCGCCGAGCTCGAAGAAGTCGGCCACCCGGCCGGCGCGCTCGAGGGACTGGTTCAGGCCCTCGGCGGTGCCCAGCACCTTCACGTTGCGCCAGAAGTCGTCACGCAGTCCGCGGATCAGGTCGATGGCCTTCCTCAGGCCGTCCTCGGTGCGCTCCATGCCGCAGTACTCCCACATGATGTTGCCGAGCTCGCGGTGGTAGGAGTCGACGCTGCGGGTGCCGTTGGAGCCCATGAACTTCTCGATGCGCCCCTGGACCGACTGCTGCGCCTCGACCACGGCGGGGTGGTCCTCGGGGATCTTGTCGAAGGGACCCTCGGCGAGGTAGTCGCGGATGGTGTTCGGCAGCACGAAGTAGCCGTCGGCCAGCCCCTGCATCAGCGCCGAGGCGCCGAGCCGGTTGGCCCCGTGGTCGGAGAAGTTGGCCTCGCCGGTGACGAACAGCCCGGGGATGGTGGCCTGCAGGTCGTAGTCGACCCAGAGCCCGCCCATCACGTAGTGCACGGCCGGGTAGATCCGCATCGGGACCTCGTAGGGGTCCTCGCCCGTGATCCGGGCGTACATGTCGAAGAGGTTGCCGTACTTGTCCTCGATCGCCTTGCGGCCGAGGCGCTCGATCGCCTCCGCGAAGTCCAGGTAGACGCCGCGTCGTACGCCCTCGACCTCGGGGCCGACGCCGCGGCCCTCGTCGCACATGTTCTTGGCCTGCCGGGACGCGATGTCGCGGGGGACCAGGTTGCCGAACGCCGGGTAGATCCGCTCGAGGTAGTAGTCGCGGTCCTCCTCGGGGATGTCCCGCGGGTTCTTGTCGGCGTCCTTGGCGTCCTTGGGCACCCAGATCCGGCCGTCGTTGCGCAGCGACTCGCTCATCAGGGTCAGCTTCGACTGGTGGGCCCCCGAGACCGGGATGCAGGTCGGGTGGATCTGCGTGTAGCAGGGGTTGGCCATGTAGGCGCCCTTGCGGTGCGCCCGCCAGGTCGCCGTGACGTTGCTGCCCATCGCGTTGGTCGACAGGAAGAAGACGTTGCCGTAGCCGCCGCTGGCGAGGACCACGACGTCGGCGAAGTAGGTCTCGATCTCGCCGGTCACCAGGTCGCGCACGATGATGCCGCGGGCCCGGCCGTCGACGACGATCAGCTCGAGCATCTCGTGGCGGGTGTAGCAGCGCACGGTGCCGGCGGCGACCTGGCGCTCGAGGGCCTGGTAGGCGCCGATCAGCAGCTGCTGGCCGGTCTGGCCGCGGGCGTAGAAGGTGCGGGAGACCTGCACGCCGCCGAAGGAGCGGTTGTCGAGCAGGCCGCCGTACTCGCGGGCGAACGGGACGCCCTGCGCCACGCACTGGTCGATGATGTTCACGCTGACCTCGGCCAGCCGGTAGACGTTGGACTCCCGCGAGCGGTAGTCGCCGCCCTTGATCGTGTCGTAGAACAGCCGGTAGATCGAGTCGCCGTCGCCCTTGTAGTTCTTGGCCGCGTTGATGCCGCCCTGCGCCGCGATGGAGTGCGCGCGACGCGGCGAGTCCTGGTAGCAGAACGACTTCACCACGTAGCCGGCCTCGCCGAGCGTCGCGGCGGCCGAGGCGCCGGCCAGGCCGGTGCCGACGACGATCACCGAGAGCCGGCGCCGGTTGGCCGGGTTGGCGATCCGGGCCTCGAACTGGCGGGTGCCCCAGCGCTCGTCGAGCGGGTCCGCCGGGGGCCTTGGTGTCGGCGATCGGCTCGCCGGGGGTGTAGTAGTCGGCGGCGTCGTCGGTCTCCTGCGCGTCCTCGTGGATCGACGGGTGGCCGGTCAGCGTGGTGTCAGGCATGTCTGTCATGAAGCGGTGACTCCTACTAGTCGATGACGCCGGCGAGGACGAAGACCGGGACGAGCGAGAAGCCGATCGTGATGATCAGCGCGAGGATGAGCCCGAACCGCTTGGCGTTGTCGCGCTGGCGCACGCTGTTGGTGAAGCCCAGGGTCTGCAGCGAGCTCCAGATGCCGTGGTGCAGGTGCGCGCCGAGCATCGCCATCGCGAACAGGTAGATCAGCGTCAGCCACCAGGTCTCGAACGAGTCGACCAGCAGGTTGTACGGGTCGTTGGTGGGGCCGCCCGGTGACGTTGACCTTGCCGATCGTGAAGTTCAGCAGGTGCCAGACGATGAAGAGCAGCAGGGTGACGCCGCCCCAGCGCATCAGGTGGCTGGCGTACGTCGAGTGCTTGTTCTTCTTCTCGACGTACTTCACCGTGCGCGCCTTCTTGGCCCGGCGCCACAGCGTCACCGCCGCGTAGACGTGCACCCCGAGCGCCACGATCAGCACCACGCGGATGATCCAGAGCAGACCTCCGTAGGGGAGCATCGGCTCGCCGAAGGTGCGCAGGTGGTGGGCGTAGTCGTTGTAGGCGTCGTGGCCGGCGAAGGCCTTGAGGTTGCCGTACATGTGCAGGAGCACGAACCCGATGAAGACGATCCCGCTGAGGGCCATGAGCAGCTTCAGCGCGATGGTCGAGCGCGTGGACCTGGGGTTCTTGACCAGACTCGGGGTCGCGCCTGAGGTTGACCGGTTGCCACAACTCACAACCGTATCCCCCCATGTCGGTGCGTGACCCATTCGGGGATGTGAGATATTCGTGCCGGTTCCGGCACGAGTGTTCCCAGTCACACGGGCGATGATCGCCCTCAGCCCTGCTTCACACCCTGCCCACGGAGGTGGCGATGGCGTCGACCGACGCGAGCGTGCGAGGGCCCGAACGGGCCAGAATTCGGGAAAGGACGCTCCGGGCCGACCGCTGGTGGCTCTACCCCCTCACCACGTTCGTGGTGTTCATGTCGTTCATCGTCTACGCGACGATCCGCGCCTTCCAGGGGACGCACTACTACACGACGCCGTACCTCTCGCCGTTCTACTCGCCGTGCCTCGGTGACTGCGTCGAGGGCGCCTCGGACTTCGGGCAGCCGTTCGCCTGGTTCCCGTTCTCGGCGGCCCTGATCATCCTGATCTTCCCGCTCGGCTTCCGGCTGACCTGCTACTACTACCGGAAGGCCTACTACCGGTCGTTCTGGCTGAGCCCGCCGGCGTGCGCGGTCGCCGAGCCGCACCAGACCTACAGCGGTGAGACCCGGCTGCCGCTGATCCTGAACAACGTGCACCGCTACTTCTGGTACGCCGCCGTGGTGGTCGGCCTGGTGCTCACCTTCGACACCGTCCTGACCTTCCGCAACGAGGACGGCGAGTGGGGCCACATGGGCCTGGGCTCGCTGATCTTCATCGCCAACGTGGCCCTGATCTGGCTCTACACCCTGTCCTGCCACTCGTGCCGCCACGTCGTCGGCGGGCGGCTGCGCCACTTCAGCAAGCACCCGGTGCGCTACAAGGCGTGGACCTTCGTCTCGAGGCTGAACGCCAACCACGCGGCGTACGCCTGGCTGTCGCTGTTCTCGGTCGCCCTCGCCGACCTCTACGTGGTCCTGCTCTCGACCGGCACGATCACCGACGTGAGGTTCTTCTGATGCGGTTCGGCAGGTCTGACCGGCACCCGATGACCGGCAACCGGATGTCCTCGGAGGAGGCGGCGGAGGTCCACGGCTTCGAGCGGCACACCCACGACGTCGTCGTGATCGGCGCGGGTGGCGCGGGCCTGCGGGCCGCGATCGCCGCCCACGAGGCCGGCGCGAAGACCGCGATCGTCTGCAAGTCGCTGCTCGGCAAGGCCCACACCGTGATGGCCGAGGGCGGCATCGCGGCCGCGATGGGCAACCGCTGGCCCGAGGACAACTGGGAGGTGCACTTCCGCGACACCATGCGTGGCGGGAAGATGCTCAACAACTGGCGGATGGCCCAGCTGCACGCCCAGGAGGCGCCCGAGCGGGTGCAGGAGCTCGAGGACTGGGGTGCGCTCTTCGACCGCACCGAGGACGGCCTGATCTCGCAGCGTGACTTCGGCGGTCACCGCTACGCCCGCCTCGCGCACGTCGGCGACCGCACCGGCCTGGAGATGATCCGCACCCTCCAGCAGCGCGCGGTCGCGCTCGGCATCGACGTGTTCATGGAGTGCACCGTCACCGAGCTGCTCAAGGACGGCGACGCGCATCTCCGGCGCCTTCGCCTACTGGCGCGAGAGCGGCCGCTTCGTCGTCTTCGAGGCGCCCTCGGTGATCCTGGCGACCGGCGGCATCGGCAAGTCCTTCAAGGTCACCTCCAACTCCTGGGAGTACACCGGCGACGGGCACGCGCTCGCGCTGCGGGCCGGCGCCTCGCTGATCAACATGGAGTTCGTGCAGTTCCACCCGACCGGGATGGTCTGGCCCCCGTCGGTGAAGGGCCTCCTGGTCACGGAGTCGGTGCGCGGCGACGGCGGCATCCTGCGCAACTCCGAGGGCAAGCGGTTCATGTTCGACTACATCCCGGACTTCTTCAAGAAGGAGACCGCCGACACCGAGGAGGAGGCGGACCGGTGGTACGACGACAAGAAGAACAACCGTCGTCCGCCCGAGCTGCTCCCGCGTGACGAGGTCGCCCGGGCGATCAACTCCGAGATCAAGGCCGGTCGAGGGTCACCGCACGGCGGCATCTTCCTCGACATCGCCTCGCGCCGCGACGCCGAGTACATCCGCAAGCGGCTGCCGTCGATGTACCACCAGTTCAAGGAGCTCGCCGACGTCGACATCACCAAGGAGCCGATGGAGATCGGCCCGACCTGCCACTACGTGATGGGTGGCGTCGAGGTGGACGCCGACACCGAGCAGTCGAGCGTCACCGGCCTCTACGCGGTGGGGGAGTGCTCGGGCGGCATGCACGGCTCCAACCGGCTCGGTGGCAACTCCCTGTCCGACCTGCTGGTGTTCGGTCGTCGAGCCGGCGAGGCCGCTGCGTCGTACGCCTCCGGGCTGCGCGAGCGACCGTACGTCGACCCGCAGACCGTGATCGCCGCCCAGGACCCCGCCCTGGTCGCCTTCGAGCGCCAGGACGGCACCGAGAACCCGTACACGATCCAGCAGGACCTCCAGGACACGATGAACGACCTGGTCAACATCATCCGCACGGCCGACGAGCTGAGCCGGTCGTTGGTGGAGATCGAGAAGCTCAAGGACCGCGCCAAGAACCTCGTCGTCGAGGGGCACCGGCAGTTCAACCCCGGCTGGCACCTCTCGATCGACCTGCACAACATGCTGCTGGTCTCCGAGTGCATCGCGAAGGCCGCGCTGGCGCGCGAGGAGTCCCGCGGCGGTCACACCCGTGACGACTTCCCGGGACCCAACGACACCTGGGGCACGAAGAACCTCGTGCTGCGGCTCAACTCCGCGGGCACCGGGGTCGACCTGAGCGAGCAGCCGCTCCCGGTGATGCCCGACGAGCTCAAGACCTTCTTCACCGACTGAAATTCTTCTGGCAAGTAAGGAACCGGCATGGGCTACGACCTGAAGATGCGCATCTGGCGGGGCAACCAGGCCTCCGGCGACCTGCAGGACTACACCGTCGAGGTCTCCGAGGGAGAGGTGGTCCTCGACGCGATCCACCGGGTGCAGGCCAGCCAGGCGGGCGACCTCGCCGTGCGGTGGAACTGCAAGGCCGGCAAGTGCGGCTCGTGCAGCGCCGAGGTCAACGGCCGCCCCCGCCTGCTGTGCATGACCCGGCTCTCCGACTTCGACGAGTCCGAGACGATCACGGTGACCCCGATGCGGTCGTTCCCGGTGATCCGCGACCTGGTCACCGACGTGTCGTACAACTACGAGAAGGCCCGCGAGCTGCCCTCCTTCGCGCCGCCTCCGCGCGACAAGGACGGCAAGCGGCGGATGGCGCAGGTCGACGTGGAGCGGGGCCAGGAGTTCCGCAAGTGCATCGAGTGCTTCCTGTGCCAGAACACCTGCCACGTCATCCGCGACCACGACGACAACAAGCCCGCGTTCGCCGGCCCGCGCTTCTTCCTGCGCTACGCCGAGCTCGACATGCACCCGCTCGACACCCACGACCGGCGCGAGCTCGCCCAGGGCGCCGCGGGCCTCGGGATGTGCAACATCACCAAGTGCTGCACCGAGGTGTGCCCCGAGGGCATCAAGATCACCGACAACGCGATCATCCCGATGAAGGAGCGCGTGGTCGACCGCAAGTACGACCCGCTGGTGTGGCTGGGCAACAAGATCGGGATGCGCAACAAGGACGACGACGGCCGCACCGAGGTCTGAGGCTCTGGTTCCGGATAGTTCGGACCGATCGGCAGGCGTTGTGCTGCCTCTCGCCTGCGGGGTGGTCCGAACTATCCGGTCCTGGGCCGCACCGAGGTCTGAGGGTCAGTTCGTCGTCAGGCGCTGGCCGAACGACTCGAAGTGCACCGCGGTGGCGACGTGCTCGAGGATGAGTACGGCGCGGTCGTCGTCGCCTCGGCTGACCTTGCGGATGATCCGCTGGGCAGCCCCGTCGAAGCCCGGCGCGATCGCGGTGGCGGCCTCCGCCTGGAGCCACGCGATGCCCTCGTCGAGGTCGGTGTGCCGGGTCTCCACGACGCCGTCGGTGTAGAACAGCAGCGCCTCGCCCGGGCAGAGCCGGCCGGAGGTGGTGTGCAGCTCGGGCCGGGGCACGATGCCGAGCGCGGTGCCGCGGGCGCCGTCGACGACCCAGCGCGCCTGGGTCGTGGACCACACGAGCGCCGGCGGGTGGCCCGCGCTGGTCAGCTGGTAGTCCCCGGACTGCAGGTCGAGCAGCACGTGCACGGCTGTCGCGAAGCTCTCGTCGGTGTGCTGGCGCAGCAGGAAGTCGTTCGCCGCCTCGAACAGGCCCTGCGGAGGCAGGGCGCCGATCAGTCCGCCGAGGGCGCCGCCGAACTGAAGAGCTCGCGAGGCGGCCCCCACACCCTTGCCGCACACGTCGACGAGGATCAGCTCGAGGCGTCGTCCCTCGTCCTGGAGGTTGGCGACGAGGAAGTCCCCGCCGTACCCCACGCCGCTCGCGGCGATCATCGCGGACTGTGAGCGCCATTCGTCCGGGAGCTCCGGGATCTTGCCCTGCGACTGGAGGCGGTCGCGCAGGTCGGCGAGCATCGCCTCGCTCACCGGGCCCGGGAGGCCGCTCTGCTGGCGGCTCGAGGCGTAGAGGATCAGGGCCACGGAGATCGCCAGGATCACGCAGGCCGTGACCCGGGTGGCCGTCATCTCTCCGTCGAGCATGACCGCCGCCAGGGCCGCTGCGGTCGTCACCGTCGACAGCACGACCAGGGGGCGGAACCGCAGCAGCAGCATGCCGAGCAGCAGCCAGATGTAGTACGCCGTCATCGGCATCAGCGAGTACGCCAGCACCGAGACCACGAAGCACAGCGACACCCCGACCAGCAGGGCCAGCAGGGTCAGTGCCTGGCTCTGCGGGCTTCCGGTCCGCCAGCTCGCGATCGGGTCGTCGACGTAGCGGCGCAGCGCGCTCAGCATGGGAGGAGCCTAGGAGCGTGCACGGTCCACGTCCTCACGGTCCGAGAGCTGTCTCATGTGGTAGTCCGCCGTCTCACAGGAGCCGCACGACGGTGCGCCCGGAGGCCGTGAACGTCCAGACCCGGTGAGCCATCCCGGCGGAGAGCCGGATGCACCCGTGCGACCGGGAGAAGTTGGTGCCGAGGATGTGGTCGGCGTGGATCTGCCGACCGCTCGACTTGGCCCTGGGGATCCGGTGGAACCCGTAGCCGCACGGGGCGAAGCGCACGAAGTCGTCCAGCCACAGCGACCCGCTGGTGTTCTTCTTGATGCGGGCCCCGCGGCCGCAGTAGGAGCCGGTGCTGTACCTGCCGGGCCGCAGCTCGCCGGGGTTGTCGACCATCCCTCCCTGGGCCACCACCTTGTTCTGGGCGTTGACCAGCCAGACCCAGTTCTGCCGCTGGCTGATCACGATCCGCCGGCCGGCGCCCGACCGTGGGACGGGCCGCAGGTCACAGCGCTGCGCGGTCGTCGCGAACAGCCGGGTGCGGGTGGTGGCGTTGGGCCTGCCGGTCTGCGCGAGCCCGTGGCGGGACTGGAACCGGATGATCGCCGAGCGGGTCCAGGTGCCCATCTTCGCGTCGGCCGGTCCGGCGTTGCAGTGCAGCGCGTTCAGCCGGCGCTGCCACTTCCCGATGTCGAATCCCGCTGCGGCGGCCGGGGCGCTGAGCGACGTGGCCAGCGCGACGAGCGCGAGCGCGACCGTCAGACCTCTGCGCATGCTTCCCCCCAATGGACCGGACGAGGAAACGCTAGTCGTGGGAGGGCCCGGATGCGAGCCGTGGTCCCCGGTGGTCTACCGCGCGGGTACGACGGCTGTCCGACACCGAGATTTGATGTTAATTTCGCTAACATGAAAGTCGACGAGCGTCGTGCCTATCGGATGACGAACCGCGCCGAGGCAGCCACGGCGACCGCCGAGCGCATCCTCGACGCGACGACCGAGCTGTTCTGGGAGCGCCCCACCGACCAGCTCGTGCTGCGCGACGTGGCGAAGCGAGCCGGCGTGACCGTCCAGACGGTGCTGCGGAAGTACGGCGACAAGGAGGGCCTGCTCGCCGCAGCGGCCGACCGGGCGATGTCGCGGACGGCCGCCGAGCGCGCCGTACCTCCCGGGGACGTGGACACGGCGATCGCCAACCTGGTCGAGCACTACGAGGCGACCGGGGCCAAGGTGCTCCGCCTGCTGGCCGAGGAGCAGTCCTCGGCCACGCTCGCGGCGTACGCCGAGCAGGGCCGCACGCTGCACCGGGACTGGTGCCGCACCGTCTTCGCCGACGCCCTCGCGCCCCTGGGTGGCGTGGCCCGCGACCGGCGACTCGCCCAGCTCGTCGCCGTGTGCGACGTCTACACCTGGAAGCTGCTCCGGCTCGACGCCGGGCTCAGCCGGCGCCAGACCCAGATCGCCCTCCACGAGCTGCTCGGGCCGCTCCTGCACCCACCGCAGAGCGCACGATGAGCCAGGGAGCAACGATGAGCACGATCCTCGCCTACACCTCGCCCGCCCTCGGGCACCTCTTCCCGATGACCCCGCTGCTCCTCGAGCTGAGGTCGCGCGGGCACCGGGTCCACGTCCGGACGCTGGCCGGTCAGGTCGCCCTGATGGAGTCGCTCGGCCTCGAGGCGTCCGCCATGGATGCCCGCGTCGAGGCCGTCGAGAACACCGACTGGCAGGCGGGCAACGCCCGCGCGGCCCTGGCCGGCGCGGTGGCCGCCTTCACGGCCCGGGGGGAGTACGACGCTCCCGACCTCGACCGAGCGATCGCCGAGGTCGGTCCCGACCTGCTCGTCGTGGACATCAACGCCTGGGGTGCGCTGGTCGCGGCCGAGGCCTCGGGCCTGCCCTTCGTGACGTTCAGCCCGTACACGCCGCCGCTGCGGTCGGTGGGCACGCCGCCGTTCGGCCCCGGGTTCAAGCCGTGGCCCGGCCCGCTCGGGCGGCTCCGGGACGCCGTGCTGCGCCCGATCGTGATGGGCGTTGCCGAGAAGGCGATGGCGCCCGGGATCACCCGGCTGCGCGCGGCGAAGGGCCTCGCCCCGGTCCGCGACGCGGACGCCTTCTTCCGTCGCGCGCCACTGATGCTGGTCGCCACCGCCGAGCCGTTCGAGTACCACCACGAGGACTGGGGCGACGACATCGTGATGATCGGCGCCTGCTCCTGGGAGCCCCCTGCGGCGGCTCCGGAGTGGCTGGAGGCGCTCGACCAGCCCGGTGGTGCTGGTGACCACGTCCTCGGAGTTCCAGGACGACGGCGTCCTGGTGCGCACGGCGCTCGAGGCGCTGGCCGACGAGCCGGTGTCCGTCGTCGCGACCATGCCGGCCGGCGTGCCCGACGACCTCGTCGTACCGGCGAACGCGCGGGTGGAGACCTTCCTGCCGCACGGACCGGTGCTGGAGCGCGCGGCCGTCGCGGTGACCCACGGGGGCATGGGCGGCACCCAGAAGGCCCTCGCGCACGGCGTACCCGTCTGCGTGGTGCCCTTCGGCCGTGACCAGCTCGAGGTCGCCCGGCGGGTGGAGGTCAGCGGGTGCGGCACCCGGCTCCCGGCGCGCAGGCTGAACCCGGAGCGGCTGCGGGTCGCGGTGCGCGAGGCCATGGGCCGGGCGGAGGGAGCACGTCGCGTGGCCGAGGGCTACCGCGCGACGGGTGGGGTCGCTGCGGCAGCGGACACGATCGAGCGTCGCTTCGTGCGAGCGGACGCGGGCGGGCTCAGCTGATCGCGGCGGTGGTGCGGCCGCTGCGCGGCGGGGTAGTGCACCTCGAGGAGCTCGTCCACCGCCTCGCGCCAGGACCGGTGCTCGATCGACGAGCGCGCGTTCGCGGCCAGCGTGAAGCGGAGGTCGGGGCTGGCGCCGAGCCGCGCGACCGCGCGGGCGAGCTCCTTGCCGCCGCGGTCGGTGCCGACCAGGAGCCCGTTGTGCTCGTGGCTCACGACATCGGCGGCCGTCCCGCCGTCGAAGGCGACGACGGGTACGCCGCTGGCCAGGGCCTCGTGCACGGAGGGGGCGTAGACCTCCTTCTTGCGCGGCTGGACCAGCACGTCGAAGGTCGCGATGCACCGCGCGCGCTCGAGCCCGGTGGCGTGGGGGATGACCTTGGCGCCGGCGTTGCGCAGCGCCTTCGCGCCGGGGCCGTCGCCGAGCACGACCAGACGGACTCCCGGAAGGCCTGCGACGGTCGCCAGGCGCTGGACGACCTTCTTCTTCTCCAGCGGACCGGCGTGGCCGACCACGAGCTGACCGCCGTCGGGGGAGTGCACCCGGGCCCAGCGGTCGTGGAGGTTCTCGTCGCGCAGGCCGGGGTGGTGGTGCTCGAGGTCGACGCCCGGCAGCCACGACCGGGGGTCCAGCACCACGGTCGGTACGCCGAGACGGCCGGCCGCCTCGGCCGCCTTGATCCCGAGCCGGTGCGGGTCGAGCAGGTGGCAGACGTCCGGGCGGGAGAGGGTCATCGCCTCGCGGACCGCTCCCACGGACGTCATCCGGCTGGCCCAGAAGATGCGCGCGCCGCGGAAGGTGGACTGTCCACGACCCGCGGCGAAGACCGTCACGTCGTGCCCGCCGTCGACGAGCCCGCCGACGATCTCACGGGTGACGCGGGCGGTCGGGACGTCGCTGGGGAGGAACTCCTCGGTGACCAGTGCGATGCGCATGTCTGCACGGTGTCCCCGCGGCGTGTCGGTGTGGTGTCCGCGGCGTGAGCGCCGGGTGAACGGGTCTCGACTGACCGCTCGCTGGCGCTCGCTGCTCGACCACCTAGGGAAGGAACCCGTGCAGGCAGACGTCGTGCCGGCGCGAGCCGCCGGGAGCGCTGTCGTCGCGCAGCGGGAGGTAGGCGCGTCGTACGCCCTCGCGCTCGAAGCCGGCGGCCAGCGCGGTGCGGCAGGACGCCTCGTTCTCCACGCTGTGGTCGAGCTGGACCCGCGCCACGTGCGGCCCGTCGTCATCGGTGGTCAGCCAGCGGGTGAGCGTGCGCAGCGCCTTGCTCGCGACCCCCTGGCCGCGGGCGTCCGGGTGCACCGAGTAGCCGACGTCGGCCACCTGGAGGCGCGGCGGGACGTAGAACGACCAGCCGGCCGTCCCCAGGAGCCGCTCGGGCTCGTCCTCGAGCGCGACCACGAAGTCGTTCGGCTCGCCGGCGTCGTAGTGGCGACGGGCGGCGGAGAGGCGCTCGTCGAGCTCGTCGACCGTCGCCGGGATGGTGATCACGCTGGGCGTCCCGAAGCGCAGCTGGTCCGCGTCGTTGAAGAGCTCGAGCCACCGCTCCCGGTCCTCGGGCCGGGCGAGGCGGAGCACGAGACCCTCGCCGGCGATGACGTCCATGCCGCAAACCCTAGGTTGGGTATTTCACAGTCGCTGGTCGCACCCCGAGGCCGCTCCCTATCCTTCGCCCATGAGCCCAGACGCGCACCTGACCCTGTCCGAGGGGCAGGAGCACGACGTCTCGGAGTGGGAGCAGGCCGCCGCCGCGGTGCTGCGCAAGGCCCGGCGCCTCTCCGACGACGACCAGGACGACAGCCGTCTGGGCAGCACTCACGCGTACGACGCTCGACGGCATCGACATCAGCCCGCTCGGCACCCCCGCCCTCGTCGCCGACCTGCCCGAGCCGGTGCGCCCGCCCGCCAGGGGCGACGGCTGGGACGTCCGCGGCCTGCTCGCCGACCCCGACGCCCGTGCCTCGCACGACGCCGCCCTCACCGACCTCGAGAACGGCGTCCACTCGCTGTGGATCCAGGTCGGCGCCTCGGGCGTCGATGCCGGCGACCTCGCCACCGTGCTCGACGGTGTGCTCCTCGACGTCGCGCCGGTCGTGCTCGACGCCCCCTCAGACCCCCTCGGCGTGGCCCACGCGTTTGCCGCGCTCGCCCAAGAGATGACGAGGGCACCAACCTGGCTGCCGGGACCAACCTCGGGGTGGACCCGGTCGGCGCGTCCGCTGCGTGGGGTGGTTTCGACAGGCTCAACCAGCGGCGGCTCGACAGCGACTGGTCGCGGAGGCTGCGGAGCTGGCCGGCCGGCTCGGCTGCCGGGCGCTGGTCGTGGACGGGACCGCGGTGCACGACCTCGGTGCCTCCGACGTCCAGGAGCTCGGCTACGTGCTCGCGCTGGGGGCGCACTACCTGCGCGCGCTCGAGGCCGCCGGGGTGGCCGTCGACGACGCGGCCCGGCTCGTCGAGCTCCGTCTCGCCGCGACCGACGAGCAGTTCCTCAGCATCGCCAAGCTGCGCGCCGTGCGCCGGCTCTGGGCGCGGATGCTCGAGCTCAGCGGCGCCGCCACGGACAACCGCCAGACGGTGGTCCACGCCGTGACGTCGCGCCCGATGATGACGAAGTACGACCCCTGGGTGAACATGCTGCGCACCTGCGTCGCCGCGTTCGCCGCGGGCGTGGGCGGCGCCGACGCCGTCACGGTCCTGCCGTTCGACGCGCGCCTCGGTCTCCCCGACGCCTTCAGCCGCCGGATCGCCCGCAACACCTCCTCCCTGCTGGTCGAGGAGTCCCACGTCGCCAAGGTCGCCGATCCCGCCGGTGGTGCGTTCGCGGTCGAGAAGCTCACCGACGACCTCGCCGTCGCCGGCTGGGCGGAGCTCGGCCGCATCGAGGCAGGCGAGGCGGTGTCGTGGCAGCGATCGAGGACGGGTCGCTGCGGTCGCGGATCGACGAGGTGGTCGCGCAGCGGGACCGCGAGATCGCGAAGCGCACCCGGCCGCTCACGGGCGTCAGCGAGTTCCCCCACCTCCACGAGACGCTGCCGCAGCGGGCGCCGTACGCCGAGGGAGCACTGCCGGTCAGGCCCTACGGCGAGGAGTTCGAGAAGCTCCGCGACGAGCCGGCCGACGGCAAGGTCTTCCTCGCGACGATGGGCACCGTCGCGGCCCACACCGCGCGCGCCACCTTCGCCGCCAACCTGTTCGCCGCCGGCGGCATCGACGTGGTCAACGAGGGTCGGCACGACGACGTCGACGCGGTCCTCGCGCACTACGACGGCCAGCCGGTCGTGTGCCTGGTCGGCCACGACAAGGCGTACGCCGAGTGGGGAGCCGAGCTCGCCACGGCGCTCCGTGACGCCGGCGCCCAGTGGGTCGTCCTGGCAGGCAAGCCCGTCGAGGGCATCGAGGCCGACGACACCTGCGCGATGGGTGTCGATGCGCTCGACTTCCTGCACCGGACGAGGGAGAAGCTGGCATGACCCCCGAGCGGAGCGAGAAGATTCAGCAGATTCCGGAGAGCTTCGCCGACCTGCCGCTCGCCGGTGAGGTGACGGCCACGGAGCCGGTCGAGGGCGAGACCTGGGAGTCGCCCGAGGGCATCGGGATCCTGCCGGTCTACGGGCCCGAGCACCTCGAGGGCCTCGACGCGCTGGACACCTACCCCGGCCTGGCGCCGTACCTCCGCGGCCCCTACCCGACGATGTACACCACCCAGCCCTGGACGATCCGCCAGTACGCCGGGTTCTCGACCGCCGAGGAGTCCAACGCCTTCTACCGCCGCAACCTCGCGGCCGGGCAGAAGGGCCTGTCGGTCGCCTTCGACCTCGCGACCCACCGCGGCTACGACTCCGACCACCCGCGGGTGAAGGGCGACGTCGGCATGGCCGGCGTGGCGATCGACTCGATCTACGACGCCCGCACGCTCTTCGAGGGCATCCCCCTCGACGAGATGAGCGTCAGCATGACGATGAACGGCGCGGTGCTGCCGGTGCTCGCGCTCTACATCGTCGCGGCCGAGGAGCAGGGGGTGAAGCCGGAGCAGCTCACGGGGACGATCCAGAACGACATCCTCAAGGAGTTCATGGTCCGCAACACCTACATCTACCCGCCGCAGCCGAGCATGCGGATCATCAGCGACATCTTCGGCTACACCTCGCAGAAGATGCCGCGGTTCAACTCGATCTCGGTCTCCGGCTACCACATCCAGGAGGCCGGGGCGACGGCCGACCTCGAGCTCGCCTACACCCTCGCCGACGGGGTCGAGTACATCCGGGCCGGTCTCGAGGCGGGCCTCACCATCGACGAGTTCGCGCCGCGGGTGAGCTTCTTCTGGGCCATCGGGATGAACTTCTTCATGGAGGTCGCCAAGATGCGCGCGGCCCGCGCCATCTGGGCCCGCCTGGTCGGCCAGTTCGAGCCGAAGAACCCCAAGTCGCTCTCGCTGCGCACGCACAGCCAGACCTCCGGCTGGTCGCTGACCGCGCAGGACGTGTTCAACAACGTGCAGCGCACCTGCATCGAGGCGATGGCCGCCACCCAGGGCCACACCCAGTCGCTGCACACCAACGCCCTCGACGAGGCGATCGCGCTGCCGACCGACTTCTCCGCCCGGATCGCGCGCAACACCCAGCTGCTGCTCCAGCAGGAGTCGGGGACGACGGGCACGATCGACCCCTGGGCCGGCTCCTACTACGTCGAGCGCCTCACCCACGACCTCGCCGAGCGCGCCTGGGCGCACATCCAGGAGGCCGAGGAGCACGGCGGGATGGCCAAGGCGATCGAGGAGGGCCTGCCGAAGATGCGCATCGAGGAGGCCGCCGCCCGCACCCAGGCCCGGCTCGACTCCGGCGCGCAGAAGCTGATCGGCGTGAACACCTACCGCCTCGCCAACGAGGACCAGCTCGACGTGCTGCGGGTCGACAACGCCAGCGTCTACAAGCAGCAGATCGCCAAGCTCGAGCGGCTGCGGGAGGAGCGCGACGCCGACGAGGTCGAGCGCACCCTCGACGCACTGACGAAGTCGGCCGAGGACGGCCACGTGCACGGCTCGCTCGACGGCAACCTGCTCGCGCTCGCGGTCGACGCCGCGCGGGCCAAGGCCACGGTGGGCGAGATCTCCGAGGCGCTGGAGAAGGTCTACGGCCGGCACCAGGCCGTGATCCGTACGATCTCTGGGGTGTACAAGCGGGAGTCCGGCTCCAACGAAGGCATGGAGAAGGTGCTCGCGGCGACGGAGAAGTTCGCCGAGGACGAGGGGCGTCGCCCGCGCATCCTGGTCGCGAAGATGGGCCAGGACGGCCACGACCGCGGCCAGAAGGTGATCGTCACCGCCTTCGCCGACATGGGCTTCGACGTCGACGTCGGCCCGCTGTTCTCCACGCCGGAGGAGGTCGCCCAGCAGGCGGTCGACGCCGACGTGCACATCGTCGGCGTCAACTCGCTGGCCGCGGGCCACCTCACCCTGGTCCCGGCGCTCAAGGAGGCGCTCGCCGAGCTCGGCGCCGAGGACGTGATGATCGTCGTCGGTGGCGTGATCCCGCCCGACGACGTCCCCACGCTGCTCGAGATGGGAGCCGCCTCGGTCTTCCCGCCCGGCACCGTCATCGCCGACGCGGCGCTGGACCTGCTCGAGAAGCTGTCGACGCAGCTCGGGCACTGATGGTTTCGACAGGCTCGACCAGCGCAAGAGTCGACGTCGCTGCGCTCGTCGAGGGCGTCCGCGCCGGCAAGCGGGCCTCGGTCTCCCGGGCGATCACGCTCGTCGAGTCGGGGCGGGCCGACCACCGGACGGCGGCGCGCGAGCTGCTGACCGAGCTGACCGACCCCGACGTCGACTGCGTCCGGGTCGGCATCTCCGGGGTCCCCGGCGTGGGCAAGTCGACCTTCATCGAGACGCTCGGCTCCCAGCTGACCGGGAGCGGCAAGCGGGTCGGCGTACTCGCTGTGGATCCGTCGTCGGTGCGCACCGGCGGCTCGGTGCTCGGCGACAAGACGCGGATGGCCAAGCTGTCCGCCGACCCGGACGCCTACATCCGGCCCTCGCCCAGCGCCGGCACCCTCGGCGGCGTCGCCCGAGCGACCACGCAGGCGATGATCGTGCTCGAGGCGGCGGGGTACGACGTGGTGCTGGTCGAGACCGTCGGGGTCGGCCAGTCGGAGGTGACCGTCGCCGGGATGGTGGACACCTTCCTGTTCCTCACCATCGCCCGCACCGGCGACCAGCTCCAGGGCATCAAGAAGGGCATCCTCGAGATCGCCGACGTGATCGCGGTCAACAAGGCCGACGGCGACCGTGCAGCGGAGGCGCGCTCGGCGGCCAAGGAGCTCTCCGGCGCCCTGCGGCTGGTGCACTCCTCCGGCGAGGGCTGGGTCCCACCGGTGCTCACCTGCTCGGGCCTGCACGGCGACGACGTCGACACGGTCTGGGAGCGGGTGCTGGCGCACCGCGAGTGGCTGGGGGAGGACGGCCTCGCCACCAAGCGGGCCGAGCAGCAGCTCGACTTCACCTGGGCGCTCGTGCGCGACGAGCTCGACCAGCGGCTGCGGAGGTCCCCGGGCGTGAAGGCCATCCGGGACGACGTACGACGTGAGCTGCTGGCCGGCGAGCTGACCGCCCCGGTCGCCGCCGACCGCCTCGTCGCGGCGTACGACGAGGACCGGCGCCCAGAGGGTGTCGCGGACTGAATCGCGGGTTCGGCGAGCCCGACGCGGCATACTCCCGAGCATGAGCGAGTCCCCGCCTCGCGAGCCGGACGAGGCTGCCCCCGATCCTGGGCCCACCCCGGGGACCACCACGCCCGTGCGCGAGCGCAAGGACGGCTACTTCCTCAACGACGAGTGGGTGCCCCGCGGACAGGGCCCCGACCGCACCCCGCCGAGCTGGGCCGAACGGCTGGACGCGCGGTTCGGCTCCCGCTGGCGGGACCGGCGCTTCCAGGCGGTCGTCGGTGGCGGTCTGCTCGTGCTCCTCCTCCTGGTCGTCGTCGCCACGTCCGGGTCCGGCCCGGCGCGGATGCCCGACGAGGAGCGTGACTTCCTCTCGGCGATCGAGCGCGGCCAGCAGGCGGTCAGCGAGGGCAACGACCTCACCCTGGTCACCGCCGCACGCGACCGCGCGAGCCAGATCTGTCCCGAGCTCGGTGACGGGGCCGTCGACGACTGGGTCGGGCACGATCGAGGACGTCGGCACCGTCTTCGGCGGCAAGCAGGGGCACCTCACCGTCGCGCTGGGCCACGACGTCGAGCTGCGCACCTGGGACCGCGAGTCCGCGGACGCCAAGGGCCGCACCCTGATCGACCCCAACTCCGACCTCTACCGCGACCTGGCCGACCTCGGCACGGGCGACCGGGTGCGGTTCAGCGGCGCGTTCCTCCCGCAAGGGAGCCTCCTGCCTGCACGAGACCAGCGTCTTCCCGAAGAACGGCATGCTCACCCCCGGATTCGTGTTCCGGTTCACCGCGGTCGCCCCACGCTAGGCTCTCTGCGTCACCAGCCCACGTCTCGGGGAGAACGCCATGCGTCGTACGTCCGTCGCTGCAGCCGTCGCTGCCCTCGCGCTCCTCGCCGCGGGGTGCGGCGAGGAGGCCGAGGAGGGTCCGCTCAAGGTCGGGGACGGCTCCAGCACGACGGACGAGCCGTCGTCGACCACGTCGGAGGACGGCAGCCCGGAGGAGACAGAGCAAACCTTCGACGAGGAGGGCCACGAGGCGCTCCGCGGGACCACGGAGGCCGACACCCCGGAGGAGGAGGCGGTCGCCGACGCCTGGTTCGCGTACTGGACGGTCCGGGCCGACAGCTACGGCAAGGCGAAGGTGGACCCCCAGCTGGGCAGCGTCGCCGCCGCCGACGCGGTCAGCGACGTGGTGCGCTACGTCGCCTACCTGCGCAGCAAGGACCTCCGCACCGTCGGCGACACCCGCTTCGACGTCCGCGACATCGAGGTCCAGGGAAACTCGGCGAGCCTCTACGCGTGTGCGACGAACAAGTCGATCGACCAGACGGCCGACGGCACGCCGGCGGAGCAGCCGGTCGCGTTCTTCTCCTCCACGGGCGCCCTGGTCAAGCGGGCCGGCACCTGGCGGGTCGTCTCCGTCCCGATCGAGACGAGCAGCTCGCGGTGCTGAGACGGAAATCCGCCGTGACTCCTGGTTTCCCTCCGCGTTGTCGTGGGTAGGAGCCGGACACGCGGGCAGCCGCGGCAGGGATCGATCGAGGGGGACTCGGACCACATGCGTCACCACGCACGCACGCTCGTCGCGTCAGCTTTCCTGGCCGGGCTGGCCGCCGTCGCCCTCTCGGCGCTGCGCAAGCCACCCAGGCGGGCGGCACCACCACCGACAGCGGCTACGGCGCCCGGGTCGAGGTGCACCTGAGCGGCGACGTCAGCCAGGGGGCCGTGGCCTCGGTGCCCGGTCCTCCGCCGATGTGCTGGTGGGAGAACCTCAGCACCACGATGCTCGACAGCGAGAAGGTCGACACGAGCGACCCCGAGGCGGTCAAGAAGTACTACAACGAGGAGGTCCGTCCCTGGCTGACCGGGCACGCGGCGTGGGCCAGCTGCTCGATGCCGGACGGCGACTACTTCGACAGCATCATCCAGCAGGTCAAGGCCGGCAAGGACATGACGTTCTACTCCATCGAGACGCGCGAGGGGGCCATCTCCTCCAAGCCCGGCAGCGCGGCGCTACGCCGAGGAGGTGCACGCCGTCGGCAAGGCCTGCGGCGCGCCCGTCGTCAACGGGCCTACGGTCCGATGACCATCGGCTGGCAGGCTTTCCCGACGGGCCAGCAGCCGCCGCCGGCCGTGGCCCCCGAGGACCTCGCTGCCTACGCCTACGAGGTGATGGACCCGGCGACCGGCGCTGGAGTGGAACCCGCACCTCGCCTCGCACGACGACGCGACCCTGGTCAACCTGTCGACCTGGCTGTGGACGACCGAGCCCGAGGCCGTCGAGGTACGGGAGGTCACCGCGGAGGCCGCCGGCATCAGCGTCACCGTGACTGCGCAGCCCAACGGCATGACCGTCACCAGACCCGTCGCCGGCACGGAGTGCTCGGCGGCGCAGGCCCGCACGGCCTACGCCGCGGGTGTCGACGAGTCCGACGCGTGCGTGATCACCTTCGACCGAGGCTCCGTCGGCTACGGCGCCGGCTTCCCGGTGCAGTCCACGACGGGGTGGCAGGCGACCTGGACCAGCAACGCCGGACCGGGTGGCGACCTCGAGCCCAAGACGCGTTCGGCCACGACGACGATCCCGGTGATCGAGGTCCAGTCGCGCGTCAGCAGCGTCTCCTGACTCCCGGCACGGAGGGCGCGACGGCCGGGCCGATACTCTTGTCCGTTGTGACCTCCGCTGCCCCAATCGACCATCCCGGCCTGCTCCAGTCAGTGCTGGCCGCGGTCGACGCGCAGGCGGACCAGCTGGTGGAGGTACGCCGCGACCTGCACGCCCACCCCGAGCTCTCCTGGGCCGAGGAGCGCACCACCGCGATGATCGCCAAGCGGCTGGACCAGGTCGGCCTGGTGCCGACCCTGCTGCCGCGCAACGGGCTGGTCGTCGACATCGGCTCCGGCACCGGACCGCTGGTCGCGCTGCGCGCCGACCTGGACGCGCTCCCGGTCGAGGACCGCACCGACGACCCCTGGGCCAGCACCGTCGCAGGGCGTCGCGCACGCCTGCGGCCACGACGTCCACGCCTCCGCCCTGCTCGGGGCGGGGCTCGCGCTCGCCGAGGATCGCCGACCGGATGCCCGGCCGGGTCCGGCTGATCTTCCAGCCCGCCGAGGAGATCATGCCCGGCGGAGCGCTGATGGCGATCGAGGCCGGTGCGCTCGACGGCGTCTCCCGGATCTTCGGCCTGCACGCCGACCCCGCGCATCGACGTCGGCACCGTCGGCCTGCGCGAGGGGCCGCTCACCGGCGCCGCCGACTCGCCTCGACGTGCTGCTCGACCGGCAAGGGCGGGCACACCTCGCGCCCGCACCTGACCGAGGACCTCACCTTCGCGCTCGGCAAGCTGGTCACCGAGCTGCCCGCCGTGCTCTCGCGCCGGCTCGACCCCCGCGCCGGCGTGAGCGTCGTCTGGGGGATCGTCCGCTCGGGCTCGGCCGTGAACGTCATCCCGGCGACCGGCCGCGCGGGCGGCACCGTCCGGATGCTCGACGCGGTCGCCTGGGTCGACGCCGAGGCGCTGGTGCGCGACACCATCGAGCAGATCGTGGAGCCCTACGGCGTGAGGCCGACGGTCACCTACGTCCGCGGCGTGCCGCCGGTGGTCAACGAGCACCGCTCGACGGTGCTGCTCGGCAAGGCGGTCGAGACCGTGCTCGGCGAGGACGCCAACGTGGCCACCAGCCAGAGCCTGGGCGGCGAGGACTTCGCGTGGTACCTCGAGAGCGTCCCCGGCGCGATGGGCCGGCTCGGCACGCGCACGCCCGGCGGCCCGACGTACGACCTCCACCAGGGCGACCTGCGCGTGGACGAACGGGCCATTTCGGTCGGCGCGAAGGTGCTGGCCGCCGCTGCGCTGAAGTCGATGGTCACCGACGCGATAACACTTCGGGCGATCGCCGGCCGCGGGTAGGTGCCGTCCCGCGTGCTCGCATAGGGTGCCGTCCGTACGTGCCGGGGAGCGGCGCACCAAGACGAGGAGGCATCTTGCGTCGGTTCAGCAAGATCGCAGCAGTAGCACTGGTGGGCGCCCTGGCCCTCACCGGGTGTGGCAGCGGCAGCGGCAGCGAGCAGCGGCGGCAGGCAGCGCAGGCCGCCGAGGACGTCTGCAAGGCCGCCGACGGCGACGGGCCCAAGGTCGGCGTCGCCTACGACGTGGGCGGTCGCGGTGACCAGTCCTTCAACGACTCGGCCTACGAGGGCATGGAGAAGGCCGTCGACGAGCTCGGCGCCACCTGCACCGAGGCCAAGGCCGCTCCGGACGAGAACGACACCATCCGCGCCGAGCGGCTGCGCACGCTGGCCGAGGGGGCTTCAACCCGGTCATCGCGATCGGGTTCATCTACTCGCCGGCCGCTGCCAAGGTGGCCGCGGAGTACCCCGACACCAACTTCGCGGTCATCGACGGCTACAGCACCACGCTGACCAAGACGCCGCTGAAGAACCTCACCGACCTCGTCTTCGCCGAGGAGCAGGGCTCCTACCTCGTCGGCGTCGCGGCGGCGCTGAAGACCGAGGCCAAGCACGTCGGCTTCGTCGGCGGCACGCACGGCGACCTGATCAAGAAGTTCGAGGCCGGCTACACCGCCGGTGTGAAGTCCGTCGACCCGAGCATCAAGATCGACGTCCAGTACCTCACCGAGGACCCGACCGACGGCGAGACCGGCTTCGAGAACCCGGCCGGTGGCAAGGACGCCGCGACGGCGATGTACGAGGGGGCGCCGACATCGTCTACCACGCGGCCGGCAAGTCCGGCCTGGGTGTCTTCGAGCGCGGTCGAGGCCGCCGGCGAGGGCAAGTGGGCGATCGGTGTCGACTCCGACCAGTACCTCACCGCCGACGAGGCGCAGAAGCCGCACATCCTGACCTCGATGCTCAAGCGCATCGACACCGCGGTGTTCGACTACGTCAAGGCCTTCGCCGACGACGACGCTCAAGCCGGGCTTCGTCGACCTACGACCTCAAGATCGACGGCGTCGGCTACTCCAAGTCGGGTGGGTTCGTCGACGACATCACAGGCCAGATCGACGAGCTGCAGCCGAGAAGATCAAGAGCGGCGAGATCAAGGTCCCGACCGACCCGGCCAAGGTCAAGTAGCACCCGGCGGAGCCCGGGCCGACGCGCCAGCCTCCGCCGGTGAGTCCGGTGCCCGGGCGACGCGCTAACGTGTCGCCCGGGCATCTGTCGTCAACGACGTCAGGAGGGACCGTGACCGCGGTCGTCGAGCCACCGGCACCAGCAGCGTCGCGGCCGAGGCCATCGAGCTGCGGGGGATCGGCAAGCGCTTCCCGGGCGTGATCGCCAACCACGACGTCGACATCACGATCCGGCACGGGCACCATCCACGCCCTGGTCGGGGAGAACGGCGCCGGCAAGTCGACGCTGATGAAGATCCTGTACGGCGTGCAGAAGCCCGACGACGGGCACCATCGAGCGTCAACGGCGCCGAGGTCACCTTCGCGACGCCGGCCGACGCGATCGCGCCAGGGCATCGGGATGGTCTTCCAGCACTTCATGCTGGCCGACAACCTCACCGTGCTGGAGAACGTCGTCCTCGGCGCCGAGAAGCTGCACGGCATCGGCGACGCGGCCCGCGCCGAGATCAGCGCGATCTCCGAGCGCTACGGCTTCGGCCTCGACCCCGACGAGCTCGTCGAGACGCTCGGCGTCGGCGAGCGCCAGCGGGTGGAGATCCTCAAGGTGCTCTACCGCGGCGCCAAGATCATCATCCTCGACGAGCCGACCGCCGTGCTGGTGCCGCAGGAGGTCGACGCGCTGTTCGACAACCTGCGCCAGCTCAAGGACGCAGGGCCACACCCTGATCTTCATCTCCCACAAGCTCGACGAGGTGCTGGCCGTCGCCGACGAGATCACCGTGATCCGTCGCGGCACGACCGTCGCGTCGGTGAAGCCCGACGACGTCACCTCCCGCCAGCTGGCCGAGCTGATGGTCGGCAGCGAGCTGCCCTCGCCCAGCACCGAGGAGTCCACGGTCACCGACCGGGTGCTGCTCGAGCGTGCGCGACATCGAGCTCGCACGACGCGACCGGCCGCACCGAGCTCGCCGACATCGACTTCGACATCCACGCCGGCGAGGTGCTCGGCATCGCCGGCGTCGAGGGCAACGGGCAGACCGAGCTGGTCGAGACGCTGATCGGCATGCGCAGCCCGGTCACGGGCGACCGTCGCAGCTCGGCGACCAGGACATCACCCACTGGTCGACCCGCGACCGGCGCGAGGCCGGCATCGGCTACATCCCCGAGGACCGGCAGCGCCACGGCCTGCTGCTCGACGCACCGCTGTGGGAGAACCGCATCCTCGGCCACCAGACCCGGCCGCCGTCGGTCAAGGGCGCCTGGCTCGACCGTCGGGGGCGCGCGCGGGGACTCCGAGCGCATCGTCGAGGAGTACGACGTCCGCACGCCGGGCATCGACACCACCGCCCGCGCCCTCTCCGGCGGCAACCAGCAGAAGTTCATCGTCGGCCGCGAGATGAGCGGCGACCCGGTGCTGCTGGTCGCCTCCCACCCGACCCGCGGCGTCGACGTCGGCGCCCAGGCGCAGATCTGGGACCACATCAAGCAGGCCCGCCGCGAAGGGCCTGGCGGTGCTGCTGATCTCGGCCGACCTCGACGAGCTGATCGGGCTCTCCGACACCGATCCGGGTGCTGCTGCGCGGGCGGCTGGTCGGCGACGTTCGACCCGCGGACGGTGACGCCGCAGGAGCTCGGCTCCGCGATGACCGGGGCGGGTGGACGACGGCATGAGCCTGCGTCAAGCGGATCGCGCTCGGCGCTGGCGGCGCCCGTCGCTGGCCCTGGTCGTCGCCGGCGATCGTCGCCAGCCTCGTGCTGCTCGCCACCGGCGACGACGTCGCCGGCGTTCTGGAACGATGCTGCTGACCTGGCCCGAGGACCGCAACATCGTCAACATCCTCAACCACGGCCTCGATGCTCTACCTCTCCGGCGTCGCAGCGGCGATCGGCTTCCGGATGAACCTGTTCAACATCGGCGTCGAGGGCCAGTACCGCGTGGCCGCCTTCGCGGCCGCGGCCTTCGCCGGCGCAGGCTGGCTGCCCGGCTAGCTGAACACCGTCGTCGCGATCCTGGTCGCGATGCTGGCCGGCGCCGCTGTGGGCCGGCATCGCCGGCCTGCTGCGCGTCACCCGCGGCGTCAGCGAGGTCATCTCGACGATCATGCTCAACGCGATCGCCGGCTCGCTGGTCGGCTACTTCCTCGACCAAGGTCGGGCAGTCGCACAGCGGCAACTCGACCAGCGACCAAGACGATCCCCGAGGGCAGCTGGGTCGGCGGCATCACGCTCTTCGCCGACAGCCCGACCAAGCTCTACGGCGCTCGCCCTGCTCGCGGTCGCTCGTCGGCGTCGCGCTTCTGGGTGCTGCTCAACCGCACCCGCTTCGGCTTCGACCTGCGCGCCACCGGGAGCTCGGAGACCGCGGCGGTGGCCAGCGGCGTCAACGTCAAGCGGATGATCGTCGTCTCGATGCTGCTCTCCGGCGCCGTCGCCGGCCTGATCGGGATGCCGACGCTGTTCGGCGACGCGCACAACTACGGCTCGTCGTTCCAGGCCGGCATCGGCTTCGCCGGCATCGCGGTGGCGCTGCTCGGCCGCAACAACCCGGTCGGCATCGCCTTCGGCGCGCTGATCTTCGCGTTCCTCACCGAGCAGGCCAACCTGCTCAACATCCTGGCCGGCGTCTCGCCCGACATCGTCGCCGTCACCCAGGGCGTCATCGTGATGGCGGTCGTCATCGCCTACGAGATCGTCCGCCGCTACCGGGTCCGCCTCGAGCAGGCCACGGTGGCCGCCGAGCTCGACGCGAGCCGCCGCCCGACGCCGGAGGAGGAGCCGGCGCATGAGCACCGACGTCCAGCGACCGCGCCGCGCCCGCCGGGCGCCTCGGCGCTGCTGTCCGGACGCCGAGCGCAACCGCGGTGCTGCTCTTCATCATCGGCGGCTTCCTGCTGCTGTCGCTGGTCCGCGTGGTCACCGGCGCCGAGCAGCTCACCTCGTCCGGCACCTGCGCCGTCACGCTGATCGCCGCGATGCCGATCGCGCTGGCCGGCCTCGGCGGCCTGTGGTCCGAGCGCGCCGGCATCGTCAACATCGGCCTCGAGGGGATGATGATCCTCGGCACGCTCGGGGCCGGCTACTTCACCTACCACTACGGCTTCGTCGCCGGCGTCCTCGGCGCGATGCTCTTCGGCGCTGCTCGGCGGCGCGCTGCACGCGCTGGCCACGGTGGTCTTCGGCGTCGACCACATCGTCTCCGGTGTGGCGATCAACATCATCGCCGCCGGCGTCACCGGCTTCCTGGCCGAGGCGTTCTTCACCGGGCTCCCGGGCGGCGGACCGACGCAGTCGCCGTCGCTGAAGACGCCACCGACCATCGACATCCCGTTCATCGCCGACCCGATGAACACGCTGGAGGAGAAGCACTGGTTCCTCATCAGCGACCTCGCGGCCGTGGTCGAGATGTTCACCAAGAACCTCTCGGTCGCTCACGGTGCTCGGCGCTGGTGCTGATCTTCGGCACCATCTGGGTGCTGTGGCACACGAAGTTCGGCCTGCGGCTGCGCTCGTGCGGTGAGGCCCCGTCCGCGGCCGAGACCCTCGGCGTGAACGTCTACCGCTACAAGTTCATCGCCGTCCTCGTCTCCGGCGCCCTCGCCGGTCTGGGCGGCGCGTACCTCGCCCTGGTCTCGTCGTCGGGCTTCCAGGTCGGCCAGACCGGTGGCCGCGGCTACATCGGCCTGGCCGCGATGATCTTCGGCAACTGGCGGCCGATCGGACTGTTGCTGGGCTCCCTGCTCTTCGGCTACACCCAGGCGCTCCCGTTCCGCGAGCGGCACCGTCTCGGTGCACGCGCTGCTGCTCGGTCGTGGCGGCCGTCCTGCTCGTCGTCGCGGTCGTCCAGTGGCGCCGCGCGGCGACCCGCGGCGCCATCGGCTCGCTGGTGTTCGCGGGCGTGTTCCTGGGCTGGTATCTCCTGCACCGACGAGGTTCCACGCGAGTTCACCGACGATGGCGCCGTACGTCACGACGCTGCTCGTGCTCGCCTTCGCGTCGCAACGACTACGCATGCCCGCAGCCGACGGGCAGGTCTATCGGAAGGGCTCCGCGGGGTGAGCTCTGCCCTCAGCCAGGACGTCGACTGGGACGCGCTCACGGCCCGCGCGGTCGAGGCAGCCACGCACGCCTACGCGCCGTACTCCCACTTCCCGGTCGGTGCCGCGGCCCTCGTCGACGACGGGCGGGTGGTCACGGGCTGCAACGTCGAGAACGCGGCGTACGGCGTCGCGCTGTGCGCGGAGTGCGGCCTGGTCTCCCAGCTGCACATCACCGGTGGCGGACGGCTGACCCACGCCGTGTGCGTCGAACGGCCGGTCCGAGGTGATCATGCCGTGCGGGCGCTGTCGGCAGCTGCTGATGGAGAACGGCGGTCCCGACCTGCTGCTCGCTGACCGCGAAGGGCGTACGCCGCATGGACGAGGTGCTGCCGGATGCGTTCGGTCCCCACGACCTCGATTGACCTGACCGACCCCGCCGTCGTCGCCGACCCCTACCCGCACTTCGCCGCCGAGCGCGCGCGGCACGAGGTGGCCTGGCACGAGCCGTCGGGCACGTGGCTGACCTTCTCCCACGCCGCCGCGAGTGCGGTGCTGCGCGACCGCGGACTCGGGCCGGATCTGGCGGGACCGGGAGCCCGCGGCGTACCTCGAGCCGTTCAACCTGCTGCACCGCAACCAGATGATGGAGAACGAGCCGCCCGAGCACACCCGGCTGCGGCGGGCGGTGGCCGGCGCGTTCAACCGCGGTCACGTCGAGCGGCTGCGTCCGCGGGTGCAGGCGCTGGCCGCCTCGCTGCTGGACGAGGTCGACCCCGCGCTCGTTCGACGTCATCGGGGAGTACGCCGAGCCGCTGCCCGTCCTGGTCATCGCCGAGCTGCGTCGGGCTGGCCGACGACCGACGTCCCCGCCCTGCGCGAGTGGTCGCAGGCGATCGTGCGGATGTACGAGCCCGCCCCGTCGCCCGCCGTGGTCGACGACGCCGTCCGGTCTGCCGGGGAGTTCGCCGACCACGTGCGCGAGCACCTCGAGCGTCGGCGGTCGAGCCCCGGGGACGACCTGACCACCGACCTGCTCGCCGCCGGGCTGTCCGACGACGAGCTGGTGGCAGCCGTCGTGCTGCTGCTCAACGCCGGCCACGAGGCGTCGGTCAACGTCTTCGGCAACGGCCTGGTCGCGCTGCTCGCGCACGGACTGCGGCCCGGCGACGACCCGGCGCCTGACGGTGGAGGAGATGCTGCGCTTCGACTCGGCGCTCCAGCTCTTCGAGCGCACCGCGACCCGCGACGTCTCGGTCGGCGGCGTCGTGGTCGAGGCAGGGCCAGAAGATCGCCGCGCTGCTCGGCGCCGCCAACCGCGACCCGGCGGTGTTCGCCGACGCCGACACCTTCGACCCGCAGCGCGACCCCAACCCCACCTGGCCTTCGGTGCCGGGCTGCACTTCTGCCTCGGCGCGCCGCTGGCGCGGATGGAGCTGGTGGAGTCGCTCGCCGCGCTGTTCACGCGGTTCCCCGGCCTCGCGCTGGCCGGCGAGCCGGAGAGCCGGGGGACGTTCGTGCTGCGGGGGTTCCGTAGGGTTCCCCTGCGGTGGTCGAGCAGCGAGCGCCAGCGAGCGACAGTCGAGACCAGGGAGCCTGATGGCGCACGACGCAGTTGACGTGATCATCGCCAAGCGCGACGGCGCGGAGCTGACCGACAGCCAGATCGACTGGGTGATCGATGCCTACACCCGCGGTGACGTCGCCGACGAGCAGATGTCCGCGCTGGCGATGGCGATCCTGCTCAACGGCATGAACCGGCGGGAGATCTCGCGCTGGACCGACGCGATGATCGCGAGCGGCGAGCGGATGGACTTCTCGCGCCTGTCCCGGCCGACCGCCGACAAGCACTCGACCGGCGGCGTCGGCGACAAGATCACGCTCCCGCTCGCTCCGCTGGTCGCCGCGTGCGGCGTGGCGGTGCCGCAGCTGTCCGGGCGAGGGCTCGGGCACACCGGCGGCACGCTCGACAAGCTCGAGTCGATCCCGGGCTGGCAGGCCTCGCTGTCCAACGAGGCGATGATGCAGCAGCTCGAGGACGTCGGCGCCGTCATCTGTGCCGCCGGCACCGGCCTCGCGCCGGCCGACAAGAAGCTCTACGCCCTGCGCGACGTGACCGGCACCGTGGAGGCCATCCCGCTGATCGCCTCGTCGATCATGAGCAAGAAGATCGCCGAGGGGACCGGCGCGCTCGTGCTCGACGTGAAGGTCGGCACCGGCGCCTTCATGAAGGACCTGACGCGCGCCCGCGAGCTCGCCGAGACGATGGTCGCGCTCGGCACCGATGCCGGGGTGCGGACGGTCGCGCTGCTGACGGACATGTCCACGCCGCTGGGGCTGACCGCCGGCAACGCGCTCGAGGTGCGCGAGTCGGTGGAGGTGCTCGCGGGCGGCGGACCGGCGGACGTCGTCGAGCTGACCGTCGCGCTGGCCCGGGAGATGCTCGCCGGCGCAGGCAAGGACGACGTCGACCCCGCCGAGGTGCTCGCCTCGGGCGGCGCGATGGACGCCTGGAAGCGGATGATCGCGGCCCAGGGCGGTGACCCGGACGCCGAGCTGCCCACCGCGCGGGAGACGCACGTGGTCCCGGCCCCGTCGACCGGCGTCCTGACCCGTCTCGACGCGATGGCCGTCGGCCTGGCCGCCTGGCGGCTCGGGGCCGGCCGCGCCCAGCAGGGCCACGACGTGCAGGCCGGTGCCGGTGTCGAGTGGCACGCCCGTCCGGGGGACTCCGTGACCGAGGGCGAGCCGCTGCTCACCCTGCACACCGACGAGCCGGAGCGGTTCGAGCGCGCGCTGGCCTCGCTCGAGGGCGGCTACGACGTGGCGGACCCCGGGTCGTCGTACGAGCCCTCGCCGCTGGTGCTGGGGCGCGTCGGGTAGCTCTGTCCGAGCCGACCCAGCGGTCACACGCTCCGTCACACGCCTCTGCGGTGCAGTGCAGGCATGGACAACCTGCAACGCATCCTGGAGCAGACCGCTCAGCGCATCGTCGAGAGCGGGACCTGGACCGAGTCGGCGACTCTCTGCGCCATGTCGATGGCCGCGCGTCGAGACGGCCCCCGGCGCCGCAGCGGCGCTGGTCGACTGGAGCGGTTCCGAGGTCGCTCGCCTGCGTGCCTTCGGGATCGTGCACGGCGTGGTCCTGCGTGAGCTGGACAGCTCCCGCCTGGACTGGCTCGTCGATCAGCTGAGCAGCAGCACCACGGTCTCGGCGACGCACGCCGGCTTGTCCTGACCCTCGATCTCGATGACGTACTTCATCGTGAGCTGGTGCCCGGCCGGGATCTCGGCGATCTCGCCGACCGTGACGACGGCGCGCACGCGGGCGCCGACGGGCACGGGGTTGGGGAAGCGGACCTTGTTGAGGCCGTAGTTCAGCTTCGCGCCCTCCGTCTCGACCCCGAAGACCTGGCTGCTGAACCACGGGATCAGCGACAGGGTCAGGTAGCCGTGCGCGATGGTGCCGCCGAACGGCCCCTCCTTCGCCTTCTCCTGGTCGACGTGGATCCACTGGAAGTCGTCGGTCGCCTCGGCGAACTGGTCGACCCGCTCCTGGGTGATCTCGACCCAGTCGGAGGCCCCGATCTCCTCACCGGCAGCGGCTTCGATCTCCTCGAACGAGCTGAACACGCGCATGTACGACGCTCCTCGTGACGCAGTCCCCGCAGGGTGTTGGATGGCAACGTGTCCGAATCTATCGCTCTCACCCCGGACCTGATCAGGGCCGTCCCGAAGGTGCTCCTGCACGACCACCTCGACGGAGGTCTGCGTCCCGCGACGATCGTCGAGCTCGCCGACGAGGTCGGCCACGCCCTCCCGGCCGGCGACGCCGAGTCGCTCGGGCGGTGGTTCACCGAGTCGGCCGACAGCGGTTCGCTGGAGCGCTACCTCGAGACCTTCGACCACACCGTCGCGGTGATGCAGCGCGCCGACCACCTCACCCGGGTGGCGCGCGAGTGCGTGGAGGACCTCGCCGCCGACGGGGTGGTGTACGCCGAGGTGCGCTACGCCCCCGAGCAGCACGTGCACGGCGGGCTGACCCTCGACGAGGTCGTCCGGGCGGTCCAGGACGGGTTCGACGAGGCGATGGAGGCGTCCGGCCGGCGGATCGTCGTACGCCAGCTGCTGACCGCCATGCGGCACGCGGCGAGGTCGCGCGAGATCGCCGAGCTGGTCGTGGCCCACCGCGACGAGGGCGTCGTCGGGTTCGACATCGCCGGCGCCGAGGCGGGCTACCCGCCCACCCGGCACCTGGACGCCTTCGAGTACCTCCAGCGCGAGAACGCGCACTTCACCATCCACGCCGGCGAGGCGTTCGGGCTGCCGTCGATCTGGCAGGCGATCCAGTGGTGCGGCGCCGACCGGCTGGGGCACGGCGTGCGGATCATCGACGACATCACCGTCGATGGGGACGACGTGCAGCTCGGACGGCTGGCTCAGTACGTCCGCGACAAGCGGATCCCGCTCGAGCTCTGCCCCCACTCCAACATCCAGACCGGCGCCGCCGACTCGATCGCCGACCACCCGATCGGGCTGCTGGCGCGGCTCCGCTTCCGGGTCACGGTCAACACCGACAACCGGCTGATGAGCGGCACCTCGATGAGCCGGGAGATGGGTGCGCTCGTCGACGCGTTCGGGTGGGACCTCGCCGACCTGCAGTGGGTGACGGTCAACGCGATGAAGTCGGCGTTCGTGCACTTCGAGCAGCGGCTCGCGCTGATCAACGACGTGATCAAGCCCGGGTACGCCGCCCTCGGTCGCTGACTCCGCGATGGCGGATCCCCGCCATCCCACCGCTCATGGCACGAGGAAACCGACCCCGGATGAACAGGTACCTGTCACGATTCGCCGCATGAGTGTCTGGGAGCGCCTGGGGGCGTACGACGAGCCGCAGGACGTCACGGCACTGCGGGCCCAGTCAGCCGAGCTCCTCGAGGGGTTGGCGACCGTGGCGCTCGACCGGCCCGCCGCCGTGCAGCCGCTGATCGGCGTGGAGGCTCTCGTGCTCCAGCTCAGGCGGATCGCGCCCGCCGCGAGCCGGTCCTCGTGGGTGCTCCAGCCGCGCTACTCCTACGACCCGGAGGACCCCGGCGTGGCCCTGACCCGCGTCGCGCGCGAACGCGGGGTGGAGACCGAGCTGATCACGCGGCCCACGACGGTCGACACCCATCCGCTGCTGTCCTCGATCTTCCCCGCGACCCTGCTCGGGCCGGTGTTCCTGCGGGGGCTCGTGGTCGACGGGCGGCACGCCATCGTGGGTGGCCCGGCGGACGCGAACGGCCGCCGCGTCGCGTGGTACACCACGATCCCCTCGGTGGTCGACGCCGTGGTCGACCTGTGGCAGGCGACGGTGCCGCTGTGCCGCCCGATCCTGGAGCCGGGGGAGGAGCCCCCGCTCACCGAGCGACAGCTCGAGGTCGCCCGGCTGATGGCCGTCGGCGTGAAGGACCACGTGATCGCCCGCACGCTGCTGCTCTCCCCGCGGACCGTGGAGCGCGAGGTGGCCCGCATCCTGGCCTTCCTCGAGGCCGGCAGCCGGACCGAGGCGGTGCTCCTCATGCGTGGCCGCGGCGTCAACGGTGGCCGACGGGGTGACGTCGCCCCGTCGGAGGCCAGCGGCTGAGCCTGCGGCCTCCGGTGACGGATCACCTGTTTCGTGTGACGCGCGCCCCGGCGCGCAACGGAAGCCTTGCTTGCGTACAGCAGGTCGAGCGGATCTGCGCGACAGATTGGGCTGCTCATGGACAGCTTCTGGGACTTCTTCTGGTTCACCCTCAGCTTCTTCGTGCTGATGGCCTACCTGATGGTGCTCTTCCAGATCGTCACCGACCTGTTCCGGGACAAGGACACGAGCGGCGTGATGAAGGCGGTCTGGATCGTCCTCCTGATCTTCCTGCCGATCCTGACCTCGCTGGTCTACCTCATCACCCGCGGGCACAAGATGACCGAGCGCAACGTCGCTGCTGTCCAGGCGGCGCAGCACAGCCAGGAGGAGTACATCCGCTCGGTGAGCGGTGGTGGTGGCTCGTCCGCCGACGAGATCGCCCGAGCGAAGAGCCTGCTGGACTCCGGCGCGATCTCGGCCGAGGAGTTCGAGAAGCTCAAGGCCAAGGCGCTCGCCTGACGGCACCGACCGCTCTCGGCACGCGCCACGGAGGGTGAATGCCGAGCACCGTCGAGTCGCTGTTCTGGATCAGCCTCTGTGCCGTCCTCGCCCCGCTGGTCGCGGGGATGGTCTTCCGGCACCGGGTTCCCGAGGTCGTCGTCCTGCTGGTGCTCGGCGTCGTCATCGGTCCGAACGTGGTCGACCTCGCCGTCACCGACGAGGGCATCGCGGTCCTGCGTGAGCTCGGCCTCGGCCTGCTGTTCCTCCTGGCGGGCTACGAGATCGAGGTCGACGAGCTGGTCGGGCGCGGAGGTCGTCGCGCGCTGGCGGCCTGGGTCGGCGTCCTTCGGGGTGGCGCTCGCGATCGTCGGTGTCCTGAGCGCCACGAACACGCTCGACGCGGAGATCGCCGTCGCGATCGCCCTGACCTCCACGGCCCTGGGCACGTTGCTGCCGATCCTCAAGGACAGTGGACTGCTGAACACGCGGTTCGGTGCCACCCTGATGAACCACGGGGCGTACGGCGAGCTCGGGCCGATCGTCGCGATGGCGGTCCTCCTGGGCGCCCGCGGACCGTTGGGGTCGCTGTTCCTGCTCGCTGCCTTCGGTGTGCTCGCCCTGCTCGTGCACCTGTTCTCGGCCCGGCTCGGTCGTGAGGGGTCGCGGCTGCTGCACACCGTCCGGCTGGGGGCGGAGACCTCGGGCCAGACCCAGGTGCGGCTGGTGATCCTGCTGCTGGTGACGTTGGGCGCGGCCGCTGCCGTCTTCGACCTCGACGCCGTCCTGGGCGCCTTCGCCGCCGGCGTCATCCTGCGCAGGCTGCTGCCCGAGGGGCACGAGGGCCTCGAGGTGAAGCTCAACGCCGTGGCGTTCGGGCTGCTGATCCCGGTCTTCTTCATCACCTCGGGGATGGCGATCGACCCCGCGGCGGTGGTCGAGGAACCGCTCGCCCTGGTGCTGTTCGTGCTGATGATCCTGCTGGTGCGCGGCGGTTCGGTGTACGTCGCCACGCGCACCATGCGCTCCGCGGAGGGCGCCGTCTTCGACCACCGCGAGAGCGTGGCGATGGCGTTGTTCGGCTCGACCGGGCCTGCCGATCATCGTCGCGGTCACCTCCGTGGCCGTCGCCGCCGACCAGATGTCCGCGACCAACGCGTCGGTGCTCGTCGCCGGCGGGGCGCTGACCGTGCTGATCTGCCCGCTGCTGGCGCAGCGACTCATCCAGCGCGAACGAGTCGCGTGATCTCGTCGTAGGCGCGGTCGGGTGACACCACGCGGCAGCCGAGCCGTTCCGCGTGCGAGACGACCTCCCGTTGCGCCCGGAGGAGGTGCAGGCCGCGTCGGACGAGCACGAACGGTGGCTTCCGGTGCTCGCGCAGGTCCCGGGCCAGCCGGCGTACGAAGGTGAGGGCGGGGTGCTGGGTCACGCAGACCGCATCGGCCACCAGCCCGCGCCGCCGGCACTCGCCGACGACCTCCTGGGCGAAGATCCCCTCGGCCACGAAGTACGCCGACCCACCGAGGTCGAGCACGCGGTGCCCCGTGCGCCGGCTCGTCGCGATGTCGTAGACCGGCGCGTCGGTGCACCCGGTGGTGCACAGCTCCTCGAGCGCCGCCACCGCTGCCTCGTGGTTCCACGAACGCGGGTCGTCCCAGTCGACGATCGGGTTGCCGCCCGCCAGGTCGATCCGCGGCAGCGTGGGGTCGTCGCCGTCCTTGTAGTAGTCGTCCAGCCGCAGGATCGGCAGCCCGAGCCGCTCGGCCAGACGTGACTTGCCGGACCCGGACGGACCGGCCAGCACGACGACCTGGGGCACTCCCTAGATCCCCATCGGGTGCCAGACCGTCTTGGTCTCCTGGAAGGTGGTCATCCGGTCGAGCCCGGGAGGGGCGAGCAGGTCCTCGAGGCCGGAGCGGCGGACCCGCTTGAGGTTCTCGGCCGCCTCGATCTCCAGGTTGCGGGCGAGGTCGTCGTCCGTGACGCCGGTGAGGTCGATGCCGTTGACGTCCATGTGCGAGGCGAGCCAGGGCGCGATCTCGGCCTGCGGCCCGGTGAGGATGTTGACGACCCCGTCCGGCACGTCGGAGGTGGCCATCACCTCGGCGAGCGTGATCGAGGTCAGCGGGTGCGGCTCGCTGGCGATCACCACCGCGGTGTTGCCGGTGACGATGACCGGAGCGACGACGCTCACCAGCCCGAGCAGCGGTCCCTTCGGCGCGACCACGGCGATCACGCCGCTCGGCTCGGGGGCGGAGTGGTTGAAGTACGGCCCGGCCACCTGGTTGGCGCCGCCGGTCACCTGGGCGATCTTGTCGGCCCACCCGGCGTACCAGACCAGCCGGTCGATCGAGGCGTCCACGTAGGTCCGCGCCTTCGCCGGCGTGACGCCCTCGGCGGTGCGCAGCTCGGACTCGAACTGGTCGCGGCGGTCCTCGAGCACCTCGGCGATCCGGTAGACCACCTGGCCCCGGTTGTACGCCGTACGGCTCGACCAGCCGCCGAACGCCGACCGGGCCGCCTTGACGGCGTCGCGGGCGTCCTTGCGGGAGGCGTGCGAGGCGTTGGCCCAGAACTTCCCCTTGGCGTCGTTGACCACGTAGGAGCGTCCCGACTCCGAGCGGGGGAAGGCCCCGCCGATGTAGAGCTTGTAGGTCTTGCGTACGTCGATGCGACTCACTTGCAGGTACCCCTCCAGACCGTGGCGGCCACCCTCGCGGCCGTAGCCCGACTCCTTGTAGCCGCCGAACGGGCTGGCCGGGTCGAAGCGGTTGAACGTGTTGGACCACACGACGCCGGCGCGCAGCTGGCCGGCCATCCAGAGGGTGCGGGAGCCCTTGTCGCTCCAGATGCCCGCCGAGAGGCCGTACGGCGTGTTGTTGGCCTTCTCGACCGCCTCCTTCGGCGTCCGGAAGGTGATCACCGAGAGCACCGGCCCGAAGATCTCCTCGCGGGCGATCCGGTGGGCCGCGGTGACGCCGGTGAAGATCGTCGGCGGGAACCAGAAGCCGTGGTCGGGCAGGTCGCACTTCGGTGACCAGCGACCGGCTCCCTCGGCCTCGCCGATGTCGGAGAGCTCCCGGATCTTGGCGAGCTGCTCGGCCGAGTTGATCGCGCCGATGTCGGTGTTCTTGTCGAGCGGGTCACCCACGCGCAGCGTCGACATCCGGCGCTTGAGCTTGGCGAGCACCTCCTCGGCCACCGACTCCTGCACCAGCAGCCGCGAGCCGGCGCAGCACACGTGGCCCTGGTTGAAGAAGATCCCGTTGACGATGCCCTCGACGGCCTGGTCGACCGGGGCGTCGTCGAAGACGATGTTCGCCGCCTTGCCGCCGAGCTCGAGGGTGACCTTCTTCTTCGAGCCGGCCACCGCCTTCGCGATCGCGCGGCCGACGTCGGTCGAGCCGGTGAACGCGACCTTGTCGACGTCGTCGTGGGAGACGATCGCCTGCCCGGTCGCGCCGGCGCCGGTGAGGATGTTGACCACGCCCGGCGGGAGGTCGGCCTGCTGGCAGATCTCGGCGAACAGCAGCGCGGTCAGGGGAGTGGTCTCGGCCGGCTTCAGCACGACCGTGTTGCCGGTGGCGAGCGCGGGCGCGATCTTCCAGGCCAGCATCAGGAACGGGAAGTTCCACGGGATCACCTGGCCGGCGACCCCCATCGGCTGCGGGTCGGGTCCGTAGCCGGCGTACTCCAGCTTGTCGGCCCAGCCGGCGTAGTAGAAGAAGTGCGCCGCAGCCGTCGGGATGTCGACGTCGCGCGACTCCTTGATCGGCTTGCCGTTGTCGATCGACTCCAGGACGGCGATCTCGCGGGCGCGCTCCTGGATGATGCGGGCGATCCGGAAGAGGTACTTGCCGCGCTCGGCCCCGCTCATCTTCGACCAGACCCGGTTGTACGCGCGGCGCGCGGCCTTCACGGCGCGGTCGACGTCGGCCTCGTCGGCCTCGGCGACCTCCGCGAGCACCTCCTCGGTGCTGGGCGAGATCGTCTTGAACGACTTGCCGGAGCCGTCGACGAACTCGCCGTTGACGAAGAGTCCGTAGGAGGACTTGATGTCGACCACCGAGCGGGACTCGGGGGCCGGGGCGTACTCGAACTTTCCGCCGGTTGAGCTTGTCGAAACCATGATCAGTCCAGGGTGAAGTAGTCGGGGCCGGAGTAGCGGCCGGTCTGCATCTTGGTGCGCTGCATCAGCAGGTCGTTGAGCAGCGTGGAGGCGCCGAACCGGAACCAGTCGGGGTCCAGCCAGTCGGGACCGGCGATCTCGTTGACCGTGACGAGGTACTTGATCGCGTCCTTCGACGAGCGGATGCCGCCGGCCGGCTTCACGCCGACCATCTGCCCGGTCGCCTCACGGAAGTCGCGGACGGCCTCGAGCATCACCAGGGTCACCGGCAGGGTCGCCGCCGGCTGGATCTTGCCGGTCGAGGTCTTGATGAAGTGTCCGCCGGCCATCATCGCCAGCCAGCTGGCCCGTCGTACGTTGTCGTAGGTCTGGAGCTCGCCGGTCTCGAAGATCACCTTGAGGTGCGCACTCTGTCCGTCGGGTCTGGCACGCGGCCGCGGACGGCCACGATCTCCTCGTAGACCTCCATGTAGCGGCCGGAGAGGAAGGCGCCGCGATCGATCACCATGTCGATCTCGTCGGCACCCGCGTCGACCGCGTCCTTGACGTCGGCGAGCTTGATGTCCATCGCCGCCCGGCCGCTGGGGAACGCGGTGGCCACGGCCGCGATGTGCACGCCGGACGAGCCCCCGGAATGACTCAGCGTCTCCTTCGCGAACGGGACCATGTCCGGGTAGACGCAGACTGCCGCGGTCGGGGGACAGGTCGGGTCGGCCGGGTCCGGGTGCATCGCCTTGGTCGCCAGCGCGCGCACCTTGCCGGGCGTGTCGGAGCCCTCGAGGGTGGTGAGGTCGACCATCCGGATGGCCAGGTCGATCGCGTACTCCTTGGCGGAGGTCTTGATCGAGCGGGTGCCGAGACCGGCGGCGCGCTGCTCGGCGCCCACCTGGTCGACGCCGGGGAGTCCGTGCAGGAAGCGGCGCAGCGCGGAGTCGGACGACGTGGCGTCCGCCAAGCTCGCCGTTGAGCTCGTCACAGTCACCCCACCACTGTAGGGACCGTTTCGACCGGGTGCGAACCCGCTCTCGCCTGGGGTTAGCGATCGTTAACATCTGGGGCTAGGATGCGGCCCATGAGCTTCGAGTTGTCCGAGGACCACGAACAGTTCCGTCGCACCGTCCGCGACTTCGCCGAGAAGGAGATCGCGCCGCACGCGTCCCAGTGGGACCGCGACCACCACTTCCCGATCGACGTGGTGCAGAAGATGGGCGCGCTCGGGCTGTTCGGGCTCACCGCTCCGGAGCAGTACGGCGGCGCGGACGGCGACTTCACCAGCCTCTGCGTGGCCATCGAGGAGATCGGCCGGGTCGACCAGTCGATGGGCATCACCCTCGAGGCGGCCGTCGGTCTCGGGATCAACCCGATCCTCACCTTCGGCACCGACGAGCAGAAGGACACCTGGCTGCCCGAGCTGGTCGAGGGCAACAAGCTGGCCGGGTTCGGCCTGACCGAGCCCGGAGCCGGCTCCGACGCGGGGGCGACCAAGACGAAGGCCGAGCTCCGCGACGGCGAGTGGATCGTCAACGGCAGCAAGCAGTTCATCACCAACTCCGGCTCCGAGATCACCTCGCTGGTGACGGTCACCGCCAAGACGGGACGAGACGCGAGGAGGGCAAGGCCGAGATCTCCACGATCATCATCCCGAGCGACACCGAGGGCTTCACCGCCGAGAAGGCCTACGACAAGCTCGGCTGGCACGCCTCCGACACGCACCCGCTCAGCCTCAACGACGCGCGCGTGCCCGAGTCCCACCTGCTCGGTGAGCGGGGCCGCGGCTTCGCCCAGTTCCTCGCCACCCTCGACGACGGCCGGGTCGCCATCGCCGCGCTCGCGGTCGGCTGCATCCAGGCCTGTCTCGACATGAGCGTGCAGTACGCCGGCGAGCGGACCACCTTCGGCGTACCCATCGGGCGCAAGCAGGGCGTGGCCTTCCAGATCGCCGACCTCGAGGTGATGCTGGCCGCCAGCCGTCAGCTGACCTACCGGGCCGCGTGGATGAAGGACGCCGGCAAGCCGATGAAGGAGTTCAAGCAGGCCGCCGCTGTGGCCAAGCTCTACGCGACCGAGTCGGCCGTGACGGCCACCCGGATCGCCACCCAGGTCTTCGGCGGCTACGGCTTCATGGAGGAGTACCCCGTCGCTCGCTTCTACCGCGACGCCAAGGTCCTCGAGATCGGTGAGGGAACCTCCGAGGTGCAGCGGATGCTGATCGCCCGCGGCCTCGGGCTGCCGGTCGAGTGAGCGGACCACCGGACACCTCGGGGGAGGACTACGCGCGCCGGCTGCAGGGCGCGCAGGAGGTCCGGTGGAAGAAGGCGCTGCACGTGCAGGCGCCGTACCAGTGGAACCTCCGTCGCCAGCGTCTCGGCCGGACCCTCGACGTGGGCTGCGGCATCGGCCGCAACCTCGGCACGCTCGGCCCGGGATCGGTGGGCGTCGACCACAACGCCGCGGCCGTCGAGGTGGCACGCGGTCGCGGGCTCGTCGCCCTGACCGTGGAGGAGTGGGAGTGCAGCGACCTGCGCCGCCCGGAGAGCTTCGACGGCATGCTGCTCGCGCACGTCATCGAGCACGTGGACGCCGACGCGGGTGTCGCCCTGCTGCGCGACTACCTGCCCTACCTGCGCCCCGGAGGGCAAGGTCTTCTTCGTCTGCCCGCAGGAGCGCGGCTACGCCAGCGACCCGACCCACGTGCGCTTCGTGACCGGGGACGACCTCGCCGACCTGGCCCGTGACGTCGGCCTGGAGCCGGAGCCGTGGTCCAGCTTCCCGTTCCCGCGGTGGGCGGGGAAGCCGTTCATCTACAACGAGTTCTGCCTGCTGGCCCGGAAGTCCTAGCGGGCAGCGCCCTCACGCCGACCCAGCACCTCCACCACGACCGGGGCGGAGAGCTCGATGGCGAGCAGCAGGTCGTGGAAGCGGTGTGGTCGGCCGACGGTGGCGCGCGTCGCGAGCCGTCCGACGCCTCCCAGAGCCATCAGCCCGGCCAGGACGCGCAGCCGGCCCAGGTCCGGCTCGGGCGTCGCCGTGGCGTCGAGCCAGCTCAGTCCGTAGCCGGCGAAGACAGGACCCATGAACCGCACGTGGGAGTCCGTCGTCGCGTCGCCCGTCATGCCGGGCTCGCCGCGCATCCCGCCGACGAGCTGGGCCCCGCCGATCGCGATGCACGCCCAACCGGTCACCCGTCCCAACGTTCTCAGCTCAGACATGAACCCATGTTGGCAGACGCGTCACCGTTCTAAACTCGGCGCATGCCCGGCCTGCAGCAGCCCAAGCTGCCCACCGCGGTGTGGACGGTCACCGAGCTGGCTGACGGGTCGTCGTACACGTGGCAGTCGAAGTCGCCGGGCGTCACCGTCACCGCGAGCCAGGTCGCCGCGGCGTCGACGACGTAGACGGTGTTCAGCGGGTGCGGAGGCGCTGGATCTCGGCTCGGGAGTGGGTGACGTCTGCACTGTCCGCGCCGTTGCTCTCACACAGGTCGTGCGCGAGGTCCAGAGCCGCGGCGAGGACGTGTTTCTCGCGGTGACGGCTCATGCCCGGAGCGCGGCCCTTGAGTGCTGCGCGGCGGTCACGGCGCCGGTGTGCGCGCTCCCCGGTCAATGCGGTGAGCTCGACGTCGGTGATTGTGCCCTGGACGACCTCGGGCGCGAGTACATCGCGCAGGTAGCCGCGTTCGCGGTGCGCACCCCATCGCAGTGCCACGAACAGGGCCACGATGCTGGTCACGGTGATGAGGAGCATGAGCGCCGACACGACGAAGCCGTTGCCGTGAGCCAGCGCGAGCATGGAGTCCCACGTGCCGTGCACCAGCAGTGCAGCGAGCATCAGTGCGAGGCCTCGGCCGATCCGGCGCGGCTGGGCCGGGGTGCCGATCAGGTAGATGATCCCGGCCGCGAAGATGGCGGTGTACATCGCGTGCGAGGCCACGCCCGTGGCCGATCGCACGACGAACGTGTGCAGCACCGAGCCGACCTGGTCGACCCCGAAGTGCTCGTAGGCACTGTTCTGCCCGTAGAGCATGTCCTCGAGCACCTGGAAACCCAGTCCGACGTAGGCGCCCACGATCAGGCCGTCGTAGACGGTGCGGATCACCAGCGGTGCCAGGCCGAGCAGCAGGAGGAACACCGCGCCCTTCGCGGTCTCCTCGACGAAGGGCGCGGTCAGGCCCGCCTTCCAGTCCGTGGCCCAGGCCTGGCCGAGGGTCTTCCCGTACAGGTCCATCATCGCGGCGTTGCCGGGCAGGGCCATCGCCCAGGGCGCACCGACCCCGCCACCGATGAACGCGGCCACGGCCAGCGTGGCGGGCGTGCGCTCGTAGCGGTCGGCGTGGTGCAGGAAGAGCAGGAACAGCAGACAGAACGCACCGGCCGATCCGACGGCCGCCAGGTTGGCCTCGGCGAACACGCCAGCGGTCGGGGAGGCGATCTCGTAGAGCTGGCGGGCACCGAGGGCCAGCAGCGCGAGGTAGACCCACAGGCAGAGGTTCCGCGGTTGGAGCAGATGGAACGGGGCGCCCCACCCTGACTCCTCGATGGCCGCCGCGCGGCGCAGCAGCAGGTCGTCGGCGGGGACGGTCGCGGTCATCGGGTCTCCCCAGCGTCGCGGGAGAGCGAGTCGACCATCGCCGCCGTCTCGTCGGACAGAGCCGTCACCTGGGCTTCCGGCCCCACGACCTGGATCTCGATCCCGGTGTCGTTGACCACGAACGTGGTGACGGTCCCGACGTTCCGCGCCGAGGAGAAGTCCTGCGCGACACCCCGCAGACCCGACGCCGTCGTCTCGTCCCGCACCCCACCCGTGACGTCGAAGCCTCCGTCACCAGCCCCGGCGCCGGTGATCCGTTCCGCCTGGGACAGCAACCGGCGTGCACTCTCCGCGAACGGCCCCTGGAGGATCGAGAAGACCACTCCGTCCTTGACCAGCACCACCTGGTCGACCGACCTCTCACCACTGCGCGTGCGGTCCGTCGTACGCAACCCGCTGACCACGCCCCAGCCCGGTGCGGCGGTCATCGTCACGTCGTCGGTGACCTGGATCGCCTCTCCCGCCCGAACCGGGTCGTCCCACGCCACCTGGCCCGCCACCCAGGGCATCACCCAGGCCCACAGCGCGATCACCGCCAGCGCGACCAAGGCGTAGGGCGCAGACCGACGGTCCAGCCCCAGCCACCGGTGCTCCACCGGCACCCGCACTGCATCAACCCGAGTCGACGCCATTACCTGCCCTCCCTCGACGGCGTACGCCGCCGACGCTTGACTCTATGCAGGTCCGCAAAACGTCCGCTATCGCCACATGGCGGCGCCTCCCGGAGAGCCGTGCAGTCGGCGAGGTCGCAACACAGAGCGTTCTTGGCGGTTTCCCAGTTCGTGTTCAGACCCGGTGGATACGTTGCTGCCGAGAGCCAGCTGGTCGTGACCCGAGACGCGATCGGCTGGCTCTCACTCATGCCTGAACACCGCCGCGCCCACGCTGCTGCGGCCCCTGCTGTCTTGTCCCGAGGATCCCCCCGCCATGAACGTGAAGACGCCCACGCCTGTGCGCGCAGTCGTGGTCGACGACGTCGACGACATGCGCCAGCTGATGCGGCTGCTGCTGGAGCGTGAGGGCCACTTCGCCGTGGTGGCCGAGGCCGACAACGGCGCAGCAGGCGTGACCGCAGTCCTCGCCCACCGTCCCGATCTGGTGCTGCTCGACATCACGATGCCGGTCATGGACGGGATGCAGGCGCTGACACTCATCCGTAGCCAGGTGCCCTCCGCGGTGGTGGTGATGTTCTCCTCGTGGGACACGTCGAGCCCCGAGGCCAAGGCGTGCACGGCGTTGGGCGCGCACGGATATCTGCGCAAGGGTGAGCACATCCACCACGTCCCGGACGAGCTGCGCGCCATCGTGCGCGCCGCCCGTCGCCTGGGCTGAGGCCCGTCCCGGGCGCTAGTAGTCCCGGCCGCGGACCCTGTGGGGAAGAGGACCAGCTCGTGCCGAGGTGGCCGGACGGTGCGAAGCACCTGGCAGTTCTGCTCCTGGAGAGTGATGCGGCAGCTGACGAGACGCACAGGCCGCCCGAACGGGCTGCCGTCGAAGGCCATTCCGTATGCCGTAGCGGGGTCCGTCCAGCCGCCCAGGACGAACGTGCGTCCCTCAGGTCGACGGGGAGCTCCGCACCGCCGTCGAGAGCGAAGACGTCCGTGCCTCTTCCGTTCGGCTGGAACGTCACCGCTCCGTCGGGCGACTCATGCCCCCACTGGTGGACATGTACGGGTCGTCAGGAACGACCAGACGACCGCGCTCGACGAGCGCTGGCAGCACTCGGCCACCACCGGGATCCGGTGTGCGGAGGAAGAAGTCCGATCCGTGGTTGGTGCGCTCGCCCGAACCGACATCCCAGGACAGCACTTCATTTCCGGAAGCGGCCTGGACATAGAACTCGTCGCCCTCGAAGCCCAGAACGCGTGGCTCTGCGTCCTCGTACAGGTCCGGCAGGTCGTCGTCCGGATCACCCATGCCTGCGTCGTCGTCGATGACGACCTCACCGTGTGCCAGATCCACCACGACCGTCGACCACGGCCCAGCGTCGGACTGGTCGAAGAAGCCGATATAGCGGCCGTCGCGGGAGGCCCGAAGCTCGTCGGTCTCGTAGCGGGTGCGCCGGCTCTTCGCACCGTCCGTGCTCCAGAGCGTCTGTGAGCGACCCGCGAGGTAGTAGATCCGACCGCGAGCACCGACCATGGCTCTCACTGGTGCACCTACCCGGATCGTCCGGCTGTCCCACATGGATGGCCTCTCCGGTGGACCAGATGACCGACTCCGTGGGGAGCGGCCCGACGTCGGTCGACAGATCGGATTCCTTGCCACCGCCCACGTCCGATGACCCGCAGGCCGCGAGCGCGACAGCCAGCAGCACACCGAGCAGCCTCACCCGACGACCCTACGACGGCCCCGGCTCCCGAGGAGTGCGCAAACCTCGACAGGGCACCCATCATCCAAACCCGGGGCCGACGCGGGTGGCAGTGGTCCGACCCACTCAGAGCCAGCATCAGCGCGCGGATCGCGGCATGTGAGTGCGTTCATCTCACGTGCGCTGCAGCCGCCTTTTCCGTACCTTTGTCGGCCAGCCTGCTCGACACCCAGCGCTGGTACTGGGTGTCACTGAACCCAAGGGTGACGGCGCCGTTGGAGTCGGGCCAGGCGCCAGGGGGCGCCGTCCACCATGGGCGGCGACCCGAAGACGTGCACGTACAGCGGCATGAGCGTGCGTCGGCTAACCGGATCCCACGATGAACGCGACTTCACAGGGCTCGGAGACGCGTTGCCAAGAACAGTCACCCGTACCGCGCCAGCATCGACGCCGATTGAGTCGTACTCCCGGCTGTACACGTCCCGCAGGGAAAGGTGTCCTTCCGACTCGATAGTGAACTCGCCGAGTGACGCCAGAGTCGGATCGGTCGTCTGAGCGAACGATGCCAGCGTGGGACCGTCGTCCACGCTGAGGACTCCGACCGCGATGCAATCCGCAGTCGCTGCACAGGCCGCGCCCGCAAAAGTTGCAGGAGGAGTGAACTCCTCGCGGCCTACCAACAGAAGTACCGAGTTCGGCGGCTCGATCATTGGGCTCACTGGTTCATCCTGCCTCAGCGCCGCAACCGGACATCGGTCATACCGCGCGGATCGCCGGCATGTGAGTGCCTTCGATCAGCCGACTGATTCGACGTGGAAGTAGCCGACGACCGTTGGTCCCTCCGTCACCACGATGACGTCGCCAGCGGTCACCTCGTGCGGGTACTGGTAGTCGCCCACGAGCCAACCCGCGTCTGCCGCAGAGCGCCACGCGCCAGGCGCGGCAGGACGGACCACCAGCGAGGCGAGGCCGGTCTCCACATTCAGCGGCGGGACGAAGCCAGTGGCCGCATAGTCCCTGTTGGGCGGGGGCGCGGGTGGCCCAGACCGTCGACCGCCTTGCTCATCGATGAGCCAGACCACGGTCCCGTGGAAGGGGAGTGGGTCGTAGGCGGGCATGGCACCAGTCTCTCGGAACCCGAACCCGATGCCGCTCATCGGCAGATGAGTACGCACGCGCCTACGAGGGCGCGCTGCGGACGGCCTACGTTCGTCTGTGGAAGCTGACCTTGCCGTTGGGCAGGTGGATGGTCTGGTAGCGGGGGTCGTGGATGCGGCGGTGGTGGTGGGGGCAGAGGAGTCGGCCGTCGTCGACGTTGGTGCGGCCGCCTTCGGAGTAGGGGATGTCGTGGTGGGCGTGGCAGAGCCCGGGTGGTGACTTCGCAGCCCTCGGTGGTGCAGCCGCCGTCGCGGACGCCCATGGCGATGCGCATGGGTTCGGTGTGGAAGCGGCATTTGCGGCCGACGTCGAGGACCTGGGTCTTGCCGCCGAGGACCATCGGGATGATCCCGGCGCGGCAGGCGAGCCTGCGGGCTTCGGGGGCGGAGATGCGGCCGCCGGTGTCCAGGGTGCAGACCCCGGCTTCGTCGAGGTCGGCGAGGAGCTGGTCGAGGGTCATGGTGACCACCACGGTGGCGCCGCAGCCGCCGGTCTTCGGCAGCTGCTCGGCGGTGATGGACTCGATGAGCTGGGTGAACGCGATCCCGTCGCGGACCGGGGTGGGGAGGTCGGGGTCGATCCCGGACGGCAGCGCGTCGGAGCGTGCGGGTGAGGTGAGGGCGAGGATCATCTTGCGCAGCATCTGTCCGTGCCGGGCCGGGATGCGGAACCGGCCGTGGGTGGTGCCTTCGTCGTCCTCCCACATCGTGAACGTCGTGCGGCGCTGCGGCCTTGGCTTCTTCGGCCTCGAGGGCCTTGCCTTCGAACTTCTCGGCGAGGTCGGGGGCGATGACCTCGAAGATCCGTCGGCCCAGGATCCGCAGCGCCTTGGCGTCGTACTCGGCGGCGAGCGCGACCAGGTGGGCCTCGGCCTGCCGGCGCTGCTCGGCGGTGACCGCGAACTCACCGGTGCGTGGCAGCCGGTCGAGGGCGGCGACGATCGCGCGGGCCTGGGCGATGTTGACCTGCCCGGCGGCCATCGCGGCGGCGAGCAGGTCGTGGCTGGTCGAGCTTCTGGCGAGCTTGAGGTCGGAGCGGGCGTCGCGGCGTACTTGCCGGGTCTCGATGGCCAGCCAGTCCGCGGCGGTGGCGGCGCCGGACTCGACGGTGGCCTCGGAGATTCGGCGTCGGCGAGCAGCCGCAGCGCCAGCGCGTCGAGCTGGGCCTTGCCCTGGGCGAGCGTGGTCAGTGCCCGCGCTTGTCCTCCGGGGTCATCGACGAGCAGCGGTACGTCGACCAGCGAGTCGAGCCGATCGATCAGCCGCTCGCCGAAGTCGACCACCGGGTGGTGGCGGTCGATCGGCTGGCTGCTCATGGGTCAATTCAAGCACCGGCCACTGACAGAAAAGGGCCTCTGACCTGCGGTTATGCCCAAAGTGCGAGACGCCGCGAACTCACTCGTGCTGCCAGGTGTCGAAGTCTCCAGCCGCTTCACGCTCCTGGTCGCGCCGGATAGCCAGGTCACGTTCGGTGGTGGTCATCGGGACGGGTAGCTCGGTCCGCAGTCCCTCCCACTCCACCGGGTCGACCGACAGCAGGTGGGCAAGGACCTCACGGAGCTGCGGCTCACGACCGGCTGGTTGGGGCGAGTCGGACGACCATCGCCCGGTGTCGTCCTCCGTGAAGGTCACCGGTCGCTCGGTCCTGGAGCAGCTGAACACGAACAGGGTCGCGTGGACGCATCGCACCGCTGCCGTCAACGAGTCCGGGTGACTGCTGTAGCGCAGCGCCTCGCCGGCCCACCGCCGCTGGTGGGCGAAGCTGGTCTCCAGACGGCCGGCTGCCTCGTCGTCGTCGACCAGGTCGCGCATCTCCAGCCTCGACGACGTGTGCTCCCATCGCGCGTCCCAGGCATCGACCCCGGCTTCGTGTGCGGCGGCCTGCGTCACCCACTCGGCCAGCTGACGCTGCACGGGGTCGGGGAGGGCAGCGATGGCGAGGTGCAGGTCGGCATCGTCGTGGCTCAGCACGGAGGAGCGAACGGAGTCGGTCTCCAGATCTGACGGGGGAGGAGTCAGCTCGTGCAGCGAGGCGCTGTCGAGCGCCTCGGGACCGAACCGGACGCCCGTGTAGGTCTCGACCATCGCTGCGCCCGCCGCGACCAGGTCCACCCTGCCTTCGGCGCACGTCTGCACGAGCGTCCGGAGAGCGGCGGGGAGCCCGACGATCTCGGCCTCGTCCTCGCCGAGCTCGAACGAGCACACCAGCTTCCCCTTGCGGGCGCAGGTGAAGCGGATGACGCCATTGACGTTCCAGAAGATGCTGGCGGTCCTGCCGGCGCTTGCCTTGGAAGCCAGGCCCAGCACCTCAGCGCGGGTGCCCTGGAACCCGTTGTCCTCCAGGACGAGCACCCCACCGGGAAGCGAGGCCACGAGGGCGTACTCGAGCCCATCCGTCTGGCGTTGCTCGCTCGGGTCGGCCACAGGGATGGGTGCACCGCAGCCGAAGGCGTACTCAACGCTGCCGACGTCAGGTTCGGCCACGACGGTCACGCAGCCGGCCATCGCGTACGCGGAGTCACGCAGCCACGCGTAGCTGCCGGGGTCCACCTTCAGAGAGAGGAGGGGCCGCATCCGCCGGCCCAGGTAGGCGTAGACCGCCCGCCGCTGCAGCGCCCGCAGCGAGGCCATCGCGTTGCCGATCCGCACATCGCGGGCGCTGAGCAGCGACCAGGGTCCGTCTCGCGCAGCTGGCGGTGCATCTCGGCGGCGGAACGGGCCTGCTCCTTCGCGAGGGCGACGCTCCACTGGCCGGCGCTCACGCGGAAGGCGGCGAGCGGGCCGGGTACGGCGACGAGGTCGCCCTGCAGCAGGACGCGGCAGTACGTCGCCTGGTCGATCAGGTAGCCGGGGTCGCCGTGCCATCCACCCGCCGCCTCGAGCGCCGTACGACGGAACAGCACGCACATCGGCTCGCCGAAGATGTTCGCGCCGCGCAGCACCGAACGACGGATCGCCCGACGGCCCGGCACCCGACCGTGCAGGCCGCCGAGCCCGACGTCGCGCACCACCGTGCGACCGGACGCGTCCACGATGTCGCGCGAGGACGCCACCATCACCACGCCGTCGTCGTGGTCGTCGAACGCGGCGACCTGCCGGGCCAGGGCATCCGGCGCCAGCAGGTCGTCGCCGCAGACCAGCTTGACCAGCTCGCCGGTGGCCTCGGCGGTGACCCGGTTCCAGTTCCGCTCGGCGCCACCACCGGCGGGCGTCCGGAGCAACCGCACGCGAGGGTCGTCGGTGAACTGCTGGAGCAGCTCCCAGGTGTCGTCGGCGGAGCTGTGGTCGGCGACGACCAGCTCGAAGTCGGTGAACGTCTGCGCGAGCACCGAGCGCACGGTCTGAACGACGTAGGACCCGTTGTCGAAGGTGGGGATCACCACCGAGACGCGGCGCACCGGGTGACTATAGTCGGGCCGTGCACCTCGTGTCGGTGGTCATCCCCGTCTACCGCGGCGAGCAGCACCTGCCACGGGTGCTCGACGAGCTCGAGCAGTTCACCTCGGAGCTGACCACTCCCGGCGGTGCGCCGTACCGCGTGGCCGAGGTGCTGATGGTGCACGACTGCGGGCCGGACGACTCCGCGCGGGTGATGCGCGAGCAGGAGCAGAAGCACCCGTTCGCGCGGTCGATCTGGCTGAGCCGCAACTTCGGCCAGCACGCCGCCACCCTGGCCGGCATGGCCTCGGCGGGCGGCGACTGGATCGTCACCCTCGACGAGGACGGGCAGCACGACCCGGCCTTCATCGCCGGCATGCTCGACGTGGCCCTCGCCGAGCAGGCGAGCGTCGTCTACGCGCGGCCGACCAACCGGCCGCCGCACTCGGCGCTGCGCAACGCGAGCTCACGTGTGGCCAAGCGTCTGGTCAAGGCGCTCAGTGGCGGGGCGGACGCGTCGGTCTTCCACAGCTACCGGCTGATCCTCGGCGAGGTCGGGCGCAGCGTCGCGGCGTACGCCGGGTCGGGGGTCTACCTCGACGTCGCCCTCGGCTGGGTCGCGGGCCGGGTCACCACGGCGCCGGTCGACCTGCGCGCCGAGGGCGAGCGCGAGTCGGGGTACTCCGCCCGCAGCCTGATGTCGCACTTCTGGCGGATGGTGCTCACCGGAGGGACCCGCGGGCTCCGCGTGGTCAGCGTCCTCGGCGTCCTCTTCGCGCTGCTGGGCTTCCTGCTCGCGGTGTTCGTGGTCGTCCGCCAGCTCACCCACCCCGCGCCCGTGCAGGGCTGGACCTCGCTGATGGTGGTGGTGCTGATCTGCACGGGGGTGGTGCTGCTCGCGCTCGGCGTGATCGCGGAGTACGTCGGCGTGGCGGTCAACATGGCGATGGGCAAGCCGCTGTACCTGATCACGCAGGATCCCGAGGAGGGGCCTCTTGGCCGGCCACCGTCCTGAGGACGCTCGGTCCGGCCGGACGGCGTGGGTCGTCGGCAGCTCCGGCATGCTCGGCAGCGCGGTCGTACGCCGGCTGCGAGTCCTCGGTCGGGACGTGGTGACGACCCGAGTCCCCTGGCACGACCACGACGCGGCGGTCGAGGCGCTGCTCGCTGCCGCGCGCGACCTCCCCGATGAGGGCTGGGAGCTGTTCTGGTGTGCCGGCGCAGCGGTGACCGCGAGCTCGCAGGCGGACGTCGACGCGGAGGTCGCGGTGTTCGAGGGGCTGCTGAGCGAGTGGCAGCCCTCCACCATGGAGCGAGCAGGAATCTTCCTGGCGTCGTCGGCGGGAGGCCTGTACGCCGGCGCGACACGGTGCCCCGTTCACCGAGCACACCGAGCCGGTGCCGATCTCGGCGTACGGCCGGGCGAAGCTGAGGATGGAGGACCTGGTCACCGAGTTCGCCCAGCGAGCCGACGTCGCTGTGCTGGTGGGCCGGCTGGCCAACCTCTACGGCCCGGGACAGGACCTGACCAAGCCGCAGGGGTTGGTCTCCCAGCTGTGCCGGGCCGAGCTGACCAGGCGTCCGCTGACGGTCTACGTCTCGACGGACACTCGGCGCGACTACCTCTACGTCGACGACGCGGCGGCCATGGTCGTCGCCGCCACGGGGCAGGTGATCGACCACGGCGTCCGGGCGCTCAAGGTGCTCGCGAGCGAGCACTCGACGACGGTGGGCGCGATCGTCTCCGACCTGCGGCGCATCACCAGGCGTCGGCCGCCCGTCGTGTTCGGCACCAGCCCGACTGCGCCCCTCCAGGCGATCGACCTGCGACTGCGCTCGGTCGCCTGGCCGCACGTGTCCGGAGTGGCGCGCACTCCGCTGGGAGCCGGCATGGCGGCCACCCTCGACTCCCTGCGCGGCCACGTCGGCCAGCCCTGCCACGATGAGCACATGAGGCTTCTGGTCACCGGCGGCGCGGGCTTCATCGGCAGCCACTACGTACGCCGCGTGCTCGACGACGCGTGGGGTGGTGCCACCCCGGACTCGGTCGTGGTGCTCGACAAGCTGACCTATGCCGGCAACCTCGAGAACCTCCGACCGGTGTGGGACGACGAGAGGCTCGCACTTCGTCGAGGGCGACATCCTCGACCGGCCAGTCGTCGACCGGCTGATGGCCGAGACCGATGCGGTCGTGCACTTCGCGGCGGAGAGCCACGTCGACCGCTCCATCCTCGGTGCGGCCGACTTCGTGATGACCAACGTGGTCGGCACCCAGACGCTGCTCGACTCGGCGCTGGAGGCAGGGCTCGAACGGTTCGTGCACGTGTCGACCGACGAGGTCTACGGCTCGATCGAGCAGGGCAGCTGGGACGAGGAGCAGCCCCTCGAGCCGAACTCGCCGTACTCCGCGTCGAAGGCCTCCGCCGACCTGCTCGCCCGCGCCTACCACCGCACCCACGGACTGCCGGTGATCGATCACCCGGTGCTCCAACAACTACGGGCCGTACCAGTTCCCGGAGAAGGTCATCCCGCTGTTCGTCACCAACCTGATCGACGGTGCCGACGTGCCGTTGTACGGCGAGGGCGCGAACGTCCGTGACTGGCTGCACGTCGACGACCACTGCCGCGGGATCCACCTGGTGCTCGAGCGCGGGCGTCCCGGCGAGGTCTACAACATCGGCGGCGGCACCGAGCTGAGCAACAAGGAGCTGACCGGCCTGCTGCTGGAGGCGACCGGCACGGGCTGGGACCGGGTCCGGAACGTGACCGACCGGCAGGGCCACGACCTGCGCTACTCCGTCGACATCACCAAGATCCGCGACGAGCTCGGCTACCGGCCGCAGGTGCCGTTCGCGGAGGGACTGGCCGCCACCGTCGAGTGGTACCGCAGCAACCGTGGCTGGTGGGAACCCCTCAAGGTCCGAGCCGGCCTCGGCTGAAGGCCACCGCCTCCTCGTAGCTCGCCAGCAGGCCACGCTGCTGCACCTCCGCGAGCGTCGGGGCCGCCTGGTCGCGGGACGACAGGAGCGGCGTGATCGCGGCGCCATCGCGTCCGACGGTCGGCCAGTCGATCCCGATCGCCGGGTCCAGCGGATGGATCGTGTGCTCGCGCTCCGGCGTGTACAGCGAGGAGCACAGGTAGGTCACGACCGACCGCTCCGACAGCGTCATCACCGCGTGCCCGAGCCCCTCGGGGACGTAGACCGCGCGACGGTCCCGGTCGTCGAGCTGCACGGCGTCCCACGCACCGAAGGTCGGCGAGCCGAGTCGCAGGTCGACGACGACGTCGAGGACCGCGCCGTCGACGCAGGTGACGAACTTGGCCTGGCCGGGCGGCAGCTCGGCGAAGTGGATGCCGCGCACCGCGCCCGCGCGCGAGACCGCGCAGTTGGCCTGCGCCAGCTCGAAGACCCGTCCCGTGGCCTCGGTCGAACGCGTCCGTCGCGGAACCACTCGAGGAAGACGCCGCGCTCGTCGTCGTGCTGGACCGGCGTCATCTCCAGCGCACCCGGGACGGACAGCTCGCGAACCAGCACGGCAGCAGGCTAACAACGCAGCCTCGTTACGCTCCGGGGTGTGAGATGGCTGGTGACCGGGGCGCTCGGCCTGCTCGGCACCGACGCCCGGCGGACGCTGGAGGAGCGAGGCATCGCGCACACCGGCGTGGACCGCGGCGACCTCGACCTGCTCGACGAGGATGCGGTCGCCCGCGCGATGGCCGGCCACGACGTGGTGCTCAACTGCGCGGCCTGGACGGCGGTCGACGAGGCCGAGTCGCGCGAGGCCGAGGCGTTCGAGATCAACGCGACCGCGGCCGGGGTGCTCGCCCGGGCCGCCCACCACCACGGCGCGAGGATCGTCCAGGTCAGCACCGACTACGTGTTCGCGGGCGAGGCGCGGTCGCCGTACGACGAGGACGCGGCGCCGGCCCCGCGCACGGCGTACGGCCGGTCCAAGGCCGCGGGGGAGCAGGCGGTGCGGGAGGCGGCGCCGGGAGGACCACCACGTCGTCCGGACCGCCTGGCTGTACGGCGCCCACGGGCCCTGCTTCCCGCGCACGATCACGGACCGCGCCCGTGAGTCGGGAGTGGTGGACGTCGTCGACGACCAGGTCGGCCAGCCCACCTGGACGCGGGACCTCGCCGACCTGCTGCTGCGACTCGTCGAGTCGGACGCGCCGGCCGGCACCTGGCACGCGACGTCGAGCGGCGAGACGACCTGGGCCGGATTCGCGCGCGAGGTCGTGGCCTCCGCCGGCCTCGCCCCCGACGTCGTGCACCCGGTGCGGTCGGAGGCGTTCCCGCGGCCGGCCACCCGCCCGGCGTACTCCGTGCTCGGCAACGCCCGCCTGGTCCAGCACGGGATCGAGCCGATCGGCCCGTGGCAGCAGCGCTGGGCCGTGGCCGCCTCAGAGGTCCTGCGGGTCGACCAGCCCGAGTAGGTAGTCGCCGTAGCCGGAGTTCACCAGCCGCGCGGCCCGCTCGCGCAGCTCGTCGTCGCTGAGCCAGCCCTGTCGCCAGGCCACCTCTTCCGGCGCACCGATCTTGAGCCCCTGACGCTGCTCGATGGTGCGGATGAAGTTGCCGGCGTCGTTGAGCGACTCGAAGGTGCCGGTGTCCAGCCAGGCGGTGCCGCGCTCGAGCACCTCGACCTGCAGCCGCTGGCGCTCGAGGTAGTGCCGGTTGATGTCGGTGATCTCGTACTCGCCGCGCGCCGAGGGCTCGAGCCCACGGGCGATCTCGACGACCTCGTGGTCGAAGAAGTACAGCCCGGGGACGGCGAAGTTGCTGCGCGGACGCACGGGCTTCTCCTCCAGGGAGATGGCCGTGCCGTCGGCGTCGAACTCCACCACGCCGTACATGCCGGGCTGCGGAGACGCGGTAGGCGAAGATCATCGCGCCGTCGATGGCGCCGTACTGCGCGAGCTTCCGGCCGAACCCGGGCCCGTAGAAGATGTTGTCGCCGAGCACGAGCGCGCTCGGCTCACCGCCGATGAAGTCCGCGCCGATGGTGAAGGCCTGGGCCAGACCATCGGGCGAGGGCTGCTGCGCGTAGCTGATCGAGACCCCGAACGCCGAGCCGTCACCGAGCAACCGCTCGAAGCCCGCGGCCTCGTGTGGCGTGGTGATGACCAGGATGTCGCGAATCCCGGCGAGCATCAGCGTGCTGAGCGGGTAGTAGATCATCGGCTTGTCGTAGACCGGCACCAGCTGCTTGCTGACCCCCAGCGTCACGGGGTGGAGTCGTGAGCCGGTTCCCCCGGCGAGGATCAGGCCACGCATGAGCCGATCATGCCAACTCACGGGATAGCGTGCGGAGCATGGGTTCGCGAACGCGGCGCGTGTTCGGCGAGGCGATCAAGTTCACGGGCGTGAACGCCGTCGCGACGGTGGTCGCCGTCTTCTTGTTCAACGCGCTCGTCCACGGCCTGCCCGGGCTCTACGGTCCCGGACCGCTGCACGGCTACCCGGTGCTGACCTACTTCGTCGCGAACACCGTGGGCATGCTGATCAGCTTCTACGGCAGCCGGAGCTACGCGTTCAAGCACCGCTACCCGACGGGTCCCGGTGGCGGGCTGGTCAACTACGCGATCGTCAACTTCGCCTCGTTCGTGATCCCGATGGCCTGCCTGTGGATCACCCGCAACATCTTCGACTGGTCCTCGGTGATCGCCGACAACGTCGCGGCCAACGTGGTCGGCGCGCTGCTGGCGACCCTGTTCCGGTTCTGGGCGTTCCGCCGGTTCGTGTTCAAGCGGCACGCCGTGGAGTTCCACGGCGAGAAGACGACGCTGGTCTTCGGCAACCCGGAGCTCGACGACTCAGCTGCTCCAGAACTCGGTCCACACGAAGCCGAGCTCGTCGAACATCAGCCGGAGCAGCGGCAGGCTGATGCCCACCACGTTGTGGGGATCGCCCGTCACCCCGGCCACGAAGGGCCCGCCCAGCCCGTCGAGGGTGAACGCACCGGCGACCGCTGAGGGCTCACCGGTCGCGACGTACGCCGCGATCTCCTCGTCGGTCACGTGCGCGAACCGGACCTGGGTGGCCGCCGACCTGGCCAGCCACACCTCGCGCTGGGTGTCGATGACGCAGTGCCCGGTGTGCAGTACGCCGGAGCGACCGCGCATCTGCTTCCAGCGGTCGACGGCCTCCGCGTCGGTGCCGGGCTTGCCGAGCAGCTCGCCGTCGAGCGCGAGCACCGAGTCGCAGCCGATCACGAGTGCCCGCTTCTGGTCGGCAGCGACCGCGACCGCCTTGAGCTGGGCGAGCTTCATCGTGTAGTCCGCCGGCCCGGTCATCTCCACGGTGCTCTCGTCGACGCCGCTGACGATGACCTCGGGCGAGAGACCGGCGTTCTGCAGGGTCTTCAGCCGCGCGGGTGAGGCGGAGGCGAGGATCAGGCGCGGAGCGGAGGGCACTGGTCAGTTCTACCGCGCGCTGGCGCGCCAGGCGCCGGCACCGTGCCGGTGCGGAGGACGCAGCTTGCGGTGGTGCGCCGACCACTCCGGCTTCGGGGCCTTGTCCTTCGCGGCCGCCTCGGCAGCGGCGGCGGACATCGCCGAGACGACCGAGACCAGGGCGGCCACCTCCTCGGGGGTGGGGTCGCCCTTGACGATCCGCAGCAGCGGCGGCGGCCCTGGGCTCGTCGGTCACAGCGGGATGTTCCCGTGCTTCTTCGGGGGCAGCGTCTCGCGCTTGGAGGCGAGCAGGCGCAGCGCCCGGACGACCTCGATGCGCGTCTCGTGCGGCGTGATGACGGCGTCGATGTAGCCGCGCTCGGCCGCGACGTAGGGGTTGGCCAGCGTGTCCTCGTAGTCCGCGATCAGCTCGGCGCGACGCTGCTCCACGTCGCCGCCCTCCTCCTCGAGCTGGGCGAGCTCCTTGCGGTAGACGATGTTGGCCGCACCCTGGGCACCCATCACGGCGATCTGGGCCGTCGGCCACGCGAGGTTGATGTCGGCGCCGAGGTGCTTGGAGCCCATCACGTCGTACGCCCCGCCGTAGGCCTTGCGGGTGATGATCGTGACCAGCGGGACGGTGGCCTCGGCGTAGGCGTAGATCAGCTTCGCGCCGCGCCGGATGATGCCGTTCCACTCCTGGTCCGTGCCGGGCAGGAAGCCGGGCACGTCGACGAAGGTGAGCACCGGGATGTTGAACGCGTCGCAGGTGCGCACGAAGCGGGCTGCCTTCTCCGACGCGTCGATGTCGAGGGTGCCGGCGAACTGCATCGGCTGGTTGGCCACGACGCCGACCGACTTGCCCTCGATGCGGCCGTAGCCGACCACGATGTTGGGCGCGAACAGCTCCATCACCTCGAGGAACTCCTCGTCGTCGAGGACCGACTCGATGACGGTGTGCATGTCGTAGGGCTGGTTGGCGCCGTCGGGGATCAGCGAGTCGAGCGAGCGGTCGAGCGTCGGAGATCTCGAGGTCCGCCGGGATCGTCGTACGACGGCGGGTCGTCGAGGTTGTTCTGCGGCAGGTAGGAGAGCAGCGCCTTGGTGTACTCCAGGGCGTCGTCCTCGTCGGAGCCCATGTAGTGCGCGTTGCCCGACTTGGTGTTGTGCGCCCGGGCGCCGCCGAGGTCCTCCATCGTGACGTCCTCGCCGGTGACGGTCTTGATGACGTCGGGACCGGTGATGAACATGTTGGAGGTGCCGTCGACCATGATCGTGAAGTCGGTGACCGCGGGGGAGTAGACGTGACCCCCGGCGCAGGAGCCCATGATCAGGCTGATCTGCGGGATGACGCCGCTGGCGTGCACGTTGCGCTTGAAGATCTCGCCGTAGAGGCCGAGGGAGACGACCCCTTCCTGGATCCGCGCGCCGGCGCCCTCGTTGATGCCGATGATCGGGCAGCCGGTCTTGATGGCGAGGTCCATCACCTTGGTGATCTTCTCGCCGTACACCTCGCCCAGCGAGCCGCCGAAGATGGTGAAGTCCTGGGAGAACACGCAGGTCTGGCGGCCGTCGATGGTGCCGAAGCCGGTGATCACGCCGTCGCCGTACGGACGGTTCTTCTCCAGGCCGAACGCCGTCGAGCGGTGCCGCGCCAGCTCGTCCAGCTCGACGAAGGAGCCCTCGTCGAAGAGCTTCTCGATGCGCTCGCGGGCGGTCATCTTGCCCTTGGCGTGCTGCTTCTCGACGGCCTTGGCCGAACCGGCGTGGACCGCCTCGTCGATGCGCCGGTCGAGGTCGGCCAGCTTGCCCTCGGTGGTGTGGATGTCGATGTCCTCGGGGACCTCGGTGCCCTCGCCCGGTGCTGCGCTCACGTGAAGGACTCCTCGCAATCGGTACGTTCCTGCGCCAATCTAGTGGCCATGAGCGATGACGCGGACAGCCGCCCACCACTTGAGGCAGCCGAGACGACCGCCCGATGGCGGGTGGAGGTGGTCGAGCAGTCGGCCTCGACGAACGCCGACGTCGGCGACCGGTTCCGCTCCGGCGAGGCGGAAGGGCTGGTCCTGGCGGCCGAGCACCAGACGGCGGGGCGCGGTCGACTGGGCCGCGAGTGGGTGACCCCGGCGCGGACCTCGCTCACGGTGTCCTTCCTGCTGGTGCCCGACGGGGTCCCGGCCGAGCGGTGGCCGTGGCTGCCCCTGTTGACCGGGGTCGCCGCTGCTGCTGCCGTACGCCGGGTCACGGGTGTCGAGGTCGCGCTGAAGTGGCCCAACGACGTGCTCGCCGGCGACCACAAGCTCGGCGGGATCCTGCTCGAGCGGGTGGAGCACGGCGGGTCGGCCGCCGCGGTCGTGGGGATCGGGATCAACTGCCACCAGAGCGCCGACGAGCTCCCGGTGCCGGAGGCGACCTCGCTGGCCCTCGTGACCGGGGGACCGGTCGACCGCTCGGCGCTGCTCACCGCCCTGGTCGAGGAGCTCGACGGACGCTACGACGCGTGGCGGGGCGGGGACGACCTGCGGGCGGCGTACCTCGAGCTGTGCACCACGCCCGGGCAGCAGGTGAAGGTGGCCGTTCCCGGCGGCGAGGTGGTCGGCGAGGCGGTGGACGTGGACGAGGGCGGCCGGCTCGTCGTACGCACGGCGGACGGGGAGGAACACCTCGGCGCCGGGGACGTCGTCTACGTCCGCCCGGAAGCCTCCTGACAGGGCCGGAGTCCGTGGCATGATCGGCCCGTGGCGATCTCCCCGAGGCTCCTGAACGAGGGCGAGCACATCGTGCTCAGCACGCGCACGCACGTGAAGGCGCTGATCCTGCCCGCAGTGGTGCTGATCATCGTGGCCGGGCTGGCGGGATACCTCTCCAGCCTGCCCGAGCGGCGACCAGGCGGGGACCTGGCAGTGGGTCATCTGGGTGGTCGTGGCCCTGATCCTGGCGTGGTTCGTCGTGAAGCCCTTCCTCGACTGGCTGCTGACGACCTACACGTTCACCAACCGTCGCCTGATCACGCGCACCGGCATCCTCACCCGTCGTGGGCACGACATCCCGATGAACCGGATCAGCGACATCTCCTACGAGAAGAGCCTGGTCGACCGGATGTTCGGCTGCGGCACGCTGATCGTCTCCGACGCGAGCGAGCAGGGGCTGGTCCCGCTGAAGGACATCCCGCAGGTGGAGAAGGCCCAGCTGCGGATCAGCGACGAGCTGTTCCACAGGGCCCACAGGACTGATGAAGGAGCCTGAGGACCTCGAACGGGCGATCTTGGGAGCCGTTCCCGAGCTGACGGGTGAGCAGGTCGCCAGCGCGGCCGGGCTCACGGTCGACCAGGCCCAGCGGCTCTGGCGAGCCCTCGGGTTCCCGGAGGCGGACGGCGCATCGGCGTTCAGCACCGCCGACGCCGAGGCGCTGGCGCGGGTGGCCGCCATCGAGAAGGCGGGCGACCTCGACTTCGACACGATCGTGCGGATGACGCGGGCGGTCGGCCAGACGATGGACCGGCTGGCCGAGTGGGAGGTCGCCACCCTGGCCTCGATGCTGGGCCGCACCCGGGCGGACTCCTCGAAGCGGGAGGAGGCGATCCGGCTGGTCAGGAGCATCGGGCCGGACTTCGAGGCGCTGCTCACCTACGTCTGGCGTCGCCACCTGATGGCCGCGGTCACCCGCGTGGAGAGCCTGGACGGCGCAGCGGACGAGCAGGTCGCGGAGGCCACCGTCGGGTTCGCCGACCTGGTCAGCTTCAGCGCCCTCACCAACCAGCTGGAGGACGACGAGATCGGCGACCTGGTCGAGGTCTTCGAGAGCCGCAGCCACGACGTCGTGTCGCGTCGCGGCGGCCGGGTGGTCAAGACCCTCGGCGACTCGGTGCTGTTCATGTCGCAGACGCCCGAGGACGGGGTGGAGATCGCCTGGGACATCGTCAAGGTGATCGGCGGCGACAAGCGGCTCCCCGACGTGCGCGTCGGGCTGGTGACCGGTCCGGTCGTGCTCCGGATGGGCGATGTCTACGGCCCGGCCGTGAACCTCGCCGCTCGGCTGGTGGGCGTGGCGCGACGCAACCGGGTGATCACCGACGCGCACACGGCCGCCGGGCTGCCCGAGCACCGCTACGAGACCCGGGTGCTCCCGGCCCGGCCGGTGCGGGGGTTCGGTGACCTCGAGCCGGTCGCGGTTCGTCGTACCTGACGCGCTCGGTAGGGTCACTGCCGTGTCTGCGCCGTCCTCCTCGACTCCGCTCGCCCCGACCGTCGCCGTCATCGGTGGCGGCCAGCTGGCCCGGATGATGGCCGAGCCCGCTGCTGCGATGGGCATCCCGATCCGGCTGCTGGCCGAGGCGCCCGGGGTGAGCGCCGCGCAGGTGCTGCCCGACCACACGGTGGGGGACTACACCGACCTGGACACCCTGCGCGCGGTGACGGCCGGGTGCGAGGTGGTCACCTTCGACCACGAGCACGTGCCGACCGACCACCTGCACGCGTTGGAGGAGTCGCTCGCCGTACGCCCCGGGCCGGAGGCGCTGGTGCACGCCCAGGACAAGGGCGTGATGCGGCGCCGGCTCGCGGAGCTCGGGCGTGCCGTGCCCGCGCAACGCGCTGGTCTCGACGGTCGAGGAGGTTGTCGACTTCGCCCGAGAAAATGGAAACTGGCCCTGCGTCCTGAAGACCACCCGGGGCGGGTACGACGGCAAGGGGGTCTGGTTCGTCTCCTCCCCCGAGGACTGCGCCGCCGCCTTCGACTCCGGCCGGGACATCCTCGCCGAGGAGCGGGTCGACTTCCGGCGCGAGCTGTCCGCCCTGGTCGCGCGCTCGCCGTCGGGGCAGGTGGCGGCGTGGCCGGTCGTGGCCTCCACCCAGCGCGACGGGATCTGTCACGAGGTGATCGCCCCGGCCCCCGACCTCGACCCGGCGCTCGCCGTCCAGGCCCAGCAGATCGCGATGACGGTCGCGGGCGAGCTCGGGGTGACCGGCGTGCTCGCGGTGGAGCTGTTCGAGACGACCGACGGTCGCGTGCTCGTCAACGAGCTGGCGATGCGGCCGCACAACACCGGCCACTGGACCCAGGACGGCGCGGTGACCAGCCAGTTCGAGAACCACCTGCGCGCGGTGCTCGACCTGCCGCTCGGGGCACCCGACGCGCGCGTCCCGTGGACGGTGATGGTCAACATCCTCGGCGGGAGCAACCAGACCGGGCGGCTCTACGACGGCTACCCGCACGCGCTGGCCCGGGATCCCCGCCTGCGGGTGCACCTCTACGGCAAGGAGATGCGGCCCGGCCGGAAGGTGGGCCACGTCAACGCCTACGGCGACGATCTCGAGGACTGCCTCGAACGCGCCCGCCATGCGGCAGCATGGTTCGCGGGCGACCTGGGAGAGGAGAGCGAATGAGCACCGATCCACGCATCGGCATCGTGATGGGCTCCGACTCGGACTGGCCGGTGATGAAGGCCGCGGGCGAGGCGTGCGAGGAGTTCGACATCGCCTTCGAGGCCGACGTCGTCTCGGCGCACCGGATGCCCGACGAGATGCTGGCCTACGGCCGTGACGCCGCTGGCCGCGGCCTCCAGGTGATCATCGCCGGGGCCGGGGGAGCGGCGCACCTGCCCGGCATGCTCGCGGCGGTCACCCCGTTGCCGGTGATCGGGGTGCCGGTGCCGCTGAAGTACCTCGACGGGATGGACTCGCTGCTCTCCATCGTGCAGATGCCCGCCGGGGTCCCGGTCGCGACCGTGGCGGTGGGCAATGCCCGCAACGCCGGGCTGCTCGCCGTACGCATCCTGGCGGCGGGTGACCCTGACCTCCAGCAGAAGATGGTCGAGTTCCAGGCGGCGCTGAAGGAGACCGCGCAGGAGAAGGGCAAGGCCGTGCGCGGGGAGTCCGCGCACAAGCTGGGCTTCTAGCTGTTCAGCTTCCCGGTGATCGTGATCAGGCGGTCGACGAGGTGGTCCAGCGCCTCCGACGCGGTGTCGTCGAGCGGGTCGTCGCTGCCCTGGTCGATCTGCGAGACGCCGTACGGGTTGCCCTCCTCGAACTTGATCTCGTCGGTGTAGCCGGGCGGCACCACGATGCCGCCGAAGTGGTGGATCGTGTTGTAGAGCGCCAGCAGCGTGGACTCGTGGCCGCCGTGCGCGGTCTTGGCCGCGGTGAAGCCGGCGTAGGTCTTGTCCGCGAGCAGGCCCTCGCCCCACTGGGGTCCGAGGGTGTCGATGAACTGCTTGAGCTGGCTGGCGACGTTGCCGAACCGCGTCGGCGTACCGAACAGGACGGCGTCGGCCCACACCACGTCGTCGGGTACGGCGGTCGGCTCGTCCGCCACGGCCTTGCGGTGCTCGACCCACTCGTCCTGGGACGCGATCACCTCGTCGGGGGCGAGCTCCTCGACGTGACGGAGCCGCACCTCGGCGCCGGCCTTCTCGGCGACCTGCGCGGCATGGCGCGCCATCGCGTCGAGGGTGCCGGTGGAGGAGTAGTAGATGATCGCGAGCTTGACGGGGTCAGACATGTGTCTCCTCGAGCTGGTTCGGGCTTCAACTACCTCTCCACCATGCCCAGATCGGGACTGGGATCAAACCCTTGTCCGCGGATCAGGACCCGCTGGACGCCTTGCCGCCCTTGCGCCCGGCCTTCTTCTTCTGCGCGGTCGTGCCGCCCTGCGAGCTGTCGCCGCCCTTGCCGCTCTGCTTGCCGCCGCGCTTCGACGCCCCCTCGGAGTTGGCGATCTTCGCAGCGCGCTGCTTCGACATCCCCTTGTCCTTGAGCGCTTCGTACTGGTCCTCGTTCTTCACGTTCGCCTTCTTGCTCGGCATCCCGGCTCCTTTCCTCGCTTCGGGAGGTACCCGCTGGGCGGTGGGGGATGCGTGCGACAGCATGGCTCCGTGGCATCCCCTTCCGTCGCCCCGGCTGCCGACCTGACGGCTGAGCCGTGGTGGATCGGCTTGGAGCGGTGGGTGCTCCAGGACGGCAACTACACGGACTTCGTCGTCGGTGAGCGGCGCCAGTTCGCGCTGGAGTTCGGCTACGACCGCACCAAGCGCCTCGTCCGGACGACGTCTCACACCCAGCCGCGGTCTCGGTCCGCGAGTCGGCACGCCTGGTACGACGTCGTTGGCCAGCTGGTTCGCAGCTCTGCGGAGCCGATGGCCGAGGGGTTCGTCCTCGACGTGGGCCTGATGGCCTACACGGGCTGGATGGTGCTCGACGACCTCAGCCCTCCGGAGGCACAGACCTGGCTTGTGGGCGAGATCACCCTCACGTCGACCACTTCGCGTACATGGACGAGCTCGCGGCGCTCCCCGGGATGCCGTCGCTGATCTACACCTGGACCATCGACGAGATCCAGGTGGCGACCACTCCTCGGCATACGGGTGAACCAGCGACCTGGCGAAGGGTCCCTCGCACAGCGACGTGGGAGGACGGTGACGGCAGCTACCGGCTCAGGTGCACCCTCGAGAGCGAGCCGCCGACCAGCTCGATGGCCCTGAGCGGGCCGGCATCGCCGTACGGTCCGATCACGCCTGGTAGGCGGTGGTCTCGAGGTCACCTCG